>OZ244742.1:0-2068711 GCA_965219415.1 Candidatus Marinacidobacterales bacterium
GTGCCTTGCGGATGCCTTTGCCTCCGTCCACTACGCAGAGAATCGACTCATCGACGCGCAAGCCCCGCTCGAGAAGGTCCTGCAACATCGCGGTGCACACCCGAGAGTTCTCCGTCGAGCCCAGCCATATACCCAGGGGCACCTTCGTTCCATCTATTGTGATACCTAGAGTTACGACGACGGTCTGTCCGGCCACCTCAAGGCCATCCAGCATCAGTGCCGCAAGCTCGAACTCCTCTAGCCGCCGAGACAGGTATTCCTCGAGCTTCTTAGTCGTCTGGCTCACGAGGGTGACGGCTGGCGGCACTCTTACTCGTGCCACGAGACTTCAACTTGGCCGCGGGTTTGTTCAGACTCGATTCGTAATTTCGGGTCGATACCCCCACCAAGATCTGATTCAACACTCGCTCTGGAAGCGGGTCTTCTTCGCGGAAGGCTTCGAAGTGTGGAAGCGACGCCTCCTCGCCCGACTTCGAGCGAACTCGAGGTCGCGACACTTGGATGCGACGACCACCGAAGCTCAGCTCTCCGTTCGTGCTCCCCCAGTGGTTATGAGTTCGCTCCTTCTCGTGCTTGCCCTTGAGCCCCGCGATCTCCTCGGCGTCCTCTCTGAGCAGTAGGTGCAGAGCTGTCAGTCCTTGCTCGTACACCCATTCCGTCAGTTCCGCCTTCGTGGCCGCGATCCCAGCTATCATCGGTAGCAGTATCTGACCGACTTGGCCAACTACCTTGCCCGTAGGCGAGTGCGTTTGCTTTCTTACTGGCTTCTTTGATTTCCTAGGCATTGGTGGCTCCTTGTCCCCCTCTGGAGACGGTTGTTTGGCAGACCTATTCTTAGGCCGGCCAAGGAGCCGCCGCTACCCCAAATTCAACATCCGGCGGGACATCCCCTGAAGTCTCGTGGCACGAGTAAGAGTGCCGCCAGCCGTCCACCTCGTGAGCCAGACGACTAAGAAGCTCGAGGAATACCTGTCTCGGCGGCTAGAGGAGTTCGAGCTTGCGGCACTGATGCTGGATGGCCTTGAGGTGGCCGGACAGACCGTCGTCGTAACTCTAGGTATCACAATAGATGGAACGAAGGTGCCCCTGGGTATATGGCTGGGCTCGACGGAGAACTCTCGGGTGTGCACCGCGATGTTGCAGGACCTTCTTGAACGGGGCTTGCGCGTCGATGAGTCGATTCTCTGCGTAGTGGACGGAGGCAAAGGCATCCGCAAGGCACTCGTCGACGTTTTGGGGGACCTCGCGGTCATCCAAAGGTGCCAGATCCATAAACTCCGGAATCTTCGCTCGTACCTTCCCAAGTCTCGTCACGCCTACGTGCTCCAGACGATGAAGGAAGCCTACAAGTGCAAGAGTGCCGACAAGGCGCGCAAGCGACTTCAGGCATTGGTGTCGTGGCTCGAGCGAAACGGCTACGACGAAGCTGCCGGAAGCCTTCGTGAAGGGATGGAAGAGACACTCACGGTCGTGAAGCTCGCGCTGCCCGCCTTACTTCGCCAGTCTCTTGCCACGACGAACGCCATTGAGAATCTCAACGGAACCATTCGCAGAGTATCGAGAAACGTCAAGCGTTGGAAGAGTCCTTCCATGGTTTTTGTCCACCCGGTCTGGCCCACTTTGATCATTTCATTTGGCCCACCCTAAGTTATTGATTACACACGAAGAGAAGTAATAAGTGCCCCTTTCCTCTGTTGCGGCCGGAGCTAAGTGAAGGCCGCCTCGAGTGAAACCGGAGCAAAGCGTGTTCTGTCATGATGTTGCCGTCTTTTTCCGGGTTTTGAGCGAGCGACGGAAGCGATAGGACTCGGTACCGGTTTCGAGGATGTGAGCCTGGTCGGTGAGCCGGTCCAGTAGCGCTTTGCACAGCCGGGCGTTTGTGAACACTTGCGTCCATTCCGAGAACGGCAAGTTAGTGGTGATGACGGTCGCGGCGCGCTCACATCGTTCGGAGACGACCTGAAACAACAGTTCGGCACCGACCTCGGCGAGCGGTACGTAGCCGAGTTCGTCGATGCACAGCAGTTCGAAGCGGGCGTGCTTGCGAATAGCCTTAGAAAGCTGGAGCTCCTCCTTGGCCTCGACGAGTTCGTTGACGAGCCTCGACGCGGTCGTGAACCGCACTCGACGACGCTGCTGGCAGGCCTCTACACACAGCGCGGTGGCGAGATGGGTTTTGCCAGTGCCGGCATCGCCGAGAAAAATCACCGGCTCTGCCCGCTCGAGGTATCTACCCTCAGTGAGTTGGCGGATTCGCTGAGCGGACAGCTTCGGTGACAGCGAGAAGTCGAACTCGTCGAGCGTCTTCGCTCTCGGCAGCTGTGCTTCCTTCAGCCGTCTCTGAACCGTTCGGTGTTCTCGCTCTTCGACTTCAGAGCTGAGCAGAACCTCCAGATAACCCACGTGGGTTTGTTTTTCGCGGCTAGCTTGTTCTTGCGAGCTTGTGGAACTGAGCTGACACCGTTGGCATCCGAAGCGTCTTGCAATGCTGCTGGATCGTCTGAATCTCGACGGGTTGTCTCATCGACTTACCTCGTGTGCCTGCTCATCCACGAGTCGGTCGTAGTGACCCACGTGAGGTAGAGGACGTTCGTAGCGCGCCAGCTCACCGAGTTGAGATTGGACTAGCTCTGACGATGCCGCGCGCGAAAGCGATGGAGACTCGACAAGGTGCCGAATCGCGTCTGCATCGATACAGCCGATCTCAAGCGCCACACGCAACGTATCTCTTAGCTGGTCGTAACCGTGTCGGCGTCCAAGCTGCACGAGTTCGATCATCTGACGCGTGCCTTCTTGCTTGCCCGTGACGACGATTCAATCGCTTCCACACTTCATCGTAGCTCGCTGGCCACCGTCCTTGCTCGCGCCACTGCGCCAGAGGCGTCGACCCGGCTAAGGCTCCGGGTTTGCGCTCGAGGACGTCCAAGTAGTGTTCAAGATCTAGTACTTGTTTCATGCGGTCGTAGCAGCGTTCGTGACGCGCCACCCGGCGTCCCTCGTGCCAGACCTCAACTTCAAGCGGCATCAGCTTGGCCACCGCACGTTGGCCGCGCTTGAGCGGCGTCGAGTACCAGTTCGTGCCCGCACGGACGCAACCCTTCTTATCCACCAGACCGATTCGTCTTTCTTCGAGCTCGAAACCCTGCGTCGCCAGTGGCAACAGGTGCTCGCGTTCGTACTCCATCCCAACACCAACCGTATGTGCTTTGCCGGAGATGTGACGTTTCTCCTCCTTGCGGCAACACGTCAGCAGGTAGTCGTTCAGCTCTTCCCAATCCGTGAACTCAGGGACCGGCGTCCAGTGATTGCGGCGGAAGTAGCCGACCTCGCTTTCCACACCGCCTTTCTCGTTTCCACGGCTCGGATTGCAAAATTCCGACTCAAAACTCCAATGCGAGCGAAACATGATGAACCGTTCTGTTTGCTCACGTTGGTGACCCCGAAGGATCTTCCTCACCGCCAGCGATAGGTTGTCGTAACGCAGCCGGTGGAACACCCCGCCGAAAAACTCGAACGCCTTCTCGTGCGCTTCGAAAAACGCTTGCTGCGTCGGACGCGGATACCCTCGATGCAACGCCCCTCCGCTTGCCATGCTCCGAACCACCAGCACGTAGACCTTCTGCTCTCGCCCTCCGATCCGTGAGTGAGCCTCGTACCAGTCCACTTGGCCTTCACCGCCCCACTCGTAACTCTGGGGCACGAACACTTCGGCGTCCTTCAACCCCAGCTCTCGCCTCCGACGACCTACGTAGCGACGTATCGTTGGTTCCGCTATCTCATGTCCCGGATACTCCTCAATCACACGACTCCAGATTCGATGAGCCGTGTGACGCTGTTTGCGCGGGGCTCGCTTGTCTCCTTCCAGAATCCCGTCGATGAACTCGACCACTGGACCCAGTTTCGGTGACGCCCGTTCTGGACATTTACGCTCCCGTGGCACAGCCTTCTCCAGGGCCTGTCGCAACCATTCGTCGGTGAACACCGTACTTCGTTGCAACTCCTTGAATCGTTCCAACTCCGCGTTCGTACTCTCGCCTCATCTGCTCGAACAGTCGCACTTTGGCACCCCTTTCCAACCGACACCTCCTTCCCGGGACTTCGCCCCGGGAAGACTAACGGTTCGATACGGGTGGGCCAAATCAGACGATCAATATGGGCCAAAACAGAGTAGCAAACACATTCCATGGTTCGCCGATGGACCGCTCTTGGCGTCGTCACCGCGCAGAAAGAGTTCCGGCGTATCAAAGGCTATCGCCATATGGGCGCTCTCGTTCACGCGCTTAGAAGCAAACAGAAATCTCTTGACAGCGATGAGTTTGCTGCCTAAGAGTATTCACAGGTGCCGTCGCTACCCGACCAAATTCAACAGCGGCCGGGACATCCCCTTTCGGGAAGCCTTTCCTCTCATCGTCTTCTGATGTTCCAGGTCCCATTTGAGAACGAGCCTGCCATCTCGGTAGACATGCACGTGTCTGGGGCTATGGTCGCCAGCCCAGCTCACGAAGACGTAGTTGTCTCGACGAACCTTCCCCATTGGAACGTTACCACGACGGTAACACTTGTCAAAAAAGGGACCGAATTGAACCCGCGGCCTCCCGCAAGGAGAAATGACGAGAAGAAGGGAGGAAACCCTTCCTACAAAAGCAGAGAACCATCGAAGCGGTTGCCGGTGACAGCAAGCCTGCCCGCTTCGGAAAGAGGGGAGTGTTACCTTTAGTTACTCGGTTCGAACCGAGTAGATTTCCAGAGGCCGACGCTAGTGCCAAGCCCTAGGGTGGGAAGGAGACACGCGGGAACGTTCCCGTCGGCTAGAGCTCCCAAAGTTATCGGTCAATTGTGGTCACTGGCAGCTCGCCTGTCGACCAGACGATTGTCCCGCCAACGGCGACAGCCATAGGTTGCAGTTCAAGCCACTCGTCAACCTGCATTTCTATTGGGTTCTTCGGCCAAATGACATAGTCGGCAAATGAACCAGTCCCCAGTCGTCCCACACGCCGATCGCCCAAGTATTCCCCGGCGCCACGCGTCCAAAGGTTTAACGCTTCCTCTTTGCCTACGGCCTGATCAGGCCCAAACGTCAACCCATCCCATTGTCTGCGGGTAACCGCGGCCCAGGCACCACGCAATGGATCGCACGGTAGGATGTCGCTCCCGCCGCCGACCGTTACCCCGGCTTTCAGCATCGAGGCTATAGGCAGGCACCGGTCGACCAGTTCTTGGCCCCAGGCAGATCGCATTTCGCCTGCGAACCCATAGGCGAGGACAGGCTGTACCGAGATCGCAATGCCGAGCTTGGCGGCGCGTGACAGATCCTCCTCTTTCGGCAAGAATGTGTGCGCTAGGGAGACTAGGTTCGGAGCTGCAGGGACTCCCTGCGTGGAGAGTTTCTCGACCACGTCGATCACGGTTTGGATGGCGCGGCCACCCATGACGTGGAGGCAAACCGGCCAGCCTCGTTCCATACAGAGGCCGATCAGCTGCTCGAGTTCAGAGTTTGTGTATCGTACGATCGGATCCGTCCCAACTTCGTCTTCCGCACGCATCCAGGCACCTTTGAACTCCCCGTCAATGAATGCCTTGATAGCCCAGGTGCGCAGGTAGTCATCACCGGTAAAGGGGTGAATGTTGGTCTCTGTGACGGACCGCTTTTGTACCTCAAAGGTGTCTCGGAAGTTCAGCTGATTCATCAGCCAGACACGCTGCTGTAGCGCACCGCCCGTTCTCGCGTCCCGATACAAAGCCCATGAGTTCTCGAAGCCTCCGGGAGGCATGTGAGGTAGCCCGGGATCAACGATGCTGGTAATTCCCATAGCGAACAGTCTCTGCGATGCCGAGCGAAGAAGCTCCATTTCTCGCTCACTCGACAGACCGCTGTTTCCGTTAAGCCAGTCATTGAAAAACCGCACGCTGGTGAACCCTCGAAGCGCTCCTTCCTCCTCCGACCAATCCTCAGAAGGTAAGGAGGCGAGCCAGCTTGCGGCACGTTCGATCGCTGCGCTGTTCAACACGGCGACATCCAGCCGCCGATACAGACAGACTGGATGCGTGTCGACCACTTCGTCTATCTCTCGCCTCGTCGGTAGTCGCTGCTCTACCAGGCGAGACTCATGCCAGCGCTCGTCGTGAGCAAGCGTCCGGATCCACTCCCCGGACGGCGCCTTTTCCGCGACCGCCTTGACTCTGCTTAGAACCTCGGCGATTGTCTGGGAGCCTGCGGGATGTACCATCGCAAAGTAGCGAGCCACCAGCTGCAGGTGCATGTGCGTATCGCAGAATCCTGGAAGAACTGTGGCTCCTTGGAGTCGCACTACTGCGGTTCCGCGTCCCTTCAGTCCCTCGATTGTCCGTGAGTCGCCAAGAACAACCACCTTGCCCCCGCGGACTCCAAGTGCTTCCGCACGTGGTCGTGCGTCGTCGAAGGTGATGATGTTCCCCCCGGTCAGAACGACATCAAGCGATTCCTCCATGCAGGCGCTCCCTCAGTAGACTCTGTCTCTTGGAATCTTGCGTAGACCTGTCACGTCCGTGCCTCGGAATCGGCCGACGGGCCCAGCCGTTCTTCTCTGGATTCGGCCAGCACCAGCTTTCGAGTGCGAGCATCCTGCGGATCTGCAAACACTCGCTCGACCTGACCGGCCTCCACAATGCGTCCGGCATCCAGCACAGCGACCCGGTGAGCCAGCGTCTCAACGACGTCGAGCTCGTGCGACGCCAAGAGGTACGCGATGTGATGCCGTTCTTGGAGTTCAGCGAGAAGATTCACGACTTGGCCGCGGACTGACACGTCGAGCGCCGACGTTGGCTCATCAAGGAAAATGAACTCGGGGTCGCTGGCCAACGCTCGCGCAATTGCGATTCGTTGCAGCTGCCCACCCGACAACTCATCTCTGTGTCTCTCGAGCAAGCGCTGGTCGAGGTGCACTTCCTCCAAGAGTGTGCGCGCGCGCCTGTCTCGCTCACGTTTCGGACATGAACTCGTTCTGAGCGCCTCCATGAGCGTGCGGCGCACCGAGAATGCGGGGTTCATTGACCCGATCGGATCCTGAAATACGATCTGCATGCGAGGTCTTAATTCACGCAGCTTCTGATAGCCGAGGTTGTCGAGTCTCTCATCACCGAGGTATATCTCCCCGGCAGTTGGATTCAGAAGCCTAAGAACGCAGCGTCCGATGGTTGACTTGCCAGAGCCTGACTCACCGACCAGGGCCAGAGTCTCGCCGGATTCAACGCTGAAAGAAACGTCGTCCACTGCGCGAAAGGCAGACGCACCTCTCCGTCGGAAATCCATCGTGAGACCCCGGACCCGAGTCACTTCCACGCGATGGCCTCCCAACTACGGAGGGATGAAACCTCGCGAATGCATCTCGCACCGTGATCAGAACTCACGTTTCGAAAGGCTGGACGAGCGCGCCAACAGTCCTCAATGACGTCCGGACATCTGGCGGCGAAGGAGCATGCGCCGATCGCCAGGCGCAGGTCGGGAACGGCGCCAGCGATGAAACCCATGCGCCTTCCGCTTCTTCGCCTTGATGCGATCAGGTCTCTGGTGTACGGGTGTGCCGGCATGGCCAAGACCTCGTCGCACGGTCCAGCCTCCACGATTTCTCCTGCGTACATGATCGCGACCCGATTGCAGGCTTTGGCCAAAACGGACAAGTCATGCGAAACGACGACGAGCGAGGCACCAATCTTCCGCGTTCGCGTGAGTAGTAATTTCAGTGCGTTGAGCTTGACCGTAGGGTCAAGCCCAGAGGTCGGCTCGTCCACCAACACCAGGCTAGGATGACCAACGAGCGCAAGGGCAATCATTACTCTCTGGGCTTGTCCCCCCGACAGCTCATGCGGATATCGGTCGAGGATTTCGTCACCCAGATCCACCTCGGACAGACTCTTGCGCGCGAAGCTGCGTAAGACGCTTCGACCCTCCGCCGTGTGGCGCCGGCGGGCACGCCCGATCTGATGCCCGACCGTCATCGTCGGATGAAGAGCGTTGCGTGCATTCTGAAAGACGCAGGAAATCTCGCTCCCATTCAAACGCCTTCGCGTCCGCATGTCGAGAGCGTTGAGGCTAGTTCCGTTGAGTCGAATCTCACCTTCAACCACTCGCGCCCACTCTGGAAGCAATCCAGCAATTGCCAGCATCAAGGTCGTCTTCCCGCAGCCCGATTCGCCAGCAATGCCGACGCACTCGTTCGCGGCGACGCGCAAGTCCACACCGCGAACAGCATGCGTCTTCGACGCCCCAGTCGCCAAGTCGATTGCTAGACCCGTGATTTCCAGCAGATGTGTCATCGGGCCCTCCAGGTTCGTGCGCTCCAGGCGCTCACCCGGTTGAGGGTTAGGACCACCACAAAGATGGCGGCGCCTGGGAACATGGCAGTCCACCAATGACCGAGCACAATGCCCCCCGCTCCCTGCTGAATCATCACGCCCCACTCCGGATTTGGCACCCGCACGCCCAGGCCCAGGAAAGACAGGCCGGCGAGTACTTGGATGGCGGTGGCGAACGAGTTCGGAAACAGGGCTTCGATCGAAGGACGCGCCGCAGGTAGCAGGTGAGAGAAAACGATTCTCGCGCGGCTGTGGCCGCTACACACCGCTGCATCGATGAACTCCGCCGAGCGCAAAGGACGAACAATCGTTCTGACGATTCGGTAATATAGAGGTGTCCCAACGAGTGCAACCACCAAGACGAGGTTGCGGATGGACGTCCCGAGGGCGGCAAGCATCGCTATTGAAAGGATAACGACCGGGAACGCTTGAAAGATATCAGCCAGTCGCTGGAGCGTTGCATCTAATAACCCATGAAAGTAGCCCGAGAGAAGCCCAAGGTAAGTACCCACCGTGACGGAAATGACAGTGGCAAGGAGTGGCAGTAGAAGGTCGATGCGAGCGGCGTAGAGCACCCGAGAAAAGACATCCATGCCATTGCCGTCGGTGCCGAAGAAATGGGCAGCGGACGGGGGCAAGTTCTGCGCACCAGCGAACTCCATAGGGCCATACGGCGACAACAGAGGAGCAAAGACTGCAACAAAGACAAGGGCGACGAGTGACCAGATGGCTGGGGAACGAACCGCCAGGCCCAAGACGCTCGGCCGCCAATCGGGAGGAGGCTCGGACTCATTCGTGAACCTCTCCGTTCCCCGCTCGAAGAGCTCAAGTCTCTCCTCCATCCCTTCACGCGAAGTCATGCCCGTCTCCTCACTCGCGGATCAACGACCATCTCGACCATATCGGTGATAGCGTAGAGAGCAACCCATATCAGAACGGTCATGAGCACGACGCCCTGAACGACGGGGAAATCGTATGTCTTGATCGCCTGTACCGCATAGTCTCCGATACCAGGCCACGCGAAAATGGTCTCCACGAATACGACGCTACTCAGAAGGTTGCCTATCATGAGTACGGACATGTTGAGCGTAGGCATCAGCAATAGCCGTGCGGCATCGTCGAAAACGATCCGAGACGGCGCAAGACCGATCGAACGTGCGGTCCGAACCGCGTCTGACCTGAGAAGACGCTTCATCTCCGAGTGGACGAGTCGAAGAAGTGGGGGTTGGATGTGAAAGCCAATCGCAAGGGCCGGCAGTGTCATTGCCCACAGGGCGTACATTGAGCCAGAGAGGTCACGGGCTAGCAGGGCATCGATGACGGAAAAGCCGGTGCGAGCAAGCGGGGCTTGTCCAAGTGGAAAACGTCCCAACGGCGGCGGAAACCAGTTCAATTTGTAGAAGAAGACGTACATGAGCAGGAGCGCGAGCCAGAACGTCGGCATCGCGTTACCGAGCGCCGTGGCTAAGTCGGCAAGTCGGGGCGCGATTCCACCCGGGCGTGCAGCGGCGAGCACGCCCAGTCCGACCGCGATGACCCAGGCAATGAGGAAACCGTACCCAATCAGCTCCAGCGTCGCGGGAAGTCGAGTGAGGACAGCCTGCCGAATCGACTCGCCGCTAGCAATCGAGGTGCCCAAGTCCCCGTGCAACAGACCTTCGACGTAGCGAACGTATTGCACCGTTAGCGGCTGGTCGAGTCCGAGCTCCTTCGTCCTCAGATCAATGGTCTGCTGATCGGCAAACGGACCAACCAAAAGATGTACAGGATCCCCTGGGAGAACCCGCGTGAGGACGAAGGTAGCGGTCGTCGTTCCAACGAGTACAACTATCGCTATGCCGAGGCGGCGAAGCAGGAGTTGCGCAACCGACCAGTGGGACTCAGCATGGGAGTTCCGCCACCGCAGGATTCGTGAGGTCCGCGGCTTCGCCATGCCCTAGCCTCCCCAGATCTGCCTCAGCACACCAGCGAAGTTCTCACCCATGATCTTGGCCGTTTCCTCAGACGAGAAACCGTGTCGGAGCAAGCCTTCCTCCAGCAGAGGCGTTTCAGCGGGTGTCTTCACAGGGAACTCCCATGGCGGCGGCGGCCAGGCTCCGGGTTCCAGAAAATTTTTCGTCATGAGGTCGTCATAGAACATTTGCTGCTCCTCGAGCGAGCTCCAGGGAGAGGCCGGCCTGTCAAAGTCGATGCCAATACCTACGTGATCGACGCCTGCAACCTCTACGGCATGCACGATGTGACGAATCAGAGTTTCCAGATCGACACCGGGCCCTTTACCCAAGATGAAGGGTGTTCCGACGATACCTATGACGCCACCTGTGCCGGCGCACTCACGAATTTGGTCATCGGTGATATTGCGCGGATGGTCGTAGACGGCCTTGCAGCCAGAGTGCGTGAAGAGGAAGGGAGCCTCGGCTATCGCCATCGCTTCCATGCTCGTCCGCTCACCTACGTGCGAACCATCGACCGCTATGCCCACGTCGTTCATGGCCGTGACCACCGACCGTCCGAAACGGCTCAAACCACCGTTCGCAGGTTCCATGCAGCCGTCGCCGATGAAGTTTCGAACGTTTAACGCCAGACCGATGATCCGGACGCCTAGTTTATGAAAAAGAGTCACGTAGTCCAGACTTTTCTCCAGGGAAGTTGGAGTCTGAAAATGAAGGATGATTCCAAGTCGACCGGAATCTCGTAGCTTTTCGAAGTCCCGCACTTGGGTGATCAAGGCGAGCTCAGCCGAATGCGCCTCAATCTGCTTGGCAATTTTGAGGACGTTGTCGACCGTTTCCTGAAATCGGGATTGCTGACCACCGACACCGCCCGCCATCCCGCCCGCGCTGACAACAGTAGCTCCAATCGCATCCACTCCACCCGCTCGGTACTCTTCGATGGCGAAGGGAAAACCTCCGCGACCACCGTGTCCGCCGGTACTCACTAGAGGCGCCACCAAGTCAATCTTGATTCCCTTACAGTACTCCGGCAGTGTTCTGCCCCTGCCAATGTTCGTGGCTGTCTCACCCATGTCTTCCTCCCGGCATAGCTGCTTCGGTGACTCGGGCCACGAGTCCCACAGCGAGTCAAGCCCATTCTTAGTTGAAACTCTCCACGGCTCACGTTTAAGCGACCTTCTTCTTCGATACGGTTTGAGCTTGCTCCGGTTTGGTGGACAAGTTGACTATGCAAACCGGTTTGCATTCACCTCACCGCCGTGGCTCACCGCCTCGTAGCAGCGAAGCGGAATCTCTCCTCCCTCGATGCTCCGAACCCGTGGCACACGGATCGGTACCCGCTGGCCGCCAAGCCCTACCGTGCCCGGGTTGCTTCCGGGACGGCGACCGCGCTCCAGCTCGTCCTTGCGAGAGTATCGCTCTCCCGCCAACGCCTTCACTTCGTCGTCGAGCAACTCGTGAACGTGCATTAGACCAAGGGGGACCAACCAACGGATCATCTCTACCTTGGCGTCCAGCACGAGTTCCCCGTAATCCTCGTGCCTCACCATCTCGACCTCACCCAAACGACGCGACTTCTTGCGTTTCTTGACCGAACGTAGCAGACTTCCCATCTCGGCTCCTTTCTTCGCGGCTTGATTTTGTTTTGTCCAACGCCATCAAACCACGGGGTTTGGAGCCGTTTCAATTCCCAACTAAGATTGGCACACTTTCCCCACAGCTACCTCACTCTCATTCTTTGGTTAGGTACTTGTACCGAATATAAGCATCCGATAGCGTGTTCGCGTAGCCGCCGATGTTGTTCCGCATAGCCAGCGAGTAGTCCGGCTGCAACAGCCACACAGCTGGAGCATCCGCCCAGATCTTTTGCTGAATCGATTGGAACAAGTTCAAACGGATGATCTCGTCGGTAGTTGCGTTAACCTGAGCCATCAAATCATCCACGTCTGTATTCGAATACTTCATGAAGTTGAAATAGGAACCAGTCGTATAGCTGAGCGACAACTGATAGGCCCCATCAAGTATGCTTCCACCCATATCCTTTAGGTACATCTGAAGATTCCCAGCAGGCCAAGCTTTAGCTAATACGCTAGGATTTTGCTTATCTAACGTGACGCTAATCCCTACGTCCTTTAGCGCAGCCTGGATGATAATAGCTGCTGCCTCGTGTTCGGGATTGTTGTCCGCTAGAGAGAGCGTCAGGTCCAATCCTTTGGCAAATTCCGTCTGTTCCAAGAGCTTCTTTGCTTTGTTGACATCGTAGGTGTAAGGAAACCCATCGTGAGTATGACCTGGTATACCTACCGCCAGCGGTCCGTACGTAGCCTGCGCCTGCCCGTAGTAGACACCTTGGATAATCTTCTCGTAAGGAACGGCGTAACTGAGTGCCTGGCGAAGTGTCAAATTGTCGAATGGAGGCTTGTTGACGACCAAGACAAGGACTAGCTGCTGTGTCCGCGGCTGGGAAACAACGGTAATACCATTTGCACCTTTGAGTGACGATACTTGCTCAGGCGTCAGGTACTCAGCTACGTCAAGGGCGCCCGTCCTGAGAAGCTGTAAACGTGTTGCGGAGTCAGGGACAAGACGAAGAATTACCTTTGCAATCTTCGCTTTCGGGTCACCAACATAGTCCGGATTGGCGCGAAGCACGATTTCAGTCCCCTGCGTCCATGAGGCTATGCTGTAAGGACCGTAGCCTGCGGTGTTCTGCGCCAGCCAAGCCTTCGCGTAGGGGTCCCGAGAGGTGGCATGGTGCTTGATTAGCGCAGGATTCTTTGCAACCGTGTTTGACAGGGTCAACAGCTTCGGGAAGTAGGGCATGATGTTGTTCGTCGTCACCGTGAGCTGCATTGGCCCGACAATCTTCACGTTCGCGATGTCAGTCAATCCCATGACCTTTGTGTAGATGAAAGAGGACCCCGAGTCGGTAAGAGCCAGGCCCCGCTCAAACAGGTAACGGAGGGTCTCTGCGGTTATTGGTGTCCCATCGGAGAACTTCTGGTCTTTACGAACAGTGAGAGTCCAAGTCTTTCCGTCGTCTGATGCCTCAATTCTGTCCAGGAGCTGCGGGACCTGCTTACTCGGGTCCCCGAGCCTCGATCCGTTGGGCAGACTCTTGAGTTCGTTTTTCATAATCTGCTCGTAAACGTTGAACGCAAGCGTCAAAGCAATGCGGGTCCTCGCATAGTCCGGATCGAGAGAGCCAGGCCAGTCAGCTATAGCAACGGTCAGCGCGGAACTCGCCGACTGCTGGCAGGCAGTCTGGGTGGCACCGGCCAGGAGAGTAATGATCAGGATTGTGAAAGGACCTAGAACTTTCGTTCGCAATGTCCTGGTTTTCATCCGCGAGCTCTTGTCAATAGGGTGTGTAAAAAAGTTCAGGCAGCAGCAACCTTCGACGACTCCGTTACCCTGTCTCCATCTTCAAATCGAACGCCCAGGTGAACCTCTCGCATCAGCTCCGGTGCGTTGAGCCGGCGAAAATTCTTCTCCGCAACCAGAAGCAGTTTGAAGATTGTCGCAGTGGCGGACTCGATTTTCTTGAACCTTTTGGCCGCATCCGTTCTCAATCTCAGTGCAGCGAACGGTGATTCCACGACGTTGCTCGTGCGAAGGTGTTGCCAGTGAGGCTTGGGAAAGGAATAGAAGCTGA
The DNA here is from genome assembly GCA_965219415.1 of Candidatus Marinacidobacterales bacterium. GTDB lineage: Bacteria > Acidobacteriota > Vicinamibacteria > Marinacidobacterales > DATDRI01 > CBDCNP01. The sequence goes on from OZ244742.1 coordinate 13,939, forward strand.
CCATCCGCTCCCAGTCCTCGTCGAGCACGTGCGCGGCCCCCGGAAGACCCTTGCGCAAGCACCAATCCTGGAACTTGGCCTTCTTCGTCTCGCACTCCTGCAGGCTGGTGGGGTAGGGGGTCGCCGTCAACAGCGGCTTGGCCTGCGCCTGGTCCCTTTTCGGAATCCGGTCCAGTACGTTGAGGATTCGGTGGTTCCAGCACCGCTGCTCCTCAGCTTCTGGAAATACGTTTCGGGTCGCGGCCCAGATGTCGAGATGACCGTCACCGATCACCAAACGGGGACATCTCAGACCGCGCTTCTTCCGTCTCCGTAGCAGCGACGACCATGACGCTTCGGATTCTCGATGCCCGGCCTCCAGCGTCAGGACGATTTTCGTCCCGTCGGACAGGCCACCAACCGCAACTAGCACCGCCGCCATGTCCTTCTCAAGGCCGGCCTTCACGTACACGCCATCTACCCACAGGGACACGAGCTCGAGTTCGTCCAGTGGGCGAGCTAGCCACTGCTCGTACTCTCCCTGCCATTTCTGTTTCAGCCGCGACACCGTGCTGGGAGAAAGTGGAGCGTCCTCCCCTAGAAGCCCGCGGAGCGCCAGATCGAAATCTCCGTGAGCTAATCCATGCAGGTACAGCTCCGGAATCAACTCGCTCACCGTTTCGCTCCGACGCTTGAACAGCGGAAGCACTCGACTTTCGAACCTCTCCTCCACGTCCCGTACTCTCGGCCGGCGAACCGTCACCGTGCCCACGCTCATCGTCAGCTTCCGAGGCTTACCGTATCCATTTCGATAGCCCGCCGTTGTGTCCACGGGCTTCCGTCTCTCCGATTTCTCACGCCCGAGAAGCTCCGTGACTTCGGCTACCATCAGCTCCTGCACCCAATCCTGGATCTCGAGCCTCGCCCACTTCTCCAGCGACTCCCAAGCCACCCTTGACGAGCTCCGTCGTCTTGTGGTCTTTTCCTTCATGGCGGTGTCTCCTTCCGTTGGCCCCTTCACGCCGTGTTTCGTGACGCGGAAGGTTACTCCGCCTTTACTTTATTTCCACACCTTCTGAGGGTAGCTCTCATCCGCCGTGTGGACACTCTAGCTCCCGGTTCCCGCAACACAACCCCCTCCGCTTGCCGCTAGGACCGTTACATCATGAACCATCTGCGCGTTAGCGGTGGGTAGCACAGGTACAGGCCTTTCAACCGCCTCCGGTAGGATCCAACCAGTCGCCGGGGCAGGAGGATTGCCAGCAGTTTAGTCCCTCGTCATTGCCTCCCTCATTGATACACGGATGCTTACCATGAGCACTGGCTTGAGGGCCACCGTCCTAGCTCGGACCCGGGCACCGTAAAGACAACGAGGAGATCGGTGGCTGCTTGGAGTCTTCTCGACCGAGCCGGGAGTTATAACCAGAAGTTGTGGATCGCCTGAATGAGAAAGGCGGCGTATCCTTCCATGTAAGACAATGAGCTTGCTCCGGTTTGGTGGACAAGTTGACTATGCAAACCGGTTTGCTTCCAAGAGTCTAAGTTCGAACTCGATGGGACTGACGTTCCGGAGCGTTGAGTGCCGTCGCCTCGGGTTGTAGAAATTGGTGATGTAGTCGGGATGTGTCCCGAGGTCCGTGGAAAAAGAACGGCGCCCTCCACTCCGTCATCGGAGTATCATATCAGGCGGCAACCTCCGCGCGTTCGAGAACCTCGCTCAGACGTTGGTAGCCGTCGATGCGTCGTAGTTGAATCTGGCCAGAGGCGATAAGCCCAAACAGCAAAGCGACCGCAGACTCCTCGCTGGAGAACGACGCTTGGGTTTTCGTCCGGCGTCGAAACTCGCGGTTGAGATTCTCCAGAGCATTGGTCGTTCGAATCGATTTCCACATGGCACGAGGGAATTCGTAGAAGGTCAGCCCAGCTGATTACCGGCCTCCTCTAGGTTTCGGACGACGGCCGGCGCGAGAGGCGTCCACTTGGCGACGAGCTCGTCATAGGCTTTGCGAGCATCGAACCCGTTCTTGGCGTAGACGATCCGGTTGTGGTCACGCCGGAGCTCACGGCGTGCGTGCGCCGGGCAATGTTGGAGCAAGTTGGCGCGCTTGTGCTCGGTACATCGCTGCAACCGGCACCCCGGCCACTTCTCCAGCGCTTTCGTCAGCCCCTTGTGGCCGTCGCTGATCACTAGCTTGGGAGCCCGGAGTCCTCGAGCCTGGAGTCCCTCCAGCACGGAGCCCCAATGCGTCGAGGCTTCGCTCACCGCCAGACGCAATGACAACAGACGTTTGTGCCCGTCTGGCGCGACCCCGAGCGCGGCCAGTACGGGTAAGCTGATCACACGTTTCGCCATCCGCACTTTCAGGTGGAAGCCGTCCAGGTAAACGATCGCGTAGACCTCCTCGCTGAGAGCACGGTTCTGCCATTCCTCGAAGCGCTCCTTCAGCCGGCTAACCACGCGAGACACCGCGCTCTTCGATAGGTGCTCCTCACCGAGCAGTGGTTTCAGCGCTTTGCGGATCCGGCGGCTATTCGCGCCCGACAAGTACGTCCCCAAGAGCGCCTCGTCGACCTCACGAGTCCGGCGCGCGTACCGGGGCAAACAGCTCGCTCCTGAACTCTGTCGTTTCTCCCGTTTCCTCGTCTCGCACGCGGGCTCGTGGCACCCGGAGCTCGCGAGTTCCCACCGACGTCGTCACGCGACGGGTTTCGGCTCCGTTGCGATATCCACGGCGGTCTTCCGCACGCTCGTAGCTACAACACCCCAGCGCTTGGTCGACTTCTTCCTCGAGCACAACCTCGATCGCCTCCAGTACCCGCTTACGCAGCCGAAGTTGGACGAACTCCCGGTACTCGCTTACAGACTCCTTCAATATGGTGGTAGGCTTCTTCATGGCGTAATCCTCCTCCTGCCTTTCCAGGCGCGGTTTCGTTTTGCTTAACCGGAGGTTACGCCATTCTTATTTCCACGGAAGCGGGACGGATCCCGTCACATCAAGTACGCGGAACCGACACCGATGGCCAATCTTCACCTCACGTTGCTCGACAGTGTGGGCGTGCATCTCGAGTCGTTCGCCGATAGCACCGGCAAGATCGACACCCTGCTGGAATCGGTTTCTCCGACGGGCTGAGGAGTCGCGATGAAAGTTAGACGAGCGTTTGGCAGATGCCGGGGATGTCCCGCCGGATGTTGAATTTGGGGTAGCGGCGGCTCCTTGGCCGGCCTAAGAATAGGTCTGCCAAACAACCGTCTCCAGAGGGGGACAAGGAGCCACCAATGCCTAGGAAATCAAAGAAGCCAGTAAGAAAGCAAACGCACTCGCCTACGGGCAAGGTAGTTGGCCAAGTCGGTCAGATACTGCTACCGATGATAGCTGGGATCGCGGCCACGAAGGCGGAACTGACGGAATGGGTGTACGAGCAAGGACTGACAGCTCTGCACCTACTGCTCAGAGAGGACGCCGAGGAGATCGCGGGGCTCAAGGGCAAGCACGAGAAGGAGCGAACTCATAACCACTGGGGGAGCACGAACGGAGAGCTGAGCTTCGGTGGTCGTCGCATCCAAGTGTCGCGACCTCGAGTTCGCTCGAAGTCGGGCGAGGAGGCGTCGCTTCCACACTTCGAAGCCTTCCGCGAAGAAGACCCGCTTCCAGAGCGAGTGTTGAATCAGATCTTGGTGGGGGTATCGACCCGAAATTACGAATCGAGTCTGAACAAACCCGCGGCCAAGTTGAAGTCTCGTGGCACGAGTAAGAGTGCCGCCAGCCGTCACCTCGTGAGCCAGACGACTAAGAAGCTCGAGGAATACCTGTCTCGGCGGCTAGAGGAGTTCGAGCTTGCGGCACTGATGCTGGATGGCCTTGAGGTGGCCGGACAGACCGTCGTCGTAACTCTAGGTATCACAATAGATGGAACGAAGGTGCCCCTGGGTATATGGCTGGGCTCGACGGAGAACTCTCGGGTGTGCACCGCGATGTTGCAGGACCTTCTCGAGCGGGGCTTGCGCGTCGATGAGTCGATTCTCTGCGTAGTGGACGGAGGCAAAGGCATCCGCAAGGCACTCGTCGACGTTTTGGGGGACCTCGCGGTCATCCAAAGGTGCCAGATCCATAAACTCCGGAATCTTCGCTCGTACCTTCCCAAGTCTCGTCACGCCTACGTACTCCAGACGATGAAGGAAGCCTACAAGTGCAAGAGTGCCGACAAGGCGCGCAAGCGACTTCAGGCATTGGTGTCGTGGCTCGAGCGAAACGGCTACGACGAAGCTGCCGGAAGCCTTCGTGAAGGGATGGAAGAGACACTCACGGTCGTGAAGCTCGCGCTGCCCGCCTTACTTCGCCAGTCTCTTGCCACGACGAACGCCATTGAGAATCTCAACGGAACCATTCGCAGAGTATCGAGAAACGTCAAGCGTTGGAAGAGTCCTTCCATGGTTCGCCGATGGACCGCTCTTGGCGTCGTCACCGCGCAGAAAAAGTTCCGGCGTATCAAAGGCTATCGCCATATGGGCGCTTTCGTTCACGCGCTTAGAAGCAAACAGAAATCTCTTGACAGCGATGAGTTTGCTGCCTAAGAGTATTCACAGGTGCCGCCGCTACCCGACCAAATTCAACAGCGGCCGGGACATCCCCCACTGCTCGAGCGGGGACTCGATATCTCCCAGGGTCTGCTGGTGATCATCGACGGCGGCAAGGGTCTCCAAGCGGCAGTCAAGAAGGCATTCCGTAAGCGGGCCCTGATACAACGCTGCCAGTGGCACAAACGTGAAAACGTAGTGAGCTACCTGTCCAAGGGCGAGCAGGCGTCATGGCGCAAGCGGCTCCAGTGGGCCTACAACAGGCCGGAGTACGAAGAGGCCCTCACTGCGCTCGAGCAACTCCACGGTGAGTTAGAAGAGCGGAACCAATCCGCAGCTGGCAGCCTGGAGGAAGGCCTTGAGGAGACGCTGACGTTGCATCGACTCGGCGTGCACGCGGTGCTGGGCCGTTCGTTCAAGACGACGAACTGCCTTGAGTCCGTCAATGCTCTCGTCGAGGAACGCTGCGCGAAGGTCGACCACTGGAAGAACTCGAGCCAACGCCAGCGCTGGTTGGCAACGGCGCTCGTAGACATCGAACCGCGCTTGAGGAAGGTGGTGGGCTACCGCCATCTTCCCAAGCTTCGCGAAGCTCTCAAGCGGGAACTGAAGATCGAGGCGAAGACATCAACCGTATCGAAGAAGAAGGTCGCTTAAACGTGAGCCGTGGAGAGTTTCAACTAAGAATGGGCTTGACTCGGGCAAGCGGCAATTCCTTGACAGATCCTGCCCGATTAATGACTGAGTGCGGCCAAAACTCCGAAAAGTGAAGAAATACGTATCGGGTGAGCCGACCGCCACCACCCCATCCAACGAAAATGTCTTTGGAAAATTTGTGATGATAAGACCTTGATTCTTCTAATGTGAAGCCCTTGTAATCCTGAGCAGACAGATTTGCCAAGGGCATTAAAAGGAAGTACAGAAGGGCTATTGTCGAAGATTTATTAATCTTGTTTTGCATACGCATATTTTCCATTCAAAAATTGTAAGATTTTGTATTTAACTCCATAATACTATTCCAAAACCTACAAGACCCATAGCGGTGCTCGCGCGTTGGCGGCCTCGGGCGTCGAGATCGACCGCAGGCGAAGCTCTTTGACGAGTCGATTCTGGAGTGTCAGGTGAGCGCGCTCGACACGGACCTTGGCCTGCGGCGTGTCCGCGCAGATGATGTCGCTGTTGAGCTCGGACAACACCGCTCACGAGCCGAAGCGTAGTAAAAGACACCGGGTCGATGAGCTCGCCTCCGAGTGTCGGATGGCACAGCAGCGAGTTCGCGGCGAAGGCGGTTAGCGTGAGGGCAGTGAGGATTCCGACGAGCATCCACTAGTTACCAGCACTGTTTTCGCTACTTGTACACGATGCCATCCTTGATCACGTGAACCACGCGGTGCTGCAGAACCTCAATCTCTTGCAGGGGATCACCGTCCACCACGATGATGTCCGCCAGCTTGCCGACCGATACCGTGCCGAGCCTATCGTCGACTCCTTGCATTTGAGCAGGACGGAGCGTTGCGCTTTGAATGGCCTCCATCGTTGACAGGCCAGCCTCTGCCAGGTTGGCGATTTCCTTGGGAATGGGGCTATGAAAATTCAACGGCGATCCAGAATCACAGCCGGCGACGATCTGCTCGCGACCTCCTGCTTCTATGAAACGCTTCAGCTTCCGTTTCGCGACCTTGACGCGCTCCTCGGCACCGATACCCCAAGGTATCACCTGCGGACTTCGCCAGGTGACTCGCAGATAATCATAGATATCGGGGGCAAACTGTTTCTTGAACTTTGGATGGTCGACAATCTCGGGGAAACGCAGTGCACGCACGTAGGCGTTCCGCATCTCAATCGCGGGCACGATATAGGGTCCGCGTAAGATGTTTGCGGAAGGCCCGGAGCCGATGGGTCGCGCGCCCCTCACCAGCAAGCGGATGTCTTCATCGCTGTAGTCTGACAGCGGATCCGCTGTGAACACCTGCTGCAACCGGTCCACGCCTGCCTGGACGGCAGTGCGGTAGGCCTGAATATGCCGCACACCCGCGTCTACGCCGATGCCGGCCTCGTGAGCGGTGGCGGTAATCGCTTCCAGAACCGGCTGATCCCAGAGCCCCTCGACGTCGATCTGATCGACTTTCATTGCGATGAGCTTCTTGGCGAGGGCGCGAGCTTCGTCCGGAGTACCGACGGTATAGTCGTCCGGGCTGACGCCAGGATTCTTGTTCCGCTGTCTCACGAGCGGACCGGCAAGATAGAGACGTGGCCCGATTCTCGTCCTGGATTCGATAGCCGCTCTCAAAGCCTGTTGTTCTGCCAACGGCCCGCCGAGATCCCGGAAACTGGTGATGCCGGCCATGAGGTTCGTCTCGGCTACCGCACTCATGATTTCCATCATCCGATCGCCGAACTTGTCGCGGAACTCGCCCGGCTTTCCTTCGCCAACATGCCACAAGTGGCCATGTGCGTCCCACAAGCCAGGCAGAACCGTCATGCCGTTGCTATCCACGACCTTCGCACTGTCCGGCACCGCCAATTGACCAACCCGACCGACCGCGACGATCGTGTCATCCTCGATGAGAATCACCGCGTCCTCGAGCGGGGAGCCGCCGAACCCATCGATCAGCCGGCCGCCGACTATCGCCAATGTGGCTTGGCGCGCGCCATCAACGCTTTGCGCTGGAACCGCAACCCCCTCAGCAACCATGAGTGCGAGGGTTACTAGCAACCACTTTTTGCACACCGCGGTCTTCATGGGTTTCCTCCTGAGCCTAGAACCAGACGCGAAGCTATATGGACCTCGTCGGGAAATCAAATCGGACGGGGCCGGCATCTTCTCGTCGGTCTACCCGGCGCGGCCTCCCGTATGGTAGTGTCACCTGGCGATTCACGAACGAAACGTCCCCGATGACCAGCGGGAGAAGCCTCAGTTCAAGGAGGAAGCCATGTTTCATCGTCATTCTTCCATGATGACGCTTGTCGGACTCGCCCTCTTCCCCCTCTTAACATTGACCGGCTGTGGGACCGAGGAGCCTCCTCCCGTGGAAGGGCTCACCGCGTTCGTCGGGGGGAGTGTCTTCGACGGCACCGGCAGTGATCCAATCGAAGACGCCGTCCTCGTGGTCCGTGAAGGAAGGATCGAGGCGATTGGCCCGATGGAAACGATTCCCATCCCCGACGGCGCAGAGCGGATCGACGTCTCGGGAAAGACGATCATCCCTGGCATCATCGTTACCCACGCTCATGTGGGGGAAATCAAGGGGCTGGAACGAAGCCCAGAGAACTACACCGAGGAGAACGTGCTGAGTCAGCTCGCACTGTACGCGCGCTACGGGGTGACCACGGTCGTGAGCCTCGGGGCTCATATGGACCCCGCCGATATGGTCGCTGGTTTCGCCATCCATGATGCCCAGGAAACTCCGCAGCTCGACAGGGCTCGCCTCTACATGGCTGGGTTCGCGCTGGATGGCAAGGACCCCGACCGGGCAAGAGCGCAGGTCAACGAGCTAGCGGATATGGGAGTGGATCTTATCAAGCTTCGGATCGATGACGACCTGGGCACGAGGGAAAAGACCACGCCCGAGTTCTACCGCGCCGTCATCGATCAAGCGCACCAACGCGGCCTCAAAGTCACCGCGCATCTCTATTACCTAGAGGACGCCAAGGGAATCCTCGATGCTGGCGTGGATTTCCTCGCCCACAGCGTCCGTGACCAGGAAGTGGACGAAGAATTCATCGCCATGCTCAAGGAACGCAAGGTGTGCCAATCCCCTACACTGGTGAGAGAGTTGGTGAGCTACGTCTATGAAGATGTCCCCGACTTTTTCGAAGATCCCTTCTTCTTGAAAGAGGCCGATCGGGACGTGATCGAGCAACTCAAGGATCCGGCACGACAGCAGACAGTTCGTGAGAGCCGGTCCGCACAGGCCTATAAGCAAGCTCAAGTCATCGCGTCGAAAAACCTGAAGAAGCTGGTGGATGCAGGAGCCACGGTCGCGTTTGGCACAGACAGCGGCCCCCCGTCGCGCTTCCAAGGCTACTTCGAGCACTTGGAAATGGATCTCATGGCCCAGGCCGGCCTCACCCCAACTCAGATCCTGGTCTCGGCGACCGGAAACGCAGCGCATTGCTTGGGGCTGGACGATCTGGGAACGCTCGAGCCGGGGAAGTGGGCCGATTTAGTCATCCTCACGGACGATCCACTGGTCGATATCGAGAATGTGCATAGCATCGACTCGGTTTGGATCGCGGGCAATAGGGTTCCCGAGCGCGAAGAGGGCCGCACTGCCGAGACGGAATAGACAGATAGAGCTAGCGACCATTCTACCCGGCTTTTCCGATGGGATGGACCTCGGCCGCGAGGCGTGGGCCCAAACGGTTTTTCTCGGACTCCAATCGTAGCTCGACTGCAGGTTCATCCAGAATCCCCAGGCGATTGCTGGGCGGCACGCGGAGTTCCTGGAGCGACTCCGCCGCATCGAGCATGACCCAGTTTTCTTTGCGCCAGACGCTACACGCTTGGCGATAGCCTCCGCAAGCGCGCCCGTCTGACCGAAAGTAACACAAACGTTGTTACTTTTAGTGGGTTTACGCGGATTCGTGTGGGTAAGTTCTGACGGAAAAACAGTGTAACTCATTGTGTGGAAAAGGTATCGAGTACTTCATCAGGTGCTGAAAAGTGGTCCATTTTTAGGATAGGCTAACCGAGTGAAAAATTCCCAGTCGATCCGCTCGCTGTTTGCGCTGCCAGGTTTCGTGGTTGGTGCCGGATTGAAGGGTCTATTCGGTGACCGATACGCCCGTGTCATCCAGCTCAAGAGGCGAAAAAAACAGCTGTGTGCTCTTACTGTGGGCAACGGTGCCGGGGGCGCTATGACAAGCAAGTGTGCCGGGTCCGCGACCTGTCGTTGGCAGGCTGGCGGATCTATCTGGAATACGAGCGTTGGCGCGTCAACTGTTCTGGGTGCGGCGGTGTGCATGTAGAACACCTAGACTGGCTGGCGAACAACTCGCGCTACACCCAGCGTTTTGCGACGCATGTGGGCAAGCTGTGCCGGGATATGCCGAACAAGGCGGTGGCCGAGATGGAACGTCTGCACCACGGTACGGTGAAGGCTCTGGATACACGCTCTACATGCAAGAGCAGGTCGACCGGGCGGGGCTACCGGCGCCTCGGGCCATCGGTGTCGATGAGATCTCCATCCGCAAGGGACATAACTATCGCGTCATTGTCAGCGACCTGGAGCGGGCGCGTCCCATCTGGGTGGGCGGTGAGGGTCGCAAAGAAACCGACATCGATTTGTTCTTCAAGGCGCCGGGCGGAAAGAAAAGCGCCCGTATCAAGCTGGCCGCCATGGATATGTGGAAGCCCTTCCGGAACTCGGTGATTCACAACGCGCCTAATGCGCGGATCATCTTCGACAAGTTTCATATCATGCGTCATCTGTCAAAGGCCCTCGATGAGGTCCGGCGCGGTGAGTACAAACGCCTCAGCGGCAAGGACCGGTCGTACATCAAGGGGCAGCGTTACACTTTGCTTTCCCGGCGGGAGAACCTGAGCCTAGACGGTCGCCGCGCACTCAAAAAGTTGCTCCAGGCCAACCGGCGCCTGAACACCGCCTATATTTTGAAGGAGGCCTTCGGGCAACTCTGGGATTACCGCACCGAACGCGGCGCTCGCGCCTTTTTCACCCGTTGGAAAGACAGCCTCAAATGGCAACGCCTGCATCCGTACCAGAAGTTCGCCGGTATGATTGAGTCCCATTGGGATGGTATCGCCTCCTACTGTCATCCGGAGAACAAAGTCAGTCTCGGCCTAGTTGAAGGGGTCAACAACAAAATCCGTGTTCTGCAACGACGCGCCTACGGCTATCGCGACGAGGAATATCTCAAGCTGAAGATCGTGGCGGCTTTCCTTCCGCCATTACCCAGAAATGCAGTTTTCAACCCACACGAATCCGCGTAGACCCCTTTTAGTTATTCGGCCCGGACGCAGTAGGTTTCATCGACGAGCCGCTCCTTATGCATGAAGCGTGAGTGTCGCCGTCGCTATGGTGAATGCTGAGCGCAAGCTGAGGGGGTTCTCATGCCTAGGCTCACCGAGCTTTTAGTGAATCGGGCGCGTATCCGCATCGTCGCCGACCCGGAAGCCAGCCTCCTAAGCGTGTTGCGAGAGCAGACGAACCTCACGGGCGCCAAGTACGGGTGCGGCGAGGGTCAATGCGGTGCCTGTACGGTACTGGTCGATGGCTCCCCCGTCCGGTCCTGCCTCACACCGATGCGCGCCGTCGCAGGTAGACAGATCACTACGATCGAGGGCCTAGAGGACCAGGGCCAACTCCATCCGGTGCAGGAAGCCTTTCTAGAGATGGGGGCGCTGCAGTGTGGGTACTGTACGCCGGGGATGATCCTATCCGGCGTTGGCCTCCTGAACAAGAACCCGAACGCCACGCGAGAGGAGGTCCTTCGCTTCATGAAGGGCAACATCTGCCGCTGCGGAACGTACCCGAGGATCCTGGCGGCGATGGAAAAGGCCGCAGAAATTATCGGGGAGAAGGATTGATGAAGGACAAGAAAACATCCTTCCCGATGTCTTTAGAGCCCGAGCGCTACGAGTTCGCTGAATCGGCCGCCTACCACTTCGACGTCGACCGAAGACAGTTCCTAAAAGTCTTCGGTGGCGGCATTCTCATCTTCGTGAAACTCGACGAAGCTCTCCGGGCCCAGGAAACTGGAGGGCGGCCGCTTCCGAACGATCTCGCGGCCTGGCTTCACGTCGGCGGAGATGGCGTAATCACCGTCTATACCGGAAAGGTCGAAGTGGGCCAAAACGTCCGTACCTCTCTCGCCCAGGCGGTCGCCGACGAGCTGCGTTTGCCAATGGAATCCGTGGGTGATACCGACCGGACGCCGTACGACATCGGTACCTTTGGAAGTTTCACGACACCCCAAATGGCTCCCCACCTGTGGAAGGCATCGGCTACGGCGAGAGAAATCCTTACCGATTTGGCCGCCAAACAATGGAACGTGGATCGCGCCACGCTCGTCGTCGCGAGCGGCAAGGTGTCGGATCCAGCAAAGAATCGCTCGATTGCGTTTGGTGAGCTCACGAAGGGCGAGAAGCTCATCCAAACGATCAGCGATCCCGCGCCCACTACCGCCGCGGGCAATTGGACCGTTGCCGGCAGGTCGGCCGCGAAGGTGAACGGCCGTGCTTTCGTGACGGGACGGCACCGCTTCGCTTCGGACATCAAGCTACCGGACATGTTGTACGGGAAAGTGCTTCGGCCGCCCTCCTTCGAGGCCACCTTGGTTTCCGTCGACACGAGCGAGGCGGAGGCGATGGAGCGAGTGGTGGTGGTCAAAGACGGCGACTTCGTGGGAGTCGCTGCGCCAAGCCAGCACCAAGCCGCCCGAGCGGTGGATGCCATTCGGGCGGAGTGGGCATCAACGTCTCATCCATTATCCAAGGACCTGTTCGACTACTTGAAGGCGAATCCCTCGGACACTCGGGGATGGCGCGGACCGAGGCGTTACGCCGAGGGCTCGAGCGCGAAGGGACTGGCTACGGCAGACCGAAAGCTCGAGGCCCGCTACACCGTCGCCTACATCGCCCATGCCTCGTTGGAGCCCCGGGCCGCGGTAGCTCAGTGGAAAGGTGGCAAGCTTACGGTCTGGACCGGAACCCAACGACCCTTCAAGGTCCGCGATCAGCTCACCGAGGCGTTCCATCTCCCGGAGAATCAAGTGCGCGTGATCGTGCCGGACACAGGCTCGGGGTATGGAGGCAAGCACACGGGCGAATGCGCGATCGAGGCGGCGCGGCTGGCAAAAGCCGCCGGCCGCCCGGTGAAGCTGGTGTGGACCCGTGAAGAAGAATTTACCTGGGCCTACTTCCGTCCCGCAGGTCTCATCGAGGTGACGAGCGGTGTTAAAAATGATGGAACCCTCACCGCCTGGGAGTTCCATAACTACAACTCAGGCCACTCAGCGATCGAGGGTCGCTACGAGATTCCCAACCTGCACATCGAGTTCCATCCCGCGCGCTCACCTCTTCGACAGGGCTCGTATCGCGCCCTCGCCGCAACGGCGAATCACTTCGCACGCGAGTCCCACTTGGACGAGCTCGCTCACGCGATCGGGATGGATCCCCTCGAGTTTCGTCTAAAGAATTTAAAGGATGAGCGCCTGATCGCGGTACTCGAAGCGGCCGCCAAGCAGTTCGAGTGGGGAAAGAGGAAAGCCTCCAAGGATCGGGGCCTCGGTCTCGCCGGGGGATTCGAAGCAGGCTCCTATGTCGCCACGTTCGCGGAGGTGTCGATCGGGCGGCCAAGCGAAAAGGTTTGCATCGACCGCCTCGTTACCGCGTTCGAGTGCGGAGCCATCGTGAACCCGGATAGCCTAAAGAATCAGGTCGAGGGCGCGGTGATCATGGGAATCGGCGGCGCCTTGTTCGAAGCAATAGATTTCGCCGAAGGGAAGATCGAAAACCCCTTCTTCTCGCAGTACCGCGTGCCGCGGTTCAGCGACCTTCCTGCGCTGGAAACGATCCTCCTGGACCGCAACGACTTGCCTTCGGCGGAGACTGGAGAGACGCCCATCGTCTGCGTGGCCCCGGCGATCGGGAATGCCATCTCTAGCGCGACGGGCACTCGTCTGAGGTCTCTCCCGATGATCCCCGACGGCCTAAAGGGAGTTTGACGAACCCATGAAGGGTTTCATGCTGTTCGGCCTCCCAGTTCTTGCGGTCGGTGCCGCCCTCGGAGGCTTGCCGGAGGACAACGTACAAGGCCTCTGGTCCTATCAGTCGGTGACAACCGCCGAGCAAACCGAAGGGGCCCTCGCTGGACTCTTTCTCTTTCACGACGGTAAGTTCGTTCACCAGGCGATGCGTGATGGCGAGCCGATGGAAAATCAGCTGGCGGATACGCACGTCGGTACATATCAGCTGAAAGGCGTCGCCCTACGGTTCGATGTAGAAATCGGCATCTTGGTCACGCCCGGGCAGAGTCCCTTGTTGTCCGGGCGCTCCAACACCACACTTCCAAGTCTCCGTTCGGCGTTCCGGGGACCAGCTCGCCCTCACTTTCGCAAACGGGAATGCCGAAAAGCTAACCCGGATCCCCACTAAGGCAACGACTCTGGTTCGCCTCGACCGCGGCATGCTCGCTCTCACCGATGAGCACTCCTCCTCGTCACGACGCCCGAGGGCGGCTGGCTGGCGGGCTCGAGCACTTTCCAGCGTCACGGAAACGACCTCCGTCTCGATGCGCTGCGTTGGTTCGCCGTTCAAGGAGAAGAAGTCTTCTATGCGCGCGATCACATCTTCGAAGCCACCTTCGATGGTCAGTGGTTGTCTTTTTCGCAAGGCCCTCGTTTTCGAGTGACTAAGTAGTCGCGCTTCGGCTTCAGCCCCTACGGCGTGCCGACCCGAATCTTTTGAGCAAGGTTAGTCCCGAGGGAGGCTTGAATCGCGAGGTCCAACTGGGGTTGACGTTGAGTGGGAAGATCTCTCGAAGAAAGCCCGCGTTTCGGGTTCGAGAATCTCAGGGTGCCGCTTGGCGTGGCGGTGGATACCGATGGTGCGATACATGATGTCCAAAGGCTTGGCCGATTCTCCAGCCAGCTCGGAGATGCGCCAGCCCCACGCTGGCATAACGAAACCGGAAGAGCTCCCGTAAGAAGGGCGGAGTACTCGGACATTCGTCTCGCGAAATCCTTCTCCGGTCTCGATTGCACTTCGACGTGAACCAAGACGATCTCCGGCGCCCCCTGGTGGGTCTCTTGCCTGGCGACGACGTCCACTTCCCGGGTGGTACCCCGCGGAAAATCAATGGGGAGCTCCTTGTCCAAGAAACTGCACCGTCCCGAAGTCCAGCCGTGCGGCCACATCGGGAAAAAATAACTCCAGGAAGTCCTTCAAGAACTTCTCCAGGAGCGTTTTAAATTGGTCGGGTCCTCATTAGTGTCTCCGGGCTCCGCCGCGTGCCGCTCGATCCGAACGACGTCTATTTCTTGGAAGCCGTGGGCGACGACACGCTGGTTCGCCAGCGATCCAAACGCCGTCTCCGGGACGTTCGCCCCCTCGGCACTCTTCTCAAAGAATTCACGCCCTACGGATTCCTCCGAATCCATCGCAACCATGCAGTCAACTTGGCCCGCATCCAGGAGATCCGCCGCCGGAAGGGGAGGGAAGACTGGGAGGTCAAGCTCGAGCCTCCAGTTAACCGAGTACTTCCGGTGAGCCGCGACCAGATTGGCAATTTACTCAAGGCCTTCGGTGCAGGGAAGTAGAGGACTCAAGAAGCGACCGGCCGCTCAAATCCAACCGCAAAGTACTCGACACACTCTTTCGATCCGGCCGCGTTCCCGTTCAAGAAAATTCCTTGACGCTCGGACGCTCGGCCTCCATACTGTAGAAAACACGGAGATTTCCGTTATTTTCCGGCCGAAAACGTAGCCAATTCTTGCCCAGGAAGGGGAGGGTGACATGCTGCCAATAACACGCGTGGTGATGTTCAAGCACGGGGTGGGGTACTTCCAGCGGACCGGGAAAATAGAGGGCAACGAGTTGATCGAGCTCTCCTTCAAGGCTTCCCAAATGAACGATGTGCTCAAAAGCCTTACCGTTCTAGACCACGGTGGGGGTACGTTCGCAGCGTTGTCCTATGACAGCGAGGAGCCGATTGAACGACGACTGGCTGAGCTTAACATCCAGATCCCAGCAAAAGGCGCCTTCTCAACGTTTCTCGACCGGCTCAAGGGCGCGAAGGTCGCGGTCCCACGAGGTACCGACAAATTGTCGGGGACCATCGTGGGGGATTGAGGAAGTAAAGCGCTCCATCGGTGACGCCGCTGTGACGGAACCGCACTTGGTGGTCCTCGCTGACGAGGGGTCGATTGGTAAGGGTACCACTGCTCGAAGTAGACGAGCTGAGCTTCTTGGACGATAACGTTCAAAAGGACCTTAAGACTCTCCTCGACATACTTTTTTCGTCGTTGCGGAAAGACCGCAAGCGTCTGTCCATCCAGGCGCTGGGTGCGAAAGAGCGTCAGGTGTCACTCTCCTACGTGGTCGAGGCACCGGTTTGGAAAACCAGTTATCGTCTCGTACTACCAGCGGCCAACGACGACGAGGCGTTGTTACAAGGCTGGGCTCTCGTCGACAACACGACCGAGGACGATTGGGAGGGGGTCACCTTGTCGCTCGTGTCCGGACTTCCGATCTCGTTCGTCCACGACCTCTACACCCCCCGTTACCGTAGGCGGCCTGTCGTGGAGCTCGAGGAAGAAGCAGCGGTGGCGCCACCCGCCGCAGTAGCGGCTGAAGCAGGGGGACAGGACCTCGGGGAGGAAGACGTTCTTCTCGATGTGATGTCCGACGAAGGGTCTGTGGCACAGTACATCAAACTGCCGCCGCCCACCGCTCGGCTGCGCGAGTCGATCGACGTCCATACGAGAACACAAGAGGTAAGCGATCTGTTCACCTACGAGATCACACAACCCGTGGATGTAGGCCGTAGCCGCTCAGCCCTCGTACCGATTCTGCAGGCGAACGCGGACGCGGAACGGGTCGTGCTGTATAACCCCGCCATACGCGAAAAGAACCCAATGACCGCCTTCCGGTTGAAAAACCGTACCGGCCTCACGCTCGAGGGCGGCCCTGTCACTGTGTTCGAAGGCGATGCCTACGTAGGGGAGGCGATGCTGGACAATATGCGCAAAGACGACGAGCGCATCACGCCATACTCGGTCGAGCTCGCGGTCACGGTGAAGCACGAGTCTCACCAAAAGCGTGAGGCATTTACCAGGGTCAAAAAGCACGGCCAGTACATTCACAAATACTACCGTAACCTGTTAGTCAACGGAGTACGAGTTCGTCTCCGGCCTGGATGATACGTTGGTCGCTTACTTGGATCACCGCTTCACGCACCCCGCGCGCGAAAACACGCCCGAGCCTTCTGAAGTTAAAGACAACTTCTGGCGCTTCAAGCTTGAGTTGCCGGGTAAGCAGACTACAAGCTTCTCCGTCATGGTGAGTGAGATAAGAGCCGCACTCAGGAGCACCGTGTAGCCGAGCCATAGAGAGTCCGGCCCCGGACGGACGCCGATGGTGGGGGGCTGTAGGACGCATCGTGAACGCGTCCTAGTGTACGCGCTTCCCGGGCCCCCGGCACAAATGCTTTGAGCGCGTCCCAACCTCGATGCTTGCACCATCCGCCCAACCGATAGCCGGAGCTGTGCCAAGATAAAGCAGGCAATTAATTTGTTACTTTTCGTTACTTGGTCAGACCGAGTAACCAAAGGTAACAGATTTGGTCAGGTGACCTGGACTCGAACTAGGAGCGCCGGAGTCACGATCCATGGCTTCTCGCGGTTGGCGGGCGTTAAAGAGGAATGCTCCGGATGTCGCTCCTTCTCGTCGTGTCTCTCGCCTGGTGGTACAGGTACTCGCTTCTGAGCGGCGCGGTCGCCTTCGGGGTCGCGCTCTGCGTGCTTTACGGCCTCGGCATCTATGCTCTATCGCAACAACATCTCTACCTCCCGCTCGGCGGACCGGCCGTCTTCCTCGCCCTTGCCGTCTGCGGGCGTTTCACCCTTAAAGCCACGGTCGCGTTTCGGCAACGCCGAGAGTACGAGCGTTCCTTCGCGCATTACGTGAGTCCCGAAGTGCTGGGCGAGATCCTCGCCGGCCGAATTCGACCCGAGATGCGCCCGGAGCGCCGACGGGTCTCGGTCTTGTTCCCCGATATTCGCGGCTTTACCCCTCGGAGCGAACAACAGGCCCCCGAGGTCACCATCGACTTGCTCAACGAGTACTTCGAGGAGATGGTGGCGGCGGTGCACGCACACGGCGGTACAATAGACAAGTTCATGGGTTGACGGAATGATGGCCTTCTTTGGTGCACCGGGCGACCGTGACAACCCGGCACGGGACGCGTTCGAGGCGGCTAAAGAGATGCTGAGCCGACTCGAAAGTCTCAACCAGCGGCTGAAGGCGCGGGGGTTCGATCCCGTGGCGATCGGTATTGGCCTTCACAGCGGGGAGGTCGTCATCGGACACGTCGGCGCGG
The DNA here is from genome assembly GCA_965219415.1 of Candidatus Marinacidobacterales bacterium. Classification (GTDB taxonomy): domain Bacteria; phylum Acidobacteriota; class Vicinamibacteria; order Marinacidobacterales; family DATDRI01; genus CBDCNP01. The sequence goes on from OZ244742.1 coordinate 31,555, forward strand.
CGGCGCGGCACGAATACACGGCGATCGGCGATACGGTGAACACGGCGTCGCGCAGGTTGGTGAACGTATGGGCCGGCATGAGGGCGGATGCAATTTCGTCGGAGCACACGATGGGATGCTCGAGCGTCTTGGTGAGCCCTTCGAGGTGGGCCAACAACCCATCAAGGGACGAGCCCCCATGCAAGCTGTTCGGCTGGCGGCCGCCCGCGGCTGCCACATTTCGCGCTAGTCATGCGAGGAGAAACAAAAAGGGGTCTACGCGGATTCGTGTGGGTTGAAAACTGCATTTCTGGGTAATGGCGGAAGGAAAGCCGCCACGATCTTCAGCTTGAGATATTCCTCGTCGCGATAGCCGTAGGCGCGTCGTTGCAGAACACGGATTTTGTTGTTGACCCCTTCAACTAGGCCGAGACTGACTTTGTTCTCCGGATGACAGTAGGAGGCGATACCATCCCAATGGGACTCAATCATACCGGCGAACTTCTGGTACGGATGCAGGCGTTGCCATTTGAGGCTGTCTTTCCAACGGGTGAAAAAGGCGCGAGCGCCGCGTTCGGTGCGGTAATCCCAGAGTTGCCCGAAGGCCTCCTTCAAAATATAGGCGGTGTTCAGGCGCCGGTTGGCCTGGAGCAACTTTTTGAGTGCGCGGCGACCGTCTAGGCTCAGGTTCTCCCGCCGGGAAAGCAAAGTGTAACGCTGCCCCTTGATGTACGACCGGTCCTTGCCGCTGAGGCGTTTGTACTCACCGCGCCGGACCTCATCGAGGGCCTTTGACAGATGACGCATGATATGAAACTTGTCGAAGATGATCCGCGCATTAGGCGCGTTGTGAATCACCGAGTTCCGGAAGGGCTTCCACATATCCACATACCCTCAGTCCATGGAGTTATTGCGCAACGCCGTGAAACGAAAGCTTCTGGCATGGCGATTCAGGGTTAGAACGGAAGTCTATGTTGCACGACTTTGAAAACAAGTGGCGCGCAGATATCAGCGAACTACCAATGACGGTCAGGGATGAGAAGGATGAAATCATCACCCCTGGACGATGCTGAGAACGTCGAAGTCGGATTTCAGCGGGTTTAAGCCAGTACTTTGAGTAACTCCGTAGACAGCCTGGAAAAAGGCTTTGGCGTTCATGTCGACGCATGGAGTCGATGACGAGCGAATCTACGACATCCTGTGTCACGTAAACCAAGCCCACCTCCACCACGCGGCAGCGCGCTTCACTAGGGTCAGTGAAATGCCTGCGCCGGGCGCGCCCAAAGGCGGTCCAGCGAGGTGGCGAGGGCGGAGGGACAATCTCAAGGGACGGTGTTTCGAGAGGATCCTAGGTGTCCTCTTGGAGGGGTGCGAGACATTTTCCTCCTGGGCTCGAGTCCAATCCACAACGAACGAGCTGGACTGGCTCGTCACGCTCAGCCCGCGCGCCTCGTGGCTTCCAACCCTCCGACTGTGGGGGACCCACTTCTGTGCGAGTGCAAGTCCGAGAACGTTCACGTCAGAGTCGCCTGGGTTGATGCAATGGGCACCAAGATTCAGACACACGGTGCCCACGTCGGAGTGATCTTGAGCCAGAAAGGCGTGGGCCGAACGGGAAACCAACGGAGGGCGGCTGAGCAAATCCGCTTGCTATCCCTAGCGCCCCCGCCCAGAGTCGTTCTCTCGATTGACCAGCAGGACGTCAATTTTTGCATTGGCGGCGGCAACTTTCTTCAGCTTCTTTCGAACAGGTACGTCGAGGCGAAGGCCGGCGCGGACAAGTTCAGAATGCTTACCAAGTGAGACCTCAAGAAAGAATGTCGGTCGCACCCGACGGTTGAATACCGCGCCAGCCCAAGAGCTCAAGCCGATTCAGCTCCTTGACGCTCATTGTCAGGGTCCTCGCATCGTCCATGTCGGTCTCCAGGCTCGACAGGATGCCTTGAAACCCGACATTTGCATATTGCGCCTACAATCGTACGTCCGATAAGATGTATTATGTTAAATCCCAATTTCGCACGCGGGCTCGTGGCACCCGGAGCTCGCGAGTTCCCACCGACGTCGTCACGCGACGGGTTTCGGCTCCGTTGCGATATCCACGGCGGTCTTCCGCACGCTCGTAGCTACAACACCCTAGCGCTTGGTCGACTTCTTCCTCAAGCACAACCTCGATCGCCTCCAGTACCCGCTTACGCAGCCGAAGTTGGACGAACTCCCGGTACTCGCTTACAGACTCCTTCAATATGGTGGTAGGCTTCTTCATGGCGTAATCCTCCTCCTCGCCTTTACAGGCGTGGTTTCGTTTTGCTTAACCGGAGGTTTACGCCATTCTTATTTCCACGGGAAGCGGGACGGATCCCGAGTACTGATGTCGGGAGAGTCACCGAAGAAACCCTGGGTGTTCGAGGAGCCTTCGAAGTTCGCCCACTGGTGGCGGTAGACGGCAAGCGACCATTTCTCGGAGGGATAAACGAACGACAGGTAGGACAGGCCCGAAAGCGTTGTCCGAAGATTCGGAGACGGCGCAAGCCCGCCGTCTGATCGAGACCGATGCCGGATGGAAGATCAGATAGTCTCCCTCCCTACGGTAAAAGGTGTGGTGTAGCCCCAGAGTCTTCCCTTGACGGAAATCTCCGCTCGAACCAGCTGCTGCAAACCAGCGGGATTGGCGAAGGCCGCGGTGGCGTCGTCCGCGAGCGGGACGAAGGCACCACCCAGACCCAGACTGCGCGCGCCGGAGTTGGAGAAGCTGAATTGAAAAGTGGTGAGGCCGGCCTGGGCCCATGCTTCGCCGGCCACGAGAGCCAACGCTAAAAAGACCGTGGCGATTCTCGTGATGTCCAAAGCCCTAGGCATATCTAGCGACTCTGTAGACCCTCGAGCGCTGAGCGGAGTACCTGAGTGTTCTGGTACCTCTTGGCGGGATCTTTTTCCAAGCAGCGTCTTCATCTCCATCCAGCAAGACGTTCTGCGGCTTGATGTCCCGATGGAGCACCTTGTGCGCATGCGCCGCCTCCAAAGCGGCGGCCAGTTTCGCACCGATCGCCGCACACCTTGCCTCGGCGAGCGACGCCTCTGCGCTTATCAAACTCCCGAGCGTTTGACCATCGACCCACTGCATCGTCAGGTATTTCTTGCCTCCGAACTCCCCGGGATGATACATCCGGAGGACGTTCGGATGGCCGATGTCTCGGGACAAAATGATTTCTTTGCGGAAACGCTCTAGCACTGCCTCGTTCCTGGCGAACTTCGAGCGTAGCACCTTGATGGCGATCTTCACTTGCAGCAGCTTGTCGTAGGCCTTGTAGACGATCCCGGTCGCGCCTTCCCCAGCTTGCTCTAACAGTTGGTAACGACTGTCGAGGACTCCCAGTCCCAGATCGTGCCCAAGAGTCGTATCCTCGGTCGAGATTCCCGCCGGCGGTGAGTCCGCCGAAGATTGCTCCATACTCGCCAAATCCTTCATCCACCGCCGAAAGAAATAATTCACCAAGATGTAGCGGCGCTCCACGTTGCGGCGGATGAATCCCAGTTGCTCGAGACGATTGAGGCTGTCCCGGAGGGCTCCCACGGTAATGCTAAGGCTTTCCTGAATAGAGTCGCTCGCCGCCGCGGATTGGTCGGCGATGATCCGGACGATATCGCGCTCGCTCTCGGACAACATCTCGAAATCAACGGAAAAGAAGTAGCTGACCATTCGATCGGTGGCTACGTGCTCGAGAGCTTCTTCGAGATCTGTCAACTCCAAGTACCGTTTGCAGACCAGCTGAATGAGGTAAGGGTGGTTATCACAACGCGCGCGAATGGTCTCCACCGTCTCATCGTCGAAATTCGACCGAGACGCTCGGGAGAGGTTGGTTTGTCGGATCAGCGAGCGTGCCTCGTCATCGGACAGTGTCTGGATATATAGAGGCGGAGTGAACCCGTGGAGGAATGGGGAGGTGTCTCCTTTTTGCTCGGCGAGAGCCCACAACCGAATCGTGGAGGCGAATACGGAGCGAATCCCCTCGCGCGACTGCATCTCCCGCCGAAGCTTACGCAAGAGAGACGGCTCCTTCTGGTTGAGCCGGATGAGCTCCTCCACCTCGTCGCAGAGCAAAGAGAAGCTGCAAATCCCGCGAGCGCAGCTGGCGTCGAAGGCGCCCCAAGGACACGAACAAATCGTCGGCCTCGATTTCCGCTAGCGACACGCCTATTTGCTCCAGGCGCTCTTCGGCATCGAGCAGTCCGTCGGCGAAATCTGCGTGCAGCTCATCGGGGTTCCTCGGAACCCTGCAGATCCCAGAAGATGGGGAAATAACCGCGCTCCGGATCGGATGCGGTCACATACTCGACCTGCTTCAGAAGCGAGGTCTTCCCGATCCGCCGGGTGCCCAACAGGGCAAAGGCAATTACGCGGCCCATCTAGAATTTCGCCGATCTGTGCTACCCGCTCCCACTGCTTCTTTATCTCGACCCCCGAGACCACGGAGACGAGATTCTCGGCGAAACTCTTCATGAAGAGGCTTCTCAGTTTCTGATTGATCTTGGGGTCGTACTCGTTGAGCTCCATCGACCTCATCGATCAGAAGGACGAGCTTGACTTGTTTGGAGCTTTTCTCCTTGAGCATCTGGGAACGCTCGAGCCGGGGAAGTGGGCCGATTTAGTCATCCTCACGGACGACGGGGTAGAAGTCGAACTGAGGATCCTCGAGGCCCTCCAGCCGCTTCTTGAGCTGGTGTTGAATGGAAGTCTTCCCGATGCGCCTCTCACCGTAGAGGAGGAGACTATTGTTGTGGATCGTTTGCAAGATCCGATCGATCAACCTCGTTCGACCGAAGAATAACTTCTCGTCGAGTACCGGCGCTCCCGCCACGTAAGGGTTGAAGCGGCGCTTGAGGAGTCGCTCGCGTCTTCGTACGCGTTGTCCGTAGAGAGGACCCCACCCAGACCAACCAGAAAACGCGCTCAGGGCCAAGTAGAACCACCACGCGCGGTAAAAGTACCGCTGGTAGTCGACTATGTACTCGCTGCTCGACTTCAGGTTCTCCGCGTCGGTCGCTACCAGTCTGAAGGTCGAGAGACCCAATGGCAGCCGCTCGTCCAAGGTGAACTCGGTTGATGTAGTAGTCGCCCAGTGGCTGACTGCTACTCGCTCCTTGAACCTCACGATTCTCGCGATCGTAGAACGTGATCTCGACCGGGGAGTCGTCGATGATGACGCCACTCAGGCGGAAGTCCGCATGCGCGACTAGCTGGATGAGAGATCCGTCTTCCGCCTCTTCTCTGAAGTCGGCGAAACGAATGGCAGGTGGAATGTTACCTCCCGCCCCGGTTCCGAGAAGTCTCTGGCTGATCTCCCGGTAGGCTCTGGCCAGCAACCCGAGGGCGGTCGAGTTACCGGCGTCGAGAGCAAGCACGCGATTGGCCATGGAGAGAGCTTTCTCGAAACGACCGGCCCCGAAATCGGAATCCGCCTGCGCCAACATGGTCTCGAGCGACTCGCTCCGGGCTCTCGCCTGCTCGGCCCGTGCCCGGGCCTCGAGCAGCCGGTCCTGTAGTCTGACGGCTTGGTGGTTCGACGGATCCAAGGCGACGACGGTCTGGAGTCGAGCTAGCGCGCCCTCGAGGTTTCCTTGTGCTTCCAACGCTGCGACTTCCTTCAAGCCATCCACAACGAGGACACCGCGCCTACGAGTGTCCTCCCTACCTTTCGATCTCAAGAAGGAGTCTCGCCTGGGCATTGCCTAATAGCGACTCGAGCTCCGGGCTCGGCTTCAGGGAGTCGGCCTGCTTCAAAACGCTCAGGGCTTCGCTGTACTGTCCGGAGTCGAGGAGCGTCCGACCGGCTCGACCAACCGAGCCACCCGCGCTTCGCGTTCACGCTCCTCCTGCTGCCGGGCGACTCTTTTCCGCAACCTCTCCAAAACTTCCAACGCCTCGAGGTCCTCCGGGGCCACCGCCAATCCCCGACCAAGCGCGCTCATCGCCTCGTCCAACCGGTCCCCCGCCTCTAAACTTCTCGCCTCCTCGAGACTCTCGATGACGATCTGCCGAACGCGCTCGCCCTCCTGGGCGAGGCGATCCTTACGTCCCTCCTCGGCCAGGCCGCGGAACGCCTGGAGCTCGTCGAGCGCGCTCTTGGACTGCGTGACGGCTCCGAGCCTTTCTTCGGTTTCGAACGCTTGGAGAGCGGCGTCGAACTGCCCGAGCTCGTAATAGGCGATGCCGAGCTTGAGGTAAGGAAAGTACGAGATGATCTTCATCCCGTAGCTGCGCACGCGGGCGCCGGAATCCCCCTTTCTTTCTAGGGCCTCGTTGATCTGCTCTATCGCTTCCGCCCAGTTCTGGGCTTCGAGCGCCCTCTCCGCTTTTTCGTAATGCTCATACCAAGGATCCGCCGAGGCGAGTTTCGTCGAGCCCATCGCTACTACCATCAGAACGAGGATGGCGGCGACCGGTGGGCGGGCAACTCGGGGGATAGCGAAGTGGTCATGAATCGTCGCTCTCGGCCGGCCACTTCGACGGGAGGCTCACAACGAAGGCCGTCCCCTTACCCGGCTCACTGGAGACGCGGATCTCGCCGCCTTGCTCTTGAACGACTTGCCTAGCCGTGAAAAGACTCCAGTTCCCAGCCGATATGCGGCCCTCGGCTATCTGAAAGCCCCGGATCGAAAAGACGCGCCAGTTCCTCGGGCGGCATCCCACGACCGTTGTGCCGGAGCCGAATCTCCACGATGTCTCCGTGGGTGTGAGTGGAGATCTCGATCTTCCCGCAATCCGAATCTTGCTGGCAGGCCTTCCATCGCATAGCGAAGCAAACCAGGAGAAGGCGGTGCTCAACGACTGTCGGTGGCAGAGCACCGGGCGAAGTTCTTCCAAAGCAAGAAGAACCTCCACCGATGGTGCGTCCATGAGGGCGACGACGTCCGAGAGCAGCTCGTTCAAGTCAACCGCCTGCGTCTCCGAACGATCCAGGTTCGTGAAGCGTTGGATGCGCGAGATGACTTGCTCCATCCGCTCGAGGGATTGATCCAAAGACTTCCGCAGATCGGCCTGCACCGCTTCCAAGCGACTTCTGCTCCTCAGGCGGCGCGCGCGGATCCTTTCTTTGCAGCCGCAAGCACCAGTGTATCCACGGCGCTCTTGAGGGCCCCCGAGCGGAGTGTTGAACTCGTGGCTCAGGGCGGCCGCCAAGCGGCCAAGACTTCGCCACGTTCTCGGCGATCAACACCCAGCGCTGCATTTCCCACCGCTCGCGCTCGATCCGTTCGCGCTCGATCCGTATCCCGGCCACATTGGCCATGGCGGTCAAGAGGCTCAGATCGTCGCCGGTGAACTTTCGCCGCTGGTCCAAAGAGTCGAGATACATCAGACCGATGACACGATCTTCGGTTTGAAGCGGAACCGCGATCAGGGAATGCACGCCTTGATCCACGATCGTTTGGCTGCCTTGTAGCAATTGGTTCCTGGAGCACGTCACTGACCAAGAGCGACGTCTTTTCCTTCAGAACCTTGTCCCGCACGCTGGTACTGATCCGAAGCTCTGCGCCACGGGACGCTTGTACGACGAGCCGATCTCCCTCATCGAGCGTCAGCAAGACTCCACGCTCGGCGCTCACCGCTTCCAAGGAGAGATCGAGGGTAATGCGGAAAAGCTCCGGCAGGGGCCGCCGGACCGCTAACTCGCGACCGGCCCGCACGAACGCCCACAGTGCGCTGACCTGGGGCCCGGTCGCAACCGCGGGAGCGACCCGGGTGTCCGATCGTCCCGAGGACAGAATTTCCTCTAGGGAAGTGCTCTTCGGCGCTCAACTGCTCCCGCGCGTCGGACGGCGGCTCGAATCTCACATGACGAGTGCCTGTGCTTGGCGCGGAAAATGTCATCGCCACACAGCTCGCGGTGATGCGATCACCCGGCTCGAGGCAGTGTCTGCTTTTCACCAGGACTCCGTTCACCAACGTTGCCGTTCTTGCTGGCAAGATTCCTTACGAACCACCGGTCGTCCTCCTTTTCGAGGACCAAATGCCGGCGGGATAGTCCGTCATCTTCGGGAAAGGATAGAGTGTTCGTGGCGGACCTACCGAGAGAGACTCGATTGCCTTGGAGACGCACCGATCGACTCCGGCCGGCGGGGTCGATGACGAGAATCTCCGGGACGGGTTGAGAGGCATTCATCGCGCTGTAATCCGAAAAGGAGGCTCGCGCGTGCATTATAGAGCATCACCACCAGAGGGCGGGACTCGCTCAGGCTCCATACTCTACGGAGACGTCTGAGGCAGAATGCTCGGCTCGCACCCGGCCTCGGGTCAGTGACACCGCTCCCCAGTTTCACACGATCAGTCGAAGACCTGCCATAATCGGGATCCCGAACGACTCAACTATACACATCCTTCCGATCGCCGACCTTCAAGTCAATGATGACCAGCCTTTTGCCGGAGACGCTATAGAGCACTCGATAGCGACCGATTCGAATCCGAAAGACGTCGTCGTACCCCGTGAGTCTCCGGGAACAAGAAGCACTTTGGAAGGATCGACTGGCTCAAGGTAGTAGAACCCCGAGGAGGAGCTCTAACGCACGCCAAAATAGGCAAGCGACTCCGTGTCGCCTGCTTCCCTCTTCTTTCTACCGTGAAGACAACTTCTTCTGCGCGGTGTGGAGATTTCCTCTTTTGACAAACGGTGCTAGGCATCACAGAATGTCCCGCCCTTTCGGGTAAACATCCAACGCTCCTCTCGCCGATCGCTCAGTCATAACAGCAGGAGTTTGAGCGATGACCAAGAAAACGTTCGCAACGCTGATCCCCATTCTGTTTCTCGGCGCCCTTCTAGCGCTCTCCAACACCGGTTATTCAAGCGATGACGATAGCAGCGACGGCTCCCACGATAGCGATAGCAGTGACAAGAAGGACCCCCGTTTGAGCTTCGCGGCCAAGGCAACGGGGGCCCAGGAGGTCGGCGCCGTCATGACCGATGGCACCGGCCGGGTCGAGGCCCGTTTCGATGCGGGCTTCACGCGAGTGAGCGTCCGGTTGCGGGTTGGCGGCCTGTCCGGTGACGTCGTCGCCGCTCATTTTCATTGCGCGCGCCCGGGAGTGAATGGCCCGGTAGCCTTCGGCTTCATCAACCCTGGGCCTTGTGTTCTCAACGATGGGAGGTTGAGCTGCACCTTCGGGAACGAAAACTTCACCGGTGCGGACTGCGAGCCGACCGCTGGTCGACCGGTGAGCAACATTGCAGCTCTCGCGCTCGCGATGCGGGATGGTCTGATCTACACCAACGTCCACACGATGAACAATCCGGGTGGAGAGGTCCGAGGGCAAATGCTGGAGAAATGATTGCGAGATCGTAGATTCTCGTGGGGTCGAGCCCTTTTCGAGTCCTCGCTATTTTCGCTTCGACACGTAGCGCTCGACGACTGTCTTTAGTGTCGCGCTTCGAAGGCCGTACTCTACCGCTTCTTTCATGGCTTCTTCTTCGGACGCATCTCCGAAGAGCGCCCGGTAGATGTACCACATGCCTCCGACCCGATTGGAGCTTCCGCAATGCATAAGGACCGGCGCGGCGTCCGGGTCTCCGAGTAGGTCCGCGAGCTGGCCGACCTTTTCCTCAGTAATTGAAAACGTCGTGATGGGGATATTGACGTAGGTCATACCGAGCTCTTCAACGACCTTCTTCTCATCGAAGCTCATCTCGTCGGCTGGCCGAAGGTTGATGACGGTCTTGAAGCCGGCCTCCTTGAGCTTCTGAAAGTTGTCCTCGGAAGGCTGCCCGGCGTAAACGATCTTCCCATCTGCCGAGCGCGTGTAGTTGGGAATAGCCTTCGCCAGCGGCTCGGCGGCTTCGGTTTGCGCGTGGGCTCCCGAGGTTGCCAAGAGACCGGCAAGAAGAAAAAGAACAAAGCGTTGTTTCATTTGGGAGAGTCTCTCCTATTCGTCGGCAAGCCGCTTCGTGGCCGCCTCGACATTCTTGTGAAAAACGAACAACACGTCGGCGTCTCCACTCTTTTCGGTGAAGTTATATTTCCTTCCGCCACGCACTTTGATCTGAAGGTTCTTGTCGATGAAATCGACCTCGAATTTCTCGAGCGAAGAGAACGGGACTGAAAAGCCGTCCTTCTTATTGGTCGTTTCGTAGGTGATGCCGTCAGGAGTCGCGGTGAGCGTGCCCTCGCAAGAGCCGAAGCTGTGTTTGTGAACCAACTTGGCCGTCTCTCGGAGCCTCACCTCTTTGAAACGGACGTAGAGGTCACGGCTTCCCGTGCTCATTTCGACCTTTTCCGAGTGGATGTCGTATCCGTCTGCGGAGACGGTTAAGCCGTAGGTTCCGGGGCTCACGTCGGTGATGGTAACGGGAGTCGTTCCAATATACTTGCGATCCAAAAAGACCGTTGCCCCGGGAACGTCACTCTCGACTCTCAGGCGCACGGGCTCGAGGGCGAGCATCGCATTGACCTTCGCTTCTCTCCCCCGCGACACTGCGACCATCTTGTCGAAGGTTTGGTAGCCGTCCTTGGCGACACGGATTTCGTAGGCGCCGGGCTCGACGCCCTCGATACGATAAGGTGCCTTCCCCACCGCCTTTCCATCCAAATAAACGGTTGCTTCTTCGACGTTCGCAGTAACGGACAACGAGCCGCTCGACGGGCCCGCCTTGCGCTCGGCTGTTGGCGGGGATGGCGCGGGTTTCGTTGGCGCCTTTTCAGGCTTCGTCGCTTCCTTGGGAGGAGCTTCGGGACGGCTTAGGTACCAGTATCCGGCACCCGCGAGGAGCGCGAGGCCGACGACAACCGCTGCCGCATACTTACGACGAGAGGTTTGGTGCTCTTGATTTTCGTCCAGCAGCCGCACGTTCGATATTCTAGCACGACGGTTTCATGGCGCCGGCGCGAAGTAGGCCTCTAAGGAAGTCCGACGAGCGCGACGGCGAGCGCAAGCACCCGGCGGATACCGCGCTCCCAAGTCGGTGGGGTCGAATGCTTCGGCAGGGGCGTGCGCGTCGGCGCCTTCCCCACCGCCGCCGATGGTGATGGCGGGAATTCCCAGGCTAATCGGCAGGTTGGAATCGGTGCTGCTTCGAACCAACCTCGCTTCTTCAATTTCAACGACCCGGCGGGTCACCTCGACCGCGGTTTTGACGATGGGGGCGTCGACCGGAATTTCGCCCGAAGGCCTGTCGCCCACCAACTCCTTTTCCGCTCGGAGGGGGCCGGTTAGTGAACGGACCTCGTTCTCTCGGGCAACGCCTTCGTCGACGAAGCGGAGAAACGTCTCCTCCGTCTCCTTTAAGATACCGACGTCCTCCCCACGCAGACCGATTTCCATCCAGACTTCGGTGGGGATTGAGTTAATGGACGTCCCTCCCCCAACCACGCCGACGTTGTAGCTTTGTTTCGGTTTTTCGGAGACTTCGAGCTCGGCTAGCTTTGCGAGCGTTCGGGCCATTGCGAAACCGGGATTCGGCGTTCCGAATGCGCCCCAGCTATGCCCGCCCGGTCCGCGATAGGTGATGCGGTAGCGCTTGCTCCCCAGGGCCTCGTGGATGATGTCGTCGTCGCTGGTGCCGTCGACCGAGACAAACATGTCGATGCGTTCGCGAAGAGGACTCTTCAAGAAGAGATGTTTCACCCCGCGAAGGTCACCCCTCCCCTCCTCCCCCACCGATCCCATGAAAATCAGAGTCCCGGCAGTCTCGACGTTGGCTTCTTCCAATGCCTTGAGAACCGTCAGTATCGTGACCAGCCCTACCGTGTTATCTCCGATGCCCGGTGCGAACAGCCACTCCCCTTCCCGTTTGACGCTAGTGACGCTTCCGCGTGGAAAGACGGTGTCCAAGTGAGCAGATAGAACCACGGTTGGACCATCTCCGTGGCCAGGCCGTTCGCCGTAGACATTTCCCGCCTCATCCTTCCAAACTTCCGTATTCCTCGGCGAAAGGAGACCCGTGGACTTTCAGGACTAATTCGGAGCTTTCAGTGTTTGATCATCTGGACAGAAACGGCTCCCCATCCCGACTCCCCCATCATGAAGGCTAGGGAACTCAAAACTTGATCGACGGGATACGAGAACACGTCCTTGAGACGGCCCGCGAGCACGAGTCCTTCGGTCTGTCCGGCGTCGGAAAGGATGGTCCCCACTTCCTCGGGGAGTACTTGCTCGAGGGTCTTCTGGATCTCGGAAAGCAGACTGGGCCTCATGAGCAAATACCGAAGTCCTTGAAGGTCGAGTCTCCCCTCCTCAGCGTCGAAGGAAAAGCTTTCCAGGATTTGATTCATGAGTTGCCGTCATCCAGTTGCGATTCGGGCATCACCCCAAACGGGACATCGTTTTTCTTCTTGCCAACGACGGTATCGCAGCGAGTACATCGGTACTCGTAAAGCTCTCCATCGGGGAGCGCGAGAAGGAGGCGTTGTCGCACGGGAAGGGCCGCTTTGCAGGTGGGGCAAAAGAGACTGACCGCGTCGAATTCTTCGTAGTTCGGAGGATCCGAACGGTCGAAATTCCCCATTAACCGGTAAGTATAACGTTTTCCGGGCAGCGATTTCTAGGGATTTTCGTATCCACCCGCTCGCTTCGCAGGACTCCCGCGATGGCGGCAGGCGTCACCGACAGGCTATGGGATATTGCCGCCACGGTCACGTTGCCGAACTAGACGTTCGCGCTAAACTGGTTCACCCGAGAGGTGCGCGACGTGGGCATGGCTTGGAGAGGGTTACTAACTCATCGGGTTCTTGATTTTTATTTCCGCCAAACTGGATAATCGCTGGGAGCGAAGTAGATGAAAAAGGTCAATGTGCGAACCGAAGCATCCTCACTCGAAGAGTTCTGGTCGCAACGGACAGTCGGAGAGGCTAACGGCAATCTATTCAAGGTGGCCAAAGGAATCGGATCGACCAACTGGCACAAGCATGACGATCAGGATGAAGTCTTCTTCGTCTACAAGGGACGGTTAACAGTACAGCTCCGTAGCGGCAACGTCGAACTATCGGAGGGGGATATGTTCATCGTACCCAGAGGCGTGGAACATTGTCCAGTCGCGGAAGAGGAGGTCCACCTACTGCTCGTCGGGCCGGACATCACATCGAACGAACAAGGGGGCAAGCCGGAATGGAGCTACAAGCGCTAACGGGCCTCGGTGGTAGCGCGCGCAAGACGTCCCAGGCGGGCGCGGTGGTGGGACACGTGCTTCTCTTCAGACTGGACCAACACCGGAGGCTTGAAGTGCGCCCGTGAGTCCTGCCGTAGCCAGGGGACGGCGGACTAACGCTTGTAGGCTTCCTCCCCCAAACCCCAATACCCGCGGGAATAGAAAACGAGAGGACGGCCCTCTTTGAGAACCTCGCCGCCCTGCACCTCTCCCACGAAAAGAGTGTGATCGGCCTGCTCGATCCGCTGCACGACGTCGCAGTCTACATATCCCAAGCAGCCTTTGATGAGGGAGGGCGCTCCCGAGCGGTCTTCGTGCTCGATGTCCCCAAACTGCTCCTCGGACGATAGATCCGGTTTGGCAAAGTGATCCGAGAGCCCGCCCTGATCGTCGCCCAGGATGTTGACCGCGAACGAGTTCCCCTTGTCGATCGCTTCGTGTGCGCGTGCCTCCTTCAGGATGCAGATCAACACCACTGGCGGCTTCAAGCTGACCGACATGAACGAGCTGACCGTGATTCCCCGTTGTTCGCCATCCGGACGGACGGCGGTGACGACGACCACCCCCTGAGGGAAAACCCTCATCACGCTGCGAAGCGCTTCTCCGTCCATCGGTGCGTTACCTCCTCAGATTTCTTCTATGTCCGCGGACCACTCTACTTCGATGCCGCGCTTGACGCTCGTCGCCGCCGGGCACTTCTCCTCGTGGGTGGCGAGAGCCCTCTCGACTTTGTCTCGCTTGTCCTTCGGCACCTTCATCCGATAGCGAACCCGGATCTTGGTAATGACCATGACGCCGTCGATATCCTCGATGTCACCTTCGACGTCGGCCGAGAGTTTGTCTGGCTGACTCGGAATCCCGCGCACCTCCAGTGCGCCCCCAAGGGTGCCGACCAGTCACCCGCCGACGCCGGCCACGATGTGGTCCAGCGTTGCAGGGAGCTCCTCTTCGGGCTCGAGTCCGTAAAACTCCTTGATATTGGTATGTACGCCGAACCGTAGGGGATCCTCGAAATTCTCGATGTACGCGCGTCGAAGGGGTCCTTTGTCTTTTTCGATCCGGATATGCGATGTGTGAACTGGCTTGCCCATTCAGCCTCCTCCTGTCTCGATTCGGCGGGTATGTTAGCTCAAAATACGGGCCTGCGCCTTGCTAAATGCCGTTCACCGCAATAGCATCCGGGAAATGCGACGACTACTAATTCTACCCACGGTGCTGCTCTTGATCACGGGGGCGGCGGTGGCCCAAGACCCCGCTCCCCTTTCGGACACAGAGATTCAGCGTCTGGTCGAACAGAAGCTTCGGGGGGAGAATCTGCTGACGGACGGGGTCGAGGTGTCGGTCGATGGCGGGGTCGTGACCCTCGGTGGCAAAGTGCCCAATGTCTCGACCAAGGATCGAATCATAGAGACCGCTCTTGAAGTGCTCCAGGTGAAGGAGGTTCTGAGCGAGTTGGAAATTGCCCCCGGTGACAGTGCCGAAGGCGCCGAGACCATCCAAGAGCCGACCCCATCCTCTGACGAGCAGATTCGGCAGCTCGTTGAAGAGAAGCTCCAGGCGGAAAAACTTCTAAAAGAAACTTTCGATGTGTCTGTCGAGGCCGGTGTGGTGACCTTAAAGGGCAAGGTGCCCAACGTGTGGACCAAGGATCGGATCGTCGCTATCGTGCTCGAAGTGCCCCAGGCGAAAGAGATCTTCAGTGAATTAGCCATTGCCACCGGCGAAAGTGACCAGGACCTGGCCAAACAACTGGCTGAGAAAATTCGGCGGTATCCCAACTATACGATCCACGACGAGGTGACCGGACGCGTGGAAGACGGCGCGGTCTACCTGATCGGATGGGTCACCATGCCCTTCAAGTCGTCCGCGATCGAAGAGATGGCGTCCAAGATTCTAGGCGTTCAGGAAGTCCGTAACGAAATTAGCGTCCTACCAACGTCGTCGATCGACGCCAAGCTGCGAGAAACTCTGGCGCAGCGCATCTACGGTAACTCCACCTTTCGGGCCTATGCCTCCCAGGTCTACCCTCCCATTCACATCATCGTGCATAGCAGCCGAGTCCTTTTGACCGGGGTCGTAAATTCGGAAATAGAAAAAGTAAAGGCGGAACGGATCACCAACTCGACGTTCGGCGTCCTGTCGGTGGAGAACCTTCTTCGAGTCGAGCGCTAAAAGGGGCGGGCTCCTCGCCCGCCCCCGGTGTGTGCCGCCTAGTCAGAGGTGGGAGAACTCGGCATGTAGCTCAGGTCGGCTCGATAAGCCAAGAGCGTGGTCCGATAATCATAGATGGACTCGTTGAGCGTGCGAATGATGGCCCGGCCTCGGTGTTGCCATAGGCTTTCTTCGAGCATCTTTCGGGAGGGGCGTGCCGCTTGGCGCCATCCCCGCCCAGCCCTTGTTTGGGAGGAAGATGATGAAGGAGGGTTGACTGCCTCCGGTGACGGCACGACTGAAATAGTACTTCGTATCCGAGCCGGTTTTCGTGATCGCATCCGAGATCTTGCTCACCGCATTCATGTACGCATCGGCCTTGTCGGGCATCGCGCTCACTCGACGACTCCGTTACCCTGTCTCCATCTTCAAATCGAACGCCCAGGTGAACCTCTCGCATCAGCTCCGGTGCGTTGAGCCGGCGAAAATTCTTCTCCGCAACCAGAAGCAGTTTGAAGATTGTCGCAGTGGCGGACTCGATTTTCTTGAACCTTTTGGCCGCATCCGTTCTCAATCTCAGTGCAGCGAACGGTGATTCCACGACGTTGCTCGTGCGAAGGTGTTGCCAGTGAGGCTTGGGAAAGGAATAGAAGCTGACCATCCGCTCCCAGTCCTCGTCGAGCACGTGCGCGGCCCCCGGAAGACCCTTGCGCAAGCACCAATCCTGGAACTTGGCCTTCTTCGTCTCGCACTCCTGCAGGCTGGTGGGGTAGGGGATCGCCGTCAACAGCGGCTTGGCCTGCGCCTGGTCCCTTTTCGGAATCCGGTCCAGTACGTTGAGGATTCGGTGGTTCCAGCACCGCTGCTCCTCAGCTTCTGGAAATACGTTTCGGGTCGCGGCCCAGATGCCGAGATGACCGTCACCGATCACCAAACGGGGACATCTCAGACCGCGCTTCTTCAGTCTCCGTAGCAGCGACGACCATGACGCTTCGGGATTCTCGATGCCCGGCCTCCAGCGTCAGGACGATTTTCGTCCCGTCGGACAGGCCACCAACCGCAACTAGCACCGCCGCCTTGTCCTTCTCAAGGCCGGCCTTCACGTACACGCCATCTACCCACAGGGACACGAGCTCGAGTTCATCCAGTGGGCGAGCTAGCCACTGCTCGTACTCTCCCTGCCATTTCTGTTTCAGCCGCGACACCGTGCTGGGAGAAAGTGGAGCGTCCTCCCCTAGAAGCCCGCGGAGCGCCAAATCGAAATCTCCGTGAGCTAGTCCATGCAGGTACAGCTCCGGAATCAACTCGCTCACCGTTTCGCTCCGACGCTTGAACAGCGGAAGCACTCGACTTTCGAACCTCTCCTCCACGTCCCGTACTCTCGGCCGGCGAACCGTCACCGTGCCCACGCTCATCGTCAGCTTCCGAGGCTTACCGTATCCATTTCGATAGCCCGCCGTTGTGTCCACGGGCTTCCGTCTCTCCGATTTCTCACGCCCGAGAAGCTCCGTGACTTCGGCTACCATCAGCTCCTGCACCCAATCCTGGATCTCGAGCCTCGCCCACTTCTCCAGCGACTCCCAAGCCACCCTTGACGAGCTCCGTCGTCTTGTGGTCTTTTCCTTCATGGCGGTGTCTCCTTCCGTTGGCCCCTTCAGGCCGTGTTTCGTGACGCGGAAGGTTATACTTCGCCTTTACTTTATTTCCACACCTTCTGAGGGTAGCTCCTGGCATGTCCGCGATGTACTTGATATTGGCAGCCTCCGTATAGGGCCCGGAGTTCATCTTTCGGTTCGCCAAATCCTCGGCACGGTCGATCGGCATGTTGTCGAAATCCGCCCATTTGTGCTCGAAGGTGCCGACCACATAGTCACCCACGTTCTCACCACTGACGATTTCCCAGACGAACCATTGCCAGGTGTCGCCTTTCTCGCGGTGGAACGCCATGTGCTTCTTGGTGCCCTCCTCCCATTTGTCCTTCATGCCCGCCTTGGGCGTCACGTGAATCATCATACCCACCACGTTTTCGTCTTGGGCCGCGGCCGGTAGCGAAAGAGCTACCAGACTGACAACCAATGCAACGAGAACTAGTTTCTTCATGAGTTCCCCCTTTCGCGAGGTAATACTGAGGCATCCACTCGGTTTCGGCTGGGGCACACCCTACGCCTGGGTCATGTGGAAGTCAAGGCGTGGGGCGTTTTGAACGCGGTAGAAGTTTTTACGACCAAAGGGCGGGGACGAGATTCGGCACGGATAGTTACTGCCGGGGACTATCCGCACCAGGACGAGGCTACGCGCGAGGGATTACGAATCATATCCTTTGTCCCGATTCGTCTGACGGGCGGTCCTGCCTGGGGATCGGGATATTCAAGTCAGAATCAGTCTCGCGAGGAAAACAATAACGAAGAGCGCGACCACCAGAACTGTGAGACTGGCGAAGACAGCGCGGGCTTCTCGCTCGAATCTCTTACGGACTTCGGGATGGCTGGCTACGCGAGACGGAAGACTTTGATGGCGACGGTGCGATCGAGGCGAGTGTCTTTGGCTTTAGACACCTCACCCATGCCACCTGCACCGAGAGGTGCCAGGATTTCATAGGGACCCAGCTTGGTGCCGGGAGTTAATGACATGGCTAGCCCTTTGATCGTGAAAATAGCCCTGCACAGGCTGAAAAGTCAACGAGTAGACCGGCCCGCGCTCGCGCGCGAGGCTGCTTGAGCGGCGGTATCGTTGCATCGCCTCTTTCCCGTAGTCGCACTCGGCGAGATACCGGTTGTGCGCGGGACACATCATCTGGATATTTTCGGGGCTATGGTCGCCGCCACGAGCAAAGGGATCGTGGTGATGGAATTGGAGTGTCTGCCGCTCGTTGCAGCGTCTACCTCGTGCGTCCACGAAGGTGCACTGATTTCCGTCACGCTCGGCAACCGCGCGTCTCACGGGGGCCGGGATATAACGTGACGACGGTGACGTATCGGTCTCTTCGACGCTCTTCCTGGGGGCTTTCGACTTCCCAAAGCGCCGCGACTCCAGTCGTTCGAGCTTTTCGGTCACCGCCTCTTCTATGATCGCCCCCAGGTCGCCGTCGGGAACCGAGCCTCGCACAAGCCCTCGCAGACGCTCGATCTTGTCTTTCAGCTCCGCGCTGGCCGTGAACTGCACTTTGTAACGGGCGGGGGCGAGAGGCTCCACGAACGCGGGCTTGGCCTTCGCCGGAGTGGGTAGATCGGTTACTTGGTCCGGACCTAGTTGAGGTGCCGGCGGCCGTTTTGTCTTTGCCCGGTGCACGGGTAGCTTGCGCATCGTCGTGGGAACATCCGGTTTAGGCGAAAGCTCGGCCACGAGCTCCTCGATTTCCCGCTTCGACTTGTGCACGGCACGGGCCAGCAAGCTCTCTCGATTGGCCTCCGTGAGCAGCGGCGCGATCTTCGCGATACCGTTCAAGTGAAGGCGCCCGTCCTCCAGCATCACCAGAAGGACGGGATGCGTTCGCGACGCACGCGCCACCGCAATCCGCAGATAGGCTTCCCACTCTGACAGATGCAGGACCTCCGTACAAGTACGCGAACATCGATGAGCAAGCTTCACGTGCGTAGAGGCGCCGCTCGTCTACCTCGGCAATGTGTGCGACCAACTCCGACTCGACGCGTCGTGATCGTTGCACCAGCCCCGATAAGCGGTGAAGTAGCTCATCATCCGAAATTGATTTCAATAACTTCTTAAACATTCCTCGTCCCTCCTCAAGACTAATATAACAACGGTCTTTTTTTGGCCTTGAGACGACTTAGAGTCGGGAGGAACGTGCTTCGACGACGTTTTTGTCTCGAAGCTTGTAGGCGTTGACTAGAGCGTCAACGTCAGCTCGAGAGATGGCACTGCGAAAGCATCAGAGAAGCTATCAAAACTTGTTGTGGGATCTTGTCAAGAGAAAATTCATTTTTTTTCTTGGAGGGACATTGGGGGACATCGTTCAGTTGGTGGGGGCGAGGCATTCCAGCTCTTCGAACCAGTTGAGGACCAGGTTCAGTTGCGTCGAGCCAGATGCTTCCTGAGACGGCTGGATCATCACGAACCGCTGACACCATCCGGCGAGACGTTGTAACGGAGCCCGCAATGGCTTTAAGGGTGTGAGGAAGAGCTTTTCATTTCAAATTCAACCCTGATAATCCCGACCGCGTCGACTGGCTTTCCTCCTTGGAGTGCCGGTTTAAAGCGCCACTGCTGAGCCGCTTCGATCGCAGCATCGTCGCATCCGTAGGGTAGTGACTCCAGGACACGCAAGACCTCGGTGGACCCCTCCCTGCGTACCAGTATCTCGAGGACCACGTCGCCGCGGATAAACCTCTTACTCGCCTGTGGGTGGGTAGTCGGGAGTGACCTCGTGAATCACCACTGGTTCGATATCCCAGGCTTTCCCTCCTGCTTGTCTTTGATGGATTGCACTAGTCGGGCGATTCTCTCCTCACTGGTTTCCGCGGGCCCGGATTCCGTAGGTTTACCCGCTAGTCGAGAACCGAGCAACGCAGCGGCAGTGACCTCGTCGTAACACTGAAGACGCTGAAGGCTATCTGTAATCCGACAAGCTTTCGTGCAAGAAAACTAGGTCGGTTGCTTCCTGAGAAACTACGGTACGAAGTTTTGGCGTCCCCAGGGGGAGTCGAACCCCCGTTTTCGCGGTGAAAGGGGCATTGTCATCTCCCAAGGCACGCTGGCAAGACGGAGAGGCTCTCTAGGAGGGTGCTGGGAGGACATTGAGAGTGTCCTTCTGTCTCACCGTGGCAAGTTTCCCCGGCGAGGGAGACCCAGGAGTTTGTGCCGAGGCGTCACCTTTTCGTCACCTAACGGACAATCTGGCTTCGGTCGATTCCCTGCAACTCGTGGAAAAGATTGGCTGGAGCGGGAGGTTGTTGCTCCCAAAATCGGGATAAGCCTCTCCGGTCAAGGAGTACCGCGGTGGCACTGCCTAGTTCGATTGTTCGGGGCCCTCGTTTGGCAACTCGGTTGGCACACGCCGCTGTTGCGGAGCACCACTTGATTGCAGACCGGCGCGGATGGTGGCACAACCTCGTCAGTTGGCTTGGCGTTGATGAGTGGCAAAGTTGGCTGGAGCGGGAGGATTCGAACCTCCGGTGGCCTGGTTAACAGCCAGGTGCCTTACCGCTTGGCTACGCTCCAACAGTTGGCGATTGGAAAAAATTCATTCTTTCGAATCGAAGACAGCCGAATGCTGCTTTTCCACCGCCGCCCCCTTCGCCGCTACCGAAAGCTTCAGCGACAGCGTCTCGTGGGTCGGCGCGCTGCACGCGACATCCGTGCAAACTTGATAGTTGATTCTAACATCAACCGGAAGCGGGTTGCCCTCGGAGGCCTCGCTTGCTACGGAAATCGGGATTCGAATGGCAATCTTACCCTCGTACAGATCGTATTTTCCGAGGCCGGATAAGTCACGGGTGACGACCGGAGGGAAAACCGGGTCCCCGGTGGGCTCGATCAGCTCTCCGGACACCGCCACCTCCGTCCGGCTCGGCTTCCTCTCTTCGGGACCATATAGATGATAGCCGGGGTCGATCTCAGCAAGGACGGCCACCTCGAGCTGATCGCCCGGCCGCACTGGGTCTTGCGACGCGACGAGCTCGAAGCGAATCGAGTTCTCCCAGTCGGGAACGTCGAAGTTCTGAGCGAAGACGAGCGAACCAGCGAACAGCAGCAGAGCGGCTGAGGGCACGCTGTGTTTAATCATTGAGTTTGTCCAGTTCCTGTAGGATCGTATCCGGAGACGTGCGCTTCTTGTAGTCCTCCCAAACGTTCTTCAGCCGGATCAACCCCTCGGCGTCGATGACGAACGTTGCGGGGTGCGGGATCCCGGCCGCCATCGGTTTGCTCAGTGCTCCCTCGTTCAGGATCCCGTATTCCTCGATCACTCCCCTGCCATCACAAAGGATCGGGAAGGTCCAGTCGTTCGTTTCCAACCAGCTCGCGGTCTCCTCCGCGTCGTACTTGGAAATCACGAGGAGAACGGCGTTGCGGCTCTCGATTTCCGAGTACGCTTCTTGCAGCTCGCCGAGCTGCGCTTTGCAGAAGGGTCACCAAGAGCCGCTTCGGATGAACTCCACCACCACGCTCTTGCCCTTGAGATCCGACAGCTTGTAGCTTTGTCCCTTCGAGTCTTTGAGCTCGAAGTCCGGGGCGCGGTCCCCCACATCAGCCTCCATGGCGGCGAAAACGGGGCCCCCAAGGGCGAGGAAAATCGGGAGAACGAAACTTTTCATTCTCATGAACTCACTATAGCACGCGGGGCGCGCGCCTCAGCGTGTGTTGCAAGGAGGAAACGACTAGACTTCTGAGATCGGACCCCTCACGGGAGGGTGCAACAGTCCAAGGATACTACCGTCGGAGATCGAAACGTCGCTGGGTGTGGGGCTGGATTGTGCTCTTCTTCCCACGCGTCGTAGGCAGTTTGGAGATCGTGCACGACTTTGGAATCGTCGAGCCCGAGCTTCCGCGCGTATTGCCTGGCGAAACTCTTGAAGTAGAACTTCCTCGGAAATCTGTCGAAGTTGCTCTTCTTCGATCCCGGCAAGATACCAGGTCGTGATCCTGGTTTCTTCCGAAATCCGACGAAGCTTGAGGTTTTGGCACTCGCGCACGTCCTTGAGGGACTTGCCTCGGTACCGGTGGGCCATGATTGGCCTCCCCTCCCCTTCTCCCTCCCAGGTGGGCTAAGGTGGGAGCTTTCGATGAGGTGATTCGGCTATAGGTCGTTTCGGCGCGACGAGCAGGAGCGGGAGTTTTTTTGGAACGCTACGGTCGCGGTCGGCTCAGCCTGGAGAAGGTAACAAACAGGGTGTCCCCTGTCAAGATGTGAGTGATGAAAAACTGTGGAAATACGTACTGAAGGATTTCAGGAGGTCTCGAGCTCGTTCAGAATCCGTCGCAGCACTCGAATGACCTCGTGCTTCTCCACCCTCGCCTTGCGGAAGGTCAGAGTCAAGCGGAATGGGCTCCCCTTTGGACCATACTTGAAGACGAAGTTCGTGGGACGGCCACGGGCGGGCGCGCGGGAGACTTTCCTAGCCTGATCGCGACTCAAACCTTCGCGGGAGACGCGCTCTATCAACTCCATCATTTTCTCTGGGCTGTCTTGCCTAACTATCTGCAATAACAATGACTTAGAGCTGATGTCGGCGAGCCGACATCGATTCTTTATCTCGTCGGGCATGGTGTTGAGGCTCAACATCTCGGTAACGCTAGTCCTCGATTTTCCCAGCCGGCTGGCGAGTGCCTCGTGGGTGTACTCGTAGTTGGAGACCAGGTGCCCGATCGCCTCGGCTTCTTCGAAGGGGGTTAGGTCCTTGCGTTGAAGGTTCTCGACCAATGCCACCTCGACCGTTTCTCGATCGTCGATGTCCCTTTCCACGCACGGAAGCTCGGTAAGTCCAGCTTGGAGGGCAGCCTGGTATCGCCTCTCCCCGGAAATGATTTGAAACTGCTCCCCTAGCCTTCGCACGATCAGTGGTTGCAAGACGCCCTTCTCGCGGATCGAGGCCGTGAGCTCGCTGAGGTCACCCATCTGCTGACGAGGCTGATGCGGGTTGGGCTCGATGTAGTCGATCGACACCATGCGGCCAATGGGTATGCCCTGACGATTGCTTAGTTCCTCCACGAAGTGCAGGTTGCGATCGAAGTGGCGGAGTCGGACGGAACTGGGTAAGCCGGCTTTCCTAGACACGGGCAATCACCTCTTCCGAAAGGCTGTAGTATTCGAAGGCTCCGCGGGAGCGTGGCGCGAAACTGAAGATCGCTTCCTTGTGGGCCGGGCTCTCTTCCAGCCGGACGTTCTTGTTGATGACGGTCTTGAATACCTTCTCGCCAAAACTCTCCTTGATCTTCTTGCGCACATCACGCGACAGCGTCGTACGGCGGTCATGGAGGGTGATGAGGATACCGAGAAGGCGAAGGTCCGGGTTTGGCCGTGCCTTCACCTTATCCATCGTCTCCAGCAGATCTCCCGTTCCTTCGAGAGCATAGTAGGAAGACTGGATCGGGATGAGCAGGTGCGTCGCGGCGACCAACGCGTTGACGGTGATCAGCCCCAAGGTTGGAGGGGTGTCGATGATGATGTACTTGTACCGCGCCCGGAGCATCGAGAGCCTATCCCGCAGGCGAAAGTGCCCATCCATCTCGCCGAGCAGCTTGCTCTCGAGCTTCGCCATGGAAATCTTGGCGGGGATGAGATCCAGGTTCTCAACCGGAGTTTCGTAGATGGCGTCCTTCAACTCCACCGATGCCTCCACCAACGCGTCATAGACGGAGTTCTCGGTCGCTTCCAGATCCAGCAGGGAAATGGAGGTATTGGACTGAGGGTCCATGTCGATGATGAGGGTAGGCTCCTTCTTCATGGCGAGAGCCGCAGCCAAATTGACCGCAGTCGTCGTCTTCCCTACCCCACCTTTTTGGTTTGCGATAGTTATGACGGTAGCCAAGCTTTCACTCCTCTATTTTTGATTTTTGAGAGAGAAATATCGGTAAGGGGGAACCGCGCAGGTTGGACCCTGTCGTAGCGGCATCCAGCTTGTCATCACGTACATCGGGTCATTTGGCACTGAGTCAAGCACTCACATCTTGTACTTCCCGAGATCATCAGGGTTGAGGCCCTCGAGCCACTTCTGAAGCTTCTCGGAGTCAGTCGCATCTTTGGTCAGATCCATACCCTTCGCACTTTCGACAACGGCCTCTTCGACGAAGATGGGCGACTTCGTACGAAGCGCGAGAGCGATGGCGTCGCTCGGGCGAGAGTCGATGGCGGTCACCTCACCGTTTCGGCTCAAGTAGATCATGGCGTAAAAGGTGTTGTCCTTGAGCTCGCAAACCACGATCTTTTGCACGTTGGCCTCGAGATCGCCCAGGACGTTCTTCAGGAGGTCGTGCGTCATCGGCCGCGGAGTTGAAATATTTTCAATCTGAAGCGCGATCGCGTTAGCCTCGAAGATGCCGACCCAAATGGGAAGAATTCGACTACCTTCTTTGTCCTTGAGAATCACAATGGGCATGTTGGTAATGGGATCGATCATCAAGCCCTTGATGGTCATCTCGATTTCCATTACCGGTCCTCCCGCCCAGCGATCGGTTTTTGCGTAAGCACAATATAGAGGGGTAGAGATGGAAAGTCAACCAAGTTTAGTAGGTATTGGCTACACCTCCTCTCCACGAAGACTGTTTGGTCCCGCCCAAGTGATGCGAACGTGGACCATTTGACCAATACGACCTACGTCTCCTGGGAAATTGACGACGCGATTGTGCGGATTCCGTCCGGAAAGTACGTCGTCTTCCTTTTTACTGACCCCTTCGACCAAGACTTCGACCTCCCGACCGACGTACTCGAGGTTTCTTCGCTCCTGGATCCGGCGTTGCGCGTCTTGCAGCCGCGACAAGCGGCGGCTCTTGACTTCGGCCGGCACGTCATCCGGCTGCTCCTTCACCGCGGAGGTGTGAGGGCGGGGGGAATACTTGAAAGAGAAGATGCTGTCGTAGCCGACGGTCTGCATCAGCGTCATCGTATCCTCGAACTCGGCGTCGGTCTCTCCCGGAAAGCCGACGATGAGATCGGTAGACAAGGCGATGTCAGGCACGAGTCGCCGCGCCACCTCGACACGCTCTAGATATTCCTCACGGGTGTGCCCTCGTTTCATACGCGCCAAGACGGCGGTGGAGCCAGACTGAGCCGGCAGGTGCATGTGAGGGCAAAGCTTCCGGAGGTCACGAAAACGTTCCATCAAGGCGCGATCGAAATCCTTCGGATGTGGGCTTGTAAACCGAATTCGGTCAATGCCTTGGACGGTATCGACGGCATCCAACAACTCCGCAAACGAACGGCCCTGGCCGGGGTCGACATAGGAGTTAACGTTTTGCCCGAGAAGCTGAACTTCCTTCACGCCCTGCTTCGCCATCACTTCGACCTCGTCGACGATGGATTCGAGCGTTCGACACCTCTCGCGACCGCGAGTGAAGGGAACGACGCAAAAGGAACAGAAGTTGTCACAACCCTCCATGATCGTCGTAAACGCCTTCACGCCCGCCACGCGTTCTATTTGCTCTGGGGGGAAATCGAGATTCTCGGGATGCCTGCCGATCTCGACCACTCTCTCGCCATTACGAAGGACTCGCTCCAAGACCTCAGGGAGCATGACGAGGCTCTGAGTGCCCAAGACGAAATCGACATGCGGCGCGCGCGCGAAGACGGCCTCCCCTTCTTGCTGTGCGACGCAGCCGGCGACGCCGATGATCGGCCGTTTGCTCTGGCCGGACCTCTCCTTGAAACGCTTGAGCCGCCCCAGGTGGTCGAAGACTTTTTCTTCTGCCTTCTCGCGCACGCTGCAGGTGTTGAGGACGATGATGTCGGCTTCTTCTTCGACGGGCGTTGGGAGAAAGCCGATTCGTTTGAGGCTTCCGGCAATTTTCTCCGAGTCGTGGACGTTCATCTGACATCCCCAAGTGTCGATGAAGTAGCGGCGCGAAATATCTTGTTTGGTACGTGTTTTCACCAAAAACCTCAAGTGATACTTTAATTCAATTCTTTCCGGCGACCAACTGCTCCGCATGCTTGCGCGCGGTATCCGTGATAGCAGAGCCGGCGAGCATACGTGCAATTTCCTCGACGCGACCCTTCCGGTCAAGTCTTCGGACTCGGGTCACGGTCCTCCCTGCCGTCTCGGTTTTTTCAATTCGAAAATGGGCGTCGGCGAATCTCGCGATCTGGGGGAGGTGAGTAACGCAGATGACTTGATGCGACCTCGAGAGGGCTTTGAGCTTCTCCCCCACCACGTCCGCCACCCGGCCACCGATGCCGGCATCGACTTCGTCGAAGACGAGAGTCTTCGAGTCCTCCCCTTGTGCGCCCATGGATTTGAGGGCGAGCATGAAGCGTGAGAGCTCTCCGCCCGAGGCGATCCGGGCTAGGGGACGGAGCTCTTCACCGGGGTTCGCGGAGAAGAGAAGATCCACCGTATCCAAGCCAGTATCTCGCCAGCAAGAGCGGTCCCGGGCCGCGTGCTCCGGTGCGACCACGTGAATCGAAAATCGAGCCTTCTCCATCGCGAGTTCCCGGAGCTCCTTCACCACTTTCGTCTCGAGACTCTTTGCGCCCGAGCGGCGTCGCTTCGACAGCTCGTTCGCCGCGGTCAAGTACTTTTTGCTCGCATCCTCTTTCTTCTCCCGGACCTCGGCCAGCTCCTGGCTCGAGCCCTCCAGTTGGTCGAGATCCTTCTGGCATTGGTCCCGGTGCGCCATAATCGTATCCAGGCTTCCCCCGTATTTTTTCTTTAGGCGTTCGAGCTCGACAAGCCGGTTCTCCACTTCATCCAATCTCCCGGGTGCAGAACGGATCTGTTCCCGATAGTCACGGAGAAAGAGCGCCAAGTCGTCCAGCTGAGACTCCACCGCCTCACGGCTTCCTAGGTGCGGCTTGAGCCGGTCGTCGATTTCCGCGAGCTCCCCCACTTGCTTCCAAACCTGGGCCAACCGCGCCACAACAGAGCCCTCGTCGTCGTAGAGGGCGCCGTAAGCCTCATCGGTCAGTTCGCGAAGCCGCTCTCCGTGGGCCAGGAGCCGGCGTTCGGCCTCCAGCTCGGCGTCCTCCCCGACCGCTGGGTTTCCTTTCTGAATCTCATCGAGTTGGAAGGCCAAGACCTCCCGGCGGGACTCGGTGTCCTCGGCTTCGTTGGTCAGCCGCGCCTCCTGCTGTTCGAGCTCCGCGAAGCGCCGATAGGCATCAAACACCTTCTGTCCCTTGCCACGGTAGTCAACCGACCGGTCGAGGAGATCGAGTCCCGACTCGGCCTTCGCCAGCGTGGCCGTCTCGCCTTGCCCGTGGATGTCTATCAAGAAGGGGGCGATGTCGCGGAGCAGGGCGGTCGCTCCGGCGGCGCCGTTGACGGCGACTCGTGTCTTTGCCCCTTTTTGACCGCTTGCGACTTCTCGACGCACGACGATCTCTTCGCCATCCACATCGATCCCGGCCTCGCCCAATCGGTGCCCCAATGGTTTTGGAACCTCCGGAAGCTCGAACCCGGCTTCAACCGAAGCCTGCTCGGCGCCGGTTCGGATCAGATCGCTCGAGGCTCGAGAGCCCAGAATGAGGCTTAGAGCGTCGATCAAAATTGTCTTGCCGGCTCCGGTTTCCCCGGTGAGCAGGTTTAGGCCTGGCTCGAACTCGACCCGGAGGTCATCGATGACGGCGATATTGCGGACATGGATCCAACCCAACATGAGTGCTCCGGGATGTGTGGCTTTCCGATGACAATGTACCACAGCGCTCGAGACCCGAGAAAACTGAGCCCCTCTGGATAGTAGGACGAAATTCGACCCGATCGTCCTCATTTCGGTGGAACTGCCGGCATGGAACCAAATTCTTTGACAGGCGCAAGTCCTTGTGGTAGTGTGACCTGCACACATCACTATGTAGTGGTCGGAGGCCACTTGGAGACAGTTCAGGAAATCGCGGCGACACCCATTCAGAGTCCAGCAGGCCTTGACCCGTTCCAGCTCGTCGCCGATTCGGGGCCGGTTGTCATCTCCGTGCTCGTCACCCTCATCATCTTCTCCCTCGTCTCCTGGGCCATCATCTTGAGCAAGTGGATGGTACTCCGTCGTGCCGAGGCGCACTCGGGTGCTTTCCTGGAGATCTTCCGTCGCAGCAAGAAGTTTTCGGAAGTTCATTCCGTGTGTCACCAGCTACGTTCGAGTCCCTTAGTGGGGATGTTTCTGTCGGGCTACAATGAGCTTGGCTACCAGCTGCGATCGTCGAAGGACGGCTCTCAACGCAAAAACCCGGAGTCCGAGGGTGACGGGGCGCAGATCAAGAGCCTCGATAGCATCGCACGCACGCTGGTGCGGGCATCCAATACGGAGATGGCAAAACTCGAGCGCCGACTCGGCTTTCTCGCAACCACCGGTAGCGCGACTCCGTTCATCGGCCTCTTCGGCACGGTCTGGGGAATCATGAACGCCTTCCACCAAATCGGTGCGGTGCAAGCTGCGAACATCAGCGTCGTTGCGCCGGGCGTCAGCGAAGCGCTCGTCGCCACCGCCGCCGGCCTGGCCGCCGCCATTCCCGCGGTGATCTTCTACAACTACTTCATCAATTGGGTGAAGCTTCTTTCTACGGAAATGGACGACTTCGCGCTCGAGTACCTGTCGATCATCGAAAGGAATTTCACCTAGATCGTGATGACCAGCGGAGGCGGCAGTGGGCAGGGTGGCTCCGCCCTCGACATCTATCTCAGCTCTCGCGCCCGCCGGGATTCCGCGCGGGTGATGTCCGATATCAACGTCACCCCTTTCGTCGACGTGGTGCTCGTTTTGCTCATCATCTTCATGATCACTGCGCCGATGTTGCTCCGAGCCATGGATGTGAGTCTTCCCGCCGCCGGTCTTCGGCAAGATCAACCGAGCGAGAGGCTCATCGTGACCATGGACAGCCAGGGGCGTACCTATATCGATGAAAAGGCGGTCAACATTGCGTTGCTCGAGCAAAGAGTCAAGGATGCGGTTGAGCTTCGGGGGCTGCGTGTCGCCTACCTGAGGGCGGATGAAGAATTGCGCTACAAACAAATCATCGCCGTCATGGATCTAATGAAACGGGCCGGCGTGGACACCATCGGGCTCGTCTACGTCTATCCGGAGGAGAAGAAGTCGCGGTGAGTGCGGTCGGTGCCATAAGGAACGGACGAGATCCGTTCGGATCCATGTTGTGGTGGTCCGGAGTTCTGCACATCGGACTGTTCGCCCTCCTTTTGATCGCGTCCCGCTTGTCGCCACAGCCCTCCCCTTTCCCTGAAGCCATCGCTTTCGTCCAAATCGGGTCTCCGGGTCCTAGTCAGGGGATGGGTGGAAGTCCGTCGCCGGGAGAGGAAGTCGTGGCTCCGGAACCACCGAAAGAAGAGGCCCCGCGAGTGGTTCGCCCTACGAAGGAAGATCGCGAACAGCTACCGATGCCCGATGCCAAGCCGACGCGGAGAAAGCCCAGACCGAAGAAGCCGGAGTCCGGCCTAATCGGGCGCGACGCGGCGAGCGCAGATTCCGCCAAGCTGAAGGCAGCCACGGCAACGCCGGGTCTCGGCTTGGGCGGCGCCGGAGGGTCGCCATTCGATGAGGACTTCGAGTACAGCTATTACGTGCAACAGATGTTCGGGCGAGTCTTTCAGAATTGGCAGCGTGCGCCGGTTAGGGGCACGGCGTTCACCATTATCCGCTTCACGATTCTGAACGATGGCCGCTTGCAAGACATCCAGGTCGAAAAATCGAGCGGAGTGCCCCAGCTGGATAGGGCAGCTTCGAGGGCGGTGTACTTGTCGGACCCCTTGCCACCCCTTCCGCAATCCTACCCTCGCGACCGGGTGGGCGTGCATCTCCGATTCGAGTACTCCGACCGATAGTGTGCCGATTGTGAGCTCATAAAGAGGAAGATAAGATAGATGAGAACCTTTCTTCTAGGATTCACCATCCTCCTGACCGCGCTTGCCGTGACCGGCCCGATACAAGAAGCCCAGGAAGCGCAAGGGTCGGGACAAACTGGCGAAGTCGGACAAATTGAACAGGCCGCCAACGATTCGGACTGGTATCTTCGCGTTGCCCGCCCGGGTCGGCCGGTCTACATGGCGCTTCCCACTTTCGATCTTCGTGGACGCGACGCGCAACCAGCGGCAGACACGCTTTCGGATGTCGTATGGAAGGATTTGGAGTACGCGTCCCTCTACCGACTGGTACCCAAACGTCTCTACTCCATCGTCGCCGGCAACGTCACACCGGGAACCGTCGACTACTATCAATGGGAATCTATCGGAACCGACATCTTGGTCGTCGGGACCGCCGAGATCCAGCGCGATCGTTTGGTGTCGGAAGTGCGGG
Organism: Candidatus Marinacidobacterales bacterium; assembly: GCA_965219415.1. GTDB lineage: Bacteria > Acidobacteriota > Vicinamibacteria > Marinacidobacterales > DATDRI01 > CBDCNP01. Next base: position 61,716 of record OZ244742.1, read on the forward strand.
TCTATGCAGTTCAGGCGCAACAACTGGTCTTCGGCAAGCGATACGAAGGCCCGGCATCCGCGGCGCGCACGATGGCCCATCGGATCTCCGATGACATTCTGCTGCAGGCGGGCAACTACCATGGCGTGGGACGAACCAAGATCGCCTTCTCGAGCGACCGCCGCGGCGAGAACAGTAAAGAAATTTATGTGATGGATTATGACGGGCAGAATCAGCGGCCGCTGACCGCGAACCGCTCGCTGAACATCACTCCTACTTGGTCTCCCGACGGACAGGCCTTGGGTTACATCTCCTATCGACGAAGGAGTCCCGATCTCTTTCTCGCCTTCATCTATCAGGGGCGTGGAGAGGCTCTGGTGAACGGGCCAGGAATGACGTTTACTCCCTCTTGGTCACCGGATGGCCAGAGGATCGCTTTCACTTCGACTCGCGACGGCAATTCGGAAATATATGTCATCAATATCGACGGTTCGGGACTGAGGAGGGTGACGGAGCATCCATCGATCGACACGTCGCCCTGTTGGTCTCCCAACGGTCGGGAGATCGCGTTCACCTCGGATCGTTCCGGAGCACCGCAGATCTACGTTATGGGCGCCGATGGTCTCAACCTCAGGCGCATCTCCTACGAAGGTTCTTACAATGACTCGTCGACCTGGTCTCCCTCCCGTCAATTCAGCGAGATTGCATACTCATCGAGGATCGAACGGGGCCCGTTCGATATTGTCGTCTACAATTTCGAGACCAAACAGGTTCGCCAGCTGACGACCGGTAGAGGAAGCAACGAAAGTCCTACCTGGTCTCCGAACGGTCTGCACCTCACGTTTACTTCCACGCGTTCCGGGAGCGCACAGGTCCACACCATGAACCGGGACGGCTCGAACCAGCGACGGCTGACTTCGGTCGGCAACAATACGACTCCCAAGTGGGGGCCGGCCCCGGTCGCCGCCGAGTCCCAAAGTGAAGAATAAGAACATGACAAATCAATGTTTGACCGAAACACCGCCCAGAGGTATATCGACAGAGAGGAGGGAGCGCTTGTGATGCCTGCTAAACCTGCTAAACCTGCTGAGCCTGCTGCCAATGTTGGTGTCCTCGTTCGAGTAGCCGAAAGCGCGCCCGGAGGCCGCCGATTCGCCCGATTTTGTCGGCCGATACTATTGGGGTCATGGGGGATCGCTCTTGCCGCAATACTCATCGTCACCAGCGTGGCGTGCGGTGGCAAGAACACCAGGCCGCCGGCAACTCAGTATCCCTCGACTCCGCAAGACGAAGCGCCACCGCCCGAACGTGAGCCGCCACCCGAGCCGGAACGAACGGAGCCGGACTTGACTCGCCTCGATGCAGGCGACGACATCCGCTCGATGAGTCTCGAAGACATCAATGCGCAGGCGCCGCTGGTGGACATAGAGTTCGGTTACGACAGCGCTCACTTGTCGAACGACGCTCGTTCCCGATTGGACGTCAACGCGAAATGGTTGCTGGATCATTCGAGTGTCACGATCTTGGTCGAAGGGCATTGCGATGAGAGAGGAACGGTGGAGTACAACCTCGCGCTCGGTGAACGGCGCGCGATGGCGACGCATAATTTCCTCTTGAATCTCGGAGTCTCTGCCGGGCGCATGAAGACCATCAGCTATGGGAAGGAGTTTCCGGTCAGCCCCGGGCACAACGAATCAGCATGGGGCAAGAATCGGCGCGCTCATTTCGTGATTACATCCAAGTGAAAGGCTAGGAACTGTGAACGGCTATCGAGTAGCGTCTCTCCTTTTGGTCGCCACACTGACCGCGCCGGTCGCAGTGTTCGCCGATAAGGACCACGATCGGATCTTGGCTGAGTTGCGACAGCTTCAAATCCAGCTCAGCGTAATGCAGACCAACCAAGGGCGGTTGGAGCAAGCGCTCGACAGAATGTCGAAACTTCTCATCGAGCAGGACTCGTCCATCCGCCGCACTCTAGTGGATACCGGAACGACGTTGGACTCGGTCCAAGAGAATCTGCTCGTTCTCTCGGCGCGACTCGACGAGACCAACGGTCGATTGGGTAATCTGCGCCGCGAGGTCGCCTCTCTCCGGCCCGCGCAACCGATCGTGATACCTGACAGGCCGGAGGACGGAGCCCCAACCTCGTCAGGAAGCGGTTCACCGGCCGCCCGAGGTGCCCGGCCTCCCACTGCGATGCCTCTTCCTGGCGCATCTGGCGGCTCGGCGGATCTCTACCAGCAGGCGTATACCGACTACACACAAGGGCGTTATCCCCTTGCGGTGTCGGGTTTCAAGGAGCTCATTGCCGCGGATCCGAGCAGCGACTTGGCCGACAACGCCCAGTATTGGATCGGCGAATGCCTGTTGGCGCAGAGGCAGTATCGAGAGGCGCTCGAGGCCTTCGATGCCGTTCTTAGCCTCTATTCGGACAGCAACAAGCTGCCGGAAGCGACGTACAAGAAGGCGGTGGCGCTTGAGGCGTTGGGCAGTCGCGCGGATGCTATCGCACAGTTAGAACTTGTTATCGAGTATTTCCCGAAGAGTCCCGCCGCCCGCGCGGCCAGGGGAATGCTGCGGGGCCTACGACAATAAGTCTCGACCACGCGACCGAATCGTGCGGTCGGAGAGTTAGAGAGAAGGAGCTTACATATGCGAGGGGTCAATAAAGTCATTTTAGTAGGCAACCTAGGACGCGATCCTGAGGTTCGGTACATCAAGGATGGCACGGCGGTCGCCAACCTGAGGCTCGCGACCAGCGAAACTTGGAACGATCAGAACGGCCAGAGACAGGAACGCACCGAGTGGCATCGGGTCGTGGCCTGGGGAAAACTCGCGGAGATCGCCAAGGAGTATATGTCGAAGGGGCGGCAGATCTACGTGGAGGGAAAACTCCAGACACGCTCCTGGGACGATCGCGAGGGAAACAAGCGCTACACCACCGAGGTCAAGGCCGACCAGATCGTCATGCTCGGCACGCGCGGAGACTCGGCGGGCAGTCGGGACGCGCCGGCCTCGCCTCCGGAACAGGCCGGGGCTCCGGAACTGCCCGCGGCTACGTTCGAAGCTACCGAAGACGACGTACCGTTTTAGTTCGCGAGCGACAACGGGTCCCGTCGGGTCCCCGGTATTCGCACTCGTAGCCCGCCCGCTCTTGAACGCGCTCGCGGACCTCGGAGGGGATGTAACGGGACTTGGCGAAAAACTTGCCCGGGCAAGGTTTTTCTTGGGGAAGCTTGCTATACCGCTTCCCCTCCCTCGCCAGTCGCCGCGCTCGCTTTCTCTTTAGGTCCTTCTTGTCGAGAGCGATATCCAAGGCCTGCTCCATGATCTCGGACATGCGTTGCAGAGGGTTCTCAACGCCGAGCACTTCCGCCAGCCGCTCGAACTTCTCCTTGAACTTGCGGTCGGCGGCGAAGCGGAAATTGAACACCTCAGGCCTTGCCGGCTCGAGGATAGTCGGTGACGCCCGGGGAGTCGGACGCGCCTCTAGAACTGGCGGCGACTCGAGGGGCACCGTGGTTTGCGTCTTTCGAATCGAGGGCGCGAACACGGGCTTTGGTCGGAGCGCAACGAGGTACTCCTCGGGCTCCCGCTTTGTCATTCCAGCACAATCCCCAAGAAGCTTCTCGACGTTGCTCTCAGTGAGAACGGGCGAGAGGAGCCCTCAGCCCGAGCGTAGGGCGAGGCTATTGCCGAGTCCCGAAGCGAGAAGCCGTGGGGGTGGGGCCCCGCGGCACTCATGGAAGTCCCGCAACCGTGAGACTGATGCGGTTCTCAGCCAGCGCAACGAGGAGCTGCGGAAAACGCATCGAAACATTGGACACCTGAATTCGCCGGGCGACCGAACCTTCGCTCAGACGCAGTCGTCTCGTGCAGTAGTCAAAGAGATTTTTGTAGCCGCACTCGAGATAGCCCTTCCTTCTCGACATCTCCGCGATGTGAGCGATGGCGAGCGCCACGTTTCGTTTCTCGGCGCGGACCAGTTTTTCGGCAGAATAGTCAAGCTCCTTAGTCGAAAGACGCTCGAGTCTCTCAAAGTACGTTTTCACTTTTTCGATCATGAGCGTTGCCCCCTTCTTCCACAATATAGCAACGGGTTTTTCTGGGGCCTCAGCGACCGTCAGACGGGAGCGAAAGGAGTGGAATGAAGAAGGGGTAGAAAACCTAGGGAAAGATTGCGACAGAACGTGTGTGCGCTTCCGGAAGGTATCTACGCTAACGACTCATGGCTTTTCGATACGGCCTCGCAAAATCCGTCAAGTCTTTTTTTGATTTTTTTTGCACGGCTTCTACGCTTTGCTAGTGCCTTCCCTGCCGTAGCGATCTTCCAACCGCACCACGTCGTCGAGCTCGGGGGTCGAAACTTCGAGCACGTCGCAAGTCTCCTCCGCGGTCATGCGGTGAATCGTGCCGGGCCGAATGTGAAAGCTATCCCCCGGCAACAGCGTGATCGTCCGGCGGTCCGTCCCCTCCTCCTCGACGTCAAGCGCGAGCCTTCCGGAGTTCAGTCGAATCGTCTCTTCTTTGACCTTGTGGTATTGCAAGGAAAGAGCGTGTCCCGCCTCGATGTGAAGAATTTTGCCAACATACCGATCCGTCTTCGCCCAGATGATCTCGTAGCCCCACGGCTTTTCCACTCGATCTGCCACGTTCGCTAGCCCCTCTATTCCTGATTCGCTGTCTTTGGCTTCCAGGGGCTACCAGTAAAGCCCCTTGGAAATTCGCTTGGCCAACCGTTCCCGCACGTAATCTGCAATGTCGCTGGCGGTGGACAACTCGAGCGCTTCCTTGGCGATTTCGCGGGCCTCCTCGAGAGAAAGCCTTCGGATAATGTCCTTCACCGATCCAATGGACAGGACGTTCATCGAGAGCTCGTCGAGACCGAGGCCGACCAAAATCACAACCAGCAAGGGATCGGCAGCCATCTCGCCGCACATGGCGACCGGAATGCCAGCCTGATGAGCCGATCGGATGACGAAACCGATCGTGCGCAGCACGGCGGGATGGAGCGGCTCGTAAAGGTAAGAGACGGTCTCGTTGCCTCGGTCAACCGCCAAAACATACTGAATGAGATCGTTGCTGCCGATGCTGAAAAAATCCGCATAGCGCGCCAACAGGTCGGCCGTCGTGGCCGCCGAGGGTACCTCGATGGTCACGCCTGCGGGGAGGTCCGGCGCGAAGTGCTGTCCGGATGCCCGAAGCTCTTCCTTCGCCTCATCGAGAACCGATCGTGCCTCCCGCAGCTCGTCGACGCCCCCGATCATGGGGAACATGACCTTCACGCTTCCCCGCGTGCGGGCACGGAGCAACGCGCGGAGCTGCGTTTTGAATAGGCCCCGATAGCGATCGTCGCGCAGCAAGAGACGCGTGGCCCTCAGGCCGAGCGCGGGGTTGGTCTCGTTGCCCACCGCCCAAAGGGTTGGCTCGGGAGTCAGGTCGAAGGTTCTCACGATCACCGGGAGCGGCTTCATTTGTTCCGCCAGTTTTCGGTAGATTTCGTATTGCTCGTCTTCTTCGGGAAATCTTCCTCCCGATCGATTAAAGAGCCACTCAGAGCGGAAAAGACCTATGCCGTCCGCGGATTGTTCCACGGCGGACCCACACTCCTCCGGAGAATCGATGTTGGCTTGGATGGACACCCGGTGCCCGTCGACGGTCTCGGCGGGCAAGCTTTGCAGTCGTTTCCACTGCCTTTCCAGTGTTCGATACTTTCGTCGTTTGGATCGATACTCCCTGAGCATCTGTCGATCGGGGTTGACGATGACCAGGCCTTCGCCGCCATCGACCACCAGCGCGGCGCCCGGCCCGACGTGATCCATGAGATTGTGGATGCCCACCACACATGGAATACCGAGTGACCGCGCGATGATCGCAGTGTGGTAGGTGCGGCTTCCGCCTTCCATTGCCAGCCCGGCGATATGCTCCCACTCGAGTTGGCTCGGATCGGAAGGTCGAACGATATCCGAGACGAGGATGTAGTCACGCTCGAGTTTCCCCTGCGGTCTTTGGTGCCCACCCGTCAAGTTATTGAGCAGCCTGCCCGCGACGTCGAAGATGTCGCCCTTACGTTCACGGAGATAATCGTCCTTGAGGCTATCGAAGATCGCGCCCAACTCCCCAAGCGTCGTTTTGAGGGCCCACTCCGCATTGACGCGTTCCTTGCGTAGAACGTCTAAGACCCTGTCGATCAGCAACGGGTCTTCCAGCATCAATATCTGGGCGTCGAAAATGTACCCGTGCTCCTCGCCCAGACGGTCGACAGTGCGAGCCTTCATTTCCTCCAGTTGACGTCTCGTCAAGCGCTGGGCGGCTTCGACGCGGGCGCATTCGGCAGTCACCTCTTGGCGGGCGATGGGAATGCGGAAGATAGGAACCTCTTCGTGTTGCAGAACCAACGCGCGCGCCACGGCGATGCCGGGCGCACCACCGGCTCCTCGCAGAAAGACGGGGCGCGGGCGATTGGCTCTACCGGATGTACTGGGTGTCGGCACGACCACGCTCATCTCCAGATTATTTACCGTCTCCGAAACCATCGCTCACCAGGTCTACCAACGCTACTACGGCCTCTTCCTCGTCGTCTCCGGACGCTGCGATGGTGAGCTCGCTGCCGGAAGTCGCAGCGAGAAAGAGGATCCCCAAAATACTCTTGCCGTCGATGGTGGTCTCTTCCTTGCTCACCGTGACTTTGGACGAGAACCGACTCGCCGTCCTGACGAAGCGCGCCGCCGCTCTCGCGTGAAGTCCGAGGGGATTCAGGATCCCCACCGTCCGTTCAACCACCAGGATCCTCCTCTGCCTCTTTTTCTTTCTTGGCCGCCAACAGGTCACTGGCAAGGTAAATGCTTTCTTTGCCCTGGGCGCTGATTTTTCGGGCCGCCCGGCTCAGATCAACTTCCCCACTTTCGCGCAAGTTAACCAGCTTGATGAGCATGGGTAAGTTTACGCCGGTTACGACTTCGACACGATTCTCCTCCAAGAAAGAGAGGCTCAGGTTGGACGGCGTTCCGCCGAACATGTCGGTAAGCACCACCGTCCCCTGGCCTCCTTCTACCCGTTCGATAGCGCTCCGAATCTCCTGCTGAGCCTCGTCCGGATTGTCGTGCCAACCGATGGAAACGGCGGTAACTTTCGGGATTTCTCCCACGATCATCTCCGCGGCGGTCACCAGCTCACTTGCCAGTCGTCCGTGGGTTACCACTAGGATGCCAATCAACTATCATCCTCCACATCGCGATGCGTCACCGTCACGGTATAGCCCTGCTTCTTGATTCGGCCTGCCATTTCTTTGGCGACCATGACCGAGCGGTGTCGCCCCCCGGTACAGCCAATGGCGATGGTCAAATAGCTCTTGCCCTCCGACGTATACTGCGGAATCAAATAATTGACAAACGACTCTAGCCGCTGGATGAACTCGCTGGTCGCGGGGAAGGAGAAAAGGAAACGCTCCACCGCCGGGTGGTTGCCGTCCTTGGCGCGCAGGTCTTTTTCGAAAAACGGATTGGGAAGAAAGCGGACGTCGAAGACTAGGTCGGCGTCGTGAGGCACGCCGAACTTGTAGCCGAACGACACCACATTCATCGCCGGACCGCGGCGTCCCTCGACCTCCTGGAATTGCTCGAGGAGATACCGTCGCAGCTCGTGCACGGTCATCTCCGACGTGTCCACGATTTGATCGGCCAGACGCCGAATGGCGGATAATTTCCGCCGCTCCTTGCGCACCGCTTCCAAGACCGAGCCCTTGCCAACCGCCAGCGGGTGGGGCCGCCGACTCTCGCTGAACCGGCGAACTAAAACTTGGTCGCGCGCCTCGAAAAAGATCAGAGCGGTGTCGAAACCGCGCTGCCGGAGGCGGTCGAAAACCTCCGGGAAATCCTTGAGGAAACCGCGTTCCCGAATATCCGCGACCACCGCCACCTGTTCAATGCTTTCCCCACCCTTCGCGGTGAGCTCCGCGAACGGGCCCAGTAGCTTGGGGGGAAGGTTGTCCACGCAGAAAAAGCCCGCGTCTTCGAGCGCCTTCATGGCCAAGGTCTTGCCGGAACCGGAGAGACCGGTGATGAAAACGAAACGGGCCTTCCCGGTTTTCTTTCCTTCGGCCAACTACTTTCCTTTCGACCGCCGGCGCGCCGCCGTGGAAACGCTTCGAGCCAGAAGACGCGCGGGGTTCCGCCCGCTCACGCTCAACAAGTGATTACGGGCCGCCACCTCGATGAGCATCGCCAGATTGCGACCGGGTCCTACCGGCATCGTCACCAGTCGCAGGTCCACGCCGAGGACACTGTAAGTGCGTTCTTCGAGCCCCAATCTCTCGACCTCGGTCCCCTTGTCCCATCGCTCTAGCTGCACGACCAGCTGGAGAGGCATCGAAAGCTGAATCGCATTGGCTCCAAAGAGATCCTTGACGTTGATCACCCCGAGTCCGCGAATCTCCATATAGTAACGGACGATCTCCGGGCTGCGGCCCACCAGCCCCTCCGCACGTTTCTCTATTTCTACTACGTCGTCGGCAACCAGTCGATGGCCTCGTTCGATCAGTTCAATGGCCGACTCGCTCTTTCCGATGCCGCTCTCGCCGACGATTAAGATTCCCAAGCCGTGGACGTCCATCAACACGCCATGGATCACCTCGCGTTCGGTGAGCCTCTGCTCGAGTACTCGGCCGATTCGTTTCGAGGCCACCGACGGCTGGAGGCCGGTGGCGAGAACCGCAACCCGACGGCGGCGGGCGATGGAATAGAGTTCCCTAGGACCCGTCTCTCGCCGAGACGATGTCACGACCGCCGCAACCGGAACGCCGATCCAGGATTCCAAGAGCCGCCTGCGCCGCACCGCGGGGAGGGAAGCAAGGTGTGCGAGCTCGGTGGAATCGAGCAACAACACGCCCCCTGGGGTGAGTGGATTCTTGGCGGTCGGGGGCCGTTGGACGATAGAGGTGCGAATTCGTCGAGAGAGGCCGCTCTTTCCAACGACCAACTCCAGATCCAGGGTGCCTGCCCCGTCTTCTAACAGCTCGCGAACGTGGAGGGCCCGAGACTTATGTTTTCCCACCCTGCTGCGGTCTGACGTCGTCGGCAAGGGGACGCTTTCCTTTTCCCGGAGTAACTGGATGGCGTTTCGGAAGGGCTACTGCCCTCCCGGATCGATGAGGCCGTAGTTTCCATCGGGCCGGCGGTAAATGACGTTGACTTGCTCGTGCTCCGCGTTACGAAAAACCAGGAACTCGGCTCCGCCGGCATCGAGCTCCACAACCGCCTCTTCCACCGACAGAGGTTTGATGACGAACCGATGACTCTCCACCACACGTGGCCCGCCTTCTTCGTTGGGCGCCTGCACAGCGTCCCCGGCGATTACATCGAAGGTCCCCTCGTGGCGAGAGGCGCGCCTTTTCTTACCGATCCGCTTGGAGTTTCTCTTCCTGGCTTGCGTTTCTATTTTCTCGACGGCTTGTTGAATAGAGGAATACAGATCATCGGACTCCTCGACCGCCGTTAGATAGGTGTTGCCCCGGCTATGGACGTTTACCTCTGCGCGCTGCCGGTACTTTTGCACCGACAGGGTCACGTGGATATCCGTGATGCCGTCGATGAATCGGTCCAGTTTGTTTACTTTGGACTCAGCAAACGCCTTCAACGGGCCCGTGATGTCGATCTGCCGCCCGGTGATATGGATGCTCATTCGCTCCTCCTGTGAGGATGCTGGCTTCTTTCCTCTATTCCCTCTCCCTTTGGGAAAGTTCGGCGTCAAGAGTCGGTGTGCCCTTAATCAAGGGCGTCAGACGCCGAGTGAGGGGTCCGCAATAAACACCACTAATTGGTGAAGGGGCTGCTATAGAGATTCTTCCGCTGGTTGGAGGGAGGGATGCGCAGCTCCTCGCGATACTTGGCGATGGTTCTTCTGGCGAGCCTCAGTCCTTCCCTCTCGAGGATGCTGACGATCTTGGAATCGGAGAGTGGTCGCTTGGTATTTTCCTCCTCGACGATCTTTCTGATTCTCTGCTTGATCGTGACCGAGGAAACGGCCTCGCCGTAGGTACTGGCGATACCGCTGTGAAAGAAGTATTTCATTTCGAAGACACCCTGAACGGTGTGTATGTATTTGTTGCTGACCACCCGCGACACCGTCGATTCGTGCATACCGATGTCGATCGCCACATCCCTGAGAACCAGCGGACGCAAATGCTCCAGCCCGTTATCCAGGAACTCTTTCTGCTGACGTACGATGCTTTGCGATACTTTGTAAATCGTCTTCTGGCGCTGGTCTACAGACTTGATGAGCCACAGGGCGTTTCGCAACTTCTCCTTAACGTACGACCGTGTCGCTTCGTTGTCCGCCGACTTGTTCTCCAGCATTCGCCGATACACAGAGCTTATGCGCAGCTGCGGCAAGCGATCCTCGTTCAGAACGATCTCATATTTGTCGTCCACCTTGACCACGTAAACGTCTGGAGTAACGTACTGGCTCTTTTTCGGGTTGTGCTTCGAGCCCGGTTTCGGGTCGAGCCGCCGGATGATCTCGCAACGCTCCAAGACTTCATCCATCGGAATGCCGAGGGCCTTGGCGAGCTCGTTGAACCGGTGGCTCTGCAGTAGGTCTAAATGGTTGGCGACCATAGACTCTACCACCAGGTCCTCGACATCCAGGTGCTTGAGCTGGATCAAGAGACACTCGCGTAGGTCTCTCGCAGCGACGCCGATGGGATCGAATTCCTGCACGACCGCGAGTGCCTTCTCGACATCTGCTTGCTTGTAGTTGCCCATGGAGCAGATTTCTTCGACCGAGGCCTGCAGGTATCCATCATCGTCGACGTTGCCGACAATCGCGTGGCCGATCTCTAGCATGAGAGCCTCTGCGCTCGACATGCGAAGCTGCCAATCCAGGTGATCTGCTAACGAGGAAGACGTGGCAAGGGTATTCTCGATGGGAGGAAGCTCGGGAACCTCGTACGGCGTTCGCGGCCGGTAACCGTCGTCGAGGTAATCGCTGAAGAACGACTCATAGTCTATCTCCGAAAACGAGTCGTCGTCCTTGTCTGGCGCCTTCTCTTCAGTCTCGGCGGTCTGTTGGGTTTCGGCAGTCTCCGTTTTTTCCTCGTTGCTGCTCGCTTCTTCCTTTTGGTTCTCGACCTCGTCTTCGAGGAGTGGATTCTCGGTGAGCTCTTGGTTCAGCATCTCAGCGAGCTCGAGGGTCGACATGGGTAGCAGCTTGATAGCCTGCTGCAAGGAGGGCGTGAGGATGAGCTTTTGCGAGAGCTTGGCTTGAAGCGCTAGCTTTTGATACATCGCCATGCCTGAGACTCCCGTTTTGCCGAAGAGGGTCCTCGCTAGCTTCTGCCGCGCTCTCACTAACAGCGGGTAGCGCTAGTCGAGTCTAAATTCTTCTCCCAAATACACCCGGCGTACCTCTTCATCGGTCGCTAGTTCGGCCGGTGATCCGGCGCGGAAGATGCGGCCCTCGTTCATAATGTACGCACGGTCGGTGATTTGGAGCGTTTCCCTCACGTTGTGGTCCGTTATCAAAATTCCAATCCCGCGTGATTTGAGATGATGAACAATTTTTTGAATGTCCCCTACTGCAATTGGATCGATGCCGGCAAATGGTTCGTCGAGAAGCATGAAGGATGGAGAGGTGACGAGGGCGCGCGTAATTTCAGCACGTCGCCGCTCCCCGCCGGATAGGGTATAGGCCCTAGCTTTGGCCTTGCTGGTGAGGCCCAGCTCACCGAGGAGTGCTCCCAACCGGCGCTGCTTCTCGCCCGGGCGCAGCGGAAGTGTTTCCAAGATGGCGAGAACGTTTTCTTCGACCGTGAGTTTGCGAAATATAGAGGGCTCTTGGGGGAGGTAGTTGATCCCGCTACGGGCCCGCAGATACATCGGGAGCAGCGTGATGTCCTTGTTGTTGAGATAAACATTCCCTTCATCGGGTCGAGTTAGCCCTACCACCATGTGGAAGGTCGTCGTCTTCCCGGCACCGTTCGGCCCCAGGAGGCCTACAACCTCACCCTCGTGAACCTCTAGGCTTACGTCGTCGACCACTTTTCGTCGACGAAAAGACTTCGCTAGCGACCGTGCCCTCAATATTTGCATCAATTAGGGGCGCGATCCGGAATATGTGGTCTTCGTGCGGCGTTGTTCCCTGCCGTCGATAAAAATCTTATCGTCCGACAGAAAGAAAGTCAACTCCTTGCCTTCTGTGACTTTATCGCCATCTTCGAGGGTCGCTCGTTCGCCGCTCACGTGTACCTCTTCGCGCGCTGGCACGTATGTTGCTGTCTCGCCGCGAGCCTTCCCGGTGGCCGATTCGATCTCCACGTTCCCCTCCGCATCGATCTGCTTGACCGCCTCGCCCCCCTCTTCGAAGTTCACATCCACCTTTTCCCCACGGAGGACGAAGTCCCCCGAGGTCATCACAACCTCCTTGGTGTAGGTCAGCACCTCGTCTTTCGAGCGGTAGAGAAGATGCCCCGCCCGGGTGTAGGTCAACTGCGGCTTCGCCGGTTCGCCGCCCCCACGCTCTTGGTCGTCTCCGGTCTCGTCACCGACCACACTCGGAGATGCTTTTTGCGGGAGCGTGGTGCGGACGGAGTCGGTTGCCTCCAGTTCTCCTTTGGCTTGCGACACCGCGATGCGCTCCGCCTCCAAGCGATTGGTCCCCTGGAAGCCTCGTGCCGCTCCGCTGTAAATGGCCAAGTCTTGCGCCCGGTCGTACACGAGGTGCTCCGCCAAGAAATAGACCAGGTCGTCCTTCTCGCCGGGCAAAAAACCGATACTATCCGACGATGCCGAGGCCATCGTGGAACGCACCCGACCAATGGCTTCGAGCGCACCGGTGACGACTTGAATCCGCACCTCTTCGGCTTCCAATTCCGCGCCCGCATCCCATAGACGTGGTGACTCGGTAAGAGTTAGAAGTTCCCGCTGTGAGCGGTAGAGTCCTTCCTCGGCTTCGGCGTGCAAATCGCCATGGGAAAACTTGACCTGATGTGAGCATTTCGCCATGCGCAGCTCTCCGGTCTCGGGATCAAATCGACTCTCGAGCTCACGCGCCGTGACTCGTCGAACTTCCTCCGGTTTGCCCCCCTCCGGCTCGAGAGTGAGCACGACGTTGCCACGCCCGTTAAGGAGGTTCAACCGTCCCTCCTCGTCGAACTGGAAGACGAGCGTATTTCCCTCCAGCTGACGTCTCATCCCCAGCTTCTTGGCGGACGAAACGGGAGGCTCGAGGGTAAGCTTCGCATCCTTTGTGGCACGCATGCGCCTCATCGTGCTCCCGTCCGGCCGAAACTCCACTTCGAGTCTCTGGCTGGTCAAGCGCTTTCGGCCAGGCTGGTCGAGAGGACGGACCGCGTGATCTTGCTCTGCGTCTGTTTCGGTGTTTTCTGTCGCAGCATCGAGCACCATTCGCACGTCCCGCTCGGCGACGAGTTCCTCGATGCCGCTTTCGTCCTCTGTCATGTGTAGCCGGAGCAAGCCGCTTCTCAAACGATATGAGCCTTGGCGGACTCTCACGTCGTCGATGAATCGGACCAGTCTCTCGCGGCGTCGGATCTTGGCCCAGACGCTCTCCACATGAACGGGTTCGCCGCCATCATCGGGAGTGAACGTCATGGCGACGCCTTCTCCGAGCTCGAAGGCATTGCCGGCTACTTGGTACACCAGCCCGCCCGCTTCACCCACCAGGCCGCGGTGGAAATATTTAACGGGATCGTCCGTCCAAACCCGCTTCGGTTTGGGGCGATAGTCCATAGTCGGCGCTTCAATGCGCAAATGCTCCCCGTCTACGATGACGACGTTGCCTTCTAAATGGACCTCCGAAGAGGCGACATCGTACTCGCAGACGTCGGCGGTCACCGTAAGGGGAACGGGTTCGGTCTTGCCGGCTTCGAACCGGATCTCCACATCACGAAACGTTTGGGTGTCCTCGGATTGCCCGACGCTCTCGGCAGCTCTCAGCTCGAAGACTTTCTCGCCATCGGCATCGAGGCGAGAGATCTCGACGCCGCGCGCCATCGGGTCGTCTCGATTGGCGGGAAGGACTGTAGATGAAGAACGCTTCGAAGCGTTGTAGGAGGTTAAAAACTGATACGCCAAAACCGCGCTAAAACATACCAGAACGGCGGCCAGCAGTTGCTTGACCCGGCGAATCTGGTTGAGAGTCATTAGCCGCTTTCTTGTTCGAGGCTCACGCTGCCCATTTGGCGAAACTTTTGGTAGCGTGCCTCGAGCCGCTCCTCGGAGTTCATCGTTTCAACCCGCGCCAGGCTCCGCACCAGGTAGTCGTCGAGAATCTCCGCGGTACGACGATGATCGCTGTGGGCGCCGCCCAGCGGCTCGGGAACGACCTCATCGATCAGTCCGAAAGACAGAAGGTCTTGAGCAGTCAGTCTCAAACCGTTGGCCGCAGTTTCCGCTTTCCCGGTATGCTTCCACAGAATCGCCGCACACCCTTCGGGGGAAATAACAGAGTAGATGGAATGCTCGAGCATGAGGATCTCGTCGCCGATGGCGATGGCCAATGCGCCGCCGCTCCCCCCTTCGCCGGTCACCGTCACCACGATGGGCGTATCGAGTCGAGCGATTTCGCGGATGTTGTACGCGATCGCTTCCGCCTGTCCACGTTCCTCGGCGTCGAGGCCCGGGTAGGCTCCGGGCGTATCGACGAACGCAAACAGCGGACGTCGGAATTTTTCCGCCAAACGCATCACGCGCATCGCCTTGCGATAGCCTTCCGGTTTGGGCATCCCGAAGTTGCGAAAAATTTTCTGGTTGGTGTCCCGCCCCTTTTGATGGCCGACCACGAAGACCGGGCGGTCGTGATGCCAAGCCATTCCGGCGACGATGGCTGGATCGTCTGCGAAGCGCCGATCACCGTGGAGCTCGATGAAATCGCGGAAGAGCAGCTGGATGAAATCTCTCAAATAGGGTCGCTGTGGGTGCCGGGCTACCTGCACCTTCTGCCAAGGCGTGAGACGAGAAAAAATGTCCCGCCGCATCTGCTTCAGTTTTTGCTGGAGACGGGCGACCTCCGGCTCCTTGTTGGCCTCTTTCGGGTAGCCGGTGAGAGACTCGATCTCTTTCTGGAGCGCCACCAGAGGGGCTTCGAAGCCCAGTGAGTCCGCTGCCATAGCAGACCAGTCTAGCAGGAAACCGCGAGGGACGGGAAGCGCGGGGCCTAACCTGCTTTTCTGGAAGGTGTTTAGCCGATTGGCGGGGTTTCCGAGACGCTTTCGAGGTCACGCGGTTGCGCGTGATCTGCATTCGCGATATGACAACGCAATGTATTCCTAAACGAACGGAGACATAGGCCTGACTCGAAGCGTGAAGTTTCTGCTCGCCCTCGTGCTGGCGGTGAGCTGTAGCGACAGTACACCTACTTCGCCGAGCTTCAGCCTCTCCGAGCTTTGCGAATATCGCTCCCTCGAGCGCGTTTCCGGCGGGGACGGTTCTCCGCATCGTCTCCGGTGCGGCTGGGACACCCGTCGGGGGCGCCGAGGTTGAGGTCGGCGGTACTTTCTACGAAACCGACGCCACCGGCCGGCTAACCCTATCTACCGGGGTCGAACGGGACACGCGGTTGGACATCGCAGCCGACGGATTTCTGGATCGTGAGACTCTCCTTCGAACGCCGGACAGCACCCGCCTCACCCTCTGGCCGCGCGAGCATTCGAGCGGGATCACACCGAAGAGTTCACAAGAAACATCGTGTATGGCGGCCCTGGCGCGCTCCACGGCTTGATACGACTCCCTTTGGGCGAATCGGATGCCTACGTTGTGCCGTCTTAGCAGATACGAAATGACGTCCATGCCATACGAGCGGTAAATACTGCCGCCGCCAACTTCGGGAAGGCCACACGCGGGGAACTCCGGTTCATTGTCACGGAGAGGCCCCCTTCCGGCGCGGTGGTCTTCGACCTCGAAGTCGACCCCAACCATCCGGATGTGGTGGGTTTCGCTGCGGTCGCCTTGCGGGAATTCCAGGGGTTTTCGATCGTGGGAGGATCCGCGATCTTCGATTCCATCGAGAGGGTTCGCACGTCCACGACCCCACATGAGTTGGGGCATCTGTACGGCCTCGGGCATACCAGCGGCACCAAAGACGTGATGAATACCTTCCGGCGGCGGGGTACCATTGAGCGGTTCCACCCCCGCGAGGAGGTTACGATGCGGCTCATGCTTCAACGACTCCCGAGAAACGAGTTCCCCGACGGCGATAGGAATGTCCGGACTCCGTCCGCCCTCATGGCCGGAGAAGCGAGGGTTTCCGTCGTCCGTTGCCCATATTGACAACAGACCCGCTGCGCCGATTGAAGCCTATTGGAAGGGAACGCGCCGCTACTCGGTGCCGGTCGAAAGGGCTCTGTAGACGCCTTCTATGTTGAGCTCGAGGTGCTCGTCGTATCGGCCCCAGTCCGCGTAGGCAGGAAGTTCCAGCGATTCTTGAATCTCTGCCAGAGTCTGCCCTTGATCTACTCGCTCTCGGACCGTCTCGATCAAGTCGGTGAAGTATTGGACGTATTCGCCTACGTTCGCTTTCGTGCCGATAGCCCCGTGCCCGGGCGCCAGGATCTCGAAATCCAGCCTATCTAATTCCTTGAGCGCGGCGAGCCATTCGGAGGGATTCGCGTTCCCGAGGGTGCGCCACGGGAGCCGCCTAGATGCGACCGCGTCCACCATGAACGCGACCTTGCGTTCGGGGACTAGAACAATAATGTTACTGTCCGTCTCGGACGGGCCGGGGTAGATGAGCTGCACTTCCAGGTCGCCAAGGTGAAACGACATGAGGTCCGAGAACGTCATGTCGACCGGGACGATGCTGCCCCCGGAATCCCCCGAAAGATGCCCCGGAACGTTCGCGTGTCCGACGACAACGGCCTCGTCGCCGAAAGCCGATCCGCCAGAGATGTGGTCATCATGGTGGTGGCTATAGACGATATACCGGATGGGCGCCTGACTGATCTTTCGCACCTCCTCGAAATAGCGCAACGCCTTTCGGGTGATTGAGGGTCGGTGACGAGGATCGCTTTGTCGGTCACGACGAAGAGTGAGCGATGGGCATTGTGTGTGTACAGGCAAACGTTATCCGCCAGCTTGTCGACGGTGATGGTCGGCTCTGCTTGAGCCGACAAGAAAAGCCAGCTACTGAGAACGAGTGTGATGATCATCGGTGCCTCCTGTCCCCCGCGAAGGTACATTCTCGGCGACGGCTTCGCCTTCGGTTGCCCCCTTACGGAAAAGCTGAACTGAGTCCGGACCGCACATGGCCTCGAGACTCGAGACGAGCTCCGGGCTGGGTCGTACTCTCAAAAAAGGATGGGTTTTCATAGCCAAGGAGAACTCCTGGTCGCGAAAGAGCTCGAAGCGGATAGTACATTCGCCTCGGTTAGCCTCCAGCAACTCCCGTAGATGAGGAACGGTATCTTCCAGGAACGACTCAATGGGAACACGGACCGTCATCGAGGAGGCTTCTCTCTGGCCCATTTCTTCGAGCGGTATCAGCTCGCTCGCTAAAATTTTGGGCAAGTCTTCCCCGCCCTCCGGCTTTCCCTTCACGAGCAACTCGGTGTCGACGCTCAGCAGGCCATAGTACTCCTTGTAAGCGTCGGGAAATACCACGACCTCCGCCGCGCCCTCCTGGTCTTCCAGTCGCACGATAGCCATCGGGTCTCCCTTGCGAGTGCGGAGGGTCTTCACGCTTGCGATAAGACCTCCCACCGCCACTTCCCGCTCTCCGACCTTCTCCATGATCTGGCCCGTAGTGCAACTGGCGTAGCTCTCGAGCTCAGCGCGAAACCTCTCCAGCGGATGGCCGCTCAAGAAAAAGCCAAGCGTCGCCTTTTCGAAACCCAATCGCTCCCTCTCACTCCATTCGGGAAGGTCGGGTAGCCTCATCAGCTCGGGATGTCGCCGCGTGGCCTCGGCGTCACCGAAGAGGTTCGCCTGTCCGCTCTCTCGGTCGCGTTGGACGCGCTGCCCGTGGTCGAGCGCGCGGTCGATCATCCCGTAGAGTTGGGACCGCTTGCCTCCTAGTGTGTCGAGGCTACTGGACTTGATGAGCGCCTCGAGCACTCTCTTGTTCACCAAACGCAGGTCCACGTCCTCGCAAAGATCGACCAGTGACTCGAAGCACCCTCCCCGGTTGCGCCGCGCTTCCAGGATCGACTCGATGGCCGATTCTCCGACGTTTTTGATAGCAGCCAGACCGAAACGGATCTCTCCCTCGACCACTGTGAAATCCAAGGCGCTCTCGTTGATGTCGGGGGGGAGAATCTTGATGCCCATCTTTCGCCCCACACTCAAATAGTGAACCACCTTGTCGGTGTTTTGTCTTTCCGAGGTCAAGAGAGCGGCCATGAAGAAGACGGGATAGTTCGCCTTCAGATAGGCGGTTTGATAGGCCAAGAGCGCATAGGCGGCGGAGTGTGAGCGGTTGAAACCATAACCGCCAAAATGCTCCATCAATTCGAATATCTTCTTTGCTTTCTTCTCCGGGATTTTGTTAGCGATCGCGCCAGTGATGAACTTCTCTCGCTGTGCCTCCATGACATCGGCCTTTTTCTTGCCCATCGCCTTTCGGAGGAGATCCGCCTGGCCGAGCGAGAAACCTGCCAGGCGGGAGGCGATCTGCATCACTTGCTCCTGGTAGACCATCACTCCCAACGTGTCCTCGAGGACCTCCTGCAGTGCCGGCACTTCGTAACGCACGGGAACCTTGCCGTGCTTCCGCTTGATGAAGTCGTCGATCATTCCGCTCCGGATCGGTCCGGGACGGTAGAGCGCGTTTAGTGCGGTCAAGTCGTTTAGTTTTTCTGGCTTGAAGCGACGCAGTATGTCCCTCATGCCATCGCTTTCAAACTGGAAGATGCCGAACGTTTGCCCATCGGCGAAGAGCTGATAGGTCTTGGCATCGTCGAGCGGTAGGCGGTCGAGGTCGATCTTCTCTCCGAGTTGCTTGTCGATGAGCTTCACGCAGTTGTCGAGAAGCGTGAGGGTGCGAAGTCCCAAGAAGTCCATCTTGAGAAGACCGATGTCTTCGATGTCCTTCATCGCATACTGGGTCGTGATTTCACCTCGGCTCCCGCGATAGAGCGGGAGGAACTCGGTGAGAGGTTTCGGGGCGATCACCACGCCGGCGGCGTGCGTCGAGGCGTGTCGACTGACGCCTTCCAAGCGTTTGGCTACATCGAGCAGGCGGCTGATCCTCGGATCGGCTTCGGCGGCGTCTCGTAACTGGGGAACCTCTTCGACCGCCTTGTCGAGCGTTGCATCTAGTGTGGCCGGTATCATCTTCGCGATGCGATCGACATCTGCGTAAGGCACGTCCAGAACACGACCCACGTCCCGTGTCACCGCGCGGGCCTTCATCGTTCCGAAGGTAATGATCTGTGCGACGTTGTCCCGGCCGTAGCGCTCGGTGACGTAGTCGATCACTTCTCCACGACGCGCCTCGCAGAAATCGATGTCGATATCCGGCATGCTGATCCGCTCGGGGTTCAAGAAACGCTCGAAGATGAGTCCGTGTTCCAGCGGATCGATGTCAGTGATGCGAAGGGAATAGGCGACGAGGCTCCCCGCGGCGGAGCCGCGGCCTGGCCCAACCGGGATCCCCTGTTCGCGCGCGAAGCGAATGAAATCCCACACGATGAGGAAATAGCCGGGGAAGCCCATTTTCTTGATGATTTCGATCTCTCGCTTGAGCCGGGGCTCGTATTCGGCCATCGTGGTTCGAAGCTCTCCGGCTTCGTGGCGTTCGACGATCCGCTGCATCCGCTCTCGGAACCCCTCCGAGACGATCTTTTCGAAGTAACCTTCGACGGTGTCTCCTTCCGGCACGTCGAATTGCGGGAGGTGGAAGTTATCCCGCTCCAAATCCAAGCTGACCCGTTCTGCAATGGCGAGTGTGTTGTCATACGCTTCTTGGTAGCCCTGGAAGACCTCCGCCATCTCTTCGGAGGACTTGAAGTAGAACTCCTCTCCCCGGTACCGCATCCGGTCGCTGTCGGCGACTTTCTTACCCGTCCCGATGCAAAGTAGGATGTCGTGGGCTAGAGCATCTTCACGGCGTATGTAATGACAGTCGTTGGTAGCAACCGTCGGCAAACCCGTCTTCTGCGCCAGAGCCATCAGTTGGGTATTGACGGTGACTTCCTCTTCGAGCCCTTGGTCTTGGATCTCGAGAAAAAAATTCCCCTTGCCCAAGATGTCTTCGTAGGTCCCGGCGGCCTTCAGCATCGCAGCTTCGGCGCCTCGAAGCGCCGCGGAGGGCACCTCTCCTTTGAGGCATGCGGACAGACCGATGAGGCCCTCCGAGTGAGTCGCAAGGAGCTCCTTGTCGATTCGCGGCCTATAGTAAAACCCTTCGAGGTAGCCGGCGGTGACCAACTTCATGAGGTTGGTGTAGCCTTTGTAACTTTCCGCCAGCAGGACCAAGTGGTTGTTGGTATCGGAAATTCCGCCACCGAGAGAGCGGTCGAAGCGATTACCCGGCGCGACGTAGATCTCACAGCCCAGAATCGGCTTGATGCCTTTTTCCTTCGCCGCTTGAAAAAAGGCGATAGCGCCGAACATGTTCCCGTGGTCTGTGAGTGCTACGGCGGGCATTTTGAACTGTGCGGCGAGATCGATGATCTCGGGCACACGACTCGCCCCGTCGAGCAGCGAGAAATCGCTGTGGTTGTGAAGGTGAACAAAAGGTCGCACGCTCTCCCCTACTCCCATTCGATGGTGGCGGGTGGTTTGGACGAAATATCGTATACCACGCGATTGACCCCGCGGACCTCACCGATGATCCGACTGGACACTCTTTCGAGAAGCTCCGGTGGTAGTTTGGCCCAATCCGCGGTCATACCGTCTACGCTTTCCACCGCGCGGATGGCGATCGCGTTTTCATATGTGCGGGCGTCACCCATCACCCCTACACTTTTCACCGGCAGGAGGACCGCGAAGGACTGCCAGAGCTTCTCGTACAGACCTCCGCCCTTGATCTCCGACTGGAGGATATCGTCCGCCTCGCGCAGGATGGCGCACCTCTCGGCGGTGACACCACCGAGAATTCGCACCGCCAAGCCGGGGCCGGGGAAGGGTTGCCGCTGGACGAACGTCTGATCGAGTCCGAGCTCAACACCTAACTGACGCACTTCGTCTTTGAAGAGCTCACGGAGTGGTTCGATGAGCTTGAACTTGAGCCGGCGTGGGAGGCCACCGACGTTGTGATGACTCTTGATCACGTGAGAAGCTCCGCGCAGCGACACGCTCTCGATCACGTCCGGATACAAGGTCCCTTGGGCCAAGAAACGAACGTCGGGAATCTTGCGGGCCTCCTCTTCGAAGACCGCGATGAACTCCCGGCCGATGATCTTTCGTTTCTTTTCCGGATCGGCCACGTTCTTGAGTCGCCGGAGAAAACGCGAAGAGGCATCCGCATGAATAACCTTGAGATGCAGTCTCTCTCCGAATCGCTCCATCACTTGTGCCGCTTCGTTCTTCCGTAGGAGGCCGTTGTCCACGAAAACCGATGTGAGGCGGTCGCCGATGGCTCGGTGCACCAGAAGCGCGGTAACCGCGGAGTCGACTCCACCGGAAAGCGCGCATACCACCGAGTCCGAACCGACCATTTCGCGAATCCGTTCCACGGACTCGCGGGTGAAGGAGCTCATGCTCCAATCCCCGGTAAGCGCACACACATCGAACGCGAAGTTTCGCAGGATCGCGGTGCCTTGCTCGGTGTGCGCGACCTCGGGGTGGAATTGCACTCCGAACAGCCCGCGGTCCACCTCTTCGAAGGCCGCGACCGGTGCCGACTCGGTGTGGGCAGTGACTTGGAACCCGGGTGGTGCTTTTTCGATGGAGTCCCCGTGGCTCGCCCAGACTCGAAGCGGAGAAGGAATACTTGCGAACAACCGACTCGAGCCGTTGAAGTGGAGGTTGGCGTACCCGTACTCCCGGCGCTCGGCGGCGCGAACTTCGGAGCCAAGCATCTGACTCATGAGCTGCATGCCGTAGCAGATCCCAAGGACGGGAACGCCCAGCTCTAGAAGACTCGAGCTGCAGCGCGGTGCGTCGGGCTCATAAACGCTCTGCGGGCCACCGGAAAGAATCAGGCCTCGGAGGGTACTCTGCGGGCTCCGAAGCCGCCGGTGGATTTCGTCCAGTGGCACGGAAAACGGAAGAATCTCGCAGTAGACCGACACCTCGCGGAGCCGGCGGGCGATCAACTGCGTATACTGGGAGCCGAAATCGAGTATGAGAACGGTTGCGTGCGCCCTGACTGCCATAGAATCTATTGAAGTGACGCATTATAAGCATGTAGCCTCCGGAACACAAGAACTAGTTATCCAGGAGGGCAGCCATCTTGTATCTTTAGGAGTGCTTGACTTCCTGCTCCCCACACCTATGATGTCGAACCTGGTGTCTTCCATCGTTCTGGGTATCCTTTTGGCAGCCTCGGGCGCGTCGGCCTTCGGACATCCCCCTGGCCTCTCCCAAACCCAACAACAGCAAGAGCCGGAAAAGACTGAACAGCCTGAAGCGGCCGAACCCCCGGCGGAAAAACAAGCTCAGGAGGCACAGTCCGCCGAGGAGGAGGGTGCTGAGCAAGTCGATGCGGACGGCGATGAGGAGAAAGGTCCCAAGAGGCAGCCGGGTTTGCTTCCTCTGGTGCCGCTAGCGGAAGTCGATCTGGACGCTCGCCCGGTGGGACCGGCCCTCGTTTTCGAGGACTCCCTCATCGTCGTCACCGAGGCCGGCACAGCCATGCGTCTCGACGGCAAGACGGGCGAACTACTATGGAAGCTGGGCCTCCCCGGGAGTGGACTACTGCCGCCTTCCCTCTTTTCCGAGACGCTTCTCCTCGTCGACCGATCGGGTACGTTGTTTTTCATCGATCCACTCACGGGAACGATCGTGGACGAGCTGCCGACGCATGTCTCGCCTATCTTGCCCCCGCGCTCGATGGGAGAGACGATCTTCTTGGCAGCCGCCGACTCGGTGGTCATCGGCTATCACGTTGAGAGGAAACAGGAGGTTTGGCGCGCCGCGGTCGAGGACACGCCGCTGGCGATGGCCGTCGGGGGCGACTTGCTCCTGGTCTCCGATGGGACCGGCGCTCTTCACGCGCTCGACTCGAAAACCGGTCTCCAGCAATGGCAGTTTCAGGGACGCGGAACCTTCCCTGCGCCGGCCGTATTCGACGCAAGCAACGAAAGACTCTTCATCGGGGATACCGGAGGCGTCTTTTATTCCCTTTCCGCCCGTAACGGCAAAGTTCACTATCGATGGCCAACGGGCGCGGCGGTCCCGCTGGCGGCGCTCGTCGAAGAGGACCGTATCTTTGTTGCCACCTACGCCAACACCCTCTTTTGCTATCGTCCCGGGAACGGCCATGAGCTCTGGAGGGCCAATCTGCCCGGCCGACCCGCGGCGTCCCCCCAACGCGCACGACGGCGCGTCGTGGTGGTGACCTTCGATGGACAGGTCGCCGAGTACGGCTCCGGCGGAACGAGTGACACC
Organism: Candidatus Marinacidobacterales bacterium; assembly: GCA_965219415.1. Classification (GTDB taxonomy): domain Bacteria; phylum Acidobacteriota; class Vicinamibacteria; order Marinacidobacterales; family DATDRI01; genus CBDCNP01. The sequence goes on from OZ244742.1 coordinate 85,199, forward strand.
CCCCTTTACACGGCCCCCACGGCCATACTCCCGACGCCTACTCTCATGCCAGGGGGGCTCGCCTTGCCCTTACTTTCGGGACGCTTGCTCCTTTTACAAACCCAAGCGCCTGTTCCCAAAATCGAGCCCGGTGAAGAGGGAGCCTTGGAGGGCGAGCTCGAGGGAGCGCCGGAGGAAGAGGTGGAAGGCGAGTCGGAGGGTGAGGCACCGACTGAAAGAACCAATCCGACGGTCCCGCCCACGCCGAAGTAGGACGGAAGTGTCCTAGAAAAAGACCCTTCCCAGGCTCTGAATTCACGAAATCCCGCGCCAGACACCGGCCGAGCCTTGGAACAGAACCTGCGGTATGAACGTTCCTTTACTCCTTTACTCCTTTACTCCTTTACTCCCTCAGGGAGATTTGGCCGTCAAAATGCGCAGTGCCGAGAAACAAGGTGGTCAGACGGCGGGTGAGGGTGGTTTATCAGGAAGCTTTGACAGTCTATGTACGGGAAAGCTAAGATGGTGTTGGGTTTCTACAAGATGCGATACTTTCAACACGTAGCCCTATGGGCCGTGCCGGTGATGATTGCCATCCTGGCCGCTGCCACAAGTGGACTGGTGGCGGCTCAAGAAGCCCCTCGCCAGTTTTACTCCGTCAAGCGCCTGGTATCCGATTCCGAACGGGATCGAGATGAAGGACTTCAGCAAAGAATCCATCAGGTACGACTTTCGTTCATGGAACGAGAGACCGAGCTCCTGGAAGAGTGCTTCAGCGGCAAGAAGGTGTTCATCTCCTTGAGATCGAAAAAGACCGAGCCGGGGTACTACACCCGCAGCCAGCTTCACTTTATTTTCGACAATCTTTTCGAGGATTTGCAGACCCGCACTTTCAAGTACTCGCCAGCCGACATCAGCATCTCCAAAGACGGAAGGGCCTTCTTCCGTTCCGAGTGGACCTACATGGTGCTGGGATCGGACACGGTCGTGACCGAGCATCTGCATTTTTCGTTCGAGAAGGAGAAGGGCGCCTGGCGAATCTTCGAGCTCAAGTCTGTCTCTAAGTAACCTGAGATCTGGCTGGGCCCCTTGGTCTGGCGCCCCCGTCTGGTAAAGAACTCGCGCCCACGGAAGTATGAAAACCCTCACCCTACCCTCTCCCGGAGGGAGAGGGAATGACGGAAGGAAGCCAACGTCCACTACCCTGGCCGCCCGCGTTGCTCTCTCCATTGCTTTCCTGGTCTTCCTCACGACGCTGGCGGACGTGGCTTCTGGCCACGCTCTGCTCCCACTCCAGGGAGCCGTCGTCGTTGTCCTCCTTTCGATCGTCGCACTGGCTACTCTAGCCCGCTCGGTGGATTTCCGTCACCAGCCCGTTCCCTTCGTGCTCTCGGCCAGTGTTCTGCTAGCGCTCGCCATTCGCTTCGGTGGGTACGAAACCGTCGCCCAACGCTCACCCGAAGAGTGGACGGAGCTCAACCAACAGTATGGCGAATCGCTTGCGACACGAGTGTCAGAGCGCTTCGCTGACTTGAGCCACCGTGCGCGCCTCATCGCGAAACGGCTCGCCGGGGAGCCAGACCTTCTCGAGGCGGTCGCCGAATCGGAGACGCGCGAGGTCGTCGCGGCCGCGTTCCAAAAACTGGAAAACACGCGTCTCCCCCAGCCACTGGCACAGAACATCGAGGCGACCCCCGGCGCCGTCCTCTACGACCGATACCTCGACCCTCTGGCCTGGACGGGTAAGACGGTCGACCTCGCGCCCTACTTCGAGACCCTCGAGGGGGAAGCAATTAGTCAGGTTTTCATTTTCGAGCAAGGTGTCTTCACCCACTTGGTTGTGATCGAACCGCTGGCCAGCGGGAATGGAAGCCTCAGTATCGAGATCCCCCTCGATGCGCGCCGCCGCATCGACAATCGCTACCTTAGCGACTTCGACGTCGTTAGTAGTTGGTCCGGCAAGAGCGTGTCGACGGATTTCGTCGACGTTCGTGAAACGGCACCTGAGCTCACTCTCTTCTTCGATAGAAGCGGTGACCGCTACTGGGGGGGTACCGAGCTAGCTCCGGTTTTCTACTTCCCGCTTCGTCCCCCTTCGGGTGAGTTGCTGGGTGTCGTGTCCCTGGCAGCCGAAGCTCCCGCCGCCGCGCTGCTCGAACGCCGGCGCGCCACCCAACACGTAGCCGGCCTCAGCCTAACCCTGGCAGCGCTCTTCACCGTCATTTGGTTAGGCATCAAGCTTTGGCGCCGCTACACCGCCATCAACGCGTTGGTTTTCGTGGGTGGTTTGTGGGGACTACGATTGATCCTCTCGTCGGCCCGGCTGCCCTTGGGCTTCGGCACCGCACTCGACAACCCCGCCCACTATGCGTCCGATCTTTTCTTCGACTTCTTCGGCTCACCCATAGACTTCTTCATAAGCGGTCTATTCATCCTCTTGTCGGTGGTCACGCTTTGTTTTCCCGTCCTTGCGAAGCGAGGCGGGCAAGCCCACCGTCCCCGGGGTTGGCTAAGCACCCTTCTGGCTCACGGGTCGACACGTGTGGCCGCGCTCGCTCTACTGCTCCTGACTTTGGGAATCCTTTCGGACACATGGAGCAATTCCAACCTGCCCTTGGCGTCGCCGGGCCTCATTCCACCGGCTCTGTCTCGCTTGGCCGTGCAACTGGCGTTGCTCACGCTGTTGTTCACTACGGGGATCTTGATCGTCTCGCTCATCGCGCTCGTCGAAAGGATGAGCAAGGGGGGCCACGGCCGTTCGCTCGATAGGCTTGCTCGGTATTGGGCGTTGGACCTCCTGGTTTTCGCTTTCGCCTATTCCATCGTCGCGCGGGGCGCCGAGTCAGCGACTCTCCCGCTCGCGCTGCCGCTCTTGTTGGCCTTCGAATTCTTGGCTTTCGCTCGGGCTGGGTTCGTCACCAAACTACAGCAAGGCGGTGTCTATTCCCGGTTTGCGGCGCTCTTTCTCGCCCTTTTCGTGCCGGTTCTCGCGTTTTACCCCGCGATCGCCTACTACGAGAACCGCGTCGCCCGAGATTTCATTCAAGGGACGGTGGCTCCGCTCGTACTTCACCAAGGTGATTCCCAGCTCTACGTCATGCGTGAGACGTTGAGGACGATCGAGCGTATGCAGTCGGCCGGACAACTCGCCGCGGCGGACCGCGACCAGATAGCGTATCGAGTGTGGTCGGAGTCGGATCTCTCTGTTTTCGCATTGAGCTCGGCGGTCGACGTGTTCGACGAGGAGGGGACGCTGGTTTCCCGTTTCGCGCTCAATTTCCCAGACACCGAGCTCGGTTGGCACCAGCCGGAAGGTCCGCCTCCGGAAGAATGGCTTATCGACGAGGAGACCTACCCGGGAGAGCCCAACCGCCCACGAGTGTTCCACGCCCGCCGGGGATTCCCCACCGAGGACGGGAGCCAATGGGACTTTCAGGTTCGGTTAGTGGCGGACTGGAGCAATTTGGCTTTCATCGCGACTCGGAGCCCGTACGTGGACTTGTTTCGCTCTCCCGCCGCGGAGACTCCCCTGCCATTCTCGCATCGAGAACTAACACTCTACGTGTTCGATGGAGACGGTAGCCGGATTTTTCCGCACGAGCCGACGCTCTCACTCGACTTGATGGACTCGGGAGCGAAAGATTCGGCGGAATCCGAGCCTCGGTGGGTCGAGCAATATCTGGAGGCCAATCGTTATTACACTCTGATCTTTTCCGATTCCCAGTACGTGTACGCTCTCGCCTTTCCCGCGAAGCCATGGCTGGGATACGGGGCCGATGTTGCGGGCTGGGCGATTCTCGTTGCACTCATCACCTTGGCCTTGTTGTCAATCCCCATGTGGATCGGGCTGTTAGGTGGTCCGAAAACCCTCCGCCCGAGTGACGTGTGGGCCGAGGTCGGGACGAGTTTCTACGGCAAGCTCTTCGTCGCCTTCGTTCTCCTTGCGCTCATCCCCATCGCATCTCTCGCGTTTCTAGTGCGCGGGATCATGGTCCAACAACTCCAACAAGACGTAGAGCAAGAGGGCATCGCGCGTGCGAGAGTCGTCAGTCGCTTCGTCCGTGACTACCTTTTGCTCGACAGAATCGACGCCAGCGAAAGAGGCGTCGCCGCGGTGAGCGACCCTCTATTGGAATGGGTCAGCAGCCTCGTCAAGGCCGACGTCGATCTGTATAGCCGGGGCGAACTGGTAGCGACCAGCGAAAGAGAGCTCTTCGACAGCGGACTCCTTCCCACCCGCGCTGTCCCCGCGGTCTATCGAGAGGTCGTCTTGGCGCGCGCCAACCACTCCATCCACCACGAGTCCGTGGGGGCGTTCCAGTATTTAGTGGTGTCGGTTCCCATCGAGCTCGAGCGTTGGCGGGAACCGGGAATCTTGTCCCTTCCATTGACGAGTCGGCAACGCGAGTCCGACGAACGCGTGGCAGCGCTCAATCAAATGGTCCTGTTGGCCGCATTATGTTTTTTCTTGATCGCGGCGGCGTTGGCCTATTTGTTGGCGCGCAGGATCGCCGGCCCCATCAACACCCTGACCGCCACCACCCAAAGCGTGGCGCAAGGCGACTTCGACGTGAGCCTGGATACTTCCTCACGGGATGAGATCGGTGCCCTCTTCCGAAGCTTCAACCAAATGACGACCAACTTGAAACGTCAGCGCGAGCACCTCGAGCGGACTAAGAAGCTCGAAGCTTGGGCGGAGATGGCCCGCCAAGTCGCACACGAAATCAAAAACCCTCTTACGCCGATTCAGCTCTCTACCGAGCATCTTTTGCGCGTCTATCAGGACCCGGACGTCGATTTCGATGAAGTGCTGAAGGGCTGCTCCGATACGATCCTGGCGCAAATACAGACCCTCCGCAGGATCTCGATGGAGTTCTCCTCCTTCGCATCTCCGTTTCCGCTCAGCCCCGAGCCCACGGACCTGGAGCGGTTGCTCAAAGAGACCCTCGAGCCTTACCGGCAGGCACCTCCGCCAGGAGTGAGCATCGAAATTGACGCATCGCCTTCCCTTCCGACGATCACCGTGGATCGGCGGATCATCCAGCGCGCGGTGATCAACTTGGTGGAGAACTCGTTGAACGCCTTGAACGGCGGCGGCGGCGTGTCCGTCTCGTTGCGCCCAAGCCATTCGGACGGACAGGACTGGGTGGAGATGGAGATCTCCGACACCGGAGCGGGGATCGATCGGGAAACGCTCGCGCGCATCTTCGAGCCTTACTTTTCGACCCGCGCCGCGGGGACAGGGCTCGGGCTCGCCATCGTGCGCAAGGCAGTGGAAGAGCACGGGGGAGACATTTCCGTGGAGAGTGAGACCGGAAGGGGCACGCGCGTACTTGTAAAACTTCCCGTGGAGCCTGGGCAAGACAAAACCGACGCCAGTTGAACTGCGTATCTGGACCGAGTTGCCTCACTCACCGGCCCCGTTACTTCGCTCCCCACCCAGAGGCCAAGCAAGGACCGGCAGGGAGGGCCGCTTCTGGCCAGAGCTATCTAGTCGGGACCGCCGACCGCGACCCGGGGGTGTCTCGCACCGACCAGGGGCGCGGGCGGTAGGCCCTGCTTTCTCCAATGCAGACTACGCCGGACAGTTAACGATCGGCGCGAGTGGCACGTCGGTGTCGTCAGCGATGACGGTATCCTTGCTGATGACCTCGCCGTTGCCGATGCGGACGCGGTCGCCGAGCTGGACATCTTTTTGGATGGTGGCGTCAGTACCGATCATCGTGTCGTTGCCGATGATTGCGCCCGAGTTGACCGACGTGCCATCACCAATACAGACTCCGTTCCCGATCGTCACATCCTTCGTGATCACCACGCCCGCACCTAAGATGACATCGTTGCCCACGTTGGCGCCCTTATCGATGATCGCGCCGTCCCCGATGATGACGCCGTCCCCGAGCATGACATCGTCTGCGATGACCGCATCCAGCGCCACGCAGGCATCACCAAATCCGTCCATGTTGTCGTCCGTAGGCGATGTTTCCCTGAAGTATGTTCCTGGGCGAGGAAAGATCTAGGCGAAAACCCTCGCCCAAATGGTTGAAGGCCTGGTTCCTCTGGAGGGTGTTCCCGGACGAATCATTGAGCACGAAACCCCGGCCCGTGGAGTTACCGAGCCCCCAGGCCGCGTTGTCAGTGAGTGTGTTCCCAGAGGAACCGTTGAGGAAGAAGCCCCTCTGGAAGCGCATAACCAGGCAGTTCTTTACTGTGACCCCAGTCCTCCCGGAGATGGTAATGCCGATCCCACTGCCGGGTCCCATGACCAGATGGCCAGCGCAATCCAGGATTACACCATCGGCTGTAAAGGAGATCGTACCGTTGTGCTGCTCCGTGAGAGTCGTGTCCGCCGCTATAGAAAGGTGGCCGGTAGTTGCGCTCACGGACGACGATATAGTTATCGCCGCAAGAAGCAGGACCAGAACGGAACAGAGACTTCCAGCGCCACCGTTCGGTACGCCGGGGAAGCCTTGCTTAGTGATTAAGGGGGATATCGGCTCACGCATCACCAAAGTTTGTCGCGCAAAAAGTAGGACTGCGTCCGGACAGAGTGGACTCGCCGGCACCCCGGTTTCGGCGGGTGCCAAGTCGCATCGAGCTCGGTCCGACACCTTACGGGACGATACAGATGGAATCGCTTCCCTGTATGAGCGTGCCATCGAACAGTTCGCCGGTGACGGTGGCTGTGGTGTCGCCAGGGGAGAAAGCGCCATCGCTGTCCTCGATCTTCGTCAAACCCGTCTCCATTGACGTCTTCGACGTGGGCCAGGAGCTTATTGCTCTTGCCCACGACCCTGACGGCAATACTCTCTAGTTTCACCGTCGCTGCGTCGACCTGCGTTACGTCGAAATCGACGCTTCCCAGGATGGCAACTGGGATAGCCCCATGGCCGTTGTTGTTGAAACAGTTGGGGTCGCTGCCCGGTTTGATGTCGATGTCGACGGTGATGATGTCCGGAAGAATGCGCCACTCAAACGTTCCCACTAAGTTGGCGTCTCTATTCGAAATACCGCCGGTGGAAGTCAAGCTCGAGTTGTTGGTAATTCTCACTGTGTAAGTGCTGCCTTGGACAACCGGCTTTGTAATTGTCCCGGTCGTTCCGATCGCCATGGGGGCGGTTTCGGGCAGCGGCATCCCTGGTACGAACCAGTTGAAGTTAAATGGATTGAGTCCGGGAGTAACCTTCCGCGTCACGAAACACGGCGTGAAGGGGCCAACGGAAGGAGACACCGCCATGAAGGAAAAGACCACAAGACGACGGAGCTCGTCAAGGGTGGCTTGGGAGTCGCTGGAGAAGTGGGCGAGGCTCGAGATCCAGGATTGGGTGCAGGAGCTGATGGTAGCCGAAGTCACGGAGCTTCTCGGGCGTGAGAAATCGGAGAGACGGAAGCCCGTGGACACAACGGCGGGCTATCGAAATGGATACGGTAAGCCTCGGAAGCTGACGATGAGCGTGGGCACGGTGACGGTTCGCCGGCCGAGAGTAGGGGACGTGGAGGAGAGGTTCGAAAGTCGAGTGCTTCCGCTGTTCAAGCGTCGGAGCGAAACGGTGAGCGAGTTGATTCCGGAGCTGTACCTGCATGGACTAGCTCACGGAGATTTCGATTTGGCGCTCCGCGGGCTTCTAGGGGAGGACGCTCCACTTTCTTCCAGCACGGTGGCGCGGCTGAAACAGAAATGGCAGGGAGAGTACGAGCAGTGGCTAGCTCGCCCACTGGACGAACTCGAGCTCGTGTCCCTGTGGGTAGATGGCGTGTACGTGAAGGCCGGCCTTGAGAAGGACAAGGCGGCGGTGCTAGTTGCGGTTGGTGGCCTGTCCGACGGGACGAAAATCGTCCTGACGCTGGAGGCCGGGCATCGAGAATCCGAAGCGTCATGGTCGTCGCTGCTACGGAGACTGAAGAAGCGCGGTCTGAGATGTCCCCGTTTGGTGATCGGTGACGGTCATCTCGACATCTGGGCCGCGACCCGAAACGTATTTCCAGAAGCTGAGGAGCAGCGGTGCTGGAACCACCGAATCCTCAACGTACTGGACCGGATTCCGAAAAGGGACCAGGCGCAGGCCAAGCCGCTGTTGACGGCGACCCCCTACCCCACCAGCCTGCAGGAGTGCGAGACGAAGAAGGCCAAGTTCCAGGATTGGTGCTTGCGCAAGGGTCTTCCGGGGGCCGCGCACGTGCTCGACGAGGACTGGGAGCGGATGGTCAGCTTCTATTCCTTTCCCAAGCCTCACTGGCAACACCTTCGCACGAGCAACGTCGTGGAATCACCGTTCGCTGCACTGAGATTGAGAACGGATGCGGCCAAAAGGTTCAAGAAAATCGAGTCCGCCACTGCGACAATCTTCAAACTGCTTCTGGTTGCGGAGAAGAATTTTCGCCGGCTCAACGCACCGGAGCTGATGCGAGAGGTTCACCTGGGCGTTCGATTTGAAGATGGAGACAGGGTAACGGAGTCGTCGAAGGTTGCTGCTGCCTGAACTTTTTTACACACCCTATTGACAAGAGCTCCTGGCGCTAACATCGAAGTCCAACGTGAATTCGCCGTCCTGGTCAGCGTCAAAAGTATACTGCCACCCATCCGGAGAGGTGAGTCCCTGAACAAAGGCGAGGCTGCCTTCGTCACCCGGTACGTTTTCAGCTACCCAACCGGCACTCCACTGTAGCTGGCCACTGGCGGAGCTCGTCCATGTCGAGGTTGCATTGCCGGAGGCGATAGTGGAGCCGCCTCCACTTACTGATGAGGCACTTACCGAGACACTCAGCGGGTTGACGGTACGGATCCGTCCCGCTTCCGTGGAAATAAGAATGGCGTAACCTCCGGTTAAGCAAAACGAAACCGCGCCTGGAAAGGCGAGGAGGAGGATTACGCCATGAAGAAGCCTTACCACCATATTGAAGGAGTCTGTAAGCGAGTACCGGGAGTTCGTCCAACTTCGGCTGCGTATGCGGGTACTGGAGGCGATCGAGGTTGTGCTCGAGGAAGAAGTCGACCAAGCGCTGGGGTGTTGTAGCTACGAGCGTGCGGAAGACCGCCGTGGATATCGCAACGGAGCCGAAACCCGTCGCGTGACGACGTCGGTGGGAACTCGCGAGCTCCGGGTGCCACGAGCCCGCGTGCGAGACGAGGAAACGGGAGAAACGACAGAGTTCAGGAGCGAGCTGTTGCCCCGGTACGCGCGCCGGACTCGTGAGGTCGACGAGGCGCTCTTGGGGACGTACTTGTCGGGCGCGAATAGCCGCCGGGTCCGCAAAGCGCTGAAACCACTGCTCGGTGAGGAGCACCTATCGAAGAGCGCGGTGTCTCGCGTGGTTAGCCGGCTGAAGGAGCGCTTCGAGGAATGGCAGAACCGTGCTCTCAGCGAGGAGGTCTACGCGATCGTTTACCTGGACGGCTTCCACCTGAAAGTGCGGATGGCGAAACGTGTGATCAGCGTACCCGTACGGGTCGCGCTCAGGGTCGCGCCAGACGGGCACAAACGTCTGTTGTCATTGCGTCTGGCGGTGAGCGAAGCCTCGACGCATCGGGGCTCCGTGCTGGAGGGACTCCAGGCTCGAGGACTCCGGGCTCCCAAGCTAGTGATCAGCGACGGCCACAAGGGGCTGACGAAAGCGCTGGAGAAGTGGCCGGGGTGCCGGTTGCAGCGATGTACCGAGCACAAGCGCGCCAACTTGCTCCAACATTGCCCGGCGCACGCACGCCGTGAGCTCCGGCGTGACTACAACCGGATCGTCTACGCCAAGAACGGGATCGATGCTCGCAAAGCCTATGACGAGCTCGTCGCCAAGTGGACGCCTCTCGCGCCGGCCGTCGTCCGAAGCCTAGAGGAGGCCGGTAATCAGCTGCTGACCTTCTACGAATTCCCTCGTGCCATGTGGAAATCGATTCGAACGACCAAAGCTCTGGAGAATCTCAACCGCGAGTTTCGACGCCGGACGAAAACCCAAGCGTCGTTCTCCAGCGAGGAGTCTGCGGTCGCTTTGCTGTTTGGGCTTATCGCCTCTGGCCAGATTCAACTACGACGCATCGACGGCTACCAACGTCTGAGCGAGGTTCTCGAACACGCAAAGGTCACCGCCTGATATGATACTCTGATGACGGAGTGGAGGGCACCGTTCTTTTTCCACGGACCTCGGGACACATCCCGAAAACGACCCCGCTGATCCGTTCGCCAACGCCGGGCTCGCGCTCGGCTACGCCATTCTCGGCCATGGCCCTGGAGAAAACCCGCAAGAGGCCTTCGCACGAGCCAAGGCCGCCGCCGTCAGGGCGTTGGAACTGGATGACACGTTGGCCGAAGCTCACCTTGCTCTTGGTGACGTCAAGCTCTACTACGAATGGGATTGGCCGGGCGCGGAACGGGACTTGCGGCGTGCTCTGGAGCTCAACCCAAGCTTAGCCGAAGCTCACTACCACAACGCCTGGTATCTCGACTTGATGGGACGCCGGGACGAAGCCATTTCGGAGTTGAAGAGCGCCCAGGAACGGGATCCGCTTTCGCCACTCTTCCCAGCGTGGCTCGGGGCGTACTGTATGACGCAAGGGCAATACGATGAGGCGCTCGAGGAAGCCCGCAAATCTCTCGACCTCCATCCGAACTTTCCCGTTGGTCATCACTCCTTGGGAATGGTGTATGCACGAATGGAGATGTACAAGGAGGCGATCGCCGCGCATCAAAGGGCGGCGGCAATAGCCCCTCCTTTTAGAGGCTCCCTTGGCATTACCTACGCAGTGGCAGGCATGCCGGATGAGGCGCGGGAGGTCGTGGCAGCGATCGAAGCGGACGGTAACCCGGCGGACGCTTTGTCTCTAGCCCGTGTCTATGCCGCCCTCGGGAAAAGGATGAGGCCTTCCGGTACCTGGATACGGCCTACGAGCATCGCGTGACCTTTCTCCCTTGGCTCGAGGTCCTTCCTTTCCTCGACGACCTGCGCGATGACAGCCGCTACGAAGAGTTGCTCCGTCGGTTGAATCTCTCGCAGTGATATACCCGAACATGGAGAGGGGAGTCAGACCCAGTGACGCTCGTTGGGCGAACTCTCTCGCATTACAAAATCCTAGCGGAAAAGGGCCGTGGCGGAATGGGGGAAGTGTACCAAGCGAGAGACGAGACGCTAGGCCGTGATGTCGCCATCAAAGTCTTGCGGTAGAAGTGGGCTTCCGACCCGGACCGGCTGAGACGCTTCGAGCAGGAAGCGCGCTCCGCATCCGCCCTCAACCATCCGAACATCATTACTATTTACGAAATCGGAGAGTACGAAGGTACGCCCTTCATTGCGATGGAGCATGTGGAGGGTGAAACCTTGAGGGACATTCTGGCCGAGGCTCCCCTGCCCGCCAAGAAGCTGCTACAGATCGCCACCCAGATTGCTGAAGGTTTGGCCAAGGCGCACGCCGCGGGGATCGTGCACCGAGATCTCAAGCCAGAGAACCTGATGGTTACCGACGATGGGCTTGTGAAAATTCTGGACTTTGGTCTCGCCAAGCTGACCGGTCCGCCGGTGGAAATCCAATCCGAGACCGAGACGAAGGCCAAGATGGGAACGCAGATAGGCACGATTCTAGGAACCGTGCAGTACATGTCCCCGGAACAAGCGAGCGGCCGTTCCGTGGATCATCGCTCCGATCAGTTTTCGTTGGGATTGATTCTGTATGAGATGGCGACGGGTGAGGTGGCATTTAAGCGAGACACCGCCGCCGGAACACTGGCCGCTATCATCGAGGGCAAAGCCGAACCGATGACGCCACTTGATCCGAGCCTCCCGGGGAGTTTCCGGCGCACGGTCGAGCGGTGCTTGGTGAAAGAGCCCGAAGGTCGTTACGCCTCGACGGGTGATTTAGCCAAGGAGCTGGAGGAAGCACGGGATGGTCTCGGCGGCCTGCTGACCGGAGTGTGGCTGCGACGGACTGCGATGATTGCGATGGTGGGCTTTGTTGCAGCACTTCCCGCCGTGGTGGGTTTGAATCTGGGCGAGATTCGAGACCGACTTCTAGGCGGACCTGGCGGAATTCAGTCGATCGCGGTTCTCCCTTTAAGGAACGTCTCGGGGGATCCGGAGCAGGAGTACTTTTCCGACGGGATGACTGAGGCACTCATCACCGACCTGGGCAAGATCGGAGCCCTAAAAGTGATTTCGCGGACTTCCGTGATGCGGTTCAAGGGAGCGGATACGCCCCTGGCGGAAATCGCCCAGCAGCTGAACGTGGAGGCGATCTTGGAAGGATCGGCCCAGTTGGTTGGGGACCAGGCTGGGATCACGGTGAGGCTGATCGATGCGGCCAGCGGAGAGCAAGGTCTGAGGGTTGACCGCCCGTTCGGTCGAAAGGCGGGCCTCTTCTTCGGGCGTCAGGGCTATTTCTATTCTGCGAGCGATCGATCGCGCTACATCGTTTTGAGCTACGAGCAGATTGCTGAGATTGCGCTGGTAGGCTTGCGACCAGAGTTCCAGATGCCGGAACGCCTCATCCTTTTCCTCGAGGGCCGTGTAAACATGAGCTAGAGAGAAAGCATCCCCTGCGGTCGCGTCCTTCTGCATTTCCGCCAGTATCCTCCGCGCCTCGTTCCCCATACCGGCCTGCGCGTAGGCAACCCCTAGTCCGGTTCGCAGGGGAGAAAAGATCCCGGTCGCTTTTTTGTGCGCCGTGATAGCCTCTTCATACATTCCCTTTCCTGCAAGGGCCAGCCCCAGAGTGTAGTGTCCTACGGGAAAATTCGGATTCATCTCTAGCGCCTTGCGGGCTTCCGCGAGGGCCTTATCGTATCGCCCCAGCGCCACATAATATCCTCCCAACCACGCGGTGAAGAGGGGCGATAGCGGATCGATCTCTTGGGCACGTTTCATTTCGGCGAGGGCGTCATCCCGGCGTCCCATCAGGTCGAGATACCAGGCATAGTGGTAGTGAGCCTCGGCCAAGCTTGGGTTGAGCACCAGAGCACGCCGCAAGTCCCGTTCCGCGCCTGGCCAGTCCCAATCGTAATAGAGCTTGACGTCACCCTAGAGCGAGGTGGGCTTCGGCCAGTGTGTCGTCGAGCTCCAACGCTCGGAGGGCAGCCACTTTGGCACGAGGGAACGCCTCTTGGGGGATTGTCCCGGGGCCATGACCGAGAATGGCGTAACCGAGTGCCAACCCGGCGTAGGCGAACGGGTCTGCCGGGTCGTTTTCGACTGCCTCATGGAGATGACGGAGACCTTTTCGCATTCCTTCCGGTGTAGATTCGTGCAAGTAAAACATTCCTCTGAGATAAGCCTCGTAAGGATGCGTTCGAGTTCCGCTACAGTATGCTTCCCTGGGTCGGGACCGATCCTTGGTTCCGCCCGTTGCGCGACGACCCCCGTTTGGAAGATCTGCTCCGCCGGATGAACGTTCCGCTGACTCGCCTCCAAGGAAAGTAGACAGTCGTCTTCTCCCGTCCTGGAGTGCGCGGCTCTGCAAGAATAGAGATCGCTGAGAAAAATAGTTCATTTTTTTCTTGACAGTCTTTTCGAAGCGATATGAAAAATATGGCAGGTACGATCTGGAGTGGACCTGTACGTGCGACCAACGAACGACAGGCACGCTCGTTTGCTTGGATAGACTTCGAAAGTGTCTCGATGCGTTTGCGTTCAACACGCGCGAACACAGAGCGTCGAAAAAATCCATGCTATAAAAAGCGTATGAACAAAAAAGACGAATTGAAATCGCTTTCCCGACTATCGGATGACCAGCTTCTTGCTCGACTGTCCAGCGTTTTGAAACAGTCGCGGCGTCTCGAGTCGGTTCTCGTTGCGCATATCGCCGAAGTCGATGCACGAAGACTGTATGCCCGTGAAGCTTCGTCATCGATGTTTCAGTATTGTGTCGACGTGTTGCACCTGTCCGAGGCAGAAGCTTTCCTACGGATAGCCGTCGCGCGTGCGTCGCGCCGACACGTCGCCGGGGGTGCGCGGAATTCCCGCTCCGGTGAAGCGCTTCGTGTGGGCGCGGGATCAGGCTCAATGCACGTTTGAGAGCAGCGAGGGTAGACGATGTCCCGAGCGTCTAGGGCTGCAGTTTCATCACCACGATCCCTACGGCCTCGGCGGCGATCGAAGCGCCAAAAATGTCAGACTTCTATGTCGTCCGCACAATCTCTACATGGCGGAGATGGACTACGGCAAAGGCAAGATGGAGCGGTACCGACGTTCCGCCGACTGGGTCCGTGAACCGAAGCCGTCGTTTCCACCCTTTCCGGACAGAGTTCAAGAATCACCGCCCCTTCGTGACTTCAGACCGTCTCCTATGACTTCGAGAGCCTTTGCGGTGAGCTCGTAGTCCGCGAGGTCGGCGGGCGAGACCAATCGCACGTCGGTGACGTCGGAGCCGGCGCAGAGCGTACCCTCTATCCGCTCACAGAAAAAGTCGGCAAGAACGTAGTGGTAGCGGATCCGAGCGTCCTCGTCTTTCTCGATGAAGTCGAAAAGGGCCAACTGCTTCCCGACGCGAACGGTCCACCCGGTCCCTTCCGAACCTCTCGCCTCAACGCGTCCTCGAGCGTTTCACCGAGCTCGACCATGCCTCCGGGTAGCGTCCATCGCCCCTCGAGCGGCGGTTGTCCGCGGCGAATGAGGAGTACTTTTCCGTCTTCGATAACGACTGCCCCCACTCCGAAGCCGGGTTGCGTCGGGTAGGAGCGGGTCATGACTTAGCCGGTTTAGCCAGTTTCGAGGCCGCGAGCTTGCAGCAGTTTTTGCGCGAGCGCCAGAGAGTTGGCGGCAGAATCGACCGCCAGGGAGTCCGCGACGATCCAGAACCGAAAGGCCCCTGCTCGGGCACCGTCCGGGCGAAGGCGGGCGACGTGCACCTTGTCCGATCCCGAGACGCCTACAGGGGTGGTGTTACTGGCGGAGTGCACCAGAGCTTCGCCCACCTCGATCCCTTCCCGCTCTCCCATTCCGGCGACGATCCCTTCGGGCGTCGCGTCGTCTGATAATTCCACCCAAAGAGAAAGGGCGTAGCTGTGAAAGACGGGCGCACGCACGAGGGACACCGAAACTATGTCCCCTTCCAGTCCGGAGAGCTCCGCGGCTTCCTTCGCCACCGTGGCCTCCGGTGACTCCCCACCAGGCTGTTCGGACGGCGGGAGGAGATTGAACGCCAACTGTTCTCCCAAAACCTCTGTGGAAGGCGTTCCGAAATTAAGGATCTGCACCACCTGCTGATGGAGCTCTTGGACTCCCCGATCACCAAGCTCGGAGGCTGGCAATAGGGCGGTAGCGAATGCCCGCTGTATCTCGAACGTGCCGGCGATGCCATCCAATACTTTGCCGATAAGAATGGACGCCGTGCTTGGAACTCCCACCAACCGCGCATCGGGAGGAAGAAACTTCTCGTTCAGCCCGTGCGCCGTGAGCGGTGCGGTGAGGCCTTTATCGGCGACGAATGTAAGGACGCCCTCTCCGGCCGCCGAGGCGACAAGCGCCAGGGCGTCTTTTCCGGTTCCCTCCCCCACGAAAATGACGTCGAGGGAAGACAACAGATCGGCGTCAAGGGTCTGTGTTACCAATACGTCATCTTGGAACTGTGTGAGCGTCGAACTTGATTCGAGTGTGGGTTCGAAGAGTTTGATCTCGATGGCCGGGAAGTCGCCGTCTTCGACTAGCCGGCGAACCTGCTGCCCGAAAGGGCTGAGCGGACCTACCACCGCGACGCGGTAGCCCTTCATGCATCCGGGCCCTTGGGCCCCGAGGGAAGCGGTTCCTCGTGTGCCGGAGTCAAATTCGTGCGACGTAGGAAGGAGTAAACCTTTAGAGCGATCCCGCTCACCAAGTACGTGACCGACATGCTGAGCAGCATGACTTGAGGATGAGTCCCGATGGCCACGAAGAGAAGCGCTAGCAGAAGGATAACCAAATAAGGATGGCGCCCTTTGAGGTCGATGTCCTTGAAACTGTAGTACCGCAAGGTACTCACCATGAGGAGTGCCAACCCCGCCACCAGGACGGTAATGGGGATCGCTTGTGCCAATGTCTCGAGGGGTCTTGGAAACATAAATACTATCGACGCCATCACACCGGCGGCTGCCGGGATCGGCATGCCCGCGAAGAAGCGCTTGTCGTCCACTGTTCTCTGAATATTGAACCGTGCCAACCGCATCGCCCCACAGATGAGGAACAAGAAACAAGCGAGCCATCCCACCCGTGGCCAAAGATTGAGAGCCCAAACATAAGCCAGAACCCCCGGAGCCACTCCAAAGGAAACGACATCGGCGAGGGAGTCGAACTCTTTTCCGAACTCGCTTGTGGCATTGGCGAGACGCGCCACGCGACCATCTAAAGTGTCCAACACGATCGCCCAACCGATCAGCATCGCCGCGAGCTCGAGGTCTCCCTTCATGCTGCTCACGATCGAGAAGAACCCACAAAAGACATTGCCTACCGTGAGTAGGCTCGGTAGGAAGTAGATCCCTCGACGTGGTTTCGACTTAGAAGCGCTCATGGTCTCTCCGCCATTATGGTTTCGCCTCCCTTGACGTGCTGCCCTTCCTCGAACCGGACTTTGGTTCCCGCCGGCATGAGCACGTCGACGCGCGAGCCGAATTGGATCAAGCCGAATCGTTCGCCTCTCTCTAGATGGTCGCCTTTCTTCTTCGAAAACACAATTCTGCGAGCCACCAGTCCTGCGATCTGCCGGACCACGATCTTGTAAGACCCCTCGACGGTGAGCTCCATCTCGTTTTGTTCGTTCTGGGATGACGCCTGCTCCCGGTAGGCGGGCAAGAACTGACCCCGCGTATAGCGCACGTTGGTGATGACGCCGGAAAGCGGCGATCGATTGATATGGACGTTGAAGATGGACAAAAAAATACTGACCTGCACGCGGTTCCCACTGCTTTCTTTTTCCGGCCCGACGTAAACGATTTTCCCGTCGGCGGGAGAGACCCACAAGCGAGGATCCTCGGGTGGGATCCGGTGTGGATCACGGAAAAAGTACGTCACGAAGAGTGCTAGGACGAAAAACGGAATGGAAAGCGGGCGCGTGGGCGGGTAGAGCACCAACGCGAGGGCAACTGCGAAAAGAATACCGATGTATGGAAGCCCTTCTTGTGCGATCCTCATTTTACCGGGGGTGGCTCGTGCAGTCCTCAGCGTGGCAAGAGAGGATCCGACGATCCCCTCTTGTTGGGTACGACTCTAGTTAGACTCCACGGCCGGTTGGCTAGGCGGGCGCGGGTGGTGCGTGCCCTGTGTCTCCATGACCAGCTGTCTCATGGCTTTGGCGTTCACGAATCAAGGAAGCCATCTTATCTTTTAGAGCGAGCTTTTTCTTCTTGAGCGTGACTTCTTCGAGTTTCTCCTCGTTGCTCAAGAAAATCTTGCCAGACAGAAATGCAATCCGTTCTTCTAGTTCCTGATGCTTCTTGGTCAGTCGCTGAAACTCCTCGTTTTCCTGTAGCAGGACTTCCTTTACTGCATCGGAGCTCTCCGGCATGAAACACCCCTCCTGTCATAGGTTAAATCGGCTAAGTTGTGGCTGGGAAGAAAGTTACGATAGCGCAAGGGCCTATGAGTAAAAATATCATAAAGCCTTCTCTGGGTGCAACCCGTTCGCGCCGCCGAGAACTCATACCTCGACATGTCTCGTCAGACCGCGTCGGGCAGGCTCATCGGGGCTCACCGGGTCGCACCAGGGACAGGCTCGCGACCCAGGCGCCGGCGCCCACCTCCGGCACGAGGATCAGCTCGTTGATGCCTGTGACGATCGCCTCCGCAGGCACAGAAACTTCGGCGCTCCCTCCATCGGTTCCCAGGTCCACGCTTCCCAGCGCGTGCGCCCCGAACGAGAGGGAGAGTGGTCCTTCGGAACGCCCCTCGAGCTTCAATCGATAGGGAGCCGGTTCTCGTAGGGCCAGATAGATCGAGGCCCCATGCGGCGCCACCGCACGCACGGTTCGCCCTCTTCTTCGTTGTGGCAGTGACCAGCCCCGCCCCAAATGCAACGCATCAGTGTCCCCCATCCGAATCTCGACGTTATTGGATAGGTATTTCGCGCCGGCGAGATCGTAAACGGCTATCGGACCACCGCTTCGGTACCGTTCGAGCAGCGCAGCCGGCCAAGAAAACGGGTATCCGATCATCCGGTAAATGAGCTCGGTAGCGTCACCGGCCGCGGACCGGAACGAAACCGGACCATCCATTGGAATCGCGCCACGCGAATAAGCTCCCATCAGTGCCAGGTTCCAGATCAAGAACGGGGCAAGGGCTACAGAAACCGCAAGGAGCGCATGTTTCCGTATTCGCGGTACGAGCCATTCGAGCGACATCGCCAGCCCTAATCCGAAGCCCGCCAACGCGCCATCGAACCGCCGAGCACCGAAGGAGGCTCCGGCCCACCAATCGTGAACCGCCGCGTTCACGTAAAGCGTCAGCGCGAAGGCGGCGAGCAAGCCTCCCGCCAAGACGGGCGCCCTCCGCGTCAGACCAACCAACCCTAGCAATCCCAACCACAGCAACGGGGACCAGGAGAGTAATCCGTGGCGCGACGAGAAGAGGACAGCTTCGAGCTCGGGCGACGCCCAACTCATGTAGCCACCGCCCTGCGGGACGAGAAGAAAATGACCGTAGATCAATTTCCAGAAGATCATTTGCGGCAAGAACGCCGCGACCGCCGTTCCCACGCCAACCGCAACCTCCTGCCACTTGGGCCACCCACTCTTTCTCCAAACTTCCGTCTTTTTCCAAGCAAAGACGAGCCCGACCGGTACGAAGACGATGTTTTGCCAGCGCACCAAAACGACTAGTCCCGCCGCCAGGCCCAGGAAGGCGTAGTCCCAACGGTTTTCGGGTATGCGATGACACAGCAACAAAAACCCCGTGACCGAAGCCATTCCGAACGCATGAGACATCGAAGGCTCGAATACCATGTACCAAAAATGAAAAGTTCCAATCCAAATAAGTAGCGACGCGGCGAAGGCAACCGCACTCTCGAAGTGGAGGCGCACCAACCCGTAGAGCCACAGGACTCCGAGAAAACCCCCGAAGGCGGTGACCGTGGAGATGGCGGTGAAATACGGATACCCGATTCCGGTCGGCCGGAAAAGGCCAATGTGTCCGAGGCCGTGCACCACTAGATATGTCGGACTCCACAGGAGTGCCGGGCCGACGCTAAAGTTGTTGGGTAACCGGCCGGTTTCCGTCGGGAGAAAGTACCCTTCCTGGGCGCCGAGAATGCGGTACTCGTTCTCGAAGTCGAGATCTCCGTCCACGACAATCGACCGTAGAGTCGCGAAATAGTGAACCCCGTCGCTCGCCACACGTTGCGGTTGGATGTACAAAGAGACTAAGGTGAGTGCGAAGACGGCGCCCAGTACTAGGGGAAAGGGATCTTTCTGACCCTCGCGTCGTCGCTCGCGAGCCTCGATCAGCCGTAGGAGCGCTGCCGTGATCCCCAACAGAACGATCGAGGCCACCCAATTTGCCTTCAGAACGTCCGGCAGCTGCGGTCGAAAGACGCCGACAAGGATAAGCCCGGCAAGAGCGATGTCCGGCGCGACTCGTACCAGCACTCGGAGGGGACTCGCCATCGACTTGTTCAGTCGCTCTGATTGTTTATGAGAGGGGCTTCCTTTCGATACTGGATGGCATGTTGCCGCGGGCGACTGTAATACCTCTTCCGCTTACCTACCTCGCGGAATCCCATCGAGACGTAGAGTTGGCGCGCGTTGGTGTTCGACTCTCGCACCTCCAAAAACGCGCCGAGGCATCTCGCCGCTCGTCCAAGCTCGAGAGCTTCTTCGACCAGAAACCTGCCAAGCCCTCTTCCGCGATGTTGCGGATGGACGGCCACGTTCTGGACGTGGAGCTCGTTGAAGACTACCCACGTGACGCTTGTAGCCGGCGACGAAATCCGAGCCCCCCGGGCTCGAAGAAACCGGACGGGCGACCACCGGGTAACTGAAAGCGTTTTTGCCGATCTCATCTTGGAACGCCTCCTCGATCACAGTGATTTGGGGAATGTCTTCCACTCTCATCGGCTCGAGCCGGTAGAACGAGCGGGCCTCTTGGCGAGCGCGTTCGACGCTCATGCCCTCACCCGGCGTCTGAGTTCATTGATAGCGGCACGACATGTTTTGACGCCCTCAGTCCCTCCGAGTGAGAGGGAGTAACGGATGGAAGCCATCATCGTTTCGGTGCCTTTTCCGCATCCGATGGACGCAGGTAGAGAGCCCGTAGTCCCCCTAGTGGAGCCGCCTCGCCCTGCTCGTGGAGACGCTTTCCGATACGTGCCACCTCCTCACCAAGAAACAAGAAGGGCTCGGTAAGCTCAGCGCGCTCACCCAACGACTCGCGGATTCGGTCTCCATAGATTTCGAGACCGCTTCCACCGAACAAAATTGGCCGGCCATCTCCCTCGAGATCCCCCACGGGGATCCGAGCCAGGAACGTTTCTAACGATTCGCACACCGGCTTCCCGACCGCGGTGACGGAGTGCCCATCGCCCCGGAACAACGCGCCGAAGATCTCCCCTCGACGTGCGTCTATTACGGACGCGATGAGGCCCGCGTGGGACCGGTGTCTGTACGCAGTTGCCTCTAGCGTCGAAACACCGACCACCGGACGGCCGGTCGCGAAGGCGAGCCCCTCGACGCTGGCGAGCCCGATTCGAAGGCCGGTGAACGAGCCAGGCCCCGCCGCGACCGCGAAGGCCTCGACCGCGTCGAGTGAGGAGTCGATCCGATCGAAGAGGCGGTCCAATTCCGGGAGAAGCTTCTGCGCGTGGCCTCGACGGGTCATGAAGCCGGCAAACCCGGCGAGCTCGTCGTCATCGAGCAGCGCGATGCTTCCGTTCGGCCCGGTGCTATCGACCGCCAAGAGCTTCATCCGGAACATCTTATGCAGCCAAATTGGCGGATTCAAACTGGCGTCTGGCGAGCTTGCATTTTGGCACCCTCATATTTTGACGCCCGGAAGTGGTAGTCAGACCGTCTGGCTCTGCTCAAAGCGGCAACGGCGTCGACTGACGGCCCGGCTCTGCTTTCAGTGTACAATCCGCCCGATGGCCGAGAAGAGCACCGTCACGCCCGCGATGCGGCAATTTCACGAAGCCAAGCGACAAGTTGGCGACGCCATCGTGTTCTTCCGCATGGGTGACTTCTACGAGATGTTCTATGACGATGCCCTGACCGCATCCCGCGCTCTGGAGCTCACACTGACATCTCGGCAAAAAGACGCCTCCGGTGGAGGCATCCCCATGTGCGGTATCCCCCACCACGCAGCCGATACCTACATCGGTCGCCTGATCCGTCGGGGTTTCAAGGTCGCGGTGTGCGAACAGGTCGAGGATCCTCGCCAAGCAAAGGGCATCGTTCGTCGCGAGGTGGTGCGCATCGTCACTCCCTCGACCTACCTCCACCAGGGCTACTTGGATGACAAGGAAGCTAGCTACTTGATGGCGGTCGCCCCAGGTAAGGACGGAGTGGGCATGTCACTCGTCGATCTCTCGACCGGAGACTTCTTCACGTCTGAGCATTCCGGTGAAGGACGTTGGCAAAAACTCAAGGACACGCTCGCCACGTATCGCCCGCGCGAGATCGTTTTCCCCGAAGATTCTACCGTCAGCAGCGAAATCCTTAACGGTGTCGGCGGCGAGGAACGCCCGGTCGAGACGCCACGAGAACCCTGGCGATTCGAGTACGAGGCGGCACGTGAGTTACTCCTTCGCCAGTTCGGTACCGTTTCGCTCGATGGTTTCGGCTGCGAGGGGCGGCTGCTCGCCGTGGCGGCGGCGGGAGCGGCGCTGCAATATCTTCAAGAGACACAGCACGCCGGGCTGACCCATATATCGAGCCTGCGCTACCGCGAAGAGGGCGAACATCTCATCCTCGACCCGGTGACACTCAGGAATCTCGAGCTCACCAACTCCCTCTCCGAAGGCGGCCGACAAGGAACACTCCTTTCGATTCTCGACAAGTCCCAAAACCCGATGGGCGCACGGATGCTGAAGCAGTGGCTACTCCGCCCTTTGGTCGATATGGAGGCCATCGGCGGGCGGCTGGACGCCGTCGAGCAGCTGGCGTTCGACACCGTCACACGAACCAAACTCGCCGGTGCGCTCAAGCCATTGGTGGACATCGAGCGCGTCCTTTCGAGGATAACGCTGGGAAATGCTAGCCCGCGTGACTTCGTCGGGCTCGGCGAGTCCTTGGCCGTCATTCCCCGTTTGTCGACCCTAATATCAGAGCTGCGCGCACCGCTCTTGAAGACGGTGACCGAGGACATGGATCCGCTCGAAGACGTTCGGTCTGACGTCGAGACCACGGTCGTCTCGGAGCCTCCCGCCACGATACGAGACGGCGGCGTCATCCGAAAGGGTGTCTCGGCAGAGCTCGACGAGCTCCAGCGTCTTCGCTCGGAAGGCAAACAAACCCTTGCGCACATCGAGGAGCGCGAGCGCAAGCGCACCGGCATAGGGTCCCTGAAGGTTCGCTTCAACAAGGTGTTCGGTTACTACATCGAGGTCACCAAGTCCAAACTCGATGCCGTCCCCGATGACTACATTCGCAAGCAGACATTGGTCGGCGCCGAACGGTACATCACTCCCGAGCTAAAAGAGTATGAAGAGAAGATAACGACCGCCGAAGAACGCATCTCGGTCATGGAGGCCGAGCTCTTCGAAGCTCTTCGCGGTCGCGTGGCCGACCAAGCCGCTCGCATCCGACGGACCGCGCAGGCCATCGCAACCATCGATGTGCTCGGCGCCCTCGCCGAAGTCGCCGCGTCTTCCCAGTACACCAAGCCCCGATTCCACGATGGTTTCGATCTGCAAGTCAAGCAAGCGCGCCACCCCGTCATCGAAGCCACGCTCGGGGAGCCATTCGTGCCGAATGACATCGACCTTGATCAGGAAAACCACTTGATCGTACTCACCGGACCCAACATGGGCGGCAAGTCGACCTATCTTCGTGAGGCCGCATTGGCCGTGATCATGGCGCAGATGGGCTCGTTCGTTCCTGCCCTAGAGGCCAAGCTTCCGATCGTGGATCGCATCTTTACCCGAGTGGGGGCTTCGGACAATCTCTTTCGGGGCCGGTCGACCTTCATGGTGGAAATGCAGGAAACGGCACACATTCTTCATCACGCCACGACCCGCAGTCTGGTTCTGCTCGACGAGATCGGGCGGGGCACCGCGACCTTCGACGGCCTGTCGCTGGCCTGGGCGGTAGCGGAGTACATCGCGAGCGACAAGAAACTTCGCTGCAAGACGGTTTTTGCCACGCATTACCACGAACTCACCGATCTCGCGGCCGAGCTCCCGGGTGTTGTGAACTACCACGTCGCGGCGCGTGAGTGGAAAGAAGACATCGTGTTTCTCCGCAAGGTTGTGCGCGGTGGTTCCGATCGGAGTTACGGGATCCAGGTCGCCCGTCTAGCGGGTCTCCCCCCCTCCCTCATCAGCCGAGCTCAGGAGATTCTCGCCAACCTTGAAAAAAGCGAGTTCGATCTAGAGGGGCGACCGCGTCTCTCCGTCGGCGCCGGTGCACCGTCCGACACCTCCGAGAGGCAGCTCGCCTTGTTCGCGGAAGTCGAGGACCGAGTCGCGTCCGAGCTCCGAAAACTGGATCTGGATAAGATGACACCCCTAGAAGCGCTTCAAACGCTGAGCGATTTGAAGAAGCGCCTCGACTAACACCCGGTACTTCTGCTACATTTCTCGCCCGGAGGCACAAGACCATTACAGCCGGCTACCCAAGGGCGGAGCCCTTCAATTTCCTAGGAGTGGAAGGCGAGGAGCACTCTTACCGTGAGGCGGCCATCGCGATCCTCCCCATCCCCTACGAGGCCACGACGTCCTACATGGCGGGGACTCGTGACGGCCCGCGAGAGATCATCAACGCCTCGCGCCATCTCGAAAGCTATGACGAGGAGATCGAGGGTGACGTCTCGAGGTTGGGAATACACACCCTGCCGGAGATCGAGACCTTGACCACGTCGCCTGCCGACATGGTGGAGCGCATCCAGCAAGCAGCAGTGAGCGTTCTGGACGACGGAAAATTCTTGGTGGCGCTCGGGGGCGAACACACCATCACTCCCCCTCTAGTAAGAGCGGTCGTGGATAAGAATCCGAAGCTCTCTGTTTTGCAGATCGATGCGCATGGTGACCTGAGAGACACCTACCAAGGAAGTAAGTACAGTCACGCTTGTGCCATGAGGCGGGTGCTGGAGATGGCCAACGGAGTCCAGGTGGGGCTCCGAAGCCTATCCGAAGAAGAAGTGGAGGTATTGCCTTCGCTTCCGACCAAGGCTTTTTTTGCACACCACATTCAGCGCGCGCCGCACTGGCAGGAGGAAGTCGTTGAGGCGTTGGGCGATCCGGTCTACGTCACCATCGATCTCGACGGGCTCGACCCCTCGATCATGCCCGCGGTAGGAACACCCGAACCCGGCGGCCTGGGCTGGTACGAGACTTGCCACTTGCTGAAACGAGTGGCCGAAAACCGCACCGTCGTCGGTTTCGATGTGAACGAGCTGGCCCCCCTGCCTGGGCAGGGCGCCCCCAACTTTCTGGCCGCGAAGCTGGTCTATAAGTTCTTGGGTTATATCTTCAAAGGCAAGTTGAAGTGACGCCTCTAGCCTAGCGAATCGTCACGTCGAAGGGCATGAGTGCCAGTCGGGGTGTCTCCGTCAGGAGGCGCAGCACGGGTGACTCAGCGAGCAACCGCTCAGAAATGAAGTGTCGGACGCCCGTCACCTCGGGAGCTCCGTAAACCATCTTGTTGAACAACATGTCGAAGAAGGTTCCCCTCTCGGGATAGATTTCCAAACGTATTTCCGCATCTTCGGCGATGTCCGCTTTTTCC
The DNA here is from genome assembly GCA_965219415.1 of Candidatus Marinacidobacterales bacterium. Taxonomy (GTDB): domain Bacteria; phylum Acidobacteriota; class Vicinamibacteria; order Marinacidobacterales; family DATDRI01; genus CBDCNP01. The sequence goes on from OZ244742.1 coordinate 109,990, forward strand.
CGGGCCAGAGCCACGGCGCGATCCAAGCCACCCAACTCGTCCACCAGACCGATCTCCCACGCTTGAGCTCCGGTCCACACTCTTCCCTGCGCGATGGCGTCCACTTCTTCGGGTGTCATGTTTCGTGAAGTCGCCACTCGTTCGAGGAAACGTTGGTAGCCCGACTGGAGAATGTTCCGAAGCCGTTGACGTTCATCGGCACTAAAAGATCGAGAGCTGCTCCAAAAATCGGCGCTGGCGCCTCGCATGACGCGATCGTGGCTGAAACCAATTTTCTCGTAGAGTCCGTCCAAATTGAATTTTCCCGCGTAGATCCCGATCGACCCAGTGAGGGTCGATGGCTCGGCGACGATCGCATTCGATGCGGTGGCGATCCAATACCCGCCCGAGGCGGCCACGTCCGACATGGACACCACCACCGGCTTTTTCTCCATGGTGAGTGCTGCCTCGCGCCAGATCACATCGGACGCGACGTCCGAGCCACCGGGGCTTTGAATTCGGAAGACCACCGCTTCGATCGAGTCGTCCTCGCGAACCTGCTTGAAAGTAGAGGCCAGCGTGTCCGCCCCCATGATGCGACCGTCCAAAGGATCATTGTCGTTTTGACCGCTGACGATTATCCCCACGCCGTAGATCAGCGCAATTCTCGGGCGACCGTCGATCCCCAAACCATCATTGCTGTTCGCTTGATAGTCGGCGACCGTCAATGGTTCGAAATCCTCGCCGTCTTCTGCGAGGCGTGCCTCGACTTCATCCTTATGCAGAAGCTCGTCAACCAACCCAAGCTCTAGTGCTTCTGCCGCGCGGAACGGTCCCCGATCGAAAAGGGCGTACACTTCGGCGTTCGTCATGTTGCGCGAGACCGCAATGGAGCCCACCAACCGGTCGTAGAGATCTTCGACGATCGATGTGAGCACCTCCCGGTGGGGCTCGCTGAGGGATTCCCTTGTGTAAACGTCGGGTGCATTCTTGTATGCGCCGATCTGTTCGAACTCCGCCTCGACTCCCAGCTTGCCGAGCGTGGACTTCATGAAGGTGACCTCGGCGTTGAGCCCGCGAAGATCCAAAATGCTTTGAGGATGGATAAAGACCTCTTCGGCGGCGGAAGCTACGTAATAGTCCAAAGTCCCGCCGTACTCGATGTAGGAAACTAGCTTCTTCCCCGAAGCGACGAAATCTTTGAGCGCGGATCGGAGCTCGCCCGCCTTTGCCCACCCGATGCCCGTTCCTCGGAAATGGAGCAGAAGGCTTTCGACTCGCGTGTCGCTCTCGGCTCGCCGGACGGAGTCTAAGACTTCCCTGAAGGTGACGGTGTCGACCTCAAAGAACGGCCCGCTGAGATCGAACAGTCGATCTTCCGGTAGCGGGCCCGTCATATCGAGGGTCAGGGTCGAGCCACTGACCACGTCGGGCGCCGCCAGGTTAAGCCCCTGAACCAGCATGTAGACGCTCGCTGCCGAGAGCATCACCAATGAGCCCACGATCAGGAAGAGCCAGAAAATCCAACGCTTAGATCGCATTCAATCCCTCTTTACGGACAATCCTATGCAGGAGAGCCTTTCAAGCTTTCAGGCGGAACTCCAGAAGCTCGTTTTTCTCTTGCGCCCGGGTGCGAAGCGGTGATGTCGGGTAGTCTTCGAGAAATTGCCTGTAGGCCTGTCGCGCTTCCTGCAGTTTGCCATCCGCTTCCAGTTGCTCTGCCATCCGGAACAAGAGCTGGTCTTTTGGAAGTGGCCCTTTCGCGTCGTCCACGAGTGCGCGATACATCTCCGCCGCTGCCGCGTGATCGCCGCGATCCCCTTTCACCGTCGCCAGAGTCTGAGATGCGAGGTAGTAAAGTAGATCTCCCCGCTTGTCGACGACACGTCCCAGCAGTGATTCGGCCTCTTCGAGCTCGCCGAGCCCCGCCTTCGATAGTGCCATGTAGTAACGCGCCGCTCGTCCTTGCTTGATGCCGCTGTATTTCTGCTCGACCTCTTCGAGGGCTTCAAGCGCCGCAACATAGCGCTCCTCCTGGCTGTTGAAAGTCGGTCCCGCGGCCGGACCCGATATGATGCTGTCCTCGCGCACCACCGCGTGGTAGATCTCCAACGCGCCGCTGAGCGCGGTATCTGCTGCCTGATCCCGCCCGTGCCGGTAGACGTAGATGCCTCCGACGATAGTGGCGGCGACCACGACCGCGATCCCCCCGGTCATCAGAGAGTGGCGGTTCTCAGCCGTCCAACCCATGAACCGCTCCAGCGTGTGGAGTAGGGCGTTCTGCTTCAAATGATGCCGTTCCGTGCGCTTCATGCGTTTTTCTCCTTACCAAAAGGTTAAGAAGTAGTGTCCCCCGTGGCTGATTTTGTGTCAACACCTGCCAGCCTTGGGTTTGCAGTACCGTCACCACGCTCTCCAGACGTTGATCAAATCTGATCACGGCGGGTTCCTGATTCAACGGGGCCCGTTTCCCTCGAAACGTTCCGACAGATTTCAATAGATCTCTATTTACCGTTAGTAACCCTAACCGGGCGAATAGGCAGTGTCATCCGGGGTGGACGCCCCGTCCTAGATCCCCGGTGAGGGACGGCTCCAGGTAGGGTATGATCGTGCGCGAAACGACAGCCTAAGTCACTCCATCAAAATCGATTACGGGTTGAGCTCCTCGCGACCCGCTGGTGCTGTTGGGTGGCCTTGAATTTGCACTTTGAGATACCATGAGGGGTGCTCCGTTGGGGCGTCCACAGTGGAGAGGTACATCTTATGAACGTCACAAAGAGCGTTGAGGGGAACGTGAGACTGGCTGGCTTAGCCATTCTGCTTACCGTGGTGGTGGGATGCTCGAGTCGTTCGTCGACGCCCTCCGTACCGTCGTTGCCGACGCCACCGTCTCCGCCTTCAGTACCGTTTCTCCCCTCTCCCCCTTCGACGACGCCACCTTCAAACCCGTCACCGAGTGAGCCTTCGACGTCCCCCTCCCGGGAAGAATCCAGCGAAGGAAAGGGAGCGGAATCTGAATCGACGCCTTCCAGTGAAGATGGTGCGAAAGGTGAAGAGAGCGGGGACGGCTCGGCCTCGGGGACCGAAACGAGTGCCGAAGCCGGAGAGCAGCCTGGTGGCGGTCAGTCCAAAAGGGGTGAGGCGACCGGGTCCACACCGAGCGCCGCCGGGGCGGGCAAACTCGGTCAGGCCGGCTCGATGGGAAAGACTTCCGCAGGAACACCCCGGGCGGATGCTAAGTCCGGCGGTAGTTCGAAAGGCAGCGGAAGTGGACCCAAGACGACCGAAGAAAAACGCGCCGGCCTCGACAAAGACTTGGACTCCTCGCTTAGCGAGTTCGACAAACTGCTCTTGAGCGAACAAGAGCTCTTGGAGCAGCAGCGAGAAGAGGCCGCAGCAGCGAGCGCTGACAGTGGTGACGGCGGGGACGGAGGAGAATCTGGCGACGGCGGTGCCGATGCTGAACGACGCGCCACCCAGGTCGCAGGTGGCACCGGTGGATCTCCAGATGCGCCCGCGGGAGAGCCGGCCGACTCATCTCCAGGCGCTCCCGTTGGAGGGGCCGAGGGTGACTCGGACAACGGTCGCGTCCCCCCCGACGTAGGCGACGGGAGCGGCGACGACATCGTGGCCCGGCAGTTGCGCGAAGCGGCCACACAAGAGGACGATCCGAAACTTCGTGAGAAACTATGGGAAGAGTACCGAGCCTATAAGCGAGGCACCAAGAAAGGGAGCTAAAGGATGCCGAGCCAACGTTTCCTACCCCGCATGCTGATGGCGCCTGCTTTTATTGTCGTTCTTGCCGCACTGGGGTTCCTGACCGCCTCGCCCGCGCAGGCTGGAAAGAAAGATCCGGTTGTGCTCATCCAAGCGCGAACCGAGATTCCCGAGGAAGAGCTTCTCGATGTCGGCATCCGGGTGTTCGATCCCGGTCTGCCGGAAGACGATGAGGCCCTCTTTGCCCTGGAAGAAAAAGGTGTCTTTCCGGAGATTCGGGAATCCGAAGCACGATACATCCCCTTCCAGCTGATGCAAACCCTCCAGTCCACGGGTTACTGGGGCGCGGTTCGTGTGGTCCCGGCTACAAACGCCGTCGATGTCACGGTCTTCGGGACCATCCTGAAATCGAACGGGAAGAGATTAGAAATCGCGATCTCGGTCGTAGATTCACGTGGCAAGCAATGGCTCAACGAGGAATACAAACGCGAAGCTAGCGTGGGCGCCTACATAAAAAAAAGAGGGGTTGTCGAGCACCCGGATCCTTATCAGTCTCTGTACAACGAAATCGCCAACGACCTTCTCGAGAAGCGGCGAAAGCTCGATCAAGAAGACATCCAAGAAGTGCGCCTGCTGTCGCAGCTCAAGTTCGCGATGGACCTAGCGCCCACGCCGTTCGAGGACTACCTGAAGATTGACAAGAAAGGGCGCTACTCGATCCGGAAGCTCCCAGCGGTCGACGATCCGATGATGGTGCGCGTCAACAACATTCGCGAACGGGATTTCATGTTCATCGACACGCTCAACGAGTTCTACGCCAACTTCTACGCGACGATGGGCGAGGACTACGACGGTTGGCGGGCCGAAAGCTACAAAGACCAGGATGCGTTGGACAAGGCGAGAAAAGAGGCGTGGATTAAGACGCTCGCCGGTGTCGCAGGGATTGTCGGAGGCGTAGTATCCAAAGACCCAGCGATTCGGGACGTCGGTCTGATCGGTGGGTCGGTTCTGATCAAGTCCGGAATGGACAGTTTCGGCGAAGCCAAGATGTACAGTGAGGATCTCAAACAGCTCGCCGCATCTCTGGACGCTGGGATGGCACCGCTCCTCATCGATATGGAAGGCGAGGTCACACGACTCACCGGCTCCGTCGAAACTAAATACACGACCTGGCGTAATCTGCTTCGTAAAATCTTTGCTACCGAAACCGGACTCCCCATAGATCCCAACTCCGAGATACCGCTTGCCGAGCCGGGGCCATCCAATCCCTGAGGCCCGCGACCGGAGCTCCATGGCGCTGGCCCGTGGTCAATCACTCGGCCGACGCTTTACTCTAATCCGTCCTCTCGGTCAGGGAGGAATGGGCGAAGTCTGGCTAGTCGAGGATCACGCGCTCGAAGAGCAAGTAGTCGTTAAAGTGCTCCCGCCAGATGATTCGCTAGGCTATTCCGAAGAACGCGTGGCGCTTCTCAAACGCGAGTGCCGGAACGCCCGTCGACTCGTTCACCCGAACATCGTGCGCGTTTACGACACGCACGAAGAAGAAGGCGTCCGGTTCATCTCCATGGCTTACGTCGAGGGGAAAGACATCGGTCAGCTTCGAGGCCATCCATTAGAAGACATTTTGGGCGCGGCCCTGCCGATTGCGCACGCTCTCGATTACGCGCACCGGCAAGGCGTCGTGCACCGCGATCTCAAAGCCGCCAACGTGTTGTTGGATCGGCACGGCGAGCCGCAACTTCTCGACTTCGGCGTGGCGGGGTTGCTCGACTCGCCGTCCGACCCCTCGGAGATTACCGGTGGTGGATCGCCCTCCAGCATGAGCCCACAGCAACGTGCCGGCGACGAGCCGATGCGCGCCGACGACATTTATGCCTTCGGCACCCTCCTTTATGATCTCTTGAGCGATCACCGGAAGCTGCCGGAGAATCTGACCTCGCTCTTGGCATCTTTGCTCAGCGAGGACGCTGCGGACCGCCCCAACGATATGGGCGAGGTCAAAGCAACGCTTGCGTCGATCAGGAAGTCGATCGTCGGGACAGCCGCTCAAATCGTCGAACCGAAGGTGCCTCCGAAAGTGAAGGTCACCCCGCCGCCACGCGTCGAGACCATTGGACCGGTAGCCACCTCTGCGGCTTCGCCGATTCAACCGAGAGTATCCTCGGGCGGCGGCGTCGGATGGCTGACCATCGCCACATTCGGGGTTCTCCTTCTCGCGACTATCGCGGTCTTTGTCTTCCTCCCCCGTTGGGTACCGGACCGGTCACCGCCCAGTCAAACTAAACAGGGTGAGACATCGGCGGAGCGTCAAGAGGCTCGGCCTCCGGTTGTTTCCGACTTGCGGCAGGAAGCGGAGCTCAAGACACTCGCCGAACAAGCGCGCGAGACCGCCGTCCGCTGGCGCGATGAGCTCCAATTCAAGAGCGTCTCGATTTGGGGCGGCGATGAGTACCCCACCGCGATGGCAGCGCTCGAAACGGGTGACGAACAACTCCGCGCTCGGAAATATGAACGCGCTCTCGAGGGGTACCAAGAGGCGGCCGCGGGTTTCCAGTCCCTGTCCTCTCGAGCCGTCGAGGTTCTAAGTGAAGCCTTGGCGCAAGGACAGCGGGCACTCGACCGAGGTGACTCGGGCGCCGCCAGGGTCGCGTTCGAACTCGCCGCGAAGGTCGAACCGAACAATCGGGCCGCACTCGACGGCCTCAGGCGAGCGGGCGTCTCCAATGAGGTCGTCTCTTTGCTCGCACAGGGTGCGGAGCACGAGAGGAATGGCGATCTGGCTCGAGCGGCCGACACTTACAAGAGAGCGCTCTCCTTAGATTCTCGGTCCGAAACGGCCCGGGACGCATTGGGACGCGTCGAGCGAACGATGGTGGAAAGTGCGTTTCGAACAGCCATGTCGGAGGGCTTCTCCGCCATCAACCGTCAAGATTACCGAGCCGCGCGCGAAGCCTTCCAAAAGGCGGGCAGCATCAAGTGGGGCGCCGCCCAGGTCGCAAAAGCCATCGGCGAGGCGGAAGAGGGCCTGCGGCTTCAAGTCATAGCCCTTCATCGCCAGAACGCTGCGGAGCTAGAGTCGAAAGAAGAGTGGCACAAGGCGGCCGAGCACTATGAGGCCGTGCTCGAGTTGGATGCCACGATTCGTTTCGCTCAAGAGGGCAAGAAAAAGACCGACCGGCGGGCGGCACTTTCGGATCAACTAGACTTTCATTTCGAGAATGCGGGCCGCCTGTCCGACATCAAGGTGCTTCAAACCGCGTCGGCCATTCTCGATACCGCCTCGCAAATCGATCCCGCCGGACCGCGACTCGAACGACAACGAGCGGCGCTCGTCAAGATCATCGACGACGCTTCGACGGTCACTCGCGTTCAACTCCAATCGGACGATAAGACCGAAGTGGTGGTCTACAAAGTCGGCCGCCTCGGCAGGTTCGAGCAACATAGCCTCGAGCTTCGTCCGGGCACTTACACAGTAGTTGGAAGCCGGCCAGGCTATCGCGATGTTCGCTTAAAACTGATCGTCGAAGCGGGAAAATCACCTGCCCCACTCGTCATCCGCTGTAAGGAAGAAATTTGAAGGTACCGGTCTACCTCGTCGATGAAAGCGGCACCCGCCGCCTGGAGCCTGACGAGTTTCCACTGGAGCTTCCCGGGAGGACCGGCGCCCAAACCGCAGCCCATATCGGATCTTCCGAGGGAGAGCTCTTCGTACAGCCGGCGAGCTCCGAGTTGCCTATCCTTTGCAACGGCACTCCACTGAAGACATCTCGGTGGCTACGGGATGGGGATGTCGTCCGGATCGGCAAGACGCAGGTCGTCGTGGAGCTCGGAAGCGAGGCAATTCACCTCCGCGTCGAGAAGTGGAAGGCGGAACAGAAAACCGATCCTCCGGTGCTCCCGCCGACCCAACGCGCCAGTCCCGGGATGTCCGATGTCTCCGGGACAGCCGTGAAGCCGATCACGTTCGAGCCAATCCTCGTTCGCCCCACGCGCCGGGAGCGAAGTCCCATCCGCACGCGCGAGATAGTGCTATGGGTCTCTCTTGCTCTCTTGGCCGCGGTGGCTTATTTCGTCTTCACCGCGCGTTCGGTGCTGGTCGAGACCGAGCCCGCGGGAGCGCAAATCGAATTCCAAGGGACCTATTTCAAATTCGAGGTCGGCGGCCGACATCTACTCCGACAAGGTGAACACACCGTAGCCATCGAAAAGGAGGGCTATCGACGAGTCGAGACCAAGGTGACGGTCACCGATGAACGCAACCAACGCTGTCTCTTCGTCCTCGAGAAACGTCCCGGCATCCTCGTGCTATCGACGGTGCCGTCGGAAGGCGCGGTGGTGACGATAGACGGCGAAGAAATCGGCGTCACCCCGGTTGCGGAAATAGAGCTTTCCGCTGGAGAACACGAAGTGTTGGTCCGCGCCGAAAACCATAGAAATTTCTTGACGAACGTGAACATCGAAGGCGCGGGTACTACCGAGACGCTAGAGGTTGTGCTCGAGCCGCGCTGGGCCGACGTCTCGTTCACGTCCCAGCCTCCGGGCGCAACGATTGAGGTCAGCGGCTTGAGGATCGGCAGTACGCCGTTCACGGCGAAACTCATGGAAGGCGCGCATGCCTTCACCATGAAGCTGAAAGGGCATAAGCCTTACCGGAGTCGAGTGGCAGTGGTCGCGGGTGAGGCGCAGACGCTTCCCACGGCTCGGCTCACCGTCGCGGATGGCCTGCTAATCGTCGAGAGCGACCCAACCGGCGCCACCGTGACCGTGGACGGCGTCTACGGCGGAGAGACACCGTTGACGGTCGACGTGAAGCCGGGCGTGATCCATGAGATCGAAGTGTCCCGAGTGGGCTACGAAACCGAGACGCAGCAGACCCGAGTCGAATCCGGGAGCGAGGAAACCTTGAGCATCGAGCTCGCACCTCTGCTCGGAGAATTGGCAGTGGTCAGCGACCCGCCGGATGCGGTGTTGTATGTGAATGGCGAGCAACGTGGCTCGGCCAATCAAACACTGAGCCTCGTCGCCCTGCCTCAAAAGATCGAAGTACGCAAGGAAGGCTATGAAGCCTTCGCCACCACGCTCACACCACGACCAGGCTTCCCGCAAACGATCGAGGTGATCCTGATGACGCTCGAAGAAGCAAAAGCGGCCTCGACGCCCGCCGTGATCACCACATCTGAAGGGCACCAGCTGCGTCTCATCCAGCCGGCGCGTTTCCGTATGGGAGCATCGAGACGTGAACCCGGGAGGCGGGCCAACGAGACCATCCGCGAGGTCGAGCTAACGCGGCGCTACTATCTTGCGGTGCAAGAAGTGACCAACCAACAGTTTCGTAGATTCGATTCGAAGCACCGTTCCGGACGCGTGGCGGGGTTGAACTTAGAGATCGACCACCATCCGGTGGTCCGTGTCACCTGGGTCGCCGCGGTACGGTACTGCAATTGGTTGAGCCAAAAGGAATCCTTACCTCCGGCCTACGCGACGAGTGGTGGGAAGCTCGTCGCCATGGTGCCGCCCACCGCGGGCTATCGGTTGCCGACAGAAGCCGAGTGGGTTCGCGTCGCGCGTTACCCGGAGGGTGAAGCGGGACGAAAGTACCCATGGGGCGACTCGCTGCCGGTGGCAGCCAACTCCGGCAACTATGCCGACGCCTCCGCACGCGGCTTGGTGCCGAAGACACTTCCACAGTACAACGACTCGTACCCCGCCACCGCTCCCGCAGAAGGCTTTGCGCCGAATCCGCTGGGGATTTTCAACTTGGGGGGAAACGTTGCGGAGTGGATGCACGACTTCTACACGATCGCTCCGTCCGGGGCGGGAGTAGAAAGCAACCCGCTGGGCCCCAAAGACGGCGAGCTCTATGCGATCCGTGGATCGAGCTGGATGGACGGCAGTGTTACCGAATTGCGCCTCAGCTATCGCGACTACGGCAACAAGCCTCGGCCCGATTTGGGCTTTAGAATAGCCCGGTACGCCGAATGAGACGATGGCACGTTGCAAACGTAAAGGTGCTAGGCGCGCGAACGGAGCCTTCGGCCGCTGCGCAGGGCGTACGCCCGAAGCGGCAGGCCGAGTCGCGAAGAGCGACGAGGCATTCAACAGAAGAGTGAGCGCGCATCAATACAGGAGAAGGGGAGCCACGATGAGATACTTGCTCTACTCGATTCTGGCCACCGCGATCGCGGGTGGTGCGGTGATGGGCACCCAGGGGTCACCCGCCTCCAGTCAGGGGTCGGAAGCCAAAGACGCAAAAGAACCGCCCGATGCCAAACAGGCAGCGGAACCCTCTTCACGAGAGAAGGAGTCTCAAACGGAAGCACAGCAAGAAAAAGAGCTGGAGCCCTTTACCCCTTCAGAGAAGGTCCCCGTCGATAGCGCTATCTCGTTCCCAGTCGATATCTGAAAGGTGCTTGGCGAATGAAGAAAGCATACCCAGTGGAGTTCGTGTTCCAGACGGTGTCGCTCATCGTCGCGATCATCATCGTCCATGCCATCTACGTTCTCGTCGTTCGTCCACGAGCGGATTACATCCTGGCTGAACAACAGGCACTCATGGAGGCCGACGAAAACTATGTTCAGGAACGATCGGTCTTCGTGATCGTCCGCGACTTCGAGCAAGAATCTTGCTTTGTTTTGATGCTATGGGCGATGGCGATCATGTCGTACAAGGCGATGGACGCCGCACGCGAGAAACACCTGCTCGAGCTGGATTTGGTTCCGGTCGCGGAGGGGACCAAGATCTTGCCCGAAGATGCACGCGAGTATGCACGTCAGATCCAATCATTGCCGGATTCCCAACAACGCCTGCTGCTCCCACGCGCCTTGCTTTCGGCGCTCGCCCGGTTCGGCGCCACGCGCAACATTCAAGACGTCTCAACCACGGCCCACGCCGTGGCCGAGGCGGAGTCGGAACGCTTGGACTCCGAGCTCTCGATGGTCCGCTACATCGCGTGGGCCATTCCGTCGATCGGATTCATAGGCACGGTCCGCGGTATCGGCGACGCCCTCGGACAGGCGCACAAGGCGGTTGAAGGTGACATCGCGGGTGTCACTCAAAGCCTGGGCGTCGCTTTCAATTCCACCTTTATCGCGCTCTTGATCAGCATCGTGCTCATGTTTCTCCTGCACCAGCTGCAGCTCCAGCAGGAACGGCTGGTGGCCGACGCCGACACCTACCTCGACCATCACCTCATCCAACATCTTCAGGTTTCTTAGCCGAGATGAGTGTCTTAGCTATAGAGCTCAACGACACCGGGATCGAAGCGGTGCGTGATTCCGATCCGGAAGCCGAGGTCATTGCTGCCAGTCCTGGTGTCGTCGTGTTGGATGGAGAAACCCTACTCACCGGACGCAAGGCGGCGAGCCGCGCCCGGTTGAAGCCCCGGTGGGCCTACGACCGATTTTGGGAAGAGCTGGATACCACACCGCTTCCTCGGCCGTTTCCGACAACCCTGCGTCGAGCCGATCTCGCTCACGCCCATCTAGAAGAAGTTTGGGAATCCACTCGAGAGCGAGCCGATGACGTAATGTTGGCAATTCCCGGATCCTTTTCACATGAACAGCTGGGGCTCGTCTTAGGAATCGCCCGCGCGTGCGGCATGCCGGTCGCGGGGATGATCGATTCTTCGGTCGCTTCGTCGACACTCGTCGGTCAAGAGTCCAGCTTGGCACCGGTAGCCGTTCACCTCGATCTGCATCTGCATCGAACCGTGGCGACTAGAGTCGAGCGCAATCATGAAGTGAAGCGGGCACGGATCGAGGTAAACGACGGTGTCGGCCTAATGGAGCTGCTCGATGCTTGGGTGAGACTCATCGCTCAGGTTTTTGTCCGCACCACTCGCTTCGACCCTCTCCATGGAGGCAAGAGCGAGCAAGCTCTCTACCTTCGTCTGCCGGTGTGGCTCGACGAGCTTCGACAGAAAGACGAAGCCACTCTCACCATGAAGGGCGCGGGGAAGAATCACTCCATCGAGATCACGCGCGAGCAGATCATTGCCTGCGCCCAACCCTTCTACGAAGTCTTCGCACAGCTGGCGAAGGCGTTGGAACCCGCCGGCCATTCGGCAACGCTGCTACTGCCGAAACGAATGACTGAGCTTCCCGGGCTCGAGGGCTTCCTGAGACTCGCGAACCCCGACCTGGTGGCTCTTCCAGGCGCAGCCGGCGCCAAGGGTGCCCTGAAGCTGGTAGGACATTTCCGTTCCGACAGAACTGGGGAGGAGCTACCTTTCGTCACCCAAATTGCGCTGAGCAGTGCATCTCCAGGCGGCCCAGAGTCCGAGGGCGGGACAGCGGCCCCTCCCGTCGAGGCTCCAGACGAAGAATCCAAAGTGCCAACCCACGTTCTATTTGAGGGACTCGCGCACCCCATCACGTCGGACCCTTTGGTCATCGGGTTAGCCGTGCCGGACGGAAGTCACGGCATCGACTTGGCCGAGCGAGGCGGGTCTTCCGCCGGTATTTCACGTTCCCACTGCAGTATCTATCGTGTCGAGGAACGAGTCTTGCTGGAGGATCACAGCAGCTACGGCTCCTTTCTCAACGACAAACGGATCGAAACGAAGGCGATTCTCGCAGCGAGAGATCGGGTGAGAATCGGCACTCCCGGTGTCGAGCTGCACCTGATCGCCGTGGTGGATTCCGATGACGCGCCGCAGGATTAACGTACTGAGTCAGTCCTTCTTGGACGCCATGACCTGTGGCTTCGGTGCGGTGGTGCTGTTTTTCATGATCGTCAATGCCAGCTTCGGCAGGATCTCCGGGCGCATGACCGGGGAGCTCCAGGGCGAGGTCGACCGATTGGAAGAAGAAGTCCTCGAGGGCTACCAGAACCTCGTCGAGGTCAAGAACTCGCTTCGGGTGATCGAGGAGGAAACCGTCGTCACCGCCGGACTCTCTCGCCGCCTCATCGAAACGCTCGAGGAGATCCGGGTCGAGCTTGCCACCTACCAAGACTCAACCGTCGCACAACGAGAGCACGTCAACCGTCTGAAAGCGGATTTGAAGTCTCTCGAGGAAGACGTCAAGCGACTGTCGGCGGCGGCTCCCAGCGAAGAGACTCCCGGCGATAAAATCCGGACGTTCGTCGGGGACGGAGATCGGCAATACCTCACTGGTCTCAAGGTGGGAGGCAGGCGGATTCTCTTCTTGGTGGATAGCTCCGCGAGCATGCTCGCCTCGACGATCGTCAACGTACTGCGACGCCGGAATCTGCCGGACCATGTCAAGATCCGCGCCGACAAGTGGCAACAAACGTTGGCCACCGCCGACTGGTTGACCACGCAGATTCCCCGCGAATCGAGCTTTCAGATCTACACTTTCAACACGCGTGTGAGCTCGGTGATCCCGGGCACGGACGGTGATTGGTTGGACGGCGGCGACCGAAAGGTACTCGACGACGCGGTGCAGCGTCTTCGCGGCGTGGTGCCGCAAGGCGGAACAAATCTGCATCAAGCACTTCAATCGATCCGGAACCTGCGGCCGGCGCCCGACAACATCATGTTGCTGCTGGACGGCCTCCCGACTCAGGGTCCAAAACCGTCCCGGCGGGGCACGATATCCGGTAAGGACCGCGTAAAGCTTTTCAACCAAGCGGTGAAAGAGATCCGATCGAAAGTACCGATGAACATCATCCTCTTCCCCATGGAGGGCGATCCGATGGCTGCTAGCGCCTACTGGAAGCTCGCTCTCGCAACCGGGGGCTCGTTCATGAGTCCTTCCCGGAACTGGCCGTAGAGATGAAGAAAAGAGCGAAGCGAGAAAGCGCCCTGACAGGGTTCAGCCTGTCGTTTCTGGATTGTATTTGCTGTGGATTCGGCGCCATCATCCTGCTGTTGGTATTAACGAAGATCGGTGAGCCACGAGCGCTCGAGGCGCTTCGGATCGATCTCGAAGGTCTGGTCGCTCGCCTTCAAGAAGAGCTCTACGAGATCCGTGGCGAGACGAACGTTCTGAATCGCGAGCTCGTCAGCAAGGAGGAGCAGATCTCCAAAGAACGGGTTCGGATCGCTCGCTTGCGAGGGGACTTCTCCAAGATTCGAGGGGAGTACGCGACGAGCAAAGAACTCTCGGAGATCAACGACATCGTCGAAGGTCGCCTGCTCGCCGCCCGGCAGGAGCTGAGCGAGGAGATGAAACGACTCCTCGGCCTCGCCCATCGACGCGACACGAAGGACGCCACGGTGGGAGGGATCCCTGTCGACAGCGAGTACGTCATCTTCATCATCGATACATCGGGCAGCATGCACAACTACGCCTGGTCGATGGTCAATCGGAAGATGAAAGAGACGCTCGACATCTATCCCAAGGTGAAGGGTCTGCAGGTCATGAACGACATGGGCCAGCACATGTTCAGAAACTACGCCGGTAAATGGATTCCAGACACTCCGGGGAGGCGTCGCGTGATCCTCGACCGGCTCCGGACATGGTCTCCCTTTAGCAACAGCAGCCCGGTGGAAGGAATTACCCGTGCTATCAAGCGCTACGCCACCCCCGACAAGAAGATCAGCCTCTACGTCTTCGGTGACGAGTTCACCGGACGCTCCATCGACGATGTCGTCAGAACCGTCGATCGGATCAACAAAGAAGATTCGCAAGGAAATCGCTTGGTTCGAATCCACGGCATCGGCTTCCCCGTGATGTTCTCTCAATCGGGATTTCCGGAGAACACCGGTGTGCGGTTCGCGACCTTGATGCGGGAGCTCTGTCGCCGCAACGGAGGCGCTTTCGTCGGACTGAGCTGGCGCCGCTGAGTAAAGCGATAGGGAGAGGACAAACCGATGCGACTTCTGATAATCGCCGTGCTAGTCTTGCTCTTGGTGCAAGCGAACGACAAATCCACACCGCCCAAGGCCAAGGTAGTTCCCCACCAGCTCGAAAAGCACGGGGACATCAGAACCGACAACTACTACTGGCTGAAGGAACGCGAAGATCCAGAAGTCATCGCCTACTTGACCGCCGAGAACGCCTATCTCGACGGCGTCATGAAGCACACCGAAGGGTTGCAGGCTGCGCTATTCGAAGAGATCAAAGGGCGGATCAAGAAGGACGACGCGTCGGCCCCCTTCCCGTACGATGGCTACTACTACTACCACCGCTATCAAGGAGACGCGGAATACGCCATTTACAGCCGCAAGGAAGGCTCGCTGGACGCGCCAGAACAGATCTTGGTCGACGGCAACGAGCTCGCTGAGGGACACGACTTCTTCTCGCTCGGCACCCTGTCAGTGAGCTCGGGACGGGACATTCTCGCCTTTAGCATCGATACCGTGGGGCGGCGGTTTTATACACTGCGCTTCAAGCAACTCACCAACGGCGAGATGTACGACGACGTCCTCGCGGACGTCACCGGCAACGTGGCCTGGGCCAACGACAACAAGACAATCTTCTATACCAAGCAGGACCCCGAGACACTGAGAGCTTATCGAATCTATCGGCACGTCCTTGGCACCGACCCAGCCAAGGACGTCTTGGTGTACGAAGAGCCCGACGAGGAATTCAGCTGCTTTATCTCGAAGAGCAAGTCGCGGAAGTACCTCTTGATCGGCACCTCCCAGACACTCAGCACGGAGTATCGTTACCTAGATGCCGCGAACCCCATCGGCGAGTTCAAGGTCATCCTGCCGAGAGAACCGAAACACGAGTATTCCGTCGAGCACCTGGCAGACAAGTTCTACATCCGAACCAACTGGCAAGCACCTAATTTCCGGCTCATGGAAACACCTATTGCCAACACCGAGAAAGAAAGTTGGCGCGAAGTCATTCCCCACCGCAGCGACATATTCTTGCGGGACTACGATCTCTTCCGGGACTTCCTCGTCGTGACCGACCGAGAGGACGGACTCAATCGAATGCGCATCATTCCTTGGGCCAGCTCCGGGGGCGGTAGTGACGAGCACTATTTGGATTTCGGAGAGCCGGCCTACTTCGCCTACACCGCCACAAACCGAGAGCTCGAGACACCGATCCTGCGCTACGGCTATTCGTCGATGACCACGCCTTGGTCGACGTACGAGTACGACATGGTGACGAAGGAGAAGACCTTGCTCAAGCAGGATGAAGTTGTTGGAGACTTCGATCCCGCCGACTATCGCACCGAACGTCTCCACGCGGTGGCGAGAGACGGCCAAAAGGTACCCATCTCCATCGTATTCCCCAAGGGGATGAAGAAAGACGGGAGTGCGCCGCTACTTCTCTACGCCTACGGCTCCTATGGCTTGTCCATGGACGCGACCTTTAGCTCGGCTCGGTTGAGCCTTCTAGAGCGCGGCTTCGGCTACGCCATCGCCCACATTCGCGGCGGCCAGGAGCTCGGCCGTCGTTGGTACGAAGACGGCAAGCTTCTCGAGAAGAGAAACACGTTCACCGACTTCATCGACTGTGGCGAGTACTTGGTCGAGGAGGGTTACACGAGTAAGGACCGGCTCTTCGCCATGGGCGGAAGCGCTGGAGGCCTATTGATGGGCGCGGTCGTGAACATGGCACCGGATCTTTTCGAAGGCGTGGTCGCGGATGTGCCTTTCGTGGACGTGGTGACAACGATGCTCGACCCCGACATTCCGCTCACCACCGGCGAGTATGACGAGTGGGGCGACCCCAATGAGAAAGAGTACTACGACTACTTGCTCTCCTACTCACCCTACGATCACGTGGAAGCCAAGAAATACCCGCACATGCTGGTTACGGCCGGGCTTCACGACTCCCAGGTGCAGTACTGGGAGCCGGCCAAGTGGGTGGCAAAGCTGCGAGCCCTGAAGGCGGATGACAACGTTCTAATATTGAAGACGAATATGGCCGCCGGTCACGGCGGCCCGTCGGGGCGATTCAAGCGCCACCAAGAAACCGCGCTCGCCTACGCGTTTCTGCTGGATCTGGTTGGGATCGGAGAGTAAAGAACGTTTCCGACTCCGCTAGGGACTGGGAGATTCTTGGCGCGCGTTGGCGAAGTCTCCCGCCTGGATGATCGACATCTTGTCCAGATCAATGTGACGCCGCATCGCCTCCAAGATCTCCTCGGCCGCCAAGGCCTGGACTCGGGCCTCGAGATCGGCCTCCCACTCGAGCGTACGCCCCCGGTGCTGCAGTCCCGTTAAACGGCCCGCCAGTTCATCTTCTTTCGCTCTCGAGATCTGCCTGGCCTCGAGCCAACCCTTCTTGGCGGACCGGAGCTCTTCTTCGGTGAAGCCGCTCTCCAGGATCTTGGCGATCTCCTCTTTGAACGCGGCTTCGACGCGGGATGCGTTTTGCGGCGCACAGATCGCATAGGCGCCGAACCCTGCGTCTTTTTCCCAAGCGCTGGCGAAAAGAAGGATCCCACCCCGTAGCTCAGGCCATCCACGTTACGGATTCGATTCCCGAGACGGGAACTGAGGAAGCCGCCGCCGGTCATGAAGTTTCCTAGCACCAACGCCGGGTAGTCCGGATCGTCATCCCGCAGGGCGATGGGATGGCCGGCCACGAAGGCCGCACTTTCCTTGTCGGGCGTCTCGAATTTTCGCACGAGGGGAGCCGTCTCTCGATAGGGAGGGCCGAGTCGCTCATAGAGCTTGGGGCTTTCCCAGTTCCCGAAAAGCCCGGCCACTTGCGCCTCGAGCTCCTTTTGATCGAAGTCGCCGACCGCAGTGAGCTCCGCGACCGAGGCCCCGGAGAGGTCGGCATGGAACCGACGGATTTCATCGAGAGAGGTCTCTCGGGTGCGCTCGATGGCCTCCTCCGGTGTTTCCACGTAGCGGGGATCATCTTCGGGCCATTCATTGACATGTCGGTCGAAGGCAGTAGAGGCGATTTGAAAAGGATCTCGCTTGGCGTCCTCGAGCCCGGCCAACTCCTCTTCTTTCAATAGCTCTAGCTCGGAAGCGGGAAACGACGGCTCCCACAGCACCTCGGCCAGGAGTCGGAGGGCGGCGGAAAGCCCCTCGCGCGGAACCTCGAGGCTCGCTCGGACACCGCTGGCGCCGCCGCCGACGCTAAGCTGGGCCTTCAGGCGATCGAGCTCATCTTGGATCTCCTGCCGACTCTCGTTCGCCGTTCCCCTTATCAACATCGCCGCCGTCAGTTCACAAATACGCGAGCGCCCGCGCAGACTCTCCAGATCACCGAAATGGAGCGAAAGCGACAACTGGACGATGTCGCCTCGCGTCTTCTTGGGAACCATCACCAGATGCAGGCAGAAGGAAGCTCGGCCCGTTTGATCTGGGCTTCGATGGCTAGGGAGATACGGCGAGCGCTTCCCCACCCTCGTAGTCCTTGACCAGTTCGGTCGCATCGGGAGCTTCCGGAATCGCCGCACGCATCGGGTCCTCGGTTGGAATGTACAGCCCGAGCGTACGATTGATCGGTATGAGATAGGTGGCCGCGACGCGTTGCACGTCCTCCGGCGTGACCTCCCCGATCCAGTCTCGCTGAAGGAATAGCATCCGCCAATCACCCAAGGCCGCCCACTCGGGAGAGCTGGATGGCGGCCTCCTCGGAGTTTCGCATCGTGGCTTCCCAGTTTTTTAGACGACTCGCCTGCGCCCGTTGAACCTCTTGCTCAGTCGGGGGCGTCTCGGCAAGTAGCTCGATCTCGTCTACTAGGGTGGCGCGCGCATCGTCGATGGACTTCTCCTTTCGGACTTCGGCGAAAAACATGAGCATCCCAGGCTCGGCGAGCTGCTCGGCGAACTCGCCAACGCTGGCTGCCTTCTTCGTTTCCACCAAAGCCTTGTGAAGCCGCCCCGACGGCGTATCGCCAAGGATGAAAGACGTCAAGTCCAGCGCGGCGAAGTCGGGATGCGTTCCGGCCGGGATGTGATACGCGGCAGCCACCATTTGTACGTCTCTCACTCGGCGCAGGGTCACCGAGCGCTCGCCGTCTTGTGGCGGCTCGACCGTATAGAGTCGCCGCAGCTCCCGTTCTGGCTTAGGGATGCGACCGAATTTCTCTTCGATGAGCTCGAGCACTTTTCCCTCATCGAAATTGCCGGCAACTACCAAGATGGCATTGTCGGGTTGATACCACTTTCGGTAGAAGGCCTGCAGACGATCGATGGGGACGTTCTCAATATCGGAGCGCGCACCGATGGTGGACTTCC
Source organism: Candidatus Marinacidobacterales bacterium (assembly GCA_965219415.1). Lineage (GTDB taxonomy): Bacteria > Acidobacteriota > Vicinamibacteria > Marinacidobacterales > DATDRI01 > CBDCNP01. Next base: position 128,757 of record OZ244742.1, read on the forward strand.
CGTAGTTGTGCCATAGGTAGGCGGTCGCGAAAACGCGCTCCATCAAGACGCTCTGGGGGTAGTTCTCACCCATCTCGAACTCGTTGCGCACCACCGTCGTCTCCGAGTCGAGGTCCTTCTGAGCGATGAAGCTGTTGACCATACGATCGGACTCCAGATCGAGCGCCCACGCCAGGTTCTCATCGGCGGCCCGGAAGGTCTCGTAATAGTTGGTCCGTTCGTACCAAGTCGTGCCGTTGGCCCGCGCGCCGTGCTCGGTCAGCTCCTTGTCGATGTCCGGATGCTTGGAGCTACCTTTGAAGACGAGGTGCTCCAGCAGATGAGCCATCACTGTCTCGCCGTAGTTCTCGTGCTTCGAACCGACGAGGTAGGTCACGTTTACAGTGATGATTTGTTGAGATGGATCGGGGAATACGGAGAACTCGGAGTCCGTTATCCAGCACGTACTCCGTGATGCCTTCGACCGAGGTACCCTTCTCGATGCCCTCTGGCGCCCCCACACCCAGCAGGGCAAGCGCGATAACTGCGAGGACCATTCGCGTGCTCATCTTTGTTCCTCCTGGTCCTGGAAGATAACACGAACCCGGCCGCTAGCTCAGCAAGCCGAGTCGCATGGCCACCGCGGTTTCCGGGCAAGCACCTTGCAGCTCTTTGGAAGCCTTGAGCGCAGGGTCGAGCTCTTCGCGAGGCATCCTCTCGAAACCGAAACGAGGGAAGAAGGCCTCCGCCGTTTCGGTCAGCAGATAGATCGTAGTGACGCCGCTCTCCTTCGCGCGGTCGAGTAGTTCCTTTACCAACCTTCCGCCCAACCCCCGGTCCCGCCCGCTCGCCGCCACCGCCAGGGAGCGGAGGAGCCCTGCATGACCATAACATTCGAGCCCGATGGTTCCGATCAGTGTTTCATTCTCTCGGGCAACCAGAAAACCCTCTACGTTCTCCTCGACGCCGTCGACGGGAAGCTCGCAAGTCGTTAGCAGAGCGAGCATAGCCGTGAGCTCGGTCCGCTCCGCCTCCCGAATCAAAGTGCTCACGCTGCCGCTTGCTCTTTGGTGGGTTTCACCGCCGAGACCTGAATGCTGGCCACTCTTCCCAACAGACGATTGGCGAGCGGTCTCAGAACGAAGGAACGTGGGCTCGCTGCACGGCGCAAGAAAGCTCCGACCCACCCGTGCTCGCCGAAAAGCGCAGAGAGCTGCTCGGTGTCGTAGACGTGCCTAGCGACGACTTCGACACCGGTGAAGCCGGCCTTCTTGATGGCGTCCAAGTAATCCTTTTCCGGTAGGGCGCCGCTCAAGCAAGAAGCATAGAGCGCCGGGGTTCGAAAGGGACGCGGAATGCGGGCCACGATATCGCTGACCGAAACTCGTCCCCCGGGTCTCAGCACGCGATAGGCCTCGCGAAAGACCTTCTCCTTGTCGGGTGCGAGATTGATGACACAGTTCGAAACGATCCAGTCCGCGTCGTCGTCGTCGATGGGCATGGTCTCCGCATCTCCTTTTAAGCGGAACTCGACGTTGTCCGCCCGCGCTTTGCGGGCGTTGGCGCGGGCCCTTTCGATCATGACCGGCGTCATATCGAGACCGATGACACGACCTTCTGAGCCCACTCGCTCCGCCGCGAGAAGACAGTCGATCCCCGCCCCGGAGCCGATATCCACGACGGTCTGCCCTTCTTGGACGCCCACGAAGGCAACGGGGTTCCCACAACCGAACGAGCTCTGGACGGCATCCTCCGGCAAGCTCGCAAGCTCATCCTTTTTGTACCCGGACAGCTCGACCAATTCGGTTCCGCCGCCGCAACAGCCACTCTTCGTCGAAGCCGGTTCCTGCTTCACCTCGCTCGATGCCGGGCTGCAACATCCGGGCCCCGTCCCTCGACGGCCCGTGTGTAATGCTCTCTTACCCGTTCCTTGATCTTGACCGCATCCGTCATTCTCTTCTCCTTTTATTTGTATACTGCAAATATCATCCCAAAAAAGGGGGTTCAAACACAGCACTCCCCGCTCCCCGGACTCACTTTCCGGACGAGAGTGCAGATGGCCCGAACGACTTCCTCCCGGACATTTTCCGGCATCGAGAGAAGAATCTGCTCTTGGGTGGCCAGGAGATCGTCGGTGATCTTTTCGTGGGTCCTCTGGCCCGCCTCGGTGAGCTCGACGCGCACGATGCGACGATCGTCGCTGTCCTTTTGCCGCCGCACAAGCTTCTTCTTCACCAGGCCATCGACGAGCCTCGTCACCGTGCTGATCTGGAGGCGTAGGTGGCTCGCCAGCTCCTGCATGGAAAGCGGGCCTCGGGTGGCCAGCGCGTCTAGCAAATAACACTGAGACACGGTGATGCCGTAGCAGCAGATCTCGTTCTTGTTCCGAAACTGGTATTGGCGTACGAACTCGGTAAGGGCGCGGTGAAGCGTCATCGCCGAGCGCTTGAGCTCGAGGGTGGCCTCCCGGATGGCCGCGTCCGTTACTTGCATGACACAAATATATGCTCAGAGGTTCGTCTTGTCAAGCCAAAAAACGGAGCTAGAAACGCCAGCCGCGGAACTGCAGCCCAGAGAGTTTCCCCTGGAGCCCTCTTCCCAGCCCCAGAACGAGTGGAAAAGCTAGGTAGATGAAGACTAGCAGCCCGTAGCCGAGTAGCACCATTTCCTTTCCTTCCGGTCGGTCCGCCACCACGAAGGGCCGCCAGAGGACGCTAAACTCGGGTACGTACCAGCAAAGGAACTCGTACTCCGCCGCACGGCAATCCTCAAGATGGTCGAGACCGTAAACGGCCCCACTCGCTCCCACCAAGAAGGAAACCGCGAGGAGTCCCAAAAGTAGGAGGTTCCTCCCCACGGCTGGCTTCGGCCGAAACAAGCTCACCGCAAGCACGAAAGACGCGGGAATCGATGCAAAGAGGAGAAACCTCGGCCCCCACACCCAGCCCCCGTACCAAGCCCACCATCTCGAGTAAACGAGCACCAAGCCAACGAGGAACCAAATCCATAGATGGTAGCTACGTCTGAGCCCTTCTTCTAGAGTGCGCATGGCGGCGGTAAAGGAGAGCAATAGCCCCGGTGCAAAGAACACCAGACCCTTGCCGAAAGAAAAAAGGAGTGACAGGACGCCAAAAAAGATCGGGTAACTGAATCCCGGCTGCCCCGAGTACGTCAGTATGGTTTCCGCCCCTGCGTTTCCTTCGTACCCTGTGAGCCACGGTGAGCCGCGCCTTACCCAAGACTCGAAGAGGACCAGTCCGGCTGCCGCGACCGGCACGAGAAGATACCGAAAGCGTTTTTTGTGGAGTGCCTCCGACCCCGTTACACCTCCCAATCCCACCATCGATGCCGGCGTGTTGACGGCACCGATGATCATCGCGCTCCATCCCCATCCGGCCCATCGAGGATGACCAACTTGCGTTGCGAGAACGGCAGCGCCTACCACCATCGTCGTAAACACTTCGCCGTAGAAATCCTTTAGATGGTTCGGGAACATGGATCCGATCAAGAGAATTAGCAGAAATGTGCGGACGACACTTGGATCGAGCTTGTCTTTGAGGAGGCGGTAGAAAACGAACAGTCCTCCGGCAAAAACGAAGAAATTGAACCTCGCAATCCACCACTCAGCCGACTGGTACAGCTTGCCCAGCGGCCATAGAACGAGGGCAAACAGAGGACCCACCATGGAGTATCCGGTGGAAACAATCTTGTCGGCGTTCATCAAGCGCCGGAGCGACCGGAAACGAACGTATCCATCGCCGGAAACATCATGGGGCAAGCAGAAGAAGAGAAGAACCAGACCCGTCAGGATGAGAGCTAACTCAATTCTTCTGGACATGGAGCTTCTCGTCTTGCGCCAAATAGACCTCTCCCATCTCGCCCTCGCCGATCTTCTCGAGGACTTTGCAACAAGAGACTGTCTTTCCGATCAAGTTCCCTTCCTGGCGTCACCGGCCTAGTTGCCACTATCGAACTAGTCAGACGCCGGGAGAATAGTCGGTTTTGTATTGTCAATCTACTTCCACCCGGAGAATCCACGGCTTGGCTATGATAGGGGCGGGTTTTTGGAGGCCTAACCAAATGAAGAAACTCTTTGTTGTAATGCTGGTGTTTATTGGACTTCTCACTATTCTCGGCGTCGCGGTAGGCCTCGGAGTTGGTTTCGTTCAGCGCATGGTCAAGGGCAGCGTTCCAGAAAGGACGATCCTCCAGGCGAACTTCGAGAGGCCGCTCATTGAGTACATCCCCGACGATCCGGTGGGGGCCCTCGTTAAGCAGGAGTCCCCCACCGTACTCGGCGTGGTCGAAACCCTCGACAAAGCCGCCGCCGACGACCGGGTCATGGCATTAGTGGCGCGCGTCGGGGCTTCGAGTCTTGGCTTGGCGCAGATTCAAGAGATCCGGGACGCCGTCCTACGCTTCCGTCAGAGCGGCAAGCCCGCCATCGCGTACGCGGAGACCTTCGGCGAGTTCAGACCGGGAAACGGAGTCTACTACCTGGCCACTGCATTCGATGAGATCTATATGCAGCCCTCCGGCGATCTCGGGCTCACTGGACTCATGGCCGAGAGCCCGTTCCTTCGAGGGCTGCTCGACAAACTCGGGCTCGTGCCTCGCGGGGACCACCGCTACGAGTACAAGAACGCCCTCAATGTTTTCACCGAACGCGCGTACACCGATCCCCACCGCGAAGCCACCCAGGCATTGCTCGATTCCATGTTCGAGCAAATCGTGAACGGCATCGCCGAAGCGCGATCTCTCTCGCAAGATCAGGTGCGTGCCATCGTCGACCGAGGCCCATTGTTTGGGCAAGAAACCGTGGATGCCAAGCTCGTGGACGGCCTCGCTTACCGTGACGAGGTTCGTGAGCGGGTCAAGGAGAGTGCGGGCGAAGACGCCGAGTTTCTTGATCTGTCGAAGTACCTTGACCTTGCCGGCCGTTTGTACGGCGACGGTGAGTCCATCGCTCTCATATATGGCGTGGGAAGCGCCACGCGAGGGAAGAGCAAGTACGATCCCTTCTCCGAGTCCGTCAACATGGGCTCCGAAACCGTTGCACGGGGGATACGCGATGCCATCGACGATGACGACGTCAAGGCAATCCTCTTCCGGGTAGATAGCCCCGGAGGATCGTACGTGGCATCCGACACCATCTGGCGGGAGACCATCCGCGCCCGGGAAGCGGGAAAACCCGTCATCGTGAGCATGGGTGAGCTTGCGGCGTCGGGAGGCTATTTCGTGAGCATGGCCGCCGACAAGATCGTGGCTCAGCCGGGCACGATCACCGGTTCGATCGGCGTTCTTGCCGTGAAGTTGTTGACACCGGGGTTTTGGGAAAAGACCGGTATCTCTTGGGACGAAGTCCATACTAGCGAGAACGCGAGCTACTGGTCCAGCCTGCAAGACTACACGCCCGAAGAATGGTCTCGGTTTCAGGCCTGGCTCGACCGCATCTACGAAGACTTCACCGCCAAGGTCGCGGATGGACGGAACATTCCGAAGGAGAGGGTTTTGGAGATCGCGAAGGGTCGTGTCTGGAGTGGAGAGGATGCCAAAGGGCTCGGTCTCGTCGACGAGCTAGGAGGATTCTCTGAGGCGATCGCACTCGCCCGTGAAGCAGCCGGCATCGACGCCGACGCCGCGATCCATCTGAAACGTTTTCCTCCGAGGAAGTCCCCTTGGGAACTTTTCTTGGAACAGAGATCAGGAAACCAGGAGACCAGAGCGATGATCGCCGTCGCGGCCCGCGCCGGTGAGTTGGTCGAGCCTTTGACGCGGCTCGGGCTCACGAAGGCGCGTGGCGTTTTAGAGATAGAGGAGCTGGAGCAAAACTGGTAGGGCTGCTAACCGTCTTGCTCGTAAGCAGCCTTCAACCACTTCTTGACCTCGGCATTGAAGTCGCCGACCTCGGTAAGGGCGATGCAGTGAGTGACGCGCCCGCCTCCAACGCGATCGGTCTGCTCGAGTCGCCCCTTCGCCTTGACCCCGGGAAGCACCAACCCCAGGTCCACCCGCGTGCGCGTGCTCGGCTGGATGGCCGCAAATTGACGTTTGCGCGTGAAGGTTACGTACGTCTTGCGAGGTGAAACGACGACGTCTCTTCCAAGTGCTTGAGCGGTTTTCACCGCGGCTTCGTATATTGGTTTGAGCTCCGTCTTCGCTCCCGAAAACATGGCCTCGACGAGCTCGTCTCCTGCCTCATAGGGCGCGGCAAGATCCTGTCCCTCCGCCTTGGCAACGATGACCGCTGCGGTGGGACCACCCAGACTGTGGTGCATCCGCAGCCAGGCAACGCGCTCCCTTGTGGTCTTGGGGCCTTTCGTTTTGACCATGCGGGCCCATTGCTCGAGAGTCTTGCCGGTTCGGTTGGGGAGGTTCCGGGCCAGTGCTTCCAACATTTCCCGCGGAGACGTAGGGGCCATGAGTCAGCTCCTTCCGGCGAAGCGTCGCCTGATTGACTATAGTCGAGGAAACCTGGAGACTCTACTACGAGGCGGAGAGATACCGAAGCCCCAGGTCAATCCCAGATCAATCCCAGCTCAATCATGGACACTTTCTAAGATGGCCAAACGCAAGAAGAAACCCCGTTCGAAGAAACGTAAGAAACAGAGAAAAGTGTCTACGCGAAAGAGGACGGTGAAATCCGTCAAGGGGCTCTCCCGTCGCACCAAGGCGCCGCCGACAAGAGCCCACGGTCCAAGGCGCCCGCCTAAGAAAAGGTCCAAGACGAAAGAGCTCTTGGAAGAGGAAGGTTGGTAGTCGGGGGCGTTTTCTCTATATCTCGCGGGGGAGGACATCAGCCGGCTGGGGCCGACCACAAAGATAACCCTGGATCGCGTCACAGCCTTCTCGGTAGAGAAAGGCTAGTTGCTCCTCGGTTTCAACACCCTCGGCGATCACGTCTAGCCTGAGTTTGTGCCCGAGTCCGATGATTCCTGCCGCGATCGATGCGTCGTTCCGCTCCGTGGTGATGTCCCTAACAAAGGTCTTGTCGATCTTGAGGGAATCGATGGGGAATCGCCTCAGATAAGCGAGGGAAGAGTAACCGGTGCCGAAGTCGTCCACGGCAATTCGAACCCCGAGGGACTTGATACTGGCAAGCGTCGCCTTGGTCCGCTCGGTGTCCTGCATGAGGTGGCTCTCGGTGATCTCGAGCTCCAGGCACTGCGGAGCGAGCTGGTAATCCTGAAGCGCGCGGCTAACAATCTGCACCAGATTCTTGTCTTCGAACTGTCTCGGAGAGAGCTCTTGTCAATAGGTGTGTAAAAAAGTTCAGGCAGCAGCAACCTTCGACGACTCCGTTACCCTGTCTCCATCTTCAAATCGAACGCCCAGGTGAACCTCTCGCATCAGCTCCGGTGCGTTGAGCCGGCGAAAATTCTTCTCCGCAACCAGAAGCAGTTTGAAGATTGTCGCAGTGGCGGACTCGACTTTCTTGAACCTTTTGGCCGCATCCGTTCTCAATCTCAGTGCAGCGAACGGTGATTCCACGACGTTGCTCGTGCGAAGGTGTTGCCAGTGAGGCTTGGGAAAGGAATAGAAGCTGACCATCCGCTCCCAGTCCTCGTCGAGCACGTGCGCGGCCCCCGGAAGACCCTTGCGCAAGCACCAATCCTGGAACTTGGCCTTCTTCGTCTCGCACTCCTGCAGGCTGGTGGGGTAGGGGGTCGCCGTCAACAGCGGCTTGGCCTGCGCCTGGTCCCTTTTCGGAATCCGGTCCAGTACGTTGAGGATTCGGTGGTTCCAGCACCGCTGCTCCTCAGCTTCTGGAAATACGTTTCGGGTCGCGGCCCAGATGCCGAGATGACCGTCACCGATCACCAAACGGGGACATCTCAGACCGCGCTTCTTCAGTCTCCGTAGCAGCGACGACCATGACGCTTCGGATTCTCGATGCCCGGCCTCCAGCGTCAGGACGATTTTCGTCCCGTCGGACAGGCCACCAACCGCAACTAGCACCGCCGCCTTGTCCTTCTCAAGGCCGGCCTTCACGTACACGCCATCTACCCACAGGGACACGAGCTCGAGTTCGTCCAGTGGGCGAGCTAGCCACTGCTCGTACTCTCCCTGCCATTTCTGTTTCAGCCGCGACACCGTGCTGGGAGAAAGTGGAGCGTCCTCCCCTAGAAGCCCGCGGAGCGCCAGATCGAAATCTCCGTGAGCTAGTCCATGCAGGTACAGCTCCGGAATCAACTCGCTCACCGTTTCGCTCCGACGCTTGAACAGCGGAAGCACTCGACTTTCGAACCTCTCCTCCACGTCCCCTACTCTCGGCCGGCGAACCGTCACCGTGCCCACGCTCATCGTCAGCTTCCGAGGCTTACCGTATCCATTTCGATAGCCCGCCGTTGTGTCCACGGGCTTCCGTCTCTCCGATTTCTCACGCCCGAGAAGCTCCGTGACTTCGGCTACCATCAGCTCCTGCACCCAATCCTGGATCTCGAGCCTCGCCTACTTCTCCAGCGACTCCCAAGCCACCCTTGACGAGCTCCGTCGTCTTGTGGTCTTTTCCTTCATGGCGGTGTCTCCTTCCGTTGGCCCCTTCAGGCCGTGTTTCGTGACGCGGAAGGTTACTTCGCCTTTACTTTATTTCCACACCTTCTGAGGGTAGCTCCTCGGAGACAGGTTGACCGCCACCCGCAAGTTGTTGAACCCGGCCGTTTGTCATTGTCGCACCTGTTCACAAGCATTTCGAAGGATCCACTCCCCCGCCGTGATAATCAGCCCGGTATCCTCGAGGAGATAGATGAAGTCCATCGGCGCGATCAAGCCGCGCTCGGCGTGCTCCCATCGCACCAACGCCTCGACCGCCAAGAGCTCGCTGTCCTCCAGGGATAGCTGCGGTTGGTAGTGGAGGCGAAACTCGTTCCGCTCCAATGCGTGGCGCAAGTCCCTTTCCAGGCTCATCCGAGTCAGGACTTCAGAGTGCATTTCCTTGCTGAAGATTTGGTAACTGTTTCTTCCGCGCTCTTTCGACCGATACATGGCCGAGTTGGCACATTTGAGCAGCTGATCGATGGTGTCTCCGTTATCTGGATAGAACGCGATACCCACGCTTCCGGTGACGACGACCTCTTGATCGTTCACGCGAAACGGAGATGCAGCGCGTCGAGAATCCTTTGGGCAACCACCGTAGCCTCTTGCTGATGCTCGAGGTCGTCCAAGATGATGGCAAACTCATCGCCACCCAGGCGCGCCAGGGTCTCGAACTCCCGGACGCACTCACCGAGCCGGCTACTCACTTCCCTGAGGAGCGCGTCCCCCGCCTCATACCCGAAGCTCTCGTTGATGCCCTTGAATCGATCCAGGTTGAGAACCAACACCGTCACGTGAGTTTCCCGGCGCTTCGCTCGAGCCAAGGCGAGGGAAAGTCTCTCCTGAAATAGCCGCCGGTTGGCCAGCGCGGTGAGCTGGTCGTAGTACGCCAAGCGGGTTAGCTTCTCCTCGGACTCTTTCCGTTCGATCGCGTAGCGAAGCGCTCGATTGAGAAGACCGGCATCAAATAGCCCTTTCAGAATGTAGTCCTGCGCTCCCACTTGAAGTGCCTGGACCGCCACGCTTTCATCGTCCATGCCTGCGAGCACGATGATGGGCAGGGATGGCGCGGTTGCGCGCAGCCGGGCAACCGACTCCAGCCCACGCGCGTCGGGAAGCGCGATGTCGACTAAGGCGGCCTTGAAGGAAATGCCGTCGAGCAATCGCAGCGCCTCGCTCAAGCGATTGACTTGTATGGCGCGGTGACTCGCTCCCGCAAAATTGGTTAGCAGCTCGGAGATCACCCGCCTATCGCCGGGCTTATCTTCGATCAATAGAATGGCACTCGCGGGGTCCCCGATGGCCTGAGGACTCCAGGCTTCCGCCCCCGCTCGCGCGGCATGCAGTTGAACACCGTCTCGAATGGCTGCGCCCAGGCTCTCTCGGCTCCATGGCTTGGCAAGGACCCCATCGACGATGCTGGAATCGATCGGAGCCCCGAGGTTAGCCGCCGCCGTGACCAAGAGATAGGTCGCCCACGGACATTTCACGCGGAGGCGCTCGATGAGACTCAGGCCGTCCGCGCCGACGAGACGGAGATCGGATGCGATAACGGTATATTGATGGCGGCTCGCCAGAGAGAGCGCCTCTTCGGCACCACTCGCGAGATCGATGAGGAAGCCGAGCCGCTGCAGGGAAGAAGCGAACGCTTCCCGGGTGGATTTTTCGTCGTCTACAAAGAGAATGCGCTCGTCCTGCCGCATCACGCTCCCTTGGGGAAGAAGACTTCGCTGCGAGCAAGCCCGCAGAGCGCCGTAACCTAGGCGCCCTGTACTTATGTTTTCTGGATTTCACAACTATACAACATGACAATCCGCCCTGTCTACTGAAGACGGGTGTCAGGCGCGAGTGCTAGTTGGGGATCAGACGTTAGTCCTGACCCGGGAAGGCGTTCCTATTCAGTGAGGAGCCAGAATTGGGACTGGTAACTGAAGACCGTAAAGACGATACGGTCCCCTTTGGGGGAGTAGGATGGTTGGGTCTTGTCCGTGGGGTCGAAGGTGATCTGCTCCGGCTTGCCACCGGTCTCGGGCACGCGAAAGATCTGGAAGTAACCCTTTGGGCCTGGTCCCACGAAGGCGACCCCACCTGCCGTCCGGCGAGAGGCCGATGCCCGAGTAGTGCTGTTCACTGTCCCACCGGTGGATCAATCTCGGCGTTCCACCGGTGCGAGGCACCGTGTAAATCGCCTTCTTACCCGGAGGTCCAGCGCTTTCGAAAACCAGCGTTTCGCTATCGGGCATCCACTCTGTCTGCATCGCGTGCTGCGTGAAACCTTCCAGCGGCACTTCTTCCTGAGGTTGAGTGACCGTGCCGGTCTCTTGATCCATCCCCACGACGTAGATCCGCGCTTTCGGCCGGTCATTGACGTGGCTTGGGTAGACCAGCCACTTCCCGTCTGGCGACCAACGCGGCCAACCGGTCTCGTGTCCGTCTCGGGTGATCTGACGCGACGGTTGTGAACCGTCGGCGGGCTCGATCCACAGATCGTCCGAAGGCCCAAAATGAGAATGAAAGGTGACCCACTTCCCATTCGGAGACCAGCACATGCCTTGCTCTTCGGAAGTCGACGACTGAACCGTATGCTCTACAGCCTGGGACTTTGAGCTCAAACGAGCTTCGACGTCAGCCATCGCACTTCGCGTACCTGCGGACGCCAGAGCCGGGATGGTAGCCGCACGCCGGGTCAAATAGAAAAAATTACGCGTGACGAGTGTTCCCCCCCAGCTCCTTCGTCACGTCCCGCAAACGCCAGCGCCCTCGGTTATCTTCGAGCCAGTCGACAAAGTAATGAAGGCGCGATGCATAACTCGCCATATCCCACTCCGGTAACGAAGCCCCAGCAATTCCCACACGAAACAGCCTTCGGTAGGTTGTTCGCGCCAGGCACAGCGAGCCACACTGAGACTGCTCTCGATGAACGACACGCACTCGAAACGCCACAGCTCGGCCCGAAAGGTTTCCTGGACCGTCATTTCAGCAGAATGGTCGTAGGGTGTGTCGACTCGGGCTCGGGCGGCTCTGCCGAGAAACTCGCCGAAGTCTTCCTCGAGCCTTGGGGCACCGACCGATTGATACCAGCGGGATAGCAGAGAATTCTGATGGGGCGACCGATCGCCGCCGGCAACAAGCGCCATCAGCGCCAATGAGGCTAAAACGTGCACCGGGACTTTATTCTACACCCAACTGGCCGACGTCGAATGCCCACCCCCTGACGCGCTAACGTTGAGAAGCCGCCTCACTTGGGGTTAGAGTAGGGCCGCATTTGAGCCTGCCGCGGAAATTCGGCGGCTCACAAAGGGAGAAGGCGACATGGCACGCAAGTACGAGCTCAGCGGATCCCTCCGATTCATCAACTCGCTCATGAGCCCGCTCGCCAAGTGGGGTTTCGGCCCGGATGTTCTGCATGTCCTGACCACCACCGGGCGAAAATCGGGACAACCCCGCAGCACGCCGGTCAACGTCATAGCCATGAACAACGAGCGGTGGATCGTCTCGCCCTACGGAGAGCGGGGATGGGTCAAGAACGTTCGCGCCGGAGGAGAAGTCCGCATTCGGCGTGGGTCGAAAGACGAAGCCATTCACCTAGAGGAGGCTGACGCCCAGACCGCCGCCCCTGTTCTGCAGGAGTACGTGAGGACGACCCCGATTACACAGCCTTACTTCGACATCACTCCCGATTCGTCACAAGTTGCCTTCGTCGCCGAGGCCGTGAAGCATCCGGTCTTTCGAGTCGTCGCGAAGGGTCCGGCGTAAAAGGAGGATTCCATTCATGAAACCCGACCGACTGCTCAGCTTGATCGCCCTTGGCTTGTTGCTCACAGCATCCACCCTCTCGGCGGAAGAGGATGTCGTCGCGACGTTCTCAATTGTTGCGATAGATCCGGATACCGGTGCGATGGGTTGCGCGGTGCAATCCCGCTACTTCGCGGTGGGAGCCGTCGTGCCGTGGGGCGAAGCCGATATCGGAGTCATCGCTACCCAGGCGAACGTGAACGTCGGTTACGGGCCGCAGGGCATGGCCTTGCTGCGACAGGGGCTCAGTGCGGATGAAGTGCTGGAACGGCTACTGGCGGAGGACACGTTTCCCGGTAAGGATGGTCGACAGGTCCGCGATCGTCGACCCGAAAGGCAACCTCGCGGTGTTCACCGGCCCCGAGGCTGCCGATTGGGCGGGACACAAAAAAGGTAAGAACTATTCCGCGCAAGGCAACATATTGGCCGGCCCGCAAGTCGTCGATCAAATGGCGGAGGCGTTCGAAAAATCCACGGGCGGTCTCGCCGAGCGATTGCTCGCCGCACTCGAAGGTGGCCAGGCCGGCGGAGGCGACCGGCGCGGCCGGCAGTCGGCGGCGCTTCTCGTTGTCGAAGAAGGTGGCGGCCGCAATACCAACAATGATGTCACGGTTCGACTCCACGTCGAGGATCATCCGATGCCGATCCTGGAACTGCGTCGGCTGCTAAAAATCCAGTTTTCCATGAACGCCATGTCGAAGAGTCGCGGTTTGGCTCGCGAAAAAGACGCAGAAGGTGCTCTCGCCGAGGCGCGACGCGCGGTGGAGCTCTGGCCGGACGGACCCAATACGCATCTCAACTTGGGCCTCCTCGCCTACTCCGCGGGCGACAAGGAAACCGCCCTATCCGAGCTCATGAGAGGCGCCGCACTCAACCCGTATTTCTGCACCCAGCTCAAGGCCACCATAATGTGGACCGAGCACGAGGGCCTCGAAGAGGGCTTCATGAAGAAGTTCTGCCATTGACGATGACGTCAGGAGGTCTAATTTGTTGAGACCAACCACTATTTTGTTCTTCCTAGGCGCGCCACTGTTGCTGGCGAGGCCCGCCCTCGCCCAGAACAAGCCCCAAGCTTTCGTCGGCGCCCGGATCATTCCGGTAAGTCCGGACGGAAGTGTAGAAATCGACGACGGCGTTCTTGTCATCGAAGGGGGCGAAATCGTCGCGGTGGGTCCCGCCGGCTCGGTCGACATTCCGTCGAACGCCGAGCGGCACGATGTGTCCGGTTCGCTCATCATGCCCGGGCTCATTGATACGCATAGCCACATCGCTGGACCACGGGGAGCCGATGGCAGCGCGCCCATCCAGCCCGATGCCCGTGTGATCGATTCCCTCAACATGCGCGACGCGCGCGTTCAAAAGGCGCAGGCGGGTGGCATCACCACTGCCAACATCATGCCGGGGTCCGGGCACCTGATGAGCGGTCAAACCCTCTACCTCAAGTTGCGAGAGGGACGCATCGTCGACGATTTCCTCATCCGTAGAGAGGACGGGACGATCGCGTCGGGCATGAAGATGGCGAACGGCACGAACTCGCGAAGGGATCCCCCGTTTCCGGGCACACGAGCGAAGTCGGCGGCACTCGTAAGGGAGCAGTACGTCAAGGCTCAAGAGTACCGCGACAAGATTCGTCGCGCCGACGGCGACCCGGATAAGATGCCGCCGCGCGACCTACGCATGGAGGCGTTGGTCGAGATCCTTGACGGCAAGCGCATGGTGCACCATCACACGCACCGCTACGATGACATCCTCACTGTTTTGAGACTTGCCGAGGAGTTCGGATTCCGGGTCGTTCTGCAACACGCAAGCGACTCACACAAAGTGGCCGCTGAAATCGCCGCGGCCGGTGCGCCGGTATCGATCATTGCGATCGACAGCCCGGGAGGAAAGATCGAGACCAAGGACGGACAATTCTCGCAGGGGAACGGCGCCGCGCTCGAGCAAGCTGGGGCCCTCGTGGGTTTTCATACCGATGACGGCATCTCCGACTCTCGACTGTTTCTGCGTTGCGCTGCTCTTGCGGTGCGGGCGGGGATGACGCGCGCCGGAGCGATTTACGGACTCACCATGGCGGGAGCCAGGATGCTAGAGCTCGAGGAGCGTATCGGATCCCTCAAGCCAGGTAAAGACGCAGATTTCGTCGTCCTTTCTGGAGATCCGCTTAGCGTGTACACGAAGGTCTTGCAAACATGGGTGGAGGGCGACAAGGTTTTCGATCGGGACAATGCCCAGGATCGCTTGTACGCGGTGGGTGGCTACGGGGCCGGCCACGATCAGCCGCTGGTGTTCCAAGAGCTCTTGGACGAGGGACGCTAATGCGAAGCCATGGAGGAGTTTTGTTGTATGCGTTGGCGACCCTCTTTTTGTCCTGGCCTCTTCAGGCCCAAGTCGCCGTCCGGGGGGAGACGGTCTATACGATGGCCGGCCCTCCCATCTCGGATGGTGTCGTCCTGATCCGCGACGGCAAGATCGAGCGCGTGGGTCCTGCCTCTACTGTCACGATACCAAACGGATTCCGGGTTCTGACCGCCCAGGTCGCCACACCGGGGCTGATCGATGCGCACACCGTGGTAGGCATCGCCGGTTACCTCAACCAACCGACCGATCAGGAGCAACTGGAACCCTCTGCACCGATGCAGCCCGAACTGAGAGCGATGGACGCCTACGACGCGCGGGAGCGGCTCGTGGAGTGGCTTCGGGAGTTCGGCATCACCACGATCCATACCGGCCATTCCCCCGGCGCTCTCATATCTGGACGGACGATGATCGTGAAGACGCGGGGCAACAACGTGGACGAAGCCGTTCTCGTTCCCGAAGCCATGGTCGCTGCGACACTCGGTGACAGCGCCCGAGGGGAAGACAGGAAGCCGCCCGGAACGCGGGCGAAGATGGTGGCGATGCTGCGAACGGAATTCATCAAGGCGCAAGACTATCTCGACAAGCAGGCAAGTGATGACGAAGAGAAAAAGCCCGATCGCGATCTCAGACTCGAAGTCTTCGGCAAGATGCTCAATCGCGAGCTTCCGCTCCTCGTGACCGCCCAGCGCTCTCAGGATATTTTGACCGCCATTCGCCTTGCCAAGGAGTTCGAAATTCGACTCGTCCTGGACGGCGCTGCGGAGGGCTACTTGGTCACCGAACAGATCAAGGCGTCGGGATATCCCGTCATCTTGCACCCCACCATGTATCGCTCGGGCGCCGAGACCGAGAATCTCACCATGGAGGCCGCATCCCGCCTGAAGGCGGCAAACATCCCATTCGCCCTCCAAAGCGGCTATGAGTCCTATGTACCGAAGACTCGCGTCGTTCTCTTCGAAGCGGCCCTCGCCGCAGCCAATGGGTTATCCTTCGAGGAAGCGCTCTCCTCCATTACCATCGACGCCGCTCGTCTGCTTGGGGTCGACGATCGCGTGGGGTCGCTCGAATCAGGCAAGGACGGTGACGTCGCGCTCTACGATGGAGACCCCTTCGAGTACACGAGCCACTGCGTGGGCACCGTGATCGATGGAGAAGTAGTCAGCGAGGTGGTTCGGTAGGAGCGGCTTGCGAGGTCCTTACAAACCGGAAGTTCCTGGCTCGCCCCATGCTGGGCCGAAATCCGGACACGTTTCCCTGGGCGTCTCTATCGAAGACAATACTTCCCCACTCCCAGCGGAAACCATCGCGAAACATCGGCTCGAGCGCTGGGTCATCCAAGTCAAGACCGACCACTGTCAGTTCGCCGTCTCCTGATAGTTGAATCTGGTAGGTCGCGTCGACGTCCTCGCAATAATAGGAACCCCGGTATACGCCTAAGTCCGTCTCGGGCGGAGGAAGGTCACGCAGAGACTCGAACTGGAAGGGCCGCTGGCCTCGGCTCTGCAACTTCAGTCGATTGTTCCCGTCGAAAACGACGTCCACTTCGTCCATGCCCCGAACCGCACGGAATCGGTTCTCATCCTGCCCCAGCAGACGGTAAGGGTATCCGTCGATTTTCAGTACATGGACTCCCTCTTCCACCGCGAGCTCCACAAACTCTCCCGTCCGCTCGCCCCAGTACTCGCCGACCCTGCCTTCCAGAAACGCTTCCTCAACCGCAACTCCAACCGACGAGGGTTCCGGCGTCATGTGCTCGCCCAAGTAAATGTCCGCGATCTTGCGCGCCAACGCCGTCGGCTGCGCATCGCGCCGGTTGCAAAGGCAAATGACAGAAAACTTCTGCTTCGGAAACTGCAGGATGCCGGCACGGTAACCGACCCAGGAGCCTCCATGCCCGACGGTGTCGAGCCCGCGGTACGAGCTCACGCCCAAACCGAGAGCATAGTCCTGAGAGACGCCGTCGTTCAGTACACCCGGCGTCAGCATCTCTTTCATGACGGCGTCCCCACCCAGTTTGTTGTCGTAAAAGTTCTGATCCCAGATGAGCAGATCCTCCACCTTGGTAAAGACGCCGCCATCACCGACCAGGTCGATCTTCGAGACATCGACTTCGAAGCCACCGCCCTTGGTGCGCCGATATCCGGTCGCGCGGTTCGGGACAATCATCCGCAGATCGTCGAGGAAGAAGGTGTTCGTCATTCCCAAAGGCTGAAATATCCTTTCGTCCGCCCACTCCCTTAGGCTTTTCTCGGTTGCCCGAGGAATGATCTGTGAAATGAGAAAGTATCCGGAGTTGCTGTACAGGTATTCGTCACCGGGCGGGAAGTTGAGGTGCTTCTGCCGGGCAATGATCGCCAGAGCGTCTTCGACCGTAAAGTAGTCATTCTCCGAAGGATTACCTGCGATGTCCATTAGCTCCAAATAGTCCCGGATCCCGCTCGAGTGGTAGAGCATCTGGCGAATCGTTACCTGGGCGGGAAGATTTCTAAGCTCGGGGAGATGTTTTCGAACGTCGTCGTCGAGAGAAAGCTTTCCCTCGGCAGCCGCGAGAGCGATCGCGATGGCGGTAAACTGCTTCGAGACCGATCCGATGCGAAACACCGTCTCGGGAAGATTCGGAATGCCGTAGTCCAAATTCGCCATCCCGTAGCCGCGTTGGTAGATGAAGTGGCCGTCCTGGATGATGCCCAGTCCGCAGCCGGGAACGTCGGCGCGATCGAAATCCTTGAAGAGGGCGTTGACCCGATCAGTGCGTGAATCCGGCGGCGCGGCAGAGACTAGGCTCGCCAGAAAAAGAGGGGCGAGAATTGCTGGGCTACCCTTCATTTGCTACTGAAGCCCAACCTGCCCGTTCACGGACTCGATGAGCTTCTGCGAATCGTAACCCACGCCATCTTTGAAAACGGTTACTACCTGCCGAATATCAGTCGGCACCTGCACCGGATCTCCCTTGATCACCACCAAATCGGCCAGCTTGCCGGGCTCGACGCTTCCGATTTGGTCTTCGAGACCGAGCACCTTGGCGCCGTTGAGGGTCATGATTTGGAGGGTCTCCACCGGTGTGAACTCCGCCTCCAAGAGCAATTCGTAGTTTCTCTGATCCCCGAAGCCTGGGAGCGCACCACCGTTTCCGGTGGGATCCACACCCGCCGCCAGAAGCCCGCCCGCTTGCACGAAAGCGTACTCGAATGCCTGGGCACGCGGGAACAGCTGTTTCATGTTCGACTCTTCTGCCTCGGCTGCGATCTCTGCCCGCGCCGCGAGGTACTCCTCTCTCGCGCCCGGGGAGAGTGCCTGGAGGTTTCGATCCTCGAGCGGCGGACGGCCCGGTACGTAGAGCTCGTAGACCGCGAGCGTAGACGTCATCGCCACGCCGTTGTCCACCATGTGTCGGATCGTCGCTTGGACCTCGTCGCTGGATATGTCTAGATCTCGCAAGCTTTCTTCGAGATCGGTCGGGCACTCGTCGGCTTTCTTGGTGGCATGCCAATCACTGTTCGTGAAGAAGCCATGCTCCAGGTTGTCGATCCCGAGATCCACCGCCTCGGTAAAGGAGACCGAGCAAATGTGTCCTGTAAACTTGAGCCCGCGCTGGTGCGCTTCGTCGATAGCGGCGGCCAGCTCGGCGCGAGAGATGCGGGTATAGGCCTTGAACCATGTGGCGCCCTCTTCTGCCCAGTACGCAACCACGCGCCGGGCATCGTCGGGAGTAGAAACTTGCGCCATGGTGGCACCCGCCCGACCCGGCGCCGGTCCCGAGATGTAAGGGCCGGTGATGTGCATGCGTGGTCCTACCGACTCGCCATCTTCGATGGAACGCTTCATGTTGATCTCACTGTAGGGAGAGAAGCTTCCGGTTGTTCGGATCGTCGTGACACCACTGGCCAAGTAGAGCCGCGGAGAGCTCGTGTTCATCTGGGCCTCACGGCGGTTGGTCGTATAGAACGTATGGTCATGGAGCCCGACGATACCTGGAATCACGGTGTGGCCCTTGAGATCCAAAACATCCGCGTCCTCAGGAATGCTGACTTGGGAGGATTGCCCTACTGCCGCGATCTCACCATCTTTGATGACGATGGTCTGATCTTTTTTCGGGGCCGCCCCCGTTCCGTCGACCAGTTGCACATGAGTGAGCGCGATCGTTTTAGCATCGAAGCTAACGAACTCCTTCGCGTCCTCAGACAAAGAAGAAGCCGGTTGGGCAAACAAAGACCCCGACGACAACGAGGTAACCGTCGCGGCAATCAAGATTTGGCGTCGCATGAACTCCTCCTCAATCCACTGTGAAAACGAGCTTCATACCCGCTTCCAAGTGCTCGGCGATGTGGCAATGGGCCATCCAACGCCCGGGATTCGAAAGCTCCAGAAGGATATCGATCGTGGTGCCGACTGGCAAGAGCACGGTGTCTTTCCATACCCGGTTCTGGTTGGGCACTCCGTTTTGGGACAAGACGATAAACCGCTGGCCATGGATATGAAAGGGATGCTGCATGGCGTGGAAGGCGTCCCGATCGTTGGTCAGGCGTATCTTGACCACGTCTCCCACCTTGAATCGCCAATCAATGTCCATGTTCTCGAGGCTTGTTTTCGGATCCTGCAGAATCCAGTGCACTTCGGAGCTGGTGCTGACCCAGTTCATCATCGGCATCGTCCCGCCCCACTCCACCGGATTGAAATAAACGCGGTCGACCCGCATCCGCTGCATCACGGCGGGAGGAAGGTCCTCGAGCGCCAGGGTGAGGACAAGTTCGTGATCCACCCCCCGCCCGAAATGCGCTTCGTATTGAGCAATGTCCGCAGCGACGTCAGCGTTCTCTCGAAGGGCTGAAAAGTTCGTCTCATGACCAATGGCCACCCCCTCGGTAGCCACGTGCACCTTTCCCAGCTCCTCGGTTTCAGCGAAGAAGTTGCCGAATGTATGGTTTAGTACTTGGACGCGGTTGTTCAGAAGATGTTGCCCAGCCTCTGCGAATCGTACTTCCACGATATAGCGTTCAGCGGGCGCAATCACCACGGAGTCTGCCCACGTCTCCCGCTCGAACTTACCGAGATCCGAGCCCACGACCTTGATCGGCAAGTCACCGAAAGACAGGTTGAAGGTGCGTGTATTGGACACGTTGGTCAAGAAGAAGCGCACCACCTCTCCGCGTTTCACCGACAGCTGATAATCGGGCTCTCCATTGATAAGGAAGACGTTCCCGAATCTCCCCATCAGAGTGTGAGTGGCGTTTTCCTTGCCAAACGGAAAGAGACCGTCCTCGGTAACGAGAAGGTCGTCCAACATGAGGACCTCTTCTCGGTTGACCGGATTGAAGTAGGTAGGGCTCGGGGGCCGGACCAACAGGTTGCCGTAGAGTCCGAGGTCTTGCTGGATGTCCTCCCGGTGGTGTGGGTGGTACCAGTAGATTCCGGCATCTCGAAAGAAAATCCGATACTGGAATGTATCCCCGGGCTCTACCGGGTCCTGCGTCACCCCGGGCACACCATCGAACGGATTATCGAGACGCACGCCGTGCCAGTGGACGGTCGTTGAGCGCTCGGTGAGATTCGTGAAGTTGACGAAGATCGTGGAGTTCTGGGACACTTGGATCAATGGTCCCGGATACTGGCCATTGAACCCATACATGATGTACGTGTGCCCGTGGATACTCCGTCTCACGGGAGCGGCCACCAGGTCGAGCGTTTGCCCGTCCGCGAGCTTCACGAGCTCCCGAGGTCTTGCATCCGGCACCGCGTCGAGGTCGTCGACCCGAGGTAGATAAGGCTCCGAGCGCGGACGAAGACCTTCCATTCCTGGAATCATCCTCACCATCGGATGCATCGGCGGATGGGTCCAGCCGTCACCACCATGGTGGGCCGCTCGGCTGGTAGGTTTGGCGGGGAGCATCAAGTGGCTATCCGGCATCATGTGGCTGCTCGGAGACATTCCTCTTAGAACGAGTCGTCCCTCGCGGTCTGCAACATCGGCAGAAGCTTCCGCCGAGACCATGATGGTGAACTTGTTGAACGCGACCTGCCCAACGCTCTCGTTCCAGCCGTTTTCGATCTCTCCGAGCTTCACCATCGGACTCAGCAGGGGCGTCGTGACCCATGCTACGTAGGCGGTGTAATCACCGAGCGTCGACGGCTCAGGGAGACCCTCGATTCTCAGGCTGACGTCGTAAACATGATGTCCTTCCCGCGTCACCGCCATTCCGAATGGAGACTGAACCCAGCCGAGCTCGACCACACCGCCCGCCCCGTGCATAGCGGGTGTCGGCAGAAGCTCGATGCTGTACATCGAGGGATCGCCCGTCGCCTGTGCGGCCGCGACCGCCAGGGAGAGGAAGAAAAGGAGCACGGCGGATTATTGTTTGGCCGATGTCTGGAGTCAAAGGTGGCCGTGCCGGAGCGCTGCGTAGCGGGAGGAGAGGTTGTTACCTTTAGTTACTCGGTCCGGGCCGAGTGCCGGCTCCGCAAGAACCGAGATCGCTGAGAAAAATAATTCACTTTTTTGCTTGACAGCTTATTCGCGGCGATATGAAAAATATGGCGGGTACGATCTGGAGTGGGCCTGTACGTGCGACAAACAAACGATAGTCACGCTCGTTTGCTCAGATAGACTTCGAAAATGCCTCGATGCGTGCGCCTTCAACACGAGCGCGCACAGAGCGTCAAAAAAGTCCGTGCTATAAATGGCGGATGAACCAAAAAAAAGAATTGAAATCGCTTTCCCGACTATCGGATGACGAGCTTCTTGTTCGACTGTCGAACGTTTTGAAACAGTCGCGGCGTGTCGAGTCGGTTCTCGTTGCGCATATCGCCGAAGTCGATGCACGCCGACTGTATGCCCGTGAAGCATCGTCATCGATGTTTCAGTATTGCGTCGATGTGTTGCACTTGTCCGAGGCAGAAGCCTACCTACGCATAGCCGCCGCACGTGGGTCGCGCCGACATCCGGTGCTGCTGACGATGCTCGACGATGGGCGTCTTCACTTGAGCGGCATCGCGGTGCTGGCGCCGTATCTTACCACGTCAATTGCGAGGAGCTCTTGGCTCGAGCAACCCACAAGACCAAGCGCGAGCTCCTGGTGCTGGTGGCGGAGATTGCGCCGAAACCGGACGTCTCGCCCTCCATCCGGAAGCTTCCGAAGCGGCGACAGAAGCCGGAAAGCGAACAACGTACGTCCTGTGCCGAAAGTACTCCGTCCGGAAAGAGTCCAGCCCCTGAACCTGAGCCCGCCCCGGCTCCCGAAGCGGCTGACAAGCCTCCGGTCGTCGAGCCGCTGGCACCTGCGCGCTACAAAGTGCAGTTCACCGCGAGCGCCGAGCTTCACGACAAGCTCCAACGGCTCGCGGCGCTCATGCCGGGTGCCGACCTCGCTTCCATGCTAGAAGCGTCGGTGACGGAGAAACTCGAACGGCTCGAGGCCAGGCGCCTCGGCAAAGTCAAAAATCCGAGAAAGAGCCTCGAAGATGCCGACACCGTGCCGAGAGTGCGCGGAATTCCCGCTCCGGTGAGGCGTTTCGTGTCGGAGCGGGATCAGGCTCAATGCACGTTCGAGAGCAGCGAGGGTAGACGATGTCCCGGGCGCCTAGGGCTGCAATTCCATCACGACGACCCCTACGGGCTCGGCGGCGATCGAAGTGCCAACAACGTCAGACTTTTGTGTCGTCCGCACAATCTCTACATGGCGGAGATGGACTACGGCAAAGACAAGATGGAGCGGTACCGCCGTTCCGCCGACCGGGTCGGTGAACCGAAGCCGTCGTTTCTACTCTTTCCGGACAGAGTTCAAGAATCGCCGCCCCGGCAGTCGTTCGCGCGAGCCGGCGTCTGGCCTAGCTCAGATTTGGCACCCACGTTGAGGGGCCTCCAAAATCGAGCGCGGGCAAACGCGCGCTGACAAGTTTGCTATTGCGGGGAGTTGCACTAGTAATCCGCCAGAATTAGGCCAACCGCTTGCCTCCGTCTTTCCTCTGGGGGTACCATCCTCGACCTTAGCGATTTTCCGCGGAGGATCTCGATGGCGCGCTCTGGTACTCTTCTTTCAATTATTCTCTCGTTGGGAGCGGCAGCCGCGGCGCAGGACGTGCGGTCCATACCCGACGTCCACGAGGCACGGCTCGACAATGGCCTGCGTATCCTGGTGCTCGAAGATCACTCGCAACCGCGGATCGCGTGCAAGATCCTCTACCATTTCGGTGCGGTCGTGGAAGAGCCCGGGCGGCTGGGAAGTGCTCACTTTCTAGAGCACCTGCTGTTCAAGGGCACCGCTACGATCGGCACGGAAGATTGGAACGCGGAGCAGCCTCTGCTCAAGAAGATCTTCCGTCTCGAGGAGGAGCTACTTCAAGAGCGAAATCGATCCCGGCGTGAGCTCCGGCAACGCGGCGTCTTTCTCGACTATCAGCATCAAACGACGACTCCTCGGATCGAGGAGATCGAAGCGGAGCTCCGGCGGACCATCGACCAGCACGCTCCCCTGGTCGATACCTCCGAGATCGAGAGCTACTACCAGCGGGTGGGAGGGACGAGACTGACCGCGACCACCGAGCAAGAGTACATGAAGTTCGACATCAATTTGCCCACCGAGAAGCTCGAGATCTTCTTCCGTGTCGAAGCCGATCGCATGGTGAACAGCCAGTGGCGCCAGT
Source organism: Candidatus Marinacidobacterales bacterium (assembly GCA_965219415.1). GTDB lineage: Bacteria > Acidobacteriota > Vicinamibacteria > Marinacidobacterales > DATDRI01 > CBDCNP01. The sequence goes on from OZ244742.1 coordinate 152,061, forward strand.
TCGAGCCCGAGGCAATGATCCTTTGGGAGCAGCGACTCGGCGATTTGAACGGCCCGTCGACACCGTTCCGCGAAGCACTCGCCTCGGTGAGCGGCTTCATTTCTCCGATCTACTGGAACGAAGGCTATCCCTCCGACTTTCCGTTGCTCGATCGTCACTACACGCGCCATCTCTACGAGAAGTGGTTCGTTCCCAATAACACCATCTTGGTCTTCGTGGGGGACACGACCCTCGCGGAGGTTGAGCCGCTCACGGAGCGCTATTTCGGATCGATGCCGCGCGCCACCGAGACTCATGACACGCTCGCGGTCGAACCGGCCCACGAAGAGACCATCCGTGTCGAGATGACGACGCCTCACTACGGGCCAGTCATTGATCTGCGACACCGGATACCCGGAGTCGGGCATCCCGATCGCCCCGCGGTGGAGCTTCTGCGTGAAATCGTGGGAGCACGGGACGGGCCGGTAGGAGAAGCGACCGTTGAGGCAGGGCTCGCCACGTCGATCTCGGCGAATACTGTCGTCACCCACACCGATCGCTTCAGTTTTCCGGGAACGTTGAACATCGTGGTCCAAGCGAAGAGGAACGAAGAGCTACCAGCGCTCGAAAAGACTCTTCTTGCATCTGTCGAGGAGATTTCGAAGACGCTCATAGATGCCCGGACCATCGAGTTGGCCAAGAAGCAACGCCGAGTCTACTGGGAGCGGCGCCGACTCAACTGGGACGACGTGGCCTTTGACCTCGGCCACTACGAGATCATGGACTCCTGGAAGACACTCTACCGAGAAATGGATGGAGTTCAACAGGTCACCGCGGAAGACCTCCGACGCGTCGCGCAGAAGTACTTCATCGACTCGAATCGCATCATCGGTGTGGCACGTCGTGGTCGCGCGGAGACGGTGTCGACCACTGAGTCTGGAGGCCGGCGATGAGCGCGCGGAGCATTTTAGTTGCGGTGGCCCTCTGGGCTTCCATGGCAGAGGCGCAGGTCGAGCGTCTCGCCTTCGAGGATCCCGACGTCGTGGTCTTTGGACCCTCACGCTTCAGCTTGCCCGATCCGGGCGATCACCGCGACGAGTTGGGCGAGGGACTCGTGGCCTACGTGGCAGAAGATCCGACCACGGCCACGGTCGAGCTGACGGCGCTCATTGGAGCCTCCCAGTTGGACGACCCGGCGGGTAAGGAAGGATTAACGGAAGCCATCGTGTACGCGATGACGAACGCCGGTTCGAAAGGGCTGGCAAGCGGTGTACTCGCCGAGAAGCTCTACGCGATGGCGGCCGAGCTCGATGCAAGTGTGGACAACGAGCATACACGGCTCCGTCTGTCGCTCCTGACGGAGGATCTCGATGACGGCCTTGCGCTCTTCGCCGCACTTCTCCGGGAACCACGCCTGGATGCAGAGACCTTGGAAGTCTACCGTCGCCCCAGACCGACGCACGGTTGGAACGAGGACGATCCCCGACAACGGGCGGCGGCGGAGTTTCCTGCGATCCTTTACGGCGATCACCCGCGGGAAGACGCGCTACGGAGGCAAGTCTCAAGGCATTGACGGTCCGGGACCTCTAGGCGTTCCATCGCGATCCGAAACGCCGAGCATCCGCAGTACAAGGCGAAGCTCGAAGATTTTGGTGAGGTCATCGTCCACGCCCAATGAGGGGAATCGGAGCGGCGAACCTCCCAGGGAAGGTCTTGTCCGGACAAGTTTCTTTGCAGTCCACTATTTGTCTGTCGGGACGAGGCGCTTCAGTTCCTCGAACCAGTTGAGGACGACACGGAGCTGGGTCACCCGTTCACTTGGCTGCTCGGTCACCTCGAGCATTAGAAACCGCCCGTCGGCAGCGACATCGTAACTTCTGAGGGGGAAGGTCCATTCGTATCGGTCCTCCTCGAAAAGCATGCGGGGCTTTCCAGCAATAAATGCCGGGTCCTCGCCCCGGGACCGGGATACGGCTGGACGTAGACCTCGGGCCGGTCAGACTCATCGGAAGTGTACGCCAGCCAACGACCGTCAGGTGAAAACGTCGCGTATTGTTCCCCGAACCGCGTTTGGACGAAGGGCCTCGGTTCATGCTCGGCGTCGTCGAACGGCAGCACCCAGATATCCGCACCGGTTGTAGGAGAGTCCTCTAAGAAGGCAAGCGCCTTGCCGTCCGGGGACCACGAGGCGGCGGTTTGGTAGTTCTCGCTGGTCGTGAGCCGTTCGAGGCCGCTACCGTCCGGCTGCGCCCAAAAGAGGTTCGCCGGTCCACCCGTCGTCGACGCGAAAGTGATCTGCTTACCATCCGGCGACCAAACGGCACTCTGGTTCGCTCCTTCAAACGTCATCCGGGTACGTGTGCCACGAGAGATATCGTAGACAAAAATGTTGTGCTGCTCGCCTTCGTGAATGGGCACGGCCACTCGCCGGCCATCGGGCGAGAGCCGGGGGTCAGAGGCATCGCCGACAAATCTACGACCTGATGAACTGAAAAGCAAGAATTGCCTTTCCGATGGAAGTTTTTGTGACAGGCTACTTATCTGGGTCTACGCGGATTCGTGTGGGTTGAAAACTGCATTTCTGGGTAATGGCGGAAGGAAAGTCGCCACGATCTTCAGCTTGAGATATTCCTCGTCGCGATAGCCGTAGGCGCGTCGTTGCAGAACACGGATTTTGTTGTTGACCCCTTCAACTAGGCCGAGACTGACTTTGTTCTCCGGATGACAGTAGGAGGCGATACCATCCCAATGGGGCTCAATCATACCGGCGAACTTCTGGTACGGATGCAGGCGTTGCCATTTGAGGCTGTCTTTCCAACGAGTGAAAAAGGCGCGAGCGCCGCGTTCGGTGCGGTAATCCCAGAGTTGCCCGAAGACCTCCTTCAAAATATAGGCGGTGTTCAGGCGCCGGTTGGCCTGGAGCAACTTTTTGAGTGCGCGGCGACCGTCTAGGCTCAGGTTCTCCCGCCGGGAAAGCAAAGTGTAACGCTGCCCCTTGATGTACGACCGGTCCTTGCCGCTGAGGCGTTTGTACTCACCGCGCCGGACCTCATCGAAGGCCTTTGACAGATGACGCATGATATGAAACTTGTCGAAGATGATCCGCGCATTAGGCGCGTTGTGAATCACCGAGTTCCGGAAGGGCTTCCACGTATCCATGGCGGCCAGCTTGATACGGGCGCTTTTCTTTCCGCCCGGCGCCTTGAAGAACAAATCGATGTCGGTTTCTTTGCGACCCTCACCGCCCACCCAGATGGGACGCGCCCGCTCCAGGTCGCTGACAATGACGCGATAGTTATGTCCCTTGCGGATGGAGATCTCATCGACACCGATGGCCCGAGGCGCCGGTAGCCCCGCCCGGTCGACCTGCTCTTGCATGTAGAGCGTATCCAGAGCCTTCACCGTACCGTGGTGCAGACGTTCCATCTCGGCCACCGCCTTGTTCGGCATATCCCGGCACAGCTTGCCCACATGCGTCGCAAAACGCTGGGTGTAGCGCGAGTTGTTCGCCAGCCAGTCTAGGTGTTCTACATGCACACCGCCGCACCCAGAACAGTTGACGCGCCAACGCTCGTATTCCAGATAGATCCGCCAGCCTGCCAACGACAGGTCGCGGACCCGGCACACTTGCTTGTCATAGCGCCCCCGGCACCGTTGCCCACAGTAAGAGCACACAGCTGTTTTTTTCGCCTCTTGAGCTGGATGACGCGGGCGTATCGGTCACCGAATAGACCCTTCAATCCGGCACCAACCACGAAACCTGGCAGCGCAAACAGCGAGCGGATCGACTGGGAATTTTTCACTCGGCTAGCCTATCCTAAAAATGGACCACTTTTCAGCACCTGATGAAGTACTCGATACCTTTTCCACACAATGAGTTACACTGTTTTTCCGTCAGAACTTACCCACACGAATCCGCGTAAACCCACTTATCTCAACGGTTTTGTTACGAACCGAAACAATCAAGTAACCTATCCCCGAAATACGGTCATCGGAAACGAGCCATGGCAATGTAGTTTGGCTATAATGCCGATTGATCGGGCATCAAAGAAATCAAAAACTTGAATTAAGGTTTGGGAGAAAACGAATGCAAATCAGACCCTTTCTCTTGGATCAGTGGCTCGAGGAGTACGAACACGTTCCTTACAACCTAGCCGTGAGTACGGGACCGGCGTGGACGGTAAGAGGACTTCTGGAGCTCATGACACCCGGCGAGAAGGAGCATTTCCTGAATGGCCGGGTGTCCTACACGACTGCCGATGGCACCGAAACGCTGAGGGAGGCGCTAGCGGAGATGGAGGGTGTCCAACCGGAAGACATCCAGATCGTTACCGGTGCCTCCGAAGCTCTCCACGTCCTTTTCTTCATGACCGCATCACCCAACGCCAATATCGTCGTGCCGAGTCCGTGTTTTCCGACCTTCACCGAGCTGCCGGATGCACTGGGCGTCGAGCCCCGCACGTACGAGCTACGACCCGAGAACGACTTTCGAATCGATGTCGATGAAGTGAAGCGGCTAGTGGACGATAATACGAAGCTCGTTCTCGTTAACTCCCCGCACAATCCAACGGGTGCGATCGTAAGCCCGGACACGCTGCGCGAGCTCCACGACTTCGTCGTCGGTCGCGAAATCCAATTTGTCGTCGACCAGGTCTACCACCCCATCTACTACGATGCCGACTTCCCTTCCGCCACGGTGCTCCCCCATGCCACGATCCTTGGCGACTTCTCCAAGGCCTTTAGCCTCAGCGGTCTCCGCGTCGGTTGGTTCGTCGAGCGGGACAAGGCGCGCCGAGAACGGTACTGGAACACGCGCGCCTACTTCACGATCAGCAACAGCTCGGTGAGTGAAGCACTCGCTGAAACCGCAGTTCGAAACCGCGAGAGGCTTTTCACCCAAGCCAAAGCGATCGCCACCACGAATCTGGCACTCCTCGACAGGTTTTTCGAAGAGCAAAAGGATGTACTCGGTTGGGTGCGCCCGGGGGGCGGCTTCACTGCGTTTCCGAACCTGGTCAACGGCGAAGATGCCCGGCCCATGTGCAAGGCGGCGGCCGAGCGCGGTGTCTTGTTGGCCCCGGGAGACTGCTTCGGCTACCCGCCCCACTTTCGATTGGGCTTCGGAGCCTGTGACGACGGGTTTCCGCAAGCGCTCGAGGTGCTCACGGATGTCTTGACCGAGGTGAAATCGCATTGATCCTCCCGAATCAGCGGACACTCTTCGACATACCGGACGACGTGGCGTACTTGAACTGCGCCTACATGTCCCCTCTGATGAAGTCGGTTACCGAAGCCGGGAAAAAAGGCGTCATGAGGAAGGCCAGTCCCTGGAAGATCGGCGCTCCCGATTTTTTCACCGATTCCGACTCCTTGAGAGAGGTCTTCGCGCGACTCATCCGCTGCACAGCAGAGGATGTCGCTATTACCCCGGCCGTCAGCTACGGGATCTCGACCGCGGCTCGCAACCTGCCGCTCGAGAAGGGCCAGTCGATTGTCGTCGCCGAGGACCAGTTTCCCTCGAATTATTATCCCTGGCACGAAAGAGCTAAGGAAATAGACGCCAAGGTCAAAAGAGTACCCAGACCCGGCGACGGTGACTGGACGTCGGCCGTGCTCGAGGCACTCGATGACGAAACCGCCACTGTGGCACTGCCCAACTGTCACTGGGCAGACGGCGGTCTCTTCGACCTACGCATGATCGGAGAGCAGTGCCGTAAGCGCGGAACGCACCTCGTCGTGGACGCGAGTCAGTCTCTCGGTGTCCTGCCATTTTCAGTCGAGGAGATCCAGCCCGATTTTCTGGCCGTTCCCACATACAAATGGCTCCTAGGACCTTATTCGCTGGGATTTCTCTACGTATCCAAGCGTTGGCAGGACAGCCTCCCCATCGAGCACAGCTGGTACCACCGCCGCAACGCCGAGAACTTCTCGCGGTTAGTTGACTACGAGGAACGCTTCGCCGCCGGCGCCCGCCGCTTCGATGTGGGTGAGCGATCGAACTTCGCACTCCTCCCCATGGCTGATGCCGCGATTCGGCAGATTCTTGATTGGGGGGTGGAGAACATCCGTGACAGCGTCGCGGCCATTGCCAAGCAATTGGCCGACGAGACCAGTTCCTTGGGGCTCGACTCCCTCCCTGCCTCGCTGCGCGCCAGTCACTATCTCTGCCTCAACCTTCCCGAGAAGGCACCGGCCGATCTCCCCACGCGTCTTGCCAAGGATGACGTCCATGTCAGCATCCGCGGCTCGTCGCTACGCGTGACACCGCATCTCTACAATACGGACCAAGACCTCGACCGCTTCATATCCTGCCTTAAGAAAGCTCTCTCCTAGTAGATTCGCCGGAAGCGGCAATATAGACTGCATCAAGCTCTATGTTCGCCTCCAAAACCGGTGCAACATTAACGTTAACCTTGTGGTTACTCACTCTCGCTGTGGTGCCGGAAACTGCCGCGCAGGACGAAGCGTCACTTTGGGGCAGGCTTCTGAAAAGAATAGAAATCAGCGGGTTACGTCACACGAAAAGAGAGCTCGTCATTCGGGAGCTGGCGTCCAAGGAAGGCCAGCCCTACCTGGCGGAGAATGCCAACCGAGATCCGGAGCGTTTGGATCGTCTGGGCGTTTTCAGCTCGGTGAAATTCAACGCCGTCGCCGAGGGCGAAGGTGTCGTCCTGCAGGTCGACGTCCAAGAGACGTTCCCGTATCTACCCACCCTGAGCATTGAAATCACGGAAGAAAACGGGACGGCGGTTGGTCCGGGCTTCAAGTCCGTCAACCTCCTGGGCAAAGCCATCAGCAATCGGAGAGAGCTCTTGTCAATAGGTGTGTAAAAAAGTTCAGGCAGCAGCAACCTTCGACGACTCCGTTACCCTGTCTCCATCTTCAAATCGAACGCCCAGGTGAACCTCTCGCATCAGCTCCGGTGCGTTGAGCCGGCGAAAATTCTTCTCCGCAACCAGAAGCAGTTTGAAGATTGTCGCAGTGGCGGACTCGATTTTCTTGAACCTTTTGGCCGCATCCGTTCTCAATCTCAGTGCAGCGAACGGTGACTCCACGACGTTGCTCGTGCGAAGGTGTTGCCAGTGAGGCTTGGGAAAGGAATAGAAGCTGACCATCCGCTCCCAGTCCTCGTCGAGCACGTGCGCGGCCCCCGGAAGACCCTTGCGCAAGCACCAATCCTGGAACTTGGCCTTCTTCGTCTCGCACTCCTGCAGGCTGGTGGGGTAGGGGGTCGCCGTCAACAGCGGCTTGGCCTGCGCCTGGTCCCTTTTCGGAATCCGGTCCAGTACGTTGAGGATTCGGTGGTTCCAGCACCGCTGCTCCTCAGCTTCTGGAAATACGTTTCGGGTCGCGGCCCAGATGCCGAGATGACCGTCACCGATCACCAAACGGGGACATCTCAGACCGCGCTTCTTCAGTCTCCGTAGCAGCGACGACCATGACGCTTCGGATTCTCGATGCCCGGCCTCCAGCGTCAGGACGATTTTCGTCCCGTCGGACAGGCCACCAACCGCAACTAGCACCGCCGCCTTGTCCTTCTCAAGGCCGGCCTTCACGTACACGCCATCTATCCACAGGGACACGAGCTTGAGTTCGTCCAGTGGGCGAGCTAGCCACTGCTCGTACTCTCCCTGCCATTTTCTGTTTCAGCCGCGACACCGTGCTGGGAGAAAGTGGAGCGTCCTCCCCTAGAAGCCCGCGGAGCGCCAAATCGAAATCTCCGTGAGCTAATCCATGCAGGTACAGCTCCGGAATCAACTCGCTCACCGTTTCGCTCCGACGCTTGAACAGCGGAAGCACTCGACTTTCGAACCTCTCCTCCACGTCCCGTACTCTCGGCCGGCGAACCGTCACTGTGCCCACGCTCATCGTCAGCTTCCGAGGCTTACCGTATCCATTTCGATAGCCCGCCGTTGTGTCCACGGGCTTCCGTCTCTCCGATTTCTCACGCCCGAGAAGCTCCGTGACTTCGGCTACCATCAGCTCCTGCACCCAATCCTGGATCTCGAGCCTCGCCCACTTCTCCAGCGACTCCCAAGCCACCCTTGACGAGCTCCGTCGTCTTGTGGTCTTTTCCTTCATGGCGGTGTCTCCTTCCGTTGGCCCCTTCACGCCGTGTTTCGTGACGCGGAAGGTTACTCCGCCTTTACTTTATTTCCACACCTTCTGAGGGTAGCTCCTCGGCCGCCGCCGCCCGGTTCGGTGGCCAGACGGTCGTGGAAGTCAGGGCACAAACCCCTTTGTTCCTGAGCTCAACCATGTCCTATGAAGGTGCCTTCGTGTACCGTGACCGTTTCAATGAAATTTACGAGTTCCAAGAGGTATCCACAGATTTCGACGTCGGTTTCGGCCGGAGGGGCGAGACCGGCCGGTTCGGCGCCATCTTCAACTTTCTTTCTGTGAAAAGCGATACCAGTGGGGAGACACTCTCGCCGGTAACAAAGATGAGATCCCTGCTCTGGGCGCTTTCATTAGTTATGACAGCCGGGACCTCATCTCGAATGCCCATGAAGGCTGGCAGAACCAGTTTGTGGTAGCCAAAAGCGGGATTTTCGGGGCCGACAGTGACTTTTGGACCTACACCATCGACGTTCGGAGGTATCAACCCATTGCCCCGCGCCACACGCTCGCGGGGTTCTCCCTCGCTTCGTTGCCACCGGTACCGTGGGCGAAGACATACCGGTCTATCTGCAGTTCAACATTGGCGGCACCAACACGGTGCGCGGCTGGACCCTTGGAGCTCGGGAGGGCAAGAACCAATTCCTCAACACTCTTGATCCGGAGCGAGGAGCCATCAATTCGTATCGGTACTCAATCTTTGGTTTTTCCGGATTCCTGGGGCTGCAACTGGCAGCGTTCGGGGACCTCGGGACCGCCTGGAACGATGGGGACCAGTTCATGCCCAGCTTCATTGGTGGGTACGGGTTCGGACTAAGGGCTATCATTCCCTTCGTCAACATGGTCCGTCTCGATCTCGGCTGGGGGGAGGCCGGTATGGGCGTGCAGGTCGCGATCGGCGTGATGGAGAAGGCGGACATGCAGCGTCGCCGCGTCAGGTAACCATAGGACAGCTTTCTCGGAAGATTCACATGAAGAAAATAATCCATTGCTTCAATGCCACGGTGCCGCGCCCAAAGGTCTTTGCGGCGTTGACGACAGAAGAAGGTCTCTCTAGCTGGTGGAGCACCAAGGTGAAAACAGACGGGAGCTTGGGCAGCATCGTCGAATTCACGTTCCTCGCCGACTTCAACCCGCACATGAAGATCGTGACCTTGGACGGGCCCGGGCTCTTGGAATGGAAGTGCGTCGGGGGTCATGAACCGTGGGCCGACAGCAGGTTCCGCTTCGCCCTCAAAGAGACGGACGGCGGCACGGAGATCATGTTCACCCAGGAAGGACTACGCCCGGGAGCTCAGCGACGAGGTCTACGGAGTCTACAACTACAACTGGGGGTACTATCTCGAGAGTCTGAGACTCTACTGCAAGGAAGGCGCGGGCAAGCCGTTCGAAGCGTGACAGCGTTCCGGACAAAACCACGCCCGTCCTCTTTTTTCATTGCGTGATTTGCGCTCGTGCTTCTTCGAGCTCGGGGAGGCCCTCGTCGGCATCCTTCCAAAGTTCGAGAAACCGTCCGTACTCTCTTCCTGCGCCTTTCGTGTCACCCGCCGCATCGAGAACCCGCGCAAGCTCCAATACGTACCGCGGCTCCAGCCACATCGTCCACCGGACTTCGAGGCCCGGTTCCAGGAGGCGCCGATAGATCCCGATGGCTTCTGCCGACTTGCCCTGGGCCCTTCTGACCCGCGCCAACCCATCGGTGGAAAGGCAACACGTTCCGGAGCCCGCTGCGGATGGGTGCCGCCAGGCCGAATATCATTTTGAGCTCTGGCTCGCCCGCCAGGAAGGCCTTCTCCGCACCTGCGAGGTCGCCGCTCGCTAAGGCGATCTCGCCTTCGATGGACCGATGCCACCAGACATGGGCGGGATCGCTCCCGTCGTAGGCCTGGCTCTGAACGTCGAGTTGCGCGCGCGCCGCCTGTAGATCACCCGACCGAGCGTATGCCGTGCCTGCGAACAGGACCGATACCATGCGAAGGTTGCCCTTCCATCTTGAATCGGTCACCCGGGGCAGCAGCGTCTCCACGCGTCCGGTCGACCGCAGCACGGTCTGATATTCCTTGCGTTCCAAAGCAATGAGGGCGGACAAGACTTCAATCGCCGCGTCGCCGTGCAAATTCTCTAGCTGCTCCGCCGACCTCCTTCCTTCCATCAGTTCTTCGATCCGACCGAGTCTGGAGAGTGCCAACGCACTCAGGAAGTGAAGGACCACCGGGGGACCGCCGCTATGCTCGGCCATCTCACCGAAAAAGTCGTCGTAGTCCCCCATCATGGCGTACGCCCAACTCCGTCCCAGATGCGACACATAGAAGGACGGATCTAATTTCAGGGCCTGGGCGTAAGTCCTAAGAGCCCGCTCGGGCTGGCCATTCACCAGTAACGTCTCGCCAAGGCTATCGTGTGCGTTGGGCTCGTTAGGCTCCTCACGGGCGTAAGCTTCAAACGCAGCGACCGCCTCCGGGTACCGCCCCAGATAAAGAAGCGCATAGCCGAGCTTGTTGTAGAGGGGGCCGGAGTCCGGTGATACCTCCAATCCCCGCCGCGCCGCCGTGACGGCCTCCTCCAAGCGGTTGGTTGCGATGTAAGCCCCGCTCAGACGGTCGTACCCGTGCGCATCGTCCGGGTAGCGACTGACGAGCTTCTCGTAGAGCTCGACGCCTTGACCCGGTTTCTGTCGCGCACGAAAGCGTAGTGGGCTTCGATCGCGAGCCGCTGGCGCTCGGGTAGTCGCTCACGGTTCTCGTACGCCTTTTCGAGACGAGAGCTCCCAACACCAAACTCCCCACGAGTGTCGGCAAGAACCGAAAGCTCTAGGTGTGCCATAGCGAAAGATGGATCGATCTTCACCGCTCGCTCCAGAAGTTCTCGCGCATCTCCCAGGCCGAAATTCGACGATGCCTCGAGCCCATCGCTGTAGAGTCGGAAGGCGTCGAACGAAGCGGTCGTAATCTCGGCGAGCGGACGTCCCGCCGTGTGATCGCCGAGGCTCAAGCTGGTTCGGATACGCCGAGTGATTTCGTCCACCATCGGAAAGATGTCTTCTTCCCTGACGCTTTCGGCGGCCAGCACCCGTCCGCTGCCCACATCGTGCACCTGCACATCGAGACGGATCTCGCGCCCGGACTTGAAAATACCCCCGGTCACCACCGCTCCGGCTCCTGCTTGACGCGCCACCTCTGCAACCGAGGACTGGTCGAACGTTTCGGGACCTTCCTCGCCGATCTCTTTAAGGATCTGCTGGATGCGTTGACCGCTCACCACGTCGAGACCGGGCGTTTGCGCGAGATCGGTAATGAGCATGGTCGAAAGTCCCTTAGAAAGCCATTCGATTTCTTCATCGGTGCCTGTACTTTCGAAGTGCATAACCGCGACCGCGGGTCGGCCTGATGCGCCGATCCCCGGAGACTCCGACCGCCTGTCGTGCAAGAAGCCCAGCGCAACGACTGCCGCCACCGCTATGCCTGCACCAGCCCATAGCCAAGGCCTTAGAGCTCGTCGGGCAACTGCCGGTCGTCCGCCGCCGATTATCAACTCCCTGAGCTCCTTTAGATCGATAGCCAAATCCTTCATGTTTTGGTAACGATCCCCGAAATCCTTGGCTAGACACTTGCGCGTTATCCTCTGGAGCTCGACCGGAGTCTCTCCGCCACGAAGCTCCACCGGTGGCAGCTCGTCATTGATGACGGCATTGAGTGTCTCCACCACAGTTCCTCGCCGAAAGGGCGACTTGCCGGTGATCATTTGGTGAAGCACCACCCCGAAGGAGAAGATGTCGCTCCGGGCATCGACGGTCTGTCCGCGCGCCTGTTCCGGAGACATGTAAGCCACGGTGCCCATCACGACACCCTCGCGGGTCCTGATCCGCGTCTTCGTAATGTCGTCCGGTCCTAACACGCCCCCAGGGGTCGCTCGCTCGACGAGCTTGGCGAGTCCGAAGTCGATGATCTTTGCGTAGCCTTGCTCCGACACGAGAACGTTGTCGGGTTTGAGATCGCGGTGAACGATCCCGCGCTCATGCGCCGCGGAGAGGCCTTCCGCCACCTGAACCGCCAGGTCGAGCGTTTCGCGGAGGTCGAAGTCTCTTCCGCGGATAGTGGTACGCAGACTCTCCCCACGCACGTACTCCATGGCGATGAACGTCCGGCCATCTGCTTCTCCGATCTCATGAATGACGGCGATGTGGGGATGCCCGATCCCGGCCGTCGCTCTCGCCTCTTGGACGAACCGTCGCCTACGGGTCTCTTCCCGAGCGAGGTCGGCTAGGTCCTCGGCAAGAAACTTGAGCGCGACTTCGCGTTTGAGCTTGGTATCTTGGGCGAGATAAACCTCTCCCATCCCGCCTTCACCGATCATTCTTAGAATCTTGTAATGGGAAACCGTCGTTCCGATCATATCTTCGTACGGGCACCCGTGCGGGACGCCAGAACAGGAACGTGCTACTCACCCGACGTGGCCAGGCGTCCGTTGCTGCTATCGGGTAAGTCAGACGCCGATCGTACCCTTGGCCTTTCCAGGAGACAACCGGGGAGCCGTCCTTGCGTCGTCTCTTGAGTTCCACGCTCACGTATTGCAGAATCTGTTATACATGACGCGCTCGCAGGACGGTGCCTTTCGAACCGCCTACCTCCGTTCTCTCGAGGACCCGGAAGCTTTTTGGGGCGAAGCCGCCGAGGCGGTCCACTGGCACAAGAAGTGGGACAAGGTCCTCGACGACAGTAACAAGCCTTTCTATCGCTGGTTCCGTGGTGGTCAGCTGAACACCTGCTACAACGCTCTCGATCTGCACGTCGAGAACGGCCGTGCGGATCAAGCGGCTCTCATCTACGACAGCCCGGTCACCGACACAATTCGAACCTTCACCTACCGCGAGCTGCGCGATGACGTGGCGCGCTTTGCTGGCTGCCTCGCAACCCAGGGAGTCCGCAAAGGCGACCGCGTCATCATCTACATGCCGATGGTTCCGCAAACCGTCGTGGCCATGCTCGCATGCGCCCGGCTGGGGGCGGTGCACTCCGTGGTGTTCGGCGGATTCGCATCCAACGAATTGGCAATTCGTATCGACGACGCGACGCCCACAGTGATCGTTTCGGCGTCCTGTGGGATTGAGGCCACGCGTGTCGTCCGGTACAAGCCCCTTCTCGATGACGCCATAGCGCTTGCTAGGCACAAACCCGACAAGTGCATCATTCTCCAACGTCCAATGGAAAAGGCAGAGCTCGTCCCCGGTCGGGATCTCGACTGGAATGAAGCCACGGACTCCGCCGAGCCCCATGATTGTGTGCCCGTGGCATCGACCGATCCTCTCTACATCTTGTACACGTCAGGAACTACCGGCGAGCCGAAGGGGGTCGTTCGTGACAACGGTGGTCACCTCGTCGCCCTGAAATGGTCCATGAAGCATATCTACGACGTGAATCCCGGGGACGTCTACTGGGCGGCATCCGATCTGGGTTGGGTCGTCGGCCACTCCTACATCGTCTATGGCCCGTTATTCAACGGCAACACCACCGTGCTCTATGAGGGAAAACCGGTAGGAACGCCCGACGCCGGTGCTTTTTGGCGAGTCATCTCCCAGCACGGTGTCGGAACACTCTTCACCGCGCCCACCGCATTCCGTGCCATCAAGAAGGAAGACCCCGACGGCGACCTCATCAAGAAATACGATCTCTCAGCGTTCAAATCGCTGTTTCTAGCCGGGGAGCGATGCGATCCCGACACGCTCCAATGGGCGGAACAAAACCTCCGCGTGCCGGTCATCGACCACTGGTGGCAAACCGAGACTGGCTGGGCGATTTGCTCGAACTGCCTCGGAATCGAGGCACTTCCCGTGAAGCACGGCTCACCTACCAAGCCCGCGCCGGGTTGGGACGTGCGGGTCTTGGACGAAAACTGCCACGAGGTCGAATCGGGAACCATCGGCGCCTTGGTGATCAAATTGCCGCTACCACCCGGCACCTTTCCAACTCTTTGGAACGCGGACGAACGATTCGTCGAGGCCTACCTCACCGAATTTCCGGGGTTCTACAAAACCGCCGATGCCGGGTTCATCGACGACGACGGCTACGTCTATGTGATGTCACGAACCGACGACATCATCAATGTCGCCGGCCACCGCCTCTCTACCGGAGGGATAGAAGAGGTTCTCTCCGCCCATCCGGATGTGGCCGAATGTGCGGTGATGGGTGTCGCCGACGATCTCAAGGGAGAGATATCGCTCGGATTACTCGTCCTCAAGTCGGGTGTCGAGCGCGACGATGCCGAAATCGTCAAAGAAGCCATCCAGATGATCCGAGACCGGATCGGGCCGGTCGCGGCCTTCAAGGTAGCGACCGTCGTCGAGCGGCTGCCCAAGACACGCTCCGGTAAAGTCTTGCGGGGCACCATGAAAAAGATCGCCGACGGCGAAGATTACAAGATGCCGGCCACCATCGACGACCCCGCCATCCTGACTGAGATCGCGGCACGACTCCAAGAGATCGGGTACCCCCAGGGTCAATGAGGCTTTATCGGGCAGACGTCGTCGGGAGTATGCTGCGCCCCGACTATCTCTTGACCGCCAAGAAGGAACACCGCGCCGGGACGATCTCGCACCGGGAGCTCAAGCGGGTCGAAGACCGCGCCGTCGACGAGTGCATTGCGATGCAGAAACGCTGCGGCGTGGACGTCCTGACCGACGGAGAGATGCGGCGCAATCTCTTTTCGAGCCAACTGGTTCAGGCCACCGAAGGGTTCGAACGCGTTTCCGGCAAGTCGGTCGACTGGTTCTCCCTGGAGGGAGAGATCGTGTCCGGCCCGGTATCCATCGGCGTGGTCGGCAAGCTCAAAAGGAAGCGTCACCTTTCGTCCGAGGAGCTCGTCTACCTCCGCGCCAAGACCAAACATCCAGTCAAGATGACCATCCCCAGCCCTGCGATGTTCACCTTCAACTGGGTGCCCGGAGTATCCGATGCCGCTTATCCGACCAACGCGGCCTATTTGGAAGAGGTGACGGATATTCTCAAGGGCGAAGTCATCGAGCTCGTCCGCCTAGGGGCCCGGTACATCCAAATCGACGCTCCCGAGTTCGGCATGATCCTCGACCTCCACCAACAGGACTGGTTCCGAGCCAACGGGTTCGAGCCCGAACGCATGGTTCGTGACGGGATCGATGTGATCAACACCATCATCGAAGGCCATCCCGACGACGTTACTTTCGCCCTCCACATTTGTCGCGGAAACAACGCCAGCCGATACATGGCGAAAGGCAGCTATGCCGCAGTGGCGAAGGAGATCTTTGGCCGTACCAAAGTAGATCGCCTGTTGCTCGAGTATGATGACGAGCGTTCCGGCGATTTCGAGCCGCTCAAAGAAGTACCCGAAGATAAGCTCGTTGTGTTGGGCCTCATCACTACCAAGTGGCCCCGGGATGAAACCAAGGAAGACCTCGAGACTCGGATCCAGCAGGCGGCACGATACATCCCCCTGGAACGCCTGGCATTGAGCACTCAATGCGGCTTCGCTTCGGTCGCACAGGGAAACGCCATCACTCCTGAGGTTCAAGAAAAGAAATTGAGGCTCGTCGCCAGAGTCGCCAGAGACGTCTGGCCCGATTGAGAGACTACCTTGGTTAGGCTCGCAGCCCGTTCCCTCGTTGCTCTCACTCTGGGGCTATACATCTGCAATTGTGGAACGGAGCCGTCTCAGCAAAAGAGACCGAACATCTTGGTCATCCTTGCCGACGACCTCGGTTACACCGACCTAGGACATCTTTGGGAGCGAGATCCGTACTCCGAACTTGGACCGCTTGGCTCGAGAGGGGCTGCTGCTGACGAACTTTCTCGTCTCTCCAACCTGCTCCCCAACACGGGCGATGTTGCTGACCGGCGTCGATAGTCATGTTGCAGGCTTGGGAACGATGTTTGGCATCGCCGATGACAATCAGGTCGGCCAGCCCGGATACGAGGGCGTCCTCAGTGACCGCGTCGTCACGTTCCCGACCCTGCTTCGGGAAAGCGGCTACCGCACTTACATGGTCGGCAAGTGGCACCTAGGGATGGAGGAGCACGAGGGCCCACACCGGCGTGGCTTCGAACGTTCGTTCGCTTTGCTTCCGGGCGGTGCGTCGCACTTCAGTGACGCCGAAAGGAACACCGAGATGGACGCCCCGGCTCCCTATCGCGAAGACGGCCGGGAGGTCGGTTTGCCGGACGATTTCTACTCGAGCAATTTCTACACCGACAAGCTCATCGAGTACTTACGGGACGGCTTGGGCGAGGACGACCAGCCTTTCTTCGCCTACGCCGCCTACACCTCTCCCCATTGGCCACTTCAGGTTCCCGACGACTATCTCGACCGCTACCGGGGCGTCTACGACGAAGGCTACGACGTCCTTCGTGCACGACGTTTCGGGAACGCGCAGCAACAAGGTCTCCTTCCTCCCACCGCAGCGCTGCCGGCTCGGATTCCGTTCGAACGACCCTGGGGCAAACTGTCTGAAGAAGAACGCAAGACTTCGACGCGTACCATGGAGATTTACGCCGCCATGGTGCAGAACCTCGATCACAATATCGGTCGCTTAATCGACTTTCTCCATCAGTCTGGCGAGCTCGAAAACACGTTCATCTTCTTTGCATCCGACAACGGCCCAGAGGGCAATCCGCTCGCCCAGTACGTGAACCCAGATGGATGGCTCGAGAGACGCTTCGACAACAGCTACGAGAACATTGGACGGGTCAACTCCTATGTCTATTACAGTCCTGGATGGGCGCCGGCGGTCGTGGCGCCGTTCCGGTTGTTCAAAGCATTCCCTAGCGAAGGGGCGTTCGCGTCCCGGCTATCGTGAGGTTTCGTGGCCTCAATCGTGACGGTGAACGTAGTGACAGCGTCGCAACGGTCAAAGATGTCGCCTCAACGGTCCTGGATCTCGCGGGAGTCGACCATCCCGGAACGGCTTTCCAGGGAAGAAACGTAGCCCCTATCGAGGGGACATCGATGCTCCCCTTCCTGACCGGGCGCTCCGTCTCCATTCACGACGACGATCCGGCTCCCTATCATTGGCGAGGCTTTGAACGGAAGCACTCCCCAGGGTCAGAATCCTAACAATCGCCATCTCGGGCCGGAGCCTTCACTCACAAAAATACATGTGAGGTCAGTGATGCACAAGCGCGTGAAAAAGAGTGGTAGGAAGTCGAAGAATCTGTCGCCGCAATCGCTGCCGGTGACAAGGTCGAAGGTAGCAGGCATCGATATTGGCAGTCGTGAGCATTGGGTATGTGGGCCGGCCTTGTCGGACGGTAAAGTGAACGTGCGGGTGTTTTCCCCAACGACACCGTCTTTGAATCAAATGGGGGATTGGCTCATCGAGCAAGGAGTCGAATCGGTTGCGATGGAAAGCACCTACGTCTATTGGATTCCGATTTATGAGTTGCTTGAATCGCGGGGTCTTGAAGTGGTGCTGGTAAATGCTCGACAGTTAAAAAACGTCCCCGGGCGTAAAACCGATATGCATGACTGTCAGTGGCTGCAGCTGTTACACAGCTGTGGTCTGTTGCGAGGCTCGTTTCGTCCTGGTGAGTCGATCTGCCGCCTACGCTCGCTTCACCGACAGCGTTGCAGCCTCATCGAGCAGTGTAGTCGAGCTATTCAATGGATACAGAAATCTCTGGACCAAATGAACGTTCAGGTCCATCGTGCAGTGACCGACATTACCGGCGTCACAGGCATGCTCATCGTGCGCGCCATCGTTGATGGTGAGCGTGACCCGTCAAAGCTGGCTGCATTTCGTGACCAACGCTGCAAGAAGAGCGAAGAGGAGATCGCCGAGCATCTTACCGGCACTTGGCGTGACGAGCATCTTTTCAACCTCGCATCGGCTCTGCGTCTCTACGATGCGCTACAAGCCGAAGTCGAACTGTTCGACCAGCGTATCCTTGAAGTGCTCATCGAACTCCAGCCGCCACAACGCAGACACCACAACGTGCCAGCTCATCCAAATCCGCAAAAACGATACGACATGCAGCATCGGGGCGAGAGCGAACTGCGCAACGAGCTGTGGCGTTTTGCTGGATGCGACCTCACCAGGATCGACGGAATCAGTCCAACCACCGCCGCCATTGTCCTCACCGAGATCGGATTCGACCTCTCTGATTTCCCCTTCGAAAAATTCTTCGTCTCATGGCTACATCTCGCCCCACGTCGCCCTATCTCCGGCGGTAAACAACTCTCCAAACGCCGCAACGGCACCGGCTCCAATCGCATCGCCGGTGCCTTACGTATGGCCGCTGTATCTCTCTCCCGCTCCAAGACCGCCCTAGGCGCTTACTATCGCCGCACTGCTCGCCGTAAAGATGGCAAAACCGCCGTCTTTGCTACAGCACGCAAGCTCGCCCAGCTCGTCTTCCGCATGCTCAAATATGGCCACGATTACATCGATATCGGCGAACGCGCCTTCGAAGACCGTTTTCGCCAAAACCACATCAACGGTTTACAAAAGGCAGCCGAAGCTCTCGGATACACCCTCACTCCCCAGGCTTCCGGAGGGTAGTTTCGGGTCAGGTGAGCTTGCTCCGGTTTGGTGGACAAGTTGACTATGCAAACCGGTTTGCTTCCAAGAGTCTAAGTTCGAACTCGATGGGACTGACGTTCCGGAGCGTTGAGTGCCGTCGCCTCGGGTTGTAAGAAATTGGTGATGTAGTCGACGGTAGCCCATCGCGCCTGCGCTCGAGTCGGCAGAACGAGTCGGTAGAGAGATTCGGTTTTCAGCGTGCCGAAGAAACTCTCGACGACGGCATTGTCCCAGCAGTCGCCCTTTCGACTCATGCTGCACTCGATTCCGTGGCGTCGCAAGAACGCGCGGTAGTCTCTGCTCGCGTACTGCACGCCACGGTCCGAATGATGAACCATCCCACGCGGTGGTCGTCGGTGACGCACCGCCATCTGAAGCGCCGAGACAGCGAGCTCTGCGGCGAAGATGATTCGCCACCGCCCAACCGATCACGCGCCTCGAAAATAGGTCCATGACCACGGCCAAATACAACCAGCCTTCCCACGTTCGGATGTAGGTGATGTCCGCAGCCCAGACTTCGTTGGGGGTCTTCGGCAAGAACTGGCGCTGCACGAGGTCTCGAGCTACGGGGCGCGAGTGCGACGAATCCGTCGTCTTCCGAGAACGTCTCGGCAGGCGCGCGCACAGGCCTTTCTCTCTCATGATGCGAGCAACGCGCCGACGCCCAACAGACTCACCATCCGCACGGAGCTCGTCCACAACACGAGGACTTCCGTAAACTCCGCGGTTGGCTCGGAAGGACGCAACGATTTTTACGGACAGGCGCAGGTCATCTCGTTCACGGCGGCTGGGCTTCCGCCTCAGCCACGCATAGTAGCCGCTCCGAGAAACCTGGAGCAGCCGGCACATCCACGAAACGTGGAACTCCTCGCTTTGGATCCGAATCGCTGCGAACTTCATTTCTTCATGCTCGCGAAGTACGCCGCCGTTTTCCTAAGAAACTCCGGTGTGCGGACTCGATGCAGCCGCCTCTACCAACGTGTAGCCTAATTGACGAGCGCGACGCTGGAGGTTGTGGAGGACCCTCTCCTGATAATGTCTCTCGTAGTAGTCGGTGCCAGGATCGACATAGGCGAGTCCGAAGCGAACGGCGTTGTAGAACAGCACTGCTAACTTTCTCGCTGTCGCGGTCACTGCCTTCGCCTTGCCGACTCGTGCGCCCACTCGACGGTAGAATGCACCAAGGGCGGTCTGCGTTCGCCCAACGTTCACCGCAGCGATACGAAAGAGCGCGGCGGCGCGATTCGAGGACCGACGCGACTTCGAACTCAGCACGCGGCCGCCCGAGATCTTGTTGCCGGGTGCTAGGGTCAGCCACGACGTGAAGTGTTTGGCGGTCGGCCATTTCCGCATGTCGTCACCGCATTCGGCGACGAGTCGCAGAACCGTGTACGGACCCAATCCATGGATCTGGCTCAAATCGGCACCCAAGAGGGTATACAGAGCTCCCCGTACATCGAACTTCGGTTCGTTCTTCCCGCTCGCATGTCGGACACGTGGAATCGGCTCGTCGGGCGCAGTTCGATCGTGGTTCAGCTCGCCTATAGCGGCTTCGACCTCCACGTCGCATTCGGTGACCCTCGCTTGAACGAAGTCATAGAGTTGGAGCTCATGGCGTAGCGCGAAGAGGTGTTCGAGCCGGTAGTTACCTGTCAGAGCCTCGCGGATCGTTTCGACAGATTGCTTGCATCGGACGTCACGGTACTGGGCAAGCACGTCGGGCTCGTGAACACCGCCGACTATAGCGCGAATGATCTTCATGCCCGTGACACCTGTAATATCAGTCACTACGTGCTGAAGCTGGACGTTCATCTGCATAAGGGCTTTCTGCATCCGCTGGATGTGCGTCGCTGCCTGGTTGATGAGGCGTTCACGGTGGCGAAGAAGTGCCCGGAGCCGAACCAACTGACCACGAGGCCGGAAGCTGCCGCGAAGAAGACCATGCTCGTGCAGCTGCTGTAGCCACTGAGCATCGTTGACGTCGGTCTTCCGCCCTGGGACATTCTTGACGTCACGTGCGTTGACCAGGAGCACCTCGAACCCGCGCGCTTCCAAGATCTCGAAGGCTGGAATCCAGTACACTCCTGTCGATTCCATAGCGATGGTGGTGATCCCGACCTCTGCGAGCCAGTCGGCCAACTGGTGTAGGTCGCCCGTGAAGCTTCGAAACGTCCGCACGGACATCTCGACCCGCTCCGGTGGGACCGCAACCACATGGAATGTCGCTCCGATGTCGATTCCTGCGGCGTTAACGTGGATGGACGTAATGGATCGTCTGGACGACTTCCGGCGCTTCCTTCTTGTCATCATTCCTCCTTCCGGATTAAACCCGAAAGGAGGGATGGGCGGAAGTTCATCATTTTCCTAAACGGGATCGCCAAATGGCGCCACCACTGTCAAGTCCGCAGCCACCCCCGGACCATGTTTTTTTACGGGATCGAAATCACCAGTAAGCGGACGGCCTCTCCTCTCGAGTAGCCAAGAGGGTAGCCGTCAGGGAGTTTCTGGTTCAACAGGAGGCGCGCCCGCGCTCGAAGGTTTTTTAGAAAGTCACGCTCCATCCGAAGCTCCCGAACTTCCTTTCGGAAGCCACGCAGTTCTTCGAGTTCCTCGCTCGTCAGGGTTCCGGGACCGCCTTCACCACGGTCGATCCTGTCCTGCCTCACCCAGGCATAAAGCGACGTCTCCGTCACATCGATATCCCGGGCTACCACGCTCACTGCCTTGCCGCTCTCCCGAACCAGCTGCACTGCCTCTGCTCGAAATTCCTTCGTGAACTGCCGACGTTTCTTTTTCTCTGCCATCTGAACACCCATATACCTCTCCGTTCGTTAGGTGTCCACTGAAACGAAGCAGGCCCAAGGTCTCGCCTTACTCTACAATCGGAACACTATCTTCGTACGTATCCCAGTTCTGCAAGAGCTCCCTGACTACCGCACTGCCTACTCGATAAGCGTTCTCGAGTGCAGGAAAGTAAGCTGAGTAGCCTTTGTCTTTCTTTTCACCGGAGAGGCTTTCCGCGGCGCTCAAGCCTTCGTGCGGCATGACGTAATTGCTCGCGCTTCGCAAGACCAAAAGGCGGGCCCGGTCCACCTTTCCCGCTTGCGCAAGAAAATTGAGGGCCTGGTGGGTGCCGGTATCTTCCATTGCCGAGGTGACGAAGTTTCCCTCGTCGTTGGTCCAGTAGTCTACCCAGTCGTTGGCCCAATCGTTGGCCCAATCGGTGAGCAGTCGGCCGTGCCAGAAGGTAGAGGAGGCCATGTTGTCACCTTTTAGGACAAAGGGAGGTCTCCGGGCGTTGGGGAAATGGACGTATCGGGAGCGCAACACTTTCATGGCTTCTATATCTTGAAGCGGAATGTCTTTGGTGAGTTGAAAGGCCCATTCCATGAGACCGGTATTGAGGTGGTAAACGGCCCCTTCGTCATCGTCCGGGCGAGGCTTTTCGTAGGGACGGGACTTGCGCAAGGGAACGTAACCTGTGGGCCAGTCCTGGGGGCTTCGCGCATATCGATCTCATGCGCGATGTCCCCGTCCACAAGCCATTCGGCCCACGCGACTGAACCGAGCGACATATCCGCGGGGTCGGCTCCCGCGATGCCCGCGACCAACCAGTAAGCCTTGGTCAGGTCGAAGCGGGGATCCATTCCGAGTGCCATGACCGTGGAAGCCGCCCGTGCCGTGCCTATGCCGGTCACGACGCCAAGAACGCCGTGTTCACTGTACCGGAGGTTCCGGTACCCCTGAGGAAAAGAGATGGTCTCGGGAAGTGGGAATTGCTCCACCCAGTTTTGAAATTCCCCGGGGCGGTCACCGGCATCATCGGCGGGTTCGAACATCGCGACGACGACGACCTTGACGGGGAGCCGGGCGTCAGGTGTTTGCGAGGGGTAAAGGGACCCGGCTAGAAGAATGAGAGGAACAATCGATAATCCGCTCGTCAAATGGTACGCCTGAGAGGACTTGAACCTCCGACCTACGGATTAGGAATCCGTCGCTCTATCCGGCTGAGCTACAGGCGCACAAGGACTTAGGACGACGCCCGATCCCGGTGTAGTGAATACCGTAGTGGAATGGACCCCGGTTTTTGCTCCATGATTCGCTCCACGCGTCCGCTTTGTGGCTCGGGCTCATATGGGCATATCGTACCACCATGTCCAACTCTTTCCATCCGCCGAGCTCCTGGACGGTGCGGAGGTCGACGCCGCCCATAACCAGCCTTGAGGCGAAGGTGTGCCTCAGCGTGTGGGGCGTCACATCTTTCGATAGACCCACGGTTCGCCTGGGCCGTGTCGAAGGCTGTGCGAATGGATTTCAACTGTTCGCCCTTGCGCGGCCCCTTCCAGGCGACAAAGATCGGGTCCTCAGGGCCTGTGTCGGTCGAAACCTTGCGTAACTTCGACAGCGCCGCATGTAGCTCGCTGTTAATCGGGATCGTTCTCGTCTCTCCATTTTTTGCGTAGGCTCCGTCGACCGTGAGCTGCTTGCGCGCCAAGTCAACATTGCCCATCGAAGCGTGAGTGCCTCAGAGGCGGTCCGTGTGCCGGCATGGATGCCCACGAGGACAACGGTCTTCAGCGGTTCGGAGCAAACTGCTAGGAGCCGTTCCTCTTCATCGTGATCCAGGAATCGGATCTTCCCCTTCGGTTCCTTCAGGAACTTCACTTCGCAGACAGGGTTCTCACCCTCGAACTTCTTCCATTGCCTGCACCGATTGAACAAGGCTTTCAAGGTCCGGCGACCCGCGGGAGAAGCGGATGCTGGCAGCTTGGAGGCTTCTTGGAACCGTTCTCCGAAGGGACTTCCTTAGTCTGATGGAACATCTTGGCGCACGCAAGAAGGTCCGGCGGAAGGGAGTCTAGCTAGCCCGCTTTTTCACGGAAGGGATGGGGACCATACCCTCTTCCCACCGGCCGTAGGCGGCATACCTCCTGTTTGTCCCCGCTCCGCTTCCGGTCGGCTTCGCCGCCAACATGGGCGGTGCGGGCCTAATGTCGCTCGTCCTACCCTTTCCAACCATCGGAGCTGGCGCGGTAGAGGAGGTGTTGAGTCTGTCTTTCATGGCCTTGACTCCGGGCAGCAGCACGCTAGGAATCTTTGGGAGTCCTCCAGCCATCCTGTTCTCCGGCGGCTTCCCGTTGTTTCCCGACCCGACGCTCGCGAGTGGCACCGTCACCGTGACAGGCGGAAAGTGTGCCAATCTTAGTTGGGAATTGAAACGGCTCCAAACCCCGTGGTTTGGTGGCGTTGGACAAAACAAAATCAAACCGCGAAGAAAGGAGCCGAGATGGGAAGTCTGCTACGTTCGGTCAAGAAACGCAAGAAGTCGCGTCGTTTGGGTGAGGTCGAGATGGTGAGGCACGAGGATTACGGGGAACTCGCGCTGGACGCCAAGGTAGAGATGATCCGTTGGTTGGTCCCCCTTGGTCTAATGCACGTTCACGAGTTGCTCGACGACGAAGTGAAGGCGTTGGCGGGAGAGCGATACTCTCGCAAGGACGAGCTGGAGCGCGGTCGCCGTCCCGGAAGCAACCCGGGCACGGTAGGGCTTGGCGGCCAGCGGGTACCGATCCGTGTGCCACGGGTTCGGAGCATCGAGGGAGGAGAGATTCCGCTTCGCTGCTACGAGGCGGTGAGCCACGGCGGTGAGGTGAATGATCTTCTGCTGAAACGAGTTCTCTACGGAATCTCTTGTCGCAACTACGAGGCGGCAGCGGAAGCGATTCCGGGCGCCATCGGGCTGTCGAGCTCAACGGTGTCCCGAGGGTTCGTGCAAGCGAGCGCTGCGAAGCTGCGGGAGATGCAGGAACGGGATCTGACCGGCGAGGATGTGGTGGTGCTGTTTCTGGATGGGAAGACATTCGCCGAGGCAACGATGGTCGTGGCTCTGGGCATCACGCTTTGCGGGGAAAAACGCTTCTTGGGCTTCGTGGAGACGGACACGGAGAACGCGCAGGTGTTGACGCCGTTCCTGCGTTCACTGCTCGAGCGGGGACTCGATATCTCCCAGGGTCTGCTGGTGATCATCGACGGCGGCAAGGGTCTCCAAGCGGCAGTCAAGAAGGCATTCCGTAAGCGGGCCCTGATACAACGCTGCCAGTGGCACAAACGTGAAAACGTAGTGAGCTACCTGTCCAAGGGCGAGCAGGCGTCATGGCGCAAGCGGCTCCAGTGGGCCTACAACAGGCCGGAGTACGAAGAGGCCCTCACTGCGCTCGAGCAACTCCACGGTGAGTTAGAAGAGCGGAACCAATCTGCAGCTGACAGCCTGGAGGAAGGCCTCGAGGAGACGCTGACGTTGCATCGACTCGGCGTGCACGCGGTGCTGGGCCGTTCGTTCAAGACGACGAACTGCCTTGAGTCCGTCAATGCTCTCGTCGAGGAACGCTGCGCGAAGGTCGACCACTGGAAGAACTCGAGCCAACGCCAGCGCTGGTTGGCAACGGCGCTCGTAGACATCGAACCGCGCTTGAGGAAGGTGGTGGGCTACCGCCATCTTCCCAAGCTTCGCGAAGCTCTCAAGCGGGAACTGAAGATCGAGGCGAAGACATCAACCGTATCGAAGAAGAAGGTCGCTTAAACGTGAGCCGTGGAGAGTTTCAACTAAGAATGGGCTTGACTCTGCCTCCAGGCGTTCCGGAGCCAGCAACGTTTCTATTGATGGCGATCGGTTTGGCGGGGGTGAGCTTGCGTGCAACGCGGCGAGGCCAACGGTGGCCGGCTTCGGGCAATACCTCTGGTGGCCCCTCTCAATAGCGCGATACCAAATCGGCTCTCGGAAGGAATCAATCGGGGATTGCGATATAGAGCATTTCCATTGGCAAGCCCTTCTGGTCAAAAGAGGGCTCCCCAACGAGACGTTGCAACGTGCCGCTGCGTGTCTCCGCTGTCACAAAGGCTTCGAGGGCATCGACGATGTCATCCGCTCTAACATCCTTCCGACGTATCTCCGCTAGAGCCCGGTCGAGCAAGTCGCCCGCGTCCTTCTCGTACCTCATGAGAACGTCGAGCCGCTCATTCCGGCCGGCTTGTGTCGACTTCCTATGCTTCATTGGCTTCTTTCCAGCCAGCGCCCAGAAGCACACCTCGGGGTGAATCTCACGGACGGCGAAACCGTTTTGGACAACCTCAGCGAATCAGCCTGGTCACCCTTAAAGGCCCTCGTTTGCACTCCGTGTGCCTGCCGTGCTACTAGCAACCTAACGGAAGGGCCAGGAGTCTTGCTCCACAATCTGGTCTACTACGCATTCTCCAAGCAGTAGTCCACCCCTAGCCAACGGCTCCACTCTGGTCCCTTCCAGCTGGGCGTTTCCAATTCCGAAAATGCGACGGAGGAGGGCCTTATGGAACGGGTGGGTCGGAGTGTTTGGGTTCTTTTCACGTTTTGCCTTATTTTTTGTCTGGCGGC
The DNA here is from genome assembly GCA_965219415.1 of Candidatus Marinacidobacterales bacterium. Classification (GTDB taxonomy): domain Bacteria; phylum Acidobacteriota; class Vicinamibacteria; order Marinacidobacterales; family DATDRI01; genus CBDCNP01. The sequence goes on from OZ244742.1 coordinate 178,109, forward strand.
CCTTGGCGAGCTGACATGGATTTATTGGAAGTTCGTTCCCGTACACGCAGTGGTTTTTGCGGGCCTCGCCGCAGAGCTTCAACTTCAAGATAGGATAGTCATCAGTGCTTCGCACTGGTTTATCCGGAGTTATAACCAGAAGTTGTGGATCGCCTGAATGAGAAAGGCGGCGTATCCTTCCATGTAAGACAAAGGCCAAACCGGTTTTAGCGAACCGGAGGAAGGAAACGCCACCGATGCTGAGGATACAAGATCCACCGAAGGAAACGAAACATGAGGAAGTCGGGACTGCGCTCGATGAGCTGGCTCGTGAGGGGGCGCGTCGAATGTTGATGACGGCGCTGGAGGAGGAAGTCGGAGACTACATCGAAAGCCACTCTCCGGAACGAGACGAGAACGGACACGCGAGCGTAGTCCGCAACGGTCGAGCTCGAGCCCGCAAAGTGACGATGGGCTGCGGAACGATGGAAGTCGAGGCGCCGCGAGTCAACGACAAGCGGGTGATCGATGGAGAACGTCAGCGCTTCACGAGCAGCATCTTACCTCCGTATATGCGTCGCTCCCCGAAGGTGAGTGAGGTTTTGCCGTTGCTGTACTTGCGCGGATTGTCGACGAACGATTTCGGGCCTGCGCTGAAGGAGCTGCTGGGCGAGGAGGCTTCGGGGCTTTCGTCGACGGCGATCACGAGGCTGACGGCGAAATGGCAGTCGGAGTACGAAGAGTTTCGGAAACGAGACTTGAGCCGCGAGGATTACGCGTACATCTGGGTCGACGGCGTTCACTTCAATGTTCGTCTCGAAGACGACAGGCTTTGCACCCTTGTCGTTCTTGGTGTTCGGGCGGATGGGACGAAGGAGCTGCTCGCGGTGGAGGACGGTTATCGAGAGAGCGAGGAGAGCTGGGCGTACGTGCTGAGGGAACTAGATCGCCGCGGGATGAAACCTCCTCTTCTCGCCATCGGAGACGGCGCCTTGGGATTCTGGGTTGCGGTTCGAAACGTATGGCCGGAAACCCGTCACCAGTTGTGCTGCGTTCACAAGACAAAAAACGTCCTCGACAAGCTACCGAGGCGTCTTCATGGCCGTGTGAAGAGCGCCCTGAACGAGATCGTCAAGGCTGAGACCAGGGAGCAGGCGGAAGAAGCTCTTGAGCGGTTCGAATCGGACTACGGGGCCAAGTACCCCAAGGCTGTCGCATCCCTGACCAAGCACCAGGACAAACTCCTGACGTTCTACGATTTCCCCGCCGAGCACTGGGAGCACATCCGAACCGCCAACCCCATCGAGTCGGCGTTCGCCACGGTGCGACTCCGGCAGAGAGTTACCAAGGGAGCAGGCTCCCGTTCGAAAACCCTCCTCATGGCCTACAAGTTACTCGACATGGCGAGCCAACGATGGCGCCGGGTGAACGCCCCCGCACTTGTCGCTCGGATACTTGAGGGAGAGAAGTTCGTCGACGGATTAAACGAAGAAGCGAGGAACGCCGCTTGACTCAGAAAGTTGATCCACAACTCTTGACAATATCTCGTTTATCCGGCTTCTGCCATTATTCATCCTCGTCGCTGTTTTGCTCAGTGGAGTGGTTATCACGGCGCTGCTAATTGCTTTTACGAAGATGCGTCGCTCTCCGTCCTTTGTCGTCGCAATCTCCACCCTCGTGTTGCTCTTTGGGATGGCTGCCGCTGCGACTTCCGCTTACGCGGTCTATAGGATGAATTTCACCTTAGTGGCAGCAGTGTCCCACTGGGCAGCTAGAGAGAAGGCGATTGAAAAGCTGGAAGAGGAATGGAACGAAGCTTTCGGGAGCAGAGATGTTGATGCTTTGGCGAGCATGATCACTGACGACTTCGTAGCAATGCCACCGAACGAGCCCGCGCTCGTCGGTAAAGAAGCCTACGTGCCATGGATAAGGGAGTTTTTGGCTGGATTGGAAGATGAGAACACGAATACTGAATCAGACGTTTCGACTGATGAAATTGTAGTCGACCGTGATTGGGCGTTTGTGCGAGCCACCGTCAGCTGGGCGACCACGCCTGCTGCTGGTGGCGACCCGACGGCGGAAGGCCAAGTCTTGTACATCCACATCATTGCACAGAGAGCCCGACGGCTCCTGGAAGCTTGCCCGCGACATTTGGAACGAGGACAACCCACTCGCGGGCTCGTCAACGCACTTGTCACTCACCTCTCCTAAAAGGAATGAATTTGGGGTGTGAGGATTGGGGGAGAGAGAGAAGAAGAGAGAGATGCCCACACGCCCCGGATTTGTTTTAGGGGGTCACGCTCACACAACCCGGAATGGCTTTAGGGGGAGTAGCCCGTCCGTGTGCGCACCGTTAGGCCGGGCCGGCCGTGCACACGCACTTCGACCTTGCGCCAATCATCCTCGCGACCATTGGTTATAGGCACGTAGGAGATCCCGTATTGATGATTCAGGTCGCGTTGTACCGACTCCAAATTCCCTTCCAAGTCTTGGGCATTTTTCGCAAACAATGCAAGGCCGCCACTTTCCTGCGCGATTCGTTTCAGAAACGGTTTATTCATCGGGCGTGCTGTAGTTCCGGTCGCGAGCGAGTGGCGCCGGCTGTCGACGCCCAACGGGTAGATCACCACATCCGAACGCCGTACTGCTTGAGCCACATCTTTTTGCGAAGCGACACTACCGTAACCTGCGACCCTCGAATCGATCCCATCCGGATTCACCCGTTTGCATTCGGACAGTAAGTAGAATCGATAACTTCGGTACTTCAAAATGAAGTCGATTCGCGTTCCTTGGCCCTGAACGTAAACGGGGAACTCTGAAACAACGAACTCCCAGCCAGCGTTCTCCTCGTTGCGCAGCCGGTCGATCTCCTTGATAACGGCAAACTGGAATCCATAGCCGTGCCTGCCAAGAGCGGCCTCGAACTCTCGGACTAACTTGTCGTCTGCGGGCTCGTTGGGCATATCCTCGGCCTCGTAGCTTCAGCGAATCGCAGGCTACGGCGTGTGGGGCCCGAGTGTCAATCGATGAACGGGGGCTTGCAGGGTCAAGGGACAGGGATTGGCGGGGTGGAAAAGAATTTCTCATAGAGCCAAGCAAGCGAAGCTCCAAGCGCGATCAGCCACGGAAGCTAAGCCATCCAGGGCTCGCGTCTAGCCTTTTTTTCGCGGCGTATAGACTCGCGACCTTCTGAGACGCCAATCGCGTTCAGTCGGGGAGTGTTTGTGATTTCACTATTCGTTATGGCGCCGTCTCTCTGCGGAATGCTAATGACACCGTACTTGAGCGCTCGCCGCCGCAATCGGCGGTCAAGTTTTAGTCCATAGACCTCCCCGAAACCGTAGGTCAATCTGACGAGTCGCGAGCGCTCCTCGCGGAGTTCGGCGGTCCGCGAGTTCGAGCAAAGCTCCTCGAGTTTCTTGTGATCGACGATTGCCATGGAGGGCTCTATTGCTTTGTCGCGGATCCGCGCGAGTTCTTCGTCGAGAAGCCACATTCGAAGCGTGATGTAGCGCGTCATGATGACACGCTTAACGGCAAGGGCGAACGCCCATGGTAAGAGGGCGAGCGAAGACGAAGTGATTCGGTCGAGCGGTCGCGGGCTCATCAGCGGCAGACACCCTCGAAAAGTGTAGTGAATACCGTCGTGGAATTATAGGCGAAACTGGGGTAATTCCGGGGAAACCTGAGGAACAGAAAACTGCACTCAACTCATTGCGGCTGAAGAGATTAACCCTGTTTTCAACAGGTTGGAAAAATGCGTCCGGTTTGATTAGGAATCCGTCGCTCTATCCGGCTGAGCTACAGGCGCATCAATAAGTTACGCGGACGACGCTTTCGAGCGTCGGAAAAAGCGTCGGGAATTATCCTCCTCTTTTTGGGGGTGGATTGGCAAGGTCCTCGACGGCGGTGGCAAGGTGCTCATCATTGACATGAGCGTAGCGTTCCACCCTCTCAAGAGTCTTCCAGCCGCCTAGTGCTTGGATGCTGCTCACGTCCTGCTTGTTCATAGTCAACCAGCTCGCGAATGTGTGCCGGAGCACGTGCCGGGTCAGCTTGCCGACACGCACAAGGTCAAGAAGCAATCCAATTCCTTCAGTTGGGCGTGATCGACGAATTGAGTATCGGCTTCGATACCGCGGAATTCGAGATGCGCGAGAGCGCAGACGGCGAAAAAATTCGGCTTATCACCCGGCTCCGTCCCGAAGAAACGCGAATCTTGAGCCAGTATGAGAATCAGTTAGAAACGGCGTTGGGTAGATGGGCGCGCGACTCGTGCCTCCGGCTCAGCACGAAGGGTTCACATAAACGCCGTTATTATCGGTCCCGGTTCCCAGTTATAAACCTCCAGGTCATTTCGAAAGATGCCCCGTCTTCACCAAAATAGTACACACTGAACCGCCCCGGGTTTCCCGGAGACTCCACCTCTTGAGAGGATGGAGTCATGACAAGACGAAGGAGGTATTCACCGGAGGTAAAAGAGCGCGCAGTGGGGATGGTTATCGACCAGCAGGCTGAGCAGGAATCTCAGTGGTCAGCGATCTCATCGATTGCGTCGAAGATTGACTGTACGCGGGAAACGCTACGCACGTGGGTGCGTCGAGCAGAGCGTGATGCTGGGAAACGAGCGGGACTGACGACGGACGAGGGTCAGCGGCTGAAGGAGCTTGAGCGAGAGAACCGTGAGCTAAAGGGGGCGAACGAGATCCTTCTCAAGGCGTCGGTGTTTTTCGCCCAGGCGGAGCTCGACCGCCGACCGAGGTGAATGTGTTGTTCGTGGACGCGAACCGTGAAAATTACGGGGTCGAGCCGATCTGCCGGATGCTTCCGCTCGCCCCGTCGACCTATTACGAGCAGAAAGCGAGAGAGAAGGACCCAAGCCGCCAGCCAGCGAGAGCGAAGCGCGACGTCCAACTCCGCGGCGAGATTCGTCGTGTACGGCAAGAGAACTTTGACGTGTATGGCGTGCGCAAGGTCTGGCGTCAGCTGTGCCGTGAGGGCCGCGACGTGGCTCGATGCACGGTGGCCCGTCTGATGCGTGAAATGGGTCTCCAGGGGGCGGTCCGTGGACGTCGATTCAAGACGACGAAGCCGGATTCGAGCGGCGCTCGCCCGATGGACCTCGTGGAGCGCGACTTCAACGCCACACGCCCGAACGAGCTCTGGGTTTCGGACCTGACCTACATCGCCACGTGGCGCGGCTTCGTGTATGTCGCCTTCGTCATCGACGTCTTCGCTCGACTCATCGTCGGTTGGCGAGCGACGACATCGTTGACTGCCGGCATCGCTCTCGATGCGTTGGAGCAGGCGCTGCACGAGCGCCGACTAAACCCAGAAGATCCATTGGTGCATCACAGCGATCGCGGCGTGCAGTACGTCTCGACCCGTTACACCGAGCGGCTCGCCGAGGCGGGCATTGAGCCGTCCGTCGGCAGCCGAGGCGACTCTTACGATTACGCTTTGGCTGAATCCATCATCGGCCTCTACAAGACCGAGGTGATCGTCGACGTGGGCCCTGGCGTGGTCTCGAAGACGTTGAGTTCGCCACCCTCGAGTGGGTCCATTGGTACAACACGCAACGACTCTTGGAGCCGATCGGAAATGTCTCCCCCGTCGAGTACGAGATGAACTACTATCGGTCGCAGGAAGGCTCGCTAGAGATGGCGAGACTCAACTAAAACAGTCTCCGGAAAACTCGGGGCGGTTCACTAGATCTTATAATTGCACCTAGAGTTGCTAAGACAGGAGATATTGTCAAGAGTTGTGGATCAACTTTCTGAGTCAAGCGGCGTTCCTCGCTTCTTCGTTTAATCCGTCGACGAACTTCTCTCCCTCAAGTATCCGAGCGACAAGTGCGGGGGCGTTCACCCGGCGCCATCGTTGGCTCGCCATGTCGAGTAACTTGTAGGCCATGAGGAGGGTTTTCGAACGGGAGCCTGCTCCCTTGGTAACTCTCTGCCGGAGTCGCACCGTGGCGAACGCCGACTCGATGGGGTTGGCGGTTCGGATGTGCTCCCAGTGCTCGGCGGGGAAATCGTAGAACGTCAGGAGTTTGTCCTGGTGCTTGGTCAGGGATGCGACAGCCTTGGGGTACTTGGCCCCGTAGTCCGATTCGAACCGCTCAAGAGCTTCTTCCGCCTGCTCCCTGGTCTCAGCCTTGACGATCTCGTTCAGGGCGCTCTTCACACGGCCATGAAGACGCCTCGGTAGCTTGTCGAGGACGTTTTTTGTCTTGTGAACGCAGCACAACTGGTGACGGGTTTCCGGCCATACGTTTCGAACCGCAACCCAGAATCCCAAGGCGCCGTCTCCGATGGCGAGAAGAGGAGGTTTCATCCCGCGGCGATCTAGTTCCCTCAGCACGTACGCCCAGCTCTCCTCGCTCTCTCGATAACCGTCCTCCACCGCGAGCAGCTCCTTCGTCCCATCCGCCCGAACACCAAGAACGACAAGGGTGCAAAGCCTGTCGTCTTCGAGACGAACATTGAAGTGAACGCCGTCGACCCAGATGTACGCGTAATCCTCGCGGCTCAAGTCTCGTTTCCGAAACTCTTCGTACTCCGACTGCCATTTCGCCGTCAGCCTCGTGATCGCCGTCGACGAAAGCCCCGAAGCCTCCTCGCCCAGCAGCTCCTTCAGCGCAGGCCCGAAATCGTTCGTCGACAATCCGCGCAAGTACAGCAACGGCAAAACCTCACTCACCTTCGGGGAGCGACGCATATACGGAGGTAAGATGCTGCTCGTGAAGCGCTGACGTTCTCCATCGATCACCCGCTTGTCGTTGACTCGCGGCGCCTCGACTTCCATCGTTCCGCAGCCCATCGTCACTTTGCGGGCTCGAGCTCGACCGTTGCGGACTACGCTCGCGTGTCCGTTCTCGTCTCGTTCCGGAGAGTGGCTTTCGATGTAGTCTCCGACTTCCTCCTCCAGCGCCGTCATCAACATTCGACGCGCCCCCTCACGAGCCAGCTCATCGAGCGCAGTCCCGACTTCCTCATGTTTCGTTTCCTTCGGTGGATCTTGTATCCTCAGCATCGGTGGCGTTTCCTTCCTCCGGTTCGCTAAAACCGGTTTGGCCTTTGTCTTACATGGAAGGATACGCCGCCTTTCTCATTCAGGCGATCCACAACTTCTGGTTATAACTCGTAAGACAGCCATAGGTAATGCACTCTCTATTTATAAAGAACAGCTCTATCTTATTGATCCGGCAGATCGGGATTCTTCCAAGGTTGAAATAGGAGATATCAGAGATAAAACCTTTGTGATGGTACCTGACTCATGCGGTCTTTCAGAAATCACCAGATCTATTTTGAGAAGTACCAGTAGAGACTTCAAAGAATATGAGGGAAAAGCCATGACTTATCAGGTCCTCGTTGACTGGTCTGCAAATGGATTGGGTTGCGCCGTTTTACCAAAGAGCAACATTCCTGAAAGGAATAAAAAAGACCTTGATCACCAAACGGTCGAAACCCATCGCTATAATTTTTGAGGCAAAGTGGCAGTCTTCACAAAAGAAGATAAAATCCTCCGTTAAACACTTAAAGACAAGCTCTGAGAAAATATACTCTGACCTGGTTTGAATCTATCCGGCCGAGCTACAGGCGAGTTGCGACGAAGAGAGTTTGGCGCATTGTGAAAAACGTGGGGAGATTCGGCGGCGGTTGGCGAATCACGCGTCGCGCTTCCTCGCGGGCAAAGTCACCGTTACCGCCGTACTCTTCCCGAGTTCGCTCTGGATCTCGATCTCCCCTTTGTGTTCCTGAACGGTCTTGTACGCGGTGGGCAGGCCGAACCCCATCTTTATACGGGCCTCCGCGGCGTTGAACCCAAAGTCGAAGATGCGCGCCAAGCGTTCCGGCGGGATGCCCTTGCCGGTGTCGCGAATCTGAATTGTCACGCTGCCCTCGTGCGAAGTCGTGAAAATTTCGATTTCGCCCTCTCCCTCAATCGACTGGGCAGCGTTCTTTAGCAAGCTCAAGAAAACCTAATTCAACTGACCCGGTGAACCATAGATTGGTGAAGTGTCCCCGCGCCGCATTGTCACAGTGATCTTGTCTCCGATTTGGGGCGTCATCAGCGTGAGAGTGCTCTCGATGCCTTCTTGGATGTCGAAGACCTGGTACCCCGCCTCGTCGAGCCGGGCGAAGCTGCGGAGGCTGTTGACGATGTTGGTGACTCGGCGGGTGCCAGTACGGATGACTTCGTTGGCACCGGCCATCGTCTCGAAGGCGGTTTGGACCCCTCGATCGGTGCTGTACTCACGGGAGCCTTCCAGGGCCTTACCTAGTTTGCCGACCGCCCGTATCAGAGTGTCGTGCATGCTAGTGATGGCCCCTAGCGGCGTATTCATCTCGTGAACAACGTCGGCGACCAGGCTACCCAGAGAGGTCATTTTCTCTTGCATCACTAGCTGGTTCTGCGTGTCCCGGAGTTGCCGTAGAGCCTTTTCGAGCGTTCGGTTTTGCTCCTCTTGTTTCACGATCAGGTAGAGCGTCAAGCCAAATACGATCGTGGAGATCACCGCGATGTTGAGGACGAACAACAAAGTGTTTGCCCCAGGCGATATGTCCAATTCGAACCCCTTCACTCGACTGTCCATCAGGCCACTGAACACGGTCAGGAGTAGATAAGTCGCCAGCCACTTCACGCTCAATTTGGCGTCCTGAAACGTGAGCGAGCCGATCAGGGCCAGCATGGACCAAAGCATCACGGCTCCGGAGGGGACGAAACCGCCAAGGACCCACTGGAACAGAAAGGGCAGGAGCAGAAGGCACCAGTGCGCGGATCATCTCGACCTTCGAGTCCACCTCGAGCTCCCCGTATCCCTCTTGCTCCATGACCTCTACTTCACCTAGACGACGCGTCTTCTTGCGTTCCTTGACCCTTCGTAGCAGACTTCCCATATCGGCTCCTTTCTTGAGCGGCTTGATTTCGCTTTTGACAACGTCATCAAACCACCCGAGAGGGGGCCGTTTCAAATTTCAACTAAGAGTGACACACATTCGATCGTCTTGTCAGGTCTTGCCAGCTGGTGCTGGACAACAACGGAGGCGATTATATCCGTCGGTACTTGGAGAAACGACCCCGTGGATAGAGATATTGTCAAGAGTTGTGGATCAACTTTTCTGAGTCAGGCGGCGTTCCACGCTTCTTCGTTTAGTCCGTCGACGAATTTCTCTCCCAGAATAAGACGAGCTACGAGTCCCGGCGCGTTGACGCGACGCCAGCGGTGGCTTGCCATGTCGAGTAGCTTGTAAGCCATGAGAAGGGCTTTCGATCGAGACCCAGCGCCTTTGGTACTCGCTGCCGGAGTCGAACGGTGGCGAACGCCGACTCGATGGGGTTCGCGGTTCGAATGTGCTCCCAGTGCTGGGCGGGGAAACCATAGAAGGTGAGCAGCTCGTCCTGATGGTTGGTCAAAGACGCCACGGCCTTGGGATACTTGGCTCCGAAGTCGGATTCGAACCCCTCGACCGCTTCTTCGGCTTGCTCCTTGGTCTCAGCCTTCACGATCTCGTTCAGAGCGCTCTTCGCGCGGCCGTGAAGACGCTTCGGCAACTTGTCCAGGACGTTCTTCAGCTTGTGAACCCAACACAACTGGTGGCGCGTTTCCGGCCATACGTTTCGAACGGCGGCCCAGAACCCCAAGGCTCCATCTCCGATCGACAAAAGAGGGGCCTTCATCCCGCAGCGTTCAAGGCCCCTGAGTACGTACGACCAGCTTTCCTCGCTCTCTCGGTACCCGTCCTCAACCGCAAGCAACTCTTTCGTCCCATCGGCCCGAACCCCAAGAATGACAAGGGTGCACAGCCGATCGTCTTCAAGCCGGACATTGAAATGGATGCCGTCGACCCAGATGTAGGCGTAGTCCTCTTTTGCTCAGGTCCCGCTTTCGAAACTCGTCGTATTCCGACTGCCATTTCGCTGTCAGCCTCGTGATGGCTGTCGACGACAGACCCGACGCGTCTTCGCCCAGGAGCTCTTTCAGCGCAGGCCCGAAATCGTTCGTCGACAAACCGCGAAGATACAGCAACGGCAATACCTCGCTCACCTTCGGAGATCGACGCATGTACGGTGGCAAGATATCGCTCGTGAATCGTTCCCGTTCTCCATCCTCCACACGTTTGTCATTCACTCGCGGTGCTTGCACTTCCACGGTTCCGCACCCCATCGTTACCTTGCGGGCTCGAGCTCGACCGTTGCGCACAAGCACGGCGTGACCGTCCTCGTCCCGTTCCTGGACATGACGTTCCACATAGTCCGAGACTTCCTCCTCCAGCGCCGTCTTCAGCATCCGACGTGCTCCCTCTCGTGCGAGTTCCGTCCAGTGTCTTTCCAACTTCTTCCTGTTTCGTTTCCTTCGGCGGATCTTGTATCCTCAGCATCGGTGGCGTTTCCTTCCTCCGGTTCGCGAAAACCGGCTTTTTGTTGCGACTTCGTGGAAGGATACGCCGCCTTTCTCAGCTAAGCGATCCACAACTTCAGGTTATAACTCCGTTGGATAAGGCGGCCGATGTCGCTTTCTCTTACAATTTTCGTTCTTGGGAGACTTTTCTAGCTCGCGCAGCGGATCTTCGCTATTTTTGCGGCTTTCTGAACTCTGCTCAGCGCAACGGCCGACGCTCCCGTGGGAGAACGTCGGCAACTCTTACGATTGTGAAGGTCGAGCGTGGGCGGCACTGGCGTGTAACAGATTGAGCTTGTGCGGGTTAGTAGATTGGCCCGGCGATTGCTTACATCAGCTGTGAATCATATTAAAGGGGGACTCAACACATGTATGCGAGATTCCTGCGAACTGCATGGAAGGGCATCGGAGCATTGGCGGCTCTAGGCTTTCTAGCCACACCCGCGTGGGCCAGTAGCATACACCGGGTACCGGAGCCTAGCTTAACGGCGCTGCTCGCCGGTGGGCTAGCTGCCGCGGCACTGATCGCTAGACTTTCGCGCCGCAAGTAGCTCGGCTAGCCTCGAACCCGGTCCCAGAGTACGGGGCGAGAAGGCGCGCTTGAGATCATCGAGTGGCTGATTTTCTCCTCACTCGTACAGGGTCCATTTATGCCGGCGCTTACTTTGGCGCGGTCTTCCTCATGGCGATCTGGGAGGCCGTGGCGCCTCGGCGTTCGTCGACCGCCCCGCTTGGCAAGCGCTGGCGCACTAACATCTCGCTGGCCTTGATCGACTCTGCGCTCATGCGCTGGGTCTCACCCATCACCGCTATCACCGCCGCAGTGATCGTCTCTGAGCGTGGATGGGGGCTCTTCAACGGAATGGCGGTGCCTTATTGGCTCGCCTTCACTTGTTCTCTGCTTTTCCTTGACCTCGCTGGGTTCGGTCAGCATTTTCTGCTTCACAACATTCCCGCCTCTGTGGCGCGCCCACCGAACGCATCACGCAGATCTAGACGGCGACTTCTCGACCGGTGTACGGTTTCACCCCTTCGAAGCTCTCCTCACCATAACGATGAACCTCGCGGTGATCATTGGCCATCGGTGTACCGGTGCTTGCCGTTTTCGCCTACGAGACCCTCGTTGCGGCGTCGACCTTTGTAGTGCATGGCAACGTGCGCTATCCGCTAGGGATTGACCGTATCCTTCGACTCGTCATGGTGACGCCCGAGATGCATCGTGTTCACCATTCGATTCTGTTGCGCGAGTCGAACAGGAACTTCGGAATTTTGCTGTCCTGCTGGGACCACTTCTTCGGAACTCATCTAGACCAGCCAGCGGGCGGTCATGAAGCCATGACCCTAGGAGTGCCGGAGCGAAGAGACCCAAAGTACCTGTCGCTTCATTGGGTACTGGCCGATCCCTTCCTGGCCGACACCCCGCAAGCCCCGGAACCGACGCGGTCGGAATAGGAACTATTCAGCCGAAGTGAGGCTGTCGGCGCTATGCCTTCCGCTCGGCGGGATCGTCGAGCTTCACAACTTCTTCCCCACGCAGAGCGGATTTTCGAACGGAGTTTTTGCCTCGCCTCGCGCTCGGCGAGGGTCAAGAAACTGTAGGACGTCTTAGTCAGCTTTTGAAGGAACGAAATCTCGAGATGGCTCAGGTAGAGTTCCACACCGTCTTTCTGGCCCCCGGGCAGGGTGATATCGGAGAACTTGCGTCCGAATGACTGGCGTGTCTTCTGCTCTTTATCCGTAATGAAATGGTACTCGGCCTTCAGCAACTTCTGAATGAAGGCCAATTCCAGATATGTGAGGCTGAGACACGCTCGCCTGCTATTCGAGGCGGCCATGGGTAAGTCTTCCTTTGCTGGCTTTGGTCCTTAGCTGTTCAAGCTTGATTGTCTTCAGCGGCGCACCGACGAGACAGTCAAGTACCGATCTTGTAATTGTTCTGGTCGTCCGGCGTCGGCAAATACGAGCGGAACATGTCGGTGGCACGTTTGTAGACCTCGGCCTCGGACGTGCCCCAAATGATGAAAGGCTCGTGCGGGTTGGGGTGCGTGACATCGACTAGGGCGAAACGCTCTCCGACTCGCGCTAGGTTCCAAGCATGGCGTCCGCTGAAAACGTAAAACTTCAGGTCCCCTTTGACGAGACGGGATTCTATCCCTGCCTCTTGCAAATAGAGCTGATAGAAAATCGACAAGTGCCGGCAGACCCCCAGCCCCATGTCCAGGTATTTCGACAGTGGCAATGCTCCGATCGCCGTACTCGTGGAGAAGCTTGTCCACGCCGCGTTCGTTGAACTTGATGTCCCGACGTACCGCGCGGTAGTACTGAGCCAAAAGATCCTCGAGCGCTCCCGTGGTCACCATGCGACGCTTGCAAGCCACCAGGCGACCGCGCACGTGTTCCTTGTCGACCTTGATCTTCTCGCGTCCATTGCGTTCCGTCACGGAGGAGAGCGATCCCATGTCGGTATACCCGTTCATTAGATACTCCGGGATACCTTGGTGGACCCGACCGGCGGGTCCGGTCCGACTCTGTCGGTCCATGAGGATCTCCAGATCCACGGCCGCCCGCACGTAGCGCTCTTTTCTCCCCGGCTCCGCGATTCGGCCGATCGCCCGGTTCATGGCGCGGATGCAACTGACAGGCTTCATTTTCCAGCTCGCAGAGAACTCGGTCAGCTCGGTGTGCTCCAGCTCGTAAGCGATGTGTTTTCCACTCGCGGGGTCCTCGTAGTAGGACCGATCCAAATAGTCGTCGTCCCCGAGGGCCACCGAGCGGGCGAGCGAAGACTGCTGGGCGGTCAGCCGATCCAAGAGTCGCCGGGTGCTCCTAGGGCCATGGTGCTTGAGGAACGGCGAGCGGTAAGTCCCCGCCTCTTTACCTTCAGCGGCGAGATCGGCGCCAAGGATAGTACTCCCCTCGGCGCGGGCGAGCCCGCGAAGTCCAAATCTCATAAGAACCTGTTTAGTTGTAGGTTCGGGAGGCCCAGGCTGTCAAAGACTCAGCTGTACCGCAGGATAGATTGGACGTCGTAGTCGGTGAGCTTCTCTCGTCCCTTGAGGAAATCCAGCTCCACCAGGAAAGTCAGAGCCTCGACCTTCCCTCCGACCTTTTCCACCAGCTCTGCCACGGCGCGAGCGGTACCCCCTGTGGCCAGGACGTCATCGACAATGACCACTCGCTGCCCCGCCTGGATCGCGTCCGAATGCATCTCCAGGGAGTCCGTCCCGTACTCCAGCTGGTAGGTCACCTGGACCGTGTCGGCGGGTAGCTTTCCGGGCTTCCTCACCGGGATGAGGCCCTTCCCGAGCTTGTAGGCCAGACCCGATGCGAAGATGAACCCGCGGCTCTCGATGCCCACCAACGCGTCGTAGGTCTTGTTATCGAGAGCCGACGATAGCAGATCGATGGAACGCCCGAACGCACTGGGGTCCCTCAGGAGCGTGGTGATGTCCTTGAAGACGACTCCCTTTTTGGGAAAGTCGGGAATGTCACGAATAACTTGCCGCAGTTGTTCCATGGCTGATCCTAATATCGAACTCCGAAACCCTGAAGGTCAACGTCCACCGGAACCGTCTTCATCGAAAGCTCCTCGACCTTTGCAAATCGCGGGCCCTCGCGAAGCTCCTGGCAAAAACTCTCGAGCGTTTGTTCATCCGCTTGAGCCAGGACCTCCACCGCGCCCTCAGGGAGGTTTCTGACATATCCGGCAACCTCTAGCTCAGAGGCTCGCTTCTCCGCAAACCACCGAAAACCAACCCCCTGAACCCGGCCGGAAATGAGGATATGTACCGCCTTCAAACCATCGACTCGACTGCACAGGGCCACCGCCCCGTCAGCCAGCCGTAGACGTTACACCAGGGCCCCCTTCGGGACAACTCTAACGCCGTGACCCATTGCCAACACCTTGAAACCTCTTCCTAAATGCATTACTGTCCCAACTCTTTGGTCCAATCCGCGAGGGTCAGCGTGGCCTTTTTCAAGAAAAACAAGGCTCAAGACGACTTCTATAACGAGCTCATCAAGAGTCGGCGCGACACCCACCTCTTCAGCTGTGGCTACAGTGAGAGATTCGACCCATTCCTTTTAGATCAGAAACCGTTCCTAGCCCGAGTGTACGAGGATCTCTTCGCGACCCTTTTTCCCAACAAAGTGACGAACATTCTGGACGTGGGATGCGGCACCGGACTCTATTGGCCCGTTCTCGCTCGATACGGCGAAGACATCTCCGGCATCGATTCCTCGGAATCGATGATCGGCGAAGCGAAACGCCTCGTCACCGCCAAGAATTTGGACCACATCACCGCGTCCGTCCAGAACAGTGGCGATATTCAGTTTCCGGACGGTACCTTCGATGTCGTCCTATGCGTCGATGCACTTCATCACATCCCGCAGCTGGGAAAGGCAGTTGGCGAGTTCCACCGTGTCCTCAAGCCGGGAGGCCGCTTCTTGGCGGTGGAACCCAATATGTTCAACCCCCTAATGTTTCTCGCTCACCTCATCCCACCCGAGGAACGCTATGGCGTCGTCCGAAGTTTCGGCCCGATATTGAGGAGCGTATTCCGCTCTTACTTCGACAACATTCGGATTCGGTACGTCAACTACGTAGCGAGCGCCACGTCGGAAGAACAGCTCCAGCGCGTCGAGTCCTTCGGGAATGTCCTGGTCCGAATACCGATTCTAAGGGCCTTTTCTCTCCGCCAAACGCTCAGCATGACGAAGCGCTCTGCCCCCACATTGTCATCCGCCTGAGGCGGCTGATAGACTCCGATTTGGAAATGGCCAAGAAGCAATCTGGCGGCAAGAAAACCGGCGGTGTCGCGGCGGCGATTGGGAATTCCCTTCTAACCGACGACGACCTCTATCTCTTTAACGAAGGGACTCACTCTAGACTCTACGAGAAGCTGGGCTCTCACCTACGCACTTTCGACGGAAACGACGGTGCCCAGTTCGGCGTGTGGGCATCCGATGCGACATCGGTCTCAGTGATGGGAGACTTCAACGATTGGAACAAATCGAGTCACCCACTGGCTCCTCGTTACAAAGCCGGCATATGGGAGTCCTTCGTCGCCGGGGTGAAACCGGGCACGCATTATAAATATCACGTCGTTTCCCGGCACCGGGACTATCGTGTCGACAAAGCCGACCCCTTCGCTCACCTTCAGGAGATGCCGCCGCGAACGGCATCGCTGGTATGGGATCTCGACGTCGCTTGGGGAGACGAACAATGGATGGACACGCGGCGCGAGCGTAACGCGCTCGACGCTCCGATGGCGATCTACGAAGTCCACCTGGGTTCTTGGCAACGGATACCAGAAGACAACAATCGCTCGCTCAGTTACCAAGAGCTGGCCACTCGGCTCGTGGACTACGTCAAAGAAGTTGGGTTCACGCACGTCGAGCTCTTGCCGGTCATGGAGCACCCGTTTTTCGGCTCTTGGGGTTACCAAACGACCGGCTACTTCGCCCCTAGTAGCCGTTTCGGTACACCCCAGGACTTCATGCACCTCATCGACGCGCTCCACCAAAACGACATCGGCGTCATCCTCGATTGGGTTCCCTCCCATTTCCCCGCCGACCAACACGCCCTCGGGTTCTTTGACGGCTCCCATCTGTTCGAGCACGCCGATCCGCGCCAAGGTATTCATCCCGACTGGGACAGTTTCATTTTCAACTACGACCGCAACGAGGTACGCAGCTTTCTGGTCAGCAGCGCTCTTTTCTGGCTCGAGAAGTACCATGTCGACGGATTGCGAGTGGATGCCGTCGCTTCGATGCTCT
The DNA here is from genome assembly GCA_965219415.1 of Candidatus Marinacidobacterales bacterium. GTDB lineage: Bacteria > Acidobacteriota > Vicinamibacteria > Marinacidobacterales > DATDRI01 > CBDCNP01. The sequence continues at coordinate 194,271 of OZ244742.1, forward strand.
ATCTCGACTACTCGCGCAAGGACGGCGAGTGGATTCCGAATGAGTTCGGTGGCAACGAAAACATCGGTGCCATTGCGTTCCTCCGTCACTTCAACGAAACTGTCTACCGAGCGCATCCCGACGTCCAGACCGTGGCCGAGGAGTCGACTGCGTGGCCTATGGTCTCCCGACCAGCCTACCTAGGAGGACTGGGCTTCGACCTCAAGTGGGACATGGGATGGATGCACGACACGCTGAAGTATCTCTCCCGCGATCCGGTGCACCGCCCCTTTCATCACGACCAACTGACGTTTCGTATGGTCTATGCGGCAAACGAGAACTTCGTTCTTCCGTTATCCCACGACGAGGTCGTCCACGGCAAGGGTTCGCTCCTGGGTAAGATGCCCGGGGACGATTGGCAAAAGTTCGCCAACCTGCGCCTGCTCTTCGGTTACATGTACGGCCAGCCTGGCAAGAAGCTTCTCTTCATGGGAGGTGAGTTCGGTCAGCGGGGCGAATGGGATCACGACGGTTCGCTCGAGTGGCATGCGCTCGATCACCCGTTACACGCCGGACTCCGTTTGTGGGTCGGCGACCTGAACCACTTCTACCGCACGGAAGCCGCTCTTCATGAACAGGATTGCCAAGCCGCTGGATTCGAATGGATCGATTGCACCGATACGCAACAAAGTGTCATCGCCTTCGCTCGCCACGGACGGCCTGCTGAGGACACTGTGATCGCGATCTACAACTTTACTCCGGTACCACGGCCAAACTACCGCCTTGGCGCTCCCCGCTCCGGACGGTGGAAAGAAGTCTTGATCAGCGACAGCGACCATTACGGCGGCAGCGGGCAAGGCAATTTAGGTGGGCTGGAAACCCAACCGATTCCCCTCCATGGTCGCCCTCAGTCATTGAATCTCACTCTGCCCCCACTGGCCGCGATCTTCCTGAAAAGCGACAACCCCTGAGAATGAGCGAGGGGCAAGAACGCTACATCTGTATCCACGGCCACTTCTACCAGCCGCCGCGCGAGAATCCCTGGCTGGAGGCCATCGAGGCTCAGGATTCCGCGTACCCCTATCACGATTGGAACCAACGCATCACCGCTGAGTGTTACGAGCCGAACACCGTCTCTCGCATCCTGGATAGCGACGATCGCATCATCAAGATCGTCAACAACTACGCCAAGATCAGCTTCAACGTCGGTCCGACGCTACTCGCGTGGATAAAAGACAACGCCGCGGAAGTCTACGAAGCGATTCTGGCCGCGGACCGGGAAAGTATGAGTCTCTTCTCGGGACATGGCTCGGCTCTCGCGCAAGCTTACAACCACACGATACTTCCCCTCGCCAACCGCCGTGACAAATACACGCAGATTCTCTGGGGCATCCGCGATTTCGAGTACCGCTTCGCCCGCAAACCGAAAGGGCTGTGGCTCCCGGAAGCCGCGGTCGATTCGGAAAGCCTCGAGATCCTCGCCGAACTCGGGATTCAGTTCACCATCCTCGCTCCCACCCAAGCGCGGCGGGTCCGGAGAATCGGCGGCAGGAATTGGCGCGATGTCGAGGGCGGGGGCATCGATCCCACCATGGCGTACTTGCAACGGCTTCCGTCCGGTCGCTCGATAACACTCTTTCTCTACGATGGCCCGATTTCCCGTGCCGTCGCGTTCGAGGCCCTGCTTTCACGCGGGGAGACTTTCGCGCACCGACTGGTGGGCGCTTTCTCCGACCAACGAACCTGGCCTCAACTCGTACACGTTGCCACCGACGGAGAGACCTATGGACACCACCATCGTCACGGCGACATGGCCCTCGCTTTCGCGCTCGATTACATCGAGCGCGACGAGTTGGCGCGCCTCACGAACTATAGTCAGTACTTGGAAACACATCCTCCAACACATTCGGTCGAGATCTTCGAGAACACCTCCTGGAGTTGCGCGCATGGTGTCGAACGTTGGCGATCAGACTGTGGGTGCCATACCGGCGGCCAGGCTGGATGGAATCAGGGCCGGCGCGCTCCGCTTCGGGAGTCTCTCGATTGGCTTCGCGACCAACTCAACCGCCTCTACGAGGAGAACGCACAACACTTACTCCGCGACCCCTGGGCGGCTCGCGATGATTATATTTCGATTGTCCTCGACCGTTCCCGAGACAACATCGACCAGTTCCTGGGCCGACACGCCGTTTGTTCTCTCGAAGACGCCCAGAAAACCGAGGCGCTCAAATTTCTGGAGCTCGAGCGACATGCGATGCTCATGTACCAGAGTGGACGCGAAGGTATCTCTGGCTGCGATTATTGCGAGGCTCGACCCTCAAAAGGGCTTCGATCTCTTGCTCGAGGCGGCCCCGGAAATCCTTGAATTGGGAATTCAACTCGTTCTACTGGGGAGCGGGCAGCTCCGCTACCTGAAGGACTTCGCAACGCCCCAGGAAAGGTTCCGAGGACAGGTAAGCGTCAACAAGGGGTTCGACAAGCAGCTGGGGAGGCGCATTTACGCGGGGGCGGACCTGTTCCTGATGCCTTCACGTTACGAACCGTGCGGGCTGGGCCAGATGATCGCGATGCGTTATGGGACGATTCCGGTGGTGCGGCGCACGGGTGGTCTGGCGGATACCGTTGTGGATTTCGATCAAAATGAGGAAGTGGGCAACGGCTTCGTCTTCGACGAATTTGAAGCTACCGCACTCGTCGATGCGATCACGAGAGCGGTGGCCCGCTTTGGGGATGGAAAAATTTGGCCGGGTTTGATTCGCCGAGCCATGACAGCCGACTTTTCTTGGGAGAAGGCTTGCCAGCGTTACTTGGAAGTCTACGCGCTGGCGATGAGCAAGGCCCGGGGAGAGCAGGGTCCCCGAGCCCGCTCTTCGAATTAGGCCGCCTTGGGAAGCAACTTGCCCCCGTCCAGCCGAGTAGACCCCATATGGAACCGATTATGCTATTGGCGACGAGCCCGCCGACACGAGCCAGGACGGCTGGCCCCATCGCGACGGCTTCGGTTTGGTTGAGGGCCGTAGGATGGTTGAAATAGGTCTCCGCGCCAACCAAATAGGACACCAGGGTCGCCGCGAAGATGAGAACCTGGCCACATAGTGCGATGGTCAGACCCAGTAACGCCGCCTGTTTCAAACTGTAGCCTCGGAGGCGTCGTGAGAAGGCGCCGAAAAAGAAGGCCGACACCCAGGCAAGAGACACCATGCTGACGATCGTGCCGCTCTGGTACGGGACCCCGGTTGCTCCCAAGATGAGCCGGGCGATCATGAAGAGCACTAGCAGAAGGATTGGAAGCTTGGCAAAGCGAATGTATTCCGACATCAGAACCTCCGGTCAAATTTAGCGCGGAGCTTATCACAATCCGAGCGTCGGGCAAGGACAGTCTATGCTTCGAGCTCGGGAGTGCGGAGAAGGGGGTTCGCCGTGTGTGGCTAGCGGCTCAGTCCGTCTTCAAGAAATCGAGGACCACTCGATTGAGCTCGCTCGGTTTCTCGAGGTTGATCATGTGTCCAGCCTCCATGATCAGGACTTTCTTGGCTCCCCTTATGCCTTCTTGGAGTCTATCGACATTCTCGTGTATGGCGCCGTGGTCTCGCTCTCCGACGATGATGAGCGTGGGCGCCCCGACCTCGACGAGCCGCTCATCGGCGGGGGGGTCGCCGGGCTGCATGAGCCTCACATAGGCGAAGTCTGAATCGAAGAGTTGAGTGTTCTCGGAAAGGATCTGGCTCATCTTCTGCCGCGCCCGGGCTTGCCCCGTCGTCGGCATACTCGGATCGGCGAGAATCAGCTGGATCGCCTTCGCGGCGCCCTCCTCCTTCGCAACTTTCGAAAGCTCGCCAAGCGCGGGTGCGATTTCATCCTTCCAACTACTGAGTCCGGGAGCAATCAAGATGAGCTTCCGCACCACCTCAGGGTAGGTGAGCACGAAATCAATGGCCACACCCCCGCCGAATGAGAAACCGAGAACGTCGGTCTCCTGGATGCCCAGGAATTGCAACAACGCGTACAAGTCTTGCTCATGCGAGAAAGGGCCGTTGGGGAGATCTGATTTGCCAACTCCTCGAGGGTCGTATCGGATGACCTGTCGGTCCTCGGCGAATACCGCGAACTGTTCGTCCCATAGCCGCATGTCGAGGCTACCACCGCTGATGAGCACCAGCGGCTCGCCGGTTCCCTTGACATCGTAGAACAGTCGGGTCCCGTTGACTTCCGCGAAGGCGCCCTCGGCGGGTTTGGAAGCGGATTATTCGGTATCGTCCGCTGGGTCGTCTTGACTCTCGGATGCTGGGTTCGAACCGCAACCCCAGGTAACGAGCAACAGGGCGAGGGTCCACCGAGTGAGCAAGTTCGAAACGAGCTTCAAGAACATTCCATCAGTTCCTTCTGAGCTCTCCGGGCAACGAACTATAGCCTCTCGGCTGCGGGGGCCGCAGGCCAAACCCTTCAATCCTTTGGAATTACCAAGTGGGTGGCACTTGGTATTAAGGCTCTTCGACGTCCACGGTCAGGATGAGCACCTGCTCGTTACTCAGATGTCGTTTTCCCCCGCCATCGAGGCCGATCCGCTGGTCCGTCGTGTCGTTCGACATTTCTGCAAATACCACCATCTCGCCAGGGGTCACGGTGAGCGATGTCTCCGCCGCCGTGTACTGTAACCTATCGTCCTCGTCCAAACGCCCCGCGAAGGGCCGCAGGTCTAGCCGAACTCTATCATCGGCCAGGACCGACGCCGACACTTCGAAACCCGACTCGACCGGGACCAGTACGCCGGCACCGTAGTAGGGCTCATATATAAAAGGAAACGCCCCGCCGGTGCGTATCATCCCCGAGCCACCTTCGAGCATCTTGAGCGAGGCCTTCGAGTTGCCACGTCGGGTGACGCGTGTTGCATTCGCAGAAAGTCGGACACCCTCCCCGGGAAAACCCAAGGTTCCAATTCGCACCGGCCCGATCGAAGTCTTCCACGCCACCTGTGCTTCGAGGATGTCGAGCTCCCTGCCCTCCTTCATCTCGTACCTCACGACCACGTGTCGAAGTGGTCGGTCGAGCGTCTCGAGGAGGGCAAGGGTTTTGCTTATCGCCTGTGGCGTTCCGTTCAAGATGAGTGTTGCCGTGCGGGTGTCGAGAACCACTTGCCCATTCGGGCCCATCGCACCCTCGGCGATTGCCACCAGGTCTGCGGCGAGCCGGTGTTTTGCGCGGTACGTCTCGATGGTCTGGCCGGTGGTCGTGCGGACCATCGCGTTGAGCACGAGGAAAGCGATCACCAACGAGTAAACCTTGAAGATTTTCATGTGTGAGCTCAATCAAATAATAGCACCTTGTTGCGCCCAAAACTCGGGTAGATCCCTGACGTCGAGGAGTTCCCTACTACCCTCAATAACAGGCCGCCGTTTTTACCGGCGCTGCCTGTTCGACTGGCACCGCGACCCTCCGCTGGCAGCTTCGCCGGCGCAGAGAATTCGAACTTGTTGCGCCCCAAAACCTTGTTGCACCCAAAACCCGGGTCATCCGCTCCAGTCCAGGAGTACCGCACCGCGGTCGATAGCAGGCCACCGTTGCTTGAGAGCAACCGCGTGGTCCATTGGCCGCTGTAACCTTCGGGTGGCAACTTGTCGGCCCGTTCCTGTTTGGCCGATCCCGGAAAGCTTGGCTGGAGCGGAGAATTCAACACACAGGGATTTCCCCAGCCCCTCATCTAAAAGGCGACGCGCAGTGGACGTGAGGCCGGCTTCGCGTTGGCAAACGCGCCTCTTTTCCTTACTATATTCATATCCAACTTAGTTTCGGTCTCACCCGCAACACGACCATTTAACGAATGTGGAGGGACTGGTGTACGCCAGGCCTTCGACACAAAGGGGTAGCTGCCTAACGCACGGCAGTGGAGGTCGAAATGCGCGGCAAACTCACGATCCTTGCGTTGGCTCTGGGGCTGTTGGGGATGAACGGTTCTATGGACCGGCTAGACCTCATAATCCTGAGCCCCGACAACAATTTCACCAAGGTGGTTGAGCAGGACGTCGCCATCAGTCAATCGGGCGGTTCGGGACCTCTCCTCGGAACCAACTTCGAATTCTCCTGCGGCGCCTGCAAGGTCGCGACGTTCGATGACGCCACGACCCAGATTGGCAGCGGAATCCGTATCTGTGGCGTGCGACCCCAAGACCTCGTTACCAGCGAAATGTTGATATGCGGACGAAGCACGCTGACGGGGAACCGATCCAACGTGGATCTCGAGACTTGGCGCAGCGGATTTTCCGGCTGCGTCGACGCCAATGGCGGCCGAAGCTGCCCGCTTCGGGGGGCTTCACCTCCTACGTGCGCCGGCCGCTCCTCTGTGATCCACTTCGCGGGCTTACCCAGAAGGTTCAAGAACTGAATCTCCACAAAGGAACCGCCAACGGTTTGGTGAAAAAGCTCAGAGTTGCCGGACGGGCGCTTTGCGACCCTAACCCCAACAACGATCGCGCCGCGGCCAACGCGCTCCGGGCTTTCATCCATCAAGTTGAGGCTCAGCGTGGAAAGAAGATCCCCGCCATTCTCGCAGAGCTGGATCTCCCGTCGTCCGATCACGACTCGGACGACGGCTCGAAGGACTCTGGTTCGAAGGATTCTGGCTCGAAGGACTCCAAGAGCGATGGCTCATCGGATGATGACTCGTAAGCACAAAGGTAAACGGGGAAAGTAGAGTCAAACCGGGGAAGGTGTGAGGCGCCGCGTTGCGCCGTGCGAAATGGTCGGGGCGAGAGGATTTGAACCTCCGACCCCCTGATCCCGAACCAGGTGCTCTACCAGGCTGAGCCACGCCCCGACTTCTCGAACTAGCCTACAATAGATACCTTACCACGAGGAACCCTCCAAATAGGAGCACGAAGAAGACGACCGTCAAGAGGTTGAAATAGCGATCGATGAAGACCTTGATGCTTGGGCCAAAGAACCAGATGAGCGTCGCCACGCCGAAGAACCTGAATGACCGACTCATGATCGAAGCCAAGACGAAAGGGCCCAAACTGATCGAAAAGACTCCGGCTGCCACCGTAAAGACTTTATAGGGGATCGGAGTGAGGCCCGCCGCAAAAATGGCCGCAAAAGCGTTCGCCTCGTACTTGCCTTGCACGACTTCGAAATTGTGAGGAGTGAAGCCCATCGGCCCCAAGTATTGAAAAAAGAACTCCCCCACTAAGTGCCAAGCCCAGGCCCCGATCGCATAGCCGAGTAGTCCACCGGCAACGGAGCAGACCGACGTCACCGCGGCGAAAAAGATCGCCCGCTTCGGTTTCGAAAGTGAAAGCGCTATCAGAAGCGGGTCCGGAGGGACCGGAAAAAAGGCCGATTCCGCAAAGGACAGCAGGCCCAAGGCCGGCGTCCCGTAGGGCGTTTCAGCCCAATGCATGACCCAATCGTAGAGACGACGAAACAATTTCATAGCCGGAAGGGCGTCTTAGCTACTGCGGTCAGCGGGACCGCCGTTCCAGTTGAGCCCCCAGGAGGCAAGTTCATCCAAAGCCTTGTAGTTCGTGAAATCGATGTGGAGAGGCGTCACTGAGATCAAGTTATCGTGCACCGCCGCGATATCGGATATGCCGTTTCGCCCCCGGCGGCCGAAGCCCCCCTTGAGCCAGGAAAATCCGCGCGACTGCGCGGACGTACGCTTTCCGAAATCGGCCCGAGGATCGCCGCTCCCCTGGTTCGTGATCCGAATGCCCTCGACGTCGCCGGCCGGCACGTTCACATTGAGGAAGGTATGGCGTGGTAACTTCTTCCGCGTGACGATTTCTGCGAGTTGCACCGCGAACTCGCTCGCGGTTCCAAACTCCTCTGACGTTTTCGACGCCAAAGAGACGGCGAATGACGTGATGCCGAGCATCGCCCCTTCCATGGCACCCGCCACGGTCCCAGAGTACGTAACGTCATCGCCTACGTTGGCGCCGCGATTGATACCCGAGACCAGCAAGTCGGGACTGTACGGCAGGAGAGTCCTCACCGCAATGTTCACGCAATCGGTGGGGGTACCCTCGACCGAGAATAGCCTCTCCTCGAGTTGTTGGTACCGCAAAGGCTCGGAGAGCGTGAGCGCATGGCTCACTCCGCTGACTTCGCGGGCCGGTGCCACCACGACGACTTCGCCTAACTCGGCGAGCCTTTCGGCAAGGGCATGGATTCCGGGGGATTCCACACCGTCGTCATTCGTCACAAGGATTCGAATGTCGTTTCTCCTGCCCGGATACCCAAAACGCGTTGGGTGCCAGGCCCAAGTCCATCAGGACGCCGGGCGTCTAGAACATGGCGGGCGCTATACGCAAAAGCCGTCAGGCACCGGCTCGACTGGAATTGGTTCTTTAAATGATAGCAGGAAAATATGGTCGGGACGGCGGGATTCGAACCCACGACCACTTGCACCCCAAGCAAGTGCGCTACCAGGCTGCGCTACGTCCCGATCTGGCCGTTGGTGCGGCCTGCATCGTATCACGCACCGAAAACGCGATCAATGTAGCGGCTATTCGTCTACCTTGGGGTCGTTGGCTTCGAGAATGTGGAGAATATCCTTGAGCCCCGACTTGATTTCCTCGATCCGGTCGCCGTTCATCTCGCCCTCGAGCGGACGCGTGATGGGGGTCTGTCCTCCACCCCCGGCCCCTTCTTCTTTCACTTCCTGCTCCAATCTCTTCTTGGCGCCGGCGATGGTGAAACCCTCTTCATAAAGTAGCGCCTTGATGCGCAGAATGGTTTCTATATCGCGGCGGCGATAGATACGCTGGCCCGAGTTGTTCTTGGCCGGAGCGAGCGCAGGAAACTCCGACTCCCAATAACGTAGGACGTAGGGCTGGGTTTCGGTCAGCTCGCAGACTTCCCCGATCTTGAAGAAGAGCTTATTCGGGATCTTCTTATTCATGCTCGCTCGGACCGGGTCCTGCAGTTACCTGCTCAGGTAAGGCTGGCCTGAAACGATTTCGAGGGTTTGAAAACGACCGACTTGCGGGGCAGGATGTTCATCTCCTCCCCGGTTTGTGGATTGCGACCCTTTCGGCCCTTCTTACCCCGGACCGCAAAAGTCCCAAAACCAGTGATTTGCACCCTCTCTCCTTCTCTTAGCCCTTGTTTGATGAAGCCGAGTATCAAGTCCACCAACCGGGAGGCCTCCTTGTTGGAGAGGCCGCCGTGGCGCTCGTAAACCACCGTGGCAAGGTCGGCCTTGGTCATAGAGAAGTCAAAACACCATCCGGCTCTCGGCGCACAGAGGTTAATGCCTGATTAAGTTAAAGGACTGAAAAGACTAGAGGTCCAGTTGACACCCTAAAGCATTATATGAGACTTGTCACCCAAGTCAAGCGTAAACATTACACGATTGGGCCCTTACTTGCGACGTTTTCTAAACGTCACCCGAATGGGTGTGCCCTCGAACCCGAACTCCTCGCGAAGGCGCCGGGCGAGGTAGCGAGTGTAGGTGGGCTCGACTTCCTTTGAATGGCTGGCGAAGACGACGAAACGGGGCGGGGCCGTGCCGACCTGCGCCATGTAGAAAAGATTGACGTCCTTGCCGTCCTTGGCCCGAGGGGGATGATGGCTCACCTGGGCCTGAAGAAATTGATTAAGTTGAGGTGTAGCAATACGTTGTGTCTGGTGCTTCCGAACCCTGTCGACGAGAGGAAGGATCTTGTGCGCACCCCTCCCCTGGAGAGCCGAAACGAACACCAGGGGTGCGAAGGCGAGATGCGGGAGCTCTTCGGCTACATCCTCTCGGCGCTCTCGAGCCTCCTTCTCGCGCTCCTCGACGATATCCCATTTGTTGAAGACGACAATGGCTCCTCGGCCGGCGCTAGCCACCTTGCCGGCGATGGCGCGGTCCTCACTCGTCAGCCCTTCGCTGGCATCCACGACCAGCAAGCAAATGTGCGCCCGGGAGATGGCGCGTTCGGCGTAGAGCACACCCAGCTGATCGGCGCGCGAGGGTGTCTTGCCGCGCCGGCGAATCCCCGCGGTGTCCACGAAACGGTAGACGCGTCCCTCGACTTCGAGCACCGTATCCACGGGGTCGCGTGTGGTGCCAGCCATTTCGCTAACCACCGCACGTTCTTCGCCGGCGAGCCGATTCAATAGAGAGGACTTGCCGACGTTTGGACGCCCCACGATCGCGATTCGAATTTCATCCCGCGCCTCGAGCTCACTTGTTTCCGGCAAGCGCCTCGCGATCTCGTCCAAGAGCTCGTTGACGCCCAGACCGTGCTCGGCGGAAATCTGAAAGAGCGCCCCAAAACCTAAGCGGTGAAACTCCATGGCTTCGACTTCCCGGCGCCGATGGTCGACCTTGTTCACGACCAGCAGCACTCTCTCGGAGTGGGGCCGAAGTTTCTGGGCGAGCCCTTCGTCCTCCGACACAATCCCCGCGATACCGTCCACGACCCAGCACAGCAGATCGCCCGCTTCGATCGCGACCTCGCACTGCGTGACCACCTGCTGTTCGAGCGAAGTACCCGGACGATGGTAGAGGCCACCGGTGTCCACGAGCTCGAAGTCCTTGCCGGACCAGTTGGCGGGCGCCTGGTTTCGGTCTCGAGTCGACCCAGCAACCGGGTCGACGATCGCGCGACGCACACCGGTAATTCGATTGAAGAGAGTCGATTTGCCGACGTTCGGTCGCCCCACGATGGCGACCACCGGAAGTGCTTTCTCGCCCATATCTCTTTATGAATCTATCAGTTCCGAGGAAGGTCTCCGAGTATAGCACCGCTCGAGACCGCGGGCAACCCGCTAACCTCGCTGTTTAGAGCATGATATGGGGGAAAGTGCTTGACACGTTCTCGATGCTCCCCCTATAATAAACGCTGCTATCTCTCGGGAGGTCAATATGATAAAGGTAGACATCATCAACGAGGTGTCTGCTGCCGCGAACATCACAAAAGTGAAATCTGAGCAGGCGGTGGAGGCGGTCTTGGACGCCATGAAACAGTCGATGAAGCGCGGCGAGCGCATCGAACTGCGAGGCTTTGGCGTCTTCCAGGTCAAGCCGCGCAAGCGGGGCATTGGCCGGAACCCGCGGACCGGGAAAGAGGTTCGGATACCTCCCGGACGAACCATCCGCTTCAAGCCTGGCAAAGATCTACAGAGCATTCCCTAGTCTCGCGGGGAAATTCTCCTTCCGCTGACTCGGGCTTTCTCCGAGGCACCTATCTCTTCGCCGACTTCCCCTCTCCGAGTCGAGCTCCCAGGGCCGGCCTACAGCCGAGCCCCTAGAGCATCTCGAACCGAGCCGCGTTTCCCTATCGTCCAGCTCGTCCTGTTCCTCCTGACGATCGCGTCAACCCTACTGGTCGGCGCCTACCAAGGACTAGCGTTCGCCTCTGCCGAGGCGCAGGAGCTTTTCCCCGACGTGATGTCGCTCGCAGAACGGCTTCAAACTGTTCTGACCTACGGTGCCCCTTTCAGCTTTACCATCATCGCGATCTTGCTCTCCCATGAAATGGGTCACTACCTCACCGCCCGCTACTACCGAGTCAAAGCCAGCCTCCCTTACTTCATTCCCTTCCCGTTTTCGATCATCGGAACCATGGGAGCGTTCATCCTCATCCGATCGCCATTCCCGCACCGCCGTTCGCTCATCGACATTGGTTTGGCCGGCCCGTTCGCGGGCTTCATCGTCACCATACCCGCTCTCTTCGTCGGCATCTCCCAGTCGAAGCTCGGCCCGCCCCTCGGTGTCGATGGTCTTACGTTGGGAGAACCCATTCTCTTTAGGCTGGTCAGCGCGTTGATCTGGCCTGATACACCTGCCGACCAAGTTCTGTACATCAGTCCGGTAGGACTCGCAGCCTGGTTCGGCCTACTCGCCACGGCGATCAACCTGATGCCTATCGGACAGTTCGACGGCGGACACGCCACGTATGCGCTTCTGCGCCGCAACGCGCATCGAGTGTCCCGTATCGCTTTCTTTCTTCTCTTCCCGATGGCCTACTTCGGCCCGACCTGGCTGGTATGGGCGATGCTGGCTTTTCTGCTCGGGATCCGGCGACCGCACCCGCCGACCCTCAGCGATGAGACTCCTCTACCGAAAAGCCGCAAATGGATGGGAGTCCTGGGTTACGCGACCTTTATTTTGTGCTTCACCCCGGAGCCGATCGTCTTCAGCTGGAGCGAGCTCTTGGGAGGCGTTCCCTGAGGGCTAATCGGGAAGCACAGTGAGTCCAAGTGCTTTACCGCCCCATAGCGCCAGCCACCACGAGTTCGGCCAGCGGACGCGGACCGTTCCGACTGTTGGCAACAGAGTGCATCGCTTCGGTGATAACGGCGCTGGTCGTGGCAAGCTGCCCAGTGAAGCCATCCAAGCACTCCATAACGTCTGCGTGCGAGGGATCGTTCGCGTCCAAGTACGCGACCAGGAGTCCAGTGTCCAACAACCAAGCCTTCACGAGCGCCAGTTCCGCTGCCGAAGCGCCTTCCTCCAGGCCTCGGTTGTCGCTCGTCTTGGAAGCCTTAGTCCACCCTTGATATGGCCGGTGCGCGCACGCACGGGACGCTCCGCGAGGCCGCGGAGGAGGATCTCCCGTGCGACCTGCGAAACCGTCTTCCCTTCGGCTTCGGCGCTTTTTTCCAGGGCCTCTCGCAACGACTCGTCGATCCGAATGGCAAGTCTCGTACTCATGGATACAGTGTATGACACCTTCTACGTGACAACTACGCGTACATCCGGGGCGCCGATCTAGAAGGCGTGTAAACCGAAAGGAGCAATTTCAAGATGAGCACAAGAGATATCTCGTTACCGGCCGCGCTGGTCGAGCTCTGAACGGCTGGCTGTGCCCCACAGCCCACCAGTGACGCTGCCGACACCGTCTACACCAACGGCAAGATCTACACCGTCAACGAAGCCCAGCCCTGGGCCGAGGCGGTAGCGATCAAGAGCGGCAAGTTCCTGGCGGTGGGGTCGAATGCCGACGTCGAGGCGGTCACTGGCGACGGCACTGACGTCACTGATCTCGACGGCGCCTTTGCGATGCCGGGGCTCATCGACATTCACGGGTTCCACGGAATGTCCACCGAGAATCGCGTGTACTGTGAGCTCAAGGGGACCTTCTGGGAGCCGACCGAGGAACAGATCCTCGCGGACCTGCGAGCATGTGCCGAGAACTTCCCAGCCGAGCCCGAGTGGTTCATCGCGGAGGGGTTCACGCCGGGCTCGATGTCGAAGGAGGCTTTGAGCCTGGCGACGCTCGACGAGATCGTTCCGGACAAGCCTGCCTACGTCCAGGATGAGTCCGGACACAACGCCTGGGTGAATACGCGGGCATTGGAGGTCGCGAGAGTCACTGCTGAAACTCCCGACCCGGTGGCTGAGAGCGAGAAACTCCCCCTTAACCTATTGATACAGCGCCACTTAATATGCCCAGCGACTAAGACGTCGAGTCCGAGTCACTACGGTAGCGCTCTTCCTCTCGGTAGTAGTCTTCGAAACCTGCGAGCTCTCGAAGCTCTTTGAACGAGATGTGCGCTTTGGGGTGACCTTCTCTAAGGGCGCTGAGGGCTTCCTTCATCGCGGAGATGCTCGCGCCGAAGACGGTGAAGGGATGGGCAACGAGCTTGAATCCGATCTCTTGCAGTCGCTCATCAGACAAAATGGGGGTCGCCCCGTCTTCGAGCATGTTGGCCATGTGGTGACCGGGGACGCGTCGACAGATCTCTTGCATTTCCTCTTCGGAGGTGGGGGCCTCGACGAACAGCATGTCCGCGCCGACAGCGGAGAACGCTTTCGCCCTCGCGAGGGCCTCCTCGAGTCCGTCGGTCCCTAGCGCATCGGTGCGCGCCATAACGAGAATGTCGGCACCTTCATCGCGAGCGTCAACCGCGGCCCTGGATTCGGGCCACGGCCTCCCCTCTCGAGACGACGCTCTTCCCTCTCGTATGACCACATCGCTTCGGCCAGACTTGGTCTTCGATCATCACACCCGCGAATCCGGCATTTGCGTAGCCGCCAACCGTTCGCTTCACGTTGACCGCGTTGCCGTAACCGGTGTCGCCATCCCCAATGATAGGGATCGAAACGGCAGAGCAAATGTTCCGCCCCTGCTCGAGCATCTCGCCGTAAGAGACGAGCCCGGTGTCGGGTAGTCCGAACCGAGCCGCGGCGACCGCGAAGCCGCTCATGAACGATAGAGGAAAACCAGCTGCTTCGATCAACCGCGCCGAAAGCGCGTCGTAGCAGCACGGAAAGGGGAGGATTCCCGGACCCTTCAGTAGCAGTCTGAGCTTATCGGCAGGAGAAGAACCGCGTCCATTCGCTGTCACCGGGCGCTTATATCATAGTGGCTCTGCTTTTACCTTGATTTCCGCGTGTTTCAGCCACCCCGAGGCTCCAAGTGTCCGTAGTATTCCGGATGGCGCCGCTGGTTGCCACCACGCTATGGTTAGCGTTCTGCCGGATTGCGAAATGACAACGCACGGATTTCATTGGACATTCGGTTGCGCGGCGAACTTGGCGCTCTTCTTATTGCCCCTCGGCCACCTTGTCCAAGCGAGCGGCCAGCAACAGGGACAAACGTCTTTCGCTCGAGATGAATTGGAACAATCCCGAGGTGGATCCGTTACCCGAATTGCGCCAGCTGCGCGCAGATTTCGATTCCGAGCTGGTGAAGGTCATCAGGCTGAAAGTGAACGCCGACAGCAGCACGGTGCGACCCGCATGTTCCTCGACGCCGTTGAAGCGGCCATAGCCGCGAACCCCGATCGTGACCGCCGCCATGTGATTTCGCACACCTCGCTGGTCCACCCGGACGACGTTCCGCGGTTCTCGGAACTGGGCGTGATTGCCGACTTCCAGACTTCGTGGGCTACTCTCGACCCGCTTAGTGAAGGTATTACGGTCGACGCCTCGGCACGGAACGCCGCGATCGCTACTATCCCATCAAAGGAGCTACGGGATGCCGGCGCGCATGTCTCCATCAGCTCCGATTGGCCGGTAGCGGGCTATGCGCCTACTCACAAGCCCCTGGTCTCCATTCAGGTGGCCGTGACCCGTCAGGCGGCGGTGCCTCCCCGAAGAGATCCTCTGGGGGGAGAATCTGCCCGTCTGTCGGTAGAGGAAGCGATTCGTGCCCATACCTTGGGCCAGGCCTACGCGCTCGGCGAGGAGGATCGGCTCGGCTCCCTCGAGGTCGGCAAGAAGGCGGACCTCATTGTGCTCGAGGAAAGCCTCCTTGAGGTCGACATGTACGACATCGGCGAGACGGCTGTGCAGCTGACGATGATGAACGGTCGAATCACGCACCGCGACGAAACGTTCTAAGAGTCGCGCCAGCTCGCCTACAACAACGCCCTGTCGGCTCGGCGTTGCCGGTGCCGAGGCCCAAGAGGCCCCGCTCCTCACCTTGCCGGTCGGCCCCTAGTGCCCGTCCGATTAGGAAAGCGTCATTGGATCCACGTCGACCAACATGTACTTCGAAAGATCGGGGTCCTGAACCATCGCGCGAAGGCGCCGACGGACCTCGCGGTGCTGCGATCGTGGTAGCTTCACCAAAATCTGACAGCGATGGCGGCCCGCCACTTTCGAACGAGGGGCAAAGGCCGGCCCCAGCACTTCGACGCCCGCTAGATTGGCGCGATTGAGTGCTTGAGCAACGCTTCGGGCTCGTTTGGTGGCTCCCGCCATGGCCTCGGCTTCTAGAATGATATTAATGATGTAGATGCTCGGCGGGTAATGGAGCGCACGACGGAACGCGATCTCTTCGTCGTAGAATCCTTGGTAGTTTTGGCCGCTCGCATGATGGAGAGCATAGTGATCCGGGGAAAACGTCTGGATCAGTACCTCCCCGACCCTTTGACCCCGGCCCGCACGGCCGGCCACCTGGGTGAGGAGTTGGAACGTCCTTTCCGCGGCCCGAAAGTCGGGAACTCCCAAGCCGACGTCGGCCGCCAGAACCCCGACCAGAGTGACCGCCGGGAAATCGTGGCCTTTGGCTAACATCTGGGTTCCGACAAGCAGATCGATCTCTCCACCGGCGAAACGGGAGAGCAACGACTCGTAACTTCCTTTGCGACGCATGGTGTCCCGGTCCATGCGCGACGCGCGGATCTTCGGAAAGACTTCCTTGAGCAACTCCTCCACTCTCTCTGTTCCGTAACCTCGCCGTCTTAGATACTCGCCCCGGCACACATCACACTGCTTGGGTGTCGGACGTCCGAGGCCGCAATAGTGACAAACGGCAAGACTGCCTCGCTCATGAAGCGTCAGTGCGACACTACACTCGCTGCAGTTCGCAGCAAGACCGCACTCCCGACACACGAGCTGCGTCGCGTATCCCCGACGATTGAGAAGAATGAGAGCCTGCTCTCGGGCCGATAGGCGCTTTTCGATCGCGTCGCGAAGAGGTTCCGACAGGATGGTCTCAGGGCCTTCCGCGCGGACGACGTCTTTCATGTCAATGAGCTCGACTCGAGCCAAGGGCCGACCGCCGATACGCTCGGGAAGCGTCGTCAGACGATAACGTCCTTGCAGCGAATGCGTGTACGACTCCAGGGACGGTGTCGCAGAACCCAGGACGACCACCGCACCCTCATCTTTCGCTCGCTTGATGGCTACATCGCGCGCGTTGTAGCGAGGCGCCTCCTCCTGCTTGTAGGAGCCCTCCTGTTCCTCATCCACCACCACCAGCCCGATCTTTTGGAGGGGAGCGAGAACCGCGGCTCGCGCGCCGACGACAACGCGGGCTTCACCGTTACGTATCCGCCACCACTCGTCGCGCCTCTCCCCGGTTCCCAGGGCGCTGTGCAGAATCGCGACCTTGGATTGAAAGCGTTGCTGCAAAAGCCCGGCAAGCCGCGGTGTCAAAGCGATTTCGGGGACCAAGAGGAGTGCGGTTCGTCCTGCCGCTAGGGCCGACTCTACCGCGCGCAAATAGACTTCCGTCTTGCCGCTCCCGGTGACTCCGTGCAAAACCATCACCGAGAACTGGCGGCGCGACATCGATTGCTCGATTTCGGAGATCACCGCGCTCTGGCCCCCGGTCGGATTGAGCGGCCCTTCGTCGGCTACCCTGAGACGTCCCCACGGACTTTGAGGCGCCGCCCGCTGCTTCGAGAGCTCGATGTAGCCACGTTTCGCGAGAGTTCGAAGCGGGCCGTCTTTCAAACCCAACTCGTTTCGTATTGTGCGGAGCGGCACCGCATCGGTGGCAGTCGCGAGAAGGGTAAGCACGCGGGAGGTGGTAGGCTTGAGTGTTTGCGAATCGAGCGCCTGACGACCTTCTTTCGTGATCGATCCCGCCCACACTTGCGGAATTCCACCCGATGGACTCTTTTCGACCCGCTCCACGTACCCTTCATCGACCAGAAAGCGTAAAGGCGCACCGACCCGAGAGCTTCCCACCGCACGGGACAGAGCCCGAGATGCCATGGGCTTCTCGAGCGCGAGTAGCACGCGCTCCCTCAAACTGCCGGCCTTGAGCCTTGCCTCTCCGGCCTTCTGGGTTCGCCGATAACGAACGGTTCCCGCCCGTCCCGTTTCCGGAGGTAGGAGTGCTCGCAAGACCTCGCCCGGAGGCGCGAGATAGTAGTCTGCGATCCACTCCGCTAGTGCGAGGGGCTTCTTCGCGACAACCGGCTCCGAATCCAATGAAGAAAGAAGCGGTAGGATCTTCGTGCCCGGAGGCAGCGCCGGCGGATGCTCTTCGATTTGAACGACACAGCCGATCAAAACGCGGGGGCCGAAACGCACTTTCACCCGGCAACCCGGCGCAAGATGGTTCAGGGAATGTGGCACTCCATAGGAAAAAGCCTGCTGAAGCGGTAAGGGAAGCGCCACCCGGGCGTAGCGCGGGAACCGAGAATCGCGGGGCGACGAACGACTACCGTTGCTCATCGAGCAAGGCCCGAATGAGCTTCATGTCCTCCCAGCAGTCCCTCTTCTTTGAAGGATCGCGGAGGAGATACGCCGGATGGTAGGTCGGCACGAGCGTCGCGTCGCCAAACGAAAAAACCTGGCCCCGAACCCGCCCCAAAGCCTTTTCGGTAGAGAGCATGGCTTGCGTCGCGACCCGGCCCAGCGTGCAGATGACTCGAGGCTTGATGGAGCTCACCTGTCGCTCCAGAAACGGCCGGCAAGCCGCAATTTCCTCGGGCTCGGGATCGCGGTTGCTGGGAGGGCGGCACTTCACGATGTTAGCAATGTAGACGTCCTCACGCGTCAGCTGGATGGCTTCGATGATCTTGGTCAGCAACTGCCCGGCCGGCCCCACAAAGGGAATACCTTTTCGATCTTCTTCATAGCCCGGGCCCTCGCCGATGAACATGAGGTCGGCATTCGCGTTCCCAACACCGAAGACCAAGCTTTGGCGTCCCTCGTGTAGCTTGCAGCGCGTGCAATCGCCGAGATCCTCACGAATAGATTCCAGAGTCTCCCCGGATGACGAGACGTCGAGTCCCTCCGGGGTTTCGGAGACCGAGGCGGGCCGCAAACCGATGGTGGTAATCGAGGAGTAGTAGCGAAGGCGCTCGAGTAGCTGCTCAGCGAACTCTTGCTTGAGTTTGTCGTTACCCGCGCTCACGAATCCCCTCGATGCGGTCGAGAATTCGCTCCGCGACCTCCCTCTTGCTAAGAAGCGGCAACGCCTCATCGGCACCCTGCTTCGCGAGAAGAATCACTTGGTTGGTGTCGCTCCCGAAGCCGGAGCCGTTTCGCGTGACATCGTTGGCCACCACGAGGTCGAGCTTCTTTTTCGCTAGCTTTTCTCGGGCACGAGCCGCTAGGTCTTCTGTTTCTGCGGCGAAACCTACTATAGTCTGCCCGGAAGACCGGCGACGGCTGATCTCCATGAGTATGTCGTCCGTGCGGATCAGCTTCAGCGTCCGCGGTCCCGGCTTCTTCTTGATCTTGGACTTCTCTTCCGTCTCTGGCCGGTAGTCGGCAACCGCGGCCGCCATGATCACGACCGATGCTTCGTCGAGCTTCGAAAGCATCGCCTCTTTCATCTCGTCCGCCGTCTCCACCCGCACGACGTTGACACCGGGTGGATCGGGCAGCGCGGTTGGACCGCTCACCAGCACTACACGAGCGCCGCGGTCGCGGGCCGCCTCGGCCACCCGGTAGCCCATCTTGCCGCTAGAATGGTTCGTGAGTACCCGCACCGGATCGATGGGCTCGGCGGTAGGACCGGCGCTCACCAGCACCGTTTGCCCGGCTAGACTAGACTTTTTTTTTGATCGACTGGAAAGCTCGACTTTCACTCGCGCTACGATTTCCTCCGGCTCGGCAAGCCTTCCCTTCCCGAGCCACCCGCAGGCCAGCCATCCTTCTCCCGGCTCGATGAAATCGACGCCTCTTTCGCGCAAAGTCGCTATGTTGGCCTGCACCGCGGGATGGGACAGCATCTGTGTGTTCATCGCCGGCGCGATCATCACCGGAGCTCGGTTGGCCAGAGCGAAGGTGCTCAGAAAGTCGTCGGCGATTCCGTAGGCCAGCTTCGCCAAGATGTTGGCGGTTGCAGGAGCGATCAGGAGCAATTCGCACTCTTCGGTGAGCGAGATGTGACGAACTCCTTCCTCCCGTTCCTGCCCAAAGAGCTCGCAGATCACCGGCTCTTCCGAAAGGGTCTCCAACGTAAGCGCCGTGATGAACTCCCGAGCGCTCGCGGTCATGATCACCTGCACCGCTAGGCCGTCCTTCTTCAAACCCCGGACAATCTCCGCGGCCTTGTAGGCGCCGATGCAGCCGGTGACCCCGAGGACGATCTTCTTGTTGGCGCTCATTCAAAAGTATCCAGGATGGAACGAACGATCGGCTCCATCCGCTGGCGCCGTGCCCTCTCCGCCAGAACGATTGACTTGAGGAGTCCGCCGCAACGCTCGATCTCGTCGTTGACTACAGCATAGTCATAATTCTGGTACAGCGAAACCTCCCGCCGAGCCACCGTCAACCTCCTCTCGATGTCAGCCCCCTCGTTCTGCCGGCGGTCCCTCAGCCGTTGTTCGAGGGCATCGAATGACGGTGGAAGTATGAAGATGAGCACCGCGTCGGGCATGTCTTGCTTGACCTGCGCCGCGCCCTGGACATCGATATCCAGGACGACGTCTACACCTCGGCCAAGCGCGGCTTCCGTCGTGGCACGCCCTGTGCCGTAGAGCTTTCCGTGGACCTCCGCCCATTCGAGCAAGTCGTTTCCTTCGATTCTCGACCGGAACTCTTTCTCCAAGACGAAGTGGTAATCCACACCGTCTTTTTCCGACTGACGGGGGGAACGAGTCGTGTAGGAGATGGAAAACTCGACGCCCTTCACATCCGCGACGAGCTGGCGCACTAAAGTGGTCTTTCCCGACCCGGAGGGGGCGGAGATAACCAAGAGACTGCCCCGTCGTTCGCTCACTCGATATTTTGAACCTGTTCTCTGATGCGTTCCAGCTCGGATTTGATCGCGATCACCTTCTCGGTGACGACGGCATCCTTGCATTTCGAGCCGATGGTATTCACTTCCCGATTCATCTCTTGGATGATGAAATCGAGCTTTTTCCCGCATGGCCGTTCGGCGCCCATGGCCTCCCGCCATAGGGTGACGTGGCTACGGAAGCGGGTGAGCTCTTCGGTGATATCGCTTCGCTCGACCAACCGGGCAACTTCGATTGCCAAGGCCGATGGCTCGATTCCGGTCCCGTCGAGCTCTTTGATGCGATCCAGAATCTCTTGCCGCCTTTTCTCTTTGCTAGCAGCAGAAAGGCCTTCGATGGCGTCGATGTGCTCGGCGATGGTCTGAACGCGCCGATCGAAGTCCGAGGCGAGCTCTTGCCCCTCGGTTCGGCTCATCCGATCGTACTCATCGAGCGCTTTTTCCAGAGCAGGCTCCAAAGCGTTCCATGCCCCCTCACCGCCCGACAAGTCACGTTCCTTGACGTTGAACCCGGGATGAAAGCCCACCAGATCGGACAGCGTCAGCTCGCCGCCGACGCCCAGTTCCTGCCCCAGATTCCGCGCCACTCTAACGAAATCTTCGATAAGCGGTCGGTCGAGCTCCAGTTGGTGAGTGCTGTCTTCCTTCGGCGTCAATCGCACCGAGACGTCCACCTTCCCGCGTTTGACGCGAGAAGACACCTCGTTGCGAATCTTGGTCTCCAAGTGGGCTAGGCTCCCGGGGACGTGGACACGAACATCTTGGTAACGATGATTCACCGAGCGCAACTCGATCTCGGCGACGTACGAGTCGTTCTCCGACTGCCCCCGGGCGAATCCGGTCATGCTGCGGATCAACGTACAACCTCTCCTTTACGCGGCGAAGAAACCTTCTCGCCGTTGTTCGGCGGAACATCCAGAATGACGGGATCGCCTCCAGCGAACTGGAGCTGATAGAGTCGCCGGTACACGCTGTCGGCGCGACGCAGTAGCTCATCGTGCGTCCCGGTTTCTCTTACCGTTCCTCCCTCAATGATCACGATCCGATCGGCGCGTCTTATCGTCGACAAGCGATGGGCAATGACCACGGTGGTGCGGTTGGCCATCAGGTTCTCGATCGCTTGCTGAACCAACGCCTCCGATTCAGCATCCAACGAGCTCGTTGCTTCGTCCAGTATGAGCAAGGGTGGGTTCTTCAGGATCGCACGGGCGATCGATAGCCGCTGACGCTGCCCGCCCGACAATTTCTGGCCGCGCTCCCCGACCATACTGTCGAAGCCGTTGGGAAGCTCCTCGATGAAGCCGAGCGCCCGTGCCGCCCGCGCCGCTTCCTCGATCGCTTCCATAGACGTCGACTCGACTCCGTACGCGATATTGTTACGCACGGTGTCGTTGAAGAGGATGGTCTCCTGAAGGACCAAGCCGATCTGTCCGCGCAACGAGGAAAGCGTGGCCTCTCGAATGTCGATACCATCCCAGAAGATCGCCCCCTCTTCGGGATCGAAGAAACGGGGTATCAGATTGGCGAGCGTCGTCTTTCCCGCACCGCTCGTCCCGACCAAGGCAATGACCTGGCCGGCATTGATCTGCAGGTCTATGTTGCTAAGGACTTGTTCGACGCCGTCACCGTAGGTGAAGTCGACTCCCCTGAACTCGATTTTCTTCTGAAGAGTGGGAAGCTCCACCGCACCGGGTACTTCCTCGACCTCCATATGAGTATCGAGGACGGAAAAGACACGCTCCGCTGCGGCGAGAGACTGCTGAAAAGTGGCGTTTACGCGGGATAGCTTCTTGATCGGCCCGTACATTAGGAAGAGGGCCGCTACGAACGAAGTGAACTCGCCCGGTGTCAGCTGGCCGAGCGATATCATCGCGCTCCCGTACCAAATGGCGCCAGCGACGGCGACGCCGCCTACCAACTCCATGAGCGGCGGGAGGAGAGACACGATTTCCGTGATGCGCATGTTCGTCTTGAAGAGGCGCTCGCTCGCTCGAGCGAATCGTTTCGACTCGAACTCTTCCATCCGAAACGCCTTGACGATGCGGCTTCCGGATATCGTTTCTTGCAAGATGTTCGAGATGTCGCGCCAACGTAGGAGCCCGGCGTCGCTGGTCTTTCGCAGCCGGCGGCCGAGCCGAACGAGGGGGTATACCACCACCGGCACTCCTAGGAGAGACAAGGCGGCAAGACGCCAATCGTAATAGAACAAAAGCGCGGCGTATCCCAGAACAGCGAAGCCCTGCATCATCAAATCACCAACCGCTTGAGAGACCGACTGCTGAATCTTCTCGACGTCGGTGGTGATGTGACTCATGAGCGTCCCGGTGGACTTCGAAGAGAAAAAATCCACCGATTGGCGGAGCATGTGCCGGTAAAGGCCGTTCCTCAGATCCATCACCGTGCGCTGGCCGACGTAGCTCATCAGGTACGTCGAGAAGTACGAGAACAACCCCTTCGCGACATACAGCACGATGATCGTCAAAGCCACCCGTTCGAGATTCACCTGTTGAATCAAAACGTCGTCGAAGATGGGCTTGATGAGGTAGGCCAGGCCGGCCGAGGAAATGGCGAACCCGATCATCGCCACGCAGGCGAGAAGGAATCGGCCCCTATAGGGTCGCGCCTGCCGTAGCAAACGCCGAAGCTCGCTCATCGATGCAACTCACTCAGATGGAACATTTTATCAGAGTATTGGCTCGGAGTCTTCTATTACCCTCCCCGGGGCAGGCGGCGGGTCTCCACGGAGGAATCTAATCTACCACACGGTACTTCAGAAGCACCCAGAGCGCCTCGAGACCGTCCTTCCATGAGATCTTCTTTCCTTCCTCGTAGCCCCGGCCTTCATAGGTAATGGGCACCTCGTAAACACGGCAACCCATTTTGAAGAGCTTGGCGGTGATCTCGGGCTCGATGCCGAATCGATCCGACCGGAGCGTCATCTGACGGACCTTCTCGGCTCGGATAGCCTTAAAACAGGTCTCCATGTCGGTGAGGATCGTATTGTAGAGAACATTGGTCACCAAGGTCAGGAAGCGGTTTCCCATGTAGTGCACAAAGAGAAAAGCCCGATGTCGGCCGAGGAACCGCGAACCGTATACAGCGTCGGCCTTGCCTCGAACGATGAGGTCGATGAGCTCCGGATACTCCTCCGGGGAGTATTCCAAGTCGGCATCCTGGACGACGAAGATGTCTCCGGACGCTTCCGCAAATCCTTTCCTGACCGCCGCGCCCTTCCCCTGATTTTTTTCTTGCAGAATCAACTTGAAGTCTCGCTCGCCGGCGAGCTTCGTCAGGACGTCGCGGGACCCATCGGTGGAGCCGTCGTCGATCACGAGGAGCTCGACCCGAAGGGGCACCGCAAGTACCCGCATGATGATTTCCTCAATGGTCGCCGTCTCGTTGTACACCGGCATGATCACCGAGAGGAGCGGGTCCACGAGAGGAGTGGCCTTCACGCGTCGCCGTAACCTTGGGGATGATTCTGTTTGAATTTCCAGGCGGTCTCGACGATCGCATCGAGCGACGCCAAGCTCGGCTTCCAACCCAGCTCCCGCTGGATCCTGTCGCTCGCCGCCACCAGTCGAGGTGGATCTCCAGCGCGGCGCTCGGTGCGCACGGTGGCAACATCCTTACCGCTCACCCGTTCGACCGTATCCACCACCTCCAACACCGAGTATCCCTTTCCGGTCCCGAGATTGTAACTCGTGGAAGCGGCGCCCTTCCGGAGTGCGTCGACCGCCATGATGTGCGCCGCAGCGAGGTCGACGACGTGAACATAGTCGCGAATACACGTCCCGTCGGGAGTCTCGTAGTCGTCTCCAAAGATAGCGAGCGAGGCCCGGAGTCCCATCGCCGCCTCGCATGCCAGCGGAATGAGGTGCGTCTCCGGACGATGGTCTTCGCCGAGATCGCCATCCGGATGGGCGCCGGCGGCGTTGAAGTAGCGGAGGTTCACGTGCCGCGTTCCGTAGGCGACCTCGAAGTCGGCTAGTGCTTCCTCGAAGTCACGCTTGGTGCGACCATAGGGACTCATCGGTCGTTGGGGGTGTGTCTCAGGAATGGGAACGACCTCCGGCTCGCCGTAGATGGCACAGGTAGACGAAAAAATCACCGCGGGAACTTGATTTCGCGCCACCGCTTCGAGTAGCTCGATGCCTCCGCCCAAGTTATTCTTGTAATACTTCCCGGGCTCGCGAACCGACTCTCCGACGTAAGCCCTTCCCGCGAAATGAAGCACGACATCGATCTCTTCGCTCTTGAAGATACTGTCGAGCCCCTCTCGCGACTGAGCCGGCTCGGAAAGATCGGCCGTGACCAACTCGACGCCCTCGACGGCTTCTCGATGTCCTTCACTCAGGTCGTCGAGAACCACAACACGCTCGCCTCGACGAACTAGCTCCCGCACGGTATGCGAGCCGACGAAACCGGCTCCACCGGTGACCAAGATGGCGGGCATCGATCGGCTGGCTCAGGCTCGTCGGCCGACGCCGAAGTAGGCAAATCCCAGCCTACTTAGCACTTCGGGGTTGTAAATGTTTCGGCCGTCGAATACGACCGGGCGCTTCATCACGGCGCGTAAGCGCTCGAAGTCAGGTTCACGAAATTCGTTCCACTCGGTGACCAAGATCAAGCCTTCGGCTCCTTCACAAGCGTCATAGCCCCTGCGGCAGTAGGTGATGCTTTTGTCCCACTTGGAGAGTGCCTTCTTGGCTTCTTTCATAGCCTCGGGATCGAAGACCCGCAGGTGGGCTCCCCTCTTGGCTAACTCCTCGATCAGCACAATCGACGGAGCCTCTCGCATGTCATCGGTTCTCGGCTTGAAGGCGAGTCCCCAAACAGCCAGAGTCACCGACTTCAGCTCTCCGCCGAAAAGCTCCAGG
Organism: Candidatus Marinacidobacterales bacterium; assembly: GCA_965219415.1. Lineage (GTDB taxonomy): Bacteria > Acidobacteriota > Vicinamibacteria > Marinacidobacterales > DATDRI01 > CBDCNP01. The sequence continues at coordinate 219,490 of OZ244742.1, forward strand.
ATCTTGGGCAGCAAGAACCGTTTCTGCGTCTCGTTCACGTTCTCGGTGGCTCTCACAATCGCAAGATCGACGCCCTTGTCTTCGGCGGTATGGAGCAAGGCTCGTATGTCTTTGGGAAAACAGGATCCCCCGTAACCCACGCCTGGAAAGAGGAAGGCATGCCCGATTCGGCTGTCCGCTCCGATCGCTTTGCGAACCTGCGAGACATCCGCCTCCACCGTCTCGCAAAAACGCGCGATTTCGTTCATGAAGCTGATACGGCTCGCCAGCATGGCGTTCGCGGCGTACTTCGATATCTCGGCGCTGGCTGGATCCATGATCAGGATCGGGTTCCCGGTTCTCACGAAAGGACGGTAGAGCTCGGTCATCAATTGCCCGACCTGCGCGTCGTCTGTCCCGATGACCACACGATCGGGGCGCATGAAGTCCTCGATGGCGGCCCCTTCCTTCAAAAACTCCGGGTTGGAGGCGACTCCGAAGCGTTGGGAGGTGCAATCGGCGATGGTATCTCTGACCCTTTGGTGCGTTCCCACCGGGACGGTGCTCTTGAGGACCACGACCTTATACCCGTTCATAGCCCGGCCGATCGATTCGGCGACACTCAGCACGTGGGTCATGTCCGCGGAGCCGTCCTCACCAGGTGGTGTACCGACAGCGACGAAGACGATCTCCGAGGCCTTTACCGCTTCCGGAAGGTTGGTAGTAAAAGACAGCCGTTCTTCCTGGAGGTTTCTCTTGAGCAATTCCTCGAGTCCCGGCTCGTAGATCGGGCTTACCCCTTTTGAGAGTCGGCCTATCTTTTCTTCATCGATATCCATACCGATGACGTCGTTGCCGTTTTCTGCCAAGCACGATGAAACGACCAGGCCCACATAGCCCGTACCCACGACACAGATTTTCATAAACTAGTCTGCTCCTTCTACCCGCAACTGCCGAATAGTCCTTTATTATAAGGGTAAAGCGGCCCGAGCCAACACCCTCCGTCACTATCAGCCGGGGCCGGGCGTGCTATCATCCGCCACGGAGCATGCCCGACCTCAACGTTGGAATCGACTACCGGCCGGCGCTATCTCGGCGCACCGGGGTCGGTCGTTACGTCGCCGGTTTAACCGAAGCCCTGAGCCGTATCGACTCTGAGAATCGCTACACGCTCTTCTCCAGCTCGCTGCGAGAACGCGCGCACGTCAACACGCTTCCACCCAACTTCGAGCTCGTCGATCGACGGATCCCTGTTTTCCTTCTGAACGCTCTGTGGCACCGCACCGGACAACCTTCCCTCGACTTTCTGACCGGTCGCTCGTTCAGCATTACGCATTCACCCCATCCGCTTATTCTTCCATCAAGACGCGGTCGAACCGTCGTAACCATCCACGACATTTTCTTCTACCGGCATGCCGAGGCGACAGAGGCGGAGGTCCGCCGCGACTACGTCCCTCTGGTGAAAGCCCATGCCGCCCGTGCCGACGCCGTGCTCACCGGCTCCCGGACCACGAAGGACGACCTCGTCCGAGAGCTCGGGGTCGACGAGCGGAAGGTCGTGCTGACGCCCTACGGGGTCGACATCGAGAGCTTCCGGATGGGCCCCGACCATTCTGGCGACGAGGAGCGCATCGGCGAGAGATACAAGCTACCTCCGCGCTACTTGCTTTCGGTCGCCGCATTGGAGCCGCGGAAAAATTTGACGCGGTTGGTGGAAGCCGTGGCCCACTTGGTGCGCCGAGGTTGGGACGGGACCCTCCTGCTCGCTGGCGGACCGGGGATGGCTGAACCAGCCGTCGACCGCGCCATCGACAGTCACGGGTTAAGCTCTCGGGTCGTGAAGTTGGGCTACATTCCGGCCGAACACTTACCTGTCCTCTACCGGCGAGCGCGCGCCCTAGCGAGCATCGCACTATGGGAGGGATTCGGTTTTACGGTTCTCGAAGCGATGGCTTGCGAGCTCCCGGTCGTAGCCTCCGATATTCCGACCCACCGCGAGGTGGCGGCGGAGGCGGCTACGTACGTCGACCCGACCGATCCGGAAGCGATTGCTTCCGGCATCGAGCGCGTTTGGGACGACGACCCGGAGCGAGGACGACTCGTCGAAGCCGGATCGAAAAGAGTCACGTTGTTTTCCTGGGAAGAGACCGCCCGCAAAACCTTGGCCGTCTATGAACGGCTGGGCTCCAAGAGCTGATGGAACTGACCGTTCTCATCGTCAGCTACAACGCCAAGATCCACCTCAGGAACTGCCTCCAATCGCTTTATGAAGGGACGTCCCATCGGCCCCTAGAGGTCATTGTCGTGGACAACGCCTCAACCGACGGCAGTCTTTCCATGGTGTCTCGGGACTTCCCCGAGGTGGTTGCGATCGGGTCGCCGGACAATCTCGGTTTTGCCGGAGGAAACAACCTCGGCATGCGGGAAGCGAAGGGTGACTCCCTGTTGCTACTCAACAACGATGCGTTCGTTAAGCCGGGTGCGGTCGATTCCATGCTGCGCATCATGAAGGAGAGACCAGACGTCGGCGTATTGGGCCCTCTCTTGAGAAACGAAGACGGCTCGGTGCAGATTTCTTACGGCGACATGATCAACTTTCGCGCCGAAGCGTACCAGAAACTGCTCTCCAGACTCTACGAGGGTGGAAATCGTTTCTTCCGTAGTTACATAGAGAAAAGAAGCAAGAAGGAAGCTTCTCCGGACTGGGTAAGCGGTGCGTGTATGATGCTGAGGGCGGAGCTCCTCCAGAAGGTTGGACATTTCGACGACCGTTTCTTCATGTACTCCGAAGAGGTGGATTACTGTCAGAGGGTACGGCGCGCCGGGTATCGCGTTCTTTACACGCCGGAGGCGGAGGTCGTCCATCTGCGTGGAAAGTCGACGGAGGCGAACCGAGAAAAAGCCACCTTCGAGTACCGGCGCAGTCAGCTCTACTTCTACAAGAAGCACTATGGCCGCGGGAAGGTTCGATTCTTGAAGGTGTACCTCCTTCTCAAGATCGCGACCAAATGGATCCTCGGTAGCCGTTCCCAGCGACGCTTGCAACATATGCTGTTCGAACTCGTTTGGAACTTCTAGTTGACGGCAACAATGAAATCGATACTCGACTTTGCCGCAGCTATCCACGAGCCCCCTCACCCGCCCGCCTTCGGCGGACGACCTCTCCCCCGCGGTCTGGGGAGAGGTAATACAGGTGGTACCAACTTCGTTGGTACAGCGTTCTAGTGCCCGGCTCGGTCGCCTCGGGTGCGGCGACGTTAGTTCTTGCTCGCATCGTCCCGCCTCTCGCTTCTTTCGGCGTCTTCTACCTGGCGGTTCTGCATTGGGGACCCGACGGCTGGGGCCTCTTTCACTTACTGCTTTCGGTCCACGCCGTTTTGCAGATGGTGGCCGGGCTGGGTGTCGACCTCATGGTCCTAGAGAAGGGCTCCTCGAAGCCGCAGGAGCTTCCCGTGTTGCTCCACGCCGCGTCCGGACTCCTCTTTCGAGGCGGCCTGTTCCTCGGCGCGGCCATGGTCGCGGTCGCGTGGTCCTTGTCGGCTGACAGCGAAGCCCGTGTCGCGGCGGTGTGGTTTGCGGCCGCGCTACCTGCGTCGAGCCTTTCCCCTACGCTCGAGGCGACATGGATCTCGCTCGGCCGTACCCGCCGTGTCGGCGACGTCGCCCTGTGCGAACACGGCCTTCGTGTGCTGGGAAGTTTCATCGCGCTGTCGATGGGAGGTGGCCCCGCAGCTTTGGCCCTTGTTTTGTTTGGTTCGAAGTGGATCGGAACTGCCTCGCTTCTCCTACCCCTGCGGAAGATCGAAGGTCCGCCCGAACCGATCGCGTTTGCCACCTTAGTAAGACAAGCTTCTCCCTTCGCCTGTTCTTTGTCGTCAACGCTCTTCTCGGACGCATCGACAGCTTGTCGGTGGCGATGTTCCGACCGCTCGAAGACGTCGGCTACTATGGGACCGCGATCCGCTTGGCTCTCTTGCCCACCATCGCCTCCCAAGCGTTCGGAATGGCTCTCTACCCCCACTTGGCGAGGGCACGGTCGGCGCCGGAAAGGTTTCAACGACTCCTCGGGGTAGGACTTCTGACCTTATCTGTGCCGTCCTTCGTACCCGCGGCTCTCCTTTTCACTTTCGCCGAGCCACTCCTGCGATCGTTGAGAATGGAGCACTATCTTCCGGCTGCTCCCATCCTCGCGCTGCTCGCCTTAGCACTTCCCGCTTGGTTCTCCACAGAAATACTTTTTCGGGCTCTCGTCGCGAAAGGGCGGCTCAGCGATTGTTTGCGCGCCGCAGTGCTCCAAGTGAGTCTCGGCGTCGCCGCCTTGACGTGGGCGACCAAAATGTATGGGGTCGAGGGGGCGGCGGCCGCGGCGGTGAGCGTCGCTTGGCTCGGGACCGCCGTCTATTCGTTCTTCTTGCTCCAAGAGAGCTCGATTTCATTACGGAGTTGGTTGCGAGTCCTGCTAATTGGCGCGACGTTTGTCGGCGCCACTCGCACGCTGGCCCCGATGTACTCCGGTTATGCCTTGACCCTCATCGGGATGTACACCGTGGCCGCCCTGGCCCTCGGCGCCGTCCGCCGAGGTGACCTCTCGGTTTTACTCGATGTAGACTAGAAGAGCTTTTCACAGGAGGCCTCGATGCCCCGACTTTATCTCTTTCTTATCCTTTTTAGCTTGTCGTGTTCTTCGGCCCCGACGGAGAGATTCGACCTCATTATCCGCAACGGCATGATCTACGACGGTAGCGGCTCCGCTTCCTACCGGGGAGACGTCGCGATCCACGGAGATCGGATTGCCGCCATCGGTGATTTGAGTCGGGCTCGGGGAGATACGGAAGTCGACGCCGAGGGTCTCGCAGTGGCCCCAGGGTTTATCAATATGTTGAGTTGGGCGGTGGGGAGCCTAATCGAAGACGGTCGCTCGCAAGGCGATATCCGACAAGGAGTGACCCTCGAGGTTTTCGGTGAAGGCATCTCCTACGGCCCGGTCAACGAACGCGTCGAGGAGGCCCTTCTGCAATCCCAAGTCGACGTCAGGTTCGACATCGAGTGGACGACGCTCGGAGAATATCTCGACTATCTCGTTCGCCGAGGCATCTCCCCTAACGTGGCCTCGTTCGTGGGTGCCACCACCCTCCGCATTCACGAGATTGGATTCGAGGACCGTCCTCCGACTCCTCAAGAAATGGCTCGCATGCAGCAACTCGTGCGGCAGGCGATGGAGGAGGGTGCACTCGGAGTCGGCTCCTCTTTGATATACGCACCCGCCTTCTACGCCCAAACTGACGAGTTGATCGAGCTCTGCAAGGCCGCCTCCCCGTATGGCGGAATGTACATCTCACACATGCGAAGTGAGGGTAGAAGGTTTCTCGATGCGGTAGACGAGCTGATTACCATCGCGCGGGACGCCAACCTCCCGGCCGAGATCTACCATTTAAAAGCTGGGGGCGAGCCCAACTGGCCCTTGCTCGAGCAGGCCATCGCGAAGGTGGAAGCCGCTCGGGCGGAAGGCTTGCGCATTACCGCCGACATGTACACCTACACTGCCGGATCCACCGGGCTTAACGCCACGATGCCGCCTTGGGTGCAAGAAGGTGGGTACGAGGCTTGGGTCGGGCGCCTCAAGGATCCTGCGACCCGGGCGCGCGTCCGCAAAGAAATGACCACTCCGACCGACGAATGGGAAAACTTCAACCTAGCCGCCGGCCCAGAGGGCACACTCCTTGTGGGATTCAAGAATGACGAACTGAAACCCCTCACCGGGAAGACGCTAGCCGAAGTCGCGAAGATGCGCGGCACCAGTCCCGAAGACACCGCAATGGACTTGGTCATCGAAGACGGAAGCCGCGTGCAAGCGGTCTACTTCTTGATGTCCGAAGATAACGTCCGAAAACAAATCGCGTTACCTTGGGTTAGCTTCGGCTCGGACGCGGGCTCGATGGCCACCGAAGGCGTGTTCTTGAAATCCAGCACCCACCCGCGGGCCTACGGGAACTTCGCGCGGCTTCTCGGGAAGTACGTGCGGGACGAAGAGATCATTTCACTCGAAGAGACCATCCGGCGTCTGACGACCTTGCCCGCCGAGAATCTCCGGATCAAGGACCGGGGCTCCCTCCAACCGGGGTATCTCGCAGACGTCGTTGTCTTCGATCCCGAGGACGTACAGGATCACGCCACGTACGAGAATCCCCATCAGTACTCGACCGGCGTAGTCCACGTTTGGGTCAACGGGACTCAGGTGCTCGAAGACGGCGAACATACGGGTGCAACGCCCGGTCGTGTCGTCCGCGGCCCCGGCTGGAAGAAGACTTAAGCTCGTGCCCAAAAATGGATCCGACCCCTGTAAAAAAACAGTGCAGGGGTCGGATCCAATAATGTCGCACAGTGTGAAACCAGCGCGATTACGGAGGTTTGAATGCGTCGCTCGATTCTCTCGCTAGCGGTTGTAGTTTCCTCGTTCGGTTTTGTTGGGAGTGCGATGGCGGAGACTCATCCGTTTTCCATCCACGACATGCTCGCCATGGAGCGGATCTCCGACCCGCAGGTCTCGCCGGACGGCAAGCGGATCGTTTTCGCGCTGCGCACCACGGACCTCGAAGCGAATCGAGGACGAACGGATCTTTGGCTGGTCGGTATCGACGGAAGTGGCTTGAAGCGACTGACCACCCACCCTGCGAGCGATTTCAATGCGCGCTGGTCACCGGGCGGGCAGAGCATTTGGTTTCTCTCGACCCGCTCCGGCTCGTCGCAGGTTTGGCACATTCGAGCCAACGGCGGAGAATCTCAGCAGGCATCCGATCTCCCTCTCGACGTGAGCAACCTCGTCGTTTCTCCAGACGGCTCGCGACTCGCCTTTACGATGAAGGTCTTCCCCGACTGTCCCGATCTCGCTTGTACGACCGAAAGACTCGAGGAACGCGCCAGCAGCAACGTCGGCGGGCGCATCTACGACAGTCTTTTCATCCGACATTGGGATACCTGGAAGGATGGCCGTCGGGCGCATTTGTTCGTTATGCCCGCGGACGGTGGCGAGCCGGTGGATACGACGTCCGGCATCGACGCCGACACGCCTTCGAAGCCGTTCGGTGGTCCAGAGGAAATTGCATTCACTCCCGACAGCCAGTCGTTGGTTTTTACAGCCCGCGATGTCGGCCGCGAAGAAGCGTGGTCCACGAACTTCGATCTGTACGAAGTGTCGATCGACGATTCGTCGGCTCGGCGTAATCTGACCGAATCGAACCGAGCGTGGGACACCCAACCGGCGTTTTCTCCGGACGGAAAGACGCTCGCCTACCTCGCCATGTCCAAGGTGGGCTACGAGGCGGATCGGTTTCGCATCATCCTTCGCTCCTGGCCGGGGGGTGAGACGAGAAACCTCGCCGAAGATTGGGACCGTTCCCCCAGAGAGTTCACTTGGTCCTCGGACGGCCGTACGATTTACACCACCGCGGCGAATTTAGGTCAGGTGTCTCTCTTTGCGATCGATGTCATGACGGGCGAAGCGCGGACCGTCGTCAAGGACGGGACCATCCGCTCTCCCACTATGGCCGGTAACCGCATCGTGTACGGCCGTGATCACCTACGCTCTCCCGTGGAGCTCTACTCGGTGGGCCCCGGTGGCGCCGACGTTTTCGAGATCACGCGCCTAAACCACGAACGGGTTGCGGCAGCTCGTATGGGAGAGGCGGAGCAGTTCACGTTTCAGGGTTGGAACGACGAGACCGTGTACGCCTACGTCGTCAAGCCCGCGGACTTCGACGCGACGAAAAAGTATCCCGTTGCGTTCCTAATCCACGGCGGTCCCCAAGGTTCGTTCGGCAACGATTTCCACTATCGATGGAATCCTCAAGCGTATGCGGGCGCCGGATACGCGGCGGTGATGGTCGACTTCCACGGTTCGGTTGGCTATGGCTAGGCTTTCACCGACTCTATCCGAGGGGACTGGGGAGGCAAGCCGTTGATGGATCTCGTTAAAGGACTCGCTGCAGCGGTCGAGCGCTACCCTTGGTTGGACGGCGAGCGGGTTGCGGGGCTCGGAGGTTCTTTCGGCGGCTACATGGTGAATTGGATCGCCGGCAGGTGGCCCACCCGGTTTCGGTGTCTGGTCAATCACGACGGCAACATCGACGAACGGATGGCCTACCTCGCCACCGAGGAGCTCTGGTTCCCCGAATGGGAGCACCTCGGAACGCCCTGGGACAATCCAGACGGTTACCGCAACCACAATCCGATCAACTTCATTCAGAACTGGCGCACGCCCATGTTGGTAATCCACGGCGCGGATGACTTTCGAGTCGTCGAAACCCAAGGAATCGCAACCTTCACCGCGCTCCAACGAAGAAACGTACCCAGCAAGCTCCTCTACTTCCCCGACGAGAATCACTGGATACTGAAGCCCGCGAATTCCATTCTCTGGTACGACACCGTCCTCGGTTGGCTCAATCAATGGCTCCGAAACGGCCACTCCTTTGGTCATTGACACGATGTCCTCCGCGGCTCCGCTCCCCGCGAGCGAGCTCATCCGAGCCGTCTCGGATATTCGTGCCTGCACGCTCGACCTGGTCTCGGACCTGAGCGATGAGGAGTTGCTGGGGCCTCGCCTCGCCATCGTCAACCCGCCGCTTTGGGAAATGGGTCACGTGGGCTGGTTTCAGGAAAGATGGGTCCTTCGTCACTGGAGTCAACAGAAGCCTTTTCTCAAGAACGGCGACACCCTTTACGACTCCGCCGCCGTCGATCACGACGTTCGCTGGGATCTCAGGCTGCCCGGGCGCCAAGCGACTCTTGACTACCTCGAGCAGATCCGAGAGCGTGTGACGGAGAGGCTGAAGGATGAACCCGGGCCGGAGGGTACCTATTTCGTCCTCTTGAGTGTCCTTCATGAGTGCATGCACGCCGAGGCATTCACCTACACTCGGCAAACACACTCTTATTGTTACCCGCCGTTTCGCGAGCCCTCCGAGCCCGGCCCCACCGACGCTCCCGAGAGCATTCTTGGTGACGCCCACATTCCCGGCGGTAGTTTCGAGCTGGGGGCGAGTCGCGACCTGCCCTTCGTCTTCGACAACGAAAAGTGGGCACATCAGGTCGAGGTCAAGCGCTTCTCGATGGCCAAAACACCCGTCACGCAGGGAGAGTTCACCGCTTTCGTTGAAGACGATGGATACCGGCGGCGAGACCTTTGGAGCTCAGAAGGGTGGGCCTGGAAAGAAGGGGCCGGTGCCAAACATCCGGTCTACTGGAGGAATGCAGGTGCGGGCACTTGGCTGCGACGTCATTTCGACGAATGGGTTTCCCTCGAGCCACGCCTACCGGTCACACACGTCAACTGGTTCGAGGCCGATGCTTTCTGTCGATGGGCAGGCCGCCGACTACCCACCGAAATGGAATGGGAGTTTGCAGCCTCTCAGGGGTCGGACCGTGGCAAACGGAAATATCCCTGGGGCGATGAAGCCCCCACACCGGATCGAGCAAACCTGAACTGGGCGGCGCGGGGCTGCGTGACGGTCGACTCCCTGCCGGCGGGAGACAGCGCGTTCGGCTGTCGGCAAATGGTCGGCAACATCTGGGAGTGGACGAGCACCGATTTCACAGCGTATCCAGAGTTCACCCCAGATCCTTACAAGGAGTATTCCCAGCCGTGGTTTCATGATCACAAAGTGCTACGGGGTGGTTGCTGGACCACGCGGTCTCTTCTAATTCGAAACACCTGGAGAAACTTCTACCAGCCCCATCGCCGGGACGTCTTTGGAGGCTTCCGCACCTGCGCTATGTGAGCGCCTCCGTATGGAAGTCGCCCTCGTCACTCCCGCTTCGCCGGATGCCCTCCTCGGAAACGCGGTCACCGCCACTCGCTGGGCGGAGCTCCTCGTCGAGTTAGGGCATTCGGTCGAGATCACGACGACGTACGGAGGAACCACCCAGGACCTTCTGATCGCAATTCACGCCCGCCGTAGCGCACCAGCCATCGTGAGATTTCGAGAGCACTACCCAGATAAACCAATCATCGTCGGACTAGCCGGAACGGACGTCTACCGCGACATCAAAGACTCCAACGCCGCACAACAGTCCCTCGAGATCGCCGACCGTCTGGTGGTGCTTCAGCCCAAAGCCGTGGAGGAGCTTCCGTCACGCCTGCACGGCAAGATCCGAGTGATTTTTCAATCCGCAGCGGCGCCGCTTCAGGCCCACCCGAAGCCAAAGGACGTCTTTCAGATCTGTGTCCTCGCGCACCTACGCGAGGTGAAGGACCCACTGCGCACGGCATACGCCGCGCGCCTTCTTCCCGCCACGTCCCGCATCCGAGTCCTTCACGCCGGCCAGGCCCTGAGCGACGTCGCGGCGCAAGAGGCGCGAGAAGAAGATAAACAAAACGTGCGCTATCGCTGGCTCGAAGGGCTACCCCGCCAAGAGTCAGAGACGCTTCTCAGCGGAAGCCACCTCTTTGTCATCTCTTCCCTGCTGGAAGGCGGCGCCAATGTAGTCTCCGAGTCCATCGCCGCCTCGGTTCCGATCCTCGCCAGCCGAATCTCGGGCAATGTCGGCATTCTTGGGGACGACTATCCAGGCTATTTTGAAGCGGGAAACACCGAGGGGCTCGCGACGCTACTCGGGCGAGCCGAGATCGACGACTTGTTCCTTCAAGCGATTCATCGTGCCGGTCAACGGCTGATGCACTTAGTCGACCGGACACGGGAAAGAAAAGCCTGGCAGGAATTACTGGCAGAGGTGTAAGCCGCTTTCTTGCTTTTATCCCCTCTGTCTTGCTATATTTCACTACGATTTAGCGCCATCCGCTGCTGTTTGGACCCTTGGCCCTCAAAAGCTTGCCTCCGCGATAGCTCGATCCGATGAAGATCGCCCTCGACGCCAGAAAGATCAACGATTTCGGCATCGGCACATACATCCGCAACCTGATCAAGCACCTGCCGAGCCTGGATCAGGAGACGGAGTATTTTCTCCTGTGCTACCCGCGGGACGAGGAGTTGGTCCGCTCTCTCAACCCTCACTTCACTCCCGTCCGGGTCAGTGCCCCCAACTACTCGGTCCGCGAGCACATCGGCATTCCAGCCACCTTGCGACGCCTGCGCGTCGATCTGTTCCACACGCCACACTACGTTCTGCCGCTTCTGACTCCGTGCCGATCGGTCGTGACGATCCACGACGTGATCCATTTGCTTTTCCCTCAGTATCTGCCGTCAAGTCTGGCCAGTCACTATGCACGTTACATGATTCGGCGAGCCCTCGAGAAGGCCGAGCTCGTGTTGACGGTCTCCGACTCGTCGAAAAGAGACCTGCTGACTTTTTTCGAGGTGCGCCCGGACAAGGTCGTGGTCATCCCCAATGGATTGGACAGCGCTATTACCGAAGGACTCTCCGTTGAAGAGCTCGCTCAGGTGAAGGAAAGGTTTCAGATCTTCGGGAGAACCGTCCTCTTTGTTGGCAACATCAAACCGCACAAGAACGTCGAGAGGTTGATCGCCGCGTTCGCCAAGGTCCGGGAAGATCCCGAGTACTCGGACCTGACACTCATCGTGGTAGGTGACGACATCTCCAAGTACCCCTCCCTCCGGCGGACGGTAGAAAAACATCAGGTTCGGCGTAACGTTCGTTTCTTCGGCTTCGTTCCCGAGCCGACCCTAGTGGCGCTGTATAAAATCGCCGACGTTTTCGCCTTTCCCTCTCTCTACGAAGGCTTCGGACTCCCTCCACTAGAAGCGATGGCGAACGGAACTCCAGTGGTCACATCGAACATTTCTTCGCTACCCGAGGTCGTTGGCAATGCAGCGCTCACCGTCGATCCTTACAACATCGATCAGATCGCAAAGGCAATCCACGAGATACTTAGCGACCCTACGTTGCGCAACCGGCTCATCGCCGATGGCTACGAACGCGCGAAGCAATTTTCCTGGGAAGGCTCGGCGGCACAAGTCCATCGAGCATACCGGAAAGCTTTGGGATTCAGCGGCACTCCGGCCGCAGAGGCACAGACCGCACATGCGGGTCGCTCTGATTCATGATTGGCTCACCGGACTCCGGGGCGGCGAAAAGGTCCTGGAGGTTCTCTGCGAGCTCTATCCAGACGCCACGCTTTTTACGATGGTGCACATCCCCGACTCGACGAGCCCGATCATCGAGTCCCATCCGATACGCACCGCCTTCACCCAAAAACTTCCCGCGGTAAAGAGCATCTATCGCTGGTATTTGCCCGTCTATCCCTGGGCGGTCGAGTCGCTCGACCTGTCGGGGTACGACCTCGTCCTCTCGAGCAGTCACTGCGTAGCCAAAGGCGTCGTGACGCCTCCGGATTCAACGCACATCTGCTACTGCCACACACCGATGCGTTACGTGTGGGATCGCTTCGGAGACTATTTCGGTGACGGCCTGAAAGCGCGCCTGGTCTATGGCCCAATCGCCCACTACCTCCGGAAATGGGACGTCGCATCTGCGGCGCGCGTACACCACTTCGTCGCCAACTCGAAGCACGTGGCGGGGCGCATCCAGAAGTACTACCGTCGAGAGGCGGAGGTCATTTACCCGCCGGTCGACACGGAGGTCTACGTCCCGACCGAAGGTGCTCCCGAAGACTATTACCTGATCGTTTCGGCCCTGGTCCCCTACAAACGACTCGAGCTAGCCATCGACGCGTTCAACAAGAGGAGCGAGCCCCTCCTCATCGTCGGGACCGGACCACAGGAGAGGAAGCTCAAAGCACGAGCCGGCAGCAACATTCGCTTTCTGGGCGGCCGGTCCCAGCAGGAACTCCTCCCTCTCTACCAGCGGTGTCAGGCGGCGTTGTTGCCGGGGGTAGAGGATTTCGGCATCGTTCCGGTGGAAGCGCAAGCCTGCGGGCGCCCAGTGGTTGCCCTCGCAGAAGGTGGAGCACTCGAGTCGGTACGGGACGGGGAGACCGGGGTCTTCTTCTCCGAATCTTCGCCCGAGGCTCTATCCGACGCTATTGACAGGGTTTCTTCGCTGCGCTTTAATAGAATGGCTGTCAGGACTTGGGCGCTCGGCTTTTCTCGCCAGCGCTTCAAAGACCGCATCAAGGCATACATCGACCATAAGCTGACCCGGTCCTGACAAGTTTGATGACCAATTAGAGATGGTCAAACACCAGAGCCGATTCCAAACCGTCCTCTACGTTCTCGGCGACCTTATTGCTACCTATGTCGCTTTCTTCATCGCGTACTTCGTTCGTTTCAATTTCGAGATCGTTCAGGTCACGAAGGGAGTCAACCCCCTAAGTCAGTACACCCTCCTACTACCGCTCATCACCCTACTGTGGCCGCTCCTCTTCTATTTCCATGGTTTGTACAATCTTAGGCGACTGCGCTCCCGGATCGACGAGCTCTTTTCTATCGTGTGGGCGGTCGCCATGGGTACCGCCGCGACTTTGTTCGTGGCCTTGTATCTGCGCGTCTACTACTTCTACGGGCCGCCGGAGATCTCCGGCCGCTATGAGTTTTCACAGCTGGTCCTTGGACTCTTCGTCGCTTTCGACATCGTCTTGCTCACGCTAACGCGCTCGCTGATCCGTAAACACCGCGAGGCACGCTGGCGCCTGGGTGAGGGCCTTCGCAACATCCTGATCGCTGGCGCAGGAGAGCTAGGCCGGTCGGTGGCCGACAAGTTCATCGATCATCAAGAGCTTGGCTTTCGCGTGCTGGGGTTTGTTGATGATCACTTTCGTGGGGAGTTCGCTGGTCATCGAGGCCTCCCGATCGTAGGAACCATCGATGACGTGGAGCAGGTCATCGGCGAGCGACAGGTTGACTCACTTTACATTGCTCTCCCCCTCGAAGAACACGAGAAGATCAGGAGCCTTATCGGATTCGCTAGCCGGGAGGGGCTCGACGTCAAAGTGGCCTGGGACTACTTGACTCATGTGGCGCTGCGCGCAGGAGTCGAAGATCTCGATGGCATCCCGGTCATTAGCCTCGCCGAAACGCCGATTCAAGGTTGGAACTGGGTTCAAAAAAGGTCCATCGACATTTGTATCTCCATGGTTCTGCTCGGCCTCGCTACGATACCCTTTGCGGTGATCGCGTTTCTGATCAAGCTCACGTCAAAGGGCCCGGTCTTCTACACCCAGGAGCGAATGGGACTCGACGGCAAGCCATTCACGATTTACAAATTCCGCTCCATGCACGAAGATGCGGAGAAGGAGACCGGTCCGGTCTGGGCCAACCCCGACGATCCGCGACGGACACCGCTCGGCAGTATCCTTCGGCGACTCAGCATCGACGAGCTCCCGCAGCTCTACAATGTGCTTCGGGGTGATATGTCGTTGGTAGGACCTCGTCCAGAGCGGCCGCGATTCGTTTTAGAGTTCAAGGAGCGGGTTCCTCAGTACATGCTTCGTCACAAGGTCAAGTCGGGAATGACCGGTTGGGCCCAAGTGAATGGCTGGCGAGGCAACACGTCTATCGAGAAACGGATCGAGCACGATCTCTACTACATCGAGAACTGGACGCTTGGGCTGGACTTCAAAATTCTGTGGTTGACCTTCTGGAGGGTTTTCCTCCACCGGCACGCCTACTGAGATCCTCTTGCCTGACAAGAATGACAAGCGTTTCCTAATCACCGGCGCAGCGGGCTTCATCGGCTCTCATCTCGTCGACTATTTGCTCGGCAAAGGCCATGCCGTCATCGGGATGGACAACTTCATCACCGGCAACCGGTCCAACTTGGCACACGTGGAAAGAGGGGCGTTCACCCTCATCGAGCACAACGTCACGGAAGAGATCGAGATCGATGGGCCCCTCGACTACATCCTTCATTTTGCGAGCCCGGCGAGCCCCATCGACTACCTGGAGCTCCCGATCCAAACGCTCAAAGTTGGTTCTCTAGGAACCCACAAGACGCTCGGATTGGCACGAGCCAAAGGGGCAACTTATTTGCTCGCCTCCACCTCGGAGGTCTATGGCGACCCCTTGGTTCATCCCCAGACGGAGGATTACTGGGGAAACGTAAACCCTATCGGCCCGCGGGGGGTTTACGATGAAGCGAAGCGATTCGCCGAGGCGATGGCGGTCGCTTACCATCGATATCACGGCATCGACGTCAAGATCGCCCGGATCTTCAATACCTATGGCCCTCGCATGCGTGTAAAAGATGGACGGGCGATCCCCGCCTTCATCAGCCAAGCCCTTCAAGGCGAGCCGCTGACTGTGTTCGGCGAGGGGAACCAGACGAGGAGCTTTTGTTACGTGAGCGATCTCGTCGAAGGTCTCTATCGCCTACTCACCTCGGACTTCAATGAGCCGGTAAACCTGGGTAACCCGAGCGAGATGACCATTCTTCAGCTCGCGGAAACGATTCAACGGCTCGCTGGTGCCCCGGTGGGCATCGAGCTCAAACCATTGCCGGTCGACGATCCGAAAGTGCGTCAACCCGATGTCGCTCGAGCCCAAACGATCCTCAACTGGCAGCCCGGGGTGACACTCGAAGAAGGCCTAGCCCACACCCTCGAGTACTTCCGCAAAAAACTCGGACTCTCCTAATCCGCTTCCCATTCTGTCATGAGTTTGCGCGCATGATAGATGTAGTGAAGGCCGGAAGCGATGGTAAGGACCACCATTAAAATCAAGAGGGCGTTAGTAAGGGGAGACGTCGCCCCTTGATAGTTGCACCAGAAGACCCACAAGATAGTAAGCAACTGAACCATCGTAGTCGCTTTGCCGAGAAGGGTGGGTGGAAAGACTCGCTTCCCCACCGCCAAGTTGACCGAGATGACGGTAATGAGAATGCCGGCGTCGCGACTAATCGTGAGGATGGTAATCCAGGCCGGAATGTGGACAGCTAGCGAAGGATTAGGGAGCGTCAGTACGATGAGCGAAGCCACGACCAGGAGCTTATCCGCAAGAGGATCAAGGATAGTGCCAAGCTGCGTCCGCTCGTGGCGCACTCGCGCAAAAAGACCATCGAGCGCATCAGTGATTCCAGCAATCGCGAACACCGCCAGGGCCCAACCAAAGTAGCCATAGATAACCAAGATCACCAGGGCGGGAACTAGGCACATCCTGAGAACGGTCAGCTGATTCGCGAGGGTCAGGCTCGTTTCCTTTCCGGGTCATTTCCAGGTCAAGGGAAGATTCCAAGCTCCATATACGAGCGGGCGATTTTCTCGAATCTCCTCATACGCGCGAGCCATCTTCTCTTCGAGACCGCTGTTGACGAGCGCCTCTTCGCTTGGCGGAACTGACATTTTGCGCCGGAGACCATCGGACAAGCTCCGCCCGCTCAGTTCCTCGGCAGCCTTCAGCAGCGTTTCATTTTTTGCCTCTTCGAGCCGCTTTTGGAGCAATCCGTACCGCATGTGCGAGAGGTTTTTGCCCCATTCGAAATAGGAGACGACCACGCCGCCGGCATTCAGGTAAACATCCGGGATGATGAAGGCCCCACGATCCAACAAAATTTTCTCAGCTTCGGTAGTGGTTGGACCGTTCGCTGCCTCGGCTACGATCTTTGCTTTGACAAAGGGGGCATTGTCCCGAGTCAACTGATTCTCCAATGCAGCCGGGATCAGAATGTCGCATTCCAATTCGAGTACATCCCCGGGGTTCTCCAATCCCTTGGCTCCGGGAAAACCGATGATCCCGCCGGTCTCGTGCCGGTGCGCGTCCAAGGCCTCGATATATATTCCCTTGGGGTCTTGAACCCCGCCGTTCCACTCACCGACCGCGACAACCTTGGCCCCCGATTCGGCCAAGAACTTGGCGGCGTGATAGCCAACGTTCCCGAACCCCTGGATCGCCACGGTCTTGCCGTCCAGGCCTCGGGACATGCCAAGTTTCTTGAAATCGTTTGGGGTGTCCAGAGCCTTTTGGAGGCCGAAAGCAACCCCCCGCCCGGTGGCCTCTTTGCGCCCGCGTACTCCCCCCTGCGTCACCGGCTTGCCCGTCACGCATGCCAAATTATCGATGCCGCCAGGATGAAACGCGTCATAGGTGTCGGCGATCCAGGCCATCTCCCGTTCGCCGGTTCCTACGTCGGGAGCGGGGACGTCGATCCCTGGCCCGATGAAATTCTTCGCGATGAGCTCCGAGGTATAACGGCGGGTGATCTTCTCGATTTGTTCGCGCGAGTAGTTCTTAGGATTGAAAGAGATTCCGCCTTTCGCCCCACCATAGGGCACGTTGACGATCGCGCACTTATAGGTCATCAAAGCGGCCAGCGCGATGATTTCGTCCTGATCCACCAACTCGCTATAACGGATGCCACCCTTCGAGGGTTTGCGGTGGTGACTATGCTCCGCCCTCCATGCGTAGAAGATTTCGTAGCTATCCCCGAACTTGACTGGAAATTGAATGAAATAGATGGCGTTGCAGGCTCGGATCTGCTTGAGCAACCCCTCGGGCAAGTCCATCGCCTCAGCGGCGCGGTGGAATTGCCTAGCGACGATGTTGTTGAGGTTGAGGTCTTCCGGAGCGTCGGTGCGGGCGTTCATACTATTAGTCAGGTATTAGTCCGGCGTTGACAACAGTTTGAGGGCCCCGGGAGGCCCACCCCCCCGCGGAGCCACTAATGATAAGGAGTCCGGCCCGGAGAATCAATCCTTCTGGTCACGCGGATTTCGTACCCGTGCGGCTGTCGTACCGTGCCGGGCGTCAAAATGGGCGGTGCCAGCAATCAAGCTCGCCAGACGCCACTTTCATCGGTGGGAATTTTCGACCCTTCAACTAACCCTTCCAAAGGATGCGGTTCCGTCGTATACTACCCGGACCCAGTTTCCAAGCTACACGTTCTGCGACGCGCCGACACCCGTGGACTATCGGCCTGTTCGCAAGATGGAGTTGACTTGCGAGTGCCAGGAGTACGAATGGCGAGAGTCAAAATCGTCAAGTGCTACCTTCGCTCCCCGGGCGAGGCGCCCTCCATGCGTTTCGTTCCGCTACGAGAGTTCCCCCTCTGGCGGTACTACATGATCCATCGTCACGCGAAGATTGTCGAGGGCGAGGAGATCTCGATCTGGATCGACGCCGACACGTATGGCTCGGAGCCCCCGAAGCAGGCTCGTCCCCTAGAGCCGGTCCTCCGCGTGGACCTCCACTTTTGGGACTCCCGGTTCCGCACGACCGTTCTCGTACAGCGGTACTTCCCCCTCGAAGACTACGAGTCCATCCGGGACGCCTTCCTCGGACATTATCCGGATACTTCCGGTCCTCCGGGTCACCCTGACTCCCGTCGTCGGGTCCAAGAAGTTAAGGGCTACTTCCTGCTCCCGAGACCACCTTACACACCTGACGCCTGAAACGGTTCGGTTCAGCGCGCGCCGGTAGGTGTCGACGACGCCATCACCGTCGAAATGAACTCGAGTAATACTTGCTGATAGGTGTCCGGCTGCGTGCGATAAGCAGCGCCGTGCGTCGCGCCATCGATGACCACCAGCTCACTCATCGGGCTCTTTGCTGCCCGGTAGAGTCGCCCTTGAAGCTCGACTGGCGTTCGTTGGTCGTCACTGCCAGCGATGAATAAAATAGGTCGGTTTCCGATCTTCCCCACCGCTTTCTCCAAATCGAATTTCTCTTTGCGGAAACCGGCACGACGCTCGATAAAAAACATCAATTCGTCACCGAGCGGAAAACGTGGCAGGCCGAAGAAGAGATCGAGATGATGAGTGATCGTATGTTCGAAGGAAAGAAAGCTGCTGTCGGCGATAACCAACATGACTTCCGGCGTCTCCACCGCAGCAAGAAGAGAGGCGGCACCTCCCATCGACACGCCGAAAAGCATGATTCGATCGTCGGGATTTCTATTCTGGAGAAAACGAACCCCTCCCTGGACGTCGAAGCGCTCCTTGAAGCCGAGCGTAACTCGCTCGCCCCCACTCTCTCCGTGCCGGCGAGAATCAAGGAGCAGTACATTGAACCCTGCCCGGTGAAGGAAGACCCCGCGATCGAGTACCTCGCGCCGCGACCGGAAGAGTCCGTGCGCGCATACTACCGAGGCACCGCGATCCCCACCTCCGAGATACCAACCTTTCAGTGGAATCCCGTCGGACGACACGAAGGAGACTTCCTCGAAGGCGATGTCGAAGTCCGCGGGGCTGGATGTGAGCTCCAAATCCATCGGACGAGTTCTCAACGTCGTTATGAAGTGTGCCAACGAGTAGGGCACCACGAAGAAGACCAGAACGAGGCTCAGTACGACCAGCGTCAAAAGACCCCATTGCAGGAGTCGAAACAACAATCGTCGCTTCGGCTTCATGCTTTGGGCTCTTCCACCAGCAAGAGCAGCAGCGCCGCCACCAGGCTAAAAATTGCTGCAAGGATGCATACCGCCCCGAATCCACGGCTAGAGAAAAGAGGACCGCCCACAGCCGCGGCGGCCGCGATGCCTAGCTGGGAAAGTGTGTTCCTCAAAGCCACGTACGAGCCCCGCGCTTCGCGACTTACCAACTCCGTAACCAGCGATTGCAAGGGGGCCATGCGGGAAGCGGCCGCCAAACCGACCAACCCCAGTCCTACGTAAAGTCCGACTCCGCCGCCCAAGCTCGGGACGATCAACACCAGAACGGCGAGAGCCACACTCCCCCAAAGAGCTACGGTGCGCTTCCCTATCCGATCCGAGATCGGCCCCGCTGCCAGCGCCCCTATCAGAGCGGCCCCTCCACTAAGGAGGAAGACCATGCCGCGAGTGGTCAGAGAAAAATCAAACTCGCTACTGAGGTACGCGAAGAGGTATACCGTGAAGCCGGTGATACCACCGGAGACAAAAAAGGCGGAAAGAGCGACGGCAGCCGTCACCTTGTTCCTCAGAAATCCGAAGTAGTTCCGTGAGGCCTCGGACACCCAGTAGCTCCGATCGCTGGTGTTCGCAGTGGGTGACTCCGTGAACCAAACGGACAAGGCTAACGAGAACACAACCGCGGCAGTAGCAAATAGTAAGTAGAGGGTTCGCCACTCGAATTCTTCCGCGAGCCAAGATGCGACCGGCACACCCAGCATTGGAGCGACGACATACGCAGACGCGACCCAGCTCATGGCACGGCCCCGCCGCTCGTAGGGAACTCGGTCGGCAATCGAGGCGACCACCAAAGCGGAGATGACGCCCGCCGAAGCCCCAGCCAAGAATCGAGCTCCGACGAAAAAAGAAAACAAATCAGCGAAGAACACGGCCAGACTCGCCAAACCGAAGCTCATGCCCGCCGCGATCAGGAACGGCCTCCTCGGCGCTCGGTCGGACAAGGGACCTATGGTGAGCGCGGCCAGAGCCGCTGCCAAGGCATATCCGGAGATGGTTAGTCCTACCCGCGCGGCTCCAACGCCGAAGCTCGACGCGATCTCGGGAAGTATCGGAGCCAAGATCTGGTTATCCACCAGCCCGAGCGTCAGCAGTCCGATAAGAGAAGCCACGATCTTCCCTGGGAACGACTGGATGGTTTGTTTCGATGGCGTCACAGAGGTGTTCAGGCGAGCCTGTCTCGGGCGGGAGTCGCAACTTCGCTCGGATCATTTTTGGTTGTCAAAAACGCTCCCCTCACCCATCTTGCTCGGTTGCTAGCGACGGTGATAACATTTCGCGCCATCCGCATGCACTACCGGTTCATCATCGCCCATCGCCGATGTGCCTCTTGTAAGACGCGCATCCACTTTGTTTCAACACCTGTCCAACCCACGCCATCATATCGGGTGACCTCGTTGACCGCCAAAGGGAAACAGTGGCTAACTCGGCGCAAGTCCGGCATGACCCTAGGGAATTCCTTCCCACTCGAGACCCGGTGACCGCAGCCGCTCGACCGAAACCCACCGTTTACCAACTCGCGCTTGCCTTTTTGCGCATCGGCGCCACCGGTTTTGGAGGCGGGATGGCGGTACTGAGCCTCATCGAGCGCGAGATGCAGAACCGGAAGTGGATGAGCGAGGACGATGTCTTGGAGGCTTTTGCGATCGGCCAAAGCTTGCCGGGCGCGGTCGCCGCCAACACTACCGCCTTCATCGCCATGCGCCTCTGCGGTTGGCTCGGAGCCGCTCTCTCGACGATGACGTTCATCTTGCCGTCGTTCCTTCTTATGCTCGCGGCCGCTCTCGCTTATCCCTATTTTCGCGACCTACCGCGCATGGATGCACTCTTCGAGGGACTGACCGCAGCCGTCGTCGGTCTCATACTGGCCCTGACATTGAACTTGGGTCAAAGAGCCATCAAGTCGGTGTGGAGTTTCAGCCTGGCCGCCCTCTCTTGCGGGCTGTTGGTTCTGTCCGGCACCGCCGCCATCGAGGTCATCTTGTTGGCGGGGCTTATCGGGATCTTCGCCGACTCGTTTCAAGAGAACCGCAAGCGACGGGTCAAGAAGAAAAAGAAAACCGACGACGAGCCACCGACCTTATTCTGCTTTCTTCCTTGGGCCCTAGTCCTCCTAGCCGGCGCAGGCGTCCTCTGGGAGATCACACGCGTTTTTCTGACCGCGGGAGCCATCACCTTCGGCGGCGGTTTCGTGATGATCCCCTTGCTCGAGCACGAGGTGGTCACTCAGGCCGGGTGGCTCACCAGTCTGGAATTCGCGGACGCCATGGCTTTAGGACAAGTGACTCCCGGTCCGGTCGTCATCACCGCCACGTTCATCGGCTTCAAGGCGGCTGGGCTCGCGGGCGCCATCGTCGCCACCTTGGCGATTTTTTTCCCCTCGTTTCTGCTTGCCTCTTCGGCGGCCCGCTACTTGGATCAATTCCGCACCAATCGCCAGGTCAATGCCTTTTTAAAGGGTCTCGCGCCGGCGGTCTTGGGGATGTTGCTGGCCGCGGCGATCAGCTTGGGGAGAGCCGGGATCGTTGGTCCGGTGGGACTGGTCATCGCCGGTCTTTCTTGCGCCGCGTTACTTTGGCTGCGTCCCAACCCGGCCTGGGTGGTCTTTGTGGCCGGAGCGGCACGGTTGGTCCTGAGCTCTATGGGCGTGTAGTGGTTGCTCCCCGTTGTCGTGATGATTTCCATCGAGGATATGAAGGGGCCGCTCACGGGCCGTTCGAAACTCCCTCTAGACTGGACAGACGATCTTGCAGCGCGAGCCTTTCCTTGGGCAGATCCGATGGGACGAGAGCAATCGCCTTTCGCAAGGGATCGACGGCCTCCCGTCGCCAGCCGTTTCGCAAGTAGAGCTCGGCAATCCAAGAGAGATATTCCCAACGATTTTCCTCGTCGGTGATCATGAGCCGATCGCAGGCGGCCAGTCCAGCGTCCACGTCCAACTCTCTTTCGAGTACGAGCATCGCCAGCTCACGGTTATAGTCGACCACGTCGGGAAGTATGGAGCACGCTTGCTTCAAGAGGCGAAGAGCGGCCGGGTCGTCTCCTTCTTCCCTCAAGAGCCTGCCCGCTTCGAAGTACGCGTCAGGAAAACCGCTGTCTCGTTCGACGGCTTCCCGGAACCGTGCGAGAGCCTCCCCTCGCCTCCCCTGGCCCGCCAGGGACCGGCCGAGAAGGAAGACCGACTCGGCCCCCGCCTCCTGACGATCGAGCAACGGGAGAAGCACCTTCCCCGCGTCTTCATACTTGCCAAGTTGAATCAAAACCGCACCCAGTAGATTCGACGCCTCGAGATCCGACCGCGCCAGGCTGCGGGCCTTTTCGAGCTCCGCCCGCGCCGCATTCATATCCCCGGTCATACTCAATGCTCGTGCAAGCTCTAGATGAAGCACGAACGTTGGACGCAACTTGCGTCCCGCTAGACGGAGCAGCTCGATGGCTCGTGCCGGTTCTCCTTGGACGAGAGCCACGTACCCCGCTTCGAACTCCGACCCTAGCCCCCGATACATTGCAGCCCGGTCGGGCGCTTTCTCGGCTATCGCAAGTTCGAGAAGATCATTCATGTCCGGTACGAACGGCCGGTCCTCTTCGGTGCTCGCTGAGGCTAGATGGGATGGCGATCCGATGCTCGGCCCCTCCTGCATCCGGTCGAACGGCTCTCCCGTTCGTACCGAGCATTCTCGAATGAGGGCGTCCATGGTGGCAAGGCGATAATCGACTGGGGCGAGAGTGGAGCGCGCTCTTTCATACGCTCGCTTCGCTCGATGAAAATCCCCGGCGAGGAAGTAGCGGTCCCCACGATGCTTGATTCTGTCGAAGCCGACGACCGCGTCGAAGAGCCGCATCCACACGATCGGGATTCTAGCACGCGGTTTCTCGTAGAAACGTGTTACGCGGCGGGAACGGGTGTGGCACCCACTTACACCGTGCCACCAACCAAGGTGGTTCGAGACGCCGGACGGCCCTTCGGTTGCTCGGGTTTTGGAGTATATTGAAACCCTTCGATCTGCTCGGAGTGGTTGGACTGGGCCGTCCCGACTGGCGTTTCGAGCATCCTACATATGAAGCTGCTCGACCCTATTCGCCCCAAATGGCAGCACAGCGATCCCGAAGTCCGTCTCTCGGCGGTGCGTCAACTCGGCGGCGACCATCAGGACCTCCTGGGCGCCATCGCCTTGGAAGACCAAGACGTCCGGGTTAGGCGAAGCGCCATCAAAAGACTAGAGGATCCTGCCAAGCTCCGAGAGGTGTCCGATCGAGATGCCAACGAGGGACTTCGGGAGCTGGCGGCCGAGCGAGCGGCGGACATTCTCGCCGAGGTAGCCCTTTCCGATGGCGATCCCACGGTGTGCGAAGATGCGCTCGCGAAGCTTTCGAACCCCCGGCATCTGGCCAAGGTTGCCACCTCGGCACTACACCCCACCATCCAGCAAGCCGCCGTCCGCCAACTCTCCGATGACAGGGGCCTCGCGGAAGTGGTTCGCAAGAGCACCGTCATCGGACTCCGAAAAGAAGCTCTCGGCAAACTAGGCGACCTATCCCTCCTACGGGCCATCGCCACAAGCGGCGTCGACGCGGAGCTGGCGCTGGCGGCCGTCGATAAAATCAATGACCCCGACGCGCTGCACACCGTCGCCCGGGAGCGATCCGCCCACAAGAACGTTCGACAAAGGGCGGAAGCGCGCTTCGAGGCCGTCGTCACCGACGACCATCCTTTGCGCGTCGAGCAGAGACGAAAGCGCCAAGGCGAGCTCAGCAAGTATGTCCAAGAACTCGCCAAACAGCCGGGCTCCGCAACGGAGAAACTGCTAGAGGCCCACGCGGAATGGGACGCTCTAGCTGAGAAGACCCAGCCCGACGAGACGGTGAACGAACACTTCCACGCTGCCCGGCAAGCGATCTCCGACGAGGTCGCACGCCAGGAAAAACGTAGACTGGAAAGCGAACGGCAAAACGCCGAGCTCCAGGAAAACCTGGCCGCACGCCTTGCTCTCTGCGAAAAGGTGGAGTCGTTCAACGGAGAAACGGCACTTCAAGATCTTCGTGAGGCTCACGCCGCATGGCAGGCTCTCCGGCCGCTCCCATCCTCGCCAGAAAATAAAGAAACCCGAGACGAGGAGCTGATCACGAGGTTCGACCGGGCGGTGGAGCATTGCGAGACTCGGTACGAGAGTTCCCGCGCCGAGCAAGCGCTTCAGACCCAACTCGAGGAACTGCTTGCCGAGGCCGACAAACTGGCAGACTCGGCTCCGCTCCCGGACGCACGGCGTGACTGGCCGATATTCGAAAAACGATGGGCAAAGCTCGAGGCATCGCCATCCGCGGCCCAATCGAAGGAACTCGTTACGTCTGCTCGTCAACGGTTCGTCCGAGCCGGCGAGCGAATAACCGAGCGACAGTCAAAAGATGCCGAGCAACAGGAACAATTGAAGCAAAAGAATCTAAGCCGGCTAAAGGAGCTCTCGGCTCGAGTCGATAAGCTCGCTCAATCGGAAGAGTTGAGTTTGAAGGCCGCCGACCGCGAGCTTCGACACCTACCTGAGGTACTCAAAGATCTGGGGCCCTTGCCCTCGACCGAAAGTCGAAAAACTTGGAAGGATCGCCTGACCAAAGCGCGACACGACCTCTACACGAGATTTCAGGATCAGCGCGAGACGGAGGAATGGAGGCGTTGGGCCAACGTCGATCTTCAAGAGAAGTTGATCCAGAAGGCGGAAGGGCTCCGACAATCGCAAGATCTCGCTACCGTCTCGAAGGAATTGAGACAGATTCAGCAAGAATGGAAAAGCGTCGGAGCCGCCCCCCGCGCTAAATCGGAAGCACTCTGGCACCGCTTCAGCCAGGTTCGCGATGAGCTTCGCGCTCGTTGCGATGTTTTTTTCGCCGATAACCTCAAGAAGAAGGAGGCGCTCTGCGAGAAAGTCGAGGCGCTCGGCGATTCAAAGCAATGGAACAAGACCGCTGAAGCAGTCAAGAAGATCCAAGCGGAATGGAAGGATATCGGCCCGGTGCCGCAAAAGCATGCCAAAGCGATCTGGCGACGCTTTCGGGCACCCTGCGACCAGTTCTTCAAGCGACGCAAGGAACAGTTGGACCGTCTCAAGCATGAAAGAGACAGCAACTCGAAAAGGAAGACCGAGCTCTGCGAGCAAGTCGAAGCGCTGGCCGATTCCATGGATTGGGATGAGACGGCCAAGCAAATCAAGCAGCTGCAGGTCGAGTGGAAGGATGTCGGGCCTGTCCCTCACAAGAAATCCGAAGCACTCTGGAATCGATTTCGCAAGGCCTGCGATCATTTCTTCGAGCGGCGCAAGCGTCGTGGCGAACTCGCGATCGAGGAGAAACTCAAGAAGAAGTCGTCTATTTGCGAAAGGCTGGAGGCGCTCGCCGCTTCTGTTCAGGCCGACGACACCCCCCCTGCAGAATCAGTCGCCCAGGAAATTCAGGAGGCGTGGGCGGAGTGGACGAATGTCGGAACAGTACCGTTCGAGCAAGCCGAGCCACTCGATGCCCGGCTCCGGAAATCGTGTGAACAAATCGTGGCGGTGTTTCCCGAGAGTCTGCAAGGGATGCCGCTCGACCCGCGCGCCAACCGGAAGCGGCGAGAGAAACTATGCACGCGCCTCGAAGAATTGGTGGGCAGTTATGCCGACGCTTCCGACGACGCTCCCGCGGAGGATCTCGCCCAAAAACTCAAGCAGGCGCTCGCCGCCAACACTATCGGCGGGGCCGCGGTAACGGAAAAGAAGAAGAACTGGCGGGCCGCAACTCAAGAGGTGGAACGCCTCAAAACCAATTGGGAACGACTAGGTCCAATCATCGGTGACCTGGATCGAACTCTCTCCGATCGTTTCCGCAACGCCTACACCCATTTCTTCGAGCTCCGCAAGACCCCAGACCCGGGCGGGCGCCCGGTCAAACACGCGTCCTGAGCTACCGCCTTCCGGTTCATCTCAGGTAGTTACGGCAGGTATTCCCGAAGCCTTGAAACGGCGCAGCCTCAGAGCGTTGACTACAACCGAGACCGAGCTCATCGCCATCGCGCCTGCGGCAATCACCGGAGATAAAAGAACACCAAGGACCGGGTAAAGTATTCCTGCCGCTACCGGAATGCCGGCCGCGTTGTAGAAGAAGGCCCAAAACAAATTCTGTTTGATGATCTCGAGCGTTCGACGCGACAGCTGAATTGCCTCGACCACACCCTCGATGCCCCTCTTCGCGAGGGTGATGTCCGCGGCCTCGATGGCGATGTCCGTGCCGGAGCCGACGGCGATTCCGATATCGGCTTGTGCGAGCGCGGGTGCGTCGTTGATCCCGTCGCCAACCATCGCCACCACCGCGCCCTCTCGCTGCAGCCGCTTCACTTCATCGGCCTTGCCCTCGGGAAGCACTTCCGCCAGGACACGGTCGATCCCTACCTGCGCAGCGATGGTCTCCGCGGTTCGACGGCTGTCACCCGTGATCAAATAGATCTCGAGACCCATTTTCTTTAAAGCGCTGACAGCGGGGGCCGAGCTCTCCCATACCGAATCCGCGACTCCCAGGATTCCCGCCAAAGTTCCATCCACGACGACGAACATCGAGCTCTTGCCTTCCTCCGCGAGGTGACGCGCGCCGTTCTCCAGCCTCCCGAGCTCCACGCCCTCCTCTCTCATGAAACGCAGGTTGCCGAGAACCAGCTTTTTAGCGGCGACCGTCGCCCGAACCCCGCGCCCCGGGATGGCCTCGAAGCTCTCTAGGGGAAGGAGGTCTATGTTCAACCGCCGCGCGTAGTCCACGACCGCCCGCCCCACCGGATGCTCCGAGGCGGTCTCGGCGGATGCCGCCATGGCGAGGACTTGCCACGTTTCATTCCCCTCCGACGCTACGATATCCGTGACCGTGAGTCGGCCTTGGGTTACCGTTCCCGTCTTGTCGAGAATAACGGTATCCACCGCATGCAAACGTTCGAGAGAAGCTGCCGATTTGATCAGAACTCCCCGCTCCGCGCCTCGCCCGGTTGCGACGACGATGGCGGTCGGCGTCGCAAGGCCGAGGGCGCAGGGACAGGCGATGATCAGAACGGCGATAGAATTTAGAAGCGCGAAGTTGAAGGCCGGTCCGAGTACATACCAAACAACAAACGTAACAACGGCAATCACAACGACAATCGGAACAAACACCCCGGCGATCTTGTCCGCCAGACGCTGTATCGGGGCCTTGGAGCCCTGCGCTTCTTGCACCAGTCGAATGATTTGCGCCAAAACCGTCTCACTGCCCACCTGGGTGGCCTGGAAACGAAACGTCCCCACTTGGTTCAAGGTTCCGCCGACGACTCTGTCGCCCTCGGTTTTCTCAACGGGAAGACTTTCCCCAGTGACCAAAGACTCGTCCACGGTAGAGCGTCCTTCCCGAATCACGCCGTCCACGGGGATCTTCTCGCCCGGCCGCACGCTTACGACATCTCCCGCCCGAACATCTTCCATTGGAATGTCCACCTCGTGTCCGTCGCGCACGATGCGGGCGGTCTTCGCTTGAAGTCCGATCAGTTTCTTGATCGCGTTCGAGGCTCTGCCTTTGGCGCGCGCCTCGAGCAACTTACCCAAGAGCACCAGCGCGATGATCATGCCCGCGGTGTCGTAGTACAGCACCGACGATTGACCCGACGGAAAAAGACCTGGCGCAAAAGTAGCGACCGCGCTGTAGACGTAGGCGGCAGAGGTACCAATCGCGATGAGGCTGTCCATGTTGAAGCTGAAGGAACGGAGGCCCACGAAGAACCCCCGAAGGAACTGACCGCCACACCAAAAAAGGAACAGAGTAGCCATCGAAAACAGCACGACGCGGAGGCCAAACTCCGACATGCCCAGACTCTCGGACGACACCTTGCTCGCTATCATGATGAGCACCGTGAGCACCGCGGAGAAGAAGAGCTTCGACTTCAGCGTCCGATACTCGGCTTCCCGCACTTCCCGCTCGACGTCCAAGGACGCCGCTCCGGAGTCGGTCACGAGAAGGCGATAGGGCCCTGCTGCTGCAACGGCTTCTTCGATTTGAGGAATGCCGACTCGTTCCGAATCGTAGGCGACAGAAACCCGTTCGGTGGCAAAGTTGACCGCGGCCTGTTGAACCCCAGGCAGTCGACTCAAAGACTGCTCGATCGTCCCAACACAACTCGCGCAGTGAATTCCATGAACCGGAGCATCCAACCTGGCGAGGCCACTAGCATCGACGGCTGCCGGCGGCGGCTCGATCGACTGCTCCTCTCGTGCGGGAGGAGCCCCTAGGGTGCGGTCGAGATAGGCGCCAGGCTCCTTCTCGAAAGCGTTCTTGCAACCCTCCGCGCAAAACGAGTACGTCTCTCCGTCGTGCGTAGCGCGGTGTCGAGCCGTTTCGGGATGGACCTCCATACCGCAAACAGGGTCAATACCCATGTTTCGAGCGGTGTCCTGCGTTTTGGGCTTCATCGATTTCATTGGCTTCAATTACGGGGAGTCTAGCATCGCTTCATTTTGGTCATCAAGAACGCTTGATCGCAAGCGGCGGCTCAGTTTACGCTGCCCTATGGTTCTCGTGGTGTGCCCCAACCTAGCCATCGACTACACGCTGCGCGTCGACGAGCTCCGCCCAGGTGACGTGCACCGGGCTCAGTCGTTCGAGAGGCAAGCGGGGGCAAGGGGGTCAATGCGGCAAGGGCTCTTCGCGCCCTCGGACAAGAAGCGGTGATTTGCGGGTTCGTCGGCGGAGATTCCGGCCGTTTCATCGAACGCGGGCTCACCGAGGAGAACTTGCGACGAGAGCTCGTCCCGATAGGCTCCGAGAGCAGAACATGTGTCATCGTCCTCTCGACGAACGGCGAACCCACAGTGGTAAACGAGAGCGGGCCGACCGTCACCGAGAGCGACACCCTCATGTCCCTCGTCGCGGGACTCATTCCCGAAAGCGATGCGGTTGCGATGATGGGTAGCCTGCCTCCGGGGATGCCTAGCCACTCGTACGCCCAGCTCACGAAACGCTGCCGGGATGCCGAGGTGCCGTGTTTGGTCGACACGTCTGGCCCCGCGCTCACTTTAGGAAATGAGGGCGCCGTTTTGTGCGCATCCGCGTTGGAGGGTCGACTCCGAGCGCAGGCGGTCACTCCGGTGAACCCGACGGGCGCCGGAGACGCCTTGGCCGCCGGACTCATCGCCGGACACCTCAAGGGCGGCTCGTTGCGTTCGCTCGCGACTAACTAGTGTGACTCGGCGGGAGCGGAACCGCGTCCGTTTCCGGGGTGGCACGAGGTGGGACTTTCAGTGTGCCGCCGATGACATCTCCCAAAAACGGTGGGTTGAAGTTGAAGTCCATCGTCGGGATCTCGTGATGGTACCGATGGTGGCGAATGTGATAGTTACGCGCCGTCCCTGCTAGTGGGACCCGGCGCAACAGCTCGTCGACTCGGTTCCCTTCAATATGGGTCAACCAGTGCGTCAGCTCGAAGAACAGGTAGTGCAACACGACACCGCCAAAAAACAGGACGAGCAACTTGGCAGGCAACAACATCTGAAGCGCTACGTAGTGAATCGCGAATAGGATAGGGAAGATGTACCAAGGGCTCGCGATGTATTGCCAATCGTCCCGTTTGCTCGAAGTGAAATTGGCGCCATGGAACACGCGATGATGCATCAAGTGATTTCTTTTGATGAATCCCAACCAACGGGCACCGGCGTGCATTAGGAAGCGATGATAGCCATACTCGAAGAAATGGGTGTAGGCGATTCCCAACAGGAACCAGGCAAACACTGGAAGCGTCCCATAATCGGTTTCCAGGGAACTTCAATGGATGGTTGCAATAAAGAAGAGGCAGAACAGCGGAGTCAAAACAACGGCGACGATGGGATGATAGGGTCTTACTCTATCCAACCATCCCAAGAGTGCCATAAGATCTATGTTAAACGGCGGAATGCTCGCCGTCAAAACGGTCCGTCTTCAGAGTCTCAAGAGCGCCAGACGACCAGCCCTGCCGAGGTTGACGAGTGGTACGTAGCTTAAGAGTCGAGGCGCGCCGGCCATGAGCGCCGTCCTCCGGGCGCACGGGGGCGCCTTCGACGTAGAGCTCTTTCTAGCCGACAGCTCCCTGGAACCGGACAACGTTTACCAGAAGGGCCCCCCTACCGGGTCCGCTACGGCCGACAAAGAGAACGGCTCGCCTCGGAGGGCCTCTGGTTTTAACCTGACGGTCAGTCACGCGGACTTTTCGGATCTCGAGACACAGATCAAGGAGACCATTCTTTTTCTAGACGAGTACGAGAATGAATTGCGGCGTCTCGGGAGCTTCGATGGAGTCGAGGGGATCTCAATCGATTTCGGCATACAGCGTCGAGAGGTTGCAGCTCAGACCGACGTATTTCCCTCTGATCTTCTGTGGCGGGCCGGGGCCTTGGACATCTGGATCGCCATTACTCACTATGCGATTGCCGACGCCGGAGGAAAACCCGTTGCCTGAAGATAATGCCACTGATTCGAATGACTCGCCCAATTTGGAGTTGGAGAAAAGCTCCCAACATCGTTATCTCGCTCGACTAATCGGCAGCTGGGAAGGAATCAGCAGGACCCTGGTTCGAACCAGGGCAACTCGCCGACGAATCCCCAATCACCGGTACCATCCGGCCCGTGCTCGATGGCCGTTTTGTCGCACACGAGTATGAGAGTAGCCTGCAAGGGAAGCGGCTCGTCGGCATGGCGATCCATACCCAGAGAGGCGATCTCAAGCTACTCCTCTTTGTACAGCCACGCGCCAATCACGCCGGCGATGGGAAGCTCAAAGAATCCCCACATCACAGAAGTAACAATCAGATTGGCCGGGAGGATCCCCATCACCAAAAATCCGGCAGATGGGTAGAGGTACGCGAAGAACCAAACCAGGAGACCTGCACAGGCCGCCGTCTTGGGGCCGGCCCCTAGTCGCGGGCGTATCGCCGCGTAGAGCCAAATCATCGAGATTCCCAAGATGAAACCGCCAACGACGAAGATCGCGATGGCACTCCCTCCTGGGGCAGAGCCTCCCAGCGCCTCCATGGCGGCCGCCCATTGAGCTCCAAGGATCGGCTCGTTGAGAACAAATTCTCCGATATTGATGATCAATCCCGCCAGAAGGCCGCCAAGGGCGACAGCACGGCCATTGGGATCCTCGTCAGCCATTACGTATCCGCCAAGAAATTGGGCGGTCGGGTCCTACTACTCAAGGCCAACGACAAGGTCAAGACGTTGATGAAGCTAGTACATCTAGACGAACGGTTCGGGTGGGCCGACGACATGGACGAGGCTCGGTCTTGGTTCGAAACTCCCGCGAGCTAAGCCTATTTCATTCGTTATAGGAGCGATCTTCCAAGGAGGTGTTCAGTGGGTCAAATTAATATGGGTCGGGTGTCGAACCAACTCACCGCGGACACATCGAGAATCGTGTTCACTCTCTTATCACGAATGAGTCCACGGAGAGCCTTATCGAGCTCGCCCACCGGTTCGCCCTCTATAATCCGACCGCGGATCTCGACCACGTTTACGTTGTCGGAAGGATCAACCTTTATTTCCATGAACACACTCCGGAGGGTCGCTCAAGGCGGCTAACTTACTCCGAACCCTTGGTCAATTCAAGCGAGGCGACGAGACGGCGGCGACGTAGCCTGAGGGTCGGGCGGGTGAAAACTACTCCTTCTCTTCTAGGTCCAAAGAAACGGAATTGATGCAGTACCTCAAGCCGGTTGGATCGGGGCCGTCCTCGAAAACGTGTCCCAAGTGCCCGCCGCAGCGTGAGCAAACCACTTCGGTGCGGCGCATCCCTTGGCTGATGTCGCTGATCTCCTCCACATTGGCGTTGTCGATGGGCTCGTAAAAACTTGGCCAGCCGGTCCCGGAATCGAACTTGGTGTTGGAATCGAACAAGGCCTGTCCGCAGCCGGCACAAAGGTATATCCCGGCGGACTTTTCGTTCCAAAACTCACCCGAGAAGGGAGTCTCTGTTCCCTTCTCTCGCAACACGTAGTACTTCTCAGGAGTGAGGCTCTTCTTCCACTCCTCTTCAGTCGTTGGCGTGGTGGGGAGTGTCTTGTGATCGGAACCCTCTACTTTTTCTTTCTCTCCCATATCGGTGGCTCCCTTCTTGTAAGAGGTCGTGAGGCAGAAGCCCCAAAGAGCTGGAGTGCTCGTCACCATCGGAGATCGCGTCGTGTCTCATAGCAAACCGCCTTCCCGTCTGGTGTGGCGAGCGGAGCATCGAACCCATCCTATTTGTGGGCCCGACGTCGGCGCAAGTCGATCGCATGCAACCACGCGATATGGTACAGACATGCGAACCCATGCATGATCGACCTCTAGCCTCAGCCGGTGAACTGAATGATCGGCTCGAGTCGGACGATTTGGCGGTGATCGATTGCCGCTTCTACCTTGCGGAGCCGGACCGCGGAGAATCGGAATATCTCGAGTCGCATATTCCGGGTGCGGTCTACGCACATCTGGATCGAGATCTGTCGGTAGCGAAGTCCGGCATCAACGGTCGCCATCCGCTGCCGTCGATCACGATGATGCAGGAGCAGTTTTCTGCGTGGGGGATCGACACCAAAGTTCAGGTCGTGGCGTACGACGCCAACGCGGGACAGATCGCGGCCCGCCTGTGGTGGATGCTTCGCTATCTCGGCCATGAACACGTCGCGGTTTTGGAAGGAGGATTCGCCTCTTGGAGGAAAGCGGGTCACCCGACGCGTGGCGCACGAAAGAAGCGAACTGCCCGCTCGTTCCAGGCGCGGCCACGAGCCTCCATGCGCATCGACATCACCGACCTCCTAGAAATCAACACCGGCAAACCACGATTACTCATCGATGCCCGCGATCCGGCGCGGTATCGGGGGGACAGCGAGCCCATCGATCCGGTCGCCGGACACGTTCCCGGCGCATGCAATCGTCCGTGGCAAGAAAATCTCGACCGAAACGGCTCCTTCCTCTCTCCCGAAACGATGAAAGAGCACTATGCGAAGGTGTTTCGAGGTTCGTCGCCCGATGCGGCAGTTGTTTATTGCGGTTCGGGGGTCACCGCTTGCCACAATCTACTCGCCATGGAGCACGCCGGCATTCCGTGGCCACGACTCTATCCGGGCTCGTGGTCCGAGTGGTGCGCGGATCCGGAGCGGCCGGTAGAAACTGGGCCGGAACGCCGAACAACCTACCCGCCAGACTAAGGTTGACTAGCGGCACACCGCCCGAAACGTAAGCGGCGTGTTTCCAGGCGCAAGGTTGAGAGCGACGACGCGGATCTCTTCCTTCTCCCCACGGCGTCTCCTCACGAACGGCTCGATCGAGATCTCCAATTCCGTCTCCCCAGTCAGGGGCACGCGAAGATGTTTTGCGAAACCATGTCCATTGACCGTGACGGCATGCTCCCCCCCTGCGCCTTCGAAGCGCAGGCGTGGCAAGCCTACAGGACACGAAGGCAGAGCAGAGACCACCGTGCGCCCCGGCCTTAGTCTTTTCGCGCTCGTTCGCGGCGTGGTCGAAAGCCAAGCGCCGCTCGGTATGCGGGTCTCCGACCACGACGCGGCCAACAACATCAGCGCCACGATCGTCGTGGCCAATCCATCGAAGCGAGGCTTTTCCTTCCATCCCCACATCGCGACCGCCGCGAGTATGAGTAGGAGAACGAGTGGATAGGTAGCGCGCTGCCAGAACGACCCTGGCTCCAACACCGAGCCCAATAGCCCGGACACGTTCACCACTCCGGAAGAAAGGAATGCGATTCGATCGTAGGGAAAGTTGCGTTCCGCCAACATCCCTTGGCCGATCCAAAAAGACGCCACCGCGCCTATGAAAAAAACCATCCAGCGAACTCTTCTCAGTTCGGGAACCCCCAACCAGGCGGCGACCCAAAGCGCCAGAATCGGCGTCATCGGCACCAGGTAGCGGCTAGCGGGCGCCCACGCTCCTGCTCCACCTTGATCATGAGAGGCCGCGATAACCAGATACGGCACGAAGACAGCGATGGATAGAACCGCGGCGAAGCCAGACCGGCGCCAAAGGGAAACGGCACCAGGAACCGCAAGGGCATAGAGAGGGGCGTACACCAAGAGACCTTCCTCTCTCCCCAGAAGGAGATAGTAGAGTCCCGAAAGGGCTTCGCGGTTGAAGAAATGACCGCCGCGGGGATAGCCGTTCACCACCCAGAGCGTGTCGGGAAGAAGCGAGCCGCTGATGTGAAACACGTAGAGACCCTGTAGCCCCACCGCAACGACCGGCAGCACTATCGCCCAAAGCCCCACCTTCCAGCTGACGTGCTCACGCCACATCTGGTAGACCATAGCGAGTAGGCCGACGCCTAGCATTGGGTAGTAGCGTGTGTGAAGCCAGGGCAGCACCGCCGCGGATAGGCCGAAGGCGACCGCACCACCGAGACCGAGGCGTCGAGCTAGCAACAGCTTGAGGATCAATGCTAGACAAAGCGCCGCCGTCATCTCGGGGTAAACCTGAAAATTGTAGAAGAAGAGCGGGGGCGTAAGACTAAGGCAAACGATCAGAAGATAGGCATCGAAACGATCTCCGACGAATGGTTCGACCAGCCGCGCAATAACAATTGCGGTCACCATCCCGAGGATGAGGCAAGAAAGGATCACCAGAGGCAGCATGCCAGGGAAAAAGATCGAGTCCAGAGCCATCGCCGGTGCGATGAGAAAGGGGAAGCCCGGCAAGTAGACGTAGTAGGTGCCGCCGTCCTTCCCCCGAATCACTTGGCCTCCCAAACTTTCGGGCTCACCGCGAGATTCGCCCATCGCGACCGCGGCGACGTCTCCGATCGTCGAGAACGTAGAGGCGGTCCAGCTCAAGACGTGGGAGCCGAAACGAAACGGGGTCACCCTCCGTCCAACGTGCTCCCGGGCGTTCGCGATATTCGCATCACCGTCGTGAAGAAGGCTGGCGGTGATCCGGACGTAGCGTGGCTCGTCTCCGGTGCCCCAACGCTCGTCGTAGGGCTCGCTGAATCGCCTCTCGGGAGTCAGAACGATCAAAACCGCCAGCAGTCCAATCCCATAGAACATGGTCGCGAGCGAGCTACCCGCGAGCTGCCGCATCGGCGGGAGGCCCCCGATATGAGCGGCAACCGAGGCGCCTTTCCTGTACAAGAGTGCGGCGCCGATAAGGGTCAGAACCCAAGGACTAGCGTCCAACAAAAGCCACCAGCCCAGCAGAGGTAATCCCGGCATTCCCGGCAACAACAGGAGGGTGTAAGCGAGTAGCGCCGTCAAGGGAACATAAGAGTCGAGACTGTTCCTCGCGGCCTTCTTCCACGGAAGTCGAAGAACTACGACGTAGAACACCGACTCCAAGAGCCACACGGTCAGGAAGGTCAGAGCTCCCAATAGTGCTGCACGGCCGGCGCCGGGAGGCATCAAAACGGCGAGCGGCTCGAGCAGAATTTCTGGACGCGCCAGATACATTGGCCGTACCAATTGGCTTACGGCGAAGACCGACGTCCCACCAGCGAACAACAGAATCCTCAGCGCCTGCATCGTCCGAGGGCTATAGCCTACCGGTAGAAGTCGGCAAGAGCCACCCGCTTGCGCGTCGATTGACTCTAAGTCTCAAGCCAGTGTAGCTTTACAGAATGTTGCGTTTGATGACCGCGGGCGAATCGCATGGCCGGGCCTTGAATGTGATCCTGGAAGGCTTGCCGGCCGGCATGGAGCTGGACTTCGACGCTATCAATTACGAGTTGGCGCGCCGCCAGAAAGGTTACGGCCGCGGAGCCCGCATGAAGATCGAGCAAGACCGAGTGGAAGTCCTCGGCGGCCTACGTAGTAGTCAAACGACTGGCGGGCCGATTAGTTTTCTCATTCACAATAAAGATTGGAAGAACTGGAAGAACAAGCTGTCGCCGTACGAGAAGCCGGCGGCGGGCGCTAGCGCCGAGCTCGTGAACCCACGCCCCGGCCACGCCGACCTTGCGGGAGCCTTGAAGTACGGAGTCGACGACTTCCGAAACATTTTGGAACGGGCCAGTGCTCGCGAAACCGCGGCCCGGGTCGCCGCCGGCGCCGTGGCGAAGCAGTTTCTGAAACACTTCGGCTGTGAGATCCGAAGTCACGTCATCGGCGTGGGCTCAGTGCAAACGCCGGACGATGCTCCCGAAGTGGACTGGGAGAAGATCATCGCGATCTCGGAGGATGCGCCCCTCAATTGCGCGGACGCGAAGCTCGAAAAGAAAATGGTCGAAGAAGTCGATCGTGCGACCAAGGAAAGGGACACTCTGGGAGGCGTCATCGAGATCATCGCGCATACTCCCCCGCCGGGCCTGGGCTCCTATATCCAGTGGGACCGAAAGCTCGACGGGCGCCTAGCGCAAGCCATTCTGTCCATCCCCGCGATGAAGGCCATGGGTTTCGGACGCGGCGTCGATTCGGCGTCCACCTCCGGGTCCGCCCTTCACGACGAAATCTTTTACTCGCCGTCGAAAGGGCTACACCGAGGCAGCAACAACGCGGGGGGACTAGAAGGCGGCGTAACGAACGGTCAGGAGCTCCGGATAAGGGCCTATATGAAACCGCTTTCGTCGCTGCGGAAACCGCTCCGATCGGTCGATATTCGAACCATGAAGCCGATCGAGGCCGCACGCGTTCGTTCAGACATCTGCGCGGTTCCTGCTGCCGGCGTCGTGGGCGAGGCGATGGTGGCGCTAACGCTCGCCGATGCCGCACTCGACAAGTTCGGTGGCGATAGCTTAGCCGAAACGGTGGGGAACCACGAAGCTCATTTACAACGCATCGAACAAATCCTTAAGGAACGGGAACACGTCGACAAAAGCTAGGTTCCCGTTCCTGCCGGCCCGTCAGGGCCGCCGGCCGCGAGGAATTGCGCAGGCACAAAACCTAGGTTCCCGTTCCTGCAGCTTACCCATGGCTATTAAACCCATTCTCAAGTACAGCGCTCCCGAGCTCGCAAAAGCCTCCAAGCCACTCGCGGAATTTCCGGACTCCCTCGAAGAGCTCGCGCACGACATGGTGCAGACCATGTACGCGGCACCCGGCGTCGGGCTCGCGGCTCCACAAATCGGCCTCAACATCCGTCTCATGGTCATCGATACGTCGTCCGGCGAAGACCCCGAGGCGCTCGTTGTCATGGCCAACCCCGAGATATTGGAGCAGAAGGGCGAACAAAACGAAGAGGAAGGCTGTTTGTCTGTCCCCGGTTACCACGGCGTGGTGGTGCGACCCGAATGGGTCAAGGTCAAGGGTCAAGACCTCAAAGGCAACGAGTTCACGAGGGAAGGCACGGAGCTTCTGGCGCGGGCCTTTTGCCATGAAATCGATCACCTCAACGGCAAGCTGTTCATTGAAAGACTCGGAGTCCTCAAACGAGATTTGATCAAGCGAAAGATCAAGAAGCAGATTCGCCAGGGCGCCTGGTAGCCCCTTAGGTTCTGCATGAAGCTACTCTTCATGGGCTCCGGCCGCTTCGCCGTGCCCTCCCTCCGCGCCCTACTCGACTCCCCGCACCAGGTCTTGGCTCTCTTCACACAACCCGACAAGCCGGCGGGGCGCGGCCATGAGCTTCGGTCGCCCGCGACTAGAGAGTTCGCTTTGGAAAAATCGGTTCCGGTGTATCAACTCAAGAAGGTTCGCGAACCGGAAACCGTCGCGTTGATTCAAAGCCTCACTCCCGATTGCATCGTGGTAGCGGCCTACGGTCAGATCATTCCGAAGTCGATTCTCGATATTCCCAGCAAGGGCATCATTAATGTCCATGGCTCCATTTTGCCCACCTACCGAGGCGCGGCGCCCATCCAATGGGCCATCGTTCGAGGGGAGACGGAGACCGGCATCACGACAATGCTCATGGACGAGGGGCTCGATACTGGAGCCATTCTTCTTCAAGAGAAGCTCTCCATCCAGCCGCACGACACCAGTCGAACCTTGGAAGACAAGCTCGCCCAAGTGGGCGCCGATCTCATCCTAGAAACACTCGGACGATGGGAAGCCGGAAGCATCGCACCGATTCCGCAGGACAATGCGCGCGCCACGCTGGCGCCGCGCATCAAACAGGTCGACGCGTTAGTCAACTGGAATCAAACCGCCGTCGAGATCGAGCGCGCCCTCCGAGGGTTCATTCCGTGGCCGGTAGCGCACACCACCTTGGGCAGCAAGAAAATCAAGTTATGGAGCGCCGCGGTTGCGCCTTCAGGGGAAGGCGCAACGGGGGAAACAATTTCTATGGAGCCTGAAGGCATTCTCGTCGGGTGCGGCGGTGCAACACGACTGCTCCTGGTGGAGCTCCAAGCTGAGGGCAAGAAGCGTGTGGCGGCGGCGGCGTTCGCGCGAGGCCAACGTCTATCGTCCGGTGACCGGTGGGGCGAGTAACATCAGGCCTCGAGGATCTTTCCCTTAACCAGCTCGGGACCAGAAAGATCGGGCCCCATCGGGGCGGAGAAGTTCGGCAGCTTGATCCCCAAAAGGTCGCACACGCGCGTACGCAACATGGTCTCCTTCCTTCCTCTGGGACACGGCACCTTGGTGTATTGCGCGCCGTGCTACATACTGACAGGCGATGTGGAGAAGGGTCTATTGGCTCGGTGCAGCCATCGTCCTCGCGGCGATCGTTTCCTACGCGACTCTACTGCTGCGCGCACGTCTCGTGCCGGAGCACGCTTTTTTCGAATCGGAGGGACCGCTGGTCGTCGCGCATCGTGGCGGAAGCGCACTCTGGCCGGAAAACACCCTACGCGCTTTTCAAGCGGCGACGACTCTCGGTGTGGATGTTTTGGAAATGGACCTCCATAGTACGGCCGATGATGTTCTAGTTGTTTGCCACGACGCATCACTCGACCGAACCACCAATGGGGCCGGGGCCATCCGGGAACAGACGCACTCGAAGGTTCGGGCGCTCGACGCCGGCTACCATTGGACGAACGACGGAGGCGCAAGCTACCCCTTCCGAGGTAAAGGCTTCCGCGTTCCAACCTTGGAAGAAGTGTTCCAACGATTTCCGCACATGAGGTTGAACGTCGAGATCAAACAAACCAGCCCTGCACTGGCTGCTCCACTTTGCCAAATGATCCGGGCCTACGGGATGGAAGAAAGGGTGCTGGTCGCGTCGTTCGAGCCTTCCACAATGAGAGACTTTCGCTCCAAATGTCCGGAAGTCGCGACCTCAGCCACCGCGCCGGAAATTCGAATGTTCATGTGGATGCGCAAACTCCGTTTAGGAAACCTCTATCGGGGCGCAGCGGAGGCCTTCGAGGTGCCGCCACGCCTCGGAGATCTCGAGATCGTGACACCACGATTCCTTCGCGAATCCCGAGGTCGGAACATTCGCGTTTACGTGTGGACGGTGAACGAAGAGAACCAAATGAGGCGGTTCGTCGATCTTGGAGTCGACGGCATCCTGACCGACAACCCCGACCAATTGTTAGACGTCCTCGGGCGCTGAGCGATAGCCTCTACGGAAGGAAGCGGTACACGCTGCTAGTCACGCCATCGTTTTGAGTATCTGTACGGTCTGGCTGGCACCGGCTGTTGGGGCTAGAGCGGTAGTCGCGACGCCCGA
Source organism: Candidatus Marinacidobacterales bacterium (assembly GCA_965219415.1). Lineage (GTDB taxonomy): Bacteria > Acidobacteriota > Vicinamibacteria > Marinacidobacterales > DATDRI01 > CBDCNP01. The sequence continues at coordinate 259,249 of OZ244742.1, forward strand.
GACTACTTTGGTGATGTTGTCATCTACCTTGCCCGCTTGGCTCCAAGTGTCACCGGTGGGAGCCGTGATGTAAATCGAGAAAGTATGGTGGCCCGTGCCGGGGCGTTCGCCGATGACGTGCAGGATGGCGCGGGGTTGCTGTAAGTCCGCGAACAACGTTTCGCCGATGCGGTAGCCGGCTCGCACTCGTCCCGACGTGAGGACAATCTGTTCAGGGGCTGCTTGATAACCCTCACGGGCAAGTTCGTCGTGCAGCTTTTTAAGAAACGGCCCAAGATGACCTTCGTCCATGATCGCCAGCGCATTCAATCCGTCCGACAACACGAGCTGGACATTATAGCGGCCATCGTACCGCTGGCGTAGCGCACGGAGATTCTCCACCGACGCATTTAGCAGTCGTTCGCCGGTTTCCGGGTGCAGGATGTAATCCGTGCGGTCGCCGGATCGGGTCGCCAGTCGGAAGACATCGGGGATGGCGGCGATGAAGGCCGGTTCGAGTTCGGTCCAAATGCTTTCCTTCGCATCGGCGTAGATGCGGTGTATGTCTCGTTCCAGCGCAGGTCCGAGTTGCCAAGATGTCCTTCCGTGGCCTTCGGCGATGAAAACCCCGCGGCTGCGCACGGCTTCGAGTTGCGACTTACCTTCCGCGAGGATTTCATCGTCGCGGCGCGAATCGCCCTTCCTGCGATGATACTTTAGGAACACCCACAGCGGGTCGCCGAAGTGGTCGGTGGGACGACCGCTCGAGTCGATCACTTCCAACTGCTGGAAGAATTGCCACATCCGATCATTCACTTTGTATCCGAACCGCTCCCGTAGGCGGACGTGATCCTGATAGCCCGTCGTAAGGTAACCCAGCATGGGATCGATCTTGGTGGGCAGGGCCATCAGGTATGCGGGGTTGGCAGGCATGACTTCGGCGAGACACCAGTCGAGATCGTCGAGCGAGATGTCCATGTGCAACGTCGCGCAGACGTCCAGCCCAATGCACAGGCCGTGCAGCTTGCCCATGACGACGTCTTCCAGACAACATCGCACCAACTGTTCGCGCGTGCGGAAGACCTCCGGGCCAATGAATCCGGCCACGTCGTTTAAATGCACCCAGGGTCGGAACGGGCTGCCCTCGCGAGCCTGTGCCTCCGCCACCTTCTGCGTCAGGGCCCGCGCGAAACCATACTTGCGCGACTCGTGAATCACCATGTCATAGTCGTGGCTGTGGCCGTTGGTGAAATCGGCGCCTTGACCGGTCTCGAAGTACAGTCCAAAACGTCCCGTTCGCGTGTCCGCGTATTTCAGCATCTTTTCCAAGCTGATGTCGAAGGTCGCGTTGCTCGTGTCGCTGCCGGCGATGCTTTGAAACCACAACGCGGTGCTGCCGGGCCGTTCCCGTTCGACTTCGGCTTGTACGTCGATATGTGACAGCACGCAATGCGGCATCGCTTCGTCAATCTCGAAGGTGACAAGCAGATCCTGCAGCGTCTGCTGGATCGCCTCGACGGATCGCGGGGTTCACTGGAGACGGGATTGGTGCCGAGTACCACGTCGCCCACCGCGTAGGCCCAGCCGTCGAAGACTTGCCAACGAATGTCGTCGACGTTGTCGGTCGGTGAGTTCGGTTGGATGCGGGCGCCCAGATAGCCTCTGGCCCCATCATAGTTGGGCTCATACTTCGGTAGCTCCGCAGCGCGCGAGAAATAGACTTCGACGTTAGGGTCTCGTTCGGTGAATATCATTTCCAGAGGCGCGATGAGCGGGCTCAACTCGTCAACGGCTCGACGCAACGCATTACGGTCGTCCTCGCTTGGCCTGCCGAGCGTCCTAATGCGAAGCGGCACATTCCATTTGCGGATGTGGTAACGATTGCCGCTTTCTCGGCGGAAGGCCACATTCAGGAAGTATTGTATGGTCCTCTCTGGAAATGCATCGCGCGCACCGTTTCGTACTTTCGTCTGTCAGGGTGAAACGATTCGCCGGTAATCTCGGGGCCTGAAGGATAGAGAAACTCTAGAGCGACGAAAGAGAGCAGCAAAACAGCGAGGAGGGCTTGGGCCGCGTTCCTTTTCATCGTGAGTGCAGGTGGGCTCGTAATGCAAGCTCTTGTTCCTTTATTCCCACACCCCGGTAAAGACTGTGGGCGTCAAGGAATGTCGTGCCACTATTCATTGAGTCAGACGCCGGGTGAGGGGGTCAGACAAGCCGGGGAAACCCTTGGCGCTGCGCGGCGGCGCGGTGCTTATCGAGATGAGTTGGAACGGCACTAGGCGTCGTCCTTCGCCTCCTCGTCCTTCGCTTCGTCACCGTTCTCGCCCTCTCGGTCGTCCTTATTCGCCTCTTCGTCACGCCCCTTTGCCTGCAGCTCCTTGATTCCCTTGGTCATTTCTCGCAGTCGGGACTCGACTCGTCCGTAGACGGAATCCTCCGGGAACAAGCCCTTCTCGTCCCGCTCTCCCGCCGGCACTCCGCCAAGTATCTCGATCCCTTCCTCGATCGTGCGAACCGGGTACACGTGGAACTTACCGGTTTCGATGGCCTCGACCAAATCCTTCCGCAACATTAGATCGTTGACGTTCGAGGCGGGAATAAGAACGCCCTGCGTTCCGGTGAGGCCGTTGATGCGGCACACGTCGAAGAAACCCTCCACCTTCTGGTTCACACCACCAATGGCCTGCACTTCGCCCTTCTGGTTCACCGAGCCCGTGACGGCAAGGTCCTGACGGAGCGGAATCTCGGACAGTGAGGAAAGAAGCGCATAGAGCTCGGTGGAAGAGGTGCTGTCTCCATCCACACCGCTGTAGCTTTGCTCGAAGGCCACGCTCGCCGAAAGGCTAAGCGGGCGGCGGTGCGCAAACTTGGCTCGGAAATAGCCGGCCAAGATGAGCATGCCCTTGTTGTGGGTTCGGCCGGAAAGGTCGGCCTCGCGCTCGGTATTGATGATGCCCCCGCGGCCAGTCGCCACTGCGGCGGTGATCTTGGTGGGGTTCCCGAATCGGTAGTCACCGGGGTCGTAAACGGACAATCCGTTCAATTGTCCGACGCGGTCTCCGTCAATATCGATCATGAGTATCCCGTCGCGGATCAGTTCGCGGATCTTCGTCTCCATGAGACTCAAACGATCGATACGCTCTCCAACGGCTCGATCGACGTGCTGTTGCCGAACCACCTCGCTGCCCCCCTCGTGCGCCCAAAAACCCGACTCACGGATCACGTCCGCGACGTCGCTGAAACGGGTGCTCAATTTGTTCTGGCGGCCGGCGAGCCGAACGCCCTGCTCCACCACCGCCGCTACCGCGCTCCGATCGAAGGGAAGGATTTGCTCCTTCTCGGCCATCCTCGCCACGAACTCCGCGTAGCGCTGCACCGCCTTGTCGTCACGCTCCATGACCGTATCGAAGTCGGCCTTTGATCTTGAAGATTTTTCGAAAGTCCGGATCCAAGGAATAGAGGGCCTGGTAAGAATGCGCGTCCCCCAGTAGCAGTACCTTCACGTCCACCTCGATCGGCTCCGGTTTCATCGCCGTCGCGGCGAAAAACATCGGGTCGTATCCCTGAATGTCGACCTGATCATGTTTGAGGGTACGCTTCATCGATTGGTAGACACCGGGTTCGGAAAGCATGTCGAGCAGCGATATGACAAGATAGCCGCCGTCGGCGAGGAGAAGACCTCCGCCTTGATGCGCGTAAAATCAGTTTGCGACTGCCCTGCACGATCCCAACTGCGCTCGATAGTACCGAAGAGGTTACGGTACGTGGGGTGGTTCTCGATCACGATGGGCGCCCGCTTGGCTGCGGAGTTATCGACCAATAAATTGACGCGATACTCGAGGTAACGATCTCGCTGCCCCTGTAGCAGGCTGGCCAACTCAAGTTGTTTGCTTCCCTCCCCGTCGTCACGTTGTACGAAACTCTCGAGATTCTCGAGCAAGTGGTGGCGCACGTTTTCCAAGTAAGCATGAACCGTTTCGCCCTCGTATTTCGTTTTCAACTCGTCGATCCGAGGCGTCACGAGCTCGAATCCGAATCCGAAAATCAGAGCCTTGAAGGCTTCGCCAATCTGTTTTTCTATCTCTCTCGCCTGCTTCAGGACGTCTTCCAGTTCCTCCCCCAGCGTTTCCTGCGCCTTTTCGATTCGCTCGAACTCCTCTCGGGCCAAATTCCCCTGCGCCAACATCTTTTCGAGCTCTGCTGCAGAGCGCGGCTTTCCTTCGACCAAGGGAGCGATTTCCGTCTTGTTCATGGGCCCGAACCGAATCTCGACGAGGACGAAGTTCTCCTTTTTGATGCGCTCTTCGAACTCCCGGATGAGCTCCCGCCCCTTTTTGGCCTTCCGTCTCCATCATTTGGTTGCGCCGCGTTTGGAACTCCTCCGACTCGAGCACCGCCGGCACTGTCCGGTCCAAGTACTCGATGAGATCGCCCATGTCCCTGCGCAACGAGGCGCCCTTGCCAGCCGGGAGGTAGAGGATCAACGGCCGGTCGGCGTTGTCGAAGTTGTGCACGTAGCACTTGTCCCCAGGAATGTTGGAACCGGTCGCCACCTGCTCGAGGATGCACTCCACGGTCGTTTCTTTGCCTGTGCCGGTGAGACCTTGGACGTAAATGTTGTAGCCGCGCGAGGGGACGGATAGTCCCAGTTTGATGGCTTTGATGGCTCGTTCCTGGCCGATGATATCCGTGGCACAGGGGACGTCTTTAGTCGTCTGGAAGCGGAAGGTCTTCCGGATCACACCGCCAGCGCAGCTTCTCGATGGGAACTTCAGGGAAAGATCTCTGCTCCGGCATCCCCTCATCCTCCTTTACTAAGTTGGGGAACGATATGCTAGCACCTGCGCCCAGGTTTGAATAGACTCCTAGGGCACTAGCACTGGAGTCTCGGGCCCGCGGCATCTCGCCCGAACGACAACATGAAGAGAGAAAAAGACCCACGTGATCCGTCGCCCGCCCGCTCGGCGGCCTTTAGCATCTTGACCGACGTCGCGCGGAAACGCGCCGCACCGAGCGCCCTCCTGCACGAAGGTCCTTCCCGGGCGCTAAGCCCCGCCGACACCGATCTGCTCACCGAGCTCGTTTACGGAGTTCTCCGCTGGCAATCCTTGCTCGACCACATCATCGAGTTTCATGCACGCCGGCCCAGTTCCAACATCGATCGTCCTCTCCTCATCGCTCTTCGTATCGGCCTGTATCAGATCCGTTTTTTGAGCCGAGTGCCAGAGCGGGCCGCGGTCGACGAGGCCGTGAAATTGGCGCACGCCTTCGGGTCGGGTGGAGGCTCGAAGCTCGCAAACGCGGTGCTGCGAAGTATCTGCCGCGGACGCGACAAGCCGCAGTTGCCGCGCAAGCAAGACGACGCACTTCGTTACCTCGCGGTGACTCTGTCGCATCCACCGTGGCTCGCTCAGCGTTACTTGTCGCGTCTCGGGCTCGATAGAGCGGAGGCCCTCTGCCTTCGCAATAATCGTCGCCCGCCCACCGACCTGCGTGTCGAGCCAGCCTTTGATCTCGAAACGGCACAGGTGGCGCTGGGCCAAGAAGGGATCACCACCTCTCGCTTCCCGATTGCGCCTCGCTGCCTGAGGGTTAGCTCGGGCAAAGCGACGGCGAGCAAGCTCTATTCGACAGGGGCAGTCTTTATCCAAGAGGCGGGCTCCCAACTCATTCCGTATCTCCTTGGTGCCGAGCTCGGTGCCCACACTCTGGACGCCTGCGCCGCGCCGGGCGCGAAAGCCACCGAGGTCGCACCTTGGGTAAGACCCGGCCTGTTGTTCGCCGTCGACCAGCGGCCCACCCGCCTGCGACTCTTGACTTCGCTCGCACGACGCTTGGGGTCGCCGAACTTGGTTCCGATCGTCGCCGATTCCCGTTCTTTACCGTTCCACAATTTTTTCGAACGCATTCTGCTCGACGCGCCCTGCTCGAGCGTCGGAACCTTGGCACGCAATCCCGACATCAAGTGGCGCCTGCAGGAGACAGACCTGAGGTCGCACGCCGCGACGCAGGGTCAGTTGCTCGACTCCTGTGCCGCGCAGCTCGGCCCCGGAGGAAGAATCGTCTACGCCACGTGCTCGACTGAACCCGAAGAGAACGAAGAGGTCATCGAGAGCTTTCTGTCACGCCACGCCGGTTTCATCGCTGCCGAGCCTCCTGCGACGTTGCCCCGCGAGGCGCGCCACTTGATTGGGCCAGACCAAGCATTGAGGACAGAACCGGGAAGAGACAACGTGGACGGCTACTACGCCATCGCCCTTACAAAAACCGCGTAAGCGGACGCTGGCGGCAAATCAAAACCGCCGCCTGGCCACCGCCGTCTCGCCACGTTTTTCTTTGGCACAGCGTATTTTGACGGCCAAACACCTGCACGAGAAAGCATGAGTCTAACCCTGTCCATGCTGTCCATGCTGTCCATCCTGTCTAATGTCTTTGACTTTGACTTCGAAGTGGTTTCAGCGGACGCGCGGGCCAAGTTAGAATGGAGAGGTGCTGAAAACGCTAAACGGGAGGAGCCTGGAACGCGAATGGTAAGAGGAGCGGGGGCATCGGCCTCGCCCGGGCCAAACATACCGCGTCGGGGACGCGTCAACGGCCTCCTGCCCTGGAAGCCGGAGAGCCGTTTCGGCGCAGCGATTGTAAAGTGGGCGGAGTACGTCTTGATCGGGGCCGCCCTCGTGGCAAGCGGGCTCGTCTCCGCGTTCGTAACTTTCACGTTCGCGGTCCGCGGCAACGAGATCACGGTTCCCAACTTTATTGGTGCCGCGCTCTCGGATGCCGGACCACTATTGGTGAACGCCGAGCTGAATCTCAGGCACGAGGGAAATCGCTTCCACCCTGACTTCCCCGCCGACCTCATCGTGCACCAACTGCCCCCGCCGAGCACCAAGCTAAAGAAAGGTCGCACAGTCAAAGTGTGGGTCAGCCTCGGCCCAGAGCGGAGAGTGGTCCCGCGCGTCGAGGGAGAGTCCCTGCAATCGGCTCAGATCCTTCTCGAACAGGACGGTTTCGCCCTCGGACGAGTCGTGAGGGTTCACAGTGAAGTGTACGGAACCGACACCGTCATCGCACAGAATCCGCCCGCCTACGAAGAAGCGGGTGACGCAACCGAGGTCTCCGTCCTCCTTTCCCGCGGGTACCGCGGCGCCGCTTATGTCATGCCGGACTTTATCGGTCGTGAGCTTTCTGCAATTTTGGACCGTGTCCGACGAGGCAGCCTTCGCATCGGCAGCATCCGATACGTCGACTACCCGGGCGTCCGCAAGGGGGTGGTCGTCAGACAAACTCCCGGGGCCGGTACGAAAGTGCACTCTCGAGACCGCATCGTACTGTACGTGAGCAAAGGCTCCTGACGTTGTCTCTAGCCGAGCCCCGGCGTCCGCCCAGTGACTATCCATTCGGAAGGGCCATGCGACTGGCACCATCTATTCTCTCTGCAGATTTCTCTCGGCTAGGAGAACAGATCACCGGGCTCGAACAAGCCGGGGCGAAACAGCTTCACCTGGACGTGATGGACGGACACTACGTAGAGAATTTGACCTTTGGACCTTTGGTTGTCGAAGCGATCCGACGGACTACTCGACTCCCGCTCGACGTCCACCTCCAGGTCGAAGACGCCGACCGGTGGATCGATGCCTTCTGTGATGCCGGAGCCGATATGATCGCGGTCCACCCGGAAACGCTTCATCATCTAGACCGAACGATCCATTCCATCCGTGACCACGGCAAGAAAGCCGGCGTCGCGGTGACCCCATCGACACCTATCCGTGCGGTGGAGGAGCTGCTGCCGAACGTGGATTACGTCATCATCATGTCGGTTTACCCCGGTTTCCCTGGTCAAGATTTCATTCCTGGAAGTTTCGCTCGTGTCGAGCGATTGCGCTCGATAGTCTCGAGAGACGCCCTTCCTCTCGAGATCGAAATCGACGGCGGTATCCATATCGGCAATGTCCGAGAGGCGGCAACCGCAGGCGCAGACGTGGTCGTCGCCGGCTCTGCGATCTTCAACGCCGACGACCCGGCGGAGCGTCTTCGAGCGATGCTCGAAGAAATGCTCCAGGCCGACACCACCGGGGCTTGATTCGGCCATGGCAGAAGCAACCTGTGAGATCCGAGTTCGATATGGAGAGACCGATCAGATGCGCGTAGCGTACTACGCTCATTACCTCAATTGGTTCGAGGTGGGCCGATCCAACCTACTCCGCGAGAGCGGGGTGAGCTACCGAGAGGTCGAGGGTCAAGGCGTGTTCCTTCCCGTCGTCGAAGCACACTGTCGCTACCTCAAACCGGCCCGGTACGACGACCTCCTTCGCGTCATCACCAAGGTATCGCAGGCGAAACGGGCCCGTCTGCTTTTCGAGTACGAGGTCCGCCGCATCAGCGGTCATTCGGACGACGAGCTCCTGGCCACCGGAAATACCGTTCATGTCGCCGTCGACGAACAAGGAAAGCCCATGCGGCTCCCAGAGCAACTTGCGCGGTTGGTTCTATGAACGTCGTGGTCACCGGTGTTGCCGGTTTCATTGGCTCGCATTTGGCGGAGGCGCTTACCGCCCAAGGGAAAAACGTCATCGGAGTGGATAGTTTCATCGACTATTACCCCCGAGAAATGAAACAGGAGAACCTAGCGTCGCTCACCCAATCGCCGCGCTTCGAGCTGGTCGAAACCCCGATTCAGGAGATGAAGCTCGAGCCACTGTTGGCAAATGTAGATGTGGTATACCACCTGGCTGCCCAAGCCGGGGTCCGAGCCAGCTGGGGAAAGGAATTTTCCATTTATACCGATAACAATATTTTGGCCACCCAGCGTCTTCTCGAGGCGGCGGCGAAAGAGCCAGTGAAGGCCTTCGTCTACGCGTCTTCCTCCTCCGTCTATGGCGACACCGCGGAGCTGCCTATGCGGGAGCCGGTCCCTTTGCACCCGGTGTCGCCGTACGGGGTATCCAAGCTTGCCGTCGAAAAACTGTGCTACCTGTACTTCGTGAACCACTCCGTCCCCACCATGGGCCTGCGATACTTCACGGTCTATGGCCCGCGCCAACGTCCGGACATGGCGTTTCATCGTCTATTTCGTAACGCTCTCGACGGAAAGGAGTTTCATCTCTTCGGCGACGGCCAGCAGACACGCGACTTCACTTACGTAAGCGACGCCGTGGAAGCCACCGTGGCTGCCGCGGCGCGAGGGCGCCCCGGTAGCGTTTACAACATCGGTGGCGGCTCGCGAGTGTCCCTCCTCGAGGTCATCGAGCAGATCGAGAAGCTCACCGGCTCGAAACTCCGCCTGCGCCGCGAACCAAGCCAAAAAGGAGACATGCGGGATACCTATGCAGACACCACCGCGGCGCGAAACGATCTGGGCTACCAGCCTAAGGTCAAGCTGCAGGAGGGACTGGAGGCGGAGTGGGAGTGGCTAAAAACTGCCGTCTTCCAGCAGGGCGGCAAAGGAGCCGATGGGTTACAATCATCGGTTGACCGCCTATGGCGCGAACGGAGACAAGAGTGAAGGGTATCACGTTGGCATCGAGCTTCGTGTGCCTGGCGCTTTTGGTTTCCTGCGGAAACAAGACAACGGTTCGTGACTTCTCCTCCGCTGCCGGGGGCGATCAACTGCTCCTGGATCTGGGACAAGAACGACTAGAGGATAAAGACTGGGAGGAAGCGCGCGGCTACTTCCAGCAGCTGATCGACACGTTCCCGAGGAGCCAGTTCGTAGGAGACGCTCGCATCGGCATCGCCGACTCCTACTTCTACCAGAAGGGGGTTGGAAACTTCGTGCTGTCGATCGCCGAGTATCGCGATGTCCTCACCTTCTTCCCCAACCACCCCCGCGCCGACTACGTCCAGTACCAGATCGCCTACGCCTACTACCGACAAAAACACAGCGCCGATCGAGATCAGGACCCAACTCGAACCGCCGTCGAAGAGCTCGAAAAACTCATAGACCTGTACCCCAGTAGTCCGTACGCGGAGACCGGCCGCGAGCTCCTTGCGGACTGCAACGAGACCTTGGCCGACCACGAGTACCGCGTCGGTCGGTTTTATCTGAAGGTCCGCAAACATTGTCGCGGCTCGATCGCCCGGCTCAAGGGAGTCCTCGAGAACTATCCGAACTTCAGCCGGAACGATGAGGTGTATTGGGCACTGGGGGAGGCCCATGTCACGTGCGGCTCTCCCATGCAAGCCATGCCTTACTACAAGGAGCTCATCGATAACTACCCCTCGAGCGACTTCAAGGCCGACGCGGAAGAGCGTTTGGGAGCCCTCCAAGCCAAGGCGGACGAGGGCCCCAAGACCCCATAGACGGCTGGCTAGGCTGATAGCTGCAACACGATATTTTGCCGCGAAATTGCGCTTTGCGAACGCGCCTCGCCGATTGCAACCTTCAAGTACCACTTTAAGGTTTCCCGCAAATACCTCTTGACACCACGGATAACTAGCTGTTAGCGTGGTATACAAGTTCCGGTTTGAAATCCCAGTGGAGGTATATCGTGAGGACCCGACCGTCGCGAATTAGCACTTGGGGTATGGCGATCCTGGTCAGTGGTGGGCTGGCCTGGGCACAGCAGTCCCCCGATCAGGCATCAGAGGGAGGTGAGATTGTCATCCCTCCCCACTGGTCTCCCTATCAAGCGCCGAACAGTTACCCTGAGGGGACGAGGCTGCACATCATCGTCAAGGGTGACACGCTTTGGGACCTCTCCAATACGTACCAGGAGAATCCCTTTCTCTGGCCCCAACTCTGGGAAGCCAACCGCTACATCACCGACCCTCATTGGATCTATCCGGGTGATCCGCTCGTCATTCCTGATCTAGACGTTCTACGCGCCGCGGATGAAGAGCCCGGCGCGGCTGGTCCAGACGGAGGAGTGCCCGGTGCGGAGGGCGAGGCGGGGGCGGGCGTGGCCGGCGTGGGCGGCCCGAGTGGCCCCAACCTATTCCCCATTTCCGAGGAAGAATCGATCCAGTGCGCTGGCTTCGTGTCCGAGAAAGAAGACGAGGGGTTCCGTATCTTCGAGAGCGAGAATACCTTCAAGGTCCACATCGCCGTCAGTGAAGGCGACATTATCTATCTCAATCGTGGACAAGAGGACGGGATTCAGGCCGGAGACCAGTACTACATCAGGGATCGCGTCCGGAAGATCGGCGGGCACGGATGGCTCATCAATACGACAGGATGGCTAACCATCCTTGCGGTCCAATCGGACACCGCTACCGCCCAGATCACGGGTGCCTGCCGCGATATCCTGAAGGGGCACTACTTGGTTCCCTTCGAGCCAATACCCGTTCCGCTCGTGCCCTACCAGGCACGCGTCACCCGACTGACTCCTGAGACCGGCCAGAATCGCGGGACGATCATTGCCTCACTAGAAGACGTTCGGGAGCTGGGAAGCCTAGGGCGTGGGTATTTGGTAAGTATCGACCAGGGCGAGAACGACGGTGTCATTCCTGGCTCGATCTTCACCATCTTTCGCTACAGCACCTCCAGAACGCCGCGGAAGGTGCTGGGAGAACTCGCGGTGCTGACCGTCCATCCCAAAACCTCAACGGCCCTTATTACTTTCAGCTATGACTATATAGTGAGGGGCGATCTCGTCGAGCTGAAGTAGCTCGAGGTCACTTCACGCCTGAGATCTTCAGGCGCGCCGGAACAAGGACATCCCCGCGGTTGACGTAGGCCGCGGGTTTTCCTTTTGTGCCCGCGATCGTGAGCACAACGTCGCCTGGGACCAGCTCCTGTGAGAGCCTTTCGCTGAGGCGACGAAAATCGACGCCCGAGACGACGATCCCTACCGACTCCAAATCCCCTCCCTCGCGGAAGCGGCGTTCCACGAGCGCCTCCCAGTCTCCGTTCGACGCCGCGTCGAAGGAAAGGGCGTCGACCCAGCCAGGCCGTTGTGCCCCGAGTAGGACCCCGCTCCCTCGATTCAGGGCGCCAAGGGCATCCGGCCCCAAATAGACTACCGGTATCTCGTCGATCAGGCGGTAACGCTTCGAACCGCGACCACCGCCTGCCTCGAGGGCCGAGGAGGCGTTCCTCCGTTTCATGCGCGGCTGCCGGTCGGAATCTCCCCGCCGACCTTTCGATAGAAGCGGAGGAAGTAGTCCACACCCGAAATCAATGCCAAGCTCACCGCTACCCAAAGGGCGACGGTGCCCAGGACAAAGAAAGGCCCGAGGAACTTCTTACCGAGGATTAGGAGCAGGATAGCGATAACTTGGGTCAACATCTTGCCCTTGCCCAATCCGCTTGCCGGAATCGTAATGCCTTGAGCGATGGCGATACTCCTGAGCCCAGACACTGCGAACTCCCGGCCAACGATCACCACAACCATCCAGGCCGGGGCAAGATCCATCTGCACCAGGCTGATGAAGGCGGCCGAGACCAGAAGCTTGTCTGCAATCGGATCCAACATGATGCCGAGCGTCGTGACCTGGCCGCGGCGCCGAGCCAAGTACCCATCCAGCCAATCCGTAAAGGCGGCCACCGCAACGATCAGCCCGCCGATGATCTCCCAGCGCTCAGTGCGGGTCAGCAAAACGACCACCAGCAGCGGCACCAGAAAGATGCGGCTGAGGGTCAGGGCGTTGGGTAGATTCGGAAGCGTCATGAATCCCGCAAAGGCTTCCCTGGGGTCCGGAGGCTCAGATCTTCAGGATCTTTTCCGAGCGAAGATGCTTGGTCGCATTCCGCGTGTCGATCACCAGTGGAGCCTGAGCCACGATGGTCTCGATGTCAAATGAAGAGTGTTCGGTCACGATGACTGCACAGTCGGTCGAGCCGAGCGCGTCAGCCAGCGCCACCGAACGATAACTATCGCCATCCATCTCGAGCTCAGCCACTAGTGGGTCATGATAGCTTACCTCCGCACCCTTCTGCTCGAGGATTCTAAGAATATCCAGACCCGGAGATTCGCGTACATCGTCGACATCGCTCTTATAGGACATGCCAAGGATCAGGATGTGAGAGCCCTTCACGCTCTTTTGTCGCTCGTTCAACGCGTCCTGAATCTTGTTAACGACGTAATACGGCATGGCGGAGTTTATTTCCCCCGCCAGCTCAATGAACCGAGCACGGTAGTTCAAGGTCTTCAGCTTCCACGAAAGGTAGAAAGGATCGATGGGAATACAATGGCCACCCAACCCGGGTCCTGGGTAAAACGGCATGAAGCCGAACGGTTTGGTGGCTGCCGCATCGATGACTTCCCAAACGTCCACGCCTAAACGATCGCACATCAACGCCACTTCGTTGACGAGCCCGATGTTGACGCTTCGGAAGGTGTTCTCCAAAAGCTTTACCATTTCCGCGCTGCGCGTCGAAGACACCGGGATCACCTGTTCCACCGCGTGCGCGTAGAGAGCGCGAGCCATTTCGAGGCAACTCGGGGTCGTGCCGCCGATGATCTTGGGCGTGTTGCGCGTATTCCAACTAGTATTTCCTGGATCCACGCGCTCCGGAGAAAACGCCAGAAAAAAGTCCTTCCCCACTTCCAGACCACTTTCTTGTAGGCTCGGAAGAATCAGCTCTTCGGTGGTTCCTGGGTAAGTCGTACTTTCGAGCACCACCAGCTGGCCTTCGCGGAGTCTCTTGGCGATCTCGCGACTCGCATTGACCACCAACGAGAGATCGGGATCCTTGGTTTTCGACAAGGGCGTCGGAACGCAAATAATGACAGCGTCCTTGTCGCTGAGCACATCGAAATCGGTTGTGGCGAAGAGTGTACCTGCCTTCACCAGCTTGGCCAGGGACTCGGAGGGAACGTCCCGCACGTAGGACTCGCCGCGTTGAATGGCATCGACTTTTTCCCGATCGATGTCGATACCGACGACGCAAACCCCGGCTCTCGCGAACTCCACCGACAGCGGTAGACCAACGTAACCCAAACCAACGGTGGCTAAACGGACCGTCTTGTCCGCAATCTTCCGCCCTAGGTCCTGGGCCTTCACCGAGTTCTCTTTCGTCTTAGCAGGGGCAAGTTCTGGGTTCGTCGGTATCCGATCAACGAAGCTGTCAACCAACCTATACTATAGCATCTGAAGCGCTTAGTGTCGCGGAGCTTGAAAGGCTCAACGACCACGTGCTAGCATTCCGGGCCGTTCCAGCACTTTAGGTGAGAATCTGTTAAGTCACCAGACCACGGCTGAGGGCCTCCGATGAGCAACAGTAGTCTCCCAACAGGCATGCCATGAAGGCGGTCATTCTCGCCGGGGGAAAGGGCACGCGGTTGCGCCCGCTCACGATGCACACCCCGAAACCCATCGTACCGATCCTCGACCGACCATTCCTTTCGTTTCAAATCGACATCTTGCGTCATTCGGAGATCTCGGAAATCGTACTCTCCTTGTCTTACCAGCCGCGGAGAATCGAGAAGATCTTCGGTGACGGAAGCGAACTCGGGGTCAAGATCCTCTATACCGTCGAATCCGAGCCACTGGGAACCGCGGGCGCCGTAAAAAAGGCTGAGCCGTTTTTAGGTAGCAGGACTATCGTCTTCAATGGAGACGTCCTAAGCGACGTGGACCTGCCTGCAGTTATCGCGCAACACGAAGCGACTGGAGCCAAGGCTACCATCGTACTCACCCCGGTCGAGAACCCCGCCGCATATGGTCTGGTGGAGCTCGAGAAAGACGGACGCGTCCGACGCTTCTTGGAAAAACCCAGTTACGATGAGATAACGTGCGACACAATCAACGCGGGCATCTACATCCTGGAACCGGAAACGCTTGCCCACATACCGGCCGGCAAGAACTACTCTTTCGAGAGAAGCGTCTTCCCCGCGTTCCTGCGAGAGAAGATCCCGTTTTACGCCTACATTCACCGCGGCTACTGGATCGACATCGGCACTCCCGAGAAGTATTTGAAGGCGCACCAAGACCTCTTGAGCGGCGAAGCCAAACTTCCGGGTTTCGACGGAAAGCCCGGAGCCGTTTACATCGACCCGGCCGCCGCGGTGGATGAGGACTCAAAGATCTCCGGACCCGCGTTTGTCGGAGCCGGCGCAACGGTAAAGCCCGGGGCTCGAATCGAACCCTTCGCAGTGGTTGGAAGCAACTGTCGCATCGAAGAGGGTGCGATCGTCGCCGACTCCGTTCTCTGGCCCAACGTCCGCGTGGGCGAAGAAGCCCGCGTGCACGGCGCGGTGGTCGGCAGGAATACCCATATCGGAAGACACGCCATTGTGGATCGAGGCGTCGTCCTAGGAGACAAGTCGGTGGTCGCCGATTTCAGTCGGCTCGGTCATCCGGAGGGATGAGACACGTGAAAGAAGAATCCATAGAACCTGGCATTTTCAAGGCCTATGACATTCGCGGAATCGTCCCCGACGAGCTCGGGCCGGGAGTGGCACAAAAGATCGGACGAGGTCTCATCGACTACCTGGGGGCGGAGGGAATTGCAGTCGGTCGCGACATGCGGGATTCGTCACCGGAATTCGCTCGAGCCTTGTGCGAAGGCGCCATGGCGGGCGGCGCGAAGGTACTAGACATCGGCATGACCACTACCGACATGCTCTATTTCGCAGTCCCCCACTTCGACCTTGCGGGTGGAGCCATGGTGACCGCTTCTCACAACCCGAAACAATACAACGGATTCAAGCTAGTCCGCGAAGGTGCCCTCGCACTCTCCGGCGATGCGGGGATCAAGGAGATCAAGGAGTGGATCCTTTCTGGTCGCAAGCTTCCGGATAAGCCCGGCGGGGAACGCGTCGAGAAAAACGTCCTCCCCGACTACGTAAAACATGTTCGGAGCTTCATCGATCCGGACGTTATTCGACCATTGAGCGTGGTGATGGACGCCGCCAATGGCATGGCTGGTGCTATCGCCCCCGACATCTTCGCCGGCCTCCCCCTCAAACGGGTCGACATGTATTTCGAACCAGACGGTAATTTCCCCAACCACGAAGCGAACCCACTGGTGGAGGAAAACCGGTGCGAAATCATCGAGAGAGTTCGCGCCGGAGGGGCAGACCTCGGGATCGCATGGGACGGCGATGGAGATCGCTGCTTCTTCATCGACGACCTGGGAGAGTTCGTGCCCGGGGACTTCCTCACCGCGCTGTTGGGCGAGGCATTTCTGCTGAAAGAGCCGGGCTCGACCATCATCTACGACGCCCGTGCTAGCTGGGCGGTGAAGGATACAGTAGAGGGACTCGGAGGGCGTGCGTTGATGAACCGCGTGGGGCATGCCTTCATCAAGAAACGGATGAGAGAAGAGAACGCCGTCTTCGGGGGCGAGATAAGCGGCCACTTCTATTTTCGGGAGAACTACTTCGCCGACAACGGGATGATACCGGCCTTGCTCATCTTGGAGCTGATCTCCAAGAAGAGGAAGAAACTCTCCGAGCTTCTCGCCCCGTTCCGTGAGAAGTATTTCATCACTGGGGAGATTAACTCCGAGGTCCGTGACGTGCCCGCCGTCCTGGCCAAGCTCGAGTCGCACTACGCAGATGGGCAAATCCATAAGCTGGATGGTCTGTCGGTCGAGTACGCCGGCTGGCATTTCAATGTTCGGCCTTCCAACACCGAGCCGCTGCTACGTCTGAATCTCGAAGCCCTGGACCAAGCAGAGATGAATCGCCGCTGTGAGGAAGTATTGGCAGTGGTACGCGCCTAGTGCCATTGCTAGGTCGGTTCCTTTGACAGTCCGATTTGAGCCCCGCTATAATCTTTAGGCTTTAGGTTTGGGGGCGGGCGTAGCTCAGTTGGTAGAGTACAAGCTTCCCAAGCTTGGGGTCGCGGGTTCGAACCCCGTCGCCCGCTCCAGAGTGGTGAAACCGACGCATGTTGCACCCACCACGACGCATCGTTTTCTCACCTCGTTACTCGCTGCAGCGGTTGGACCCTACTTGAGCGCTGCGGCGTGAGCCCAAACTCCAGGAGGTAGGGGATGTCCCGCCGGATGTTGAATTTGGGGTAGCGGCGGCTCCTTGGCCGGCCTAAGAATAGGTCTGCCAAACAACCGTCTCCAGAGGGGGACAAGGAGCCACCAATGCCTAGGAAATCAAAGAAGCCAGTAAGAAAGCAAACGCACTCGCCTACGGGCAAGGTAGTTGGCCAAGTCGGTCAGATACTGCTACCGATGATAGCTGGGATCGCGGCCACGAAGGCGGAACTGACGGAATGGGTGTACGAGCAAGGACTGACAGCTCTGCACCTACTGCTCAGAGAGGACGCCGAGGAGATCGCGGGGCTCAAGGGCAAGCACGAGAAGGAGCGAACTCATAACCACTGGGGGAGCACGAACGGAGAGCTGAGCTTCGGTGGTCGTCGCATCCAAGTGTCGCGACCTCGAGTTCGCTCGAAGTCGGGCGAGGAGGCGTCGCTTCCACACTTCGAAGCCTTCCGCGAAGAAGACCCGCTTCTAGAGCGAGCGTTGAATCAGATCTTGGTGGGGGTATCGACCCGAAATTACGAATCGAGTCTGGACAAACCCCGCGGCCAAGTTGAAGTCTCGTGGCACGAGTAAGAGTGCCGCCAGCCGTCACCTCGTGAGCCAGACGACTAAGAAGCTCGAGGAATACCTGTCTCGGCGGCTAGAGGAGTTCGAGCTTGCGGCACTGATGCTGGATGGCCTTGAGGTGGCCGGACAGACCGTCGTCGTAACTCTAGGTATCACAATAGATGGAACGAAGGTGCCCCTGGGTATATGGCTGGGCTCGACGGAGAACTCTCGGGTGTGCACCGCGATGTTGCAGGACCTTCTTGAACGGGGCTTGCGCGTCGATGAGTCGATTCTCTGCGTAGTGGACGGAGGCAAAGGCATCCGCAAGGCACTCGTCGACGTTTTGGGGGACCTCGCGGTCATCCAAAGGTGCCAGATCCATAAACTCCGGAATCTTCGCTCGTACCTTCCCAAGTCTCGTCACGCCTACGTGCTCCAGACGATGAAGGAAGCCTACAAGTGCAAGAGTGCCGACAAGGCGCGCAAGCGACTTCAGGCATTGGTGTCGTGGCTCGAGCGAAACGGCTACGACGAAGCTGCCGGAAGCCTTCGTGAAGGGATGGAAGAGACACTCACGGTCGTGAAGCTCGCGCTGCCCGCCTTACTTCGCCAGTCTCTTGCCACGACGAACGCCATTGAGAATCTCAACGGAACCATTCGCAGAGTATCGAGAAACCTCAAGCGTTGGAAGAGTCCTTCCATGGTTCGCCGATGGACCGCTCTTGGCGTCGTCACCGCGCAGAAAAAGTTCCGGCGTATCAAAGGCTATCGCCATATGGGCGCTTTCGTTCACGCGCTTAGAAGCAAACAGAAATCTCTTGACAGCGATGAGTTTGCTGCCTAAGAGTATTCACAGGTGCCGCCGCTACCCGACCAAATTCAACAGCGGCCGGGACATCCCCAGGAGGTAACGTGGGATTGTTTGGAAAATCTGAGCCCGACAAGCCAAATCCGGCAAGCGGTCCTCGAAGTGCTTCAACGCCAAGCGAGGCCGCGTCGGTGGCGGCCCGTACGCTCATCGGCCCCGAAACGGTCATCACCGGCGAGCTAAACACGAGCGAGGTCGTCCAAATCGAAGGCCGCGTGGAAGGCAAAATCAAGAGCCGTGGGTTGGTCGTGATAGGCGAAGCCGGACGCGTGAAAGCGGAGATTGAGGCGGACAACGTCTCCATCCGTGGCAAGCTGGAAGGCGATTGCGCGGCGAAGAGCAAGGTCGAGATCACTAGCACCGGCAAGGTCTTTGGGAATCTTCGCGCTCCGCGCATCGCCGTCGCCGAAGGAGCCATCTTCCGCGGAGCCAGCCAGATGACGGTCAGCGAGGAGCACTCGGGCCAAAAGAAACCTGCGGCGTCATCGTCTGTGCCGGGATCCGAGGCGGCGTCGACGCCCGGCTCCACCGGAAAGCCTCACGGAAAGTGACCATCGTGGTCGGGAAACCGGCTCGGTCTTGTGAGTTGACGCCGAATTGACGCGGCACGTTCGAGTCTGAAAAAGCCGACCAGAGTAGACCACCATGCGAATCGGAACGGTAAAAGAGTTGAAGGACAACGAGTACCGAGTCGGCCTCGTACCCGGCGGCGTCAAGACACTTTACGAGGCTGGACACGAGATCCTCATCGAGGACCGGGCAGGGATCGGGAGCGGCGTCGGAAACGAAGAGTACGAGGCGGCGGGGGCACGTATCGTTCCCTCAGCCGACGATGTGTTCCGAGAGGCCGACATGGTCATCAAGGTCAAGGAGCCCCTGGATTCCGAGGTACCCAAGCTCCGCGACGGGCAGATCCTCTTTACTTATCTCCACCTCGCCCCCCTGCCGAAGCTCACCGAAGCGTTGCTGGAAAGAAAGGTAACCGGGATTGCCTACGAGACCATCGCCACCGACGATGGAGCCCTGCCCCTTCTGACACCGATGAGCGAGGTGGCGGGCCGCATGGCGATCCAAGAGGGTGCGCACTACCTCGAGAAAAACCAGGGGGGAGCAGGAATACTTCTGGGTGGTGTCCCGGGGGTCCCGCCGGCCCATGTGGTCATCATCGGGGGCGGAGTCGTGGGCGTGAACGCGGCAAAGATGGCGGTAGGAATGGGTGCACGTGTCACCGTCATCGAGAAGAGTCACTCCAAGATGCAGTACCTGGACGACCTGTTCTCGAGCTTGATCACAACTTTGATGTCGAACCCGCTGACCATCCTCGAATCGGTTCGCACCGCCGATCTCGTCGTGGGGGCGGTGCTCGTCCCGGGTGCGGCGGCGCCCAAGTTGGTAACCCGGGATATGGTTCGCCAGATGAAACGCGGATCGGTGATCGTGGACGTCGCCGTCGACCAAGGGGGATGCATCGAGACCACGCATCCCACCACACATAGCGACCCTACTTACTTCGTGGACGAAGTCCTCCACTATTGCGTTGCGAACATGCCGGGAGCGGTGCCGCGAACCTCTACATTTGCTTTGACGAACCTCACGCTCCCCTACGCGCTGCGTATCGCTCACGATGGTTTCGTGCCCGCGATGCAAGCAGACCCGTCACTCCGCAAAGGCGTCAACGTTTACCAAGGCAAAGTGACCTGCGAACCCGTCGCCACCTCACAGGAGCGTTCCTTCGCCGACCTGCTGAGCCTATTGTGAACTAGGGTACTCGGCTCCAACGTGACATCTCCCTTTCGACTCTTGCTCGATCCGCCTCACGATGGAGCGATGAACATGGCTGTCGATGAAGCGCTTTTCCTCTCCGCGATCGGCGGCCAGGCACCACCAACGGTTCGCTTGTACTCTTGGTCTCGCCCCACACTTTCCATCGGCTACCGACAGAATCTGGAAGAAACCTGCGACCTCGAAGCGTGTCGAAGACTCGGGATCGAAACGGTCCGGCGCCCTAGCGGAGGAAGAGCGGTGCTTCACGATCAGGAACTCACCTATTGCGTTGCCGCTGGTGCGCAAGGACCCTTTCGAGGGCTTTCGGTGCGGAGCGTCTACTGGTGGGTTAGCCGCGTGCTACACCGCTGCCTCGAGAAGAAGGGAGTGCCGGTGGATCCTCTTCCCTCTCCCTCCAAACACTCACCGACCCGTCAGCTGTCGAACCACGCGCTCCCTTGTTTCGCCGTTCCCACCGGCCATGAGCTTACTTCGAGGCGCCGCAAGCTGGTTGGAAGTGCCCAGAAGTGGAGCCGCCGAGGTTTCATGCAGCACGGCTCGATCCTCATGAGCATCGATTCGGCACTTTGGGCGCAGGTCGTCAGCCAAGAGGCCGCGAATGAGCTGCGCGCCGTCGGTGTCAACGAGCTCGTCGAGCCTCCTCTCTCCACGTCGCAGTTGATGAAGGACCTAGCGGCCGAGTTCGAGTACGCCATGGGTCAACCGGCCACCGAGCAGGCCCTCTCGGGCTTCGAGATCGAGACGGCTCGGCGCCTGGCTAAGACCAAGTACTCGACGGGTAGCTGGACGGTCCATCCGAGCGATTTTCCACGGCGTTCAGCTTTTGAGAAGGCTGTTTGAACGCTCAGGAGGCTTTCCGCCCGGCGTCCTGACAAGGCTTCTCCGCCGATGGCAGGTATGCTATCCTTTCTGTTGACCCCTGGAATCAACGTTCGAGCTCAGTCGTTCGTCCGCGCTTCGCGCGAACTGACGGTTTTCTTGACAACTCGGGAGATATTTGCTAAATAAGGACTTAGCACTCTTGAGCCGAGAGTGCTAAGTCTGAACTTCCGAGTGACTAAGGATGACGACGCCAGAATTGGATACCCGAACCCAGAATATCCTTCGGCAAGCGGTGCATACGTTCATCGCTTTCGGTGACCCGGTGGGCTCCAGGACGCTTGCCAAAGTGAACTCCCTGGGGCTCTCTCCAGCCACGATTCGAAACATCATGGCGGATCTCGAAGAGCTTGGTTATCTCTTCCAACCCCACACCTCGGCCGGACGAGTACCGACCGACAAGGGATATCGTTTCTACGTCAGCACGGTCATGAGCGGCAGCGGCCTGTCGCCGGGCGAGCGGGACATGATCGGAAGCAGTTTGAAGCAGTCGGAGGGGGACGTCGGCTCTCTCATGCAAGGGACCTCCCACCTCCTGGCTAGCATGACCGACATGGTGAGCTTCGTCATCGGCCCCGATATCCAGCAAAGTACGTTGCAGCAGGTGGATTTCGTAACGCTCGCACCACGACGCCTTCTCGTGGTGGTGGTCTCGGAAACGGCGCAGGTCGTAAGCCGGGTGGTCGAGCTCGCGGAAGACTTCACCGGTCCAGAGCTGGAGCGGTTCGCTCGGTATTTGAACACCGCGTTCCGGGGCTTCACCCTCGCGGAGGCGAGGGAAACGTTGCTCTTGAAACTGAGAGAAGAGCAGGCGCTATACGATCGTGTCGTCAAGAACGCCTTGACCTTGGGTCGGGTGGCTTTCGCGGAGAACGCGGCAGCGTCCGACGTGTACGTCGAGGGCACCTCGCGGATACTCGCCAAGCCCGAGTTCAGCACCAACATCGAACGCGCACAGCAACTCTTCGCTACGCTCGAGGAGAGGAACCGCATCCTAGAAATCCTCACCGCCTGTTTAGAGGGCAGCGGCCTCCAGATCGTTATCGGCTCGGAAGCGCCGGTTCCAGACCTCGAGGGCATCTCGCTGATTGCAGCCAGCTATCGGTACCGAGGTCGAGAGTTGGGATCGGTCGGAATCATTGGGCCGACCCGGATGAAGTATGCAAAATTTATCTCGGTCGTGGACTACATCGCCCATTCGTTGTCGGATACGATCAGCCACGGCAGGGGCAACAAAATCAAGGGATTATCATGAAACAACCCAGTCAGGCCACCGCGAAGGGATGGACGACACCCATACGATGAACGCGGATCGCAATCCAATGCAGAGCGAACACAAGGAGAAGTCCGCTGAGTAAAAGCAAGAAAACGATACCGGTGACAGACGGGTCAAACGGGGAAGACCGGGAAGAATCCGCCGTGAGGGACCACACCGACTCCCCTCAGCCCGCGGCGGCTCGAGAAGAAGAGTACGGGCTGGCAGCAGTGGAGCCCGAGCAGGAAGAGACTGGCCTAGCGGCGGTCGAGCCGACTGAACCAGTTGATGAAGACACAAGGCTCGAGAAACTCAACCAGGAGCTCCAGGAAACCCAAGACCTCCTCCGTCGTAAACACGCGGAGTTTGAGAACTATCGGAAGCGCATCGAGCGTGAGCAGAAAGAGTTCGTTTCCTACGCAACCTCCGAGCTAGTTCTCGGGATCCTGCCGGTGCTGGACAACTTGGAACGCGCTTTGGGATCCGCGCAGTCCGCCGAAACGGGCCCCGAGAACCAGATCAGTGAAGGAGTCGCCATCATTTATCGCCAATTCAGTGACATTTTGCAGAAGGCTGGCCTGCGTGAAGTAGCGGCTTTGGGGGAGGATTTCGACCCTCACGTACATGAAGCCGTGGCTCGCGTCGAAACTACCGAACACCGCGAAGGCGAGATTCTGGATGTTCTTCAAAAGGGTTACTTTCTTAAGGAGCGTTTGTTGAGACCGGCGATGGTCAGAGTCGGCCACAACCCCTCGTTCAACGAGGAAGATAACGATACCGAGTCGCCCGAGGAAGTTCGGGCTGCCGACGACAGTTCGAAGTCTGAAGCCTAATCCGATGCTTAATGTGATGCCTAGTGTGATGATAGACCCGGAATTATCGAGGGCGTGGTTCTCGGCGTCCGAATCGCTCGCCGACGAAGCCAGAAACAAAGGAGCTAAGCATTGGGCAAGGTGGTAGGAATAGATCTCGGCACGACAAACTCGTGCATTGTCGTGATGGAAGGCGGAACCGCACAAGTCATCCCTAATCAGGAGGGCGCACGGACAACTCCTTCCATCGTGGCCTTTACCAACAAGGGTGAGCGGCTAGTGGGACAGATCGCCAAGCGGCAAGCCCTGACCAATCCCCAAAACACCGTCCACGGCGTGAAGAGGTTGATCGGACGGCGTTTCGACTCTCCAGAAATCGAGAGCGCTAAGAACATTCTCCCCTACGAGATGGTCCAGTCCGCCAACGGAGACGCCCACATCAAGATCGACGATAAAATCTATAGCCCCCCCGAGCTCTCCGCCATCGTCCTTCAGAAACTGAAGGCGGCGGCGGAAGACTATCTCGGTGAACCGGTGGAAGACGCCATCATCACCGCGCCGGCGTATTTCAACGATTCGCAGCGGCAAGCTACCAAGGATGCCGGGCAAATTGCTGGGCTGAAAGTGCTGCGTATCTTGAACGAGCCCACTGCAGCCGCGCTGGCCTACGGAGCCCAACAAACGAGCGCCACCAAGGTTGCGGTCTACGACCTCGGTGGAGGCACTTTCGACATCTCGATCCTAGAGCTCCAAGACGGGCTGTATCAGGTACTCGCTACCGGTGGCGACACCTATCTCGGGGGCGAGGACATCGATCAGCTGATCATCAATTGGCTAGTCGATGAGTTTAAAACGGAGACCGAGATCGATCTCACCGGCGATCGCATGGCCCTCCAAAGGCTCAAGGAAGCTGCGGAGAAGGCCAAGTGCGAGCTCTCAACATCCGCTCAATCGGAGATCGTTCTTCCCTTTATCTCCGCGAACCAGTCCGGCCCTAAACACCTCAACACCGTCCTCACCAAAGGACAGGTCGAGGAGATGATTGCGCCTTTGTTAGAGCGGACGGTCGAGCCGTGCATGACCGCCTTGAAGGACGCCGGCCTTACCAAGGACGAGATCGAGGACGTCGTTATGGTGGGCGGCCAGACCCGTACGCCCAAGGTGCTCGAGATCGTCCGGAAAGTCTTCGGCCGCGAGCCCAACCGGAGTGTGAACCCGGACGAAGTCGTATCGATGGGCGCCGCGATCCAGACCGGTATCCTTTCCGGAGAGGTCACCGACCTGGTGCTGCTCGACGTCACACCGCACACGCTCGGCATCGAGACCAAGGATGGGACGTTTACTCCCCCCATCGATCGTCAAGCCACCATTCCCACCAAGAAGAGCCGGATCTTCACGACCGTCACCGACAACCAAACGAAGGTCGAGGTTCACGTTCTTCAGGGCGAGAACGAGCAAGCCGCCTACAACACCTCACTGGGTCGGTTCCAACTGACCGACATCGCCCCCGCACCGAAGGGAGTCCCCCAGGTCGAAGTGTCCTTCGAGATCGACGTGAACGGCATCGTCCAAGTGACCGCGCTCGATCAGGCTACCGGCCGGCAACAGAATATCGTGACCCGCGCCGGGAGCGGTCTCTCCGAGGCCGAAGTGAACCGCCTAAAGACGGAGACCGAGACACGCGAGGAAGACAAGAAAACCGAGACAGAACGTGAGGCAGTCGAAAACCAACTACAGGGACTATTGGAAAGCACCAAGAAAAGTTTCGACGAATTCGGCGACAAACTGACCGACGAGGAGAAGACCAAAGCGAGTGATGCCTTGGCGAGCGCAGAACAAAAAAAGGACGGCAGTGTCGAGGAGCTAAAGTCGGCTTTGACCGAGTTGGAATCTGCCGCCGCGGCTTTGTCGCAGGCAATGCTCGGAAGCTGACGCAACAACAAAGGGGAGCCAGCGATTGGTCAGCATAGGCCAGCGAGATTACTACGAAGTTCTAGGCGTCGGTAAAGCAGCAAGTCAACAGCAGATCAAGAGCGCCTACCGAAGGCTCGCCGTCAAACTTCACCCAGACAAAAATCCCGGGGACAAGAACGCCGAGGAAGCGTTCAAAGAAGCCGCGGAAGCCTACAGCATTCTGGGAGATCCCGAAAAGCGGGCCGTCTACGATCAATACGGTCGCGCCGGTCTCAAAGGCGGTCCCTCGGTCAACCAGGACATCTTTCGCGAGTTCTCCGATATTTTCGGCGGAAGCATTTTTGAAGACCTGTTCGGCTTCGGTGACATATTCGGTGGAGCGCGGTCGAGAAGCTCCGTCCGACGCGGCGCAGATTTCCGCTACGATCTGGAGATCACCTTCGAAGAAGCGGTCAAAGGAACCGAGACGCGCATCCGGATCCCGAGCGACCAAACCTGTTCCAATTGCAGTGGTACCGGCGCAGCGCCAGGAACCGAGAAGTCTTCTTGTTCCACTTGCGACGGTCGCGGACATCTTCGCTACCAACAAGGGTTCCTGGTCGTCTCGCGTGCCTGCGGAAGGTGTCACGGCACCGGACAAGTCATCCCCACCCCTTGTCCAGAATGCTCTGGGAGCGGCCAGGTTTCCCGGGAGCGTGAGC
Organism: Candidatus Marinacidobacterales bacterium; assembly: GCA_965219415.1. Lineage (GTDB taxonomy): Bacteria > Acidobacteriota > Vicinamibacteria > Marinacidobacterales > DATDRI01 > CBDCNP01. The sequence goes on from OZ244742.1 coordinate 284,882, forward strand.
TCGCAATCAAAATACCGGCCGGAGTGGACACCGGGTCGCAGCTTCGCCTAACCGGCGATGGCGAGACCGGTGTGGGCGGCGGACCACCTGGAGATCTCTACGTCTTTCTCCAGGTAGAGGATCATCCCTTCTTTGGGCGTCGCGAGGACGATATTTTCTGCGAGGTTCCCATCAGCTTTGCTCAAGCTGCCCTAGGCGATGAGATCGAAGTTCCGACCATCGATGGCAAGGAGCGGATCAGCGTTCCCGAGGGGACGCAAACCGGAACGATCTTCAAGCTCAAAGGAAAAGGCGTCCCTCGACTTCGCGGGGCCGGCCGAGGACATCAACTGGTTGCGGTGAACGTGGTCACCCCGACCGAGCTAAGCGGCGAACAACGTAAACTACTCGCTCAACTTGGAGAGCTGACGCCCCCCTTGTCCGCAACGCACGAAGGAAACCCGAAGGAAAAGGGCTTCCTCGGGAAACTTTTCGGATCGTAGACCGTCGACGAGGGCGACGCGCTGGCCTGGAAAGCTTCGGCTGTCGTGCCGGTCGTCGATGTCAGCCCTGACCCATGCCTCGACTCGATGCAGGATCCCAACGAAGCTACCCTAGCCTTCTCTTCAAAGGACCCAGTGAGGACGTCGACGCGGCCCTCTGCACACTCTTCGAAGAACGCTGCCTAGGGACGGAAACGCTTCCGGGGGCCGCGTTTATACGCGCGTTTTTTCCCCCCCGCACAGATCTCGGACCGCTCAGCAAGCGACTTGCGCGGGCACTGCCTCGCCTTCGAATAGGCCCGGTCGTTGTCGTTGCCGAACAGGACTGGCTCGAGCAGTGGCGGAAGGGACTGACAGGTCTTGCACTGGGTGAGCGATTCTACGTCTCGCCGTCTTGGCAAAAGCCTCCAACGACCGGGCGCTTCGTCCTTCGTATCGACCCCGAGCAAGCGTTCGGCACGGGAAGTCACGACTCGACTCGGGTCTGCCTAGAACTCATCGAAGAATGCGCCGCACCGGGAATGAGCGCCATCGATGTAGGAACCGGAACCGGGATTTTGGCGATGGCGGCAGCAACGCTAGGCTGCGAGACGGTGCTCGCCATCGAAAACGATCCCGCGGCGGCATCTTGCGCGAGAGAGAACGTGAACCACAATGGGCTGGGTGAGCGAGTTGAAGTTCTGACTTGCGACCTTTCTGATGTTCGTCCGGACGCAGCCGATCTCGTTATCGCCAACCTCACTCTTCCAATTCTGATTCGGCACCTCAAGAGACTGACCGCGTGGGCCGCGCCTCGTGGCGCGATCATCCTCTCCGGACTTCTGGTCTCGGAAGTCGAAGGTCTAATGAAGAGCCTCCCTTCCCATGTGGAACCAGTTCGTTACTACACGGCGGGCGAATGGGCCACCCTGCTCGCCCGCTCGACGGGTTGATGCGGGAACGACGCTTCCTCATGCCTGATATCCCCACTGAGGGCGAGGTGGTGATCGCCGGTGCCGAGGCGCACCATTTGCTACACGTACTTCGATTGCGCCCAGACGACGAAGTCGTCCTCTTCGACGGGCAAGGCAAGGAATTTGAAGCTGTCTTGACGCGCTGCGACAAAACAACCGCCGCGGCGAAGCTACTCAAGCCCGTCGCCACCCGAGAATCCCCTCTCGAGCTCACCGTGGCGGTCGCCGTACCAAAAACGGACAGCATGGCCCGGATCGTCCAAAAGCTCACCGAGCTGGGTGTTCACCGTATCGTTCCCCTGCTAACTAGTCGCACCGCGGTGTCCCCTCGCCGTGCAGCGGGACAGTCAGCCCGCTGGCGCCGGATCGCAGAGGAAGCGTGCAAACAATCGGGCCGCGGAGTCGTTCCGCAAATAGAAGACGCCGTCGCCTTCGAAGATTTCATCGAACGTGATGATCACTCGTGCCGCCTTCTGTTCACCCTGGGCGGGCCGTCTCTCCGTGGCGGACCCCGCCCGTCACCTTGTCTGGTAATCATCGGCCCGGAAGGCGGTTGGGCCGAAGAGGAGCTCGCCGCCGCCCTCGCCAAGGGATTCGAACCGGTCGGACTTGGGCCTCGAACTCTCCGGACAGAGACTGCAGCCCTGGCGGCCACGGCGATCTTGGAGTGGCTTTCACAACGCTGAGCCCATCCGCACCAATCCAGACGGGGCCGTTAGAGAAATTTCCTGATGGTGCTATACTTCGGCGCGGATGTTTCTCCTCGGTCAAGAGATCGGCAAGTATCAAATCCTCCAGACTCTAGGTAGCGGCGGCTTCGGCACCGTCTACCTAGTCAAAGACACTTGGATCGACAAGAAGTTCGCGATCAAAGTTCCGCACCGTCAGAGCGTCGATTTCACCGAGCTTCTTCGGGAGCCCAGGTTACTGGCCGCGCTGGATCACGACAACATCGTACGAATAGTTACCGCCGAGAAGGCCGACGATTACTTCTTCATCGTCATGGAGTTCGTCGAAGGAGAAACTCTCGAAGCGATCCTGAGCCAGGACAAGGTGATCGACCTTCCGCGGGCGCTTGCGTTCTCCCGAGAGCTTTGCGACGGGGTAGACTACGCTCACCGCCAAGGTGTTCTGCACCGAGATCTTCGTCCAGGAAATGTGCTTATCACCGAGTCGGGCAACGTCAAGATCGCCGATTTCGGTACTTCGCGGTTTCTAGAGATAGCCGATCACGCCTCCACCATCATCGGGAGTCCCCCCTATATGGCGCCGGAGCAATTCCAGGGGCGGACGGTCTTCGCCTCCGACGTCTACTCCATCGGCGTCATCATGTACGAGATGATGACCGGCTCACTTCCCTACTTCAGCACCAACCCCAGACAGCTGGAAAAGATGGCGGCCTCGGGACGGTTGGTCCCGCCCAGAGAGCGAAACCGCTCCGTCTCTCGAGAGATCAATGAAATCGTTGAAAAGGCCCTCGCTCCCGAAGTGACCGACCGGTATCAGGGGGCCGGTGAGCTCCTCGATGACCTGGCCACGGTCTCCGAGATCGACTACCGAGCGTCGCGATTGACCGACATCCGGAAGCGACTCAAGGCGCGCGAACGGCCCACGAGCCGGTTCTGCTGGCACTGCCGGAAGCCCGTCCACCCTCGCGCCGAGAACTGCCCCTTTTGTAACGAGAAGCAGTAAGGCCGGCCTAGCCCGGGCCCGCTACATGCTGGCGTCAAAATGGGAGGTTGCCAGTAATCGACCTAGCCAGACGCCGAAACAAGACGGTACCCTCGGACGGCAAAATACGCAGTTGCTCATGCTCAAGGTGGCCAGGCGTCGGTGCGGGGGAGTTACCCCTACCACCCCTCCTGGCCGAACATGTTGACAGAATTGGGTTTTTTGCCCTAGGATGGTATGATTAGGGTGATATTTGGACTAATCCACCGGGAAACAACTCACGAATTTATCCGGGCGAGGATGAGCAGTACGTGCTTCCGAAATCTGAGAAAATCTGGATGAACGGTAAATTCGTCCCCTGGGATGAGGCGACCATTCACGTTGGTTCTCACGTCGTTCACTATGGGTCTGCTCTCTTCGAGGGGATTCGTTGTTACAACACGGCCAATGGGCCGGGAGTCTTCCGACTCGAGCCGCATGTGGAGCGGCTCTTCAACTCCTGTAAGATCTATAGGATGGAGATTCCCTTTAGCCCCGAGGAGTTAACCGAAGCGATCCTCGAGACCATCCGTGTCAACTCTATGGACGAATGTTACATACGCCCCATCGTGTTTCGAGGTTATCACTCGCTCGGCGTCAATCCCTTTCCCTGCCCGGTCGAGTGTTACGTCATGGTCTGGAAATGGGGCAAGTACCTCGGCGAAGAGGCCATCGCTCAAGGCGTCGATGTCCGCGTCTCGTCCTGGAATCGAGTCGCACCCAACACGTTTCCGACAACGGCCAAGGCCGGTGCCAACTACATGAACGCGCAGCTCATCAAGATGGAGGCTGTCGTAGAAGGCTACGCCGAAGGAATCGCTCTCGACACTTTTGGTTTCGTGAGCGAGGGCAGTGGCGAGAACCTATTCTTGGTATCGAATGGAACCTTGATGACGCCGCCCTATCAATCCATGATTTTGCCAGGTATTACTCGAGATTCCGTACTGACGCTGGCCAACGATGCAGGCATCCCGACCAAAGAACAGGTCATTCCTCGCGAGGCACTCTATACGGCGGATGAGGTCTTCATGGTAGGGACCGCGGCCGAGATCACGCCGGTCCGCTCCATCGATAAGATCCCGGTGGGCCTCGGAAAGCGGGGCCCGATAACCAAGCGTCTTCAAGATGAGTTTTTCGGAATCCTTAGCGGTGAACGAAAGGACCGTCACGATTGGTTCACCTACACCGCCGAAGCTTCTCGTGAGGGGTTGTCCAAAAAGGAAGCCGGGTCTGCGGCCTGATGAAGATACCGGAACGTCGACGGCGATTCGCATAAGCGACGTTTGAAAGGGGCGAAACGATGCATATCAACGATCTCTTGAAGATCGCTTCGGAGCGCAAGGCTTCCGACTTGCATTTGAAGGTCGGCAGCCATCCTGTGCTCCGGATCAACGGAGAGCTTGTGCCTCTGGTCGAGATGAAGAGACTCATGCAGGAAGACACCATCGCCATGGCGTTCTCCATCATGAGCAACCGTCAAAAGCAGAAGTTCAAGGATAATCTCGAGATCGATATCGCCTACGGTGTTCCCGGTTTGGGCCGCTTCCGTTGTAACGTATTCCAGCAGCGTGGAACGGTCGGCTTGGTCCTCCGTGTCATCCCGGTCAAGATTCTCACGATACGGGAGCTTGGCCTACCGCTGGTCCTCGAGAAAATCGCCAAAGAAACACGAGGACTCATCCTCTGTACCGGAACGACCGGTTCCGGTAAGTCGACCACCCTCGCCGCGATGATCGACTACATCAACGCTCATCGCTGCGAGCACATCATGACTATCGAAGATCCGATCGAGTTCTTGCACCGAGACAAGAAATCCATCGTCAACCAGCGCGAGGTGGAGGTCGATACCAAGAGTTTCGCCGGCGCCTTGCGTAGCGCTTTGCGTCAGGACCCCGATGTCATCCTGGTTGGCGAGATGCGTGACTACGAAACGATCGAGACCGCCATCACTGCCGCAGAGACGGGCCATCTCGTGCTCTCGACGCTGCACACCCTGGACGCGACCGAAACTATCAACCGGATCATTTCGGTCTTCCCGCCCCATCAGCAGAAACAGATTCGGCTCCAGTTGGCAGGCGTTTTGAAGGCGGTCGTCTCCATGCGATTGATCCCCCGCGTGGATGGCAATGATCGAGTCCCCGCCGTCGAAGTGATGATCGCCACCCCGTTCATCCGCGACTGCATCATCAACAAGGACAAGACCAAACTAATCCACGAAGCGATCGCCGCTGGAGTTTCGCAATACGGAATGCAGACCTTCGACCAGTCCATCTTCAATCTCTACAAGAAAGACCTCATCACCTACGATGAGGCCCTACGCCGGGCGAGTAACCCTGACGAGTTCAAACTCAAGATCCAGGGTATTCAGTCCACCAGCGACCTGGCTCAAGAGGAGATGGAGAAGAGCATGTCCGACTTCATGGATGACCGGGGTGATTCCGAGTTCGAATTCAGCTAGGAAGGGCAAGCGCACAAGCGTAAACCGCTCGCCTCTGGAATTCGCCCTGATCCGGCTGGCCCGACGCGCGCATAGCGAAGGGGAGCTCACCTTCAAAATGGAACGCGCAGGCTACCCGGCATCCGAGATTTCTGCGACCCTCGCTGAGCTGCGCAACCGACGTTACGTCGATGATCTCGCCTTTGCGCAGGCTTTCGCACATGCGGCACGACGCCGCAAACACTGGGGGCCGGCCCGAATCGCCCAAGGGCTCCTCAAACGCGGGCTCGCCGGTTCTCACATCGCGCAAGCGGTGGCGGAAGCGTTTCCGGCGGGAGAATCCGAATCGGTGGCCGAAGGACTCGAACGTTTTCGGCGCACCGATCGACGACCTGGCACGCCCCGCCAAAGACTGGCTCGGGCGTATCGGCACTTGTACGGGCGGGGGTTCAGCCCGGAGGCGATACGAGAAGCATTGCAAAGCAAAGACGACGCATGACTGAGAGGACTGGACCCCACATGACATCCGCCGAGCTCAGAAAGCGCTTCCTCGGCTTTTTCGAAGAGCGTGGGCATCGTGTGGTCCCGAGTTCGTCTCTCGTACCTCACAATGATCCGACGCTCCTCTTTATTAACGCCGGGATGAACCAATTCAAGGATGTCTTTTTGGGAGTAGAGAAACGCGACTACCTTCGTGCCACCAGCGTACAAAAGTGCGTGCGGGCGGGGGGCAAACACAACGACTTGGAAAACGTCGGCGTGACCGCGCGGCATCACACGTTCTTCGAAATGCTAGGCAATTTCTCCTTCGGGGACTATTTCAAGAAAGACGCTATCGATTTCGGTTGGGACTTCCTCACCAAAGAGCTCGAGCTGCCATCCGAGAGATTGGCAGTGTCCGTCTTCGAAGGCGACGACGAGGTTGCGGCCGACGACGAGGCCGCCAAGCATTGGGCCGGCCACGTCCCGACAGAGCGAATTCACCGCTTGGGCCGGGAGGATAACTTCTGGTCGATGGGAGACACTGGGCCCTGCGGACCGTGCTCGGAGGTCCATTTCCACCAGGGTGATCACCTTCCCTGCCAAGCCCTCAAGGGTTGCCTGGGCGTGGCCTGTGAGTGCGATCGATGGCTCGAGATCTGGAATCTAGTGTTCATGCAGTTCAACCGTAACACGGACGGCAAAACAAACGCACTCCCCGCTCCGAGTGTAGACACCGGAATGGGCTTGGAGCGGATTTCCGCCGTATCGCAGGGAGTCGATAGCAACTACGACACCGACCTGTTCAAACCCTATATCGCCGAGATCGAATCTCTCACCGGCAAGACGTACGGCGTCGCGCCAGAGGACGATGTCTCGTTCCGAGTCGTTGCCGATCACGTTCGGGCCACGACGTTCCTTGTCACCGACGGAGTGATGCCCCAGAACGAAGGCCGCGGTTACGTGTTGCGCAAGATCATGCGCCGCGCCATGCGTCACGGAAAACGTCTGGGGCTTGAGGAACCGTTCCTCCACGAGTTGACGAGAACGGTTGTGGAGCAAATGCAAGAGGCCTATCCCGAATTGTTGCTGGGCCAAGACCTCGTGAACCGCGTGGTGCACTCGGAAGAGGATAGATTCAAGACCACGTTGGCTACCGGAATCGTTGCCCTGGAGAAAGTGCTCGACGGCGTGCCAGAGGGTGGTCGGCTCGCCGGACCCGACGCCTTCAAGCTCTACGACACTTTCGGTTTACCGCTCGACATGCTCGACGAGATCTCATCCGAGCAAGGGATAGCCGTCGATGCAGAGGGTTTCGAAAAGGAGATGGCGGAACAACGCCGCCGCGCCCGTGAATCGTGGAAGAGGGCCGCCGCCGACAGGAGTATCGACAAGAGTATCTACGGAGACATTCACAACCGAGTAGAGACTCAGTTTCTCGGCCATGAGCGAACGGTGGTCGATGACGCCCAAGTCATCGCTCTCACCCAGGAGGATAAGGAAGTTCCGACCCTCGTCGAGGGTCAGGAAGGCCAAGTGTTTCTCGACTACACCCCCTTTTATGCCGAAGGCGGTGGGCAGGTAGGCGACCGGGGCATTTTGTCCGGCCCAGATGGCGTGGCCGACGTGCTGGACACGCAGGTGCCCGTCCCCGGGGTTTATGCCCATCGAGTTCGCATGAGAAAGGGTGCTCTGGCGCGTGACCAGAGAGTCGCGGCTCGCGTCGATGAGCAAACTCGAAGCGCCACCGCCGCTCACCACACCACGACACACATGCTCCACGCCGCTCTTCGAGAAACCCTGGGGCCGCACGTGAAGCAATCCGGTTCGCTGGTGGCATCCGATCGCCTCCGTTTCGATTTCTCGCATTTCGCACCGGTGCAACCGGGCGAGCTCGAAACGATCGAAAGCCGTGTTAACGACAAGATCCAAGAAGACCTCGCGGTAGAAACTGCGGAGATGCCCATCGACAAGGCTCTCGAGCGAGGGGCCATCGCCTTCTTCGGTGAAAAATACGGGGATCGCGTGCGGGTGGTCGAGGTACCGGATTTCAGTATCGAGCTGTGTGGCGGAACGCACCTTCACCGCACCGGTCAGGCCGGTTTGTTCGTGCTGACGTCGGAGTCTTCCATTTCCGCCGGGGTGCGCCGGGTAGAGGCTCTGACCGGTCAGGCCGCCGTGGATTACATTCGCTCTCAGAGACGGCTAGTGGACGGCGTCAGCCAAGCACTTCGAGCCCAGCCGGAGGAGCTCATCGCATCCGCGGAACGCCTGCGCGACGAGCTCAAGAAACGCGAGAAGGAAATCGAACAGCTGAAGCTAAAGCTAGCCACTGGCGCACCGCAGTCTGCCAAGGACCGAAGCAACGAGATCGGGGGCGTTCTGGTGTGGACACCGGAGCCTCTGCAAAACTACGACAAGAAGGAACACCGCCAGTTCATGGATGCATTCAAGAACAAAAACCAGAATCGTTCTTGGATCGCGATCTCCGGAGCCATCAACGACGAAAAAGTCTCGGTGATCGTCGAAGTGTCACCGGATGTCACCAAGCGGTTGCCGGCCAACCAGCTCATGAAGCACTTGCTGCCCATCATCGACGGACGGGGCGGAGGGAAAGCCGAACGCGCCGAGGCCGGCGGACGCCATCCGGAACGACTCGAGAATCTCTACGAAGAGGGACGTAAGACGGTTCGCGAAACACTCGGGGGTTGAATGAAGGAAAAGACGCTCGCCGGTTGGTGTTTGGGAGTAGCCCTATCGCTCATCGCGATGGACGCAAATGCTCAGATTTACGGCTTCACCAACGAAAAGGGTGTCCTCATTCTGTCCAACGTTCCCACCGATGGTCGAATGAATCTCATCGCAAGGGGGAACCCCGCAGAGGCCGGCAAGGTCTGGCGCTACAGTGGGCAATACGATCCGATAATCTTGAAGGCGGCGCGAGAATCCGGAGTGGATCACGCCCTGGTGAAGGCCGTCATCGCGGTCGAGTCGGCCTTCAATCGCTTCGCGCGTTCCCACAAGGGAGCACAAGGGCTCATGCAGCTCATGCCCGAGACGGGCCGAAGATATGGCCTGGTCAACCCCTATGACCCATGGCAAAACGTACGCGCCGGCACCAGGCACCTTCGGGACCTGCTCGACGAGTTCAAAGATCTTCGGCTCTCGTTGGCGGCCTACAATGCGGGCCCAACGCCTGTCCGACGCCTAAAGAGGGTCCCGCCGTACAAGGAGACGCAGAACTACGTAAAGAAGGTTCTCGCTGTCTACCGTGCCGGCTCGCGGCTCCGAATTACCAAGGGTGGCCGCACATACAAGTATCGACCGGCCGGGGGGCAAGACTCGGGTCACCGGAGGACGAACCAAGACCGCCAAGGCCGCACCGCCAACGGCCAAGGCTGCGGAACCGGCCCCCCCTCTGCCGAGCCAACCGCGGCTACCGTCGTCGAAACGGTCGCACCCCACCAAAATGACGTGACCGGCACGGAGCTTCGCTACTACCGCTACCGGGACGAAAATGGCGTCATCTATATCACCAGGACGCGACCGTCGGGTGTAGAATACGAGGTTCTGGAGCCCTGACAAGGATACGTTGGCCGGACCCAGGCGGGAGACCCATGGCAGACAGCGCACCGACTCCGTTCGACCAGGGGTTATTCCTCGTCCATCTCAACCGTGGGATGGAGAATTTCGAGCGGCGCAACTTCACGATCGCGGAGCGGGAGCTCGAAGCGGCCCGGCGCATGCGGCCCGCCGACCAGCGCGTCCTGAACCTCCTCGGGCTGGTCTACTTCAAACGCGAGAAATACGACGAATCGGCTGGCATCTATCGGCGCCTCATCGATGGTAATCCCGATTCCTATATCCTGCATTTCAACCACGGTCTGATCTGCTTCAAACTCGGCTCTTTGGACCAAGCGGAGGCCGCCTTCCTCAAGGCTCTCGACCTCAAGCCCGACAATCAGAAGATCAATTTTTATTTGGGCAACATTTACGAAAAAAAGGGGCAGCATTACAACGCTATCTTCCAGTACCGCAAAGCCGGCGCCAACACCATGGTCAAGCGGGTGCAGGCCAAGATCTCGTCCGAAAAGAGTGGAAGCGATGGGCACGACCACCCATCCACGTCCTCCAGTCCAGAGGACGCCCAATTCGCGGAATCGGCACCGATGCTCACGCTAGATGATATCGATCCGGAGCAGATTCTAACCGCCCTGAACGATACCAGCCCCATGGGCCCCCCTACGCCGGCGGTCGACTCCCTCGGGACAAATGAGACGAAGGGCGAGACCGACGAATCAACGGATGATGCGCCGGTGGACGATGCCCCGACGATGCCGCCCCGCTCCAGGCCGCCCACGCCTCCTGCGGATCTAGCCGAAAGCGCCCTCGTCGGAGGGTCGGCGGATCCAACACCGCCCGCTAGAGAAGAGAAAGACGGGCAAGAAGATCGAGGTGACGAGACTGGCCCACTCGTCCGAACCGTCGTGCGACTCACCGACCCAGTCGTCCCCGACCAGCCGCTCAACGAAGTTGCTTCCTCGAAATCCCTCTCGACTGCGGCCAAGGACTTGTTCACGCCCTCGCAACTAGAGCGTCGAAGGGGCTCCCGCAGGAGCGAGGACCAGACACTGAAATTGAAAGTGCCGCCTATCATCGCCAGCGAAGCGAGCGGGCAACCGCCCGAGGATCGCCGAGAACCAGCCTCGCTCGGGGAAGATGATGAGGACCGCGCACCGCATCTGTATTCGCAATTGAGGCGTCGAGACGACAGCTTTCGGTATCTCGAGAACAACCTGATGGAAGTAACCTTTTCCGGAAAGGTCTTCATCAAACAAGGCACGATCTATAGCTACAGTGGAAACTTGACGTTTTGGGTCAAGCCTCAGCGGGAGGACGGAGCGCCATCGCTGATCATCGTAAGCGGTACCGGTCGATTGTTGCTCACCGACCGTGAACGAGAGATCACGGTGCTGCAAGTCAACGGTGAGGAGATCTTCGTAGAGCCATCGCACCTACTCGCGTGTCAGGAAACCCTGACGCCGCGATACGCGCTCATCGAGCGGGAGGGCGAGCCCCAGCCCCGGTTGCACGTGCTCTCTGTCCAAGGAACTGGCTTGGTAGCTCTTTCGGTAAACACCAAGCCCTTGGTGCTAGCGGTAACGCCCGGCTACCCGGTGAACGTGTCGAGCGCCAACGTGATCTCGTGGTCGGGAGAACTCTCGCCCGCCATCGTCGAGGACGAGGCACTCGCCGAGCTCATGTCGCCCCACTCGGGGACATCGCTCAATATCCGGCTCGAAGGCTCGGGAAAAGTGATGATGGAGAAAACGGTTCAGTAGATACGGCCGACGCCTGGCTCGCTTGATAGCACCACTCCGTCCACCACGGACAGATCTTCACTCGAAACCCCTGCGGTCCAGAACAATTTCGCGCCCACTCCCACGAATCGTGGTTTGACTTCCATCCGCCCCCTCTAGAGTGATCTCCCCCGAGTCGGCGCTCGGCGTCACACCCTGCCCATATTGAAGGGACGCGAACCGGGTCAAGGTTTCGAGAAACTCTTCCCGGTCTCCCTTGGAATCCCAAACGGTGCGCCAAACCAGGCGATATTTCCCCCGCGCATCCCGCCATAGTGCGTAACGATCGCCACCCCAGCCCTGGGCGGCACGATCGGCGTCCCGTCGGCCCACCTTTCCCGAGAAGAGAACTCGGATGAAGTACTCCCCGAGCTGCCCCTCCGATTCGACGGGCTCTCCCACGGCCTCGATCAGGTTCACATCAATTGGCTCGTCTCGTTCGTCCAGGTATTTTTTCGGATGAAGCACCTGCTCCATCGAGCTCGGAGGATCCTTGAGGCTGCGATTGAGGAGCCGAAAACCGCCCCGCCGATAAATCTCCGTCGCCAACCGCTTGCCTTCGAGATACGGAACGATCAGTTGCTCACGTACGACGAGCGGCGCGCTCCTGAGCTCCGGGCCGGCGAACATCTCTGCCATCGCCCGTCCGTCGTCGGCCCCTACGCCTCCAAAACCAAAGAGACCCTCGAGAACCTCTTGTCCCACTCCCTCTCGCGCTGATCCGCCCGAAGCGGCGGCTCCGCTTCCCAAGTACATTGCCATCAGCAGCGTGGCGTCTCCCTCCAACAAGCTGAGAGCAGCAAGCTTCCGATCGTCGTAGTCAGTTCCCTCCCCCAGCGTCGCTCTCAAATCGAGATGCTGATCCTGCAGAGCATGTCGAAGCTCGTGAGACAGGATGAGCTGGTTCATCAAGTTCAAGGATTGGCCGGAAGAAACGGTGGAAATGGCGAAGAGCTTCTTCGCGCCGGGGCGTTCGTCGTAAAACCCGGCAACGTTCTCGTTCAAAACCTGTTCTCGAATCGTGCGCAGGTCTACTTCGGCATCGAGGAACCCGAATGCTCTGAGCATTCGCTCATCTTTCTCGGCCACGGTCGGCGGATATTCTTCTTGGAAGAGCTGATGGATGTACTCGGCAAGCTCATCGCGGCTCATGAAATCGATGGGAATGCTTTCTGTGAAACGGAGCTCGCCGACTTCCTCCACTCTTTTTTTAAGCTCGTCGGGATCCACTTTGGGTAAGCCAAGCATGTTTCCGAGCAACTCGAAAGCCCGAGCCAACTCCTCCTCGCTTGCCTCACCGACCTGGGACGTCGTCGCCGATCCGTAGCCCAACGCCACAACTAAGACTCCGACCTGTGCTGCGACACAGAGAGCAAACACCTTGAACGTCCCAAGACTTTTCATAGAGTACTTCCCAAACGTAGGACCAGCCCGACGAGCGCCATTTCGGTAACGACTAACACCCCCCAGACACTTGGAGAGGCCAAGCAGGGCCACAAGTGAGCGAGCGCATTGCTTCGGTACGCTCTTGTGATGTCTTTCGGTAGGTCGGTGCGCCTGGCCCCCGCGATTTCGACGTAAGGCGAGTACCTTCTTTCTACGATCTGATTCTCTCCCGTGGCAGCGTGTACGTCTCCAGCGTCCGCCGCCTGATTGCGCGCTTGAATGTGCCGCCGGGCTTCGGTGACGTAGGAATCCTCGATTCCCCAAAGATCCTCGGCGGGTCGGAGAAGTCCCCCGCGCTCGCTCGGCGAGATGGAAGACCAACGCATGCGACGCTCCTCACCCGTATTCTCGAGCTCCTCGGCGTGGTATTGAGAAACGAACTCCACGTCGTGCCAGCGGATCCAGTGACCCCAATGGACGAAGTACATGAACGCTCCCAGCAAGGGCAACACCAAGGCAGCGGAGATGGCAACCTGCCGAAGCTCCGCACGGGTCGGCCACACGAGCTCCCCTCTTTTCACCCCACCTTCATCCAATACGAGGCCAGCGTACAGGAGACCGAACGCCCCGGCCGCGGCGTTGACGGCCACATCGCGAACCTCGGCGAAGCGCGTGGCGAGTGCCCATTGGATAAGCTCATCCACTAACCCGACCGCCACCAACAACAAGATTTGCGCGGAGCGTGCTACTAGGGAACGGCCCCGCATGGAGAAGAACGCGAGAAACGCGAGGGTACCGTATTGGGCGAGGTGGGCGGCTTCCAACGACCCGAGACCTGGGATCGGGGATCGGGGGCCGCCAGGAGGGTATAAACCAGACCGAGCCCCAGAGAAAGTAAAGTTAGAGTTCCTACCGCGCGCCAGCGTCGCCCGGAAGTAAGCAGCCAGGTGCAAGCAACAATCACCGCCGCCGCGGCGAACAACCCAACGGCGACAAACCGCTCGAACCCACCCGCCGCGTTCTCGTTGAGGTAATTTCTGAGCGCGGGGAGGAGAGGCCCGGAAAACCAGAGGAGTCCAGTCCAAGCGACAACCCACGTACGGGGAAGGTTGTCCATCTTTTTCAGGGTTGCAGGGTTGTCAGGCAGTGGCCTCAAACTGGCATTCCGGCCGTCCCTGGCCCCCACAGTTAGACTCGACCACCAAAGACCAACCCAGCGAGGCTCGTTCCATCAGGCCCTTGAACAACGACGCATAGTAGACGCAGACTGGCCCATTAGCCACGACGGTTCGGCAAAATATGGAATTCGCCACGACGACGACGAGCTTGGAACCGTCCCGTCGAGCTTCGAGTTGCCCATCGCGATGGATGTTCTTTAGGCCGGCCCGGAGAAGCCTCTTCACAGCGCGCTCCCGTCCGACCAGTGGCAGAGAGCTCCACAACTTGCGCTCCAACGGTGACAGATGCTCGTAACTCCAATCCGAGGCATAACGGCCGGCTCGATCCATGACTTTTTCGTACAAAGCGGGATCGCGGCTGAGGTAGCTCACCGCGCCCATCACGGGAGCGATATGGAACTGCGGACGGCGATCGGCGGGATCGAACCATTTTTGGAAGACCTCCAGCTCTTCCGGGGCAAGGTCTTCCAATGCCTGCCGCAGACTGGCGAAAAACAAGCGCTCGACCGAGTCTTTTTTCAAGACCTCTCCCGGGCCGATCAGTTTCGCTTGCCGCAAACGGGACCCGAAGTGGTTGGGTGGCGGGCTAGTTGCCCCCCGAGTCGACGCGCGTTTATCATGACGAACGGAGTAAACCTAATTATACCATTCACGCAGCTCATCTCCCAGGACAGCACTTGCCTTCGCCTTCCCCCATCGAGGCCGCAATCCTAACCGGCGGGGGCTCCCGCCGCATGGGCACCGACAAGGCGTTTCTTCGCCTGGGAAGCAAGACGATCATCGAGAAGCTCATCGAGACTCTGCGCGCGGCGGAGTATGACCCCATCCGCATCATCGGCCCAACCAGGCCGCATGCCGAACAGCTAGGCCTTCCGATCCAGCCCGATTCGCAAACCGATTCCGGACCTCTCGGTGGCATCCACACCGCTCTGCTGACCGCCTCCCACGAGTTCGTCCTGGTGACCGGCTGCGACTTCCCCTTTCTCGATCGAGACCTCCTGGCCCATCTGGCAGGCCTCCTCCCCGGGCATGACGCGGTGGTTCCCGTCTGGCAGGGGTATCCGGTACCGGTCTGCGCGTTCTATTCGATTCGCTGCCTCGGGGCGGTCGAAGCCCGCTTGGCGCGGGGCAGCCTCAAGGCCGCCGACTTTCTCGGCGATGTCTCTGTTCGTTGGGTGAATGAAGCGGAGTTACGGACTCTAGACCCTCGCGGGCTCTCTTTCTTCAACCTCAACACGCCCGAGGATTACCGGAAAGCCCAGGAGATCGAAGCCCAGGCCGGGAACTAATCGGCCTTCAACGGATAACCCTCGCTTCTAGCGATGAAACACGCCGCGGTCGCGTCACCGGTAACGTTCACCACCGTGCGTCCCATGTCTAGAATACGATCTACCCCGATGATGATGGCTATGCCCTCGCCCGGAACGCCGACCGTCTCCAATACCACCACCAGCAAGGGTATCGCTCCACCGGGAACCCCCGCCGCCCCCACCGCCGTGAACACGGAGAGCACGACCACCAGGCACTGCATACCTAGGGACAACTCGACCCCGAACACCTGAGCAACAAAGAGCTCCCATTCATGTTCGTCGTTGCACCGAGAGGCAGAACGAAACCTGCAATCTCCGAAGGCACACCCAACTCTTCCTCGCTGGTCTTGATGGTCGTTGGCAGCGTGGCATTCGAGGAGCTCGTCGAAAAGGCCGTAATCATGACCGGAATCATCTTCTTGAAAAATTGGCCGGGCGAATAGCGAGCGACGACTGTTAGCAGAATGGAGTAGGTGCCGAACAGGTGCAGGAGATAGCCAACCAAAACGATGATGACATAGAAAGACAGGTGCCTGAGAATCTCCCAGCCGAAAAGGGCGGTAACGTCGAAGATCAGCGCCGGCACCGCAAAGGGGGCGATGCGCATGGCGAACCCGACGATGACAACCATCGCATCCCCGATCCCGTCGAGTACTTTGACGGTCGCCTCGGCGCGCTCGCGAGGAATCATCGTGAGAGCCAACCCGAAGAGGATTGCGAAAACGATGACCGGCAGCATTTGAGTCTCGGCGGCGTCACGTATCGGGTTCCGGCTCACCATACGCACCAGCATATCCGGCCAAAATCTCCCCTCTCCGGCAACCGACGCTCTTTGCTCTGCCTGTCCGCCGAATCTTTCCATGAGCGCTCGCTGTGTCTCCGGGTCGAAGCCCTCACCCGGTCGCAACGTATTCACCATCGCCATCCCGATGACTACCGAGATCGTCGTGGTCAATAGGAAATAGCCGAACGTTTTGGCGCCTAGCCGACCGAGCTTTCCCACATTGCCCAATCGAGCAACGCCCAGCGACAACGAGCAAAAAACGATCGGAATGACGACCATGAAGAGTAGGTTGAGAAAAATTTGACCGATCGGACCAGTCACATTATCCACGAACCATTCCAGGCTAGAGTACTGAATGGTGCCAGCCGCGGTGAGCTGATTGACCGTTACGCCTGCAGCACCGCCGATCACGAAGCCGACCAGAATCTTCGTGTGGAGAGGAATTGCCTTTGGTTCTTGTGCCATCTGGGTCGCGCGACTTCAATGAGAAAAGCCGCGGCAGCATAGCATGAGGGATTCAGGAGCCTTCACACTACTCCTGGGAGAGGGATTAAAGGAAGGAAGCCAACCTCTTTAGGGTCGGCGGTCGGGGTTTCGTGTCCGGCCCCGAACTTCCCGCATGAGCTCCTGCAGTCGTCTCTCCAGCATGACCTCAAGAAGTCGGTATCTTCCTCTTTGCCGAGCGCTCAGAATCTCGTCAATCGTGCGGTAGTCCTCTCGCAAAGTTGTCTCGAGGTCGGCCTTCATCGTGTCGAGCTGTCCCACAAGCGCGACGATCTTTTCATCCTCGGAATCCGCAGCGCGGACGAGACGCTGGAGCTCCCTTAAACTCTCGCGTCTCTTCCGTTGGTAGTTCCCGTCGGTGCTGCTGCAACTTTCTCTGAGCGACCACCATCTTAGCGAACTGCTCGTCATCGAGCTCGAGTGCCTCCTCCATCTTGCTGATGATATAGGCATCCATAAGCCCCTGGATGTCGCGATCGGCGCGAGAAGGCGCCCGGGGTTCTTGGGACATCGGAAGCGCGGCGACCGGCGTGGCCGCCGCGACCAGGAGGCCAGCGACAAGCGCGACAAACACTATGGGCACGACAGGCACGTCGGGTACCCTAAGATTTCGCATGTTCATCCCCCATTTCCTCCTCGAGCTCGCGGCGAAACCGTTCCGCTTCCTCTGTGGTCAGTTGAGACAGGTCGAGGTTCGAAGCCGAGCTCCACCCCAGCGATTCTTCCAGTTCTTCCACCGAATCCGACAACTCGACGATCGAGAGAAGAAAGAGGAACTCCGTATCCTCTTCTACCGCAGGAAGCACCGCCTCGAAAGAAACCGGCTCGGTATTCTCTGGAACAAAGAAATCCACTATCTGCCATGACATCACCGCGAATGTCGCCGCTGCCGCCACGTACCAGTACCAAGACACCCTCTTGCGCGCTGTGGCAGTTTGTAGCAGTTTTGCTTGCACGTCCGCACCGAACTCTTGCCAGTAGCTCTCCCCGGGGTGAGGCACGTCACCCTGGAGGACTTGAGCCATCGTTTTCCTGAAGCACCACGAGCTCTCCTGCGCATTCGCCGCAACTCGCTAGGTGCTGCTTCACGGCGGCATCGACCGGTGCCTCGTCCAGCAAGTCGACCAACTGGTCGTGATTCAGGTGGCGTCCGGAGCTACTCTCCTTCATGACTCACCTCGCCCTTCGCCATCAGCACCTTCCTGAGGTTCCGCAGCGCGAAATAGAAGTTCGCTTTCGATGTCCCCACCGGACATCCGAGCGCGGTCGCAATTTCTCGGTGTGAGAAATCGTGGTAGACGCGAAGAATCAGGGTCAATCGCTGCTTTTCAGGAAGCTCCTGCACCCCTCGTCTTACCGACGCCGCGATCTCTTCGCGAGATAACGAATCTAACACCCCCGGCGAGGGATCTGGCAGGTTCTCACAGCTCCGCCGGCTGCATCTTCCGCGGCCCGACCCAGTTCAGGCAACAGTTCACCGCAACGCGATGGAGCCAGGTCGAGAATCGAGATTCGAATCGGAAACGAGGAAGCCCTTTGAATAGGAAGATATGGGCTACCAGGCCAAAAGCATCAACGAAGGATTGGCGGTCGTCTTTTCCGAACTGGAGAAGGACAACTTCTCCGGCATCGGTATCAGCTTCGGTGGCGGCTTGACCAACGTCTCGCTCGCCTATCTCTCCGTGCCGGTGTTTTCTTTCGCAATCGGACGAGGCGGGGATGATATCGACGAAGCGGTTGGCAAAGTGAGTGGCGAGACCGCGACCCGGGTCCGGGCCATCAAGGAAGAAGGGCTCGATCTCAATCACAAGCCCAAGTCCAAGATGGACGGCGCGCTCCAGATCTACTACGAGGATCTGATCACAACCGTGGTCGAAGGCATCGAGGAAGCGCTCGCCAAAACCGAGAACCTGCCGAAACTCGACCATCCGCTTCCGGTGGTGCTGGCGGGCGGGAGCGCCCTTCCCAAAGGCTTCAAGCTGAAGTTCGAGCGGGCTCTGACGGCGCAGAAGCTTCCGATTCCATTGGCCGGCGTACGTTTGGGTAAGGATCCTCTCACCGCCACGGCTCGAGGTGCCCTACTCGCAGCTCTGTATGAAAATTAACGGCCCGGGGGCCAGCGCGTGGGCGAGGAGCCCACGAGCACTAATCGGCCGGAGGCCCGTCGGCCAGGAGGAATTGAGTCAGTGAATAGCGGGTGCTCAAGGGAACCTGGTCGGGTTTTTCGGCGCGAGCGAAGAGCGAGCGCCGCGCGTGGGGGTGGGGCCCCGCGCGCACTAAGCGAGGACGGAACCATGAATGACCAAAAAGCCGAGAGCGTCGTTCCAAGCACGGAAGGCCGAATCGGACTGGATGTCGGGACCAGCAAGATCTTGGTCGCCCGTCGCACCGGACGTGAGCTCCAAGCATCCATCGAAGTCAACGCATTCATACCCCTTCCCTATTCCCGAATTACGGAGAACATCCTTCTACAAGAACAAAGTGCACTACTACCAGGAGAATGGCCACTTCTACGTATACGGGAATAGCGCGGAAAAATTCGCGAGCCTCTTCACACCATCTCGACTGGGCCCATGGTTTCCCGTTCGCGGCGCTAGGCCTTAGCGATAAGTACGACGTACCCCTGCCTAGCATCGTAGGATTTGGCTTCGGCTACGACGAACACATGGTCGAATCGACGAAGGGCGAACTGTGGCCAGGAGTAAAGCATGCCGAACGAGAAGCTGCGCACGCGGGCACGGGATAAAGGCGTTTCGTCGGCGATGCTCAGATTGGAGTTACGGCGAGTCTATCGTCGTTATCAAGACACGCTCGAACAGGCGAAAAAGAACGGATACTCGCAACGCACGGTAGCGGCGGGGCTGGCTTCACCCTGACCGTTCCCAAGCGACTTCCGCTATGGCGGCGTCCTGCGCCCCCACGCCAGTCAGGTCGCAGACGATCAACTCCTTGCCCTCACGGCCTGATTTGCGTCCGATCAGCACCTCACCTAGCTCGGCGTGAAGCTCCTCCTCTTTGAAAAGACCCGCCTCGACCGCGTGATGGATCTCTCCCAAACGCACACACTGCGAAAGTCGGTCCGCGACGACCTTGTCGGCATTGGCAACCACCTCCGCAGCCAACTCTCGCTTATCGGGCCCATCGGAGCCGACCGCAATGACCGTCGCGTCCGCCTGCAACCACGCGCTTTCCACCAGCGGCTCCCGGGACGGAGTGCATGTCACAACCAGTTGCGCCTCGCGCAAGGCTTGCTCCGGCGTATCGGCCGGTAAAACTGATTTCCCGAGCTCGCCTTGCATTTCCTGGGAGTACGCTTCCACATGGTCGCGATGTGGACTCCACACGTCGACGCGCTCGAACTCACACACTCGGGCAATCGCACGAAGCTGATAACGGGCTTGAACGCCGCTTCCCAACATCGCTACCCGACCCACAGCCGCCGGGGCGAGAAGCCGAGCCGCCAGAGCTCCGGCCGCGGCGGTTCGCAGATCGGTCAGATAGGCGTTGTCCCGCAATAGCGCGAGCGGAAACCCTGTCTCGGCGTCGAAAACCAATACCAAGCCCGATCCCGTCGGCAGGTTCTTTTCAGCGTTGCGGTAAAAGCCGGAGGCGACTTTGATCGCGAAGACCTTCGAGCCCTTCAGGTAAGCGCCCTTCACGTGCACTTCGCCCTGGACCGGGGCTACATCCAAGGCCATCGGAGGCGGTTGCTCCACACGTCCTTCGGCCAAAGCACTAAACGCTCGCTCAGCCGATTCCAGCGCCTCGGCTTCGTTTATCAAGTCCCTGAGCTTCTCTTCTTCTACGATCCGCATGCTGCCTGTCCGATATGGCGAATGCCGATGGTATCACGGTGGCTAGACCGCGGCGATTGGGGAGAAGCCGCAACCGAACGGCGGACTCACGGCAGGCCGGGTAACTACTCCCGCCGGATCTCCTCCGGACGACCTTCTCACAGGGATCTTTTGAGACGGTCTTGCTAGGTGGGCATATCCTCGAACTGTGCAACCAGTTCGTGGAACCGCTGAATGTAGGCGTCGACTTTTTCTTGGGCGGCCGGAGGCAGCTTCCCGAAAGAAAGCCCTACTCCGGGAGGATTGTCCGCCGATGCATCCTTGGAATCGAGGTTGCTCCACTCGACGACGGCATCGACGGTGATCTCACCAATCTCCCAAGGGAGCGTGATTTCGAGGGTGACCGGATCCCCGATGGGGATTGGATCTTTGGTGGCCAAGAAGGCGCCTTGCTCGCTCAAGTTTGTAAGGTAGCCTGGTTTCTGATTTTCTTCGTACGCCCACTTGGTGCGTATTACCAGCGGCTGCAGGCGGTCGCTCTTTCGTTTTTCCATGAACCAGTCCTCACTCTTTGACTTCGCCCACTAAGAGCTTCGCGTCGAGCGAGCGAAGCTTGCCCTGTAGGAACACGTTCTCCAACGCCATACCGGCCTGCCCCATGAAGACCTCGAGGGCGGTCAGGGAGGTCAGCGGTTTTCCTGTGAGTCCGTTGTCGCCGTAGAGAATCAGCAGAACTTCGGCGTTGTTGAGCATCGGGACCAACGCCGCTTCAGCGGCTCGCCCTTGGCCGATATGAGAAAAAAGCCCCGGTTGCATCAAATCCAGTTCGGTATTCAGAGTATGGGTTTTCCGACCCGTAACGACCTGTTGGACGGGAACTGTGGACTCAATGCCGATCGACAGTTTCTGCGCCAGGGCAACGTTGTCCCTTTCGCTCTTGGCCAGGCCAAAACCACTCAGGCCAGACGCCCGTTCGTTCTTTAAGAGAAACAAGATGCCACGCTCGAAGAACCTCTCGGCCGCCTGCAGCACCATTCGGGAAATATCCACCGAGCGGCGCGGATCGATGAGTTGTTCCGTCATCGACGCGAGAAATTCCAGGATCTGATTTCCGTCGACGGGGTCCCCATTGCTCCTCGCCGGCTCCTCGCTTTCTGGCGGCGACTGATGAGGTGCCAGATCGGCCAGCTCGCGCAAGATTGCGTGACCGAATGTACGAAGGTCGGACTTGTACTGCCCGATATCCAACTTCGACAAGGCCGGCTTGAAAGCCACCTTGCGAATTCCTAGCTCCAGGGCTCGTCGCCGCGCTTTGTCGGAAGCCGTTCCACCATCAGCAAAACCGGCACCGACTTCTCTAGCTTTCGCACCCGACGAGCTACTTCGAAACCACCGAAGAAACTCTTGCCGGTCGTGGTCGGCATTTTCAGATCACTAACGACCAAGACCTGCTCGCCTTCTGCCAACCTTTCCTTGGCCAGGTTCGCACCTTGAAGGGGTGTGGTTGCGGTAAACACTTGATAACCATTCGCCTGTAGCTCTTCGCCGACGACCTCGGCAACAACCGGTTCGTCGTCCACCACGACCACCGTGGACCCGTCGTGGCGAAGCGGGTTGGAAAGCGGGTCGTTGAGCGATCCGGGAGCTATTACTTGGGTCCGGGTTGGATTGGACTCCGGTTCGTCCAAGGCTCCGGGTGGGAGATCGGCCATGCCTGGGTCGTTCGACGGTTCGGCCGTGTCCGTGGCGGATGCCGCTCCGGCGGGAACCGGCGATACTAGCTCCAACTGAAAACCGGACTCCAACATGGCGGTTGTGTCCCGCCGATCCTCGTCGAGCTCCCGGGTCAGCTCGAGCAACAGCCCTTGCGCGTTGATGCCAGGAGAGCTCAGGAATGCCGAAATGTTTACGCTCTCTAGATCTGACGCTATCCCTTGAGCGACCTTAAAATGGAAGTCGCCCTCCTGAAGACGAGCCATTTCGCGCAGAGAGGTCTCGACCACTTCCAGGATGACGGCGTCTTTCTGACCTTCCTCGTATCGAGCATCGACCACGCATAGGCACAGACGACCTTACCGTCCCTGAAAACAACGGAGCCTCGGCCAAAGGGGCTGTCGATGAAGAGGTAGCCGTTTTTCTGTGAGAAGGCCACCAGCTGAAGGATGTCCACGAAGGGCAACTCCTGAAGCTGACCTTGAAATCCCATGATGTCCTCTATCCGACCGTTGAAATGCCCTCAGGCGGGTGGGCCCCTGAGTGACAGTAACCTTGCTGACGAGAGAGACCCTCGCCAGGCGAAAACGCCATCCTAACCAACAGTATTCTCCGTGGATTTATCCTTTATTATGAACGAGATGGCGCCCGAGGGCAATCCCCTCCTGGGGGAGACGTCGCTGACGCGCCGGCAGCGGTTTACGGGGCGCTTGGGCCTTTTACGGAGACCCCGACTAGCGTTATGCTTCCGCTTCCGCCGCAAAGAGGTGGCCCTGCGCGGTGCAGGCCCAGAAGGCGGGAGGGGCCGTCAAACTGTGTCGTTGCTACTAGCCGGCGAGCCAGACGGCGGTTCCGCGTTCCCGGCGACTTGACTGTATGAAAAATTTGTTGAGGCAGTCCGTTTTTCTCATGACTCTAACGACAGGCGTTGCCGGCGCACAAACGAAACCGGTTCTTCTCGACGTCGACACCAGGCTACGCAACGCCCTGCAACTCGTGGAACTGGCGGGACGGTCCGACATCCCAGTGGCGCGTGGGGCCGAAGCGCCCATGGTTGGTCAACTGGTCACCTCGACACACGTACATGGCAAATCGGGTCTGGGCAACATAGAGCTCCCCCCGCCGACGACCAAACCGTATGCAGGCAGCGCGGTCGATCTCATCGTCACGAAGATCGAAGAGTATCCAGGTCGGCTCACGTTGATTCCGGTGGGTCCTCTCACCAACATCGCGCTGGCTTTGAAGCTGCGCCCCGACCTCATTGCTGACATCAAGGAGATCGTGCTAATGGGCGGGTCTATCACCGGTGGGAACATCACACCAGCCGCCGAGTTCAACATCTACAACGATCCCGAAGCCGCCGACATGGTCTTTCACTCCGGCGTTCCCATCGTGATGGTGGGGCTCGATGTAACGGAGAAGACGGTTTTGAAGCCGGAAGACCTGCAAGGAATTTCAAGGACTGCCAGTCAAGCAAACAAACAAACTGGTGTGGGGTCTTACCGACTATCACCACACCGAGCGCGGCGCCGCAGGCCTCACGATGCACGATCCGTTGGCGGTCGGCGTGGTCATCGATCCGAGCTTCGTGACTACCGAGAGCCTACATGTGGGCGTGGAGACTCAAGGGGAGAAGACTCGCGGAGAGACTGTCGCCGCGCGCAAAGGCTTCATGCTGGAGTTCAAGGAGGGCCACGGCGTTCGGACCGTCGTCGGGCGGACGGAGTTGAAAACGAACACCGAGGTGTGCGTGGGAGTTGACTCAGATCGGTTCATCCGCTTTTTCGTCGAGCGCGTGTTGACGGGTTCGGCAACCCAAGAATAACTACGGCAACCTCTGTCTCATTCCGCGTGCCCGACGTTGAGGTTCCCCAGAGCATCCATGTCCTTGAGGCCCCAGCCAGTGAGGGGCAACAAGGGGCGCTCCGCTTCCCCTCCATTGTCTTTCCACTCCCGGTGGCCGGCTAGAACTGCCGCCGAGGTCGGTTCCACCAAGAACCCGGCTCTCGCCAAGTCGCGCTGAGCGACCCGGATCTGGTCGTCGCCGATGACTACGACCGTTCCTGACGTGGCGAGAATGGCATCCGCCACTTGGGCGAGCCGTACCGGCTCGTGTACAGCAATGCCTTTCGCAATGGTGCGCTCCTCTCTCGGCTCCGCCCGCTTCCCTGTCACCCGACTATAAACGGGAGCATGGGACGCGACTTGGATCCCCACCAAACGAGGCATCGTCTCGATCCAACCGAGCGCCTTCATCTCGCTGAAACCCTTGAAGCTTCCTAGAATCAGCGATCCGTTCCCGATTGGATAGAAGATAGCGTCCGGCAAGGGCTCCGCCTGCTCGAATAACTCGTAAGCAAACGTCTTGGTTCCCTGAAGGAAAAAGGGCTGCCAGTTATGGCTTGCGTAAAAAATGTCATCCGAGCGTCGAAGGGCTTCGGCTGCGACGTCGTCCCGGCTTCCCGCCACGCGTTCCAGAACCGCACCGTAGCTCTCGATCTGAAGCGCCTTTTCCAAGGGCACACTCTCGGGAACTAAGACTCGACATTTGATCCCCGCCGCCGCGGCATAGGCAGCGAGAGAGCATCCGGCGTTGCCCGAGCTATCCTCTAGAATTTCCCCGACCCCCATTTCCCTTAAACGGCTCAGCAGTACAGACGCGCCGCGATCCTTGAAAGACCCGGTCGGGGCGAGGTACTCGGCTTTCAAGAGAACGCGCGTCCCATCCAATTCTGTATCCAGAAGGGGCGTCATCCCCTCGCCCAGGCTCACGATCGCCTTTTGGTCCCCGAGCGGAATGACGTCTCGATAACGCCACAGCGACCCGTCATCCGAAGAAAAACCATCGCTTGGCAGGGACAGCTGTAGTTGGACGTCCAGCGCTCCGCCACAAGAACACCGAAAGCCTGTGAAGTCGCGATCCACTTCGCGTTCACAGCCAACACACTTCAACGTCCAGGAAGTCATCCCTGCGGATCATGATCGAACAGTGGTTAAACTTCAACCCCGACGCGTCGAAAAGATGGTAGAGTGGTTCGTTCGAGCGCGCTCAGGAAGGTGCGAATGACCAGGAGGTGGGTAATAGCTCTCGCACTGCTCGTGTCTGTGATGTCGTTCACAGAGACAGCAGCCGCGGAAGGCCAAGCGTCGATCTACATTGGCCGCACGTTTACCAGTGCACTGTTCTTGGAAAACATGACGACATTCGGCGGCACCGTCGGTGCCTACGGCGGAATTGTCGGTTTCGAGTTCGGGCTCGAGTATTCACCGCAGTCCAACTTCCAAGTGCCCTTTCTGGATCTCGGCGCCTCTCTCACCAACATCATGGGTAACTTGGTGGTGCAAATACCCATCGGTGAGTTCTACCCCTACGGCACCTTCGGCTACGGTGTCGTCATAGCTAACGCCGGCTCGGACGTTCCCGACGAGTTTCTGGGACCAATGGGGCCTTCAACTTCGGTTTCGGCGCCAAGGTTTTTTTCACCCGGAGCGTAGGGCTGAGGCCCGACTACCGCCGGTTTGCGATCCAAACGGGAGACGAAAACCCGGATCTTGGAATACCATTCACCGGCATCAAGATCGAAGCTAGCCCGGATTTGAACCGCTCCGTGGGCGACGTCACGTTCCGTTTCTGACGTCGTTTCCCTCGTCAATCGGTTAGAACTGTCCGAGCGTCCCCTCTCTTCTCGCCTGCCGCAAGGCGTGGCGGAAGGCGAGGAGCCCAAGGGGCAGCAACGCCAGGGCGAAGACCACCAAGATGCCGAGCTCTCGCGCAACTCCCTCGACTCCGCTTCCGAGCAAAAGCGCCTTCCGCATTGCGTCAAGGGCTATAAGTGATAGGTAGAGCCCGAGAGATTATTTGCAACGATTCAGGCAGGACCTCAATGGGGAAATACACTCCACCGAACAGCGTCGCCGCGGCGTTGATCAGAAAATTCACCGGATCGCCTCGCTTCACGGTCATCATGAAAGCCGCCGAGACCATACCCAAAGCGGCGAACGAGGCCATGGTCGGGATCATGATCAGGAGCGCCACCGGTATGTTCATTCGGCTGAAGGATAAGCCGCCCATCAAGACTCCGAGCAATAGATAGCCCGCCACGGTAACCGTGTGGTAAATAAAAGTGAAACTCGTCGTGGCTCCAAGCAGAGTTGGACAGGTTCAGCGGACTCGCCAAGAGCATCTCCAGCGTGCCCATCATTTGCTCTGCTCTTAGAGATCCCGCGAAATGGTTGAGCGCCACTCCCAAATAACCGCGGAAAGCGATTCCAATCAAGATGAAGGGGAAGAAATCCGTACCATATTGCTGAAGCACAGGGACCCGAGCCTCGGTGACCAACTGCGCGAGGTAGAAAAAGACCGCGACATTGAAAAGGATCCCAAAGAAGCCCAGCGCGAAAGCAAATCGATAAGAAAGGTGGAGGCGCACGTCGCGACGTAGAAAGGCGGCGAACTGCACGAGCTTCCGCTCCGGGGACCGCTTGCTCGGCGCGCTCGGGGGACGGGGTGTTTGGAACGGAGCCCCGGTCTCGTCGTTCGATTCCACTTCTTGGAGAGCCAATTCCGTAGCCTCGGAGGGGTTGTGTGGTTGGATGCCTTGGACTCGCCCCCCCATCCCGTGGAGACCGGTCACCAGGTCGCCGATCACGGCACCCGCCTCCAACTCCACGTGGAGCTCATTGAGCTGACCGCTCCCGACGACTCGACCTCGGGCCAAACCAGGTGCCTGCTCCCAACCTTCCACCGAGCGCTCGAGGCGAACGGTATAACGGGCGATGCGATCGACGTCTCCCCCGCGGCGTCGGAGCTCCGACGGGCTCCCATCGAAACCGACTTGGCCCCGAGCGCATGACCAGAAAACGTCTGCACAGTTTTTCGGCTTCGGCAAGATCGTGTGTCACCAGAAGCACCGCGGTCTTCTCTTCTGTTACCAGCTGCTCGATCGCGGTATGAAGCGACTGGCTTTCCACTGGATCGATACTACGGGTGGGCTCATCCAACAGCAGAAGGCGCGGACGATGGAGGAAGGCCCGAGCCAGTGCGAGCCGTTGCTTCATCCCCGACGAGCAAGCGTCGAACCGCCGATCGATGAAGGAGTCGAGCCGAAACACGGAGGACAACTGCGCAAGCCGCTTGGCCGCTTCGCCCAACTCGATGCCATGCATCGCGGCAAAGAACGCGAGATTCTCGCGACCGGTAAGACGCCAATAGAAGCTCCTTTCCTCGCTGGTAACCAAACCGATGGAACGTCGAACCTCGATCTCCTCACCGAGCGGATGGCCCGCGATGACCGCTTCCCCTCCGTCAGGCATCACGAGTGTGGCTAGCGTCTTGAGGAGGGTCATCTTCCCCGCGCCATTGGGCCCGAGGAGCGCAACCACCTCACCTTCCTCTAGAGCAAAGCTGACCCCGTTGAGGGCGAGCGTAGGCGAGTCGGTCGGCCGCAGGCGACCGCGCAGCAAATCGACGAGACGGAGACGAGGTCGGAACATCTTGACGAGCTCGTTGCACCAGAGAGCCACCATGAACCTTCAAGCTAACAGAACAACTGACGGTAATAAAGGTTCATCGGGTGGGTCCCTGTTAGGAAGCCAGGAAGCCAAACCATCGAGGCCCGACCCTTTGACTCTATTCTGGCTGCGGGCTAATATCGCCTCCCCGATACGAGAGGGTTGAGGCTCTCTAAACGCTCAGCAGGCTGAATCAATGCGACGATCGCACTTTCGCTCATTCAATTGTTGGACCGCGTAGACAGGAGGAAATCCGGTCATGGGCTTTGCCACAGACGCCATCCACGCGGGTCAGGAACCCGATCCGACCACCGGGGCTATCATCACCCCGATCTATCAAACTTCGACCTACGTGCAGGAAGGGCTGGGGCGCCATCAGGGCTTCGAGTACGCCCGGACTCAGAATCCAACGCGTTCCGCGGTGGAGGCCAACATCGCAACTCTCGAAAAGGGAGTCGGGGCACTCGCCTTTTCGTCCGGCATGGCTGCCATTTCCGCGGTTCTTACGTTCGTGAAGCAGGGCGAGCGAGTCGTCGTCACCGAAGATCTCTACGGGGGTACCTACCGGCTGTTCGAACGACTGTTAACGCAATTTGGGATACGCTTCTCCTACGTCGATTCGTCTCGATTCGACGAAGTGGAAAAAGCGATGGGAGAGGACGTCACGCTGGTATTTCTCGAGACGCCCACGAACCCCATCCTCCGGCTTACCGACGTCAAGGCGGTCAGTGATCTTGCCCATCGCTTCAATGCCCGGGTGGTGGTGGACAATACGTTCATGAGTCCGTACTTCCAACTCCCGCTGGAACTGGGAGCGGATCTGGTTCTGCACAGCACGACCAAGTATATGAACGGACACAGCGACAGCCTCGGCGGGGTTGTGGTCGCGGCGCGAAAAGAGGACGTGGAACACCTCGCGTTTGTGCAAAACGCGGTAGGGGCGATCCTGTCTCCGTTCGACTCTTGGCTGCTGCTACGCGGCACCAAGACACTCGCCCTTCGGATGGAGCGGCACAACACGAACGCCATCGCCTTGGCGGCGTTTCTTGCCAGCCATCCCAAGGTCCAGAAGCTCTACTACCCCGGACTCCCAGACCATCCCGGCCATGAGCTGGCGAAGAAACAAATGAGCGGTTTCGGCGGGATGCTGTCCTTCGAAGCGGGCTCCTTAAGGGCAGCGCAGACCGTTCTTGAAGGGGCGAGAGTCTTTTCATTGGCCGAGAGCCTCGGCGGCGTAGAAAGCTTAATCTCGCATCCTGCGACCATGACCCACGCATCCATTCCGGTCGAAGATCGCCGGCGCTACGGGGTGACGGACGGGCTGGTTCGACTTTCCGTGGGGGTCGAGGACCTGGAGGATCTGCAGGCGGATCTGGAGCAGGCCCTAGCGAAAGCCTGAGGCACGAAGCGGCGAGAGTCAAGCCCATTCTTAGTTGAAACTCTCCACGGCTCACGTTTAAGCGACCTTCTTCTTCGATACGGTTGATGTCTTCGCCTCGATCTTCAGTTCCCGCTTGAGAGCTTCGCGAAGCTTGGGAAGATGGCGGTAGCCCACCACCTTCCTCAAGCGCGGTTCGATGTCTACGAGCGCCGTTGCCAACCAGCGCTGGCGTTGGCTCGAGTTCTTCCAGTGGTCGACCTTCGCGCAGCGTTCCTCGACGAGAGCATTGACGGACTCAAGGCAGTTCGTCGTCTTGAACGAACGGCCCAGCACCGCGTGCACGCCGAGTCGATGCAACGTCAGCGTCTCCTCGAGGCCTTCCTCCAGGCTGCCAGCTGCGGATTGGTTCCGCTCTTCTAACTCACCGTGGAGTTGCTCGAGCGCAGTGAGGGCCTCTTCGTACTCCGGCCTGTTGTAGGCCCACTGGAGCCGCTTGCGCCATGACGCCTGCTCGCCCTTGGACAGGTAGCTCACTACGTTTTCACGTTTGTGCCACTGGCAGCGTTGTATCAGGGCCCGCTTACGGAATGCCTTCTTGACTGCCGCTTGGAGACCCTTGCCGCCGTCGATGATCACCAGCAGACCCTGGGAGATATCGAGTCCCCGCTCGAGCAGTGAACGCAGGAACGGCGTCAACACCTGCGCGTTCTCCGTGTCCGTCTCCACGAAGCCCAAGAAGCGTTTTTCCCCGCAAAGCGTGATGCCCAGAGCCACGACCATCGTTGCCTCGGCGAATGTCTTCCCATCCAGAAACAGCGCCACCACATCCTCGCCGGTCAGATCCCGTTCCTGCATCTCCCGCAGCTTCGCAGCGCTCGCTTGCACGAACCCTCGGGACACCGTTGAGCTCGACAGCCCGATGGCGCCCGGAATCGCTTCCGCTGCCGCCTCGTAGTTGCGACAAGAGATTCCGTAGAGAACTCGTTTCAGCAGAAGATCATTCACCTCACCGCCGTGGCTCACCGCCTCGTAGCAGCGAAGCGGAATCTCTCCTCCCTCGATGCTCCGAACCCGTGGCACACGGATCGGTACCCGCTGGCCGCCAAGCCCTACCGTGCCCGGGTTGCTTCCGGGACGGCGACCGCGCTCCAGCTCGTCCTTGCGAGAGTATCGCTCTCCCGCCAACGCCTTCACTTCGTCGTCGAGCAACTCGTGAACGTGCATTAGACCAAGGGGGACCAACCAACGGATCATCTCTACCTTGGCGTCCAGCGCGAGTTCCCCGTAATCCTCGTGCCTCACCATCTCGACCTCACCCAAACGACGCGACTTCTTGCGTTTCTTGACCGAACGTAGCAGACTTCCCATCTCGGCTCCTTTCTTCGCGGCTTGATTTTGTTTTGTCCAACGCCATCAAACCACGGGGTTTGGAGCCGTTTCAATTCCCAACTAAGATTGGCACACTTTCGCGGGCGACCCGTCAACCGACATTCTCATCGACCCAGGATAGGTAGGCCTGCGATCCCCGCTCGATGGGGATCGCAATGACCTCTGGTACGTCGTACGGGTGGAGCTCTTGAATGGCCGTCTCCAGCTCGGTGTAGCGATCGGCGCGCGTTTTCATCAGCAGCAACCGTTCGGACTCGTCTTGCACGTTTCCCTTCCACCGGAAGAGGCTCCGCACCGGACCGAGCACGTTCACGCAGGCCACCAGTCGTTTCACGACTAGGCTTCGGCCCAAACGGGCGGCGTCCTCCTCGCTTCCAATCGTCGTAAGAACTAGTAGGTGATGCGACACGGGATGGCTCCGTGAGAGGACCGTAACATAATCCATCCAGGGTTGGCGATTCCCAATGTTCTCAGATACGTTATAAGATACGATGTAGATCAGACACCTAACTGAACTCCAAGTCACATGTCGCTCGTGCGGTCGAAGTCCAATCCTAGCTCCCCAAGCGATGGAGGGCCGTCGAGATCCCGTCAAGTCTCAAAGACCGAGACCTCGTTGAAACGCAAGGCGCTGAGCCTCGCGCTCTTCCTCATCTTGGCGGCTTCCGCGTTGAACGCGCTCTTCGGTGACCGTGGACTACTAGAGCTTCTCAAAGTGCGGGAGGAGGTCCAGTCTCTCGACCGTGAGATCGCAATGCTCCGCGCGGAAAACCAAAGGATTTTGGAAGAAATACGCTCCTTGAAGACGTCCCCGATGGCGGTGGAACGCCTCGCCCGTGAGAACCTCGGCCTCGTCAAACCGGGCGAAGTCGTTCTTCTGATAAGGGAAACCGGAGACGGTCCCACCCCCAGGGGCGATCGCAAGAACTAACGCTGCTAGATTTCTACGCCTCCTGAGTTTGTTCTTTACCTCTCGCACCAGCCAAAAGTGCTGCCAATTCCCCACCCCAGAGGAGTAACGCCGCCGATAGGTTGATCCAGATGGCGAACACCACGACCGATTCCAACGTCCCATAGGTCATCCCGTAATTAGCAAACTGCCCTACGTAGAGCGTGAACGCGTTCTTCAGTCCTTCCCAAAGCGTCCCGGTCACTAGCCCAGCAACGATAGCGGACCGCAACGGCACCAAGGTGGCAGGCACCACCTTGTACACGAAGCCGAAAGTAAACACCGTCACTAGCCACGGAATCAGATACCGGGTGGTGGCGTTGTTTATGGTCAGATAGAGCGGGTTAGAGCGAGCTCCCGCCAAATCGGTAGAATCCAGGAAACGATTGAGGGCGCTCACCGCTCCGGCGAAGACAATCGACGCGACGAGGATGACCGCGAGAAGCGCCACAAGACCAAAAGCGAAAATCTTGCGGACCGGGAATGACCTCCGTTTTTCTACTTGGAACACGTGGTCCAGAGCTTGTTCGACTTTGGAGAACACCTTGCTCGCGGTCCAAAGAGAGAACAGGAAAAAGGGCCAGCCGAATCGCGCCGCCTGGCTACCGACCTTCTGCGCTTGAGCAAACACATCCTCACCGAGAAGCACCACGAGATCTTTGAGGAGGACCTCGACCCCTTTTTCGGCCGCATCCACCGAACCGATGGCCGCGGCTCCGAACGCTACGAGCAGAATTGTAAGCGGCAACAACGAGAGCAGGGCAAAGTAGGAAATGTAGGCGGCTTGATCGAAGCAGCCGTCGCGGTGGAAGTTCCGGGTGGCGTCGAACAGCAAACCCCCAACCCGGCGAGCCAAACCCTTACCCTTCTCGATGAGAGCGTCTCCGAACATGGACCGACATTCAATCAAGTCTGCCCCCCGGTGGCAAGCTTGAAGAGCAGCCCGAGTCGAGAATAAGCTAGACGTCGTGCAACGAGCTCTGGGCCCGGCCATCCTAATCCTGACCTCCCTCCTCTCCAGCGACAGACCCTTACGGACGGCCTCTCGGGCGCCGGTTCGCGGTACCCGCGGCATGGTGGTCTCTACCAGCGCCATCGCCTCCGAGGTCGGGATCGAGATCCTGAAAAAGGGCGGCAACGCCGTCGACGCTGCGGTAGCGGTGGGATTCGCACTAGCCGTCACCCATCCCTCGGCGGGAAACATCGGTGGCGGAGGGTTCTTGGTATTTCACGACGCCGCGAGCGGCGAGAGCTTCACCTACGATTACCGCGAAATGTCGCCCGCCCGTGCCCACCGCAACATGTATGTCGACCAGACCGGTGCCATCGTTCCCGAGCTCAGCACCGTCGGTCACTTGTCGACGGGTGTCCCGGGGACAGTGGCGGGTCTTTTGTTGGCACTCGAAAAGCACGGACGCCTCGTACGCCAAACGGTACTGGCACCGGGGATTCGTCTTGCGGAAGAGGGCTTCCCAGTTAGTTACGCCCTCTCCCAATCGCTCGAGGCGGCGGCATCGCTTCTTTCCCGCTTTCCGGAGAGCCGACGCATCTTCCTAAGGAACGGAAACTACTTCGAGGAAGGCGAGATCCTCGTTCAAAAGGAGCTGGGAGCCACTCTGCGGCGGATCTCGGAGCTTGGAGCCGCCGGCTTTTACGAAGGGGACATCGCCGCGCTGGTGGCCGAGGAGATGCAACGCGGTGGGGGCCTCATCACCGAAGAGGACATGAAAAACTATCGACCCGTGAGACGGGATCCGATCGTGAGTACTTACCGCGAGCATAGCATCGTATCCATGGGGCCACCGAGCTCCGGAGGTGTGATCCTCTCTCGGAGATGCTCAACATGGTGGAGCCTGAGGATTTGCGCTATCTGGGATGCAACTCATCCACCTACGTCCATCTGCTCGCGGAAGTCATGAAGCGGGCATTTGCGGATCGCGCTCACTATCTAGGCGACGCCGATTTCTCTCCCGTTCCGTTCCGAGGACTGATATCGAAGGAGTACGCGCAAAAACGTCGGGCCGACATCAATCCCGACCGAACCACACTGGCGAGTGACTTGGGCCCAGGGGACCCTTTGCCATTCGAGAGTGAGGAGACCACACACTTTTCCGTCGTCGACCGGGAGGGCAACGCGGTCGCCAATACGTACACGTTGAACGGAGGGTACGGGTCCGGGCTCACCGTTCCCGGGGCGGGTTTCCTCTTGAACAACGAAATGGATGATTTCACTTCCAAGCCAGGCGTCCCGAACCAATACGGGCTCATCCAGGGAGAGGCTAACTCGATTGGCCCAAGAAAGCGGCCCCTCTCGGCTATGACTCCGACGATCGTCCTCAAGGACGGCAAGGTGCTGCTGGTGACCGGAAGCCGGGGGGGCCCGCCATCATCAATACGGTGTTTCAAATCGTCCTCAACGTCATCGATCACGGACTGAACGTGCAGCAAGCTGTCGATTCGCCTCGCTTCCACCACCAGTGGTTTCCCGACGTGCTCCGGTACGAAGAGCATGGTTTGGTTCGCGATGTGGAAGAGGCTCTACGGGCAAAGGGGCATAAGCTCGCTCCAGGAACGAGCATCGGTGACGCGCACAGTATCTATGTGAATCCCAAAACGGAAAACCGTCTCGGGGCGGCCGACCCTCGAATGGACGGCAAAGCGGTAGGCTACTAACAGCCACTTGCGGCGCCCGACAGAATAAAGCTCGCGAAGCGTTGACCCATGGATAGCAAGCAGCCTTCCTCACTGGATTTTACGTCGCTCCTCCACGAGCTCACCCTCAAGAAATGGGTCAAATCGATTCTCGGCGAGGACTGGCATGGGGCGGCAGTAGCTTCCGGCAAGATGGCGGAATCCTCGGAGCGTTTCTGGAAATGGCTCGGGTTGGTCAATCTGGCCGTAACACGCCTCTATCGCGGCCAGGGCGCCGTGTCGCTTTCGCTACTCGAACAAGCCGCCCAGGCTTACCCGGAATCGGAAGCGCTCTGCGCGTCGGCACGGGCGGCAGCCGCGCATGTCTTCCTCGAAACCGGCCGGCCGAAGGAAGCACTCAAACAGTCCCGACTCGCTGCGACGACCGGGGCTACGCTCCCCCACCAGGAGGCACTCTTCTACCTGGCTCTCGCCCAAGCGAAGCTGGGCGAATCGAACGACGCGGCGCGAACCGCGGAAGAACTTTCGCGCCACTCGCGCGCCACCGGGCTCGGCGCGGAAATGGCGCGTTATCACCTTCTGAAGGGAGAGCTTATCTGGGCGCGCGGCGACCATTCAGAAGCAAGAGAGGAATTTCGACGGGCCGAACGGCCCTTCCGGCGAACACGACCGAGATTCCCAGCCAAAGCCTCCATCTGCCGATTTGGTTCTCGCGAGCATCCTTCGAGCTCGAAGCTGACGATTTGGTGGCGGCGGCGAACGGATTCGAGGGGATCATCAAGAGCTTCTCCCTTCACGTCGATTGGCCGATTCTCTACGTCAGAAGTTTCTACTTCCTCGGCCAGATTCGAGAACAGCAGGGCGACGAACAGGAGGCTCAGGCCAATTATCGACGGTTTGTCGAATTCTGGAGGGAAGGGGATCTGGATCGTCGGCAGGTTCAAGCGCTCGAGAGCAAGACGTGAGACCGGTGAGATCGGCTACCAGAGGCTGGCCAGTTTTCTCGCAATCGTCTCTAGAACGAAGGAATCCAGCTTTTCCTGTGCGTGGGTCGGGTACTCGGCGAACTGAACCCCCATCCCACGGGGAAGCTCGATTTCAGGAACTCCTCGCTTGGTGACCCACACCACCTCGCTCTCGATCTCCAGCACCTCCTCCGAGGTGCTCCCGACCTGAGGTAAATAGACGGTGAGGCGCGAAGGATGTGTCCCGAGGTCCGTGGAAAAAGAACGGCACCCTCCACTCCGTCATCAGAGTATCGTATCAGGCGGCAACCTTCGCGTGTTCGAGAACCTCGCTCAGACGTTGGTAGCCGTCGATGCGTCGTAGTTGAATCTGGCCAGAGGCGATAAGCCCAAACAGCAAAGCGACCGCGGACTCCTCGCTGGAGAACGACGCTTGGGTTTTCGTCCGGCGTCGAAACTCGCGGTTGAGATTCTCCAGAGCTTTGGTCGTTCGAAACGATTTCCACATGGCACGAGGGAATTCGTAGAAGGTCAGCAGCTGATTACCGGCCTCCTCTAGGCTTCGGACGACGGCCGGCGCGAGAGGCGTCCACTTGGCGACGAGCTCGTCATAGGCTTTGCGAGCATCGAACCCGTTCTTGGCGTAGACGATCCGGTTGTAGTCACGCCGGAGCTCACGGCGTGCGTGCGCCGGGCAATGTTGGAGCAAGTTGGCGCGCTTGTGCTCGGTACATCGCTGCAACCGGCACCCCGGCCACTTCTCCAGCGCTTTCGTCAGCCCCTTGTGGCCGTCGCTGATCACTAGCTTGGGAGCCCGGAGTCCTCGAGCCTGGAGTCCCTCCAGCACGGAGCCCCAATGCGTC
Organism: Candidatus Marinacidobacterales bacterium; assembly: GCA_965219415.1. Classification (GTDB taxonomy): domain Bacteria; phylum Acidobacteriota; class Vicinamibacteria; order Marinacidobacterales; family DATDRI01; genus CBDCNP01. The sequence goes on from OZ244742.1 coordinate 320,683, forward strand.
GAGGCTTCGCTCACCGCCAGACGCAATGACAACAGACGTTTGTGCCCGTCTGGCGCGACCCCGAGCGCGACCCGTACGGGTACGCTGATCACACGTTTCGCCATCCGCACTTTCAGGTGGAAGCCGTCCAGGTAAACGATCGCGTAGACCTCCTCGCTGAGAGCACGGTTCTGCCATTCCTCGAAGCGCTCCTTCAGCCGGCTAACCACGCGAGACACCGCGCTCTTCGATAGGTGCTCCCCACCGAGCAGTGGTTTCAGCGCTTTGCGGACCCGGCGGCTATTCGCGCCCGACAAGTACGTCCCCAAGAGCGCCTCGTCGACCTCACGAGTCCGGCGCGCGTACCGGGGCAACAGCTCGCTCCTGAACTCTGTCGTTTCTCCCGTTTCCTCGTCTCGCACGCGGGCTCGTGGCACCCGGAGCTCGCGAGTTCCCACCGACGTCGTCACGCGACGGGTTTCGGCTCCGTTGCGATATCCACGGCGGTCTTCCGCACGCTCGTAGCTACAACACCCCAGCGCTTGGTCGACTTCTTCCTCGAGCACAACCTCGATCGCCTCCAGTACCCGCATACGCAGCCGAAGTTGGACGAACTCCCGGTACTCGCTTACAGACTCCTTCAATATGGTGGTAGGCTTCTCCATGGCGTAATCCTCCTCCTCGCCTTTCCAGGCGCGGTTTCGTTTTGCTTAACCGGAGGTTACGCCATTCTTATTTCCACGGAAGCGGGACGGATCCGTCCCTCGCGCCGGTAGAGTTCACCGAGTGTCAAAAAGTAATCAGCGTTCGTTGGGTCGAGACTGCTCGCGATCCGTAGATTCTCCTCGGCCTCTTTCCGCCAGCTCGGATTACGGGCCAATGCCCGACCCAAGAGGTAGAAGGTACTCGGCTTCATCGTTGACCAGCTCGATGGCCTCCCGGCAGAATTGAATAGCCTCCCAAAAGTCCGTTTTGTCATACGCTTGTGTCGCCTGTTGAAAGAGGTGCCGTGCGCGCTTGCCAGCGTCTTCCTTCGGTTGCTCAGCGGCACCTTTCGCGGAGGGCGCCGCTACTTGAGTCCCGGCCACCTCGGCGGGTTCCCTTTCGACCAGGTTCGAAAGTTTCGCGAAGGCTTCCCCACCCGGGCGAAAACGAAAGAAATTTTCTTCTGTAGGGCTGGATCCTTGATGCGATGAAAACGGTCCGGGTGGTAGCGAAATGTTTTTTTCTGGAAAGCCCGCTTCATCGTCTGGAAATCGTCACCAGGAGTTATGCCGAGAATCCGCCAATCGTCGTCGCCTTGAAACTGCTCGAACAATCGCTCGATCTCTTGGCGTTGCTCGCCGACCGAGGGCGCCCCCAGAGACTCCGTCTGAGAGCGGGCAGGCTGAGCCATCTTCGCCGCCTCGCGACCCTTCTCGCCGCTCTCGAGCTCCACGATGCCGGAGCGCAGGAGTCCTAGCAGATTTCGGGCGGTCTCTTCTTCGGACAGCGAGCTCAACTTGAAGACGTCTGAAGGGGTGATGGTACCGTCGATGCGAGAGAGGATGAAGGCTTCTTCCGGTGAAAGCTCCACGTTCTGGAGATTCAGGAGTGGGGACGACACGGCTCGCAGCCTGCGATCATCCCTATGGAGCGCTTTGAGATGGGGCTCGATCTTAGTTGTGCGCCGAGCCTCCCTCATCAGTGTGTCGGCCACTGAGTCCTCGACACTTCGCATCGCGTCCGCAAGCTCTTGCTCGCCTCCCGCGGAGTCCCGGCGCTTGGCCTTTTCTTCTTTTTTGGGGTCCAGGAACGATGCGAGGGCGTCAAGGTGTTTCCCTGGAACGGCTTCTCACCGGCCAGACACTCGTAAGCAACGCATGCGAGGGAGAAGAGATCGGATCGGCCGTCAAGTTCGCCACCCAGAGCCTGCTCCGGAGACATGTAGTCGGGTGTTCCCAGCACACCTCCGGCCGCAGTTAGGTCGGTAGAGTCTTCGGCCTTGGCGATTCCGAAATCCGCGACCTTTACTTGCCCGGAGGAAGCAACCAAGATGTTCGCCGGTTTCACGTCCCGGTGCACAACTTTCTGGTCGTGGGCGTAGTCGAGCGCCGACGCCACTTGAGTCAGGATCTGCGTCGTCTCGGAGAGGCTCAGTTTCTTCGAAGCCATAACCGACTGGAGCGTTACCCCCTTCACGAACTCCATGACCAGAACCCTCACTTCTTCCGTCGAGACGATGTCGTAGGTCGTAACGATGTTGGGATGGTGGAGTTGAGCCGCGACCTTTGCCTCCCGAGTAAAACGCTCCTTCAGATTGTCCATATTTTCCGGGTAGGCCAGGGTCTCGAGGGTGAAGACTTTGATGGCGACCTCGCGATCGAGCGCGGTGTCCTGGGCTCTGTAGACTTCTGCAATCGCACCGGCACCCAGCTTGTCTAGGATGTCGTAGCGCTGCCCCAGGGCCTCTGCTAAGGCGGCCCGGATGGACGCAGTGTTGGCCGATTTGGACGCTGTCATGATTTTCTATGCGACCGAAGGCGCGCCTCAGATCGTGAGGGGCACCAAACAAACGCGTTGCCTCAAGTTCACGGAGCCAGGCGCCGGGGTGGCGTGGCTAGCCTCCGCCAATACTTAGCAAAATGTGTGCCTCGGGCCCGGTTCTTGAGTTGTTGCGAAACCCCAATCCAGATAACGATTTACGGGCTCTGCTCCTTGGACCCGGGCGAAGCTCGTAGGTGATTCCCAACAGGGGGTGAGGGGAAGCTCCGGAGGCCTATGCCAAAAGTTGCGTTGGGGATGCACCACGGTTGGCGCATCTTACCGAGACGGACGGCCTGCCGAACGCTTACTAGGATAGAATCCTAGAGATTAGAGCTCAGAGCCTAAAATATGGAGCAGGCCACCTCGCTCATCTTGATTGCGGCTCCCGTCTTCATTCTGCCGCTACTCGCCGGACACCTGCGCGTTCCGGCCGTCGTTTTGGAGATCATCTTCGGAATTCTCGCCGGGCCTGCGGTCCTCGACCTAATCCAAGGCTCGGAGATCCTCGACTTGTTCGCCCAGCTAGGACTCTTCCTGCTGATGTTTCTTGCAGGGTTCGAGATCGACTTCCGAAAGCTGAACGAGCAGGGTATTTCTCAGGTCGGGACGGGCTTGGCGATGTTCGCCCTCACGTTGCTCGTTTCTCATATGGTGACGCAAAGGCTTGGCTATGGGTTGTTCATGACGATGGTCTTGGCGACGACCTCTGTTGGTTTAGTGGTCCCCACTCTGCGGAATACGCGTCGCGCCTCGACACCGCTCGGTCAAACGATCCTGCTCGCCGCAATTCTGGCGGATTTTCTAACGCTGTTGGGTGTCGCCTTCTTAGCCGTGGTCCACGAACACGGCGCGAGCCTCAACTTGCTCAAGATTCCCGCCCTCTTCCTGGCCATCGTAATCGTTCTGCGCGGACTAAGACTGGCCGTCTGGTGGTACCCCGAGCGTTTCCGGAGGCTCTTCAGCGGGGACGATCCCGAAGAGTTGGGAATCCGGGCCTGCCTGGCGCTCATGCTCGCGTTCGTCGGCCTCTCGATGGCGCTGGATGTAGAGCCGATCCTGGGTGCCTTTCTGGCCGGTACCGTGTTCGCCATGGTGTTCCGAAATCGTGGCTCACTGGAGCACCAGCTTAACGGCTTCTCCTATGGATTCCTCATTCCTATCTTTTTCATCAATATTGGGATCCGGCTCGAGGCCAACGTTCTCTTCGATCCGAAAGTCTTCCTCCAAGCTCTCGCAGTTCTCGTCGGTGCAATCCTCGTCAAGATGATCCCTTCATTGTTCTTGATGTTGCGCGGGTTCTCCTTGCGGGAGGTACTGGCGGCGGGGACCCTGCTGTCCGCCCGGCTGAGTCTCATCATCGCGGTGGCGACGTTGGGTGTTGAGCTAGGTCTGCTGACGACTCAAGATCGAGCCATCGTCATTCTTCTCGCAGGCGTCACGGCGACACTGGCACCCACGATCTTTCGACAGCTCGCCCCGCCGATTCCCCAGGGCGATCGTTCTTGAGAGTATGGGCGAGCTTCGGTCAGTCGAAACTGTAGACGAGGGTCCTTACTTCCCCGTCACGTTGCAAAAGCACGCGGATTTCGTCTGCCTCTTGGAGGCGCGGGTAGAGCTCCATCAAAGCGTAAGGACTGTTGAGGGAAATCTCGTTGATACTCAAGAGAACATCGCCGGCTTGAATTCCAGCCTCGTCCAGCACGGTCCCTTTGGGAAGTCGCGTGATTCGAAAGCCGGTGACCACGCCTTCTTCCACACGTGGCGTAAGGCCGGTCTTGGTCAAGATAACCGGCATTTCACGGGAAAGCCTCTCTTCCAGTAGAGAGCGATGAAACTGTCTCTTCATCTCCGCCGATAATTCTGGCGTTTGCCCGTCTTCTACTTGAGCCGCGTCCATTCCTTCGGAATGATTCGCCTCGACGACAAAGGGTCTGGTGGCCCGCTGCCATTGCCCGGCGAGCGTCAGCCGAATGACGGCGTCCCCTTGCTTCAAGCGAACAGCCCCATCAGAAACTTCGAGGAGCTCGAAACCGTAGACTTTCTCACCCACTTTCACGGCGCGCGCGAAAGTCGATCCCGGTCGACGCAGCAGGGCTACGGCGTTAGCCGGTACGGATGCAACGATGACGCCTTCTAGAATGAGCGGGGGTTCTGTGCTCGACGCCTCCGCCTTTTGGCCGGCCGCCGCTGTCGACGGCTCCGAGAAAATGCCCACCTGGATGAGGAACGCAAGAAGGCAAGAGGCCGTGACAACCGAGAAGCGGTTCATGTCTGGATGCTCTGTTCGAGGATAACCAAGCGTGCCCCCGAGCGTCAAGCCGACGCCTCCAACACTGACCGAGTCGCGCCGGCCCGCCCGCCACTTTAACGCTACGGGCACGCAAAATAGGGGATGCCATTACCGGACCACGTCAGCGGCCGGTTATGGCAACGCCCTGTGCTATATTCCGGATGAGGGGGCCCCGTAACTCGCACGACCTAGGTCATCTATGCCTTCCAAGCAACTGACTTCTGGCTCCGCCAGACCTCTGCTGTCTCGCCAGCCGTTCCGATTCCTCTTTCACACCCGGCTGGGCAAGGTATTCCTCGTGCTGGTGGCGCTACGGCTCTTGAGGCTATTCGGCTTCTTGCCATCGTTCGTCGATGGTATCGTCGATCTGGGCCTTGCCATCTATCTCGTCGGGTTTCTCGTGCGGGGGCTCTCGATCCTTCGCTCCAAGCTGCTGTGGTGCATCCGGCGGAAGCTCATCATTTCCTATTTGCTCATCGGCATGGTCCCCACGGTGCTCATCCTTTTCTTTTTTCTGCTGAGTCGCCTACCTCGTCTTCGGCCAGGTCAGCTCCTACATCCTTACCGCCTCGCTCCAGAAAACGGAAGCGGATACCGCTCACGCCGCCGACCTCGCGGTGATCCATTTGATCAACACGAAACAAGGTGAACTTTCCACGGCCGAGATCGAACGCGTCCTCAGGGAAAGTCTGTCTACTTTGAGCACCAATTACCCCGGAGTATCCGCCGCATACGTTGGCGGCCCCGGTTCCGACCGCCGCGTCCTCGTCGACCAAATGCCCGACCTCTTGCCCGCCGGCGAAGAACTACCCGATTGGGCCAGCCAGGGTTACGAGGGGTTGCTCCAGATCGATAATCAATACGTCGTGGCAGGTTTCTCCCAACCTCCGAAGAACGGTGCGGCCTTTCGAGTAGTGGTCACTATCCCTCTCGGTTCCGCGCTTCGACACATCGAGCAAGAAACCGGCCTCGAAGCCCAACAGGTGCTAAGCGCCGTCTCCGACGATAACGGAGGAGTCCAGGTAGAGTCAGGGTCCGCTCGGTCCGACCTTAATGTCCTCACCTCGTCCTCGGGTGACTCGCCCTATTCCCTTAGATGGGCTGCGCTGGTCGAAGCGCGACAGTGGGCGCCGCAAGACGCGGTGCAGGCCAACCCCGAGCCCTTGGGAATCATCCTGATTCGATTTTCGCTCCTGAATATCTATCGCGTGATCGCTACCAACGCGCTCGAATTGGGCCGAGCCATCTTCGTATTGCTGGGGATCCTAGCCGGCTTGTTCCTCGCCATCGAAGTGTTGGCGATCTTCGTGGGCCTTCTGCTAGCGCGTTCGATCACTGGCTCGATCCACGCTCTCAGCAAGGGAACCGAACACGTGCGCCAGGGCGATTTCGGCTACAAGGTTCAGGTGCGCTCCCGTGACCAGCTAGGAGAGCTGGCGGAATCCTTCAACCTGATGACGACCAGCATCCAGGATCTTCTGAGGCAATCGGCCGAGAAGGAGCGCTTGGAAGAGGAACTGCGCATCGCGCGTCAGATTCAGATGAGCCTGCTGCCCAAGGACGCGGTCCAAATGCCCGGACTGACTATCGCCGCCCTTTGTCTCCCCGCCACCGAGGTCGGCGGCGACTACTACGACTTCATTTCCTTGGACGAAAGGCGGATGGCGCTGCTCATCGCTGACGTCTCAGGCAAGGGGACTTCCGCGGCCCTCTATATGGCCGAGCTCAAGGGTTGGTACTGTCGTTGAGCCAAATCTACGACTCACCGCGAAAGTTGCTCGTGGAAGCCAACAAGATATTGGCGGCGAACTTGGACAGCCGAAGCTTCATCACGATGGCTTATGCGGTCATCGACATGAACGAGAAGAGGATGACCTACGCGCGCGCCGGTCATAATCCGATTTTGCAGTTGGCCGTCAACGGCAACGGTACGCGCGTTTTGGCGCCCGAGGGCCTCGGGCTGGCGCTCGATCGTGGCACTCGATTCGAGGAGATCCTTACCGAAGAATCGGTCGCCCTTCGTTCGGGGGACCTCTTTTTGTTTTTCACCGACGGTCTGTCGGAAGCCATGAATCCTCAGGCCGACTTGTTCGGCGAGTCGCGGCTGTGCGAGATCATGGAGCGCCACTCCGACCTCGCCCCCGAAGATCTCCGGGAGAGGATCATCGACGAGGTCTTCGCCTTCGCAGAAGGCGAAGACCAACATGACGACATGACCATGGTGCTGGTGCGAGTCTCCTAGTATGATCGCCCACCCATTAACTGCCAGTAGTTGCCCCATTTTTGGCGCCCGTAGGCACTTACGAAACCACCTGCACGAGGTTCGGGTCGAGGGGCGATGTCCATAGATCCGACGAGTTGCCAAGACTCTAACTCAAGCTCCAACTTGGGGGAGCTCCAAGACATATTGGGGCATGAGTTCAAAGATCTAGGGTTATTGGAAAAAGCGTTGACCCACAAGTCCTTCGCTCACGAAGCCGGAGAGGGCTTCACTCACAACGAGTCCCTGGAGTTCTTGGGGGACTCCATTCTCGGCTTCCTCATCACCGACATCATCTACGAGCGTTTTCCCGGGCTGGACGAAGGTCACAAATCCAAGATCAAAGCCTATCTCGTAAGCGCTGTGGCCCTTTCCGAGCTGGCCTCGAAGCTCGAGCTAGCAAAATACCTTCGCCTCGGCAAAGGCGAAGAAAAGACGGGAGGTCGACAAAAGCAAGCACTGAGGGCGAATGCGTTGGAGGCGGTGGTCGCAGCTATTTATCTCGATGCCGGTATCGACGCGGCACGCGCCTTCGTGGAACCACTCTACTCGCCTCTTTTCACCGAGGTGCAGGGCAAGGGTGCCGCGGTGGAGGATCCCAAGACCACGCTTCAGGAACATCTGCAGGCTCAAAACCTGCCGCCGGCTCAATACGTGATCGTCAAGGAAAAAGGACCTGAGCACCGCAAGACCTTCCACGTCAACTTGCTCGTGGGAGATCGAAGACTCGCCACAACATCCGGCTCGACGAAAAAGAAGGCCGAGCTGAGAGCGGCTCGAGTCGCCCTGGAGAAGCTACGAGCTGGAGGCTAGTCGACTGAGTTTCGGAGGCTTTTAAGTGCTACGTTCGGGCCACAATCACCGGTAGATGAATAGGTGTGACGTGGCCAGACGTCAGTCAGGGCCGCCCGTAGATCCTTGTCTGGCGCAGTGCGGGACGCCAATATAGGTTTGCACCACTAACCGGACGTGGCCAGGCGCCGGTCACGCGTCGATCCATCCCCCGCCAAGGACGACATCGTCCTCATAGAAAACCGCTGCCTGTCCTGGCGCAATGGCACGTTGTGGGGCGTCGAAATCTACTCGAATCGAGCCATCCTCTCGAGGCTCCAGCCGTGCCGGGGACTCTTGGTGACGCGATCGGATCTTCACCCGACAGCGGATGACCCCCGTTGGCTCCGAGCGTGACACCCAGTTTACCCGCTCTGCGATGAAATGGTTCTTGTCCAGGGCGGCGCGCGGCCCTACCACCACCTGCTTCGTTGCCGCCTGGAGATCTATCACGTAGAGTGGCTCGCTAGCACTCAGTCCGAGCCCACGCCTCTGCCCAACCGTGTATCGATGAACACCATCGTGGCGCCCCAGTTCCTGCCCCGCTTGGTCGACGATCGCACCCCCAACCGCTACGGGCTCGGCTTGACGCTCGACGAACCCCTGATAGTTCCCATCTGGGACGAAACAGATCTCCATACTTTCGTTCTTGAACGCGACCGGTAGCCCTGCTTCGGCGGCAAGCGCTCTGACCGCAGGCTTGGTCAGCTCCCCGAGCGGGAACACCGCACTGGCCAACTGCTCTTGACTCAACCCGAACAAAAAATATGATTGATCCTTGCCACCGTCGACCCCTTTCAGAAGACGGTGACGCCCGGTCGTCTCGTCCAAGTCGCTGCGAGCATAGTGCCCGGTGGCCACTGAGCCTCCCCCGAGCTGCCGAGCACGCACAACGAGCTCGTCGAACTTCAGGTAACTATTGCAGAGAACGCACGGCGAGGGGGTGCGCCCCGCCAGGTAGTCGGAAACAAAGGGATCAATGACCCGCTCGACGAATGCCTTCTCCATCCGCATCACGTAGTACGGGATGTCGAGGATCGAGGCGACCCGCCTCGCGTCGTAGAGGTCGTCCAAGGCGCAGCAGCTGCGACCGGAGACGACCTCCCGCTGATCGTAGAGCTGCATCGAGAGACCTATGGGCGAGGCTCCGGCCCGCTTTAGCAGAAGCGCCGCTACCGCGCTGTCGACGCCTCCACTGAGGGCAACAACGATTGGCCCCGTCATCTCCGTCGGGAACTCGACAGATGTCTCGATAGTATTTACTCCAGGCTCGTAATGATCAGCATGAGAACGTGCTCACCGACCCTGAACTCGGTATGGTTTTCGAGCTCGTCTTCGTCGATGCGCTTGCCGCCAACGAACGTGCCGTTGGTGCTCCCGAGATCGCGGATAACAACACGGGAGCCCAACACCTCGATGACCGCATGCTCGCGCGAGCATTCCGGATCATCCACCAACACGATATCGCAATCGGCGCGTCCCATGGTCATGCGGGGCTTGCTGACGGGGAAGATTTCGCCGCTCGCCTTCCCTTGAAGGACGGCTAGTGAGTATTTCTGATCGGTCGGAAGCGCGAGCATTTCCGACGGCGCCTGCGCCGGATTCATCGTCCGATCGTCGACGTCCGACCGCATCCGCTGTACCCGAGAGGTCGTGCGGGCCTTCGGTCTCCGCGGGACGGCAGGGGCGGCCTCGGCGGAGGCTACGGACCCCGATGCGTCTGCACTGATCTCGATGGGCTCGCCGCACTTCTGACACTTGGCCCGCACGGATGACTTACCGCCCAATCGAGCTTCGTCGAAGCGGTACTTGGCTTTGCAGTCCGGACATACGACGCGAATCATGGGCTAGATCATTTCCTGAAATACGGCTTTTGTCCAGTCTGCTACAAATACCGTCTTTTGACGAAATGCTGCCATTCTTTCATCAGACCGATCTCGTCCCGGCCCATCACCTCATTGAGGCCTGATCGATGTTGTAACCCTCGCCGAGCAAGGTCAGGATGTCCTTGACGCCACCCATCCCGCGATTCTTGATGATGTAGTCGACAACCGAGGTCGCGGCGGGATAGTACAGGCGCACGTCGCACCTCACCCCGATCAAACAGTACGCAAAATCGCTATCCTGATCGATCCTCTGGGCTAGCATCTTGCCGTATTGACTGGCGTCCGTGCCCTCTGAGTGCTCGGCCATCCCCTCCTGCAGCCAGCGGGGACAGTTCTTCCCGGCCTGCGCGTACAAGAACGCGTGCGTCAGCTCGTGGCGCAGTGTCGACTCCACGTGCCCATCGAGACTCTGTAAACCTCGTACCGGCACCCGTACCTTTCCATCGAACAGGCCGGCCGACCATTTGGGCCCTCCGAGCTCGTTATAGTCGCGACGGGCGTACAGGATGACGACCACCGGCTCCTTGGGTTCGAAATCGAGGCGCGATTTGAGGAATCCGTAGCTACGCTCGAGCGACCCGAGCACGAGCCGGCCGGTGTCTTCCATGGTCTCGCCTTCGTACTTCACGATGAAGTGTGACAGTCTCTGCTTGTTGAAGTCCCCAGCGATCGCCACCTCTCGTATGGCCCTTTCCAACGATGCCCTAACCGTCGCATCGTCCCGAATCGCAAGAGAGTACTCCCACGCTTCGATCGCCTTGTCCAACTCTTCTCGCAGGTAATAGACATTGCCCAGGATCGAATACATATCTGGATCGGGTCCAAAGGCGAGCGCCGCCTGAGCCCATTTGAGAGCCTGACTCAAGTCTTGGAGCTCGAGGTAGGTTCGGGCGCTCAATCGGGCGAGGTCCTTCGGACCCGCGCCCCACGTTTCGGCCTTCGACACAGAATCGAGAGTGTCTCGATATCGCCTCTCGGAGAACTGACGAAGCGCCAGCAAGAGGTAGGCCTTGGCAACGAAAGCGGCCAACCGCTCGTCTCCAGGGTGCTGCGCGGCAATGTCTACGATCTTTTGAATCTCCGCGCCAGTTACGGTTCTCGTGCTCAAAGTCGGAAGCGACACCCTGGCCCCGGCAGGGGGCAGCATGGTCTCGTCGCCTTTGGCATCCCCTCCCTCAAGTCCAGGGATGGAAAGCACCGCACCTCCCGTTGACCGTTCGGTGGCCTCTCCTCCAATCGGAACATCAGGGGACTTCGTCAGTTGTCCATCCTCGAACTTCGGGGTCGTGGCAACTGGAGACTGCTCCGACCGCTGAGTGCGTTGGACGAGATGCCAACCCGCGGCACCAACGAGTACTAGGACGCTCGCCAGCACAATGACATTCAAGAAAGAGAAGCCGGACGCTGATGGCGGTTTGGCTTGGCGGTAAGCGCTTCTCTGCGGGCCGGCCGGCCTAGGACTCCGTTGAGGCGTACCGGAGCGGAGCTTGGAGAAGATGACTCCGCACCGTGCGCACGAATTGCCCTCGCCCTCGTAGCCACATTTGGAGCATTTGACCATTACTTGTTCCTCCCGCTCGCTTCCCGATTCGAATTTAAGGAAGATTACGGAAAACTGTTACCCAACGAGCTGGGAGTTGGAACGGTCTTTATTGTTTCGTGCACGCCAGGCACTAGGCACGAAGCGCTCCACTGCGAGCGTGACCGCGAACGGATTCTACGGTCGACTCGAGCACATCGACAAAGAGTGTGATTTCTTCGGTCGTCGTGTATTTCCCCAGGCTCACCCGGATCGAGCCCTGCACCCGTTCCGGCCCGAGGCCCATTGCCATCAAAACATGGGAAGGCTCCACGGTGCCCGACGAGCAGGCTGCCCCGGTGGATACCGCGCAGCCCTTGAGATCTAGGGCTATGATTAGCGTCTCGCCCTCCGCACCGTCGAAACTGAAGTTCACCGTATTGGGCGTCCGCTCGACACCCTCGCCGTTTGCGCCATTAACACGGCTCCCGGGAATTCGGGCGAGAACGTTTCTGGTCAGTTCGTCCCTCAGGGCTGCGAGTCGACTGCCATCGTCGTGCAACTCCGCTTCCGCCAATTGGGCAGCATGACCGAGGCCGACTATTCCGGCAAGGTTCTCGGTCCCCGGACGGCGCGCCCTCTCCTGTCCGCCGCCGCGGAAGATCGGGCGAATCTTCACACCCTTTCTTACGTACAGGGCTCCAATCCCCTTCGGTCCGTAGATCTTGTGACCCGAGAGGGAAAGCAGGTCGGCTCCCAGAGCGCCGACGTTGACTGCGATCTTTCCAACAGATTGAACCGCGTCGGTGTGAAAGTAGGCACCCGCCTCATGAGCCAATCCGCTGAGCTCGGCGATGGGTTGCACGACCCCGGTCTCGTTGTTTGCGTGCATAATCGAGACCAAGAGCGTCTCGGAAGTCAAGGCCTTCTCCAACTCGCTAGAAGAAACCCTCCCGGCGCGATCCACTTTGAGAAAGGTAACCGGTACGCCCCTCTTGGCAAGGGCCTTCATGGTGTTCAAAACCGCGTGGTGCTCTACCGTGGAAGTAATCAGGTGATTACGCCCTCCCTCCGCCCCGTCGAGCACTCCCAGAATCGCCAGATTATCGGCTTCAGTTCCGCCGCTGGTGAACAAAATCTCGCTGGGACTCGCGCCGATTAGGCTGGCAACCTGTTCGCGGGCATCGTATAGAGCCGCCTTCGCTCTTTGCCCGTGTGAGTGAATACTGGAGGGGTTGCCGAACTCCTCACGGAGGTAGGGCAGCATCGCCTCCAGCACCTCCGGCGCGAGCCGAGTGGTGGCATTATGGTCTAGGTAGATTGGCCTTTTCGGACTGGCCTCGGTGGACGACTGGCTAGGCTTGCTCATTTAGGGGGCGAACTCTCCTATTTTCCACCATAACCGGATGGCCGTCAAAACGAGGTCTCCACTCATCCTAGCCCGAAAAAACACTGCTAGCCCGACAGCGTCGGGCTCACGCTACGGCGAAGGCAGTTTGAAAGCCGGCAACCCGCTATGCTAGGATACGCAATATAAGTATTTCGCACACAGAACCTCGTTGGTGAACCCCCTTTGGGCGTTGCGCCCGAGGAGAGAACTGTCATGGAAGAACCTCTCGAAGCCACGGCCACCAGCTCCCAAGCCCCCAAGGAATACAAGTTCATCCAGATGCAAAAGGAGGGCGACGTCGTTCGGGTGACGTTGAACCGCCCCCCCTACAACGTAATGAACATCACCATGCTCGAAGAGATCGGCCACGCAATCGACGCCGTGGACATGATGCAGGACACCAAGATCATACTCTTCGAGGGAAGCGATAAGTCGTTCTCCGGCGGCCTGGATATTGCCGATCACACCGAAGAAAACACGTACCAAATGCTAGAGGCATTCCATCGAATCTTTCGGAGCCTAATCGAGATGGAGGCGGTGAGCATTTCGGTAGTGAAAGGGATGGCCTTGGGCGGCGGCTGCGAGCTAGCGGCGTGCTGTGACTTCTGCTTCTCCGCCGAAGATGCAAAGCTCGGGCAGCCCGAGATCAAGGTCGGAATCTTCCCGTCGGTGGCCTGCGTTCTCTACTCTCGGCTTATCGGGCTACACAAAGCCTTCGAGATCATCTTGACCGGGAGAGTGCTCTCCGCGCGCGAGGCGGAGAGTATCGGGCTCATCAGTAGGTCCGTCGCCCCTGACCAACTCGATGCGGAGGTTCGGCGTTGGATCGATTTCTTGAAGGGCTTCAGCGCCCCTGTATTGCGCTACACGCGTAGAGCAGTCTCGGACGTCGTCAACCTTCCCTTTGAAGATGCCCTCAAGCACGTCGAAGAGATCTACCTCAACCAGCTCATGTCCACCGAAGATGCCAAAGAAGGACTCCAGGCTTTTCTCGAGAAGCGGAAGCCGGTCTGGAAACATCGGTAAAATTAGTTCTTCTTCCCTTAATCCCTCTCCCTTCCGCCTTCGCTGATGCTTCGGCGGACCCGCCGAAGTCGTTGGAATAGAAGCGGACGGAGGCGGGCCGGGAGAGGGCCTGGGTGAGGGTGTTACTCCCGCTGTTGCGAATCGCGCCATTCCTTGATAAATAGACGTCCGTGAGAGCCGACACCACCAAAGATCTTTCCCTGGAGTTCCTTCGCGTCACCGAAGCCGCCGCGATAGCTGCCGCGCGTACGATGGGCCAAGGGGATCGCAAAGGCTCCGACCATGTGGCCGTCGAGGAAATGCGGCGAGTCATGGAGTCGGTGGCCATGGACGGTACCATCGTCATCGGCGAAGGCGAGCGGGACAAGGCGCCCATGCTCTACATCGGCGAAAAGGTAGGAGACCGTTCGGCCGGGGCCCCCGCGATCGACATCGCGGTGGACCCGCTCGAAGGTACGAATTTGTGTGCCACGGGGACGGCCGACGCGATCGCAGTGATGGCCGCTGCCGAGCGGGGTGGCCTGCTTCACGCGCCCGACATATACATGGACAAGATAGTCGTGGGGCCCTCCTGCAAGGGTCAGGTCGACTTAGACGCCCCGGTGGGAGACAACCTGCAGGCCATCGCACGCCACCTGAATCGGAAAGTCCAAGACCTCGTTATCGTTGTACTGGATCGTCCCCGCCATGAAAAATTGATCGGGGATATTCGCAAGGCCGGGGCACGGATCAAGCTCATTACCGACGGCGACCTCTCCGCCGGGATCACCGCCGCCGTCATCGGAAGCGGAATCCATGCGGTGATGGGAGCAGGAGGCGCGCCGGAAGGTGTATTGACCGCTGCCGCCATGCGGTGTCTGAACGGCGAAATCGTGGGGCGACTCAAGGTTCTCAAGGCGTCTGACGAAGACCGAATGGCAACAATGGGTATCTCCGATCCGAACCGACTGTATTCTACCGAGGATCTAGCCCCCGGCAAGAACATCATTTTCGCCGCAACCGGTGTCACGTCGGGAGATCTGCTGAAGGGTCTACGGTTCTTTGGCGACGGTGCCCGTACAGAGTCGCTGGTCATGAGCACTAGCCCACGCTATGTTCGTTTCGTGGATACCATCCACGTACAGGAAGGAGACCAGGTCAAGATTCGCTTCTGAGCGCCGGCGAGGTCGCTTCAAGACATCGCATTTGATTTGGCCGACGCCGGAGACTACAATATTTTTACTCACCTGCCACTTTCCCGTTATGCCTCACCGCAACGAACTCCCAACCTCGATCATCAAAGAGGACGATTCATAAGTTGACGTATTTTCGCACCCGAAATGAATCCCAGGACAAAAAGAAGAGAGGAGGAAATGGCATCCGTTAGCATCGATCTCGAGGGGTTGGTAGTCGCTTTCGATGACGAGTCGCCGGCACATAGCTACTACCTGGACCGGGAAACCGGTAAGGTTTTTAGTTTCTTGGAAGACAACGCCGACGCCGAAACCGAGGAGATCGCTTGGCAAATCGAGGCCGACGCCGGAAAGCGCTACCTGCAGATTCCTAAGCGAACATTGGAGGAGGAGCTAGAGGAGCAAGATTTCTTCGTCGAATCGCTCGATGACGGAGAGCTCAAAGAGAAGGTGGCCAAAGTGATTGAGTCCGACCACGACGGCTCCCAGTTCCAAGATCTTGTCATCCGACACCGTGAGACTCGAGAAAAGTGGCGGGCTCATTGTCACGTCCGGTCGCGCGAGCGTGCCGATCTCTGGCTCAAGTCTCTGGGACTCACGGCCAGCTGATCGCGCGATTTACCATCCGACGCCGGGGTTGGAGCCGGGCGCGCTCCCCCCTTCACCGCTCTCCGAACGGGAGCCTGCGAAACCCGCAAAGCCCACAGAGCCAACGAAGAAAGCGAAGAAACGGAGTCACTTTTTCATGGGCGAATTGCGTTCGATTCGCGTCGGGGTCGCTGGTTGGTCCTACGCAGACTGGAACGGCATCGTATACCCTCCGCACCGGCCGTCGCGTTTCGACCCGCTGAGCTACCTGGTCGACTTCTTCGATGCGATCGAGATCAACAGTACGTTCTACCGCCCCGCCCATTCTGGAATGACCCGCTCATGGGCCCTGCGGAGTGAAGCGAACCCCCACTTTCGTTTCACAGTAAAACTCTACAAAGCGTTCACGCATGAACGCTCGGCCTCTTCGTCGGAGGAGAAGGCCATCAAGGACGGCCTGATTCCTCTCGTCGAGGCGGGAAAGCTCGGCGCGATGCTGCTTCAGTTTCCCTGGTCCTTCAAGAACGACTCCGACTCGCGAGCCTACCTGGAGCAATTGTTCGCTCGCTTCGCGGACTATCCGCTGGTTACCGAGGTGCGCCACTCCTCCTGGGACCGACCGGAGTTCTATGAATACCTGAGCGACAAACACATCGGATTTTGCAACATCGATCAGCCACGCATCGGTCGCTCCATCGGTCCATCCGAGAAGGCTACCGGCCCGGTCGGGTATGTCCGTCTGCACGGCCGGAATTACCGGGACTGGTTCCGGGAAGATGCGGGGCGAGACGCGCGTTACGACTATCTGTATCCTGAAAGCGAGCTAGATCCCTGGCTGGACAAAATCTCCCAAGTTGCGGAAGAATCGACTGAAACCTACGTAATCACCAACAACCACTTCCGGGGGAAGGCCGCGGTCAATGCGCTCCAGATCAAAGCCAAGCTCGCTTCTCGCCGGGTCGAGGCCCCCGCCTCTTTGGTTGCCGCTTATCCGATCTTGAACGAGCTCGCCGACGCAACTATCCCAGCCTCGGAACCAAAAGCGCGGCGTGACCAGAAGGCGCCGGACGGCCAAGGCCGGCTGTTCGACTGACAGCTAGAGAGCGAACGGTGCTGGATGGTGGGCGATATTCAGAATGTCTTTCACCAATGCAGCAGCAGTGGTCGAAGGTCCACCTTTCCCACTCCGAATAACGAAACGACCCATGAGGTCTGATTCGAACTCGGATCCTTTCTCGCCGGCAGCAAGCGGATAGAGCGGATCGTCGGGGCCAAGCTCCTCGGGTGCGACTCGAATCTCCACCTCGCCATCCGGATTCAACGACCGAGCCGAGCCGATGAGGCGAAGCTTTTGCCCCGCCCATTGGATTCGGGATAAATGTTCCGCCGTCACTTCGGTGATGCCTTTCGACGCGAACGCTGTCCAGCGGAATCTCGGCGCCCCAAAACGAACGGGCCAAGATGAGCACTTTGAAAGCGGTGTCCCAACCCTCGAGGTCCAAGCTCGGGTCGGATTCGAGAATGCCCGCGCTCCGAGCGTTCTCGACCGCCGCCTGATAAGACATTCCGGACTCCATCTTGATAAGAATACGGTTGGACGCTTCGTTGAAAATTCCGCGAAAACCCCGCAGCCCGGCGCCTCGCAAACTGAGATGCATCGTCTCTAGACTCGGTAGTGGCGTCCCAACCGCGGCCGACATTCCAATCCGACACTTCTCGCGGCCAGCGAGTTCTACCAAGTCGCCGAAAGCATGCACCAGAGGCCCCTTGCTCGCGAGAACCACCGAATGCCCGAGCTCCAGAGCATGACGCACCGCCGAAAGCCCAGGCTCGCCGGTCTTTGGATCGGTCGGGCTGGCGTCGACGAGAGTGACCCCGCGCTGCCTGGGGAGACTGGATAGCCCATCCAAAACTGTACTCTCGCGATGCCCCCCCGAGATCCCATGCAACTCGGCAACGCTGCATCCCGCCCGCTTGGCAGCCACAATTTCCGGAATGGGCAGCCCCTCGCCCATCAAACCCCCGCTTCGGTCGAAGATCCCGATTAACTCTAGCCGGATACCTTCTTCCGTGAATCCTCCCCGCTCTGCGAGGAGCGACGCAAAGGCCTGCCCAACCTTCCCAAAACCGAGCAGAACGATGGGGGCTTGTTTCAGGGCAACACCTCGAAGGTCAGAGTGCTCCAGAAGCTTTCCCACTCCGCTTCTGGATCCTCAGGAAGTCGAACCATGTGAATCGTGCGTAAGTACCAGCGGCCTGACTCTCCCATGATCAAGGTCGCCCGGCCATCCGAATCGGTCACCGTCTTGACGCGACGAGAAGCGCCCCCCCGCGTGTCCGCCAGCCACCTCAACATCTGCAAGGGGGTGGCCATCGAAGAGCACCACTACCGGTAAGGACTCCCCTGCCTCCAGTGTGCGTGGATCTATTTGCGGAAACGATCTCGAGCTTGAGCCCGAGGGCCTTCGACCACGCGCCGTCTAGGCCGTCACCCACTTGAAGGATCGCCTTAGACCATTTCGTATAGCGCTCCACCGCCGGTCGGTTCATCTCTCCCAACTTCTTTCGGAGCTCCAGTATTTTCCCAAGGCCATCTTCCTCAAGGTACTGGTTGAACTCGTCGGCGCGCAGGCGCACGGCGCGGGGACGAGTCGAAAGAGCCAGAATTGCCGTTCCCGGCTCGGGAACGACGAGCTCGGCCGTCAGAGACTCGCCATCAGCCAGGAACTGGGAAAGTAA
This sequence comes from Candidatus Marinacidobacterales bacterium, assembly GCA_965219415.1. Classification (GTDB taxonomy): domain Bacteria; phylum Acidobacteriota; class Vicinamibacteria; order Marinacidobacterales; family DATDRI01; genus CBDCNP01. The sequence goes on from OZ244742.1 coordinate 338,889, forward strand.
ACTCTCCCCCGAGGCCACATGAACGCGAAGACTCTCGATGCGACGCCGGCTGAGTAGCGCATCGCTGGCTGGGAACTCGTCGCCAGAGTTGATGAAAACGCGGATCGTTTCCCCGGGCGCAATAATGAACTTCCCGGGCAGCACCCAAAGGTCGTGGGGCTCGGCGGGCAGCGCGAGCCCCAGCGCTGCAAGAAAAATGGCAAAAAGAAGGGCTCGGGCGCGATATCGACCCGAGCCCGCGGAAGAGACCGACTGAGAGTCAGCCAGGTATCGAAGCAAATCCGTGACGGTTCTCGTTTAGGACGCGCGGAAATCGGCGACCATCTGCATGGTGCCCCATTCGATAGTGATCTTCCCCTGCATGTCCTCGGCGGACAGCTTGATGGTTAGCATCTCGACCGGAGCGTCTAGCTTCATGACCGTCATCGGTATCTCTGCGATTACACCTTCAGGTTTTCCTCGCTCCGAGCCCTCGGCTAGAACTAACGACCACTTGTCTTCACCTGCGAACTTGGCGAACAGTTTGTACTCCCCGTGGGAAATACTGTGGTCCCCTCCCATCGTCAGGTCGACGGCGGTGTTGAAGGTCGTGGCCTTGTCCGCGCCCACTCTCCAGTAGTCGCCCGGCTGGACCTTCGACATCATGTCCCGCCCCTTGAGCATGGGCCGGCCGTACTCGACATTCACGACTCCACCTTCGACATTCGCGCTCGCCTGTCCTCGTTCGTTCCCGTGCCCAAGAACATAGGTCGGCGCGAGAGTTAGAGCACTCATGACACCAATAAGGAGAACCCCCTTGATTACACCCATTCTTTCAACCTCCTCCGATACGCTGGTTGCTGTTGCTGGATCTATTGGCCGCTGGACGTCGTTGAAACGAGCATTTCGTTGATGTCTTTGTCCAGCACATCACGCGGTTGGTAATTCACGTAATACTTGACGATCATTCCCTCTCGATCGATGAGGAACATCGTGGGGAAGATGTTGACATTGCCCAGCGCCGCCCGGTCCTCTCCCGAAAGATGAAAGTTGGGGAAACTAATGGCGTGTTTCTCGAGGTACTCCGCCCTCGCTTGATCGTCATAGGACAGATCGAGTACGCGATCTGCGTTAGCGCCTAGGACGGTAAATCCTCGTGACTCGAAGTCACTTTGGATACCGACGAGCTCTGGGCTCATGCGGACGCAGGGCGGGCAGTTCGTAAACCAGACGTACAGTAGAACCGCTTTGCCTCTCATCGCTTTCAGACCCAGCTCTCGCCCCTCGAAGTCGGCGAAGCCCACTCCAGAGACAGAAGGCGCCGGTTTTCCCTCCCACGACAGGCTTCGCTCCAGAATCTTGTTGAATTGTGGATTGCCTTTGATCTTGTCGATATCCACCGCAACGATCTCGTGGGTTTCCGGGTCCCGGGTTATGAACTTAGGGACTCTCGGATCGGATTCCATTACCGACAACACGACGTCGGACTCCTCCGGACCGAAGAAATCGAACCGATCCGAGATATCCTGCAGCGTCGGAAACTTGCCATGGCCGACCTGATGCTCGACGATGAACAGTGGGACCTGAAAAAAAACCCCGTTTAATCGACTTAGAACTTCCCGCTCCTCGGGAGACGCGAAGACGTCGTTGTAGAGCTCGGACAGAACCACAGGCTTGCCCGGCTTCAGATTTTCCTTGACGTAGGCGATGATTCGGCGTTCGGTCTCGCGCGCGTCTTGCTTCGGCTCGTTGCTGGTACCGACTCCGAATAAGAGCGCGAGAAGAATCCAGTGGGGCCCCATGCACACTCCTTCAACCCGATATTTCTCCGTCTCGCAAGCGCCCCATCTTAGCCAGAGGCCCCCACGCGGTCAAACAACCCACTGGAGCCCGAGGCAAACGGAGTGAACACCATCTCCCCCTTTAGTCTCGGGAATTGCTAAAATCCCGTCAGGAGGTGGTGATGCCAAGACTTCATTGGCCGCCAGTAGCGGCGTTACTGCTCGTTGGCATGCTCGGTGAGTCCGCGGCCCAAGAACGGCGGTTCATCATCGGGGGAGGAGGAGGCTTCGCGACGCTCTTCAACCCCAATTTTGATCTTGGCCGAGGCACGAACTTAGGAGGATTTTTCGGGGTCCGATTAAGCGACCAAGTGACCGCGGAAATCGGCCTCGACTTCACAAACGTGTCCCGAGCCTTCACGCTGGGCCCGGGCGGTGAGCTCATCTTCGAGACAGATGCTAGAGTAATCGCTCAGGTCCAGTTGGAACAAAACCGATACCACCTGGACGGGACGCTTTATTATCATTTCGGGCGACGCAAACCCTTTCACCCCTATATCTTAGGAGGTGGTGGCATGGTGCGACGGAACCTCGTGAGGACCAATTTCGACCCCGATACAGGCACCATCGAGCAAGACGAGCGGACCGTCGATACTGAGCCGACGTTCAGTTTCGGTGCCGGTTTCGACTATTACTTTCTCTACAACGTGTCGGTGCGAGGCGAGATGCGCTGGTGGGTGCCAGGGGGTGAGTGGCACGGGCGAACCCGGCGGATCTTTGCCGGCCTCAGCTACTACTTCTAGCTACCCCTTCCCGATTCATGCTGGGCGTCAAAATACTTCGGCGCCACTAATCAATGTGGCCAGACGCCTCTAGAGCCCTGGATAAGAACCGGGCCATGGCCACGCCGTCCATAACGTTGAAAGGGAACTTCGCGGTCGAGTAATGCCCACAAGGCAAGACGAGTTTCTGGTGGCGTATTCCCAAACGCTCGAAGTCCGACACCAGCCGTCTTGACTCGTCCGGCGGAAACGACAAATCGTAGCGGGCGTAGACAAGCATCACCTCCCGCCCACTCCCATTGAGTCGCTGGTAGTAGCTTCGAGGACTGATGGGGAGCCACAGTTGCCGAAGCTCTTCGAGTTCGATTCCCTCCTCCAGACCTTGTCGCACGTGACGCGTGGAGATGCCTCGCCAAACCACGTCAGCAAAGTATGGCGAGACGTGGTTCATCACTCCAGTTCGTAGCCGCCGGTCGTGTGCCAGCGTGATGAATGCGATCGCCGAGCCCAGGCTGGTTCCGATAATACCGATCGGGCCATAGCCCTCTTCCTCGAGCCAAGTGACCGCTGCGCGCGCTTCGAGTACAGCTTGCCGGCAAGCCTGCAGCGTGCGGCCCAGGTTCGGACTCAACATGTAGTCGGCGCGAGTGAGCTCATCGGGCATCCTTGGCCCGTGGTAAGGCAGGGTCAGGCGAAGCGCCGTCAACCCAAAAAGATTCAGGAGCCGGCACAACCCGGCCTGTGCTGCCTCTTTGGCGTTCCATTGAGGGAGTACGAGTACCGCCGGCCCCTTACCTGCCACCGGGAAGAGAGTGCCTCGGGCCACATTGTTCTCGTGGTATCGAGTCTGGACAGGGCTTGCGAACGTGAGCTCGGAGCCGTGCAATCGGAAGTCCGAAACTGAGACCACCGGAAAATAGGTCTCGGTCTCGACCAGTACCTCCTCGACATGCCGATGAACAAAGGCCCGTGCTTCGGCTCCCGAGAGCATGCCATCTCCCAAGAATTCAGTACCCCAGTCGAAGGGAAGCACCCTTCGCTCGGGGTCGTCCTTCTCGGCCAACCGCCTTTCCCAGGCGTGAAAGAAACCGCGTATCAAACGGACTCACTCCTTCCGAGCGGCATGATAGAAGACTCGGCACCAGCCTCCAAGTCTATTTCCCAACAGGCCCGTACTTATGACCATGCTATACTCGCCGGCCGATGTCGCGGGCCGAACCCATCGTCGCCGCCTTGTTTCTCATGCTTACCTTCTCGCAAGCGACGGTCGACGCTCGGGGTTAGTGGCCGGAGTCGGCATCGCTCACGAGGTTTTTGGCGGCGTGGCGGACCGACAGTTTCTCCTGCTCGGAGGGCAACACGGCTGCATCTTCACCAACGCGATCGGGCCGGCTTTCTTGAAGGGGCATATGGAGGTCGGAGGGGAAATCTATCCGGTGTTCCTCATGTTTCAAGATCCAACCACTTACGGCTTTACCTTCACGCTTTTGTTTCGCCACTACATGGCCCCCACATCCAAAGTGAAGCCTTTTCTCTCCTTCGCATTGGGAACCCTGCTCTCGGTAGATCCAATCCCAGCCGAGTCGAGCCATCTCAACTTCACGACTCAGCTCGGACTCGGCGTCATGTGGTTCCACAAACCCCGTCTTGCCTATTTACTCGAGTATCGAGTGCAGCACCTCTCAAACAACTCGTTGTCGACGGTCAATCCAGGCATTAATTCGAGCTACATCCAGTTCGGAGTCGCCGTTTTTCGCTAGCACACCGAGCCGCGGTTGGCGGCTCATTTGACCCTCTAGCGCCACCGCCCTACCATGCCCCATGCTCATCTGATCCAAATGTGGCGACCGATTCGATCCCGGCGCTCGTGTCTGCCCCAAGGACGCCACGCCCTTGATAGATGCCCCTATCGGCGAAGTACTAGCGGGCAAGTACCGAATAGACGGACTGCTCAAAACGGGCGGGATGGGAGCCGTCTACCGTGCCATCCACGTCATGCTCCAGAAACCGATCGCGGTGAAGCTCATCAAACCGGAGCTGGTCACATCGCAAGACACCATCCAGCGTTTTCATCGAGAGGCTCGATCCGCCAGTCAGTTGAACCACCCGAACATTGTCACCATCCACCGACCTCGGAAAAACCGAGGACGGAACGCTGTACATCGCTATGGAGCTCGTGCCGGGGATTAGTCTGAAGGAGCTGGTCAAGAAAGAAGGACCGCTTCGACCGGATCGAGCCGTCCGCCTCGCGAAGGTGATTAATAGTGCTTTGTCTCTCGCACACCGCAACCAAATCATTCACCGCGGTCCAAAGCCGCAAAACATCATGGTCTGGCAAGACAGTGATGGACGAGAACAACCCAAGCTCTTGGACTTCGGCATAGCCAAGATGTTCGAGAGCGAGGGCCCAGCTCTGACATCGACTGGACTCGTATTAGGCACGCCTCACTACATGTCGCCCGAGCAGGCTGAAGGCACAACCGTGGACGGCCGCAGCGATCTTTACGACGCTGGGAATCATCTTGTACGAGATGTTGGGCGGGCAAGTTCCCTTCAATGACACATCGATTCCAGCCATATTGGTAAAGCATCTCAATGAGTCACCTCGACCACTAACCGAGCTCCGGCCGGACCTCGATCCTGCGCTAGAAGCGATCGTTCTTCGCTGCCTGGAAAAGCAAGCGGACAAGCGTTATCAGAGCGCGGACGAGCTCGCGCAGGCGCTGGCCGCGGCTGAGTCCGGCCGCGGGGATTCTAGCGTGGAGTCCCGCCTTCCACCGATCCCACCGTCACCGGAGGAGACTGTTCAAACTTCCCCTACCCTCGACGCGAAGACGACAACCGAGGGCGGCTTGGCCACGCAACCCGCGACCCAGCCCACGGTACGAGCGACGCGGCAAGTGGGCTCGCAAGTCGCCCAGACGCCGAAGACTTCAAGAAAGGGCCTCGCCATCTTCATCGGCCTCGTAGCCATTTTGCTCTGCGCACTTGGCGGGCTAGCTCTATGGGGGCTCGGAACGTTTTTCGGAGACCCGCCCGAGAAGGAAGAAGCCGCCGCTTCGCCTGACCTAAAAGAGGCAGCTCCTCGAGGCACCCCGGCCAAGGCTCCGCCGGCCTCACCCGGCGAAACCATCGACGACGCACCCATGGCTGCAGGTGGCGCTTCCGCGGACGCTTCCCAAGAGCTCGCAACGCCGTCTTCGGCCTCGGCGGCGGGTAGCAACACCCCCGCCAGTGTTGAGCCACCTGGTGGCGGCGGCGTCACATCCTGCGAGCCCTCCCGCTCAGGTGCAAACCGACGCGCCACCTCCTCTTCCGGCCAGTCCTCCCGTCCACCATCGCTGTGAGGGTCTCTCCGACGCATGCTCCTCGATCAGGAGCGCGCTACAAAAGTCGTTCGAACGAGCAGGACTACCCGTTGCGCCTGTCAGCTAAGCCGAGATAGTTCTCTTGATATACACAGAAGAGATTGACTCGAGGACGGAGGAACAGTTCGGCACGACCTTCGTGGTTCGGACCTACTCCGTGGAGGCTTCCGCAGAAGCCCCACGATTCGGTGAGCCCCTCAATATGCCGCCACCAGAGGTTTTCAGTTTCGATACGCGTTTCGGTCGCGAGAAGCTCAACGAGCGCTCGCGAGTCGTGAGCGACACGCTCACCGAAACGATACTATCTTACTGGTCGAAGCGGGCTCACTAGGACGGGGGGAACCCGCATCACCCTATTGTCGATCATCTCCCGCAGGGCAGCGACAGACAGACCCCAGTTGCCACTTCCGGTTCCGCCGGAAGGGTCGAAGTCACCGCCCACGACGACTCCGATGACCGTGCCGTCCTGCGTAAAGATAGGGCTGCCGCTCATGCCAGGCGCGATGCCGCGACCGATTTCCAGATATCTGCCGGCCCGGACGTCGCCCAGGACGTCCTCAATGAGCCGCGCTCTTGGCCTTTCCACATCGGTCGAGAGAGCCGGAAAACCAAAGACCGCGATACGCATGCCACGGCTCAATTGCGCCAAATCAGATTCTTCGGCCAACCGGAGCGGAGCCAAGGGTGTCCCGGGCACTACTTGAAGGAGTTGCTACGTCATGTTCGAAGTTTCCGGGCTGGTACGCTGGGTGCGAATAGGCCTCCAAGACAGGAATCGGATCTGAAGCCGCATCGGTGAGAAGCGCAATCGCGCGGGCCTCCCCTCCCGTCGAGAAAACCTCATTCTTCTCGAGCTCTTCCACGACATGGGCGGTCGTGGCGAGCAGCCCGTTGGAGCCAATGGCAAAGCCGGAGGCCACGACCCGCCGCTCGCCTTTCTGCTCCAGCGCGATGAGGTAGACCGATCGGGACACGGAAGCGGCGGTAGGCCGGAACCCCTCGTTCGCATGCCGCAACCCCCGGTAACCGAGGAATCCGAGCGCGATAACGACCACCACCAGCGCGCCGAGCGGCAGCGCAAGCGACCGCTGCGGAATTGCCACCGTAAGGAGCGGTGCACCCCCGAAGCCGAGCCGATCGCCGTCGCGTAGTCTTTCCTGTCTCCCCGGTACCAAACGAACGCTGTTGACGAAGGTCCCGTTCGTCGACTCGAGATCGGTTAGCCACCAGCCCCGGTCTCGACGAACCAACTCCGCATGATGCCCACTGGTCGTCGGTGATTCGGACTCCGCGAGGACGAGCTCGTTGTCGCGGCTGCGGCCGACCCGCACTTGCGTCTCGGAGTAACGAAGCATCTCGCCGCGACGCTTGCCAGCGAGGAAACGTAGTTGGATATCAGGCATCGACTCAGGTGCGAACAAAGAAAGGCGCGGGTGTGCCCGCGCCCATCACTCAGTGCTCGCTCGGCTCTTCAAGAACTGCCGAGCCGCTCCTCGCGGCTCGGCCGGCCGCTTCGGGTTTCACCCCGCGCGGCGGCTGAAGGCCCCGCCTCGCCCCCGGCCGAATCGTCCGCACTCAGGCTGCTTCGAGGGAATCAGATGAGCCAGTATCACTTCGAAGCTGTTCCCCCTGGCTCAGTTCCTCCTAGCCGGGCGGTTAGGGTTTGCGCACCAAGTCTTTCGCTTTTGCGGCGCCACTGAAGCTTATGATCGAGAATCGCTCCTTGACGTCGACCACCTCGCCCTGACCGGTCTCGGTCTCATCCACGCCCAAGATCTGCCCTGTATCTGGATCTACTAGCGCTTCACCGACGCTGATGATCTTGAAGGTGTCACCGACCTTCAGGCCGGACATCGAGCCCATATTGACCCAAGCACGATCGCCTTCGACTTTGATGATCTTCCCCTCGCCCCCTCCGGCGGCGCCGCTACCGGGACTCAAACACGAGGCGTATTTCTTTTTGTTGAACTCTTTGACCACGGCGAAAGCCGCCTTCTGGAGAGCTTCGCTGGCGATGCCCCACTCGGCTTCGCGGCTGAGGCTCGCACCCTTGTAGAAGCCGCCGCCCTTTTTCACGTCACCGTCGGCGGATACCGCGACCAGCCGCTCGGCGGTGGTCGTGTCGATGAAGCGCATATTGATGGTCGCCTCGGCCTTGGTGTACTTGCCGCCGATGCCACCGTATCCGCCCTTGGTCGTGTTGATCGCAAACTCGTCCACCGCACCGGTGAGAATGTACTTGATCCCCAGCACCTTCCCAACCTTGGCCGCAGTCTGCCGATCGAGAGCGCCCGACGTAGCCAAACCCTGCTCCTTCAGCACCATGTCGAGCTTCTCCCGCTCGATCACGCTGAACTGAGCCGACAAGGTCTCATCTTCAAAAAACGCGGTGTCGATGAAATTTCTGGCCGCGGGGCCGAGGTCGTTGTAGAACCACCAGCGCTGCTCGGCATTGTTCTCGAAGTCCCAAATGGCGATTCGGATCTTCGCCTGGGCATGCGCCTGGAGTCAAGCCCATTCTTAGTTGAAACTCTCCACGGCTCACGTTTAAGCGACCTTCTTCTTCGATACGGTTGATGTCTTCGCCTCGATCTTCAGTTCCCGCTTGAGAGCTTCGCGAAGCTTGGGAAGATGGCGGCAGCCCACCACCTTCCTCAAGCGCGGTTCGATGTCTACGAGCGCCGTTGCCAACCAGCGCTGGCGTTGGCTCGAGTTCTTCCAGTGGTCGACCTTCGCGCAGCGTTCCTCGACGAGAGCATTGACGGACTCAAGGCAGTTCGTCGTCTTGAACGAACGGCCCAGCACCGCGTGCACGCCGAGTCGATGCAACGTCAGCGTCTCCTCGAGGCCTTCCTCCAGGCTGCCAGCTGCGGATTGGTTCCGCTCTTCTAACTCACCGTGGAGTTGCTCGAGCGCAGTGAGGGCCTCTTCGTACTCCGGCCTGTTGTAGGCCCACTGGAGCCGCTTGCGCCATGACGCCTGCTCGCCCTTGGACAGGTAGCTCACTACGTTTTCACGTTTGTGCCACTGGCAGCGTTGTATCAGGGCCCGCTTACGGAATGCCTTCTTGACTGCCGCTTGGAGACCCTTGCCGCCGTCGATGATCACCAGCAGACCCTGGGAGATATCGAGTCCCCGCTCGAGCAGTGAACGCAGGAACAGCGTCAACACCTGCGCGTTCTCCGTGTTCGTCTCCACGAAGCCCAAGAAGCGTTTTTCCCCGCAAAGCGTGATGCCCAGAGCCACGACCATCGTTGCCTCGGCGAATGTCTTCCCATCCAGAAACAGCGCCACCACATCCTCGCCGGTCAGATCCCGTTCCTGCATCTCCCGCAGCTTCGCAGCGCTCGCTTGCACGAACCCTCGGGACACCGTTGAGCTCGACAGCCCGATGGCGCCCGGAATCGCTTCCGCTGCCGCCTCGTAGTTGCGACAAGAGATTCCGTAGAGAACTCGTTTCAGCAGAAGATCATTCACCTCACCGCCGTGGCTCACCGCCTCGTAGCAGCGAAGCGGAATCTCTCCTCCCTCGATGCTCCGAACCCGTGGCACACGGATCGGTACCCGCTGGCCGCCAAGCCCTACCGTGCCCGGGTTGCTTCCGGGACGGCGACCGCGCTCCAGCTCGTCCTTGCGAGAGTATCGCTCTCCCGCCAACGCCTTCACTTCGTCGTCGAGCAACTCGTGAACGTGCATTAGACCAAGGGGGACCAACCAACGGATCATCTCTACCTTGGCGTCCAGCGCGAGTTCCCCGTAATCCTCGTGCCTCACCATCTCGACCTCACCCAAACGACGCGACTTCTTGCGTTTCTTGACCGAACGTAGCAGACTTCCCATCTCGGCTCCTTTCTTCGCGGCTTGATTTTGTTTTGTCCAACGCCATCAAACCACGGGGTTTGGAGCCGTTTCAATTCCCAACTAAGATTGGCACACTTTCTGCGCCTGCGCGGGGAACAAGATGGCCGCTAGCGCGAAGACTGCCACCGATCCCAGGAACAACTTTTTCCGCTCCGGTGTCGGAAATTGCCTCATCGTCCTTCCTCCTTGACGGTTTGAACACATCGTCCTACGTGAACTCCTTGGTGAACTGCCCCTGAATAATGACGTTTTTTCCAGAGATCTCTATATAACCCTGCCGATGAAGATCACTAATCATTCGGGAGACCGTCTCCCGGGTAGCCCCGATCATATTGGCATCTCCTGATGGGTAGGGCGCCGGAAACAAATGCGACCGTCCTTGAGGCGCGTACCGTCCTCCTTGGCCATTTCCAGGAGTACGCTGGCGACCCGTCCATAAACATCCAGCAAGGCGAGACTCCCGATTTGGTGGTTGGCTTTCCGCAAGCGAGAGGACAAAACCGCCAACAGCAAAACCAGAACACGCGGTCGTTTTTCTACGATCGACAAGAATTCCCTTTGATGGAGGATCACCACCTCGGTATCCTCCATCGCGATGGCGGTGGCGGAGCGGGGCTCATTGTCGAGCAGGCTCATCTCCCCAAAGAAATCCTTCTCTCCCAAAACGGACAGAATGATCTCGCGGCCATCGTCGGAGAGGATGGTCACCTTGACCCGCCCGCTCAAGATCATGAACAACGAGTCACCGGGATCGTGCTCGAAGAAGATGACCGAGTCTTTCGGAAATTTGCGGCGGGTCGCAACAGCTAGGAGGCTATCGAGGTCCCCTTCATCCAAATCAGCGAAAAGCGGGACTTACCGGAAGAGATCGGCGCTGAGGCTCAAGGAATGACTCTCCTTACCAAGGAATCGGCGGCTGCCACGCCCTCGACCCCAGCGACAAACTGCCGCGGATTGAACCGGCCTGACGAATCCAGCGACAACAACCCCAGGGAGACGGTCAAGGCCACCGGTCGATAGTTCAAGTTGCCGGGCGGAACATCGGTAATCGATACCCGCGGGGTCTCCCTCGGAACCGCGCCGGGGGCCAAGGCGCTCATCGCACCCGACAATGCCACCGCCAGATCGGCACGTCTAACCAACGCTCGAGGTTGAAAGGTATGGTTGGGATAAACCTCTAGGATGCCGGCCGCCACGACCTCGCGGATGAACGGTCGTGCCCAGCTGTCACCCATATCGGTCGCGATGACACTAGCGCGACGGGGAGCGTCTCCGAAGGCGGGGCGTAGCTTTACGAAGAGGAGCGCCGCTAACTGTTCACGGGAGAGCTGGGCCGATTCGGCGATCGAGAAGTATTGCGAAGGAAGACTTTCGTGCTCGAACGCGCGTTTGGTTTGCTGATAGAGCGTGGCGATCGATCGATCGTCCGGGCTTCTAAACATGGCTTGCCGATAAGCCTCTAGAGCGAGCTCCAGATCTCCCATCGCACGAAGGGCGTCTCCTCTCAACCGGTAGGCCTCGACGTTTCTCGGCTCCAACTCGATGGCTTGCGCCGCGTGTTCGGCCGCGGGTTGGGGCTCGCCGGCGGCCAACTCAACCTTGGCGACTTCCACGGCAAGACCACTCGCTTCAGGGGCGATCTTGAGGGCCTGACGATAAACGGCGGCGGCTTCCCGATAGTTGTTCTTGTCTCTGAGAGAACGGGCCTCCTGAAGCTTGGTCTCCGCGAGCTTGAGCTGAAGTGTCGGCATGTATTCCTTGATCAAAGGACTGTCGGGATGATCCCGGCTCAGTAATCGCAGGCGCTCGAAGGCAGCCTCCTCGTGGTCCGCGGCGAGCGCGGCAAGGAACCATCCCACTTGCGCGGCGGCCATCTTGGGCTCCTTCTCGAGCGCCACGACGAACCGGTTCTCTGCCGTTTGGCGATTTCCCATGCGGAGCTCGAGGTAACCGATTACCGCATCGAGCGAGGGGTTGTCCCGATGCTGACGACCGAGTCCTTCCAGCAAACGCGCCGACGTCGCGAGTTCGCCTGTAAGCAGCGCCTGCCAGCCTTGTTCGAACGTCGCCCGATCCGCGGAGGAAAGACCGGCCGGGGCGGCCTGGAACTGCCCCGCGGCGTAGCTCCAACCAGGGACCGGTGCTGGAGTATACGTTCGAACCGGGGCACACCCGTAGACATGGATCAACGCAAACGCGGAACTCAACAGAATCGCACCACGCCGCCACACAGCTTTCGGTTCTCTGAGTGTGATGGAGGCCCCGCTCAGGCTTTTTTTTTCACTTGACGGATTCAGTGGAGGTGTCCAGCCCCTACGACGAGTTATTCTATGCCCACACCGCTGCTAAGTCAAGGCAGAGACTCGCCTACAAGTGCTTGACGCACCTCATCGAAATCGACTGGCCCGGCCCGGAGAAGCAAGGGCTCGACACCCTGAAGGTCGACGATTGTCGAGGGCGAAGTGCCAGACGTGCGGCCGCCATCCAAGATCAGATCCAGTCGAGGCTCGAAAAACTCGGCCACTTCATCCGCCGTTTGTGCGGGAGGTTTTCCGCTCTCGTTGGCGCTAGTAGCGATCAGCGGACATCCGGAGGCGCGTGGCAGTTCGCGCGCCACTGCCAGGCCACTGACGCGCACGGCGACGCTCGCTTCGCCACCCAAAACTTGTCGGAGAGGGGCCCGTAGCGAAACGACGACCGTCAAAGGGCCAGGCCAGAAGCGTTCTGCCAGCAGGCGAACCGACGCTGGAATGGGAGCGCAAAGGGTGGCGAGCTGATCGAGACCGTACAGCACGACCGGCAGCTGCCTTTCGCTTCCTCGACCCTTGATAACGAAGATTCTCTCCCGCGCCACGTTGTTGAAGGCGTCCGCTCCCAACCCGTAGGACGTCTCGGTGGGGTATCCGATGACCGCGCCTCGTTGCAGAAGCCCGGCCGCGTGCCTCATGACATCTGGCTCCGGCGATTCCGGGTTAATTTTGATACGGTCCGACAACTGTCGTCTCCCTCCTGCTCCGTGATGACGCGTGAGTCTAGCTGATTCAAGGGTTTACCGTGCTATAATAACGCTGTTCCCTCTGGCAGAGAGCCAATCCTTCAGATGAAGATAAAGCCCGGGCGACTCGTCGCCGTCGCCATCGTGGTGTGCTGGGTGGTGGCGTTTAGCATGCACCTTCTACAGAGCGCCCCCACCGGGAACGCCTCGGCGACTATGCTCGACGCCGCATCACCTGCGGAAGCCGGAATCACTCAGCGAGGAGTTTTCTATCGGGGGAATCGGATTGGTTTCGTGCGAGAAAAGTTTACTCCCCTGAAGGTAGGTGGGCGAGCCGAGCAGGAGGGACGCTTCACTTTGAACATATTGGGCCAGGAACGGCAATTGGACATCGCCGGATCGGCCACGGTTGGGGCCGGGGGCGAGCTGGACGAGTTTAGCTTTCGCCTAACCACCGCATCCGATCGCTCCCCTTTCGAGACCGAGGTCACAGGAAAAGTAGAGGGGCAGGTACTGGTCCTCAACATCCGGTCCGGCGACAGCACTCGGACCGAGCGCCGGCGTCTCCAAGAGCCGCTTGTGCTTCCCCTCAATCTCCATCGGTCTCTAGCCTCCAAGGGATTGGAGCCCGGTCAGGAGTATCGCCTTCGCTTGCTCGATCCGATGACCCTGACCGAAGGTGAAGCGGAGATCACCGTTCTGGAGAGAGAAATCGTTCGTTGGGGTGGGCACGAAGAGGAAGCTTTCAGGATTCGTTCTCGGTTCGCGGGCCTCAGTACCACCGCATGGATCAACGCCGAAGGCGAGATACTGAAAGAGGAAACGCCTCTCGGTTGGACCCTGACGAAGGAAGCACCGGGAAGTGGTCTCCAGGCGAAAAACGACGGCCCGGGGCCCGATATGTTGGCTGCCACTGCCGTTCCCGCCATCGGTTTTGCGGGAGATCCGAGCTCGTTGAAGGCTGTACGGCTCCGACTGGAGAAGTTTCCGTTCCCGTGGAGCGGGCTGGACGGGGGCCGCCAAACGCTCTCCGAAACCGAGGTGGTCATCGAAATCGAAAAGCCTCCCTTCTCGGGCGCCGCCACTCTGCCGGATGAAGAACGCCGACAGGCCCTAGCCGCCGACAGTTTCATTCAGTCCGACGATCCCGACATCCAGGCGCAAGCCGCTCGACTCACCACAGATCTCTCTCCCACCGAAGCGGCTCGTGTCATCACGAGCTGGGTATACGAGAATGTGCGCAAGACCCCCACCCTGTCAGTCCCCAGCGCGCGCGAGGTCCTCGAACAAATGGCCGGAGACTGTAACGAGCACACCGTGCTGTTCACCGCTTTCGCACGAGCATCGGACATACCGACTAGGATGTGCACCGGCCTCGCCTTCAGTGCGGGTCAGTTTTACTACCATGCTTGGCCGGAAGTCTGGGTCGGGAAGTGGCTGGCTGTCGATCCAACATTCGGGCAATTCCCCGCCGATCCTCTTCACTTGCGACTCCTTACCGGCGGCCTCGAGCAACAGTTCGAGGTTCTCAAGCTGCTCGGCCGCGGGGCGAGCGTCGAGATCGTCGAAACGGAATGATTCAACTCCAAGGGCTGACCAAGAAGTACGGCCAGCAACGTCGCGGTCGATCAACTCAATCTTGATGTTAAGCCGGGTGAACTCTTCGGTTTCTTGGGCCCGAACGGTGCCGGTAAGACAACGACCATCAAGATGATGGCTGGGCTCTTAAGTCCCACGTCGGGCCGCATTGTCCTCGCCGATCACGACCTGGCTCTCGAACCGGAGACGGCCAAGGCGGCCCTGGGTTTCATACCCGATCGTCCATTTCTGTACGAGAAACTCTCTGCCACCGAATTCCTGCAATTTGTCGCCGGTATCTATGGCATCAACGGGCAGGACGCCGGGCGCCGTATCGACGAGCTTCTGGAGTTGGTCGAGCTACGCGAGTTCCGTGGAAACCTGATCGAGAGTTTCTCGCATGGAATGAAGCAGCGACTGGTCATGGCTGCGTCCTTTATTCACGACCCGAAGGTTCTGGTAGTCGACGAGCCCATGGTGGGGTTGGACCCCAAGGGAGCCCGCCTAATCAAGGACATCTTTCGCGCGCGGTGCCAGAGCGGCGCGACCATCTTCATGTCGACTCACACCCTCGAAGTCGCGCAGACCATGTGCGACCGCATCGCCATCATTCTCAAGGGAAAGCTGATCGCTCTCGGATCCATGGATGAGCTTCAGCGCCAAGCGCAAAGTGAGATTCCAGAGCTCGATCCCATTTTCTTGAAGCTCACCGGGGGGGAAGACTTCCTCGAGGGGGAAGGAACAGGGAGTTGACGCTGGCGACGCCGGAGTTCACTCCTCGCCAAATCCTTCACCTCCTCACTCCCTACGTCCTCGCCGTTCGAAACCGGCGGCGACTGGCAGCCAGGAGCGACGCTCTCCGCTTTGCACTCTTCGGCGGAATTACCGTTTTGTTTTCCCTGGGTATTTTCGCCGGTTTCTACCGCATGCTCTTGTACATCGGGCGATTCTCCGAGTTCACTGCCCCGCTCACCCATCAAGTTTTGGCAACGGTGTCGGTGTTCTTGTTCACGGTCCTCTTCGCCAGCAACGTCGTAACTGCACACTCCACCCAATACGTCTCCGCGGACCTGTCGCTGTTGGTCAGCAGCCCCGGTGTCACTGCCGGCACTCTACGGATCCAGACTGGTCCTGACACTGGTTCAGTCTTCTTGGATGGTGCTCATCTTCAGCTTTCCCGTCTACGTAGCTTTCGCCCTGACATCTCCTACACCGCTTTGGTTTCTCCTCGCGGTGTTGCCGGTTTTGTTCCCCCTACTTGCGATTCCCGCTGCGCTAGGCACGATGATTACCTCGATGCTCATGCGCGTCTTTCCAGCCCGGAGGGTCCGAGAGTTGCTCATGCTGATCGGAGCTCTTTTCGTGGCCCTACTGGTGTTCTTGATACGGACTCAGCAACCGGAAAAATTGTTGAAACCGAGCTCTATCTACGACATCAGTGAGTTCTTTTCCGCCTTTCGTGCACCGGCCTCTCCACTCCTGCCCAGCACTTGGGCGACCGAGATCTTGGCAAGTGCCCGGCAGGGAGATCCCCTCCCGTGGTTCATCTTGTTCCTCCTGTGGTCCACAGCAGCAGCGATGGTCATTCTGGGATGTTGGCAGGCACGGGCACTCTACCGACAGGGATACTCTCGCGCCCTGGAAGCGATGCTGGCCCGCTTCACAGCCGCACCCCTGCTCGATCGCGTACTCGAGCTCGCCACCCGTCCTCTCGAGCTTCAATTTCGCTCCCTACTCTTGAAGGACCTGAAGAGCTTCTTGCGTGATCCAACTCAGTGGTCACAGCTCTTCCTCCTCTTAGCCCTGGTGGTGGTCTACCTTTACAATTTCAGCGTCCTTCCATCGAATTTCACTTTTGCGACCTTCTTCCTACAAAACTTGTTCTCGTTCTTGAACCTTGGGTTAGCCGGCTTCGTCCTTTCCGCGGTGGCAGTTCGCTTCGTGTTTACCGCGGTTTCCATCGAGGGCCAGGCGTTTTGGATCATTCGTAGCTCACCCCTGTCGCTTCGCCGCTTTCTCTGGAGCAAGTTCTGGATCGCACTGCCTCCGCTGCTCGTGCTGTCTCAAATCCTGACGTTGGCTTCGAACCAATTTCTCGGCGCGTGGCGATTCATGACGATCCTCGCATCGGTGACTATTTCGTTCGTCTGCTTCGGCATCGTCGGCATGGGCGTGGGTATGGGGGCCATGTTTCCACGCTTCCGCTTCGAGAACATCACTCAAATCGCCGGGAGCAGCGGCGGTCTTCTCTACATGATGGCAACGACTTCCTTCATTGCCCTGGTCCTCTTCTTGGAAGCGCTGCCCGTCTACTTCTATCTGTCCGCCCAGTACCGGGGAGAGCCGCTCGACGTACCGTTGTTGGTCGCCCTCCTCGCGGTCGGTGCAGTTGGGCTTCTCAACCTGATGGCGGTGGTGCTCCCCATTCGCTGGGGAGAGCGGCGGCGCTGGAGCTTTGACTCGTGGGGGGCGCTCTAGTGCCCTGTATCAGTAACGAAGTCTCTCAGTAGTAATGCCGACCGTGCTCGACATGGCACGGCACGTAGTAGCCACGAACCCCGATGTCGATGGTAGTACTCGCGATGGCTCTGGTGGGGTCGAAAGTGATGTGCTCCGCGATAATAGCGACAGGCAACGTAATGACCACAGAGAAGCCAGTGATCGTGATGGAAGTCTCTCGGTGGTTCGTAATACCCGTAATGGTGATGGGAGCACGCGGCCGCAAGCAAGCTGATCAAGAAGCCTAACGCCAGGAAGAGTCTCATGCTGGACCTCCGGCGGGGACTCTACGCTTCTATGAGCAAACCTCATACCATTGCGGGCTCGCTCGTAACCCATTATTGAACAGTCAGATAAGGGTTGGCATTCGGCAGAGATTGTCCCCCGAGAGTGACACTTACGACCGGCGGGCGCGGGGATGATACTGATCGTAGACTCGGCGCAGGCGTTCGCGGCTGACGTGCGTGTAGATCTGCGTCGTCCCAATGTCCGAATGTCCTAGCATAAGCTGGAGGGAGCGCAAGTCGGCGCCCCTTTCGAGAAGATGCGTGGCGAAGGAGTGACGGACCACGTGGGGTGAAAGCCTCCGCCGAATCCCGCACTTTTTTCCGCAGCCTTGAAGGATTTGCCAAAAACGCTGCCGGGTCATGCGGGTCCCCAATCGATTGGGAAAGACCCACGGCCCGGTCTTGGCGGAGAGCTCGGAGCGACCTCGACTCAGGTACCGACGGAGCCACTTTGCCGCGGAACGCCCCAGCGGAACGATCCGTTCTTTTCTCCCTTTGCCCTTGCAACGGAGATATCCGGCATCGATATAGAGGTCGTCGAGGCGTAGCGAGACCAACTCCGAAACTCGAAGCCCAGTGGCGTAAAGCGTCTCCAACATCGTGCGGTCGCGAAGCCCCGACGGAGTTTTAGTATCCGGCGCGGCCAGAATCTGGTCTACCTCCTCGAGTGAGAGATACCGCGGGAGACTGCGTGGCACTCGGGGCGATTCGACCTGTTCCGTCGGGTCCACCGCAGCGATGCGCTCGGCCGCTGCGAAACGATAGAGCCCTTTGGCGGCCGATAGGGCCCGCGCGATAGAGCGGTGGGAAAGACCTTGGCGGTGAAGTTGACGAAGGAAACTGCGAATATCGGAAGCGGTCAGCTGGTCGAGTTTTTTTCCGTTGTCTCGGGCAAACACCTCGAGCTTTGCCAAATCCCGCCGGTAGGCAGAGATGGTGTTTTCCGACAGACCTCTCTCTACCTCGAGGTATTCAAGAAAGGATTTCTTCAAAAGCGAGCCGCTACTCCGAAATACGCGCCCGCCAAGCGAAAAATCTCCCGCCTTCCGGGCCGATCTATGCGCGCATATCTGTTCTCGTATCCTATGGAGACCGCGAAATATTGATTGAAGTTGAAAAAGAACGTAGCGTCCAAGTTGGTCAGGACCCCGGTCCCCCCTTTCTTCATTCCGCTAGCCTCGACAACGATGGCCGCGGCCGGTGTAAGGTAGACCTTAACCTTGAGCCCGAGCGTCAGAAGCGCCACCTCCCGCCTTCCGAGAGCCGCAGCGCCACCGTTCGAGCCCCTTATCGCCGTGTCGGCACGAAAGCGCGTGTAGTCGCCGACCACCGAAAAGATGAATTCGCGGGTGGCGTAAAGATCTCCCTCCGCCCCGATCGTCGTGTACTCGATAGTGAGTGCGGAATCCATATCCGTCAGAGCTGGAAAAGTCACGCCCCCAATGGTTAGCTTGCGGCGAATCGTTGCGCTTCCAGCGTAGTCTCGTTTCAAGTAGGAGCCCCTCGCCTTCAGAAAACGCATGATCCGCACTGTGCCCATGGAGAGGTTGATCCGCTCGTCTGGCACGTTCAAATCATCACCCAATGAGATATTTGTCGAGCCAGGACCGATCTCGAGCTCGGTGGTATGTTTGGCGTTCCAATTACGATACTGGAACTCGACTCGGAAGAATTCGCCGTAGCCGGTACCAGCAGACCGACCGGGAGCGCGCCGCTGTTGAGCGTTCACATAGCCGACCGACAACAAAACGAAAACAAGTAGAAGCCCCGTTCGGCCCAATCTCATGACACCTCCATATCGCGCCCTCGGCCGTTGAGGGCTCGTAGCGCTTGATTCATTTCACGGACACGCAGAACCTTGCACACCCCATAGAGCACGACCAACGCGAAGCCTATCGAAGCGCCCACTTGTGCAAGGCGGGGCAAGAGTGTGTCGTGACCGAGCCAGCTATCGAAGAACTCGCTGGTACCCGCGGCCACCGCTCCCATGACCGCCGACGCGATGATCATCTTCCACATCATCGTCAAGGCCGCCCCTCCCCCTAGCCCGGCCAATCCACTTCGGCGGCGCAATAGAACCCACAGCCAGCCTAGAGATAGAGTCATCGTACACGAAGTCGAGAGAGCCAAGCCGCGATGGTCCATAGCCAAGACGGCGATGAAGAACCAGTTTAGCCCGGCGTTGGCGATCATGCTCAAGATACTGACTACCAACGGCGCCCGAATGTCCTGAAGCGCGTAGAACCCGTCGGTCACGATTTTGACCGCCGCGTAGCTGGTCAGCCCCAGCGCGTAGAAAACGAGTGCCGCTGCCACCTGTTGGGTATCGTTTGCCTCGAACCGCCCTCGTTCATAGATGAGGCGTACGATGGGCTCGGCCAGGACGATCAGCCCGACCGACGCCGGAATCATGAACAGCAACACCAGCCGCATGGCGTGGGAGAAATTCTCCCGAAACACCGTTTTGTCGTTGTGCGCCACCGCTCTGCTCAGAGCGGGCAATGTCGCGACCGATACCGACACGCCGACCAATCCAATCGGTAGATGCAAGAGGCGGAACGATTGACTGATCCAAGACAACCAGCCAGAGCCCAAAGAGGCGAAGATCGAGTTGATGAAGACGTTCACCTGTACGGTTGCGGCGACCAATGCCCCGGGACCGAACAAGCGAATGACTTTCTGGAAACTCGCATCTCGAAAGTTGAGCGTCGTGCGATAGCGATAGCCCTGTTTCCACAGCGCCGGCACCTGCCACAATAGCTGGAACACGCCACCAGCAAGTACTCCCACCGCCATCCCCACCGTGGGATGCTGCCCCAAACGCGGTGCAACAAAGTAACCGACCACGCCCACCACAATCGATCCCAGGTTGAAGAACATGGAAGCCATGGCCGGTACGATGAACTTCCCACGAGCGTTCAAGAACCCCATGGCCACCGCCGCCACGCTGACCAGAAGCAGAAAGGGAAACATGATCTGCGTCAAGAAGACGGTCAGCTCGCGCTTGCTCTCGAAGCCGAAGCCTTCATCTGCGGGAAGAGGCAGATTGAAGCCGTTGCCGGGCAGCATAGCGTTCACGATCTCTTCGGAGAAATAGATCCCCAGCAATGTCGCGATGCCAACCACGACGAGCAAAGCGTTCAGCACCAAATTAGCGAGGCGAACACCTGCTTCCTCACCCTCTTTCTCGCCGACCTCGCTGAAAGTAGTCACGAACGCCTTGCTGAGAGCTCCTTCGCCAAACATGTCCCGCAGCAAGTTCGGGATGCGGAAGGCCGCATAAAAGGCATCTAGGCCGGCGCCGGTACGGAAAAAGTAGGCAAGCACCATTTCGCGGACGAGGCCAAGCACACGCGAACCCATCACGCCGATGCCGACCGTCCCCGCGGAGCGCGTCAGCTTCTCGGTGGAGTCACCCGATCCGCCGCCTACCGAGTTTAGGGGGCTAGATTCTGTCGAGGAAGGAGAATGATGGCTTGATTTCGCGTGGATTTGCCTCTTAGTTGGAGAAGAGGACATCAAGTTTCGTCATTATAATGATCGCCAGTGGGACAAGCAAGAACCGTCCGAGACCGGTGAACCGCCATAAACACTCATATGGAACAGTTTATTTCCGTGGTATCTTAGTCATCGAAAGGTCCGTTCCGATTCGTTCCTTCTGAGTAAGCCCGATGCCGTGGCTCTTCGTCGCCTTCGCGCTCGTCCTGGCCATCAATTTGGCTTATCGCGGCCACGGATATTGGGCGTGGGTCCTGGGCGGCCTGATGCTCGTTCCCGCCGGCTGGTCAGCCGGGTTCACACCCGACATGTGGACGATCCTCGCGGTGTTGTTTGGCCTGTTGGCGACAATCTTCGGGATCCCGGCCATCCGCCGGCAAATCGTCACCCGTCCTCTGATGCCGGCCTTTGCGTCGGCCCTTCCGCGAATGGGAGAAACCGAGCGCGTGGCTCTCGACGCCGGCACCGTCTGGTGGGACGGCGACCTCTTCTCCGGTAATCCCGACTGGCAGAAACTTCTCGACTTCCAGATACCGGGCCTCTCGGAACGAGAGCGAGCATTCCTCGAAGGACCGGTCGAAGAGCTCTGTGGGATGTTGAACGAATGGGAGATCACTCAAGCTCGCCGGCTACCTCCCGAAGCGTGGGAATTGATGAAGAAGCATCGCTTCTTGGGGATGATCATTCCCGAAGAGTATGGCGGCCTGGGCTTTTCTGCGCGAGCCCATTCCGCAGTGCTGATCAAGGTCGCGAGCCGAAGTATTGCCGCGGCGGTCACGGTGATGGTACCCAATTCTTTGGGACCGGCCGAGCTTCTCCTCCACTACGGCACCGACGAGCAGAAGCGATATTATTTGCCCCGGCTCGCGAGTGGTGAAGAAATTCCCTGCTTCGCGTTGACCGGTCCAGAAGCGGGAAGCGACGCCGCCGCGACTCAGAGCATCGGGGTCGTTTGTCGAGGCCAATTCGAAGGTAAAGAAGTACTGGGCATGCGGCTCGACTGGAAAAAACGCTACATAACCCTGGGGCCGATAGCGACGGTCATCGGTTTGGCTTTTCGGCTCAAGGATCCGGATGGCCTCTTGGGTGACTCCGAAGACCTGGGCATTACCTGCGCTCTCATACCGGCGAGGTTGCCCGGTGTCAAGATCGGCGATCGACATGACCCTATGGGCGTCGCCTTCCAAAACGGTCCGAACTATGGTCACGACGTATTCGTGCCCCTCGATTTCATCATCGGAGGGGAGAAGATGGCGGGCAAGGGCTGGCGCATGCTCATGGAAAGTCTGGCAGTGGGCAGGGGCATCTCTCTACCTTCCCTCTCCGTCGGCGCGGCAGAGCTCTCCACTCGGTTGGTGGGAGCTTACGCTACCGTGCGCGAGCAGTTCGATACCCCGATCGGTCGCTTCGAGGGAATAGAGGAACCCTTGGCGCGAATAGGCGGGCTCACCTATCTCATGAACGCGGCTCGCAAGTTGACCCTCGGCGCCATCGATCACGGGGAAAAACCGTCGGTCATTTCGGCCATCGTCAAAGCCTATTTCACCGAAAGCATGCGGACCGTGGTAAACGACGCCATGGACATCCGGGCCGGTGCCGCCATCAGCCGAGGTCCTCGAAACACGCTCGAACCGATCTTCAAGTCCGTCCCCATCGCCATCACCGTGGAGGGGGCCAATATCTTGACTCGGTCGATGATCATCTACGGGCAGGGCGCCATCCGATGCCATCCGTACGTTCAAGAAGAAATGCAAGCTATCGCAGCGGGCGATCTCACCAGTTTCGACCGTGCCTTCTTCAAACACATGGCGTTTGCCACCAAGAACTCCACCCGCTCCTTCCTCCTCGGCCTCACTGGCGGGAGGCTCGCCGGTACCCCGGGAAGAGGCAAGATCAAAACTTATTTTCAACGCCTCAGCCGCATGAGTAGTGCCTTCGCCATCGTCTCCGGTGTGGCGATGGCGACGCTGGGTGGCCGCCTCAAGCGCAAGGAGAAAATCAGCGCGCGGCTCGCAGATGCTCTCGCTTGGATGTTTCTCGCTTCCGCCTCCCTTAAACAATTCTTCGACGACGGCCAACCCAAGCGAGATCTCCCGTTCGTGTCGTGGTCCTGCGAGCATGCCTTGTTTCAGATTCAATTCGCCCTACTCGGAATCATGGATAATCTCCCGAGCCGGCCCGCTTCTTGGTTGCTCCGCATCCTCGTCTTCCCGCTGGGTGCCCGGCTGCGACCCCCGAGCGATCGACTCGGTGGCGCGGTGGCTCGGGGTCTTCTAGAGGACCGCGACGCGCGGATTCAACTGACGAAGGATATCTTCATCCCCGGACCGGACGAGCCCGGTCTTGGGAAACTGGAGGCGGCGCTGGATAAGGCCGTAGCCGCATCGGCCGTGGAGACGAAGATTCGCGATGCCGTCCGCTCCGGACTCCTCGACCGCGCCCCCGGCGACCAGCTCCTGAATCTCGCGGTAAACGCCGGAATCATCAACGAGGAAGAGCGCCAAAAAGTGCTCGCTGCGGATGAAGCTCGTGCCGAGGTCATTCAAGTGGATTCCTTCGATCCGGAAACCTTCCTGAACCTCAACGTCTGAACTGACGACTGGCGCCTCCCTCTGCTGGGCGTCAAGACAGGTGAGCTTCCAGAATCCACGTGGCCAGACGCCCCTGTGAATCCTGTCTAAACAGCGAGACGAACTGCCCCTAGGATCCGATTACGGAATGTAGCAGGTCCATAACTAGGCGCGGGTACATCCCGAGCACAATGGACACTGCTGCCACGACAAACAAGGGTACGCTCATCGTCCATCGCGGGTCCGAAACGTTCTTCTTCTCGAGCGCGGGACTCAGAGGGCCGAAAAAAATCTGGCGGGCCGCGCCAAAAGAGTAAGCCACTGTTAACAGGATGGCGATGACGCCACCGAGTGCGATGAGGATCCCACCCGGCCCAGTGAGCAATCCGCGCTCGAAGATCCCCGTGAACATGATCCATTCCGCGGTAAAGCTGCTGAAGGGCGGGAACCCGGAGAGCATCATGCAACCCATCACCCATAGGATGGCGGTCAACGGCATTTTCCGAGCCAGGCCGCCCATTTCTCGCATATCTCGGATCCCCGTGGTGTAGACGACGATCCCCGCCGTCGAGAAAAAGAGCATCTTCCCCATGATGTGGCTCAGGAAGAAAAACATCCCCCCCTCGATGCTTACAGTCGTCAGCGCGCCGAGGCCGAGAACTGAGTACGCGATCTGGCTGATCGTCGAGCACGCCGCCAAGCGTTTGATATCCGTTTGTGCCAACGTGAGGAGGGATCCGTAAACCATGGTGATGAGGGCGAGCACCATGAGTGGGGTGCCGAACTTCTGAAAATCCGCTGCCAGCGGCAAGACTCCAACCCGGATGAGGATATAGAGCCCCAAGTTGGCATAGACCGCCAGCAGCCCGGCAATACACGTCGGGTGCTCAGCATGTACCCAAGGCATCCAGACGTGGAACGGTACGATCGCTAGCTTCATCAGCAAGCCGAGGATGAACAAGGCGATGGTCCAACTCACCAGGTCGTTTCCCGCCATGCGGTGAAGCTCCGAGATTTCGAAACTGCCTATCTGCGTATAGACCGCAACCGATGCCGCAAGAAAGAACAAAGCACCGATGATCCCCCACGCCAAGCTGATGAAGGCGACCCGCACCCGTTCCCGGTAACCAAAGTAAGACATCAGGAAGAAGAGGGCGATGGTCAGAACCTCCAAGAAAAAATAGAGGCAAACGAGATTCGTGCTCAAGATCGACCCTATGAAACCGGCGGGAAAAAAGAGAAACAGATAAAAGAACCGTGCGTAGTGACCGATTTGCGTCTGCTCGCTGGCGGTGTGATAAAGGAGCTCCACTCTGTGCTCTACGTAGCGGATGGAGTAGAACCCCAAGGCGGTGCAGAGAAGAACAACAATCGCCAGGGTAGGAAAGCTGAGACCATCGGCCAAGAGTCCCAAGCGAATATCCGGCGCGATGAGCAGATACTCCTCGGAGACTACCCGCCCGGCATAGATCTCGAAGCCTGCGATCGAGACGAGCAGGGTTGTGTAGAGCATGGCTAACACCGCCACCCAACCGGACAGGCGCCCGAGTCTCTTCTTGGCCACAAAGATGACTACAGCCGCAACAACGGGAGTCAGAAGGATCTGTAGGAGGATCGCCGACATCCTAGCTTCCGCCCGTTCCCAAGAACAGGAAGGTCAAGAACAAGACGAATAGCACCAATACATACGAAACGTTGTAAACAAGCTCCTCCGTTTCCGTCCGCAAGCGATGCAGAAGACGCTGGGTGCTTTGTGTGAACAACGACGGAAGCCTACGATGCACGAGGTGATCGAACGGGTCTTCGAGGTCGTCGGCCACGAAAGAACCGAGCCGTTTGGTTCCGTCGACGACAATGCGATTGTAGAGTGCATCGATGAACCATCGGTTCCAAAAGAAAGTGTAGAGCGGTCGAAACGGGGAGCCTTCTTCCAGCAACGCTTGGGGAGAGGCCTTGCGCGCGATGTAGAGGTAGTAGGCAGGCGCCGCACCGATCGCAACAAACAGCAAGGCGAGAAAGGGTACCCATCCGTGGGATGAGGCCTCTTCGTCTACCGTGCTAATCAGAGCTACCTCACCCGCCGCGCTAGCCTCGAACCCATGGTGCAACACCTTCTCGAGAGATGGTCCGCCGATGCCGGCGGCGACGATGAACACGGCAAGAATTCCAGTGGCCCATCGCATCGAGGCCTGTCCGTCATTCAAGTGCCCGCCTTCCTCTTTGACATGGAGGAGGTTCTTGCTTTCTGGACCGTAAAAAACAAGACCGAGAAAACGGACGGTGTAGAACGCAGTGAGCCCCGCGGTAACCAACGCCAGAACGAATAACGGGAGGTTCGCTTCTAGCGTAACTATCAGCACCGCATCCTTGCTCCAAAATCCAGGAAATGGCGGTAGACCCACCAAAGACATGCCGGCGATCAACATGAAGATCCAGGTAAGCGGCAGATACTTCCTGACCGCGCCCATGTCCTGCACGTAGATGGAGTGGACGGCGTGAATGACGGTACCCGCAGCGAGGAACAAGCAGGCCTTGAACAGGGCATGGCTCACCAAATGGAAGATGCCGGCTGTGTAACCGTCAAGCAAAAGTCTCGGCGCCAGACCCGCGACGCCAAGCGCCAGCATCATGTACCCGATCTGGCTCACCGTGGAATAAGCGAGAATCTTCTTGAGCTCCAGCGACACAATGCCCTGCGTCGCGGCGAGAAAAGCGGTGAACGCCCCGATCCAGGCAGTCAGGTAGAAAAACCACGAAGCTTCATCGACACCCACCACCCAATAGCCGTAGTAGAAGAATGGGAGAATTCGCGCCACGAAGTAGACACCGCTCTTCACCATCGTTGCCGCGTGGATGAGTGCCGACACCGGCCCCGGACCGGCCATCGCCTCTGGAAGCCATTCATGGAACGGAAACTGCGCCGACTTGCCCACCGGCCCCGCCAGCAGCAGCACGCTAACGAGCACGAGCATACCGGGCGTCTCCGCCATTTTCGGAATCCAGGTGGAGGAGGTTTGGTAGAGCTCTAGGAAGTTCAGCGTCCCAGAGTAGAAGAACATGATCAGGATCCCACCCAACATGAGCATGTCTCCCGCGCCGGTCACTACCAATGCCTTGAGCCCGGCCTGAGACGGTGTTACGAAGGTGGTAGGAGGCGGTCCTCCGATCCAGTATTCGCGTTGATCCTGATAGTAGTAACCGATGAGGCCGTAGCTACAAACCCCTACCAATTTCCAGCCCACGAAGACGAAAAGGAGGTTGTTGGATAGGACCAGCAGCAGCATGCTGCCGATGAATCCGTTCATCCACATCCAGAACCGCGTGCGGTTCGCATCGTCTTTCATGTAACCGACGCAGTAGACCATGATGATGAAACTCACCACTGCCACCACGTTGGCAAGGACGATGCTGAGGGGGTCGAGCAGGACGCCGAAACCGATGCCGATGGGTTCTCCTAGCCAGCCGAGCTTGCTCTCCAGGGGAAGCGTGTCCGGATGCAGCAGTTCCGGAAGTAGGGAAAGCGCCGTTGCCGCAGAGACGAAGGAAAAGAAGACCGCGCCTAAGTCGCGGACCCTCGGGTGGATCCGTGCGAGCACGGGGGTGACAGCCGCGCCCGCCAATGGCGAGAAGATGCAGATCCAAGCGGCAAGGATGGCAGTCAAACTTGTCACCTACCGAAGCCCTCGGGAACCGCATGGTCCAAGAAGAGCGAGACGACCTCACCGTTGAAAACACCTAGCAAAATGATCCCGGCCGCCAGAGCCAGCATCGGGGCCAGCATCATTCCGGGAGCCTCGTTCTTCCGCGGCTCCTCATTCTCAGAAACCGAGCCCGACGGCTCGTCCGCAGGGAGGTACATGAACCGGATGACGTTACCCAAATAGGCTAGGGCCAAAACACTACTAAAAAGGATGAAACCAACGAAGATCCACTCCCCCGCCTCGATCGCACCGGCGATCAGGTAGAGCTTGCTAAAGAATCCACAAGCCGGTGGAATACCGATCATAGAAAATGCGGCCACGATGAAGATGCCGGCCGTCCAAGGCATTTTCGCGGAGAGATTCCGGAACTCGCTGATTCGCCGTAGTCCGGTCCGATAAACGATGGCACCGGCCACCAAGAAGAGGCACCCCTTCATGAAAGCGTGGTTGACAAGGTGCAAGAGCCCACCGGTCAGACCAGCGCGGTTGGCTAGACCCACACCGAGAACGATGTACCCGATCTGCGCCACCGAAGAATAAGCGAGCATTCGCTTGAAGTCGGTCTGAGCGATCGCCATGACCGAGCCCAGGACCATGGCGACGGCGCCCATCCAGCTCAAGAGCGTCGTGACCGGAATCATCTCGATCGAAAAGCGAGGCTCGAATACAAAGAACATGACGCGAACCAGAACGTATGCGGCTACCTTGGTCGTGGTCGCTGCAATCAGAGCGCTCACCGCGGAAGGGGCGTCGGTGTATGCGCCGGGGAGCCACGCGTGCATGGGAAACAAAGCCATCTTGATGGAAATACCGATGATGAAGAAAGCGAATCCCACCAGCACCACATCGGACTGGTAGAGTCCAGGAAGGATGCCCGACATGTCCGCCATATTGAGCGTGCCAGTCACACTGTAGAGATAGCCCACGGATAGCAGGTAGAACGCCGCCCCCACCGTGCCGAGAATGACGTATCGGAATGCCGAGACTACCGCCCGCCCACCACCCACTGAGATAAGGGCGTAACTGGTCAGGGAAGTGACTTCGAGGAAGACATACAAGTTGAACATGTCCGCGGTCACGACGATGCCCATGAGACCGCCGACCAGCAATAGATACACGGCGTAAAAAGGAACTTCCTTGGCTGGCAACTCCTTCAAAACGCTCTTTTTCGAATAGATCCCCACTACGAGCGTGATGAAGCTCAGGAGCAACAACATGAGGGCCGCAAGATGGTCGACGTGGTACTCGATTCCCCAAGGAGGAGCCCAGCCCCCCATGAAGTATCGGATCGGACCCTGCGTCACCACTTCTCGGGCCGCTAGGATCGAAGCCCCGAAAGAAAAGCCCAACGCCGCTAATGCGAGCGGGAATGCCACTTCCTTCTTCCACCACCCCACAACGGGCAGGATGAAGGCGGTGATGAAGGGGGCACCGATAATGAGGATCGGCAACACCGATTGCTGGGTGCTCATTACGGATTGCCGGAGGAGGCCCTTACTTTGTCGAGCAGCTCATCCTCCGCCAGTGTCCCGTAGCGTTTGTAGATTCGCAGCAAGAGAGCCAGGGCGACACCGGTCGTCGCGACTCCCACGACGATGGCGGTCAGCATCAGGACGTGGGGCAACGGGTTCACGTAGCGAGCAGCTTCTAGAACTACATGCTCTCCGTGGCCTCCCTCGACGATGGGTATGGTCGCACCTCGCTTCGCACCGAGGGAAACCACGAACAGAATGATTGACCACTGGAAGATATTCATCCCCACGAGCTTCTTGACTAGATTCGTCTTGCCGGTCATCGCATAGAAGCCGATCATCATGAGGATGATATAGGTGACGTTATTGAAGTGTCCGATGACGAAGTCGGCCATCGATTCCTCTACTCGAATGTGATCAGGTCGTGAAAGATAGAGACCATGACCGCCATGACCGTTATTCCCACGCCGATCTCGATCCCCAAGGAGCCGATGATGCGGGGCTGGACGATAGGAAGGATCCCGTAATCGAGAAAATTCGCACCGAGGAACAAGCAGAGGACACCGACCGCAGCGTAGAGGAAGACGCCCAGACTCGTGAGAACAGTCAACGACGCTAGAGAGAACCTTTCTTTCACTTCGTCGATACCATAGCCGAGCGAAAGCAAGATGAAGCTAGAACCCAGGATCACGCCCCCCTGAAAACCTCCCCCAGGACTGCTGTGCCCGTGCATGATGACGTAGAGGCCGAACAATTGGACGAAGGGGACGAGGCTCCGACAGACCGTCTTCACGATGACACTCTGTTGTTTCTGAATCACTCTTAGTCCTCGTCTCGGCGCGTTCGCAGGATCAGAATTACTGCCACTGCAGCAGTGAAGATGACGATGGTCTCCCCCAACGTGTCGAAGCTGCGGTAATCGGCCAAGACCGCGGTGACCATGTTCGGAGTGTTGGTCTCGGAGTACCCTTCCTCAATGTATCTTGGAGATACATGCAGACTGGCGGGCGACTTCGGATCGCCCGTATCAGACATGTCTAGCGAACCGAAGAAGAGCAACAGCCCGGTCAATCCGGTTACAACCAGGTGGGGGTACTTCAATCTTTGCTCACTCTGTCCGTCTTGAAGACGGTGATGACGAAGAGGACGGTAGTAATACCGGCACCCACCGAGGCTTCGGTGAAGGCGACGTCTACTGCGCCCATCTCCACCCACAACAAGCACATGAACAAACTAAAGGCTCCCAGCAGAATGACCGATGCCAGTAGATCCTTCACCATGACCGCCGAGAGGGCGCACACCACAGAGAACAGAAGCAACACGACATCCAGTTGCCAGATCACTTAGCCCTCTTCTCCTACACTTCCGCTTTCCTTGGTCCAAATCGGCATCTTGTTCTGGAGCGCGGCCCTCGCTATGGCATGGGTCGCGGTGGGACTGGTCACGAAGATGAAAAGCGCGATGAACAATATTTTGACACCGGTGAGGTCGATGCCCTCGTAAAACGCGAGACCGGTGAGCACGAGCAAACTGCCCAGCGTGTCGCTCTTTCCGGCGGCATGCATCCTCGTGTAGAAATCAGGGAATCGGAGGAGCCCGATCGAGCCCATCAGGAGAAAGAAGACTCCCGAGCACACGAGGGCCACCGCAAGGGCGGTCATGGCACCATCCTACGATCTTCGACACCCTTCCTCTCGAAGAACTTCGAAAGCGCTAAGGCGCCAATGAAATTGATGAGCGCATAGACGAAAGCGATGTCGATGAAAAATTCGACCCGGTCGAAGATAAATCCAGTGAGCACGATGATGGCGATCGACTTCGTGCCGATCACGTTGACGCCGATGATGCGATCGATGATGACCGGTCCCGCGACCACACGGTAGAGCGAAAGCAAGACGGCAAACAGAATGATCAGAGAGGCGGCAATGAAAAAGGCCGGCATCACTGCTCTCGACTGGCGTCGGAACCATTCTGAGGGCCCGGTTCGAGAAAGACGTGTGCGACGCGCCGTTCCATTTCACCGGTAAGCAAATCCTTCACCACTTTGTCACTCAACGCGTGAATGTAGAACTCGTCATCGCTGACATCCATGGTAATCGTCCCAGGCGTCAGAGTGATGGAGTTACCGAGGGTAACCTTGGCGAGGTCACTCGTCAGAGTCGTTTTGAACCGGACAATCTGAGGGCGAATCTTACTCGGATAGAAGACGAGGTGCACGACATGAAGGTTCGCCAACAACACTTGGTAGACCAGCCAGGGTATATAGTGAAGAAACCGCCACGCTTTCAGTAGCTTGTTTCGTGACTTCAGGTCGGGGAGTAACAGATCGTAGGAGAAGAACGCGACGAGTCCGGCACAAATGACACCTAGACTGATATGGAACCGATCGAAGTGTCCGGAGAAGATCAGCCAAAAGCCAAACAGGATAAGAAAGACAATGGCCCGCCTGATGTTGTCCGTCCGTTCGTGTTCAACTTCCGAGGCCATGCCCCTCCCTTCGTCCAACCGGGGTGAATTCTATCACCATATGGACCCATGGAAAGGCTTTTAGACAGGACTACAGGGGCGTCTGGCCACCTTGCTAGGTAGCACCGCGCCATTTTTGAGCCCTGCATGTAGGGCGTTTGATAGCAGCAACTTTAATCCTCTTAACCTGTTATCCCGTCTAGTTTTTCTTTGTCTTTCTTTTCCAGACGATTCCAGCGCCTTCCAACACGGTATAGGACCCCGGGCCGAGCTCGGTCAAGGTCTCGCGCCTCCCGCTCGGCCATCGGATAGTGAGCCTATCGACCTTCGCGGAGGCTCCCAGACCGATGTAGATTCGTGAATCGCTATGAGATTGATAGCCACGGCCTCCGCGCACTTCACGGATCGTCTTACGCGCCCCCAACGCCCCGGTTACGAAGGCCCCCACCCCCGCGCGATTGGATTCCCGACCAACTAGGGTCAACACTAACGTGCGATCGGTGACCGGAAAACGGTTCCGAATCAGCGCGGGAGCACCATCCATCACGTTGACCACGACGTCCTGGCTCTGATCTCCATCCAGATCGCCCAGCGCCGAGCCTCGCGAAGCGCGAGGCTCCAAGAGAACCGATCCGAGGCCTGCGCTGGCGTCTTCGAACTTGCCCTGCCCGTCGTTGAGAAAAACCTGCATCGGCTGACGGAAGCTTGCGTCGACGTCCGAACCCTCTACCTGCGGGTAAACGTGTCCATTCACCACGAAAATATCCAGGTCTCCATCTGCATCCAGATCGGCAAGCCTCGTGCTCCATCCGAGATAGTGAAGGCTCGCCAAACCTAGGCCCGCCAAATCCGTGGAGTCGACGAACGTCAAGCCCTCCTGGTTCAAGTAGAGCGTGTTGTAGTCGTCCGAGAAGTTCGTAACGAACAGGTCCGGACGGCCGTCACCGTTCACGTCCCCGACGTCGATTCCCATCCCCGCTTGTTCCATTCCGTTCTGAGATAGTGCCGTTCCCGACAGGAGTGATAGATCCCGAAACCGCCCAGCGCCTTGATTTTCGAAGAGAAGGTTGAACGTAGAGTCGGTCGCAACGTAGAGGTCCTGATCCCCGTCCAAGTCCAGGTCGGAGAAGATGGCACCGAGTTGGTACGTCTCGCGGTTCAGAATCCCCGCTCGCTCCGACCAGTCCTCGAAAGTCCCATCCCCCTGGTTGTGATAGAGCACTCCGGATTCGAAACCGAAACCCTTGGGTCCACACTGTACCTTGAGCCCCTTCCATTCACAGAACCGTCGCGGGATCGCGCGATCGAGGAGCTCACGGTCGAAGTCGAGGTAATTGCTGACGTAGAGATCGAGGAATCCGTCGTTATCGACATCACCGAATACGGCTGTCGAGCTCCACCGTGCTTCCTCGACCCCCACCGGGCTCGCGTCGAACGTACCGTCCCCGTTGTTGCGATAGAGGACATTGGATCCGTAGTTGGTCAAATAGAGATCGGGATCCCCGTCGTTGTCGACGTCGGCTACCGCGACACCTTGGCCGAACCCTCGATCGCCAACTCCCGCCTGTTCAGTCACGTCGGTGAACGACCAAGCTCGATCGTTTCGGAATAGCCGATTTGCCTCGCCGGGCTCACCGGACGCGAGCCTTTGGAGCGTCGAGGCATTGACGAGGTAGATATCGAGATCGGAGTCGCCGTCGTAGTCGAAGAGCGCGACTCCCGAACCCATCGTCTCAACGATGTAGTCTTTCTGCGGTGTTCCAGCCAAATGTCTGAAGTCGAGTGTGGGGCCGCGCTCAAAACGCTCCTCCGCGGCTGCGGGAACAGTGAGCGCTGCCAGGAACGCGAAGACGAAAGCGTGCGTCAAGGTGATAGGGGGAGCTACGTGCTCGAAACCACGCGCGTCAGTTTCTCGGCGTAGTCCTCGAGATGCAGGCCATTGACCTCTTCCAGTTTGTCGATCCACTCTACCGGAAACGCGTTTACACCGGTAATCGCGCCACACATGCCGCCCACGATGCTGGCCGTAGTGTCGCAGTCCCCTCCCAAATTAGTAGCCAGGCGAATGGCCTCCACCGGTTCTCCGTTCGCGAGCTTCAGCATCGCGAGGCAGACCGGTACGGTCTCGGTCGTTGCCACCCCAGCGCCCACGACATCGTAGAGCTCGTTCATTACCGCTTCGCGATCCGTGGAGCCTTCGACGGTTGCGAGCGCCCGCTCGGTACGCTTGACGATCGAGGCCCCATACCAGGCGCGGCCCTTGCTGCTGCCAAGCTCCGCCGCCTCTAGCGCTCGCGATATCAACTCGTCCACGTTCGTGATCCCGGCGATGCCGCAGCCGATGACCATAGCCACGGCGCTCGCACCCGCGATAGCGATGTTCGTGTAGTGGGTCGGCATGCAGGCATCCGCCACCGCATCAACGGTTTTGCCGAGATCCCCTCCCCCATAGATCCCCACCGAGGAGACTCTCATGGAAGCACCGTTGGTATCGCCCGTGACACCGGACTCTTCGATGGGTACGCCCTGACGCAGTCGGTGCAGCGCCCTCAACGAGCTCGGTCCAACGATCAACCCCTCGAAAGCCCCCATCTCCTCCGCCCACTTCATCAATCTAGCGGCGATATCGTGCGGGTCGACCCTTCCCTTTTGAATGATGGAGTCGGCAATCAGTAGCGTGTGTTGGGTATCGTCGGTGATTTGTCCGGCCACCATGCGGTCATGAATGACGTGTCCCTCGGGCGCCGGCAGGAAATCCTCTATATACTCCCCGAACGTCTCCCTGATGGTCTCCCGGCTCATGAGAGAAGTGGGCATGCCCATCGCGTCCCCGGCAGCGACACCGACTAGGCAGCCATGGATGTGTTCCATTAAACTCGCCATGGTTCCAGAGGATACCACGGCGGTCCCGGTCGTAAACGCGGCTCGCCGATGACAAGACACTAGTTGGAGGGTGATGCACATGTTGGGTATGGCGTTCAAGCTCATGATCGCGTTCTCCGGAGGCGTTGCGGCTGCGCTTCAGGCGACGCTGGCCAGTCTTATGGACAGCGCGTGGGTTCGATGGCCAGCGTGCTAGTCATTCATATCGGTGGGACCCTCCTCGCCGGTGCGCTGCTGCTCGGCCAGGGGGTTGTGACTTCAAGTTTGAAGCGCACCATTCGTTAGAGCCCATGGAAACGTTCCTCCGGTGTGCGGTAGCCGAGTCTCTTGCGGGGCCGTGAGTTGAGCTTGTTTGCGATACGATCGCAGTCGCGTTGCGTGAGCGCTGCTTGGCTGGTGCGCTTCGGCAGGTATTGTCGTAGCAGGCCATTGAAGTTCTCGTTGCTGCCTCTCTCCCATGAGTGATAGGGAGTCGCGAAGTAGAACTTGACGCCGGTCGCTTCCTCGACGGATTCGTAGTCGTGGAACTCCGTACCATTGTCCGCGGTGATCGTCTTGACCTGCTCCGGCACCCGCCGGAGCAACATCTTCGTTCGCTGACTAGTGCTGAACATGGTGCGGTCGGACAGCTTGCCGATCAGCGCATAGCCCGTCTTTCGTTCCACGAGCGTGGTTACGCAGTCCGGCGCGCCTTTTCCTACCACGGTGTCGATCTCCCAGTGGCCAACGGCACTGCGCTTGTCGACACAAGGCGGCCGCTCGGAGATATGACGCTTCCCGGCCAGGTGGCCTCGGCTGTCATAGCTGTTGTGGCGCTTGCGTCTAAGTTTGGGCGAGCATCGAAGGTGGCGGTATAGATGTCCTCCGGCCTCCTTGTCCCGCCAGACGTGGGTGTAGATCGTCTCGTGGCTGATCGAGAGCTCGCCGTGAAGGCGCAGGTGGCCGGAGATCTGCTCTGGGCTTCAGTCAGCCTTAAGCTTCTTCTCCACCAGGGCAAAGTCGGCCTTTGTGAAGTACTGGTTCCGGCGAGACCGCGATCGTCGTCCGTTCGTTTTCTCGATGGCCTTGCTCGGCCGGTAGCATCCATCACTACGTGAGCTGTTCCTCCTGACCTCTCTCGAGATTGTGCTCCGGTGGCGCCCCAGGCGCCGCGCAATCTCGGCCGAGCAAAATCCCTCCCGTCGCAGCGCCGCGATGGTGTATCGTTCTTCCGAGGTGATCTGGTAATAAGTCATTAGCGAGTCCCCATTCTTGGTTGTTTGAGGAATCGTGGCACATCCCAGGTCACCTCATCCGGGAGCTGTGTTGCACTTACTTTATGAATTCGCGGGTAGCAACATCGCTCAGTGGCGTACGGTACCCTGGTATGCGCTAGGGGCAGGCACGCTCGGCGTCGGCATACTGAGCGCGATCAACTACGCGATCCCGCGCCTCGGTGTAGGGACGACCATTACTCTCTTTGTTACCGCGCAGCTCATGGTGGGGGCGGTGGTCGATCACTTCGGGTTGTTCGGCACCGACGTTCGTTCGTTCGATGTACTGCGCACCGGTGGGATCGCTGCGCTCCTTCTTGGTACCTGGCTGATGGTGCGGTAGCGCGACTGTCCGACGAGCGTCCTAGGCGAGCCTTCCAATCTCCGTCACGGGAACGCTCAATCCTCGAGCGACCGACGCGCTCTCCTCGGCGGAGACTGATAAGAGTGCGCAGGTAGAAGGGCCTGCCGATTTATCTACGTCCAACCGCGGGTCGGGAATCGTAACGAACTCTAGGCCAGCCAAGCTCGCCAACTCGCGCGCCTCATACGAAACTCCCTGCGAACCCACGGGTAGAAGGTCGTGAACACCCTCCAGCCGCAATAAGTCTCGTATCTGCGACAGCCGTACAATCTCCCTGTCATCCAAAGTTATGTCATCGTTGGGCGCCGACTTGGGCAAACCGACGCACAGCACTCTATCCCCAGCCCTAGCGCTTCCGGGACGAAAGTCATTCTGATGGACGAGACCTAGAACCGTCGTTGCGACTCCGGTCGAATCGGTGGGCACGTTGTCCTCGGTGCTTCCGGACAATGGGAAGTCGGCTCCCAGCCCGGCTTCCGCTAGCTCGTCACGCACACCGCGGACAATCTCTTTCCCGAGCTCGTCCATCGGGACCGTCAACATGTCGAATGCTGCGATGGGAGTCGCACCACACGAGATAATTTCCATGAGAGGAACTCTCATCGCGAATCGCCCCAACACGTACTCGGGCACCCGCACCAAATCGTGCGCACGAGATCCGATTCCTCCGTCGGAGTCCACGGCAACCACCAGCGAGAGCTGCCCGCCCAGGTCGATCCTCGTAAGGTCTCGAATCCGTTCGCAGGTGAACCCGCCGTCTCTTTGTTTGGCTTGGGCATATAGACCCGCCAACGAGACTTCTGAGTCAGACATTGTCTAAGGTGGCGGCGCCGCGACCTGCTGCCGGTAGCGCTCCATGGCCTCGGCACTCTTATCGGTTTCGCCGAGCCGATCGTACGCTCCGGCCAGATTCAGACTATAGGTTGGATTCTCTGGATCGAGCGCCGCTGCCTTCTCGAAAGCAGCGATAGAACCCGCGTGATCGCGCGCCTCGCCCAGGATGACTCCCAGCGCATTGTAAAGACGGCTATTGTGCGGGCTAAGGGTCACCGCCCGCCGCACCGCCTCGAGGGATCCGGCTAGGTCTCCCTTATCTCTGAGGAACAGTGACAACAAGTAGGGATACTCCGCCGCCCCTGGGGAAAGCTCGATGGCCCGCCGGATGTATGCGATAGCCACATCGACCTGTCCTAAGGAGCGGTGAGTCTTGGCGAGGTAGGAGTAGCCTTGGTGGCTCGTGGGATCGAGCTCGGTCATCTCCAGAAACGCCTCGATCGCATCCTCCAAACGGTTCTCCTCCAGGAGCTGCCGTCCGGAGCCCAAGGCGGCGACGGCTCGCCTCACCCGCTCGTCCTTTCGCGCTTGCTCGTCCCTCTGGGACTTGAAACGGGTGAGGTACTTCTTCGCGTCCTCACTACGCCCCTCCCGGCTTAGGAGATTACCCAGGGCGTACGTGGCCTGCGACAGGTCCGGCGCTAGCTCGATCGCTTTCTCAAAAGCGGCTATCGCCTCATCTGGTCGCCCGAGCTTGGCCAATAGCGACCCGTACTCGTAATGGGTCAAGGCGTAGTTGGGATCCAGCTCGAGCGACCTCCGGAGGCTAGTGAGGGCCTGCTCCATCGTCTGCGGAACCTGGGCTTCCAGACGCCCCTTGTGAAACCAGGCACGCGCATGGTCGGGCTTTCGCTTGATAACGCGATTGAAGAACTCCAGGGCTTCTTCTCTTTTTTTTTGACCGCTGAGGACTCCTCCCAAATAGTACAGTGCCTCCGTATCCTGGGGGTGAATCTCCACGTAAGAGCGCAGAGCTTGGGTCGATTTCTCGAACTGCTCGCTCGCCAGGTACAGGTCCGCCAGCGAAAGGTAGGCTTCACCCGAGCCAGGATCCAGACGGATCGCAGCTTGGTAGGCCCGTTCCGCCTCGGCGAGATTTCCGAGCCCGAGAAAAATCTCACCCTGGAGAAGAGGGAAGAGCGCCTCCTCAGGATCGATGGCCAATGCCTGATTGACCGCCGCCAGAGCGTCGTTGAGCAGCCCTCTTTGGAAAAGTATCCACGCCAGGCTGTAGTGGACACGGGGATGGTCCGGTCGCAGCCGGGCCGCCTCCTGGAAGGCGGCGGTGGCCTCCTCGAGCTGTCCCGCCCGCTCCGCGAGGACCGCCCGGGTGATGACTGCCTCGAAAGTGGGCTTCTCCTGCCCGACTCCGAAATGCGGTCCGAGAAAGATGAAAAGCCCCACCGGAACCGCCAGCGTCCGAAGCGAAGTCATAAGAAACAAAAATGCCGGGGCCCTGAAGTTGGGCCGGCAAGGACATCTAATTAACACTCCTTGCCGCTCCAACTCTCCCTCTCCCCTTCCGCCTTCGCGAAAGCCTCGGCGGACCCGCCGAAGTCCTTGGACGTAGGCGGGCTGGGGAGAGGGATGGGGTGAGGGGGGGTTGTCGTCATCCCCCTTGGGCCCCGGCGGTTACTCTAGCAGTTTCTATCGGCGGATTCAGTTGCCGCCGGCGCCGAACCTCCATTTGATGCCGATCTGAGCTTCCCGCGATACTCCTAGGAACGTATCGCAGTTCACGGGATTCTTATTGGTGCGGCATTGTCCATAGGTTGGAGCAGCGAACAAGGTCGTTGTGGTGTTGAAGTTATCGTTGTTGAACAGATTGAAGATCTCGAACAACAAGTCAAGCTCGCCCGCCTTCCCCAGATTGCCGGTCCACATCACGCGGAAGTCGACGTTGATGAAGTTGGGCTGACGCTCCGGAAACCGCGGTTGTAGGTTTCCGTTGGCGTCGACCGGTCGGTCGAACGTGTTCCCATCTCCGTTGACGTCGACGCTCTCAAACGCAGCGAGGGGGAGGCCCCTCCGGAACGTCCCGATACCACTCAGAGTGACGCCCGCACCCACGTGCGTCGTTCCCTGAAAGACGAAACGATGCGTGATGTCGCGCTCATCGATCCCGAAGTCGTCTTCCAGGTTGTGCGCATCGGACGGTCCGAGCGTGATGCCGATGTCCCGCTCGATGTCTGCATTGGACTGATCTCGCGACCAGGTGTAGTGGGCCAGAAACTGTCTGCGGTCGCTGAAGGCCTTCTTCAGCGTGACGGTCACCGCCTTGTAGCGGGCCCGGCCCAGGCTGGAAAGCATGTCGGCCTGGAAGACGCTGCTCGATGGTCGGCCACGGCTGAAGACATCCACGCCCGTCGGCCGCCCGAACTCGTCCCTACCCGAAGGCGCGAACGTGTTCTGATCGAACGTCGTATTGAACCCTCCGACACGAGCGTTGTCCGTCTTCGACCAGATGAAATCCACCCCCAGGGCCAGGTTGGGAACGAGCTCGTGCTCCACACCGGCGTTAATGTTCAGGACCCGGGGGTTGTTGAAGTCCTGGGCGACGAAGCCGTGCGACGATACCAGGCCCTCTGTTACGGGAATGGTGCTCGGGGGAACATCCGGAAAATTCGCACCGGGCGGCAAGGCGCCAAAGAAGAATCCCGTGCTGTCGCGGAACCCGCTACCGCCGGTGGGCATGAAGATGGTGGCCGTCCGGCCGTAGTAGAGTCCCGCCGCCCCGCGTACCACGGTTCTCCCGTCGCCACTCGGGTCCCAGGAGATACCGAATCGAGGACCGAGGTTGTTGGTATCGTTGGCGATGGTTTGAGGTATCGGCATGAGTTCGTCCCCAGGAGCCTCGCGGACCATCCCGAACGAGCCGTCCGGGTTCCCGATGGGGAGCTTGGGATCGCCGTTGTATTGCGCTTCGTATCGCAAACCGTAGTTGATGGTCAGGTTGGGCGTGGGCTGCCACTTGTCCTGGATGAAAAGCCCCAGCTCGTGCGTCCAATAATTGTTGGTGGTGGCGGTGTCTTCATTGAAGGGCTCGAAGAACTGTCGGAATATGAACGCGAAAGGCTCGCGAGCCTGGAAGTCTTCCAGTGAGAGGAACCAATAGCTACCCCGCGACCAGCCGATGAAGGAGTTATTCGTAAGCTCGGTGGAGTTCCAATCGACGCCGAACTTCACGTCGTGGTTGCCGAAGAGATAGCTGAAGCTATCGGTGAGCTGGATCCGGTTGTTGTCGCCCACGATAGGAAGGAAAAACTCGCGACCAAAGCAACCGGCCAAGCAGGTATCGAGTATCTGCACTTCCGGCAAATCCGCCTTCGCTTCACGCGGCCTTACCTCGTGAATGTAATGGAACTTGAACTCGTTGAAGGCGCTGGTACCGATGACGCTGGTCAAGCTGGCCACCACCGAGGTCGCGGTGTTGTTGAAGTCCTCGAAGTTCTCCGCCGCCGCCGCCACGATGGACTGTCCGCGCCCGCCGGTGAAGTTGATGGTGTCGTTCTTGCTCCGGTTGTAGCGCACTGTCAACCGATGGCCGCTGCTGATATCGAAGTCGACCTTAGCGAAGATGGTCAATAGATCTTGCACTTCAGGATTCGGTCCTTCGAAGTCAGCCAGGTTGGAGATCCCGTACTCGGGGACCGCGATACCGTTGACGGGTCGCCGATATCGGGTAACGACGTTGTCATCCCTCTTCTGCGCATCGAAAGCGACGAAGTAGAACGCCTTGTCTTCCTTAATAGGCCCACCGATACCGGCACCGAACTGTTGTTGAGAGAAATCGTCGGACGGATTTCCGAAAGGGTCGTCGGTCTTCAACCCGGAATCACGGAAGAACGCGAACGCCCCGCCCCTGACGTCGTTGGTCCCCGACTTCGTGACCACGTTGACCATGCCCCCGGTCGAGCGGCCGAACTCGGCGGTGAATCCGTTGGTCAAGACTTGGAACTCCTGGACCGCCTCCTGCGAGATGGCGAAGTTCTTGGTCTCCAGAGATCCCGTGTACTCGGCGAAGAAGGGGTTGGTCATATCCGCACCGTCCACTTGGAGCCCCGAGTAGTCCCCCTGCTGGCCACCGATGCGGAGAGGGGAGCGGAGACCAGGAGTCACGTCCACGCGAGGTGACAGGAGCGCGAAGCCACGAAAGTCCCGCCCGTTGATGGGCAGCGTGTCGATGGCCTCCTGGTTGAGGGTGGTACTTGCCACCGCTCGTGAAGTTTCCACGATCGGGGTATCGGCGGTGACGGTGATAGCTTCCGTCACACTCGCAAGCGGTAGTGTCAGATCGATGACCGGGGCAGATCCGATGGTCACCACCACACCCTCTCGGGTCAACGTGGCAAAGCCGGATAGCGCCGCTTCGATGCGGTAGGGCCCGACCGGTAGCAATGGGGCCCTATAGCGACCCCCATTGTCGCTCGCGACGACACGCGTTAGTCCGCTCCTCAAGTGAGTGATCGTGATCGTCACACCGGGAAGGAAGGCGCCCGTCTCGTCTCGCACTGTTCCGGTGAGCTCGCCTCGGTCGAGGGTCTGCGCGAAGCCGGTCGTCGTTCCGAGAACGAGAGTGAGAACCGTCAGGAACAATTTAAAAGAATTCCTGTTCTTAGACATTTGGCCTCCGTCGGGCCCACAGTATCTCGGCCAATTGGAGAAACGTCGTGAGGGCCGACACAGATTCCCCCGTTATTCGCTGAAGCGGGAGGATTGTAGCTAGTCGGCCTCCCGCCTGTCAATTCCAAACTGCACCAGAAGACCACTATCAGGGGGCTTGATATCAAGGTATGTCGTCCCATAGACTCGGCGCATGATCAGAGCGGCAACACTTCTAGTTGGCTTGTATTCTGTATTCTTTGCAGCACAGGGTACCGCCCAGGAGTCTTCGGAGCGCCTCAAGGTCATCGTGGACACCGACCTCGGCTTCGCCAGCGACGATGCCATGGCCTTGCTCATTCTCCTGCAGTCAGAGAAGGTCGATCTCCTCGGCGTCACCGTCGTCACCGGCAATGACTGGCTGCGACAAGAGGTAGCGAACGCATTGAGGCTACTGGAGATCGCCGGTCGCCCGGACGTCCCCGTCTTCGCCGGCGCGGAAAGACCTCTCCTCAATACCCAGGAAGAAACGAAACGACGAGAGGCCCTCTTCGGCGAAACCAGCGATGGCGGTTATAAGGGAGCCTGGCGGGAAGAGGGGCCGGGCCCACGAGACGTCAGCCCGCCGGAAGTTCGCGGAAAAGAAAGCGGAATCTTCCCACGCCGTCAACTTCATCCTCGAAACCATCCATCGGCATCCGGGAGAAGTGGTGCTCGCCGCCATCGGGCCTTTGACCAACGTCGCACTCGCGTTGGCAAAGGACCCCACCATCGCTAGCCTGGCGAAGGAGATTATTATTATGGGGGGCGGCATAGGGACGCTCCCCGAGTTCAACTTCTGGATGGATCCGGAAGCTGCGCGGATGGTTCTCCGAGCTCCCTGGCAGAAAGTCAGCATAGCTCCCTTGAACATCTGCGAGCAAGCTCCGTTTACGCGGGACGTCGCAACGGCGGCGGCGGATGGAGATTCTCCTATCTCCGGTTACTTCGCCGATACGTCCCTCTCGCGGTCCGAGCATGCCGCCTCGCCACTCATGTATGACCAAATCGCGGTGCTCGCCTTGATCGAGCCGGGGGTCATTGCGCGTTCCGAGGAGATGCCTGTCGACATCGAGATCGACCACGACGCCTCTTACGGGGCGATGCTCTATTGGGATGACCGGCGCAAACCACCGGCAGGCGTGCGCAACGCGACGGTACAGCTCGATCTGGACTACCCCCGTTTCATCCAGGCTTTCCTCGAACTGATGAAACGTCCGGCAGCCCCGCCGCCGTCGACGCGCTAGTCCTTTTTCAGACTCTTTGTGCTAGAGTGCTCGAATCTTCGTCTGGTCTCGCAGCCGCGAGAAAGGGGAACGGAAAATGTTCATACCCGAATCTTACGGGCTCGCCCTCCTTCTAATGATCATCTGCATGATCTGCTGGGGCTCATGGGCCAACACCTATAAGCTCACCAAAGACGTCCGCTTCGAGCTCTTCTACTGGGACTACGCCATCGGAATCTTCGTGATGGCGTTACTTCTCGCCTTCACGCTCGGAAGCTGGGGAGGCGGTGAGGAAGCCTTCATGCCGAATCTCATGCAAGCCACCGGCTCGCGACTAGGCCTCGCAATGGTGGGAGGGACGGTGTTCAACCTCGCGAACATCTTGCTCGTCGCTGCCATCGCCATTGCCGGCCTGGCGGTCGCCTTTCCGGTGGCTATCGGAACGGCGCTGGTGGTGGGCACTATCGTGACCTACTTGGTCGAACCGAAGGGCGATGTGCGGTTGCTCGCCGTCGGCGTTGTACTCGCGCTCGTTGCCATCATCGCCGATGCCCTCGCCTACAAAGAGCTGGGAGGTGGGAAGCTCAAAGTCACGAAGAAAGGGATCTGGATCTGCATCGTGAGCGGCCTCCTCATGGGAGGCTGGTCGCCCTTTACCGCGGCGTCCATGGCGTCCGGCGCCGGTCAGTTGACCCCCTACACGAGCGTGGTCTTCTTCACGTTGGCCGCCCTAGTCTCGACCTTCATCTTCAACATCTACTTCATGGAGAAACCATTGGTGGGAGAGCCGGTCTCTTTGTCCGGCTACGTGCAGGGCGCCCCGAGTTGGCATGTTCTGGGCCTCGTCGGCGGTTTCATCTGGTGCGTCGGAACCGCCTTCAACTTGATCGCCGGTCGTACCGCCGGCTTCGCAATCTCCTACGCCATCGGCCAAAGCGCACCCATGGTTGCCGCCATCTGGGGAATCTTCGTGTGGAAGGAGTTCGCCGGCGCGAACAACAAGGCAAAGATGTACCTGGCCCTGATGTTTGTTTTCTACGCGGGTGCCATCGCCGCCATCGCCAACGCTTTCTGACCGGACCTCAATCGATGAAACGACTACCGACCCTTTTCGCCGCGCTGCTGGCTGCCGGAATGGTCGCCGACAGCAGTGTCGTCAGCGCTCTGGAGGACCCTACTGCCCAGAATCCCCGTCGCATCATCCTTGACATCGATCCCGGTATCGACGATGCCATGGCGGTCTTGCTGGCAACGCAGTCACCGGAGCTTCAGATCGAGGCCATCACCGTAGTATCGGGAAACGTCATCGTGGACCTGGGTGCGGTCAACGCGCTCAAGCTCGTGGAGCTGGCCGAGCGGCCCGACATCATCGTGGCCAAAGGAGCGAAGTATCCTCTCCAGCGAAAGCTCATCACCGCGGAGTCGGTTCACGGAAAAAACGGCATGGGAGACATCGAGCTCCCAGCTCCTACCAAGAAGCTGGACCCACGCCACGCCGTGGAAGTCATCCTCGATATCGTGGACGCGAATCCCGGAGCGATCACACTGGTCCCGGTGGGCCCACTGACTAACATCGCGCTGGCACTACTGCAGGACCCGA
Source organism: Candidatus Marinacidobacterales bacterium (assembly GCA_965219415.1). Lineage (GTDB taxonomy): Bacteria > Acidobacteriota > Vicinamibacteria > Marinacidobacterales > DATDRI01 > CBDCNP01. The sequence continues at coordinate 382,527 of OZ244742.1, forward strand.
CGCTGCCCGAAAAGGTCCCCGAGATCATACTCATGGGAGGCTCGGTCATTGGGGGCAACGCCAGCCCCGCGGCTGAAGCCAACATCTATAATGATCCCGAAGCTGCCAAGATCGTCTTCAACTCCGGGATTCCCATCACGATGGTTGGGCTGGGAGCCACATCGCAGGCCAAACTAGAACGGCGGCATCTCCCCCAGCTCTCCCGCTCGGGTTCACCCATCGGAAAATTCGTAGCAGACGTCGCCGACTTCTATATCGGTTTTTCGGAGATGCTAGGCTTCGAGGGATCTGACCTTCACGATCCTCTGGCGGTGGGGATGGCCTTCGACAAGACGTTTGCCAAAAAGATCTGGCCGATGCACATCGACGTCGAGACCAAGGGAGAGCTGACCTATGGGGAGACCGTCGCCAACCGATACCTACTGTTGGAAAGCTTCGAGGATGTGGGAGACCACTACGAGATCACGAATTTCCCCAAGGTAGAGGCGAACACCGACGTGCCGACCGAAGTGGATGGCGATCGGTTCGTGGCCACCTTCGTCGAACGTCTTTCGGCGCCACCGCGGAAGCCATAGGGTCGCAGAGGGCGGAAGCCATAAGCAAAATCGGGAGAGGTCCATGCATCGTTTATCGTTAGTTGCCTTCTTTTTTCTCTTCCTACTGGCCAGCGCCTCTTCCGGCCAAGAGCGCACCAAGGTCTTCATCGACCAGGACACCTCGGGCCCTGGTGGAACGGATGTCGTGTCCATCGCCATGTTGCTCATGGCCCCAAACATCGAGGTCGTGGGGATCGGCGTGGTTGGCGGCGATGCCTGGCTAGATCAGGCCGTTTATCACACCCTCAAGATCGTGGAGGTTTGTGGCCAGCCGGATGTTCCGGTGGCGGCCGGATCGGAAGATCCACTTCTTAACAGCGAGGGGGCCATGAACCGTCGCGAAGGCCTATGGGGACCCAAGGAAGGTGACGGATGGCACGGCGCGTGGGGCCCCCAAGTCGCGCCGAAGACGACCATTCCCCCGGCCCCAGGCGGCCCCCCGACCATCAAACCCGTGGACAAACACGCCGCGGAGCTCCTCATCGAGATGGCTCGGAAATATCCCGGCGAGCTGGTACTGTATACTGCGGGCCCGCTTACCAATATCGCTCTCGCAATCCGGATCGCACCGGACATCGTAGGCAAGATCAAAGCCGTCTATACGATGGGTGGAGCGACCCACGTGAACCACATGTTCAATTTTTGGTGGGACGCCGAGGCGGCCGCGATGCACCTTCGCGCACCGTGGAAAGACATGGAGCTCACACCCATCGACGTCTGTCACAAGACCCAGATGACGAAGGCGCTGATCGAGCGCATCGCCACCGCGAACACTCCGCTCGCCAACTACATGAAGGAATCCTATCTGGGACCCAACGTAGACGAGGGGATCTTCACCTTTATGTGGGACGAGCTATCGGCGGCCTCCATCATCGATCCCAAGGTCATTACCAAGAAGGACGAGCTCTATATCGATTGCGAGTTCAGCTGGGGCCCCGATTACGGAAAGACCGTCTGGTGGACCAAGAAGAATCGCCCCTGGTGGGCCGGGCGAACGTGGAAAGTCCAGACCGACATCGATCGCGAGCGTTTCGAGAAGCTCTTCGTGGATTTGATGACTCGACCGGCGTCTGGCCACGTTGAATAGTGATGTCCACCTATTTTGACGCCAGAACAGTCGGACTAGACACCAACGGGCCGGAGGCGCGCCGGGGGGAGAGCCTTCAGCCGTCGCGCGGGCGCGGCGCCGCCGAAGCGACGAGCCTGGGGGGTGGGGCCCCAGGTACTTGATGAATGTTGGAACAGCTTCAAGAAGAGAACGCGGCCGTGGCGAGGACCCGAGCGCAAACTTGACCCATGCGCAGCCTCGCCGGCCGCCAAACTACGTGGTTGCCTCGACCGAAGCTAGCCAGGCGGCGGTGGGGCCCCGCGCGCACTAAGTGATGGAGCAAGAAAGAAATGGCTAAACGACAAGCGCGAATCGCAGTAGTAGGCAGTGCAAACGTCGACCTCACCAGCTTCACCGATCAGTTCCCCAAACCGGGAGAGACCGTCTTCGGAGAAGCCTTCGACCTCGGCTTCGGGGGCAAAGGGGCGAACCAAGCAGTCGCGGCGAAGTACTGCGGCGCCAAAGTGCAAATGGTCGCTCGCGTCGGAGACGACCTCTTCGGGCCCGCCACCATCAAGAACTTCAAGTCGCTCGATATCGGGGCCCGCAGTGTCAAAACCGTCAAGAAGGTTTCGAGTGGCGTGGCTCCCATCTTCGTCGAGAAGAGCGGTCAGAATCGAATCATCGTGGTCAAAGGCGCCAACGACAAACTGACCGCGAAAGGAGTCAATGAAGCGGCGTCTCGACTGAAACGCGCGGACATCATCATCCTGCAATTCGAGATACCTCTCGACACCGTCTACCACACGGTTCGATTCGCCCGGAAGAACAAGATCCGCTGTATCGTGAATCCGGCCCCGGCGCTCCCCGCCGACCTAAAACAGTTGGCCAACGTCGATTACTTCGTTCCCAACGAGACCGAGGCGGCGACCATCACCGGGAAGCCGGTTACGACCGTCGATCAAGCGAAGGCATGCGCCGAGTATCTACTGGCACAGGGCATTCGCCGAGTGATCATCACCCTCGGCGAAAAGGGCGCCTTGCTCGCGGGCTCGGAGGGTATGGAGCTCATCCCCTCCTACAAGGTCAAAACGAAGGACACCACCGGCGCCGGCGACGCGTTTATTGGAAGCTTTGCGGTCTTTCTCGCCGAAGGCATGCCGGAACGAGACGCCTTGGCCCGAGCCAACCTATACGCCGGTCTGTCGACGATGGGTGTCGGCACCCAGAAATCCTTCCTCAAGCGGAACCGCTTCAACAAGGAGTGGAAGAAAAGGAATAAGGGGTAATAAAGGAAGAAAGCCAGCTTCAATTATGGCGTTCGAGGAACTCTCCCACCGCATCGGGCATGAACGCGTTGGTGCTAAAGGCCCCTGGCAAGGCCTCCTCGAAAGTCGTCATGCGGTAATTCCCCTCTCCGTCGGTTAGGATCAACCGAATCGGCTCGAGACCTTCTCGAAGATTGAAACTGCTCGACTCGTAGCCGTACTGGCGGTCGCGGTAGCTGATGCGCGGCCACTCACCCGGCTCACCCACCACGACGATCGCTTCGATAAAGTAGTCACTTTCTGCCGCCGCCTGCTGAAGCAATCCGCCAATCGGGTAACGGTAGTGAAAAGCCGCATCGTCGGCTCCCGCCGACCGGTAGAGCTTGCCCTTGGACGAAATTCCGGCGGCACCGGCATGATGCTCGGAAGCAGTAAAGAGGGTAATCCCACCCTTGCGGGCTTCGATAGCCGCCTCCACGAGCTGCTCTCGAACCACCTCGCTAAGATGGATCTCGCCGGCGGAGACCTCCGGGAAACTCTCCTCATGAACCACCGCGTCCGCGAACTTCTTAATGTGTACGGTGTGGTCCGAACCTTGCCCGCAGGCGATCAAGAGGTTCTGATAGTCGGTCACCGCGATCTGGTAGTCCCTACAATCACCGCAGCTCGAGCCCGTTCCGCACTCGCCATCGGTGTAGAAAGCGAGGAAGCGGACGCTCCGAGTCGCCTCCTTCCCAAGCAGGCTCGTCACGTGGTTAAGGAGAGAGGTCTCTCCATGTATAGCCTCCGGAACCCGGTACTCGGTGTTGCTTCCGACGACGACGTGCTCTCTCCCTTCGGCCTCGACAACCGTCGCCGCACGCACGTCGTAGTGAGAAATCGACGGGTCGGTGCCGGCGTGCCCTGCCGCATCGAGCGCCATAAAAATCTGCCGGGCCAGGGTCTCGTCAACTTGCCCGGCCGCCGACTCCGAGAGTTCCCATCGGCCGGAGACCTCTGGAACTCGGGTGCAACCCGCTATCAGCAGCAAACTCGTTAACAGCACACGTGGCTTCATGATCGGATCCCTCTTATCGAGACATGAGCTCTATGAAAAACGAATTGAATCTCTCCAAATCGACTCCCATCTGAACCTGCGCGGGATGACGGCCGAAGGGTAGACGATGATGCTCTGCCCAACTTTCGGTGTTCATCGGATCGGGCCCACTGTAGGCCAAGAAAAAGCTCAGTTCGGCGGGCGGTTTTCTCCAGACGCGAGTCTCGCCGTACGTGGGTCCATGATCGATGACCACGTCGAGATACAACTCCTCCCACTTGCTAATCACCGTCGGGTCCAGCAACGAGGCGACCGTCACTTCATCCCACATCATTCCCCACACCGTATTGCCATCCTGAGACTCGTAATCCAGGTACGTGGATTGAATGTGATTGGCCAGTCGACCTCCGGAAGCGGCAATCGGTCGCATGAGCTCTGCGCTGGACCATGCTTCGCCTCCCGTCTCGAACGGCGTCACCACGATTTCCTTCCAGGGCTCTCGCAAAACGATGGCGGCAGCTTCGGGATCCCACCACCAATTGAGCTCGGGGCCTCCCCCGCTACTTCCCCCCATGATGTAGAGAGACCGCGTGAGCTCTACGATCCCGGGGTCCAAGCGAACGGCGAGCGCCACGTTGGTCAGGGGCCCGGCGCAATAAAGCACTACCTCTCCAGGATTCTTGCGGATCGCGTCGATGATGAAATCCACCGCGTGTCCGGCGCGAGCTTTCGCCTTGGGCCACCCCCCGGGTGGTTCCCAAGTGCGATCAGGAGCAGGAGTATCGGGGTTGAACACGCCATGCCAGGTCGGGTACGAACCGAAGAGGTGTTCGCGACGCTCCTGCTCGCCCCGACTATTGAGCAATGGCATCTCGGCGCCTTGAATCACCGGCACGTCGGAGCGCCCGGTAAGCTCAACTGCGTGGCGCGCAAAAACCGTCGCCTGCTTGACCCATTGGTCACCACTCACCGTGGTAACCCCCAAGAGCTCGACCTGGGGGGCCATGAGGAGCATCAACAGGGACAGATAGTTCGTTCCCTCCGGCCCCGCGCTATCTTGATCGGCGAGCACCTTGATTCTCGGTTGGGATGCGAACCCCGACCCCGCGATCAATAGCGAGAAGAGCACCAGCGATGAACGCAATCTCATTCCAGACCCTCCTGGTTGGTGGCAAGTCTATCATAACGCTGGAGTTGTCAGCCCACCTACTCTAACACTTCCCCAGTTCGGACAGTAAACGTTTCCGAGCCCCCTCTCGTCCAAATCAATGTAAACGCAGGAAAAGACCACCAAGATGGCGCAAAGATCGAGGCTACGAAATGAACCGGCCCCTGACGAAGTATTTAATGGCAACGCCGTGTTTTGGGTGCCAATCCGGAAACGCAGAGCGGGTTCCTCAACTGATATATGCTAGCACCGATGCAAGACGTCCTAGGTGGGTCCGGCGTTTCGCAAGGCCCCCAGTCGGTTTTCATCCACCAAACAGCAGGCTCGTGCCAAAGAAGCCACCTTGGTGGCCAAGTGCCAATCCGGCGATATGGAGGCCTTCGAGGCCATCTACCGGCGGCACAGTTCGGCCATGTACAACCTGGCGTTCCGAATGGTCGGAAACTTCGCCGAAGCGGAAGACCTTCCTTCAAGAGATTTTCCTACAGGCCTACAGCAAACTGCCGAGCTTCGAAGGAAGAGCCGCCTTTGGCACTTGGTTGTACCGATTGGCTGTCAACCGTTGCCTCGACCATCTCAGAAGTGGGGCTGCGCAGAGACAATCGGTAACCAGAAGTCTGGACGACTCGGCCGGATTATCTCCCTCCACTCCCCCCGAGCCGACTACGGCGCGACTCGACCTAGAGAACGCCATCTTGCAACTTCCCCAATCCTACCGGGCGGCTTTCTTGCTGTACGACGTCGAGGGGTTCGGCCATCGCGAAGTGGCCGACATATTGGGGGTCGCCGAAGGTACGTCGAAATCTCTAGTCCACAAAGCCCGGTTGAAGCTACGAGAGCTCTTGGGCAAGTCTCGGCGGGAGAAAAGCGGTGATTGAGGATCGATACCGAGCCCAGCTCGATGATTACGTAGACGGCTCGATGAGCGGTTCGGAACAACAATCGATCGAGGCGCATCTCGAGACATGCCAATCGTGCCGGGCGATGGCGGAAGACCTCCTCGAGATCAAGAGCGCGGCAGGATCGCTCGAGCGCTTGACTCCCACGGAAGATGCCTGGAAGCGGATTGCTGATTCTATACGAGCGCGAAGCGGCACGCCGCAGATTTCTTCTTGGACAAACGGGCTTGCGAACAACCTCTCGTCACATCGATGGGCCCTCGCCGCCACAGCGATTGTCTTGATCGGCACATTGGTGATCATGAACCAGCTCGACTTCTTTTCCAGCGAACCGCCCGAAGGTAGCGCGGAGTGGGTTGCGGCAGAGCTCCGAGCCGCGGAAGTGCACTACGAAAACGCCATCCACGGACTAGAAAAGATCGTCGAGAACGATCAATCGACTCTCGACCCCGAATTGATGGCGGTGCTCACGGAGAACCTAACCGTCATCGAAGACGCTATCGGAGAGAGTCGGACGGCGGCCCGCCAACACCCGCAGAACCTGGTTGCCGGAGACAGTCTTCTCACCGCTCTCCGACGCAAGCTCAGCCTTCTCCAGAATACGGTCCTCCTGATCAATGAAGTGCGAAAGGGCCAAGGCGAGAACGCGCTGGATCTGATCGACGAAATACGCAATTCGGGCAGTCCGGATCCCAGCTGAAGGAATGAGACGGAAAACCATGAAGACAAACTACCGTAAACACATGCAGGTTGTTCTAACGTTGCTGTTCGGTGCCTCGCTGCTGGGAGCAGCGGCCCCCGAGGAACGGTCGACGCACCTCCACCTTCAGGAAGACGAGCAGTTCTCGCGCACATTCGACGTCGGCCCATCGGGCTCGCTCGACATCAGCAACGTGTCAGGCGATATCGAGATCCAGGGCGGACCGGGCACCGAGATTCGCGTCGAGGCCGAGAAGCACGGTCACGGCGACCCTTCTCTCGTAAGCATCGAGGTGAGCCAAACCGGAGATCGTGTGCGGATCGAGACCAAGTACACTAAGGGCAAAAGGCACGATCATATGTCGGTGAATTTCAGTGTTACCGTTCCCACCGGTACATCGGTGTCCGCGGAGTCCGTGTCCGGAGACGTTTATGTAGCAGACGTTGGTGGCGAGCTCGAGGCGGAGTCCGTCAGCGGTGACGTGACGGTCACCAATGCGGGGAACCTTTTGGTGGCCCAAAGCGTCTCCGGTGAAGTGACGGTCGAGACGGCGGCTTCCCGAGAGGATCCCGAGATCGGGAGCGTCAGTGGCGACGTCCAGGTCACAGGACTGAAGGCGCGGGAGGTGGAAGTGAGCAGTGTAAGTGGCGACGTGATTCTCACCCACGCCGATTGTGAGCGTGCTGCCATGGAAAGTGTCAGCGGCGACATCCGATACAGCGGTACGTTCGCAAAGGGAGGACGCTACGAGTTCGAGAGCCATTCCGGCGACGTCCAGATCTACATCGCGAACGACATCGGCTTCGAGCTCACAGCCGAGACTTTCAGCGGCGACATCGAAAGCGAGTTTCCGCTAACTATGTCTGGCACGATCAGCAAGCGGGAAGTCCACGGCGTCTACGGCGACGGCAGCGTGGTGATCGAGGCTTCCACCTTCAGCGGGAGCGTGACCATCTCGAGGGAGTGAGAATGTGTCTGGTCGAGCCTATTCCGTTCCGCTCAGGCTCTTCTCCATCACATCGTAGATATGAGTGTTCCGATAGAACCCGCGGAGCCGATGCGCGCCCGGGCCCACACCCAATGCAAAGACCGGGTCGCTGGTGTGCCCCCCGGTCGACCAGCTGACGGACGTCTGGCGAGATAGGGCCCGCCCCAGCAGAGCCTGTGCTGTGTCTTCTTCATCGGTGTAGAACTCCGAGAAATCGCAAACCTCTGCGCGGCCTTCAGCGTTCCGAGCCGCGGCCCTCGTCGCCTCCTCCCAGCTAAGATCCAAACCGGTGGCGTCTCGAACCTCGCGTCGAAGCCTGGCGGGGTCGGTTCCAGCTCTCTCTCCCATCAACTCATACGAACGCGTTTGCTTCCCGAGCAGCTCCAACTCGATCTTGCCCGGGTAGACATACCGCGGGCGGTACACATCCCCACTCGCCAGCCGAGTCTCCGGACGTGCTTCCCAATCGCCGTGTCGAGAGTATGTGAACGTGAAACCCCCCGTCCCGTGGTCCGCGGTCACCAGTAGCAGCGTGTCGGGATTCTCGGACTGAAAACGAGATGCCACGCCCAGGGCTTCATCGAAATCCAGAATCTCGTGAAGCATCGTTCCGGCGTCGTTGTCGTGACCCGCATAATCTATTCGGCCACCCTCCACCATGAGGAAGAAGCCTCTTTCCGCCTCGCCAAGCACTTGGAGCGCGGCGTCGGTCAGTTCCGCGAGGCTGGGCACACCATCCAGCGATTCACTGCGACGATCTAGAACATAGGGCAGGTTGCTGGCCGCGAAAAGACCGAGAAGCTTCTTCCCTTTCGACGCTTCGCCGAGAAGCGATTGGCGGTCGCTCACGACAGCGTAGCCGCGTTCCCCCGCCTCGGCGATAAGATCCCGTTGGTCAGTGCGCACCGAGCGCCCGTCGAGTCGGGCCGGAATTCCCGGTAGGCTCTCAGACACCCGCCGTCCCCGCGGGACGAAAGCCCTCGCTCCCCCACCGAGAAGGACTTCGATGTCGTGCTCCGCCAAGATCTGATCGGAGATCTCCGCTTCCGGGTCATAGCGGGACAGTTGGTGTGAGGCGAAGGCAGCGGGAGTTGCATGAACCAGTCGCATGTTGGTTACCAGACCCGTGGCGAGTCCACGGCTCTCGCTGCGCTCGAGTATCGTCTCGATCGACTTTCCATCGATATCGAGCCCGAGTGTCTGGTTCCAAACCACCTGGCCCGTCGCCATCTGGGTCGCGGCGGCGGCGGAATCGGTCACCGTGGTCTGGTGTGAAACCGGAAGCGCATACCCGGCTTCACCGGATTCCATGAGTTTCTCCAGATGAAGCTGACGACCTTCGACGACGCGGGCGTATTCGAGTCCGAGCGCAATTTGAGTAGGGCCTAGCCCATCTCCGATGAACAGAATGACATTGCGGGCTCTTGGAGCCGGCGATGTGCCCTCACAGGCCGCACCGGCTACCACGCCAGCTATCAGCCCGGCGAGGGCGAGCCCGCGCATCGCTACTGCTCGGTCCGGACGAGGCTCGCTCGAATCCGCTCCTGAATCTGCCGAACCTTGGTCAACACTTCTTCCACGTCCATTGTGACCACGTTGCGGTCCCGAACCACCCACTCCCCTCCGACCAGAACCGAACGCACGAAAGGCGCCTTGATGACGTAAACCAAATGCGAGTACACATCGTAGAGAGGCGTCAGCTCCGGTTTGTCGAGGTCGATCAGCACCAAATCCGCGAGCTTCCCCGCCTCTATCGAGCCTACGTCGTCCGCAAGCCCCAATGCCTCCGCGGCGCCGATGGTCGCCATCCGGAACACGTCACGAGCAGGCATGGCTGTCGGGTCCTGTCGGTAAAGCTTGTGCACTTTGGCCGCGGTGTCCATCTCCTCGAACATGTCCAAATTGTTGTTACTAGCCGCGCCATCGGTGCCGAGGCCCACCGGAATCCCCGCAGCCAGCAAATCCGGTGCCCGGGCGATGCCCGACGCCCCCTTCATGTTGGACTCTGGGTTATGGGAGGTGGTGGCTCCGCTGCGGGCGATGAGCCGAATATCCTCGTCGGTCAGCGTGATGATATGGTGCAGGATCATCCCCGAGTCGAGCACGCCGGCCCGATCGAGCGCGGATACGGTTGTCATACCCATCTTCTTTCTCACCGCCGTATCTTCCTCCGGTGACTCATGGGCGTGAATCTGGAACGGGACGTCGTATTTGCGCGCCATCTCCCGAGCCTTGCTGATCACTTCGATGTCGGTCGTGTAAAGCGCATGGGGTGCCACCGACGGCGTGACCCGAGGGTGGTCTCGGTATTTACGAACAAAGGCCTCGGTGGCAGCGAGTGCCTCGTCGGTGGTCTTGTAATCCGGCGCGGGGAAACCGATGATGGTCTGACCGAGTACTGCCCGCAGCCCCGATCGATCGGTGGCTCGCGCAATTTCGTCTTCGAAGTAATACATGTCGGCGAAAGTCGTCGTCCCGCCTCGAGCCATCTCGATGGCGCCGAGAAGAGTGCCCCAATAGACGAACTCCTTGTCCACGTTCCTTGCCTCGGCGGGAAAGATGAAATCGTTGAGCCATTCCATCAGCGCCATGTCGTCAGCCAGGCCGCGAAACAAAATCATCGGCACATGGCCATGGGTGTTGACCAGCCCGGGAATCACCAGATGCCCCGCGGCATCTACCACCTCTCGGGCGTCGGGAAGAGAATCTCCCGCCTCGATCACCGCCACGATGCGCTCCCCACGGATCGCGACCGTCGCCCCCTCCAGGACCCGCATCTCTCGATCCATGGTCACCACCGTGCCGCCCTGGACCAACCGATCGACCGGCTCCGACTGAAGTAACGCCAACAACATCAAGTATTGGACCATGCTAGAATTCCCTTGTTATGGGCCTCGTCAAGAGCTTCTTGCTACTCGTATTTGCATTAGTGGCCGCCCGGCCCGAGGTCACCGAGCGCGCGACCCGACCCGTGTTACAGGGTCTGGGAGACGGAACCCTTACCATCATGGCCGTTCCTGAGAATGTACCGCTCGAATTCTATACCGTTCAGTGCATCAGCGCCGAGTCCGACCAAGTCTCCTTCTCGGTAAAGCGTTCGGGCGAAGACGCGGTGCCTCCGAACGCGGTGGCGGGCGAGCTCTACCAAGAAGTCGAGCGCGGCGTATTCTTCCGAATCGAAGAAGGAAACGAGACCTTCGCGATTGGCGATACGTTCAGCTTCGTCACCTACCCGGACATGGAAGAGCTGGACAAGCTCTTCGATCGTTGGGTGAGCCGCTACGTCAAGTGGATCATCTCCCGGGAGGAAAAGGACCGCTTCGAAGAGCTGGGCGCTCCGGAGGACAAGCTAGGCTTCATGGAGTCTTTCTGGAGGCGCCGAGACATGAGCCCCGAACCCCGGAGAATGAAGCGCGAAAGGAGCACCAGCGACGGTTTGCATACGCAACCCAACACTTCGGGGCCGGCACTCCGGGATGGGCGACCGATATGGGCAAGATCTACATCTTGTTGGGGCCTCCCCACTCCATCAATAGAAACCCCGCCGGTCGCACCGCATTCGAGCGTCCTTCTCAGGTATGGACCTACAACAACCCACCGAACCCAAGGCTACCCGCTTCGTTCGATATCGGATTCGTGGACTTCACCGCAACGGGTCGCTACGAGATCGTGGACGCCTCGAACCTCGACGTCTTGGCGCCGCTTCGCACGAACATCGGATGGGCCATGAGCGAGCTGGATGCTATCGGGCTCATGCGCAGCGGTGGCACGCTCATGGAGCCCAACACCGGGTCCCGTAGCGAGATACGCGCCGACCAGATGGTGATGGACCAGTTCGATTTTCAGCGAAACCTCACTGAAGTTGCAAGAGTTCCCAGGATCAACCTTCCACCGCTACGAGAGGTCACCGAGGCGCGTGCGGACTTTCCTTCGGTGCCGCTCACGACGAGCGCCGCCTTCTTCCCCTCCGAGGCAGGCTCGGCCTGGCTGTCCATCACCGTCGCCATGCCCTACGCCCGCCTAACGCCCCGACCGACCGACGACCGGACGGGCTATAGCTACGAAGCGGACGTCTTGGTTCAAGTCATCGACGAGTCCGGAACAGAGCAATCCCCGATCGAGGACCACATCGAAATCCGGTTCCCAACCGAGGATTTGGGTTCGTACCGAGCCAGCCAAATGCTCTACGAAGGGTCGGCGACTCTCGCTCCCGGTACGTACCAGATAGAATCCCTGGTTCGGGACAACCCCAGCGGTGCGGTTGGTCGCTCCTCGGCTACCATCGAAGTCCCGGACTTCACCGGAGAGGGGCTCAAGCTCTCGAGTCTGCTTCTGGCGAGTGCGGCGCTACAGACTGATCCCCTCCCCGCCGGGGCTCCGCGCCGCCCCTTCCACTTCGGAAACTTGCGCTTGGTTCCGAACGTCCTTCAACGTTTCGATCGAGCGTCGACCCTGACCGCCTACGTTCAAGCTCTCGGCTACTCGCTCGGTCCCTTGACCGATCAGGCCAGGCTGCGGGTAGACTTCTTCATTCTCAAGGATGGGAGGCTCTTCTCCAAAGTAGCTCCGTCCTATCACCGGCCGTCCATGAAATCGAGCGTTGCGCTGATGAGCGAAATTACGCTCAAGGCGCTTCCACCGGGAAGCTACACGCTGCGCGTCCGCGTCACCGATGAGAACATCGAGCAGGTCGCGGAGCGGGATGCTGATTTTACGGTGACGGTTTCTCGCTAAGTGCCCTCACCCGCCGTCCGACCACATTGTTCCTTGGCATTGCGTATTTTGGGCCGCTGTTTCCCCAACCCGCCTCCGTCCGCGTCCAAACTAAGGACTTCGGCGGGTCCGCCGAAGCTACTAGCGAAGGCGGAAAGGGAGAGGGAGTAGAGGAAGGAAGCCAAGCATCTAATCAAACCCGTTAATGCTATCGAGGAGCTGGCGGAGCCTCCCGAAGTTTCTGCGATTGAAATCGAACTGAATGCGAGAGAGTGTCCCGAGCTGAGGGTCCTTCTCTTCTTCGGACAAAATGGGGGCCGTCTCTATTCGTCCCGAGATCAGAATGTCGGCGAAGGAATGATTCAAATCGTCCAACTCCTTGCCACTCAGCTCACGCCGCAACCGTATCAGCAGTCGCCCTCCCACGTAGCGAGACGAATGGTAGAGACGATAGAAGCGGAGAGTCTCTTCGCAGGCCGCCTTCGGATTGGGCACCACCTTGAATAATGAAGTGTCTTCCTCGGACACGAGTCCGCCCGTCACCATCCGCGACTCGATAAAACGCTCCAGCTCGCGGAAGTAACCGGTCTCCGGGCTCTCTACCATGACGACCGGAATGGGTGTCTGCTTGCCGGTTTGCAACAAGGTTAGAACCTCGAACGTTTCGTCGAGAGTGCCAAAACCCCCGGGAAACAGCACCACCGCGGAGGACTCTTTCAACAGAAAGAGCTTACGAGTAAAGAAGTATCGGAACGTGAGGAGCTTACGATCGCCACGGATGGTCCGGTTGGCCTGTTGTTCGAAGGGCAGTCGGATATTGACTCCGATGCTCATGTCGCGCCCCGCCCCCCGGTGCGCCGCTCCCATGATCCCGCTACCCGCGCCGGTCACGACCATCCACCCCGCCTCAGCCATGCGACGACCTAGCTCTTCGGCACGCTCGTAATCCGGCTGCCCGCGCTCCGTACGTGCAGAGCCAAACACCGTTACCTTTTGGACGCGGCGATACGGCGTGAACATCTTGAACGCAGAGCGCATTTCCTTCAGCGCCGCGTTCGCGATTTTTAGATCGCCGCGCTTCGCCTTCTCGATGCCAAGCTTCAAGGCACTGGTGGCGATCTGTAAAACGTAATCCTTTTCGCGGCCGGGGCAAGTCGCACTCACCAACTCCTCGAGCTTTGCATCCAGCTCGGGTTGACCGGTTGAATAGCGCGGTTTCTTCCTGTCCCTCATAGCAACAAATACCTTATCAGGAAGCACACGGCGATGACATGCACTCCCCAGTGTAGCGACTTCCCCTTACCACTCGCCAAATAGAGTACCGAGGTCGAGATGAACCCGAACGAGATGCCCTCGGTGATATTCGTCGTGAGCGGCATCATGATTACGGTGAGGAACGCGGGAATCGCCTGTCGCGGATCGTTCCAAGCGATATCACCGATACCGTGCATCATGAAGACCCCAATCAGAATGAGCGCCGGCGCCAGAATGGGGTAGAGCACAACTCCCCCACCAACGTCGAAGCCCGCCCCGACGACCTCGACGAGGGGGTGGAAGAAGATCGAGCCCGCCAGGAGCACCGCGGTTACCAGTGCCGCAAAGCCGGTCTTCCCTCCTGCCGCCACTCCGGCCACGCTCTCGACGTAGCTCGTCACCGTTGAAGTCCCCAAAACCGATCCCGCAACGGTCCCCACCGCGTCTGCCGTAAGTGCCTGGCGGGCTCGAGGAAGCTCACCGTTCACGATGAACCCGGCTCTCTGGCCCACGCCGATCAACGTGCCGACTGTGTCAAAGAGATCCACAAAGAGAAAGACGAAAACGACCGAAAGGAAATCCGATTCGCGGACAAGACCTCTAAAGTCGAGCGCAAACAGCGTCGGAGCGATCGAGGGCGGCCACGCCACAAAGCCGTGAAGCTTGACCAAACCGGTCAAGGCCGCCAGTAGCGTGGTAACGAGAATCCCAACCACCAGTGCGGCGGGTATCCGGGCGACGGTCAGCACCGCCATGACCGTGAGGCCGAACAAGGTCAAAAGGACGGGTGACTCGCCGAACTCCCCCAAACCAATGTAAATGCCCGGCCGGGGAACCAACAAGCCACCCCATCGCAAACCCACCACTGCAATGAGCAGCCCGATCCCGATGGCAATGCTGGTCTTCAGGTGCGCGGGTACCAGCGTGATGATGCGAGCCCGTAGCCCCCAGAAGGAGCTTACGAGGAAGATGCTGCCCGATACGAACACCGCGGCCAAGGCTACCTGCCAACTGTAGCCGAGGCCGCCAGCCGCAATGGGGCCGCAGACGGTGATGGCGAAAAAGAAGTTGTGTCCCATCCCCGGTGCCAAGGCAATGGGATAGTTCGCGTGGAACGCCATCCAAACCGTCGCGAGCGCCGAGGCGAGGCAGGTCGCCACCATCACCGCCCCAGCGTCCATTCCCGTGCCGGCAAGCACGGCGGGATTGACCAACACGATGTAGGAAAGCGCCATATAAGTGCTGACGCCAGCTATGATTTCGGTCCGGACCGAACTGCCTGCTGCCGAAACGCCGAAAAAGTGAGTCAAACGTTCAATCATTTTGTAAAACCCATGGTACTTGGGGTCCCCCTCTAGAACGAGCGCACAGCGCGCGAGCCGCGGACTCCAGTTCTTTTTGCCCTCCCTTCGTGCTCGTCGCCATGCGGCCCAGACCGACCCGAGCAGACCATTGCTTCCAACTCTCCGGAGACTTGGCGTGAGCACCCGACTCGGTGTGCACCGATTCGCTGTGTAACAAGAGTCGATACTCGAGCTCTCGGACTAGCGGGCCCAACTTTTGCGAACCGCCACGGGGTCCGTACGCTCCGTCACTCCGAACCGGCCCTTCTCGTTCCACCCGCTCGAGAAGGGAGACCGCCGCCCGGGACAGCCGATCGAGTTGCCAGGAAGCGCGGGACGTACCCACCGCAACGAGAGCGGGCCAGAGTCGACGATGGACAAAGGTCACCTTGTTCTTCACCAGCTTGACACTCGTCACGTCTGGATGATCGGCGAGCTTCTCACTCACGTTAAAAATCTCCTCCCCCCGCGGGTGGCCCCACCACGAGCCTCGAACCGGCTCGCCAACAACGAGCCCGGCGACGCTTGGCAAATCAACATCGGTAAGCAAAAGGAGTCCTACTTTCTCAAGCTTCCGAAAAACCAGCGTGTAACGACTCACTTCAAAGAAAAAGTCCGACAGGATTAACCGGAATGCCAAAGAGTTGAAGAACCGTGGGCGCAATGTCGATAGTGCGCGCACTCTCTCGCTCCAGCGTGCGGTTACTAATCAAGACTCCCACCGTGATATTCGCGTCGGAAGAACAATGATCCCCGCTCCAGTTGTTGCGGTTGTCGGTGATGACCTCATGGGGAATCCCACCCAAAGTGGTCTCCCACGACACTCGATACCCCGGCTTGAACCCCACCACGATCGACGACGTAATCCACATCCTGCAGAAACGTGTCGCAGTCGATGGCGTTGTCCTTCAACGGGTTCGTTGCGATGGAGCATCCCAGCGTCTCATAGTAACCGATCGCATCCGCCTTGCTCGCCCGCGTATCCCGGGAGGTGCGATATACGAACGTTGGGAGGAAGCCGCTTGGGATTCCAGTTGATCGGCTCCATGTAAATCTCAACGTTGGGCTCTACGTCGCGGAGTTCCTCCGCTGGAAACGTGACCGACGCCCCTAACGGGGACTCGGAGGGGCTGGTGGTGGTGAGCGGCACGAACTGCCCCTGCCGGCTGAGTCTCTGGAGGTTTGGCAGATGGCCTTCCCCCATGAAGCGAGCCGCAAGAGCCGGATCGGCCCCGTCGAACCCGAGGACGATGACCTTGGGCTCCGCGGCTCGGACCTCGACGGCCGCCATCACACCCGGGGCAGCCACCGCAGCTGCTAAGCTACGTCGAAAACAGGTAGTGGTCTAGTTTAACTAGACCACTACCCGAAAACACGCCCATTTCAGGAATTGCTTCTTTTGTGCTAGCATGCACCGCTTATGCCAGGGCAAGGGCCCCGGCGCCGAGAAACCTACCAAGGAGGTAGTCATTGGCTCATAGTCGTTCGGCGGAGAAACGTATCCGTCAAAATGAGCAGCACCGGCTCCGCAATCGTTCCGATCGCTCTCGGTTGCGCAGCGACATCAGGAAGCTCCGCCAGGTGGTGGCCAACGAGGACGCGGCTAAAGCCCGTGAGCTTCTTCCGAGCACGACGTCCCTCATCGATCGGATGATCAAGAAGGGTGTCATTCACGAGAACACCGGTTCTCGCTACAAATCGCGGCTCGCCAAGCTCCTCGCTACATCCGAGAGTGCTGTCTGATCACTTTGGTCGTTAGCACTACGCATTTTGACGGCCACACGATAGCGCCCCATTTTTTTGGCGCCCGTCGTTTTCCTACCGCGGAGAGGGAATAACCGAAGGAAGCCCTTTTCCGCTCTCCGGCTTCCTTGCCCCGCAAACCGCGAGGACGAACCCCTCGAGTATCAATCTCGCCGGCGTTCCGCTGCTCTTCAGCTGCCGATCACAGCGTGCAAGGCCCTCGATGGCGTCCAACAAGTCCTGCTCCTGGTACCGATCCGACCAACGAGAGATGTTGTCCGCGGCCCGGGGCGGCACCCTCAAGACTTTCATCAGTTGACCGCTCCGGCCCCTCCCCGGTCCGAACTCCTTAGCTATGAGTAGCTGACCCAGCACGCGATCGAGCAGCGCCAGGATCCGTAGCGCCGGCTCGCCCTCGTCCAGCAACCGCCCCAACTGCTTGAGGGCAACCGCGGCTTGGCGAGACGCCACCGCGTCAGTGAACCTAAAGATGCTCTGCGCCTTCCCGCGCCCCAAGAGGGACGCGAGCTCCTGCCCATCCAGTTTTTGAGCGCCAGCATAGAGCGAGATCTTCTCGAGCTCGCCGAGCTGGCGTCGCAGGTCCGAGCCGAACTCGGCGGCTAGGTACCGAACCGTTTCGGTGTCCAAGGGAATTCGTCGAAGGCGTGCTTGCTCGGCAACCCATTCTTCGATTTCCCATTCCTTCGGTGGGTCACACTGCACGACGGTAACTCGTTTCTCGATCTCCTTCCACGCCTTGCGTCGACCATCGGGAGAGCTCTCGAGCTCCATGACCAGAACCGTCTGTGGTGACGGATCCTTCAAGTAGCCGACCAGTGCCTCTGCCTGCGCACCCTCGACGAGACGCTTGGCCCTCCTGACAACGAGAACGCGATATCGCCCACCTGCTCCGGCGAGTGCTAGTAGTGGGAGCGTATTCGCCGCCATCACCAGCGACTCCGCGGTGGTCTTCTCGCCGTCGTATCGCTCCAGGTTGAACTCGTCCGCGGCGTCGCCGAGAGCCGTCTTCCAAAGTTGGTCGAGCGCTAACTCGCGGAGCAGATCTTGATCGCCGCGCAACACATAGGCCGAGGCCAACTTGCCAGACGCTAGATGCTTGTCTAGCTGCGAGTAGGCGAGCTTCAAACTAGAAGGCCTCGAGGATTCGGCTCACCAGCGTCTTCGCAAATTCCTCCGCCACGCGCTCGATCGCCAGCCCCGATTGGTCGAAAAAGTCATCGGATTCCTCACCGATCTCCCAGGACTCCCGCATGCGAAAATTTTCGTCCTCCCAAATCATGGAGTCGTCCAGAAGATCTTTGAACTCTACCTTGGCCTGGATGACGAGCGAATAGCGCGTCGCCTCGTTGGCGGTCACCTCGTTCGCACCTCCACGGAGGGTCTCTGGAGCAACGGTGAATGATAGGACCGTACCAGCCAGTACCGCATCGGCCCCGACCTCCTCTGGCTGGATGACGTACTTCCCTCGCGACGCGAACTCCTCGATGACTTTTTGGGTAAACATCTCCGCGACGCCGGGTTGAGTCGATATGTTGACGAACGTCGGGATACCTATCGTCTTGATGTGTTCGGGCAGAAAGGAGCCGCGCCCCGCCAAGCTATAGCCGCAGGCGGCGGAGAGGAACAGCAATCCCACCGTCGCCAACCTCATCCACCGGCTTCGTATCACTCTCCCACCACCACGTTGACCAGCCGTTTCGGGACAACGACCACGCGCTCCACCGTCCGTCCCGAGGTAAGAGAGCGCACCTTCTCGTCGTCGAGCGCCAGCCGCCTCAGCTCTTCCTCCGCGAGATCGGCGGGAATGGCGATGCGACTCCGCACCTTACCGTTCACTTGCAGAACCAGGGTAATGGTTTCTTGAACCACGATCGATGAGTCGTAGGAGGGCCACTCCACTTTCCGCAGTCCGCCCCGGTGCCCCAGCATCTCCCACATTTCTTCGGAAGCGTGCGGGGTGAAGGGGCTTAACAAAAGCACCATCGTTTCAGCGGCCTCACGAAGAGCCTTCCCAACCTCGGAGCGTTCTCCTTCCGCCGGGCGAGATCCAAGGTATTTGTAGACCTCGTTGGTGAGCTCCATGATCGCCGAAATCGCGGTGTTCAAGTGGAAGCGCTCCTCGATGTCTCGAGTCACTCGCAGGATGGTTTGATGTGTCTTCCTTCTTAGCGCGGTCTCAGCCTCGTTCCAAGCTTCTTCGCCGTTGATCACCTCGGCGGACTTGATGTACTCCTGTTCACCAGCGACGAGTCGCCAAACCCTCTGAAGGAATCGTGCTGGCCCCTCCAACCTTTGGTCGGTCCAGTCCATCTCCTTTTCGGGCGGAGCTTCGAAGAGCACATAGAGCCTCGCCGTGTCGGCGCCAACGCGGCTGACGACTTCGTCCGGCTCGACGACGTTCCCTTTCGACTTGGACATGACCGACCCATCCTTGAGCACCATCCCCTGCGACAGAAGCTCGGTCACCGGCTCGGCGCCGTCTACCAACTCGAGATCGCGCATCACTTTGGTCCAGAAGCGAGAATAGATGAGATGTAGAATCGCGTGCTCGATACCACCGGCGTAGAGATCGATGGGAAACCAATAGCCCGCTTTGTCGCTGCCGAACGGAGCGGTATCGTTGCGTGGATCGGTGTAGCGGTAAAAGTACCACGAAGAGTCCACGAACGTGTCCATGGTGTCGGTCTCACGTTTCGCGGGACCTCTGCACTCCGGACAATTGACATTGACGAACTCGGGAATCGACTCGAGTGGCGACTTACCTTGGCCCGTGATGTCGATGGCCTTAGGAAGTACCACCGGCAGATCGGCTTCCGGAACCGATACCACGCCGCATGCACCGCAGTGGATCATTGGAATGGGGGTTCCCCAGTACCGTTGGCGAGAAATGCCCCAATCTCTAAGCCGGTAGGTTACGGTCTTCTTGCCGAAACCCTGCTCTTCGGCGTAAGCGGCCATCGCCGGCATGGCTTCCTCCGACGGAAGACCGCTGAAACTTCCTGAGTCCACCAGCGTTCCGTAGTTGGAGTGGGCGTCATCGAGAGAGTCCGAGCTCAGCGTGCTTCCCGACGGCTGAATTACGACCGGAATAGGGAGATCGTACTTGCGCGCGAATTCGAGATCTCTCTCGTCGTGAGCGGGTACCGCCATAACGGCGCCGGTCCCGTAGCCCATGAGAACGTAATCGGCGATCCAGATGGGGACCCGCTCCTGGGTAAACGGGTTGACGGCGAAGCGGCCGGTGGCCATGCCCTTTTTTTCTAGGTCGGCCGGGTCCTTGGTTTCCTTTGCACGCGCTACCGCCTGTTCGATGAAGGAACGGAGCTCCGGCGATCGCTCTGCGTAGGCCTTGGCACGTGGATGCTCGGGTGCAAGAAGTAGAAAGCTTGCGCCGTAAATCGTGTCAATACGTGTGGTGAAGACCCGAATGGGCTCTTCCGCTTCTACCGCGAAGCCGACCTCCGCACCTTCCGAGCGTCCGATCCAATTGCGTTGCATCGTGAGGACGCGCTCTGGCCATTTGTCGAGGCGCGCCATATCGGATAGCAACTCCTCCGCGTAGCTCGTGATCTTGAGAAACCACTGCTCGAGATCCCGCTGAATGACTTCGGTGCCACACCTCCAACAGCCGCCCCCTTCGACTTGCTCGTTGGCCAGCACCGTTTGGCAGCTGGGACACCAGTTCACCGTGGCCTTTTTCCGGTACGCCAACCCCTTCTTCCACATCTGGATAAAGAACCATTGGTTCCAACGATAGTAATCGGGAGCGCAGCTTGCGATTTCCCTCTCCCACGCGTAGGAGAAACCCATTCGCTTGAGCTGCCTTTTCATATGATCGATGTTGGACAGTGTCCACTCCTCCGGGTGGGTACCGTGCTTCAAGGCGGCGTTCTCTGCCGGAAGCCCTAGCGCATCCCAGCCGATCGGGTGGAGGACGTTGAACCCTCTCATTCTCTTGAATCGTGCGACGACGTCGACGATCGAGTAGTTGCGCACGTGCCCCATGTGAATTCTTCCCGAGGGATAGGGCAACATGGGCAAGCAATAGAACTTGGGGCGGCTAGGATCCTCGGTGACCTCGAAGACGCGAGTTTCGGCCCAACGCTTCTGCCACTTCGATTCGATTGCCTGAAACTCGTACGTTCGACTCATTGGAACCTCGGAAAAACTCTTCATAGTAGCACAAGCAGATTCCGGTGCCTGGCTCGTTGGCGAGCAGCAAGGGATGTTTCGCGCCCGGTACGACCCAGGGCGCCTGGCCGGTCGGTGAGGGGCGGCACGACCTCGAAGTTCGCCCACAAAACCGGTCAATCGTCCCTTGATGATGACAGGGGTCAGTCGGAGGCTGGAGCGGGAAGTCCTTTTATACATTGATGTTAAATGCCTCACACCTCATGGCACTCCCTTTGCTTAGAGCAAGCTAGAGGTGAGGTGAGCCCCTCAACTCGCTCGGGCAACATCGCGGGGCTCGCCGAGCCACTGGAAGCCAAGCAAGTCCTAAATGCAAGGAGGTGTTCATGGCTTCTCAATCGACCGGCAAAATGAGCTCGACCACAACGAGGAGTTGGCGCAGGTTAGATAGCCTTCCCCTGGTCGTGGCGCTTCAAGGGCTCGGGCTGTTCGTGCTCGCGTTTCTCATCGGGGCTCCTCCCCCTACCGATCAGGTATCGGGAAGCACCGCGGGACTCGCCGGGTACGCTAGCAGCGAGTCGGTCCGCACGGCCTCTGACACTCGGGTACCGGCCGATCTCCTGCCGGAGCAGATTCGCTTGCCGAAGTTCCCCAACCAGGATGAACGCGCACCAAGGCAGCAACCCGCTCCGATTTCCGAAGACCAGCAGGAAGCGTCGAATCCCGGCCTGAACCTATCCGCCCTGAGAGTAGTCAGCGTGGCGTTCGACGCACCCGCGGCGGTACAGGTGGCCCTGGCTCTTCCCGACGCTCCTGAGGAGCTCATACCGGGAGCGCCATTTCGCAGGCGCGATTTGGCGATGGTGAGGGAAGACCTGGGAAGCGAGGTCGCAAGGGAGGATGGGGAGGGATCGGTGTGTCCGGAATCGGCCGCGGCAGCGGTGGTGCTTGCGGGCGAGGCGGTTCGACAGAGACTCCCATCATCGTCGAGCAATCATTCGGCTATCCGATAAACCAATAGCCGCTCCCTGGGCGGACTACTGCCGGAACAAAAGAGTGGCGGCCTCAGATTCACATTTGGGGCCGCCACTCTTTTTATTCACTCTCCTCCATAGCCGCTATCGCCGCTTGGATCTCCTCCGCTTGGGCGGCTTCCGAGCTCTGGGCCAATGCTAGCCGGAGTTGCTCGACCGCTTCTTCCGACCGTCCTTCCTGCTCCAGAAGCGCGGCCAGGTTCAAGTATGCCGGCACGAAGCCCGGCCGAAACTGGATCTCCCTGCGATAGGATTCCTCCGCCAGGCCCGCGTCTCCGAGGACCTCGAACACTAGGGCGAGCGTGAACTGGACTTTAGGATGCTCGGGAGAACGAGTGGCGAGGGACTCGAGCACGTCCCGCGCGTCTTTTTTCCTGTCCTGTGCCATGAAGGCTTGAGCTAGATTGAACGCCGCGCGGTCGTGGGGCGTCTCCCTCAGCGTCAACGGCTCCAAGACCATGATCGCGGCGTCGTACTCCTTCTTGGCGAGCATCAGGGTCCCGAGACCGAACTGCGCCTCTGCGTTTTGTGCCTCGAGCGCCGATGCCTGTCGAAAGGCAGCCTCCGCTTCTTCGAGGAAGCCTTGCTCGTATGCAGCCGCTCCCAACGCAAGCTGGAGCTGGACACTCTCTGGAGCACCATGGGCGGCATGCCTAAGACGCTCAAACGCATCCGCTCGTTTGCCTTGCGCTTGAAGGAACTTGGCGACCGCTAAATTGGCGTCTGGATGGTCAGGCTCATGATTCAGCACCGTCTGAAAACGCTCGAGCGCCAGTTCCGCGTTGCCCTCCTTCTGCTCGACGAGGCCGAGCGCGTAGAGGGCTCCCATGTTGTCGGGCTCTCGTTCGAGAGCAAGTTCCAGGCGTGAGCGCGCCCCGGAGAACTTGCCAAGCTGAATGAACGCCGTCGCCAGATGCACCAGCACCTGAGGCTCCTTGACCCGGGTGCTCCGGCTCAGACCTATCATGCCTCGCACCGCCTCCAGCTCGTAGGCAGCCTTTTTTGATTGACCTAGCTTCAAGTAAGTCAGTCCGAGCTGAACCGGTAACCAGGAACGTTGGGTCGAAGTGCCGACGCTCTCTTGAGAAGGTCGAGCGCCTCTTCGTACTGCCCCGCCGTTATAGAAGGTCAGTCCCCGTTTGTACAGGTCCCTTGGGTCGTCCTGGACACCGGCAAGCCCCAACGCCAAGACGAAGCAAAGTGTGCGCACATCCCAATATAGCCCATAGAAAAGATAGTCGGCTGCATCGGAAGTCCGGGGTCAAAATAGGTGGAGATCAGACGGGCATCAAAATGGCTGGGTGCTATCGTCAACGTGGCCAGATGCCGGCCAGACGCCCCTGTAATCCGGTTATCCTGTCTGGTTTTTCTTTTCTTTCTCTATTCCACGGAGTACTTTGAGAGTCATGGAGGACACGGGGTATTCGTCCAGCTTCTCTGGTGGAATCCATACTCCGGACTTCCTATTTCGCCGCCCGCGACCCGAATCATCACTCAGCCTGGCCTCGAAGGCGTGGAGTGTGATCCGCCGGTTCATGATGCTGTGCTTGACGCGCGCGAGCTCCGCGCCGGGTTCCAATCGAAGCCCATACTTCTCGCGCGCCTCACGAGCCAATGCCCCACGTGGTTCCTCGTCGTTCTGACACGAACCTCCCGGCAATTCCCACAACCCGCGCATGAGCTCCTCGTCCTCCCTCTGATACATCAACACCTTTCCTCGCCTCCGAATAACAGCAGCAGTGAGCACTACGGGAACGGAAACCTTCCTCGTAGCCAGCTCGGGCAGGTCTTCCTGGACGCCTCGCTGAAGCGCCTTGCAGTCTTGCTGGAGAGGGCACACCAAACAGCGGGGACGACGCGGTGTGCACACCAACGCTCCCAGCTCCATGAGAGCTTGGTTGAAATCCGACACCGCTCGCGCCGGCAACAGCTCTTCCGCCTTGCGCCACAGGATCTTCCGGACCGGACTGGAGCTCGGGTCGCCCCGAACCAAGAACACCCGAGACAACACGCGCGCGACATTACCATCTAGGATCGGGTGGCGCTGGCCGTACGCGATCGAGAGAATCGCCCCCGCCGTGTATCTGCCCACTCCGGGAAGCGCCAGCCAACCATCAAGAGTCTCGGGAAAACGACCATCGTTCTCTCCCATTACCCATTTGGCCGCTCGGTGCAGCGCCTTGGCACGTCGGTAGTAACCTAGTCCCGACCAAGCGGCTAGTACCTCTTGCTCCGACGCTCTCGCTAACGTCGCGACGTCGGGAAAGCGGCTGACGAACCGCTCGAAATATGGGACGACCGTTTTGACTTGCGTCTGTTGCAGCATCAGTTCCGAGACCCATACTCGGTAGGGCTCCGGCCGCTCCCGCCACGGGAGCTGGCGCTGATGGCGTCGATACCACGTCAGCAGGCGCGCCCCTAGTGTTCCTTTTCGATGAGATGCCACAATGGACTCGATGATACCCCAGGCGCGCCCACCGTTTGATCTCCGGCTCGAATGCGATAGGATGCACCCCGAGTCGGATCAGAAACATCATGCCGCTTGCCACCTCCCTACTCCTGCTCACTCTTAGTGCGTCCCAATTCGAGCCCCCCGTCACCATTAGATGTCAGCTGGATACAAAGCTACCGCTCGACGAAATTCGCGTATCCATCACAGAGATGCGAGAACGAAAAAGCGTCCCCGGGAGCGATGGTGGCGTCACGCTCCCCGGCTTGCCGGCTGGCGACATCCACCTGTCGTTCTTCCAAAGGGATATCTTAATAGGTCAGATCGAGCTCCGCTCCGCGAACGAGGGAGAGTTCATTCGCTTGAAGGTTCGACTGGTTACCGGTAACGCGATCTTGTTGGACGAGTTTCGAGTGAAGGGCGTGAGTGGTGTTTCTCCACCACCGACGAAATCGCTACCCGCGGCAACCCCTCTCAACGATCTCCCGTCCGGAGCAGACTCCGAACCGACGACTGTCGAAAAGAGCACAACGCGGCCCGCACCACAGCCGACCCGACCACCGACAGAATTCGCTCGACCCCCCAAAAGGACTTCGTCCACATGCCCGGCCCCCGGAGATACGATCACTCGAACCGGTAAGCTCTCGCGAATCATCGACAACGACTCATTCGAGCTGTTTGGGAGCGATCGTCGAAACTATGTCGTCTACGTAGGCAGTGCGACCCGTGTGAAACGCGGTTCGCGCCTCGTTACGAGCAGCGCCCTCCGTGAAGGCCTGGGTATTCTTGTCAAGGGAACCGTCGCTGCCGGCCCCGAGGACGAGTGCAGCATCGGGGCTCGCGAAGTCATCGTGCAGCGCCAATGAACTGAGCAGCGAGAGCCAATCAGCTCGAGCACTTGCGCCGGAGGTCGGTTGCAAAGTGAGGCTCGGCAGGGCTATGCTGGCGTTCTGACTGATACAGTCGTCGAAAGATATGGGACGAATCACGCTTCATGAACGCTACGTCGACCTCGGCGTGAAATTCATCGAAGAGGGCGACCCCCAACGCGCTCTGCGCTACATAAATCGCGCCCTCACTCTGAACGAACAATCCTATTTCGCATACTACAACCGCGGGATCGTCTACGACTTGATGGATCGGCTGGAGGATGCCCTCGCCGACTATGAACGGGCCCTTGCCATCCAACCCAACCACCTCGCATCTATCCACAATCGCGCCGTCGTTCTGCGGGAGCTCGGGCGCGCTGAAGAAGCAATCGAGAGCTTCGACGAAATCCTGAAGTACGATCCCGACAACGACGATTTCATCTACAACCGAGGGGCGGCGCTCGCCGACCTCGGGCGTTACGAAGAAGCGATCAGCTGCTACGATCGTGCTGTTCAGCTCGCGCCCAAGAAATTCGATGCCCGCATTACCAAAGCCAGCGCTCTCATCGAATGCGGCAGGTTCGAGGAGGCGATTGAGGCGGCCGACAGCATCCTAGAGATCGACGCCGCGTCGGTAGAGGCCCACTCCGTCAAGGGACTAGCACACCTGGACAACGGTCGCCCCCAAGAGGCCATCGAGTGCTTTACCCGCGCCCTCGAGCGCCAGCCCGACGACCACTCGGCACTCCTTCACCGCGGAATCGCACTGCTGCGCCTCCGTCGCAACGAACAAGCGGTACTCGATTTACGCGCTGCGCTCAAAAATCATCCCGACTGTGATGAAGCGTTTTACAACTTAGCCATCGCGTACGTGAAACTCGGTGACCGTGAGGCGGCGCTGGATGCGTTGCAGACTGCGATCGACATCCACCCCCCTCGTCGCGCCGAGATACGAAAGGCCAAGGAGTTCGAGGCACTCCGCTCCGAGCCGCGCTTCAAGGCGGTCCTCACTGGCAAGGGAGAGCTCGGTAAAAGACGTTAGTGCCTAGCTCGACGCCCATGCGACCCATACAACCCACACAAGAGCCACGCCAAGCACCCGAGCCTCTCGATGGCCAGAACAAGCAGGAACCCGCCACGAAGTTGCATATCGAGCCCGAGACTCTCATCCTGACTTGCCCGAACTGCGGAGCAAGCCTACGAGAGGACCGCTGTAAGCTTCTTTGTACGCGCTGCCATTACTACATGAGCTGCTCGGATTACTACTGAATCGAGCTTAGAGCGCCACGAATACGTTCTACCCCTTGGCGAATCGCCTCTTCCTCGACTGAAAACGACAGACGCAAGAAGCGGCTGGCCCCTTCGCCGAAGGCGGCGCCCGGAATCGTGATCACTCGCGCCTGCTCCACCAATTGCATCGCGGCCCTCAAACTGTCACCTTTCGGCGCGGCTTCGATCAACATATAGAAAGTCGCCTCCGGAATCAGGGGGGAAAGGCCCAACCGTTCTCGAACCAGCATCGCGAGAAGATCCCTGCGTTGCCCGAGCTCACGACGAAACGACTCCGCCTCGCGTTGCGCATCGGTTCCGAACGCCGCCAGAGCGGCCTTCTGAGAATGAGCCGGCGCACACGTCACGGCGTACTGATGAATGACGCGAATCGGCTCCATCCGCTCGGGCGTACCGATCGCCCAACCGAGGCGCCAGCCAGTCATGCTCGCGAACTTGGAAAAGCTAGACACCACGACTCCGTCGGTACTGGCATCCAGATAGGACGGAGGTCGCTCACCGTAGTAAATCTCCCGATACACCTCGTCGGAGATCACCAGGAGCTCGTGCTTCGCCGCAAGCCTTGCAACGGCCCGAAGCTCCTCGAGTGGAATAATCACGCCGGTGGGATTCGCCGGGCTATTCAATACCAGCGCCCGCGTGCGCGGCGAAATCAGAGACTCTAGAGTGGCGGCGCTAAATTGAAAGCCTACCTTGGCGGATAGCGGATAAGGGATGGGCAACGCACCGGCGAGCCGAGTGATCGCCGGGTATGCAAGGAAACCGGGGTCGGGAACCAAGACTTCCTGCCCAGGGCCAAGCCAGGCCAACATGGTTGCGAAAAGCGCCTCTTGGGCGCCCACAGTAACGAGCACGGAGTCAGGACTGAGTCGATGGCCGGAGTACTCCGCTATGGCCTGGCGCAACGCAGCCAGGCCGGAAGTCGCGGTGTAGCCGAGCCGGCCCCCGTCGAGTGTTTCGTGGGCTGCGCGAACAATCGCACGCGGAGTATCGAAGTTGGGCTCTCCGAATCCCAAGTTGACAGCGTCCGTTGGGGCGGCCTCCAGGACGCGACGGATAAGAGAAATCCCGACCCCGTCGAGGCGTGAAGCGCGCTTCTTCAAGAGTTGGGCCGATTAATTCAGGGACGTAGTGCGCTTTCTAGTGCGACCGCAGCATCGGTTCCGGGATCGCGGTACTTGACGATGATGGGCGCGTAGAGATGGAGACCCTCCCGCGAGGCAAGGCTTCCCCGCGCCGGACGGCTGCCCGGTACAACCACCGCGCCTCGAGGTATGGTCAAGGGGGAATCCTCGCTTGCTCGCAGCACGGTTTCGTTCACTAGATCATAGACGGGCGTGGACCGAGTCAATATCGTCCCTGGTGCCAATACCGCTTCCTTTTTAACAATTGTGCCTTCGTAGACGCCGCAGTTCCCTCCCACCAGAACGCGGTCCTCGATGATCACCGGCATCGCTCCCACCGGCTCGAGAACCCCACCAATCTGCGCAGCGGCAGAAACGTGCACGCGCTTGCCGACCTGAGCGCAGGACCCCACCAATGCGTGCGAGTCGATCATCGTGCCTTCGTCCACGTAGGCTCCGACGTTCACATACATCGGTGGCATGCAGACGACTCCTCGGCCGACGAAGGCGCCGGCCCGAATCGAAGAACCGCCCGGTACCACCCGAACCTGCTCGTCGAGCTCTAAGTCCCGAAGCGGAAACGTATGCTTGTCGAAGAATCGCATCGGCGGCTTCTTGAAGGAGAAGTCCTCTGTTCGTCCGAGGCGGAATCCCAGCAGAATCCCCTTCTTCACCCAGGTGTTGACGACCCAACCATGAGGCCCCGGTTCCGCGGCACGCACCTCGCCTCGGGACAGCATCGCCCTGAACTCGAGGAAAGAGCTCTCGGCATCTGATGGGAGGTCGGAACCCTCGAGCTCGAATAGACGCTCGATGGTTTCTCGCAGAGCGAGCTTAGCCTTCGACGTCACCGTTAGCTCCTGTTACGCGTCAACGCTTCGACCAAATCCAGTTGCAGCAGGTGCTCACGAAGTCGACCGCGGTTCTCTGCGCTCATTGGCACCAGCGGAAGCCGGTAGTGTTCGCCGATAAGCCCCATCATCGCCAGAGCGGCCTTGATCGGGATGGGGTTGGTCTCGATGAAATTAGCGTTCATCAATCCTAATAGCTGGAAATGGATCTCCCGGGCTTCGGCCAGTCTCCCCGCCAACGCCTCCCGGACCATCCGACTCATCAGCATAGGCACTTCGTTCGAGACCACCGAGATCACTCCATCGCCCCCTAGTGCCAGAATCGGAAAGGTCAGATTATCCTCCCCGGAAAAAATACTGAAGCCTTCGGGTCGGCGCGCCAGGATCTCCATCACTTGAATGAGGTCCCCCGATGCCTCTTTGACCCCGCGAATGTTCTCGTGCTCGGCGAGGCGCATAAGGGTCGCGGGCGAAAGATTGGCGCTGGTGCGACCCGGAACGTTGTAGACGATCACCGGTATTTCGATCGCATCAGCCAATTCGGAGAAATGTCGAAACAAGCCCTCTTGAGTAGGTTTGTTGTAATAAGGAACAACGGAGAGGATCCCCTCCACCCCCAACGAAGCGACTGCGCGGGCCTGAGCCACGACCCTTTCCGTGTTGTTCCCGCCAACGCCGGCGATCACCCGAACCCGCGTGTCGACGCGGTCTCGCACTACTTGGGTAACGCGGAGCTGCTCCTCGCCGCTCAGCGTGACGCTTTCCCCCGTCGTGCCGCAAGGAACGATCCCCTCCACTCCTCCGTCGATTTGAAGCTCCACGAGCCTCTCCAGCGCCCGTTCGTCCACGGCGCCGTCGGCTCTAAAGGGGGTCACCACCGCAGTATAAGTTCCCTGCCACGGTTCACTCATGGCTCACTCCAATTCCAACAAATCAGCGAACTCAAAGACGCCCTTCTTGCCCCGGACCCACCCCGCGGCAAAAAGCGCACCTCGCGCAAAGCCCTCTCGATTGCGAGCGGTGTGCACTATTTCCACACTGTCGGCCGAACTATCAAAGCCAAGCTCGTGCCGACCTGACGCTCCTCCTGCTCTTAGCGAAGAGACATGAAGCGCCTCGGGGTCGATTTTCCCCTCCGGGTTTCCGATCTGCGTACGGGTTTTACGATCCGTGCTAGCGACGACGATTTCCGACAAACGCAAGGCTGTACCACTGGGCGCATCAACCTTCTCCCGATGGTGATGCTCGACGACGTAGGGGTCGTACTCGGAGAATGGGTCGAAGAGTCCAGTGGCGAACTTGGCGAGCTTCAAAAAGAGATTAGCCCCGATCGAAAAATTCGCGCCGTAGACGAGCGCCGTTTTGTTCACCTCGATCAATTGGCGTGCTTCTCCGAGGCGATCGTACCACCCGGTGGTGCCCACTACGATGGGGACACCGGCCTCTGCTACTCGGCGGATGTTCTCGACCACGGCTTCGGGCCAGCTGAAGTCTATGACGACCTCGACCCCGGTCAGAGCCTCCTTGGTGAGACCTATCCCGTCCGGGTTCGAGTATTCGTCTAAGGAGAGCCGGACCTCGTGCTGGCCTTGAAGCGCCAGCCGCTCCACCTCGGTGCCCATGCGACCTTGGCCGGTGAGACCCAGAATCAAGGCACCATCTCCGTATCCACCGATTCGAAGACTTCGGGTTGATCGATACCCGTGAAAAACTCGCGGTGCAACCGTTTGACCGACTCGTCGGCATCTCCCTCGCGCACGACGAAGGAGAGATTCATTTCCGATGCCCCCTGAGAGATCATCCTCACGTTGATGTCCCCAAGGGCACCGAAGGTGCGAGCAGCGATGCGCGGAGTAGAGCGGATCTCCTCCCCCACCAGGCACACGATGGCGCAACCTCTTTCCACCGTCACCTCGGAAAACTGCTCGAGCTCCGCGACGATAGACGATATCTTCTCAACCGAATCGACGGTCAAGGAAACGCTGACCTCGGAAGTCGAGACCAGGTCGACTGGAACCTCGTGACGATCGAAGAGCTCGAACATAGATCTAAGGAAACCGTGGGCCATCAGCATCCGGAGCGACTTGACGTCGATGAGGGTGATGCCTTTCTTGGTAGCGATGGACTTGACCGCGACTCCGGATTTCCGCGCCCGAGAAGCGATGGTGGTCCCACTGGCTGACGGTCGGCGTGAATTCAATATGCGAACGGGGATGTTGCGGGAGACCGCGGGCTCGATGGTGGCTGGATGGAGCACCCGAGCTCCGAAGTACGCGAGCTCCGCCGCCTCGGCGAAGGACAGTTCTCGGATCTTCTTGCCCTCCGGTACTAGACGGTGGTCGGCGGTGAGCACCCCGTCTACGTCGGTCCAGATCTGTATTTCGTCGGCTCCAAGGGCGGCTCCCAGCAGAGCGGCGCTGTAATCGGATCCTCCGCGGCCTAACGTGGTGGGCTCACCTTCATCGGTGGCGCCCACGAAGCCTTCGATGATTGGAATCTTGCCTGCCCCCAATACCGGAGCGATCAAATCCTGGCATCTCAGCGCAAGGGTCCCGGCGTCGGGTCTAGCTTTGCCGAAACGCGAATCGGTGCGCATCACCTCGCGGGCATCAACTAGTTCGGCGTCGAGGCCTCGCGCCTCAGCAGCGGCGGTTAGCAAGTGGACCGAAAGGCGTTCGCCGTAGCTCACGATCGCATCCTGGATACGGGGGGTAAGTTCGCGCAGCAAGACGACTCCTCGAGTGAAGTCGCCGAGCTCCTCCGCGTAGCGCGCGACAACATCTGCAACCTCACGCTCGGTGGACTTCGAAAGGCCCAAGTCGAACAAGATCCACCGGTGTCGGCTCACCAACTGGGACAACACCTCCTCCGCGGCGCGAGTATCACCGGAGAGTGCCGTCTGTCCCATGGCCAACAAGGAGTTTGTAGCTCCCGCGATAGCGGAGACCACAACCACCGGATGGCGCTCCTTCTCCTTTTCCACGATCTCGATCACGCGCCGCATGGCGGGACCATCCTGCACCGACGTACCGCCGAACTTCATCACGATCATGAAAACTCGCCCCCGATCAGTCCTCGCGCCATGGCTAGCTCGGCGTTCAGGATCGAGCCCCCCGCCGCACCTCGAACCGTGTTGTGACCGAGCAAGGTCATTTTAAAATTGAGGACTGGGCATGGACGCAGCCGCCCCACGATCGTGGCCATGGCGTTCTCACGATAGAGATCCAACATAGGTTGGGGCCGGTCGGGGCCGTCGAGAACCACGATCGGATGCTGCGGAGCGGTTGGGAGATCCAGCTCCTGAGGCTCCCCGCGAAAAGAAACCAGCGCGTCGTGAATTTTCTCAAGGCTTGCCGGTTGAGTCGTCTCGAACGAAACGGACTCGGTGTGGCCGTCGAAAACAGGCACTCGGTTGACCTGCGCGGAAAGCTTCATGGACGCCGGTTCAACCACCCCCTCCCCCAACTTACCCAAGATCTTTTGCGTCTCCGTTTCCATCTTCTCTTCTTCCCCGGCGATGAAAGGGATCACGTTTCCTAGAATGTCCATCGACGGAAGCCCCGGATATCCCGCCCCCGAGACCGCCTGAAGGGTAACGACCGAGAGTCGTCGCAGCCCGAAGGCCCGCTCGAGGGGTGCCAAAGCCATGGCAAGCACGGTAGTCGAGCAGTTGGCGTTAGTGATGATGAAGCCACGACCCGGCAACTCACGCAGCTTCTTCTGCTTCTCGATCAGCCCCAAATGCTCCGGGTTGATCTCGGGAATCAGGAGTGGAACGTCGGGCTCCAAACGATAGCTTCGGGCGTTGCTGAAAACCGGCACACCGGCCTTGGCCCAAGCCATTTCTATCTCGGGGGCGACCGAAGCAGTGAGCGCCGAGAAAGCGAGGTCTGTCTCGCCGTCCGGTTCCATCCCTTCCACGACTTCGTTTGCTATCTTCTCCGGAATGGGTGAGGCAAGACGCCACCCACAAGCATCCTGATAACGCTTGCCCGCCGATCGCTCCGAAGCGGCAAGTCGAGCCACCTCGAACCACGGATGCGACGCCAAGAGCTCGATGAATCTCTGCCCGACTGCACCGGTGGCTCCCAAGATCGCCACTTTCAATCTTGGTTGGCTTGGTTGGCGTGGTTGGCTTGGTTGCCTCGTCACTCGGCTTGCTCCAATAGGCCAATCGCCGCCTGCTGATAAAGCTCTACCGCTCGCAGTGCCTCTTGCTTGCTTATTTTCTCTTCGGAAGTATGCGCATCGTGGATCGAACCCGGCCCGAATAGCAAGGGTTTTCCGAACTCGGTAAGCGAGGGGATGTCGGTACCGAAGGCCATCGGGGCAACTTCGAACTCCGGCAGAGTCTCGCAGAGCACCGCGTCTTTTTTTGACAGGACCTCGTAACTGAGGTTCGGAGTATCGCCGAGTGCCTCCACGAGCTTGTCTTCCACCTCTGATGCTTTCCCAACCACCCTCACAAGAACTCCCGCCGCCGCTTCCGGTGCGATGACGTTGGGGGCCAGGCCCCCAGAAAGAGTACCGATGTTCACCGTCGCCGGCCCGAGCACCTCACTCCGTCCCCAGTCAATCTTCCGAATCTTCTGCAGTGCATCCAGGAGCCGATCGGTAGCCGAGTCGCCGAGATGCGGATACGCGGAGTGAGCGGCCCGCCCCTTCGCTCGCAGTATGAAATAGAAGGTGCCCTTGTGTCCGGATGCCATTCGACTCTCCGTGGGCTCACCGACCAGAACGTATCTAGAGCCGGGCTTCAGGAGGTTGGCGGTCATCGCTCCGATACTGTCGACTTCCTCA
The DNA here is from genome assembly GCA_965219415.1 of Candidatus Marinacidobacterales bacterium. Lineage (GTDB taxonomy): Bacteria > Acidobacteriota > Vicinamibacteria > Marinacidobacterales > DATDRI01 > CBDCNP01. The sequence goes on from OZ244742.1 coordinate 415,852, forward strand.
CCCACCACGAACAGAAGCCCCACCCCTTCGATGCCCTTCTCACGGAGGCCGACAACCGCTTCCACCATCGCCGCCATGCACCCTTTTGCATCGCAGGAACCGCGACCGTAGATATACCGATCGTCCTCGGAGCTCGAGTAGAACGGTGGGACGGTGTCCAGATGAGTGCAGAGCACCACTTCCGGTGAACCGTTGGTGAGGGCGTAGACGTTGTGACGATCGGCCTCCACCTCCTGCATGGTGACGCGGAAACCGCGCTGGCCCAAAGTTTTTTCCAGAAACCGGGCTACCTCGGCTTCGTCACCGGTCACCGACGGGATATCGATGAGCTCGCGGATGAAGGAGAACAGCGAGCTCATTCTTCCAAAACCGGCAGGGGTACGGCAGAGGAATCGTTGGGGGTCGTTAAAACTCGCAACACGTGCTCATATTAGCACGCGCGGGCAACACTTAGTGCTCGCTCGCGGCCCTCGCTCCTCGCTCGCGGCCCTCGCTCCTCGCTCGGGCCTAAGAACCGGCCAGGTTCCCTTGCCCGCCTCGTTACGACTCGGCAATTCCTCCTGGCCGGCCGCCCTTCGGGCGGCTACCTTTCTATCTCCGAAGCCAGCATCACCGTCCGGCCCTCGGGATCGGTCGTGGTGATCACACGGTGCCCCCACGGCATCTCCTCGGGGGGACCGAAGAAACCGACACCCTTGGCGACCAACTTCGCGTAGACACGATCGACATCCTCGACCATGAAGTAGAGGGTCGGCTCCTTGGGATGCGGCTGCTCGCCGAGCATTCCAGGATTCGGCGGCATGAACCCCAGGCTAGCGCCGCTCGCCGTCCGAACATACAGGTAGTTGAGCTTGGGGTCATGGCGAAAGAGCTGAAAGCCGAGTATATCGGTGTAGAACTTTTTCACCTGATCGAGCCTGAAGGTCAAAAAGTCCAAATGCTGAGATTTGAGACCAATCGCATTGGGTATCTTGACACCGCCCGATTAGCGACGAGCGGTCTTGGCCCGACAAGTCCAGAAATAGATGTTTCTGTCGGGCCCTGACTGGCGCCAAAATGTCCAGTTGCTACTATCGGCCTGGCCAGGCGCCTCTCACACCGTGATCGGCGCCAAAATATCTCGTTGCTAGAATTCGGCCTGGCCAGGCGCCTCCCAAACGCCTGGCACGGCATGCCGGCAGCTCGGGCAGTTTCCACTCTGCAACGTGTTTTTGAGGATCGTGTAACCGACCCGCTCGATGACGAGCTTTTCGCATCCAGGACAGAACGTATTCTCCCACCGGCCGACATGACCGGGAAGATTGCCCGCATAGACGAAGGAGAGACCCTCCGAGGCGCCGATCTCAGCGGCGCGAAGTAGAATTTCGGTCGTCGTGTTGTCTGGCGCCGTCATCTTGTAGTCCTTGTGGAAGGCGGTGACGTGCCATGGAATATCGGGAGAGACGGAAGACAGGAAGGATGCGATGTCTCGGAGCTCCTCGTCAGAATCGTTGAAGCCGGGGACGATCAGGGTGACGACCTCGACCCAGAACCCCATTCCTTTGGCTGATTCGATCGTTTCCAAAACGTTACTTAGAACGCCCCCCAACTTTCGATAGTTCTTTTCTCGGAAACCCTTGAGGTCTACTTTGAAAAGATCAACGTAAGGGTGAATGTACTTCAAGACTTCCGGCGTCCCGTTTCCGTTCGAGACGTAGGCGCAGCGGAATCCCTCTAGCCTGGCCCGCCGGAAAATGTCGATGGCCCACTCACTCGTGATCAAGGGTTCGTTGTAGGTGCTCGCCAGAGTGCTGGCACCGTAGCGCCGGGCCAAGCCAACCAGCTCCTCACCCGTACAACTCTTCGGAGCGGACACCGCGCGCGGATCGCGCAACGCTTGCGACGTGAGCCAATTTTGGCAATAGCTGCAGTGGAAGTCGCACCCCAACATGCCGAACGACAACGCGTCGGTCCCCGGCATAGCATGGAAGAATGGTTTCTTCTCGATTGGATCGCATTGCAGCGCTCCCACATAGCCCCAGGGAACCATCAGGACGCCGTCCTGGTTGGAGCGAACTTTGCAAATTCCGAGCCTGCCCTCGGGAATCAAACATCGGTGACCGCAGGAAAAGCAACGAACCCTATCGTCGGGGAGTTTCTCGTAGAGCTCACCTTCCCGAGTTTGCTGGGAGAGGACCCCTGCGAGCGTAGAGTTTTCGGTGGTCATGGAAGGTATCTATCGGGCGTCGGACTCATGATCGACTCTACATCCGGTCCTCGATTCTCGCAACTTCTGGTAACCGCGAGGAGAGCGGAGGAGCCTACTCGGAGAGCGACTTCCAGAAGCGACTGTGCGTCTCGCGGATGGCTGCCATCAGAGGCTTAGCCTGCTTGTCGAACTTGGCTTGACTCGCTGGCTCGAAATTTTCCTCATCCCCGGAAAGGCCGGCCATGACCTGCAGTACCGAAACCATCGACTGCTCGAGACCCGGCAGGTGATACCCTCCTTCCAGCGCGAACACCGCCTTCCCGCCACAGGTGGCGTTGGCGACGGCAAGGATCTCCCGGGTCAAGGCCGCGAAACCCCTCTCGGTAAGGCCCATGCTTCCCAACGGATCTTTGAAGTACGCGTCGAACCCGGCAGAGACCAACACCAATTGCGGCGCGTACTCGCGTGCAACCGGCCCGATGATCGACCGGAAGATCGATACATACTCGGCATCGCCCATTCCCGCCGGCATGGGAGCATTGAGTGTGTAACCCTCCCCCGCATCCCTGCCAATTTCTTCGAGGGAGCCCGTGCCCGGATAGTGCGGCCACTGGTGAGTCGATACGTATAGGACCTCGGGTGACGTGTAAAACGCCTTTTGCGTTCCGTTTCCGTGGTGTAAATCGAAATCGACGATCAAGACCCTTTCTAAGTTCCGCGTGCGGATCGCATGCAGCGCCGCGATCGCGATGTTATTGAAAAGGCAAAAACCCATGGCCTTGTCCGGCTTGGCGTGGTGACCGGGTGGTCGCACTAGTGCGAAAGCGTTCTCCAACTCGTCAGCCATCACCGCATCCACAGCTGAGAGGACCCCTCCTACCGCAAGCAAGGCGGTGTCCGCTGATTCGGGCGACGTGACTGTGTCGTTGTCGAGGTAGGTCTGCTCTTTACCCCGCGTATCCATGACTTCGTCGAAGTGGCGCTCGGTGTGAACGAGGAGCACTTCCTCTCGCACTGCGACGCGAGGTTCAAGAGAGACCAATTTTTCCGCAAGGCTCGGTGCAGCCAACGCGCGGGCCGCTGCGTCCATGCGACTCGGGCTTTCGGGATGCCCATCGCCGGTTCGATGGTCTTTGAACCGAGGAGTGTAGACGACGCCGGTCGATCGCGAGGAGCTAATCACCGCCTCCGTTTCTCAATGCTTCCCCTCCTCGTATCGTTTCAAGAGCAAGGCGGCGTTCGTGCCGCCGAAGCCGAAAGAGTTGGAGAGTACGTATTGCAACTTCGCCGGCCGCGCTTTTCCGGGAACATAGTCTAAATCGCACTCCGGATCCGGTGTTTCGTAATTCCCCGTCGGCGGGATGATCTGCTCCTTGATGGCAAGCGCCACGATCCCGACCTCCAAGCCCCCGGCCCCACCGAGGAGGTGACCGGTCATGGACTTTGTAGAGCTTACCGCCAATCGATGAGCGTGTTCGCCGAACACTCTCTTGATCGCCATCGTTTCTGTGCGGTCGTTGTATGGAGTCGACGTACCGTGCGCGTTGATGTAGTCCACCTGGTCGGGTCGAACCTTGGCGTCTTCGAGAGCCCGCGCCATAACCCTCGTCGCGCCGGCGCCATCCTTTGAGGGTGCAGTAATATGGTACGCGTCGGAGCTCATCCCGTAGCCGACTATCTCGGCGTAGATGTTTGCGCCACGGGAGAGCGCTCCTTCGAGGGTCTCGAGCACCACGACCCCCGCCCCTTCCCCCACCACGAACCCATCTCTATCCTTATCGAACGGTCGGGATGCCTTTTCCGGTTCGTCGTTCCGCGTGGACAAGGCGCGCATGGCGGCGAAGCCACCAATGCCCATAGGGGTGATCGCAGCCTCAGCCCCACCGGCGATCATGGCATCCGCATCGCCCCGTCGAATGATCTCGACCGCGTCACCGATCGCGTGAGAGCTGGCCGAACACGCCGTGGCGGTCGCGGAGTTCGGCCCTTTGGCGCCGAAACGGATCGATACTTGTCCAGCGGCCAAGTTGATAATGCAGGCTGGAATAAAAAATGGCGAGATTTTGCGTGGCCCTCCCTCAAGCAGGTTTCGGTGCTCCCGCTCGATGGTTGCGAATCCACCGATACCAGAAGCAATGAAGACCCCCATTCGGTCGGCGTTTTCCGCGGTCACCTTCAAGCCGGAGTCCCCCATCGCGAACGTTGACGCCGCCAGCGCATACTGGATGAATACGTCCATCTTCTTTACTTCCTTCTTCTCGATGTACTGAAGCGGGTCGAAATTCTTCACTTCGCCCGCGATACGACAGGAAAAGGCGGAAGCATCGAAATGGGACACCGGCCCGATGCCGTTCTTACCCTCCAGCAGGGCGGTCCAGGTCTCACGGGTACCGATGCCCACCGCAGACACTAGGCCCACCCCCGTTATCACGACCCGTCGCGTCATGCCGAAGCTCCGGTCAATCTCTTACTTCTTGGCATGTCCTTCGATGTAAGTTACCGCTTCCTTGACTCGGGTGATCTTCTCCGCGTCCTCGTCCGGGATCTCGAGGCCGAACTCCTCCTCCAGGGCCATCACCAACTCCACTTGATCGAGAGAGTCGGCGCCTAAATCATCTACGAAGGATGCGTCCGGAATCACTTGCTCCTCCTCGACTCCCAACTGATCTACGACAATGCTCTTCACTTTCTCTGGAATACTCATTCGATCCCCCTCCTTGAGATTAACGTTGATTATAACAATCTACATATACAGGCCGCCGTTGACCTGCAAGACTTGACCCGTCAGGTAGCTGGCGCCCCCAGATACAAGAAAGGCTACGCATGCGGCGACGTCTTCTGGCTGCCCGATGCGCCCCAGCGGTATTGATGCCGAGAGCTCTTGCCTGACTTGGTCGGATAGATTCTCCGTCATATCGGTTGCAATAAAGCCGGGCGCCACCGCGTTGACCGTTATGTTTCGCGATGCCACCTCTCGCGCCAGCGAGCGGGTGAACCCGAGGATGGCCGCCTTGGACGCCGCATAGTTGGTCTGACCGGCATTGCCCATCAAACCGACCACAGAGCTCATGTTCACGATCCGTCCGTATCGTTGACGAATCATCGGCCGCAAGGCGGCCTGGCAGCAATGATAAAGCCCGTTGAGGTTCGTGGCAATTACGGCGTTCCAATCCTCCGGCTTCATCCGAAGGAGAAGATTGTCCCGAGCGATGCCGGCATTGCTCACCAAGATGTCCAGTCGTTTTTGCTCCCCCAACATGGTCTCGAAACCGGCGTCCACCGCAGCTCGATCCGAAACGTCCATGGCGATACCTTGAACTCGACCACCATCAGCCGACAATTCCTCTGCGGCTTGGCGGGCTCGGCCTGCGTCACGTCCGGTCACGATCACGTGCGCCCCTTCTTCGGTGAGCCGCGCGGCGACCGACCGACCAATCCCCCGACTACCACCCGTCACCAGGGCTACTTTTCCTTCGAGCTCAGCCACCCGTCACCTCTGCCATCAGTTTCTCGACGCCGCTCGGGTCCTCCACAGACGCAACGCGCGCCTCTTTCGAGATCTTCCGCACCAACCCGGCAAGAACTTTTCCGGGGCCAACCTCCACGAACTGATCCACGCCTTCTTCCAACAAGGCGCGAACCGACTCCTCCCAGCGAACCGGGGAAACTACTTGCCTCGTCAGTGCATCTTGCACCTGTTCTACCGTGCGCACCGGCGCTGCGTCCACATTGGAGACCACGGGCACTCGCGGATCGGAAAAAGTAATCTTGGCAAAATCTTGTTCCAGACGGTCCTGAGCCGGTCTCATCAGTTGACAGTGAAAGGGAGCGCTTACCGGAAGCGGAACAACCCGCCTTGCGCCTCGTCCTTTTGCCGCTTCCGCGGTGCGGTTCACCGCATTGGTATGGCCGGCAATGACGATCTGTCCCGGTCCGTTGAGGTTCGCGGGCTCGACAACTTCCCCTTCCGCCACTTCTTTACAAAGCGCCTCGACCTCGCCCAAGCCCAGACCGAGGATCGCAGCCATCGCTCCTGCGCCAACCGGCACCGCCTCTTGCATGTAGCGCCCCCGGTTGCGCACCAGCACCACGGCATCTTCGAGCCGGAGACTCCCTGCCGCCACTAACGCCGAGTATTCGCCCAGACTGTGCCCGGCCACGAAGTTGGGCTCGATGCCCTGTGCTTCCAATATGCGATACAGTGCGGTGCTGGTGGTGAGAATTGCAGGCTGCGTGTTTTCGGTAAGCTTCAACTCATCGGCCGGCCCACCGAAGCAAAGCTTGGAAAGGGAGAAGCCCAACGACGCATCGGCCGACTCGAAAGTCTCGCGCGCTTCACGATGTGCTTCTACCGCCGCTAGGCCCATTCCCACCTGCTGTGAGCCTTGCCCGGGAAAAATCAACGCCAGTTTGCTCATACCGCTCTCGTCTGCTGCCCCACCCTCGCCAGTTCCCGAACTCCCTCATTGATCCGGTCGTTGCTCCCGCGACTGATGAAATCGTGGGCCACCCGAATGGCACTCTTAATCGCCTTCGAAGAGCTTCTTCCGTGGCAAATAATGGCAACCGCATTGAGACCAAGAAGGGGTGCGCCCCCATACTCCCCATAGTCGACACGTTTCTTGAAACGGGCGAAGGCGGTTCGCGAGGCGAACGCTGCAAGACGCGAAAAAACAGTGCGAGTCATTTCTTGCCGAATCATCAAACTCAGTGCTTCCGCCGCCGCCTCGCTGACCTTGAGCGCCACGTTGCCGGTGAAACCGTCGGTCACGATGACGTCCGCATCCCCGTTAAAGACGTGCCGGCCTTCGACGTTGCCGATGAAGTTAATGAGTCGGCTCTGCTTCAGCACGCGGTGCGCCTCGCGAGTCAGCTCGTTTCCTTTCAAGTCTTCCTCTCCGATCGACATCAGACCGACTCGGGGGTTGTCGATCTCCAGGACCGCCTTGGCGTAGACGTGGCCCATTACCGCGAACTGCACTAGGTGCTCGGGCCGGCATTCAACGTTGGCGCCGGCATCGAGAAGGACCGACACTCCGGTAGCGCTCGGCAAAACGGTCGCCAAGGCCGGACGATCGACTCCATCCAGACATCCCCACATCAATTTGGCGGTCGCCATGGAGGCGCCGGTGTTCCCGGCAGAGACAAAGCCCGCTGCCCGGCCTTCTTTCACCATTTCCGCCGCAACTCGAATCGAAGATTGCTTCTTCTTTCGAGTCGGGGTGAGGGCGGGCTCGTCCATCGCCACGACCTCCCGCGCATCCACGATTTCGATGCCGTTGGCGTTCCGTCCGAGCTCCCGGTGCAGTTCGGCCTCGCGGCCCACCAGCGCTAGGGAGACGCCGTACTCCCGCCGTGCGGCAATAGCTCCTTGCACGACGTTGCGCGGCGCGAAGTCGCCCCCCATCGCATCCACGGCGATCGTCCAGTTTGTCACGACGGGAAGCCGCCTCGCCCGGAAGAGCGGAGCGGCCTATGCTTCCTTGACCTCCATGACCGCGTTCCCTTTGTAGTAACCACAACTCGGGCACACCCGGTGGGGAGGTTTCGGCTGATGGCAGTTTGGGCACTCGGAAAGACTGCTGAGGGCGAGAGCATCGTGCGTCCGCCGCTTGTTGCGCCGACTCTTGGAGTGACGCCGTTTCGGATTCGGCATTCCGGTAAACTCCTTTCGAGGCGAGTCAGGTTGTAAGAACCGCTCGCGTGTCTCTTCGGCCAAGGTGACGTTGGAGCCGCCCCGCCGGGCACTACGACTTCAATAGCGTCTTGAGACTGGCCAGTCGTGGATCCACTGCCTCACGGGCGCAGTTGCAGGAAGACGAATTCAAGTTCGTCCCACATTTCGAGCACAGGCCCTGGCAGTCGTCACGGCAGATGGGTTTCATCGGGAGGGCCAGATAAATCTGCTCCCTTATCAAGAGGCCCACGTCGATCCTGTCATCCTGGTAGAAGCTGACGGCGAGGTCCTCATCCTTCAGCTCCCTGTCTTCGTCCTTACCAGGCGCGACATTCGCCGATGAGGGCAAGAACAGGAGGTCCAGAGGCTCAACCAAATCGAGCCGAAGCGGCTCCAAGCAGCGCACGCACGAGAGCTCCACCGTCGCGGTCAGCGAGCCTCCCAGCCGAAAGGCGACCTCGTCCACGCGCTCCAGTCGGCCCCCGACCGTAACGCGATCTACGAGCTGTAGCTCGGACTTTTCAAGAGACAACCGTTCGGCAGGAACCCCGAGGTTGACCTCTTGCCCTTCGTCTGGCACATGCGATAAGTCGATAAACATAACAGCCCCTTAGGTTAAGCGCCGGCATTATAGCACGGGGACCGAGGCTGTCAAGAAACCGCGGCACGGGCTAGACCCCGTAAGTGCCTGTCTTGCCTAAAAATACGTGGCCTCAGAAGCCGAAAGACGGAACGATACCGGAAAGACCACTCACATATCCGAAAATGTCTGGCCCGCCATCAACGGCTCGCCAGCAGATCCTGGAGGAAGCTCTTCCCCGCCGCGAGCAGGCCCACACCGTAGTTCTCGGCCAAGGTCTGCCCGAGATCCGCAAAGCTAGCCCGGATGCCCAAGTCGGCCCCTGCCCGCACCCTCTTGCCTGCGACCAACAACGGGACATATTCTCGAGAGTGATCGGTGGAGGGGGTAGTTGGATCACAGCCGTGGTCGGCGGTCAGGCACACGACGTCGTCCTCTCTCGCTCCCGCCATCAATTCCGGAAGGCTTTGATCTAGCTCCTCGAGTGCGCGGGCGAAGCCAGGGACATCGTTCCGATGCCCATACTGTTGGTCGAAATCGACCAGGTTCGTAAAGATGAAATCGGCATCCGACTCTCTCATCGCCTTGATCGTCTCGGCGATTCCCTGCGCGTTACTCTCAGTGTGAACGGCATCCGAGACGCCGGAACCAGCGAACAGATCTTCGATCTTACCTACTCCGAACACGCCGAGGTCGTGTTCCGCCATTCGGTCGAGCAAGGTGGGGCGGGGGGCTTTGGGCACGAAGTCGCGTCGCCGTGGCGTCCTAGCGAACGAGCCTGCTTTGCCTCCGAGAAACGGACGAGCGATGATCCGCGCGACGCCGTGGCCCTTGACCACGAGGTCGAAGGCGATCTGGCACATCTTATAGAGCTCATCGATCGGAACTGTTTCCTCATGGGTTGCGATCTGAAAAACGCTGTCCGCCGACGTGTACACGATGGGCTTGCCGGTCCGCCGGTGCTCTTCACCCAGCTCTTGAATGATCACCGTTCCACTCGCAGCTCGATTTCCCAGTGTCTCACGACCGATCCGCTTTTCGAACTCGGCGATCAGCTCGTTCGGAAACCCTTCCGGATAGGTCCGAAAAGCCTTCTCGAGAATGATACCGGCCATTTCCCAGTGCCCGGTCGTGCTGTCCTTACCCGGCGAGGCCGCGTTCATCTTGCCGAAAGCACCGCGGAGGGACTCGGGCGCCGGCAGTTCGGGCACGAGCTCGGCGAGCCCCAAGCTGGCTAGATAGGGAACGTTGAGGGTTTGAGAAGTGGCGATATGGGCGACGGTGTTCGTTCCTCGGTCACCGTAGTCGGCGGCATCGGGGAGCTCGCCCACTCCTACGCCGTCCATGACGAGTACTATGGCACGCGAGAAGGCTCTCCTGGTCACGCGCCTTCAGTCTTTCGTCTCCGCACCTCCTACCACCGGGTCCATGTTGAGGTAGTTGCCGAACTGCCTCGTGCCGCTGATAGTAGAGATAGCGTGCTTGAAGATCATCTGGTCGATCCCGTTGTTCTCCATGATGATGGCAAAACGATCGAAACTCTTGATACGCCCGCCGAGTTTCGTTCCGTTCATTAGATATACGGTTACGTTTACCCGCTCGCGCCGGGCATGGTTCAAGAAGCTATCTTGTATGTTAGGAGGCTGTTTTTGCATGCACCCCTTCTTCCTCAATAGACGTTAGAGGAATTTCTTTTCCCTCACCCGGCGTCTGACGCGTCTGATAGTGGCACGACGTTTCTTGACGCCCACAGTCTTCTCTATGCGGGAGACGGACTAGCGGATGAAGAGACTTTTCTTGGCTACGGAGGTATCGCTCGGTCGCCTCCACGACTTCAGGCTCATCCCCACTACCGGTAAACCAAACCACGCCCTCTTCCCGGTTAAACCAAGTCATTTGGCGTTTCGCGTATTGAAGCGTCGCTTTGAGCGTCAATTCTCGCGCCCTTTCGAGATCGAACTCACCCGCGAGGTACTGCGCCACCTGACGATAGCCGATAGCCTTGAGTACCGGCGCGTGGTTGCCGAATTCGCTCACCAGGCCCCGCACCTCATCGACCAGTCCCCCGTCGAACATCTCGGCGATGCGAGCCTCGATCCGACGAGCCAACTCTTGCCGCGCCGGCGTGATGCCGATTAAGACGACACGGTAACCCATCAGAGGCCTCGTCCGTTCTCTCATCATATCGCTCATCGGCCGTTTGGCGAGTATATTGACTTCTAGGGCCCGCACCGTTCGCACGGTATCGTTCTCGTGAATTCGTTTCGCAGACACTGGATCGAGGCGTGCCAACATGCGGTGAACGAATCGAGAGCCGCGACGCTCCGCGATCGCTGCGATCCGGCCTCGTAGTTTGGGGTCTCGACCCGGTCTATCGAACAAACCGCGAAGCAGCGCCCTCAGATAGAGCCCGGTGCCCCCGACCACGAGAGGTAACTTGCCCCGGCGGTCGATGTCCTCGACGATCGGCGCCGCGAGTCGAATGTAGCTGGCAGCCGAGAAGTCCCTGGACGGGTCGGCAACGTCCAGAAGATGGTGGGGAATTTCTCTTTGCTCGACGAGGGTCAACTTTCCGGTTCCGATGTCCGCGCCCCGGTAGACTTGAAGCGCGTCGCAACCAACGATCTCTCCATCAAATATTTCCGCAAGGCGTAGCGCCAGCGCACTCTTGCCGGAGCCGGTGGGCCCGACTACACCAACCAGAGCCCACCTTCTCATCCGACGAACCAGCGCACGGTGAGGAGAAGGACAAGTAGCCCGCCTAGGGTGACCGCACCGTAGATTTCAGCCGTTTGAAGTCTGGGGAGAGAGGAGGCTTCCACACGATTCATAAGAGATTGAGCGGCTTTGGTCCAATCACGCGGCAGCCGTCGTCCAATGAGTCCGCGGGAGCTCACTTATCTCCCCTCATCGTACGGAAAATCTGGATGAGTTGAGCTTCGTGAGAAACGCCAAGCGTTCGTTTGACCGCTAAGAGCTCCGCATAAAGAAGCTCATTGAGGGCCTCTACCAAACGGTTGCGGCGTTCGAAAGGCTTCAAACGCGACACGTTCAGTTCGATCTGGTGCGGGTCGAGCGAGCCGTCGCGGCGCAACCTAGCTCGTTCGAAGAGCGAGTGCGGCCGTCCCTTCAACTCGCCCAAATATTTCTCGAGGATGATCTCTGCAATGGGCCCCACTTCGCCCGACATGTGGCGAAACAGGTACTTGTACATTTCGTTATATAGCTCGACCATTCCCCGGTAGTCGGCACGTTCAATAGCTTCCGGATCGAGCGGCGCATGCTTGCGGCCCTTGACTTCTACTACCCCCACCGACATGAACGCATAGAGCACCTTGCGGGTCTCCGCCTCCCCGATCTCGCTCTCCTTGCAGATCTCGGCAACCGTGCGTAGGCCGTCCACATGTCGGACGACATGCTCTTCGTAAGGCTCCAGGGGAAGCGGTGACAACTTTTCCGTTCTTTCCAAAATCGTGTCTACCGGAACGAAGTGGCTGCTGATCGCTCCAGCCCCACTGATACGGCGGATCCCTTCCACGATCAAGCTCTCGACTTCGAGGTTGATGGTGATTTTTTCCCCGCGCGGCCGATCGCTCTCCTCGAACTGAAAGGAGCCCTCCTCCCACGTAAAGAGATTCCACACGATCTCTCGCACCTGCTGCTCGATTCCCCACCAGAGGTCGCGGGGAGCCAGAACGCCGCTTTCGATGAGCGCCTTACCCAGACGCTGTCCTCCACGAATCCGCTGCGATAGCTGGAGGTACTCGTCGGCGGAGATCCTGCCGCCCCGCAGCAGTACCTCGCCGAGCCGATCCTGGCTCAAGCTGGAGGCGGCGAACACAACATTCCCGTCGAGAAAATACAGGGCCTTGCGCACACCGGTCTGCACGACGGAAAGCACGCCGGTCTTTTCAGAGACCTTGAGAAAGACGAGCATCTCCGGAAGACTGACATCCGCGAGGCGCCCGCGCAGAGTGCCACCCTTGGTTAGCTCTTCCGCACTAGTTACTTCGAACGTTGACATAATGGGCAGGCTGGGTATTCGATAATGCTATTGGAGGCGACGAAGGTTGTCAACTTCTGGGCATGCGGCAGCAAAGGAGCAGAGGAGCGCTCAGCGAACGGCGGATGCCGCCGGTACTTCGAGGGAGATCGTCGTGCCGGGATAGTAATGAGCCAGGATCTCTCTGTAGTCACCGCCCGCGGCGGCCATTCCGTAGGCGCCAACCTGACAAAGACCTACACCGTGTCCCCATCCGCGCCCGGTGAAGACCCAGGCCGCGACCTGCGAATCCGGCCCTAGCTGGCGATCCACGAAAAACAAGTTCTCGCGGATGCCTAAGCCCCGGCGGATGCCCAAGCCGGTCAATACGGTAGAGCCTTCTGCACCGACGACCTCGAGCTCAGCCACTCGGCCCGAACGACCGTATCGCAAAGGCCTCAGGTCGGTGACTCTGCCCACCGGCGTTCGAGCGTTTACGTTCTCGGTGAGCTCCGTGCTCGTCTTCCGTACTACCCATCGGGAAAAGCGCGAAGAGCGATCAAAGCTCCCACCCCGCGAGAGCAAGACCAGGAGGTCGATGCCCTCTTCACCGTCGTGAAACAGAATGCGGTCATCCGGCATGACCCACAGCTGCGGAGAAAAGTACGTCCAATCTCCTACTCGCCGAAACAAATAGCGTCGAGGGGCAAGCCCCAACAGTTCCTCCGAATCGTCCACCTCTAATCGCATCTTATCGTCCTCGAGGCCGACGAAGCGGGCCGCACGCAAGAGGGGCTCACCGCGCCCGATAAGAAGCCGGTAGAGACTTTCCAACACCTCGCGCCGAGACAGCGCTCGTTGCGGATCCAAGCCCTCTTTGGGAGGCTGAACCACACCTTCTTCGATCCAGTGAGCGAGCATTCGCCGCTCTCCCTGAGAAAGGTGAGGAGCATCTGCGGTGGGCACCAAACGGTCGGTATCCAAATTCGACAATAGGAAAGGAAGTCGACCCTCCCAACAGAGAGCGTCCGCCAGTGAACGGGCGAAGTGGCCGGCGCTCACCTGTCCATTTCCTCCCGAAATCGCCCTGCATTGCTTTTGCCCCAAGCTCCTAAACGCACTCGCGGACCAGCGCGCGAACTCGCTCACCGTGACCGGCCGAGACACTTCCAGTGCCGCAAGCTCCTCCTCGGGTATCACACCCAGAGTTACCGCGCCGGCCAGCTCCGGGCTCAACGCCTTGGACACCGTGGCGCGAAGCTCGACGATGGGCGATTCCCGATAACACAGCCGGCTCACGAGATAGGGAAAGGAAGGACCGTCGAACACGTTCTCCACGTTTTCCGTTCGTCCACCGCAAGTCGACGTATACATTGCGTCCACCGGCTTTCCCTCATAGGTCAACAACTCGCCCCGCGTGGCGGCGACGGCCTCGTTGCTCATTCGCTGTTCGACTCCCGCACCTCGGTAAACCTGGCAGGCCGGCGTATCACATATGTCGAACCCCTCGGCCATAAACTGCCCACGGTGCTTCACCGCATACGTGCGAGCAGCGACAGCCTGCGCCTTGATGGCTTCGAGCTCAGGAAAGACCGCTGGCGATAGTTCCGCGGGAACGACACCCTTCAAGTAATCCTCCAGGTTCAACTCGTTGATCACCGTGAAACGATTGGAGGCATTCACACGGATCTCGATCACTCCTCGGTACGGCGCCTCGTCCACTTCGAGCCACGCGTCGGACGAGGCGGGCCAGGCCGTCAAGGACATCGCGCTGGTGTAAATTGGAGGAGACTCCGCGGGTCGCAGCACCAGGCGTCGCGGACGATGGGAGCTCGAGGGTTCGGAGACGATTCGCAAACCCTCGTAGCCTCTTCGCGCCAGCTCCTCTTTTTCGGCCACTGCCCCCTGCTCGGTGCTCCAGCTGCCAACACGGACTGCGAACCTACCGCTACCCGCCTCCCGGGCTATGTCTCCCGAAGTCCCAGTCTCGTCTTCGATCGTTTGTAAGAGTTTCTGTGCCCGTTCGCGGTCCGGTGACGATGCAATCTGGATACGGAAAACGACTCCTTCGGCACCCACTAACGCTTCCCTCTCCACAAGCAGGTCGTGTGTCCGTATCTTCTCGTCCCCGGCGAATAGGACGAAGGCTTGCGGCGCAGTCAATCGAACCACCTCGGCTCGCGTAGTGAGCCCGACGCGGATCCGGGGTCGAGGCGCCAAGTGGTCGATAGGAATTGGTGGCGAGAGGACGTCGGTCTCGACCGGACCAGCTGGAACTGTGGCAACCGCGGGAACTGTGTTTGGGGGTGGCGCGGGTGGAGGCGCTTTTCCACCACACGCGGAGACGACGAACAGCGAAAAGAGAACTGACTTGCGAGGCACTAGAAAAGATCGTAAGGGCGCTCGTTGTACCAAAATACCAGAACGAACTCGAAGCGATCGTCAGGATAGTCGGGAGGCAGCGGCTTCAGATCGGCCGCGCGGAGCGCCCCCACCGCGATGTTGTCGAATCCAGCCGTCCCGGAAGGGACCATGACTTGGAGCCCATCGATGTCACCGTTGCGAACCACCGAGACCGCCACCGCGACGTGACCGTGGCGCCAAGCGACCACTGAGGGCATCCCAGCCATCCAGTGGCGACGCACGTCCGTCAACATGCGACGAAGCCAAGGAATGAAATCAGCGCCTTTATCGTCGTAGTAAAGGGTATTGTCTCGTCCAGTAACTAACCCGCCTTCCGGGTTGTGAAACTGCTTACCTTGCATGAAGCGACGAATGTCTTCGAACTGCCCGCCGCCGCCGTCCTCACCCAGATCGCCGTTGCCGCCGGCCGGGGGAAGTGGTGTTGGTAGCTCGGGCGCAAGCCGCGGCCGCGTAAACGAGAACCCGCCTTTCGGAAGCAGATCGGCAAGTTTCGTTTCGGTTTGCTCGTCCCCTTCTCCCTCGCCCTCAGGAGCGTCTGGCTCTCCCTCATCACCCTTTTCACCGGGATCCTCGAGCTCTTTATCGGTGTAGAACTCGTCGGCATTTCCCTCCGAGAAGGGCAGATCGGTTTGGAAATCCTGCCGTTTGTCGGGCGGCGCGGGCTTCGTCGCTTTGGGAATCATCATCCGATTGGGATTCTGAGACTGTGGAGGAGGGGGAAGCGCGGGAACTACGAGCGGCGAAGCAGGAGCGGGAGCAGGCGGCTCCATGAACAAGACCAAGCGCTCCTTTTCCTTTTCATGCATGTTGAGCGCACGATCGGAAGGAGCCAACAAATCGGGTTTGACGATCACGATGATGAAGATGATCAAATGGAGAATCGTCGAGGCCAGAAATCCTTCTCGACGGATACTGCTGAGTGCGATGCCTCCCGGAACCGGAAGCTCCACGCTGCCGCCATCGGCGGGCCCAAGAAGTCCTGGGAAAAGAAACTGCTCGCGATCGGCAAGAGGGATGAAGGCCTCGAACCCGAGTCCCTGTTGAGGAGCGGCCTCTACCTCGGCGAGACTCTTGCGGCGTCTTCTCTTCGGGGCAACCGGCGAACCGCGACGGACACCGGCGAGCTGTCTCCCATGTCCATACCCGGTGCGGTGCAATGGCGTGTCTCGCGTGGCCCTATCGCTCGAAGTGCCTGCATGTGAGGGCCCTCTGGATTATAGCCAGCAGTGGCTGCCTGGCCAAGTCGATGGCCAGCGAGGTTCTTAAGGGGCGCCGCCTTCCGCCATCGCCTCCATTACACGGTGCGCCAACCGAAGTGCCTTCAGCCCGTCCGCTCCGGAAATGCGGGGCGTGCCGCCCGCAATCACCGCCTCTAGAAAATCTTCCAATTCTCGTTTGAGTGGCTCCTGGCTCTCGGATGGAAGCTTCTGCCGAACAACTTGGGGCCTCCCCTGGCCCTTCTCCAACCGGTAGGACCAGGCTTCCTGAGCCAAATAGTCCAACGACACGTAGCTCTCCCGCTCCCAGACCCGCAACTTTCGCATCTTTTCTTGAGATATGCGGCTAGCGGTCAAGTTTGCGACACAGCCGGACTCGAAACGCACGCGGGCGTTGGCGATATCCGCCTTTTCCGTCAAGACCGGCACCCCAACCGCCTCGACGTGTTCGACGTCAGATCCAACCAGCGCGCCGACGACGTCGAGATCGTGGATCATCAAATCCAATACCACGTCGATGTCCAAGCTTCGCGGGTTGAAAGATGCGAGGCGATGGACTTCGATGAAGCGGGGGTCCTTGCAATAGCCGAGAAGCGCCTCCACCGCGGGGTTGTATCGCTCGGTGTGACCGACCCCGAGGATCCTTTGGTTCTCCCGGGCCGCGTCCAACATCTCTTCCGCCTCATCCAATGCCGCGGCCATCGGCTTTTCGACCAAGACGTCTACCCCCGCCTTCATGATGTCGACCGCGACTTCATGGTGGGTGACCGTCGGCACGGTAACACTTGCGGCTCGGACGCGGGGAAGAAGCTCGCGGTAGTCGGTGGTTGCGGCTACTCCGAACTTATCGGCCACCGATCGGGCTCTATCGAGATCTAGATCTGCCACACCCACGAGCTCGGCTCGAGGCAGATCCGCATAGACGCGGGCGTGACGACTTCCCAAAGCGCCCACCCCGACGACAGCTACCGGGACCGGACTCTCCCCGTCCAGCTCGCTGCTTCGACTCACTGGCGGCCTACACCGCTCCGACAACGACGATCTTGGCGTCGTTGGCCTTTTCCAGCAGCGTTTCTCGCTCCAACAACAGACTCTTCTCGGCCTGCAGCGCCAGCACTGCGCAGCCGACATCGGCCATGACTTCTATGGTCCGTGGACCCACTACCGGCACGTCGAACCGCATGTCCTGCGAGGGTCGAGCCACCTTCGCCACCGTCAAACCGCCAGCAACGATGCCGCCCGCCCGCCGGATGGTCTCGTCGGTTCCCTCCATCGCCTCCACCGCTACCACCGCCCCGCTTTTGACGACCACCGTTTGCCCGATATCGAGTCGCGTTATCTCGCGAGCCGTTCGCAAACCGAACGCGATGTCTTTTTTCTCTTCCGAGCTTGGCTTTCGCTTTCCCAAGACTCCCTCCGTCGCAACCAAGGAACGCAGGAGCGAAGTCGAGTCCAACAAATGAATGCCTTCCTCCGCCAGCACATCCGCCACCGCACCGAGTATCGCATCGGTGTTTCGAGACTTCATTCGCGACAAGACTCGAAGCAGCCCCGGATCGGGCCGGAGTGAGCGAAAAATCTTCTTGTGCTTGACCTGCCCAGCCATGATCGCCCGACTCACGCCCGCTTTCTTGAATAGCTTGATGCAGCGGCTGACCTCCCCGAGACCGATCCAATGCACGGTGACTCCTCGGTCCTCGATACGGGAGTCCGTCTCCCCCTCGATGGCAAGCGCGATGACCTCGACGCCGCGCCGACGCGCCTCGTCTAGGACGAGTAATGGGAACTCCCCATTGCCTGCGATGAGACCGAGCGCGCTGTTAGGGGGTATCGGTTGGCTATCGGCGGGCTCGGAAGAGCTCAAACCGGCTCGCCCCGCTCTCGGCCACGCTTGATCACTACCCCCCTCTTGGAGGAGCGGATGAAGTCCACCAGGAGGCGGACGTCCTCGTTCGCCAATTCCCCTTCGAGGCGACCGAGGGCCTGCGAGACGTTGAGCTTCGACTGCTGCAGGATGCGAAACGCGTGACGGAGACCGGAGATGCGTTCTCGAGAGAATTGACGCCGCGCCAAACCGACGGTGTTGATTCCGTACAGACGGGCGCGGTTACCGACCGTTCGCGAAAACGGCAACACGTCTTGAGTCACAACGGTGTAACCGCCGACGAAGGCATAGGGACCGACGCGACAAAACTGATGGACCCCGCTGTAGGCACCGATGGTCGCGTGATCTTCAACGAGCACGTGACCGGCCAGTGTCGCACCATTCGCAAAGACGGTGGAATTGCCGATGATGCAATCGTGGGCGATATGAGTGTAGGCCATGAAAAGGTTGGAGTCACCAATCACAGTACGCCCACCACCCCCGATGGTTCCACGATGAATGGTTACGAACTCGCGGAAGACGTTATCGTCGCCGATCTCGAGTGTGGATTTTTCACCTCGGAACTTCAGGTCCTGGGGTTCCAAGCCAACCGACGCAAACGGGAACACCCGACAACGCTCCCCGATGGTGGTATAGCCGTCGACGACCGAGTTTACTTCCACCACGGTGTCCCGGCCGATGGTAACGTGCTCTCCGACCACGGCGTAGGCACCAATACGCACTCCGTCCGCCAGTCGAGTCCCCGGTTGCACGATCGCCGTAGGATGACACTCTACGGTCGCGGCTTTCATGCGGGATCCACTCCGGTCAGCGTTAGCTCGGCCTCCGCGGCGAGTTGTCCATCGACCTCGGCGCGGCCAGCCAATTTGCGAAAATTACCGCGGGCCTTGCTCACGCTGACTTCAATGGTGAGCTGATCTCCTGGAACGACCGTACGTCGGAACTTGGCGTTATCGACTCCCACGAGGTAGAAGGTTTTCCCCGCTGCGCTACCGTCCTCGGGCAGAACCAAGATCCCACCCGCCTGAGCCATCGCCTCCAATATGAGAACGCCTGGCATCAAAGGTAGGCCCGGGAAGTGCCCTTGGAAAAATTCCTCGTTAACGGTGACGTTCTTGAGGGCGACGATGCGACGGCCGGGATCGAGCTCGAGCACTCGATCCACGAGCAGAAAAGGGTAGCGGTGTGGAAGCCGCTCCATGATCTGCTGAATTTCGAGCCGGGGCACGACGGAGAACTCCTGACGAGCTCTAGTTCTGCGGCGGATCCAACGGAGGGAGGGGGGTTTCCGTTCCTGCGTCAGCCCCTGTCGGCGCCGCGGCGTCAGCCGGTGGCTCGGAATTCAAGCGCTGAATGACCATCGGGGTCAGGTCGAGGCTTGGATCGAGAACAAAGGTGAGTCCAGGTGTGGAACGGAAGATCAGGCCAATGCCTGCCTCCCGCGCAACCACCTCCACGATCGGACCGAGCTTCGCCTGGAACGCGGCTTCCTCCTGTTGCTGTTTTTCTTGGAACTCACGTTGCGCGTCCTCCAACCAACGCGTGGCATCGGTACGCTTTCGCTCGATCTCGCGCTGCAGCCGCGCCTTGGCGTCCTGGGAAAGAACATCCGAAGCCGCCTTGGTCTGCAGGTCCCGAATCTCCTGCTCCCTTTGTTGACGTTCACTCGCCAACTTGTCGTTCTCCAACTTGAGCTTCTCGAAAAGCTCCTTGCCGGGGTTCGATTCTTGCGCAACTCGATCGATATCGATAACGGCGATCTTCACTTGGGGGGTAGAACCGACTTGTCCTGCACTCACAGCGGGCAAGGCGGCAACGAAGGCGGCCCCCATGGCAAACGATATGAACTTCATAGCAACTCCTTTTAACATGACTTCTTGTACTCCTTACGAATGATCTGTCCGGCTCGCCAGCGACTGACTTCGATGTCCGTCGAAGTGGAAGCACCCCGGCATCAGAACGTCGAGCCGATGCCAAAACGGAACGCAGTGGACGGCTGAAAGAACCGCTCCGAGTTCGGATTGTAAGCGAAAATCAACCGAAAAGGCACGTTGAGCATTGGGACCAGGAAACGCATCTCCGCTCCAGTTGAAGTAGCAAGCTCATTGAACATCGAGAACCTTAGCGGGTCTTCATCGCTGAAGGTCTGACCGGCATCGAAGAATAACACTGCTCGCAGCGGTCCCGCCAGCGGAATATAGTACTCCATGTTGAACAACATCATCCTGGTGCCACCGATCAAAACGGTGACCCCGTCGTCTCTAGCGAGCCGCGGCCCCAGCGACCGGATGTCGTACCCTCGGATCTGGTTCTCGCCTCCCATGAAGAATCGCTCGAAAATTGGTACGCCGTCGATGGTGCCACTTCCCGGCACATCGGTACCGAAGCCCTGCAGCCATGAGGCCATGGCTCGAAAACCGAAATTTGTCCGGCGGGTAATGGGAACATACCAAATACCCTCGACCGTCGGCTTATAGTAGTTGACGGTTCCCCCCAAGGGTCCTCCGGCGAATGCGAAGCTGGTCGTATAACGCTTCCCTTTGTGCGGAAACATGGGGTTGTCGACGGTATTGAGGACGTAGGTCGGCGTGATTCGGCTCTGATTGAACTTGCCGAAAGCGCCAAAGAACGGGTTAAAGAGGCCGCCACCGCCAAGACCTCCACCGAGGAACGGGTCGAAGAACGGATTATTGTTGAACAGATCCGTGTCCGGCTCGGCGGTCTCGATGACCGTGTAGCCGTAATTCACAAAGAACCGCGAGAACCGCTTTAACGGCATCCCCCAAGTGAAATTCGCCCCCGTATCCTTTTGCGTGAACTGAGGCAATCTTATCGTGCGTTTGAACACGCTGAAACCCACGGTGATCGGCTTGTCGAGAAACCACGGCTCCTGGAGAGAGATCTGGAAATTCTGGGTCCGGCTCCCTGTTTGAACCGCGAAAGAAGCGGTCTCTCCTCGGCCAAGAAAGTTGGAGGTGGAGAAGGACACGTTGATGAACGCGCCCTCCAAACCCGACACGCCGCCACCGAACGTGAACTGGTTTCGGTTTTGCTCCAGCACCGGGAGAACGATGTTCAGTTTAGTGTCTTCCCCCGGAACCGGTTCGATCTGGGGCCCCTCGATAGGCTGAAAGTAGCCGAGCTGATTGATCCGTTGAATGGATAGCTTGAGCAGTTCCATGTTCATAACATCCTGCTCGTTGATCCAAACCTCGCGCCGGATCACTTTGTCGCGGGTTGTGGTATTGCCTTCGAACTCGATGCGATTCACGAAGTATTGCTTGTCTTCCTGCAAGTTGATGGTGACGTCCACGAGGTTGGAGCCCACCTGAGGCCGTTTGACGGGAAACCCGGTGAACTGAACGTAGCCCCGGGCGCCATAGAGCTCTCGCAATTTCTCCATTCCTTTGACGATCGTGGACTCGTTGTAGATTTCACCCGGTTGCAGGTTGAAGAAAGCCTTCACGAACGTCTCGGGGAACACCGTCGCCCCATCGACGCTGACCTCACCCACGCGGTATTGCCTGCCCTCCGAGACGGGAATGTTGATAGTGACAAACCGCTTCGGTTTGCTCCAGAACATGAATCGCGAATTACCGTCTTCGTAAACAATCTCCGGCTCGCCGAAGCTGACGTCCACGAAACCCTCGTTGAGGTAGAGCTCCCGCAGGCTCTCGACGTCCTCCGCGAACTTCTCATCGGTGAACAAACTGCCACCTTGAAGAAACGCCAAGAGGTGACTCTCCTTGGTCTTCTTCATGCCCCACTTGAGCTGCCATTGGGAGAATTCTTCTGCTCCTACGAAGTTGACACTCTTGATGGTGAGCTTTCGCTCGTCGTTTATGTTGAACGCCACTTGGACACCGGTCTCCACGTTGATCACGGTGCTGGAGACTTCGCCGTTGGGAAGTCCCTTGTCGTTCAACATCTGTCGGATGATCTTCTCCACCCTAACCACCTGGGCGGGGTCGTAGAACGAGTCCATCTTGATCTCGGCGTCTTCCTCTTTGAGCTTTTCCTCGATGTCGCTTCCGCTGAGAGACTTTGATCCAACGTACTCGATAGTGCGGACGCGCTCGCGCTCACTGACGGTAAACTTCAAGATCTGACCCCGCTCGCCGTCGCGGGTTTCCAACGTGAGGTCATCCAGAAAGCCCGTATCCCAGAGTCGCTGGAAATCGGCGAGCGCTTTCTCTTCGTCATAGGAGTCGCCGACCTTGGAGTTGATGTGGAAGAGGTAGGTACCGGCGTCGACAGAGCGGTTCCCTACGATCTCTATTCCTTCGATGATTTCACCCTGCGCGAAGAGCAACGCAGGAAGGAGCAGGCTGGCCACGAGGGTTGCCAGCACACGCGAACCCGTCAGGTGTTCAGACCGGAAGGGGTTGCCCTTCCTCCACAGCGTCTCCTTGGCGGAGCGCCAGCTTGTCGCCATCCGGGTAGATCTCCACAAGCCGACCAGGCGTAAGAGTGCCACGAATGAATGCCTCCGAAAGCGGATCCTCTACGTGTTTTTGCAATGCGCGCCGAAGCGGCCGGGCACCATAGGAACGATCGCGACAGGTACTCTCAATAATCCACTCTACTGCCTCGGGTGTCACCGCGATCTGTAGCTTCTTGTCCCGCAGGTTCTCGTTCATTTGTTCAACCAAGAGGCCCACAATTTTTCTAAGGTCGTCGTCACTAAGGGCGTCGAAAATGATGATTTCGTCGACCCTGTTGATGAATTCCGGGTTGAACGTCTTCTTCACCTCCCCTAAGACCATTTCGTTGATTCGAACGGCCGTCACGTGCTCATCATCGGACTGAAAGCCGACGCGCCCTTTCTTCTCGATGTATCGAGCGCCGATATTCGAGGTCATGATCAGAATGGCGTTTTTGAAGTCGATGGTGTTGCCCAAACCGTCGGTCAGTTGGCCATCCTCGAAAACCTGCAGGAGAATATTGAAAACGTCTGGATGGGCCTTCTCGATTTCGTCCAGCAAAATGACGCAGTATGGATTGCGTTTAACCTTTTCGGTCAGCTGCCCACCCTCTTCATGGCCGACGTACCCCGGCGGAGAGCCGATGAGCTTGGACACCGAGTGCTTTTCCATGTACTCGCTCATATCGAAACGGGTCAGGGCCTTTTCAGAACCAAAGAGGAAATTCGCTAGACAACGCGCGACTTCGGTTTTCCCGACGCCGGTGGGCCCAAGAAAGATGAACGACCCGACCGGTCGGCTCGGACTCTTGAGCCCCGCCCGCGAGCGTCGGATGGCTCGGGACAGCGCCGAGATGGCTTGGTCTTGACTGACAATTCGCTTGTGGAGCTCCCCTTCCATTCGAAGGAGTTTCTCGCTCTCCTCTTCCTTGATCGAGGCCAGCGGAATTCCAGTCCACTTCGAAACAACTTCGTCAATGTCCTTGCGTACGACTTCCGGACGGTCAAAATTCTTCAGTTCCCACCGTTTCCGGATGAACTGTAGATTCTCGCGCTGGGAAATCTCCTCATCGCGATACATCGCTGCGCGCTCGAAGTCCTTGTTTGCGATCGCGTCATCCATGCGGTCCGCGATGACCCGAATTTGCTTCTTCAGGTCCGCGAACTCCGTAGAGAAGGACGACTCACGCAACTTGACTCGTGATCCCGCTTCGTCGAGCAAGTCGATGGCCTTGTCGGGCAGGAAGCGATCGGTGATGTACCGATGGGATTGGTACACCGCGGCCTCGAGCGACTCGACGCTGTAGGCAACGTGGTGGAACCTTTCGTAGCGATCCTTGACCCCGCTCAGGATTTCGATGGTCTCGGCCTCGCTGGGACTGGCGACCTTCACACCCTGGAAACGGCGCTCCAGACTTCGATCCCGCTCGATGTACTTACGATACTCGGCGGGCGTCGTGGCACCGATGCACTGAATCTCACCGCGAGACAGCGCCGGTTTCAATATGTTGGCCGCGTCGAGCGAACCTTCGGCAGAACCCGCGCCTACCAACGTGTGGAGCTCGTCGATGAAGATGATCACGTTGGGATTCTCGGTGAGCTCCTTCATGATCGTCTTCAGCCGCTCTTCGAACTGCCCTCGGTATTTGGTGCCGGCCACGATCAGGGAGATATCCAACGCCAGAATCCGCTTGTCCGCCAGGAACAGAGGAACGTCGCCATGGACGATCTTGGTGCCCAGCCCCTCTACGATTGCGGTCTTCCCCACTCCGGGCTCGCCAATGAGAACCGGGTTGTTCTTAGTACGCCGGCAGAGTACCTGGATTACGCGATCGAGCTCGTCGTCCCTTCCGATTAGAGGATCCAGTTGGCCACGGCCGGCGGCTTCCGTCAGATCCCGGCTGAATTCTGTGAGAAGCGGCGTTTCCTTCGCTTTCGACATGGTCGCCTTCTGATTCAGCTCTTGAACGATGTCCTCGCGTACCGCGTTGATGTGCATCCCGCGCTCGGCGAGGATGGTGGCGGCGACGGACTTTTCTTCGCGCAAGATGCCTAAGAGGATGTGCTCGGTGCCTATATAGTTGTGAACCAGGCGCTCTGCTTCCTCGGCTGCATGCGTCAGCACCTTCTTCGACTCCGCGGAGAGGGGGATCTCGACAGAAGTCGACACCTGGTCCCGAATGACGATGCGGCCTTCGATTTCCTTGCGGATGCCTTCCATGGAAAGGTGGGACTTGGCGAAGAGGCGGCTAGTTAGGCCCTTGCCTTCTCGAATCAGCCCGAGCAGGAGGTGCTCCGTCTCGATCGAGTTGCTGCCTAGCTGCGCTGCTTCGTATCGGGCAAAGAAGATTACCCGCTTAGCTCGTTCGGTATACCGCTCGAACATATTCTCCACCCGATCATTGTACGCGTATTATACCACAGCCCGTAAAACCATGGATATGTGGTGGTTCCTCCACACGAGCCGCATTCACTACTCGATCGAAGGGAGAATAGCATGAGCGTTGGGCGGCGTCAAAGAAACGTCTTTTTCAGGCCCTGTGCTCATGGAGCCGGCCGTCTTCCATATAAACGACCCGGTCGCAAACCGACGCAATTTGTTGACTGTGCGTGACTAGCACCGATGTCAGCCCACGTTCTTGATGCAGCCTAACCAAGAGGCCCACCAGCTCGTCGCTGGTTTTCGCATCCAGGTTGCCGGTCGGTTCGTCGGCCAATACCAAAGGTGGCTCGACCACCAGGGCGCGCGCCACCGCCACCCGCTGCTGCTCCCCGCCCGATAGTTCTCCGGGCCGATGCTCCGCCCGATCGGCCAACCCCAAGGCGTCCAATAGCCTGCTGGCACGGTCTCGCGCGACGGCAGCCGGGGCTCGGCCTATCAACAACGGCATCATCACGTTCTCCAATGCCGAGAACTCGGGTAGCAAGTGATGGAACTGAAAAATGAATCCGATGGTTCGATTGCGTAACTCGGTGCGTTTGGGCTCGTCGAGAGCGAAGACGTCCTCGCCTCCTATGGACAGAGAGCCCCGTTCCGGCTCGTCCAAAGTCCCCAGGACGTGGAGCAAGGTGCTCTTGCCGACCCCGGATGCGCCCACGATGGCAACCATTTCCCCTTTTCGAACCGTGAAGTCCGCTTCCTGCAGAACCGGGAGATAGCTCTCCCCGGCGCGAAAACCCTTCACCAGCTCTCGCGCGTCGAGAAGGACTTCACTCATAGCGGAGCGCCTCCGTTAGGTTGAGCCGTGAAGCCCGCCGAGCCGGATAAAGAGTCGCCAGAAAACACACCAGCGGTGCACCCAAAACCACCAGGACGAAATCCATCGGTAGCAGCTTGAAAGGAACGTACGTGAGCTGGTAAACGTCTTCGGGAATGTGAATCACTTGGTAATAGTCGAGTACCCACGCAACGCTCACTCCCAACACCGCCCCAACCAGTGTGCCGACCACACCGACAATCATGCCCTGCAGCATGAAGATCGTCATGATGCTTCGCGCCGTGGCCCCCATCGACCTGAGGATGGCGATGTCCCGAGTCTTCTCCATGACGATCATGGTCTGGCTGGCGACGATATTGAGAGCAGCGACTCCGACAATGAAGCTAATGAAGATGGTAGTCACCATCTTCTCGAGCCAGAGCGCGGAAAACAGACTGCGGTTCATCTCCATCCAATCCACGCTTCCGTAACCAGTACCCAGCTTGGCTCGCGCGTCGGCTCCGAGAGATTTCACTGCGTAGATGTCGTCGACCCGGGTCTCAACGTAGACCGCCTCATCGGCGAAGCCGAGCAACCTCTGGGCATTCTCGAGTCTAACCAACGCCCAAGCGTTATCGAAGTCGTAGAGCCCCACCCGATAGATGCCCGCGATCCGAAAACGGCGGCTGCGCGGAAGCATGCCGAAAGGAGTAAGGTGACCTTCGGGTGATGTAACGTTTACGATATCGCCCACCAGGCCCCCCAGAGTCATTGCTAACTCCTCACCAATCACCATTCCCGGGAGCGGAGAGCCGTCACTTTCCTCGGGAGGTGCGGCGAGGTGTTCGAGACTTCCCGCCACCATCTTCCCCGCGAACTCGGTGACCGACGCCTCTCGGACCGGATCCACACCTTTCAAGGTGACCAAGCCCGAGCCGGTGGCGCTCGAGACCAAGGCCTTCCCGTAGATCACCGGAGCGGCACCCTCGATTCCAGGAAGTGAAGCCAGGGTCTCGGTCACCTCGGCGTAGTTCCGCATGGCGCGACCCTCGAGGCTGTAGATACTAAGGTGAGAGGCCGCACCCAGAATCCGAGACCTGAGCTCACCCTGAAAGCCCGTCATTATCGCGATGGCGATGAGCAAGATCATCACTCCCACGACGACACCGAGTGTGGAGATCGCCGAGATGACGGAGATGAAGACCTGCTTCCGCTTAGCCAGCAGGTAGCGCAGCGAGATGACGAGCTCGTAAGGCATGGGTGGAGGTTATGAAGTGGTTTCGGGTCGCATGTGAGGGAACAAGATCACGTCACGGATGGAACGGCTATCGGTGAAAATCATGACCAGGCGATCCACACCGATGCCTTCTCCGCCGGTCGGCGGTAAACCGTGCGCCAGAGCTCGGATGTAGTCGTCGTCCATGACGTGAGCTTCCTCATCGCCACGCTCCCTCTGGCGAAGTTGCATCTCGAATCGCTCTTTCTGATCCTGGGGATCGTTGAGCTCGCTGAATCCGTTGGCGCACTCCATTCCCGCCACGAAGAGCTCGAAGCGTTCCACCAGCTCCGGGTCGTCTGATTTCTTCTTAGAAAGCGGGGAGACGTCCAGGGGATGGTCGTAAATGAATGTCGGCTGGACTAGCTCTGACTCCGCCACCTCGTCGAACAAATTTGCGAGGAGCTTGCCCCAAGGATTGGCGGGGTCGAAGCTAACGTCGAGTCGTTCGAAAATTGCCACCAGAGCCTTGCGGTCGCGGAGCTCCGCCTCGGAGGTCTCGACACCCTTTCGTGACAGCGCTTGGCGCGTCGCGTCGAGCATCGTGACCCGAGGATAGGGAGGCGTGAACTTGATCTTCTGGCCCTGATACTCCAATTCTTCACTGCCTCTCACTTGTCGCGCCAGCTGAACGAAGAGAGCCTCGGTAAGATCCATCATCGACCGGAAATCGCTGTAGGCCTCGTAAAACTCCAGCATGGTGAATTCCGGATTGTGTTTGTACGAAATGCCTTCATTGCGGAAGTTGCGATTGATCTCGTACACCTTTTCCAGCCCACCTACGACCAAGCGTTTCAAGTAAAGCTCAGGTGCGATGCGAAGGTAGAGATCGATTCCCAAAGTGTTGTGAAAGGTCTTGAACGGTCTCGCCACTGCACCACCGGCGATAGGTTGCAGCATCGGCGTTTCCACCTCCACGTAGCCGCGCGCGTCGAAGAACGAGCGCATCTCGCGGATGACACGGCTGCGGGTGACGAAGACCTCTCTCACGTCGACGTTCGACACGAGGTCCAAGTAGCGCTGGCGGTAGCGGATTTCTTTGTCCGCCAGGCCGTGCCACTTCTCGGGAAGCGGGAGGAGGGATTTTGCCAAGAACGTCAACTGCTCGACTTTGACTGTCAACTCGCCAGTGCGAGTGCGGAACATCGGCCCCGCTACGCCGACAAAGTCTCCTAGATCCAGCAGCTTGAAGATCTCGAATCCAGGAGACTCGACCGTGTCGTTGCGTATGTAAACCTGAAGCCGAGAGGCCCCATCCGATAGATGCGCAAACGCCGTCTTCCCGTGACCACGCAGAGTGACCAGGCGAGCGGCCACTTGCACCCGTGGCGCAGCTTCTTCGAGCTCCTCCGCATTGCGAGGAGAGAACTCTTCCAGGGCTTGGGCTACGGAATGCGTCCGATCGTAGCGGGTGGGATAGACATCGACCCCGAGCTCGCGCAACGCCTCCAACTTGTCGCGCCGGTCCGGAGGGATCAGAAAGTCGGCCACGGGTCTAACTCGCCTCCGGAGCTTCAATGCTCACACGAACGGCATCCAAGACACCGTTCACGAACTGCACCGCATCGGGGCTGGAGAACCTCTTCGTCACCTCGAGAGCCTCGTTGATGACGACGCGCTTGGGCACTTCTTCATAGAGAAACTCATAAATCGCTAGTCGCAGAATATTACGGTCCACGGCCGCCATGCGGAGTAGTCGCCAGTGCTCGGCATGCTTCGTGATCAACTCATCGATCTCCTCGAGATGCTCGACCGTTCCTTGAAGGAGCCGTTGAGCGAGACTCCGCGTTTCATCGGCCGCCTCGCGAAGCTTCCAAAACGACTCCTGTACTTGCGCTATGGGCTCCTCGCCGATCTCCCATTGGTAAAGCATTTGGACTGCCAGCTCCCGCCCTTTCCTTCGCGAACCCACAATGATTCCTGCTTTGGCAACACGCCGAGCCCCCAGCACTCAAGCCGGGACCATAGCAACGGATCCTAGTGATTCCCTTCCATCTGACGATAGAGGTCCGCCATCTCTACCGCGGCGATGGCCGCGTTGTACCCTCGATTATCTCCGCGCTCCTCGGCGCGTGCGAGCGCGGTGTCTCGCGTTTCGGTTGTGAGAATTCCAAAGGTCAAAGGAATGCCCGAGTCGAGTGCGGTCCTCTCGATAGCATCCGAGACCGTCCGGCCGAGGTAGTCCCAGTGGGGAGTCTCTCCTTTGATGATGGCGCCAAGGCAAACCACCGCGTGGTAACGACCGGAGTCGGCCAGCTTCTTCGCTGCGAGAGGGATCTCGAAGGAGCCCGGCACCCGAACCACCACCACGTCCTTCTCTTCGACTCCGCAGCCTTTTAGAGCTTCGAGCGCGCCATCGAGAAGCTTGTCGGTCACGAAATTGTTGAAGCGGCCGACCACGACTCCAACACGGAGTCCCTTCCCGCTTGGTTTGCCCTCCAAGATCTTGGTCAAGCTACTCTCACCCTACTCCCTCACCCGCCGTCTGGCCACATTGTTCGTTGGCACAGCGTATTTTGACGGCCACAACGTCCCCAGCCCGCCTCCGTCCGCCTCTGTTCCAATGACTTCGGCGGGTCCGCCGAAGCCTCCCGCGAAGGCGGAAGGGGAGAGGGAGTAAAGGAAGGAAGCCAACATCTATTGGCCCTTGAACTTGGCTGCACGCTTCTCGAGAAACGCTTGCATGCCTTCCTTCATATCTTCGGTCGCGCAGAGAATCCCGAATAGCGAGGCCTCCAGATCCAGCCCTTCATCGAGACTGCCGTCGAGACCCTTGTCTACCGCGCGAATCGCGTAGCGGATCGCCAGCGGCCCATTGGCGAGAATCTTTCGCATCAAAGCCTCTGCCGCGCCAAGAAGCTCGGCGCGCGGCACGACCCGGTTCACCAACCCGATGCGGTGGGCTTCCGTGGCGTCAATCATCTCCCCGGTCAGGATCAATTCGAGCGCCCTGCCTCTGCCCACGATCCGCGCCAAACGCTGTGTCCCTCCGTAGCCAGGGATGACGGCCAGCTTCACTTCCGGGAGACCCATCTTCGCCTCCTCGGCGGCGACGCGAATGTGGCAGGCGAGCGCCAGCTCCATGCCCCCACCGAGCGCAAATCCGTTGATGGCGGCCACCACGGGTTTTCCGGACGTCTCTATTCTTCTCATCACCGACTGCCCGCGCAGCGTCGTTTGGTGTCCGGTGGTAGGCGTCTCTCCGGCCAACTCCTTGATATCCGCCCCGGCAACGAAGGCCTTCTCCCCCGAACCGGTGACGATCACTCCCTTGACGGCCGCGTCCAACTCCAAATCGGAGAAGAGCTTATCTAACTCGCCAATTGTCTCTTCGTTGAGCGCGTTGAGCTGCTTCGGCCGATTGATCGTAACGAACGCGATCCCCTCTCGTGTTTCGGTCAACAGATTTCGAAATGTCATGCTCCCTCACGCGTAGTCATAGAAACCTCTCCCCGACTTGCGCCCCAAGTGACCGGCCAGGACCATTCGTCGCAGGAGAGGCGGCGGGGCGAATCGTTTTTCTCGAAATTCTTCATACATAATGTTGGCGATGTAAAACGTCGTGTCCAGCCCCACGAAGTCCAGGAGCTCGAACGGGCCCATTGGATGTCCACATCCGAGCTTCATCCCAGCGTCCATATCCTCCTTGCTGCCCACCCCTTCTTCCAACGCTCGGATCGCGTCAAGCAAATAAGGAACGAGAAGCCTATTCACGATGAAGCCAGGTCGGTCCGGTGCCCGAATGGGGGTCTTCCCCAACGAACGAGCGAAGGAGGATGCGAGCTCGGGGACCTCCGGTTCCGTCATGATCGTAGAGATCACCTCAACCACCTTCATGAGTGGTACCGGATTGAAAAAGTGAAGCCCCACGAAGCGTTGCGGGCGCTTGGTGCCGGCGGCCATCTGAGTGATGCAAAGCGAAGAAGTATTGCTCGAAAAAATCGTTTCCGGTTTGGTTATTTCATCGAGAGCTCGGTACAACTCCAATTTTACATCTAGGTTCTCGACTATAGCTTCGATGATCAAATCGGCCCCGTTCAGATCCTCGAGCCGCGTGGTTCCGTGAACGTTGTTGAGAATCTCTTTCTTCCTGTCCTCCGTGAGTTTACCCTTCTTGACGCCTCTGCTGAGGAACCGGTCGATGTTGCCCAAACCCTTCTGAAGAAGCTCTTCGTTGATCTCGTATACCGCGGTCTCGTAACCGGAGTCGGCAGATACCTGGGTGATCCCAGATCCCATGAGACCACAACCCGCCACGCCTACCTTCTTGATCTCCATGACTCGCCCCCCTACCGGGACTATTGCGCCTCGACGACCATCGCGATGCCCTGGCCTCCCCCGATGCAAGCCGTCGCGAGACCGAAACGACCCTTGCGGCGCCGAAGCTCCAGCAAGATCGTCAGCAGCAAACGAGTCCCGGTGGCCCCCAACGGATGCCCGAGCGCGATCGCGCCGCCGTTGACGTTTGTCTTGTCCCGATCGAGCCCCAACTCTTTCTCAACCGCCAAATACTGCGGTGCGAACGCCTCATTGACCTCTACTAAGTCCATATCGGAT
Organism: Candidatus Marinacidobacterales bacterium; assembly: GCA_965219415.1. GTDB lineage: Bacteria > Acidobacteriota > Vicinamibacteria > Marinacidobacterales > DATDRI01 > CBDCNP01. The sequence goes on from OZ244742.1 coordinate 447,258, forward strand.
ACTTTCAAACCGGCCTTCTCAAGTGCAGCGCGGCTCGAAGGAACCGGTCCGATTCCCATGATCTCGGGCGGAACACCTGCGTAGGCCCAGGACACGATCCGTCCGAGAGGCTTCAGGCCCCGCTTTTTCACCGCCTCTCCGGTCGCAACGATGAGTGCCGCGCCTCCATCGACGATGCCGCTGGCATTCCCGGCAGTAACCATCCCTTCTTTGCCGAAAGCCGGTCTTAACTTAGCTAGTCCTTCGGGAGTCGTATTCGGCCGTCGGTGATCATCTTCCTCAAACGTGACGGTCGCCTTTCGAGATTTGATCTCGATGGGAACGATTTCCTCCTTGAGTCGCCCTTCCCGAGAGGCGCGCTCGGCGGCCTGCTGGCTTCGCAGCGCGTAGGCATCCGCCTTCTCGCGCGTGATACTGTACTTTTCCGCCAAGTTCTCCGCGGTGTTGGCCATATAGAGGTCGCACTGCGTGTCGAGGAGCGCCGCCATCAGCGAATCTTCCAACTCGCCCTGACCAAGCTTGAACCCGGTGCGAGCGCCTCGGATCACATGAGGCGCCTGACTCATCGACTCCATACCTCCGGCGAGCACAATCTCGGCCTCTCCTGCCATGAGCTGATGGGCCGCGGATATTACTGATTGAATCCCCGAACCGCAAAGCCGGTTCACGGTAAGAGCTGGAACGGCGATGGGGATGCCCGCCACGAGGCCAACGTGGCGGGCGCCATAGATCGCGTCCCGACTCGTTTGCAGTGCGTTGCCCATCACGACGTGGCCGACATCCTCAGCCGGTACGTTCGAACGGTCGAGAGCGGCCCGCGTGGCGAACGCGCCGAGCTCGATGGCGGTGAAGTCCTTGAGGGCACCGAGGTACTCGCCCATGCCGGTGCGAGCCCCGTTGACGATATAGATTTCGGTGGTCAATTGCGTTCTCCAATTACTTAGTGCGCGTGGGGCCCCACCGCCGTCTGGCCACCTTGTTCGATGGCACAACGCCGCATCGGCTCAAGGCTGTGCTCGCGCCCAAAACCACGGCCGGGTTCCCTTGCGCACTTCATCTCGTTGTCGCAATTCCTCCCGGCCGGGCGGCCCTACGGGCCGCTAACTGCCACCAATGGATGTGGAGCAATACGAGGGCGCTCGCGATGCCCAAGGCGTCGACGGCAATATCCTGAAGGCTCGCTACGCGCCCCGGGACGAAACTTTGGTGCCACTCGTCACTCGAAGCATAGAATAACGCGAGCATAACGCCGAACCGTGCCGCTTTCCCCCCAGCGAGGTGTGCTAGGCCGCGCGCCAACGCGCGAATCGCCAGCAAGCCCATGACGAAATACCCGACGAAGTGCCAGGTGTAATCGGGCGCGTACTGAAGCAACGCAGGTCGAGAAGCCGAGGAAACAAGAAAAACCAACAACATGTACGCCAGCAGAGGACCCCACCAGCGCAAGAACGAAGAGATCAATAAGCGTGCCCCTGTCTTTCAGGAGGGAAAGGGCAACATGAGCCAACCCAAAACGAAAGCCGAGGCAACGAAGCAGAAGAACACGAAGACACCGAAACGTATCTGGTTCGAACGACCATCTCGCATCAACAGCGCGAATGCCCCCGAAACCAGGGCTGCGAAAACCGACAGAATCACGAAATGGCTAGTTATCATTCCTGGGGTCCAGGGTTCCAAGGCTTCCGATCTAGGGCTTCCTCCCGGTAGCGATATCGTACGCGTCCAGCAGAATGAGCATGTTGAGAAGCCCAGCCACTATCAAAAACGTGTACCCGTATTCGTAGGTCACGGACTCTACCTGCCCTCCTCCCACGTCTAGCAATCGGGCGGAGAAGTACGGTAGTCCCACACCCATTTCCGCCAGACCGGCCAAGAGTGTCAGCGGACGGGTCTCATCCAAACGAAATAGCTCGCCGCCCAAGTGGAGACCGAGCGCGAACATGACTGTGACGATGCTCATGAAGATGAACCCGTGCCACCATCGTCGCAACATCACGTGGCCTAACCCCGGAACAAGCCAACCGGCCACACAAGTTGCCATGGCCGGTGCGGCACTGGGTGTCGTTCTGGTGCTTGTCTCCTTCATGAGAGCAGCCTAATCGTATGGAATTACGCGAATCCCGTCAAGACAGGAGGAATAAGATCGCTACCGTCTAGGTTCCAAAGAGTCGGTCGCCGAAGTCTCCGAGCCCGGGGAGAATGTACTTCCGTTCGTCGAGCTGCCGATCGATGGCCGCCGAGTAGATATCCACGTCGGGGCAGTGCTTCGTAAGGAGCGCGATGCCCTCGGGTGCCGCGACCACGCACAGAAGCCGGATCGACCGTGCCCCCTGTTCTTTGAGCGTCTCAATGGCCGCCAAAGCCGAGCCACCCGTGGCCAACATCGGGTCCAGAAGAAACACGTATCGATCAGGAAGATTCGGAAGCTTCAGGTAGTAGCGGCGTGCGACGGCCGTCTCTTCGTCACGCTCCAACCCCACGTAGCCGACCGAAGCTCCCGGGAACATCTCCAGCAACGCTTCCAGCATCCCCATTCCCGCCCGGAGCACCGGAACGAGGACAATGTCCGCATCCAATCGCCCGCTGCGCGTCGTCTCCAGGGGCGTCTCGACATCGACCTCTCGCAGCGGTAGGTCCCGCGATGCTTCGAAGACGAGTAACCGGCTGAGCTTCCTGGTCAGTCGACGAAACTCTTCGTGCGCGGTGGAAGAATCCCGCAGACTCGTCAGCACATCTTCTATTAAGGGATGTTCGACTTTGACCACCGCCATATTGCGTTCTCCGTTCGCCAAGCCGATGGTAGGATCACGCCGCGATGCTGTCAAACGATGGCGTAACTAGCCGACCGTGTTGACACTATCCGGCACACCGCGACATGATAGCGGCCGTGTCACACCAAGGCTCGTTGACACCCGCATTTCATTCCTGCAGCTCATCGTGAGAGCCGCCGACATCATTCGTCGCAAGCGACACGGGGCGGAGCTCGACCGGCAAGAGATCGCCTTTCTCATTTCCGGCTACACTAAAGGTGCAATCCCCGATTACCAGATGGCGGCCTTCCTGATGGCGGTCACCTTGGTCGGGATGACCGAGCAAGAAACTCTCGCCCTTACCGAGGAAATGCTCCACAGTGGCTCGGTTCTCGATCTATCGGAGCTTCCCGGAGAGAAGATCGACAAACACAGCACCGGCGGTGTGGGCGATAAGACGTCGCTCATCATCGTTCCCTTGGCGGCGGCGGCCGGTGTGACGGTTCCCATGATCTCCGGTCGCGGTCTCGGTCATTCCGGGGGAACCCTCGACAAACTCGAATCTATCCCCGGCTTCAACGTAGGCCTGAGTCTCACTCGGTTTCGAGAAGTGCTAAGCGAAGCCGGTTGCGCGCTCATCGGCCAAACGCAAGAGATTGCCCCAGCCGACCGAAAGCTATACGCGCTTCGCGACGTTACCGGGACGGTAGAGAGTGTCCCGTTGATCTTAGGCAGTATCCTGTCCAAGAAACTGGCGGAAGGCATTACCGGGCTCGTCTTGGATGTAAAGGTCGGTAGCGGAGCGTTCATGAAAGACATCGACTCAGCCACCGAGCTTGGGAGCCTGCTCGCATCGATCGCGCACCGTATGGGGAAACGTTCGGTGGCCGTGGTGAGTGACATGGACCAACCGCTTGGAACACATGTAGGAAACTCTCTCGAAGTGAAAGAATCGGTCGCGGTGCTTCGCGGCGAGGGCCCGGAGGATTTGCGGGAGCTTTGCTTGCTTCTCACCGCCTACATGCTAGTCTTCGGCCGAGTCACGAGCGATGTCGATGAAGGAAAGGCGAAGGCTGCCAGCCTGATCGCAACGGGCGCGGGCCTCGAAAAACTCGCCGAAATTGTGAGACTTCAAGACGGGGATGCAAGCGTTATCGACGATCCCGACAAGCTACCGAAGGCGGCGCACCGCAAAGAAGTTCGGAGTCCGAGGGCCGGATACGTGGGACGAATCGACACCGAATCGCTAGGAGTCGCAGCCATGTTGCTCGGAGCCGGACGAGAGACGGTGGACGGTATCATCGATCCTGCGGTCGGACTCGTCGTCAATAGCAAGATCGGGGACCGCTTATCGGGAGGCGATACTCTGGTAACGATTTACTACAACGATGGCCGGCGTTTGGAAGAAGTCGAACGGTTGCTCGCCAGCGCCTATCACATCGAAGATGAGCCCCCGGCGCCCGTTCCTCTGGTGCACAAGATCTTGGATCCGACGGAGGATATCTAGAGGATATCTAATGGATCGTTTCATTGGAGTAGTGGGGCTGGTCGTGATCCTGGGTATCGCCTACGCCTTTTCCGTCGACCGTAAGAAAGCGAACCCGCGGCTGATCCTCTGGGGCCTCATCCTCCAGTTCGCCTTCGCCTTGGTGGTCCTGAAGTGGTCATTAGGCCAGCAAGCCTTGGCGGGTGTTAGTAACGTCGTCAAGCTGGGCCTGGAGAAGGCCGATGCCGGGGCAGCGTTCCTCTTTGGACCCCTCGCCGATCAGCAGACTCTGGGATTCATTTTCGCGTTCAAGGCCCTACCCACCATAATTTACATATCCTCATTTTTCAGCGTCCTTTATTATCTGGGCATCCTTCAGAAGCTCGTCCTGTTCATGGCCAAGATCATGGTACGCACCATGGGCACGAGTGGCGCCGAATCGCTCTCGACGGCAGCCAATGTGTTCATGGGCCAAACCGAAGCACCGCTAGTGGTCATGCCTTATATCGCCAGCATGACGTACTCCGAGCTCTGCACTCTGATGGTAGGAGGTATGGCCACCATCTCTGGAGGGATGATGGCCGCCTACATATCGATGGGGATCGAACCCCAGTTCCTACTGGCGGCGAGCGTCATGAATGCCCCGGCCGCCATCGTCATGGCCAAGATTCTGGTTCCGGAGACCGGCACACCCCTCACCAAGGGTGCAGTGAAGCTCAAGGTGGAACGGACGGAGGTGAACATAATTGATGCCGCGGCGCGTGGCGCGGGGGCCGGACTCAACCTAGCGCTGAACGTGGGAGCGATGCTGATCGCGTTCCTCTCGCTCGTCGCGCTCGTTAACTGGCCACTCCAGTACTTCGGTCTCTCTCTGGAGCAAATCTTCGCCTGGATCTTCGCGCCTCTGGCCTACGTTATGGGAGTGCCCTGGCCGGATGCCAACGAGGTCGGTAGCTTATTCGGAAAGAAGCTCATAGTGAACGAGTTCGTCGCTTATGCCGATCTGGTCCAAATGAAGGCTGCCAACGTCTTGGCGCCGCGCTCCGAGCTCATCGCAACTTACGCGCTTTGCGGCTTTGCCAATCTCGGCTCCATAGGCATCCAGCTCGGGGGCATCGGCGGAATCGCGCCGACGCGAAAGTCAGACCTGGCGAAGCTCGGTCTTCGTGTGTTGTTGGGTGGTTCCCTGGCGACCTTTATGACCGCAACAATAGCCGGTCTACTGAATCCATAGTCAACGCATGGGAAAGCTCGCGGAACAAGTAAGGGATGCCGCTTCGTTTCTCGCCACCAAGTCTCGGCTCCGACCCACGGTCGCCTTGGTCTTGGGCTCGGGGCTCGGCGCCTTCGCGAAGGAGCTCAAAGAAGCGGACACCATTCCTTATCAGGACATCCCCCACTTTCCCTATTCGACCGTCGAGGGGCATGCCGGCCACCTATTACTCGGACGCTACGCCGACGTGCCGCTGGCGGTCATGGTCGGACGGGTTCATGCATACGAGGGATACACGGCACAAGAAGTTGCGTTTCCCTCTCGGGTGCTCACCTCTTTCGGCGTCAAGACGCTGGTCGTCACCAACGCCGCCGGAGCCATCAATACAGCCTTCAAGCCGGGCGAACTGATGATCATCTCCGATCAATTGAATCTCACCGGACTCAACCCCATGCGCGGGCCGGAGGAGAAAGAACTCGGTCCACGCTTCATCGATCTCACTGAGGCCTATCACGTCAAGCTGCGGTCAATGTGCGAAGCGGCGGGACGTGCGATCGGGCTGAACCTGCGGCAAGGTGTCTACGCCGGACTTCTCGGCCCGAGCTACGAAACGCCGGCCGAGATCCGAATGCTCAGGGCCGTGGGAGCCGACGCCGTCGGCATGTCCACAGTGCTCGAAGTGATCGCCGCCAACCAAATGGAAACGAAAGTGCTAGGGATATCCTGCATGACCAATATGGCGGCGGGCATCTTGCCTCAAAAGCTGGTGCACAGCGAGGTCATGGAGACCGGCGAGCGGGTCCGAGGAATATTCACCGAGCTCCTCCAAGAACTAATTCCTCGACTCGTCAAGCTCGACTGAACCACAACTATGGAGGAACGACGATGGCCAGCGATCCCGCGCAGACTCTCATAAGGACGGCTCGAAAGGCCCGCTCACGAGCCCGAGCCCAATACTCGGGGTTCAAAGTTGGTGCGGCGCTACGGACGAACGGACGGAAGATCTATTCTGGCTGCAACATCGAGAACGCCTCTTACGGCCTGACCGTCTGCGCCGAACGGGTCGTGCTCTTGAACGCACTTTCAGACGGGGCAAGAAAGTTCCGGTCCCTCGCCGTTGTTACCGGAGCGGACAAGGTGACGCCACCCTGTGGTGCCTGCCGGCAACTCTTGTGGGAGTACTGCGGGGATATCGTCGTCCACCTTGCCAACCTCAAGGGGAAAACGAGGACCTTCCGACTGACGGAGTTGCTGCCCCACGCCTTCGATAAACGACATCTTTAAGTGCTAGAACCGCGGGGCCCCCAGCCTCCGCCAAAGGCTTCGGCTGGTCCAGCCGAAGCCAATTGGAGCATGAACTGACGGAGGCGGACACCCCCGCGGCTATGTGAGGGAGGCTACACTATTTTTGGCGACAAGCAGGTGTCTTAAGAATCGACGACAGCGATGTACGGAAGATTTCTGTACTTTTGATCGACGTCGAGGCCATACCCCACCACGAAGCGGTCCGGGATCTCGAACCCTACGTAATCAACCGGAACCTCAACTTTTCGCCGGGAAGGTTTGGAGAGCAGGGCGACGATCTTCAGCGATTTGGGTCCCCGTCTCTGGAGCATGTTGTAAAGGTAGCGGAGTGTCAGCCCGGTATCGGCGATATCTTCTACGATGATGACGTCCAACCCTTCCAGGCCGCTATCGAGATCCTTGGTGAGCCGCACTTCCCCACTGGTGCTCGTGCCCTCGTTGTAGCTCGAGACGGCGAGAAAATCGAGGGTCACCGTAACGTCAATCGCCCTGGCGAGATCCGCCATGAAGGTATAGGCGCCTTTCAGCACACACACCAGGTGCACCGTCTTCCCCTCGTAATCGCGAGTGATCTCTTTTCCCAGCTCTTTGACCCGGTCGGCAATCTTCTCTTCCGGAATAAGAACCTCGAGGCCCATGAGACCCTCTACCCTCGCTTCCTCGACGACAGATCGAACTCGACAGTAATGATGCCTAACGCATCCACCGGTCTGCCTTCCTTGAGGGCCGGCTTGAAGCGCCACTGTCGGGCCGCGTCGATCGCCGCATCTACGCAACCGTAGGGCAAAGATTTTAAAACGCGCAGGACTTCCGTCGAGCCATCCTTATGTACCAGGATCTCCAAGATAACCTCGCCGCGGATCAGCTTCTCGCTCGCCTGGCGCGGGTACTCCGGCTTGAGCTTGTAGATCACCGTGGGTTCGATGTCCCACCCCCCGGGGCTATACTTGCCGCCGCCGAAGCCACCCCCTTCTCCCGGGCCGACTCCCCAACCCGTTCCTTCACCTTGCCCGGTGCCCTTGCCACCGCCGATACCGCCTCCGTCGCCAGCGCTCGGCTCCGGGTCCAGGCCGCCGTAATCCGTCCAGTCCGTCAGGGAAAGTCCCGGGACGTCCTCGGCATCGGGTGAGAAAACCTGATCGAAGAACGCCGCGGTCTCGGTCGGTAGGTCGGGCACGATCAGACTGTCGAAGCGAATAGACGGAATGCGACGTGGGGCTATCGGGGCTCGCCGTGGCTCGGGTTCCTTCTCAAGCTCGGGCTTCCGCTGAGTCCGAATGAAGGCGGTTGGTTTACGTCCGCCCGATCCGCCACCTCCGCCTCCCCCACCGTCACCTGCTCCATCGTAAAACCGAACGCGGACGACACTAGCGACCGGCTCGTCGCTTATTAGCTCGAGGAGAAAGGGAACCGCAAAGCCAAGAACAACAAGGACATGGATGAGCAAGGAGAACAACAGCGAGCGTTGGCTACGCCGCCACTCCCAACCAGGAGCCCGATACTCGAGGCGCAGGAAGTCCTCGGCATTTCGAGGAGAAGAGAGCTCGTCCGCCATAACTAACTCAATGTTAGCACGTTCGCGTACGACACCCGGGGACTGCCAGAGGACTTGGCGGCGTGCTTTTGGAGTTACAGGGCCCCGACTCCCTCCAATACGGTCAAACGAGATCGGCTCGCTGCAGCCCCAAGATCCAGCACTTCCCCAGTAGGCCAACGAATTTGCACGTTCTCCGCGCCCGCCGCTTCACCGAGACCGAAGATCAGCTCCAAACCACCCTGGGAGAGGAAACTTACTCCGGCCTTGACCTCCTTGATAAGCGTCCGACCGCCGGCCCGAACCGTCACCCGAGCGCCTACCGCCGATCGGTTCGATTCTCGGCCAACCAGTTGCAGAGCGAGCCACGCATTGCGGTTCCCGCCATCATTTCGGAGAAGTTGAGGCGCATCTCCGGAGACGTTGACCAAGATATCCTCGTCTCCGTCCTGGTCGTAGTCCGCGGCCGACGTCCCTCGCACCACATTCTCCACGGCGAGCGCCTCGCCCAACCGAAGACCGATTTCCTCGAAGACGCCGTCACCCTGGTTACGAAACATGAAGTTTCGCTCCCGGTAGGTGGAGACGCTATTGAAGAGGTGGATGTTATCGATGATGTGCCCGTTGCCCACGAAAAGATCAATGTAACCGTCGTTGTCGTAGTCGGTAAAAAAGGCGCCGAAGCCCACGAAATTGAGGGAGGGCTCGGCGACACCGCTGTTGTAGGACACGTCGGTGAAAACACCGTTGGGACCCCCTCGGTACAAAGCGTTGTACTCGAAGTCCAGGTGGACTGAGATCACATCTAGCCAACCATCACCATCGTAATCGGCGAAATCGGTGCCCATTCCCGCCTGCGTCTGCCCATCTTCGCTATATCCCACGCCCGCGAGAAGCGTCACGTCCTCGAAATTTCCCGTACCGTCGTTCTGAAAGAGAAAGTTTCGCATGGAGTCGTTGGCGACGTAGATATCCGCGTCCCCGTCGTTGTCATAATCACCCCAAACGACTCCCAGGCTCTTGCCGTCATCGTCCACGTAGACCCCCGCCTCCGTGGTGACGTCGGTGAAGGTTCCATCACCGTCGTTGCGAAACAGGATGCTGGGCTCCACGTTATAAACGTCCGGATGGCAATACGCCTTGAGATCCTTGGCTAGGTTGCCGCAGAACTTGTGGTTGTCCATTCGGAAATCCACGTATCGGCACAAGTAGAGGTCGACGAACCCATCCCCGTCCATGTCGCCGAAGGCCGCGCTGGTGCTCCAGCCTCCCGCCGCGACACCGACCTCGTCGGTGACGTCCGAGAAGGTGCCATCGCCGTTGTTACGGAAGAGGACGTTGCGACCGAAGTTGGTGACATAGAGGTCGACGTCACCATCGTTGTCGATGTCCGCGGCGGCCATCCCCATGCCCCAACCCACATGGTCGACCCCGGCGGCGGCGGAGACCTCGGTAAACTTCCCTTCTCCGTCGTTACGATAGAGAGCGTTCTTGGGGGGCTCGCTGGTCTCCGCCGAACCGGGCAACGGGGAACCATTGATCAGATAGATATCGACGTCGCCGTCTCCGTCATAGTCCAAGAAACCGCCGCCCGAGCCGATGGACTCGACCATGTATTTTTCGTCGGTGGCCGCATTGTAGTGAACGAAGTCGATCCCGCTCTGTTTAGCCACATCGACGAAGAAATCTCCATCGGCAGCAGCCCAGACCAGAAACCACAACCCTACCGCTAACCTCATGGGTTCGCGTCACCAGCCTTGCTGAACTCTCGATAGCGCGCCATCGCCCGTTCTTCCTCCGCCAGTTTACCAAGAGCATGATATGCAGAAGCTAGGTTGAGTTGAATAGTCGGATTCGATGGCTCGAAAGCCGCTGCCCTCAAGTAGCAATCGACCGCCTCCGACGGACGGCCCGAGTCTGCGAGTATTGAGCCCAAAAGGATCCATCCGTCCGGAAACCCCGGCATCAATTCCACGGCGCGGCGCGTGGCAAGTTCCGCGGCAGCGAGACTACCCGACCGCGTTTCGACGAGGCCCAACAAGTAGTGGAACTCGCCTACCGAGTCGTCGTACTGAAGCGCCTCCCCGATCCATCGCTTGGCCTCCGGTAGCCGACCCTTCGAAAACGCGATCTTCGCGAGCACCGAGTGCGTGTTCGCGTCTTGAGGATCCAACTCGAGGACCGCCTTAAATGCGGCCTCGGCCTCATTCATCTGGCCCTGCTCCAGCAGCTCGCGCCCCCTCTTGTAGGTGACCTTGATCTGGGCGTCGCGATGATCCCGCTGCTCCGTCTCCTCGTTCAGCCTCTGAAACTGCCGCCCCGCCTCCGCGGCCTCATCTTCTCTGCCTAGTTGTTGGTACAAAGTTGCCAAGAGATAGAAGAGGTTGGCGGAGTCGGGGTGATCTTTCGCGGCACGGGTTAGAAGCCCCAACGCTTCTTCTGTCTTTCCTTGCCGGGTCAACATTCTCCCGAGCAATACTTGGGTCTCGAGGTGTTGGGGGATCGACCTCTAGAGCTCGGCGCAGATAGGCTTCCGCTTCGGCGTAGTTGTCCCGCTCTCGGCTCAAGTCTTTACCGATCCGATAGAGAAGCTGCGGTGAGGGCTCTATCTCTAGTCCGTCCTTCCAGACCTCGAGCGCCTCGGTGTGGCGGCCGGCGCCGGCGAGATGGTCTCCAAGCAGGACTCGTGTCTTTACGTCGTCGGGACGGTGCTCGAGATAGCGCGCGAGCGTCACCAGCGCGGCTTCCGGCTTTTGCTCGGCTTCGTAGACGGCGGCCAATACGAGCAGCGCCTCTGGAATCGGCTCGGGTGGAGCCGCCGCCAACTCCAGGGCCCGGGCCGCCTCCGCCTTTTGTCCCGCGCGATAGAGGCTTTCGCCCAGTGTGAATTGCAGGGGCCGTTCCTCGGGGGCAAGCTCCACCGCACGTCGATAGGAGACGATGGCCTCGGAAAGGAGCCCGCTGCTCTGGAGCAAGCGGCCAATGTTGTAATGCACGTAGGGATTATTGGGGGAAACCACTGCTGCGGCACGAAACGTCTCGAGTACCTCGATCTCTTTCCCTTGGTCGGAAAGCCCTTCCGCCCTGCGGAAAAGCTCCTCGAACTCCTCCTGCCCGATGGCAGGGGTGCGGACCGCGAGTAGGAGCAGAAGGAAGGCCGTCCTCATCGTCGCGTGCATTCTACGGTGCGGGAGTCGAAAGAAAAAAGGGTTTACGCGGATTCGTGTGGGTAAGTTCTGACGGAAAAACAGTGTAACTCATTGTGTGGAAAAGGTATCGAGTACTTCATCAGGTGCTGAAAAGTGGTCCATTTTTAGGATAGGCTAACCGAGTGAAAAATTCCCAGTCGATCCGCTCGCTGTTTGCGCTGCCAGGTTTCGTGGTTGGTGCCGGGTTGAAGGGTCTATTCGGTGACCGATACGCCCGCGTCATCCAGCTCAAGAGGCGAAAAAAACAGCTGTGTGCTCTTACTGTGGGCAACGGTGCCGGGGGCGCTATGACAAGCAAGTGTGCCGGGTCCGCGACCTGTCGTTGGCAGGCTGGCGGATCTATCTGGAATACGAGCGTTGGCGCGTCAACTGTTCTGGGTGCGGCGGTGTGCATGTAGAACACCTAGACTGGCTGGCGAACAACTCGCGCTACACCCAGCGTTTTGCGACGCATGTGGGCAAGCTGTGCCGGGATATGCCGAACAAGGCGGTGGCCGAGATGGAACGTCTGCACCACGGTACGGTGAAGGCTCTGGATACACGCTCTACATGCAAGAGCAGGTCGACCGGGCGGGGCTACCGGCGCCTCGGGCCATCGGTGTCGATGAGATCTCCATCCGCAAGGGACATAACTATCGCGTCATTGTCAGCGACCTGGAGCGGGCGCGTCCCATCTGGGTGGGCGGTGAGGGTCGCAAAGAAACCGACATCGATTTGTTCTTCAAGGCGCTGGGCGGAAAGAAAAGCGCCCGTATCAAGCTGGCCGCCATGGATATGTGGAAGCCCTTCCGGAACTCGGTGATTCACAACGCGCCTAATGCGCGGATCATCTCCGACAAGTTTCATATCATGCGTCATCTGTCAAAGGCCCTCGATGAGGTCCGGCGCGGTGAGTACAAACGCCTCAGCGGCAAGGACCGGTCGTACATCAAGGGGCAGCGTTACACTTTGCTTTCCCGGCGGGAGAACCTGAGCCTAGACGGTCGCCGCGCACTCAAAAAGTTGCTCCAGGCCAACCGGCGCCTGAACACCGCCTATATTTTGAAGGAGGCCTTCGGGCAACTCTGGGGTTACCGCACCGAACGCGGCGCTCGCGCCTTTTTCACTCGTTGGAAAGACAGCCTCAAATGGCAACGCCTGCATCCGTACCAGAAGTTCGCCGGTATGATTGAGTCCCATTGGGATGGTATCGCCTCCTACTGTCATCCGGAGAACAAAGTCAGTCTCGGCCTAGTTGAAGGGGTCAACAACAAAATCCGTGTTCTGCAACGACGCGCCCTACGGCTATCGCGACGAGGAATATCTCAAGCTGAAGATCGTGGCGACTTTCCTTTCGCCATTACCCAGAAATGCAGTTTTCAACCCACACGAATCCGCGTAGACCCAGAAAAAAGGCCAGCCTCCCGTGAGGGAGGCTGGCCTAACGAACGACGTGCTAGAGGCTCGCGCTAGAAGCGATAACGAACACCGAACTGCGCCTGTCGCGCGGTTCCGATGAGATCGGGAAGACCGAAGTTCTGGAGAGGAAGCTCCTGGAGGTCCTCGGAGATGCTCCGGTTTGACGCTATTGAACAGGTTGAAGACCTCCAAGATCAGGTCCATCTGACCGGGCCCGAGCTGCGGCGACCATTGCAAGCGCCAATCGAAGTTATAGAAGCTCGGCTGTCGGCCGGCACCGTGGAGCTGCAGCCCGTCGGGCAGTTGATCCTGACCGATGGCGTCCACTCTGGCCCGGTTGGACGCATCCACGATTCCGCGGGCGGCATCGTCTTCTCCGTCGTTGTCTCTGTTGATGTGTGGAGTGCGCGTAAACACCATCCACTTCCCACCGCGAAGTCTTCGCCCATCTGGTGCTCGATTCCCAAGTTGAACCGTTGATTCCGAGGGTTCACGTAATCCGGATTCGCGAAGAAAACCTCCGACGGAATATTCGTCCGGGGATCGTCAGGCGGAATCCCGGCCTCGGGTAGGACTTCTGGAAACGTGATGAAGGTCGGCCGGAAGAAGAAATACAATCCTTGCCGGAAACCATTCAACGTCTGAATGTTCGCCCACAAGAGCAACGGAGTACGGGAGTTGAAGATTCCGGCCCCGCCGCGGATGACCGTCTGCCCGTCGTTACTCGGGTCATAGGCGAACCCGAAACGAGGCTGCCACTGGCTGTAGTCGTCGGGGACGATGGGCTGATCGAGACCGAAGACCGCGCCTGGATCGTTCGGATTTCGGGCCGGCCTGCCAAACGCCTCTTCGGGTGCATCCGGGTTTTGCAAGCCTTCCCAGCGTAGACCCAGCGTTAGCGTCAGGCCCGGTGACGGCCTCCAGGTATCGTTGACATAAAGGGCAAATTCCTTTTGGCTGAAGGCGATGGTCCCAGACTCCACGGTGGTGAAACCGTTCAGTCCCGCCCGCTGGAACAAGGAGCGTGGTGAATTGGCGAGATAGTCTTCGAGGTTCGAGAACCGCCACTCACCCGCCGAGAAGCCGAAGAACTGCTGTGAGGTCTCGGTGTAGTTGAAGTCGAAACCCATCTTCATGTCGTGGTCACCGAAAAGATACGTGAAGTTATCGGTGAGCTGCCACCGAGTGTGATCGGACAAGATGGGTAAGAATCCAAGGCGACCGTAGCGGCAGCAACCGTCAATGCGCACGTCGGGACCCAAGTCGTTGTTGCTTGCCCGGGGACGATCCTCGTAGGCGTACTGGAACTTGAACTCGTTGAATTTTTGGTGCCGATGACCGTGGCATTGCTCACCACCAGCGAGTGAGCTGTGTCCGAGGTAGTCTCGGTGTTTCCTTGCGAAGAGCTCTGGACGTTGCCCTCCACGCCGCCGGCACTGGCACCGAAATTGTCGCCGGTAAACTTGCTGAAGTTGTAGCGCACCGACAAAGTGTTGTTCGAAGTGAGCTGGATATCCGTCTTGACCAGGAAAGCGGTGAGTTTGATGTCCCGCCGAAAATCACCCTGCAGGGAGTTAATGTCGTCCACACCCGCGACAGGCCCTCCAAAAAGGTCCGTGTTGCTAGGAATGTTGGATACGTCCCGGTTGAAACGCACGAGAAATGGGGACGTGAAATCGGATCGGCTAACCGAAGCGAAGAAGTGGGCCTTGTCTCTCGCGATGGGTCCTCCGATGGTTGCGCCGAACTGGTGCTGCGAGAAGTCGGTCTTGGGAACGTTGGTGAAGCCGGTAGGGCTCTGCGGATCGTTGACGGCTAGCGTGGCCAGCAATGCCTCGTTGCGGCCGAAATAGTGGCCGCTCCCTTCGAAATCGTTGGTGCCCGATTTGGTCACCACGTTGAGTACGCCACCCGCGGACCGGCCGAACTCTGCCGAGAAGCCGTTGGCCATCACCTGGAACTCCTGGATCGCTTCTTGGGGGATCACGAACTGGATCACCTCCGGCTGACCGTGGGCGGAGCCGAAGAACGTATTCGTGAAATCCTGCCCATCCACCATGACGCCGGTGTCGATCCCCTTGGCGCCGGCCATCGAGATCGTGTCGCGGTCCGCCTCCCTAATAACGGTGGGGGTCAGGGTGGCGAAGTCCTGGAAGTCGCGAGAGTTCGCCGGAAGATTGTCGATGGCATCGGTTCGGATGGTGGACGCGAGGACCGCCCGAGAAGTCTCGATGATCGGGGACTCTGTCGTGACGGTTACCGTTTCTTCTACGGTGGCCACTTCCAATACTAGGTTGCCTAGCGTCACCGTCCCACCGACCGTGAGAATGAGCCCCTCACGCACCATCGTCTTGAATCCCGATAATTCAAGGGTCAAAACGTATTCGCCCACCGGCAGCAGCGGCGCGCGAAAGTTTCCGGACGCGTTGGTGACCGAGGCACGCCTGAATCCCGTTTCTATTTGCCTGATGTCCACCGAAACGCCGGGCAGCACTCCGCCCGTTGCGTCCTTGACCGTGCCTTCGATCGTCCCCAGTGATACCGAGGACTGCGAAAACGCCGGGACACTAACTACGACTAGCAACGCCAGGATAAGCGTCGCTTCGAAACAACGTCTCACCGACATAGGACCCCCTTAAGCAAGGTCGCTCGCATGAAAACAGACCACAACTTCAATCTGAAACGAAAGAGTAGCGCCCAGGTTCGTCCACGGTTGGAAGTAATCGAAATGTACTGGGGCTAGATACAATGACTTTCCTTGAATGGGAGTA
Source organism: Candidatus Marinacidobacterales bacterium (assembly GCA_965219415.1). Classification (GTDB taxonomy): domain Bacteria; phylum Acidobacteriota; class Vicinamibacteria; order Marinacidobacterales; family DATDRI01; genus CBDCNP01. Next base: position 462,924 of record OZ244742.1, read on the forward strand.
AGCTACATTACGTTCGAGAAAGGTGTCAAGATCATTCGTGTTCACATGTTGCAAAAAGTGGGTCTACGCGGATTCGTGTGGGTTGAAAACTGCATTTCTGGGTAATGGCGGAAGGAAAGCCGCCACGATCTTCAGCTTGAGATATTCCTCGTCGCGATAGCCGTAGGCGCGTCGTTGCAGAACACGGATTTTGTTGTTGACCCCTTCAACTAGGCCGATATTGCATTCCGCAGATTAGAGAATAGAACGAGGAGTTTGACACTTCTGCGGACCAGTCATACACTCCATTCCTCCATGAGATTTGTCATTGTATTCCTCCTGCTCGCGTCCTTCTCGATGCCGCTCGGCGCGCAGGAATCCCAAAAGATCGCGGGCAAGGATATTTCCGAGCTTCTAAAACGATGGCCCCGAGAGTACGTGCGCTGGATCATCTCCAAGGCCGAACGTGAACGGTACGAAGCACTCGCCAAGGAGGAGGAACGCCTAGCCTTCATCGAGAATTTCTGGAAAAGACGAGACCCGTTCCCCGAGGCACCAGGGAACGAGTACCGGGCAGACTACTTCGAGCGCTACGCGTACGTGGCGAACCGCTTCAGTGCCGGCAAGCCGGGGTGGGCTACCGACCGCGGCCGGATGTATTTGATATTGGGTCCACCCCACCAGGTTTCACAAAACCCCATCGGCCGAGCGGACTACCAGTTGGGCCTCGAAGAGTCTCTCGAAGCGCCGCCCGGGAGTTATACGCTCCAGGCCATTTTGCGCGACAGCGAACGCGATCGCGTCGGCTCGGCTGAACAACCGCTCGAGATACGGGCCATCGATCCGGAAACGCTATCCCTGAGCTCGCTATTCCTCGCCGGGGGGCTGGTCGAGTCCGCCATGGACACGTCACGACCGTTTCGTTTCAGTTCGGCAGCGTAAGAGTGATTCCGAGTACTGACGGGAGCTTCGATTCGACGGACGACCTTGGGCTCTATCTTCAGGCCTACGGTGCTCAAAGCGAGCCCGACGGAAAGAAGCGAATCAAAGTGGAGCTCTTCGTCATGCGAGACGGACGCCTGTTCATGGGCGTGCCCACCAACCATCTCTTCCCCACCTCCGACCCGGTAGGGATCACCGCCACCATCCCGCTCCGTAAGTGCACCCCCGGCGACTATGCGATTCGCGTTCGCGTGACCGACGAGGTCGCCGAAACGACCGCCGAAACCGAGAGTCCTTTCACGATACGGGACGGCTCCGTCGCATCGCGCTGAAATGGGCCCCCCGTCCTTGTAGCCATCGCAGCGATGAGTCGCCGTTTCATCACCGGCCAAGACGTCCAGTCACTCCCCGAGGGAGCCATCCTCGATGTGCCCAAAGGCACTATCGTCACTGACATCGCCCGGGAGTGGATTCAAAAGAAGCGCATCCGCGTGGTTTCGGAGAAACCCACTGGCCCACTCGCGCCGGAGAAGGCCCGTGTCGCGATCGGCTCCGATCACGCCGGATTCGATATGAAGGAAGACGTCAAGCGCCTTCTCTCCGAGCAAGGCATCAGCTTCATGGATTTCGGAACCGACTCGACGGAGTCGGTCGACTATCCGGACTTCGCGCACGCCGTGGCCCTAGCCGTCGCGGTGGGTCGCGCCGAGATCGGCATCGTGGTCGACGGCGCGGGAATAGGATCTGCCATCACCGCCAACAAAGTTCCGGGGGTCCGTGCCGCTCCATGTCATGACGAAGCCACGGCGCGAAATAGCCGAGAGCACAACGATGCTAATGTGATGACGCTCGGCTCGCGCATGATCTCCAACGAAACCATGGCCAAGGTCGTTCGCACTTTTCTTGCTTCCGAGATCAGCGAGGCCCGCCACCAAAATCGGGTGCGCAAGGTTGTTCGGATCGAACGAAAATACAGTCGGCCGGTGTGAACCTGTCCTGTCGGTGCCATCCTCAACCGTCCACTCCCATATACTCCTACTAATCCTATTCGCTTCGGCAGGCGTGACGTTCGCCTCGTCCCCGTCGCAGGGGAAACTGCGCTTCACCGAAATGGTTGACGCCTCGGGGGTCACCTACCGAAACGTAAGCGGCGACGCTGAAAAACGTTTCATTCTCGGCTCCCTCGGGAGCGGGGCCGGGTTGATCGACTATGACCAGGATGGAGATCTCGATGTTTATCTCGTTAATGGCGCAGGAGTCGACGATACCCGTATCGTCGAGGCGGGCCCCAACCGGCTCTATCGCAATGAGGGAAATTGGTTATTCCGCGACGTGACCGAACAAACGGGCGTTGGGGACACCGGCTGGGGTGTCGGTTGCACAGTGGGAGACTACGACAACGACGGCCTCAGTGATCTTTACGTAACCAATATCGGACCCAACGTGCTCTTCAGGAACCAGGGAGATGGCACCTTCAGCGACGCGACCCGCGAGACCGGCGTCGGCCATGCAGGATGGGGTACAGGTAGCGCGTTCTTCGACGCCGAGGGCAACGGAGATCTCGACCTCTATCTAGTCAACTATGTCGATCCGGACGTGACGAAGCTCCCCTTACCTGGAAGCGGCCCCACTTGTCGATGGTTTCAGCTCGACGTCTTCTGCGGTCCTAAGGGATTGACGGGTGCGGCCGACGTGTTTTATCGGAACCGCGGAGATGGCTCCTTCGCCGACGGCACCCGTGAAGCCGGGCTCTCCGACTCGAAGAGCGCGTACGGACTCGGAGTGGTCACTTTGGACTATGACGGAGACGGGGATACCGACCTCTATATCGCCAACGATTCGGTGCCCAACTTCGTGCTCCGAAACGAGGGCAACGGCCGCTTTCAAGAAGTGGGTCTACTCTCCGGCGCCGCCTACAATGCCTACGGTTCGCCGGAAGCGGGAATGGGAGTCGACGTGGCGGACCTCGGCGCCAACGGGCTCCCCGACATTTTCGTTACCAACTTCGCCAATGAGACCAATACGCTCTATTCAAACGAAGGGAGTGGGAACTTCGTCGACCTCACCAACGAGACTAGCCTGGAAATGGCAAGCCTCCCGTTGCTCGGCCGGGCCACCCGGTTCGTAGACTTCGACAACGACGGGGATCAAGACCTCTTCGTCGCCAACGGCCACGTATACCCTCAGATTCATGAAACCAGCGGGGGGAGCCCGTATCGACAGCGAAACCAAGTCTTCGTGAACCAGGGAGGGAAAGAGTTCGCCGAAAATGTCTTCGCGACGGGAGATGCCATGGAGCAAGAAGCCTCCAGCCGAGGAGGAGCCTTCGGCGACATGGACGATGACGGGGACGTCGATGCCATCATCATTAATATCGACGATGTTCCCGTCGCTTCTACAAAACCAGACGCGCGATCAGGGACAGTGGATTGCCCTCCACCTGGTGGGCACGACCAGTAATCGCGATGCAATCGGCGCGCGGGTCGTACTGACCACCGGCAACCGACGACAAGTCAAGGAAATGCATCCCTCGGGAAGCTTCTTGTCCTCGAACGACCCCCGCCTGTATTTCGGCATGGGCGAGCTCGACGAAGCGGACGAGATCCACATCATCTGGCCCGGCGGCCTCGAGCAACGAAACCACGGTGCCGATGCCGGGCAGTTGCTCTTGGTTGTCGAGGGTCGGGGGGATGCGGTACGCGCGGTAAAACCGTAGAATAACCAAAGCCAACGGCTTGGAGATCTGGTGATATCGAAAGAGGAACTCGACGCGCTAACCGAGTCCATTACCCGCGCCATCCTTGCCCAGATAGAAGCGGAAGGCACGTGCGACTGTCACCAGCTTGGTTTCAGTCGCTGCCCCAACGCGATCCGCCGACTCGTCGACGGCGGCGCGGAACGACTGGGACTCCACGCCGATCCCCAGCATCACGGTACATCGCTTGGGCGCATGATCGATCACACGCTTCTCAAGCCCGATGCCACCGAACCTCAAATCCGGAAACTCTGCGAGGAGGCCGCACAATACGGATTCGCAACGGTGTGTGTGAACCCGACTTGGGTTCGACTCTCGGCATCTTTACTGAGGGGTACTCAGGTGGGCGTCTGCACCGTCGTCGGATTCCCTCTGGGTGCCAACACCGCGGACGTCAAGGTATACGAGACGCGACGGGCTCTTTTCGATGGCGCGACGGAGATCGACATGGTCATCAACGTGGGAGCCTTGAAGTCTCAGGACTACAAGCTGGTCGAGTCGGACATCACGGGAGTGGTCTGCTGTTGCCAAGAGTCGGGCGCTCTGTCCAAGGTCATCATCGAGGCCGCGCTTTTGAACCAGCAGGAAAAAATCAAGGCCAGCACCTTGGCGGCGGCGGCGGGTGCCGACTTCGTCAAGACCTCCACCGGGTTCGGACCGGGCGGTGCGACGGCCGAAGACGTGGCGCTGATGCGTCAGATCGTGGGGGAAAAGATCGGGGTCAAAGCCGCCGGCGGAGTGAGAGACGCAGCTACCGCAACCAAGATGGTGGAAGCAGGTGCGACGCGGATCGGTGCCAGTGCGGGTGTTCGAATTCTACAGGAGGCGGGTCGAACCGACCTCGGCAAAGCGGGCGGCTAGACACTAGACCAAGATCTCCTTCGGGGAAACACAAGAGATGAAGGGCAGCTCCCGATACTTCTCCTGGTAGTCCAGCCCATAGCCGACGACGAAGACGTCGTCGATGGGGGATCCTATGTAATCTGTAGGAACCGTTACTTGTCTCCTCGACGGCTTGTCCAAAAAGCAGCACGTGCGAACCGAACGCGGTTTGTGCATCCTCACGTAGTCGACCAACCAACTCAAGGTGCACCCGGTATCTACGATGTCATCGACGAGCAAGACGTCTTTCCCCACGACCGGCTTCGACATGTCCATGCGAAGCTGCAACTGCCCCGAAGATGTCGTTCCTTGCCCGTAGCTGGCCACCGAGATGTAGTCCACGATGTGGGGAAGATCGATCCTCGTCGAGAGATCCTGGGTGAACTGATAGGCCCCTCGAAGCACCCCGACCATATGTAGGTCGTTCCCGGTGTAATCCCGGGCAATCTCCTCGGCCATCTGCCCCACTCGACGTTGAATCCGGTTTTGCTCGATCAAGACTGGAAGGTCGCCACCTGACAAGATCCACCTCCATACCACCTGACAAGATCCACCTCCATACCCCAAGATTTAGTTTATGGTGCGAGATTCTACCCAATATCTTGGGGTAGGTCTAGAAAAAACCTGAGGAATTTTTTCCCAAGCGATGAAAAAAAGAATATGTGAGGAAAAAATAGAAAACCGTTACGGGAGGATGCGCGTTCCACTCTTGCCGACAAGAGCTTGCTGAACGCACCCAATATCCGCGATCAACACTTCGCGACCACCCCCGCGCAAGTAGTCGATGGCCGCCTCGATCTTGGGCCCCATGCTGCCGGGCAGAAAGTGGCCTTCGCTTAAATAGGACTCGGCCTCGTCTGCAGTGACTTCGCGGAGGGGCTGCTCGTCGGGTTGGCCGTAATTGAGAGACACGCGTTCGACCCCGGTCGCGATCACCAACAGCTCCGCTCCGATCTCCCTGCTCGACGAGCGGGAGCAGGTTTCGAAGAGCCGTTTCGGCGTTCGCCCGTTGCTCGGGGATGGTTCCAGCCTGCCCCGGGCGGATCAATGCGTTACCGCCGATAGCGACAACCGCTTTCTTAGCCATGAGAGCCGACTACAAATCGAACCGCCCCGGCTTCTGAACGGCAGTGAATGTATTCAGATGGAAGGAAGAATGACTAAAATCGTGGGTGTTTTAGAACGATTGGATCGAGCAATGACCCGCTCAGACCTTGCCATAGTACTCCTGGCGCTCGGTATACTTCATCGGTTTCCCCGATCGCTGATACCGTACCGCCACCATCTCGGCCACGATGGACACGGCGATTTCCCCGGGGTTGCTTCCGCCCAAATCAAGTCCCATGGGAGAGTGAACGCCTTCCAGCTTTTCACGCGGTACGCCGTCGCGCTCTAGGCGATTGAATATTTTTTCGATCTTCGTGACGCTACCGATAAGACCCAGGTACGCAGTGTCGTACTCGATGAATGTTCTTAGGGCCTCCTCGTCGGAGGTGTGGCCGCGGGTGACGATCACGACATAGGCGTTGTCACCGTAGGTAAACTTGTCGGCGATCTCCGGGATCGGCCCCGCCTCCACCACATCGGCGTCGGGGAAACGCTCGCGGTTGGCGTATTTGACCCGATCGTCCAGAACGATGACTTCGAAGCCCGCTAGCTTCGCAATTTGGCTGAGGGGCATCGCGATATGACCGGCGCCGACCATGAAGACCCGTGGCGCTGGAATGACCGGCTCGATGAAAACCGTCACGCTCCCTCCACAAATGAGGCCGTTTTCCTCTTCGTCGGCGTTGTAGTCAAAAGAATGAATCTCGCATTGGCGGTTGTCGATGGCTTGGCGTGCCCGCCAGAGGATCTCCGCTTCGACGCAGCCACCGCCAACCGTTCCCCGCAGACGACCGTCGCGCCCCACTACCATCTTGGCCCCCGCCTTTCGCGGTGTAGACCCCTGGGTCTTTAAAATGGTCACCAGAGCCACCGCTTCCCCGCGATGGAGCGCCTCCTCCACTTCTTGGTAGACCGATTTTTGAACGTGACCCGGCAACGCTTCCCTCTTCTTTAGGACCGCTTATTGCCCTAACCTCTTCACACACTTAGCATAATCTTCGGGAGTGTCGATGTCCAACAATACTCCCTCGTCATCCGTTTCCACTTCGAGGGTTCGTTCGGCGAACTTGCTAAGCAGAGCCTTAGCGCCCGAATCGCCTTGCAGCCGCACTAACTCCGAGAACAATTCGCTAGATAGGAGCACCGGATGCCCCTGGGTCCCCCGGTAGGTGGGGTAGACGATCGGCAGTCCCTCTTGATGGAATCGGTCAATCAGCATCGTGACGGTCTCCGCCTGAAGGAGCGGCTTGTCGGCGAGCGCTACGAGAAGCGCACGAGTACCACCCGGCAGCGCAGCCATCCCGGCTTGGATCGAGCTAGCCAGCCCGTCCTCCGCATGTAGATTGGTGACCACCTGCACGCGATCCGTTGAGGGAACGCCGCTGATACCCGCGGCCGGCTGCACCACGAGGATCCGATCCACCGGCGAGTCCAGCAACGCCGACAGGGAGCGCTCGAACACCGTGCGGCCCGCGAGATCCAGCTCGAGCTTGGCGCGACCCATTCGCGAAGAGGACCCCGCGGCGAGGAGGATGGCCGTAATCAAGACGTCTTCATATTGTAGAAGCAGCCGTTCGGCTGGATCGCCTCTCCGAAGATCACCTCCGGCGCTCCTGCGGAAAGGAGTAACTCTCCTACTGTCTCCGCTTGTTTCAGGAGTGTGTCATCAACCTTGTTTAGGAAAACGATCTTTCTCGATGTTTTTGGAACGGTCGGGAAATAGCCGCGCACCAGCGCCAGGGCGATGACTTCCTCCACGATAGGACTCCCCTTCGCTGCGCCGCACAGTTCCTGAACGACGTCGAGCCGATGAACGCTCTCCTCATCGAGCCGGCGTCCGAGCACATCGATTCCGGCGATGATAATCGTAGATGTCGTCCACTCCGGGACAGCGGGTTCGTGGGGAGCGGGAGCCTTCAGGGAACGACCCCGCGCACCATCGGCCTCGATAATCACACAGTCGGCCATACCGCGAAGGGAATCGATATCCTCCGGTTCGAGACCCTTGAGCTTGTCCTCCCGCTTGCGTGCTCCGACCACCGTTACCGCGCCGTAACGGTCCAGCCTGGCTCTCACGCTTTGCAACCAGTTCTCCTCTTCGCTGGCAAAGACTATCGGAGGGGCGGTAGTGGGTGAGTCCGGTGTCTGGGTATGGGTGGTAGTGGTGGCTACGACGGAGAGCCCCAACCGTCGCAGCTCCGTTACCAAGCCGTAGAGCGTTGTCGTCTTGCCACCAGCTCCCACCAAGCTCACCACGTCCCCGGCGCGCACCTCGAAGGCATCCGCCAAACCGAATCGGGACTCGATGGTCGTCACGAGGCGTCGCCGGATTTCGATCGACTCTGAAACCCGCCCTCGACATCCAACGGGTTATCGGCCAAACGTCGTTCCACCTCCTCGAGCCGAGCGGGAATCGGATCGGCTAGAAGGGCCCGGTCGAGAATCGATGCGGTATCCTTGAGGCCTGTTCCTGTTAGCAGCAGAACCACCGTGTGGTCGCGATCCACTTGGCCCTGCCCCGCCATGCGCACGAGACCAGCGAGGGACGCAGCGGCTGCCGGCTCGACGAAGACCCCCGTCTTTCTCGCCAGGAGCGACTGCGCTTCCAGAATCTCGCCATCGGTGACCTTTAAAGCGACTCCGTTGGAGTGAAGGATGGCGCGCATCGCGCGCTGGGGATCCCGGGGCAGTCCGACCGCGATGCCGTCGGCAATGGTGCGGACCTGCACCGGACGAATGACGCCGTCCCCCAAGAGGGCGTCGGCGATCGCACTCGAGCCTTCTGACTGGACTGCAACAAGTCGAGGCAACTTCTCGATGAAACCGATGTGGAGCAGCTCTTCGAAGCCCTTGCCTACGCTGGCGATGATATTTCCGTCCCCGACCGGCACGAACACCCAATCCGGGGGGGTCCAGTCGAGTTGCTCGGCAATCTCGAAGGACGCGGTCTTCTTTCCCTCGCTCAGGTAGGGATTCGTTCCGGTGTTGCGGTTGTACCAACCGAAACTCGCGCACGCTTCCGCGGCTAGATCGAACGCTACATCGTACATACCTTCCACTCGGATGAGGTAGGCACCGAACGCAACGATCTGCGCCAACTTTCCGGAGGGCGTCGATTCAGGGACGAAGATCACACTGGTCAACCCAGCGCTCGCGCACATGCCCGCCAATGCCGATGCGGCATTCCCGGTAGAAGCGCAAGCCAAGACACGATGTCCCTCCGAGACGGCGCGCGCCACCGCCATGGCGCTGGCGCGATCTTTGAGTGAGCCAGTCGGATTGCGATTGTCTTCCTTTAAATAGAGCGAGCCGAAACCGAGCTCAAAGCCCAAACGCACCGCTGGAGTCAGCGGCGTCCAGCCGGTCGCGAGCGGTGGGACGAAGGCATCTTCTTCAACGGGGAGGATGGCGCGATAGCGCCACATGCTCCTCTCGGGATCGCCGTCTAGCTCCTCGCGACTCCAAGCCTTCCGAATCGCGTCGTAGTCATAGAGCACATCGAGGTTCGACCCGCACCCGGAGCACGTCCATTCTGATGACTCGGCAGGAAACTCCTTTTCGCAAAGGGGGCAGCGACGTCCTAGTTCGGCCATGCTGACTCGAACGCCATCCGGGGAATGCGCCTAAGAGAAGAGACGATCGGCACTAGTCAATGACAACCCAGTTCTTTTGGAAACGGTCGAGCTCACTAACCGTATGCGGGTCCATCGGATGATCTCGCTCGGGGATATCGACGTGCTTGGGCTCACCGCAGAGCTCAGTCGTGAAGTAACGTTGGCCGCTGTCGTTGATCATCGTCGCAATACGTTTGAGGGCCGGACGGGCCAGCGCCAACTTCAAGGCGGCCGCGACGTTGGAGCCCGAGGAGATCCCGCAAAAAATTCCTTCCTCCTTCGCGAGCCGACGAGCCATAGCCAGAGCTTCATCGCTCGTGGTCGTCACGATACCCGTCAACTGAGACAGATCGAGAACGCGGGGAACGAAACCATCCCCGATCCCCTCGATGCGGTGAGCGCCCCACTCGCGCCGAGAAAGCAAGGGGCACTCCGCCGGCTCCACGGCGAAGAGCTCTACCTCCGAATTCCGTTCTCTGAAGTATCGGCCGATACCGGTTAGTGCCCCGCCGGTACCCTGCGTAGCCACGTATGCATCGACGCGTCCATCTAACTGCTCCCAAAGCTCGGGTCCGGTAGAGTGATAATGTGCCTCGACATTGTCCGGGTTGTCGAACTGCGCCGGTACCCAATACTTGTCGGGATCTTGCTGACGAATCTCCTCGAGCTTCGCGAGCGCCAAGTCCACGTCACTCTCGCCCCCGGGCGTGAATATGAGCTCCGCACCGTAGGCGCGATCCATTTTCTTGCGTTCTTCACTCATGCCTTCCGGCATCACGATAACGCACCGATATCCCTTCACCGACGAGATGAATGCGCAAGCGATGCCCGCGTTACCTGTCGAGCACTCCAAGATGGTCATCCCCGGTTTTAGTTCGCCTCGTTTCTCCGCTTCGGTGATCATCGCCTTGTAGATTCGATCCTTCAGGCTCCCTGATGGACTGAAGTACTCGAGCTTCACATAGATGTCCGCGGACACCTCCGCCGACACCCGCTGCAATGGAGCGGTGGGAGTCCTTCCGATGCAATCCAGAATGTTATCTTGAGCCTGGCGGCTGTGATCCCATCTGACCTCGCTCAAATTAGACCTCCTGGTGGAGTGGGCCTTGCCTAAATACCGGAGAGGCGCGCTATTATAGCAGCCGGTTGAACATGCGCAACCTGCACGCCTTCCTGAAAGTACTGGGGACGGTCCTTTTCCTCCTCGTTTCCGGCGCTCTGGCCCGGCCGGCTCACCAGTCCCAAGCGGATCGGTTCCACTCCGAGCGGAACCGTATGGTCTCCCGACAGATCGAAGGCCGGGGCATCGACGACCCGCGGGTCCTGAGCGCCATGAGGAAAGTTCCACGCCACTTGTTCGTCCGGGAACAAGATCGTGATCAGGCCTACAACGATCATCCGCTACCCATCGGGCTGGGCCAGACGATCTCGCAACCCTACATCGTCGCGCTCATGACCCAACTGGCGGCGCTTGATTCTGACGACATTGTTCTGGAAGTCGGGACCGGCTCTGGCTATCAGGCGGCGGTGCTCGCCCAGCTCGCGGAGACGATCTACACGGTGGAGATCCTGCAGCAACTCGGAGATCAGGCGAGCGAGCGTTTCAAACGCTTGGGACATTCGAACGTCGAGTCACGGATCGCTGACGGGTATTACGGCTGGGAGGAGCACGCGCCGTTCGACGCAATTGTCGTGACCGCGGCCGCCGAGCACATTCCCCCTCCCCTGATTCGCCAGCTCAAGGCAGGCGGTGTCATGGTGATACCGGTCGGAAACCGGTTCCAAGTTCAAACCCTGATGTTGGTGGAGAAAACGAAGGAAGGAAAAACGACTTCCCGAAGTCTTCTCCCTGTTCGCTTCGTCCCTCTGGTCGGGAAACACTAGCCACCTTGCACGCCCGCTCCCAGCTGCTCTCGGTAGCACTGTTGTCCGCGTCGCTTCTTGCATTCGAAGTGACACTCCTTCGCGTCTTCTCCATCTCCCTCTGGTATCACTTTGCTTACTTGATCATCAGTGTCGCCATGCTTGGTCTGGGGGCGAGTGGGACGCTCCTATCGATCGTTCAACCACGTTCCGGTGCAGCCGACCGCCTATTCGCACCCTTGGCCCTCGGAACCGCGCTAGCGGAGGTCGGTGGACTCGCCGCCGCATTACAGATCCCGTTCGAACCGTTCATGATCGTCTGGGCACCCAAAGAAGCCCTATGGTTGATGGCCTTCTACCTCTTTCTGGGTATCCCTTTCGGTCTGGGCGGTGCGGCGCTCGCCTTGGCACTCATCGGTTGGAATCGTGTGCGCATGGTCTATTTCTCTGACCTCATGGGCGCGGGCCTTGGTGCCTTGTCGATTACGCTGCTTCTGTATTGGATGGAGCCGCTGCAGGCGGTTGGGCCGGTCGCCATCGCGGCGGCGCTCGCGGCGGCGGTGGCCGCACCGCGCAGACGCCTTGTCCTGCTTTCCCTCGTCGCCGCGCTAGCCGCACCGATGACCGCTTCACTCATCCCCCATGAGGTATCCCCGTACAAGGGTCTGGCCATCGCGCTGGAAGCCGCCGGCTCACAGAGAAGGGCCCGCGCGATAAGCCCGCTCGCCGTGGTCGACGCCGTTGCCGGACCGACGGTTCGTTACGCGCCAGGCCTCTCGCTCCAATTTACCGGGGACATCCCCCAGCAGATCGGGCTCTTCTCGGATGGCGACCAGTTGGGCTCGGTTACTCAGGCTAAGGGTTCCAATCTGACCTTCCTCGATTACATGACCTCTGCCTTGCCGTACCGCTTGGCCCCCCCAGATCCTTCCGTGCTCGTCCTCGGCGCAGGAGGAGGGCTCGAGGTTTTGTCGGCGCTGCACCACGGGGCGCGACGTGTCGTTGCCGTCGAGCTCGACGAGAACGTCGCGAAGATCGTCGGAGATACGCTCCGCGAAGACAGCGGTGAACTCTACGATCATCCGGCAGTCGAAGTGCAACTAACAGAAGCCAGGCGGTTTCTCGAAACGAGCTCGGAACATTTCGACGTCATCAGTATCTCCCTACTCGACTCGTTCGCCTCCTCAGCCAGCGGAGTCCACGCGGCGAGTGAAAGCTACCTCTATACGGTGGAGTCTCTGGAGACGGCGATAGATCGGCTCTCCCCAATCGGCGTGCTCGCGCTCACTCGTTGGGTCAAGACGCCCCCTCGGGATGTGCCTCGTATATTCCACACCGCTGTGGCGGCGCTAGAAAGTCTCGGTGCGAGCTCACCCGGCGATCACCTGGTGGGAATCCGGAGCTGGGCAACCGCAACCTTATTACTGAGGGCCTCACCCGTGAGCGTCGCCGACGTGGAAGCGGTGCGCGAGTTCGGTGAGACTCGAGCCTTCGACCGTTTCTGGCACCCCGGGCTCGCGCCGGAAGAGACGAATCGCCATCACGTGTTGCCGGAGCCGTTCTATGCCCATAGCGCCAGAGAGATGCTGTCTTCTCGGCGAAACGAGTTTCTCCGCCAATACCCGTTTCAGTTGGAGGCCCCGGTGGACGACCGGCCCTACTTTTTCAACTTCTTTCGGTGGGATACGTTGCCCTCGCTCGTAGCCGAATTGGGACTGCAGTGGATCCCCTTCGTCGAATGGGGCTACGTGATCTTGCTTGCTGTGTTCGCGCAAGCGGTGGTTGCCTCGATCGGGCTAGTGCTTGCTCCACTCATCCTCGTTCCCAACTTGCGGCGACTGGAATACGGCCGTTCTAAGGTCGCCCTCTATTTCGGATGTCTCGGGCTGGGCTACCTTTTTCTCGAGATCGCGCTCATTCAGAAGTTCACGTTCTTCTTGTCTTATCCAGTCCTCTCGGCGACAACGGTCATCGCCTCCATGCTCGTCTTCTCGGGCCTGGGTAGCCTCGTGAGTCATCGCTTCCCGCTTCCCGCTGTAGCCGCCGGGATCGCGGTTCTGACGTTCCTCTACGCCATCGCCCTCAACCCCTTGTTCTCGATTCTCCTCGCTCTCGGCGACGCGGCGCGAGTCCTGACCACTGCGACTCTGCTTGCCCCCATCGCGTTTTTCATGGGCATACCCTTCCCCTCCGGCTTGGAGCAAGTGAAAGCCAAAGCCGCACCGCTAGCTCCCTGGGCGTGGGCGATCAATGGCTGCGCCAGCGTGTTGGCGCCACCCCTCGCCACCCTCCTCGCCATGAGCATGGGCTTCCAGGTCGTAATGGCTTCGGCGGCTGGGCTCTACCTGATTGCCGGGGTAGTGGTCGATCCAGGCAAGGCCTTCCGACCCAGCGATTAGTTCTAGACGGAAGATTCTTGACACGCACGATGGGCGGGGGTAGGCTCCTTCGTCACTTCGGAGCCAAAGGAGCGTCTGATGAATTCCCACAAGATGATGATAGTTCCCGCCATGTTCGTCTTTTTCGGCTTATCCACGTCGGGCTGCCAACCTGGGCCAACGCTAACCGCCACCGTGGACGCCAACGAGCAAGACGCCGCCCAGGCCTCCTCGGGCAAGTTTCCTACGCACGCCGACGTCTTCTCGCCCTCCACTTTCGCCACGCGCCGCACACGACTCGCGGAGAGCATTCCCGATGGCCTCGTCGTTCTCTTCGGTGAAAAAGGCGTTATCGATGCCTGGGACGAGCACCGACACAATGCCTATTTCCGCGTGCAAGGATTCCGACAGGAGGAGAACCTTTTCTATCTTACCGGTCTGAGCATGCCGGGCGTCGCATTCGTCCTGACTCCGAAAAGCGCGATGACGCGCGTTTACGTTCCGCGAGTCACGGACAGAGTCGAGGCGGAATTAGCGCGGCTCGGCTTGGGTGCGCCTATTCCCATGGAACGACTCGAGACGGATCTCGACAATGCGATTGGGGCCGACCCCGTCTATATGGTGGCGAGAAGTCAAGATTCCGTTTCCAGGCAGGCGTCCTTTGGAATCCAGGCACCCTTCCCTCCGTTCCTTCCAGGTGGTGAGCACGGCTCGTATCGCGAAGACGCGATCGTGGAGGCCTTCGAGAAGCGATTCCCCAAAGCCGACGTCCGCTCCATCCTACCGATCACGGAGGAAATGCGGCGGGTAAAGGATGACGAGGAAATCGCCGCCTTGCGACGAGCCGCGCAAATATCCGCACGAGGAATCATGAAGGGCATCGCGACGGTCGCTCCCGGCGTCGACGAGCGCGAAGTGGCGGCCGAGATCGAGTTCGCCTTCCGACGGGCGGGGGCTCAGTTCACGGCATATAGCGCCGATATCCAATCGGGCCCGAACTCGATGCGTGGCTTCATCGATATCTTCGGGTCCTACGATCTCGAGAACCGCACGATGGAGGCGGGGGAGTTGGTGATGGTCGACCACAGCGCCGAGGTCAACTACTACGTCTCCGATCTGGCGAGGACGGTGCCGGTCTCCGGTCGATTCAATCCCGAACAGCGCTTGGCCTACGAAACCTACCTCGCCGCATTCGAGGCTGGACTCGAGGCGTTGGGCCCCGGGGTTCCGTTCATGCGCGCCGGCGAGATGGCTGCCCAGACGATGAAAGAACGATTGGACGGCTTACCCGATTGGTTGCGCGGCCCCGCCGAACGATTCGCCGAGCGGGTCGGCAAACGCCGTTCGGGACACTATTTGGGAATGAACATGCATATTCACGAGGACTACACCTCTCCTCTCCGTCCGGGACAGGTGATGTCCTACGAATTGCATCTTTATGTTCCCGACAAGGGTTGGCGCATTACGTTGGAAGAAGTCGTCTTGATCACCAATGACGGTCACGAGGTGTTTACGAAAGAGCTGCCCCGATCGGCCGATGGTATCGAGAAATTGATGCCCGGCGGGGCTTCCTAAACCGGGGTTCAAGTCGAATTGAGCCAACTCAGTTTTCCACTTCGACGCCGTTCCAAAAAGCCACGTAGTCCTTGAACCGCTTCGCAGCATCCTTGGGGGTGGCGTAGTACCAAGCGGCGTTCTCGTTGACGTTCCCGTCGACGACGACGTTGTAATAACTCGCCGTCCCCTTCCACGGACAAACGGTCTCCTTATCGCTGGGCTGCAGGTACTCCTTCCTGACGGATTCGGGAGGAAAATACTGATTTCCCTCGACCACTTCCGTCTTGTCCGACTCGGCAACAACCTTGCCATTCCACATCGCCTTCGCCATTCGCTGTCCTCCTGTATTTAAAGACTCTTCGTCCTTCAACCCCTCTCCCTTCCTGTTTGGCCGTCAAAATACGCTGTGCCACAGAAAACGGTGGCCAGACGGCGGGTGAGGGTAAAACACTCCTTCCGTTTTGAGATTCCATTGTGACGAGCCCGCCTGTTCCGCGCAACCCGAAGCGCAATCGCTGACTGTGATTTGCGCGACCAAAGCGGAGCGCATCTCACTTTGACAGAGCCTCCGTCGATTGCTAAGCTCTCCTGTTTGAGATGAGGATAGACACCATGAGAATTCGCACCATCGTCCCTCTTATAGCCGCCGCAATGATTGGCGCCTGCGGTAGCGACAACAGTCCAACGAGCCCAACCAGCCCAACGTCTCCTCCCCCGGCCTCGACCGCTCCGCAGTTCGAGATTACGACTCTGATCACAGTTTACCGGAACTCCGACTCCGACGCGCTGTGGAGTCGTGGCACGACGACCGACGCGCGCATCGGCCAAATCCTACTGGGAGTCGACAACCTGAGCACCGCCGTCGGCGCCACGAACTTGAACAACGAAGCGGCTCGAGAAGCGCTTCAAGCCGCCATCGATCGCGTCAACGACCAGTTTACGGACGCCGACTATCGCACAGCCTTCGATGAGACCGCGGGACGACTCAGGCGCTACCTGAACGATGCCGACAACGATAGCTGGTCCATCGACGGCCGGCATGGGACGGGGCGCGACTGGCCTCACGACGGAAGAAACAACGGCAATGATCCCGATGGCTGGACGGCTCAGATCGTCGTCACCGTCACCGAGCTGTAGCCAGAAACGTAGCTCACTCCGCCACTAGCACAGCTGGAGTGAGTTAGGAGGCACAGGTAGTTACCATGCCTCGCTATTACTAACGGAAGAAGGCACCTCCCTCACATACGTTTCCACAAAGCCTCGGCGACTCGTCGAGCTTGGGAAACACGCCTTGCTTGAAAACGAGGCGGCCGTTGATAACGACGGCATACACCGGCGCTCGGCTCATGCCGAAGAAAAAGTGGTCGGCGAAGTTCTCAACCGTGAGCGGCGTTGCCGGTTGATGGTCCAACACCACCAGGTCGGCCCGCGCCCCTGGCTTGATCTTTCCGAGGGTCGGGCCGAAGAGCTCGGTGGCCAGCAAGCCGTTGCCCGAGAACGTCGACTGAAACGCCTCCCGCTTGGCTCCCGAAGAAGCACGCCCCGTCACGCGCTGAATAGGGGCAGTCGCTCGGAACTCCTCGAGCACGCTGGCGGTCACCCCATCGGTGCCCACCATGGTAGGAATTCCCGCTCCCCGGAGACGGGTTAGATCGACGGTGCCCTCTCCCGCGACACCCGACGGCGCGTACACCGCTCGCTCTGAGCTGACGATAGTCCGCCTCCTCCAGATGAACACAGTGGACAGCCAAGCTTCCTTTCTTCAGCACGCCGCCGGCTACCAGGCGCTCGACCGGTGTCGCTCCATGCTCCCGACGTGTAACCTCGAGATCGCCACGGTCCTCCGCCACGTGTACATGGAAACAGCCGCCGACCTCGCCGTGAGCAGCGACAACCTGCTCGAGAGTCGGACGGGAGACTGCGTGAGACGCCTCCAATCCAAACAGCCCACTCATCATTTCCGAGCCTTCCGCCTTACACCGCTTGATGAATCGGCGATTCTCGTCGATTCCGGCCCGACTCACTCTGGAGCCGTCCCGATCGGAAACGGCATATGAAAGCGCTCCCCGAACGCCGACTTCGGAGAACGCCTGCCACACGGCATCGAGGCAACCGGGGACCACCGCAGGACTGGAATGGTGATCGACTACCGTGGTAACTCCGGCACGGACGGAGTCCAGCAGTCCTATCAATGTTCCAAGGTAGACGCCCTCCTCGCACAGCGATCGATCCGGTTTCCAGCAAAACGCTTCTTGCATCTCCTGAAAGGTCCGCGGAGGCCCTCCTTTGATCGGCATCCCCCGCGTCAGAGTCCGGCGCAAGTGAGTGTGGGCGTTGATGAGGCCCGGCATTACCATCCGACCACCCACGTCGAGTGTGTCGGAGTCATCGTATCGATCGGCCAACTTGCCGATGCTGCCAAAATCGACGATGATCTTTCCCTCGATGGCGACCAACACACCTTTGACGAACGGTTCAGAGTCCCAGAAGGTAACGAGGTCTGCGTTGTTGAGGATCACGAGCCCAGCGCACCCTCTTCGCGAAGGGCTTCGATTTCCTCCGAACTGAGGTTTAGTTTTTCCGCCAGCACTTCTCCGGTATGTTGTCCCAACCGGGGAGGCGGGAGCGCCGGGACATCCGGAAGGCCGGACATCTTAATAGGGTTCCCGGTCATTCTCATGCGGCCAACGGTGGGGTGCTCTACCTCGATCAACATCTGCCGATCGACGGCCTGCGGATTCGACAAGGCCTCCGGCACTGAACGCACTCGCCCAACCGGAATTTCCGCAGGCTCGAGCACACCCAACCAATGTTGAGTGGAACTGCTGCGGAACATCGGTACCAGGAGTTTTTTGAGCTCGACATAGTTCTCGACGCGAAGCGCGTTGGTCTCGAAACGAGGCTCGTCGAGTTCGGGTCTTCCGACGGCACGACAGAAGGAACGCCAGAGCGAGTCGTTACCCACACCCACTATCACGTAGCCATCGGAGGTCTGGAACGTTTCGTAGGGAGACAAGGAGGGATGTCTATTTCCCAAACGTTCGGGGACTTCGTCGGTGAGGAGATAGCCTTGCGCCTGGTAGCAAAGCGTCGCCAAAACGCTGTCGAACAGGGCGACGTCTATTCTCTGTCCCTTGCCGGTGGTATCGCGTTGGTGAAGGGCGGCGAGGATTCCCTGCGTCGCCATCGTGCCGGTGAAGATATCGGCCAAAGAGGCTCCCACCTTGAGAGGTGGACCCTCGGGCTCGCCGGTCAAGCTCATCCATCCGCCTTCTCCCTGCATGACCGCATCGTAACCGGGCCGCTGCTTGAGTCGTCCGCTGTGCCCGTAACCGGAGATCGAACAATAGATGATCTCCGGGTGGGCCGCCTGGATCGTCTCGTAACTAAACCCCAAACGGTCTAGCGTTCCCGGCCGGAAGTTTTCCACCAGGATGTCCGCCTTACCTGCGAGTCGATGCAGAAGATCTCGACCGCTGGGTTGCTTGAGATTGATGCAGAGGCTCTTCTTGTTTCGGTTGACGGCGAGGAAGTAGGCACTCTCCCCTTCAGCAAAGGGCGGTCCCCAACCACGAGAATCGTCGCCGTGAGGAGGCTCGACCTTTAACACCTCTGCCCCCAGATCCCCGAGGACCATCGTGCAGTAAGGGCCCGCCAAAATACGCGAGAGGTCGAGAACTGTAATCCCAGCGAGCGGTGCGCTCATTCGACGTCCTGGCTTCTCTGCGGCACGGTAGAAAGGTCGACCCGCGGCACCGCAGGCATGGACATGTAATAGATGATCGCTGCCACGCCGAAGCCAACAAACCACGAATAGTCGTACAGCAATCTCAGGCTTGGGAAAACTAGTCCCGCCATCGCCGCCAGGATCCCAGCAACCAGAGCCCCCACCGCCCTCCGATTGAAACCGTGACTATACTCGTACATCCCGCCGCGGCGATACAGATCGTAAAGGGAGAGGTTCTGCTTTCGGATCAAGAAATAGTCCACGATGAAGATGCCCGCGATGGGCCCGAGAAAGCCCGAATAACCCACCAACCACCCGAAGATGTAGGTGCCATAGTCGGCCAAGAGTTTCCAGGGCATCATCAGGATGCCGATGACGCCGGTCAGAATTCCCCCGCGAGCGAAAGTCATTTTTTCCGGCCATAAATTAGCGAAACCGTTCGCCGGCGCGACGACGTTCGCCGCCACGTTGGTGGAGAGCGTCGTTACCGCCAACGCAACCATCGCCACCGCAACCAAGACGGGACTCCCCAAGCGTGAAACCAACTCCACCGGATCCCAAATCGCTTCGCCGAAGATGATGACCGTGGCCGAGGTGACAGCGACTCCGATGAACGAATACAGGGCCATGGTCGGTGGAAGCCCCAATGCCTGCCCCACCATCTGCTCCCTTTGCCCTCGCGCGAATCGGGTCAAGTCCGGGATATTGAGAGCGAGCGTCGCCCAGAAGCCAACCATCGCAGTGAGCAAAGGAATGAAGAACCGGAAGAACTCGGCGGACGACTGAAAGCTGCTAGGCCGAGCCAGCGTCGGACCCAGGCCCCCCCCCGCGTCATCGCCCAGAACAGCAGTGCGAGTCCGGCGATAATCAAGAAGGGGGCAGCCCAGCCCTCCAACTTCCGAATACTCTCTGGACCACGGACGATCACGTAAATATTGATGAGCCAGAAGGCCATGAAACAGATAGCGGGGCCGAATGGGAAGCTCGACCAAGCGGGCCAGACAACGTTGATGGTCGCGTTGATGGCGGAGCCCCCAATCCACGTCTGAATCCCAAACCAGCCGCATGCTACGAACGAGCGAAGGAGAGCCGGTATATTCGACCCGAGAACTCCGAACGAGACGCGCGCCAGAACGGGAAAAGGAATTCCGAACTTGGTCCCGGCGTGCGCGTTCAAGATCATGGGTACCAGGACGATCAGATTACCTAGAGTAATGGTGAGGATCGCCTGCCACCAATTCATACCCCCTTCGATAAGCCCAGCGGCAAGCATATAAGTCGGGATGTTCACCGAAAGGCCGACCCACAAAGCGGCGACGTCGTAAGTTCCCCACGTACGCTCGGCGACCTTGGTGGGTGCCAAATCCTTGTTGTAGAGCCGGGGATCCAACGAGTCGACGTCGAGCTCGTAGAGCCCTCGTCGGCTTCGAGACATCTTTCGGAGAGAGTCTTGCATCTTCAATTTCCGGAACGAGATATGGAGCGGATGATAAGGAATGCTTTCGCAGGTTGTCAACAAGACGGTGTTGACCTACGAGCCGAGTTGAGAAAGACTGAAGCCTCGCCACGGCCCTCCAACTGCGTACGGGGGCGGTTCCAATAACAAACGCTTTCAAAAGAGGTAGCAATGAACAAGCGACGCCTGGACTTTGGAATCACGTTCAAGGGCGACATGTCGCCGGAGCGAACGGTCGCCCTAACCAAGATGGCCGAAGAAGCCGGCTTCAAGCACGTGTGGGCTTTCGATTCGCACGTCCTTTGGAAAGATCCCTATCCGATTCTTGCTCTGTTGGCCACCAACACCAGCAAGGTCCGACTCGGAACGATGGTGACCAACCCGGCAGTCCGAGATCTCACCGTGACCGCGAGTCTGTTTGCCACGCTGAACCTCATCTCGGAGGGCCGCATGGATATGGGCATCGGTCGCGGCGATAGCTCGCGCCGGGTTCTGGGGCACCGCCCCACGACCGTAGCTGGCCTGAGGAAAGCCGTGCAGGTCATCCGTGACCTCGCATCCGGCAAAGAAGTCGAGCACCACGGACAACCGGTCCAGCTCAAGTGGGCTTCGGGAGATCTTCCGGTTTGGGTTGCCGGTTACGGGCCGAAGGTACTCGCCATGACCGGCGAAGTCGCGGAGGGCTTGATCCTCCAGATCGCCGACCCGTTTCTCATTCGCTGGTTCGCCGGCGTTACGCGAGGGAGTGCTCAAAAAACCGGAAGAAAGGCCAACGACGTCAAAGTCCTAGCTGCGGCACCGGTTTGGATCGCAGACGACCTAAGGAAGGCTCGAGCCCAAGTTCGTTGGTTCCCGGCCATGGTCGGCAACCACGTAGCGGACCTAGTCGAGCGGTACCATCAGGGTGAGCTACCCAAGGAGCTCACGGACTACATCGAAGGACGAAAGGGGTACGACTACCAAGAGCACGCCGATAAAGACGCGGATCACTTAGGCTTTATCACCGACGAGATCATCGACCGCTTTACTATCGTGGGTCCCGCTGAGGCGCATCGGCAAAAATTAGAGCAACTGATCGAGGCGGGCGCCGATCAGTTCAACGTCTATCTGATGAGCGGAAACGAAGAGAGCCAGTTGGAACTCTACGGAAAAGAAATCGTGCCCGCCTTCCAGTGATCAGTAACCAGTACTCAGTTATCAGTTTCCGCAATCCACTGTTCACCGATTACTCACTACTTTCCCGGCTCGATACCTGCCAGCGCACTATCGAGCATACGTAATGCTTCGTCCACGTCCCCCTTGGTCACGTTCAGGGCGGGGCTGATCCGAATCACGTTCCCATAGAGTCCACCCTTGCCGATGATCAGTCCCTCGGCCCGCGTGTTCTCCAAAAGGGCGGCGGTGGCTCGGGGAGCTGGCGCCTTCCCTTCGCCGACAAGCTCTAGAGCCTGCATCAAACCCTTGCCGCGAACATCACCGATCACGGGGTGCTTACTGGCCAGGGCCTCCAGACTTTCGCGGAGGTGATCGCCGACGACGCGCGCGTTTTCCTTGAGATTGTCCCTCTCGATGATGTCGATCACCGCACGTGCGGCGCTCATGCTAACGGGGTTGCCGCCGAAGGTGGAAATCGTGCTCCCCTTGATACTATCCGCGATCTCCGGCGTGGTGATGGTAGCACCGACAGGCGCACCGTTCGCCATACCCTTGGCGAATGTCATTATCTCTGGCTCGACTCCCCAATGCTCGATCCCGAACCAGTGATCGCCGGTCCGTCCCCAGCCAGTCTGCACTTCATCGCAAATGAACACACCACCGTATTTCCGGACGATATCGACGACGATCTTGAAGTACTCGGGCGGCGGTGTGATGAAACCACCCACACCTTGAATAGGTTCGGCGATGAATGCCGCCACCTTACCCGAAGTCGTCGTCTGGATCGCTTCCTCCACGTCGGTCGCACAACGCAGCTCGCAACTGGGGTAGGTCAGCCCGAACGGGCACCGATAGCAGTACGCATTGGCCACGTGCTTGATTCCGGCAACGTGAGTTCCGCCCAAGCGCCAGCTCGACTGCCCCGTCACCGACATGGCCAGGGAGGAGCGCCCGCTATAGCTGTGCCGCAGCGCAACGACCTCACCCGAACCGGTGTAGAGCTGAGACAGCAAAAGGGCGGTCTCGTTGGCCTCCGTTCCCGAGTTGGTGAAGACAGTCTGTTGCAGATCGCCGGGAGTGATTTGGGCGAGCTTCTCGGCTACCGCCACCATCGGCTCTGTGGGATAGAGAGTGGAAGCGTGTTGCAGCGTGTCCACCTGTTCCTTGACCTGGGCGTTGACCTCCGGGTGGCAATGTCCGAGGCTCACAGTGAGGATTCCGCCAAAGAAATCCAAATACTCTCGCCCGTCGGCATCGTACAAGTGCTTTCCCTCGCCTCTTACCAAGGGCATCGGGTTCGAGTAATAGTTTGCGACGGAGGGAAAAATGTACTGCCGATGCTTGGAGACGATTTCTTCGCCGCTCAGTCGGCTGGTGGGAATCCGTTTCGTAGGAGTGCTCATATTACACCTGCGTCATCTCGTTGTAAGTTTCAGGACGACGATCCCGGAAGAACTGCCAGGTGTGCCGAACCTCTTCGATCCGGTCCAAATCGATGTCGGCTACTACCACCTCGTCCTTGTCGCGGCTCCCTTCGGCGATGATCTGGCCCCGCGGGTCGCAGAAGTAGCTAGAGCCGTAGAATTCACCAATATCCCAAGGTTGTTCGTGACCGACGCGGTTGATCGCGCCGATCCAATACTGATTGGCGGCAGCATGGGCGGGTTGTTCGAGTCGCCACAAATGCTCCGATAACCCGGCCACCGTGGCAGAAGGATTGAAAACGATCTCCGCCCCATTGAGCCCTAGGATGCGAGCCCCCTCGGGGAAATGGCGATCATAGCAAATGTAGACGCCGACCTTCGCAAAGGCCGTTTCGAAAACGGGATAACCCAAGTTGCCCGGCTTGAAGTAGAACTTCTCCCAGAAACCGGGATCGCAGTGAGGGATGTGGTGCTTCCTGTATTTCCCAAGGTATTTGCCATCGGCGTCGATGACTGCGGCAGTGTTGTAATAAACACCGGTCATGTGCTCCTCGTAGACAGGAACCACCATGACCATGCCGTGCTTCTTCGCCTGCTCCTGCATTAGCTTGGTGGCCGGACCGTTGGGAACAGGCTCCACCAACTCGTACCACCGCGAATTCTGTTCTGCGCAAAAGTACGGTCCGTAGAAGAGCTCTTGCAGACACAACAGTTGGACTCCCTTGCCGGCTGCTTCATCGATGAGGCCAAGGTGTTTTTCCACCATCGCCTTCTTGATCTTGTCGATTGGATCATTCCCTGATCCACGTGTAGATGCTTGAATGAGTCCGCCCCGTACGATACGAGCCATGCCGATCTCCTTCTTGCTTAGTGCGAACGCTCCGGCCGAGGCCCGAGCTAGAATCTCCAGTAGCGGGAATCTCTTTAATAAGGGTTAGGTATCACCTCAGGAGAATCCCTGCTTTCGCAGAAGGTTACCACCGGGCTTGAGAAAACGCTAGCTTCTATCAGTTCGTTGGGGCCCCACCCCCGACGATCGCGCTCCGCCGGCTTCGCAGCTGCGGGCTCAGGGCTGTCCAGCCGCGCTCACCTGTTCGCGGCTCAAGCCTAGCCCTGCTGGATATATTCCCGAGGCCGTTGGATCTATTCCTGACGTCCCAGGACTATGACGACGTCCCCTGCCTCGAGACGCGTCTCCGGACCCGGGTTATGGGTCGGGGCATCACCCCCACTGCGGTGGCGCACCGACATTACGATGAGTCCCGTTCGCTGAGGAATCTTGGCCTCGGCAAGTGAGAGCCCGGCCAATGACGAGCTCTCCGGTATGTCCGTTTCCTCCAAACGAAGGGCCATCTCGTCGGCGCCGGTCGTCGCCACATCGAGGTAGCTCACCACGGAAGGCCGCAGAAGCATGGAAGCAATGCGCAAACCACCGGTCACAATCGGTGACATCACATGGTCGGCTCCCGCTCGCCGGAGCTTGTCCAAGGACTCTTGGTAGGCGGCTCTCGCCACAATGGTCATGTCGGATCGCATCCCGCGGGCCGTGAGGCACAACAGCAAGTTGTCGGCGTCGTCGGTAAGACAAGCGGCCAGGCCACTCGCCCGCTCCACGCCGGCTTCGGTCAAGGTGTGCTCCTTGGTCGCGTCGTCGGCAATGAGAAGGACGCCTGGATATTGCTCCAAAATCGCCGCGCCTCTCGCGGCGTCTCGCTCGATGACGAGGAAGGGTTTGTTCGACGTGTACATCTCCTCAACGACGACCCTTCCCATCCGCCCCCCACCGCAAACGATGAAATGGGTCTTCAGCTCCGAGATTTTTCTCATGATTCGACGCCTCCGCAGCAGCCCACCTAGATCGAGCTCAACGATGAGAGCAGTAGTGAGACCCCACCAGATCCCGAGTCCGGTGACGGCAAAGAAAATCAGCAACACCGTAAACGCTCGCCCACCCGGAGAGAGGGGCTCGACTTCCATGAATCCGACGGAGCTCACCGTGGTCACTGCCATGTAGAACGAGCTGAACCAGTCCCACCCCTCGATAGTTCGGTACCCCAACGTCCCCACCAGAAGAATGGCGAGGAAGTAGCCGCCGGCCCAAGCGAAACGCCTTCGGAAGGGCCCCAGGGCCTCGCTCAACAGAGACGGTCGCTTAGTTTGACGGCCGTACGACACCGTTAGATCCGTTGCGGGGGTGAAGCTTCACGCGTGGGAGAGGCCCCGCCTACTTGCTGTAGCGAAGCGCGACTGCGGTGATGTTGTCTTTCCCGCCGTTCTCGTTGGCGGCGGCTATGAGCCCCTGGACCGCGTCCTCGAGGTTGTCCTGCTTGGTTGTCAGAAGCTCGGCGATTCCCGCGTGGTTCAGCATTCCATGAAGCCCGTCGGTGCAAAGAAGGTAGAGGTCGCCATCTTGCAGGGTTTCCTCGTGTACGGTTAAGTCGATGTTTTGCTTTGCGCCCACAGCTTTGGTGATGATGTTTTTCATCGGATGATTCTCCGCTTCGTCTGCCTGGAGCAGCCCTTCGCTCAAGGCTACCTGCACCCACGAGTCGTCGACGGTAATCTGGTGCAAAGCGTCTCCGCGGAATCGGTAAGCCCGGCTATCACCGGCCCCACAGAGGATCAAACTCTCGTCTTCCGCGAGCCCCCCGACGATGGTGGTCCCCATGCCGGTATAGTCGTCGCGATTGTCGGCCTCTTTCCATACACGTTTGTTCGCGAGCATGATGGCCGTTCGGAGACGGTTCGCGTTGATGGAAATCGCGGGGTCCACTCCATACGGCCACGTGATCTCTTCGTCATGACCGGAGCGCCCGACGAAATTGGAGACCGTCTCAACCGCCAATTGGGAAGCGACCTCGCCGGCGTTGTGTCCCCCCATGCCGTCGGCGACGACGTAGAGGCCGGCTTTATCATCGATGAGCATGGCGTCTTCATTCGGCTGTCGACGCTTGCCGATATCGGTTACTCCAAAGCTTTCGATCATGGGCCTACTTGCCTACGATCGCCTCGACCGCCCCTAACGACTCGCTTTCGACGGTGCGTTGGGCTGCAGTAACGTTGTGCAAAGGTAGCAGATGAAACTAGTTTATCATTGCCGATCGGGGCCATCAAACTCCTTTCTATCACATTTGACAGGACTTCGACCCGCTCCTTACAATAGTTAGCGCAACCCAACGATGCGTCCATGGCGCGCTACCGTATCCTTATCATCGAGCCGAATCCCGACCTGAGCGGTGTCCTCCAGGAGCACCTCGCCAAGTCTGCCTCGCCAAGTCTGACTTCGACGTCGCGGCCATTCCAGACGCTCGGGACGGACTCTCCGCCGTTCGCAGGGAGACGCCCGACCTGGTGCTTTGTGAGGACGATCTCCCTGAAATGGACGGACTCGCTTTCGGAAAGGCGTTTCGGGCGGCACCCGGATTCGACAACCTCCCACTGATCTTGGTGTCCGGCAACTCCACTCCCGAGCACCGGCTCGCGTGTCTAGACGCGGGTGCCGACGATTACCTGCTCAAACCCTTCAGCATGAAGGAGCCCGTCCGGCGTTGCCGTACCCAAATCGACGTTCATCGGCGGAACGAGCAAGGAGAGCTGTCCGGAGATCTCCGTCACTTCAAGACCACCGATATCCTCCAAATGCTAGAAGCGAACCAGGCCACCGGGGTGCTACACATCGACACCGAGGTGGCGAGTGGTGAGATCCACCTGCTCGACGGCTACATCTGCGGTGGATTCACCGGCCAGCATCAAGGAGAAGAGGCCGTCTATCGGCTCATCCCGCTGCGCCGGGGCCGCTTTACCTTCGTGCACTCGAACATACGCTCCAACATCCAATCGGTCCGCTCGACAACTGAGTTCATGATGGAGGCGCTCCGCCGGCACGACGAGCAGGAGCGTCAACCGGCCCCCAGTCGAGACCGTACCAACTAGTTTCCCACCCTAGTCCTAGAAAAGGCTGACCTTGATCCGAAGGTATCTCTTTGGGTCCGCTCGGATGTCCTTGAGCAACCCCTGCAACTCTCCGGCCGTGCCATTCAAGTTGTCGTAGAGCTCGCGATCCTGAATGAGCTGGCCCAGGGTCCCGTCACCCTTTTCCACACGCGCGGTGATGCTGTCTAAGTTCCCGGACAGCGCGTTGAGACTGTCATAGAACTCCCGCTCCTTGATCAGCGCGCCGATTGACCCTTCTCCCTCGGCCAAGCGAGCGGTCACGGCGTCCAGTTGCCGAATCATTTTGCTCAGAGATGCCACGGTCTCCGAATCACTCACCAGCTTACCGAGGCCACCTTCGCCGTCCCGAATCTTGGTCGCGATATCGTTCAATCCTGACAAGAGTTCCCTCAGGTTGTTGTACACCTCGGGGTCGTTGATCAGCTTGCCCAAAGTACCTTCTCCGCTGTTCATTCGACCGAAGACCTCTTGCGCTCGAGTTACGAAATCCGAGAGCTTTTGATGAAACTCTTCACCTTTCAGGATCTTGCCCAACGATCCCCTACCCTCTTGAACGTCGGACATGAGATCTCGGACATCCTTCATGGTTTGAGAAGCATCGGAGATGATTCCCTTAATCGGATCGCCGGCCTCTCCCTGCAGGACGCCTCCATCCGCAATCGGCTGACCACCAGGTGGCCCGGGGTCGATGTCCACCATTTTCTCTCCCAGGACTCCGAGGCTTCCTACACTGAGCTGTGAGTTACTAGTCACTCTGTCCTGTATGTCACCTCGTAGCTTGATAGTTACTTTGACCGGCCGAGGTGCGTCCGGCGACGCAAACGCGACTCGAGTCACCGAGCCCACTTCCACACCGGATAGGTGGACAGGTGCACCTGCCTTCAACCCGTTCACATCGCCCAGATAGCTGTAGACCGTGTACTGCCCACCGAACAATGGCAGTCCGCCCTGACGCGTAACGTAGAGCGTCGTGAACAGGAAAATACCCAGCGCGATGAGAACTACGATGCCCACTCGTAACTGGGAATAAGTAATTGTCTTCTTCGTTGGCATGGCGTTTTCCTCCGCTCCTCGTGAGAGTTCCTGAAAAGGATCAGGACAGAAATTTCCTTACGTAAGCATTCGGCGTTTCCCAGAGCTCCTTCTGTCGCCCTCGAAAAACAGCGCGTCCCTCATTGAGAACCATGAACTGGGTGCCGACCAGCGCATCCAGATCGTCGATGTGGTTGTAAGCTACCTCGCCGTTCCGTATGAAGACGAACCCCTGAGCGATCTGAAACGCGTCCCGCAGCTGGTGCGTAACCAACACCGTCGTGACTCCTTCGAGATCTCGTAACTTGACAATGAGGTCGCAGATCGTGTCGGCGGTTATGGGGTCGAGCCCGGTGGTTGCCTCGTCGTAGAGAATTAACTCCGGTCGGTGTGCCACGGCTCGAGCCACCGCCACCCGGCGCCGCTGGCCACCCGAGAGCTCCGACGGCATGCGATCATAAAACTCGTCCAGTTCAACGAATCCGAGCATCGCACGGACTTTGTCCTCAAACTCTTCCTCCGCCAAATTTTCGTGCTCGCGGAACCGAAACCCGACGTTCTCCGCCACGGTAAGAGAATCGAACAGGGCTCCTTCTTGGAAAACCATCCCGATCTTGGAGCGTATCGCCATCAGGTCAGGTTCTTTCATGTCGGTGATCTCGATGCCGTCGATCTGGATCGAGCCCGATTCAGGCTTGATCAGGCCGAGGACCAGCTTGAGGATGGTCGACTTCCCGGAGCCGCTTCCCCCCAGGATAATCTCGGTGCCCGACGCGGGGACCTCGAAGGTGATGTCTTCGAGAGCGTATTCCTCCCCCTCCGGATAGGAGTAGTAGACGTTGCGAAAGGAAATGACGGGGGCGGCTGGGCTCACTAGTAAACGAAGTGAAGAATGAGTACGTTGAGGAAATAGTCCGAAGCTAGAATCAAGACCGAGGCCATCACCACCGAGCGTGTCGTCGAGATGCCCACTCCCTGCGTTCCACCGCGCGTGGAAAGTCCCAGATAGCATCCCACCGCCACAATGATGTAGCCGAAGACGAACGGTTTTACCAGACCCATCGTTATGTCTTGAATTCGAATCGCATCGACGGCAGAGTGCCAATAGAACTCAGTGGGCAGTCGGAGCGTAAAGCGCGCTACCAAGTATCCCCCCAACATTCCGACCGCGTTCGACAGGATCGTCAAAATCGGAACCATCACCAGCCCGCTGACCATCCTCGGCGTAACCAGCTTGCGGATGGGATCGGTGCCCAGGGCACGCATCGCATCGATCTGTTGGGTCACGACCATCGAGCCCAGCTCCGCGGCCATGCCGGAGCCTACGCGGCCCGCCACCATCAGCGAGGTCAGCACTGGACCCAGCTCGCGAATCATCGAAAGCGACACCATCCGCCCCACGTAGGGTCGCGCACCAAAAGCGTCCAGAGTGGCGGCGCTTTGCACGGTAAGTACCATTCCGGTGAATAGTCCGGTAAGACAAACGATGGTCACCGAGCCAACCCCGATGACATCCATCATGTCTAAAGTGTCCTTCCAGTACCGAGGAGAAGAAAAAAGGTTTCGGAAGGCACGGAAAGAGAGGAGTGTGAACTCTTGGACGCCGAGAATCGTGCGTTTGAAGCGCTCGGAGGCGCCGCTAATTACTGCTTCCATGGTTTCTCGGGCATCAAGTCATCAAACAGTTCGAGTTGGCGAAGCTCCTTGATCTTGTCACGGATCTCGGCTGCCTTCTCGAACTCGAGCTGCCGAGAGGCACGCTTCATTGCCTTGTTTAGCTTCTTTATTTCCCTCTCTAGCTCCTCGGCCGTCGCAAGATCCGGCCTCCCCTCGGCCACCGCGGGGATCGCGGGGTAGTCTTGCTCGTACACACTGCCCAAGACCTTACCGATGGACTTCACAATCGTTTCGGGCGTAATCCCGTGCTCACGGTTGTATTCCTGCTGGAGTTCGCGACGACGGCTGGTCTCGGACATAGCCCGGCGCATCGAGTCCGTGACCTTGTCCGCGTAGAGGATAGACGTACCGTTGACGTTTCGGGCGGCGCGGCCCATCGTCTGAACGAGGGACCCTTCCGATCGGAGGAAGCCCTCTTTGTCGGCGTCCAGAATCGCAACCAACGAGACTTCCGGAAGGTCCAGGCCTTCGCGGAGCAGGTTGATTCCGATCAAGACGTCGAACTCTCCCAAACGTAGCTCGCGAAGGATTTTCACGCGTTCAAGAGTGTCGATATCGGAATGGAGATAGCGGCAACGGACACCGAGCTCGGTGTAGTACTCACTTAGATCCTCGGCCATCCTCTTGGTGAGCGTCGTCACTAAGACTCGCTCCTTACGCGCCTCTCGTTCACGGATCTCGTGGAGCAAATCGTCCACCTGCCCGCTGACCGGTCGGACTTCGACACGGGGATCCATGAGGCCAGTGGGACGAATGATTTGCTCGACAACCACGCCCTCGGTCTTCTCGAGCTGTTCGGCCGCTGGCGTCGCTGATACGAAAATCACCTGTCCCAAGCGTTCTTCAAATTCTCCAAAGTTGAGAGGTCGGTTGTCCATGGCAGACGGGAGTCGAAATCCGTAGTCCACCAACGTTCCCTTGCGCGAGCGGTCACCGTGATACATGCCGCGAAGTTGAGGGATCGTCTGATGACTCTCGTCAATGACGATAAGGACGTCCCGGGGAAAGTAATCCATCAACGTGGGCGGTGGTTGCCCTGGTTGTCGACCGGTGAGATGACGTGAGTAATTTTCGATGCCGTGGCAATAGCCGACTTCCTGAAGCATCTCCAAATCGAAGAGCGTGCGCTGCGCTACTCGCTGCGCTTCTAGAAGCTTGCCCTCGGAGCGGAGCTGCGCGGTATGGGCATCGAGCTCTTCCCGGATCGTCTCGATGGCCCGCACCGTTCTTTCACGAGGCGTCACGTAGTGGGTCTTCGGATAGATGACGACTCTCTTCAGAGGCCCCAGAACCTTGCCGGTGAGGGGGTCGATCTGCGAGATAGACTCGACCTCGTCGCCGAAGAGCTCGATTCTGACGCCCGCATCCTCGGAGGCGGGAATGACCTCCACCACGTCACCTCGAACCCGAAAATTTCCACGCTTCAGATCGTAGTCGTTCCGCTCGTATTGAATCTCGACGAGCTTTCTGAGGATCTTCGACCGGTCGACCGTCTCTCCCTGCTCCACGGCCAGGAGCATGCCGTAGAAAGCCTCGGGAGAACCCAGTCCGTAGACACAGGAAACACTGGCTACGATCAACACGTCTGACCGCTCGAACAATGAGCGGGTTGCAGAAAGCCGCATGCGGTCGATCTCGTCGTTGATGGTCGCCTCTTTCTCGATATAGGTATCGGTCGTCGGGACGTAAGCCTCCGGCTGGTAATAGTCGTAGTAGCTGACAAAGTACTCGACCGCATTGTCAGGGAAAAACCCGCTGAATTCTTGGTAGAGTTGCGCCGCCAGGGTCTTGTTGTGGGCTATCACCAGGGCGGGTCGGTTTACCATCTCGATGACCTTGGCGATGCTGAAGGTCTTGCCAGAGCCGGTGACCCCCAAGAGGACTTGGTAGGGGTCTCCGCGGTTCAGTCCGGTGACCAGCTCCTCGATGGCGCGCGGTTGATCACCTTTGGCCTCGAACTCCGAGACCAGACGAAAATCGCCGGGCTTCGCTTTTGGTACCGTCCGGGATACCGACATCATCAATTGTGGGTCTACGCGGATTCGTGTGGGTTGAAAACTGCATTACTGGGTAATGGCGGAAGGAAAGCCGCCACGATCTTCAGCTTGAGATATTCCTCGTCGCGATAGCCGTAGGCGCGTCGTTGCAGAACACGGATTTTGTTGTTGACCCCTTCAACTAGGCCGAGACTGACTTTGTTCTCCGGATGACAGTAGGAGGCGATACCATCCCAATGGGACTCAATCATACCGGCGAACTTCTGGTACGGATGCAGGCGTTGCCATTTGAGGCTGTCTTTCCAACGGGTGAAAAAGGCGCGAGCGCCGCGTTCGGTGCGGTAATCCCAGAGTTGCCCGAAGGCCTCCTTCAAAATATAGGCGGTGTTCAGGCGCCGGTTGGCCTGGAGCAACTTTTTGAGTGCGCGGCGACCGTCTAGGCTCAGGTTCTCCCGCCGGGAAAGCAAAGTGTAACGCTGCCCCTTGATGTACGACCGGTCCTTGCCGCTGAGGCGTTTGTACTCACCGCGCCGGACCTCATCGAGGGCCTTTGACAGATGACGCATGATATGAAACTTGTCGAAGATGATCCGCGCATTAGGCGCGTTGTGAATCACCGAGTTCCGGAAGGGCTTCCACATATCCATGGCGGCCAGCTTGATACGGGCGCTTTTCTTTCCGCCCGGCGCCTTGAAGAACAAATCGATGTCGGTTTCTTTGCGACCCTTACCGCCCACCCAGATGGGACGCGCCCGCTCCAGGTCGCTGACAATGACGCGATAGTTATGTCCCTTGCGGATGGAGATCTCATCGACACCGATGGCCCGAGGCGCCGGTAGCCCCGCCCCGGTTCGACCTACTCTTGCATGTAGAGCGTATCCAGAGCCTTCACCGTACCGTGGTGCAGACGTTCCATCTCGGCCACCGCCTTGTTCGGCATATCCCGGCACAGCTTGCCCACATGGCGTCGCAAAACGCTGGGTGTAGCGCGAGTTGTTCGCCAGCCAGTCTAGGTGTTCTACATGCACACCGCCGCACCCAGAACAGTTGACGCGCCAACGCTCGTATTCCAGATAGATCCGCCAGCCTGCCAACGACAGGTCGCGGACCCGGCACACTTGCTTGTCATAGCGCCCCCGGCACCGTTGCCCACAGTAAGAGCACACAGCTGTTTTTTTCGCCTCTTGAGCTGGATGACACGGGCGTATCGGTCACCGAATAGACCCTTCAATCCGGCACCAACCACGAAACCTGGCAGCGCAAACAGCGAGCGGATCGACTGGGAATTTTTCACTCGGTTAGCCTATCCTAAAAATGGACCACTTTTCAGCACCTGATGAAGTACTCGATACCTTTTCCACACAATGAGTTACACTGTTTTTCCGTCAGAACTTACCCACACGAATCCGCGTAAACCCTCAATTGTTAGTTGATCCGCTGAACAATCCCGCAAGTTAGCACGCGCCGATCGGGGGGTCAACTTCTGGAGACAATGCACTTGCCCCGTAGCAGGAGGGCGTTCGGGAGAAAGAATGGCGCCGGCCGATGGGACCGGAGAACCTGTCGCGGTGGACGTCGACTAGGAGGGATTAGCCGGGCAAGGCTCCGCCCTTCTTCTTGTTGTACTGGCGGTACTCGTAGCTGCGGACTTCCCCTTCCGTCAGCTCCATTCCCTTATCGTGGGGAAACATGTGAACCGCATCGTAGTCGGGCGGGCAAAATTTTTCACAAAGCTGGCAGCCGATGCACGTTTCCACGTTCACATCGCAGATCTCCCCGATGGCTCCGGGCTCCGGATCAGGAACCAGAGTGATGCAATCCAATACCGGACAAACGTTGATACAGAACTCGCATCCCCGCCCAAAGCATTTCCCTTTGTCGACATAGGCCAGCAACTTGGGTTGTTTCTTGCGGGGCCCGGTGATCAAAACGTCCTGCATCAGCTAACCTCCTGGGATCACCGTTGATTATAACGGCAAGACTCCCGGACCGCTACCAAACGACTACTGCCGATCCCCACGTAAACCCTGAGCCGAAGGCGGCCAGCATCACTCGACTACCTTCCCGAATGCGCCCCTCTTGTACCGCCTCGTGGAGAGCTATCGGGATGGATGCCGCGGTCGTGTTGCCATAACGCTGGATGTTGCAGAAGAACTTCTCCATCGGCACTTCCATGGCCAAGGCTACTGCCTCTAGGATTCGGAGATTCGCCTGGTGCAGAACGAACAGGTCGACGTCCTCGAGCTCCAGACCCGCCGAGCTCAGCGCTTCCCGAATCGCCTCCGGGAATCTTCTAACCGCGTGCTTGAAGACCGCTCGCCCTTCCATTTTAGGATAGTGCCTTCCATCGCGCAGCATTTGGGCGTCGATTCGGGGCCGGTAGCGACTACCCGGCACCTCCAACCATAGCTTGGAGGCATACTGGCCCTCCGCGTGAAGATGTACGGACTGTACGCCCTCCGCGCCTTCGCTTCCAGACGATCCCAGCACCACCGCCCCCGCCCCGTCGCCGAAGAGCACTGCCAGTTCTCTGCCTGCGGTGCTGAAATCGAGGCCGGTTGAATGCACCTCTGCCCCCACCAGCAAAATATGTCGATAGGTCCCGGCTCGAATGAAAGAGTCGGCCACCGCCAGGCCATAGATAAAACCAGAACACTGATTCCTGACGTCGAGTGCGCCGATGGGACCCACGCCGAGCTTCTCCTGGAGCAGCACCGCCGAGCCAGGAAAATTGTAGTCCGGCGACAACGTGGCGAAAACGATGAAATCGAGGTCGTTAGGGTCGATTCCAGCTCCTTCGATGGCCTGACGCGAGGCCACCAGCGCCAGGTCGGAGACTCCGATGCCCGACTCTACGTATCGCCGTTCGTAGATGCCGGTTCTCTCGCGGATCCACGAATCGGAAGTATCCATGAGGGCGGTCAGCTCCTCGTTGGGTACGACACGCTCGGGTACGTGCATCCCGATACCGAGGATCCTTGTTCTCATCGACAGCGGATCTTAACCCCGTTTCGTAATTCTTTCCTCCGTCGCGGTCCAATGAGGGTCTCTGGACCGCGCAGACGCCGCTTCTGGCGCCAACGGGCGCGGGTTGCCACTCATCAGCGTCGGCTAACGCCGCTCGCGCCGCCTAGACAAAGCCGTTATACTCAACTGTTCATGGCGGAGAGCAAGATTTTTCAAAAGGGCCTGGGCTTGAAGTCCCAGGTGAGGGCCCCTCTCCAGAAGGACTACAAGGGCTGGATAGTCGACCTCGCCCGCGCCAACGACTTCCGTTTACGAGCCGGCGATTTGACCATTCGCCTCGCCAAGGAGTTCGGCTTTTGCTATGGCGTGGATCGCGCCGTGGAATACGCCTACGAGGCCCGCTCCCGTTTCCCCGACCGTAAGATCTACATAACTGGGGAGATCATCCACAATCCGTACGTGAACCGCCGGCTCGAAGACATGGGCATCCGCTTCTTGGATGGACCCTACGGAACTCCTGAAAAGTTCGAGCCCGTGGCGGAGGACGATGTGGTCCTACTACCCGCCTTCGGTGTCAGCACGACGGAGATGGACATTCTCAAGGAACATGGCTGCATCCTGGTAGACACGACGTGCGGCTCCGTCTTGAACGTCTGGAAGAATGTCGAACGATATGCTCGGAGCGGCTTCACCTCGATCGTCCACGGCAAGTATTGGCACGAAGAGACGAGGGCGACGGTATCACGCGCTTCTTGTTTCCCCGGAGGCCACTATCTCGTGGTGCGGGATATGGACGAAGCGTACGAGCTGTGTCGGTATATCGAGCAAGGAGGGAATGCGGCCAACTTCCTCGAGAATTTCGCCTCGGCGTGCTCATCCGATTTCAACCCGGATCGCGACCTGCAGAGGATCGGATTAGCCAATCAAACAACCATGCTCAGCACCGAATCCCTTGCTATTGAGGAGGAGCTTCGCAAGTCGATGGCTCGCCGCTACGGCGAGTCGGAGCTGACGGAACGCTTCCGCTCCTTCGACACTATTTGCAGCGCGACCCAAGAGCGCCAGGACGCGGTCATGGAGCTAATGCGAGATAAGGTCGACCTGATGCTGGTACTGGGTGGTTACAACAGCAGTAATACGACTCACCTCGCCGAGATCTCCTCCCAGCACTCCGCCACCTACCACATCTCCGACTCGACGTGCCTGGTTTCCCCTGCCGAGATTCGCCACAAGCCGGTTGATGAACTCGAGGAAGTTGTGGCGCGCGACTGGTTGGCCAATGGGCGATTGACGATTGGCATTACTGCGGGTGCCTCCACACCCGATGTCAAGATCGACGAGTCCATCGAGCGCCTCATCTCTTTCCGCGGTCTCGCACTTTCAGAACTCAAACCCGCCTAGCGACCCCATGGCTTACCGATCGGTAAGGCACGGCAGATCTTCCCCTAGCAATCCGGCGCACCGATTCATATATAATGTTCCTGGGAATGGGAGAATACTCGAGCTGCCCGTTCCATCGCTTCGCGCGGTTTTCTACTAGCTGTTCTTCGCACCGGCCAGCAAGGGGACTTCCCCTCTCGACAGCGGCCAGAAAAGATGTCGGCCGCAAACCCGAGAGAGTCGGTGTTGAACGTTGGGAGAGTTGCCGATTCCTCCACCTTGGAAACGGCGCGAGAATGTTTTTGAGAGGGGGGATCGATGGATAGTGGCATGAGCCCGCAGCTGGAACCAGCCAACGCGCTCGATGCACAGCAATCCGAATCACAACGGAGGGCTCGCTACCACGGCCTCGACCGGGAGTCACTCCTCAACGCCTTTCGACTCATGCTGCTGTCACGCGTGATCGACGACAAGGAGATTCAGCTCAAGCGCCAGAACAAAATTTTCTTCCAGATAAACAGCGTCGGCCATGAGGCGGTGCTGGTGGCCGCCGGCCTCTTGCTCAAACCCAGCTACGACTGGTTTTACCCCTACTACCGTGATCGCGCACTCACGCTCACCCTAGGCACCACACCCTTCGAACAGTTACTCGCTTCGGTAGGAGCCGCGGCGGATCCCTCGTCCGGTGGCCGCCAAATGCCATCTCATTGGGGCCACTCCAACCTCAACATCGTCAACCAATCGAGTCCCACCGGCACCCAATTCCTCCACGCCGTGGGCGCGGCCAAGGCAGGCCAGTACCTCTCAGCGGTGAATGAGATCGCAGAGCTGAAAGATACGTTCCACGGTGACGAGATCGTCTACGTTTCGGGAGGCGATGGAGCAACGAGTGAAGGCGAGTTTTGGGAGTCGATTAACAACGCCAGCCTCAACAAGCTGCCGGTACTCTTTCTCATCGAAGATAACGGCTACGCGATCTCGGTGCCGGTTGAGGCGCAGACTCCAGGCGGTAACATCTCGCGGTTGCTAACAAACTTCCCCGATATGTTCGTTACAGAGTTCGATGGCTGCAATCTGGTCGAGAGCTATGCACGGCTAAAGGATGCGGTCACCTATTTGCGGGCCGGTCACGGTCCGGCGGTGGCTCACGCGCATGTGATTCGGCCTTACTCACACTCCCTTTCAGATGACGAACGTCTTTACAGAACGGAGGAGGACCGAGCGACGGACGCCGAGCGTGAACCCATCGCGAAGATGCACGAGTTTCTCATACAAGAGACGTTGGCGACCGAGGAAGAGCTGGGGGCGATGAAGGCATCCGTAGAGCGAGAAGTGAACGAGGCTGCCGACCAGGCCCTGCAAATGCCTACCGCAAGCCCCGACAACCTTCACGTTCATCTCTACAGCCCCGACGTCGATCCAACCACGAGTGAATTCGATACCCAGCCGGTACTTTCCGGGAACGAAGGAACAACCGTTGATCTTCTAAATGCGTGCTTGAGAGACGAGATGGAGCGAGACCCCAGGATCGTGATCTACGGCGAGGACGTTGCCGACGCGACCCGCGAGGATGCGCTCGACGTCGTCAAGGGCAAGGGCGGCGTCTTCAAGGTCACGTTCGGTCTACAGAGACGTTTCGGTAGTCATCGTGTCTACAACAGTCCCTTGGCGGAAGCCAGCATCGTGGGTACAGCCATTGGGATGGCCAACCGCGGCTTGAAGCCGGTCGTCGAGATCCAGTTCTTCGACTATATCTGGCCCGCGTTCATGCAGATCAGGAGCGAACTTTCTACCACTCGTTGGCGCTCGAACGGCGCCTTCGCCTGTCCAATCGTCATTCGAGTTCCAACCGGTGGTTATCTTACGGGAGGTGCGATCTACCATAGCCAGTCCGGTGAAGTGCTCTTCACCCACCAACCCGGACTCCGCGTCGTGATGCCCTCGACCGCCCTCGATGCCAATGGCTTGCTGCGCACCGCCATTCGCAACGACGATCCGGTCATCTTTCTCGAGCACAAGCACCTGTATCGTCAGACCTACAACAAGAGCCAGTATCCTGGCCCCGATTACATGATTCCGTTCGGTAAGGCGAAAACAGTACAGGACGGCTCGGATATTACTGTCGTCACCTATGGAGCGTTGGTGCAACGCACGGTCTTGGCGGCCAGAAAACTTCGAGAGAAGGGCGTGTCGGTGGAGATACTTGACCTCCGGTCCTTGTCGCCTTACGACTGGGAAGCCATCGCAGACTCAGTCAAGAAGACGAGCCGGGTCCTCGTCGCTTATGAAGACACACGCTCCTTCGGTTATGGAGCGGAGATCGCCTCCAGGATCTCGGATGAGCTCTTCGATTGGCTGGATGCCCCGGTTCGCCGCGTAGGTGCCAAGGATCTGTGGGTGCCCTATCACCCGCAGCTCGAGCAGGCCATGCTCCCTCAAACGCATGACATCCTGGACGCCATGGAAGAGCTTGCAAAGTACTAGTTTTCCTTGCCATCCAAAGTCGCCATGAGCACCGACACTCAAACCCCCGCCGACAAAACCCAGCTGGGCCTCACCGTACTCACCGAAGAGGAAAAGATGTTTCGTGGCATGGTGCGAGAGTTCGCCGAGAAAGAAATCGACCCGCTGGTTTCCGCCATGGATCGTGAAATGGCGTTCGACACCTCTCTGGTAGGAAAGTTCTTCGAGCTGGGCTTGATGGGTATCGAGATCCCGGAAGCCCATGGTGGCTCCGGTTCCAGTTTCTTTATGGCGGTCCTAGCGGTGGAAGAGATCTCGCGCGTAGACGCCTCGTTGGGTGTTTTCATGGACGTTCAGAACACCCTGGTGAATAACGCCCTGATTCGTTGGGGCTCGGAAGATCAGAAGAAGCGCTACTTGCCGCGACTCGCCTCCGACACCGTTGGGGCCTACGCGCTTTCGGAGCCGGAGTCGGGCAGCGACGCCTTTGCCCTCTCGTGCCGTGCCGTTGAAGACGGAGAGGACTATCGACTGACCGGAAACAAGTTGTGGATTACCAACGGGGCCGAGGCCGGCGTTTTCATCGTTTTCGCCAATATCAACCCTGAGGCAGGGTACCGCGGCATCACCGCCTTTCTAGTAGAACGCGACTTCCCCGGATTCACGGTCGGGGAGAAGGAAGACAAACTTGGGATTCGCGCCTCGAGTACGACTGAGCTGATCTTGAACGACTGCAAGATCCCCAAGGCCAACGTACTTGGAGAGCCCGGCAAGGGTTACAAGATAGCCATCGAGACATTGAACGAGGGGCGAATCGGCATAGGTGCACAAATGATCGGGGTCGCCCGCGGCTCCCTCGAGCACGGCATCGGCTACGCGAAGGAACGGCAGGCTTTCGGTCAGCCCATCGCTAAATTTCAGGGCATCCAGTTTCAGATCGCCCAATGCGCCACCGAGCTGGAGGCAGCTCGACTCATGGTCTACAACGCCGCCCGGCTCCGCGACGCCGGACGGCCGTTCGTCGTCGAAGCGGCGATGTCCAAGCTCTTTTCCTCCGACGTGGCGGAGCGGGTAACTTCGCAGGTCATCGAGATCTATGGAGGCTACGGCTATAGTAAGGACTTCCCAGCAGAAAAGTACTGGAGGGATGCCAAGATCGGCAAGATCTACGAAGGCACCTCAAACATGCAGCTCAATACCATCGCCAAGTACCTCCTCGGCAAATAGCGGTCAACCCTCATTCAGGATATCGGTCATCGCGCCAGTGAATCGGTCGATGTCCTCTTTATCGTTGTAGAAGTGTAGAGCCACTCGCAACCCATTACGTCGCGCCGCGACGAGAATATTCTTCTCCTGGAGTTGGGTGGCTACCCTCTTCGGCTCAGGGACTTTCAGAACAGTAATGCCAGAGCGGCGCTCGCGATCTCGCGGCGACAAAACCTCTACGCCCAGACCTTCCATTCTTGCGTGCAGTTCCTCGGTCAAATCGTGAACGCGAGCCTCGATATGGTGGGGCCCGATCTCCTCCAGGAACCGGAGCGCTCCGCCGAGTGCAAAGACCCCGGCGAAGGGCATATACCCCAACTCCAGCCCGCGCGCTTCGCTGGTCAAGTCCAGCCGGGTCGACACTAAATCGTAGGGCACGCGCGCGCTTCGCCAACCGACCTGAGGAAGGGTTCGAGACTCGAGTAATTCCCTTCGTACGTAGAGCGGGGCAATTCCATAGGCTGCAGTGGTCCACTTGTAGCAGCTAAACACCAATGCATCGATGGGACCACGCTGCATGTCAATAGGAAACGCACCGAAACCCTGCGTCGCATCGACCACCAGCAGCATTTCCCGAGCACGGCAAATCTCGCCCAAACGCGCCAGGTCGTAACGAAAGCCGGTGGCAAACTGAACGAAACTGATTACCAGGTATCGAGTTCCAGGCCCTAACGCGTCCTCGATCTCCTTGTAATCCGGCGCCCCACTCGAACCGGACTGCAGGGGCATCGTCACCGCGTCGGCGGGCAATCATGGCCAAGCCATCGCCTTCGTCTCGTCTCACCAGAAGATCCCCGGCTGCGTGGTGATGCCGAACGGGGCGAACCGCAGCAAAGTGCGAGCCGTCAAGGAGTACGGCGCGGAGGCGATCCTTTACGGGAAGTTCTGGGACGACGCGTATGCACATTCTATCGAGCTCGCAGAGGAGAAAGGCCCAGTTTACGTCCATCCTTTCAAGGACCGCCACATCATGGCCGGTCAGGGCACGATCGCCGGCGAGATTCTCGAAGACCTTCCGGACCTCGAGGCGATTCTGATTCCCATCGGAGGGGGTGGCCTCATCTCCGGAATTGCGATGGCGTTGCGCCTGGCGCAACCGCGAGTGCGAATCATCGGCATCGAGCCAGAAGGCGCAGCCAACATGACGACCAGTCGCGGCAGAGGGACGGTGACTCAGTTCGAACAAGTGACCACGATTGCCGATGGACTCGCCACCAAGGGAACCGATCCAGAGCTTTTCGATGCATCGATCGCCTCGTAGATGACCTCGTAGTCGTGTCCGACCAAGAGATACGTGCAGCGATCCCGCTGCTCATGGAGAGGGCCAAGCTCGTCGCTGAGCCAGCGGGAGCGGCTACGGTAGCAGCACTACTAGCGGGAAGGGTCTCGTTGCCGGAAGGCACTAGGACGGTTGCCCTGGTGAGTGGCGGCAACTTGGATGTGGCCGGAGCAGTTTCACTTACCGTTTGAGATAGTCGCCAGATACGATTCTCCGCTTGCCGCGGATCTCACCTCGATAGAAATAGACCCAGGCCTCGACGCTCGAGCCATCTTCCAACTGCACCTCTAACTCCGGTTCCTCTTCGAAGAACTCGCGGAGATCCTTGCGGGCGGCCTCTTCTGAGGGCCCCGTAGACGAAAACGCTGCGGCAGGGTTGTCCGGTCAAAGGCTATTTGCTACCAACCACGGACCGGTTTCCACTCATCGACAACCTCGGCATCCAGAACAACGTGGTACCGGTCATAGAGTGCCGAGGCCAAGCAAGAGTGATTGGGCACTACGCGCATTTGGGTACCAATGGAGAGCTCTTCGAAGTCGATGGCTGTCACGCCGCGCACCTGCCCATGTTCCTGAGAGATGGAAGCCAGACGCAAGTCCGGGAAGGCGTGTCGACCGTCGGATGCAAACAACCTACCGTACCCGCAGTCAGGGTCCACGTGGCGCGGACCGGGGTCCATAGAGAATGCCAGGCCGCCCGCGTTGATGACAACTTTGTTCTGCTCCGGATAGTGACCCACGACCGTAACCAGCACCGAAAAGGCCAGGTCTTCCGGAGAACAGCTCCCGATGGCCGCCTGGAATCCGTCATAGAGTGCGTAGTTTCCTGGACGAGCCTCGGTGACCCCTTCCAGGCTGTCGGTCACCGACATGGTGGGCGTCGAACCGATGCTCACTTCCGGGATGTCCACACCCGCGCCGCGGAGCTTCCATGCAAACTGGGCAGTCACCTCCCGCTCTTGACGAGCGACCGTCAGGACCTCATCGCGATTGCGACAATCGTAGGAATGGCCGGCGTGAGTCAGGATGCCACGAAAATCGACGTGCGGCGACCCCGCCAGCTTGGACGCGAGGGCGATACTTTCTTCTCGAGCCGGGTCCACACCGGCGCGATGATACCCGCAATCGACTTTTAGGAGCACCGGGAAGCGAATCCCTTTTGCCGCAGCGCAAGTTTCCAGCTCACGAAATGTAGCCTCGTGATCAACCAACAAGTTCAAATTTTCGACGCTCTGACCAAGCTCTGCCGCCTCCTCGAGTCGGGAAAGCGGTACCGGGAAAGCGTAGGTCAGGTCTCGGAAACCCGCAGCGGCAAAGAATCGGGCTTCGGCCAGGGTCGAGACGGTGATTCCCCCAAAATGACCGCGCACCTGCAGCCGAGCTATTTCCACACACTTGTGTGTCTTGACGTGCGGTCGAAGTCGCGCACCGAGATCACGGACCCGCTCGGCCATACGGGCCGTGTTGCGCTCCACGATCTTTCGCTCCACTAGCGCGGCGGGCGTCTTTAGCTCTTCGAGCTTCATCGACCGAGAGCATACCAGAACTTCGCTGCCCCTCGAAGTCAACCGCATTCTGATCTACTCTTTGGACCGGGATACAAGTTCTCACGGTCATGGACATGGAAAAGAAGAGCACAGCCCGTCTAGCACGGGAAAGAAAGGCACTCTCCCGACTTCAGCTGATCAAGTTGAACCGCGGGCTCGGTCGCTTGAGGCGGAGAAATCGCTTCTACCAAGCGAAGTTCGAAAACACGAAACTACCCTTGGTCAGCACGGAAGACATCGTTTCTCTCCCCTTTACGACCAAAGCCGAGCTCGTCATCGACCAAAACGAGCACCCACCGCACGGAACGAATCTCACTTCGCCTCTCGCGCGATATACACGTGTCCACGCAACTTCCGGCACCACTGGTCGTAAGCTCAAGTGGCTAGACACGGATCGCACTTGGGCATGGTTCGTCCGCTGCTGGCAGGAGATCTATCAGGCGGCTGGCCTCGATCGCGACGATGTCGTCTTCGCTGCCTTCGGGTTCGGTCCCTTCATCGGATTCTGGGGCGGCTTCGAGGCCGCCCGGGGACTCGGCGCGATGGTTGTATCCGGCGGCGCGCAGAGTTCGCTGCAACGCATCGATTGGATCCGCGACAGCCGAGCCACGGTTCTCCTCGCCACGCCCACCTACGCGCTTCGCTTGGCGGAGGTAGCGCGTGAGAACGGGGTCGACCTCGCGTCCGGCTCTGTGAGGATGACGATACACGCCGGAGAGCCTGGTGCCAGCATCCCCGCGACTCGACGCCGGATTGAGGAGGCTTGGGGCGCTCGTGCGTTCGACCACGCGGGCTCCACCGAGGTTGGCGCCTGGGGGTATGAATGCCCCGCCGGCTCCGGCATGCATCTGCTGGAGTCGGACTTCATCGGAGAGGTGTTAGAGCTCGGCGGCGAGCGCCCGGTTGGACCCGGTGAGAGTGGAGAGCTCGTTCTGAGCAATCTCGGCCGCTGGGATATGCCGGTCGTGCGCTACCGAACCGGCGATATCGTACGGTTGGGAGCGGAGGCCTGCGAATGCGGTAGCCCCTACGTCTGCTTTCCGGGCGCCGTCCTAGGTCGGGCGGATGACATGATCCAACTCCGCGGCATGAACGTGTATCCCAGTGCGGTGGAGGAGCTAGTTCAAACCCAAAGCGAAGTCGCGGAGTTCGAAGTGGAGATCTTCCGACATCGCGAGATGCTGGAGATGGAGATCCGCGTTGAAGTGCAGCCGGACAACAGAAAAGACGCCGTGTGTACGGAATTGTCTCGGATGCTTGCGACG
Organism: Candidatus Marinacidobacterales bacterium; assembly: GCA_965219415.1. Lineage (GTDB taxonomy): Bacteria > Acidobacteriota > Vicinamibacteria > Marinacidobacterales > DATDRI01 > CBDCNP01. The sequence continues at coordinate 506,590 of OZ244742.1, forward strand.
AGACTCGGATTAAAGGCCAGTGTTCGACCGGTGGCAGCAGGGAGTCTACCGCGATACGAATTAAAGGCTCGACGCTTCAAGTTTCGTGAGGAGTGAACCTGCTCCATCATCAATACGCGGTTGCTGAGCTCAAGCACGGCAGGACGGCGTTTCGAAAAGAATGAAATCGCCGCTGTTCGCGGGGGTTCGCACACACGCGCGTAGGGAAACCCCCATGCATCCAAGTAAGTGACGGCCGTCACCGTACCTGTCGAAGCGCTAAACCGAGTCCCTCCGGAAACCCGATCACACGGACTAATAAACTCATTTCAAAAGACTTCTCGTCAGGACGAGACCCACCTCCACCATCACGTGGGTGTGTTGGAATGGATCTTGTACTTAGAAGTTGGTCAGGAAGGATTATTATGGCCACGACGAGCGTCCCCATCGTTCAGGTGTTCAAGCAGTACTCCACCTTGTTTCAGATGCGAAACCTCCAAGGCGGAGAGCTCGACCCGAGACTCGAGAAAGAGTGGCAGCAAATCGTCTTCACTCTGGACAGCATCTTCCCTGGAATGTACCAACCCAATGTGAGTGATAGGGGCGCAGAGAAACCACAGCGGTCCGATGTAAGAAGTCACATACCGATCGAGTATCTCCGGGTGCCCACGGAAGTGGACGTGCTCTGCGAGAAGCCGCTCAATTTCTTCTCCGGTCGACTCCAGGACATCAGCACCGGCGGAGCCTACGTGCACGCCATGGTTCCGTTCCCGGAAGGCAGTTGGCTACGCCTGACGTTTTGTACGTTTCGAGACGAGATGCCTCTCGAGCTCGAAGGACGGGTGGCCTGGAAGAACCCTGCGGCGGGGCGCAAGAATACTCTGCTCGAGGGTGCCGGCGTTCAGTTCCTAAACTTCGACGAGAGAAGCCGCGGTCGACTTAGTAACTATGTCTACGAGTTGGTAGAAGACACGCTGACCAAGGCGAATCTACTCTAGCCTGGCTTCGCTCTTTCCTTCCCACCTCCTCGCCTTCTCGCCTAACGCTTGCCCCCATGGGCTATTTTCGTTCATGATTCCCACTCATGGGTCAGGATCCGTTCGGCCATTGGATAGACGCCGCGCTCGCTCAGGCAGAAGAGTCGTGGGCGCAGGGAGGCATTCCGATCGGCTCCGTCCTGGTGGACCAGGAAGGCCACATCGTCGCGCGGGGCCACAACGAACGCGTCCAGAGTGGTGATCCGACCGCCCACGCCGAAGTCGTGTGCGTCCGGAACGCCGGGAGAAGGCGCGACTGGACGCAGCTCACCCTGGTCTCGACGCTCAGCCCCTGCTCCATGTGCTCGGGCACCGCTATCCTCTTCCAGATCCCGCGGGTCATCATCGGAGAGAACCGTACGTTCATGGGAGCCGAGGACTGGATGCGAAACAACGATGTCGAGCTAGTGCTCCTAGACGATCCCCGTTGCGTCCGCCTCATGGAACGCCTGCAGCGTGAAAAACCCGACCTTTGGGCCGAGGATATTGGGGAGTAGTTTCGTGTATGGGTAAGGATACGCATTTCCCCCCCGAGCTCTTCAAGTTCCTTCGACAACTTCGACGGAACAACGATCGGGAATGATTCAAAGCGAACAAGCACCGGTACGAAACGGACGTCCGCGATCCTCTCATCCGCTTCATCACTGCCTTCGCGCCCCGCCTTCACAAGATCAGCCCTTGCTTTGTCGCCGATCCTAGCCCAGTGGGTGGCTCCATGTTCCGTATCTACCGAGACACCCGCTTCTCCAAAGACAAGAGCCCTTACAAAACAATGGCAGCGACCCAATTCAGGCACGAAGAAGGCAAAGACGTGCATGCGCCGGGGTTCTACCTACATCTCGAGCCGGGCAACGTTTTCGCGGGAGCCGGGCTATGGCACCCCGACACACGAACTCAGGCGAGGATTCGAGAGGCGATGGTGGAACACCCCACCCGATGGAAGCGCGCGATCTCCACAAAGAGTTTCCGTCAGAACTGTGCGCTGGCGGGCGAAGCCCTCAAGAGACCGTCGCGCGGCTACGACGCCGAACACCCTTTGGTGGAGGATCTGAAGCGGAAGGATTTTATCGCCGTCACTTCCTTCGATGAGCGCACCGCCTGCTCGCGCGAATTTATGAGCCAATTCGTTCGCCCGTGCCGCGCCGCTTCGCCCTTGGTGCAGTTTCTCGCCGAGGCGCTAGGGTTGGCTTACTAGCTGCCGGAGTCCGGCTCTAGGGTCCGTAAAAGAATCACGTGCTCTTCAACGATCTGCCCGTTTACCAAATGGTCTTGGATGATCCGCTCGAGAACCGGCGGATCACATCCCCCGTACCAAGCGCCTTCGGGATAGACCACCGCGATGGGCCCCCCTTCGCAAACGCGCAAACAATTGGCCTTGGTGCGGAAGATGCCCCCGTGCTCGGAAAGACCCAGCTCCTTGAGACGCTGCTTCAGGTAGTTCCACGCGGCAATCGATCGCTCTCTCTCGCTGCACTTGGGCTTAGTCTGATCGCAACACAGAAAGATGTGCCGACGGGTGACATGAGCTCCCACCGATTGCGCCGCACGTACTTGGCTCTGGCGAGCTCCCCCACCGCCCCCGGACTCTGCCATACCCTTTGACTATGGCATCCGACCGTCCGGACGGCAACCTCACCAGGCCGTGACTTTTTTGATTGCCTCCACAGCCGTTCGGACGCACAATAGTGTCTTAGAGAATTTTCTGGGAGAAGAAGTTTGGCAAGCAAACCATCAGCGAAGGGTGTGCTCAATGGTGCACGGGCATGGACTGCCAGCGATTCCAGTGAGCTCTACGACGTAACCCGGTGGGGCAAGGGTTACTTTTCGGTCGGTGAGAACGGCCACCTTCTTGTGCATCCGAGCAAGGACCCTCGCCAAGCCATCGACTTGCGAGAGCTCACCGATACCCTCGTGCTACGCGGCATCTCTCCTCCAATCCTGATTCGCTTCGCCGACATCCTTAAGCATCGTCTGGGTGAGATGCATAGTGTTTTCAAGGAAGCCATGGAGGACCACGGCTACCAGGGAAATTACTGCCACGTCTATCCCATCAAGGTCAACCAGCAGCGTCAGGTCGTGGAAGAGGTCCTCGAATTTGGCCGCCCCTACGGATACGGGCTGGAGGCAGGCTCCAAGGCGGAGCTCCTAGCGGTACTCGCCATTGCCGACAACGAGACCCCGATCGTTTGCAACGGGTTCAAAGACAACGAGTACATCGAGATGGTGATGCTCGCGAAGAAAATCGGCCGCAACGTCATACCCGTGGTGGAGAAGGCCACCGAACTGGACTTCATCATTCGCCACTCCCGGCGCGTCGGGGTACGCCCTCGCATCGGCCTGCGCGTCCGGCTGGCGAGCCGAGGTGCCGGCCGGTGGACGGAGTCGGGTGGCTACCGGTCGAAGTTCGGCCTGACTGCAGGAGAGGCTCTGAGCGCTGTGGAGCGGTTGAAAGAAACCGGCATGGCCGACTGCATCGAGCTACTCCACTTCCACCTGGGAAGTCAGATCAGCGATATTCGCCAAATCAAGGCCGCGGTGATCGAAGGAGCCCGTATGTATGCGGAGCTGGCTCGCCACGGCGCGGGCATGAAGTTCATTGACGTCGGTGGCGGCCTGGGCGTCGACTACGACGGCTCCCAGACCGACTTCGACTCCAGCGTGAACTATACGTTGCAGGAGTACGCGAACGACGTCGTCTTCCACGTTCAGAACGTGTGCGACGAGGTCGAGATCCCGCACCCCACCATTCTTTCTGAAAGCGGCCGAGCAATCGTCGCGTACCACAGTGTTCTAGTGTTCGACGTCCTAGGCGTCAGCGAGCTCGGCCCAAGGGAAGACCTGGACCTTCCCAAAGCCTCCGAAGACCACGAGCAGCCTGTCTACGATCTTCAGCAAACTCATGACGAGCTCGATGTTGAGAACATTCTGGAAAGCTTCCACGATGCCCAGCAAGCCTTCGACCAAGTGCTGAACCTCTTCAGCCTGGGCTACCTGCCTCTCGAGCAGCGAGTACTGGCAGAGAACTTGTACTGGAGCATTCGCCGCCGCGTTTCGGAGCTCGCTTCCCAGCTCGAGTACGTGCCCGATGAGTTGGTGGGGCTCGAGTCGGCCTTATCCGACACGTACTTTTGCAACTTCTCGGTGTTCCAGAGCATGCCGGACGCCTGGGCAATCAAACAGCTCTTTCCGATCATGCCTATCCAACGCCTCGATGAGAAACCCCGTCGTGAGGCGGTACTCGGTGACATCTCCTGCGACTCCGATGGAAAAGTTGACCGTTTCATCGATCGCCGAGAGCTGAAGCAAACTCTGTCACTCCACCCTTTCGATGAGCCACCGTACTACATCGGTGCATTTCTCGTCGGCGCCTATCAGGAAATCCTTGGCGACCTCCACAACCTTCTTGGAGATACCAACGCCGTTCACGTCAGCCTGGGCGACGACGGCAACGTCATCCTCGACACGGTGATCAAAGGCGACACCGTGCGCGAGGTCCTGAATTACGTCGAGTTCTCTGCTGAAAGCTTGCTCTCCGACTTCCGCCGGGACGTAGAGGCCGCGTTGAGAGAAGGCAAGATAGGCTACGAAGAATCGGGCCGCCTCCTGCGCTTCTATGAAGAAGGACTGGAAGGCTACACTTATCTAGAGGAGTCGCACGGCAGGGACTCTTCCGAGTCGTAGCACATTCTTCTGCTCAATAGCCCGTACAAAACTGAAAGTGCATGGGGTCCTTCGAGCGATAGGACCAGTCGCCACCCCATTTGAAACCGAAGCTTCGAAACACGTTGACAACTGCCTGATCCATGTCCCCTTTTCCTCCGGTCCAGTTGCTCTCCGGGTTCAGGTCGATCGAGATGCCCCAGGAGTGAGTGGACAGCTTGCCGTGGCTCCGCTTGCTGCGGAAATTGAAGCACCCGCCGTACGTTCGAATGGCTCCCCTCAGCCCCTCGACATCGAGCACGGAAAAGACCTCCGCAAACAGTTCTCCTAGACGCGAGTGGCAATAGAGCGAGCGGACCACTGTCGACGGCTCCCACGACAGTGGGATCGGGAACGGCAGTTGGGTCCTCGCCAGGTACTCCGATTCCCACCTGGGGTCTAGCGTCCCATCATCTAGGATGAAGTCATAGATATTGCCGAAGGTGGATAGGATTTCTGCCAGGCCATGAGGACGTACCAAGCCGCCGCGGCGCGGTAGACTCGCCCCCAAAAGCTCCCGCTTCGACGGAATCTCGATCGATTGTCCAACCCCAGATCCGGTCCGGGTCGAGGATGCCGTTGTAAAGCGCTAGCCTTTCGAGGCACTCCGTCTCCCTGTAGAAACGCTCCGCTATCTTCCTCAGCGTGTCTCGTGTCCTCACCCGATAGATCCGTGCCATAGAGTCTCTCCCGTGTATGCCCGATTCTCTTCCCTTCTCGTCCGGAGCGCAGTGATCCAGCCAGCATATTGCAATCTGCAATCCTCCTCGTTTCATTTCTAAACTCCTTGGATAGGGATGCTGCTCACCGACACCAGGCCGCCCCCAGCGCTACACTGGAACCGGGGTTCCGGCGGAGGTGTGCAATGAACAACAATGACGAATCGGCAAAGCCCCGACTCGGAACGCTTGGATTACCAGAAGCTTGGTCGATAGCAGTACAGCTCACCGGTACTTTCGGATTGGCCGTCTTCCTGGTGCTGTACTACGTGCTCTTCATGCAACCCAAGGCGCAGGCCCGCTACGACCAGTTGACCCTCTCGGTCGACTCCTTAATCGAGGTCGTCGAGCGAGGACAAACCGTCGTAACAAGAGAACAAGGCGACCGGCTAGAAGAACTGTATATCTTGGCGGTGGCCCCGGAACTCGGAGATCGCTTAGAGCGGGTACTCCCCGACGGTGCGGTCTCTGCCGCCGCGGCTTCCGGCTTGAGGCAGGAACTACGCACGAACCTCGAAGACGTCCTTATCGTGCGGTCTCGACTACTACGCGGATTGAGTCTTCGCGACAGCGGCGACGTATCTCAGATGCTCGTGGACAAGATACGAGAGCGGGATATTGCCGAACAATTGGCACGTCGAGCCGTGCTAGAGTGGCCGTTCGCCTCTCAAAAGGATGCCGTCAGCATGTGCAAAGAATCGTTGTACTTTGCCTTTCGCAGGACCGCGCTTGCGAAATGACCGTGCGTCGGCAGGCGTGAGGACTCAGGCGAGGATTGCTGGCGACGTCGGAGCCTAACCCCAGCTCACCATCGCCACCCCAAAAGGAGGGCGCTACGGATTGCTGACTGGACCTTGCCCGACCCTAAACGGTCCCTCGATCACCAGCGGCTGATAACGATTGAGCCTCCATGCCTCGTAGAGCCCGAACCCGATGATCAGAAGACCGATGATATTCTCGACACCGGCCAGGAAAGGTATCGCCGCTACGAAGAGGACGAAAGCAACCAGCCCGACGAAAAAGTCACTCGGTGTAAGCGGTCCCTCCTCGGCTTCGAGCGCGCCCGCAGGGGTATTGAAGGAAATCACTTCTCCCTCCTCGACGCCCTCGTCACCGATGGAATCGAGGGATTGCGACTCCCCCGCGAGCTCCTCTTCCTCCCACGCCTCGAAAACGAACGGAACGTAGGTGCTGACGATGGCTCCGTACGTAAGAACCACCGCGAGGGCTTGATACATCCATCCGCCGCGAGCGTAAGAGCCCCAGTTGACGGCGACGCCGACCATGAAACCCACCAAGATCGCCAACAACCCGAACTCGTATCCCGTAAGCGCCAAGACCGCATAGTAGATGCCGGCACCGAGGGCTGCCGCCACACTTCCTGCGAAAAGAGCGCGAAGGAATCGGCCCGCGGACGAACCGTTGTACCGTTGGTCCTCGACGGTATAACGACATTTTTGGCAGGCGCTTTGACCGTTTACGTCGAAGTAGGCATCGTGGATCTGCTCCTGACAAAACTCGCACCCGAGCTGTCCGGCGTTCCCGTCTACCTTTTCGAATCGGATATCTTCTGCAGGTTGTTGTACGTCGTTCTCGTTCATCGTCGCGCTCCGGTAACGTGGCCGAAACCCCACAGGGATGGCCGGCTAAACCCACTAACTCGCGTATTGGACTTTCAAAATGGGAAGATCTCGTCGTTTCGGTAGATCTAAGCAAGAAGGACGCCAGACTGAAGTTTGGCTGGACGACCGGGCGCGTGCTAAGCCCCCATTGACGGGCGGCATACCGTATGCGATAAGACAGTCCGATGAGGGCCCGGTGCCTCCTAGGTTGCTCCCTGATAGCCTTCAGCTTCGCAGGGCTCGTCACCGCTCAGCAGGACGGAAGCCGGCAGACTGAGCGGGCGTCGCGAAGGCTAACAGCAATCCGTATCAGTATCCCCATCGTCATCGACGGTTCGCTCGACGAGTCCGCCTGGGAAGCAGCGTCCCCGGCGTCGGGATTCATTCAAAACGAGCCTCACGAAGGCGAACCGGCGACCTTCGACACCCTGGTCAAAGTCGTATACGACAACGACTACCTCTATTTGGGAGTGCTGGCCCTCGATGACGATCCGGACCGCATCCGGCTCACCGACATCACACGCGATTTCAACATCAGCTCCGGTGATGCTTTCGGCGTGGTCCTCGATACTTTCCTCGACCATCGGAACGGATACATCTTCCAAACTAATCCCGGGGGGGCGAAGTACGACGCCCAATTCTTCAACGAGGGCGCCGAGCACAACGTGAACTGGGACGCCGTTTGGCAGGTGGCCAGTACCGTGGGTGGACGAGGCTGGACGACCGAGATTGCCATACCGTTCAAATCCTTGAATTTCCGTGACCAGCCGCTTCAAGCCTGGGGGATCAACTTCGTACGGAGAGTCCGGCGCCTCAACGAGGAAAGTTACTGGTCGCCGCTTCCACGGATTCACCGGCTCCCCCGCGTTTCTCTGGCCGGCACGTTGGAAGGCCTTCAGGGCACGAAGCCAGGACGGAACATCAAGGTGACGCCGTATGCAAAAGGTGATCTGACCGAGACTCGGATAACGGGTAGGACCGAGGACCTCGACGGCGGGCTCGATGCCAAGCTGGGGATTGGAACCGGTCTCACTCTGGATCTGACGGTCAACACAGACTTCTCACAGGTCGAGGCCGACGTACAGCAAGTCAACCTTACACGTTTCAGCCTTTTCCTTCCCGAGAAAAGAGAGTTCTTCCTCGAGAACTCCGGGATCTTCCGCTTCGGGTCACCGGAGGAACAGAGGGTCCAGTTGGCCCGCGCCCAGTTCGGTTCCCTCCTGGTCGGCTCCAACATCCGGGGCGCCCAAGCGCGTGGCGACGACCTTCTCTTGTTCTTCAGCCGCCGTATCGGGCTCTCTGAGATAGGCACGCCCATTCCCATTATCGCCGGAGCACGCCTAACTGGGCGGGCTGGACCCTACCAACTCGGCCTGCTCACGATTCAGACCGATGCCCTCGAGCCATTCGTGAACGAGGAGAATTTCACCGTGCTCCGCGTCAAACGCGACGTCTTCGCCAACTCCAACGTAGGCGCCATGTTCATCAACCGGGCTACGACGGGTTCACCCCACTACAATCGAAGCTTCGGCGTCGACGCCAATTTTCGCCTGGGTCAGAAGGCGGAGATCCTCGGGTATATTGCAAAAACGGAGACGCCCGGGCTCGAAGGAGACGACTTGGCGGGCCGGGTGGCGTTCAACTATGACGGGAGTTTCGTAAACCTCCGGACATCGGTATCAAGCCTGCAGGACGATTTCAATCCGGAGGTCGGTTTCGCCCCGCGGGTCGGTGTCCGGCGAGGCAGCGCGTACGTCGGATTCCATATCCGACAGCCGTTTTGGAGGGGATGGATCCGTGAGATCAACGCCCATAGTGAGTTCGACTATTTTACCGATCAGGGGGGCGAGCTGGTTAACCGGTATTTCAACATCCACATTCCGTTTTACTTGCAGAGCGGTGGCATCTTCGAGATCGGCCGAAACGAGACTTTGGACCTGACACTCGAGCCCTTCGCCATCCACCCCACTACCATCGTAAGTGCCGGCCTCTATGACTTCACGGAGTACTTCGCCTTTTACTACACCGATCCGAGCCGTACGCTCTCGGGCAACTTCCGGGCCGGCTACGGCGACTTCTTCTCGGGAACGAAGCGGGATTGGACGGTCGGTGGAACGGTCCGGTTGGGCGCCAATCTCAACGCCCAGGTCATCTGGTCGACGAATGATGTGGATCTAGCGGAGGGAAGCTTCATAACCCATTTGGCGACCAGCCAGTTCAACTACTCCTTCAGCAACCGCATGTTTCTCAATGGTCTCATTCAATACAACACCGTGCTCGATCAATGGAGCAGCAACATTCGTTTCAACTGGATTCACCGACCGCTGTCCAATTTTTTCCTGGTTTACAACGAGCGCCGTGACGCCGTAACCGGCGCGCGATTGGACCGCGCCTTGATCGCGAAATTCACCTATCTCCTCGATTTCTAGCGGTGACCCGGGCGGAATGCACAACCACCAAGCTGTGGTCGAATGAGACTAATGCTTGACGGATGAGACTACCGCAAGCCAGTATATGCGCGAGTGCCAACTGAATCCGACAATCCCCAAAGCCTAGTCCGAGGACTGGTGCCCCCGTTACGCGGTCCCGAAACCCTTCGAGATGCGGCTTCTAGCGTGGACCTGTTCGGTCATCTCGAGCGGAGCATTCGAGAGGGCGTCCCCAAGAAAAGAGTTCCTGCGATCCATCGACGAGTTGCGCCCCTTGGTTTACGGAGGCGCTCTGCGATGACTATCGCGATCCTTACTATGCGAGACTCCTCCTACCTGAAGTTGACGAATTTCCTCATATCCAGGTACCACTACGTTTGCCAACATCTCTATCTGATCTCAAAGCCCGTCACACTTATGGTGGATCCTTCGAATGCCTGCCAGCTTCGCTGCCCCGCTTGTGTGCACTCGACGAACGAGGAGTTCACGAAGGGATTTCTTTGGCCAAGTGGGATAATGAAGGTGCCTGCTTATCGCAGCCTGCTACGAGATCTCGGACCGTTCGCTCTCAGCACGGTTCTCTTCAACTACGGGGACCCCCTGCTTCATCGGGAAATAGCCGATTTCGTCCTTGCCGCCAACAGCTAGGCCATATCTTCCTTTTTCTCCTCGAATGTGTCGATGAAGTTCGATGTGGATCGGTTCGTCAAGGCCGGACCGGACCACATCATTCTATCCATTGATGGCATCACTCAGGACTCATACGAAAAGTTTCGCAAGCGCGGAGATCTGTCTCTTGCGCTTGCCAACGTACAACGGCTCGTCGCCGCAAAAAGAAAGTACGGCTTCAATAGGCCGATTCTTTCGTGGCGGTTCTTCACTTTCGAGCACAACCTTTATGAAGTCGATCGGGCCATCGAGATGGCCCGAGAGCTCGGCGTCGACTACATGCTAATCAGCACGCCCAGTGACGTCTCCGGAGATGATCCCGACGTGCAGGTGGCAACGAGCGAGCGCGAGGGAGTGTACGGGTTCACGGATCCGCAGATGACTCGCCGGGAACCTAGGCGGATCCTGGACCTGCTAGCTCGATACGACGAAGTCGACCACCTCTTTGCCGAGGATTGGTTGGCGCGAGCTGGCGAGGAGTCTCTCAACGAAACCAATGTGGGGTCGGGCACCTGCCTGTGGCTCTATTACAACATGACGGTCGACGCCATCGGCCGGGTCATGCCTTGCTGCATCGTTCCCAAAACTTACGAGAAGTTAGTGTTCGGAGACCTATCCGAAAAGCATCCCGATCCATTCAACACGGAGTCCTACATCCGGGCACGACTGAGCTTCGCCGATAGACGGCTCTTCGAGGAGTCATCTGACGCGACAGATGGTCAGCAGCCACCGTACTGCTCCATCTGTCCCAAACCGCCTCCGCTCACCTACAGCCCCGTTAACAGGCTCCAAGACCTGCTCGACCTCGACTTCCGCAAGGCCATCATGGATCCCAACAACGAGCTTCCGTGGAAAATGTTCACCTGAGGCGTGTCGCGGAGTACCACCCTCAAGGGAACGACCAGGCTTAGTTCATCCCGCCAGGATGCCAGCACGGGGGTCTCGTCCGCTCGCGGCGAGCTCCGAACCTCGGCAAGGGTCGTCCTCACGGGTAGCACCCCAATCACGGGAACTCTCCACGGCGGCTCCAAGTTATGGAACCAGAAGAGCTATGACTTGAGCTCGGTGGCCTACATCAGGGTGAAGCTCGCTGTCTCGCCCGCGAAACAAGAGCCGGCGAATCTACTGCTAAACGTCGTGGGATCAGCCGAAAGGGCGGAGGAACTTCTTTCCATCTATTCTACGGAACCTCAACGCAAGGTCGGCCTCTTCACGGACGCAAAACCGCATGTTTACCTCATCGACGTCAGATCCTTAAGCGTATCTGGTGGCGAACGAACGGCTGCCCACTTGGTGTTCGCGCCGATGGACGTGTCCGGGAGCTTCGCGCTTCACGAGATCGAGCTTCTGTACGAGCCCGACTACCGCCAGGTGGGGCCTGTCCGCGAAGATGCGGTGATCGGAGACACGCTACAGCCGAGCTTCGTTTTTGGTGGAGGAGACACCGAGCTCCTTTTCAGCGTGGAGCTTCCGTCGCGGAGCCGACTTCATTTCTCGACCGCACGCCGCGAGGGAGGCGTCCCGGCAACCATGGAGGTGGACCTCCGGGCCAACGAAACATGGGAGTCCTTGTTTCGAGGAGTCATCGACACCGAAACATGGGCGGACCAACACCGTCGAGCTGGTTCGCTTCGGAGACCGCTCCATCGATCTCCGCTTCACCATGAGGGCCGGCGGAGACGATGGCGTCTACTACCTCGGTTCACCGCTGGTGGCGGAACACTCACCGGAAGCCCCCATCGTCATCGTCTACCTCGTGGACACGTTGAGGGCCGATCATCTTTCGGCATACGGGTATTCCCGACCAACCAGCCCGAACCTCGAGGCATTCGCTCGAAGCGCCACCCTGTTCGAGAACTGCTACTCTCAGGCCACTTGGACCAAGCCGTCGGTCACCTCTTTGTTTACGGGCCTGGCACCCGATGCTCACCGTGCCGGAGAGCACGGCCAGGCGCTGTCGACGAGCATCCCGACCCTGGGGCGGCTCTTCCGAAATGCAGGCTTCGTCGCGGTGAGTGTCATCGCGAATGCGCACGCCGGTTGAAGCTCGAACCTTCATGGCGGCTTCGACCGAGTAGTGGACCGAAGTGCGGATGGCTCTTCCTCGACCGACGCCCGAGCGGTGCAGGCCGGCTTGAAGTCGGCCATCGAGAGGCACCGTGACGAGCCGCTGTTGCTCTACGGCCACCTCATCGATCCCCACCTTCCTTACGCAGACCCCGGCGGCTGGGCCGACCGATTCAACGATGGCCAGACGACCGAAGAGATCGCTGCCTACGACGGAGAGATCCGGTACATGGACGAGGCCTTCGGTGCCCTGGTGGACGAGCCAAGAGCCAGCGGTGTCCTGGATCGCGCCATCATCGTCTTTACGTCCGATCACGGTGAGAACTTCCGGCACGGTCTCTCGGTACCACACGGCGCGACCCTGGAGCAATCGGAAACGCGGGTCCCTCTCATCTTTTTCGGGAGAACCCATTTTCCCGAGGGGGTGCGGGTCACCACCAACGTCCAACTCGTCGACGTCCTGCCAACTCTCCTCGATCTGAACCACATCGAGTCACCCACGATGGACGGCCGCTCTCTCCTCGGTTTGGTGACCGGCGCCCCGTTTCTCGTTGGTAGCCAAAAGAAGAGAGTCGGTCGGCCCTGAGCGTGTCGATGCCGATTAGGATGACGCGCTGGGGACTTTCCGCTCCCGCCACCGGTGGCAGAGCCGTCGTTGCCCCTCCCGGCGCGTCGGCGATTGCTTTCGCGTCGTTGCCAGCCCCCGCGCCGCTGCCGCTCCCGGAACTGAACCAGAATCCCAGACCCATACCGACCAGGGCCGCGATCGCAGCGACGGCCAACAGTGTGCGCATACCGAAGGAAAATCTCACATTGTCCATCGTAGTTCCTTCCTTTGATGACGTGGTTCCATCCTCAAAGCCCTCGCTTCGAGCGTTGGTCAGACGATTGCAGCGAGAGTAGTTCAGGTCTTCGCGGCGCCACACCGCTCGCTATTTGGGGAACAGATGGTAATATTGTACAATAGTTTTAGTTTTCAAGTCCCAATATCAAACCTGAATTGCGGTGTTCGACAAAAAGCAATCCTCCACAACGTAGATCTACGTATTGAATCTCGATCATTTGCTGCGATCCTTGGAGAGAATGGTGCGGGCAGCCGAGTGCGGAATCTTTGCAATGGCTAACGCCGTGACGCGAATGCGCTCAGTCTTGGCCGGCATCCCGTGGCGCCGCGCCATCCCACCGCGCAGTGGTTGGCTCCGCCTCTTCGCCTCGCCCTTGAGCTATATCTTCGCCGCCAGCTTCTTGTTGACCGCCATCGCAAAAACGACGGTGCTGGCACGCCACGAAGACGTTTCGTCCTGGCTGTTGCACGTCCCCTGGGCCGTTTCCAACGACGCATTCGTCTACTTCGGTCTCGCCGCGCATTTCGCCGCCGTCGAAGCCCGCTTGCCGGCGATCCGCGGCGTCACATTCCCGCTCGCGGGACTGATCGGATTCATCGGTCTCGTCAACGCTTGGTATCTGAGCGTTGCCGGTTGGCAGCTCAACGCCGACATTGTGAGCGTTGGCATCCAACGACTGGACGACACGCTGCAAATCGCCGGCGAACAAGTGTCGAGCATGGTGACCGTCGTCATCTTGGTTCTATCCATCGCCGTCGCGATCCCGATCGCCCTTCGCTACCTCCTTTTTCGCACCAAGGGGCCGTGCAAGACGCTCGAGCATGGACGCGAGCGCGCCCATTGCGCTCTAGCAGCGGCGCTCTTGGGCGGGCTGATGTCCCTCGTCCTGCCAACGCCGCTTTTTTTTGGCGCGCAAGAGTTGGGCAGTAACGCAGCGGTGTACACCTACTGGACTTGGGCAACGCAAAGAGACCCGGATAACTTTGTTGGCTACGATCCACCCTACCTGGTCAGCGAAGAAGAGCTGGGCCGCTTCGGCGATAAAGAGGACCGACCCAACATCCTCATCGTGATCCTAGAGTCGATCCGCTACGACCATACTTCCTTGGCGCCTCCCGACTATGCTAAGGGAACGGCAACGCCGAATCTTTCGTTCATGGCCAAACGCGGAACCAGCGCGAGCTATGCCCGGGCCGTAGTACCGCACACGACGAAGTCGATTTTCGCAGTTCTCTGTGGCCGCTATCCGCTTTTGCAGACGCGGACTCTCGAACAGTCCGACAATATTGCGGTGCAATGCCTACCGCGCATTCTCAGTGACACCGGTTACCGCACGGCGTTTTTTCAGAGCGCGCGCGGCACTTTCGAATTTAGGCCGCGGGTCGTCGAAAAGCTCGGTTACCAGCAATTTTCAGCGTGGGAAGATATACAGGGCGAGCCCGTGGGATATTTTTCTTCCGACGACGAGAGCTTGGCACCAGTGTTCTCGACATGGCTCGACGCCGGCAAAGACACAACAGGAAAAAGTGGTGCACGAGCACCGTTCATGGTGACGATTCTAACCTCGACGACCCACCATCCTTACCGCTTGCCCGAGCGGGTTCGCCAGCGCGTCGAAAAAAGCGGCACTGCCAGCGGAAGCGACGAGGAGAACTACGCGCGCCTTGTCGAGAGTCAAGACCACATGCTGGGCGCCTTGTTAAAGACCCTGGACGAGCGAGGCTTGCGCGAATCCACCATCGTCGTAGCCTTGGGCGATCACGGCGAGGGTTTTGGTCACAAGGGCGTGGGCCAACACGACGCCAACGCCTTTGAGGAAGGCTTGCACGTGCCACTCGTGTTCAGCGGCCCGGGAGTTCCGCAAAAAACAATCGAGGACAACGTCACCCTGGCCGACGTGACGCCGACGTTGATGGGACTCTTGGGTCTGCGTTTGGCAGAAGACGCCAAGGGCAACGTGATAGGAATGGATATCCTCAGTACCAAAGTCCCCCGCCGCGTGCTCTATTTTTCGTGTTGGTTCGAAACCGTATGCGAAGGTTTTGTCATCGGACGGGAAAAGGTAATCTATGCGCCCCAGATGAAGGCCGGCTGGTACTTCGATCTCGCCGCCGACTCCCTCGAAAAGCAGCCGCGCGAAATTCCTTTTCACCTGCGGGCTCGCCTGCCCGCAATGCATCGAGAACTCGACGCCTACCGGGCCGCGCGCAATTTCCCCGTCGAACTCGGGCCGGTGATGTATGACTATCATCCTTGGCAGTGCACGCCGGGCCGGCCGTGTACCCATCCCAATGCTCGGCCCATTCGTTTCGACGAGTTTTGAGGACCGTGCGGGACCTGGAGAGCGGCGAAATCACTAGCGCTTTTGACGCTGCAAATTTTATCAGTGAAAATCCCGGCTTCGCCCGTGCTGGGGCTGCACCTTGAGGCTAGGAGCCCAAAGCTCATCGGCGATGAGGTGCACGACATTGTCGCGGGCTTCGAGCTTGCCGGTGACACCGAGGAAGGGCGCGGTCTTGACAAGCACCGCATAGCGTTCGAAGACCCTCGTCCAAATAACGAGATTCACGAAACCGGTCTCATCTTCTAGAGTCATGAAGGTGACCCCCGATGCAGTCCCCGGGCGCTGGCGGCAGATCACTAGTCCCGCGTAACGAATCTTTTTTCCGTGCTTCATCTTCGAGACTGTCTCCGCATCCGGTAGACCTTGAGCACGGAGGGCTTCTCGCAATGGGCCTAGGGGATGCCCCCGTGTGCTATGTGAAGACGCATGATAATCCCAGGCAATGGTCTCGAATTCGTCGAGCTTCGGAAACTCCGGAGTTTCTTCTGCACATTCGAGGGGCAAAGACCGTGAAGGCTCGCGAGCCAAACCGCGGACATCCCAGAGCGCGGCTCTTCTCACCTTGCCGAATCCATCGAAGGCACCGGCTTCGGATAAGACTTGGAGAGCTCCCTCGTTCAATCGAGTCCGACGAACGAAGTCTTCGATAGAAACAAAAATCCGTTGGCGACGGGCGGCCTCGATCCGCTTCCAATCTCCTTCTCCAAGACTTTTGACATAGCGGAGCCCCATACGTACCGCATAGGGAAACGCCCCTTGGCCCGCCGTAGCCTTGGCGGAGGCGGCTTCGGCGTGCTCCAGCGTGCAATCCCAATCGCTTCGCCGAACCTCCACCGAACGGACCTCGACATCACGCCGCTTGGCGTCATCAATGATGGTCGCCGGAGAATAAAAACCCATCGGCTGAGCGTTCAAAAGAGCACAGGTGAACTCGGCGGGATAATGTCTCAAGAGATAGGCGGCGGCATAGGCAATCAAGGCGAAACTCGCGGCATGACTCTCCGGAAAACCGTACTCGCCGAAGCCCCGGATCTGCTCGAAGACCCTCTCCGCAAACTCCGGCTTGATCCCCTTCGCCTGCATCCGTGAAATAAGTCGCTCGCGATGCTTCTCGATGCGCCCGGTGCGGCGCCACGCCGCCATGTCGCGTCGGAGTTGATCGGCCTCGCCGGGAGTGTAGTCAGCCGCCACGACCGCCAGGCGCATCACCTGCTCCTGGAAAAGAGGCACGCCCAGCGTCTTCTCAAGCACCGGCCTCAAAGACGGATGGGGGTACTCCACCGGCTCTTCTCCGTTCCGCCGGCGAAGGTAGGGGTGCACCATCCCTCCCGTGATCGGACCGGGCCGCACGATGCTCACCTCGACCACGAGGTCGTAATAATGACACGGCCGGAGGCGAGGAAGCATCGCCATCTGCGCGCGGCTTTCGATCTGGAAGACTCCAACCGTCTCGGCACGACAGATCATGTCGAAGGTCTCGGCATCGTCCTTGGGGATCGTGGCCATGGATAGATTGATGTCCCGGTGCCGCTCCAGCAAGCGAAAGCAGAGGTCGAGCTGCGTGAGCGCGCCGAGTCCCAGGAGATCCACTTTGAAGAGTCCCAGGGACTCGATGTCGTCTTTGTCCCATTGGATCACCGTGCGGTCGGCCATGGTGGCATTCTCGATGGGGACGATGTCGTGGACCGGCTCGTGACCGAGAAGGAACCCGCCAGGATGGATCGACAAGTGCCGCGGAAAATCTTGGATCTCGTAGGACAATCTCAATAAGTGCTGGTTGATCGGAACTTCCGGATCGAGGCCGGCGTGACGGAGCGCCTGCGCGGAAACGCCATCGTAGTGAGAGAGAATCTTGGCCAGACGATCGAGAGAGGTCTCCGGAAGTCCCAGGGCCTTTCCCACGTCGCGTACCGCCGAGCGGGCGCGATAGCGGATGACGTTCGCCACCATCGCCGCCTTGTCTCGCCCGTACTTTTCGTAAACGAACTGGATGGCCTCTTCCCTTCTCTGATGCATGATGTCGAGATCGATGTCGGGAGGCTCGTTGCGATCCTTCGACAAGAAACGTTCGAACAAGAGCCCCATACGCACCGGATCCACCGCGGTGATGTTCAGGCAGTAGCAGACCGCCGAGTTCGCCGCCGAGCCGCGGCCCTGACACAGAATTTCATTGGCGCGGCAAAACTGCACGATCTCGTACATGGTGAGGAAATATCCGCAGTAATCCAGTTCCTCGATGAGACGAAGCTCCTTTTCGACTTGCCTCACGACATCGGCTGGAACGTCGCCCTGGTAACGGCGGCGCGCACCTTCCATCGTCAATCGATGAAGCCATTCCGCGGAGGTCGTCCCATCCGGAAGCCGTTCGGCAGGGTAACGGTAGCGAAGCTGGTCCAAAGAAAAATCACAGCGCGCCACGATCTCTTCGGTCCTCGCCACCGCCGAAGGATCATCGGCGAAGAGCTGCTCGAAAGAAAAAAGTGTCCTCAACCCATGCTCGGCGTTCGGTTTGGTTTGTCGCCCTGCCGTCCGCACTGTTAATCCGTGGCGAATGCAAGTCAAGACATCTTGCAGATCGCGTCTTTCGGGAGTGTGGTAGAGCACCTCCACCGCAGCGACGATGGGTATTCCATGGCGCGCGGCGCGCTCACGTAATCGCGCTTCCTGAGGCACCTCGGTATCACGGCGATGTCGCGCCGCCATCGCGTAGAGCCGATCCCCAAAAGCCTCCCGTAAGGATTCGGCAACCCTTCCCGGATCGGACTCCCCTACCAACAGGCTTCTCTCCCCTCCCCAAAGAGCAAGGAGTCTGTCCTGATGTCCAAAAACTTCGTCCCAGCTCACCGAGGACTCGCCTTTGGGCGAACGGAGCCGGCCGGCGGTCAAGAGTCGGCAAAGACTCGCATAACCACGACGGTCCTGGGCTAGTAGCAGGATGACCGAGCCATCTTCGACCGTCACTTGCGCCCCGATGAGAAGCTGCACACCTATCTCTTTCGCTTTCACATGGGCGCGTACCACGCCATACACTCCGTCGCGATCGGTGACCGCGAGGGAACGCAAACCAAGCCGCTGTGCTTCTTCAACGAGCTCCTCCGGGTGACTCGCCCCTTCGAGGAAGGAGCCATTGGTCTTGCACCAGAGAGGCACGTACGTCATTTGAGTTTCGACGACAGCCACCTCATCTGTCCTCCAAAGCTGTCACCCTAATATTGAGAGGTACGTATGTCACTCGACGCGCCCTTCGAGAAACCAGCGGCGCCGCTTTCGATCGTAAAAAATCCAGAGCATCTCCCCGCGAAGCATGTTCACGAAGTAGTACTCGCGGTGGACGCCGCCGGCCCACCAGCCTCCGGAAAAGACGTAAGGGCCGACGAATTTTTGGACCGGCCCGTACTCGAGTCCGCGCAAGAGCCAGCCATCAGGCTCGTGACGGGATCGATGTGGAAGGAGAAGCGGTCTTTCGTAGATTCTTCTCACCAGAAGACGTGGGCCGCTCTCTTTTCGAGGATGAGGGATGGTCGTCTTTTCCATGGACTCCCATCGAAAGCTCGCCTGAGGAAGATGACTGTCGTGCAAATGGGCTCGCACCACGACCGTGTCCCCAAATTCCGCCCGGAGACGAGCAAGAGCGCGGCTGCCCGCCTCCAGATCGCTGCGCGGTTTCTCGGTGAACAAAAGATCTTGTTCGGGGAGGATCTTAGTTTCACAGACGGTCAAATGGAGCGCCACCACGCCTGATTTGAGCCGCAATGATTCCAGACGTAATCGAATGAGACCCAGGATCTGCGCGCTATCGACGGTCGGCGCCGCGGTGCGAATCCGCTCTCCGTACTCCCCCTCGCGATCGAGAACCAGTCGAAGCGTGAGCTCGGTCAGCGCCTTGCTTTTCGGCACCAGCTCCGCCAAAAGCGAATCCAGCATCCTCTTTATGAGAAACAACAACCGCTCGGAATCGGCGTCCGGGGCATCCAGCAAGAACTGGCGCTCGAGGGGCTCCACGGCGGGATGAGGTTGAAGGGGAGCCCAGAGATCTCCGGCGGCGAGACGGTACAGCCGATGCGCTTCGACGCCGAATCGCTTCAGGAGACCCTTGGCCGGAAGCTTGAGGAAACCCGCAACCGTGCGAACTCCGAGCTTATCCAAGGCATCTCGCACCCCAGGCTCGATCTCCAAACGGTCCAGCTGGACTCGACGGGCGGCCCGGTTTTCTTCACCGGTATCCTTGAAGACCTTTGCTCCAAGGATAGATTTGGCCACCGCGAAGGTTCCGAAGCGAGTGAACCCCACGACGATGGTGGATAAAAAACCAACTTTCAGAAGGTCTTTGCCAACGGCACTCGCCCAATCCTCTAGAGTTTTGTAGAGCCGTCCCAGTCCTTGGGCATTCAGCCAGAAGACGCCCGGTGTCTCGGGCGCCGGCTCCACCTCCGGCGTGTAATGACGGAGCCGATCGGTGAGAAGCTGGACACCGTTTTCGATCTCACGATGGGAAACGGTGCCTGCCCTTAAGTCGGATGCCAACGATAACGCTTGGGCATAACGTTGCCCGGGGAGGACGCGCGCTCGCCTAGCCTTTTCGTTTACCCAGAGCAGAGGAGAGCTCGGTCGATCCTCGGCAACGACGGCAACCGGAAACTCCTTCCAATCCGGATGTTCCCGAAGGAGGAGTTGGAGTGGGAACGCCGGAACATCAACACATGCCAGCCGGACCACGGCAAGTCTCCCGATGTACTTGTCCCGGGCCGCGTCTTTTGTCCTTGAGAACCGAGAGCTCGATGCGATAAGGAGCCGCTGGAGGCCGGTGAGCCTCCGCCCTCAGTGAAACGAGGGAGCCGAGAGAACTTGCATGGGTCGGCTTTTCGGTAAGGACGACGACCGCCGTGTCGTGTTTCTTGGCCAGTCCGACCAAGCGTGTCAGCAGCGACGTGGGAATGGATGTGTATGCGACGCACTCTTGTCCCATGCTTGCGGGGGCCGGCTTCGGGCCGAGGTCGATCGCCACGAGTCCAAATCCACCCGAGCGAACGAGCTGCATCGCCGATCGCGCCGCAGTGTATGAATCACGGGCACGAACGACCGCGAGGGAATCCAAGTCGATCCCACCCGCCGCGGCGTCGGGCGGAAAAAATGTGCTCGACAGCAATGTGATCCAGGCGACGGGCTCGCCCCTCCATTGCGCCTCCAGCACCAGCCCGAAAGCCGCGGTCAACGTCGCCGTCGCTCCGCTTCCGGAAAGCTCCACCAGGCGCCCGGCAATTTGAGGAACACCCCAGGGGACGACGATCCTTAGTTTGCTGTCGGTAGAGAGACTGGTGGTGACAAAACTCTGGCGAGCCACGGTTGTCTCCCCTATCCCGCTAGCAGCTGAGGAGCGACCATCTGGCGGGCGGTGGCGACCGAGCTCTTTCGCTTATTCAGAATCTTCTGAAGCTCCTGAGCATTGATGACCGCCTGGCCCTGCCAGTGATTATTGAAGATGACAAAAGTATGTTGGCTCTGCTTCTCGATCTCTCGTAAGCGGGGTATCCAACCCATCAGCTCACGACGGCGGTAATTGTAATCGTAACGGTAGCCTTGATCTTTCACCCACCACTTCCACCACCTAGAGGCATTACGTCCATGGAACCGCACGTAGCCCCGATCAGAGGTGACGAGAGCACGAGGACCGGGGAGCTTGGCCAGTTTCGGCGTATCCACACACGCGACGCCGATATCCCATCCTCTGAGAAAGTGGAGCGTCTCTTCGTCGAGCCAACTGTCGTGACGAAACTCTACCACCAGGGGGAGTCCTTCCAGCGCCGCACGGAGTCGACAGACGTAAGCACGATGCTCGGGATTATTGATGAAGGTGAAAGGAAACTGGGCCACCACCGCTCCCAACTTCCGAGCTTGGACGAGCGGAGCCAGCGAAGCGGCAAAATGATGGGCCAGACTCAGGTCCTTCGTCTCTAGTGGACGTTGATGCGTCAGGCGACGATGCGCCTTCACGGTAAACACGAGCCTTCCTGCCGAGCGGCGAAGCAAACGCTCTTGATCCTCCACGGTCGGCATCCGGTAACGGGTGAATGTCAGCTCGCAGCAATTGAATTGTTCGGAGTAAAAATCCAGGTAGTCTTCATAAAGTAACCACGATGGATAAAAGCTAGGAGACCAGTTGTGATAACCGTACCCGCTCGTACCGATGTAAATCACTTGACACCTCCCTCTAGAGACACTTCTCCCCTTTGATTGACTGGGTGTTTCTGAGAAAAACGCTAGTTGCGACTAGAAAAAATGAAGACTAACTTTCTTTGGCCACGTGACGACGAGGTCTGAACTCGAGCCAAGCACCGATAGCTCGTAATCGCGTGGTAAGACCCCCTTCTCCGTATTGGATCTTCACCGCATCGCGAATCACCTCGCCCATTGGCCTACCCTGCTGGCCGGCTACTTTTTCGAGACGCTGATAAAGATCCATGGGAAGCCGGACCGCTTTTTTGCTCATCCTCTTGCTAGGCATATTTCCGTATCAGTCCGACGACGACTCCCCGGATGCGGACTGCCTCCTCTCCCACGATGAGGGGAGAGTAATTCGGATTAGCCGGACGGAGCTCGATTCGCTCCCCGTGTCGGTAGAACCTCTTGACGGTGGCCTCGCCTTCTGCCAGCGCCACCACTGTCTGACCGGGTTCGGCACTCTCTCGTCTATGCACGATCAGCAAATCGTCCTCGTGAATACCGTCCTCTACCATGCTGTCGCCCGTCACCTTCAAGGCAAAGTGCTCGCCCCGGCCGCCGAGAAGGACTTCGGGGACATCAATGGTCTCGGGAACCTCTGGGGCTTCGACGGGACCACCAGCCGCGACCGTACCTAGCAGGGGCAAAGTAACGGCGGCGGCCGCTTCCGGCTGGTCGGAAACGATTTCCAGGGCCCTTTTCTGGTTGCCCCAGGGCGATTTTATAAACCCTTTTCTTTCAAGCTGTTGTAGATGTTTCCGCACTGAGTTCAAGGAGGCGAAGCCGAACTCCTCTCGAATTTCCTCATAGGAAGGAGGACGCCCGTTCTCACCTCGGTAGGCCTTCAAGTAATCGAAAACGGCTTGTTGTTTCTGTGTTAAATCCATGGGAGCTAATATAGGTGCAAATTAGGTGTAGATCAACGACAAGATGTAGGGGTCCCTCGGCCCCCCGCCCCCACCCTTTGGGCTTAGTGGGGGTCGGATCCGAAAATGTGACAGCGTCAGTCAGGCCAGACGCCGGGATCAGAGTCAGACCCGTGTTACATTTTTAGATCCGACCCCTGTCAAAAAGCGATGATCAAGCCGGCGGTGGCGCCCGCCTGCCACGACGCCGAGCCGCCAAACGCGATCAAACATCCCCCCCGAAGCGAACAAAAGAAGGCACCCCCGCCTGCTACATAATGTGGGCCAAGCGCGGGCGTCGAGACGAAAACCCAGCCGCTCGGAGAGAAAGACTTTGACGCCGCCACCGAAGCCAAGCGAGAAACGCCAATCGCTCCCTGCGCCAGCCAAGCTCGGGCTGAACCGTGTTGCGCCGAGGGCCAGCACAATGAACGGGCGCACGGCGGGCTTATCGTCGTCGTCGTCGAAATACTCTGCACCTTCGCCTAAGAACTCGTAAACCCCGCCCGCCTGGAAGTACTCGACGTTCACATCCAAGAACTCGACCCCGGGCCGAAGGGCGTCGGTGCTCCGGAGCTCGAGTCCCGTCTCCTGACGGCTGTAAATAAACTCCACCGCGGCGTCTGCGCGCACCCGCACATCCACCAAGAATCCGAAAACAGGGTCCGCCTTGATGTCGACGCTGCCGTCTCGGACTCCAAAACCGCCGCCAAACTGCCAGCCGTAATAAGGAGTGATTTCCACGGTTTGTGCGTTTCCCAGGCCCGAACTGGCTCCCAGAGTCAGCGCCATCAGTAGTACACGAACTTTCTGCGTTTTCATCACCTAAGAATTATAGCGTTGCCCTGAGGGAATAAAGCCGCCCCCACCAGTACCTGCTCCAATAGCGAACGGAGCTATGGGAGGTACGGATGACCAAATTACGGCGACTCGGGAAGCTCGGAGACCCCCGCCACTATCAGATCGCGATCCTGACCACCCTCCTCGTTTACGGCATTCTCTGGCTCGATTTCGAGGTCCGCGCCGCCCAGGCCATCGGCATCTTGATCACCGCTCAGCTCACTCAGTATGTGTGCACCAGGCTTTCCGGACTACCGCGCTTCGATCCCAAGAGCGCCCTCATCTCCAGCCTATCGTTGTGCCTGCTGCTGCGGACCAACTTCCTGGCGGTCGCGGTCGGGGCCGCCGGCATCACCATTGCGAGCAAGTTCCTCATCCGCTGGAACGGAAAGCATGTCTTTCAACCCCACGAACTTCGGTCTCGTGGCCGCCATTCTTCTAACCGGTGAAGCTTGGGTCTCGCCGGGTCAATGGGGCGCCGGTGTCTACTTCGGATTCTTGATGGCGTCTCTCGGAGGACTCGTCGTGAACCGCTCATCCCGCAGCGATGTGACCTATGCGTTCCTCGGCTTCTATCTCGCGGTTCTCTTCGGCCGCTCTCTCTGGCTCGGCGAGCCGATGACGATTCCCTGGCACCGGCTTCAAAACGGAGCGTTCCTTCTATTCGCATTTTTCATGATCTCCGATCCGAGGACCACCCCCGACACACGCGCCGGCAGGATTCTTTTCGCCCTGCTCGTCGCCGTCGGAGCCGGATTCGTTCACTTCGTTCTCTATCGCCCTAACGGATTGCTTTTGGTCTCTGGCCTTATTCGCGATGATCGTACCGTTCATCGACCGGCTGCTGCCGGGAATCCAATACCAATGGAAACGTGCGCCGGCGACACCCGTCGCACATAGCAAAGGAGAAACCAATGAAACGGCTGTTGATCTTGTCGGCTCTCATCCTGGCGGCGGCATCCTCTCAGGAATCGGTGAGAGCCTTTTGCGGATTCTACGTGGCCAAGGCCGACGCGAAGCTCTTCAACAAAGCCTCGCAGGTGGTCCTGGTCCGCCACGATGACAAAACCGTCATCACCATGGCCAATGACTTTCGGGGAGACCCAAAGGAGTTCGCGGTGGTCATTCCAGTACCCACCTTCATCGAGCGGGGGCAGATCCACGTCACCAACAAGGCGTTGATCGATCACCTCGACGCTTATACGTCGCCACGATTGGTCGAATACTTCGACGAGGACCCCTGCCGCTACGGTATGTACGACATGGCCCAGGAGGCACCGGCCGCAGCCGGAGGGCGCTTGCGAAAGTCAGCTAACGACGCGGCTCGAAGCCTGGGAGTTACTATCGAGGCCCAGTACACCGTCGGTGAGTACGACATCTTGATCCTCTCCGCAGAGCAGAGCAACGGCCTCGAGAAGTGGCTCAAACAGGAAGGCTACAAATTACCCCCCGGTGCTTCGCGTGTCTTGGGAAGCTACATCAAGCAAAACATGCGGTTCTTCGTGGCCAGGGTGAACCTCGAGGAGCAGTCGAAGCTCGGTTTCAACTACCTGCGTCCCCTCCAGGTCGCCTACGAATCTCCGAAGTTCATGCTCCCTATTCGACTCGGCACGGTGAACGCGGACGGCCCGCAAGAGCTCTTCATTTACGCTTTGACCAAAAACGGCCGCGTGGAGACGACCAACTACCGAACCACCAAACTCCCCACGGGGATGGATATTCCCGTTTTCGTGAAAACCGAGTTCGGGGACTTCTACCGCGCGATGTTCTCCGAGCAAGTCAGGAAGCAGAACATGAGAACGGTTTTTTTGGAGTACGCGTGGGACATGGCATGGTGCGACCCGTGTGCCGCCGACCCTCTCTCTTACACCGAGCTCCGGGAGCTCGGTGTTTTCTGGCAGGACGGACGCCACTCCCGCGGCTCACAGGCGCAGCAAGTCTTCGTGACGCGACTTCACGTCCGTTATGACGGCGAGCACTTCCCCGAAGACCTCGTCTTTCAGGAAACCTCCGATCGCGGGAACTTCCAGGGACGCTATGTGCTGCGTCATCCTTGGAAGGGCCGCGACAACTGCCCGGTGGCGCAGGAATACCGGCGCAACGTCGAGCAGCGGCAGGAGAAGGAGGCTCAGGCCCTCGCATCGCTCACGGGTTGGAACATCAACGAGATCCGCCAGAAGATGAACTTGCGGGGCGGTGACAGCCCCGGCGGTGGAAGCTGGTGGGAGCGGCTCTGGAAAAACAACTAGCGCTGCTCGCTCAGTAGGGGCTGCCCCCTGTTGGAGGGGGGGTTGGGCCCTCTCCGTCCTCAGTCCGAGGCCACTCGCTCCGGAGACTCGATTCGCTGCCTGCCTATATCCTTACCACCCACTATCGCCTCCCCGATGTTCAAGAGATGATCCTTCATTCTTCGGTAGGCATTGGCGATGTCCATGTAAGAGGTGCTGATCAACGGATCAACTGTCTCTTCAGATAGTCGGCTCCAGTGACGGTCTCTCAACGCCCTGATCTTCTCGGTGATCTCACGGCTATCCCGACGTATTCCAGACAAGTACTCATCGAGTTCGTCGACTGTAAAGCCTTCATGCACGCTGTCGTAGTATGCGGCGATCACGTCGTGCAACTCCAGCAACTCTTCTTGTTGAGATGGCGATAGGGCCACGTTAGCTTCTCGTAGTCGCAGATAAAGCTTCAAGACGTTGGAGACGTAATCGCTCACCGATTCGAACTCGTCGGCTAGTCGCAGCTGAGATCTCGCCTCCTCGGCGACGTGATGACTCACGTCGACAGAAAGGAGATCGGTCAGAAACCGCGTAATTTCGATTTGAACGTCGTCGATAATCCTCTCTCGCTGGAAAATCTTCTCAACCAAGTCTCGGTGCTCCTTCTTGTTGGTGATAACGGTGCGCAGGTCATCCAGCATTGCTCTCACGTGTTGATCGGTTCGCGTAATTTCAAAGCCAGATTGCTCGATCGCGATCAAGGGCGAGCTCACCAGACTGAAATCCAAATGCGTCAAACGCTCCCTTTCCGCCGCAGGCTTGTCCTTGACCAGCCTTGTCAGAGCGTTTGCTATAGGGGTAATGAACGGAACGAACAAGAGTGCCGTAACAACGTTGAACACAGTATGTACCACAGCAATCCCGGCCGTCATGTAGGGGAAGGTCCCTCCGGGCAGCTGCATGTTCGGGTCCACACCTCGCATCACAAAGTTGTCGATGAAGGGGAGATACACCGGGAGGAAAAGAGCCGTAACGACAGCAACCCCGGATACGTTGAAGAATATGTGAAAGTAAGCGGTTCGTTTGGCGTTAACATCGTCCGCCCCAAGAGAAGCTAAGTAGGCGGTAATTGTCGTCCCAACGTTCGTGCCCAAAACCAAAGCGGCGGCGGTTTGGAAGTCGACCACCCCGGTATTGGCGAGGGCGATCGTCATTCCCAGAGTAGCCGATGATGATTGAATGATGAGAGTCACCACACAACCTACCAGCGCGGATTTCATGACCCCGACGTAGTTGGTGGCCTCGAACATATGGAACATCGCCACGAATTCTGGAAGATCCCTAACCGGCTTGAAACCATCCTTCATGAGCTCCAAGCCAAAAAACACCATCCCGATCCCAAGAGGGGATGTCCCGCCGGATGTTGAATTTGGGGTAGCGGCGGCTCCTTGGCCGGCCTAAGAATAGGTCTGCCAAACAACCGTCTCCAGAGGGGGACAAGGAGCCACCAATGCCTAGGAAATCAAAGAAGCCAGTAAGAAAGCAAACGCACTCGCCTACGGGCAAGGTAGTTGGCCAAGTCGGTCAGATACTGCTACCGATGATAGCTGGGATCGCGGCCACGAAGGCGGAACTGACGGAATGGGTGTACGAGCAAGGACTGACAGCTCTGCACCTACTGCTCAGAGAGGACGCCGAGGAGATCGCGGGGCTCAAGGGCAAGCACGAGAAGGAGCGAACTCATAACCACTGGGGGAGCACGAACGGAGAGCTGAGCTTCGGTGGTCGTCGCATCCAAGTGTCGCGACCTCGAGTTCGCTCGAAGTCGGGCGAGGAGGCGTCGCTTCCACACTTCGAAGCCTTCCGCGAAGAAGACCCGCTTCCAGAGCGAGTGTTGAATCAGATCTTGGTGGGGGTATCGACCCGAAATTACGAATCGAGTCTGAACAAACCCGCGGCCAAGTTGAAGTCTCGTGGCACGAGTAAGAGTGCCGCCAGCCGTCACCTCGTGAGCCAGACGACTAAGAAGCTCGAGGAATACCTGTCTCGGCGGCTAGAGGAGTTCGAGCTTGCGGCACTGATGCTGGATGGCCTTGAGGTGGCCGGACAGACCGTCGTCGTAACTCTAGGTATCACAATAGATGGAACGAAGGTGCCCCTGGGTATATGGCTGGGCTCGACGGAGAACTCTCGGGTGTGCACCGCGATGTTGCAGGACCTTCTCGAGCGGGGCTTGCGCGTCGATGAGTCGATTCTCTGCGTAGTGGACGGAGGCAAAGGCATCCGCAAGGCACTCGTCGACGTTTTGGGGGACCTCGCGGTCATCCAAAGGTGCCAGATCCATAAACTCCGGAATCTTCGCTCGTACCTTCCCAAGTCTCGTCACGCCTACGTACTCCAGACGATGAAGGAAGCCTACAAGTGCAAGAGTGCCGACAAGGCGCGCAAGCGACTTCAGGCATTGGTGTCGTGGCTCGAGCGAAACGGCTACGACGAAGCTGCCGGAAGCCTTCGTGAAGGGATGGAAGAGACACTCACGGTCGTGAAGCTCGCGCTGCCCGCCTTACTTCGCCAGTCTCTTGCCACGACGAACGCCATTGAGAATCTCAACGGAACCATTCGCAGAGTATCGAGAAACGTCAAGCGTTGGAAGAGTCCTTCCATGGTTCGCCGATGGACCGCTCTTGGCGTCGTCACCGCGCAGAAAAAGTTCCGGCGTATCAAAGGCTATCGCCATATGGGCGCTTTCGTTCACGCGCTTAGAAGCAAACAGAAATCTCTTGACAGCGATGAGTTTGCTGCCTAAGAGTATTCACAGGTGCCGCCGCTACCCGACCAAATTCAACAGCGGCCGGGACATCCCCTCCCAAGAATCGCCAGGGCTGAGTAGCGTAGTTTCTCTCGCTTGATAAACAACCAGCCGAAGGCCGCCAGGCCGAGCAGGGGGAGACCGTATTGCCCTATTTTCAATGTTAGTATCCACCCAGTGATCGTGGTGCCGATATTGGCACCGATAATGACCCCGACGGCTCCAGTGAGTGTCATGAGCTCGCTATTGACGAGGCCGATTACCATCACCGAAGTGACCGAGCTCGACTGGATAAGGGTGGTGATGAATAGCCCAATACCCACTGCCACAAATCGGTTGGAGGTGACCACGCTGATCATGCGCCTTATGCTGTCGCCGGCGACGACTTGAAGACCTTGTTGCATGTATTTCATGCCGAGCAGAAAAATGCCGAGGCCTCCAATGACATGAAAAGCCATTTCTGACACTAAACCAACGTTCATAGGCGCTCTTTCTTCTCCAAATGTAGAAAGATAGGAATGCCGATCTTGGCTACCTGTAAAAACGGAGACGAATCCTCCATGGCTCGCCTGACTCTTGTCTATCTGGACGCCGAAACTAACACATCCAGGCCAGCGAGGGGAAGCACCAACCAAGACAAGCGCTGGGTTTGCCGACCCTGATCAATCGACCGAGCCACATTCTTTCTTCGTATAATGGCGAGACATGTCTCGTTCCCGCGACACTTCCGAGCACTATGTCACCGTCGAGCGCACCGCGCGCTTCGTCACGATGGGGGCGACCGACCAACCCACCGAGCTCTGGTTCGTCTGCCACGGGTACGGAGAACTCGCCGCCTCCTTTGTCCAGGGACTCTCGGTACTCGACGATGGGACGCGCCTCTTGGTCGCCCCCGAGGCGCTTTCCGGTTCTATGTGGACGGGACACATCAAAGGGTTGGTGGCTCCTGGATGACTCGCGAGGACCGTGAAAACGAGATGCGTGATTACCTGAAGTACCTCGATGCGGTGAAGACGGAGGTTTTCTCTCGGATCCATGGCGCGTCCGCGCGCATCACCGTCCTCGGCTTCTCGCAGGGAGCGGCCACTGCAGCGCGGTGGGCCAGTCGAGGCACGGTCGACGCGGCGAGGCTAATCATTTGGGGGGAGAGCCTTCCGCCGGAGCTAGAGGATGAGGAGAGTCTGAAGCGCCTACGCGCAATGAAGCTCACATTTGTCCATGGCACGCGAGACGAGTTTTTCACAGCTGCTCGATGCTCCGAGCTCAGAGAGCGCCTCGACCGCCTCGGCGTCCCGTTCGAGGAGAAAAGCTTCGAGGGCGGGCACCGGCTGGATGATACGGCGCTTCTCGAAATCGTCTCCCGCTAACACGGTCCACCATCAGAGTCCCATAATTTCCTGTAACCTTTACCTAAGTTAGCCGTCTCCAAAGTGTCTCCGAACCGCAAGACCGCAAAACTTGAACCCAGACGGCGACCCGCGCACGATTTCGTCCCAAGCTAAGAGTTGATATTGGGGACTCCAGTTTGAAGTCTATCCGCGACGAGGGAGGGGTGCCATGGGACCGGCAATTAGGGAGCAGGCCAGTAGAGTTGTCGCCATTTCTGTTTTTCTTATTAGGCTGTCAGTTGTCGCTGGGATTCCGCAAGCTAGCTTCGCACAGTACACGTTTGAAGTCACAACCGTCGATGCCGCGGCTGACGTCGGTCGCCACAGTGCGATCGCGGTCAACCCCCAAAACAATCACGTTCACATCGTCTATTACGATGCGACGAATAATCATTTGAAACACGCGTACCTGAACGAGTCCGGTAGCTGAAACACCGAGACAGTGGACTCCTCGCCGTTTGTCGGAGGCCAAGCGATCGCAATGCACATTGATAGTAAAGGGCGGCTTCACGTCACCTATAGTGACAGTGGGAATGGAGCCTTAAAGTACGCGAAAAAAAGGGCCCCGGCTGGTCGATTCGGACGATAGATACCGGCGACTATCCTTTCGCCTTTGCGCTTTCAATCGCCGCGGATCGACAGGGACATGCTTACATCGCATACGCGGAGGGGCAAGAGCTCAAGCTTGCTTTCGAAGACCGCTCTGAACCGCCCCGGGTTTCCGGATGTGTGCCGAGGTCCGTGGAAAAAGAACGGTGCCCTCCACTCCGTCATCAGAGTATCATATCAGGCGGCGACCTCCGCGTGTTCGAGAGCCTCGCTCAGACGTTGGTAGCCGTCGATGCGTCGTAGTTGAATCTGGCCAGAGGCGATAAACCCAAACAGCAAAGCGACCGCAGACTCCTCGCTGGAGAACGACGCTTGGGTTTTCGTCCGGCGTCGAAACTCGCGGTTGAGATTCTCCAGAGCATTGGTCGTTCGAAACGATTTCCACATGGCACGAGGGAATTCGTAGAAGGTCAGCAGCTGATTACCGGCCTCCTCTAGGCTTCGGACGACGGCCGGCGCGAGAGGCGTCCACTTGGCGACGAGCTCGTCATAGGCTTTGCGAGCATCGATCCCGTTCTTGGCGTAGACGATCCGGTTGTAGTCACGCCGGAGCTCACGGCGTGCGTGCGCCGGGCAATGTTGGAGCAAGTTGGCGCGCTTGTGCTCGGTACATCGCTGCAACCGGCACCCCGGCCACTTCTCCAGCGCTTTCGTCAGCCCCTTGTGGCCGTCGCTGATCACTAGCTTGGGAGCCCGGAGTCCTCGAGCCTGGAGTCCCTCCAGCACGGAGCCCCAATGCGTCGAGGCTTCGCTCACCGCCAGACGCAATGACAACAGACGTTTCTGCCCGTCTGGCGCGACCCCGAGCGCGGCCAGTACGGGTACGCTGATCACACGTTTCGCCATCCGCACTTTCAGGTGGAAGCCGTCCAGGTAAACGATCGCGTAGACCTCCTCGCTGAGAGCACGGTTCTGCCATTCCTCGAAGCGCTCCTTCAGCCGGCTAACCACGCGAGACACCGCGCTCTTCGATAGGTGCTCCTCACCGAGCAGTGGTTTCAGCGCTTTGCGGACCCGGCGGCTATTTGTGCCCGACAAGTACGTCCCCAAGAGCGCCTCGTCGACCTCACGAGTCCGGCGCGCGTACCGGGGCAACAGCTCGCTCCTGAACTCTGTCGTTTCTCCCGTTTCCTCGTCTCGCACGCGGGCTCGTGGCACCCGGAGCTCGCGAGTTCCCACCGACGTCGTCACGCGACGGGTTTCGGCTCCGTTGCGATATCCACGGCGGTCTTCCGCACGCTCGTAGCTACAACACCCCAGCGCTTGGTCGACTTCCTCCTCGAGCACAACCTCGATCGCCTCCAGTACCCGCATACGCAGCCGAAGTTGGACGAACTCCCGGTACTCGCTTACAGACTCCTTCAATATGGTGGTAGGCTTCTCCATGGCGTAATCCTCCTCCTCGCCTTTCCAGGCGCGGTTTCGTTTTGCTTAACCGGAGGTTACGCCATTCTTATTTCCACGGGAAGCGGGACGGATCCAACAGCTGCAGCCACTGACAGTCATGCATATCGGTTTTACGCCCGGGGACGTTTTTTAACTGTCGAGCATTTACCAGCACCACTTCAAGACCCCGCGATTCAAGCAACTCATAAATCGGAATCCAATAGACGTAGGTGCTTTCCATCGCAACCGATTCGACTCCTTGCTCGATGAGCCAATCCCCCATTTGATTCAAAGACGGTGTCGTTGGGGAAAACACCCGCACGTTCACTTTACCATCCGACAAGGCCGGCCCACATACCCAATGCTCACGACTGCCAATATCGATGCCTGCTACCTTCGACCTTGTCACCGGCAGCGATTGCGGCGACGGATTCTT
The DNA here is from genome assembly GCA_965219415.1 of Candidatus Marinacidobacterales bacterium. GTDB lineage: Bacteria > Acidobacteriota > Vicinamibacteria > Marinacidobacterales > DATDRI01 > CBDCNP01. Next base: position 538,814 of record OZ244742.1, read on the forward strand.
CGACTTCCTACCACTCTTTTTCACGCGCTTGTGCATCTCTGACCTCACATGTATTTTTGTGAGTGAAGGCTCCGGCCCGAGATGGCGATTGTTAGGATTCTGACCCTGGGGAGTGCTTCCGTTCAAAGCCTCGCCAATGATAGGGAGCCGGCTCGGACCCAAGCTCGTCCTGGGGCATTAGTGCACCAGTGGTGCTACGGGGTTTAGCTGCCGGGGCCTTCACCGACAACCCTTTTATCAGCTCAGGTAGTTTCTCGCCTGATAGGGCCGGCCTCAGCCGGCGGCCTTGCTCGTCTGGACAAGATTTTGCCCCGGCAGTTCGGAGCCCTAACCAATCAACGTTTCGGCGGCGATGCGCTCGTAGACTCTTCGATCGCCCTCCGAAAAACAGCAGAACACTACCCGTGCCGGTAAGGGGTTCGCTTCGAGCCAATCACGGACGGTGAGCTGGGCGATCTCCGCCGCCTTCTCGAGCGGAAAACGGTACGCGCCGGTCGCGATGGAAGGGAAGCCAATACTCTGGAGGTCGTGCCCCTGCGCAAGCTCGAGGCTTCGTCGGTAGCAGCTCGCGAGGAGCTCGGGCTCACGCCTCTTGCCACCGCTCCATACCGGGCCCACGGCATGGATGACATACTGTGCTAATAGTCGATACCCCTTGGTGATCTTGGCTTCGCCGGTGGCCGCGCCACCGAGCGTCTCGCACTCCGCGAGAAGCTCCGGTCCGGCCGCCCGATGGATGGCGCCATCGACGCCGCCCCCGCCGAGCAGAGAAGTGTTGGCCGCGTTGACAATAGCGTCGACATCCAGCTTGGTGATATCGCCCTGTGTGATCTCGACGCGACCACCTGAGTAGGGCATGGGACTTCCGACTTTATGACCGTTGCCAAACCGGCGTCAAGCCGGAGCGGCTCCTTAGATTACGCGCAGTCAGGCCCTGGAGCTTGGTCCCGACGGCATTCGAGTGAACTCGGTCTCGCCAGGCTGGATTGGGTGCCGGCTCATGGACGAATGGACCGGCGGCGATCGCGCCAAGACCGACAAGGTGGGGGGGCGCTTTCATATCCTGGGTCGGGTCGGCAATCCGGACGAGGTCGCACGGGCGGCGTTGTTTCTTTGCTCGGATCACGCCTCGTTCATCACCGGGACGGATGTGGCGGCAGACGGAGGCTATACGGCCATGGGACCGGAGCGTACCGACGCCGCCATACCCGGGCTGATGTCTTAGCGCAGCTACTCGATCACGCGAAAGCTCTGTCCTTCGGGTAGCTGAAGCGTCCTACCGTCGAATGTGGCTTGGAACGTCTCGTCTGCGGCGTAGTGGGCCTTATCTCCTTGGACCGAAAACCACCGCATGGCCTCGAGCCGGAGCGCATCGCCCTCGCGCTGGTAGCGGCCCGAGCCTGCCAACCAACCCTCATCGGGATTCGTCACCAGCACGAAGTGTTCGTCGGTGAGGGCGAGCATGCCACGGTCCAAGGCGATGAGCTTCGTTTTCGTCGTGGGGACCCTGACGAGTTTTTCGGTGGCCCCGTTGGCGAAGCTGAGAAATAGATACTTGTCACCACGCTTGTAACTCACCTCATGGCTTGTATTGGAGCGTCCCGCCAAAAGAGTATCCTCCGCCGGTGTCACAACGATTCCGGTCTCGACGTCGAAATGCACGACGCCGCCTGACTTCACTTGGTACCTGCCGATATGGGCGTCGGTGAGTTGGCGTTCCATGGGCTCGCTGCCGTGCATCGCTTGATGTATGAACCATCCATCGTGGAAGAGGAAAAGCCCTACCAAAGGCTTATCTCCATGGTCGGGGCCTTCGAACCGCTCGGAGGACCAAAGGTGTCTGAACGACTCGTAAGACCACAGGCCCGCGATTTCATCGGTGGAAGCCATAGAAGCTAGCGGGGGTAACAACAGCCAACAGGTCAGAGCAAGCGCGGACTTTGTTTTCATGTGGCCGGTTATATCACGTCTAAGGAAACGGGTTAAAAGCACCCTTTGCCCAGCGATCGGGAATTTTGCTCGGAAACTTCGACGACTGTTCGGTATCGGCCCAGCTGTAAACGGTGGAGAGATTGGGGTCATTGTTGGCGTCGTTGTCGCGGAAGTTGAAATCGAGGCCGATCGTTCCCACCGTTGGCAGGTCGGGATCCAGGGCGGACTTGTCGATCCGCACCTCCAGCCACCATCCCTTGTGATCCAGGGACACTGCCGAGGTCACGCCGGCCAACACCTGGTTCTTGTAGCTGCCGGTTGTTGTGAACAAGTTGACCCGGTTGGCGGCGTCGATAACGAGCTGAATATCCGAGGTCGAGCCGCCAAGAGGGTTGGATCCGCCGTCGTTTCCGGGATCGATATAGATTTCGATGCAGTCGTTAGCCCAGTTCCTCGGCCTTCCGTTCCTCGTCTGGATGTCATCGTCTTTGATGCGAACCAGAAAGTAAAGTGTCGATGCGTCGTGGCGCGCGTAGACCTTGGCGGTGTGGTCGGGCGCCTTGGTCGGCAGGGCCAGATTAGTGGCTCTCCCCCCGAAGTAAACGATTCCTTTTTCTACGCCCACGAATGCGATGTCTCCGGAGATGACATCCCCACCCCGGACTTTCGAAGAGAACTCACTCAAGTTCCAGTCGCCCTGTTTCCCGTCGACGACAATCGTGCCGGCCGGTTTGATGTTTAGCGTCGGCCGCGTGAGTGCCGATCCGGTCGTGAACGACCACTGGGGACCGGTTGTCGTTCCGGCATCGTTGACCCCGTCGATGCGCCATGAGTAAGTCGTTTCCGCAGCCAAGGTTCCTGGATCGAAGACCGTGGCGGTTTGATTTCCCTGGAATGCGGGAGGGGTGCTGGTACCGAAATAGACATCATGAGATGCGGCGCCGACTCCCGATGACCACTGGAGCTCCGACTGGGCGCTGACGTTGGAGCCTCCGTTCGGTGGGTTGGGTGCGGAGGCAGGTGCGGGCGGGCCCAGCGGAGCCTTGGCTACGGTTACGACGTCCAAGTAGAAAACGCCTTCGCCTTGGCGGCGGATGCGGAAGTCGGCCCCCTTGCTTTGGCGATTGCCGAAGAAAAGCGTCCACTACGGTCCAGGTCTTTTGACTCCAAGAATTTGGTGTCGTTTCCTATTGCCAGTTCTGGATGCACCGTGAACGCCCCCGCTCGCCGAGTCGTATTCGAGCGCAAGATTCTTGCCGTTGTCGAAGTAGGTCACGGTGATTTGAACGGCCGGCTGACTTCCCTCGAAAGCGAAGGAACCCACCACGTTGAAGTACATGTAGAGATCGGTCTCGGTATCCTCGTTCTGTCGGGCGATGCGGCCACCGATTTCGGTGACTAGGGTGTCGCCGTCACTGGGTTCGACTCGGTAGAGCCCGGACTCTTCGTCGACCCGGCCGAGATCGACATCGACCGACGAGTCTGGAAAGGGGCCACCTACCGCCACCACCCAATCGGACTGGCTGGGCGCTTCAAACGTGTGGAAGCTCGGGCTCAGGACGCCCAGAGGAATTTCTTCGTAGTCCCGCTTGGTATTGACGGCGACCGCGAAACGGGGGCCAGCCATGTTGGCAAGATCCATCGCGATCGAAGAGGCGCCTTCTTTGTAGAACAGGTAGGTGGTCTTCGACTCTCGTAGGGCTCGGCCGTCGGTCAGCCCGTTGGCAAATAGGAGGTTGGCGTTGAAACGATTCTTCCAGAAACGGGCATAGGTCAGGAGTTGGTTCGCGTTCGAGTAGGGGAGCGAGCCTTTGCTGTCTGGCAGCGGTCTTAGGTCGCCCCAGATATTCGCCACGCCGCCGGCCATGGTCGAGTTCCAGAGGCCCCGCCGGGTCTCGGTCTGATCGTAGTCCTTCGAACGACCCTCGTTGCGGATGCGGAAGCGGTCCTCCGACATCACGGGTTGGCCAGGCACTGTGTTCAACGCGGCTCGATAGACGTCGTAGGTCGGCTTGTGGGTGTTCGTAGCTAGAATAGTCCAGCGGCTCGTTCCAGGTCACGAACTCGGAATGGTCCGACCCGCTGTTGGGTCCAACACATCGCATTCGCGCCTCGAAGCAGGATGATCGGAGATCCGTTCGAATCAACTGCAACGATGGCCGAAAAATAGATACTTTCGGGAAAGTACGGATCGCTCAAGTCAACTGACTCTGGTGTGCTCCAAGAGCTGCCTGTGTTGGCGAGGTAATAAAGCCTACTTGGAGGGTGTGGTGGTGGAACACCGAAGCTGGTCCCCACGATATAGCTGAGGTGATGTGTGCCGTCTCGCAGAAATGATGAAACGCTGTGGACCCTGTCATTAATATTGAAAACTTCCTATGATCTCTTCGCTCCAGTCACCGTTGGCAACGGAGTATGAAAGACGCCGCAGCTGATCAAACGCAGAATCAAAAAATGCAATATGAACGTTGGGAGAAGTAGAAACGCTCGGTTGATCGATAACTAACTGGGGCCCTGACGAAGTCCGAACCGGAATTCCATTCTGTCGAAGGAAGGGCACGACAGCCCAAGAATACAGATAAACTGTAGAGTGAACCGCCCCGGGTTTTCCGGAGACTGTTTTAGTTGAGTCTCGCCATCTCTAGCGAGCCTTCCTGCGACCGATAGTAGTTCATCTCGTACTCGACGGGGGCGACATTTCCGATCGGCTCCAAGAGTCGTTGCGTGTTGTACCAATGCACCCACTCGAGGGTGGCGAACTCAACGTCTTCGAGACCACGCCAGGGCCCACGTCGACGATCACCTCGGTCTTGTAGAGGCCGATGATGGATTCAGCCAAAGCGTAATCGTAAGAGTCGCCTCGGCTGCCGACGGACGGCTCAATGCCCGCCTCGGCGAGCCGCTCGGTGTAACGGGTCGAGACGTACTGCACGCCGCGATCGCTGTGATGCACCAATGGATCTTCTGGGTTTAGTCGGCGCTCGTGCAGCGCCTGCTCCAACGCATCGAGAGCGATGCCGGCAGTCAACGATGTCGTCGCTCGCCAACCGACGATGAGTCGAGCGAAGACGTCGATGACGAAGGCGACATACACGAAGCCGCGCCACGTGGCGATGTAGGTCAGGTCCGAAACCCAGAGCTCGTTCGGGCGTGTGGCGTTGAAGTCGCGCTCCACGAGGTCCATCGGGCGAGCGCCGCTCGAATCCGGCTTCGTCGTCTTGAATCGACGTCCACGGACCGCCCCCTGGAGACCCATTTCACGCATCAGACGGGCCACCGTGCATCGAGCCACGTCGCGGCCCTCACGGCACAGCTGACGCCAGACCTTGCGCACGCCATACACGTCAAAGTTCTCTTGCCGTACACGACGAATCTCGCCGCGGAGTTGGACGTCGCGCTTCGCTCTCGCTGGCTGGCGGCTTGGGTCCTTCTCTCTCGCTTTCTGCTCGTAATAGGTCGACGGGGCGAGCGGAAGCATCCGGCAGATCGGCTCGACCCCCTAATTTTCACGGTTCGCGTCCACGAACAACACATTCACCTCGGTCGGCGGTCGAGCTCCGCCTGGGCGAAAAACGCCGACGCCTTGAGAAGGATCTCGTTCGCCCCCTTTAGCTCACGGTTCTCTCGCTCAAGCTCCTTCAGCCGCTGACCCTCGTCCGTCGTCAGTCCCGCTCGTTTCCCAGCATCACGCTCTGCTCGACGCACCCACGTGCGTAGCGTTTCCCGCGTACAGTCAATCTTCGACGCAATCGATGAGATCGCTGACCACTGAGATTCCTGCTGAACCTGCTGGTCGATAACCATCCCCACTGCGCGCTCTTTTACCTCCGGTGAATACCTCCTTCGTCTTGTCATGACTCCATCCTCTCAAGAGGTGGAGTCTCCGGGAAACCCGGATCCGTCCCGCTTCCGTGGAAATAAGAATGGCGTAACCTCCGGTTAAGCAAAACGAAACCGCGCCTGGAAAGGCGAGGAGGAGGATTACGCCATGGAGAAGCCTACCACCATATTGAAGGAGTCTGTAAGCGAGTACCGGGAGTTCGTCCAACTTCGGCTGCGTATGCGGGTACTGGAGGCGATCGAGGTTGTGCTCGAGGAAGAAGTCGACCAAGCGCTGGGGTGTTGTAGCTACGAGCGTGCGGAAGACCGCCGTGGATATCGCAACGAAGCCGAAACCCGTCGCGTGACGACGTCGGTGGGAACTCGCGAGCTCCGGGTGCCACGAGCCCGCGTGCGAGACGAGGAAACGGGAGAAACGACAGAGTTCAGGAGCGAGCTGTTGCCCCGGTACGCGCGCCGGACTCGTGAGGTCGACGAGGCGCTCTTGGGGACGTACTTGTCGGGCGCGAATAGCCGCCGGGTCCGCAAAGCGCTGAAACCACTGCTCGGTGAGGAGCACCTATCGAAGAGCGCGGTGTCTCGCGTGGTTAGCCGGCTGAAGGAGCGCTTCGAGGAATGGCAGAACCGTGCTCTCAGCGAGGAGGTCTACGCGATCGTTTACCTGGACGGCTTCCACCTGAAAGTGCGGATGGCGAAACGTGTGATCAGCGTACCCGTACTGGCCGCGCTCGGGGTCGCGCCAGACGGGCACAAACGTCTGTTGTCATTGCGTCTGGCGGTGAGCGAAGCCTCGACGCATCGGGGCTCCGTGCTGGAGGGACTCCAGGCTCGAGGACTCCGGGCTCCCAAGCTAGTGATCAGCGACGGCCACAAGGGGCTGACGAAAGCGCTGGAGAAGTGGCCGGGGTGCCGGTTGCAGCGATGTACCGAGCACAAGCGCGCCAACTTGCTCCAACATTGCCCGGCGCACGCACGCCGTGAGCTCCGGCGTGACTACAACCGGATCGTCTACGCCAAGAACGGGATCGATGCTCGCAAAGCCTATGACGAGCTCGTCGCCAAGTGGACGCCTCTCGCGCCGGCCGTCGTCCGAAGCCTAGAGGAGGCCGGTAATCAGCTGCTGACCTTCTACGAATTCCCTCGTGCCATGTGGAAATCGATTCGAACGACCAAAGCTCTGGAGAATCTCAACCGCGAGTTTCGACGCCGGACGAAAACCCAAGCGTCGTTCTCCAGCGAGGAGTCTGCGGTCGCTTTGCTGTTTGGGCTTATCGCCTCTGGCCAGATTCAACTACGACGCATCGACGGCTACCAACGTCTGAGCGAGGTTCTCGAACACGCAAAGGTCACCGCCTGATATGATACTCTGATGACGGAGTGGAGGGCACCGTTCTTTTTCCACGGACCTCGGGACACATCCCAGCTGTTACACAGCTGTGGTCTGTTGCGAGGCTCGTTTCGTCCTGGTGAGTCGGTCTGCCGCCTACGCTCGCTTCACCGACAGCGTTGCAGCCTCATCGAGCAGTGTAGTCGAGCTATTCAATGGATACAGAAATCTCTGGACCAAATGAACGTTCAGGTCCATCGTGCAGTGACCGACATCACCGGCGTCACAGGCATGCTCATCGTGCGCGCCATCGTTGATGGTGAGCGTGACCCGTCAAAGCTGGCTGCATTTCGTGACCAACGCTGCAAGAAGAGCGAAGAGGAGATCGCCGAGCATCTTACCGGCACTTGGCGTGACGAGCATCTTTTCAACCTCGCATCGGCTCTGCGTCTCTACGATGCGCTACAAGCCGAAGTCGAACTGTTCGACCAGCGTATCCTTGAAGTGCTCATCGAACTCCAGCCGCCACAACGCAGACACCACAACGTGCCAGCTCATCCAAATCCGCAAAAACGATACGACATGCAGCATCGGGGCGAGAGCGAACTGCGCAACGAGCTGTGGCGTTTTGCTGGATGCGACCTCACCAGGATCGACGGAATCAGTCCAAGTCCAACCACCGCCGCCATTGTCCTCACCGAGATCGGATTCGACCTCTCTGATTTCCCTTTCGAAAAATTCTTCGTCTCATGGCTACATCTCGCCCCACGTCGCCCTATCTCCGGCGGTAAACAACTCTCCAAACGCCGCAACGGCGCCGGCTCCAATCGCATCGCCGGTGCCTTACGTATGGCCGCTGTATCTCTCTCCCGCTCCAAGACCGCCCTAGGCGCTTACTATCGCCGCACTGCTCGCCGTAAAGATGGCAAAACCGCCGTCTTTGCTACAGCACGCAAGCTCGCCCAGCTCGTCTTCCGCATGCTCAAATATGGCCACGATTACATCGATATCGGCGAACGTGCCTTCGAAGACCGTTTTCGCCAAAACCACATCAACGGTTTACAAAAGGCAGCCGAAGCTCTCGGATACACCCTCACTCCCCAGGCTTCCGGAGGGTAGTTTCGGGTCAGGTCGTCGCGAAGTCCCGTTACATCCCCTCAGAGGCCGCGAAGTTGCGTCAGCGCCGCTTGGGCGGTGTTCCGATGGGAAGGGAGGCGGCACCGACGTCGGGGCTCGGTGGAAAAGCTCTGGAAAACTTGTGCATAACGTGTGTGATCGTTGTGAAAATCCCACACCCCCTATATGTTGGGGGTGGAGCCTATAAATACCCCAAAAAATGGTTGACAAAGCCTCCAAATGCCCCGACAATACGCCCCGACATTTGGAGGTTTAGGTTGGGACGAAAGGGCATTCTCTGGGTTCTAAAGCCTTTTTGAAAGGCTTCTGGGATCATCCCCTCACACGGGGTGAGGCTTCCGTCTCACCTTCCGCATTACGTTTCGCCCAAATTCTCCCCCCCGTCAAAGGTTGGTTTTCTCGCTCTTGCGCCGAATAAAAGTGGAATAGAGGACCCGCCTGCCCGGTAACCCCTCCGACACTGCAGGAGGAGGGATACCATGAACCCGTTTTCAAACTCAGTCCTGGCCGGCTTCGTACTTTTTTCCGCCGCCTGTATCGGAGCGGAAGCCGAACCTACTTCTCGACCTGCCTCTGGCCCAGCCGGTTTCGAACCGACCCCGGCCACTTTATCCGACCGAGGCAAGATCTCGAGCGGCGACTTGAGGGTCATGGATGACGACCTGGGGGTGCGGAGCTTCCCGCTCAAACAGACCAACGTTCGCGCCGAGATCGTCGAAACGTAGCCCGAGTCGAAGTCACTCAGAGCTTCCACAACCCTTACGACAAGAAAATCGAGGCAGTCTACGTGTTCCCCCTCCCCAACCGAGCCGCGGTGGACGATATGACGATCGTGGTCGGGGAGAGAACCATTCGTGGCGTCATCAAGAACCGCGACGAGGCTCGCCAAATTTATGAGGCGGCGCGAAAAGCAGGGCATGTCGCCGCCCTGCTGGATCAAGAGCGACCGAACATCTTCACCCAATCGGTCGCCAACATTCTCCCGGGCAATCAAGTGGAAGTGAAGATCCGCTACGTCGAGGCACTCCCCTATGAATCGAGCTCCTACGAGTTCTCGTTCCCGATGGTCGTCGGACCGCGGTTTATACCGGGCGCAGCAACGTCATCCGGCAACCGGGGGTGGGCCCCGAACACCTCGGACGTGCCGGACGCCTCACGTATCACGCCACCGGTTCTCAAACCGGGCCAGCGCTCGGGGCATAATATTTCGGTAAAGGTGACGCTCAACGCCGGCACGAAGCTGCAGCAGCTAATGTCCCCTTCCCACGACATCGACATCCAGCGAAAGGGTCGGAAGCGCTCATCGAGCTGAAGCAGGAAGACTCCATTCCCAACAAGGACTTCGTGCTCCGCTACCAAGTCGATGGGAATGCTCCGAACGTGGTGCTCCTCCCCCACCGGACGAAGGGCAGCGGTTACTTCTTGATGCTCATCCAACCGGAGGAGCGGCCAGCCGACACGAAGATCACACCCAGGGAGATGATCTTCGTTGTGGACGGCTCGGGCTCGATGCGTGGATTCCCCATGGACAAGGTCAAGGAAGCCATGCGGCACTCGCTCAAGAACTTGAACCCGCAGGACACGTTCCAGATCGTCCGCTTCTCCAACCGGGCGGAGACCTTTGCCCCCCTACCGGTGCCGGCGACCCGCGAGAACGTCCAGCGCGGGCTGGGTTATGTCGAGGGCCTTTCCGGTCGCGGCGGCACGATCATGTTGGAGGGGGTCAAGACCGCCCTCAACTACACCGATGACCCCACGCGGCTCCGCATCATCTCGTTCATGACCGATGGATACATCGGAAACGAAAACCAGGTCCTCGCTTACCTCGAACAGAATCTCGGCCGCGCGCGGCTCTTCTCGTTTGGCGTCGGGAGCTCGGTGAACCGCTTCCTGTTGGACAAGATGGCGGACTTCGGAAGAGGTGCGGTGGAGTACGTGCTCCCGAATGACGACGCCGAGGCGCCGGTCAAGAGATTCTACGAGCGCATCCGGGATCCATATCTCACCGACATCGAGATCGACTGGAACGGGCTCGAGGTCACGGACATTTATCCCGAACGGATTCCCGACCTCTTCTTGGGCCAACCCGTGGTCGTACATGGCCGCTACACAGAGGCGGGCCACGCCTCGATTACGCTTCACGCGCGACTGGGTGGCAAGCCCTATCAACAGAAGATCAAGGTCGACCTTCCCAATCGACGCAAGCGAGGAACGGCTATCGGTACTCTGTGGGCACGGGCTCGCATCGAGGATCTTTCCGACCAGCACATCGTGCATCCTCGACCGGAGCTCGTCGAGGAGATCACCAAAGTCGCGCTCGCTCATCGTCTGGTTTCTGCCTACACGTCTTTTGTCGCGGTCGAGAAACAGCTCGTGACCGGCTCCGAGCAACCGGTCCTGGTGGAAGTACCGGTGGAAATGCCAGCCGGGGTCAGCTACGAGGGCGTCTTTGGAGGCGAAATGGAACTGGAACAAACCGCCAAGCGCCGTGTGGCAGGGAAACTATCCAGTCCCATGATCCTCGCCTCCCCGGCGGCCCCTAGCGAGCCAGTCGCCCAATCGGCGGAATCCGCGGTCAGGAGCGTTACAACTCGCCCGCGGGAGAACCAGCGCCAGGAAGAACGAGACCGATTCTCCCTCGACGACAAGGGCGAGGAGCAAGCCGTTGTGGCCTGCCGCATCGAGGCGGCCCGCACGAGCTACCGCGTCGGCGAACCGATCGAGATCCTGGTCACCATCGCCAACCTCACCGGCCAAACGGTCCAAGTTCCCGCGGCGCTTTCTGCCATCGACGGGACGGCACGATTCCAAGTCTTGGACACGAATTGGAAGCCCTTCCAGCACCCGACACCGAATGCCGTTACACCGAAATCGATCCCCCTTCAGCCCGGCGCGAAGGTGACTCTGCGCATGGTTCTGAACGCCGCCGGTGGATACCAACTGAGCCTACCCGGGACGTACCACATCGTGCTGCTCGGCGCAGCGATCGGCCTACCCAATTCCAACACACTCACGATTCGCGTCGTTCTTTGACGCGGAGAAGGGGATCCCGGCCGCGCCCAACGGCCAGGGGTCCTCTTCGTTTTTCCCAACTCTTTCCCACGGCGTTGGTGTGCGCGAGCCAAGGAAAATATAATGTCTGCGAAAGGACGACTGAGTGTATTCAATTCAACCCGCTCAACTGAAACCCGGCGTCACAGCGGACGGCCTCCCGTCCTCGAGCCAGCCCACGACCGAGGGCGGTCGAGCCCTCATCCAGGGAAAAACTCTCATCTTCTGGGATCCCAAGCGACCGGGCGAGAAGCTCGACGCCATCGATACCGACCAAATCACTCCCGCCAAGGACTGTGTATCGGAGAGTCTCGACAAGCTGGACGAAAAATGGAAGGTGGGAACGTTCCGTTACTTGATGCCGGATTTCCGCAAGAGGGTGCACGCCGGCGAGACGTTCGTCATTGCCGGGGATCGCTTCGCGATCGGCTCTTCGCGGGAGATGAGCCCCGCCGGACTCAAGGCCGTCGCCGAGGAAGTCGGGCTAGAGCTCGTCGTGGTCTGCGGAAACAACCTGGGCGACATCTTCCGTCGCAACGCGTTGAACCTGGGGCTGCGGGTGGTCCAATCCCCAGAGGCCGTCGCAGACGCGCAAGACAACGATATCTTCGGCTTCAATCCCACGACACGCACTCTCACCAACGAGACACAACAGCGAACGTACGAGCCGCTTCCACTGACTCCAAAGGAAGACGAGATCCGCCGGAGCGGCGGCATCTTCTCCGTGGGCCGACGTGAGTTTCGACACTCGGTAGAGCAGCCTCCGGTGATCGAGTGGCCCGATGCCGACACCGCGCGCCGACTGACTACGACCGAGCAAATCGTCTGGGCGCATCGCGTGGACAAGAACGCCGAGGTCCGCCCGGGAGCCACCTTGCGGGTCTATGCCGATCTGCTCCCGGCGTCGGACGGAACCGCCCCCTTCGCCATCCACACGTTCAATCAGATCACGGGTGGCAACACGATCTATCCGCGCCTGGCCGCCATCGCCAACGACCATTTCGTCTTCACCGGCAAAGACTCCGACGAAAAACAAACGTCCATCGGCCGCGCCTTCGCCAAGATGCATGAGATGGAAAAGCCCTACTATGCCACCCCCGGTGACGGCATCTTTCATTTCTACTTCCCCGAGCAGGGATTGATTCTGCCCGGACAGTTCATCCCTGGAGCCGACTCACATAGCCGCGCTTACGGAGCCTACGGCGCGGTTGGGATCGGGGTGGGTTCGACAACCCTGGGGTTCGGTTGGTCGACCGGCTACGTCTACTTCACACTCGCCAAGGCACGACGTGTCGTCTTCACCGGCGAGCTACAGCCTTGGGTCAGCGGCAAGGACATCGTGCTCAAGCTTCTCGAACGCTGGGGCGCGGGGCAGTCGCAGGGCATGTCGGTCGAGTTCGTAGACAGGGACCGGCAATTTCCCATCGCCTACCGCAACACCATCGCCAACATGATGGCGGAAGGCGAGGCACAAAACGGTATCTTCGCGGCCGACGACACCACGCTAGCCTGGTATCGCGAAAAAGGGCTCGAGCTCCCTTACCCCCCTATCCAGCCCGGGACCGATGCGGCCTACGAGATCGACGAGGAGCTCGACCTATCGGAGGTCAGGCCTATGATCGCCAAGCCCTTCAGCCCGGGCAATGCGTTTCCGGCCGACGAAGTCGCGAAGGAACGGCTTTCCTTCGACAAGGCCTATATCGGCTCGTGCACCAACGGCAGCTACCAAGATCTGCTTCAGGCCGCGCTCGTGATCCGGGCGGCACGCGAGACGGGACACAAAGAGGCCGCCAGGGACTTCGTGATCTTTCCTGGCTCGGGGGGAGTGAGGAAGCTCATCGAGAACCCCGAGCCGCGTCTAGACGGGGAGTCCATTGCGGATGTCTTGCGTTCGGTGGGAGGGCAGATCCGAGATTCCTGGTGCGGGCCCTGCTTCGGTCAAGGCCCCGACGCGCTGCAGTCGGGTGAGCGCGCCATTACCTCCTTCAATCGTAACTGGCAAAACCGCATGGGATTCGGTGGCGAGGGATTTCTCGCAAGCCCCGCCGTGGTAGTCTCCTCCGCACTTCTCGGGTACATGGCCCCACCGAGCGAGTTGCAGCTCTCGTGGAAGCCCGAGCTCTACGGCCTATAGCTCGCCGTAGCGACACAGGACGGAAAGAATCAAAATGAAGACGTTGAGACCTGCCGATTACCAACCGAAACTACCGATCGATAAACTGATCCTCGAAGAAGCCCCGGGCGACGAAGCCGTTCCCATGGACGTCGTCTTTGTAGGCGGCGGGCCCGCGGGATTGGCGGGCGCCATCGAACTGGCACGCCTGGCCAAGAAGGACGACACCGAGCTCGAGATCGGCATTATGGAAAAAGCCGAACGGCTCGGCGATCACTGTTTGTCGGGCGCGGTCGTCGACCCGATCGCCTTCCGCGAGCTTTACCCCGAGCTCGAAGACAAGGATTTTCCCTTTCGCACTCCGGTCGAGAAGGAACGCGTCTATTTAATGACCCAAAATGGGCAGTTTCGGCTACCCACGCCGCCAACCATGCAGAACCATGGCTTCTACGTCGCCTCGCTCTGCGAGATCACGCGCTGGCTGGGAGAGAAGGCCGAGGAGCTCGGGATCAATGTCTTCACCGGTTTCCCGGTCGATTCCCTGCTCGTCGAGGGCAAGGGCGTTCGCGGAGTTCGTACCACTCCGGGCGGCCTCAACAAAGATGGCCAACCGGGCGGCGCCTATGTCCCGCCCACCGACGTAACTGCCCGCGTCACCGTGCTTTCGGAAGGAACGCGCGGCCCCCTGACCCAGGCTTACTTGAGCTGGCAACAAATCGGCGCACCGAATCCACAAATCTTCGGTCTCGGCGTCAAGGAGCTTTGGGAGGTCAAGCGCCCTTTGGATGCTGTCGTCCATACGCTCGGCTGGCCACTTCCCCTGGACGCGTTCGGGGGCAGCTTCTTCTACCCGATGGCGGAAAACTTAGTCGCGCTAGGCATCGTCGTGGGACTCGACTATCGGCAGCACTCGCTCGACGTGCACGAGCTCTTGCAGAGACTGAAGTCCCATCCGCTTTTTCGTCCCTACCTGGAAGGTGGGGAAATGCTGGAGTGGGGAGCCAAAACCATGCCCGAGGGCGGGTACTATTCGCTCCCGGATCGCTTTCATGGGGACGGCCTCTTGATGGCGGGAGACGCAGCCGGATTCGTCGACGTACCGTCGTTGAAAGGCATTCATTACGCGATGATGTCGGGCATCTTGGCGGCACGGACCATCTTCAAGGCCTTGAAGGCTGACGATACGTCGGCGAAGGCGCTCGGCGGATTCGACGCCGCGGTCAAAGACAGCTTCATCTATCGCGATCTTTACCGCAGGCGGAACATGCGGCTGACCTTCAAATCCGGTTTCTATACTGGAGGGGTCAAGGCGGGCCTAATGACCGTCACCAAGGGTGCCTTTCCTGGACGTAAGATCGACATCGAGGAAGACGCGGCCGAACCGAAGGAGGTGGTTCCCACTTCCGAAACCAAACCGGACGGCAAGCTTACCTTCACCAAGCTGGACGGCGTCTTCCGGTCCGGCAACAACACGCGCGACGACATGCCTTCGCATCTCGACGTGACTCCCGACGTGCCCCCCGACGTCGCCGAGCTCTACGAGCACATGTGTCCCGCATCGGTCTACGAGCGCCAGGACGGCAAGCTGGTCGTCAACCCCGCCAACTGCGTCGATTGCAAGACGACGGACGTGCTGGGGGCCCGCTGGGCGCCGCGCGAGGGCGGCGCCGGCACCAAGTACAACCGCATGTAGCGGGCGGAAAGCCCCTATCAGAACCGCACGGAAAAGCTCAGATAGAACTGTCCCTTCGACTCGTTCGGCAAGGGATCGAGGTTGAAGCCGTAGCCAAAGCGGAAGGGGATATTCCAAACGGGGATGCGAATTTGCGCCTCCGCCCCCGCGTCGAAGCGTAGCAATGGCTGTTCTTCGCCTTCGAAGTCGCTGGTATAGACGTTGCCGAGGTCGAAAAAACCTACCAGACGAAGCCTCCGGTGGATCGCGTACTGATACTCGGCGCCGGCGTAAAGAAGTTGTTCTCCTCCGACGACGACGTCTTCCGTTCGAGGGCCGACCCCTCGTACGGGAAAGCCGCGCATATCGTTCTCCCCTCCCAGGAAGAGTCTCTCGAAACGAGGAAGTCCTTCCGCCTCGGTGGTACCGAACGGCCATACGGCTCGGGCTCGACCGGATAGTGCGACCAGGTGCCGACGACTACCGTCCAACGGCTGAAGATGATTGACCTGGCCGCCGGCGCCGAAGAGCTCTACGTCGCCTCCTAGAACCCCCTCGACAAATTCCGTCCTCATCTGGGCCGAGGTCCCTCGAGTCGCAAATACCGGAGCGTCACGTCCATCGAAGCCAACCGCCCACTCGACACGATGAGTCCGGAACCGCTCGCCCACGAACGGAGTCAAAAATGGAACGAACTCATCGAGCTCCGAATCGAGTGTAAATTGGGAAAAAGCCAAACCAAATCGATGCTGGAGTCGACGTACCGCCGGGCCGGTCGCTCGAATTCTGAGATCATAGGAATCCTCGGAGGTCTGGTCGGGAAACTCGAGGGAGAAGCGTGTGAAATCCACGGCCAGGGAAAACGCCCGGCCGAGCGTGAACGGATCCAAGTAGCCCACCGCGAAATTCTGGAAGCGATTTCCCAGATCGACCTCGGCCCGGAACGTTTCGCCCCGGCCCAGGAGACTCCGCGTGAGGAACTGACCAGTGCCCGTCGCCCCCTGGATTGGGTTCGCATTGCCCCCGATCAAGTACTCGAACGTCGGGATCTCGTCGAGGTGGAACGCAATCTCGGCCGTCAACAACGCGGAGACCAGTTTGACCTCGGGCTGCACGGAGCGAAAGCTTGCGAGCCGCATCAAGGACTGTGCGCTGGCCTCGAGTCCGCGCGGCGTGAATGGCTCTCCTTCCGCCAGGACGAGATACTGGCGCAGATCCTGATCCCGGTACCGGCTATTGCCCGTGAAACTCGATCCGCCCTACGCGATACATGGGGCCTACGGTCACATCGAGACTGAGATGAACGCCGACGGGTTTGCGCCTCCACCCGTTCGTCTCGTTCCACTCGAACCAACGCGTAACCCCGATCCCGGTAATACTCCTCGATGCGCCGAACCACCCGATCGATGGCGGTGGCATCGTAAACGTCACCCCCGGACATCGAGATCCACTCCAGAACGTTTTCTTCCGTCAAGAGAAGGCCGGTAGCAACGGCTATTTGGCCGAGCTCGTAACGCTCTCCCTCGTTGATGGGGATGACGATCGACACGCGACCGGGCTCTATCTGTTTGGTCAGCACAGGTCCGACGTGCACTCGCAAGTACCCCTGGCGGCGATAGAAAGAGCGGGTTCGCTCGACGTCCGCGTCGAGCTCTTCCGAGCGCAGGCGATCCTTTCGCGTGAGCCAGCTTTTCCAATCAGAAGGACGTAGCTGCATGGCGCCCCGGAGCGCCGCATCGTCCTGCTCGCGGTTTCCCCGGAATTCGATGCGGGCGACCCGAACCATGATGCGCCGCGAGACATCGAGAACCAGGTCGATTCGGTTCCCCTCCGCCGGCTCGAGCTCCGCCGATACGTGGAAGGAATCTCCGAGGAAACGACCGAGCACCTTGGCGGCCCTTGCAGCATCAGTCTCATTGAAGAAGCTTCCCGGGCGCAGGTCGACGCCTCGCTCTCGAACCTCTTCCACGAGATCCGAGTCGGTCTCGGGGTCTCCCCGGATACTTACCGAGCGCAGCAGGGGTTTTTCTTCGACCTCTACGACCAACCGAACGCCACCCGATGCATCCTCGGTGCCGAAGCGGATGTCTTCGAAAAACCCCGTGTCCCACAGGCGGCGAAGGGCGTCTCGAAACTCCGTCGGGCTGGGAGCCTTTCCTCTGAGTGGACCCACGTACGCCATGATCGTCTCGGCAGGCACGTGCAGGTTTCCAATGACTTCGATACCGACTACCGGCTGCTGGGGAGAGCCCCATAAGAGCGCGACGATGCTGAACGGAAGCAGCATTTGCCTCAGGCCACGGGTTTGGAACGGGGGCTCCCCCTAGACTACCTTAAAGGACGTCCTCGGCTAGTGCCCTAGTGGTCAGGCTTGGAGGGTTATTTGGCTTCGCCCCACGAAACGCGGTAGACTTAGTCAACCCAATCCAGTCTAATCCGGGAGAATCCAGTGACTTTTTCCGCAGACAATGGCGCTAACCCGAGCGCACGAAGAAGATACCGTTTTGAAGCCAAGGAGCCGATTCCGGTGCTGGTACAGACGGCCGGCAGCTGGCAACCGGGACACGTCCACAACCTCAGCCCTCGAGGCGCGTTCGTGACGCTGGACGCCGACGTTTGGGTCGGCGAAGAGGTCACGATGGTCCTGGGCTTGCCGACCAACGCGGGAGGCCGCTTGAGTCTACGCGGCCTCACGGTCTGGCGAAATCCGTCTTCAGAGATGCCAGGCTACGGTCTGATGATTCGCGATGAACCCGATCGTGACTCGAGTCTTCAGCAGGCGATCGGTCGATTGTCTCAAAGTGGTTTGCTGTTCGATACCGAGAAGGGACTAGGGTAAAACCCCCGATGGGTACCCATGAGCACCGAAGTCATCGTCTTTTCCGATCTGCACTTCGGAGATCCCCGCTCTTTACTTCATAGCTCCCGCCATCTCGAGAAACTTCTCGCGATCGCTCGTGCGCATCGGCCGATCCGTCGCTTCGTCCTTCTCGGGGACATCCTCGATCTCCAGATCGGCAATTGGTCGATAGCCATCGAGGGCATTCCCGAGGGAACCGGTGGACGCCGTTCGGTAGGTTTTCGCAGATTCCTGAACGAGTTAGTCCGCGAGACCGAGGCACGCCAAGTTCATTACATCCCCGGGAACCACGACTACCGAGTCTTCGACTACCTATCCGTCGAACGTTACCTAATGGCCAGAGTCGCTACCGGGAAGCGATTGCACGGCAAGGTGAGCTTCTATCGTCACTGGCCAACACCGTTCCTACGCGGCATACTTGCCGACGGTGACGTTTCCTTCGAAGTTCGGTACCCGCACCTCGAGCTTCGCCTCGCAGGTCATCGGCTGGTTCTGGGCCACGGGCATTATCTCGACGCAAGCCAAGGTCTAGGCATCGACGCGCGCCGCGCTTTCGACAAGGTCGATCCTAAAGACGCCAAGGCAGTGACCAAGGCCCGCCAATATTTCTTTCGACGAGTCGGGCTCTACCAAAGCATCGTGGACGGCGGCGCCGTGAACTATCAGGTCAAACAGGGAATCTATCGACGTGCGGTCGGTGCGGTTCACGCCATCACCAAGCTCAACGAGTTGACCGGAGCCAAGGCCCGGGGCCGCCCCATCGATCGCGGTCTCAAACAAAACATCCTAGCCTACACCCGGTTCTGTTGCCGAGGACGCAAAGTGGATGGTTTCGTCTTCGGCCACACGCATCGAGCCGGCGAGGCTGCCATCGCCCTCGCGAACAGGCACTAAGGGTCTGGAACTGCGGCACGTTTCTCGACGAGAAAGGCGCCAAGGGAAAAGTTGGGAGCTTCCTCTTGCTCTCGTCGAAGAAAGACGTCCCGCTCTCGGAATTGGTACAGACGATGTGGTTGGACTGAGTCTACTTGATGTGGGTGGCGAGAAAGTCGATGAGGTCGATCTTGGCCACGATGCCCACGACATCTTGTTCGTCCAAAACGACGGCGACGTGACCCCGGGCAAAGATCTCTGCCAGGGCCTCGAGTGAGGTGCGCGGCCCAACGAGTTCCATGTGCTCGGTCGTCACCAGCGGGGCGATGGTCTCGTCTTTCTGGTGGGGCGCCCCATGTACCATGTGATTCAAAAGATCGACCTCGGTGATCATCCCCTTGAGGTCGCCCCTATCCACCACCGGAACCTGCGAGATATTGTGTTTCTTCATGGTGCGAATGACTTCCATCATCCGATCGTGCGGGGACACGACGATGACCTTGCTCAGTCGCTTGATTCTCAGGATGTCTTGAACCGTCCCCTCCACCAGATCGGACTCCAAGAATCGGTTCTGCCGCATCCAGTCGTCGTTGAAGAACTTGGACAGATAGCGCGAGCCGGAGTCGGGAAGCACCACCACCACCATCTTCCCTGCCGGCAAGCCTTTGGAATAGCGCAGCGCCGCCGCCACCGCCGTTCCCGCCGACCCACCGACGAACATGGCTTCCTCCCTCATGAGGCGACGCGCCATCAGGAAGGACTCCCGGTCGCTCACCTGAACGACATCGTCCACCACGTCGAAGTCCATCGTGGAGGGTAAGAAGTCCTCCCCCACGCCTTCGACCTTGTAAGTGTGCGCCGCACCCAGTTTCCCGGTCTTGAAATACTCGTAGTACAAGGAGCCCACCGGATCGGCACCAACGATCTCGACCTCGGGGTTCTGTTCCTTCAAGTATTTCCCGGTGCCACTGATCGTACCGCCGGTGCCCATGCCCACGACCAGGACATCGAGCTTGCCTCCAGTCTGCCTCCAGATCTCGGGACCCGTCGTGTGGTAGTGCACCTGTGGGTTCACCGGATTGTGATACTGGTTCGCGTAGACGGCGTTGGGCGTCTCGTCCGCGATCTTGCGGGAAACCGCGTAGTAGCTACGCGGATCCTCGGGCTCGACCGCGGTCGGCGTGATGACCACTCGGGCACCAAAAGATTGCAGCAGCCGGATTTTCTCGTCACTCATCTTATCCGGCATGACGAAGACGCACTTGTATCCCTTGATGGCCGCGCCAATCGCCAATCCCACGCCGGTGTTCCCCGACGTGGCCTCCACGATAGTGCCGCCGGGTCGGAGGTCACCGCGACGCTCGGCCTCCTCGATAATCGCCATGCCGATGCGATCCTTGACCGAGCCCCCGGGATTCAAGAACTCCGCTTTCGCAAGAAGAGTGGCCTTTATGCCACGAGTGACCGAGTTGAGTTGGACAAGCGGTGTATTACCGATCGTCGCCAGGATGTTGTTGCACATGTCCGCCTGGGCAGGAGATCCGGCTGGCTTGGTCGGCGTTTTAGTCTTCGTTTTCGTCTTCAAGGGCGGCTTATCGACTTTCGATCCATGATAGGACCAGCCCCGCGGGAAGTCAACGAGGGCCGTTCTCGAAAAGGCACCAAGATGATCATCTGGTCGCTCGGCGCCATTGTCGCACTCAACAACGCCGGATACGACGTCGGAGCCTTGATCGCTGGACTCGGCATCGGCGGTCTGGCCTTGGCGATGGCGGCTAAGGATACGGTCTCTAACATCTTCGGTGGCTATACGATCTTTTCCGACCGTCCTTTTACGCTCAACGACCGCGTCAAGGTTTCCGGCTACGACGGCTTCATTCGGGAGATCGGAGTCCGAAGCACTCGACTGGAAACCCTGGAAGGTCGTGTCGTCACCCCATTCCGAACTCGACGTTCTCGGACTCCCCGGTCGAAAACGTGAGCGCGGAGCCCTCGAGGAAGGTCGTCTTGAACCTCGGCCTGACCTATGACACGACAACGGAACAGATGAGCCAGGCGATGACTCTGCTGAAGGCGATCGCAGCCAAGAACGAAAACCTCGAGGAAAAGGTACTCACGTCCTTCAACGCCTTCGGAGATTTCGCGATGAACATTCTATTCATTTACTACATCAAGCCGGATAGCGACATCTCGGGCACGACGACGGATGTGAATATGGCGATCCTAACGGAGTTCAACCAGGCCGGGCTCGACTTTGCCTTTCCAACCCAGACGCTTTACACGAAAAGGCTCTGATCTCGCGCGGGAGTCGCCGTATAACGGATGGGCTATACTGGAGCCCAAATGCGCATCGTCGTCGTGATACCGGCGCTCGACGAAGAACGATCCCTGCCTTCGGTTTTGGCGGACATACCGCACCCGTTGGTCGATGAGGTCGTTGTCGTCGACAACGGGAGTCGCGATCGCACCGCGGATGTTGCGCGCGCCGGTGGCGCGACGCTGGTCCCGGAGCCAAGGCAAGGCTACGGGCAGGCTTGTTTGACCGGCATCGCGGCACTGAATTCCAATCCACCCGACGTCGTCGTCTTTGTGGACGCCGACTATAGCGACCGCCCTTCGGAGCTTCCCCAGCTGATCGATCCAATCCTCACCGATCAGGCAGACATGGTCGTCGGCTCGCGGGTTTTGGGAGAACGGGAGCCAGGCGCACTAGCACCGCACGCACGTTGGGGGAATTGGCTGGCCACCTGGCTGATCCGTCTACTCTATGGAGTTCGGTTCACCGATCTCGGGCCGTTTCGCGCCATACGCTACTCGACTCTGCTCGCCCTAGGAATGAAGGATCGGGATTACGGATGGACCGCAGAAATGCAGGCCAAGGCGGCGCGAGCCGGTGTGCGTTCGACGGAAGCTCCGGTCAGCTATCACCGTCGCATCGGCCGCTCCAAGATCACCGGCACCGTAAAAGGAACGGTCCTGGCCGGCTGGAAGATCATCACTACGATTCTTCGCTGTCGTCTCACTTCCGTTCCAGACGCCGCCGGCCTCCATGAGGGCGCACCGCTTCTCCGACGTTGACATGCGGCGCACCAAGATCATCGCCACCCTCGGTCCGGCTTCCTACCAGGCCAACGTCATCGAGCGTCTCATGGAAAGCGGCGTGAACGTTTTTCGGCTCAATTTCTCTCACGGGACCCACCGGCAACACCAAGAAACCCTCGAAACCGTGCGTCGGATCGCGAAACGGCTCGGCCAGGCGGTCGCGTGTCTACAAGACCTCTCCGGTCCTAAGATTCGAACCGGCGATGTTTCGGACAAGAAGGGCGTCCTCCTGAAGGAGGGTGCTACTTTAACGCTGACGACGGAGGCCATGGTTGGAACCACCGAGCGTGTCTCCACGACTTACCGGCATCTTCCTCAGGATGTTCAACCGGGCAAGCGCATCCTCCTCGACGATGGTCTCATCGAATTGGAGGTAGAAGCCGTCTCTGGTGGGGAAGTGAAGACCAAGGTCGTGAGCGGCGGCCGTTTGAAGTCGAAAAAGGGCATCAATCTGCCGGGGGTGCGACTCTCCGTTCCTTCCTTGACTCAAAAGGATCGGGATGACCTCGAATTTGGATTGTCGCTCGACGTGGACTTCGTGGCCCAATCCTTTGTCAGAAGCAAGAAGGACGTGGAAGCACTGGGTAGCCTCTTGCAGGAACGGGGGCGCGCCGACATGCCGGTCATTGCGAAGATAGAAAAACCGAGTGCGGTCGATAATCTATCCGACATTCTCGATGTCGCCCAGGGGGTCATGGTGGCGCGCGGTGATCTCGGAGTCGAGCTCCCGACCGAGCGCGTACCCATGCTTCAAAAGGAGATTATCCACGCCGCGAATGAGAGGGGGCGGACCGTCATTACCGCAACCCAAATGCTGGAGTCGATGGTGGACCATCACCGTCCGACCAGGGCGGAGGCTACCGACGTCGCCAACGCGATCTTGGACGGGACCGACGCGCTCATGCTCTCCGCCGAGACCGCATCTGGTAAGTATCCCGTCGAGTCCGTGGCAACCATGGCGCGCATTGCCGAGTACACCGAGAAAAGCTTGGGGCCACGCCGTCGACGCTCCGACTTCAACACTCTCGAAGGGTCTCCGGTTGCAAGGGCCGTTGCGGTCGGTGCCTGCCGCGCAGCTGAACAACTCGGAGCCCGTTACGTCGTCGTTTTCACCGAGTCCGGCTCCACGGCTCGGCTCGTCAGTTACTGCCGGCCGGAATCCGAGATCCTCGCCTTTACCCCCAATGAGCGCGTGTATCGCCAGCTCGCCATGACGTGGGGGGTTACCCCGGTGCGGGCCCAGCACTATGAAACGACCGACGCTATGCTGGAGTCGGGTATGAAGCTTCTTTCGGCGATGGGCAGGGTTGATTCCGGCGACATCGCGATTCTGGTCTGTGGCACGACCACCATCGAGGGCGCCACCAATATGATGAAGATATATCGGTTCTGAGCCGACCGAGCAGTAGGTGATTTCGACCTAGATGTAGCGATTGGAATCATGTTAAAGCCTGTACCTGCATCATACCCGACGTGTTCTCGGGTCTTGTCAAGTCCTTTTTTTCACAAAAAAATTCACTCGTCATTTTCCGTGATCCTATATTTCGTCAACTCCAGAGAGATGATACCCTGCTCTTCTTCTTTAGAAAGCCGTTCCGTGAGCGTTTTTAGGAAGTCGACGCCGAACCCGAGACCCTTGACGGCACACTTCCTGAGTTCTTCTAGAGAGTCGCCATAGATACGCGCCTGTTCCTTAAGGCCATCGCTGACGATCTTGTATTTTTCTTTCGCCAAGTCCGTCGCGTCGAGCTTTTCAATCACCTTGCGTCCAACCTCCGATTGCGCCCTAGCGACGTCGTTGAGGGCTTCCACTATTTTGGCGTCCGGTAGTAGAAAGCCAGCTTTAACCGCCATCGCGTCCACATCTATAAAGAGTGGCTCTCTGGTTCGATCGAGGTTCTGAACGCTTTCCTCATCGTGAACAAGGTAAGAAGAACGGATCTGGCGAGTTAGGTTTTGTATTCGCACGAGAAGCTCGACGGAATCGATATAGATGCTTCTTTTCAGTGTCCACCACTGCTGTTTCTTCCAAACCAGGAATGAGATCCATTGGCCCAGCAGCATCAAGAGCACAGCGCCTACGATCGCGAAAATAAATTGATGCTGTTCAACGAACGTTTTTGCAGGCTCTTCTACCAGGGTCAAAACAGACTCCCCTCCAGCCGGTCGACCTCATCAATCCGATCGGCGGTCGCTAGGTTGTGGAGCTGCGCGTACTTTCCGTACAGATCCAATGTGATCGTTATCACCTTGTGGCCAAGCTGGCGCTGAAGCCAGACCATATCCGCTCCCTTCTCGAGGTGGATCCTAGCAAAGGAGTGGCGGAGCGACTTGGGTGTGTGGTGAATCGGTAGCTCGGCCTTCTCGAGGATCTTCTTGAAACGGTGCGGAAGCTCGCTCGGAAGGTAGTGCGTGCGTCGCCGATTTAGGAACAGCCACGGCGGCATTTCCGGCCAACCCTTGCCGATCTTCTCCTCGGACCGCTGAGCCTTCCACCCTAGGAGCGCGGACTTGAGGCCGCTACTCATGTCGACGTAGCGATCATCTCCGGTTTTGGTGCAAATCACCTTGCTCGCGGCAGAACGTTCCACATGGATCCGCCGGTCTTTGAAGTCGATATCTGTCCACTGAAGCGCGGCCGCCTCGCCAGGCCGGAGTCCGGTTCGCGACATGAGATAGAAAAGGGGGAAGAGGTCCGGGTCGACTCTCTTTGCCGTCATCAAGAACTTGTTGACCTGGCTCTCCGTGAAGGACTTCACTTTCTCGGGTAGCGAGCTCTGCAACTTCCCAAGATTCATCCTCGAGGAAAGTTTGGTCGCCGGGTTCACGTGGATGAGCCCATCCTCCACGCCTGGTCGAAGATTTGAGTCAGAAGAAGGTTGAGCGCTTGAACCGAGCGCGGAGCCTGACCGGCCTCGAGTCGACTCGCCAGAAACTTACGCAACATGGAACGCTTCACGTCGCGGAGCCGGTAGTGGCCCAGCATAGCAACAATGTGCGCGTTCATCTTCGAATGATAGGTCCGATAGGTTTGCCGGCGGAACGTTGGTTTCTTGACCGCGAGCCACTGCATCGCGTACTGGCCGAAGAGAGTTTTCGGGTCGACGCCGGGTTCGTCGTCGAGCTGCGCAATGAGCTCGTCCCTCTCCTTCTCTGAGTGGGTCGTGAGGTTGTGGCGAACCTTGTTGATGTCGCGCCAGTGGACGATATAGACGTAGGCCTCAAGTTTCGGTCGCCATACCTTTGTCCACCCCGCCACGTGGTCTCTCCCTTTTCTATGGAACGTAATCGTCGGAGATAATGCGACCGGCAAGACCACGCTTCTACGGGCACTGGCGATAGGCCTCTGCGACGCGTCGAGCGCAGCGGGACTCGTTCGCGAGCTGAAGGGTGGGCTGTGCCGGTCCAACTCAAAAGAAGGCGAGATCGTTATCGAATTACGCGAGCGTGAAAAGTCTCGGAGGTCTTGGACGATCAAGACGATCCTTGAAGTGATTGAGAATACTGGCGAGCAGGTCACGCAAGAAGTCTTCTCAACGACGATCGATGACGTGTGCGGTGGAGCCAAGTCTATCGATAACCGTAACTTTCCTTGGGAGAAGTTATTCGTCGTCGGGTACGGTCCAGGGCGAGCTGTCGAAGGCCGCGAGGAATACACCGAGTATCGGAACGTTGACGCCGTATACACCCTGTTCCGCTATGACCAGCCGCTCCAGAGCCCCGAACTCGCTTGGCGACGGTTGCAGTCAGCCGCAGCAGAGAAGGCAGCGCCGAGAAAGAAAGCGCTCGCGCAAGGGTCGATCTGCAAATCCAAGATTTGCTCAACGACGTTCTGGATCTTCAGCACGGTGAATTTGCGGAGCTGCGACCCAAAGGCATATATCTCAAGAGAGTCGAGGGCACTCAACCGCTAAGCTCACATGCGGACGGGTATCGGTCTACAACAGCATGGGCGCTTGATTTGCTCGCATGGAGACTGCTTTTTAACCGCGGTCGTCTCGCCGATTCAATGGATGGTATCGTGTTGATAGACGAGCTTGAGCAGCAT
This sequence comes from Candidatus Marinacidobacterales bacterium, assembly GCA_965219415.1. Classification (GTDB taxonomy): domain Bacteria; phylum Acidobacteriota; class Vicinamibacteria; order Marinacidobacterales; family DATDRI01; genus CBDCNP01. The sequence goes on from OZ244742.1 coordinate 564,769, forward strand.
CTTCACCCTCGCTGGCAACGTTTTCTCGTCGCAAAGCTTGCTCGACAATTCCCAACGCTACAGTTCATAGCCCCAACGCACTCTGCGTTGGAGTCAAGCCCATTCTTAGTTGAAACTCTCCACGGCTCACGTTTAAGCGACCTTCTTCTTCGATACGGTTGATGTCTTCGCCTCGATCTTCAGTTCCCGCTTGAGAGCTTCGCGAAGCTTGGGAAGATGGCGGTAGCCCACCACCTTCCTCAAGCGCGGTTCGATGTCTACGAGCGCCGTTGCCAACCAGCGCTGGCGTTGGCTTATGTGGTGGCCGCCTAACGTAAGTATTCTCCCTGAGGTAGGGGCAAATTAGGACACTACCACTGAAGGTCCTGTTATTTCGTGTCCCTCACACTCTGCGCCCGGACGGCAATTTTGGAGCTCTTGTCAATAGGTGTGTAAAAAAGTTCAGGCAGCAGCAACCTTCGACGACTCCGTTACCCTGTCTCCATCTTCAAATCGAACGCCCAGGTGAACCTCTCGCATCAGCTCCGGTGCGTTGAGCCGGCGAAAATTCTTCTCCGCAACCAGAAGCAGTTTGAAGATTGTCGCAGTGGCGGACTCGACTTTCTTGAACCTTTTGGCCGCATCCGTTCTCAATCTCAGTGCAGCGAACGGTGACTCCACGACGTTGCTCGTGCGAAGGTGTTGCCAGTGAGGCTTGGGAAAGGAATAGAAGCTGACCATCCGCTCCCAGTCCTCGTCGAGCACGTGCGCGGCCCCCGGAAGACCCTTGCGCAAGCACCAATCCTGGAACTTGGCCTTCTTCGTCTCGCACTCCTGCAGGCTGGTGGGGTAGGGGGTCGCCGTCAACAGCGGCTTGGCCTGCGCCTGGTCCCTTTTCGGAATCCGGTCCAGTACGTTGAGGATTCGGTGGTTCCAGCACCGCTGCTCCTCAGCTTCTGGAAATACGTTTCGGGTCGCGGCCCAGATGCCGAGATGACCGTCACCGATCACCAAACGGGGACATCTCAGACCGCGCTTCTTCAGTCTCCGTAGCAGCGACGACCATGACGCTTCGGATTCTCGATGCCCGGCCTCCAGCGTCAGGACGATTTTCGTCCCGTCGGACAGGCCACCAACCGCAACTAGCACCGCCGCCTTGTCCTTCTCAAGGCCGGCCTTCACGTACACGCCATCTACCCACAGGGACACGAGCTCGAGTTCGTCCAGTGGGCGAGCTAGCCACTGCTCGTACTCTCCCTGCCATTTCTGTTTCAGCCGCGACACCGTGCTGGGAGAAAGTGGAGCGTCCTCCCCTAGAAGCCCGCGGAGCGCCAAATCGAAATCTCCGTGAGCTAGTCCATGCAGGTACAGCTCCGGAATCAACTCGCTCACCGTTTCGCTCCGACGCTTGAACAGCGGAAGCACTCGACTTTCGAACCTCTCCTCCACGTCCCCTACTCTCGGCCGGCGAACCGTCACCGTGCCCACGCTCATCGTCAGCTTCCGAGGCTTACCGTATCCATTTCGATAGCCCGCCGTTGTGTCCACGGGCTTCCGTCTCTCCGATTTCTCACGCCCGAGAAGCTCCGTGACTTCGGCTACCATCAGCTCCTGCACCCAATCCTGGATCTCGAGCCTCGCCCACTTCTCCAGCGACTCCCAAGCCACCCTTGACGAGCTCCGTCGTCCTGTGGTCTTTTCCTTCATGGCGGTGTCTCCTTCCGTTGGCCCCTTCACGCCGTGTTTCGTGACGCGGAAGGTTACTCCGCCTTTACTTTATTTCCACACCTTCTGAGGGTAGCTCAATTTTGGATTGAACAACGGCCTGTTTCCAGAAGGACTGGAGAATCTAGGGACGACTCGCCGCTGAATTCTTGCCCTTAATTGAAGACGGCCCGTGCTGGAGGCCCCAGCCGACATTTACTGCGAAGCCTTACGACTTAGCTTCCGCCTCGAAGAGGCCGGCCGTTGGTCAACGGGCTTTCTTGTGAAGCGAGCGCGACGGGGGAACGATGGTAAAAGAGGATTCTCCCTCTGGCTCCGGGCTCGACGAAGGTGGAACGATGGCGAATTTCATGATGTCTCGGATGGCAAGGGCCGTCTCGGGCGGGACTTTCGTCAGACGCATGCCGTAACCGGGCGGTAAAGCGCCCGTGGATTGAGCACCCTGGTTATCCCACTGCACTAGGCCCTCCGCCTCGACCGGCTGTTCCGTATCGCTCAGCAGGAACAGCAGCAGACGAACCGTCGCTTGGGGCAAAATGCGCATGTTGGTGGCGATGTAGACGCCGCCGTGCGAAAGAGAGAGGACAGTCCCTTGGCCCCGGTGGAATGCTGTCTTGATTATGACAGCGTGCTCCCCGGAGAGGTCGACCCGCGAGACTAAGACCGCCATGCTACCATTCTCATCTTCAGCATTGGGGGTCGCTGCGAGGTGGCCCCGAGAGACGCTCGGATTCGAGACTCGGAACTACTCTCACGATATAGGGATAGGGCAAGAATTGCCGTGATGCGGGTCACACGTCACGAGAATTCTAAGGGGTGCGTCCGCAAATTTCGTGGTTGGGTACCGGAGGGAAGGCAGCGGGCGTGTGCAAGGCTCGTCTCGGAGGTTCGAGCCAGGCTGACCGGTAAGGTAATCGACTACGGGGCTCCGTGTGTGACTGGATCGTTGATACAGGTCAAATTGACAACGTCCAGCAGCTTCACTTAGAATAGAAATAACTCATCATAGAGGCCTCTAGTCCTGGCGCCGCAGAGCGCCTACGCGAAGAAGCGTGTTTTTCGGGAGCTTTTTGACGATTTACCACCTGCTCGGGGCTCCCGCACTGAAACTCAGAGAGGAATCATCGGGAGCCTCATGAGAGATATCGAAAGGGCGAGACCAAAAGTCCTTCGCAACGCATGGCGTTCTCTCAAACTGCAAGGCGTTGGCTATGCGAAGCTGTGGCACCGCTTCGATTATCCCGAGGAATGCTGCGGCGGCGTGTTGGTCTGGCGCGTGCGCATAGGAGGCCCCAAGCCTCGCAGACGGGTCGTTCGATCTGACGTCAACGTACAAGAACTGAAATACGGAATCACCCGGAGCGATTGTGGGAGGACCTGGCAACACCAAGGTCGTGATAAGTTGAAACTTAGAAAACTGGGAGAAGGAGAGTTGCGGAAGGATCTGTTCTTGCTACAGCAGGATGTGTTCCCCGAGGCTCTCGCATGCGTGGCGTTCATTGAACCCAGGATCCAATCGCAAACCGAAGTCGATCCTTCAGAAAGGACTGTTTCCGGAAGTTAAGTAATCAGGGTTCTCATGGCTACCTCCTTGGAAAGACACCGACCAGTCCCGCCCGCCGGCGAGCCCACTCAAGCTCGTCCTCTTCCCGAGCCTTCGGATCGGTCTCGATGATGTCCGCGACGCACGCGACGCATAGCCGGCCTTCCTCGAGCGGGGAGCCGCAGGCTTCGCATCTCATTTCGACACCCCTAGCTCCGCCTCCATAGGCGGGATCGCGAAGTTGAGAGCCTTCCGAACGACCGACGCACGTGAAACGGTCGGGTCGGCATCGGCCGCCTTTTTCGCTTGGACGATTCGATCGAGACGCTCCATCTGCGTGCCGGTGATATAGACAACCAGGCGCTCCATCGAGGGGCCCTCAATAGCCTTTGGTGGCTTCGCGTGGCTCACAGGGCACACCTCTCACTGGACTGCGGGACCCATGTCGGAGCCAAGGACACGCTACGACCAGCAGGATCACTCGGTACCGGGTTTGTAGCGGTCAGGCGGGGGGGTCTTAGCCCAGTAAATCCGGCCCCTCGAAGAGAAAGGGGAAGGGCCTCCTGGGCCGGCGACTTGTTAGGCCAGTGTCGCCTGGAGGCGCCTAGTGATCGGCACTCCACAAGCCGAAAGTAGATGAAGATTTATCGGTTCTAGATCTTTTATAATAGACTGACTTGAGCAAGAAACGTCGAACCCGGCGGCGCCGCTATTCGCGCCTTCGCTTCAAGATTACCTTCGCCGCGCTCACCCTTGTCAGCATCGCACTTTTCTATATTGCCGCGGTGCTCATCGTCCACTACTTCAAGTTCTCTCGTGAGATCGCCCTGCGGCTCGAAGGCGAGCGGCTGGCGAGGCCAAGCTGGGTCTACGCGCGGCCCTTCGAGCTGCGCACCCAGCAGAGGCTGTTGGAATCCGAGTTCATCGAGCTTCTGAACTCGCTTCGCTACCAGCGAACCAAGAGCTCCGTGCAAGAGCCGGGTACGTTTTACAAAGCCAAAGACGAAATCCGAGTGCATCTAACACACTCCGGAAAAAGCGACTCGCCGCACATCATCGGGGTTCGTTTTTGGGACAAGTCGGTACAAGGCATTCGAGAGTTCCCTAGTGAAAACGCCCTCACAACAGTAGGCTTCGAAGCCGTCCCCGTGACAACGCTCTTCGGAGAAGAGCGGAGCAAACAAAGGTGGGTGTCTCTAGAGGAGATCCCGCCTCTCGTCATCGAGGCGGTGCTGGCTACCGAGGACCGTCGGTTCTTCGAGCACACCGGTCTCGATCCCGTTGGGATCGTGAGAGCCGCATGGCTGGACATCAAGAGCGGCGAAGTAAAACAGGGAGGAAGCACGCTCAGCCAACAGCTGGTCAAGAACTACTTCTTGACCCCGGAAAGAACCGTGCGGCGCAAAGCCCTAGAAGCCTTTCTCGCCATCATCCTCGAAAGCCGCGCAAGTAAGGAAGAGATCCTCCAGCTCTATCTCAACGATGTGTACTTAGGCCAGCGTGGCTCGTTCGGAATCAACGGTGTGGGCCAAGCGGCCAAGATCTATTTCGGTAAGGACGTCAAGAACCTGGAGCTCGAAGAAGCTGCACTCTTGGCAGCTCTCATCCGTGCGCCCAACGCCGCGTCCCCTTTCCGACATGCGGACAAGGCCCGCGCCCGCAGGGACATCGTGCTCGACCAAATGGCGCGCCATGGTTTCATCGAGCGAGACGCCGCAGAGGCAGCCGCCGCGAGACCGCTTCGAATCGAGATCGGGGCGGTGGACGTGGGTGAAGCCCCTTACTTCATCGACGCTCTACGCGAAGAGCTCTTCGACCGCTACCCACCGGAAGCGACCGTCAACCTGACCGTGCACTCCACGATGGATCGATATCTTCAAACCGCCGCCCAGCGCGCGGTGGCGGACGGACTCACCGAGATCGGGGAGAAACTCTCCGGAAAGAACAAACCCCGGGACGTCCAGGCGGCCCTCATTGTGATGGAGCCCTCTCGCGGGGACGTCCTGGCGCTCGTTGGTGGACGAAGCTACGGTCTCAGTCAATTCAACCGGGCGACCGAAGCACGACGTCAGCCGGGAAGCGCCTTCAAGCCCTTCGTCTACCTCGCCGCTTTCGAGCGAAGCTACGAGTTGACGCGCATCGGTGGTTCATCGATCCGATACTTCACGCCCGCCAGCGTCGTGCGCGACGAGCCCACGACGATCTGGCACGGAGGAAGGCCATGGCGCCCGTCCAACTACGATCATCGATTCTCCGGCGACGTCACCTATCGTCACGCCTTGGCTCGTTCACTCAATGTGGCCACCGCGAAAGTCGGAAAGGAAGTTGGCTACGAACGAGTGGTCAAGCTCTGGGATGCCATCGGAACGCACAGTAATCTCCAACCATACCCTTCCGTCGTGCTGGGAGCCTTCGAAATGACACCACTGGACCTGGCCACCGCCTACACCGTCATCGCTAACCATGGTGTCCGCGTCGATCCTCGATTCTTCGTCGAGGTCAAAGACGCCAAGGGACGGACCCCCGACCGGTTGGAGACCGCCCGCCATGCGGTAGCGCATCCGGCGAGCGCCTATCTGGTAACCGACATGATGCGAAGCGTCATCGACCGGGGCACGGCGAGAGAGATTCGGGCGCGCGGTTTCAAAGCGGTCGCTGCCGGCAAGACCGGCACCACCAACGATACTCGCGACGCCTGGTTCGTCGGGTTCACGCCTGACCTACTCGCCATCGTGTGGGTCGGATACGATGACAACAAACCGCTGGGACTCACCGGCTCGCAAGCGGCATTGCCGATATGGACCCGCTTTATGAAGTCCGCGGTCTCCGGTCGAGAGAGTGGAGTGTTCGAGCCACCGAGCGGCGTGACCTTCGCCCGCATCGATCCCGAAACGGGGCAGCTCGCGCGAGCATCTTGCCCCAGCGGCCAGTCCGAGACTTTCATCACCGGTACTGAGCCGCGCGCCTTCTGCGCCCGACACTAAAGCTCATGCCCACCATTACCGAGACCGAAATCAAGGAGCAGCCCGAAGCATGGGCGAAGACGTTCAACCGGTTCCGCTCGGATGGAGAAAACGTCCGGGCCGCGCTCGAAGCCTTCGCCGACAAACGGTTGGACTTTACCGGCTGCGGGACCTCGTACTACTTGGCCCTCTCGGCCGCCTCGGCCTGGACCAGCATTGCGGGTCGTGCGGGTCGCGCCGTGACCGCTTCCGACGTGTTCCTCCATCCCAGCTCCCTCTTTTCGCAAACCGGCAAGCCGGCGGGAATCGTCATCTCCCGATCCGGTGAAACGACGGAAGCGGTTAGGGCGGCCGAGTACCTGAGCAAGAAAATGGAAACAGAGACCGTCGCCGTAACCTGTCACGCCGACAACCAGTTGGCGGGCGTCTGCCGGCGGAAGCTAGTTGCGGAAGCGGCGGAAAAAAACGTCGTCATGACGAAGTCCTTTACCAGCATGCTGCTGCTATTGGAGTGCCTGGCGGCCAGTGAGTCCGGCAATGACGAGCTCCTCGACGAACTGGCCACACTTGCCGCCCGGTGTCGGGAGCTCATCCCTGAAGTGGATGCTCGGGCAAGAGAAATCGCCCAGCTCGATGCCCCGGACCACTTCGTTTTTCTAGGGCAGGGGCCCCTCTACGGGCTCGCGTGTGAGTCGATGCTCAAAATGAAGGAAATGTCCCTCTCCGCCTCCGAAGCCTTTCATACGCTCGAATTTCGACATGGCCCCGTTGCGACGGGTTACCGAAGAATCCTTGGTGGTGCTACTCCTCTCGGACATGGCTCGGGAGCAAGAAATAAGGGTCCTACAAGACGTACAACGTTTAGGGGCCACCACGATGGTGATCGGGGACAATTTGAAAGGTGTGACCGCAGATTTCGTCTTCGAGTTGCAATCCGGCGTGCGCGATGTGGTCCGTCTTCCGCTCTACATGCCCATCACGCAACTTCTTGCCCATCATCGCGCAAGACACAAGGGCATCGATCCCGACAATCCCAAGAACCTGACGCAAGTCGTTCTGCTGGAATGAAAGACTACGACATCCTCGTCGTCGGTGAACTGAACGTCGATCTCATACTTGACGACATCGCGGCCCCTCCCCAATTGGGGAAAGAGATCTTGGCCGAACGAATGCACTTGGTGCTGGGAAGCTCTTCCGCGATTTTTGCCAGTAACGTGGCGAGCCTAGGCGCCCGCACCGCCTTCGTCGGCAAGGTGGGCCAGGATGACTTCGGTCGTTTCGTGATGAGCCGCCTCGAGGAAAAGCACATCGACACCAGCTACATTCTTCAGGACGAGCATCTCACCACCGGCGCCAGCGTCATCTTGAGTTATCCGGAAGAAAGAGCCATCGTCACCTACAAAGGCGCCATGGACGAGCTGGTTCATGGCGATGTTGCCGGCGAAGCGCTGAGTCGGGCGCGTCACCTTCACCTCTCGTCCTACTACCTACAAAAGGGCATCCAACCAAGCTGCCCGGCTCTCTTCAAAACCGCCAAAGATTCGGGCCTCACGACGTCTCTCGACACCAATTGGGATCCGGAAGAGAAGTGGGGCAACGAGATCTTCGACCTCTTGCCACACGTAGACGTGTTTCTCCCCAACAAGAACGAGGCGTCTCTGCATTTCCCGCCAGGACTCGGTCGATAGCGCCCTCGCTCACTTGAGCCAATACTCCCCGACCGTTGTGATCAAGTTGGGCGAGGAGGGTGCGCTAGCGACTCAGGATGGAGCCATTCATCGCGGCGCCCCACTCGATGTCACTCCTGTGGATGCGGTAGGCGCCGGGGACAGTTTTGACGCGGGCTTTGTCCTTCACTATCTCGAGGGCTCCGATATCCGGCGTTGCCTGGACTACGGGAATCTTTGCGGAGCACTTTCGGTGACCCAGCCCGGGTGGAACCGCGGCCTTCAGCAACCCGGAACAGATCGAGCGAGACCTGGAGAAGCTCAGTGGCCACTAGGTCGAAGCTCTGGCTGATCTTCGCCTTGATCACGACTTCGTCTTGGGGACTGTGGGGTGCCCTGATCGAAATTCCCGAAAAGGCAGGCTTCCCCGCGACACTCGGCTACTCAGTTTGGACCCTGACCATGATCCCGCCGGCATTGATCGCCCTTCGACTCATTAGTTGGAAACTCGACACGCACCCACGCTCCGTTTGGTTCGGTTTGGTTATCGGTTTTCTCGGCGCGGGCGGCCAGCTCATTTTGTTTCAAGCGCTCCGAATGGGCCCGGCCTACTTGGTCTTCCCTTTCATTTCCCTCTCGCCGGTGGTGACTATTCTGATGTCCTACGGGCTCCTGAAAGAGCGCGCTAGCCGGTTGGGATGGCTTGGAATCGCGCTGGCTCTGCTAGCTATCCCTCTGCTCTCATACCAGGAGCCGGGAAGCTCGGTGGCGGACGGCTACTTCTGGATGCTCTTGGCGCTCCTCGTGTTTCTAGCTTGGGGAGTCCAAGCCTATTACATGAAAGTCGCCAACCAAACCATGAGGGCGGAGAGTATATTTTTCTACATGATGGCGACCGCCATCATCCTCCTCCCGATGGCACTCCTGATGACCGACTTCTCGCAACCCATCAATTGGGGCTTCAAGGGGCCTTACCTTGCTGCCATGATCCAGGTCCTGAACTCCATCGGCGCGCGCTGCCTGGTCTATGCGTTTCGTTACGGGAGAGCCATCATCGTTAGTCCGATGACCAATGCCATCGCGCCGGTGATCACGGTGGTCATCTCCCTAGCCCTCTATCGCGTAGTGCCCCACGCTGTTGTACTGAGTGGGATGGCTTTGGCCCTTAGCCGCTGCATTCTTAATGGCGATCGAAGAAGAGCCGGGATCGCCCGCCTAAGGCTCGATTCGCGACGTGCTACTCGCCCCAAACGCGCCGGCTCCAGGTACTCGCCCTCGAGTGGACCGGCGATAGCTTTTCCAGAAAGAACGAGCCATGTCGTGCCTGTCTGCTCGTCCTTCATCGTCAGGCGATCGTCTTCCTTCTCGACTTCGCCGAACGTTAGCTCGCGCCCTTCCTCCGACTGGGCCACGAACGCAACCGCCGTCTTCGCGCCCTTGGCGTAGGCCGTCACCAACGGAACTCCGGCCAGCCGCGCTTGAACAGATTTCTTCTTCTTGAGCTTTTTCAGAGGAAACACCATCGTTTGCCCTTCGACGTAGACGCCGATCACTTTCTCCTTCCCGTGCAGGCGCTTGTCGGTCACCGTCGCGTAGCCGATCCCGATGGAACGGTCGTTGAAGTAACTCGCGTAGGCCGATCCGCGGGCGCGTTCTCCAGTATGGAGCACGAGCGTATCCGGATGGAGCTTCTTCCATTCCTTCCAGGTTAGGAGCGACGAAGCGATAGGGCGAAGTTGCTTACCTTGGTAGCGTCCCGAGATCGCGGTCCCATCAACTTGCGGCCAGAGGCTATCGGTCTGGCGATCGTACATCACCAAAGAGTCCTCGATGAGCTTTCCGCTGACACCGAAGGTCAACTCCTCCCCTTCCACTTCGCGGGCATACACGATGCCCGTATGCGCGAGTGGTCACCAGGTCACTGCGACGGGTGTGTCTCCCGAGCCGGTCGTTCACGATCTCGTGTCCATCGAGTACCCAAGCGGAGTAGGCCTTCGCTGCCTCCACGTCGAAGAGCCCAATGACGAGCTCTCTGTCCGAAAGGAACTTGTCACCCTCTTCTGCGCTCACGAATTGGGGATCATCGATCGCCGGTATGGCGTCTCTCTCAACAACCTGAACGATCTGCTGGCTGGGAGCCAGCATCGTGTATAGAACGAGCCCGTACAGAAACATTACCCACCTCCACCCGCCAGTATACTTTCGTCGCCGATGAGCGATGTGAGATCCCCGACAGTTCCTCGTGTCACATAATTGGATCCGACCCCGCCGTCTTGACCATACACGGGGTCGGATCTAATTATGTGACAGGCGGCGGTAGCCACCCACATCCTGTTGGGGTTTCCCCCCAACGGACTCCAAGCCGTTGAACACCTGGATATCTCCTTAAACACCTCAATGGAAAGCGTTTGAACATCTCGACCGCACACGCAGACCGAGGCATGGTTCTTGCCTTATGTGACCTTAAGTTCGCCACACCTGCGCCATTTGGGTAGTGGCACCTCAGACCGAAGGAAAGGAAATGACCGGCCAGATCGAGTCGCTCCGAGCCGAGAAGCGTTCGCTCTCGTTCTCGCCGAACCCGGCGAGCACCCAGGCTACCAGCTCCGCTATTGCCTCGTCTTCAATCAGTGCATCGTATACCGTCCCGGGCGCGACTACCCCGAGTCCAATAACGGTTTCTTCCTCAACGAAGTGTTTGACAGCGGCTGGGCACTCTATGTGACGTAGGCGAGCCGCCGACCTCAAGCGCCGGCCCTGAGGCCGTGAAAAAGTCTGCAAAAACACTTGACAAGGTTGGGCAGGTGTTTCGAAAAACGGAGACTTCTGCACGCAGATGCCATCCTGAAGCGCACAGGCGCTCACTCCCTTCCTTACCCCAGAGTTTGAACATTTTTTCTCATCCCAGCCGGTTTGCTCCGCCTAACAGCGTCCAAGGGCCTCAAAAAAACTGTTGTTATATTAGGAGAAGCTCGATTCGAAAAAGGGGGCAACGCCATGATCGAAAGAATAAAGACATACTTCGAGGCACGCGAGCGTGTCTCCACCGAACAGCTCGACCGCACAGCCGAGAAACTCGTTCGCGCCGAGAAACGAAACGTCGCACTCGTCATCGCGCACATCGCAGAGATGTCGAGAAGAAAGGGGCATCTCGAGCGCGGGTACAAGAGTCTCTTCGAGTGCTGCACCAAGCGCTTGAACCTAGGCGAGGGTTCGGTCGCACGGCGGATTCAGGTGGCCAATGTATCGAAACGTTTTCCCCAGCTCCTCGTCGCGTTGGCGAAAAACCGGGTGAGCCTTACCGTCGCCGGTTTGCTCGCACCGCATCTTCGAGGGGAAAACATCGAGAGGCTCCTAAGCGACTGCGCCGGTATGACGAAACGTGAGGTCGAGGAATATCTCGTCCCGCTGGGCCCGAAGCCCGTCTTCTCACCCTCTATTCGCAAGGCGCCTTCTCTTTGCAACACATGGCCGAGATCATGGAGCAAGCGCTGGACGTGGCTCTCGACGAAAAAGACGTGAAGAGAAAGCGCGCACGCGGCTCAAACGCCAATCGAAGACAGGCGACAGACCTCGCCCGGGCAAGGTCCCCGCGAAGTCCCGCTATATTCCGTCAGAGGTTCGCGAGCGAGTGCACGAGCGGGCGGGATACCAGTGCGAATACCGAGGTCCAAACGACACCCGGTGTTGGGCGCGAGCGGGACTGCAAATCGAGCACCTGCGGCCTTTTGCCTTGTATCGCAGCCACGACGAGGGATTACTCAGGCTTCACTGCAGCCCGCACAATCGTTTTGCCGCAGAGAAGGTGTTTGGAGCCGCGTTCATCCAAGGAAAGATCGATGCTTCGCGGGTGAAGCAGCGTTGAAATGGTAGCGGGGGGCGGACTTGAACCGCCGACCTACGGGTTATGAGTCCGTCGCTCTAACCAGCCTGAGCTACCCCGCCTAAAGGACTTATGACTTACGCCCGATACCGGTGTAGTGAATAGCGTAGTGGAATGGACGCCGCTTTTTTCTCGATGGTCCGTTCCACAGCCTCCGCTTTGTGACTCGGGCTTAGATGAGCATATCTTAACACCATACTGAGATCCTTCCATCCCCCAAGCTCCTGGACAGTCCGGAGGTCAACGCCAACCATCACCAACCGACTCGCGAAGGTGTGGCGGAGCGTGCGTGGCGTGACGTCGCGCCCCAGGCCAGCACGCCGGCAAGCGGTAGTGAAGGCCGTTCGAATGGCCCGCAGCGGAATGCCCAAACGATTCACGAAGACCGGGTCTTCTGGGCCGGCATCGGCTGAAGTTTTGCGATGCTGCGAGAGTGCCGCGTGTAGCTCACTGTTGATCGGGATCGTTCTGGTCTCCCCGTTCTTGGCAAAGGCGGCCTCTACAAGTGAGTTGCCTCCGGTCAAGGTCGATGCTGCCCCATTTCAGCGTGAGTGCTTCGGAGGCGACACGTGTGCCCGCATGGATACCCATCAGAACAACGGTTCTCGGCGGTTCAGCGCACACCGCCAGGAGCCGGTCCTCTTCCTCATGCTCGAGAAACCGGATCTTCCCTTTCGACTCCCTCAGGAACTTCACCGTGCGGGACCGTTTGTTGGCCGCTGCCCATTCTCGGAATAGTTGGGCGGCATCGTCGAAGGCGATGTCTTCTTCTTGCGGCCACCGATGCCGGCTTCACCCTTCAGGATGCGGGCGCGTTCCACCGCGGCCAACTCTTTGGCGGCGGTGCGGGTGATGTTCTTGCCCAGAGACCGAAAGTATCGATTGCCCCTGATGACACAGTCGAGCCACCAGGTTCGTCCTCGCAGATAGATCCCCTCACCTTTTGGCACGACGGACTCCTTTCTTCTTGCCGCGTTTCCTTTTGTGACGTTTCTTCCGTTGATTCTCGCGCCAAACAGCTTGGTTGTACCGGTTGCGGCAGGCTGTGGTGCAGTACAACTGTCTCCGGACGCGGACGAGAGATTTCCGCATCTCGGGCAACGCTTCAAATCAACGGTGTTTCGATCTGCGATCAGGTGAGCCAGCGAATAGAGGAATAGCTTTTGGAATGGAGGTTCCTCTTGAACAGACTAGGCCACTTGACGCCGGAGGAGTCTCTTCGAGTTCATTGACTAGGGCGGCGGTGCAGGACCAGCGGCCAGCATCTCCTGGACTGCCCGGAGTGCCTATTCGAGCTGGACTTTCTTCTCCTCTGCGAGGCCCCGGCCACGCCCGAGGAGGAAGCCGTCCTCAAGGCTATCCGCTGAACGGGCAACTGCATGATTTCCATACTGAATCAGCCGGTGGTATCTTCCAGCGCACAAGGAGGTTCCCGCTATGAAGTTCCTAATGCTTTTTTTCATTCCTATTTCTCTGGTCGTCGCCTTGGCCGCTTGCGCCACGCCTGCGACACAGGAGCCAGCCGCCGAAGAAGCCCCCAGCACCGAGGCCGACGCGGAGGCGATAAAAGGCGTGAACGACCATTTCTTGGCGGGGCTCAACGACGGCGACCTGGAGCCTTGTTTAGCCGTAGTTGCCGATGATGTAGTCATGTTGGCGCCAAACCACCCGACCGCTACCGGCAAATCAGCAGTGGAGTCGTGGCTTCGGACAATTTTTGATCAATTCACCATCGAGGAGACTTGGTCCTCGGAAGAGCTCGTGGTGGCCGCAGACTGGGCGTTCAACCGAGGCACCTACTCAGGCACGTTCACACCTAAGGCCGGTGGTGAGCCCGTGCAGGAGGAGGGCAAGTACATCTGGATTCTGCACCGACAAGCGGACGGTTCTTGGAAATACGCTCACTCCATCTGGAACAGCGACAACCCGCCGCCCGGCTCCTAGAGCGTCGCACTCGTCACTGCTGGACCCCTCTGCGGTGCTCGCGTCTGCGGCGGGCGCGGCGTGCGGGAGAGGGTCGGGGTGTGCCTTTCGTCGCTTCCCCCTCGCGACGCATGAGTAGTGGCCGTAGAAGCGGGCGCTGTGGCGCCTCGGCTCTGGAATCTGCACGAGCACGCGAGCGGCTTGGGATGTCGGGGGTCAACAGCCGCCTCGCCGAAGCGTTCCTGAACCGGCAGTCTTCCGCCGTGCGTCGCTATTCTTGGGATTGGCCTCGGAGGGCGAGTGCGACGGCGCCGATCGTCTCGGGCGTCGTGCGACAGCACCCACCGATGAGGCGCGCACCGGCCGCGTACCACTCGGGGGCGCACGCGACGATCGAGGGGGACTGTTCGGCCGCAAGCCAGCGATGCCGAGCGGCGTCCCACGCTTCCCCACTGTTCGGGTAGACGGCGAGGAGCTTCTTCGTAGCGCCGCGCGCCGAATCGAGGAGACCCGAAACGTATTGGGGCGCGGTGCAGTTGATTCCCGTCGCGACGACCCGGTCCAAGCCACTCACCAGCCGCACGCAATCGGCGAATGACTCACCGTGGCAGACCTCCGTCTCGTTCCGGCAGCTGAAAGTAATCCACGCGGTGGTATCCGGGGCGTCCTCGAGCAGTGCGACGATCGCTTCCGCTTCCAGGAGGCACGGGACGGTCTCGAAGGCGAGAAGGTCGGGCTCCGCGCTCAGCAGCGCCTCCATTCGAGGCCGATGGAAACGGATGAGCTCGTCGCGATCGAGCTCATAGTCGCCCCGGTACTCGGAGCCGTCGTGCAGCACCGCGCCGTAGCATCCGATCGACGCGGCAACCAGGCCACGTCCGTGGCGGTCCCGGGCACGCTGGGCGAGCTCGACCGACAGCCGTAGAAGCCGTCGAGCTTCTGCTTCGTCCAGCCCTCGGGCCGCGAAACCCTCGAAGCTTGCCTGGTAGCTCGCGCTCGTGGCCACGTCGGCGCCCGCTCGGAAATAGTCGTAGTGCAGGGCCTCGATCTTCTCCGGTGCCTCGACGAGGAGCTTAGCCGACCAGAGGGGGTCGTTCAAATCCTCTCCGCGCCGCTTGAGCTCAGTGGCGAGCGCGCCGTCGAGCAGCACATAGCCCTTGTCATCGATGAGCGGTCCCAGCAGATCGTTCATGGCTCTCATTTTAGTGTTTCGCGCCATGTATTTCCTTGGCTACGACCTCGGAAGCTCGTCGGTCAAGGCCTGCCTCTTCGACGGCGAGCTTGGCCGCGGTGTGGCGCGAGCCAGCGAACCGGAGCCCGAGATGAATTTGGGGTGTGAGGATTGGAGAGAGAGAAGAAGAGAGAGATGCCCACACACCCCGGATTTGTTTTAGGGGGTGCATTGGCGGGCACCTGATTGGCTGGCTGTTGTTACTCGGGGAAGTTCATGCGCCGCAGCAGGTCCTGAAAGCGCGGGTCGGGGCGGAGGTTGTCCCAGTTCGGATCTCCGCGGAGGTTCATCATTGCACCTTCGCGCTCCTCGTAGGCTCTTTCTAACCACTGGATGGCGTCATCGTGCTCGCCGGCGAGGGTGTAGAACCAGGCAATGTTATGGCGATCCCAGGGGCTGGCACGGAATTCTCCACGATCCATTCCGCTAGGCGGCGCATCGCCCCTGTAAGTCCGAACTCGGGGTAGCTACGTTCGAGAAGCGCCACCTCATCATCCAGACCTATTAGCGAGAACGCTTTTCTCAATTCCATAACCCCTTCGTCATACTCTTCCATCAAGATGTAAACCGTGGCGAGGCCATAGAGAGGCAGAAAGCGCCTCGGATCGAGTTCCAGCACGCTGAGATATTCGGATTTCGCTCGCTGGTACTGGTGTTGAAGTATAAAACAATGGCCAGCCTGTACACTGATACGCAGGTTCAACGGATCTAATTCGAGAGCTCGCTCCACTTCGGCGGTGGCTTCGTCTACTCGACCCTCGTTGGACAAGAGGAAGCTGCGGCGAAGGCGCGCCTCCGCAGAACCCGGGCTCAGCTCCACGGCGCGGTCACACTCTCTTCGGGCGCCAACCCAATCCCAGTCGTACGACCGCTTGATGTTACATAAGGAGAGATGTGCCTCGGCCAGCGACTCGTCCAACTCGAGGGCCTTCAACGCGGCTTCTCTTGCTTTCGGCAACATTTCTTTCTCAGGGCTGTATCCCGAACCGCCAAGAAATCGATAAATGTCAGCGAGACCTGCGTAGGCGGGAGCGTAGTTGGGATCTTTTTCCAGCGCCTTCTGAAAGTAGTCGAGAACCGTATCAAAGTCCTCCCTTCTGAAAAATGTGGCCCGTTCCAGAAAGTGACGGCCCCTGAGGTAGGCTTCGTGGGCCTCGGGATTGACCGGGCGGTCGCTTGCAAGGAAAGCGTCCTCCAGGCTTGTCAGCTTGACCTGGATCTCCTCTGCAATGGTCCGTGCCACCTCACCCTGCAAAGCTAGTATGTCGGTTAGGTCCCGTTCGTAGCTCTCCGCCCAGAGATGTTGGTCCGTGGCCGCCTCGATCAACTGAGCCGTAATGCGCACACGGTCCCCCACCCGCATCGCTGAGCCTTCGATGACCGCATCGACACCTAGCTCACGAGCAATGTCTGGCAGCGGCTTGTCGGAACCCTGATAGCGCATGGCCGAAGTCCGAGAGATTACTTTCAGGGCGCTGATTTTGGCGAGGTTGGCGATCGACGCCTCCGTCATCCCGTCAACGAAGTAGTCTTGCTCTGGGTCGCCGGACAGGTTGTCTAGGGGCAAGACAGCAATCGACTCGATTTGAGGCGCGTCACTTCCGCCGGCGATCCAGTCCCGCACGTCACCGGTGAAGAGAGCGGCGATCATGACGACCAGGATCGCAACAAGTCCCACGCCAACGATACCGGCCACTGGCAGCCTACTCGCTGTCGGCGAAGCGGCCTGGGACGCACTCTCTACGCCTTCGAGCTCCCTCGCCAAGTCGCGCGTCGAGTCGTAGCGCTGTCCCGGTTCCTTTTCGAGACACCGACTGATGATGTGGCCCAGCTGAGCCGGAGCATGCGAGTTGCTCAAGCTAACTGACTCTGGCTCATCGCGCATCACCGCGGCAAGAGTCTCCGTCATGGTCTCTCGGCTAAACGCATGCTTCCCGGTGGCCATCTCATACAGGATCGAGCCGAAGGAGAACTGGTCAGAGCGGTAATCGACCGGACGTCCTGCTGCTTGCTCTGGTGACATGTATTGCACGGTCCCGAGGACGACGCCCTCCCGAGTCTCTTTCGTCTTAGTTGCCATTTCCGGATCGATCTCCGATGGCTCCGGCATCAACTTGGCGAGGCCGAAGTCGAGGATCTTCACGAAGCCATCGTTTGTGACCATCAGGTTCTCGGGCTTGAGGTCTCGATGGACGATTCCGGCAGCGTGCGCCTTGGCAAGGCCATCCGCCATCTGCGTGGGGAGCTTGAGAAGCTTCTTGGCGGGGAGTGGTTCCCCGGTAAGCATTGCCCGGAGTGTTTGGCCGTCGACGTACTCCATGGCGATGTAGCGAGTGCCTTCGTGCTCGCCGATGTCGTGAATGGTGACGATGTTCGGGTGGTTGAGAGCTGAAAAGTCAATGAGTAGACGCTAATCGCACGCCTCACCGGGGCCAGGATGTAGCGTGAGGATGGGCGGGGGCAAGAGGCTCCACCAACACAGGCTTGGCCTTCGCCGAAGTGGGTAGATCGGTTACTTGGTCCGGACCTAGTTGAGGTGCCGGCGTTTTAGTGAAGGCGCCCGTCCTCCAGCATCACCAGAAGGACGGGATGCTTCCGCGAGGCGCGCGCCACCGCAATGCGCAGATAGGCTTTCCACTCTGACAGATGATGGTACTAGGAAAGTAGGGTCTACGCGGATTCGTGTGGGTTGAAAACTGCATTTCTGGGTAATGGCGGAAGGAAAGCCGCCACGATCTTCAGCTTGAGATATTCCTCGTCGCGATAGCCGTAGGCGCGTCGTTGCAGAACACGGATTTTGTTGTTGACCCCTTCAACTAGGCCGAGACTGACTTTGTTCTCCGGATGACAGTAGGAGGCGATACCATCCCAATGGGACTCAATCATACCGGCGAACTTCTGGTACGGATGCAGGCGTTGCCATTTGAGGCTGTCTTTCCAACGAGTGAAAAAGGCGCGAGCGCCGCGTTCGGTGCGGTAATCCCAGAGTTGCCCGAAGGCCTCCTTCAAAATATAGGCGGTGTTCAGGCGCCGGTTGGCCTGGAGCAACTTTTTGAGTGCGCGGCGACCGTCTAGGCTCAGGTTCTCCCGCCGGGAAAGCAAAGTGTAACGCTGCCCCTTGATGTACGACCGGTCCTTGCCGCTGAGGCGTTTGTACTCACCGCGCCGGACCTCATCGAGGGCCTTTGACAGATGACGCATGATATGAAACTTGTCGAAGATGATCCGCGCATTAGGCGCGTTGTGAATCACCGAGTTCCGGAAGGGCTTCCACATATCCATGGCGGCCAGCTTGATACGGGCGCTTTTCTTTCCGCCCGGCGCCTTGAAGAACAAATCGATGTCGGTTTCTTTGCGACCCTCACCGCCCACCCAGATGGGACGCGCCCGCTCCAGGTCGCTGACAATGACGCGATAGTTATGTCCCTTGCGGATGGAGATCTCATCGACACCGATGGCCCGAGGCGCCGGTAGCCCCGCCCGGTCGACCTGCTCTTGCATGTAGAGCGTATCCAGAGCCTTCACCGTACCGTGGTGCAGACGTTCCATCTCGGCCACCGCCTTGTTCGGCATATCCCGGCACAGCTTGCCCACATGCGTCGCAAAACGCTGGGTGTAGCGCGAGTTGTTCGCCAGCCAGTCTAGGTGTTCTACATGCACACCGCCGCACCCAGAACAGTTGACGCGCCAACGCTCGTATTCCAGATAGATCCGCCAGCCTGCCAACGACAGGTCGCGGACCCGGCACACTTGCTTGTCATAGCGCCCCCGGCACCGTTGCCCACAGTAAGAGCACACAGCTGTTTTTTTCGCCTCTTGAGCTGGATGACACGGGCGTATCGGTCACCGAATAGACCCTTCAATCCGGCACCAACCACGAAACCTGGCAGCGCAAACAGCGAGCGGATCGACTGGGAATTTTTCACTCGGTTAGCCTATCCTAAAAATGGACCACTTTTCAGCACCTGATGAAGTACTCGATACCTTTTCCACACAATGAGTTACACTGTTTTTCCGTCAGAACTTACCCACACGAATCCGCGTAAACCCGGAAAGTATTAGAAAACTTCGAAAACTTTGCTGTGAGATCTTCTCAAGGGAAATCTTCATTTTTTTTGGAGGGACATTGAGGAATGTGGGTCGATCGGGGCAGACGAGCGCTAATTTTCCATCCCCCCTTCCCTCTTTTGTAGCGCCGACAAGTCTGGCTGTGCCTCATACTCCCAGCCACCACCCAGCGATCGGTAGAGTTGGACGAGGCTCTGAACCAAGAACCCTTGGCTCTCCGCCAATTGATCTTGCAGCCGAAACAGGGAGCGTTGGCTATCGAGCACGTTTTGAAAGTTGGTGAGCCCCGACCGGTATTGCGTTGTCACGAGATCCACAGAGCGTTGCGTGGCGTCCACCGCTTCGACCAAGCGATCGCGGCGGTTCTCCTCGTTGACATACTCAGACATCGAGTTCTCGACGTCTTCCAGGGCACGGAGCACCGTCTGTTCATACGCGAAGAAGGCCTGTTCGGTCCGTGCTTCTTCGACCCGAATCCGATTGTGGATGCGCTCGCGATCGAACAAGTTCCACCTAAAGCCTGGGACAAGACCCCACCCGATAGCGCTATCCGCTCCGACGTTCCCGAAATCGAAGCTGAGAAATCCGCTCAAGGAAAAACTCGGGTAGAGATCTGCAGTTGCCACGCCAATCAGCGCCGTCTGGGAGGCAAGGACCCGCTCGGCGGTTCGGATGTCGGCCCGCTGGCGCATGAGATCGGCGGGAATGCCGATTGCAATACCCACGGGGGTCCTCGGAATCGGCCCTCCGACCCCGAGACGGTCGTCCACACTGCCGGGGGCGACCGCCAGCAATACTGCTAGACGATTGAGGGAAAGAACCAAACGTTGCCGGAGCTGGGAGATGGTGGCCTCCGTATCCCCTAGGTTGGACTCGGCCTGCGCGACGTCGAGTGCCGAAGTCAATCCTGCAGCGAACCGGTCCCGAGTTAGCTGAAGCGTTTGTTTTTGCGACTCAACATTGGCCTCGGCGAAGGCAATGCGTTTTTGAAGCGTTCGTACTTCGATGTAGCCGAGCGCAACCTCGGCCAGCAACGATACCAACACGTCCCGGTAGTCCTCGATCGACGCCTCGTAGCTCGCGGCCGCCGACTCGATGTTGCGAGCCAGGCGACCAAAGACATCGATCTCCCAGGAAGCATCGAGTCCCAGTTGCAAGAGGTAGGTCGGGTCAGTGCCGCCCTCCGGCACCACCGGAATAACCGCTTCGCTCAATTCTTGGAAGGTCACCTGACCCAAACCATCCACCACCGGCATCCGATCCCCGGTGGCGACCCCGAGAATGGCGCGGGACTCCATCACTCGCGCAACAGACTGTCTCAAGTCGAGGTTCGATTTCTGTGCGCTTGCGATGAGCTCGTTGAGCTCTCGATCGTCGAAGACCTTCCACCAGCCCATCGACGGCCGCCTGATGCCATTCGTCGGGCATCGGAGCCCCGTCGGGCAAAGGTGTTTCCTTCGTCCGTAGCGAGGGGGGCGAGGTATCGTCCGGTAAACGAAACCTCGACGTCAACTCGGCCAAA
The DNA here is from genome assembly GCA_965219415.1 of Candidatus Marinacidobacterales bacterium. Lineage (GTDB taxonomy): Bacteria > Acidobacteriota > Vicinamibacteria > Marinacidobacterales > DATDRI01 > CBDCNP01. Next base: position 585,273 of record OZ244742.1, read on the forward strand.
CGGAAACGGCGCGAAGGCATACACACCCGGCGCCTGGCGGGTTACGGCAACCTCGACGTCTTCCTCGGCGTTCAAGGGCACGTGGTCGAACGCCGCGGGGCTCCGGACCTCGTCGTGTCGCATCTGAAAATAGAGGGCGGCGGTGTCGAAAAACTGAAGCTGTTTGTAGTTCTGCATCAATCGCGGTTCTTCGAGCCATTCTGCGGTGGCCGGACTCGCGGCCAGTTGGGCCTTCAATCGCTTTTGACGCTCGAGCTCGCCGTCCAACATCGCTTGTACCAGCGGTCTCGATTCGTCAGAGATCGAATCGAGCAGCACCATGTCCGATAACCCGTAGCGGCCGTTGTAGAGTCCCCATGTGTGCATACTCGAGAGCAGCCCACAATAAGGATGCCGTTCGGAATTCAGGCTCGGAGACTTCTCGCTTGTCGTGATGATCTTCTCCAGGGGGGTCTCCACGAGGTGATACGGCAGCCGGGTCTCGGGATCCATGGGTGCCTCGGCATCCAACTCTCGCCATCCTTGATCGTGGTGATCGATCAAGTAGAGCATCTCCTCCCGGGGCTCCACCGGCTCGAAACGATCGTTGCCGAACAAGCGGGCCAGCTGTCCGGCGAAGCTCGTATGCTCCGCCATCGTAATGATGAAACGCGGTACACCTTCTGGAGCGGTCTGTACGATCATGGCGGCTCTCGCCCGGTCAGCATACCTTAATACTCGGCAAGGAGTTCAACGCGCCCTGACATTGTCCAATTCCGGACACCCGAATGGCCGAATGCGAACGACGAGCGCGGCTCGGCGCGGCTGAGCGTGCCCGATCCCAGGGTTTACAGCGCATGGCAGGTGGCATGCGGATTGCCTATGGCCTATCGTGGAGGTCGTCATGAATGGCCTGATCACAGATATTCGCCTCGCCTTTCGAGCCATCCGCAGGCACCCAATTGTCACATTACTGGCGGCGGTCTCGCTCGCGCTCGCCATTGGGGGCAATGCGATGACCTTCAGCCTGGTGAACGTCCTCCTGATTCGTCCGTTGCCGTATCCGGATCCCGATCGTCTGGTCGTGCTATGGCAGAGTGAGAAAGAGAATACGGGGTTCGACTTAATCCCCACCTCCCCCGCCAACTTCGTTGACTGGCAAGAGCGAAGCACGAGCTTCGAAGAGATGGGTGCGATTAGGGAGTCACCGTTTAGCCTGATCGGAGGTGATCAACCGGAGCCAGTGTTCGGCGCCGCCACTTCGGTCAACGTGTTTCGCATCCTGGGTGCCCAGGCCGCGATCGGGCGAACGTTCTTGCCGGAAGAAGAGGAAGAGGGCTTGCACCGCGTCGTGGTGTTGGGTCACGATCTCTGGAGAAACCGCTTTGCCGCCGATCCGGCTTTGGTGGGCCGGACCATCGACCTCCGGGGCGAACCGTACCGCGTCGTCGGGGTCATGCCCGAAGACTTCGAGCTCCTCGATCCCAGCGATCAGCTCTGGGTGCCACTCACCCTGCCCACCGATGGGCTTCCGCGCGACGAGAGAAGTCTCTTCGTCCTGGGGCGACTGAAGCCAAGTGTGCCGCTGGCCGAAGCCCAGAAAGAAATGGCGACACTCGCCGCCAACCTCGAGTCCGAGTATCCGGACGCCAACCGTGGTTACTCGGCGAAGGTGCTGACGTTGCAGCAACAGATGACGTACGGCGGTGGCCGAGAGATCCTCGTCTTATTGCAAGGGGCTCTCGTGTTCGTCCTCCTCATTGCGGCCGCTAATCTTGCGAATCTTCTATTGGCCCGCGGGCAAGACCGGCAACGCGAAATCGCCCTGCGCGCCGCGTTGGGAGCATCGAGGCACCGCATCATCCGGCAGCTACTCGTGGAGAGCGTGGTCTTGGCGCTTGGCGGTGGGCTCATCGGGCTGCTACTAGGAGCATGGGGAATAGACTTCTTGGTCAACGCATTCGGTGGACTGTGGCCCAAGATGATCATCCCTCAGTTGGACGGGAGTGTCGTGGGTTTCACGATGGCCATCTCGGTGTTGGCTGGCATTGCCTTCAGACTCGCTCCGGCGCTCCGCGCATCGCGTCCGAGCCTGGTCGGTGATCTGCGAGAGGGCGGCCGTGGAACCGGGATCGGTTCTCGACGTCGCGTCATGAGCAGAGCGTTGGTCGTTGCAGAGGTTGCGCTGGCCCTCGTCATGCTGAGCGGGGCCGGTGTCTTCATCACCAGCATTCGAGAATGGCAGCAAGCGGACGCCGGTATCGATGTCGATCAACTACTGACCTTCCAACTCGGCCTGCCGCAATCTGGATATGGGGACGATAGCGCGGTAGCCGTGCTTTCGCGGAGAGTCGTCGAGGAGTTGGAAGCACTGCCCGGCGTCACCTCGGCAACCTTAGCCAATCATCTCCCGCGGAGCCCGTTTCCGCCTCGGGTCTCCTTCTCGGTCGACGGCCGGCCGCTTCCAGAGGAAGAGCGGTTACCGAACGCCGCGGCGCTCACGGTGTCTCCCGGCTACCTAAGAACCCTTAAAGTACTTCTCCTTCAAGGCCGCTCGTTTTTGAGGAGCGATGGGCACGCCGCCGCGCCCGTCGTGTTGATCAACGAAGCCATGCGGCGCGCACACTTCCCCGACGAGAGCCCGCTGGGGCAGAGAATCACGTTCAAGACGAGTCACGTGAAATCGTTGGGGTCGTGAGCAATGTAAAAGAGGACATGTTTCGCGACTCGCAAGCGGGCCCCGAGCCGATCCTTTACCTACCCCAGGCACAAGTGCCGTCGCGACAAGTTAAGGTCGTGGTTCGGACGACTCCCGAGACGATGAGCCCGCTGAGTTTGAGCGGCCCAGTGCGAAGCGCGCTTGGGGAGCTCGACCGCAGCCTCTCGGTCGCGCAAATTCGGACGATGAAAGATTTCATCGCTCAGTTCTTCGTTAGCATGAGGGTTTTCAGCACGATCTTCACGGGATTCGGGTTTCTTGCCGTCGTGCTCGCCGCAGTCGGCATTTACGGAGTCATTGCTTTCTCCGTCTCCAAGCGCACCCACGAGATCGGTGTCCGCATGGCGCTCGGGGCCCGGAAGGCGGACGTCACCCGCCTCGTGATCAAGGAGGGTCTGCTCCTCGCCGCCCTCGGTTTCGGAATTGGTTTGCCGGGAGTTCTGATCGTGCTCCGCGTTGTGTCCAGCGCAGTGGCGGCCCTCACACCCACGGCGCCGGGCGCGAGCCTGGCAGTGGGTCTTGCGCTTTTGGTGGTGGCGCTGGCGGCGAGTTATGTGCCGGCGCGGCGAGCGGCAGGCATGGATCCCGTCGTCGCTCTGCGCCATGAGTAGCAGCCGTCAGGCGCGGTGTTTCTGAACTGTGGGGTCCCCCACCGGCTCTTCTGTCTGGCTGACAGGCACACGCACTTCTAGACGCGTGCCGAGCCGGGGCTGTGAAGTGATACGAAAACTTCCACCGAGCAGCCGCACTCGTTCCTCCATACTTACGAGTCCTAGCCCTCCCTGCGTCCGGTCGCTATCGAAGCCCGAACCGCTGTCGGCAACGTAGAGCTCCAAGCTCCCGTCGGCGCCGGTCAGTGTCACACGGACCTCCGGGGCTCCCGAGTGTCTGACCGCGTTGCGAAGGGCCTCCTGGGCCACGCGATACAGGCAGAGAGCGACCTCCCGGGGAATGTTCTCGGGTACCTTGACTAGAGTCAGTTTGGCGCGGATCTCCTCCTGCTTTTCGATCTCCAAGCAGTGAGTTCTCAACGCCGATACGAGCCCCACGTGCTCCAGGGACGCAGGGTGAAGCTCGCGAGACATATGTCTGACATCCTCGATGACTTGGGCCGCCCTCGTCTGAAGCTTACGAAGGCGCTCCCGCATGTCGGCATTCTCCTCGGGTAGCCGCGACCGAAGGAATCCTATTTCGAAGGATAGGGCGGCCAGGTTCTGATTGAGACCATCGTGGAGCTCCCGCGACAGCCGTCGCCGTTCCTCCTCTTGCGCGGCAATGAGTTGTCCTGCCAGATCCTTGATCTTGGCGTGGCTCTGACGGAGCGCTGCCTCTCGATCCTGAAGTGTCGCCAGTGCTTTGGTGTGCTCGATGGCGACTCTGGCTAGCGAGGCAGCCTTCTGAGTGACATCCGTCTCCCGACTGTTCGGCTCGTAGGATCGAGTGTGGAAAACACATAGCGTGCCTAGCACCTGGTCGGATTCGGAGAGAATCGGCACCGACCAACTCGACTTGAGACCAAAACTGCGCGCCACCTCTCGATATTTTTCCCACAGCGGATCCTTCATCATGTTCGCCACAATGACCGTCTCACGCCGATACGCTGCAGTACCGCACGAGCCCTCTGCGGAACCGATCGGCAAACCATCGACGCTCTCGTGGAACTCTTTGGGGAGATTCGGTGCGGCGCAAAAACGGAGTCGCTTCTCAGCCTCGTCCGCAAGCAACACCGAGCAGCGCGACGAAGCCCCGAGTTGGCTCTCGACCGTGCAGGCCAACTCGTCGAAGACCTCGACGATGTCGCGGCCTTCGGCAAGCAACTCGAGCACGCGGCTCATCCCCGTTTGCAGCATCTCCGCGCGCTTTCGGGAAGTGATGTCTTGAACAACATTGCTGACGGCATAGACCGTCCCATTCTCGAGCTTTAGGGGGTAGAAGCTGGCTAGCCAGTGCCTCTCGGTATCCGGGTCGGCCGGTGTGATGCCGCTTACCTCAGCGTCCATGATGGGTTCCCCTGTCTCGAACACCTTTCGGTAAACGGGCTCTGATTTCGCCGCTATCTCCGGTATCAGATCCCTCATTCGTCGGCCAATATGCTCGGAGACCGGCTTCCCATGGAAGCGGGCCAGTTGCTCGTTGATGCGGACCCAACGAATCTCGCGATCCACAAGGCAGAAGCCGACCGGAGCGGTCTGATAAAGATGCTCCAGTTCGGCGAGCTGCTTGCGGGCTCGCCGCTCGCTTTGCTCCAACGCCTCTTCGGCGTGACGGTCCGTCGTAATGTCGATGCTGGTTCCCGTCATGCGAACCGGCCGGCCGTCTTTGTCGCGGCGTGCGTTCCCGCGCACGAAAAACCAGCGTATGCTGCCGTCCTTGTGAACGGCGCGGTGGGAAACCTCGTAGTGAGCCGTCTCTCCGTCTCGATGGCTCATCACTTCCGCTTGGACGCGTTCGAGGTCGTCCGGGTGCACGAGTTTGTCCCAGTCGCTAATGTGGTTTCGAATCTCGTGGTCCTGATATCCAAGAATGCCTTTTAAGAGTGGATCGACATAAATATCATTGGTCTCGAGATCCCAATCCCAGACGCCGACCGCCCCAGCGTTGGTCGCCAAGTTGTAACGACGCTGGCTTTTCCGAAGCGCCCGCCCAACCTGCCCTCTTTCGGTGGTGACCGCCCCCAGCACCAGTCCGGTCAGGACGATGGCGGCAACGAACGCTTGTAGGAGAACCAGACCTTCCATCGTCGACGCGCGAGCAAAAGGTCCGTGCCCACCCGCCGTCCCGGCGACGGCGTGCACGGAAGTCAGAAATGCTGACGTTACGGCACCATGTCGGCCGAACCGAAGGGCCGCCCACATGACGACCGGGAACGGCAGGTAGGCGATCGGAAGGTCAATGGAAGGAATGGTAAGGTACCCTCCGAACGCCGCCTCGCAAGCGAGAAATAGGCAGACCATCAAGACTGACAATTCTGCGATCGTGCGACCGGTGATGCGAAGCTGAGGGCGGGTCGCCCAGACCAGCATGAGCGGCGCGGCAAGCAAAACACCCATGCCATCCCCTAGCCACCACAACCACCACAGCGACAAGAAGTCGGCCCACGAGGCCAGGTTCAAGACGGCCAGGCCGGCCACGCAAATCGCAGAGCCTAGCATCGTCGCAAGAATGGCACCGATCATCACTAGGCCAAGGACATCCTTGACGCGATCGAGACTGTTTGAAAAATCTACGAAGCGGCGAAGGAGATAGGCACCTAAAAGCGCCTCCGCGGTCTTTCCCACTGTAACGATGGCCGCCACTCCGAGCGGTAGCCGGACCGCGTGGTCCACCACCACCGCCAGAGCGACGATGGGCCAGAATCGGTATCCAAACAAGAGGATCGCGGCCAACGCGATACCCGTCGGGGGCCAGAGGGGAGAGACCTGCCCCGGCCCAAGGGTGACCAGCAGTCCGAGCCGCGCCCCGAGAAAATAGATAATCAGGAAGATCGCGACCTTCTTGAGAAAAGCTTGATTCACATCTGAAGCTTATCCCACTATCGGTGGGATATGGTAAGACAATGGCCAAACTTGCCGCGCCGTTTAGCAAACCATAGAATTTGCAGTGCGGCGAAAAACTTGGGAGGCGGATTCATGACGACGTTTACACGCCCATTGCTTGCAGCGAGTGTGTTAATCGGCACGGTCGGATTGCTGGCGGCTCTTGGCGAGGAGAAGCTAGCCGAACGATACCGAGGTGCCGCGGGACGAATCGTCGGCAGCGCGCTCCAAGACATGGAAGGTTGGGAGAAGCTCACCTACCTTACGACCGAGATCGGCCCGCAGTCTCAGCGGATCCTCGGGCCTCGAAAGAGCCATCGAGTGGGCGCATACGACGATGAAGGAAGAAGGGCTCGAGAACGCGAGGCTCCAGCCGGTCAAAGTTCCGCACTGGGTGCGCGGCAAGGAGTCCGCTGAAGTGGTCTCCCCATTCGAGAAACCACTCGGGATCTTGGGACTGGGAGGAAGCGTCGGCACATCTGTGGAAGGGATCACCGCCGCGGTCGTCGTCGTCAGTAGCTTCGACGAGCTTGAAGCGCTAGGTCGCGAACGCATCGAAGGAAAGACAGTTCTCTACGCGGCGCCATGGGTGAGTTACTCGCGGAATCGAGAGTACCGGAGCGGAGGTGCGTCCAGGGCGGCGAAGTTCGGCGCGGTGGCGGCTCTCATTCGTTCGGCAACCGATAAGAGTCTCTACACGCCTCATACCGGCGGCATGCGATACGAAGAGGGCGTGCCCCGCATTCCCGCCGCCGCGATCACGCCTCGAAGACATGGCGTGGATGCAGCGCATCACGGAAGCCGGGCACGAGGTCGTGGTCAAGCTCTATATGGAGGCAAAGAACTTGCCAGAAGCCGACTCCGCCAACGTCATCGCGGAGCTGGTGGGAAGCGAGAAGCCGGAGGAAGTTGTGGTGATGGGCGGGCACTACGACTCTTGGGACGTGGGGCAGAGTGCTCAAGATGACGGAGCAGCGTGCATCGCCGCGTGGCAGGCACTCAAGATTTTGAAAGATCTCGGGCTGCGACCACGACGGACGCTCCGCGTCGTACTTTGGACGAACGAAGAGAACGGCCTGGCTGGCGGGCGAGCGTATCGGGAGATGGTCGGGGATGACATCGATCGCCACGTCGCGGCGATCGAGATGGATGGTGGGGCCGAAAGTCCGATTGGATTCGGCTTTGGGCTCGAGGGTGTCGCCAGCGACGACACGAGCAACCCCACCTACGAGTTAGGCCTTCGAGAAACTGCAACAGATCGGTCGCCTCCTGAATGGCATCAAGGCCGGCAAGATCCTGCGTGGAGGCGGAGGCGCCGACATCGGCCCCCTGATGCGCGACGGCGTCCCCGGGCTAGCCCAACGAACCGTCCAAGAGCGCTACCGTTATTGGGGCGCCACACACACGCCGACACCCTCGACAAGGTCGACCCGCAGGACTTCCGCAAGGCCGTCGCCATACTAGGCGTCATGGGGTATGTCCTGGCCGACATGCCCACCCGCCTTGTAGCAAGATAACCGGGGGTCGATAACCGGGGGTCGGATCCAGTTTTTGTGACACGGTTCCCCCGAAACAGCGATCTGGGAGGGAGGTCTGGAGCACTCGATTTCGTCTATCTCTCCAGGATGGCTAGACCACTCAGAATAGAGTTTCCTGGCGCGTTGTACCACGTCACCGCGCGCGGTAACGCTCGCCAAGACATTTACCTAGTCGAGCAAGATCGGCGGGACTTCCTGCGCATGCTGGGCGAGGAGGTCGACCGCAACAAATGGGCTTGTCACGGCTACTGCTTGATGACCAACCATTACCACGGAATCCTGCAGACGCCCGAACCGAACTTGGGCAGGGCATGCACCGCTTGAACAGTATGTACGCGCAGCACTTCAATCGAACGCACGGCCGCGTCGGCCACGTCTTTCAGGACCGCTATAAGGCAATCCTAGTAGAGAAAGACGCGTACTTGCTGGAGCTCGCTCGCTATGTGGTTCTAAACCCGGTTCGCGCCGGAATCACCGAAGACCCCGCGGACTGGCCGTGGAGCAGCTATGGGGCTACATGCGGTGACGTTCCATCGCCTCCTTGGCTAGAAACAGGCTGGCTACTACGCCAGTTTGGGAACGGCCAAAGTGACGCGACTCAAGCCTATAAGCGGTTCGTCGAAGCAGGCAGGAAGCGAGAGAGCGTTCGGACTGGTCTTCGCAACGATCTCTATCTGGGCTCGGAGCAATTCGCAGAGCGAATGCAAGGGCTGGTTAGACCAGAGGATCAGCGCGGAGTTGCACGATGGCAGCTCCGACCGGTTACAAAACCACTTTCCTAGTTTGAGGAGAGCTTCCAGAACCGCTACGAGGCGATGGCCCGCGCCTATTTCAGTGGCGGCTACACTCAAGAGTCCATCGCGTCACATTTCGGAGTCCACTACCGCACTGTCGGTCGAGCGGTGAGGCACTTTGAACGCTCACCGGATTAGTCGAGATTCTACGCCCTCTGAGGTGTCCCATTTTTGGATCCGACCCCGGTATTATTCCTTTACGTTGCAGGGGTAGTCGCGCTGGGCTTGGGCGACGAGCTGGAGGTTGATGTCGTAGTACACAACGGGCGTGCTGGTCGAAGTCTGGGCCATCACGTCGCCCACCGGATCACGACCCAACCGGCGCCGCCGAACTTCTGGCCGCGCGAATCGACTCCACCTCGGTTCGATGAAACCACGTAGCAGCCGGACACGATCGCCGCCATTTGCATAGCGGTTCTCCACCGGCGCGTGGTGCCACGCGGAGTCGCACGGGGGACAGCGATGAGGTGAGCACCGCTGCGACCGTAGTGGCGTGCATGCTCATTGAACATCACCTCGGTGCAGATGAGGAAGCCGACTCTCAGCGCCCCCGCCTCCACCACACGGAAGTGCCGCTCTCCTGGCTCGAACCAACGCGCTTCATAGTAGCCGGCCTCATTGGGAAAGAACTGCTTCGTGTGAACTCCTTGCAACCCCTCGTCCTTCGTCCACACGAACGCCTCGTTAACGCGGTGACCATCGAGCTCTGTGGCACGACTCCCGAGCACGACCTTGGCGCCGAGCTCGCCGAGTAGAGAGACTCCCTTGGCGTGCCCGTCACAAGCGGCGTTCCAGGTTTCCGGAACGACCTCCTCCCCCGCCGAGATCCATGACCTGAACGGCATCTCGTTGAGCAGGAAAACGTCGGGGCCCTCCTCCCTCACATGGCTTGCAAAACGCGACCACGCTTCCGAGCCCGGAGTCATCTCGGGATGCAGCTCACAAATCCCGACTTTCATTGACTATCCTCTCTCGTCGCCCGATAGAACTCCGGTGAGACCATTTGTATCTTCATGTGACACTCCAAAACATGTGGCCCCCAGTGGATTTGGATCCATCCCCTCGACGGTTCCTCCTTGACCAGTCCCGGGTCAATACGAAGCTCGGCCGCCCGGTCCGGCGCTCGCGAGTGTTGGAGCGGGACCGTGAACATGACGGGCACCTCGGTCGGTCGGGGAACGAAGGCCCAGGAGTCGATGAGCTTGCGGTGCACCGCTTTCGGCTCCACGAAGACTAGCGCCCACTTTCCTTCTGTGCCTCTCTCCACCGCAAGGTAGTAGATTCCTGGATCCACTCGCCGCTCCCCAAGCTCGAGCGTCAAGTTCGTGTCCAACGTCGTCCACTTATTGTTGCCGAGCCGGTAGAACTTCCCCTTCGTCGCCCGATCGAAGACCTCCGGATCGTCGAGCTCCGGCCGCCAAGCCGGGAGGCCGTGTTCTATTGAAATCCTTCCGCCACCAATCTCCACGCCGTCTTCGCGATACGTCCAGTAACTGATGCTGGAATACCCCCGACGCATCGATTCGATAGACGGCGTCCAAGTGCCTTGTCGAACTTGCGCGACCGCGGCACTCGCGAAAAATGTCAAAAGAATGATGAAACGCACAGTTCCCTCCTAACCACGGGGCTCGGGGCGGAGACGTCCCGCCAGGATCGCAGCGAAAGCCACGACCGCACCCGCAGCATAAAACGGAGCATCGGGGCTTACGTGCTGAAAGAGCGCACCCGCCCAAAGCGGCCCGGCGATTCGCGACACACTCCCGAAGGCTTGCTGCACTCCCATGAGTTGGCCCAACTGATCCTTACCGCCCCTTCTCGAGAGCAGACCGGTCGTAGAAGGGAAAAGAAGTGCGGTACCGATCGGCACGAGAGCCATGACTAGCAACAACACCGAGAAGCGCTCCGGCTGCGGGTAAGCGACAAGGCCGATCGCCAGCAAGATCGCCCCGAGACGCATGACCCGAATCTCCCCGAAAGCACGAACGACACGACCGAGCACACCGGCACGCATGACAACCGATATGCTCCCAAGAAAGAGAAAGATGTAACCGATGTTGCCTTCCGTCATTTGGAAGCGCTCCATGAGGAAGAGTCCCAGAACGGCGGTAAGAGCACTGAACGCCATCATCGCCACCGCGTAGATCCAAATGAGCTCGGACGTCTCTTTCCTTGGGTACCGAAGCGTTTCCCACAGCATCGTCGATACCGATTTCCCCGCTCTTTGCTGCGCTGCGTCGGGGTCCACCGTCTCGGCCAGGGTACCGACCTCGACCTCCTCGGTGGAGGGCACCCAGTTTCGCGGCCGCGACTCCGGGAGCCAACGCCAGGCGAAAATGAGATTGATGACACAAAGTGCAGCAGCGATGATACCCGGCGCCTCCGGCCCCAACCGCGAGTTGCTCAACGACCCGATTGCCGGCCCGACCATGACGCCGGCGCTAGTCGCGGCGGAAAGCCATCCGAGCGCCTTGGCCCGATCCTCGGGCGGTACCGAGTCGCCAATATAGGCCTGCATGATCCCGGTCGTCCCGCCGCTCGCCCCCTGAGCAAAGCGGGAGACGAATAGAAGCCAGAGCGAGTCGGCGAATCCGAAAATAAGGAAAGCCACCGAGGACCCCGCCAGGCCAATGAGGAGTCCGGGCCGCCGGCCCCATTTGTCGGAGAAGCGACCCCAAAGAGGTGATGCCGCGACCTGAGCGATCGAAAAGGAAGCCACCATCAACCCGATCACTTGCGCGCTGCCACCGAGCCGCACCGCATAAAACGGAAGCAAAGGGAAAACCATGGCGTAGCCGATCATGTCGACAAAAGCGGCCATGAGAAGGACCCACAGCTTTCGCACTTCGAGTGAACTATTCATGTGAGATCGATTCGAGTCCGCCTACTCTATCGCGGATCGCGGTGAAGGGAAGAAACGCGCGTCAGCTCGGCGTCGCTCAGGGCGGCGACGCGTATAGTAGTAGCCAAGCGCTCGGCTCGCACCTGCGCGCCTCGATCGAGCTCGAGTCCCCCGAAACGAACGTGATAGTAGATCCGGGTCAGCTCGGTTAGACCTGGCAATCGGCCTTCGAGTGATTCGGCGTATTCGGCAGGCGTCGCTTCCAGGTGCACGATGGAATCCCATTTTCTCTAGCTTCACCAGCAAATCTCCGTAGAACCGAACCGCGGATGCCGGCCCCAAGCTGCGGAACGCGATCGGTTTGAAGGGCCAACGTAGATGGAGTTTCGCCCACCACTTCTTACCGACCCGCCTCGTTGCGACAACTACGACCAGAACGAACAGGCACCCAATCAGAGCCAGCCACTTGGCCCCCTCCTTGGCGAAGGCGATCGTCTTGCCCGCCAAGCCCACCGTCCATCCGAGTACTCCGCCCGCCCCCCTCAGGACCCCCCGTTGCCGCTCGTAGTCAAACGTGATGACGTATACATCCCACAGCATCCGGAGCGAATCGATGCTCTTGGCGACGAACTCGAAAGTCCGGGCCTCATTGCCACCGATCGCTGGAGGCGTAGGGTCGAAGCTTATCCAACCCCGTTGTGGCTCGAAGACTTCGACCCACGCGTGGGCATCCTCTTTTCGCACCACCTCGAAATGACCGACATCGTTGAGCTCACCTCCCAGGAAACCCGTCGCGATACGCGCCGGCACTCCTCGGGCTCTCAAAATCATCACCATGGTAGTCGCGAAAAACTCGCAATGCCCGGCTCGGGTCTCGAACAAAAAGTCTTCCAACGGATCCTTACGCTGGCGCGGTGGCGTGTTCAGCGTATACCCGTACTCGCTTTCGAGATAACTCTCCACCGCGGAAGCCATTTCCTGTGTCGATCTTCCTTCCGGAACGACCTCGCTAACGAGCTCTTGGAAATCGTCGGAGAAAGGCGGCACCTGAAGGTAAAACTGCCGGGATTCATAGCCGAGCCACACCGCTCCGAGAGAAGATGATTCCGGAGGTGCATCAGGCCGCCACTCGACGGTGTAGCGCCGACCGGCCCTTCGAGACCTTCCGGTGCGCACGGCCAGATATGGATCCACGAAAACGTAGGGCAGCGGCGTCAATAGGCGTTGAGAAGCGGGGGGCAGGAAAATGAGGTCTGTATCCAAAGGCTCGAGAAACACTTCGCTCGCGATCCCTTCCTCACCGGTCGGACGCTCCAACAGGAACGGACCATCGGGCGACCTGGGGAGCTCCGACATGCCATTTAGGGTCTTGCTCCACTGGCCATCGGCGTACCGATCGTAGGACGCACCACGCCACCGAGGCGCCGTGATCGGACGGGATTCGTCGACCACCACCCTCATGACGACCTCCCGACTCCGCTTGATCTCCCCGAAGTCACCCAGACGAATCTGCTCATTCAGGCCGGTGGAGGTGACCCCGCGAAGGCCGCTGATTCGAAATCCCCCGTGGGTGGAACGTGGGAGCAGCACGAAGACGGTTCCAGCGAGGACGAGCACCGCGGCACTCAAGGCAGACGCCGTTCGCATCGCTTGCCGGAGCAACGCTTTTTCGTCGAAGACCGGCGTGTCTTTTATCGCCTGCTCGAGTAACAGCACCAGCGAGCCGACTAGAACAAAGAGAACGAGAGGCACGAGAAAAGCCAGGGTGATGGTCATAGAAGCGGCCGCCAGCATCTCGAAGAGACAAAGAACATAGAGCCGATTGCGATCTCGCCTCGTCCTCAAATGAAGCAACGTATGCACCTTCAGGTAGAACATCAGGTGAACCACAGCGAAGATCAGACGGTCCGAAAGCACGAGCCAATCGATAGGGAAAAAAAACAGATAGAGGATGGCCAGAATCGAGGACGCGCCTCTCGCCAGCCCCGACCATGCGCTGTCCTCCTTGGCGAGCCCTACCACCGGAATCACGGTCAAGACGAGGACCGATAGCCACACCGGTATGTCACCGGTGAGAATGACGGCGAGCGACGAAACCTCACACCAAAGGACGATCGCCAAGCGCAGAGCCGACAACGAAGTTATCCCCTCCGCAAAAGGTCTGGAGATTCAGACGCCAATCGTCTGCTCCTGAAAAAGTACCGTCTCCGGATCGACGATGTGAAGCTGCGGTGCGGACAGAGAACGTAGCGGCCCGCTTTCTCGATAACTCAAAACGAAAACCGTCTCGTCACGGCGGATTGCCTCCCTCACCCAAGTCACAAGTTCCGGCCCCGAAGTTCGCCGCCGCGGTTGCACGACTGCCAAGTACATGAGAACGCCCCTGCGGTGCTCGATGGATGCTCCATGGGGAAACGTGTCGTCGATTGACGCAAAGCTGAAAGACAAACCGTGTGCCGCGAGATGCCATGCGAGAGAGGCGGCGGCACCCACCATGGCCTCCAAGGGCTCGGCCGACGCGCCCGGTGTTTCGTCACCGGTGTTATCGAAAACGATGCTGAAGCGCCGTCGTTGCTCGGCGGCAAACTCCCTGACCATCAACCGCCCGAGCTTAGCGGTCGATTTCCAGTGAATGTGGTGCAAATTGTCGCCCGATGCGTACTCCCGCAGCCGAAGGAGCTCTTCACTCTCGCCCCGGCGCTGTCGTTTCGGCACCGAGCCGGAACGTCCTTGAAAAACGAAGGAGATGTCGACCTGGCTGATGTGAGGAAAGACGGTGATCCTTCGGGCAAGCCGGACCTCCCGCCTGGTTTGAAACAACCCGAAAGGAAAGCCAGTCTTCAACCGCACCCGTTCGCTCTCGAAGACGCCGCGTCGGGAATAGACCTTCTCGAGAGATACGGTCGCGGCCTGCCCCCGCCCGAGGTGAGTTACCGAGGCGCTGGGCGAAAGCCCAGGGAAATCGACTTCCTCCAGCTCGATCCCGTACGCGTCCAGCATGCGAGATCGATTGCGAATTAGGAAACGCTCAGTCGACTTGGTGCCGGCGTAGAGGTCTTCATTCGCCTTCGCGGCCAGCTCGAGCCTTCGAAGCGAAAACCAACCGGCGACTACGGAAATCAAGGTGCCCCCCAAGCCCACCGAGAACATTAGGTACAGAAGGTTGTTCCGCGTGTTGAACGCGGCGAATCCCATCACGACGAGAAGGAAGAGTAGCCGGAGCCCGTCTCGCGTTGGGCGTACACCGGACCGGAAACCAGTCTTTCTAAACTGCGAGCCGGATGCCGATTCGACGAGGCGAGCGCCCTTCGCTCCCCCACCTCGGCCTGCACCCCACTTGCGGCGCCGCCCGGTCCGGAGACGAGGAGACATGTTGTTGCTAGAGAGGAACGAGTACCGTTTCTAGTAGCTCGGCGAGTATCGCGTCCGACTCCTGACCTCGGCCGGCTCCGGCGGAGGCACGAGCGCGCGGAACGATTCGATGTGCGAGCACCGAGATTGCCACCGCCTTGACATCATCCGGCACTAGGTACGATCGGCCAGAGATGAGGGCGTGGGCCTGGGCGGCGCGTTGCAGCAACAACGTGCCACGCGGACTGACTCCAAGAGCAAGGTCACTCGATTGGCGCGTCGCGGCCGCCAACCGGACGAGATAGTCGGCGAGAGAGGCCTCGACTTCAACCGCGCGCACCTGCTTTTGGATCTCTTCCACGTCGTCGCTTGAAAGGACCGGCTGCACGTCGTCAATCGGATGAGACAGCCGCTGCGCACGGAGGATCTCTTTTTCGTGATTCTCGTCGGGGTACCCCCATACGAATGCGCATCAAGAAACGGTCTAGCTGAGATTCAGGAAGAGGGTAAGTGCCGTGGTGCTCGACTGGATTCTGGGTCGCGATCACGATAAACGGCCTAGGAAGCGGATGAGACGTGCTGTCGACACTGACCTGCGATTCGTTCATCGCTTCCAGCAACGCCGACTGCGTCTTGGAGGTGCTGCGATTGATCTCATCGGCGAGAACCACGTTGGCGAAGAGAGGACCCTGCTTGAACTCGAAAGTGGAGTTCGTGGGATTGAAAACCGAGACGCCAATAATGTCCGACGGAAGGAGGTCACTGGTGAACTGGATACGCCGAAAGGTTCCAGCCAGGGACCGAGCCAAAGCCTGACCGAGCATCGTCTTCCCTACGCCGGGCACGTCCTCGATCAACAGGTGGCCTCCCGAGAACAATGCCACCAAGGCCTGGGTGACGACTTCCGGCTTGCCACGGATGACCCCTTCCACCGATCGGCGAAGTCCCTCTATACGGCCAGTAAGATCCGAGTCAACGTTGGACGATTGGCTTGTCTTGGGACTGAAGGCCGTGGTTCCCGCACCCTGTGGCTGCATGTAAACGCCTCGCTTGACGAGAGACCTACCTTCTTGTAGCATTCGAAATGGACGGGCGATTAACTCAGTGGGAGAGTGCTACCTTCACACGGTAGAAGTCGCAGGTTCAAATCCTGCATCGCCCACCACCCCGCCTCACTTGCCCAGTTAGCCGCGAATGGTGGCACGCTGTACTCGCCGCGCCGCCCAAACGACTTGCGTTTGTCTTACGAAACTTTCTCTCGACGCGCGGCCCCAAATAACAGCAGGGCACCAACGCCGATAAGAAGAATCGGCCAAAGCTTCTCGAGCTCAAGCCAGGGGATGAAGTTCTTGAACAAGAAGGCCGCCCCGATGACGATGAGAGCCAGCCCCACGAAGACCGTGGACCGGCGCTCCGGTCGATCTTCGTCGCCCTCGAGCGTGGCCTCGAACTTCTCTGCCAGAGAGCTCCCTACTCGCCGCAGCTCGCCGACGACATCTTCCTTCAACTGCTGGTTCTTTGCGAAGGAGGGATTCGGACTCTGCTCGGGATTCTCCGGCACGATGAGCCAAGCGACCAAATAAACGACCAACCCGGCTCCTCCTAGGAAGATCGCGATGATGAAGACCAACCGGACCAGCGATGGGTCTAGGTTGAAATACTCGGCCAAGCCGCCGCAAACCCCCGCCACCAAAGCATCCCGGCGGGAGCGGAAGAGTCGTTTTGCCGCCATCAAGCCTCCGCTCCCAAAATTAGCACGCCGGTACCGTCCGCGTCAAAGTTTTGATGGGAGGGACGTTATAGGCCCGTCTGGCTAGCCCGCTTATTGCAACGACATGGTTTGACGACCTCCGTGCTAAATATCCTCGAAATGCGTCAGCTCTTTGAACTCCCGGTATCGAGCATCGATGTCGGCTCGGCTAATAGACTCCAGCCGCCGGGTTCCGAAGTCCTCGACGCAGAAGGATCCCAGGGCACTCCCGAAGATGATGGCTTGCCTAAGAGCCTCATCGGACAACGATTCTTGGCTCGCCAGATAGCCCAGGAAGCCACCCGCGAAAGTGTCCCCGGCCCCAGTGGGGTCGAATACGGTCTCCAAGGGGTAGGCCGGTGCGGCGAACCGGTGGCTCTCGTTGAATAACAGCACTCCGTGTTCGCCCCGCTTGACGACCAAGGTCTTCGGACCCATCGCGTGGATTTTCTCGGCGGCACGCACCAGATTGTACTCATCGGTGAGTTGCCGGGTCTCCGAGTCGTTGATCAGCAAGACGTCGACACGCTCCAGCATTTGGCGGAGCGCATCGGGGGTCCTCTCGATCCAGAAGTTCATCGTGTCGGCGGCGATGAGTTTGGGGCTCTTCACTTGTTCGACGACATCCACTTGCAAAGTGGGATGGATATTCCCCAGGAAGACGAAATCCGATGTCCGATAATCCTCGAGGATCGTTGGTTTGAAGTTCTCGAATACGTTGAGCTCGGTAAAGAGCGTCGTACGTTCGTTGAGGTCATAGCTATACTCGCCCCCCCAACGAAAGGTCTTCCCCGGGGCGGTTTGAAGTCCCGCTAGATCGATCGACCTCCCTTCGAAGACGGCGCGCTCCTTGTCCGTGAAATCCTCCCCAACCACCGCGACCATCCCGACGTTGGTAAAGAAGGAGGCCGCCAATGAGAAATGGCTTAGTGCTCCCCCCAAGATTTTGTCGACTTCACCGAACGGTGTCTTCAAGGTGTCGAAAGCTACCGAGCCAACAGCAAGAATGGACATGCGCTTTAATTTCTCCTTTACGCTATTTCAGGTATTTGCCGACAAGCGGTTCCAGCTCCCGCTTCATCGCGGGCGAGATATGGTCGGGCTGCGTAATGAGAGCGTACTTTAGTGCGCTAGCACATTCGCACGTTCTCTCGAAGGGCAGCTTCTTAACCGACTCCCGGATCATTTTACGAGCCGTCTCCGCATTTTTTGTCAAGTTTGCGATCACAGCGTCCACGGTGACCGCCTCCTCACTCTCGTGCCAGCAATCGTAGTCCGTCACCAAAGCCATCGTGGAGTAACAAATCTCCGCCTCACGGGCCAGCTTCGCCTCTTGGAGGTTGGTCATACCGATGACATCACAACCCCAGGAGCGATAGAGTTTGGATTCCGCTAGAGTCGAAAACTGAGGACCTTCGATACAAAGGTATGTCCCTCCTCGATGGATCTTGGCATCGGTGCCGGCTCCCGCCTGGTAGAGGTGCTCGGAAAGAATGGAGCAGAACGGCTGAGCAAACGCCACGTGTCCGACGAGTCCGGTATTGAAGAAAGTCGAGATGCGTCCTCGGGTTCGGTCAATGAATTGATCGGGAACGACGATATCCAGTGGAGGGATTTCCTCTTTCAAGGACCCCACCGCGCTGGCGGACAGAATGTACTCGACACCGAGCAGCTTGAATCCAAAGAGGTTGGCCCTAAAATTCAGCTCGCTCGGGGGAATGCGATGGCCCTTGCCGTGACGAGCAAGAAACGCAACGCGCTTACCCTCGAGCGTGCCGACAACGTATTTGGCGGAAGGCCAACCGAAAGGGGTCTCGAGAGAGACTTTTTCGACATCCATGAGCCCGTCCATCTGGTAAAGGCCGCTTCCTCCAATGATTCCGATCTGTGCCTGTGCTTGTGCCATCTCTCTTATTCACTCCTTTTGCTTCAATTCCACTAAGACGCCATGCGTCGACTTCGGATGGACGAACGCCACCAGGTGTCCTCCGGCCCCCGGGCGGGGCTTTTGGTCTATGAGCTTGGCCCCTTGCTCTTCGAACTCCCGAAGGCTCGCCTCGATATCCTCGACTTCGAAACAAACGTGATGGAGTCCTTCGCCTCTCTTGGCCAGGAACTTCCCCACGTTGGAATCCTCTTCGTGAGGTTCGAGCAGCTCTAAATTGCTGTCGCCCACCGGCAAGAAGAGCGCCGATACCTTCCACTCGGGTAAATCGTAGCGCTGGCCCCGGTCGAGCCCGAGAAGCCCACCCCATCGAGTCGCCGCCTCTTCCAGATCATGCACCGCGATGCCGATGTGATGGATCTTCATGGATTCTTCTTTTTTCTAATGGAAGCCAGGACGTTGTCGGCCGCGGCAAACGGATCGATGGACCGCGCCAGCACCCCATCCACGGCGTCCTTCCAAACTTCGTCCTTCACTTCTTCCCTCAATCGCTGGTGCAAGACTTCGGTGAGCCAACCCTCGACGAAGCGTTTTCGATTCGCCTCGGTGTGCACCCCCGAGACCGCGTCAAACTTCGCCGCTTCCTCGAAGAGTCGCTCCACGCCTTCGCCCGTCGTTGCGGTGGTACACACAACGGGGGGAGAGCCGGAGGGGTCGTTGTGAGCCGACCTCAATTCTTCCGCAAGACGATCGGCGCCATCTCGGTCGGCCTTGTTTACCACTAGCACGTCGGCGATTTCAAGGAGTCCCGCCTTGTTGGCTTGAAGCTCATCTCCCAGACCCGGCGCGAGGACGACGAACGTCAAACCCACCGCGGCGGCCACTTCGACTTCATCCTGACCCACCCCCACGGTCTCTACCAGAATGAAATCCTTGCCCACCGCTTCGAGCAGTGTAATCGCTTCGAACGTCGCCGCAGCCAATCCCCCGACGTGTCCGCGGGTCGCCATGCTACGGATGAAGATGTCCGGGCTCTGGTTAGCCGATTCCATGCGGGTCCGATCGCCGAGGAAGGCACCTCCCGAAAAAGGACTGCTTGGATCAATCGCGAGCACGGCAACGTTCTTGCCGCCTTCGTTAGCCCGGCCTGCAATCGCATCGGCGAGGGTGCTTTTGCCAACGCCCGGTGACCCGGTCAACCCCCAAACCGTGGCCCGTCCCGTCTCGGGATAAAGCTCCGCCACGAGCTCGCGTCCCTCCGGTCGACGGTTCTCGACGATGGTTAGTGCGCGCGCAAGTGCACGGCTATCGCCCTTCCGCACTCGCGCCGCTAGGTCTTGCTCACTCATCAGAGTAGGGATCGTACTAGAGATGCGGGTCACCCGCGAGGCCGTCCCGCTGCGAACTGGAGGAGTTTATTTGGAGAGAAGCTGGCGAGCGATCACCAGCCGCTGAATTTCAGACGTCCCCTCGCCGATCGTGGTGAGCTTCGCATCACGGTAATAGCGTTCGGCCGGATAGTCCTTAATGTAACCGTAGCCGCCTAGGACCTGCACCGCCTCGTTCGCGGCCCGTACCGCCACCTCGCTGGCGTAGAGCTTCGCCATCGCCGCTTCTTTCGTGTGCGGTTTGCCGTCGTCCTTTAGGGAAGCGGCACGGTACATGAGAAGACGGGCGGCATCGATCTCCGTCGCCATGTCGGCCAGCTTCCAGCGAATACCTTGAAAGGCAGAGATGGTTTTTCCGAACTGCTTTCGTTTCTGTGAGTAATCCAGAGCACACTCGAAAGCCGCCTGGGCGATCCCCAACCCGAGCGCCGCGATCCCGATCCGCCCCCCGTCCAGCACCTTGAGCGAAGCCACGAACCCCTCACCTTGCTGCCCGAGGAGAAACCTCTTCGGGACGCGGCAGTCGTCGAACACCATCTCCGAAGTATCCGAAGCGCGATGCCCAAGCTTGTCCTCTATCTTGCCGTTCTCGAAGCCCGGCGTGCCGCGAGGGACGATGAACGCCGAGATCCCGTGCGAGCCCTTATCCTTGTCGGTGACCGCCATGGCGATAGCCACATCGGCGACGCTCCCGTTGGTCGTAAACGTCTTGCTTCCGTTCACGACCCATTCGTCTCCCTCGAGAACCGCGGTCGTACGCGTGCCGCCGGCGTCGCTCCCCGCCTCCGGCTCGGTGAGACTCCAAGCCCCAATCCATTTCCCCGAGGCCAGGGGGGTCAGAAACTCCTTTTTTTGTTCTTCCGTCCCCTGTTCGTAAATGTGATTCGCACAAAGAGAAATGTGGGCGGATAGAGTGATCGCTACTGAAGCATCCGCACGCGCCAGCTCCTCGATCACCAGAGCGTAGTCGACGTACTTGAGACCCGCGCCCCCATATTCGGTCGGGAAGATCACCCCTAGAAAACCAAGCTCGCCCAAAGCCTTGATCGTTTCCATGGGAAAGATCTTCTTTTCATCCCACTCCTTAGAGTTCGCCAGGATCTCTTTTTCCGCGAAATCGCGCAGGACGCGGCGCATTTCCAGTTGTTCATCGCTGAATTCGAAATTCATTCTATGATTAGTATAAGGAAACACCCAACGCTTCGACAAGAAGATTTGACACTTTGATGACCATTCTCTAGCATTCGCCGTGAAAGATGACCGACCAGCCGGCAAGTAAAAGAGGGTTCTTTAGACGACACTGGCTCCTCTCAGCGTTCGCAGCGCTCATCGGAGTTTTCACCGCCTACCTGACTTACCTAACGGTCAGTCTCCCTTCGGTCGATTTTCTGCGCTCGAAAAACCCCGACACGACGAGCCTGATGACGGCGCGCGCCGCCGAGGCCGGTGCGAAGGGAGTAGAACCGAAGCATGTGCAGTACTGGGTCCCCCTGACGGACGTCTCGGAACGAGTGATCCAGGCGGTCCGCATGGGAGAAGATGCCGCGTTCTTCAGCCACTCCGGGTTCGATTTTCACGAGATCCGAGAGTCGGTCCGGAAAAACTTCCAGCGCGGTAAGTATGCTCGCGGCGCCAGCACCATCACCCAGCAGCTGGCGAAAAACATCTTCCTTTCCACCGAGAAGTCGCTCCAGCGCAAATTGAAAGAAGCGGTTCTGACCTACCGACTCGAAAACGGGCTGTCGAAAAAGCGCATCCTGGAGCTCTATCTCAACGTCATCGAATGGGGAGATGGCATATACGGCATTGAAGCCGCAGCACGTGCTTACTTCGGAAAGCCCGCAAAATACCTCGATGCCGCGGAAGCGGCGTTCTTGGCGGCGATGATTCCCAACCCCCGCCGACTCAACCCCGCCAAACGCTTCGACTCTCTCAAGGTACGGCAAGAGCGGATCCTCGGCTGGATGGTACGCGCGGGCTTCCTGACCGAAGAGGAGTTCGCCCGGGCCAAGGAACAAACGCTAAATTTGAAGGTCGAGAGCTCCACCTAGCCCGTGAAGAGTCTCCTCGGCAACCTACTCGTTCTTGCGCTGTCGACCGTACTCGGCCTCATCCTCCTCGAGACGGCTTATCGGTTCTATCTTTTCGGTTGGGACGCCTTTTCCACCGAAAAGGTGAATAGCGTGAACGCGCTCGGGCTTTCCGGCTTGCTGCAGCCGTCCTCCAACACGGATCTCGTCTTCGAGCTCAAGCCCAATGTCGATACGTACTTCAAATTGGTTCCCTTCCAGACCAACTCGCAGGGGTTGCGCGACAAGGAATACGCACTCGATAAACCGACCGGTGTTCTTCCGTGTCGCGGTGCTCGGGGATTCGTTCACTTTACCCAGCGGCGTCGCCATCGAAGATGCGTTTCACTCCCCACTCGAAGATCGCTTGAATTTAGGCAAGGAGTCGACGCGTTACGAATTCATCAACTTCGCGGTGGGTGCCTATACCCTGCAGCAATACCTAAGCGCGATTCGACACAGGGCCATGGAATACGATCCCGATTTGATCCTCATCGGCTTTTGCGCCGGTAACGATCACAAGGTGTTCCTGCCCGACCGATTCCCTGATCGCTACCGTCCCAAAGGGCGGACCTATCCCTTCTACGGTTCGTTCGTGGTCAACGCGGTCGCCCTCAAGTTGCAAGAATCCCAGGTGGAGGAGGAACGAGGCCGCCTCACAGATCGGCAAGCTCGCTATCTAGAAAGGGTCTTCGGTGAGCTGGCGGCGTTCAGCGAAGCGGAAGAGATCCCCGTTGTGCTGGTATACCTTTCGAACCAGGAGGAAAACTACCAAACCATCGAAGAGCTGGCGTTGGCCAACGGCATCGAGCATTTTCTCGACGTGAGCTCGGCCTTCCGCGGGACGAAGCTCTCCGACTATCGAATCCTCCCCATCGACAACCATCCCAACGCCAACGCCAAGGCGCACCGGATCTTCGCCGATCGCACCTACGAGTACTTAGTAAAGGAGAACCTGCTCCGGAAGAAAAGCGCAGTGATTCAGTTCTCTCGTGCCAGGCCCAAGATACCGAGGCGATTCTCGTAGGCGACGGGGTTGCCCTCGAGATCCGACAGCGGCAGGGGCGGCGACTTCTTGTAGGTCGCGAGCGTAACGACAACCAGGGTGAGCGCGGACAGCGCGGCGGCTATCAAGTCCGCCGGATAGTCGGACTGGACATAGGCGAAGACAATCCACGCTGCCAATCCAACGACAATACTGGCAAGCGCCGCAGGGCCGTTGGCCTTCTTCCAATACAGGCCGGCTGTCAGAGGTGCGAACAGAGACACCAGCAATACGGCCCAAGAGTTCACCATCAGCTCGTAGATATTCTGAAAGTAGAACGCGATCCCCAACGATAGAATCGCGATCGCTATAACCGTCCCGCGGATGAGTCGGAGCAAGTCTCGCTCGCTTGCGTCCTTCTTGAGGAGCTTCACGACATTTTGGCCGAGAAGATACTGGCCGGTGCGAGAAGCGCGCTGTCGGCGGAGCTCATCAGTGCAGAGAGCAACGCACCGACGAAAAGCGCCATCGCAATGGGTGTAGGTACTTCAAACCGAGTGCCGGCAAAATGAGCTCGGGATCGGCAATGTCCTTGATGACCGTTGCGCCCGCGATCCCGAGAGCGACGGGGATCAATCCGACCGTAAGGTACAGGAGACCAGACAAGTACGCGCTGTTCTGAGCGACCCTTTCGTCCCTGGCACCCAGGGCGCGCTGAAAGAGATCTTGCGCCGGGATGCTCCCGAACCCAATAACGAGCCAGGCCTCGATGTACCAAGTCCAATCTTTGAACGTGCGCTCGGGGAGAAATCGGAAATGCTCGCTACCCAACTGCGTCTCGACCGCACTCCAACCACCCGCATCCTGCAGAACTAGGGGTAGGAGGATGGCGAGCCCCACGATCAAGACGATCGCTTGAAAAAAATCTGTGATCGCCACCGCCCACATCCCACCCGCTATCGTGTAGGCAACCACGATGGCCGCTCCGACCGCGAGGGCAAGCGTGGTATCGATGCCGGTCAGCGTGTGCAGTATGTAGCCGAAGGCGACGAACTGCGCGCCCGTCCAACCCACGTACGCCGGTACAAGCGCCACGCTAGCAAGAAACTCCGCCCGCGGGCCGTAACGGGTGCGGAAGAAATCGGCAACCGTTAGAAGCTTCATCCGGCGCAGAATGCGGACGTAAAACATGCCGGCGAGGAAAAGGCAGAGCCCGGCGCCGAAGGGATCTGCGATCGTGGCGAGCACTCCGCTTCCGTACGCCGTACCCGCCGCGCCCATGCACGTCCCGGCTCCGAACCAGGTCGCGAACAGAATAAAGGTGCAAAGCCATAAGGGTAGGCGGCGTCCGGCGACGATGAAATCGGCGCTATCCTTGACCCGCCGACCGACGAACACGCCGACCGCCAGGAGCAGCACGAGGTAGGCGCCACAGCCTAGGAGAACGATCGTTTCGTCAGTCAAGGAGTTCGGCTCGTCGCTACGGTTCCGGCGGAAGTTCCGTGGAATGCGCCAGCCACAGTTTCCAGCTGCCGTCCTTTTTTTGAAAGACGTCGGTGAAGCTTCCTCGGGAAACCAGCGTCTCACCGTTGGGCAGACGAACTTGCGCTCGCTGGATACCGACCGCCACTGCGATATTGTCCTGATCTTCGATGCGGATGGACTCGAAACCGATCTCTTCGATTGTGTAGGGAGCCTCAACGATGTTGTTGACGAACTCCTCCCTCGTCAGGCGTTCTCCACCCGATTGAAGGTGAACGAAGTCCTCGTCGAGGATGGCGTTTAGGGTTTCCGAGTTGCGGGAGGCGATGGCGCGGAGGATCTCTTCGCTAATGCGAAGAAGCCCTTCGGTCTCGCCCGTCATAGGGGGGCCAGGCGGCTAAGAGGTTCGGGGACAGGTTATTCAATTCGAGTTAAATAACCTGTCCCCGAATTCGAGCTAGAAGCCTGGGACCTTACCGGCCTTCTTGTAGCATTGGAAGATGATGTGCAGGCCAATGGCAATCATTACGAGCCAACCGATCCACCACGTCGATTCGGTGAGTCCGAGGTTGCCACCCGCAAAGTAGGTCGTGTGCTGCCCGATCATACCCCACAGCAAGGGCAGTGACAGATACGTATTGTGCTTGGACCGAAGGCCTGCCAACTTCACGAGATCGCCGTCGGGCGCGTTACCCTCCTTGATGGCTCTGATGATCTTCTGTTGGGCGGGCCAAATTCGGAACCAGACGTTGAACGCCATCATCGTTCCGAACATGGCACCCGTGTGGATCAGCGTGCCGCGATAGCTGAACCCGCCGACGTGCACGAAGAGATACACGACGATGGCCAGCAATATGTAAGAAACACCGAACGCGAGCCGCACGTTCTTGGCCAGCGACGTCTTCCACAAGAAGTCGTAGACGAACACCGCAAGAAACGTGACGACGATCATGATCGCAGCGCCGCTCGTCCAATCACCGGTGGTGGTGTTGTTGGTCATGTAGTAAACGAGCGCGAGGAGCAAGACACCGGTGATCCAGGTCCAGGCGGCTCCCCATCGGAACCAAAACAGGGCCCGCGGCATGAGCTCGGGAACCACGGTTTTCTTAGTTGCCCCGTCCAGCTTTGCCGCAAAGGGACCGTTGACCCAATTAAAGAAGTAAAGATGGCCGATCCAAATGATGCCGACGAAGACGTGCATCCATCGAAAGATAGCTTCCAAAGCCGAGGAAACCATATTCGCCCCCTCCCATTCGTATGCGAACACGGCCGACTAGCAATTCCGCTGACCGCCGGCCTGTTGTTGGTTTGAAGCGCGAGCCTGTCAAGCGGCCGGAGTGTAACACCGCCCCCTGGGATTGTCTATACCGGCCGATTGTGCTCTAAACAGGAGGCTTGCTGTCTTCCCCGTACCCGGTGAGCTCTACGTACCCTCGTCCCAGCTCTTCTCCGTCCGCCCCGCGAACCGTGACCGCCCCCTCCCAGTAATAGACGCCGCCGGGCAGAGCGCTCTTATTCTCTTGATCGGAAAATACCGGTTTCACGTCGAGCACCAGCTCCTCCCCCGGAACCGCGATGGTCCAGCGACTGGGATAAAGAGCCCCCGTGTCTTCGCTCTTCCAGGAATCCCCAATCCGGACGCTCCACTCGCCCGGAGCTAGGTATCGGGCTTCCCCTTCCTCACTAATCAGCGTGGCGTGACGAAAGTCGGCGGCTCCGTCTTCACGCCGCAGTACGTAGAGCATGACCTCGCGGCCGTCCTCAAGCTGAAGACTGAACCAGTCCCAACCGACCTGGTTTTCAGTAAGCTGTGACGAAGAAAACTCCTTGTCCATCCAGCTCTCCCCGCGGACCTCGAAGCTCGCCCCATCGAGGCGGAGTGTCCCTTCCGTAGCCAGTCGGGTGAAGCTGTAGTAGAGACTCGCGGCTCCGGGCTCATTTCCCTTTCGACTGAAACCGTTGGGCCCTTGCAGCACCAAAGGCTTCGTGGGTTCCGTGCGCAATTCGAACGCGAAACCCTTTGCATCGTCGGCCATCGTGAAGTCGAACGACCGGCCGTTCCACCGAAGCGTCCACCTGTCGGCAGAGCCCACCGGGCCCCGCACCCAAGCCACGAGTGGATTAGGAAACCGGCCGAACCCGCCGAGAAGAGCGACATCCCGATAGAGGAGCTCGCTGAAACGATGCTCTTTCCGGCCCAGATCGGTGATAGCGGCGTGTCCCATGATGAGGCCGTCGGTGGCCCAATTCGAATCAAGGGCAGGCCGCGCGGTCAGCAGACCGATCCGAAACAACGTGAATTGATAGCCGAAGCGGCGTTGCGGCTCGGACGTCGTGGCGAGGTGGCCCGTGAAGTACCACCATTCTGTGCGGTACTCCCGATGGGACCAGTGATCCCTCGGAAAAGACCAGGCGTAGTCAGACTCCGCAAACTTCCAGTCACTCGCGAACAGCAGAGTCGCCGCGACTAACGAAAGCAGGAACGGCAGACCAGCTCTCAAATATCCTCTCTTCTCAGCTCGGTGGCCGGAGTTCGCGCCGCCCGCAGCGCCGGATAGAGACTGGCCGCGGCCGCGGCGACGAGGATGGCCGCCGCCTGGCTCAACAAGCTTTCCCACGGCCAATGGAGCGCGATGGTCCAGCCGAAGTACGTCCTGTTAATGATGAAAATCAAGATGAACGCCAAAAGCACGCCCCCGGCTCCGCCCAAGCCCAAAGCGTAGATGGCCATCCCCACTCCCTTTCCTAGGTATGTCCGAAAGATCTGGTGCCGCTCCGCACCGAGCGCGCGGTAGAGCGCTAGCTCCGAAACGCGTTCACGCGCCATGACGAGTAGGGTCAGCGTGATACCGCAGACCGCGATCAAAAGACTCATCGCCTGCAGTAACTGTGTGACCGCGAAGGTTTGGTCGAAAATGCTGAACACTTCTCTGCGGAGGAGCCGATTGCTCCGGATCTCGAGCGGCCGATCGGAGAAGCGAGCCATCAACCCATCGACAGCCTGCTCGGCGTCGATTCCAGGGTCGAGATAAAGAGCCAAGTTGCTGACTTCTCCCGCGCCGAAGTGTGCTTCCATCGTCGCGAGATCCATGAACGCCGAGCCTCCTTCGGTGCTGAAATCGTAGTAGACGCCGGCAATGGGAAACTCGACCTCATTGTTCTTTGTATAGAGTGCCAAATGGTCGCCGGTAGAGAGTCCGAACTTCCGTGACAAAGGCTCACTGATGATCACTGCCCCCTCTTCGCGAACTTCGCCGAGCGCCCGTCCTGGCTCGCCTTCGAGGAGGGAGAAACGGGCCTCGCTGAGCTCGAGCCCCATGTCGACGCCCTCGAGGGAGATGCGGCGGTCATCGGGATAGGCGGGGGGATAGACGAATAGCTGCCGGAGACGATCGATAGCCCGAACACCCGGGTGAGAAGCCAAATCCGAAACGAGTTGCCGGTCGAGCGTCGCTTCGATACGGCCGCGCGTCCAAGATTTGCTCGTAATGTAGATATCCGCGCGCAACGTGGAGTTCACCATGACCTCGAGCGTCTGTCTAAAGCTCCCGACCATCACCGTCACGCCGACCATCATGCACACCGCCACCGCGACCGCGGCAATGGCGAAGGGCGTCGTCTGCAGCTGTTGCCCGAGCCCTCTCAACCCAAACGCGAAACCGAAGCCCCCGCCTCGAATGTGCCGCGCGCCCTGCTGCACCAGCAACGGTGCGATCAAAGGGATCGATAGAACGAGCGCCAGAGCCAAGACGAAACCGCCCGGGCGCCAACCTTCTCCGGCCAGCTGGTAGATCGCTCCGGCGCCGGCGAGAAGCACCAGACCGCCAAAGAAGAGCGGGAGCGTAGCAGCGCCTATCCGTTCGTGAAGTGTGAACGCCGCCAAGAGGGCACGCGTATCTTTGCGGCTGATGTCCAGGGCTGGGAAGATCGCCCCCAGGAAGGCTCCCGCGAGACCCACGAAAGTGGCCAATGGAAACAACCAGGCGGGGATCACCAGCGACTCGATCTGCTCGAGCAGATAGACGTTGGTCAACGTGGCGCTCACTTGGTCGACGTAGGTGACGGCCCCGGCGTAACCCAACGGGATCCCGAGTGCCACCCCGAGTAAGGCCAGGAAGGCTGTTTCCGCAAGAATCAGACCCAAGAGCTGGCCCCGCGTCGCGCCGAGCGAACGGAGCAATCCGAACCCCACCCTTCGCCGAACGAGCGACGCCTGCGTGCTCGCAAATACGAGAAAGGCGCCCACCAACAAGCTGATCAGACTCAGGGCAGTGAGATTGAGCCGGAAGGCGCTCAGCAGATTCGCCGCCTGGTTCTCGCGTTGTGCGGGCGTGAGAATACGCACCGACGGACCGAGTCTCTCTTTGAGCACCGCCGCGACCCGCTCCGGCTCCTCGCTTGCTGTCAGATCGATCTGATGAATCTCCCCGACATTGCCGAACAGACTCTGCGCCTGCGCGATGTCCATCACCGCTAGCTTGCGGCTCGCCAGTGGGGTAGCCTTCTTGAAATCTACAAGGGCCCCGACACGGAGCTCCACCCGGCGCGATCCACTCACGACTTCGAAGCGGTCGCCCACTTTCCAACCTCTCTCCTCCGCGAAATCGGGTGACACCGCGATCCAGCCGCTCTCGCCCAGGGTTGCCGAAAGCTCGCCGGGCGGAGATTTCCACGGCAATTTCAAAGGCGCAAAGAGATCGAAGCCGAGCACGTCGAGGAAAACCTCTTCCGCTCCCGCGAGTGCTACCTCCAATCGAAAAAGAGGCCACGCGGCGCTGACACCCTTGGTGGATAGGACCGCCGGGTAGATTTCTTCAGAGAGCGACGGCGTCCGCCCCACGATGCTCAAATCCGCTTCTCCACTGATCGCACGGACGCTTCCCTTGAAGGTGCCCAGAGCGTTGAGGTTGATAATTTGTATGGAAAGGACGGAGGCGACGCCCAGCGCGACGCCGAGGAGACTGAGCAGGAAGAGACTCCGCCCGCTGCGGAACTGCGCGAGCAGGTCCCGAAGGAAGTAGCGGATCACTCGAGAATGCCGCTGTGAAGCCGCCGGGTCTCGTCGGCGAGGGCGGCGAGCTCCAAGCTGTGAGTGACGTAGAGCAAGGTGCTCCGCTCATCCTCCACCAGGCGAACCAAGAGCTCCATGACCTTGAACGAATTCTCGTCGTCCAAGTTCCCCGTGGGCTCGTCCGCGAGAAGGAGTCGCGGACGACGAAGCAGAGCCCGACAAATCGCCACCCTCTGCATCTCTCCCCCGCTCAGCTTCTGAGCGGGCTCTCCCGCTCGGTCGAGTAGATCGACACGTCGGAGAAGATCGCGTGCCCGAGCGTCGTTCTCGCTCGGAGAGTCGGCGGCGATCCAGCCCGGCAGCACGACGTTCTCCCAAACAGTGAGGTGCGGAAGGAGATGAAAGAATTGGAAAACCAGTCCGATCTTTTCCCGCCTGGTAAGCGTGCGCTCGCGCTCGGAGAGCTCGGCCAAGTTGCGCCCGAGGCACAGCACCTCACCTGCGGTCGGAACATCGATACCTGCCGCCAGATGAAGTAACGTCGACTTTCCGCTTCCGCTCCGGCCGATGATCGCGACCTTCTTCCCCGCCGGCACCTGAATGGAGACGTTTTGAAGCGCGTGAAGGACCGTACCGCTCGCTTGCTGGTAGGTTTTCGAGACGTTTTGAAGGACCAGCGCGGGGTAATCGTTATTCATGAAGGCGGGATCGTTCTCACCGAGGGAGCTTGCCATTTCGCGCTGCGACGACCTGTGCCATCACCGCCAGGGCGATCTCCTCCGGCGTTCTGGAACCTATGTCGAGACCGATGGGAGCCCAGAGCCGGCTGATTTCCACTTTGGACAGTCCGGCCGCGGATAATCGCTTCCGCCGTTTCTCCTGAGTCTTTCGACTACCGAGCGCTCCAACGTAAAAGGCTTTGCTTCGGAGCGCGGTTTGCAACGCCGGATCGTCCAGCTTCGGATCGTGAGTCAGCGTCGCCACCGCGGTCGAGCGGTTCAGCCCGATCTCTTCGAGCGCTTCCGACGGCCATTCGGAGATGAGGCGATCGGCGTGCGGAAATCTTTCGTCGTTGCCGAAGACGTCACGAGGATCGACGACCACCGTACGGTAACCGAGCGCCTTGGCGAGAGAAGTGAGCCCGATCGCGATATGGACTCCTCCGACCGCGACCATGGTGGGCGGTGGCAGAATGACGTCGATGAAGGTCTCGGTGTCGCCCTGTCGGAACCGACGTGGAACCCCCTCGGAAAGCGCGGTCTCAGCCTCCCCGATCACCGTCTCATCGATCACATCCGCAGGAGCACCGACGACCGTCCCGTCTTCCTCGAGCATGATGGTGTGACCGGTCGCGGCTCCATCTACGATGGTGACTGACGCAATGGCACGATCCTCCTCGAGCGACTCTTTGATTCGCTGATGCGTTTCGTTTTTAAGAACAGCCACGAAGACTTCGATCTTGCCGCCACACGCCAAGCCAACTTCCCAAGCCATCTCATCACTGACGCCGAAGTGCAACAGGCGCGGTTTGCCACTCTTCAATACTTCCGTGCCCGCCTCGACCACCGCCGCCTCGACGCAACCACCGCTTACCGAGCCCGCAATGCGGGCATCCGACGTCATGGCCATTTTGGCCCCTACTCCGCGCGGCGCGGATCCCCATGTCTGGATCACCGTGGCCAACGCCACTGGCTGCCCCTCGGCCCTCCAGCGCTCGATATCTTCTAGAACGTCGAACATAGGCCTCAGCCTACCTTTCTCCGAAGCGAACGACGTCTCGGAGCCTTCCTCCGATCCAAGTTCGCGAGATGTAGTGCCAGCTCTTCCAAACTGGTCAAGTTATGCACCGGCAGAAAGTCGTCTACATAGGGTAGCGCCGCCTGCATGCCACGCGTCAACGGTTCGTACTCTGGCGAGCCCAGCAACGGGTTGAGCCAAACCAATCGGTAGCAACTTCGTGAAAGCCTTCCCATTTCTCTCTTGAGCAGCTCCGGATCGCCCCGATCCCACCCGTCACTGATGAGGAGCACGACCGCGCCGCTCCCCAAGACCCGCCGTGCCCATGTGAAATTGAAATCCTTGAGCGCCTGCCCGATTCTGGTGCCACCCGACCAATCGCGGACCGACTGCGAGACCTCGCCGAGCGCCCGTTCGATTTCTCGCTCCCTCATCTCTCGGCTGATACACGTCAGTCGAGTACCGAAAAGGAATGCCTCCACTCTCTGATCGAGTCCTCGCGTGAGGCTGTAGATGAAGTGGAGCAGCAAACGCGTGTACCGCTCCATCGAGCCACTGATGTCTGCCAAGACGACCAGCGGACGCGGTTTGAACCGAGGCTCCCGTCGTGCCCACTCGACGAACTCTCCACCCCGCTTGAGACTTAGCCGAATCGTCCGCCTCAAGTCGAGCCGATTCCCAGGCCCCGGCCTTTGACGCCGAGTGCGTCGCTCTCCCAGTTGCCAGATGAGCTCAGACATGAGGCGCTTGATGTTTTCCAACTCTTCTCCGGATAGATCGGCGAAGTCTCGCTGCCTCAAGACCTCCTGCACACCGTAGGTACGGGTGGTCTCCAAAATCGGGGGCGCATCGTCCGCCGCTCCTTCACCCTCGTCTTCGTCCGCTTTATGCAACGGCCGCGATGCAACGAGCGGGCGACGACGCGTCTTCTTTACGCCCAGACTCAACTCCACAGTCTTCCACTCGTCCACCGACTTCTGCCAAAACATCTCGAAGGCCTCGTCGAAGAGTTGGAGGTCCTCTCGTCGATGCACTAAGAGGCTTCGCGCCGCGTGGTAGAAATCGTCGCGCCGGGCGATGTCGATGTGTTCTAAGGCGTGCACGAGATCCATCATCCGTCCCGGATTGACGTCCAAGCCGAGCCCGCGCAGCAAGCGGCCAAACAGAATCAGATTGTGAAAGAAGTTGCTCGCCTGAGGCGGGTCTTCCAGTGTTGATGGCGGAATCGATGACACCATCGATAGACCTCGGGGCGCGCTAGCCAGTAGCCCGGACGCGGTCCAAAATCGCGTGCGCGTTCTCACCGCTGATCTTCTCTACGTCATCCTGGTACTTGAGTATGACGCCCAGAGTTTCCTCCACGACACTTTCGTCGAGTGCCTTCTGATCGAGCGCGATCAGCGCCTCGGTCCAGTCGAGGGTCTCCGCCACGCCCGGGAACTTGTAAAGATCGGCTCGACGCACCTCTTGAATGAAATGTGTCACTTGGCGGGCGAGCTGATCCGGTGCATCGGGCAGCTTGGCGCGCACGATCTCGAGCTCCTTTTCGAACGACGGGTAGTCGATCCAGAAGTAGAAGCAGCGACGCTTGAGCGCGTCGTGGACCTCTCTGGTGCGGTTGGAGGTGACCGTCACAATCGGGCGATGCGTCGCGGTGATGGTCCCGATCTCGGGGATAGTGATCTGGTAATCAGAGAGAATCTCAAGCAGGAACGCTTCGAACTCCTCGTCGCCGCGATCGACCTCGTCGACGAGCAGCACCGGGGCCTTGTCTTGCGAATGGTCGATGGCCCGCAGAAGCGGTCTCTTCAACAGAAACTCGGGACCAAAGAGCTCTGCCTCGTCGGTCTTTTCCTTTCGGGACTCTGCCAACCGGATGTGCATCATCTGCCGAGAGTAGTTCCACTCGTAGATGGCATGATGCACGTCCAGGCCCTCGTAGCACTGAAGCCGGATGAGCTCGGTATCGAGAAGCCGAGCCACCACCTTGGCCACTTCGGTCTTTCCCACGCCCGCCTCGCCCTCCAAAAAAAGTGGGCGCCCGAGCTTGAGGGACAGGTAAATCGCGGTCGCCAAGCCGCGATCGGCTACATAGAGATGCTCACGGAGGCTGGCTTGAAGATCGTCAATGGATTGAATGTTCAAGTTCGTCGTCTTCCTTGGGTGCCCCAGAATAGACGTTCCCCCCGAGACAAATCAAGGCAGGGAGTGAAGCCGAGGGAAAGGTCGATTGGTTTCTCTATTTCTTACGTTTCGCCTTGGCCGCTGCCGCGCTGAGCGCTCGCTCGGACATCACCGTCGCAAGGTGAGCACGATACTCCCCCGAGGCGTACGAGTCGCTGAGCGGTTCGCCGATGGCATCCGACACCGTTGCCGCGGCCTGCGCGATGGCCTGTGCGCTCGGTGCCTGCCCGACTAAGCGCTTCTCGGCAGCCGAGATCACTACCGGATTGGGCGTCGCACCTCCGATGACCAGCCTTACCTTGGAACACACGCCCTTCTTGACAGTCACGACAGCGGCGACGCCGATCACCGCAAAGCTCGACGCGGGATTACGGTGCTTCAGATAAACGCCTGCCGTCCCGGATTTCATCGCTGGCACTTGAATCCCGGTCAAGACCTCGGCGGGCTTGAGGGCGGTCGTGAAAAAGTCTTTGAAGAACTTTTCCGCCGAAATCTGGCGCTTTCCTCTGGAACCGGTGGCGATGAGCTTCCCTCCGAGGGCCACGATAACGGTCGGGAGGTCCGAGGCCGGATCGGCGTGCGCGAGGCTACCGCCAATCGTTCCTCGATTGCGAACTTGCGAATCTCCGATCTGCGCAGCTGCCTCGGCGAGAACTGGACAAGCTTTGCGCAGCTGTTTCGATGACGCGATGGTCGCGTGAGTCGTCATCGCACCCAGCTGGACGGACCTCGCCGACGCCTTGACCCCCGACAGGCCCTTGATCCGGCCGATGTCGATAAGGGCGGACGGTGCGCTCAACCGAAGCTTCATCGCCGGCAGGAGGCTGTGTCCACCCGCCAGGATCTTCGCGTCCTTGTATTTGCGGAGAAGCTGCACGGCCTGTTTCAAGTTCTTTGGACGGTAGTAGTCGAAACTTGCGGCGTACATCTCTATATCTCCCTTCCTAAGCCTAGCCTAAGCCGTTTCCTGTAACTTGCGGGCCGACTCCATGGCTCGCCAGACTCGCTCCGGGGTGAGCGGCATATCGATGTGCTTGATACCGAGTGGCGCCAAGGCGTCCAGCACCGCATTGGCGATGGTGACGGTCGCGGCAATCGTACCCATCTCGCCGACTCCCTTGACGCCGAGAGGATTGTGCGGGGACGGCGTCTCGATGCGGTCGATTTCGAACTTAGGAAACAACGCGGCGCGCGGCACCGCGTACTCCGTCAGCGAACCGGTGAGCAGCTGCCCGTCTTCGTCGTAGATGCCGTGCTCCCACAGAGCCTGCCCAACGCCCTGCACGATACCGCCTTGGATTTGCCCTTCGACGATGGTCGGATTGATGACGTTGCCCACGTCGTCGACGGCGTAGTACTCCTGTACCGTCACCTCGCCAGTGTCGGGATCGACCTCGATTTGAGCAACATGTGCGCTGTTGGGAAACGTAAAGTTGGCGGGATCGTAAAAGGAGGTTTCCTCCAAACCGGGCTCCATTCCCTCGGGAAGGCTGTGGCCGGTGTAAGCGGCGAACGCCACCTCCCCGAACTGTTTCGATTTGTCGGGCGAGCCCTTGACATAGATTTTACCCGAATCCTGATCGTAGACGATGTCCTCTTCCGCCGCCTCGAGCAGGTGAGCCGTAAGCTTGATGACTTTGGCCCGGATCTTCTCCGCGCTACGAACGAGAGCACTGCCGCCTACCGCGGCGCTCCGACTCCCGTAAGTGCCCATACCGAACGAGATGCGTCCGGTATCCCCGTGAACGACTTCGACGTCTTCCATGCCAACTCCGAGCTGGTCGGCGACGACCTGCGCGAACGTCGTCTCATGTCCCTGGCCGTGGGCATGTGAGCCGGTGAAGACAGTAACCTTGCCGGTAGGGTGTACGCGGATCGCTCCCGATTCCCAAAGACCCACGGCAAGTCCGAGCGAGCCAGCGACTGCCGAAGGGGCAGGACCGCTCGCTTCGATGCAGCTGCTCAGACCGACGCCAACGAGCCGACCTTCCCGGCGTGCCTTTTCTTGTGACTTCCGCAGTCCGTGATAGTTCGAAAGCTTGACTGCGGTATCGAGGAGCTTCTCGTAGTTACCGCTGTCATAGAGGAAGGCGACGGGGGTTTGGTAGGGTTGTTCCGCGGACGGGATCAAATTCTTGCGACGGATCTCCAGAGGATCCATCCCCAAGTCGCGCGCCGCCACGTCGACCAACCGCTCGAGCAGATAAGACATCTCGGGCCTGCCCGCTCCCCGATAGGCGTCGGTGGGAACGGTGTTGGTATACGTCCCCCATACTGTACCGTAGAGGCCCTTGACCTTATAGATGCCAGACAATAGCGGCAAGTAAAGAGCGGTCGGAATGAGCGACCCGAGCGTCGACATGTAGGCGCCCATGGCGGCCCAAGTCGAAACCCGGATACCGGTGACGGTACCGTCGTTCTTGAGGGCCATCTTGGCGGACGTCACGTG
The DNA here is from genome assembly GCA_965219415.1 of Candidatus Marinacidobacterales bacterium. GTDB lineage: Bacteria > Acidobacteriota > Vicinamibacteria > Marinacidobacterales > DATDRI01 > CBDCNP01. The sequence goes on from OZ244742.1 coordinate 620,969, forward strand.
ATCGCGGCCTTGCGCATCGGTTACGTAGGACTCGCTACGCGTACAAACCCACTTCGCCGGGCGATTCAGTTTCCTCGCCACCCAGGTAGTTATGATGTCCTCCGGGTAGTGCGGGATCTTGCTCCCGAACCCGCCCCCCACGTCCGGTGAAATCACCCGGAGCTTCTGCTCGGGAATATCCATCGTAAAGGCACTCATCAACAGACGGACCAGGTGAGGATTCTGGCTGGAGAGCCAGAGGGTCATCTCCTCGGTCGCGGGATTCCACTGAGCTACGATGGCGCGAGGCTCCATCGCGTTGGGGATCAGCCTTTGATTGACGAGATCCAAGTCGACAACGTGTTCGGCTCCGGCAAAGGCAGCCTCGCAGGCCTCCTTGTCCCCGAGGGACCACTCGAAAGCGGTATTACCGGGTACGTCTTTGTGAAGCCGCGGCGCGTTCTTCTCGGTCGCCCCACGAGGATCGACCACCGCCGGCAGCGGTTCGTAGTCCACTTTGATTAGCTCAAGTGCGTCGTTGGCGATGTTAGGATCTTCCGCAGCCACCACCGCGACGCCATCTCCGACGTGACGGACCTTATCGACCGCCAGCGCGTGGTGGGTCGGCACTTTGATATCGGGCACGTTGAAGCCGCAGGGTAACGGGTTACAACCACCGTCGATGAGATCCTGGCCGGTGAACACTCCCACCACCCCTTCGAGCGCTTTGGCTTTCTTGACATTGATCTTGTTGATCTTCGCGTGCCCATAGGGACTGCGCTTGACGGCCAGGTGAACCATGTTCGGCAATGAGATATTCGCGACGTAACTCCCTTTGCCTTGGATGAACCGAGGGTCCTCGACTCGCTTGATGCGCTTGCCGACGTGCTTGGCCATCACGCGCCTCCCTTTCCACCGACCGCCGCCGAGGCAATCGACTGGACGATCTTCTGATAGCCGGTACAGCGACACACGTTGCCTTCCAGGCCGACCCGGATGTCTTTTTCGCTTGCCTTCGGGTTGCGCCTGAGGATCTCGAGCGCAGTCATGATCATTCCGGGAGTGCAGAAGCCACATTGCAGGCCGTGGTGCTCCCAAAACGCCTCTTGTAAAGGATGAAGCTTGCCGTTGGTCGCGAGCCCCTCGATGGTGGTGACGTCGCTACCGTCCGCTTGTAGTGCAAGCACCGTGCAAGACTTTACCGCCATACCGTCCATCAGCACCGTACAGGAGCCGCACTGGCTGGTGTCGCAACCGACGTTGGTGCCGGTCAGCCCGAGCACCTCCCGTAGGTAGTGGACGAGAAGCATGCGTGGCTCGACCTCGTGAGCGCGCTCCGCGCCATTTACTTTGATGGATAGCGCTTCCTTCATTATGAGTGCCTCCGCTGTGAATGAGTTCGAGCCACCGCGAGAAGGGTCTCGCCCGCCCGGGGTTACCGAAGGCGCCTTACTGACTCCCGTCTAACGACGTGGGGGAGCTTGGGGAACCCCTCAGAGCGACGAAGCTCTTGCGGCTGGCACGTTTGGCGCCGTTGAGACTACTACAAATGAGGCGTGTGTCAACCGTTTCCGCCCGCGTGCAACGACTTTTCCGTCCCATCCATAAATTAATGTCCGGCGTTCGGCGCGGAGGGCTCGTATCGGGCGCTGGTTGTTCCCGGCGCACCAATCTGCCCGCCTTGACTTCCATTCGCCCCTTGCTAGACTCAAATTCATGCATCCCACGGGTTCCTGCTTGCTCACACTCCCGCTTCTCTCTCTTTTGACGGCGTCTGGCACAGCCGTTCAATCGAGCACGGCCGCGGTAGCAGCCTGCGCCGCCAATGACTTCGTCGCCTGTGTAGAACTATCGCACATGTATCGCTTGGGGAAAGTAAGCGGTTGGATCGACCTCGGGAGCGCTGCCGATGCATGGCAGAAGGGTGCCAAATCGGGCGGCATTCCGATCGAGACTCGACGAATGCAGTGTGACGAGGCGGATGCCGTGGCGTGCTACGTCCTGGCCCACGCGTATCTCTCCGGTTGGGGCATCGGTAAGGACGACAAGATGGCGTTCAGGTATGCCGAACGTTCTTGCGAGCTAGGATCTGCGCTGGGATGTTTTCAGACAGGCGTGCAGTACAACCACGGCCTCGGCGTGCCCCCGTGATTCGAAAAAGGCGGCGGAACCCCTCAGTCAAGCGTGCGACGCCGGAGATGGCCAGTCCTGTGGAATGCTGGCCTCGAAGTACGAGAAAGGTCGGGACTTCCCTCTCGATTTCGACCGCGCGGCGGCCCTTCACCAGAAGGGGTGCGCCGCTCGCGATGCCAATTCGTGCTACCAAGCTGGCTTGCGTTTCGCAATGGGGAAGGGCAAGGACCTACCGAAGGCGATCGAGTTTTTCCAGAAAGCCTGCGACGTGAAATGGGAGTCAGGTTGCGCTGCACTCAAGGGAAAGTGGTGATCGACGCCAATCAGCTACGGCTGGCCATCGAGAAAAACCCACGAACTACGGAGAATCGAGCTCCACAACCTCCCGCATGCGCGGTGCCGCGGCTTTCGGACCTAAGCAATCGTCCCCGGCGAGAAACTGCGTGTCGCGATGCCACACACCGTCTCACTCGTCTTCGGGTTGCTCGAAAAAGAACTGAGTGCCGCGAAACAGAGGTTCCTGACCGGACACGGCTCGCAGAATTGAGAGGGGCCGCTCGTCTGCGATGAGCTCGAGGAGATCGATCAGGTCGTTCTCGCTACCTCGGAAGTAGGGGGCTCGGTGAGGGAAGGCCATGTTAGTGGGTCGTGACTTTATCGAAAAAAGGACTTGCCAACGGCGCGGCGATTTGTTAGTTATTTAGCTAAATGACTAATTAAGGAGACTGTCATGTCCAAACCAATAACCGTCATCGCCACGTATCGAGTGAAGAAGGGGGAGGAGGACGCCTTCCGGGGGCACCTCGCAAAGCACTGGCCCACCCTCCGAGAGCACGATCTCGCAACCGACGCCCCGCCTCTCATCCTTAGTGGGGAGGACGAAGGCCAGGAGCCTTTTTACGTGGAGGTATTCGCCTGGCGGGATCAGGCAGCGGTCGACACCGCCCACCAGCTTCCCGAGGTCATGGCGATATGGGAGCCCATGGGTAAACATTGCGCCGACAGAGGTGGGCGGCCGTCCGTGGAGTTTCCGCATGTCGAACGGGTCGAGCTCCGCTAGAACCGCAAACGAACGGCTCGCCGATACCGATGCGGTCTTCCGAGCCCTGGCACACCAGTCTCGACGGCACATCTTGCTGGTACTGAGGTTTCGTGGCGGCGAGATGACGGCCGGAGAGATCGCCCAGCGCTTCTCTTGTCGCTGGCCGACGACCACGCGGCACCTGCGTGAGCTCGAGGGCGCGGGGCTGGTCGATGTCGAACGCCGTGGGCGAGAACGCATCTACCATCTGAACGAGCGGAGATTACAATCGGTGACCGGGGAATGGCTCGATTGGTTTGGCGCCGGTGCACCTCCGAAGAAGCGCCGAACCCAAGCGGCGCGAAAGAAGAAGTAGCAATGGCTACCGATGCTTCCGCCACCAAGTGTTCCTATACTGTACTGATTCACAAGTGATACAGAACTGAAAGAGGTGATTGGCATGAACAGAATACGGTACATCGTCAATGACGTCGACAAGGCAGTTGAGTTTTATACATCAAATTTGGATTTTCGGTTAGAAAAACAATTTGGACCAGCAATAGCTATCTTAGAACGAGATGGCCTACAGCTACTGGTCTCCGGTCCCAAGGCTTCAGCCTCAAGGCCAATGCCTGACGGATCTAAACCCCCACCAGGAGGATGGTCTCGATTCCTAATTAACGTTGATGATATTGAATCTGTTGTTTCCCGACTTAAACAAAACGGTGTGCAGTTTAAGAACGATATTATAGAAGGTCCGGGAGGCAAACAGATTCTTTGCCTCGATCCGTCAGAAAATGTAGTGGAGCTCTTCCAGCCGGCTCAATAGGTATTCTTGCCACATATTCCCGAAGGTCAGCTGGGGACGATAGGAAACATTGGCGGGGTCGCTCCACCTCGGTCGCGTAAAGTGGCGACTAAGACGAGAAGGCACGCGGACGGAGTAACCCTCCGCTGCTGGGAGTATGTCCGCTACGATCGCGACGCGCAGATTCGACATGCGCGCTTGATGACGCGGGGTTCACCTTCATCGCGGGACGCAACTAGGAGCTTACGACTGGTTTGACACCGAGGCACCACCGAAGAAGCGCCGGACACAGCCAGCCCGAAAGAAGAAATAGCGTTGACCACAGAAAAGCAAGTTGTTACAAAGTTACGAAAGTTCTGCCTCCCTCTTCCCGAGGTGCGAGAGACCAAGACCTTCGGTCACCCCACGTTTCAAGCGGGCAAGAAGACCTTCGCCGTCGTCGAGGAGTATCACGGCGATCTAACGATCTGTTTCAAAGCCACCCGTGCCGAACAACACCGGCTATGTACGCACGCGCGCTTTTTCGTGGCTCCGTACGTCGGCAAACATGGATGGACTTTCTTGAAGGTGGGCGGCAAAGCCGATTGGACCGAAGTCGAGCGGCTGGTCGTGGCAAGCTACCGCCACGTGGCGCTTAAGCGGATGCTCGCGGCGCTCGATGGATGAGGATTTCGCAGATTCTCCGAATGACGGACCGCAGTCTTGCTGGATCGTAAGTCTTTATTTATCAATAGGTTATTGTTGGCTTAAAAGCCAGCTCCCTGTCTCCGGCCATCCCATGTTCTAGTTAAACCCATTTTGTTTCAAATATTTACATCGCACGAAGAGTCTTGACTTACACCTAGTCTGCCCTATCTTGGGAAGGACCGTTTGGGGTGATCGAGAAGCCTTTGCCCCTGCCCAGTTTTCGACGACGAGTCGCAAACCCAACTGCACGTAGAAGGCACACGAGCCCTTTACATCTTGGACTCGGAGTGTGACGTGGCCGATCGCCGCCTTGGGTCTGTCTCCTTCACCCATTGCCGTCCTAGAGTCCAAAATACTTCCCCCACCCGAATGTCGCTCGCAGCACCTCGCCCTCGATCTGGTTGTCGGCAACCCACGTCGACAATTCGGGCCGCATATCGGTCATCTCTTTACCCCACTATCCGGCACTTCGACCAGGCGGTTGCCTCAGTCGGCGGCCCGACACATCACTGTTCGGAGCAGTGCTCCGCGTAGTGCTCCGACCCCAGAAAGTGCAAAGAAACGTACGGCTCATCACCCAGCACCCAGCTATCGTGTCCGGGTGGGACGTAGAAGACGTCTCCGGGCTTCACTTCCATTTCGGTTCCGTCGTCCATTGCGATCATGGCACGACCCGATACCACCATGCAGACATGCTCGATCTTGCAGCTCTTTTCGCCGACCGACGGGCCCACGTGCTCGGACCACTTCCAGCCCGGCGCATAGCTGGCACGCCCCACCGTCGTACCGCCCGTCGAGAGGAGCTCGAACTTCCCCTTCGAAAAAATGCGGCTACCGTCCGGGGAATCGAAACGTTTGACTGTCATCTTCACGAGAGACACCCCCTACCCGAGATTTATCGCACCGAGGCACGGTACGCAAGCCGGTCTGCCATCGCCTAGAATGGACAGTCTCAGAAGGAGGACTTATTGACGCCACGAGCTAACCGGACAGGTTGTGCAGCAGCCACGTTCGTTTTGATGATTTCCTCATCGTCCATCGCACCCGCTGGGAGCACGCAGGCAAAAGAGCTCCACCGCCTGGCTCGAGAAGTCTTGTCGGAGTTGGTGGCCATACGCACCGTGGCTGGAACAGGCAACAGCCTGAGAGCAGCCGAAACCCTGGCGAGTCGATTGCGGGACGCCGGCTTCCCGACCGACGACGTCCGGACCGTCGGGCCAGCAGGTAGCCCAGGGAATCTAGTCGTGCGCTGGCGAGGAAACCAATCCGCTCGTCGTCCGCTACTTCTTCTTGCCCATCTCGACGTCGTCGACGCGCTGCGCGAGGACTGGTCGATGGATCCGTTTGCGCTGACCGAGCGGGACGGATTTCTCTATGGTCGAGGTACCACCGACAACAAGGCCGGCGTCGCCACACTGGTGGCGAGCTTCATTCACCTCAGGCAAGAAGGATTCGTTCCGAATCGCGAGGTGATCATGGTGATTACGGGGGACGAGGAAACGACGCAGAACGGAATCCGTTGGCTCATGGAACCGCCCCAGGGCCTAGCGAACGCCGAGCTCGCGTTGAATACCGATGCAGGCTTCGGCGATCTCGAGAACGGAAGGCGGGTAAGGCTCTCTCTTCAAGCAAGCGAGAAAGTGTATTTGAGCTTTCAGCTCGAGGTCAGCAACAAGGGAGGCCATAGCTCGCGCCCCACCGAAGACAACGCCATCTATCGACTTGCGAAAGGTTTGACCCGCCTCGCCGAGCATAGATTCCCGGTAGTGCTCAATGAAGTGACGAGGGCGTTCTTCCAGAAGTCTGCCGAGCGGGCGTCGGACCCGGAGATGAACGATATGAGAGCCATCCTGCACCTGCCTCTCGATCCAGCGGCCGTTGCCCGGTTATCCACGTCCCCCTACTACAACGCCATGCTGCGGACGACGTGCGTGGCCACGATGGTATCGGCGGGACACGCCGAGAACGCGTTGCCCCAAACTGCGCGAGCGGTTGTGAACTGCCGCATACTCCCCGGCGAGTCGGTCGACAAAGTCGAACAGGTACTGAGAGGCGTGGTGGCCGATGAGGAGATCGTGATTACGCGCATCGGTAAGGCGACGCCTAGCCCACCGTCACCTCTCTCGAAAAGGACCGTTGAGACCATCGAGCGCCTCGCCGCCAAGCACTTCCCGGGGGTTCCCGTGGTTCCGGTCATGTCGACTGGGGCCACCGATGGGATGTATGTTCGAAAAGCAGGCGTATTCACTTATGGAACCGGGGCCATCTTCGAAGACCCCAACGATGAGCGGGCCCATGGCCAGGACGAGAGGGTCGCCGTGGATGCCTTCCATACCGCCATAGACTATTGGTACGACTTGATTAAGGCGTTCTCGTCGGAGTGACAGGAATTGCTCAAATTTGACCTTTGAACCGCCCCGGGTTTCCCGGAGACTCCACCTCTTGAGAGGATGGAGTCATGACAAGACGAAGGAGGTATTCACCGGAGGTAAAAGAGCGCGCAGTGGGGATGGTTATCGACCAGCAGGCTGAGCAGGAATCTCAGTGGTCAGCGATCTCATCGATTGCGTCGAAGATTGACTGTACGCGGGAAACGCTACGCACGTGGGTGCGTCGAGCAGAGCGTGATGCTGGGAAACGAGCGGGACTGACGACGGACGAGGGTCAGCGGCTGAAGGAGCTTGAGCGAGAGAACCGTGAGCTAAAGGGGGCGAACGAGATCCTTCTCAAGGCGTCGGCGTTTTTCGCCCAGGCGGAGCTCGACCGCCGACCGAGGTGAATGTGTTGTTCGTGGACGCGAACCGTGAAAATTAGGGGGTCGAGCCGATCTGCCGGATGCTTCCGCTCGCCCCGTCGACCTATTACGAGCAGAAAGCGAGAGAGAAGGACCCAAGCCGCCAGCCAGCGAGAGCGAAGCGCGACGTCCAACTCCGCGGCGAGATTCGTCGTGTACGGCAAGATAACTTTGACGTGTATGGCGTGCGCAAGGTCTGGCGTCAGCTGTGCCGTGAGGGCCGCGACGTGGCTCGATGCACGGTGGCCCGTCTGATGCGTGAAATGGGTCTCCAGGGGGCGGTCCGTGGACGTCGATTCAAGACGACGAAGCCGGATTCGAGCGGCGCTCGCCCGATGGACCTCGTGGAGCGCGACTTCAACGCCACACGCCCGAACGAGCTCTGGGTTTCGGACCTGACCTACATCGCCACGTGGCGCGGCTTCGTGTATGTCGCCTTCGTCATCGACGTCTTCGCTCGACTCATCGTCGGTTGGCGAGCGACGACATCGTTGACTGCCGGCATCGCTCTCGATGCGTTGGAGCAGGCGCTGCACGAGCGCCGACTAAACCCAGAAGATCCATTGGTGCATCACAGCGATCGCGGCGTGCAGTACGTCTCGACCCGTTACACCGAGCGGCTCGCCGAGGCGGGCATTGAGCCGTCCGTCGGCAGCCGAGGCGACTCTTACGATAACGCTTTGGCTGAATCCATCATCGGCGCCTCTACAAGACCGAGGTGATCCGTCGACGTGGGCCCTGGCGTGGTCTCGAAGACGTTGAGTTCGCCACCCTCGAGTGGGTGCATTGGTACAACACGCAACGACTCTTGGAGCCGATCGGAAATGTCTCCCCCGTCGAGTACGAGATGAACTACTATCGGTCGCAGGAAGGCTCGCTAGAGATGGCGAGACTCAACTAAAACAGTCTCCGGAAAACCCGAGGCGGTTCACCTTTTCAATCAAGTTGAATTTGGTTAATATCTTGGATTCAGGGGAGGTTCGGCCGAGGTTGGCCACGCAAAGAATAGAACAAAAAGGAGATCGTGAGATGGCGGAAGAGCAGACTGTTCAGCAGACTGGCGCGACAGCGACCGCGGAACCCTATCGAATCGACGTGAAGCTCCATGACATTCTGACGGATCCACAAGCCAAAGAGGTGTCGCAGCCGGCTTCTCCTGGTCAGAAACTACCGGAGCCGGTCTACCCTCAGCGAGCCTATTCGGACGAGTCCGATCCCACCAAGACCGAGTACCAGAGGACGAACGCCATGCGGACGTGGCACTCGTGGGGCAAGTCATACTTTGCGTCGCGCTCGCCCAAGAACCGCAAGGAGCTCCGCCCCATCATCGCGTACTTGTTCACCGATTATAAGTGCAACCTGGATTGCCATTACTGCTGGGCATACAACAACGCCTTCAAAGGAATGACGGAAGAGACCGCCCGACACTCCATCGACTGGCTCGAGTCCATTGGCAATCGGGTGCTCGCTTTGATGGGTGGTGAGCCTCTCCTGCGGCCGGACTTCGTTCACAAGGTCACGGACTACGCCGCGAAGAAAGGTTTCTTCGTGTACCTGCCGACCAACGGCCGCTTGATGCGCCCCGAGGTCATCGACAGGGTGGATGATGCCGGGTTGGCCGCCATCAATCTAGCCATCGATAGCGTGGCCGTGAAGCCCTCGCTACCCAAGGCGCTCGATCCCATACGCGACCACTTCGACTATATGCTGAAGCGGCAGCACCGTTACGGCTACACGGTCGCGATCAACACCAACATCTGCCGTAACAACATGGATGACGTCGTCAAGCTGACGCACATCGCCGAGGAGCACAATATTTCGATTGACTTCCACATCAACGAGGCTCCCATGATCCAGCAAGACCACTTCAAGCATCTCGAAGTGAACGAAACCTATCTGCGGCCGGAAGACTACGAGAAGGTAGACGACTTGCTCGATTGGATCATCGAAAGGCAACAAGGGCGGCCAGAGGATCGTGAACCCGCTCTCGCATCTCCGAGAGATGAAGAACCTCATGCGGGGTGAAGTGAAGCAGCGCTGGAACTGCCGCGCCGGCCACAACATGCTGATCTTTCGAACGGAGGGAATGCTCGCACCTTGCTTCCCGATGTACTCCGCCAGCCACGACTGGGGTACAGTGGGGAATCACAAATTCGATCACCAGCAGCTCGACGAGATGAAAGAGGAGTGCACGAAGCGCTGCTTATCCACTTGCAACTACATATTAGGGTTTTGCTACAACACACGGCGTGTTCTTTGGTGGGCCACGAAGCAAGCCATGCGTGGCTTCAAAGGTGTGAGCGGCAGCTTCTAGCTTATCCCGCTCTCGGTGCCCGGGTCACTGGTTGTGGCCCGGGCTTTTTTATTGGGTCTACGCGGATTCGTGTGGGTTGAAAACTGCATTTCTGGGTAATGGCGGAAGGAAAGCCGCCACGATCTTCAGCTTGAGATATTCCTCGTCGCGATAGCCGTAGGCGCGTCGTTGCAGAACACGGATTTTGTTGTTGACCCCTTCAACTAGGCCGAGACTGACTTTGTTCTCCGGATGACAGTAGGAGGCGATACCATCCCAATGGGACTCAATCATACCGGCGAACTTCTGGTACGGATGCAGGCGTTGCCATTTGAGGCTGTCTTTCCAACGGGTGAAAAAGGCGCGAGCGCCGCGTTCGGTGCGGTAATCCCAGAGTTGCCCGAAGGCCTCCTTCAAAATATAGGCGGTGTTCAGGCGCCGGTTGGCCTGGAGCAACTTTTTGAGTGCGCGGCGACCGTCTAGGCTCAGGTTCTCCCGCCGGGAAAGCAAAGTGTAACGCTGCCCCTTGATGTACGACCGGTCCTTGCCGCTGAGGCGTTTGTACTCACCGCGCCGGACCTCATCGAGGGCCTTTGACAGATGACGCATGATATGAAACTTGTCGAAGATGATCCGCGCATTAGGCGCGTTGTGAATCACCGAGTTCCGGAAGGGCTTCCACATATCCATGGCGGCCAGCTTGATACGGGCGCTTTTCTTTCCGCCCAGCGCCTTGAAGAACAAATCGATGTCGGTTTCTTTACGACCCTCACCGCCCACCCAGATGGGACGCGCCCGCTCCAGGTCGCTGACAATGACGCGATAGTTATGTCCCTTGCGGATGGAGATCTCATCGACACCGATGGCCCGAGGCGCCGGTAGCCCCGCCCGGTCGACCTGCTCTTGCATGTAGAGCGTATCCAGAGCCTTCACCGTACCGTGGTGCAGACGTTCCATCTCGGCCACCGCCTTGTTCGGCATATCCCGGCACAGCTTGCCCACATGCGTCGCAAAACGCTGGGTGTAGCGCGAGTTGTTCGCCAGCCAGTCTAGGTGTTCTACATGCACACCGCCGCACCCAGAACAGTTGACGCGCCAACGCTCGTATTCCAGATAGATCCGCCAGCCTGCCAACGACAGGTCGCGGACCCGGCACACTTGCTTGTCATAGCGCCCCCGGCACCGTTGCCCACAGTAAGAGCACACAGCTGTTTTTTTCGCCTCTTGAGCTGGATGACGCGGGCGTATCGGTCACCGAATAGACCCTTCAATCCGGCACCAACCACGAAACCTGGCAGCGCAAACAGCGAGCGGATCGACTGGGAATTTTTCACTCGGTTAGCCTATCCTAAAAATGGACCACTTTTCAGCACCTGATGAAGTACTCGATACCTTTTCCACACAATGAGTTACACTGTTTTTCCGTCAGAACTTACCCACACGAATCCGCGTAAACCCGTTTTATTTACCCTGCCGAGGCTTCCTCGCGCTCCCTAGCGAAGGCAGGCTGCTCCAAGCCGTGTAGAATTAATGCGCCCCGATAGAAACACCACAACCCCAGCATTTGGATCAGGTGGTATAGGTCGTTGTAGTTGAAGTGCTGGTGAATGGAGACCTTGGTAACCATGAGCGCGATGCCAATCGCGCTCACGAGGATTCCCTTTCTGAGCCAGCTGATACCGACTTTGCGATGCTCTTGGTCGTCGGTCCTGCCCGGAGCGCCGAACGCAGCCCCGCGATGAACATCAATACCGAACCGGTACCGATGGACCATACCGTGATCGTCCAGACGATGGCCCAGTTCGCTTCGCCGAGATAAAGGCGAAAACCGTGCGATGTCCCGCCGGCTAGCGCGGCCAGTGCCGCAACCAGAAACGCAATAACCCAGAGACCGACCGAGCCCTTCCCCGCCGCTCGGGATTTTCGCAATAGAGATATCGCCAAGAAGGCGCTCTGCCCCGCCAGCATGTAGTCCGTGATAAGGGTCATGGGCTCGGTGATGTGCATGTTGGTCAGTCAGCCGATTGAGTCTGAGACTTACGGCGACGCCTCCACAGCTTGCGGCTTCCCCAGAAGGCGAACAGGCCCGCTACGGCAAGAGGCACGAGGGTTCCAGTTAGCGCAATGAGCTCGGCGACAGTGAGAACGAAGTTCTCTCCCGACCGAGCGAAGGATCTCCAAAGCGTTCGGAAGACGCCGCCCCCCTGAACTACAGGACCGGGTTCGCGCACGTTGATGGTGATCGTAGAGTAAGCGATCTGGTTGTCCCAGAGCCTCTTCCGTCCCTCCATCGCGTCGATATCTGTTCGGACACGGGCCAGCTCCCGCTCCGCCGCCAGAAGGTCGGCGAGCTTATTGGCTGGACGCTTCAGAAGCTCCACCAGCCGCTCCTCGAGCTCCTTTTGGTTGCGCATCCGCACCTCGAGATCAAAGTACTGGTCGGTGATGTCGTTTGCGGAAATAGAGACGTGCTCCACTTTGCCGAGTTTCTTGAGCTCTTCGAGGGCTTGGTCCAACTGCTCCGAGGGAACTCGACAAGTGATAGTGCCTGACTTGGTCGCGTACTGGTCCTGACTCAACGATTCGTTCGTTACGTATCCATTCGCGGAATCCACGAGGGCTTTGATATCGGTCAATGCCTCTTCGACAGAAGAGACCTCCAAGTTCAGAAACCCGTTGCGGATGATCTTCCGCTTGTCCCCAACCGGGGCGGGTGTGGCTGGTGGCTGAGTCTGCTGCAACCTGGGTGACTCCGCCGCGACCTTCGCCGCCACCATGCCGAAACGACCGGGGGTCGGGGCGGCGGGTACGACCGACCCCACCATGACCTGCTCCGCCATCTCTTCTTCCATTGGCGCGTCGGCGCGGTCGACACAAGACACGCCAACGCCGACCATCAGCGCCACGCACAAGAGTTTCGTCATCACCGCCTCCCTGCTAAGCATACAGCTTTCCTGGCGGAAAATTCCGGGGATGAGAGATCCACTCTCCCAGCCCGTCTCCGTCCGCGTAGTGTCTAAGGACTTCGGCGGGTCCGCCGAAGCTCTAGCGAAGGCGGAAGGGAGAGGGATTATGGGACGAAGAAACCATCATTACACGGCTTCGGCTCGATAATCCTCGTGCTGGGCAGCACTCGCCGCCACCGGGACCTTCATAACCTGCCAACAATGCGGGCACGCTACCGGTGCATCGGTGGTTCTTTCGCCTGGTTGCGCGGCATAGACAACGACAAAGCTCTTGCCGCACTTGGTGCATTGATGTTGATCGCGAGTACCCGAACCTGAAGGCGCCGCCGCGGCCAGTGAGGGAGAGTTGGCTTCCGGCTCGATGTCGGCCCGCGGCTTGGTGAGCGCTTCAACGAGAGCGTTTTGAAGGCTAATCTCGGGTGCCGTCAACGTCAGCCCTTTGTATTTGGGCTCCGGCCCGTCGATCGTCACCGACCACTCAGCACCTAGTTTGACGAGAGAGACGCTCCAGGGACCGGCTTCAGCGCGATTCCCGATCGCCTTTCTGACCGTGCGATCTACTTGTGACTTTTCATCGGCCGCGCAGCCGGCAATGAGAACCTGCAGCCCCAATCCTTCCCTCCTTGGTCCGCCTGATCGTATCGCAATTCGCTTTGTTCGGACGACCGGTTAGCATGGGCTCCGGAGCGCAAATCTCTTGCCACATCGCCCAACCGGCCCTTGCAGACTGCCATTACCATCAGATCAAAAGCAATTCTTGTGGTAAAAAAGTAGACAACCCGATCAAGAATCCAACGTCGAACTGGCCTGGCGCCCGGCTGCATTCGCCAAGGCCTAGCCGAATAAAAATGATCCGACTATTGCCTGCGCTGGTCCTCATTTTCAAGGTGTGGCTCGTGGCCGACTCCATAAAGCGTCGCGAGGCCTGCTACTGGCCTTGGATCATCTTCTTTGTGCCATTTGGTGGCGTGGTCTATTTTTCCTTGTGAAAATCGATGACTATAATTTAGCACGGATCGGGGATATCTTTCGAAGGCCACCGTCGGTGGAAGACCTGCGCTACCACTTTCAGCAAACCCCCAGCTCGGCTAACCGCGTCACCCTCGCCCAGGGGCTCTACCACCAGGGTAACTATGAAGAAGCGGCTGAACACTTTACGGGGGCGCTGCGGCAGGAGCCGCAAGATCCCGAAGCTCTCTACGGTTCGGGGTTAACCGCAATTGCTCGAAAGGAATACGAGCATGCGGCCGAGCGCCTCAACACGCTACTCGAAATCGACAAGACCTACCGACAGTATGCCGTTTGGCCACCATTCGCTCACGCCCTCTTCGAAGATGGACGTCAGGAGGAATGCCTGGGGTTTCTGAAGAGGCTGGTGGAGGCAAATCCCCGCATGCAGCACAAGGTTCTTCTTGCTGAGTATCTAGAAAAAGCCGGCCAGCCCGCCGAGGCGCGTGATGTCTTGAATGCAGCGCTCGCCGAGCATGAACGTTCACCGCGGTTTCTGAGGAGGCGCAACTTCCGCCGTGCGATGCAGGCCAAGGGCATGCTCAAGGCTCTTGGTAAGCCAGCCTAAGAGGGCGGATCGGACTCCTCGGGCTCGGGCAGGCATTCGACCCATTCCCCCTCGGTTCCCAGTCGCTCGGCCCAGACATACCAATACTCGCCGTCATAAGACCAGTAGCCTGGCTCGACGTCGAAGCCTTTATAAGAAGTCGCCCCCCGGCATTTCCGCGACTGGTAGCATCCACTTCGATCGTCCGGCACACGAAGAACCTGCCGCAACCCTTTTCTCCTTTTCGTGAAGTTGGGGCCACACTTCCTCCCTAGCTCCTCGCGTGCAGTATCCTCGGGATCCTCGACGTCCGCCGGTGCAGCTTCCTCGGATGACGCTGAGCAAGGACATCGATAGCCCCGCAACTTTTTCAGATTCGCTAGCCTGCTCTCATGTGTGGAATTCGGGTCGCCATAGCCATTGTCCAAGAGAAAATAGGTCAATGAGTTGAGACCATGGGTCAGTGAGATCAAGTTGGGCCGCGGATCGCAGCTCACACAGCGACGCTCGCCATCCGGAGTGTTGCGTTCGATAATGCCATCGATACCCTGCGTGACGCTCTCCAAGATCTTCTCGATCTTCCGGCAGGTATTCAGATTGGAGACTCCTAGACAATCAGCGACGGTTAACGAAAGGCTGAAGGCTTGTTCCAATTGCCGTCTCTTTTCGACGACGGTCTCGTACTCACCACACGAAGGACAACTCTGTCCGAAAACGGAAGGAGCTGTTAATACGACGATCGCTACAAGTGCGACGAGTCTAGCAGGGACCTCGACAACGGTGTCTCTTTTCAATGTCATCTCCTCTGCTCAGTCGATGCGGCTACGCGGCAGCGGTCGCTCCGGCACGTCCTCCAAGAGTCCACCGTGTCCCATGGCAACGATATCCGCGCGCGTCAAACGGTCCCCGACCAGGAGTCGGGGAAGCACCCAATCCACGACGTTGACCTTCCTGCTCCTGGCGCAGCCTGGCGCACCCAGCACCGGCACATCACCAATATAGCCCAGCATCAGAAGGTTGCCCGGATCCACCGGGGCGCCGACACACTCTACTCGCCCGCCGGCACGCTCTAGCGCACGCGGCATAATGTCTCCCACATCCATGATCGCAGTCTCTCCCGCAAGGAGGATCAGAAGGACGCCGGCATCTCGCTGTCGTTCGATCACCGAAGCCAGCACAGACTCTCCGGAATCATCGTCCAACGTGACGTAGTCGCGTTTCGCAATGTGAGAGCCTAGGCTCCGCACCCTTTCCTCCAACGGAGAGAAGTGTTCGAAGAGCTTGTCGCGAACCGACGGCGATCCCGAAAGGATCATCCCCACCGAGCGTGACAGGAGCTCGTCCACACGGATGAGAGGTTCTCCCTCGGTGGCGATCGCCTCGGCGCGCACGACGATCGGTTCCGGTACCGCGTAGGGAATGACTTTGATGGTGGCCACTGCCTGACCGCGGCCCACCGCGGTGTGAGTATCGAGCGCAGCGAGCGTGACGCCTTGACACTCGTTTAGACGGACCAGCCGACCGGTGTTCACACGAAACAACCCCTGGGTGGTAGCTAGAACGTTGACCCGACCGGTGGCGGAGCCCAAGAGTCGAAGACCATCACCCTGCGCCGCCTCTGCAACGCGACGCGCCGCCACATCCTCACCCACGTCACCGGGCTCGAGCTCGGCCACGTACGCAACGGTCCGCCCCATCTCACGGAGCACCGCTACGTGCTCCACACTGAGAGCTTTTCCCTTCCGGAGCAACCGCCGGCCATCGCGACCGGCGACGTTGTGTCCCAGAATCTTGCCTTCGGCCCTTTCCAAAGGAACAGGACCGAACTTCATTTTTCGAGTTTCTTTTTAACGCAAGTGAAGAACTGAGCGGTCAGTTTTTGGGTAACGGGTTTCATGAGTCGTGCGGCAAGGCTCGCGATGGTCCCCAGCACCTTCACCTCTGCCGACCACTCCAGATCGGTAGAATCGTCGGCACCATCGGTCAACTGCATTTCGCTGGTGACGTCGATGGAGCTTCCTGGCGCCGTGCCATTCATTTTCATTTTCGCTCGGTTGGGGGCATCCAGCTCTACCCATTCCACATCGGTATTCATCTTGATCTTGACCGTACCGAGGCCCAACGCTCCAAGCGCGCGGAATTTCTTGTTCGGAGTAACGATCTCGATGGACTCGAGCCCGGGCATACACTGGCCCACAGCCTGGGCATCGGTTAGAAAAGCCCAAACCTCCGCGCGTGACTGCGTGATGTTGACCTTTCCATCGAAATGCATCGGCTATCGCTTCACCAAGTAGGTCTTTGGTTCCCTATCGAAGGATCGCTTACAACCGGAGCAACAGAAATAATAGACCTGGCCAGCATGATCGGAGAGATGTTGCGCTGACTCCACCTCCACGGCCATGCCGCAAACCGGATCTGTGGCTTCGGTCAGTTCCGGTGCGCGAGAAGAGGCCTCGGCATCGGTATGAGGGGCAGCCGGCTCGACGCCCATCCCTGGGATTAGGCGGCGGCGACGAATCAAAACCAGCTCCGCAAGTATGCTGACCGCGATCTCGGGTGGCGACGAAGCGCCGAGATCGATCCCCGCAGGATACTTGAGCTCCTCTAGGCGTTCCTCGGGAACACGTGCCTGGCGGAGGTCGTGTAGTACGGATTCGGCTCTCTTGCTGCTAGCGACCAATGACACATAGGCGGCCTTGGTGGCGAGAGCACCTTCCAGCGCTTCCTCATCGTAGTTGCCATGACTGGCAACTACGATCGCCGTATCGCGACCGATCCGAAGCTTAGAGAAATCGAGGTCGGTCACGATGCGATCGGCACGAGCAAATCGTTGGGGCTCCGCTTCCGGCGACATGACGGTGACCTCGTACACCATGTCCTTGCCGAGATTGACCAGGGCCTCGACAATCGGGAGATGTCCGACCGCTATGAGGTGCGGTTTGGGCAGGTGTGGCTCGAGATAGATTTCCAAGGTACCTCCGCTGACGCACGTCAGCGCCACTTCGACGACACCCTCTTTAGGTCCACTCCCCAGTTGCTCCGGCGGACAGAGTCGCACCAGCCTCGGTTGACCGTCTTCGATCGCCTTGCGCGCCTCTCGAACGACGGTCGGCTCGGCACAACTTCCTCCCACCCAGCCAACCAACGTTCCATCGTCGGTGACGATCGCCTTCGCCCCCGGCTTCGCGGACGTCGGACGTTCGGCGCGAACTACGGTCGCGATGACAAAGGACTTTCCCCTTTCCTTCAGGAGCCTCGCCGCTTCTATGTAATCTCCTAGCAATTTATTCCTCCAAGGCGACGCCCTTTTCATTCAACGCCGCCCATACCTTGGCTGGAGTGATGGGAATATCGATGTTCCTGATTCCGAGATGCCACAGAGCATCGATCACCGCGTTGGCGATGGCCGGAGGGGCTCCAACGGTCGCCGACTCTCCGACTCCTTTGGCGCCGATCGGATGGTGCGGCGAAGGAGTAACCGTCTCGCCGGTCTCCCACTTCGGGGTCTCGACTGCGGTGGGAATTAGATAGTCCATGAACGTACCGCCGTGCACGTTGCCGTCTTCATCGTAGGAGATTTCTTCCAGCAGTGCGGGCGCCAGCCCCATCGTGAGACCCCCATGGATCTGTCCTTCGACGATCATCGGGTTGATGCGAACGCCGCAGTCGTCCACCGCTACGAAGCGCCGCACCTTCACCTCTCCAGTACCCCGATCGATGTCCACCACACAGACGTAGGACCCGAAAGGATAGGTCAGGTTGGGAGGATCGTAGTAAGAGACGGCTTCCAATCCTCCCTCTACTCCCTGGGGGAAGTTGGTGTATGCGGCGAACGTGATCTCTTGGATCGTCTTTGCGCGATCCGGCGAGCCCTTCACGTAGAACTTGCCCTTCTCCCAGACCAGGTCGTCTTCCGAGGCTTCGAGCAAGTGAGCCGCGATTTTCTTCGCTTTCTCACGAACCTTCCGTGCCGCCATGGCGCCCGCCGCACCGGCGGTAGGCGTACTGCGACTTGCGTAGGTGCCCAAGCCGTAAGGAGCCGTATCGGTATCTCCCTCTTCGACCTGGATGTCCTCGGGCGGCATTCCGAGCTCCTCGGCGATGATCTGCGCGTAGGTGGTCTCGTGTCCCTGCCCCTGCGACTTCGTACCGAAGCGCGCGATGGCCTTTCCCGTCGGGTGTAATCGGAGCTCACAGGAGTCAAACATCTTGAGGCCGAGAATGTCGAACTGCTTGGAAGGTCCGGCACCGACGATCTCCGTGAACGAAGAGATCCCGATGCCCATGAGCTCGCCCTTCTTCCGTTTCTCCGCCTGCTCCTTGCGCAGCTCCTTATAGCCAATCATGTCCACGGCCTTCTGGAGCGCCTTCCCATAGTCCCCGCTGTCGTACTCCCACCCGAGCGCGGACTTGTAGGGGAACTGCTCCTTCTTGATGAAGTTCTTCATGCGGAATTCGACCGGATCTATCTTTAACTCATGGGCCATGATGTCGGCCATACGCTCGATGGCGTGGACCGCCTCCGTTACTCGGAAGGAGCACCGATAGGCGATGCCTCCGGGTGGCTTGTTGGTGTAGACACCGTCGACCTCCACGAAAGCGTTCTTGAAGTCGTAAGAGCCCGTGCAGATGTGAAAGAGGCCGGCGGGAAACTTCGACGGCTGCGCGGCGGCATCGCTATAGCCATGATCGGCGATCGTTTTCATACGAACGGAAGTCAATGTACCATCCTTTTTCGCCGCCACCGACGCCTTGATGTGATAGTCGCGCCCGAAAGAGTCGGCCTGCAGATTCTCTGAGCGATCCTCGATCCACTTGATCGGTTTTCCGGTTACGACCGAGGCCGCCACCGCGACGATATAGCCAGGATAGGCCGGAACCTTGCCGCCGAAGCCTCCCCCGATGTCCGGAGAGATCACGCGGATCTTGTGCTCGACCAACCCCAGATGCCCCGCAATGAGTGCCACCACTGTGCGAATAGCGTGTGGCGCTTGGCTGGTCATATATAGGGTCAACCTTCCTTCCACGTTGTCCCAGCTCGCTACACAGCCGCAGGTCTCGATGGAAGCTGGGTGGATCCTGGGTATATAGAAGTCTTCCTCCACGGTGATGTCGGCACCCTTCAAGTCCTTTTCCGTAGCCTCTTTGTCGCCGGTCTCCCAATGCCAGATGTGGTTGCTCTCTTTCTCCTCGCGGACTTTGGTGGCCCCGGGTTCCAACGCCTTGAATGGATCCACCACCACCGGAAGCGGCTCGTAGTCCACCTCCACGGCCGCGACGCCGTCGGCAGCCGCATAGCGACTCGTGGCCACCACCGCTGCTACCTCTTGCGCTTGGTACTTGACGGTATCGAGGGGCAGGACCATTTGCTGATCGTTCGACAGCGTCGGCATCCACGCAAGCCCATAGCCATCCAGCGTCTTTCCGGTGATAACCACAGCGACGCCAGGAGTCTTGAGTGCCTTCTCGTCATTGATGCTCTTGATCTTCGCGTGAGCGTAGGGACTGCGCACGATGTCGAGATATAACATCCGCGGCAGCTTGATATCGTCAATGTAGCGCCCCTTCCCGCGGATGAAACGGGGGTCTTCCTTTCGCTTGACCGAATGGCCGAGACCTCTCACTTCGCTCATGATTTCTTCTCCGCGGCGTACTGCACCGCCTTAACAATATTCATATAGCCTGTACAGCGGCAGAGGTTGCCCGAGATGCCCCACCGGATCTCGTCCTCGGTCGGATTCGGGTTCTTCTCCAGCAGAGCACTCGTGCACATCATCATTCCTGGCGTGCAAAAACCGCATTGCAGACCGTGCTCTTCCATGAATCCCTCTTGAATGGGATGGAGGTCACCGTTAGTGGCAAGCCCTTCGACCGTCTTGATCTCGCGGCCATCGGCCTGGACGGCGAGAACCGTGCAGCTCTTCACGGGTATCCCATCCAACAAAATGGTGCAGGCACCGCACGACGTGGTGTCACAACCGATGTGCGTGCCGGTGAGCTCGATGACTTCCCGGATCAAGTGAACAAGAAGCAGGCGCGGCTCGACATCGGCTTCGTGAGCCTCGCCGTTCACCGTCACTTTGATGTGATGGGTACTCATGCCGCACCTCCCCGGGCCCGCTCCACCGCCTTGCGAAGCGTTCGCACTGTAAACGTCTTTACCAATGAGCGTTTATATTCTTCCGAACCTCGGTGATCGGCAATGGGCTCCGCGGCCTCCGATGCCAGTTGGGCCGCCTTTTTTATGTTGGCTTCGCTCGGCTCTTGGCCGGTAAGGGCTTCCTCCGCGGCCGTCGCTTTGATGGGCGTCAAGCCGACGTTGGTAAGCCCGATGCCGACCGAAGCGCACTTGCCATTGTCGAGCGTTATCTGTGCGGCGACCGCCGCCGTCGCATAGTCTCCGACCTTCCGCTCCAGTTTCATGTAAGCGCCGCCACTCCCCTTCTTGGGTGAGGGAATACGGATCTCGCTCAAGATCTCGTCGTGCGCCAGCGCAGTTTGGAACGCGTCTTCGAAGAATTCTGTGATCGCGATCTCGCGCTCGCCCTTTGGACCGGTCGCGACGATCCGGGCGCCGTAAGCCAGCATCGTGGCCGGGTGATCGTTCGCCGGATCGGCATGGGCGAGGTTGCCCGCCACCGTCGCCATGTTACGAACGAGAGGGTCGGCGACGACCCGTGCCGTATCCGCAAGAAGAGGATATTTCTTCTGTACAACGTCGGAGACCTCCAGATCGGATTCTCGGGTGAGTGCGCCGATCTTCAACCAATCTCCGTCCTCACGGATGTAGCTCAACCCATCCACCCGGTTGATGTCCACGAGCAATGCCGGGGTGGCGAGCCGAAACTTCACCATCGGGAGCAGACTATGTCCGCCTGACAGGATTTTGGCCTCACGGTTTTTTCCCAAAAGCGCCACCGCTTCGGAAAGCGTTTTCGGTGCCGCGTAGTCAAAGGGAGGGGGGATCATGGAAGGCCTCCTTCAATTAATTGGAGCGGTATCTCCGGACGTTGGTGTGTGCAAATTGCCGGTGGGGCGCCGTGATGGACGAAACACCGAGTTGCAACGAGTCGACGTGGCCAGGCGTCGGGGAAACCGGTGGCGATGAGAGTACGAGTTCGAATCATGTCTAGCCGGCTCCAAGCCGCGGGTTTGAAACGGCTTGATTCATTTCCTGCACCGGCTGACCGGTATGCGCTCGATTGGTCCGCCGGAGTGGACGCCAACACACCAGGTTGCACAAAGTGGCCCGGCCACGCGCCTGGTACGAGCGCGAACTTACCCCTGGGGGTTCCACAAAGTCAAGTAGATTGCTGTCAATATGCCCCCTAAAGCATCCGACCATTACCTATCGGGGAAAGTTCATAGATCGCATCGGCCAGAACGAGTTCAAGGTCAAGGGCGCCTTGGTGATTAAAGGCATCACGCGCGAGGTGGAGATGAACGTGAGACACCTTGGACAATGGCCGACGCCGTGGTGGGAGGGCGGTAAAGACCTAGGGCCCAAGATACGGGCCGGGTTCGTCGCGGATACCGTTATCAACCGACACAACTTCGGGATCAGTTGGAACGGGGATCTCGAAAATGGTGGGGTGGTCGTCGGTAGCGACGTCCTGATCCGAGTCGATGCGGAAGCTATTCGCGACGACTGATCAATCGTCATCACCATTCTTCGGCCACATCGCGTGTACCCGCTGGTAGTCTTCGGGGGTATCGATGTCCGGAGGAAGCTCGATGTCCATCTCTACCCGCCGCACCCGTTCCGGAGATTCTTCGATGAGCTTCCAGATCGCTTTGTCCCCATGAAGCCCTCGGAGATCCTCGAACGCCGGACGCGCGAAGACAAAGGGATGGCCCAATTTTTCGCGGTAAGACGTGACCGACGCCCAGGGCCGGTACGCACGCCAGTCCTTCGCGACCTGGTCGATGATCGCGGTCCCGACGCCGGGCTGATCGCCCAGAACAAGCATGACCGCAGCACACTCACCTAGGGCGTCCAAACCAGCGAGAAGAGACGAAGCACAGCCTGAACGATAGGCTCGATTGTCCACCACCGCGGCGCGCCCGAAATCCACCGCATCCTTCAATTCATCCGCGGGAACGATCCAGAACAACAACGACTCGGTCTACGCCGGAGGCGTTCACGTTTTGCACAACGTGGCCGAGAAGCGTGGTATCTCCAAAAGGAAGTAGTTGCTTAGGCGACCCGAAGCGCGTCGACTCTCCTGCCGCCATGACCAGCCCAACGATTTCGCGCGATGACTCGGACACGTCCCTGTATAACCGATCAACGGACGAGATCTCTACTCGCCCACCGGATGCGCTTGACTCGGGTGGGCGGATCTATAAGGTTGACCCATTCCAGGGAACTCATGAAGAAGGGAGATCACCGTGAGCAAAGCGAGTCGATCGAAATGGACACGGCGGGGCGTTTTGGGAACACTCGTAGGCACCGCCGCCTCGGTAACCGCGGCACCGCGATTCCGTTCCGGGCCCGCACGAGCCCCCGACAGTGCGATCCGCGACCAAGGCATGCAGGTCGTGATCACCGGCTCGGGCTCGGCACTCATCGACCCGAAGCGGGGCGGTGCTAGCCAAGCGGTTCTCGTCGACGGCACCATCCTGCTGTTCGACTGCGGCCGAAGAGCCATGGACAATCTGGCGGCGGCCGGCATCAATCCGGTCGATGTGGATTACGTTTTCTTCACGCACCTTCATTTCGACCACATCGCCACCTACGGCTACTTCGTCGTTTCGTCTTGGATTGCGGGCCGGCGAGGCGCGTTCAAGGTTTTCGGACCTCCGGGCACCAAGGCGATGTCCGACGGAGCCCTCTACGGCATGCATCAGATGGACGTGGAGTTCGTGAAAAAGAGAGTGCGCGATCCGGTTCCGATGCAGGCCGAACCAGAGCCTCCGGTCGAGGTGAGCCACGTATCCGCTGGTGCAGTCGTCGAAACGGACAAGTTCAAAGTGACGGCTGCCTTGACTCCGCACTTAACCTCGATGGGCAAGGAAAGCTACGCTTATCGCATCGACTCGAGCTACGGATCGGTAGTCATCAGCGGGGACACCGGACCCGCCGACAGCGTCATCGAGCTCGCGAAAGGTGCCGATATGCTGATCCACGAATGCACGTTCGCGCCCGATGGGATGACGGTGGGCGGAAGTTTCAACTCCCGCAAGAAGCCGAGCACCGGCCATACCGCACCGAGTGAGCTCGGCGAGCTCGCTCAAGAAGCGGGCGTCAAGAAAGTGGTCGCCACACACGTGGGACCTTTCACCAGTGGAGAGGCGGCCATCGAGATGTCCAGACAGTATTTCGGTGAGCCGGTGGGACCGGAGATTTGGATGGAGCTGACCCATCAGATCCGCGCGAACTTCGATGGACCAGTCATTCTCGCCGAAGACGGGATGGTCCTCGATATCGGCTGAAATGATGGGCATCGGATTGAAGAGGGTCTTGCTAATCGGGTATTGGACCGGCTTCGTGATCTCCTGCGAGACCGCAACGACCGACGCCCCCGATCTCGTGCTACACAACGGGAAGATCGTGACCCTCGACCGGGCGTTCCAGATCGCTGAGGCGCTCGCCATTAAGGACGATAAGATCGTCGCGGTGGGCGGGAACGATAGCATCACCGCCCTCGCTGGTTCGGAGACGAGGCTCATCGACTTGGAGGACAGGACCGTCGCTCCCGGCTTCGCCGACAATCACTACCACAACATCGGGGGCGGTCCCGGCGTGGATCTCTCTTCCACGCGCAGTCTCGGTGATGTCTTGGAGGCCATCGCCGAGCGCGCCAGGGAAACGCCGGAAGGTGAAGTCATCTCCACCGACGGCGATTGGCACGAAGGGCAGCTTCGAAAGCAGCGGCTTCCCTACCGGGACGAGCTGGACGAAGCCGCACCCCACCATCCAGCGGTGGTCGTGCGAGGCGGGCACGAGTACATTCTCAATAGCGCGGCGCTAGCCAAGTGGGCCATCGACGAGACGACGAAAGTCCCCGATGGCGGAAGCATCGGCCGGTACGATGACGGTCGCTTGAACGGAGAGCTGGTCGACCGGGCGAAGCGTTTCGTCAAGCTTCTCCCTCAGGCGTCGGTCGGCGTCAGCTACCGACTAGATGGCCTCGTTTCCGAGCATCGACGTTTGAACGAGGTCGGTCTCACCAGCATTCGCTATGCCAGCGGGAACAAGGAGCTTTACGACGCGCTCGCGGAACTCAAGCGCCGTGGAGATTTGACGCTACGGGTGAACGTCCTATTTCGGCTCCAGGCCCTCGATCGATCCGGCTCGTTTGGACGACGTCATAGCTGCTTGGGGCGTCGGTCCCGACGAAGGTGACGAATGGCTGAAGGTCGGCGGAATCAAGCTCGGAGTTAGACGGTGGCTTCGAAGGTGGATGGATACGCGATCCGTACGAGGAGCCCTGGGGAGAAAACGGGACTTATGACGGCCTTCAAACGTTTCCCAACGAGAGCTATATCGACTTGGTGCGCGCCCTCAATCAGCGTGGCTGGCGGGTGGCCACGCACGCGGTAGGTGATGCCGCCATCGACTTGGTGCTAGACGCCTACCAGAAAGCCAACGAGGATCGGAGCATCGGCGAGCGACGCTGGGTCATCGAGCACGGCTTCATCGTGCAGCAAGACCAGTTCCCGCGCATCAAGGAGCTCGGTTTCGTCGTCTCGGGCCAGCATCATCTTTACGTCGCCGGCCCCAGCTTGGTGAAATACTGGGGAGCCGAGCGAGCCCGGAGCGTGACACCCTTGCGCGCCTACCTGGATGCGGAAATTCCCGTTTCTCTCGGATCCGACTCGCCGGTGGTCCCTTATCCCCCGCTTGGGGTCCTCTATCACTTCATCACTCGAGATACGATCAGCGCCGGCGTGATGGGCGAAGACCAAAGGCTCACTCGAGAAGAGGCGCTCCGAGCGATGAGCCTCGGCTATGCCCACTTGACGTTCGGAGACGAGCACCAAGGCTCCATCGAGCCGGGAAAGCTCGCCGATCTCGTCGTCCTGTCAGAGGACATCCTCGACTGCTCACCGGAGCGAATACGCGATATGGAAGTAGCGATGACCATCCTGGGAGGAAAAATCGTCTATCAGTAGTAACCACATCAATTGACCCTTGTGCGGGCGCGAGCTAGAAAACGGCTCGGGGTGCGGCGCCGTCCTTCGTTGCGAGTTGCACGGCAGCACGAAGGGGCGGCGTTTCTTGAACTCTGTCCGGAAAGAGTGGAAACGACGGCTTCGGTTCACGAGCCCGGTCGGCGGAACGTCTGTACCGCTCCATCTTGTCTTTGCCGTAGTCCATCTCCGCCATGTAGTGTCGGCATCTTCGAGGCTCTTTCTCGGATTTTCGACTTTGCCGAGGCGCCTGGCCTCGAGCCGTTCGAGTTTCTCCGTTACGGACGCTTCGAGGATGGAAGCGAGGTCGGCACCCGGCATGAGCGCCGCGAGCCGTTGGAGCTTGTCGTGAAGCTCGGCGCTCGCGGTGAACTGCACTTTGTAGCGCGAAGGCGCCAGCGGCTCCACGACCGGCGGCTTGTCGGCGACTTCGGGAGCCGGGGCGAGGGCGGGATTACTCTTTCCGGACAGAGTACTTTCGGCGCCTGACGTACGGTGTTCGCTTGCCGGATTCTGTCTCTGCTTCGGAAGCTTCCGGATGGAGGGCGAGACATCCGGTTTCGGCGCAATCTCCGCCACCAGCACCAGGAGCTCACGCTTGGTCTTGTGGGTTGCTCGAGCCAGAAGCTCCTCGCAATTGGTGTCGGTAAGATGCGGCGCCAGCACCGCGATGCCGCTCAAGTGAAGACGCCCATCGTCGAGCATCGTCAGCAGCGCTGGATGTTGGCGCGACCCACGTGCGGCGGCTATGCGTAGGCAGGCTTCTGCCTCGGACAAGTGCAACACGTCGACGCAATATTTAAACATCGATGACGAAGCTTCACGGGCATACAGTCGGCGTGCATCGACTTCAGCTATGCGCAACGAGAACCGACTCGACACGCCGCGACTGTTTCAAAACGTTCGACAGTCGGCCAAGAAGCTGGTCATCCGATAGTCGGGAAAGCGATTTCAATTCGTCTTTTTTGTTCATGCGCCTGTTATAGCATGGACTTTTTTGACGCTCTGTGCTCGCGCGTGCTCAACGCAAACGCGTTGAGACACTCTCGAAGTCTATCTAAGCAAACGAGCGTGACGGTCGTTTCTTTATCGCGCGTACAGGCCTACTCCAGATCGTATCTGCGGTATTTTTCATATCGCGGCGAATAAGCTGTCAAGAAAAAACTGGGTCTACGCGGATTCGTGTGGGTTGAAAACTGCATTTCTGGGTAATGGCGGAAGGAAAGCCGCCACGATCTTCAGCTTGAGATATTCCTCGTCGCGATAGCCGTAGGCGCGTCGTTGCAGAACACGGATTTTGTTGTTGACCCCTTCAACTAGGCCGAGACTGACTTTGTTCTCCGGATGACAGTAGGAGGCGATACCATCCCAATGGGACTCAATCATACCGGCGAACTTCTGGTACGGATGCAGGCGTTGCCATTTGAGGCTGTCTTTCCAACGAGTGAAAAAGGCGCGAGCGCCGCGTTCGGTGCGGTAATCCCAGAGTTGCCCGAAGGCCTCCTTCAAAATATAGGCGGTGTTCAGGCGCCGGTTGGCCTGGAGCAACTTTTTGAGTGCGCGGCGACCGTCTAGGCTCAGGTTCTCCCGCCGGGAAAGCAAAGTGTAACGCTGCCCCTTGATGTACGACCGGTCCTTGCCGCTGAGGCGTTTGTACTCACCGCGCCGGACCTCATCGAGGGCCTTTGACAGATGACGCATGATATGAAACTTGTCGAAGATGATCCGCGCATTAGGCGCGTTGTGAATCACCGAGTTCCGGAAGGGCTTCCACATATCCATGGCGGCCAGCTTGATACGGGCGCTTTTCTTTCCGCCCAGCGCCTTGAAGAACAAATCGATGTCGGTTTCTTTACGACCCTCACCGCCCACCCAGATGGGACGCGCCCGCTCCAGGTCGCTGACAATGACGCGATAGTTATGTCCCTTGCGGATGGAGATCTCATCGACACCGATGGCCCGAGGCGCCGGTAGCCCCGCCCGGTCGACCTGCTCTTGCATGTAGAGCGTATCCAGAGCCTTCACCGTACCGTGGTGCAGACGTTCCATCTCGGCCACCGCCTTGTTCGGCATATCCCGGCGCAGCTTGCCCACATGCGTCGCAAAACGCTGGGTGTAGCGCGAGTTGTTCGCCAGCCAGTCTAGGTGTTCTACATGCACACCGCCGCACCCAGAACAGTTGACGCGCCAACGCTCGTATTCCAGATAGATCCGCCAGCCTGCCAACGACAGGTCGCGGACCCGGCACACTTGCTTGTCATAGCGCCCCCGGCACCGTTGCCCACAGTAAGAGCACACAGCTGTTTTTTTCGCCTCTTGAGCTGGATGACACGGGCGTATCGGTCACCGAATAGACCCTTCAATCCGGCACCAACCACGAAACCTGGCAGCGCAAACAGCGAGCGGATCGACTGGGAATTTTTCACTCGGTTAGCCTATCCTAAAAATGGACCACTTTTCAGCACCTGATGAAGTACTCGATACCTTTTCCACACAATGAGTTACACTGTTTTTCCGTCAGAACTTACCCACACGAATCCGCGTAAACCCAAAAAACTGAATTATTTTTCTCGGCGATCTTTATTCTTGCAGAGCCGCGCACTGCGCCCGGGCGGATCGGATGCCGAATTTGGCCATGAGACGCCGAATCTGATGGATGGAGTGCTCTTTTGGGCCATGGACGGATCGCGGTGACGACAGACCAACGTCACTGCAATCCGCGTAGCCTCCGGGCGGCTCGACCTACTCGAAGAGCGTCATTTGATCCCCTGGGCGGGCCGGCACGCGGAATCGGGCGACTTCGAGGGGTGCTGGCTTGTTGTCCAGACCGAACCGGCGTCGCGCAACTTCGAACCTACGCTCGAGCAACTCGGCGTACTGCCCGGTGCCTCGCATGCGCGTGCCGAACTGGGGATCGTAGAGCTTGCCTTCTCGAGCTCCGCGGATGAGATTCAGTACGTGAGACGCCTTCGTCGGATAGTGGGTCTCGAGCCATTCCGTGAAGAGCTCCTTCACTTCTAACGGGAGCCGGATCAATATGTAACCCGCCGAGCTGGCTCCGGCACCGGCCGCGGATTTCAGGATGCTTTCCATCTCCGAGTCGTTGAGGCCGGGGATCATCGGCGAGGCGAGGACACCTACCGGCACGCCGGCCTCCGCGAGGCCACGCATCGCTTCGAGCCGACGCTCTGGTGTTGGAGCGCGTGGCTCCATACGCCGAGCAAGCTCCCGATCATGTGTGGTGATCGAGACCATGACGTTGACCAGGTTATCTGCCGCGAGCGCACGCAACAGATCCAGATCTCGGAGCACGAGGTTGGATTTGGTGACAATAACCACGGGATGATGGAATTCGTTCATGACTTCGAGAATCGAGCGAGTTATTCTCAACTCTCTCTCCACCGGCTGATACGGATCGGTGTTGGCACCCAAGGCGATCACCTGAGGCCGATATCCCCGCTTGGCGAGCTGCTCCCGCAATCTTGCCGCCGCTTCAGGCTTCGAGAAGATTCGGCTTTCGAAGTCCAGCCCCGGCGACAAGCCGAGGTAAGCGTGCGTCGGACGCGCGAAACAATAAATGCAGCCGTGCTCACAACCCTTGTACGGATTGATGGAGAGGTCGAACGGTACGTCGGGCGAGTCGTTTCGGGTGATGACAGTTCGGCTTTTCTCGGGAGTCACCGTCGTTGCGATCGGCGTCGGTTCCCAATCGAGCCCTTGCCAGCCGTCATCGAACGCCTCGGATCGATATGGCTCGAACCGGCCTTCTTGATTGCTGACGGCGCCCCGCCCACGCGGAGGCGGCTTGGTTTTGCTCACCGTCTGCTATTCTACACCGCAGAAGAAAGACATAAGGATGGCGGATTTCGACGTTCTCGGACTCGGCGTATGCGTGAGGGACGTCACCGTCTTGCTCGACACCTTTCCGACGCCCGATGAGAAGTACCGAGCCAAGGGATTCTTTGAATCGAGCGGTGGGCCCGTACCGACCGCCTTGGTGGCGCTCGCGCGTCTCGGTCGCCGCGTTTCATTCCGCGGCGTCGTGGGCGACGATGTGGTGGGCGAGTTCATCATCGACGATCTTCGCCGCGAGGGGGTGGACGTTTCTGGGGTCGTCCGCAAGAAGGACCTTCCGTCTCCGAGCAGCGTGATCCTTGTCGAGGGCGGGCGGCGAACTATATTCGAAGGTTGGCAAGCGGATCTCTCACTGTCGTCCGCTGACGTGCAGCTAGAATCCTGTCGCGTTCTGCTGGTGGATGCTCGTTTGCCCGAAATCCAAATCGATTGGGCAACGCGTGCGCGTCGTGCCGGCGCGACTGTCGTCTTGGATTGCGGTCACCCCCGGCCAGGTGTCGAGGATATCTTGGGACTCACCGACGTCGCGATCTTGTCCCACACATACCCGCGCGCAGTTGAGGGCGAAGGCTACGATGCCGCCAAGTTCCTGGCCGACCTCCAGTCTCGCCTCTCAAAGGATGGTCGACATATTGCTGGGCTCACGCTGGGACCCGAGGGCTGCGTGATTAGGGCTCCGGGCACGTCAATACTTTGGATTCCGGGCCACAAGGTCGAAGCCATGGACTCGACCGGGGCTGGCGACGTATTCCACGGTGCGTACATCCATTCACTGCTAGCAACGGACGCTCCGGACGTGGCGGCACGATTTGCTAATGCGGCCGCCGCCCTCAAATGCCAAGGCATGACCGGACGAGCACCCATCCCTTCCGAAAAAGAGATCCGTGATTTCGCAGGGATTTAGAAGACGTTCCACCCAAGGAAGCGTTCCCTCGTCAACCTTTCCACGCTCGAACTCTGCGCAAGCTAAACTGGAACATCTTGCCCATGTGGAAGACAGTCCGCGGTTCCCTGCTCCTTTGGACAGCCGTCGCCGTTACCGCCCCGGCCGGGGTGCGGCCGAATACTTCTACTGACGGTGATTGGAATCAGTGGAGAGGACCCCATCGCACCGGCGTAGTCGCTAGCGTGACGCCGCAGGATTGGCCGGAGCAGTTCGAGCTCGTTTGGACCAAGAAGGTTGGCGAGGGCATGTCGGGGCCGGTGGTGGCCGGTGACACCCTCTTTCTCCACGCTCGCCGAGGAGTTTTCGGGAAGTCGTTGCCGCCTACGAACTGGGAACCGGCAAGCGACTCTGGAGCGATAACTACGACGCACCCTACGATCCGATCTACGAAGCGGCCTCTCACGGTCGGGGACCGTTCTCGACTCCGGCGATAGCCGACGGTCGTTTGTTCACCCTTGGTACCACCGGCATCCTCACCGCCTATGACCACGAGTCGGGCAGACGCGTTTGGCAACGTCGCTCGGGGGCGGGGTTTCAAACGCCTTTTCCCGAATATGGCATCGCCGCTTCGCCACTCATCGTCGGGGAACGATGCATCGTGCAGGCCGGGGGTTTGCGCGGCGGTGGCCTCATCGCGTTCGATGTAAGTACCGGAGAGCCGGAGTGGCGTTGGGATGGCGACGGTCCGGGCTACGCATCGCCGATTTTGGTTTCATTCGACGGCGTCCCACAGGTGTGACTCAGACCCAATTGAACGTCGTTGCGCTCACCCCAGAAGATGGCCGCCTCTTGTGGAAATTTCCTATCGGGCAGGCGGTAACAACAACATCGTGACTCCGGTTGTCTCCCGGGATCTGTTGATACTGTCCGGGTATCAGATGGGAATAGAAGCGAGGCGGATCGAGCGATCAAACGGGCGTTGGACCACCGAACGGATCTGGCACCAACCCCAATTGTGGATGTTCCTCAGTACGCCGGTCATCGTGCGCGATCGGCTGTACGGCTATTCGGATACCAAGAGAGGACGCTTCTTTTGCTTGGACTCGCGGAGCGGTGAGATCGTCTGGACGAGCCCTGGACGGCAAGCCGGGCACGCGAGCTTGATCGGCACCCCAAAGGCTGTCCTGGCACTCAAGGAATCGGGCGAGCTCCTCATATTCCAAACCGGCGTCAGAGAGCTCGAGGTGTTGGCCGATTACACGGTCGCCGACGGGGAGACTTGGGCCTACCCGGCCCTGGTCGATGGACGACTCATCATCGTCAAAGGCACGGACAGTTTGAACGCATGGAGCGTCCCTTCCGTCGGTTAACCTCGCCTTCCCCACTTCAAGGCCAACCGACACCTCCAGAATCAATCCGTGCGCGGCAGCACGTACACGCCGCCTTCGTCATAGACGAGCTGCCATTCGGAGTAACTCTTTAGTTTGTTGCTCAGGACGAGATTGCTCAGCGGTATCTGCATCAGGCGCTCGAGCGTTCGCTGCAACTCGCGAGCTCCCAAGGTCTCGCTGTAGCCGCACTTCGCGATAAAGGCCTCGGCTTCGGGCGTGACCGTCAAGCGAACCCCGTGCTGCTCTTGAACCTTTTCGCTCATGGCGCGAATCCAAGGTCGTAAGATCCGCAAGGCGTGTTGCTCTTCGAGCGGGCGGAAGACGATGACTTCGTCGAGCCGGTTCCAAAGCTCCGGGCGGAACCACTGTTGCGCCTGCTCCAAGATCGCTTTCTCCTGGATCGCGCCGTCCTCGCCTCCCCCGAAGCCGAGCGGCTCTTTATCGGTCGTCGTACCCAAGTTGGACGTCATTACGAACACGGTGTGGCGGGCGTCCGCTTTCCGCCCCCTACTATCGGTCAAGCGTCCCTCGTCGAAGACCTAAAGAAACAGATCCAAGATCCGTGAATGAGCCTTTTCGATCTCGTCGAGGAGCACTACGGAATAAGGCTTGCGATTCAGCCTGGAAGTGAGCTGGCCTCCCTCGTCGTGACCTACATAGCCCGGCGGGGCGCCGATAAGCTTCGAAACGCTGTGCTCCTCCATGTACTCCGACATATCGAAGCGGACCAGCTCGGATGAGCTCCCAAAAAGGAACTCCGCAAGAAGACGGGCCTGAAGGAGCACGCCTTCTCGATCTCGATCAGTTTCTCGGGGAACAGCTGGTTGGACAGGATCATGCCATTCACCGCGTCGCACAGCGGATTCGGTTGGCGCATTCGGGGATCAAGACGAGGCGAGGGCCCATCTCCGTTTTTCCGACCCCGGTGGGACCCAGGAAGAGAAACACCGCCATCGGCGCTTTCTAAACCCTCTAGAAAAGCGCTCGGGCGGTACGCCCCGCTTATCGGCCAGCACATGGGCGACCGCCTCCTCGGTGACGTCGCCGCATACCGCGGACCCGGAGACTGAGGTCGAACCGCCGCCTTGCTCCGGCGCCATCCAGAATACGCACCTGGTGGTGAACCTCCCACTTCGCTTTCAAGCCCTGAAGAATCTCCAGCGTTTCTTCGCGGGTCGGCTCCCCCACCAACACCTTCTCGAACCTCCGTTCCATCGCCGGATCGGATTCGATGTGACGACTGTATTCCTCTGGCGTCGTGGCGCCGATGCAACGGAGCTCCCCGCGAGATAGAGCCGGCTTCAGCATGTTGGCGGCATCGAGGCCTTGGTCCTCAGAGCGTCCCGCAACCATTACGGTGTGGAGCTCATCGATGAAGATCACCAGCTTGGGATCCTTCCTCGCTCGCGCCAAGATGCTAGAGAGTCTTTTTTCGAACTCGCCGCGATATTTGGTGCCCGCAAGCAAATTCCCTATGTTGATCTCCCAGATGCGCAACCCATCTAGGACCGCCTTGTCCTTGCCGGCTGCGGCACGCATTGCCAGCCCTTCCACGATCGCGGTCTTCCCCACACCCTCCTCGCCAACGAGCACCGGATAGTTCTTCGATTCACGTGCTAGCGTTTGAAGAAGTTGGAGGAGCTCGTCACGTCGTCCGACGACCGGCCCTAGCTTCCCCTCCGCCGCCAGCCGTGTGAGATCTCTCCCGAACCGCTCCAGCGTGGAGCTCGACCCTTCGCCCTTGTTGATCGCGTCGAGATTCATTCTCAAGAGCTCCTCGCGAAGCAGCTTTGGAACCACGTGACTTCGTTCCAGAACCTTTCGGATGGCGGGGTCGGGATCCTCCAAGAGAGCAACCATGAGCGCGAGCGAGGAGGCAGGAGCTCCGGCGACCTCCTTTGCTTTCTGGAAAGCCTTTTTGCAGTCGACGTTTCGGCTGATGGGACTTCCGTCGTTTGGGGTGTCGCCCGTGCCCAGGAACGACCGAACCCTACTCCGCGCCTTGGTGGGATCGAGCTTCACGCGCTCGAGCACCCCGCCGAGAATCCCGACCTCGGTAGAAATTGCATCGACGTCCGCGGTTTCGCTATCGTCGACGATCTTGCCGAGACTCAGCAATCCGATAAAGAGATGGGCCGGCTCGATCTTGGCGTGTTTCCCCCCCGCGGCTTCCGCGGCTGCGATCTTCCACACCATGGAGGCGCCGGGCGTGAGCCGCTTCAAACCGCCCCCGCCTGGGTAGTCCCCTCGCCTGCCACTCCCGTTGCCGGACTCTCTCCCAAGACCTTGAGGACTTGCAACTGAAAGCCGTTTGACCGACCAGGCTTTATAGGCCCGGACCCAGTGGTTTCGGCCGCCGAGCCGGGTGCTGGCGAGGGGGCAGCGGCGGAGACTTGGCCCAGCGAGAGGAGTGCGGATTCGTCGCCTACGTTGCGCACCGGCCCGCAGAAAGGGCACGCGGGCGCACGTTCGAACACTTTTCTCCCGCAAGGGCGACAAAATAACGAGCATCGGTTCGCTTCAGGAAATGCTTTATAAATATGATACGACCCGAAGGCTGGAAAGAAAAGTGCCCGCCAGCGGGGGCTTTTGGGGCTGCGCGGTCTTTCTTGGAGGGGTCAGTCAGTTCCGTCACGGGCCTCGGTCCATGCTCGCAACGCTGCGGTTACTTGTTCGGGGCTGAATCATCACGCTACATAGCGCGAGCGATGGCTTCTCGCGCGGCACGGCCACCCTCGGTGATCCCGTTCGACCACGCCTGAACGCCGGTCAGCTCCGAGTGACCGAAGGAGATCCTGCCGTATCCCTTCCGCACCACTTCCCGGGCCGGTGGGTTGCCGTTCTGCCCGAAGTAGAACCCCGGTTGGGGCGAGACATAAGCGTGCCCCCATCGGTTGAGGATGATACCGGCAATGTCTTCGCGCGGATCGAACCCTTGCTCTCCAAAGAGGCGCACCAGCCGCTTTCGGACCTCGAGCTCGAATTCCCGATACGACTTAGAAAGAAGGTCGGTGCGGCTCAGCGCAATCTGTGTTTCGATCCGCTTGCCCGCGTGACCCACGAACGGAACATAGAAGGTCAAGATGGCGGGTTTTGAGGGATCGAGAGGCTGCGTGGCACCCTCCACGATCATCGGCTGGCGAATGTTGGCGAACCATCCGAAGCCTTCGAACCAACGAGCTGCAGAGATTCCGAGCCGCTCCATGAAACGCCAGTTCCGAAGAGCAACGTTCACGATCAACATGGGTGCGTGGTGGAAACTGAGGTAGGCCTTTTGGATCTCCGGCGGCATGTCGGCGAGTACGTAGCGTGCGATCCAACCACCCGCCGCGACGACGGCAGCCTTGGCTCTCACCCGGAAGAGCTTGCTCCCCTTCGAGTACGTCACTAAAACTTCCTTGGCCGTCTCGGGTGGTCCATCGTGCTCCATGCGCACCACCGTGGCACCGAGGCGGATCCTCATGCGATTCTCAGGAGAATCCAGAGCATCAAAGTTCGTCGCACCGAACGCGACTTCGTGGAAACTCCGGTCTCCCTCAATGGCTTGGGGTAGTGCCGATTTCACGAGATGACGCAACATCGCGGCGTTGCCACCCGGGAAGCTCACGAAGGAACGGTCCTGGTAATACCGCCGCCGGGCGGGAGGAATGAACGCTCCCATCCCCGGCATTTGGAGCCGATAGGCCCCGTGGGCCGAGACGACGTCGCCGCTCACTCCGAATGACGCTGCGGCGAAGTAGGGATCGATGTAGTCGTAGAGCACTTGAGGCGATACACCGAGCTCCTTAACCAGGAAATCCTGATACGTCATCGTGTCCAGCCAGCGTTCCCAACCCTCACTCGGCACGGTCGGCTTCGCGCGATCGAAAAGGACAGCGTTCATGTCATTCCGGAGACCTTCCGGTACCGGTGTCCCCTCGAACCCTTCCCTGTGCGCATCGATAAGCCATTTCGCACTGCCGTCGTCCTGGCCGTAGAAATATCGAATCGACGCTCGTTCCGGCCACTTCATCATCGGGCCGAAATTGTCGCTCGCGAATCGGATGGCTTTGTTGGTACCAGAGAGTTCCTGGTACGAGAACTCCACTGGGCAAATCGAGCTCGTCCCAAACTTCGGGAACGAATCCCGCCTCTCGAGCGAGCGGATCGGGACCGATGAAGGAGTTGGATCCTTGCGGCCCATACAAATGGTATCCGTCGACGAGGATCTCGTTTTGCTTCGCCTCGCCACCGAACATCTCGTGATTCTCGAGCACCAAGCATGAGCCGCGTGTCGTTTCTCGCTCGAAGGTATAGGCGGCTCCGAAACCGGAAAATCCCCCGCCGACAACGACGAGTTCGTACTCCTCGCCCACGTCGACCGCCGTTTCCGGAATCGAATTGCCGGTCCCTCACGATGTGAGCCGCATTAACGACCTCGTGGGTATTCCCATTGGAACGGGCGTAGTCTCCGATGCCGCCGGGTCCGGTCCAGTCGGGACCCAAGAGCTCCGGTGAAGGTGGAGAAGGTTCCTGTTTCGCACTCCTACAGGCAGGGGCGTTCATAGCAAGAAGAGCCGTGCCCGAACCCACGAGAGTCGAACCCAAGAAGTCCCGACGGGTAATTCGACAGTCCAGCCCTAGCTCTTTTTCGTCACGACTCCAACGACTCTTCTTCACTCCGTCGTCGACTCCCGACGCCTGGCTCGGCTGGATTGTGGCACCTCGACCTTTTGGCGTCCAGCACGAGGCTCACCAAGCAACTCTAGCCTTATCAACGCGGGAGGGATCTGCCCCGAGTGCAGAAGCTTGTCGTAAAACTCCTTCGGTTTCTCCGGCACGCCGAAACGCTCGTAGTCGTCGTCGCGAATTTCTTCAATCTCCATCATGCCTATGAGGTACCCCAGGACCATCGTCGGCATCCTGACGTACATGCCCACCTCCAGCTCGGCCGCGAAGCGCTCGAAACGAACCTTGTCCGCGAGGAGATCGACGCCCTCCTCGAAGCTCATTTGGCCGGTGTGCATGCCGGAATCGATGATGACACGCGCCGCTCGCCAAAGTCGGTTCCTGAGCACGGTGAGTCGTACGTCGTCGCCCTGGAGAAACCCGAGATCCCACATGAGTTGCTCCGTGTAGAGACCCCACCCCTCTCCGAAGATGGACTCGCGCACGACACCGCGCAGCACGCGCGGGTTCTCGTTCGCCTTTAGGGCGGCGACATGATGGCCGGGATAGGCCTCGTGAACCGCGATGATGGGCACCCAAGAGAAGTGGTGGGATCTCAAGCGCTGCTGCTGCTGCTCGGGACTCATCGAATCGTCGATGGGCGTCAGGATCAGCCTGCCGCGCAAGTGATCATCGAAGGGGCTCACCGAGCTGAAAGTGCCGAACGGAGAGGAGCGTCGCATGGCTTCGGGTGTGTCCTCCACGACGACGGTTTCTCCTTCCGGAAGGGTGACGGCTTCGTTCTCGATGAGAAACTTCTGGGCCGCATCTAGTTGAGTCCGGTAGGCATCCTTTATCTGGTCGGCGGACGGATGGTCGTCCTTTAGGGATTCGTAGACCTCCACCCAGTGCTTTCCGGGATCGATGCGCTCCGCAACCTCTTGGAGCTCCACCTCGATTTCCTCGAAGGCCTTGAGTCCTCGTTCGTGGATGGATTCGGCATCGTCCTCTAGGAACCAACGATGCTCGAGAAGGTAGCTGTAGGCCTCGGCTCCCAGCCCCCAGCTCCCCGTCGACCGAGCCAGCAAGTCTTCCTTCAAGAAAGACTCATAGCCTCGCAGCGATGCAACCGCCTTGGCCGCGACCTCTTTCAGCCCCTCATCGCCGCTCTCGGTTGCGAGCTCAGCGATCTCTTGCTCCAGAAAACGGATCGTCCCCGTCGTCTGAAACATGGCCGCATTCGTGAACCGTTCCGGGGGATTCTTGAGGTTCTTTTGCCCCTCGGCCACCATTCCGGGCAACGCTTCGAGCCAACGGATCAGGCGCCCCACCCTTTCCTCCGGCGCAAGCGAATCCATCCCAAAGATTCTGGAAATGGACTGAAACGGGACGTAGGCGGTGGGATCGTTCTCCCAGGGCCTTCGCGCCTCGGCCTCGTAGATGGCAGAGTCCAGCTGACTGATAAGAAGGAGGCGATCGATCCTCTGCTCCGGTGAAAGCCCGGTCGGATCGACGCCGCGGACCTCGGCCAAAAGCCCCCGCTTTTCGTCGATCCGCTGAGCAAACCCTTCCGTCGACAAATCTGGAGAAGATGGATTATCTGCTCCTCGCCACTGGTAATCACTCCGTTTCATGCTGACGTACTGCTCGACCAGTGCGTCCAGCGCCGCCGGGCCTTCGGGCACCGATTCCCCGACCGGCTGACAGGCTCCGGCTGCCAGTGAAACGGCACACGCCATCGCAACGAGTGTCCTCTCATTCATGCGCATATCTGTCCCCTTCCGACGGGGCGGATTCTATGTTGGTGCCCCGGGATGGGCAAATGAAATGCCGGCGGGAAAAGTTTGCGCTTCACGAGCAAATGAGTACAGTTGGTCGCTGCGATGATGCTCAAGTACTCCGTCGCCTTCCTACTGTTTTGCGCTCCTCTGGCTTGGGCCCAAGGTAAGAATGACAAGGAAGAGGTGAAACCCGAGGACGTCAAAAGATTCCTCGATCCCACGGTCATGATCAACAGCTTCGACTACTCGTTCACCGCCAATTTCATACCGTCCGACATTCACGCTTACTCGCACACCGTGTCGCCGTTTTGGGCGGTGAACCGATGGACCGGATTCTGGGCGGAGATCCCGTACCGAGATTTCAACGCCTCCGACGGTGGAGGAACCTCAGGTGTCGGAGACGTCGTGCTGGGATGGGGAGCGGTAACGCACGAGAACCTCGAGCGCCGTCTCACCACCTCAGCGGTGTCGTTCGAAGCCATCGCCCCCACCGGAAGCTTGAGGAAGCAAACTGGCTCCGGAGCCTGGGTGCTAGCTCCCGCCGCTGCATTAGCCTTCAACCCCACCGATGTGTTTCCAGTTTATGTCACTGGGCGTTATTTGCACTCGGTCGGAACGCCCGAGCCCATAGAACGCAACGGCGAGATGCCCGAAAAGGTTGACGGTGCCGATCTTCGCGTTCGCTCCTTGGAGCTCGCAATCACCACCGTGCACATCTTGCCCAAGGGTTTTTTCGTATCGGCTATCCCGAGCTTCGTCTACAATTTCAATCAAGATTTCAACCTCTTCTCCTTGGGAGTGGGGGCGGACGCGCACTCAACAGGAGCTTCCTTGTCAGTGGGGGCTACGTCCATCATGTAGTCGGCCGGGAAACGTTCAACCAGGCCTTCACCGTGCAATTGAGCTTCATATTCGGCGAACGGAAAGACAAGTAACGACGAACGTTGACACGCCATCGCCCGCGTGGTACAAGGGCATTCGAGGACCATGGCCAGCGATCTATCCCGGCGACGTTTCCTTCAAACCAGTACCGCTACCCTTCTCACCACCGCCTTTGGCTTCGACCTCCGCCCTGCTGCCGCCGCCGCGCGTGAGCTGAAGATCGCGCGCACCACCCAAACCACGAGTGTTTGTCCATATTGCGCGGTCGGCTGTAGTGTCGTGATCCATACGCTCGGGGATCGAGCGAAGAACGTCAAGCCGACGGTCGTTCACATCGAGGGCGATACCGCCAGCCCCATCAATCGAGGAACCCTCTGCTCCAAGGGAATCTCTCTCAAGGAATTCGTCGTCAACGATAGACGCCTCACGCGGCCGCTCTATCGAGCCCCGGGCTCGTCGGAGTGGCAGACCATCCCGTGGGAAGACGCCATCGAGCGCATGGCGCGCCGAATCAAGGACACCCGCGACGCTGGCTTCGAGGAGAAAGACGCTGCCGGCCGCACGGTGAATCGTCTGGAGAACATCGCTCTCATCGGTGGCTGCACCGACACCAACGAGATCAACTACCTCCTCGGGAAGTTCCGCTTCGGTCTCGGTATCGTCACCTACGAGAATCAGGCCCGTCTCTGACACGGCCCCACGGTGGCCAGTCTGGCCGCCACATTCGGCCGGGGGGCCATGACCAACGGCTGGACGGATGTCGCCAATGCGGACGTGGTGCTGGTCATGGGCGGCAACCCAGCCGAGAACCATCCCGTGGGCTTTCGTTTCGTCATGGAAGCCAAGCGGCGTAGAAAAGCGAAGCTGGTCTGCATCGATCCCCGTTTCAATCGCACAGCCGCCGTGTCCGATGCCTACGTGCCGATTCGCGCCGGCACCGACATTGCGTTTCTCGGTGGACTGATTCACTACGCGCTCGACAACGGGCTCTACCACGAGGACTACGTCAAGCTTCACACCAATGCGCCCTTCATCGTGAAAGACGGTTTCTCGTTCGAGGATGGGTACTTCTCGGGATGGGACGCAGAGAAAAGGTCCTACGACAAATCCACTTGGGAGTACGAGAACGATGCTCGCGGCCACGCGAGAGTCGACCGGAGTCTCGAGCACCCTCGGTCCGTGTTTCAGCTCCTGAAAAAACACTACGCCCGCTATACGCCTGAAACGGTTGCCTCGGTCTGCGGTTGTTCGGCAGAAGAATTTCAAAAGGCGGCGGAGATCATCTGCTCCACCGGTCGCGCCGGGCGCTCGGGTACGATTCTCTACGCCCTCGGATGGACGCAGCACAGCCACTCGGTGCAGCTCATCCATGGCGCGGCGATGCTTCAGCTCTTACTGGGCAATGTCGGAATGCCGGGCGGTGGTGTCAACGCGCAACGTGGGCATTCCAACATC
Organism: Candidatus Marinacidobacterales bacterium; assembly: GCA_965219415.1. Lineage (GTDB taxonomy): Bacteria > Acidobacteriota > Vicinamibacteria > Marinacidobacterales > DATDRI01 > CBDCNP01. The sequence goes on from OZ244742.1 coordinate 661,238, forward strand.
CAAGGCGCGACCGATATGGGCGCGTGGGACATGTTGCCCGGCTATCTCAAGGTTCCTCGCGCCGAGTGGACTTCCCTCGCGGCCTACAATCAGGCGAACTCCCCTCGTGCGAAACGTCCGAAGTCGCTCAACTATTGGGCGAACACGCCCAAGTTCCTCGTGAGCCTGCTCAAGGCCTACTACGGGAAAGCGGCGACATCCAGGAACGAATACGGCTACCAGTACCTCCCCAAGATTGGAGAAGGGGCGAACTATAGCTGGGGGCACTTCTTCAATCGGATGGCGGTTGGCGAGATCGAGGGCATGATCGCCTTCGGCATGAATCCGGTGGCGAACGGTCCTAACTCGCCGAAGATGATCGACGCTTTGGAAAAATTGAAATGGCTCATCGTCGTTGAGAACTTCGACACCGAAACGTCGTCTTTCTGGAACGCCAAGAAGCTTGCGGAAAAGAACTACCCGTCCGCGAAGAACCCCGACGACATCGAGACGGAAGTGTTTTTGCTCCCCGCTTCCTGCTTCGCTGAAAAAGACGGGACGTTCGTGAACTCGTCCCGCTGGCTCCAGTGGAAAAACGCCGCTCTCCCCCCGCCCGGAGAAGCACGGAACGACCAGGAGATCATCGCGCGGCTTTTCCTCGCCATCCGAAAGCTCTATGAGACCGAAGGAGGCATAGCACCCGATCCCGTCCTCTCCGTCGCCTGGGACTACGCCAACCCGACTTCCCCCGATCTCACGGAAGTGGCAAGAGAGATCAACGGAAGTGAGGTCGCGAGTGGTCGCCAGGTGTCGGGCTTCGGTGCGCTCCGCGACGACGGCTCCACGCTTTGCGGCAACTGGCTCTATTCCGGCTCCTTCCCCGAAGCCGGAAACCAGATGGCGCGCCGTGGCCAAGAAGATCCCACCGGGCTCGGGCTCTACGCGAATTGGAGCTGGAGCTGGCCCGCCAACCGCCGCATCCTTTATAACCGCGCCTCCGCCGACGAAAAGGGCAAGCCTTGGGATCCGACGCGAGCACCTATCCGTTGGGCCGATGGCCGCTGGGTGGGCGATGTGCCCGACTACAAGGCCGACGGCCCGCCCGAGAGCCTGGGCTCCTTCATCATGCTCCCTGAAGGTGTTGCTAAGTTGTTCGCATCTGATTTTGTCGAGGGACCCTTCCCCGAACATTATGAGCCGGCGGAGTCGCCGGTCGAGAACCCGATGCATCCCGAGGTGAGCTCGAACCCCATGGCTACCGTGCTGAGCGGGGAGCTCGATTCGATGGGATCCGCCGACGAGTTCCCTTACGTCGCGCTCACCTATCGCTTGACCGAGCACTTTCATTATTGGACGAAGCACGTGAGCTCGAGCTCCCAGCTTCAACCGACTTTTTTCGTCGAGGTGCCAGCAGATCTCGCACGCGACAAGGGAATCGACAACGGCGACCTCGTACGGGTCAGCTCTGCACGCGGATCCGTTGAAGGCCCGGCCATGGTGACTAAACGTATACGCACACTGCAGGTCAACGGACGAGCGATCTATCAGATCGGGCTACCCATTCATTGGGGTTTCGTCGGCAAGGTCAAAGGGCCCCTGGTGAACAATCTCACGCCCTCGGTTTTCGATCCCAATTCGGGGACTCCGGAGTACAAGGGGTTCCTGGTCAACATGGAAAAGGTCTAGAAGAAATATGGCGCACACCGTCGCAAAACTGATCGACACCACGACGTGTATCGGGTGCAAAGCGTGTGAAGCGGCGTGTCAGGAGTGGAACGACAACGGGTTCGCCATGGGCACGTTCGACGGCACCTACCAGACGATGCCCGACCTTCAGTATGACTTCTGGAACGTGATCAAGTTCAACGAGTTCGAGACCGATGACGACGGTGGTCTCAATTGGTTGATGGCGAAATATCAGTGCATGCACTGCGTCGAGCCTGGCTGCCTCGAGGCTTGTCCGGCGCCGGGAGCCATATTCCGGCTTGAGAACGGCATCGTCGACTTCGACCACGACAAATGTATCGGCTGCGGCTATTGCATCACCGGCTGCCCGTTCGATGTTCCTCGCCTCAGTCCCATCACCAAGAAGGTTTACAAGTGCACTCTCTGCTCAGACCGCACATCGGTCGGGCTCGAGCCGGCGTGTATCAAGGCGTGTCCCACCAACTGCCTCACCTTCGGAACTCGAGAAGACTTGGTACAGATCGCCGAAACTCGAGCCGAGGAGCTGCAGGCCGATGGCGCGCAGAACGCCGGCGTCTACAATCCCGCCGGCGTTGGCGGGACGCACGTCCTTTACGTTTTGAAAGACGCCACGCAGCCCGAGCGGTATGGCCTGCCCAAGGACCCAACGATCCCGTTGACCGTGAAGTTATGGAAGGGACCGGTGAAGTGGATCGGAAGCCTGATGTTCATCGGCGCCATCCTGGGCGCATTCCTTCATTACTTGCGTTTCGGACCGAGGACCTACAGCGATGAGCCCTCCTCAGAGTGACGTCAGGATCCCTCGTTTCTCGCTAGGCGAGAGGGTCGCCCACTGGACCACCGCTCTGAGCTTCCTCTATCTCGCTCTCACGGGCCTGGCGCTATGGACGCCTCATCTTTACTGGTTAGCCGTCGTCTTCGGAGGCGGAGAAGCCATCCGATGGGGGCATCCTTGGGCGGGTGTCCTTTTCGTCACCTCTCTGGCCACGATGTTCGTCAATTGGTCACGCCAGATGAGGCTCGATAAAGACGACAAGATGTGGCTCAAGAAAATGCGGCAGTACATCGAGCACGATGAATCGGACCTGCCGGAGCCAGGTCGGTTCAACGCGGGCCAAAAGATGCTCTTTTGGGTCCAGACTTCCGCCGCCGTTCTGCTACTTGCTAGCGGCCTCGTACTTTGGTTTCCAGAACAAACGTCCCGATCGCTGAGGCTCGCGGCCATACTCATCCATCCTGCCACCGCCGTCATCTCCATCAGCGGCATCATCGTTCACATCTATATGGCGACTGCCGCCGTTCCGGAGGCTTTTCGCGGCATGATTCAGGGCTGGGTACGACCCGGCTGGGCCGCCTCCCACCACCCCAAGTGGTATCGGGAGATCTCGAAGCGCTGACCGATTTCTCCGAACGCGCGAAGAGAGCGCGCCTTCTAGCCGCACGCTTCCCTGCCGCTCGGGGAGCCCTCGAGTTCGTGGCCGAGCTGAGTGCTTTCCAGCAAACGGTCGACCCTGAGTCGCCGGCTGACTCACGAGACGGGCTGGTTCGGTTGGTTCGGCGGAGCGGCCCACCCCCGCTCAGGGAAGAAGCCGAGAGATTGGACCAAGCGAGCTGCGCGAAGGCCATACAAAACTATCTCGATCGGCGCGACCTGAGCTCTCCGCGCAGTTTTTTCGCACGTGTGCTGCTGCAGCCCCGTTGGTTAGCAGCGACACCGTCTTCCAAAACGCCGGTTGTCGCGTCGCGGTCCTGCCCTCGATGTGGACATCCTCCACAAGTCGCATGTCTCAGACCAGAAGGTCATGGATCGGCGCTTTCGCTAGTCTGTTCGTTGTGCCTTGGAGAATGGACTTTTCCTCGCGGCGTATGTCCGGGGTGCGGTGTCGCCGATGATAAGAAGCTCGCTTATTACTCCGCCGAGGAGATTGGCCACATCCGTGTTCAGGTCTGCGACTCCTGCAAGACCTACATCCATACCGTCGACCTCGCTAAGGATGCGGAAGCGATCCCAGATATTGACGAGATCGCCGCCTTGCCGCTCGACGTCTGGGCGCACGAAAAGGATTGTCAGAAAGTTCACGCTAATCTGGTAGGCATATAGCATCCTCTCGTCCGGACGAGCAAGGCCGCCGGCTGAGGCCGGCCCTATCAGGCGAGAAACTACCTGAGCTGATAAAAGGGTTGTCGGTGAAGGCCCCGGCAGCTAAACCCCGTAGCACCACTGGTGCACTAATGCCCCAGGACGAGCTTGGGTCCGATCCGGCTCCCTATCATTGGCGAGGCTTTGAACGGAAGCACTCCCCAGGGTCAGAATCCTAACAATCGCCATCTCGGGCCGGAGCCTTCACTCACAAAAATACATGTGAGGTCAGTGATGCACAAGCGCGTGAAAAAGAGTGGTAGGAAGTCGAAGAATCTGTCGCCGCAATCGCTGCCGGTGACAAGGTCGAAGGTAGCAGGCATCGATATTGGCAGTCGTGAGCATTGGGTATGTGGGCCGGCCTTGTCGGACGGTAAAGTGAACGTGCGGGTGTTTTCCCCAACGACACCGTCTTTGAATCAAATGGGGGATTGGCTCATCGAGCAAGGAGTCGAATCGGTTGCGATGGAAAGCACCTACGTCTATTGGATTCCGATTTATGAGTTGCTTGAATCGCGGGGTCTTGAAGTGGTGCTGGTAAATGCTCGACAGTTAAAAAACGTCCCCGGGCGTAAAACCGATATGCATGACTGTCAGTGGCTGCAGCTGTTACACAGCTGTGGTCTGTTGCGAGGCTCGTTTCGTCCTGGTGAGTCGATCTGCCGCCTACGCTCGCTTCACCGACAGCGTTGCAGCCTCATCGAGCAGTGTAGTCGAGCTATTCAATGGATACAGAAATCTCTGGACCAAATGAACGTTCAGGTCCATCGTGCAGTGACCGACATTACCGGCGTCACAGGCATGCTCATCGTGCGCGCCATCGTTGATGGTGAGCGTGACCCGTCAAAGCTGGCTGCATTTCGTGACCAACGCTGCAAGAAGAGCGAAGAGGAGATCGCCGAGCATCTTACCGGCACTTGGCGTGACGAGCATCTTTTCAACCTCGCATCGGCTCTGCGTCTCTACGATGCGCTACAAGCCGAAGTCGAACTGTTCGACCAGCGTATCCTTGAAGTGCTCATCGAACTCCAGCCGCCACAACGCAGACACCACAACGTGCCAGCTCATCCAAATCCGCAAAAACGATACGACATGCAGCATCGGGGCGAGAGCGAACTGCGCAACGAGCTGTGGCGTTTTGCTGGATGCGACCTCACCAGGATCGACGGAATCAGTCCAACCACCGCCGCCATTGTCCTCACCGAGATCGGATTCGACCTCTCTGATTTCCCTTTCGAAAAATTCTTCGTCTCATGGCTACATCTCGCCCCACGTCGCCCTATCTCCGGCGGTAAACAACTCTCCAAACGCCGCAACGGCACCGGCTCCAATCGCATCGCCGGTGCCTTACGTATGGCCGCTGTATCTCTCTCCCGCTCCAAGACCGCCCTAGGCGCTTACTATCGCCGCACTGCTCGCCGTAAAGATGGCAAAACCGCCGTCTTTGCTACAGCACGCAAGCTCGCCCAGCTCGTCTTCCGCATGCTCAAATATGGCCACGATTACATCGATATCGGCGAACGCGCCTTCGAAGACCGTTTTCGCCAAAACCACATCAACGGTTTACAAAAGGCAGCCGAAGCTCTCGGATACACCCTCACTCCCCAGGCTTCCGGAGGGTAGTTTCGGGTCAGGTGCGACTCTAGGGCTACCGAATATCGGTCAAATTCGGTGCTGGCGGATTGGGGTACTTTAGGAGCGACTCCTTGTACTGGTTGAACATCGAAGCAGATCCAAAAGAGCAGGTCAACGTCGCCCACTTGAACGGTTGGGTGGTCGCCCCGTACCTTCAGCTGGTTCGTCATCGTTCCGGGGACGGAAAACAAGTTGCAGCGAGATGAGGTGACACTCGGCGAGATGTTCGACCACGCTGGCTACAACACCACCTACATCGGCAAGTGGCACCTCGACGCAGACGAAGACAGCCAGCCCTAAAACCAGGGGTTCGAGCAGTGGCTCGTCGGGTTCTCCGGGACCACGGACGTGGTGCTGTACTCCACGAAGATGGCGGAGTTGGGTGCTCCGAAGACGCTGCGGGACTCGCTGCAGTACTCGATCATCGAGGCGAGGGGACGGCACGAAATGTTGAAGGTGCGTCCCTACGACCTGGAGTAGCGAGAGACCAAGGCGGATGGAGTAGCGGCCGGTCATCAGCCCGGCGCGGCTCGGTGTGCAGCCCGGCTCGACGAGGAACTAGGTGAAGCGCATCCCCTCCGCCGCGAGTTGGTCGATTCGCGGGGTTCGCATATCACCGCGGGTGCCTCCGTTGTAGGACGATACATCGCCGTAGCCGAGGTTATCGGCAAGCATGAGGACGACGTTGGGTTTGTCCTTCTGCGCCGACGCCGGCGCAAGATTCAGGAGGAGTATGGTCGCGGTGACGGCAAGAAATCTCGTCGACTCTCGCATGTCCATGTTTTCAACCCTCACTCTCTCGACACGAGCAGGATCTCCCGGTCGCCAAGGGACTGGATCGGACGGTTGTTGCGATGGAGATGCGATGTGAGTGCCGCCATCTGCTCCGGCGAGATTTGGTGCTTCTCAGCAGCCACAATCCATTCCACGCTCTCGGAGCAGGGCGGCGTAGTGAGTGAACCCCGGTAGCGGTAATAGCTTCCGGGTGGCGGCTGAAGCTCGGTGATGTCGATCCGCGAGGCTTCGAAGTGACGCGTGTCGCCGGAGCCCGACGGCAAGGCATCGATCAACGAATCCCAGGCTGGGTCGTGCTTGCCCTCCTCGACCAGCGAACCGATGACCGCCAGCTTGCCGTCCGCGGACTTATGGACCACGTGCACTTCGAGCGGCGCATGCTCGCCGTTGATCGTGTGCTCGGAAGGAGCGTGGAAATGATACTGGACGAGCTGGTAGTGCTCGTCATCGAGGTCTTAGCGTTGCGGGAACGTCGCTCATTACCTGGATTGTGTGGCCGTTATCGATGAGGTCCAAGACCTGGGCCCGCTGCTGGAGCGTGATCACCTCTTGGCCTAGCCTCCGCGCGAGCGCGGCGCCTTCGACTGCCCTCGCCCCCACGAGGTCAATCGGCGATTGCTCGGCCCCTTCCCCGCACGCGTTGAATTCGGGGCTCAGGTCTGCCCAGTGTGGGGGGCTACTCTCCCCACTCGTACCCCCGGTGAATTTCATGCGGTTCCGCGTCGTGGTTTGCCGCCTGCTCGTGCGCACCCTGGCCACAGGCGGCGAGAGCCACGAGACCCAAGCAAAGCCACAAACCGCTCTTTACAGATCCTTCGACATCTCTCATCTTCTCTTCATCCTCAAGCTAGCACTATCAGCGTTGGAACATCGTCAGCTCCCAGGCATCCGTCACCTCGTTGTGCTGCAAGATGTAAACAGCGCCGTCGTTACCCCTTAACTTGAAATAGGAGTGATCGGGAGCGAGCCAACGATCGACAACCTCCACCACCTCGACCTCACGCTCACCGAGGAAGAACCTCCTCGGCGTCTCCTCTCCACGATGCCCCGCGTAACACTCGACACGGACCGCTAAGTCGGGTTCGCTCATTTCCCGGTCAGGCTATCAGGCTGTCAGGCGCGCTTAATCAATATTCCCGTGCGATCATCCGCCGCCGGCGCCCCGTGCGTGAACTCCTCGACGGCTTCTCGGATGTGCCGCATGATCTCCGACGCTGCGGCTTTTTTGTGTTTCCGTATCAATTCCAAGGTGCGCTCGACATCGAACTCTTCATCGTTGGGGTCGGTCGACTCATAGATGCCGTCCGAGAAAACCACGTAGATGTCTCCTGGTTCCATCTCCCACTTCACCGGTGTGGTGCCGGTGAGGGCAGGCATCAGACCCAACGGAATCGAGTCCGCCTCGGTCACGCTAAACTCGTCGCTGGCGGCGCGATAGTGAACGAGTGGTCCTTGTCCCGCGCTAAAGGTGGTCAAGGACTTGGAGTTTGGATCGAGGGCACCTAGCCAGGCAGTGATGAAGCGGCCAGGAGGCAGGTCTTGGCATAACTGTTCGTTCATTAGCCCTGCGATCGCGACGAGATCGCGGGACATCCGCACCGCCACGCGCAGCATCGCCCGCACTTGCGTCACCGATAGCGCGGGACCGATACCATGACCGGTCGCGTCGGCGAGGAGCAGCACCGCGCGACTCGCTTGTCCTTCGGTCAAGATAATCTCATCACTCAGTGCAGCGCCGCCCATTCCAATGACATCGTAGGTGTCGCCGCCGGTCTCGTCGGCCGGTTCACTCCACGCGTCGAGGTCGAAACCCGGCAGAAGCGGAAGAGTCGTCGGGAAGGTGTTTTGCTGGATACGCCGAGCCAGTCTCAGATCGTCTTCGATCTTGAGCAATGACTGGAGCCCCTTGCGCATGGTGTCGTGGGATTTAGCCAGCCGATGGACTTCACGAACCGGAGTCACGATCGGTTCGCCTGGCTCGAGATCGCCCCGGCTCATACGCTCGCTTTCGTGGACCAGTGCCTCGATCGGTTCGCTGTAGCGATTCGCCAGCACGACCACTCGAGCAATGCCTAAGGCGAGCATGAAAAGCGTTATCGCCACGATTCCCATCCGTTGTTTCTGCACTTCACCGACCAAATCCGCCTCCGGCACAGCCACACCTATGAGCAACCGTCGTCCGCCACCGAGCTCGAAAGGACGAACTTGGCCCCACCATGCTTCCCCATCGCTGACGACGCGTACCGCCTGACCCCTCTGATCCTGCGGGGCGTCCAGAGCCTCCGATAGATCCCGCGCCACGGGTGTGTCGAGCTCGGCCGGCCTCTTGAGCAGGTCCTCTTCGAAATCCTCGGCGTCGTCATAGCGCCCACCGCCGGGGAGCCCGATGAGGCGTCCGTCCTCGCTCAGCACGAAGGCGCGTCCGCCCGTCAGCACATCGATCTTGGTGGTGAAGCGCGAGATGTCAGTAAGCAACACGTCAAGAGCCACGACGCGAAGCTCGTCCTCTCCCTGCGGGAACGCTAACGATGTCGTGATGCCCGGCTCTTTGGTGGTGAAGAAAGTGTAGGGCTCGGTCCAATGTATGTTGCCGCGCTGACTGGCCGCTCCTTGAAACCAGGGTCTCTCTCGAGGATCGTAATCGAGCAGCTCCTCTGAGATCGCCGGCTCGGTGTCGGCGGTCCAGCGTCGCCAGTGTGCCTGCCCACCCGATGTGCCGACGCGGACTTGTCGGCCGATCCAAAGATCACCGACGCGTAGCAGCATATTCTCGCGACCCGCATCATTGGCCACCATAGCCGAGGTGACCCAGGGATACTGCCGCATCATCGGTTCCAGCAGCTGATCGATGGCGGCGGGGTTGTCGAGATCGAGCAAACCGGCCTCACTCCACTGCCGAAGATAGAAGAGCTGCTGCGTCACCGGATCGAAGAACCCGTCGAGCTGCGCGTCGACGCGTTCGACCGTCTGCTCGATGAGCGACTGTGAGAACCGGCGCACCGCCCGTTGGCTCCCCATGTAAGTGAGGGCGAGGATCGCTCCCCCGAGCAAGAGCACGATCAGCACGAGATTGCCGAGCAAACTACGCCGGATGGGAACGGTACGAGCCATATTCCGCATGGAGTCTAATGGAGTCTAATAGAAGGGCGGGTGACTTCATAGGCCTTCCTTGAATCCCGACCGCTTTGAGCATAGATTTACCTCCAAAGCGTTGATTTCGCGAGATATGACAAGTTATCTGCAGCCCACTGAACTATCCCAAGCCCTCGAGGCGTTGAGCGCCGAAAAGCGCTTGATCATTGCCGGCGGAACCGATTTCTATCCCGCACGCGTCGGCAAACCGCTGGATGAGAACGTCCTCGATATCACTGCGATCTCGGCGCTCCGAGCAATAGAGGAGAGGGACGAGCGTTACTACCTGGGCTCCCTCACCACCTGGACCGACCTCCTGCGAAAGCCCCTTCCCCCTTGGTTCGATGGCCTCAAACTCGCGGCGCGTGAGATCGGCGGCGTTCAAATCCAGAATGCAGGCACCATCTGCGGCAACATCTGCAATGCTTCTCCGGCGGCCGATGGCGTTCCCAACCTCATGACGCTCGAAGCCGAAGTCCAGATCGCTTCGGCTCGGGGCGAACGCTCCGTACCGATCGAAGCCTTCATTACCGGCAATCGCGGGACGGTGCTCGAACCACACGAGCTCGTCACCGGCCTGACGATTCCGACACCGACACGACCCGCGCGGGCGCACTTTCTCAAGCTGGGCACTCGCAAGTATCTCGTCATCTCGAGCGTCATGGTCTCCGCGGTGGTTGAGATCGAGTCGGAAGCGGTGGCCGCCGCCCGCATTGCCGTCGGTTCGTGCTCCGTGGTGGCCCGAAGACTGGGGGAGCTCGAGCGCGAGCTGGTAGGCCGAGCACTCGATGCGACGTTCGGCGAAATTGTTCGTGCCGATCACCTGTCTTCACTATCCCCCATCGACGACGTGCGCGCGACCGCTGCATACCGAAACGACGCGGCGCTTACTCTCGTTCGACGAACTCTCAACGAGCTCGGGGACGCTCGATGAAGAGCAAATCGCCTGCGATCTCCCTCACGGTGAACGGCCGCGCCGCTACCGTGAACGCCAATCCCATTCAGCGGCTGGTCTATGTTTTGAGGGACGAGCTCGGACTGACAGGGACGAAGATCGGTTGCGACGCAGGAGACTGTGGCGCCTGCACCGTCCTTTTGGACGACGAACAGGTCTGCTCTTGTCTGGTTCCGGTCGGGCAGACGGCGGGTCGCCGGGTGGTGACCGTCGAGGGGCTCGCCGAAAACGGCCGTTTGAGTCTGCTTCAAGAGTCCTTCCACCGGCACGGAGCGGCGCAATGCGGCATCTGCACACCCGGCATGCTGATGGCCGCTGCCGATCTGCTGCGCCGAAAATCCAACCCGTCGAAACTGGAAGTCGAAGATGCTCTCGGTGGCGTGCTCTGCCGCTGCACGGGTTACCAGAAGATCGTGGAAGCGGTGCTCGATTCAACATCTGAGCTCGGCCCGAAATCTCCACCCGAGAAATCCGTCGACGCACGCGTCCCTAAAGTAGACGGTCTCGAACGAGTGACGGGAGCGGCCGCCTATGGCGCCGACTCTGCCCCGGCCGATTCCTTGTGGCTGCGAGCCATTCGCTCGCCTCACGCGCGAGCGCGTTTTCAACTCGGCTCGTTCGAGTCACTCCACACTGAGTACTCAGGCCTGGCCAAGATCATGACCACCGCGGAGATTCCGGGGAACAACGGATTCGGAATCTATCCTCACATCAAAGACCAGCCGGTCCTCGCTGACGGCGAAGTACGTTTTCGTGGCGAAGCGGTGGCCGCATTGATCGGTGACCGCGAGACGGTTATCTCCATTCGTGACGAAGACGTACCCGTCGAGTGGGAACCGCTCGAGCCCCTTCTCGGTATCGATGCGGCCCTTGCGCCGGATGCTCCACTCCTCCATTCCGATAAGCCAGACAACATCCTGGTCAGGGGTTTGGTCGAGCGCGGAAACGCGGATGCCGGGCTGGAGCAGGGTGAAATCACGGCCGAGGGAACGTTCGAGACTCCCTTCATCGAGCACGCCTACATCGAGCCCGAGGCCGGATGGGCACGGCGCGTCGGAGATCGGGTCGAGGTCACGGTATCGACCCAAACCCCTTACATGGATCGAAACGAAGTCGCTCTGGTCCTCGGCCTCGAACCGGAACAGGTACGTATCATCCCCACCGCCTGCGGTGGTGGATTCGGCGGCAAGCTCGACATGGCGGTGCAGCCATTGATCGCATGTGGTTATCGACCGGTCCGAGCCATCTACACCCGTCCCGAATCCATGGCTTCGACCACCAAGCGGCATCCTTCGCGGATGACGGCGCTATTCGCCTGTAAGCGGAGCGGCCACCTCACAGCCTGTCGTTTTCACGGCGACTTCAACACCGGCGCCTATTCGTCTTGGGGACCGACGGTGGCCGGCCGCGTGCCGATCCACGCCACCGGTCCCTACTTCGTTCCCAACATGAAGGCAACGACGCGGGCGATCTTCACCAACGAGCCACCGGCGGGTGCCTTCCGCGGCTTCGGTGTACCGCAAGCCGCCATAGCCCATGAAACACTGATCGACGAGTTGGCAGAAAAATGCGGTATCGATCCATTGGATTTCCGACTGCGAAACGCGATACGTGTTGGACAAGAAACCGCAACCGGACAAAGACTCGAGGCAAGCGCCGGGCTCGCGCAGTGCCTCGAAGCACTTCAATCGCAGTGGCGTAAAGCGCGCCAAGCGACGGAGCGATTCAATCAAGGTTCAACCATCCTTAAACGCGGCGTCGGGGTCGGCTGCATGTGGTACGGCATCGGAAACACCGCGATGGCCAACCCTTCCAACATGAAAGTCGCGCTCGATCGCGAGGGGAAGCTGACACTTTACAACGGCGCGGTCGATATCGGCCAGGGATCCACCACCATACTGACGCAGATCTGCGCCGATGCCTTGGGCGTCCCGGTCTCGAAGTTCCACGGGCTCGTCGGGGACACCGACCTCACCGAAGACGCAGGAAAGACATCGGCTTCGCGTCAGACGTTCGTCTCCGGCAACGCGGCGAAGTTGGCGGGCGAAGAGCTGCGGCGGAAGATTCTGAATCTAGCGAACACGTGCGAGTACGCAACGATCTCGCTCGAAGGTCCGCGTGTTGTCGTTCGGGACGGAGACACCGAACACGTCGTGGACCTGGCCCAGCTTTCCGAAGAGGAGAATGGCGACGTGCTGGTGGGCAAAGGCCACTTCGATCCTCCGACCACGGCGCTCGACGAGAAGGGGCAAGGCATCCCTTACGCCACCTATGGCTTTGCCGCCCAAATGGCCGAGGTGGCAGTCGACACCGAGCTAGGAACCGTCAAGGTGCTCAAGGTGGTAGCCGCGCATGACGTCGGCCGCGCCATAAACCCGGTCCAAGTCGAGGGCCAAGTCCACGGCGGCATCGCGCAAGGGATCGGACTTGCGCTTATGGAGGAATACATCCCCGGACGAAGCGAGAACTTGCACGACTACCTGATTCCCACCTTCGGCGACGTGCCCGAGATAGAAACGATTATCGTTGAAGAGAACGAGCCTCTCGGAGGCTATGGCGCCAAAGGAATTGGCGAGCCAGCGCTTGTTGCGACGGCCCCAGCGATCTTGAACGCGATCCACCACGCAGTCGGTGTACGCATCACCCGTGTGCCCGCGACACCCGACCGGGTGCGCCAAGCGCTACAGGAACGGCAGAAATGAGCTCTCCCGCAACGGCCGATAAAGAAAACATTACCTGCAATGCGTGTCCGGTTCTTTGCCGGATCCGGCCCGGCCGCACCGGCGCTTGCGATCGCTACGGCAACGTCGACGGGGTGCTCACGCGGACGGATCCTATCGTCGTGGCTCAGAAAACCATCGACGACAAGGGCAAGATGGTTCCCTTCCTCGCCAGGGACTGGGACGGCGAGCTTCTTGCTGAAGTCGCCGTGACATTTCGAGACCCAGCGGTTTGAGAGCTTCCATCATCGCCGCGATCTCCGGCTCGAACCGCCCCGCATAGGGGTTCTTGAGAACCGCGCAGATCGCACCTCGGCGGCGTGGTTTTTCTGGAGAGGGACCTCCCTCGTGGAGGATCTCCTCGAGGAAGACCAGAAACTTTCGGACCTGAATCAACTTTGACATTAGATCCTCACAAGTGAAGGCGCCGAAGTTCCTAACCGGAATCGGCACCGGGACCACTTACCCCGATTACAAACCTGCGCCCTTCATCGTGTCCAGCGAGCACGAGGGCGTGGACATGGTTACCGTCGTGACCGAGGGCATCTTTAGCTACTGCGGCGTGAAAGTGAAGATCGATACCGACCGCTTCATCGGACCCGAGCAGTCTGCCGTCCGGAGTGTGGGGAGTTCTCCTACGAGATTGGGAAGGATGGTTTCGAGACACTGCCAGGCCCGAGCGTACGCAGCCTCGAGCTCCTTTGCCTCTCCGAACGCCTCGAAAATGAGATCGATCGGTCCATGCTGGTAGTGCCATCGGCGTCCATCACGAAGCTAGGCTCTGTGGGGTATGCGGTGAGCCTCCTTCCCCGATATCGGTGGGCTTCCGACGGGAAGTCGATCGTCTTGTCGCAAGGAGGCAAACTGCGAACCGTCCAAGTTGAATCGGGAAGCGATGGAGGAAGTACAGCGAAAGGCCGAAGCCGGAGCGAGCGCCATCAAGCAATACCTCCAGCCACGGAGAGACCAGCGGCAGTGGATCGTGGATGCCGCACGAAAGGTTGGCCTAACCGTCACTGGTGAAGGTGGCGACCTCGAGTTCAATCTCAGCATGATCATGGATGGTCACAAGGGCTTCGAGCACGGGCTGAGCTACTTCCCTATCTACAGCGACGTAGCGAAGTTTCTCGGCCAGGCGGACGCGGTGTACTCGCCCGTATTCTCGGTAGCCGGACCTGGCTACATCTTCAACCAGGATTATTTCTTTCAAGAACGCGATCTTTGGAAAGAGGAAAAACTCCGCCGTTTCTCGCCCTGGTGGCAGCTCATGCCGCACCTGCGTCAACGCATCCTACGCCCGGCAAGCGATTACGATTTTCCGCTGCGGGCCCAGGGACTGGCAGACATCATCGCCGAAGGAGGCCCCACGGGGCCATCGGGTCACACGGACAACAGCATGGCCTCGCGTCCCACTGGGAGGTCTGGATGGCAGCGTCGGCGCTCGGTCCGATGGGAGCGCTCGAGGTCGCAAGCCTCGAGGGTGCTTACTTCATCGGTGTGGACCAGGACATCGGCTCTATCGTGCCAGGCAAATTGGCCGACGTCCTTGTTCTCGACTCCAATCCTCTTGACAACATCCGCAACACTCTCGACATCGCATACGTCATGAAGGGCGGCATTCTCTACGACGCCGACACTCCGGACGAGATTTGGCCGGAGGACCGCCCCTTCGGGGACTACTACTGGGTGAACCCCGACGCCCTGAAAGACGATGTCCGTCCCGTCACCCACTGGGACAAGCGGTGAGACATTCACCTCATCTGGAGTGCGGCGCCTCAGGCGGTGCGAGGATCGTGTTGAACAATAGGTCAAACGTGCCGACGCTCAGCCAACGGTGAACGGGGTTGAACGCGAACATCACGAGTTTGCCTCGTCCGATGGGCGCTTCGATGATCGCCGGCGCGCCTCGAAGTGGCACGGCATTGTCGGCAAGCCCAGATAACCACGTTTCGTTTTCCGCGAAGCGGAGCAGCACAGAGGCGCTGCCGCCTTCCATCACCGAGAACACCGGGGCCTTGGCGAAAAAAACTGCCAGCTCTCGAGAGTAGCCGTCCGTCGTCGGCCGGCGGTCGTCGACAACCTCCGCGCTCAATATCGATCCGGGGACGAGAAGCCCCGGTGGGTCGACGATCGCGACATCGGGTACCAACCCATAGTCCACCGGAACTCGACACGCCGATCCAATGGTAACGAGAGTCCCGCCGTCTCTCACAAACGTCTCGAGATTCTCCACTCCCACCAGACCCATCCCGCCCGTGATGTCTTCGGAGGAATCGTAGTCGCCCATGAAACGAAACCGCGCCGTCCTAGCGTAGGCGAGCGGTCCGTACTTTCGGTCCAACCCGGCCACGATGGCTTCGCCATCGCCTCTCCCGGCGGGACTCGCCGGAGCGAAAACGAGCGCGTCGAAGTCTTTCGCCAATCCTCCGCGTCGCAATCTCTCTTCGTTGACTAGCTCATAGCGAACCCCCAGTGTATCCAGCGTGAACCGGAGCCAACCGGTGTCCTGTGTATATCTCCAGGTGTAGACGAGTCCGACACGCGGTGAGCCAGCTTCTTCGAAGCGACGCTTCAAGGCCTTCGTCTCCGTGTAGCCGTTCGGTACCTCCGTCACCACCGGCTCCATCGCGGCGTTCAAAATGGCTTGGTCCCGCACTTCCATCGTGCGGACGCCGTACATGAGGCCAAGTGTCCAGGCGGTGTCGTCATAGGAAGGGGGGGCGTTCTTCGGATATTTCTGAATCTCGAACAGGGTCTGGATGAAGTTCCGGTAAGGCTGGTCCATGCGGACGACGTAGGAACCCCGAGGCAAGCGTGCCTCACCCGCGCCGACCGCTTCCACGCTCGCTCCGCCATCGACGCCGCTCGTATCCACTACCGACGCCAACGTCATTTCGGCAGTCAGTCGGTGGACCTCGATCCCGTGGCGACGAACGAGGTTGACCAGCGAGGTGGCCCGTGCGTCAGCGTCTCGATGCCCAACGCTCCCCTGCCCCGAGGGGACTACCCATGCGTAAGGTGGCTCGGTCCTCCCCCGATGAAGGGAGTTGGAGCTCTTTTTCCAGAAGTTCTCGAGTAGCGTCTCGGGGTGACGGGCAACCAGATCCAATGCGCTCAACACCGCAGTCTGTTGGTAATTGATACTGTTCCGATGGGACCATTCGACTTCCCGGTAGGGTGGGACCGGCCGAAACCACTCCCGACTGAGACGGTTCGCGTACGTCCGGGTGTGATTGAAAATAGATAGAATCGGCTCGGTGAGCTCGCGTCTCATCGTGCTGGCCCCCGCATTGCCGAAGGATTGATGGAAGCGGCCTGCCGCATTTCGATTGACCGCGATCCAAGCTACGTACCCCGGGTACCAAGCCTGCGCGAAGTCATACACCCAAACGCCGGGCATACCCCAGCGATTCATTTGAGCTAGCTCGTAATGAGCCAACCACGATAGCTCCGTTTCGTAGATGGGGCCGTAGTTAGGATAGTTCGGTCCGGTTCCGGTGAAGATGTAGAGAAACGGCAAGGACTCGTGGAAGTCGTCTATCACCTGAGGGTGGAAACTGTCGAAGAGCTCGAGCAAGGCACGGGTCGCCGGCTGGGAAAGAACGATGCCGTCCCGGTTCGTGTCGTGGTAGAGATACTTGCTCCAGTAGGGCGAGGTCGGTTTCCACTGCGTCTGATCGGTAATGTCGATCAGGTGACGCGAGTACCAATCGGCATATCGATCGCGCCCGTCGGGCTCGAAGACTGGCAGAATGAGAACGATCACTTCGTGACGAATCCGCTCGAGTGTCGGATCATCGCTGACCGCCAAGCGGTACGCCAGCTCCATCATCATTTCGGGGCTCGCGGTCTCCGCCCCCTGAACCGCTCCCATCACCGCGTAGATGGGTTTTCCTTCTCGAACGATGTCCGCGGACCGTGCCTCGGAGGTTAGTCTAGGGTCTGCGAGCGCGGCGGTCATGGATTTGTATTTCTCGATTTGCCGGATGTTCTCTTCCGAGCTGACGGCGAGCGCGATGATGCGGCGTCCTTCGCTCGATGTCCCGATGAAGAATGAATCGACTCGCGCAGATTTTTCAGCCAGCGCTTCCATATAACGAACGATGTCCGCGTAGTAGGTCATCTTGCCAGGCTGACCTACGGTGTAACCGAGAACCTCTCGCGGCGGTGGTACGCCATCGATGGACGCGGGCAAGGGATCGACGAGCGGAGAGAGGAACTCCGGGCGCGTCGTATAGCTACGAATCGCCCTCGTCCCCTCCTCGTCGACGCCCGCACGTTGGGAGGGCGCGGACTCTGCGGTCAAACCCGAAATCACCGAGACCAGGCATGCGATTGTAGTGCAACGCGGCAGGGTTCCCATGTCCCAACCGTATATCATGGCGGCGAGCAGCTTGCGATTGCAGGAGCTCCGTTGGCAAAAAGCCGTCGAATTAAGGTAGATTCTCGCGGAGATGAAAACAGCAAAATCAACGCTTCATATCGCGGAGGGAGGCTTCCTCGCTCGCCCCGAAAAAAAGGCCGACTCGGACCAGCGGGATGCAGAGATAAGGCCCTACGCCGCCCAGCAGCCCGGCTTCGTCGAAACCTATGGCGGTTCCATTACCGGTACCGACTGGGGCTTTTTCACTGCCAAGTTTCGGAGTCTGCAAGACATGGAACACTGGCAAGCGGACCGAACACATAACGATGTGCAAGACGAAGCGAGGGATTCGTTTTGGTACGCCTACTACGTTCGCAAAGGACGCTTGCTATCAGCGGCCGAGACCGCCGAGGGGAAGCTCCTGTGCGAGGCGGTGTTGCTCCGCGACCAGCCGCTGAGTCCCGAGGAACATAACGTTGCCAACGCGGCGGCCGTGGAGACTTCTCGATTCGGCGTTCTGCCGTACGAGACGCTGAGAGGTTCCCCCATCCCCACGCCCTACGTATTCACCGGCCCGGTGGGCGTCTTACCCCAGGCCGCGCCGGTGCAATACGTCTTGCTTACCTACT
Organism: Candidatus Marinacidobacterales bacterium; assembly: GCA_965219415.1. Taxonomy (GTDB): domain Bacteria; phylum Acidobacteriota; class Vicinamibacteria; order Marinacidobacterales; family DATDRI01; genus CBDCNP01. Next base: position 679,293 of record OZ244742.1, read on the forward strand.
GGGAGAAAACCGAGGCCAGTGCCGCATGGCAAGAGTCCCCGGCGTTCCAACACTTCGAACAGCTCGGCCAAGTCTCAACCTCGCTTTACGTGCTAATTCCAGAAAGACAACCTCGCATGGGACTTCTTCCCGACCGTTTGCAGCGGGAGTGGGTCGCACCGGATGCGCCCATTTGATGCCCGAAGGACGCCGGGCTAGCCCCGTCACCAGAAATGTCCAGCCAGCCCCGCAAGCCCCGTAAGATTGTCGGCGTCGACGTGGGCGGTACGTTTACCGATCTCGTGTGGATGGAAGAGGCGGGAGAGGACGTACGCGTGGCGAAGGTACCCACCACCGTCCCAAACCAGGCCATCGGTGTGTTGGCGGCTCTCGAGGCGGCGGACGCCGATTTGAGCGCGGTCACCTCCATCGTGCACGGGACGACGACCACCACAAACGCCTTGCTCGAGCGCAAGGTGTCTCGCTGCGGCTTGGTCACCACCAAGGGCTTTCGTGTCCTCGAGTTGGGACGCCGCACCCGCCCCAATCCATACGGCATGGTCGGCCATTTCGAACCGCTGATCCCTCGCGAACTGAGGCTCGAGGTGCGCGAGCGGATGGACGCCGACGGCAAAGTGGTGACGCCCCTCGACCGGGACGAAACCGCGACAGTCATCAAAAAACTGCGGGACTTAGGCTACGAGTCTCTGGTCATCCACTTCCTGCACGCCTACATCAACCCCGAGCACGAGCGACAAGCCGCCGAAATAGCGCGCGAGCTCTGGCCCAATTCCTACATCACGATGGGTCATGCGATTCTGAGCGAGTACCGGGAGTACGAGCGCGGCACGACGGCGGCCGTCAACGCGGCGATTCAGCCGGTCCTCCACCGCTACATCTCCCGCCTTCAGGACGAGCTCCACGGACGTTCCTACGCCTATGACCTCTTGGTGATGCAAGGCAACGGCGGAATGGTATCCTCGAAGATCGTGTCGGAGGCCGCGGTCAACACGGTGATGTCTGGACCGGCTTCCGGTGTCATGGCCGCCGCATACACCGCAAAGGCTTCCGGCTACCCGAACGTCATCACCTACGATATGGGTGGGACGAGCTGTGACGTCGGTCTCATCCAAGGAGGCATCCCCCAGGTCAGTGCCGAGCTCGAGCTCGAGTACGCCATGCCGATTCACGTTCCCATGGTCGATGTTCACAGTATTGGGGCGGGAGGCGGTTCCATCGCCTTCATCAACGACGCCGGCATGTTGCAGGTCGGTCCGGAGAGTGCAGGAGCCGATCCCGGCCCGATTTGCTACGGTCGCGGCGGGCGCCGCCCGACGATAACCGACGCGAACTTGGTCCTGGGCCGCCTCAACCCAAAAACTTTGCTCGCCGTCGACAATCCGGTATCGCTCGAAGACGTAAAGAGCACCCTTGTTCGAGACATCGGCACACCTCTCGGCATTAGCGCGGAAGAAGCGGCGGCGGCGGTGCTGCAAATCGGCAACAACCGTATGGCCGGCGCCTTGCGCATGGTTTCCTTGGCCCGTGGCCACGATCCACGTGACTTCGCTCTCTTTGCCTTCGGCGGCGCGGGACCGCTTCATGCCGTCGCACTCGCTCGCGAGCTCGCAGTGCCGACGATCATCGTTCCGGCACGCCCTGGCATCACCAATGCGGTCGGCTGTATCGCCGCCGACGTGCGCCATGACTATGTCAATACGCTCAACCACCCGCTCCCGACACTCGACATGGATCGGGTGCGCCAAATCCTTGGATCTCAAATCGACGAAGGAAAACGAACCATCGAGCGCGAAGGCATCGAAATTGAAAACCTCGAGGTCATCCACTCCGCGGACATGCAGTTTCTGGGGCAGACACACATTCTGACCATCCCCGTCCCGGATATCGACGTGACCCGTCGTCAGCTCCAAGAGGCGTTCGAAAGAGCGTACTGGAATCGATTCGAAGTCGAGCTCCCCGAGATCCGTGCGGTGTTGGTGAATTTACATACCGCGGTCGTCGGTTCCAGAAAGGCGGTCCCTTTGAAAGCGCTCGCGGCGACCGATGGCCAGGCCGGTGCCTCCGCGTCTCAGAGAAAGGTGTGGTTCCAACAAGGCTGGCTGGCTACTGATATCTACGAGCGTCGCCAATTACCGGCGGGGAGTCGAATCGAGGGTCCCGCAGTCGTCGAGCAGCTCGACACAACCGCCGTCATCGAGCCCGGCAATCACGTCGTCTCCGACGATCTTGGCAACCTCATCATCACCATCGACGGAGGGAAGGATTGAAGGAGCTCGATCCAGTTACCTTGGCGGTCATTCATAGCGGACTGCAGCAGGTCTGCAATGAAATGGATCTGGCCTTCGTACGCGCGGCTTTCAGTCCCGTGATCTCCGAAGCACTGGATCGCTCCGACGGGATCTACCATCGAGAGACCGGTGAGCTGATTGCACAGGGCGAGTTGGGGCTACCAGTCTTCGTGGGCACGATGCAATTCGGCACCCAGGAAGTCATCAAGCGTGCCAAACATCTTCGACCCGGCGACCTCTTCATTGTGAACGACCCCTACCTCGGCGGAACTCACCTGATGGACGTGCGCTTCACAAGACCTTTCTTTTATCGAGGAGAGCTCTTTTGCTGGCTAGCCCACACCGGCCATTGGCCGGATACGGGCGGTGCGATACCCGGCGGCTTTTCCGCAAATGCGACCGAGGTCGAGCAAGAGGGCTTGCGTCTTCCCCCCGTGAAGCTTTTCAAAGAAGGAAAGATGGACGAGGAGATCCTGTCCATCATCCTGTCGAACATTCGCATCGCCGATCAACACATCGGTGACATCAAGGCGCAAGCGGCGGCTCTCACGGTTGGCGAAAGGCGGCTGACGCACTTGTTGGACCGCTACGGCAAGGACGTGGTCGAGGAGTCGATCGTTGAGCTGAAGAAGCGTGCCGCGCAACAGATGCGCGCCAAGATCGCCCTCATCCCAGACGGCGTCTACGAGGCCGAGTCCTTCGTAGACTCCGACGGCGTCGTCGACGAGCCGCTTCGAATCGCGATGAAGATTACGAAGCAAGGCAGCGAGCTCACGTTCGACATGTCTGGCTCGAGCAAGCCCTGCCTCGGTCCAATGAACAGCGTCATTGCCACGACGAAGTCATCGATCTATCTCGCGATCAAACACATCTTTCCCGAAGTACCTATCAACGCGGGCACGTTCGAGCCCCTCAAGATTATCGAGCCCGAGGGTACCTTCCTGCGAAGTTGCCACTCGTTCCGGCCGGAGCCGCGAAGAGTCGCTCAGGGAGTGCTTTGACCAACGCTACGAAGACCGCCTCCGCGATGCGCTGACCCACTTCGGCGGCGCAGCCAGAAACCGGCCGGGGGTACTCGGCATAGACCCTGGGCGGCTACGACCCCGAGAAGAAGCGCTCCTACGTCATGTACCTGATCTCGGGAGGCGGCTATGGCGGCAGCCTTCAAGGCTCCGGCCTCTCGAACGGATGTTCGACCATCGGCATCTCCAAGACCACGCCGCTCGAGGTCGTGGAACAGCGCTACCCGGTGCTTTTCGACGAGTACTCGTTACACGAAGGCTCAGGAGGTGCAGGCAAGGCTCGCGGCGGTTTCGGCGTCAACTTATTCGGTAACACTCCGACGTGGAAACGCTCGGGCGTCGTTTGTCATGGATCATGGTCGTTACGGACCCCAAGGAGTGTTGGGCGGCGGCGACGGCGGCGTCAACAGGGTCGTCGTCCGACGTGACGGTAAGGAGTACATTCCACCTCACCTCTCGAAGGATCAAGACATCCTCATCGGTCCTGGTGATCAGGTACGCGTTTCCACGCCGGGCGGGGGTGGCTACGGCAATCCCCTTCGAACGGGATCCACAGCTCGTGGCAACTGACGTCGAGCGCGGCTACTACCGTCCGGAGGAGGCTTCCGAGCTCTTTGGCGTTGTGCTAAGCCCGAATTCGTGCGACATCGATGTCGCAGCCACGAAAACCCGGCGAAACCGGCGGCGGTAGTTATTTCCCTACTGCGTCTGACCAAAAATACCCACTTTGTGATTTGACGCACGTAAGTGCGCCAAGACTCTCTGCCGGCAAGTCCCTCACCTGTTAGCTCTTTCTCGATCTATCAGGTCGTTACCGCCATTGCCGAGCATGGCAGGCTTCTTGCGATCACTTTCGTGAGAGGTAACGATGTACCGAAGAGGAGTTGTTGGGTTTTTCCTGCTCATGTGTGCTTTCCCCAACAACACTGTCGCACAATGGGTCGATCCGAGTTTGGTTGCCAGCCAGGTCGGCTTCGGTATTGCCACTAGTTTTCTCGGCAAACTTCTAATTGCGCGCAAGCCCGCCGGCGACGCATTCAAGGAAGCGCTCGTCGAGGGCACCGCTTGGGGTATGGTCGCCCACACCGGGTATTACGTGACCGGAAGGAACCCCAAGCTTGCGCTCGTCGGCAAGACCATCGCGCAAAAATCTACGCTCATGGGTCACCGATCCATCCGCGGCGAACCGGTGTTCGACGAGAGCCTTTACTCCCATTGGGCATTGACCCACTCCTTCGTTTACTTCGAGCTCCATGGAAAGAAACCGAGCGTTCAATTGGACGTGGTGAACGCCAGATTCTCAGCGTACTATTTGCTCTCTGATAGGTACGATATGGACGTTGGTCGCACGCTCTATGGCGGAAGCCTGGTGTTTCAAAAAACGGAACCGGATCCGTACGTGCGTGGCTTTTACGTTCCGGGCGTCATTTGGATCGATGCCTCCGACATCGACGATGAGACCGTCTTCGCTCACGAGCTGATTCACAGTCTGCAGGCCGAAAGAGGGTCGACGTTCAAGGATTGGCACTACAAGAGTTTCCGCTTCAACCTCCTGACCCTCGCGAACGGCGCACCGGCCTTGCTGGAGGGCTGGCCCGACCACGACGAGCGCCCCCACGAGCGAGAAGCCAGTCTCTACGCCGGGCGCTAGATAGCCCGGTCCGCCTCGGCTTCGCCTCCCACCCGATCTGCATTATGCTTCCGGGCTGGAGGACCCACATGAATCAGGACGAGAAGTCGACCCGATGGTCCCGGCGCGAGTTTCTAGGCACTTCCATCGGCGCGGGCGTGCTGAGTCTAGGAAGCACGCCACGCCATCAAGCCCCGGCGACCGCCGCCGAGCTCGAGCGTCTGGAAGCCGCCTATAGCGACAATATCTACACGCAACTCCTCGATGTACGTCCGCACCTGGGAGCTCACGAGCACCTCACCAGACTGGGCGGATCCCGGATGCCACGCGAGGTGACAGATGCGATGGTTCAGGCCAACGACTACTTCGTCGACATGCACGAGCTCACGGAAGCCGCTGGCAGACGGGTTGCCGAAGTCATGGGAGCGGAGGCAGCTCTCGTCACGTCCGGGGCTTTCTCAGCCATGATCTTGGGTGCCGCGGCGTGCCTGACTGGCACCGATCCGGAGAAGATCGACGCGCTGCCTCATCCGACGTGGCCGAGGCGAGACTGCCTCATTCAGACCGCGCACCGTTTCGAATATGACCGCGCCTATCGAACGGCGGGAATGAGCATTGTCGAGGCGAAGACTCGGGAAGAGTTCCTCGACAAAATCAACGACCGCACCGCCATGATCGCCGTCTTGACCGCGGTCGAAAAGCAACGTTAGTTCGGTCCACCTCTCTCGCGCGAATTAGCGCATCCCCATAGTTCCGAGGTCATGATGCCGGAGGAGTTCATCGCAATCGCTAAACGAACCGGTGTCCCCGTCTTGATCGACATGGCTCCGATCTACCGCCGGCGGCGAACCTGACGCGCTTCATCGACGCCGGCGCGGACCTCGTCGTGATCAGCGGCGGCAAAGGAATCCGCGGCCCTCAGTCGACCGGCATCCTGGCAGGTCGCCGCGACTTGGTCGAAGCCGCCCGACTCCATGCCGCCCCCAACGGCAACATCGGCCGCGGTATGAAAGTCGGCAAAGAGGAAATCGTCGGCCTCATCGTCGCCCTCAATCGCTGGATGGCGCTCGATCACCAAAGGGTCGAGAAGAGCTGGAACGCGAAGGCCAGATGGCTCGCCGATGAGTTGCAGGGCATCCCCGGCCTCACCGCCACCTACGCCATCAACACCGTCGGCTACGCCGACGTCCACATAGAATGGGACGAAAAAATCATCCCTCTCACCCCCGACGAGGCCAAAGAAAAGCTAATGAGCGGCGAGCCTCGCCTGGCCTACGACGGCGTCACGGTTCGTACCCGATGCTTAAGAGACGGTGAAGAGGCCCTCGTGGCGCGCCGGCTGCGGAAGTTCTTCGAGAGGGAAAGACGCACGAGTGGATGACTCCTAAGGACGAAGCGCGGAGCTGGCTCCGACAGTAGCGTTTTGACGCCAGTGGGCTGGTCTCATCGGCGCCCCGAGATCCGAATCCGCTTCCATGGCCCCGCATCGAGCCAGGGCTGGCCGAAGTTCTCGACGCGGAACACCTCGAACTCGATGAACGTTTTTTTCACGACGACCTTCATGAAGCTCTTGTAATACGGTGGCCGGTCCCTGTTCAGCAAGGCGGCGGGCATCCTCCACTTGATGAAATCGGGCAGGAAGCTCATGCTCCCGGCATCGAAGAAATCCCTGGAAGCCTCACGACCCGGGTAAACGTCGAAGTCACTCACCCTTACGTCATTGGGTAGTTCCATCTCGGCCGGCTCTGGTATGCCGTCGGTGCGGCTCAGGAACGCCCCACCTCCACCGTTCACAAAGTGCCAGACATCACGCTCCGGCTCGGCCGTCAGGCTGACTCGATACTGCTGGTAGTTGTGGGTATCTCCCCCGATCACCGCAAGGTAGCCGTGATTCTTCACGATCTGATCGAGCTCGCTCAGCCGTCGGTCGTGCCTACCGTTAGCGTAGATGGGATCTCCGGTGATCAAGATCTTCCGCTTCCCCGTTTTGGAAACTCTTCGTAGCCACGCCAACTGATCGTCATCGATGTGAGTTCGGATCCCTGTGTCGACGCAGACGATCCGCAGGGAGGCGGTGTCTAGGCAGAAGTACATGTTGGGTTGGAAGGTTTCGTTGCACCGGATGGCGCGCATGTCTTTTAACTTGGCCTCGTCCACCGTGCGTTCGTTCCTCTTTTTGCGATGGAACTGGTTGTCACAGAAGTGGATCATGAAGCCGGTCAGCACGTCGTACCAATCGTGATTGCCCGGGATCGCATAGATGTCTTTCGGGTAGCTCCGATAGGGCATGTAGAACTTCGAGAGATAGTGATGCGAACGACCTGCCGGGTAGATCACGTCGCTCCCGATGATGGCGAACTCGGTCGACTTCCCCTCCTTGATAAGCTTGTCGACCAGCACCAGCTGCGATTGATCGCCTTCGCCAGTGTCCGCCATCAATAGGAAGCTGAATCTCTCGAGATCCGTTAGATCGAGGATGAAGTCCTCCCCATGTCGCTCCGCCTGGGCTCGAACCCATTCCTTCCGCTTCTTGTCCGTGTTGTCCCAAATGTAGGCAGTGAGATGCCGGTAGGATCTCAGCCAATTAAGAGGATTTCCCCAAGAGAATGCCACGCCCTCGCCCCCTCTAGCGACGCCAAGATTCTAAGCCAAGCCGACGCCTAATTCCTCTGTCTTCCTCTGGGAGTACAACGTGATACCATTCGATCCTAAGGAGGCTGGCGCATGAGCAAGCGCTACACACGGCTCACTGAGCCGTTGGTCCGCGAGAACGGGAAACTTCGGAAATCAAGTTGGGAGGAGGCTCTCGAACGAGCATCTTCGGGCTTCCGAGACGTCGTGGATCGACACGGTCCTCGTTCGTTCGGCATGTTCAGCTGCTCGAAGACGACCAACGAGATGAACTTCATCGCTCAGAAGTTCGCTCGTTCGGTGATCGGCAGCAACAACATCGACAGCTGCAACCGTACGTGACACGCGCCGAGCGTCGTCGGTCTGGCGACGGTCTTCGGCGCCGGCGGCGGGACCAGCTCCTATCAGGAGATCGAGGAGACCGATCTCATCATTCTGTGGGGCTCGAATGCCCGCGATACCCATCCCATTTTCTTTCACCATGTCATCAAGGGAGTGCGGGAAGGAGCGCGGCTCTATGTCGTGGATCCGAGGCGAACTTCGTCGGCGCGCTGGGCCGATGTGTGGCTGGGACTGGACGTGGGCTCGGACATCGCCCTGGCCAACGCCGTGGCCCGCGAGATCATCGCTGCCGGGCTCTGCAATCGCACGTTTATCGATCGAGCCACGACGGGGTTCGAAGACTATCGGCGCGAGGTCGAGCCCTACACGCTCGAGCACGCGGAGAAGGTCTCTGGCGTACCGGCCCAGGCGATCCGTGAGCTGGCTCACGCCTACGCCAAAGCCCCCACCGCTCAGATCTGCTGGACCCTCGGGATCACCGAGCACCACAACGCGGTCGACAACGTCTTAGCTCTCATCAACCTCGCCCTTCTGACCGGCCACGTCGGCCGCTATGGCTCGGGCTTGAACCCGCTTCGAGGACAAAACAACGTCCAAGGCGGAGGCGACATGGGTGCCATTCCGAACAAGCTGCCCGGATTTCAGGACGTCGAAGACGACAAGACGCGGGGCAAGTTCGAAAAGCGATGGGGTTGCAAAATCCCACCGAAGACAGGCTGGCACCTCTCACAGATGTTCGAGGCGATGGAGAAAGGCGAGCTTCGAACGCTATACGTGATCGGAGAAAACCCCGCACAGTCCGAGGCGGACGTCCAGCACGCGCGGCGACTCTTGGAAGATCTCGAGCATATGGTCGTGCAGGACACGGTTCTCACCAAGACGGCCGAGATGGCCGATGTCGTGCTCCCGGCTGCGGCTGGCTGGGCGGAATCCGAAGGTACGGTGACCAGCAGCGAGCGGCGGGTGCAGCGTGTTCGGAAAGCGCTCGACCCTCCCGGCAACGCTCGCAACGACACCGAGATCCTATGCGAGATCGCCAAGTGTCTGGGACACGACTGGGGCCAGCCTACCGCCGAGGAGGTTTGGGACGAGCTGAGAAGCCTCTCCCCGATGCACGCCGGCATGAGCTATCTGCGCCTGGAAGAGCTCGGCGGCATTCAGTGGCCCTGTTTCGACGAGAAGCATCTTGGAAGTCAGTTCCTCCATGGCCGACTCTGGGAGAAACCGATTGGCGGACGGCCGGCTCCTTTCTCCCCGGTGAAATTCGTGCCGCCGGCGGACGAGCTGACCGACGAGTTCCCGGTCCGTCTCACGACCGGGCGGCGATTGGACTCTTACAACACGGGCGTTCAGAGTGAAGGATTCCGCTCGCCTCTCCGGGACGGAGAGACGCTGGATATCTGCCTGCAAGACGGAGAGCGGATGGGAATCACCGAGGGAGAACGAGTTCGCGTGACTTCGCGGCGTGGATCCCTGGAAGTACCGGTTCGGTACGACGACGGACTGCGACCGGGTCTTGCGTTCATGACCCTCCACTTTCCTGACGACGTGGATACCAACGTGCTCACCAACGACGTTTGGGATCCAAAATCGGGAACTGCCGACTTCAAAGCGACCGCAATCCGGATCGAGAAGATCGCAGAGCCGACTCTCAAGGCGACTTAGTTTCGGAGAGTCACCATGGATCTGAAACTACTGCCGGAAGCTCCAACCGCTGAAGAGCGAAGTGCGGTCGAGGAAGCGATCCGCTCGATGAGCGATGCCGGTAGCGCAGACGCCCGGTTGGCACGCGGCGGCCGTGCCTCAACGCAAGGGAAACGCCACCTACTCCTCCCCGCTCTCCATGCCGTTCAAGGCCAGGTGGGTTGGATCAGCCAAGGGGCACTCAATTACATCTGCGAACGCCTGACCGTTCCACCGGCCGAGGCCTTCGGAGTCGCGAGCTTTTACGCCTTGTTCTCGACCGAGAAGCGGCCGCCACGAGTGGCGCATGTCTGTGACGACATTGCCTGCAAGACGGCCGGCGCGGACGCGCTTTGCGCCGAGCTCAGCCAGAAGCTCGGCCCGCCCGGCAAGACCGCGAACGCGAATGGGCGGGGTGACTGCACGTGGCTTCGGAGTCCGTGCCTCGGACTCTGCGAACGCGCGCCGGCGGCACTGTTTCAACAAGCAGGGGATGAAGAAGACAGTGTCCTGGCACCCGCCGACGCCAAAACCATCACGCGCGTCCTTCACGGCGATCCATTGCCTTCCCAACCAGGAGTCGCCGCTCCTCAAACCGTGGAGCCGCGAGAACCCAATCTGCGCCTCCTCCGACGTGTCGGCGTCGCCGACCCGGAGAGCTTGTCCGATTACCGGGCCCATGGTGGTTATCGGGCTCTTCAGCAGGCGGTCTCTATGGGTCCGGAAGGCGTATTGCGAGAGGTGCTCGACTCCAAGCTCGTGGGACGCGGTGGAGCCGCCTTCCCTTTGGGTCGCAAATGGGATGCGGTGGCGAAGAATCCGGTGCGTCCTCATTACATCGTCTGCAACGCCGACGAGTCCGAACCCGGCACGTTCAAAGACCGCGTGCTCATGGAAGAGGATCCGTTCGCGATCGTCGAGGCGATGACCCTTGCCGCGTACGCTACTGGGACCGAGCAGGGATTCATCTACATCCGCGCCGAGTACCCGTTGGCCACCAAGCGCTTGGCACACGCGATCACCACCGCCGGGCGGGCCGGTTTCCTGGGCGACGACGTGATGGGCTCGGGCTTTCGTTTCGAGATCGAGCTACGCCGCGGGGCGGGCGCGTACATCTGCGGTGAAGAGACCGCGTTATTTAACTCGATAGAAGGGTTTCGCGGTGAGCCGAGGAGCAAACCTCCCTTCCCAACTCAATCCGGCCTCTTCGGGAAGCCTACCATCGTCAACAACGTAGAGACGTTGGTCAACACTCTCGACGTTCTCCTCGAAGGTGGACCGGCGTTTGCTCGCATCGGCACCAAGGATTCGACCGGGCACAAGCTCTTTTGCGTATCGGGCTCGGTGAAACGCCCGGGACTCTACGAGGTCCCTTTCGGGACTACCCTGCGGCAGCTACTCGAGCTCGCGGGCGGTCCGCCCGACGGCCACTCGTGGAAGACGCTTCTGTTGGGCGGCGCTGCCGGCATGTTCGTCGATCCCAAACACCTCGATACGCCGATGACATTCAAGGGTACCCGGGCCATCGGAGCAACCTTGGGTTCCGGTGTGGTGATGGCCTTCGACGAAACGATCGATCTCACCGACATCATCCTTCGCATCGCCGCGTTCTTCCGCGACGAGTCCTGCGGCCAGTGCGTCCCCTGTCGTGTGGGTACGGTAAGACAGGAAGAGGTCTTGCATCGCCTGGCGCGAAACGGCGAGGCGGGAAATCAAAAGACGCTCCTCGAAGACCTCGCGCAGGTCATGCAGGACGCGTCGATCTGCGGACTCGGGCAAACCGCCGCGAGCGCCGTGCAATCGGCGGTCGGCCTCGGGCTCTTGAACGGAAAAGAGAAGTGACGGACATCTTGACCGGTCCTCCCAAACGTGAGATCGAAATCTCGATCGACGGTGAGAAGGCTCGAGTTCCCGAAGGGGCGACGATTCTCGACGCCTGCCGGTCGAAGGGCATCGAGACACCGACTCTTTGCTACCTCGAGACCCTGACGCCGGTCAACGCCTGCCGGGTGTGTGTGGTCGAGCTCGAAGGCTCGCGAACGCTGGTACCTGCTTGCTCGCGAAAGGCCGAAACGAGGGCCACTATTCTCACCGACAGCGAACGCGTTCGCCTGAGCCGGAAGCTGGTGCTAGAGCTCCTGGCTTCCTCGGTCGACCTCTCGTTGGTGGACAAGGAAACAAAGCAATGGATGGAGCGCTACGAGGTGGAACCCGCTCGGTTTGGTCCCCCTTCTCCATCGTCCCCCGAAGGACAACGAGACGCGCGACATCCAGGACATCACCATCCGCCCGACGGAGACCGAGCCGAGACCGTCGCCCAGCCGGTAAAAATCCACGACGAGCTCTACATCCGTGACTACGGGCGCTGTATCCTCTGCTACAAGTGCGTAGAAGCCTGTGGTGAGGATGCCCAGAATACTTTTGCCATCTCGGTGGCGGGTCGCGGCTTCGACGCGCGCATCTCGACGGAGTTCGACCGCCGTCTCGATCAGTCGGCCTGCGTCTACTGCGGCAACTGCATCGGGGTTTGTCCCACCGGTGCGCTCATGTTCAAGTCCGAGCACGACATGCGCAACGCCGGCACCTGGGACGAGAGTCAGCAGAGCGTCACCCGAACGGTGTGCCCCTACTGTGGCGTGGGTTGTAACCTAGAGCTCCGCGTCCAGGACAACCAAATCGTAAAGGTCACATCACCCCAAGATCACAGCGTGACCAACGGCCACCTCTGCATCAAGGGCCGTTTCGGCTGGCAGTACGTTCAGAACCGAGACGAATAGACCCGCTCACTGAGTCGTCGCCGGCGGCACCGGAGAACGACCAGGGGTCCATCGAACTCCCGCCTCATCCAGCTTCCGATTGAACGCCGGTATAGATGCCTTTACCAAACCATCGAGCGTCGCGACCTCCTCCTTCAGCCGCTGTCCTGTTTCCTCGGTGATGCGAAGCTGGTCGTCGGTGAGCCGCGCGGTGGACATTTCGGCGGAACGGTAGGTCTCTCGGATACGACGGGCGATAGGAGGAGCCTTGGGTTGCTCGGCGACATCCCGCCCACCCCGGCCACGCAAGTTTTCCAAGACGCCGTCGACGGTAGACTGAAGTCCGCGAAGCTCCTCACGCAGTGCCGCCAAAGCGTCGGGGTTGGACGCAAGGGCCTTCTCCGCTTCTTTCAACTGCTCCCGCGCTCGTTCGGCGGTGGCCACCGAACCCCGCGCCGCCGCATCCATCTCGGCTAGGCGAAGCAACGTGTCGTGCCACTGCCGACGGTCCTCGGTCGAAATCGCGATCGCCGGATCGCCTCGCACGGTCAGGGGCTGTACCGTCTCCTTGTCGCCCACTCTCAAGCGAGCGCGGTAATCACCTGGAATGACGAAAGCCCCGCGCGGCGGAGGGTGCCAGCTGTTCCGTGCCTCCTCAACGCTTATGTCATACGGCAGCGGGTGTCGCAGATCCCAAACCAGACGCTGGATACCGGCTCCGGTTCGACCTTGCGGAGCGTCCAACCGGCGAACGAAGCCACCACCCGCATCGAGGATGTCGACCTCCACACGTACCGTGACGGCTGGATCTCCATCCAGTAACGCGGGGTTGACGTAGTACGTAACGATCGCGCCGTTCGGTGGATTGGGAGCCGTAAAGTGATCCGACCCGATCGAGCGTTGATTGCGCGCGTAGCTGTGGAGCTCGGTCGCCGGCCGAATCGCTGCAATATGGAGCTCTTTATCGAAGGCCGGTCCCAGTTCCTCGAGGATTCCAATGTCGTCCATGATCCAAAACCCTCGACCATGGGTCGCGATGACGATATCGTTCTCTCTAGGGTGGATTAGAAGATCGTAGACGTTCACCGTAGGCAAGTTGTTCTTCAGTTGAACCCATCGACCGCCGCCATCTACCGAGACGAAGACGCCGAACTCGGTCCCCACGAAGAGGAGACCCGGATTGCGCGGATGCTCGGCGATCGTCCGGGCGTGCCCGAATTCCGGTAAGTTGCCGGTAATGGACTTCCACGTGTGGCCCAAGTCGGTGCTCTTGACGACGTAGGGCTTGAGGTCGTCGTCGCGATGCGCGTCGATCGTGGCATAGAGAGTTTGCTCATCGTGTTCGGACAACAAAACGCGCGTCACCCATGCTTGGTTCGGAACGCCGGGAATGGTCTCGATGCGAAACCAGTTCTCTCCATCATCGCTCGTCACCTGAATCAAGCCGTCGTCGGTGCCCACCGCGAGCAAGCCCGCCCGAAGCGGCGACTCGGCGATGGTGGAAATGCTTCCGTAATCGGCGGTCCCCGCATGGTAGGCGACTGCATCCTTCGGCCAAACCCTGCCCATCAGCGGCAGCTCGAGTGGATTCAGTGCGCGAGTCAGATCGGGACCAATAATGTCCCAGCTATCTCCGCGATTCCGGCTTCGAAAGAGATAATTCGCGCCGAAGTAAAGCGTACTCCGATCGTGGTGCGAGAGAACGAGCGGCGCCGACCAGTTCCAACGATAGTTCCCTCCCTCTTTGGCTTGCGGCTGAATGAAGTGCCGCTCTCCGGTTCTTGTATCGAACCGATTGAGAAAACCGTATTGCCACTCGCTGTAGACAATCGTCGGGTCTTCGGGATCGATCTGGACGTAGAAGCCATCGCCGCCCGTCGTCAGCGTCCAATCCGCATTGGTGATGCCGTCCGAGTAGCGCGTCCCGCTCGGTCCACCGAAGGTGCCGTTGTCCTGGAGCCCCCCGTAGACGTAGTAAAAAGGCTCCTGCATATCCACCGCAACGTCGTAGAACTGGGACACGGGAAGATTCCCGATGAAACTCCAACTCTGTCCACGGTCGTAGGAGAGGTACACGCCACCATCGCTCCCCGAAATAAGATGATCGGAGTTCGATGGGTTGATCCACATGGTGCGCCAGTCGCCGTGCCCTCCCGGACCGATCACGTCGGTCCGAAACGTCTCTCCCCCGTCATCCGAGCGAGAAAGCCTCACATGCATCAAGTACAAGCTCTCGGGATTGTTGGGATCGCAATTCAGCTTCCCGTAGTCGAGTCGAGTGTTCCACTTTCCCGTGCGCCGCTCCCAGCTAGCGCCGCGATCGTCGGAGCGGAAGATCCCTCCCGCCTGGCCCTGCGCTTCGGCGGCTGCGTAGATCGTGTTGGGTTGGCTTCGACAGATCGAGATCCCGATGCGGCCCATATCCACTTCCGGAAGACCGTTGGTGAGCTCGTCCCAGGTCTCGCCGCCGTCGGTCGACTTGAAGAGACCGTTCTCCGGACCGCCTCCCACGAAGTTCCAGGCGCGTCGCTCCCGAAGGTACGTCGCCGCGTAGACCGTATCGGGGCGCGTGGGATCCAACGCAACCTCCACCACGCCGGTGTGCGGGTTCTTGTAAAGAATCTTGGACCACGACTTTCCGCCGTCGGTGGTCTTGAACAGCCCTCGTTCCTCGTTGGGACCCCAAAGTGAACCCAGGGCGGCGACGTAGACCGTGTTCTCGTCTTCTGGATGCACGACGATACGACCGATGTACTGGGTCTCTCGCAGCCCCATGTGATGCCAGGTCTTGCCACCGTCTTCGGACTTGTAGACACCATCACCGTAGGAGGAGACGCGGGCGCTCCACGCTTCGCCCGTGCCCACCCACACGACGTCCGGATTGGATGGAGCGAGAGCAATGGCGCCCAGGGAAATGCTCCCTTCGCTATCCCAGACCGGCGTCCACGTCGTGCCGTTGGTGGTCGTCTTCCAGGCGCCTCCGGTGGCGGTTGCCGCGTAGAAGGTACTCGGTCTCGTCTCGAGCACCGCTAGATCCGTCACACGGCCGCTCGGCCGGGCGGGGCCAATGTTCCTCCAGTGAAGGTTGGAAAGATCGGCACTCTCCACCTGCCGCGTGTCGCTTTGTGCAGACGCAGGGTGCGTGCCGGCGCCGGTAACCAAGAAGACAGCCAAAAAGACAAATAGCAAAATAATCCTCATCATCCTGCAAACCTCCTGACATTTGGTAACTCTTTGGTGCGGGCTCGAGCTCAGTTTGCCGCCGCAATTCTCTGGCGAAGTAAAATCCAGCATCCCAGCCCCATCATAGGCAACCCCAGTCCGCCAACAACGAGCGCGGCGAGCCACCAGGGTTGGGCCAATTGCCGGGGGAGGGCAGCACGCAAGGGGTCTTGCGGATCGTAGACGAGCTCGATGACATCGCCCACCTCTAGCGTCTCGAAGTGATGCGGATCCTTCGCCTCGGTCACGTGCTCGTACTCGTCTCCATAGGGCCCAGTGAATACGACGCGCAGTTTGTAATGCAGATGACCGCGTCCTCCGGTGTTGTCTCGGCTCGTATACTTCTCGACCAAGCTCGCCTGCGTAAGGACACCTCGCACTTGAAGCTCGTTCGTACCGAGGCCCCCCAGGATACCGATGGCGACGAATGGCATCCCGGCGAACAAGAGTATCTTCCCGCGGGTAGACGGCTTTACGCCTTTGCTCCACATGGCGAGGGCACCTCTCTACTCCGCCAAATACGCTCTGGCTTCCTGAAGCTCGGGAAGACCGGGATCGGCATCTTTCCAGAAATCGAGAAAGTGCGATACTCACCGCGCGCCGCTTCTTTCTGCCCCATTTGATCGGGCAGTCGGGCAGACTCTAATACGTATCGTGGCTCGAAGAGCGCGGTGTACTTTGCTTCGAGGCCTGAGGCTTCGATAAATCTCGAGTGCGCCTTCGAAATCCCCGCGAGCTCTTTTCACCCGGGCCAAGCCATCCGTGCCAACCTGATTGAAAAATACGGTAAGACCAAATTGCGTCATTGTGAAGTGCGCCTTACGCTCCGGTTCCGCGGCTAGAAACGCCGCCTCCGCGCCGTCCAGGTCTCCCGCCGCAAGCGCGATGTCCCCCTCCAAGTTTCGATGAAACCAACGGTGCCGCAAATCCTCATCAAATCGATGGCTCACCTCGGCCTGGGCCGCGAGCCGTTCCCTGGCGGCCTCGAGATCCCCGGCGCCCAGGTGCGCCCGTCCCGCTAGCCAAAGTGAGAAGAGTTGGAACTCTTGGCCCAAGTTGGGTGGGCTAACACGCTCGGCGAGCGGCAGTGAACGTAGAGCCCTCTCGAGGGTTTCGGCGTAGTCCCCTTGCTCTAGCGCCAGCAGCGCGCGGAATTGGCGCGCTTCCAGCTGATCCTGTTCCTGGCCGAAGCTGGTTGTCAGATCGATGGCCTGCAAAAGGTGACGATCGGCCTCCCGGTAGCGTCCGACGCGAGAGAGGAATACGCTTGATTCAATAAGAGAGAACGTTTCCTCCAGAGTTCCGGCCGTCATTTCTCTCGCTGCAACCAATTCCGCGAGGGCTAAGTCGTATCGCCCGGCCATCCCATGCGCCCACGCTGCGTGCCAGTGAGCGGGGAAGAAATCCGAATCCAGTTCGAGCGCACGGTCGATTCGCACCAGCGCCTCATCCGTTTGCCCTATAGAGAGGTAGAACGCGCCCAAGACGTTGTAAGGGCCGGGGCTCTCGGGCGTGAGCTGAATGCGAGCCTCCATCTCACGAATCCCATCCTCGTAGCGGCCTGCGGCCATCAGCTGACCCGCATACTGGCCCCGCAGATAGCGCGAGCGCGGCAAAGCCGCGAGTCCTCGCTCCAGGACATCGATCGATTTGTCCAACCGGCCGAGCTCGTACTCGTAGATGCGATTGAGACGACTGTATACATACTCTTCGTCGGGGTACTGAGCCAAGAGTTTCTCGAACAGCCGTGCCGCTTCCTCCGGTTTCGGATCGGCGTCCCACAGCCAAAACGCCAGGGCTTGAACCATGAGGCGATGCCTTTCGGGAAGGCGGTGGGAATTATCGAGCACCTTACGGCGGTACTCGTCGCTCAGTGCAAATCGCCCTTGCGTCCGCGCCATCTGGGACATGTAGAAGTAGGCCATGGCGAACGAAGGATCTATCTCGATCGCCTTCTCGAAAAGCGGCCAGGCTTTGTGCCACTCCAGAACGCCAAACGCTTCCAACCCCTCGCTGTAGTACCGGTAGGCTTCGAGCGACGAAGTCGTTACCTCCGCAATGGGTCGAGCGACAGCGGCGTCCGTCACCTTGAGGCTCGCCCTGATGGCGTCGGCTAGCTGGTCTACTAAAGGAAACACGTCGCTTCCCTGTGCGCTCTCCGCCGAGAGGATCCGCCCACTCCCGACGTCTTCGACTTTCACGTCGATGCGAATGTCGGAGCCGGACTTGAAGATGCTACCCACCACCACCGCTCCCGAGCCCGCCCGGCGAGCGATTTCAGCTATCAGGCTCTGATCGATGACGTCGACGTTCTCTTGTCCCAGCTCCCCGAGGATCTCATTGAGGCGCGCGCTGCTTACCACGTCGAGGCCCGGTGTTTGGGCCAAGTCGGTCAGCAACATGCTGGGGGCTCCCTTCGAGAGCCAGCGAATCTCCTCATCGCCACTGAGGTTCTCGAAGTACATCACCGCCACGGCGGGTCGACCGGATTCGCCAATGCCCGGCGGCGAGCGATCACGGCTGGTCAGATAGATGCCGCCGACGACTGCAATGACTGAGGCCGCGACAAGAGCCGTCCTGCCCCACGCCCACGACGTCAGACCAGGTGTCACGGACACGGATCCGCTTTCGACAAGAGTTCGAACGCTTTGTAGTTCGACTCGCATCTCCTCGATGCTCTGGTATCGCTCGTCTGGAGCCTTGGCCAAAGCGTGATCCACAATCGGCTGCAGAGCGCCCGGCACTTCGCCTGTTGGAAGAGGCGGCGTCGGTTCCCGAGCGATGGCGTTCCATGTGTCGAGGAGGCTATTTCGAGTGAACGGGATTCGAGCCCGACAGAAGCTCGTGGAGGACGATCCCGAAGCTGAAAATATCGGTCCGATGATCGACTTTCTGGGCGCGTGCTTGCTCGGGCGACATGTAGGAGACCGTTCCCAACACCTTGCCGGCCTCGGTGTGTTCCTGAACCGCGGTCGCCGCCTCACTCTCCTCACCTTTAACGGGCTCGACGAGCTTCGCGGGACCGAAGTCGATAATCTTGGCGTGTCCGTCGTCGGCCAACATGATGTTGGCGGGCTTGAGATCCCGGGGCGATGCCCTTCTCGTGTGCGCGAGCCAGCCCGTCGGCCACCTCGGTCGCAAGCTGAAGCGCCTGCGTCAGCGGCAGTCTGCTCCGCTTGAGTCGATCGCTGAGCGGTTCCCCCTCCACCAGCTCCATCGCGATAAACGTGACATCCTCGACCTCATCGATCTCGTGAATGACGGCAATGTGTGGATGGTGGAGCGCCGCCGCGGACTGCGCCTCTCGGACGAAGCGGCGCTTGCGATCGGGGTCGGCGACGAGCTCCGGGGGCAATACCTTGAGGGCCACCTCCCGGTTAAGCTTGATATCGACGGCACGGTAGACGATCCCCATCCCGCCGCGACTAATTTCTTCCGTGATTTTGTAGTGAGAGAGGGTCCGGCCGATCATGTGGCTCCGATGGTGAGGATTCTACTTTGAAGATCGGCGCATCTTCAACTTGGCCGGCGGCAAATCACGTAGTCGCCGGGAGGCTCGGTGAATGGAATCGCCAACATTTCTGGGCAGTTTCTGCCTGCCCAATCCCTGCACATGCGACAGACCAATCGTCATGCCCTCATGGCCTTCGACGGGTTGAGCGGTATAGGTGCCCAAGAGTCGGTCCCACCAGGGGAGGTTGAAGCCAAAATTGCTACTCGTTTCTTCACGGATGACCGAGTGATGGACTCGATGCATGTCCGGGGTGACCACCAGCACCCTGAGTATCCGGTCGAGGCCGATCGGCATGCGGACATTGCTGTGGTTGAACATCGCGGTCGCGTTGAGCACGATCTCGAAAATTAGCACCCCCAGAACCGGCGGCCCCAAGGCGGCGACAGCTGCGAATTTGATCAGCATCGAGAGGAAGACCTCGATGGGGTGGAAACGCGAGCCGGTCGTCACATCGAAATCTACGTCGGCGTGGTGCGTCATGTGGAGCTTCCACAGAGCGGGGATGGCGTGGAAGAGAACGTGCTGTGCATAGATGACGAAGTCGAGAAAAACGACCGACAGGACAACGGAAAGGATAAACGGCGCTTCCAGGTTGTTGAAGAGGCCCCATCCGCGCTGGCTCGCCAACCAAGCCAGGCCCGCCGCCCCGATCGGCAGAACGAGCCGTAGTAGAACTGCGTTGAGGAGAACGATGCCGATGTTGCTGAACCATCGCACTGGCTTGGAGTCCGTCAGGGGGCGCCGGGGTGCCGCGATTTCCCACAGCGCCATAGAGAAGAGCGTTGTAAATAAAAACGCCAGCGCGGATGGCCAGCTCGTTGTGCAGGATCCATTCGCTCATGATTCCCTCCAATGGGAGCCTGGCCGCGTCCTAGGATACCCCAGCCGCATCCGTTTCCGGGCCCGCCTGCTCGGGCACCACGCCGAACCACAGCGAAAACTCCAGCATGAGCCTCTCGACCACATTCATTTCACCAAGCCGTTCGAGCACCTCTCGTGCCAGAGCCGGCTCGTCGGTGATGATGCCATCCACCCCACGGCCCACCATCGTAGCCATCTGGATGGGATCGTTGACCGTCCACACGAAGACGTCTTTCTCCCGAGCATGCGCCGATTTGACGAAGCCGACGGTCGCCAGCGAGGCGTGAACCGCGAGAAAGTCCGCTTCCAGTCGTGTAAGGTCTCCCACCGCTTTAGCGGTCAACAGCCCGATGGTCCAGTCCGGCCTCAGTTTGCGCACCTTCTGGATCGCATCGTACTTCAAGGACATCACGACAATTTGCGATTCCATTCCCGTCCGCACAACGATCTCCACCACCCGTTCCTCGAGACGCTCGTCGTGCCCGTAGTACTTGAGCTCGATATCAACGTGAGCTCTCCCCTTGCAAAGCTCCAACACCTGCTGGAGGCTAGGGACTCGCTCATCGCCGAACTCCGGCGCGAACCAGCTCCCCACATCGATGTCTTGAAATTGTTGATAAGTGGCGTCCCAGATAGCCAGATTCACGCCACCGATCTTCATGAGATCGCTGTCGTGGATGACGAACGACTTCCCCGTCGGCGGTCTCCTGGACGTCTATCTCGATCAGATCCACGCCATCGATGATCGCTCGCTCCACCGAGGCCAACGTGTTCTCAGGCGCCGCGCCGGCCGCTCCGCGGTGCGCGATCACCAGCACGTCGGTGTCCCATCGTACGCTATCTACCAAGTAGCCACCTACGAGCCCGGCGACGATCGCCGCGACGGCCAAGCCCGCGAGGAGAACCTTCTTCGAGACTCGCCATTCGCGTCGGCTTCCCAGGGGGTCGGCCCCTTCCCAGTCGATGCTCTTCCCCCTTTCCTCTCCGAGACCCTCGTACAGGCGAACCACCAAGAGGGCGAAAGCGCACGCCGCCGCCAAGCTAGTGACGAGATTCGCCCCGTAAATCAGCGCAAGAACCCCTCCCATGGCGAGAATCAGAAGCGGCATCGAGCCCGACACGGTCGGCACGACAAGACGTCCCACCCAACCTACGACTCCCAGCACGAGAGCAGAGAGGAGAATCGATCCCAACCCCCATCCCACCAGCATCCATGTGATCGTCCACCGATGGCCGGTGACCCGTTCGCGGCTGGTCGACAGAGCCTGCCGTGCGGTGACCTTCTCGACGAGAAGAAGCGGCAGAGCAAAAGCCCAACCGATGAGGCGGGGCACGAGTACCGCCGCCAATATCAGCACGATCACGCCGATCAAAATGGCCGCGGCCCAAAAGGCCGGAGGCCTCTTGGTTAGGTAGTAGTTGATATCGAAATCCGTGAGCAGCGTTAGATAGACGAGCCCCACCGCGAGGAGGAACGGCGCAGAGATAAGCAGAGTCTTGGCGACGATGCGAGCGGTGAGGTCCAGAACCCCTGGAGCGTGTCGTGCACCATAGCGAAGTGCGTCGGAATACCGAATCCGTTTATTGTGAACGGCGCCGAAACCGATCGTCATCAGGCACGCCTGTTCCAAGGCGATGATCGCAAGGCTCACCGCTCCGACGACGATTAGTGTCACCACACCGATGGGGCTCAAGACGAAGAAAAGGATGTCGGTATCGGCCAGCACGGAGCTCCCCGACGTGCTGACTAGGAGACGAAGCGCGAGCCCGACCAGCGGGGTTAGGACGACGAAAGCCAGGACCTTGTACAGGACGTCGGTGGCGATGAGTGCGGGCCAGGTGCGCCGGAAATCGCTCTACGCTCCGGCAACGAGCGGTCTTATCCTCTTTCACTCCGGGGCCGGTCCAGGAAAGCGCTCTTTCAACGAGTGCTTTTTAATCTTCCCGGTCGGGGTCCGGGGGATCTCGTCGGTGAGCTCGAGGATTCGGGGTATCTTGTAGCCGGCCAGTTTCTCACGGCAGTATTCCACGATTTCTACGGCGGTGATTTCCATTCCTTTCTCGGCGACGACGATGGCCGCCGCCGACTCACCCCACTTGGTGGAGGGCTGTCCGATGACCGCGACGTCCTTGATCTTGGGATGAGCGAGCAGGAGGTTCTCGATCTCCACCGGATAGATGTTCTCGCCTCCCGAGACGATCATGTCTTTCTTGCGATCCCGGACGTAGAGACAGCCGTCATCGTCGAGCGTCCCGATGTCACTCGTGTAGAGCCACCCGTCTCGCAGGACCTCCGACGTGGCCTGCGGCCGATTCCAGTAGCCGGTCATCACGTGGCCGGCACGGACGATGATTTCCCCCGGCTCGTTGACGGGGACAGCCCTCCCCTCCCCGTCGACAACCCGTACGTCGGTGTGGAAGCATGCCTTGCCTGCGGAATCGGGTTTTGCCCGCCGCCTCCTCGGCGCTGATCACCGTTCCCGGGGCACAGGACTCGGTAAGCCCATAGTCTTGGAGCATGTCGATGCCGAGCTCGGCATAACGCTCGATGAGCCAACGAGGCACCGGCCCCGCACCCACGATGCTCCAGCGTAGCGTCGACAGATCGTGTTTATGGATCCCCGGGTGCTGCAACATGAGATGGAACATGGTCGGCACCGCCAGCGTGGTGGTGATCTTTTCTTGCTCGACGAGCTCGAAGACCCGGCCCGGCTCGAAGGCCCGCATCATGACCACCGTACCACCGCGGTGTGTGAGCATCGCTAGGGGCAGAAGCACTCCGACATGAAAGGGTGGCAAGAAAAGCAGGAAACGATCGAGCGCTCGAACATCAAGAGTCATGATCCAAGTGAGAGACGCCCACATCACCGAGTTGTGAGTATGCATGGCGCCTTTTGGAAGGCCGGTGGTTCCTGAGGTGTAGACGATGAGAAAAAGGTCCTCGCCTCTCGCGGCAATTCGCGGTTCTTCACTGGAGGCTTGCTCCACCAGAGCATCGTAGCGCTCAGCGAACTCCACGCTCGGTGTGTCGCCGTCCACCTCTATCCAACGCTCGATACTGGTGTGTCTGGCGTGAAGGGACTCAACGGCCGGAGCGAACTCGGCGTCGAAGATGAGTACCGATGCTTCGGAATCTTTCAAGATGAACTCGAGCTCATCGGGAACCAAACGTGAATTGAGGGGAACCATCACGCCGCCGATCTTCCCCACCGCGAAGAATCCCTCGACGAGCTCGGCGCTATTGCGCAGCAGAAACGCGACGCGGTCGCCCTTACGAACACCCTTGTCCAACAAAGCATTGGCGATGCGGTTCGCTCTCTCGTTCAGAGCACGATAAGTGAAACGACGCCCGGCCTCGGCTTCGACCAACGCCTCGAGGTCCGGGTTCAGATGGGCTCGTTTCGCCAGGAAGAGGCCGATGTTGTTACGCATAAGGGCGGGATGGCCGCGACGTCAGCGGCCTTTGAATCGGGGGGGCCGTTTCTCCGCGAACGCCCGGGGGCCTTCGCGGAAGTCCTCGGATTGCATCATCTGTTGGTAGGCATCGAGGTCGCCACTCTTGATGAGCTCGAACGCCTCGCGGACGCTGACATGCTCGGTAGCACGCAAGACTTCTTTTAACGCCGCGATGGAAAGAGGCGCGCGAGCCGCCAGGTGGTCGGCTAGCTCCCGCGCCCGGTCCATGAGCTTGGGACCCGGCAGCACCTCGCTTACCAGGCCGTAGTGCGCCGCCTCCTTGGCACTCATACGCCGGCCGGTCAACAAAAGGTCCATCGCGACAGAGTATGGAAGTCGGTGAGGAAGACGCTGCACGCCGCCCGCATCCGCCATGTTCCCTAGCCCCGTCTCGGGAAGGAAAAATTCGGCGTGTTCTGCGGCTAGAATCAGATCGCACGCGAGCGCCAGCTCGAAGCCGGCGCCGACTGTCATACCGTTGACGGCGGCGATGACTGGCTTGTTGAGGTCCCAAAGCTCGGTCAGGCCGGCGAAACCACCCGGCCCGTAGTCCTGGCCGTCTTCATCGCCACGCGCCGCCGACTTCAAGTCCCAACCGGCAGAGAAAAACTTCTCACCGGCGCCGGTAACAATCGCGACGCGTAGCTTCTCGTTATCTCGAAACGCGACGAAGGCGTCGCTCATCACCCGGCTCGTCGCCGAGTCGATGGCGTTCGCCTTGGGACGATCCAGCGTGATCTCGAGCACCGCCCCGTGCTCGACAACCTTGATGGGACCGGGCATCTACGGCGACGGTTTCTCGGAGCCTTCCGGAATCACCGGCAAGATCACATGCGAGGGATACTTCCGGGAATGGTGAACAGTGTTCTTCGCGACCACCCACTCGGTCTCCGAGTAGTTGTCCCCACCGGTGTTGAGGTTCCGGTCGAACCGAGGGAAACTGCTGCTCGAGATCTCCAATCGAATTCGATGCCCCGGACCGAAATAGTTACTCGTGGCCTGGAGATCGATCCGGACATCGTACACTTCGCCCGCCTCCATCCAGAGCTGCTTATCGTACCCCTCCCGATAACGGGCGCGTAGGATTCCCTCCTCGACGTTGTAGGCCGTCCCATCCGGGTAAATGTCAACCAGCTTCGCGGTGAAGTCTGTGTCTTTGGCGGTCGAGGAAACATAGAGAACGACCTCCATGGGGCCGGTGACTTCTACACCCTCCTCGAGGATCGGGGTCGTAAAAACGAGAATGTCCTCGCGAGCCTCGACGTCTCGTTGGTCGTAGGCACCCGCCTCTGCGTCACGAGTTCCCGTGCAGCACAGCGGTCCACCGACGGTGGGCACGGGAGTCCTGGGATCGTAAATGAACTCGTCGGCCGGCTCATCTCCTGGCTTCTTGTTGCTTAGCCTCCCCGCACCGAAACGGCTGTTCGCCGATCCGTCACTATGAAGGTAGTAGGGGGTGAACTGCGTTCGGGCGAGAGGCCACTCGTTCTCGCCACGCCACTCGTTCTTACCCATGACATAGATCTGCACCTTGGGCATCTTGGTTAGGCCATTGTCGATACCCTTGAGCCAGTAATCGAACCAACGGACGTAGATGTTCCAGTAGTCGAGGCGGGCATCGCCCAGGTCGCGCGCGCCGATGATGGTTTTCTCCGTCGCCCCTTCGGATCGACAGTGTACCGCCGGGGAGATGATCACATACTGATTGTCTCTTCCGCGCGGGCTCTCCGCATTCGTGCGCATCAGGTTGAAGAGCTTCAACGTATCGGCCACACCGAGGTCGTACCAAGAGTTGACGTGCAGGGCGGGAACATCGAAACGGTCCTGGTCGTTCACGTAGCCCAAAGCGTCCCAGTAGGGATCACCGGGCCCGTGCGACATGAAGTCTTCGAAGTCCGAAACCGGTCCGCCTGCCTTTTGCATCATGTCGACTAGCGGCAGGCTCAGCCATGCCTTCTGGAAGTCGACGTCCTCGGGAGACTGGGGAGCGGGACGATACATATCGCCATATTTGGCCCAAAAATCAGGCGGCGCACCGGGAGGCGGCCTGAGGTAATACTTACTGCCGTTACCAAGAAACCACCCGAAACCAGCCGACAGCTCCACCGCTCCTCCCATGTAGAGTCCGAAGTAGCGGTAGCTCCCGCCGGCCGCTTGCGGAAGGGCCGCGGTATGGTTGGGGTGTCTCATGGCGGCCTGCTGCATTTGGTTCTCGCCAAGATAGGAACAACCGTATGTTCCGACTTTCCCGCTCGACCACGGCTGGCTCGACAACCACTCGATCGCGTCGTAACCGTCCTCTCGATCGGCCGCCGAGACGACGTACTCGCCTTCGGATTCGAACCTTCCGCGCATATCTTGCACTGCGTAGATGTAGCCTTGCGAAGCGAAAAAATGCGGCCACCGTTTGGGATCGCGGTAGTTGTTTTTGTTGTATGGAGAACGCGATAGGATGACCGGCAACTTACCCTCGACACCCACCGGAAAATACAGATCGGTGGACAGCTTGACGCCATCCCGCATCGGCACCATGACGCTTCGCTCCAGCCTGACTTCGTACTTCGGCTTTGGCTTTTCGAAATCCCGAACCGGTGCGGAAGACCACGCCGGCAGGAACATCGTCGCGATAACAGGTATGCCGACTAGGATCCCAATGCGTTTTTTCATAGCCTTGCCTAGCTGTATTGAGTGGGGGTCGCAGAAACTCCCATCATCTCCCGTGCCTGAGCCGGCGTCGCCACGTCCCGATTCAGCTCGTTCGCGATCCGCACCGCTCGCGCCACCAGCTGTGCGTTGCTCGTCGCCTTCTCACCTCTCCGGTAATAGACATTGTCCTCCAAGCCGACTCTCACATGTCCGCCCATGACCATCGACAGCGTCGTCATCGGAAGCTGGAACGGCCCGAGACCCGAACACAGCCAAAGAGATCCTTCCGGAAACTCGCGAAGGAGATGCACCACGTTCTCGACGGTCGGAAAGCTCGAAGTCTGATAACCCATCACCGTTTGCACCCAATACGGCTTGTCTAGCAATCCCTGATCGATGAGATCTTGAATCACCCAGGCGCCACCGGGATTGTAGGTCTCGAGCTCCGGCTTGACACCTTGTCTTTTCATCTCGCTCGCGTACCAACTAATCTGCTTGTACGTAAAGGGGATGCAGTCGTCGTAGTCGATCGCCTCCCGCGGATGGGGTAGCGGTGCTTCACGCGCCTTTATCTTGAACTTGCTCATGTCCGGCGCCAGATTCAATGACGCCACCTCGGGCTTGGCGGCGAGGCAGGAGAGCCTCTCATCCATCGTCATATCGAACCCGCCGCCCGTGGTGTCGTTGATGATGATGTCCGGACAACGCTCCCGGACCTTCTTATTGAGGTCGTACCAGACCTCGGTCGTCTTGGCCGGGCCAGGCAAGTAGTTCGGGTCACGGGCGTGGAGGTGAACCATCGACGCCCCCGCCTCATAGGCCTCATGGACGGAATCCGCGATCTCGTCCGAGGTCTCGGGAAGGTTCGGGTTGTACTCCTTGCCCTGAATGCCACCGTTCGAGGCCAAACAGATGATGACCGGAGGCATCCCTTTGCGGACTTTCTCCATGAAAGCGTAAGAGTCTGTGTAGGGCCAGATGTGGCCGTTGGCTTTACCCATGGTTTCCTCCCCCACTTCTAGTACACTATTTCGAAGGTCCGTACAAGAACGTGCGCAGTGTAACGTTTCTAGAAAGTGTGCCAATCTTAGTTGGGAATTGAAACGGCTCCAAACCCCGTGGTTTGATGGCGTTGGACAAAACAAAATCAAGCCGCGAAGAAAGGAGCCGAGATGGGAAGTCTGCTACGTTCGGTCAAGAAACGCAAGAAGTCGCGTCGTTTGGGTGAGGTCGAGATGGTGAGGCACGAGGATTACGGGGAACTCGCGCTGGACGCCAAGGTAGAGATGATCCGTTGGTTGGTCCCCCTTGGTCTAATGCACGTTCACGAGTTGCTCGACGACGAAGTGAAGGCGTTGGCGGGAGAGCGATACTCTCGCAAGGACGAGCTGGAGCGCGGTCGCCGTCCCGGAAGCAACCCGGGCACGGTAGGGCTTGGCGGCCAGCGGGTACCGATCCGTGTGCCACGGGTTCGGAGCATCGAGGGAGGAGAGATTCCGCTTCGCTGCTACGAGGCGGTGAGCCACGGCGGTGAGGTGAATGATCTTCTGCTGAAACGAGTTCTCTACGGAATCTCTTGTCGCAACTACGAGGCGGCAGCGGAAGCGATTTCGGGCGCCATCGGGCTGTCGAGCTCAACGGTGTCCCGAGGGTTCGTGCAAGCGAGCGCTGCGAAGCTGCGGGAGATGCAGGAACGGGATCTGACCGGCGAGGATGTGGTGGCGCTGTTTCTGGATGGGAAGACATTCGCCGAGGCAACGATGGTCGTGGCTCTGGCCATCACGCTTTGCGGGGAAAAACGCTTCTTGGGCTTCGTGGAGACGGACACGGAGAACGCGCAGGTGTTGACGCCGTTCCTGCGTTCACTGCTCAAGCGGGGACTCGATATCTCCCAGGGTCTGCTGGTGATCATCGACGGCGGCAAGGGTCTCCAAGCGGCAGTCAAGAAGGCATTCCGTAAGCGGGCCCTGATACAACGCTGCCAGTGGCAACAAACGTGAAAACGTAGTGAGCTACCTGTCCAAGGGCGAGCAGGCGTCATGGCGCAAGCGGCTCCAGTGGGCCTACAACAGGCCGGAGTACGAAGAGGCCCTCACTGCGCTCGAGCAACTCCACGGTGAGTTAGAAGAGCGGAACCAATCCGCAGCTGGCAGCCTGGAGGAAGGCCTCGAGGAGACGCTGACGTTGCATCGACTCGGCGTGCACGCGGTGCTGGGCCGTTCGTTCAAGACGACGAACTGCCTTGAGTCCGTCAATGCTCTCGTCGAGGAACGCTGCGCGAAGGTCGACCACTGGAAGAACTCGAGCCAACGCCAGCGCTGGTTGGCAACGGCGCTCGTAGACATCGAACCGCGCTTGAGGAAGGTGGTGGGCTACCGCCATCTTCCCAAGCTTCGCGAAGCTCTCAAGCGGGAACTGAAGATCGAGGCGAAGACATCAACCGTATCGAAGAAGAAGGTCGCTTAAACGTGAGCCGTGGAGAGTTTCAACTAAGAATGGGCTTGACTCCGTTTCTATACAGGGGGCAGATCTAATTTTATGGACAATGTCACAAAATTAGATCTGACCCCTGTTACTTTTGACCCCTGTTAGCCCTTGAGCCAGCCCGGTTTTTCGAAGGCGGGGTCGGGATACTTGTAGAAGCCCTCTCCGGATTTCCTGCCCAGCTTCCCCTGCTCGATCATGCCTAGAAGCATCTGGGGAGGCTTGTCGGAAGGGTCACCGGTGGCATTGTAATAGACCATTTCGATGTCCCGTACGACGTCCAGACCGATCTCGTCCATCAACCCGCAGGGCCCAATGGGCGTGCCCCAGTCGAGCATCCAGGCCCGGTCCATGTCCTCCGGCGTGAGATAGCCCTGGTCGAGCAAGAACAAGACTTCTTTCTTGACGGCACGCCACACGCGATTGAACGCGTATCCCTGGATTTCTTTCTTGACTAATATCGGAACCAGGTCGACGGAACGGAGGAAACCGACCGCACTCTCGATGGTGACAGGCGCGGTCTTGGGGTGCCCCATTACTTCGACCTTCACGTGATCCGGAGTGCCGAAGTTCACGTTGAACGTCTTCTTCGGACGGCCGCTTGCGTCGGCCATCGATGAGCCTGGGATGGACGACGTATTCGAACCGATGAGAGTATCTGGCCCAACAAAACGACCGATCTCGGCGAACACTTTCCGTTTCAGATCGACGTTCTCGTGAACCGCCTCGATCACGAGATCCGTTCCTGCTACGCACGTCTCGATGGAGTCGGTCGGCTCGAGCGCGGCCATGGCGGACTCGACGGTACCCTCGGGCAGTTTCCCCGACTGTACCCGAGCCTCGACCAGCGAGCGCACGTATTGAACCGCATCTTTCAAGGCCGCAGAGTTCGTATCGAACAAACGCGTTTCCTTGCCGTAGATAACAAAGCCGAACGCGATCCGGCGGCCCATCGTACCTGCGCCCACCACGCCTATCGTGTCTATCCCACTCATTGCAGCGGGTCCTCCTTCTTTAGGGTGCGGATCTTCCGCACCATGCGATCGCGCCAGCGGCGTATTTCGGCGCGATCGATGCCGCCCACCATCTCGTCCGTCGCCTTCCCCATTTGCTCGATGGAACCGGCGTCGAGCTCGGGCGTCGAGCCCAGGTCGTTCATGAGCTCGAGGTAGTCGCCTCGATAGCGAGTGAAGTACTGCCGAACCCCGCCATCGGCGTTCGTATTCGCGACACCGAACGGACCCATCAGCGCCCAACGCAGTCCAAGGCCATCTCGGATGACGGCGTCTACCGCATCCACATCCGCCACGCCGCTCGTCACGAGGTTCACCGCTTCCCTAATTAACGCGGCCTGCATGCGGTTCAGCAGAAAGCCAGGAACGTAGAAGTTCATCACCACCGGTGTTTGCCCCACTGCTTTCAAGAAGGCGCACGTCTGCTGCACCACCTCCGGATCGGTTTCCTTCCCTGGCAGGACCTCGACCACCGGTACAACGTGGGGAGGATTGACGGGATGGGCAACGATGCATCGGCGCGCTCCGGTTAGACCCGCGGCGATCTCCGTCATGTCTATCGCCGAGGTGCTGCTGCCGAGGATGGCCGCCGGATCGGCGGCGCGATCGAGCTCCGCGTATAGAGCCTGCTTGAGCTCGATCTTTTCCGGGCCGCTCTCTTGAACATACTCAGCGCCGGCGAGGGCGTCCTTCAAATCCGCGTGCGCGGTGACTCGAGAGCGCCGAGAAGTCGCCTCTTCGCTCGACAGCAACCCGGCCTCGCGATCCTCCTCCAAGTCCTGCTCAATCCAAGCGAGCGCGTTTTCGACCTGAGCGACATCACGGTCATGGATCCGAGTCGGACAACCGGCACGTGCGAAAATTTGTATCCAGCTTCTACCGATGACACCCGTGCCGATGACTGCGACCGTTGTCGAAATCTTGGGTGCGGTCACCGACGCCCCTCACCCAGTATTTGCTTCCGCCTCTCCGCTTCGCTGACGCTCGCTCGCAGGCTGCGGGCACCTAGCCAGAAGATGCCCCCGAGCACACCCCAGCCCAAGAAGATCATCCACTCCATTGGAAGGGAGCCCTCGGCGCTCAAGTAGGGTCCGTAAAGCGTCATGAACAGCATGTAGAGACAGCCCAGCACGGCAACGGACGCCGTGGCGATCCCTCCCGGCACGCGAAACGGCGGTTCCTGTTCCGGTCGATCGCGTCGCAATTTGATCACGCCCCAGCACGTGATCAAGTACCCAAGCGTCAAACACGTGGCGCCCACGTTGACGATGGGAATGATGGCACCGCGCCCTAGAAAGACACCGGCCGAGCCGATAACACCCACGAAGAGAACGGCGGTTGCCGGCGATCGGAATTTGCTATGAACCGAAGCGAAGGCCGGTGGGATGATGGTTGCCCGGCCGAGTGCGAACAGTACCCGAGAACCGCCGAGGAACATCGCGTTCCAGGTGGTAACGATGCCAAAAAAGGCGGCCAGCAGAACCAAGTTCGCCAGCACCGGAGAGTTGAGTGCCGCCTCGAAAGCCCCGGCCGCAGGAAGCTCGAGTTCGAGCATCTCCTGCCACGGCATGCTCATGGAAGCGGAAAGTATGACCAAGCAGTAAAAGAGCCCCGCCGAGAACAGCGACAGCAGCATCATTCGGCCCACCAGCTTGACCGAGGTGCCAGGAGCCATTTCCTCGATCGCTTGCGGGATGACGTTGAAACCGCCGTACCAAAACGGTGCAGTTACCAGGACGCCGGCAATTCCCATGCCTACCGAGCTCGTCTGTTGAAACAAAGGATCCAAGTTGGCGGCCTTGCCCCAAATGAGCCCCGCGGTTATGAAAATCACAGAGCAGCCGAGCACACCATAGGTGAGAACATCTTGAAATCGAGTTGCCGTTTTGGCACCTCGATAATTGAGATATGTGAGAAGCGCCATGCCCCCGAGACCCAACGCGAGGCTCCCCAGGTAAACCGGATCGCCGCGCACGGTGTAGAGAATCCGCCCTTCGAATCCTTCCAGCAACACACCCGCCACCCATCCCACCGAAACAGCCTCGAACGTCGTGGTGGCGATGTAGATCAAAGCCATCGCCCAACCGATGGCGAAGCTCACGTTCACGCCGTATAGCTCGTAGGCGTAGGCCACCTCCCCGCCCGCCACCGGTAGCTGGCTCGACATCTCGGCGTAACACAGTGCGACCAGCATCATGATCAAACCGCCCCCCGCAAAACCCAAGATCGCGCCGAGGGGACCGGCCTTCGATAGCCATTGCCCCAGCACCACGACCCAGCCGACTCCGATGATCGTTCCGAGCCCAAGGGTAAAGAACTGGATGGCGCTGATGTCCTTCTTCAGTTCTGGGCGGGCTTCCGTCATGGGCCCTCTCTACGCGAACCGGTCGACATACTCGAGCTCGTCGCGGTCGAAATCGGCAAGCCAGATCGTGCTCCCCTCCGCATCCACCTTCTCTACAGCGACCGGTCCTCGAGGATCTTCGGGATCGTACTCGTGAGCGATGATGGCGACGTCCCCCACCGCCGGTTCTCGGCGGACGCCGTCCGTTCCGTCGTAGTGCCGATTCTCCCTCAAGAGACGGACGATACGCACATTGTCGTATTCCTTGAGAGCGCGCATCGCTCGATCTACCGTTGGAGCAGAGCGAGCATCGTGACGAAGGCGGCAACGCCCAGTGCACTCCGCACGCCGTGCAGTGTGTTCCAATTGTGTAACAGCGCCGTTGCCTCGTCCGAGCTTGCGTCGAGCGCCGAGCTGAGAAGCCGTTTGTTCGTGGACATGATCGCCACAAAAGTGAATGGTATGACACTTCCGAGCAACAAACCCGCTACCAGCCATCCTGTCTCGCCGCCACCGAACCAAACGAAGAGCGCGCCCACGAGCCCAACCAATGCGAGCGAGGCCTGCATGACGGCCGCCCGTTTATAGCTGGGCCCGAACTCTCGTAGCGCGAACGCCGTGCCCAATTCCAATCTGGCCGGGTGCTCAACGAGATTGATATAGATGGCGGCGCCGGCAAACAGGCCCGCACAAAGAGTAGCTACCAGCTCGGCAGTCATCTCACCTCACCTCGATTCGCATCCGGCTGGGGTCAGACCACGCGTGAAAACCAGACGGGGGTCAGATCTCAAAACAGGACTCACGTCGGATCTCCAAATAGGACACCTCGAGCCTGACACGCGGGCGCCAAAATAGGTTGTGCCATGAATCAAAGTGGCCAGGCGCCGGGATCAGACCTGTGTCACATTTGGAGCTCTGGCTCTTGTCACATTCCCTCGTCACATTCCTCGCTAGGCGCTCCGCACGCCACCGAATCGTTTTTCGGCCCGGGCCCGTGCCTTCGCGGCTTCCTCTTCCCGGTTGCGAGTCGGTGAGGTCGTGACGAGCGAATCGATCAACTCGCGGGCGACCGTCGTAACGGCCTCGACCGCGCGGTCGAACGCGCCCTCGTTTACCTTGGAAGGCTTGGTAAATCCGCTTAACTTCCGAACGAACTGAACGGATGCCGCTCGAACCTCTTCGTCGGTAGCGGGGGGAGCGAAGTTAAACAGCGTCTTGATGTTTCTACACATCGGTCACCTACTATCACCCGAGTCGGGGGACTCGGTGTCCTCTGGCCAGGGCATCACACGGCCCATCTCTAGGAACGTTTTGAGTCTCGATAGGGATTTCAGCCATCCCACGGGGCTGATTATCTCGCATGTCTTGGGAGCTTCGGTACATTCGTGGCGGATCGCAACCAGCACCGCTTCGCCGCGCTCGAGGATGTCGATCTCTACGAAAGTGGGAGGTTCTTCGAACCCGAAGCCCACGAACTGAAACGTATGGGCCAAACCCACGCCCTTTTCTATTCTCTCTAGAGTCCCGCGATAGAAGACCCGCTCCTCGTTCCCCCATACCACGGGATCTCCGGGTTGGTCCCCGAACTCCCGACAAGGCGACGAGTACCACGCTTCGTACGCCTCGGCTTTTGAGAATCTCTCCCAAACCGCGTCATAACTCGCCTCGATGTAGGCCCTTGCGGTCAGGATCGTAACCGACGGCGCCTCAGAAGCCTGGGTTCCGTAGGCGGGTACGAGACTTGCGAGAACTGCGGCAATCAGAACTCTCATCGAGGCTCCTCCGAACGGCGGGTGATCATGTCAATCCTTCCAGTAGCCGAACTCCGGTTCATAGCACGAGCTATCGAGCTCGGAAACCCGCGCCTGCAAGCGAGCTTGCGCGTCTGCGATCGCTTGGTTGTAGATACACGGCCCGATCTCCCGCAAGCTGTAGTCGAGCAGCAGCCCGGCCTTGAGATCCCCGATTTCCTCTTCCATGTTTTCTGCGAAGTAGCGCTTTATCGAAGCAACAAGCCGCTTTTCGACTTCCTGTGACAATTTCTTCATCTTCGCCGCCCGTCACATTTGGTCCCAGCCCCAGATTGCATAAGCGCTCGCGTTGTCGAGCGCCTGATCGCACTCCTTCAACGTCAATAGGATGCTACCCCGGTGGTGGCTCTCATGGGCGACGAGGTAGGAGAGGGTTGTGAAGAGCCCTTTCCTGAAGCCGCGCCGCTTCGGCTTGCCCGCCAGCACGTCCGCGAGAAAAGTCTCGATCGCGCGGCCAGACGCGGTGAGGGCCTTCTTGAGATCGGTTTTCTTTGGGCTCACCTTGCTCTCGAACTTGGGTAGCCCCTTCGATAGGTCCTTTGCTCGCTTCTCGAGGTGCCACACACGCACGTTGTGGATGTGGGCAAACTGTAGGGCCACGTCCCACCCGCCACGTTTCGAGAGAGTGCACTTCATCCCTGCGGCATTGATACGCTGGATGAGAAAGAGGTTGATTCGGTTGTTGGTCCGCCATGCTTCTATCAGCTCGTTTTGCATGTGGTTCCTCTTAACGATTAATGGCGCCAGCCTCGATGCCCTTCCCGGAGACGAACTTGGTGCCGATGGCACCCACCCGTGCCCTCTCGCGGTTCATCGAGCCAAGCTCCCGAATTCGATATACGCTTTCGAAACCCGTGCAGTGAGAGCCCAAGAAATAGCCGAGCCCGAGTTTCTGGAGCTCCTTGCTGGTCCAGCTCAGAACGTCGTCTGATGCAGCGAAGAGATGAAACCCACCAATCGCCGCCTGCGGTGAGTCGGCGGAAATCTCGCTCCGGACGTGTTCGAGCGTATTGATGAGGCCGGCGTGACCGCACCCGGACACCACGACGGGACCCCCTTTTGCTACAACCACGAGCGACTGGCTCTCCGGAACGACATCGGGCACGGTCGAGCTCCCCTCTTTCATGACCCATTGAGGGCCGACCGGATAGACTTTCTCCTCGTGCGGCCTTGGAACTGGGCCCGTGATCCATACCCCGTCCGCAAGCTGTGTCGCCCGATCGTAGACGACGAAGGTGGCGCCCGATTCCTCGAGCCGCTCCCGCAATCCCACCATAGGATTCCTCTCGCTCCCATCCAAGGACGGCCGCGGGGTGAAGATCCCGTCCGCGGCATGAATGCGGGAAAGCGCTTTAGGGTTCCGCTTCGACAACTCCGTCCTCAGAGTTTCGAGGCCCCCGGTATGGTCGCCGTGATGGTGGCTAAGGATCAGGTCCTCGGCAACGGAAAGATCGATCCCGAGCGCCTCGGCGTTCGAGAGAACGTTACCGGGAGACCAACCGGTGTCGAACAGGAAAGCGCGACCATCCACTGCGACCCAAGCAGCGAAACTCCATTCGCCTTGTCCAACCATATCAGCGGCATTGGTAGTCAGAATGGTGACGGTAACACTACGTTCCTTCTGCGTCGCTTCAGTCTGTGCGCCCGCAGTTAGGAGGATCATTCCGCATAGGACAACCTTGTGCATATATCACCTGCTATTGGGATTGATTGGATACCGCGTTCGTCACGGCATCGAAAAAACGACACGCCGTCTCTAGGAGGAGTTGATACTCGCCGTATTCGCTCAACGTGCCGGTCACCGCAAATATCAACTTATCATCGTAGTTGCGGACGTCCGCGACCCGATTTTCTTTTTCCTGGTCCGCCCACGAACCGAGATCGACCTGCACCCGCTCGGACAGCACCGCCGTCATTCTACGCTCGTCGTTCGTATAAATAACTAGCCGCTCGCTGAGACGAACAGGCGTGGAAATCATCGGCTTCTTGATCCTGAACGTTGCATCCCCGAGCGTCTGCAGCGACCGAGGTACTATCCGAAACTCGAATTGTTTGAAATCCAGTCCGGAAAAGAGAGCATAGGTGTACTGGCCAGACTGCCCCTCCGAGCCAGTCCCTGCGCTAGAGACCTCGACCGCGGCCCCGACGTGGGAAAATGTCAACTTCGGCATCAGGGTTCGACCGGGCGATTCCACAACTCCGTCGCGCTCCACGGCGAGGCGTTTCAACACCGGGGTCACACGACGCACCGAGCTGCGGTGCATCACCCAACCGAGCCCGAGGCCACTTGCGATCACGATGACGATGATTAGGCCGGTGCTCATCGTCTGGGCGGCCGGCTCTTGCAGGAGGAGTCAATGGACAAACCGTTTGGTCCTCTGGAAGTGATCCTCCGGCGGTTCACCTATGTCGATAACGTGCTCGGGTCCGAACCAGAGCTCCTGGCCGAGTGCCAACATCGTGGTCGTTGCGGGTTCATTGTCGAGCACGCCTCGGTAGTAATCACCCTCTTTGCCCCAGACTTGGACCCACATGCGCTCGCCCACGATAGGCTCGCCGTCCGGACCGGTGCTCTGGACCAAGAAAATCAACTTGACCGCCTGCCCCCGGGTCAGGTTCGTACGCGCCGTCTCGCCGGGAATCCGAAACGTCTCCGGAGACTCTTCGTGCCGCGCGACGCCACTGTCGAGCTCCCAGCCGTCTTCGTCCAGGGTTGCCAGGCGCAACGTCATTGGCGTTCCATTACCGCCTGAACCACCCGTACACGCCCCTCTTCCAAACTCCGCAGTACATTACCGAACTTAGTCGAGGCGTCGTCCCCCATCAATAAGTGGAGCCCGACTGGAAGTAAACCCTTGGTTCGTATCCGCCTTTGCGAAGTCTTGAAGAAAGCTATCGAAGCCTTGCTCTTGTCCTCCCAGTGTAACGCCGACAAACCGAGGTCGGATAGGAGGGCCCTGAGCTCTTCGATAGGGATCAAATGGCTAATCGAAGCATCCGATGCCCATGGAACCGGGAAATGCACGTCGCCGCTGGCTCCCGCGAAGATATCGTGAAACGCGAGTCGCCCGTGTGGCTTCAGGACCCTGCAAAGCTCGCCGTAAAAGCCGGCTTTGTCCGAGATGTTCATCTGAACGTGCTCGGTCCAGACGACATCGAATTGACCGTCTGGAAACGGTAGATCGAGGGCGCTCCCCTACCGAAAGGCGGTTCGCTCCGCCAGCCCAACTCGCGCCGACAGCTTTTCGGCGACTCGGCAATACTCCTCGGTCAAATCGACTCCCACGGTCTTGCAACCGAACGTGCTCACCAGGTAACGGCTCGTTCCGCCCAAGCCACACCCCACGTCGAGCAAGGCCTGCCCCGGCCGGATCTCGGCCAGTTGAGCGAGCTCCTCGGTCGCTGTCCTTCCGCGAATGTGAAACTCGTCCACCGGTGCCAAGTCGTCGACGGCCAGCGAATCGAGGTCGTTGCCCGATGCCTCGAGCGCCGACAGAATGCGCTGCTCGAGGTCACCCAGGGTGTAGTGTTCGGATACGTTTTTGGTGGCGTCACTCATAGCGACTATCTCTCGGTCCACCGCAGGGCGGGTCCCACCCACTCCTCATAGGGTTTGTAAACCATTCTATGGCCATTCCCTAGGCTGGTGGCTATTTCTTCGTGCGTGACGAGCTCGGACGAGCAGCGGTTAAACAGACTCTCGCAAGACCCAGCGATCTCGTCACTGGCCTCGTACACCGAGAGAACATTGCCGTACAAGCAAACACCGTTCCTCGCAAAGTAATCGTTCGTTTGCTCCGCGCATATTGCCAGGATGACATAGTTGATCTGCCGATTCCGCAAGAGATTGGACACCAACACCGCGATCGCCGCCCCCTTTGACGCTCCGACGACCGTGATGTGAGACGCCGGTATCCCGTCGGAAAGGCGTTTGCGAATATCCGCTGCAACCTTCTCCGCGTAGGTGGACGCGTCGGTATTCTTGCCTCGAATCTCGCTCACGACGGTGTGCCCCATTCTCCCGAGCGCCTCGACGATACCCTCGTAGTCGTAGTGACCGAACACCTCACTCGTCGCACCGAATCCCTGCTCCTCTAAGATCCTCCCATGGAGGTAAAAGATAAGTCGTCTCGGTTCCTCAGATGCAGTCGTGCCGCCCGCCGAGCTCAGAACAAACAGCAGGGCCGCGCCCATCCCTAGCGAGACTTGGACCTTGCGCTTGAGTGTCGACTCCATCGTAGTTCTCCGTCGTTGATCAGTCGCCAAAATCTCGGAACATGGCGATCGAACAGATTCTCTCAGACGGGGTCAACGCCCGACGAGGGTTCTTGCCAGGAGCTTGTCCATCGGTCGCTGCCGGAGAGCAGTCGCAGTTCTTCGAGTGCCATTTCCTCTGCCCTTCCCATCGTGTCACAAAGCCTCACCGGTGAATTTTGGACGGGAGACCAGTAAGGCTCGCTGACTTCGCCGTAACCTTCGACGAACTCGCGCCGCCACGAGGCAGGTTTTACCTCGAGCAGCTGGTCCGACCGCCGGACGATCTCGACCCTATGCCGACCATCCTCCGAATAATAAGTGCCCAGCACTTTTTTGCTCATCGATAGCTGCCCAGCCAATCTCGTCGAGGTGGCTTCCGGCCCCTAGAGCCGGGCTTCCAGGTACTCTTTCAGGGCGGCGACGTTGTTGAGACGTTCCTCCTTCGACCCGAATACGAACGTCACCTTCCCGGTGCGGACATAGTCGAGGAGGGCCTCAACGACGTCCGATTTGGACTTTAGCTCCTTGTAGTAGCGCCGTTTGAATTCAGGCCATTTGTCCGGGTCGTGGCCATACCACTTGCGGAGCTCCGTCGAGGGGGCAATCTCCTTGGGCCAATGGTCGATCTTCGCGTCCGCTTTGGACAGACCTCGCGGCCAAAGCCGGTCGACCAAAACCCGTCGGCCGTCGCGTTTCGACGGTGCCTCGTAGACTCTCTTGATTCGAATATCCATGGGGCCCCTCCGGCGCCTCGCAGCTCCAATAGGTCCAACTTATTACCATAGAGGTCTTCGAAAACAGCAACCGTGCCATAGGCTTCTTCGCGCGGAGTCTCCAAAAATTTGACGCCACGCTCCTTCATATCCGCGTAGTCCCTGGCGAAGTCGTCCGTGTGCAGGAAGAGAAACACCCGTCCACCGGTTTGGTTGCCAATGCGGACTCCTGTTCCGGCGTCGACGCTTGGGCAAGAAGGAGGTTGGTAGCGGCCGAACCCGGTGGGGCGACAAGCACCCACCTCTTTCCCTCTTCCGCGGTATCCTCGATCAGCCGAAAACGGAGCTTCTGTGTGAAGAACTCGATGGCTTCGTCGTAGTCTCTAACGACGAGGGCAACATGACCTATGCTTTGTTTCAATTCTAAGAGCCGCCTTCTTTCATGTTGCGTAGCTCCGGAAAAACTCAACCATCTTCTCGCTCGCCTATCCTACTTCGATGATGTAACCGTCCGGGTCTCGCATGTAGCATCTCGTTTCCCAGCCGTGGTTGTCCAGAGGCTCCGTTATGAACTCAGCTCCTTTAGCCTTCCATTCAGCATAGCAGGCTTGGGCATCGGCAACGCGGACAAGATGTCACCGCTCTCATTGCACTGCACTCACAACTCCTTCAATTTGCTCACCCGCATGTGCAATAGAGGAAACGGCTTCCCGTGCTGTCGAGCTCCGATCTCCCGTGCACTTCGAATCCCAGGCGCTGGTAGAACGCGAGCGCCTGCTCATTCTGCTCGTTGACATCGACCACCGTGGCGCCCAGGTCGAGCACAGCATACCTCGTAAGCCGGCGGCCGATGCCCGCACGGTGCCATGCCGGATGGACAAACAACGCCTCAGTTTTCTCATCGGCGACACCGAAAAATCCCACGAGAGCGCCTTCCGTATCACGGACGCAATACAGATGTCTCAGGCCGAACAAACCCCTTGCGCACAAGCGGCTTCAAGAACTGAATGTCGGTCTCTGACAAGAAGTGGTGCGTTGCGCGAACAGAGGCCTCCCAGACCTCAACGAGCCGGGCCGCTTCATCGTTCGCCACCCGGTGAACGCCTTCCCGAAGCAGCATTCGGTTCCTCGCTCTCTATACTCATCCCTTTCGCTTACACGTTGCCCAACAGGGCATCAGTCTCGAACCGCCCCACCAAGTAGCAGTTGCCGACCGTCAGCTGCATGCGCGTCTTAGGTGGATTGGCGTCTTAGAAATCTCCGCTGCAATTGCTGCCCGACAAATCCCCCTAGCGACCCGGTAATGATACCTGTCACAACGAGTCCAACGAGCTTCATTTCCGGCGTGGACGCAATCCTTCCTCCCGAACCCTCCAACGCTATCTCGACCAATATCCCCGCTACGATGGCACTAACGATGAGGCCAACCAATCCGCCAAACAGCCAACTGAGCTTGCTCCGGTTTGGTGGACAAGTTGACTATGCAAACCGGTTTGCTTCCAAGAGTCTAAGTTCGAACTCGATGAGACTGACGTTCCGGAGCGTTGAGTGCCGTCGCCTCGGGTTGTAGAAATTGGTGATGTAGTCGGCGGTAGCCCATCGCGCCTGCGCTCGAGTCGGCAGAACGAGTCGGTAGAGAGATTCGGTTTTCAGCGTGCCGAAGAAACTCTCGACGACGGCATTGTCCCAGCAGTCGCCCTTTCGACTCATGCTGCACTCGATTCCGTGGCGTCGCAAGAACGCGCGGTAGTCTCTGCTCGCGTACTGCACGCCACGGTCCGAATGATGAACCATCCCACGCGGTGGTCGTCGGTGACGCACCGCCATCTGAAGCGCCGAGACAGCGAGCTCTGCGGCGAAGATGATTCGCCACCGCCCAACCGATCACGCGCCTCGAAAATAGGTCCATGACCACGGCCAAATACAACCAGCCTTCCCACGTTCGGATGTAGGTGATGTCCGCAGCCCAGACTTCGTTGGGGGTCTTCGGCAAGAACTGGCGCTGCACGAGGTCTCGAGCTACGGGGCGCGAGTGCGACGAATCCGTCGTCTTCCGAGAACGTCTCGGCAGGCGCGCGCACAGGCCTTTCTCTCTCATGATGCGAGCAACGCGCCGACGCCCAACAGACTCACCATCCGCACGGAGCTCGTCCACAACACGAGGACTTCCGTAAACTCCGCGGTTGGCTCGGAAGAACGCAACGATTTTTACGGACAGGCGCAGGTCATCTCGTTCACGGCGGCTGGGCTTCCGCCTCAGCCACGCATAGTAGCCGCTCCGAGAAACCTGGAGCAGCCGGCACATCCACGAAACGTGGAACTCCTCGCTTTGGATCCGAATCGCTGCGAACTTCATTTCTTCACGCTCGCGAAGTACGCCGCCGTTTTTTTTAGAAAGTCACGCTCCATCCGAAGCTCCCGAACTTCCTTTCGGAAGCCACGCAGTTCTTCGAGTTCCTCGCTCGTCAGGGTTCCGGGACCGCCTTCACCACGGTCGATCTTGTCCTGCCTCACCCAGGCATAAAGCGACGTCTCCGTCACATCGATATCCCGGGCTACCACGCTCACTGCCTTGCCGCTCTCCCGAACCAGCTGCACTGCCTCTGCTCGAAATTCCTTCGTGAACTGCCGACGTTTCTTTTTCTCTGCCATCTGAACACCCATATATCTCTCCGTTCGTTAGGTGTCCACTGAAACGAAGCAGGCCCAAACCTTTCTTCCTGCATATGAACCCGGCTACTCCACCGCCGATCAAAAGAGTTGTATACCTCACAACTCCGCTGCCAAATGTCTGGGGCAAAACCAACGTAAGCGTGATTGCCGTTACGATGCCGACAATTACGCCTAATGCCATTCGGAACATCGGATTACCACCTAACAGGGCAGCCAGCGGCGAGCGGTGCCAACCTGCTCTTCATTGTTAATGATGCCGGCGCCGATCGTCTGCTGCAACGGCGGGCTAGACCGGCTCCTTCGCGGTCACGTGCCGCTGATCGTTCGGTAGCACATAGCAGCAGATCAACGGAGCGAGACAATTGCCTTCTCATACACCGCAAGCGTGGTTTGCCTCCGGCACCGAAAACGAACCTTCTCGCGACCTCCAGCTCTCGAGGCGACATGGGCCTTCTCGCACTCTGCATACGATGGACGAAAGCGTTTCATACGCCTGCTAGATTCTATAAACGACGCCATCTCTTTGACGTTGTCCCAATGGAAGTCGAAGTCGAACTGAGTCTCCTGACGAACCACGAAGTGTCCTTGAGTGACAGTGCTCCGAATGGCCCGGTCGGACGCGTCGTCATCGGCTGCCATCCCGGTCGCATCGACCTCTCCAACCTGGACCGCCCCGGCACTTACGAGTTCGATCGGGCACTGACCCGGCAGGGGCCGTACATCCACAAGAGTCCCGCGGCCAGCGAGAACCCGCCAGATTTCGTGCAGGGCATGGACCATGCCCTCGTGTGGTAGTCATCACAAGGACCACGCTAGGACGGCGATGTCGAAGGTCTCGGCGGAGCGTGTCAACAACATTGAGACACCCGCGAGCTGCATTTAGTGGAGCCTCGATTGGTGTCAGGAGGGTCGTGACGTCGATTTTGTCCACGTCTGCCTGGATCGAGATCTCTTACGTGGAGCGGAAAAAGGGGCTACCCCAGGTATGGACCACCCAGAGAAAGTGGCTCCTAGGCGATCCTCGCGCGTGTTTTTGTCAGGTGGGGGGTTGATCCAAGCCTGAGACGGCAAAACAGGGGTTGAGGTTTTCCACGGACGAAGCGTTCGGGATGAGCCCGATGAGCGGCGAGAAGCGTGTGTCGGCGAGCCGCGTTGAGTTGTTCGGCGCGACCCTGATGAACGACGGCCGGTGTCATGAGACCGATTCCCGAGTGGCGGTGTTCGAGGTTGTAGTAGTCGAAGAAGTTGCGGCAGAACAGGCGAGCATCCTCGATGGAGCCGAAACGACGCGGGAACTGGGGGCAATACTTCAGCGTCTTGAACTGAGACTCGGAGTAGGGATTGTCGTTCGAGACGTGAGGTCGCGAGTGAGTCTTGGTAACGCCGAGGTCGGCCAGAAGCAAGGCGACGGACTTGCTTCGCATCGAGCTGCCACGATCCGCGTGGATGGTGAGCTGGCCTGGTTCGATGCCTTGCTTGCGACAGCTCTCGACGATGAGACGACGAGCGAGCTCGGCACTTTCTCGGTGAGCCAGCATCCAACCCGTGACGTAGCGGGAGAAGATGTCCAGGATCACGAAGAGGTAGTAGTAGGTCCACTTGACGGGGCCACGAAGCTTGGTGATGTCCCAGGACCAAACCTGGTTGGGGGCTTCGGCCAACAGCTCCGGCTTGCGGTAGTTCGGATGGCACAGTTGGTTCCGACGTTCTCTGACTTCCCCCTGCTCCGCCAGAATCCGATACATCGTACGAATCGAGCAGTAGTAGGTTCCCTCGTCCAGAAGCGTGGCCCACATTGCGGCGGGCACTTTGTCGACAAACCGCTCGGAGTGCAACGCGCCGAGCACCTGCTCTCGCTCGGTCTCGTCGAGGGCTCGGTGGGGCCGAGGACGACGCTTCGGATTGGACGTCACCGGCCGCCGCCGGCGATACAGCGTGGAGCGAGCCACTCCCAGAGCCTCGCAGGCTTCCGCTGTCTGTCCAATCCGACCCGCCAGGTCCTCGGCCGCCGCCATCAATCGTTCTCGTCGCTGTCTGGGGGATTCAGGGGGATCCCCAGGAGCTCGGAGGCTTTCCTAAGAAACTCCGGTGTGCGGACTCGATGCAGCCGCCTCTACCAACGTGTAGCCTAATTGACGAGCGCGACGCTGGAGGTTGTGGAGGACCCTCTCCTGATAATGTCTCTCGTAGTAGTCGGTGCCAGGATCGACATAGGCGAGTCCGAAGCGAACGGCGTTG
Source organism: Candidatus Marinacidobacterales bacterium (assembly GCA_965219415.1). Taxonomy (GTDB): domain Bacteria; phylum Acidobacteriota; class Vicinamibacteria; order Marinacidobacterales; family DATDRI01; genus CBDCNP01. The sequence continues at coordinate 722,877 of OZ244742.1, forward strand.
TAGAACAGCACTGCTAACTTTCTCGCTGTCGCGGTCACTGCCTTCGCCTTGCCGACTCGTGCGCCCACTCGACGGTAGAATGCACCAAGGGCGGTCTGCGTTCGCCCAACGTTCACCGCAGCGATACGAAAGAGCGCGGCGGCGCGATTCGAGGACCGACGCGACTTCGAACTCAGCACGCGGCCGCCCGAGATCTTGTTGCCGGGTGCTAGGGTCAGCCACGACGTGAAGTGTTTGGCGGTCGGCCATTTCCGCATGTCGTCACCGCATTCGGCGACGAGTCGCAGAACCGTGTACGGACCCAATCCATGGATCTGGCTCAAATCGGCACCCAAGAGGGTATACAGAGCTCCCCGTACATCGAACTTCGGTTCGTTCTTCCCGCTCGCATGTCGGACACGTGGAATCGGCTCGTCGGGCGCAGTTCGATCGTGGTTCAGCTCGCCTATAGCGGCTTCGACCTCCACGTCGCATTCGGTGACCCTCGCTTGAACGAAGTCATAGAGTTGGAGCTCATGGCGTAGCGCGAAGAGGTGTTCGAGCCGGTAGTTACCTGTCAGAGCCTCGCGGATCGTTTCGACAGATTGCTTGCATCGGACGTCACGGTACTGGGCAAGCACGTCGGGCTCGTGAACACCGCCGACTATAGCGCGAATGATCTTCATGCCCGTGACACCTGTAATATCAGTCACTACGTGCTGAAGCTGGACGTTCATCTGCATAAGGGCTTTCTGCATCCGCTGGATGTGCGTCGCTGCCTGGTTGATGAGGCGTTCACGGTGGCGAAGAAGTGCCCGGAGCCGAACCAACTGACCACGAGGCCGGAAGCTGCCGCGAAGAAGACCATGCTCGTGCAGCTGCTGTAGCCACTGAGCATCGTTGACGTCGGTCTTCCGCCCTGGGACATTCTTGACGTCACGTGCGTTGACCAGGAGCACCTCGAACCCGCGCGCTTCCAAGATCTCGAAGGCTGGAATCCAGTACACTCCTGTCGATTCCATAGCGATGGTGGTGATCCCGACCTCTGCGAGCCAGTCGGCCAACTGGTGTAGGTCGCCCGTGAAGCTTCGAAACGTCCGCACGGACATCTCGACCCGCTCCGGTGGGACCGCAACCACATGGAATGTCGCTCCGATGTCGATTCCTGCGGCGTTAACGTGGATGGACGTAATGGATCGTCTGGACGACTTCCGGCGCTTCCTTCTTGTCATCATTCCTCCTTCCGGATTAAACCCGAAAGGAGGGATGGGCGGAAGTTCATCATTTTCCTAAACGGGATCGCCAAATGGCGCCACCACTGTCAAGTCCGCAGCCACCCCCGGACCATGTTTTTTTACGGGATCGAAATCACCAGTAAGCGGACGGCCTCTCCTCTCGAGTAGCCAAGAGGGTAGCCGTCAGGGAGTTTCTGGTTCAACAGGAGGCGCGCCCGCGCTCGAAGGTTTCCTAAGAAACTCCGGTGTGCGGACTCGATGCAGCCGCCTCTACCAACGTGTAGCCTAATTGACGAGCGCGACGCTGGAGGTTGTGGAGGACCCTCTCCTGATAATGTCTCTCGTAGTAGTCGGTGCCAGGATCGACATAGGCGAGTCCGAAGCGAACGGCGTTGTAGAACAGCACTGCTAACTTTCTCGCTGTCGCGGTCACTGCCTTCGCCTTGCCGACTCGTGCGCCCACTCGACGGTAGAATGCACCAAGGGCGGTCTGCGTTCGCCCAACGTTCACCGCAGCGATACGAAAGAGCGCGGCGGCGCGATTCGAGGACCGACGCGACTTCGAACTCAGCACGCGGCCGCCCGAGATCTTGTTGCCGGGTGCTAGGGTCAGCCACGACGTGAAGTGTTTGGCGGTCGGCCATTTCCGCATGTCGTCACCGCATTCGGCGACGAGTCGCAGAACCGTGTACGGACCCAATCCATGGATCTGGCTCAAATCGGCACCCAAGAGGGTATACAGAGCTCCCCGTACATCGAACTTCGGTTCGTTCTTCCCGCTCGCATGTCGGACACGTGGAATCGGCTCGTCGGGCGCAGTTCGATCGTGGTTCAGCTCGCCTATAGCGGCTTCGACCTCCACGTCGCATTCGGTGACCCTCGCTTGAACGAAGTCATAGAGTTGGAGCTCATGGCGTAGCGCGAAGAGGTGTTCGAGCCGGTAGTTACCTGTCAGAGCCTCGCGGATCGTTTCGACAGATTGCTTGCATCGGACGTCACGGTACTGGGCAAGCACGTCGGGCTCGTGAACACCGCCGACTATAGCGCGAATGATCTTCATGCCCGTGACACCTGTAATATCAGTCACTACGTGCTGAAGCTGGACGTTCATCTGCATAAGGGCTTTCTGCATCCGCTGGATGTGCGTCGCTGCCTGGTTGATGAGGCGTTCACGGTGGCGAAGAAGTGCCCGGAGCCGAACCAACTGACCACGAGGCCGGAAGCTGCCGCGAAGAAGACCATGCTCGTGCAGCTGCTGTAGCCACTGAGCATCGTTGACGTCGGTCTTCCGCCCTGGGACATTCTTGACGTCACGTGCGTTGACCAGGAGCACCTCGAACCCGCGCGCTTCCAAGATCTCGAAGGCTGGAATCCAGTACACTCCTGTCGATTCCATAGCGATGGTGGTGATCCCGACCTCTGCGAGCCAGTCGGCCAACTGGTGTAGGTCGCCCGTGAAGCTTCGAAACGTCCGCACGGACATCTCGACCCGCTCCGGTGGGACCGCAACCACATGGAATGTCGCTCCGATGTCGATTCCTGCGGCGTTAACGTGGATGGACGTAATGGATCGTCTGGACGACTTCCGGCGCTTCCTTCTTGTCATCATTCCTCCTTCCGGATTAAACCCGAAAGGAGGGATGGGCGGAAGTTCATCATTTTCCTAAACGGGATCGCCAAATGGCGCCACCACTGTCAAGTCCGCAGCCACCCCCGGACCATGTTTTTTTACGGGATCGAAATCACCAGTAAGCGGACGGCCTCTCCTCTCGAGTAGCCAAGAGGGTAGCCGTCAGGGAGTTTCTGGTTCAACAGGAGGCGCGCCCGCGCTCGAAGGTTTTTTTGGATCTCGAGCATCGTTTCCACCCGAGCGAGGCGACGCTTCAGTCGCGTGTTCTCGCGCGCGAGTTCCTTGATTCGAGGATCCTCGACCTTGCCCTTTCGTCCCCGCTTGATCGCGGCGAGCCCGACCCCCGCCATCTCATCCCGCTGGCGACGCCAACTCGACAGGAGCGACGAGTACAGTCCTTCTCGACGCAGAAGCGCTCCCACATCGCCATCACCCTTGCAGGCATCCGCTTCGCGCAGTATCCGCAGCTTGTACTCCGCGGTAAAGCGTCGACGCTTCGCTTGTTCACTCACTTCGGGATCCGGGGCCACCACTGCTTCGCGGCTGGCGGGTTCTACAGTCGCCCTACCGGCTCCTTCCGACCCCGCCAAGTTCGTCTTCTCAGTCAACAGACTCATTCATGATCCTCCTCCGCCTTCCACACTAATTTCAAGGGGCGAAGTGTCTCAAGCATGTTGGCACGGAGGGGTGCGGAATGGCAACGCCAGAGCAGTCGCCCGTAGAAAGCCTACACGCTGCCGAAGCTGCGGCGCACAGGCCTCAACGGCTGCGGCTAGCTCTTTCTCCTGAGGCTCGATGCCTACTACGAACGCCGACGCATTCGCATACCGGAAAGCCAGTCGACCGTCTCCCGAGCCAACTTCGAGTACTCTCGCGTTGCTAAAATCCGTGGCCTGCAGGAGAACCTGGGATTCTACTCCGTTGGGGTCGAGTTCAGTCGCCATCTCGTGTACTCCATGAAGAATCGCGGTCTAACAGTTGCGTTGAGCGGCGAGGCCAATCCCATCACGAAAGCACAATTCGTATCGAACCCTCATACGCCCATGATGTCAAGCTTCGCTGGGTTGAGAAGGGCTCGTCCGCCCAAACGCGTCGTTAGACAGCACTTGGGTACCCAATTCGCTCCGCGTCAGCTTGAATATCCTGAAGGGAAATATCTCGATTGAGTTGGCGGATGAGTGTCTCAGAAAGCTCCTCTTGTCGGTAGATAGCCTCAACGGGCTCCAATGGCACTGACCGCTCAAAGTACTCCTCGGCCCAGGCTCGGTAGGTCTCAGCGTTGCCATCTAGAATCGCTAGCAACTCACCTGAGCCGTCCGGATCGTCTCCGACGGGATAGGAAATCTCACCGCAGTGCCACGACGGTTCTTCAAACTCGCGCCAAATACAGAAGGTGCTGTTCTTAATATCGAAGGCGGGCTCTGAGAGGAAATCAGCAAATACCGCAGGTAGCCCTCAAAGATCCCTGGCCAGGGTTCCTCCATTCGGAACATCGGCGATTCATGAGCTAAGCCCTTCAGTGCGACGCCGGCCGTTGTGAACAAGGCGAACCACTCGTCTCCGGAACCGTCTCTCATCGAGGCCATCTGCTCATCTTGTCCCCACTGCGAGTCGAACGAGTAGTAGCGGTCATCCCACGCCGGTTCGTTAATCGCATCGAGCATGGCAAGTGACTGAGTCAATCGCCTCAGTACAGGAATGTCCGGTAAGGCTCCGAGGTTCCGGGAAGAGATCACCACTGTCTAACAGTGCGGATCGGCTGTGGGGGTCGCGCCCAAGGCCATCGTGCGCGCGGACCTCGTCTGATGCATCCGCTTGTTATGCCCGCGCCTTACTAGACTCAAACGTCGACGCCACACTCACGCCCATATCCCACCTCAAGAAATCTCTGATTCCCAAGACATGCGCATAGCAGAGCGCATCTGCCACATGCGCGTGTTAGGCAGACCGCCACTCATTGGTCTCTCACTTCTCCCTCACTGGGTGGTGCAGCCAATCGTGCTTCCACACGTTCTGTGGCCAAGGCCAGAACCCTCCTTGCTTTCCGCACGAACTCATAGTTAACGAGCACCCTCGGCCCGTCACCGGTGTGGTTGGCTAGAAATCATCGATCTGACCAGACCGCTAACTCGTTTCCGCTCGGATCGGTGAAGTGAAAGCGTCTTCCACCCGGAAACTCGAATATCTCTCGGACGATCTGCCCCCCGCTCTCACAAACTCGGGCTTCGAGCTCTGCCAAATTCGTGGAATAGAGCACCACCAATGGACCGCCTGCCCGCACCTCCGTCGCTACACTAAAACCGCCGGCTAATCGACCGTCGGTGAAGCTCGTGTAATCGGGACCATAGTCAGTGAACTCCCAACCGAAAACCTCTGAGTAAAACCTCTTGGTCTCCTCGATGTTGGATCCGTCCCGCTTCCCGTGGAAATAAGAATGGCGTAACCTCCGGTTAAGCAAAACGAAACCGCGCCTGGAAAGGCGAGGAGGAGGATTACGCCATGAAGAAGCCTACCACCATATCGAAGGAGTCTGTAAGCGAGTACCGGGAGTTCGTCCAACTTCGGCTGCGTATGCGGGTACTGGAGGCGATCGAGGTTGTGCTCGAGGAAGAAGTCGACCAAGCGCTGGGGTGTTGTAGCTACGAGCGTGCGGAAGACCGCCGTGGATATCGCAACGGAGCCGAAACCCGTCGCGTGACGACGTCGGTGGGAACTCGCGAGCTCCGGGTGCCACGAGCCCGCGTGCGAGACGAGGAAACGGGAGAAACGACAGAGTTCAGGAGCGAGCTGTTTGCCCCGGTACGCGCGCCGGACTCGTGAGGTCGACGAGGCGCTCTTGGGGACGTACTTGTCGGGCGCGAATAGCCGCCGGGTCCGCAAAGCGCTGAAACCACTGCTCGGTGAGGAGCACCTATCGAAGAGCGCGGTGTCTCGCGTGGTTAGCCGGCTGAAGGAGCGCTTCGAGGAATGGCAGAACCGTGCTCTCAGCGAGGAGGTCTACGCGATCGTTTACCTGGACGGCTTCCACCTGAAAGTGCGGATGGCGAAACGTGTGATCAGCGTACCCGTACTGGCCGCGCTCGGGGTCGCGCCAGACGGGCACAAACGTCTGTTGTCATTGCGTCTGGCGGTGAGCGAAGCCTCGACGCATTGGGGCTCCGTGCTGGAGGGACTCCAGGCTCGAGGACTCCGGGCTCCCAAGCTAGTGATCAGCGACGGCCACAAGGGGCTGACGAAAGCGCTGGAGAAGTGGCCGGGGTGCCGGTTGCAGCGATGTACCGAGCACAAGCGCGCCAACTTGCTCCAACATTGCCCGGCGCACGCACGCCGTGAGCTCCGGCGTGACTACAACCGGATCGTCTACGCCAAGAACGGGATCGATGCTCGCAAAGCCTATGACGAGCTCGTCGCCAAGTGGACGCCTCTCGCGCCGGCCGTCGTCCGAAGCCTAGAGGAGGCCGGTAATCAGCTGCTGACCTTCTACGAATTCCCTCGTGCCATGTGGAAATCGTTTCGAACGACCAATGCTCTGGAGAATCTCAACCGCGAGTTTCGACGCCGGACGAAAACCCAAGCGTCGTTCTCCAGCGAGGAGTCCGCGGTCGCTTTGCTGTTTGGGCTTATCGCCTCTGGCCAGATTCAACTACGACGCATCGACGGCTACCAACGTCTGAGCGAGGTTCTCGAACACGCGGAGGTTGCCGCCTGATATGATACTCTGATGACGGAGTGGAGGGCGCCGTTCTTTTTCCACGGACCTCGGGACACATCCCGTTCCCACGGTACATTGGCAGAAACTCCGAGCTTCACTCCCTAGCATCATCACCGTAAACCACTGGCCGCCCGGGACGCCGCGCCGCAGCCCTGAAGAGAAGGTAGGCCACGATGCCGCTAGCCAAGCCTGTGCCTGTGACAACGAGGCTGAAAAGTCGCGCAAATCCTCCGAAAATGACACCCTCACCAACGAAGCCGGCGTTTACCTCTTTGGAAGAGAAAAAATACTCAAGCACCATCGTAACTCCTACGAATAAGCACCATACGCTCAATGCCGCAAGCAGAAACCCGAGTACTCTTCGCCAACCCACCCCCCTCCGTGCCAACATGCTTGAGACACTTCGCCCCTTGAAATTAGTGTGGAAGGCGGAGGAGGATCATGAATGAGTCTGTTGACTGAGAAGACGAACTTGGCGGGGTCGGAAGGAGCCGGTAGGGCGACTGTAGAACCCGCCAGCCGCGAAGCAGTGGTGGCCCCGGATCCCGAAGTGAGTGAACAAGCGAAGCGTCGACGCTTTACCGCGGAGTACAAGCTGCGGATACTGCGCGAAGCGGATGCCTGCAAGGGTGATGGCGATGTGGGAGCGCTTCTGCGTCGAGAAGGACTGTACTCGTCGCTCCTGTCGAGTTGGCGTCGCCAGCGGGATGAGATGGCGGGGGTCGGGCTCGCCGCGATCAAGCGGGGACGAAAGGGCAAGGTCGAGGATCCTCGAATCAAGGAACTCGCGCGCGAGAACACGCGACTGAAGCGTCGCCTCGCTCGGGTGGAAACGATGCTCGAGATCCAAAAAAAAGCCTCCGAGCTCCTGGGGATCCCCCTGAATCCCCCAGACAGCGACGAGAACGATTGATGGCGGCGGCCGAGGACCTGGCGGGTCGGATTGGACAGACAGCGGAAGCCTGCGAGGCTCTGGGAGTGGCTCGCTCCACGCTGTATCGCCGGCGGCGGCCGGTGACGTCCAATCCGAAGCGTCGTCCTCGGCCCCACCGAGCCCTCGACGAGACCGAGCGAGAGCAGGTGCTCGGCGCGTTGCACTCCGAGCGGTTTGTCGACAAAGTGCCCGCCGCAATGTGGGCCACGCTTCTGGACGAGGGAACCTACTACTGCTCGATTCGTACGATGTATCGGATTCTGGCGGAGCAGGGGGAAGTCAGAGAACGTCGGAACCAACTGTGCCATCCGAACTACCGCAAGCCGGAGCTGTTGGCCGAAGCCCCCAACCAGGTTTGGTCCTGGGACATCACCAAGCTTCGTGGCCCCGTCAAGTGGACCTACTACTACCTCTTCGTGATCCTGGACATCTTCTCCCGCTACGTCACGGGTTGGATGCTGGCTCACCGAGAAAGTGCCGAGCTCGCTCGTCGTCTCATCGTCGAGAGCTGTCGCAAGCAAGGCATCGAACCAGGCCAGCTCACCATCCACGCGGATCGTGGCAGCTCGATGCGAAGCAAGTCCGTCGCCTTGCTTCTGGCCGACCTCGGCGTTACCAAGACTCACTCGCGACCTCACGTCTCGAACGACAATCCCTACTCCGAGTCTCAGTTCAAGACGCTGAAGTATTGCCCCCAGTTCCCGCGTCGTTTCGGCTCCATCGAGGATGCTCGCCTGTTCTGCCGCAACTTCTTCGACTACTACAACCTCGAACACCGCCACTCGGGAATCGGTCTCATGACACCGGCCGTCGTTCATCAGGGTCGCGCCGAACAACTCAACGCGGCTCGCCGACACACGCTTCTCGCCGCTCATCGGGCTCATCCCGAACGCTTCGTCCGTGGAAAACCTCAACCCCCTGTTTTGCCGTCTCAGGCTTGGATCAACCCCCCACCTGACAAAAACACGCGCGAGGATCGCCTAGGAGCCACTTTCTCTGGGTGGTCCATACCTGGGGTAGCCCCTTTTTCCGCTCCACGTAAGAGATCTCGATCCAGGCAGACGTGGACAAAATCGACGTCACGACCCTCCTGACACCAATCGAGGCTCCACTAAATGCAGCTCGCGGGTGTCTCAATGTTGTTGACACGCTCCGTTGGTACCAAATGCCAGCCTCGCTCGTGAACTCTAGCCGCCTAATCTGCCCGATACGCTCCACCCACGCGTCGTATGGCAGCTCCGCGTGCTGTGACAACAACTGCTTGAGCTCCTGACGAGCGTCCGCTTTGTTCTGCCAGGCCGGCGCTCGGAGCCAACGCAAGCTCAGTACGTGGAACGCGATGGCTACTGACCCGACGAAGAAACCGGCAACGCCACCTAGAGATTTGCCCGACTCTCTCCAGCCCGAGCTCAGTGCCGCCAGGTCTGCTTCTCTCGGCTTCATTGTCTAGTGCGTCGAACACCGCGCTAAGCTGCAGGCGCGCATAAATGAAGGCGAGCATAAGCGGCAGCGAAGCTGCCGCGTTGCGAGCATCCTACTACGCGCGCGCGGACGTGCGCGCGGGTCAGCTTCAGCGCGTTGTTAGGCCGCGCGAATTCATAAAGTAAGTGCAACACAGCTCCCGGATGAGGTGACCTGGAATGTGCCACGATTCCTCAAACAACCAAGAATGGGGACTCGCTAATGACTTATTACCAGATCACCTCGGAAGAACGATACACCATCGCGGCGCTGCGACGGGAGGGATTTTGCTCGGCCGAGATTGCGCGGCGCCTGGGGCACCACCGGAGCACAATCTCGAGAGAGGTCAGGAGGAACAGCTCACGTAGTGATGGATGCTACCGGCCGAGCAAGGCCATCGAGAAAACGAACGGACGACGATCGCGGTCTCGCCGGAACCAGTACTTCACAAAGGCCGACTTTGCCCTGGTGGAGAAGAAGCTTAAGGCTGACTGGAGCCCAGAGCAGATCTCCGGCCACCTGCGCCTTCACGGCGAGCTCTCGATCAGCCACGAGACGATCTACACCCACGTCTGGCGGGACAAGGAGGCCGGAGGACATCTATACCGCCACCTTCGATGCTCGCCCAAACTTAGACGCAAGCGCCACAACAGCTATGACAGCCGAGGCCACCTGGCCGGGAAGCGTCATATCTCCGAGCGGCCGCCTTGTGTCGACAAGCGCAGTGCCGTTGGCCACTGGGAGATCGACACCGTGGTAGGAAAAGGCGCGCCGGACTGCGTAACCACGCTCGTGGAACGAAAGACGGGCTATGCGCTGATCGGCAAGCTGTCCGACCGCACCATGTTCAGCACTAGTCAGCGAACGAAGATGTTGCTCCGGCGGGTGCCGGAGCAGGTCAAGACGATCACCGCGGACAATGGTACGGAGTTCCACGACTACGAATCCGTCGAGGAAGCGACCGGCGTCAAGTTCTACTTCGCAACTCCCTATCACTCATGGGAGAGAGGCAGCAACGAGAACTTCAATGGCCTGCTACGACAATACCTGCCGAAGCGCACCAGCCAAGCAGCGCTCACGCAACGCGACTGCGATCGTATCGCAAACAAGCTCAACTCACGGCCCCGCAAGAGACTCGGCTACCGCACACCGGAGGAACGTTTCCATGGGCTCTAACGAATGGTGCGCTTCAAACTTGAAGTCACACCGTCCTCCCTGCATGCAGCCGTAGTGATCAGGCGGTGGCCAGCGCTCGCTTCAGTAGCGATATCTGGCCTGCATGATACAGGTTGTGCTGTGTCACACCGATGAACTGAGTGTACGCCGTGTACGGGGCCTCCGGGACGAGCGGCTCGTCGAGCCGCTCTGCCGGAAATGCGCGCACCGCTTCCCGGAGCTGCTGATTCAACCGGCGGAGCGCTTCCACAGCTTGCTGCCAGTTTTCGGCCGTCGCCGGCGGACATGAAGGCCAATCCTCTTCCGGCGTGACCTGGCGCCCATCTCCCGCCAGTCTGCGCAGAACGAGAGCGTAATCGCTGCCGATGTGCAGGACGAGCTCCCAAATGCTGTGTGCATCCGGGATTGGATGGCTGCTGGCTTGCTCAGCCGACACGCCTGCAAGGGCTTCGAGTACAGAGGGGCCGTGCCAGGCCTCACCCTCGAGCGCCAGCCGAAGCTGCTCCTCCAGCCGCACCATCTCGCCGGCCATCACGCTCACTCACGTTTCTATCGGCCTAACAGGGTGCATCAGCTGCGGGCGGCCAACAACCACCCAACAGTGGTTTACAGCTAAGATGATGGTGGCCGACCGTCTGCTGCATGCACGTGTTAGCCACCCGCTTCATTTTGCCGGCACCGCCACAGTAAGTCGTACCGGGCGCCAATCTGGCGACCTCCGGAGTTCGAGTGTCGCGTCGCCGCCCCCGGCTCCCTCGAGTATTGAATAGAACTGCGTCTCGGGATATCCGTGTCGGCCAACGAAGACATCACCGGCCCGAACCTCCGCCCGAAAAAACGGCCCGTTAGGTAGGACCCACGTCACGCCAAACATGCGTTCGCCGTCGGCTTCCACATAGCCGGTTGCAAACCCCAAGTCGTCGCGCAGCTGGGGTCCAACCATGTCTCGCCAATACCAGGCGCGTACATCGTAGGAAAGACCAAGGGCAACCATCGTACCCATTGCCGCGAGCGCTACCACGAGAACAACCAAATACCTCGTGCCTAACCTGAGGACCAAATCAGCTCCTTGTGTGGCTAACATAAGGATTCTATCCGGAGCGCACGGGCAAGAAAAGTCGGAGTTGGCAGAGGGTGGCCGTGGTCCGGATAGAATCTGTTGAACTATCCGCTGCGCGGCGGGAGTGTATGGGGATTGTATGGAATGGGCGAAGGTTGTTGGGGGGTGTGTTGGGGAATAAGGCCGGGGGCGAGGAGCCGAGCGGGGCTATAGGAGCGGGGGCGAAAGGGGCGATTGATTTCATACAGGGGCGGCGAAGCTTGGAAAGGCTCGAGCGGGCAGAGCACTCGCGCTCGGGCGACAGGTCTCGAAGATTCAAAGGGCATAGTCCGCACTAGGAGGAATCGAAGCTCCAGGACGCGATGGCCCGAGCAGGGCGAGCCATCACTCGGACGAGGAGGAGGCGTCCGAGTTTGCATTCGGGACAAAGCTCGAGTTCCTCGACCTGCTGCTGCAGCGTCCCATCCGTTTGTTTGAGCTCGGAAACGTCGTCGTTGACGGAACTGGACTTTGCTCCGTCCAGGAACTTTCGTGCCCGCGCAAGTTTTTCTGCTCGATGGCGGTTGGCGAGAAAACCGTAGTAGCGAACGCGGACGAAACCTTTGGGAAGCACATGGAGCAGAAACCGTCTCAGAAACTCCACGGCGTCCAAGCTCATCGTGCGTTGGCGATTACCGTGGGCGTAGTCTTTCCAACGAAAGGCGACCTTTCCGTCTTCCACAGACACGAGCCTGTGGTTGGAGATCGCGACGCGGTGGGTATAGCGGGCGAGGTATTTGAGCACTTGCTTGGGACCGCCGAATGGAGGCTTGGCATAGACCACCCAGTCTTTGTCTCGAAGTGGCTGGAGCCAAGCTTCCCAGCGCTGGGGATACTCTAAATCGCGAAGGCCTCCGTGGAAAGCGAGCTGTTGCTGCTCCCAACCCCGTTGGAGTTGAGCTGTGAACTTGCCCCGGAAGAGCCGGCTCAAGACCCGGACGGGCAGAAAAAAACCGTCTCGGCAGCTCACCCACCGCTCGGCGTCGAGGCCGATGCCGCCGCCCGGAACAATGCAGTGCAGATGCAGATGCGCGTGTAGGTTCTGCCCCCAGGTGTGTAGAACCGCCATGCAGCCGATCTCGGCACCCAGATGCTTCGGGTCTCGAGCGAGCGTCAGTAGTGTCTCGGAAGCGGCACGGAACAACATCCCGTAAACGGCGCGACGATTCTGAAGCGCCATCGGAGCCAGCTCGCTTGGAAGCGTGAAGACGACGTGAAAGTACTCGACGTCGAGTAGCTCCTGCTCGCGTTGCTCCAGCCAATCCGCTCGAGCCGCCCCCTGACACTTCGGGCAATGCCGGTTACGGCACGAGTTGTAGACCGGTACCTCGTGAGCGCATCGGTCACACCGATTCAGATGGCCTCCCAGAGCGGCCGTCCGGCACTGAACCACCGCATTGAGAACTTGCCATTGTTCTCGCGAAGGCCGGTAGCGCTTCAGATACGCTGCCCCGCACTCGCGGATGACATCGGCCACTTCCGGCCGATGTCCGCTCACTTGAGCTCGTCGGCCTCCGAAACGTTCTCGAGCAGATCCACCACTTCACGCTTCATCTGAGATGCCCCCGCCGCCACGTGAAGGTAGATCGCTGTCGTGTTCAGACTGCTGTGACCCAACCGTAGTTGGAGCGTCCGTAGATTCGTGCCCGCTTCCAACTGATGCGTCGCGTAGCAATGACGCATCGTCTGCGTCGTCACCCGTTTTCTCAGTCCCGCCTTCAAGGCCGCTAAACGACAAGTCTTCTGGACAGGCGACGGCGTCACGGGAGTCTCCTGGCTCTCCGCTTCAAACAACCACCTCTTTGGACGATACTCCCGCCAGTAATCACGCTGCTGCTCTACAAGCGTTGGCGTCAGCTCTACATAGCGATCCTTACGACCCTTTCCCTGCTTCACACGGATCACCATCCGCTCGCTGTCGATGTCGCCCGCCCTCAGGTGCAATGCCTCTGACAGACGAAGCCCTGACGAGTACATGGTCTTCAGGATGGTCCGGTACTTTAGATTCTTTACCTTGCAGAAAAAACGTCCCAGCTCTTTCGCGCTCAATACCTCGGGCAACCTCTGCTCCCTTTTCGCGTAAGGTATCTGCTCCACTGTGACCGCTCCTCCCAAGGTCACACAGTACAAAAAGCGCAATGCACAGACCGCCTGGTTGAACATCGACCAGGACGCTTTCCTCTCCTCCACCAGGAAAAGCTGGTATCTTCGAATGTGCTCGGCGCTCAACTTCTCCTGCGAGAGGCGAAAGTAATCCGCGAATCGCGCTACGTGGCTCACGTAGCACTCAATCGTTCGCTGGGAATAGTTGCGGATCCGGAGATCCTCGATCATCCGGGTTCGTAGTATGCTAGACATACTTGGCTCCTTTCGTGAACGGGTTGATTCATTGGCTCGAACACCCTAGTTCACGAGGGGAGCCTTTTGCATGTCCTTACGCAAACGACTCGGTTGGTGGCGTAAAAGACTACCGCGAAGCGGTTTAGTTCAACAGTTATTGGAAGGTTCCATCGATCACTTGCCTTATAGCACGTGTACAAAGCGGGTGCGACTTTCTAATCGGGTCGGTGGGAGGTTTTCAAGTGACTCCAGGTGACTTGTTTGCAATGGATTGTAGCGTGGGGTGAGTGATGGCCGGAGCTGTTATCGGGCGGAGGGCGGCTTTATAAGAGGATAAAGGGTTGCCAACATGAACCGCTGCGGCCCCGTTGGCTCCATTCCCTGACCTCAATCCATCCTGTCGAGGGGGCTGCGGACGCCACGGCCGCCTCGGTTCACGACGTGGCAATAGATCATGGTCACGCTGACGTCCTTGTGGCCAAGCAGCTCTTGAATGGTACGGATATCGTAGCCGTCCTCGAGCAGATGGGTTGCGAAGGAATGCCGAAGGGTGTGGCAGGCCGCGGGCTTCGGAATCCTGGCCTCTCGCACAGCCTGGCGAACCGCCCGCTGGACGACGGTTTCATGAAGATGATGGCGTCTTCGTTCGCCGGATTCGCGGTCCGTGTATATCCTCGTTGCGGGAAAGACCCATTGCCAACCCCAGTCGAAAGTAGCTTGCGGGTATTTGCGGCCAAGCGCGTACGGGAGCTGTACTGCCCCCGCTTTCGCCTTCAGGTCCCGTTCATGCAGCCGGCGGGCGCGATCCAGGTGCTCCTTTAGAGCCTTGATCAGTCTAGCGGGCAAAACGGTCATGCGATCCTTCTGGCCTTTACCGTCTCGCACGGTAATTTCTCGACGTTGGAAGTCGATATCTTTGACGCGCAGGCGACAGCATTCGAGCACCCGCAGACCCGCTCCGTACATCAAAGAAGCCATGAGCCACGGGGCACCGCGGAGACGCCCAAGGATGGCCTCTACCTCCCGGCTAGAGAGCACGACAGGCCGACGCGCGGGGCGTTTGGCGCGGGCTATCTCTATCAAAGTTCAGCTCTCGGCGGAGCACGTTGCGGTACAAGAAAAGGATCGCCGCGAGCGCCTGACCCTGGGTCGATGCGCTGAGCTTGCGCCTGGTGGCCAAGTACGTAACGTAGGCTGAGATTTCCGACTCCCCCATCCGGTCCGGGTGACGCATGTCGTAGAAGCTGATGAAGCGTCTGATCCAGGAGACGTAGGCCTTTTCGGTCCGGCGGCTATAGTGGCGGACCCGAACGGCAGACCGAACCCGGTCGAGTAGCTTCGGCGATTGAGAACGAGTCTGGATGGTGCCCCTCCCCTATTACTGTGACGAAATAGGAGCGGGCAACCCTCCCTCGAAAGACTATGCCTGCATAACCTGGCCGATGGCTTCGCAGGCGGTGAGGCAATCCTTCCGTGAAACGTCGTGGTGGGTGAGCATGCGGACATGGGACTCATCGACGATGTTGCCGAGGACCCCACGTTTCTTCAGAGCCGCGAGAAGCTTGTTGGTGCTCATGTCGGGGCGGGTAATCTCGAAGATGACGACGTTGGTCCGCACGTTGGTGGCGTCGATCTCGATCCCATCGATGCCGCTGAGCTCATCGGCGATCACGCGGGCGTTCTCGTGATCCTCTCCCAAGCGGGAGGTCATCTCGTCGAGAGCGATGATGCCGGGGGCAGCTAGCACGCCCGCCTGTCTCATGCCTCCGCCGAGGAGCCTTCGTATGCCACGAGCTTTTTCTATGAAGTCACGGTCACCGCAGAGGAGTGAGCCGACCGGGGCGCAGAGTCCCTTGGAAAGGCAGAACATCACGGAATCGAATCCCTGGGCCAGGTCCTTGGCCTCACAAGCGAGGGCGGTCGCGGCGTTGAAGATGCGGGCGCCGTCGAGGTGAACGGGGATGCCTCGCTCGTGGACGAAGTCGATGATCTCTCTGCTTCGCTCGATCGAGCACACGGCTCCGCCCGCGTAGTTGAGGGTGTTCTCGACCGTAACGAGTCCCGTTCGAGCCCGGTTGTACAACTTCGGGCGGATAGCCTTGCGGATCGATTCCACATCTAGAATGCCTTCTTTCCCGCGAATGGTTCGAGCGAGAGTTCCCGAGAACACCGCCATGCCCCCCATCTCGAAGTTGAAGATGTGGCTGCGCTCTTCGGTGATGACGTCTTGACCCGGCTCGGTATGGAGGCGGATGGCTATCTGATTGCCCATCGTTCCGGTGGGAACGAAAAGTGCCGCCTCCTTGCCGATGAGCGCTGCGGCCTTTTCCTGAAGCCGGTTGACGGTCGGGTCGTCACCGAAATTGTCGTCCCCCACCACCGCCTCGGCCATCGCTTTTCGCATCGCCGGTGTCGGCCGGGTGACGGTGTCGCTGCGAAGGTCGATAAAACTCGGTTCGCTCATAGGAACACTTCGAACACCTCGTTCGAAACGAGAAAACCTCTCTCGGTGAGCTTCAGAACTTCGTCCGTCACATGAACCAGGCCTAGATCTACGTAGGGCTGGAGCTTCTCACCGTACCTCTCCATGACCGAGACGCCGTACCTTTTTTTCACTTCTCGCAACGAGACGCCCTGCGCCCGTCGGAGTCCGGTGAAGAGATGCTCCGCGGCTCGCCTGCCGGCGTTGAAAAGCTCCCTAGTTTCGACCGCACTTCCCAATTGGTCCATCTTTTCGACGTAGCGTGCGGGGCTCCTCACATTCCAGAATCGCGAGCCCCCCAAGTACGAATGCGCGGAAGCGCCGAAGCCGAGGTAAGGGCGATCGGTCCAGTACTTCAAGTTGTGTCGACTTTCGAAGCCAGGTTGCGCGAAGTTCGAAATCTCGTAGTGTTCGAGGCCCAAAGAACCGAGCCCGTCGCGGGCGCGGCAGTAGGAGTCCAATGTGTTCTCGTCGCTCGGCAGCTCGACGTGGCCGCGGCTCTCTTCCTTCGCCATAGGCACGTCGCTGGCGAGCTCTAGGATGTAGACCGACGCGTGCTCGGGTCGAAGGTCGTCGAGCCCCTCGAAGTCTTTCTCCGGGATCTCTCCCGGCAAACCGACCATGAGATCCAAATTGACGTTAGCAAAACCAGCTGCGCGGGCGTCGCGAAATGTCTGTCTAATCTCGTCGGCATCGTGCTGACGCCCGATGCGTTTCAGTACTTTGTCATTGAAGCTCTGTCCGCCGACCGACAAGCGGTTCACGCCGACCGCCACGTAGCCGGCAAAGGTATTCCGCTCTGCGGTCCCAGGATCGAGCTCCAAGGAAACCTCGGGATCGGCCGAGACCTGGAATCGCCAATGAACCGCTTCGAGAATCTCTCGAATCTGTTCGGACCTCAGGACCGACGGTGTCCCGCCCCCGAAGTAGATGGAGTCGACGCGAAGAGTGTCCTTTCTTCCCTTCGCCTCCGGGGGGCGGTAACCGACGATCTCCCGTTTGAGAGCTCGAAGGTATTCCGTCTCGGATTCTTGTTGGCGCGGTGCGGTGGCAAAGTTACAGAAAGGACAAATGGAGCGACAAAACGGAATGTGGATATAGATTCCGACCGGTTCAGATACTTTCGACATCGGCCTCTTTCACCCATCCGGTGAGGCCGTTGGGAAGTCGAACCTGGAGCCAGTCCTCTCGCTCACCGAGGACCGTGAGTTTGAGTCCCTCGTGAATCTCCGCCAGCTGAGGGTTGGTGTCCCCGGGGCCACTTCGAACATCCAAGACTTGAGCCATCACGATCCCCTCCTCCCGTTCGCCGGACGATTGAACCTTGGCGATAAGCACGGTTACAGAGAGTAGCCCCACTGCCCCCACGGTCGCAAGCGTATAGATCGCGGGAGTACGGAGTTGGGGCCGAATGTCGAGAAGCAGAATCGAAACCGCGGCGCCGCCGATTAGAAAGGAGAGACTGAGCAGAACCGCCAGGAAACTCGGGTCGAGTGAGTGGTAAAGGTCCACCACCCAGGCAACGTAGGCAGGCATGGGCGGCCTTTGTACGACGTCGACGATGAGCTCGTTGGCGAACTCGAGGTTGGCCCGGGTGTCTTGGTCGCCGGGCATCTGATCGAGGGCACGCTCGTAATTGAGGATGGCAAGCCCCAACCGACCGCTCTTGAAATACGCGTTACCCAGGTTGTAGCAGAGCGCTCCGTCGACCACGCCCTGCGAGCGAAGCGCTTCGTATTGCTCGACCGCTTGGTCATACTCACCTTCGCGGTAGAGTTCCTCGCCACGCTCGAACACCTCTTGAGGGGAGACGAACTGCGCCTGAAGGAGGAAGGCAACGAGGAACCAGGAAGTCATTCGTGATACTTGTCGAGGGATACGATGGCTTGCTCGGCTCGCGCGAGGAGCTCTTCCATCTCTTGGCGGGTTCTGTCTCCGGGCGTGAATCGCGCGAACTCGCAGGCTTCGATGATCTTTAGAAACTCGACACGCGCCGACTCGGGGACTTGCCGCCCCGTCAACAGCGATTCGATCTGCTGCGTGGTTAGGCCCGAATGGCTGACCTCGTTCTTGTCGGCCACGTAACGGAATAAGGCCGCGGCCACCACCTCATAGAACTCCTTCGCCTCGCCGTGTGTCTTTGTCGCGGCTTGCTTGAGCCGCCCATGGGCTTCCTTCCGAGCTCGGCGTAGACGCCAGAGCCCAACTTGAGAAGCCTCGCTCTCTCGCTTCAAACGGTAGGCCACCAGGCCGAGATTCCAAAACATGGGAAGCGCGAGGGTGGCATAGAACAAACCGCTCCGGTAAAACGGTGCCTTCGCAACACCGAGCTCCTTGGGCGCCGGCTTGAGGTAACGAACATCCCGCCTCAGGAGCTTCACTTCCGAACGGGGAGCCACAATGGGAGCTCCGGCAATCGCCGTCGCTCCTCCGACATTGAGGGTCAGCGGGCCGGCCTTGGCGGTCACATAGCTCTTCTTCGCCGGGTCGAAGTAAGACAAGCTCAGCGGGCCGAGCTTGTACTTGCCCGGAGCGCTCGGGACGAGTACGAACTCCCAGCGCTTTTCCCCTCCGAAGCCGGACCCACCGGCCTCGAACTTCTCTTCGGTTTTGGGATCGTAGGTTCGAAAGCTGTCCGGGGTCGGAAGGTCCGGGACCTCCACCGTCTTGAGATTCCCCTTCCCCTTTACGACCACTTCCACAGTCAGCGGTTCTCCCGCCGCGATGGATTCCTTGTCGAAGTCGACCAGCTCGAGGGCTACATCGAACTTCCCCACCGCGCCTGAGAAATCTTGGGGTTTGCCGGCAGACGGAAGGGGTTTGACTTCGAGCGACACGGGCTTCGTAGCCCGGCGAACAGTGTCGCTCGTCCGGAAGAAGAACGAATCAAACGGATCGGAGGAGCCCCGAATCGTCATGGAAAAGGTCGCGGGCTCGATGGTCGTGGTGCCAACCTTGGTGGGAAAGAGGATGCTCTTCTTTATCTCGAAAACGTAGAACGTCTTTCCCTTGATTGTGGTTTCTTTCCACTCCGGCTCCTTGGGCATCTGGACTTCTTCGACCCAAAATCCGGTCAACTTGGGCTGCTGATCCACTTCGAGGCCCATGATCGGCACTTGCGTGTAAAGCTTGTAGGTAAGGATGACCTGCTGGCCTACGTACGTAGCGGGTCGAGAGAGCGCGGCCTGGACGTAGACCTCGCCGGCGACTTTGGCGCGCCGCCTTTGCCGTGGAGGAGCGAACGCGTCGAAGGGATCAGACCGTCGGCCGCCCTGCCGCTGAACTGAGCCGGCGACGACTTCTACCTCGATGGGCTCGGTGAGGTATTTGGTTCCTTGATAGTCCACCGAGACACGATCGATGGTGTGTTTGCCCTCCGCCGACGGCACCAGGCGATACGTAATCGCTCGGGTGGCGGACATCCTTCCATTGATCCATTGGATGCTGGTCGATTGGGAGGATCCGCTCATGCGAAACCCTTCGAGCTTGGGAAGCACTGGGGCGCTCGCCCGCCCGAGGCTGTCACCGAGTATGGAGACGGTGAACTGGAGATCGTCGTCCATCCCGATGCGGTTGGCGTTTACGGAAGCTTGGACGCGGAAGTCTTGAGCCGAAGCCTCCTGAGGTAGGAAGGTCAGTAGACAGAAAGCCACAAAGATGATGGCTCCTGCGAGTGGGCTGGCCGTCCTATTCATTGGAAAACCGCACTATTTTAGCGCAACTCCAAACCGTCAACGCCTCACCAGTCCTTGCCGCTGGCCGATGCCTTGATTTGCTTGGTTTGCTGTTGCTTGCGTTGCTCCGCCTTCTCCATCTCGGCGAGGGCTGCCAGAATCCGCTCCGCCTCCTCCTTGCTCATCCCCTGAGGCTGGGCTTCGCCTCCCTGGTCGTTCGAATCCATCGCTTGATCCTTAGGCTGGGGCTGATTCTCAGGCTGTTCCTGGTTCTGTTGGTTCTGAGGCTGCGACTGACCTTGCTCGTTCTCGTCGCTTTCTCCGGAGTCCCCTCCCCCGTCTTGTTCCTGTTGTTGCTCCTCCTCCTTCTTCAAGGACAGCTCGAGGTTCTGCCGAGCTTCGATGCCTTGGTCGTCGATCTTGAGGGCCTCTTTGTAAGCCGCGACCGCTTCGGGAAACTTCTCGCCCTTGTGATGGACGTTGCCCGCATTGAAGTGAGAACGTCGTTGCACCTCTTCGGAACCGCTCTGCGCCGTCCGGTAGCCACCCAACGCCTTGTCCGTTTCCTCTTTTCGGTAGTGGACGTTGGCGATGTTGTACTGGATCTCGGACGCATCGGGAGACTCTTCCTGGGCCTGGGTGTAAGCGACGAGGGCCTCTTCCAGCTTTCCCTCTTCGTAAAGCTCCGCCCCTTCCCTGTTTTTCTTGTTGATGCTCGGCCCAAACAGTTGGAGCACGATGGCCGCAATCAACCACGTTCTCATGCCGGCTCCTCCTTCCGGCGACGACCGCGCGGGATCGCCGTATCGGCGATCAGAAAAACGATCGCAAAACCGAGTGGCCAATAGAAGCGTTCCTCGTAGCGCGTGAACAACTGCGATTTCAGTTCCTTGCTCTCCATGGATGCGATGAGCTCACCGATTTCATCGATTTCGCTCTCTCGATCGGTGGCCCGAAAATACTTCCCCCCGGTTGCCAATGCCACACGGCCGAGCGACTCCTCATCCAGCCGGCTCAAGACAGGCTGACCTGCTGCGTCGCGCTTGTAGTCGGTGACCTCGCCCTTGGAATTGCGGATCGGAATCGGGTCGCCTGCCGCCGTTCCGACTCCCACGGCGTGGATCACGACACCCTCCTCCTGAGCCTTGCGAGCCATGTCGGCGGGATCCCCTTCGTGTTGTTCCCCGTCGGTCAAGAGGATGACGACCTTATACTTCGATTCCTTTGAGACGAAACCGCGTCGCGCCGCGTCGATGGCACTCGCGACGTTGGTGCCCGCTTCAGGAACCACACCGGTGCCCACCGCATCCAAGAAAATCCTAACCGCGCCATCGTCGAGCGTGAGCGGGCACTGTACGAACGCCGCGCCGGCGAAGACGATGAGGCCGACTCGATTGCCCTGCAGTCGCTCAGTGAGGGCAGCAGTCAGATGGCGGGCCTTCTCCATCCGAGAAGGTACGACGTCGGTAGCCGCCATGCTGAGGGAAGTGTCGA
Organism: Candidatus Marinacidobacterales bacterium; assembly: GCA_965219415.1. Taxonomy (GTDB): domain Bacteria; phylum Acidobacteriota; class Vicinamibacteria; order Marinacidobacterales; family DATDRI01; genus CBDCNP01. The sequence goes on from OZ244742.1 coordinate 744,093, forward strand.
GGGCAATGAAGATGTCCACACCGCTACGAACGACTTCCTCTGTCTTCTCCCCCCACTGCGGGCGCGCAATGGCCAGCACCAGAAAGAAAATCCCCGCAAGCGCGAGCCCGCCCTTGAGCCGATCGAGGACGGGACTGACCGCTTGGGAGAGCTTCGAGACCAGACCCGCGTCACCGAAGACGGCGATGGCGCGTCGTTTCCGTCGCCCGGACCAAACAAAGAGTGCGCCCAGGGCCGGCACCAGCCACAGCAAATGAAGCGCAGATAGGTTCGCGAATTGCATAAGCGTCAGGGAATACTCAGCAAACGGGTGCGTGAGAGAACGGATTCCGCCAGGAGCATACCGAGGGCAGCCATCATGAAATAAGGAGCCAGCTCGGTGTAGCGCACGTATTCTTTTTGTTCGATCTTGGTCTTCTCGAGCTCGTCGATCTCCTCGTAGACTTTGGCGAGGGACTCCTCGTCGGTGGCTCGAAAGTACTTCCCTTCTGTCAACTGAGCGATGTCCTGCAGCGTTTTTTCGTCCATCTCGACCAGCACTTCTTGGTATACGGTCCCGTAAACAGGATCCTCGAAAGGATACGGGGCATAACCTTCGCGACCTGCCCCAACCGTGTAGATCTTGATTCCGAACGTCTTTGCCAACTCGGCGGCGGTAAGCGGATCGATCTCGCCCCGGTTGTTCACCCCGTCAGTAAGGAGAATGATGATGCGGCTCTTGGCGGTCGAATCCTTGAGGCGGTTTACGCTAGTGGCGATAGCGGTACCGATAGCGGTGCCGTCTTCGATGCTTCCGATGCGCACGTCTTCGAGCAGCGTTAACAAGATGTCATGGTCTATCGTCAGCGGACACTTGGTGAGCGCCCGGGCCGCAAACGCCACCATCCCGATGCGATCATGAGGGCGCGATCGCACGAACTCCGCAACCACCTGCTTCGCAACGTAGAGGCGGTTTCGTGGCTTGAAATCCTCGGTCTTCATGCTGCTCGAAACGTCGATGGCGAGAAGGATATCGACGCCCTCGGTGATGACTTCTTCGCTTCGGGCACCGGCTTGGGGTCGCGCCATCGCGATCAGCACTAGCGAGAGCGCCAACAGGCGCAAGACGAAGAGCATCGGGGAGAGACGAGCCCAGATCGAAGGTCTGAGCATATGGAGTGGACGAAGATCGGAATAAAGGAGAGTCGGCCGGCTCTCTCGGAGCTTCCAGTGAAGGTAAATGAGCGCCGGGATCAGCAGCAACCCGAGTGCCAACCAGGGATAGGCGAGTCGTGTCACGGCTGCGTCTCCGATTGGCTTTCGGTGGTGACGACCTCGGGGGCGGCGACTTTGGGTTTCGTTTCGTCGATGAAACGAAAGCCCTCGGGAATCATCCGGTTGGACTCGTCGTCCGGGGGCGCGATGCGGGCGAACTTCACTAGGTCGGACATCACTAGGATCTTGTCCAGATCTACTTGCGCGCCGCGCTTGATACCGGCGACTCTCAGATCTCTCTGAACCTCCGAGGTCGTGCGCTCGAGGTAAGGCACCGTGTACCGGCGCCCCGCGTACCGCTTCATGATGTCGGAGAGCTCGATATAGAACTGGCGGACCTTTCCCGCCCCGAGCAGCCTCATCTCGAGCAGCCTTCGCAAGGCCGCTTCGGCTTCGACTTCCGGAGGAGGAAGTGGTGGCGGCAGGGGCTCGGCCAAGAGCTCGGTTCCCTTCTTCCGAAAGCGCCTATATAGAAGATAGGCCAGCGCCGCGAGGACGAGCGCCGCCAACAACCACCAGAGTCTCCCCCAACGGCTGGGAACCGGGATGTTGGCCATCGGGCCCTTGATGTCGTGGATTTCCGTAACGTCGGGAGTCAGCGAAGTGACTAGCGCGATGGGAATCGCCTCGGTCTCGACGGATGCGAGCTCTCCCGACTCGCTCTGGAACTCCACCTTGATGGGTGGGATGGCGATCTCACCCGGCAGCCGGTAGGCGGCGATACGGAGCTTCACGCGACTCTCGGTCGCTGCGGTCGAGTCGTTCTCAGTTGAGTCCGTCGGCTCAATCTGTTCGACGAGCTCGAATGGCGCGAGCTTGTCTCCTCCCGTCGCGAGCAAGAACTCGGCGCCGGCCGGGTGTCTTATCGCAACCTCGAGGGTCAGCGCTTCTCCGACTTGGATTTCGGTTTTGTCCGCGCCTGCGGCGACCGCCCACTCTCCGGGTCCTTCGGGAATCGGCACCGACTCTTGTTGCACCGGCTCATCGGCGCACGCAGCGAGAGCGATCAAGAGTCCGAGTACCAGCCGGCGTTTCATCGAGGTCAATGCCTTAGGCGACGCGCTCTTCTCTCGAAGAATCGCTGCAGCGGCCGATCGTAGGGTTCTCCGGTGGTGACATCGATGATGTCGACACCCATGGCGGTCAAAGCATCCATCTGTCCCTGCACGCGAGCATTCGTGTGCTCGGTGAAAGCGGCCAGGGCGCGACGATCGGAGGTATCCAACAACATGCGGTGCCCGGTCTCCGCGTCTTCGAGCTCGATCATGCCTGCCTTCGGGATCTCGCGCTCCCGAGGATCGGAAAGGAAAATCGAAATGACGTCGTGTTTTTTCGCGGCCACTCGGAAGGGTTTCTCGAACCCGGAGGTCAGGAAATCCGATAGTACGAAGACCACCGCCCGCTTGCGGGTCACGCTATTGAGATAGTCCATGGCGGCGGCGAGATTTGTCTTTTTTCCCTTCGGCGCGAAGTAAAGCAGATCACGAATAACCCTCAGTACATGGGGCCGACCCTTGCGCGGCGGAATGAACATCTCGACTTCGTCGGTGAAGACGATGGCCCCGACCCGGTCGTTGTTCTTGATCGCACTAAAGGCCAAGAGGGCGCCTATTTCCGCAGCGACCTCGCGCTTGAAACGAGAGGTGGTCCCGAAGTCGGCGGATCCACTGGCATCGAGCATCAGCAGCACCGTCAGCTCGCGTTCCTCGACGAACTTCTTGACGTGGAGGGTCCCGGTGCGTGAGGTGACGTTCCAATCGATGGTGCGGATGTCATCGCCCATCATGTACTCCCGCACCTCGGAGAATTCCATGCCGCGGCCCTTGAAGATGCTGTGGTATTCGCCGGCCAGGACATCGGTCACCATGCGGCGCGTGGTGATCTCGATACGTCGAACTTTCTGGAGGACTTCTCTTGGTAGCATCTGGGCGCTTGCCTCGCCGTAGTTCGCCAGCTTCGCTCGCGTCGCGAACGGAGGCGGGAGAAACCTAGGGGACTTCTACGGTGTCGAAAATACGTTGGATGATTTCCTCTGGTTTGACGTCTTCCGCTTCCGCCTCGTAGGAAAGGATGACCCGATGACGAAGCACGTCAGGACCGACGGACTTCACGTCTTCGGGGGTTACGTAACCGCGCCCACAAATGAATGCGTGCGCACGGGCCGCCTGGACCAGGTACAGCGTGGCACGCGGCGAGCCCCCGTACTCGATGAGAGCAGCGATATCGAGCCCGAACTCATTCGGCTCACGCGTGGCGAAGACGATCGAGATGATGTACTCCTTGATCCGGTCATCTATATACACCTCTTCGACAACCTTGCGAGCCTTCAAGATGTCGTCCGGGCCAACGACGTTACTGGCCTGCGGCACGTTCTGAGTGGACATGCGATCGAGAATCTCCCGCTCTTCTTTGCGGTTCGGATAATCGAGCTTGAGCTTCAGCATGAAACGATCGACTTGCGCTTCCGGTAGAGGGTAGGTTCCCTCCTGCTCGATGGGGTTCTGCGTTGCCAAAACCAAAAAAGGCTCCGCGAGCGGATACGTCGTGTCGCCGATCGTCACTTGCCGCTCCTGCATCGCTTCGAGAAGAGCACTTTGAACTTTGGCCGGGGCCCGGTTGATCTCGTCGGCCAGCAGCAAGCTCGTAAAGATAGGCCCTTTCTTTGGAACGAAAACACCGTCCTTCTGGTTGTAGATGAGCGTCCCCACGAGGTCGGCCGGTAGGAGATCGGGCGTAAACTGAATGCGTTGGAACTTGCAGTCGATGGCATCGGCCAGGCTGCGGACGGCCAGTGTCTTGGCCAGCCCGGGTACCCCTTCGAGGAGGATGTGGCCGCGGCTCAAAAGGCCGATCAGCATCCGGTCCAGCATGCCCGGCTGGCCGACGATGACCTTGCGCAACTCTGCGAGGAGTGTCTCGACGAATACCGCTTCTTTTTGAACTCGTTCGTTGATCTCTTGAATACTAGCTTCCATCAGTACTTCGCTCCTCCGGGTATTCCCATGCGAATTATAGCAAAACGAGTGGCGGTCCCCTTTTCGAAGTGTGGCGGCGTCGCTCGTCGGGAGGCTTTTTGCCGGTCTTTGCCTACAGGGGGGCCATCAGGTAGCTTATAGGCGGTGGTCAACGTACTCAAGCGAGTCTTGAGCATCAGTGACGACCGAAAGAGAGGCCTTGGTGAGCATCCGAAAAGCGATTTTGGCGGTTGTGGTCTTGGCGGCAATCGTCGACCTGGTCGGCCCGGCATCGGCCCAGGAAAAGATGGACCTGGGAACCGTCCAGTTCCCGACTTCCGGTTCTCCGGAGGCCCAGGCGCACTTCATGCGCGGCGTCGCGGCGTTGCACAGCTTCTGGTACGAGGAAGCGGCCGAGGCCTTCCAAATGGCCTACCGGACCGATCCCGACTTCGCCATGGCGTATTGGGGCGAGGCCATGTCCTACAACCATCCTCTATGGGGAGATGAACAGGACATCGCCGCCGCGCGCAAGACGCTGCGCGAGCTAGCCCCGTCGCGGAGCCAAAGGATGGCAAAGGCCGAAACCGACAAGGAGAAGGCCTTCCTCGAAGCGCTCGAGATCCTGTACGGCGAGGGAGAAAAGCACGATCGCGACCGGGCCTATTCGCAGGCGATGGCGGATCTATACGAGAAGCATCCGGATGATCACGAGATCGCTTGCTTCTATGCGCTATCGATTCTAGGCACGGTAAAACCGGGAGAGCCCGGGGTTCGACGCCAGGTGCAATCGGCCGCCATCCTGAACAAGGTTTTCGCAGAGAATCCGAATCACCCGGGCGCGGCTCACTACATCATCCACTCATTCGATGATCCCGAGCACGCCCCCTTGGCACTTCCCGCAGCCGACCGGTACGCAGAGATCGCACCCGCGGCTCCCCACGCCCTTCACATGCCGTCCCATATCTTCGTGCAGCACGGCATGTGGGACCGCGTCGCGGCCTCCAACAAGGCGGCGTATGAAGCTTCGGACGCATGGGTGAAACGTAAATCGCTTTCCATCACCAAGCGAGACTACCACGCTTACTCATGGTGGCAGTACTCCGACCTGCAACTCGGTCGCTACGAAGATGCTTGGGCAGGCGTGGAGCTGTTAAAGGGCGTCGCGGACGAAACGCAGGCAGACTACATGCGGCGGGTCTACGGGACGATGAGGTCGCGCTACATCATCGAGACCGAGAAGTGGCAAGACCTGCCGCTTCCGGAGGCAACCTCCTTTACCGGGCGGGGCTCGAGTGCCACGGCGAGCCTGCTACTGGCGGCGGGAATGAGTGCCGCGAATCGAGGCAACTTTGCCAAGGCACAAGCGGCTGCCGACAAGCTCAAGAAGCTCCGTGAGCAAAAAGAATCCGAGGAGGACCGCTACGAAGCCAAGTCTCTCGCGATCATGGAGAAAGAAGTCACCGCCCTTGTTCTTCTCGTCCAGGGTAAGAACGACCGCGCCCTCAGTCTGATGAAAGAAGCGATCGCCATCGAAGGAGCCATGGACCCCCCGTCGGGACCCGCCTACCCGCTGAAACCGTCGCATGAGCTCTACGGAGAGATGCTTCTGGAGACCGGTTCGGCCGACGAGGCGATCAAGCAATTCGCCGTCGCGCTGGTGCGGATGCCGCTGCGTACTCGATCGCTACTCGGGTGGGCGCGAGCCTCTTCGGAAGCGGGTGACGTCGAGACGGCCAGGAAAGCCTACAACTTGTTGCTCAAGAACTGGCAGCACGCCGACGCGGGGCTTCCGGAGCTGGCCGAGGCGCGAAAGTACGAGGCTGCCACCGACGGTCGTTAACTAAGGTTGGCTTCCTTCCTTACTCAGGCCACAACCAACCGAACACTCCTTCGGTGAGTAGACCGTAGGCGAGCGTATCGAGTAGGTGTTTCGCGATGGCCCCCACGGTCGTCCAAACCAAATACCATCGGTGATGACTCCCCGCCCGTGAGCCAACCATGCCACGGTGCCGGCAATCTGGAACACCTTGAGATAAGGGGTCGCCGACTCCAGAGTCCGACCAGCGACGTAGGCGACGACGACACCGACCGCCAGATAGTAGACGAACGACAGCACCATGCTCTTCCCCATATTAGGGACGCCACGAGGTACGACGGTGAGAAAACCGGTCGGTCCTCCCTCGAACTTCTTGATGACTTCCGGCTTTTTGATCTCCTCCATGGCTGTCAGATGAGGAATGTTGTAGAGACCGGGCCGGATATCGCCCAATGACTTAATGGTGGCGTCTTCGTCCGGGACGCCCTTGTACTCGGATTTGTGGTGCGGCAGAACGACCCAGACGAGAAAGCTGGCAAACCAAATGATGACGGCGAAGACGAGGATGGGCATCCAAAGAGAGCCTATCGTGACCATGGAACCTCCTTCGGCGCTTGGGCTAGCGCTAGCGTCCGAAGACTACACCAAATACTCCAACGCCAAAACTAGGAGACCGACTCCCGCGAACACGACGCCCAGGGCCTTCTCCATAATCGCTGCGGGAAGATACTTTCCAAGGCGGCTGCCGATGGTGCTCCCGATAAGGACGCCAGGAATGCTCCACCCGACGACATGCCACACCGGCTGGGCGTGGAGCGCGTGAATAGCGGCTCCGGCAGCGGCAACGTTGGCGAGCGTGAAGACGCTGGTCGCTATGGCCACGCGAGGCGGCACGCGGCAACGAACGACAAGTTGCGTCGTCGAAATTTCGGGGAGCCCGGCGCTGATCATCCCGGTCAGCAATCCGCCAACCGCCGCCATCAACACGCCCGGTAACCTCCAACAAGTCGGGTACTCGTAGACCGTACCGTCGTGCGCCCGGATAATCGTCGTTCCTCGGCCCGCGGACTTCCGATCGATGATAGCCATTGCGCGATCGCCCGGCTCGCACTCTTCTGGCGAACGAACCAAAATGAGAAACGCCGCCAAGATCAATAGGCCAGCCCCAAAGATCGTCTTGAGTACCCGGCTCGGCACCATATCCGCAGCAATGGCTCCCAAGATCACTAGGGGTAGCGCGCCCAGGAGAAGCCACTTCGCGGTGGCGTAGTCGACGAGCCTGGCCCGAACGTAGGAGCGCAGACCGTTTCCCATCCCGAAGACTTCTGTCAGAAGTCCCGCCCCGACCCCCGGTTTAGGACAGCCGGATGACGTCGCTCTCGGCGAATATCGGTCCCACTTCGAGCTCGAGCGCGGGCTCGCGGTATAGCGCCGGCGGGACGCTGATGTCGGCGAGGTAGAGCTCACCGACGCGTTCCTCGACTCCCGGCGCGCGGAGGCCCTCCTTGGGTAGAGCAAGCGTCATGGTGGCCGTCGCTCGGATGGCGGGATCGAACACCGTCCCAGTCGTGGTATCGATCCCGGAAGGAGCATCTAGCGCCAAAACGGGAGCTTCCTGCGCGTTCGCCCAACGCATCAAATCACCCGCCGAGGTTCGCGGGGCGCCCTTTAGGCTGTAGCCGATGACACCATCGAGGATGACATCGGGCGTCGGCTCTTCGACCGTACCGGCCGCTTGGCTCACCTGCACCTTCATGCGCGTAACGATGTCGAGCTGGTGCGCAGGGACGGGAGCGAAATCCGATGCCGGCTTGGTCGCAAAAACACGAACAAGCGCTCCCCAGTTGTGAAGTCAGCGCGCCGCCTCCGTTCCCACCGGTACCCACCAGTACGACGACTCGCTTGCCACTCGGATCCCCGTCCAGGAATCGCTCCCGCGCGAGGCTCGCTAGATTGCGCCCGGCGTTCTCCATCATCTGTATGAGCTCGATTTTGAAATCCTTGATCATCGCCCGATCGACCTCGATCATCTGCTCGGTCGTCAGGTAAGGGATGTCTTCCGGCTTACACTTCTCGATCATTGGGGACACTCCTCAGTCGGAGGCGGGAATGTAATCGACCCAGGTCGCGGGTGAGGAAGTGCGAAGAACGCTCCCCCGCGGAAGCCGCAGAGGACGCACAAAAAAGTACTTCGCTTTCCATGCGGGATCGAACTCGCGGATCCTGATGAGCGGCGCACGGCGTCCGTCGGGGTAACGAGCCTCGAGCTCGTACGCGCCGGCGGCGGGTGGGGAGGCATAGACCGCAAGGACCATCAAGTCAGCAGGTAACTCATAGTCCCCGCCGTCCATTTTCAGAGATCTCACCGTGGCGGCATCCGGCTCGAAATAGAGCCCTAGTCGACTCTTGTCGGTCATGGCCTTGCCGTCGTCGCGCCAGGTCTTGCGGTAGTGGATATCGACGGCCAACGTGGCGCCGGCAGGCAACTCTTCCGCTAGACCGTCCGGCAAAAAGGCGAGACCTTGCCCGGGAAGCCATGTTGCCACCGGTCGGGTTTCCGCTTCACAACTACCTCCAATGCGGATCGTCACGTCGTGTACCATCGCGACGTTGTCGGGTTGGAACTCGAAAGCCGCAACCCGGCGCGCTTCGGGGAGCCGCGTCGGCAGGACAACACAAGCGTTTTTCTCGATCTCTTCCGCTCCGACGGTAACCGCGGCTTCCGGCTCCAAGACCAAGTCCGGCTCGCGATGCATTGCCACCGCGCCAGCCTCGGACGGAGCCTCGCGCTCCACCAGTTGGCCTTCCGGTGTTCCTCCGCTCGCCCAATCGACAAGTGCATCGATTTCTTCGGCGGTCAAGCTGCGAGCATCCCGAAACTCACCATACCCTTCCTCCGGCAGCCAGGGCGGCATGCGCCCCTCGAGGACCTCCGTCTTAATAGATGATGCCCAGGGGAAGGCCTGCTGATAGCTGAGTAATGACATGGGGGCTATCCCGCCCCCTCGATGGCAATCACCGCAATGCTTCTCGAGGATTGGGAGCACGTCCCTTTCGTACGTGAACCTCGACGGCTCCACCTCGTGGGCCAGCAAGAGCGCCGCGGAGCCCAGCGCGAAAGCGAAGGCGCCCAGCGCCCTAACGCGTACGGATCTCTTCAAGATCACGTATCCCCTCTTCGAAGAGCTCGTAGGCAGACTCGACTTTCAGGCGATTCCCCAAATCACCGTACATATCCAAGAGCCAGGCGGCCCGAACGAGCTTCTTGACGGGAAGCGCGACCGTCTCGCCCTCCCGCGTGCCGAGCGCCAAGGCGAGCTCTTTGGCCTCCATCGCAGGTATATAGAGGTCGGTCCATCCTCCGACTCGCATCAAATCTTGTATCCGCGTGTCACGGAGAAAGATCGCTTGGGCGATCTTCTGCGGTCCCTCCGGGATCACCAACGGGGATACCTCGGCGATGGGAGCGCGCGGGCCGACGAAGATGAAGTCGAACCGAACTTCATCATCTGAACCTTCGAACCGCACGAAGAGCGTCAGTTCCACCGGATAAGCGATGCCTCCGTCGATGGTCAACTCACTATGGTCTCCGTCACCAGCGGGAGTTAGGGACCGATCGCCGATGCGTGCCTCGACCCGCCCGGCGTCGATGGGCCGCGTAAAATCATCATAGAGGTAGAAGCTGAAGATCCCGTCGGGCGACAACGCTCCTTCTAGATGATTGAATCCGTTCGGGGCCATGAAGAGCATGCCCCCGTGCCTGGGATTGTGATCGCCGTGCGGCATGGCGACCGACCGTCTCTCGAGGGGACGTCCTCCGACGGGACAATTCCCCGGGTGCGGCTCACTCACATCCGGATGCCTCGTACACGCCCATTGAATCTCTTGGGTCGTGCGGGCCAAGGCCATTTTGCAGATGGAACAGACGTCGCCTTCCCCGCCGGTCGCGTGGCTGTGCATTGGGCACGCCCAAACCGGAACGAACCGGCGTTTTTCGAGCTCCCGTTCGCAAATGTTGCATTGGCCCGATTCCACGGACTGCACGTCGCGATGCACGGGACAGAGCCAGACCTCCGTCTCCTGAAATGTGAGCAACAGCCAAAGAAGGAAGAACATTTCTGTCTACGCGAACGGCTTACTGCGGTCGGTAAGATTGACGACGGAGCCTCGACTCGCGGCAACGAGGTCTCGCGGGGCAATCATGATTTCATGCCTCCACTTCCCTGCCCCGACACCCAAGACGGCTTCTTCCATGAGCGAGGCGTCGACGAACGAGCGAAACCCTTCTGGTTGCCAGTGGAACGGCGGCACCGAGCCCACCTCGTAACCGGTCACTTCCTTCACCGCTTCTAGGCTGGCAAGCTTGATGTTGCGCGAACCGATCGCCTTCTTGAGATATCCAGAGACGGCGTTTCGATCGCCGCCCACCATCACCAGAACGCGTTCACCCTTGTCGCTCTCGAAAACCAACGTCTTCACCATCTGGCCTGGCTTATAGCCGAGGGCATCGGCTACCTGCGCCGCGCCCTTCTCGGTCGAGGAGGGGAACTCGAGTCTTTGATAAGGAATTTTGTTTTCGTCGAGGTACTCGTGGGCCGGAAGTTTGTCTTGCACCGATACGCTGCTAACGGCCCGTCAGGGCCGCCTGCCACACCGCATGGCCCACGAAGAACGGGCCCATCGACTGAATGTACTTCGAGGTCTGTCGCGTCTTCCTCATTCTCTGAACGAGGTGGGATATCGGGAACAGAGCCTTACCCACGAGACCGATCAAGAACTCGTTATCGTTGGTATCGATTCCGTGGCAGGCTAACCGAATATCGTGGGCCAAGTCTTCCTCAGCGTAGCTTCGACCGATCATTCCGTGCTCTCTAAGAATGCCTTTTTGTTCCTCGGCGGGCAGCGTGGAGAATTCCCCTGTGCGGCGAAGGGGATACCAGACCGCCCAGGGCCAATCGGGATTGAGAGCGGTCCTCCGAGGCTTGGAGACGAGCCAATTCTCTAGGTCGGGCTCGTAGCCCGAAGAGTAGGAGCGGCCGAACATCGTGAACTCTTGCTTCATGGGAAGCGCTTCGAAAGGCGTTGAATTGAATAGCTCGGCGGCGGTGGCGGCGAAAAACTCCGGGTCTTCGTTCATGGTCAGTATCCCGACCCCACGTGGGTCGTTGACGTCTTGGTAGACCACTCCGTCGATGGATCGACGCTCGAGCTCCTGAACGAGCGGCTTCTTGTCGGCGCATCCGCCGAATACCTGAAGCTGCATGAAGAGCCGGCGATCGGAAGAAGTCTTGGCACCCTCCCGATCCATGCCGTGCTCTTGGATATCTACTGGTGCCTTAGTCTTTTCCGTCATACGTATTGATCCTCTACTCTAAGTCTCCCCCGGCCTAGACGATATCGAGGCCCGTATACTGCCGGATGAGTTGGATCGAGTCCTCGCCAAGCTCTTCGTTGAGCGCTTCGATAATGCTTTGTGAAAGCTTGAACGGGTCCTCCTCACCATCCCAGTGATCAAGGATCACCTGGTGGTCTTCCATTTTCTCTTTCAGCTTCAAAACGGCTTGGGAGCACACGTAGATGTCGTCCACGTATCCTTCCGCCCCCACCGCCTCATCGTCTCCAAAGTCGAAAGGGGAGATGAAATATGCCAATGCCGAGTTGACGACGGATCTCAGTTCGGCGGGAAATCGTGAATCATCCAGCACGCCGGTCAATAGGGCGAAGTAGGTTGGAACGGTGACGATGATTTCCTGATATTCCCCTTGATAGTCCCCCACCTGTTCCTTGAGGAACTCCAAGTAGTCTCCCATTGCCTGCGCCATCGCTATTCCTCTCGGTCCGGGCCCCTTACCAGACAGTCTATCTCGAAGATATCCTTTCGGCCCCCGCTTCGGCACGTTGACGGGTCGGACACCGAGCTATATATTAGCGCTCCCCTGACACAAAGGATACGTCATTGCGGCTCTTGGCGTGGGTGGTTTGGCGGTCGCCCTCGGGCTTCAGGACACCCTCGCCAACCTCTTCGCCGGCGTTTTCGTTTTATTGTCCAAGCCAGTGCGGGTCGGCGACTCCGTCAAGCTCGAATCAGGACAGGAGGGGTATGTGGAGGACGTGGGCTGGCGAAGCACCAGAATTCGGCAGATCCCGAACAACTTGGACGTTCCCGAGGAAACCCTGCGGCGGATCAAGGGCCCTTCCTAGTCGGTTCCCCCCATGGGTTTGCTTTTTGCTGACCCGCGTATCGGGATATGCAACTCTGCTTTGTGTGAGTCCGGCATCTATAAATGCCGCGAGCATATTGATAGTAACGGCAAACGGGTCAAGAACTGGCACCGACAGCTTCATGGCCGCCAGCATCCCTTGTAGATCATCGGCAAGAAAAGCATAACCCGTACAGCAAATGACCAACGAGTCGGCACCTGCTTCGACAACCGCTTTTCTGCCTGCCTCAGCCAGCAATGCCGCCGTTCGCGCCGGATCGGTACCTATTTCCATGACCGGGATACCAACCACCTGACACGACGCGAGACGGGAACTTAGCCCCTCCTTATGTACTTGTTCCCGGAAATACCGCGCAGAAAACTCACTGGTGACCAGGAGACTGAATCGACGTCCCAGCAAGGCCGCAACGTGCATCGATGTATGGCCGGGGCCGAGTACCGGGATGGACACACTCTCGCGCATCTCTCCTACACCAGGATCCGCCATGCAATTGACCATGATCCCGTCCACACCTTCCTTTTCAGCTTTGACCGCATTCTTGATCAGTTCCGGTACTGCCAGGCTGAGTGCCGTCAGTGATTCCGTTGTTCCCAGCTCCGGTCCGCTGTCAGGGGAAGCTACGCTGAAGGTCAGGCCTTCGTGGCCATAGCGCTGGCTTGTCTGCTCTAACAGAATCTCTGACCGATCCTCTACCCCAACAAACGCTCCAATGATTCTGATGTGTTTCATTCAACTCCTCCTAGGTGCCATGTTGCAGCAGACCAAGGTACTTCCTAGTCGGTGGCCCCCATGGCTTGCTCGAGCCGATGGAGTTGCCGTTGAAGCTCGTCGTTGAGTTTCTCCCAGCGATCGCTAGCATCGCGTCCTGGTCGCTGATCGGCCTGCCGCAGATTCCCGTACAGGTAGGCGAGTTGGTCGACGAGCATCGGTCGTGAATAGCGGATGGACGCGGTGACCAGCTCGTCCTTTATAGAGGCGAGGGTCCCTTTCTCGTCCTCGGGCGCTTCCTCGATCGCCTTTTCTAGTTTGGCTGCGGCGAGCCGGGCGTCGCTGAGCGCGTCGCGCACTTTGAGAGCCATCTCGGCCTGAGCGGTCACATCCCCCTCGCTGACCTGCCCCTCTCGCACCACACGTGGGTCCATCTTCACTTCGAAGGAGGCGGTCCGGCTCCAATCCCCCGCTGTCAGGCGGGCGCGATAGGTGCCCGGCGCAACTAGCGGGCCGTTCCGGCCGGAACGTTCCGCGTCTTCATTCCACGGGCCGGCATAACGCAAGTCCCACAGGAAACGATGCATGCCCGCATCCTTGGTGAGCTTGGGCGTTCCGACGATCTCTAGACTCCATTCTCGCATGCTCGCTTCTTCCGGAAGAACGTTCTTCTCGCCGAGAGTATCACTCGAAAACGCTCGGAGCACTTCTTCGTCTGCATCCAGAATTTCGAGCTTCAATTCTCCGGAGGGCTCGCGCTCCAAGTAGTAATCGATGTTCGCGCCCGGGCTCGGGTAGTGCGGCTCATGAGAGGCCCTGTCACCGCGAGATCTGCGCGAGCCGTACAACCGATAAGGGGGCTTGACTTGGAAGAGATGGTTTGCCCTCGCGGTCTCGACGTTGACTTCGTGACACGGTGTCAGGTCGTACAAGATCCAAAAACCCCTACCCATCGTCGACAAAACCAGGTCTTGGTCGACGACCTTGATATCGGTCACCGGGGTCACCGGAAGGTTGAGCTGCAAGGGTTGCCACTCCGCTCCATCGTCGAAAGAGATGAACATGCCGAACTCCGTTCCCGCATAGAGCAACCCTTGCCGATCCGGATCCTCTCTGACCACTCGAACGGGGTAATCATCCGGAATGCCATTGTCTCCAGGCGTGATCCGCGTCCAGCTCTTCCCATAATCCTTGGTCTTGAACACATAGGGTTCAAAATCTCCCAGTTGGTAACGCAAGATCGCGGCATAAGCCTTTGCCGGATCGTGGGGAGATACCTCTACATTCTGTACGCGCCCAAAGGGCCCGAGCCCGCGGGGAGTCACATTCTCCCAATTCTTCCCGTTGTCCCTCGTGATCTGGATCGGTCCGTCGTTGGCCCCAACCCAGATGACGCCGGGCTCGTGCGGCGATTCCTGAATTTCGTAGATGACGCTGAAGTGCTCTTCGCCGGTCACGTCACGTGTGATCGGACTGCCCGACACGACCTGCGTCTCGGGATCGAAAGCGGTGAGATCGGGGGAGATGATCTCCCACGTTTGTCCGCCATCCTCGGTCACGTGGACGAACTGCGAGGTGTGATAGACACGGTTCGCGTCGTGGGGCGAGACATGAATCGGCGCCACCCGCTGGAAACGAAAGGCGAGATCCTTGGGATTGTGCCCATAGAGGTTCCAAAAGCCGACGTAGTTATGTTGTTCTTGGCCGGTCCGGCGATTGAAAACCCCGAAGCGTCCCTTGCAGTTCGCGTAGACGATATCGGGATCTCCCGGTTTCGGCACCACCGGGCCGGTCTCACAACCGCCGTGAGCTTCCCACAAAGACGTGTGCCCTCCGGGCATGTAACGGGGCGGGAGACTCGGCAGTGAAATGGTGCTGTTGTCCTGCTGCCCCGCATAGAGGCGATAAGGAAACTCGTCGCTGATGTCGACTTGGTAGAGCTCCGCAGTCGGTTGGTTCAACTGGGTCGACCAAGTCTCGCCGCCATCGAGCGTGATGTTTGCACCGCCATCATTCGACTGGATAAAGATGTGTGGGAGGTCGGGATTGATCCACATATCGTGATTGTCGCCGTGGGGCACCGGCCTCTTCGTCCACGACTTGCCAGCATCCTCGGATTTCCAATGCCCTTCCGCCATCCCCCAGAGGATGTCCGGCTTTTTTGGGTGTGCTTCGAGGTTGCAGTAATAGAACGGTCGATTGCGGATGGATTGGAAGTCCGTCACTTGCTCCCAAGTCGCTCCGCGATCGTCCGACCGGTAGACCCCTCCTTCTTCGCCGGGAGCCTCGATGAGCACGTAGACGCGATCGGGGTCGCCGGCAGACACCGCGAGGTCGGCTTTACCCCGGAGACCCTGCGGTAGTCCGTTCGTCAGCTCGGACCACGTGTCGCCACCATCCGAGGACTTGTAGACACCGCCCTCCTCCCCACCGCTAATGATCGTCCACGGTTTCCGCTCCGCTTGCCAGAGCGTGGCGTAGATCTCGCGAGGGTTGTCCGGAGCGAACTCCAGGTCAACCGCTCCCGTCTTCTCCGATACGAAGAGCACGTTCTCCCACGTCGACCCGCCGTCCTTGGTGCGATAGACACCGCGCTCGGGATTCGAGGCGAAGGGGTTTCCGATCGCCGCCAGGTAGACGAGATCAGGATTCTCGGGGTGAATCAAAACGGCTCCGCTATTGCCGGTCTCTTCGAGACCGACGTGCTCCCATGTCTCGCCGCCATCCGACGACTTGTAAACGCCCTTGCCGATAATGACGTTGCTTCTAAGGCCGTCCGATCCGGTTGCAACGTAAACGATGTTCGGATCCGAGTCCGCGACGCGAATGGCTCCGATCGATCCGGTAGCGAAGTAGCCGTCGGAAACAGGCAACCAATTCTGCCCATAGTCGGTGGTCTTGAAGACGCCGCCGCCCGTCGCTCCCAAATAGAACGTCGACGGCCGGTCCTTGTGGCCAGCGACGGCCGTAACGCGACCTCCGCGCGAGGGGCCGATCATTCGATAGCCGAGTCCAGAGAAGAGCTCGGGGGGATAGGTCTCGGCAGCGACATGCCAGGGCGCCGCCAACGACAGCATTCCGACAAGGATCGCAGTGTTCGGACGCATCTTAATCTGTCTCCGGTTTCGACCCGGTCACGACACGCGGCAGCTCACGATCAATGAGTGTCTTGTTGAACGCTGCCAGCTCATTGTTCACGAGGCTCTCTAACTCCTCTTGGTACTGATGGAGCCGTTCCCTCAAGACCTCGTGAACTTGGCGGTGTTGATCGGTCGGTGGATAGTCGGCGACGGCGACGGTGCTGGCCAAGTAGGCGATCTTCCCCACCAGCATCGAGGGCCAACGGACGCGGTCCTGGCCGGTCCCGGTGACTTTCATCTGCGTGAGCTTCTCCTCCAAAGCGATGAAGGTTCCGTCGAGCTCTTTGGCACCGGACTCCAATGCTTCCGCGTCACCGAGCTCCTTGACAACCGCCTGTAGGTCGTAGAGTTGACGCCGGATCCACTCGATACGATTGATCGCCGCCGCCGCCTGGTTCGCGTCTTCTCGCAGGCCGACCAGCATTTCGGTTTGTGCCCGGATGTCAGCCTCGGTTCCTTCCGAGTGGGATCCTTCCGGATCTCGAGTTTCTCCGAGTACTCCATGCCCTCGACTTCTAGGCTGACCGTGTATTCTCCGGGCGGAACCAAGACGGCGATGCGATCGACACCGGACTTACGCCAACGCTCGGCGCCGAGATCGACCCAATCAGCGTGAAGAGGCTTCGTTCGCAGTTTAATCTCAGTCGATTCCTCGCCCTTGAGATCCCACCAAATTCGATTAATGCCGGCCTTCTTCGTGCCCTCGAGCTCGCGGATCGTCTCTCCCGCCGCGTCCTTGATCTTCACCTTGACCTCGGCCTCTTCATCCTCGGCCTCTTCATCCTCGGCCTCTTCATCCTCGACCTCTTTCGCCATCCAGTAACTGATGGAGGCTCCGTAAGGCGGATCGTCGCCAGCCGATGCGTCGGTCAGCGTGTACATGAGCGGCGTGATAGGCCGGAAGCGGTAGGCCGGCCGGGGCTCGAAGAGGTGAGCGTCGGAAGCCGTTACCTCGTCCGTGAGCTGCTGGAGCGGCGTGATGTCGTCGAGAATCCAGAAGCCGCGACCGTAGGTTCCGACAACCAAGTCGTTTGAAATGCTCTTGCACCACGAGCCAGTAGATCGGTGACGCGGGTAGGTTGTTCTTGAGTGGTTGCCAACCGCCGCCATCGTCGAAAGATACGTAGAGGGCGTTCTCGGTCCCCAAGTACAAGAGGCCTGGACGCACCGGATCCTCACGAACATTGCGAGCGTAACTCAGTGGGTTATCCGCAATGCCGTCCGTGATCTTGGTCCAGCTCTGCCCGAAATCTTCCGTCTTGTAAACGTAGGGTGCGAAGTTGCCGACCTGGTGGAAATCGACAGTCAAATACACCTTGCCTGCATCCCATTTGGAGGCATCGATATTGCGTACCGTGCCGAGCGGAGGGAGGTCCGGTATGTTCGAGGTCACGTTGGTCCAGTTCGCTCCCCCGTCTTGGCTCACGTGCACCAAACCGTCGTTCGAGCCCGCCCAGAGCACTCCCTGTCGCACCGGCGACTCGTCGAAGGCGTAGATGACGCAACAGTACTCGACACGTGATGGTCCCAACCGGGAGACTCGAAACCGCCTTTACCGATACGCTCGGCCTTTTCGGCTGTCTTGCCGCCATCCTTGGTGCGACTGAACGATGCCGAAAGAAAGTAGACTTCGTCCGCATCGTTCGTCGACACCGCGCAGCGTGAGTAGTAAGCACTCCGACCAGCGAGGTCCCGATTGTGTGTCACGAGCTCCCACTTGTCCCCACCGTCGTCCGAGCGCCAGAGCTCGCCGCTCTCCGTCTCCTCGCCATGCCATGGAACGCCGTCGCCGGTCTCGATGAGGGCGTAGATCCGGTCGGAGCTTTCGGGACTCATGCAAACAGCGATCTTGCCCACCGGCTTCTTGGGCAAGCCCTCGCCCTCGAGAGGGGTCCAGTTGTCCCCACCCTCCCGTGACATGAAGAGTCCGCTCCCCGGGCCGCCACTCTCGCAGCCCCAGGTCTTGATCTCGACTTGCCACATCCCCGCGATCAAGATCCGCGGATTGTTGGGATCCATCACCAAATCGGAGGCACCCGTCTTTTCGTCTACGAAGAGGACCTTCTCCCAGTTCTTGCCTCCATCGGTCGTCCGGTAAATCCCTCGTTCCGGCTGAGTACTGTAACCGTGCCCGAGCGCCGCGACGTACACGATGTCCGGATCGGTAGGATGGATGATCACGCGCCCAATGCGCCCCGTACCCTCGAGTCCCATGTGCTGCCAATTGGAGCCCGCGTCGGTGGACCTCCAGACTCCGTTTCCGATGGACACGTTCGAACGGATGAATGTTTCGCCGGTGCCCGCCCAAACGATGTTCGGATCGGAGGGAGCCACCGCAAGGGACCCGATCGAATGGACCGGCTGATCGTCGAACACTGGCTCCCAATTGATCCCGCCGTCAGTCGTCTTCCAGATCCCTCCAGAGGCCGCACCCACGAAGTAAATCATTCTGTCGCCGGGCACACCGGCAACCGAGCTCACTCGATTACCTACCGGTCCGATATGCCGGTAGCGCAGCGATTCGTACTGTTCGGGAGCCAACTGCTCGGCCGCGGCTGCTCCCCCGATGAAAAAGATGAATGCCCAAAAGATGAAGAGAGTCGCGAAATAGGTTGCCAGTAAGGAGGCTCGGCTCGAGCTCGACATGATTACGCCTCCGTTTGCGGGTTCGACACGAGTATCATGATTGACTTGGGGAGGGCAGTTTATGCGGCCCCACCTCTCTTGGCCAGCGTCATCCCGGATGCCCCCACAGGTTCCCGTGATAGTCTCCGCTCCGAGGTCGACGCAATGAGAAAACCCTATTTCCATATTCTGTTTTTCGCGAGCCTTACGGCGCTCGTCGCTATGAGGACCAACCCCGAGTCGGCGGAGGAGCTCGAACGCAACCGCGAGCTCTACGGCTACGCCACCGTGGATCCGGACGAGGAGATCGTCGCCGGCACTTGGGGAACATGGACCGTCACGTATCACGTGGGTCGACTGGGCGTCGACGACGGGGGACGCCTGTTCGTCCTCACGCAAGCGGCTACGGATTGGGGACCGTTCCAGGTCGACCAACCGGAACAGGTCAATTACATGACGGTT
This sequence comes from Candidatus Marinacidobacterales bacterium, assembly GCA_965219415.1. Classification (GTDB taxonomy): domain Bacteria; phylum Acidobacteriota; class Vicinamibacteria; order Marinacidobacterales; family DATDRI01; genus CBDCNP01. The sequence continues at coordinate 763,277 of OZ244742.1, forward strand.
GGCACGACGGGAAACGCCAGCGTCAACGCTCGCTTCGAGCCGCGTCACGCGAGTCCCCGACCCTTCTGGCGGGGCGCGGTGATCACCGTCACCGATGGATACCTCAAGGAAGGCGACACCATCATCGTCACGTTCGGGGATCGCTCCGGCGGCGGTCCGGGCAGCCGCTTTCAGACATTCGATCACCCGACGGATTTTCAGTTCCGCGTCCTCGCCGACGTCTTCAACGCGGTGCGGCAAGTGCGCGTCTTCGACTCCCCCACCCTTCGTGTCGTGGGTGGCTCGGCTAGCACCCTCGAAGCCATCTGGCCGACCGGGGTGCGGAAGGGCGAACCGACTTGGCTCCAAGTGCGGGCCAAGGACTCGTGGGGAAACCCTTCTCCTTCCTACCGTGGGACGATTCGTTTCGAGACCGACCAAAGTGTCTCGGGGCTTCCGGCAAGCTACACGTTCACCGCGACGGATGGAGGTTTCCATCGCTTCGAAGGCTTGGCGGTCGAAGAGAACGGGACGACCCGGGTTCGCGTCGCGGATGATTCCCGGCTGGCGCTTTCTGCAGAGAGCAACGCCCTCGTCTCATCGACCGGCGAATCACTGCAACCTTATTGGGGCGACCTTCACGGGCAAAGCGGTGAGACCGGTGGCATCGGTACCATCGTCGACTATTTCTCCTACGCGCGGAACTTCGCCGGCGTTGACTTCGTCTCTTGGGCCGGAAACGACGTCCACATCACCCCCGGCGATTGGCGGTCCATCCAGAAGGCCACGAAGGACGTCAACGAGCCCGGCCGGTTCGTTTCCTATCTCGGCTACGAATGGTCGGGAAACACCCCCAACGGCGGTGATCACAACGTCATCTACCTGGACGATGACCGTCCGGTCCATCGAAGCGCCTATGTCGAGGAGGAGGTCCCGCATGACCCTTCCACCGATCGCAACACCATCGCGGCGTTACTCGAGACCATCGGCTCCGACCGCGTGATGCTGATGCCGCATGTGGGTGGCCGCCGTGCGAATTTCGATTTCTTCGACCCGGCTCTCATGCCGTTCATTGAGCTCTACTCGAACCATGGGCAGTTCGAGTGGATCGTGGAGGAAGCGATCGAGCGGGGTCTCAAAGTGGGCTTCGTGGCCAGCAGCGACGATGTGTACTCGAAGCCGGGCGAATCGATTCCCGGCGTCGGCCTGTTTGCGGTGCATGGCGGGCTCACTTGCGCGTACGCGCGCGGCTTAGATCGTGAATCCCTTTGGGCGGCTTTTTTCGACCGGCGCGTCTATGGCACGACCGGCGAGCGCATCGCTGTACGGTTCAAGGCCGGGGATCACTGGATGGGCGAGGAGATGGAGCCTCGAGGGCCGGTGACCTTCTCGGTTCAGGTCGCCGGAACAGACGGAATAGAACGCATCGATTTGTTCCGCGGACTAGAACGAGCCCACCGATACATGGGGCGAGCCGAGGGTCCGCTCGATCGGATCAAGATCATCTGGCGAGGGGCCCGCAGTAAACATCGTCGCCGGCAAGTTGTGTGGCAGGGTTCGATCCAACTGAACGAGGGAAGGTTCGAAGACGTTCGGTCGTACCGATTCGATTATCCCAATGAAGAGCTCGAGCACGACGGAGCGCGATCGCTGAGCTTTCGGACGCTCACCACGGGAGACGAGGACGGCGTCGTGCTAAGCGTCGCCGGTTCCGAGCAGGCAGTGCTGACGTTGGATGCCGAGACGTCGTTTCGCAACCAATTCGGTTCCGGGGGGACGACCTCGGAGCCGTTTCGGATATCGATTCCGGTCGGAGACCTGAGCGCCGAGGATTGGATCCACCAAGTGGGCCCTCTCGATCGAGAGGTCGTCATTCGAAGGGTCGCCGACTCTTATGAGAGAGACGCCAGTTTTACTTGGACCGAGAAGGAAGTGCCGCTCGGGACGACCTCCTACTGGATTCGAGTTCTCCAGGAAGACGGGGCGATCGCGTGGTCGAGCCCCATCTTCGTGACGCGGAAGTGAGTCTCAGCAGCAGAGCCTAGACGTCCGACTCGAGGAGCTGGCGAGCCCTTCCGATCTGGTCGCTGACGGCGCCCGAAGCCACGCCGCCCCGAGAATCTCTCCGCTCGACCGACGCCCGGTAGTCCCAGACCTGGGCGACGTCTTCCTCGAACACATCCGAGAACTCGCGTAGCGACGACAGGTCCATCTCGTCAGGGTCGGTTCCCCGTTCCGCGGCACCCGATAGAACTTCACCGACGATCTGATGCGCCCGTCTGAAATCGACCCCTTTCCCCACTAGATAGTCGGCGAGGTCGGTGGCGAGAAGATCGGATGAGAGCGCCGCCTTCATCGCATCGGCGTGGACGACGATCGACTCGACCGTTCCCCGGACGACGGGAAGCGTCGCCGCCAGCGTATCGATGGCGTCGAAGACCGGCTCTTTGTCTTCTTGGAGGTCTCGTTGATAGCCGGTAGGAAGCCCTTTGACCGTGGTGAGAACGGCCGTCAGATCCCCGAGCACCCGTCCGCACTTGCCTCGCGTCAGCTCGAGACCATCGGGGTTTCTCTTTTGCGGCATCAGGCTGCTGCCGGTGGCATAGGCTTCGTCGATCTCGATGAAGCCGAACTCGCGGGTGGACCACAAAATGAGATCCTCCGCCATTCGCGAAAGGTTCGTTGCCAAAATGGATGCGGCGGACAAGAACTCCAGGGCGAAATCCCGCGAGGAGATGGCATCGATGCTGTTTTCGAGAATCGAAACAAACCCCAACTCTTCGGCAAGCGTCTCGCGATCGATTCCCATGGGGTTTCCGGCAAGCGCGCCCGCCCCCAGCGGAAGCTGGAGAATCCGGGTGCGCGCCTCGGCGAAACGCTCCCGATCCCTTTGCAGAGCCCAGAAATAGGAGAGCAAGTAATGCGCGAAGACCACGGGTTGTCCCCGGCGCATGTGCGTATAGCCAGGCATGAGAACATCGTGCGTCTCTTGAGCACGTACGACGAGCGTTTCTTGAAGGCTTCGGATCTCGTCCCGAAGCGATGGAATGACGGCTCCCAAATGAAGACGGAACCCCGTCACCGCCAAATCGTTCCGACTTCGTCCCGCCGGGAGCTTTCCGGCCAGCTCCGGCCCGACGACCTCCCCTAACAATCGCTCAGCAGCGGTATGAATGTCCTCGTCGGTTTCGAGGAAAGGGGTGGGCCCTTTCTGCAACTGGCGGCCGACCTCGTCCAGTCCTTGCTCGATGGTGCGGCACTCGGAATCGGAAAGAATGCCGGTGCGGCGGAGCGCCCGCGCGTAGACTTGGTTGATGTGGACTTCTTCCGCCCAAAGACGACGATCGAAATCGATGGAGCGACCGAGATCCTCTAGGGATTGTGCGGTTGGTTTGCGGAAACGGCCTCCCCAAAGTTTCGACGGCGGTCGACCCGCCGGCGACTTCATCCCGTATTCCCCTCCCGGGATGAGACCATCTCCGGAGCGCGCCGGCCGGAAGGGGCGTTCTTTTTTTCCTTTTCTTCCCATCGTCGGATGGATGGTGACGGAGACGGTAAGGCCGACTGCAAAGCTAGGCGGCGGATCTTCTGTGGCAAGCCGAACAGGTGAATGAACCCTTCGGCATCCGCCTGGCTATAGACTTCGTCGTGACCGAACGTCGCAAATTCTTCGCGATACAGACTGAAGGCGGAGCTCCGGCCGGTGACTCGCACCGACCCTTTGTAAAGCTCTAGCCGCACTCGACCGCTCGCGGTCTCCTGAGTCGACTCCACGAATGCGTCGAGCGCTTCCCGGAGCGGCGAGAACCACTGTCCATTGTAAACGAGCTCTGAATAGCGAAGCGCGACGCCAGCCTTGAAGTGAGAGGCCTCTCGGTCGAGACAAATGCTTTCGATGGCCTCGTGAGCCTCGCGAAGGATGCTTCCTCCAGGAGTCTCGTAGACGCCGCGTGATTTCATCCCCACTAACCGGTTCTCGACGATATCGATTCGCCCCACGCCGTGCCGAGCCCCAATCTCGTTGAGCCGTTCGAGAAGCTGGACCGGCTCGAGCGGTTTGCCGTCCACGGCCACAGGATAGCCGCGGCGGAACTCCACTTCGACAGACTCCGGTTGGGCAGGTGCATCGACCGGGTGCTTGGTCAACATGTACATGTCGTCTTCGGGAGCGGCCCAAGGATCCTCTAGGATGCCCCCTTCGTGACTCAGGTGAAGCAGATTCCCATCCCGGCTGTACAGATTCTCTGCAGTCTGAGCAACGGGAATCCCGCGTGCCTCGGCGTACGCCAACGCGTCCTCGCGGGAGCGGATCTCCCACTCACGCCACGGCGCGATGACTTTCAAATGAGGCGCAAGCGCCAAATAGGTCAGCTCGAAACGAACCTGGTCGTTGCCTTTGCCGGTACAACCATGGGCCACCGACGTAGCGCCCTCCCGCTCGGCGATCTCGACTTGGCGGCGAGCGATGACGGGGCGGGCCAGCGAGGTACCGAGGAGGTACTTACCCTCGTAGCGGGCTCCGGCGCGGAGCGAGTGAAAAAAGTAGTCGCGGACGAACTCGGTCCGCAGGTCTTCCACGAAGGCCTGGGAGGCCCCGATGGCGAGGGCCTTTTCCGCCGCCCCCTCGAGGTCTTCGCCTTGACCGACATCAGCCAACATGGCGATGACTTCGCAGTCGTAGTTCTCTTTGAGCCAGGGGATCGCCACCGAGGTGTCGAGCCCTCCCGAATAGGCTAGGACGACCTTCGTTGGTTTCATGCTTAGTGCCTCCCGTCGGCCGGGCCGGCTATTTCTCGTGACCGGCCCTTGATCCATGAATACATATGCACTCAGAGTGTATACAGTTGCATACCCCTAGTCAACCCCGTCCGGCCCGACCGGACAACGGGTCAGGCGGTAAGAACCGTCCCCCCGTCTGGGCGGCCGATACCGCTGACCCCGACGATGCGGACCCGCGGCACACCCGATCGAAGGGCCCAAATGGCGGTCTCGAGCTTGGGCCGCATTCCGTCGGTGGCGATTCCCCGCGAGATGAGGCGCTCGGTTCCGGCAAGGTCGAGGCCCTGAATGATCGACTGGTTCCCTTCCCTCACCCCGCCACTATCGGTAACCTGAACCAACTCGTCGGCACCGATCTCGGCCGCCACTCGAGCCGCGACGGTATCGGCGTTGATGTTGAAGAGTGTGCCGTCGTTTCCACCCGCGATCGACGGAATGACGGGAATGTCTCTTCGCTCTAAGGCCGCTCGTATCGACCCCACCTCGATCCGCTCGATGTCACCCACCAACCCGAAGTCGATGGTCTCACCGTCAATCTGGAGCGGCGCTCGGCGTCGTGCTCGGAGCACGGAGGGTCCGGCGATACCCACTGCCGGCACCCCGGACGCGACAAGCGTACCGACTAAGCGGTTATGAACGAGGCCGGCCAGAACCATCAACACCACGTCCAGAGTCGCTTCATCCGTGACGCGCCGCCCGGCGACCTTCTGAGTGGAGATACCAAGTCGACAAGCCATGGCCGACACCTGCGGTCCTCCGCCGTGCACGACAACGCGAGGCGTGTCCGTCGCGGCGAGCACCGACGCGATCTGTGGCAGGTCCTCTGCGAGTGACGCCCCGCCCAGCTTGATCACTTGTACCGATTGCATCGTCTCCCCTACGGGAGTACCCCAACCGGCCACGAGAGCCCCGTCTCTTCGGGTAGGCCGATAGCGAGGTTCATGCACTGGATGGCCTGCGAAGCGGCGCCCTTGAGCAAATTGTCGATGGCCACGAAGGCCGTCGCTTGCCCCGAACGTACCGACACCGAAACGGCAGCCCTCGGTGTACCGATAACGTCGGTCAGCTGAGGCGGTTGCTCTTGAACTCGAACGAAAGACTCTTCCTGGAAACGGCGGCGATAAATGTCGAGGAGGCCCACCGACGGATCGGTCGGAAAAAAGACGGTTGCGTAAATACCGCGAACCAACGGTGCGGAATGAACTTGCAGTTCGAGGGGATACTTCTTCGCGTTCAACTCCGCCAGCGCCGATTCGATTTCCAGCTGATGGCGGTGGCCGTTCGGTTGGTAGGCGAAGAAATTGAGCGCACGGTCCGGATGATGTGTCTTGGCCGCCGGCCGGTGACCGGAGCCGGAGGAGCCGGTGACCGCGGAGATCCAAGGAGCGCCGAGCACCACCTTGGCTTCCAGCGCGGGGATGAGGCCCACCGAGGCCGCGGTGGCGAAGCAACCGGGTACCGCGATACGGTGCGCTTCGCGGATGCGGGAACGGTTCAACTCCGGAAGCCCGTAGACGAAGTCCTGCTGAAAATCCCAGGCCGAGTGCGGCCCGTAAGTCCCTTCGGCGCGTTCCCGATCGTCGATGCGAAAGTCTGCCGACAAGTCAATGACGCGAAGCTCTTTGGGGATCGAAGCGATGCGTTTCGACGATTCGCCATGAGGTAGAGCGAGGAAGAGAAGATCGAGGTCTTCGAGTTGTTCTGGCTCGAGCCCCTTCAGCAATCGCAACGAGCTGGCACCGAAACGCGGCCGAAGCTCGGCAAGCTCCTCGCCACCGGCCTGTCCCGCGGTGGCCGCCACGAGCTCCGCCTCGGGATGATGAAACAATAGACTCAATAGCTCGCCACCGACGTAGCCGGACGCGCCTTCGACAGCGACACGTATCATGATCGTTCGAGTGCCGACACCTTCGGCTGGATCGCGTCGAAGAGTTGACGACCATCCGTGCAAGCGTTGACCGCCGGCACACCCAAGGTTTGCTCGAGCAATTGGCTCGAGGCAGGACTGTCCGTCACCGGGCCGGTGATGACGTCGGTGGTAAGGCCCCAGCGTCGCAAGAGCTCGACACCGCCCCACGCACCCACGTGGTCAGATGCGCTCAGAACCAAGACTCGGATGGCTCGATTCAAAGACGGTTCTTGAAGAAGCCGATCCACGCCGTAGGGTCCCAAGATGCCGTCGCCCAGCTCGGCAACGATGAGGTCCGGGCTACTCTTGTTGAGATGATGCAAGAGCCCGTTGGCAAAGGAAGTCAGCTCCGGTTCGTCCACCGTCGAGGCCAAGCCTGCGTCGAGGAACGAGACCGCTTCGTACGCTCCTCTTTGTCTCATGCGCAGAACATCCCTAAGACAAGCGACTCCCGTTAGCTTCACCGCCGCGACGCGGAGCCCGACGGCGCTGGCGCTGGCCACGAGCTCGGTGGCGGCCCGGGTCTTCCCGGCGCTCATCGACGTGCCCACGACTGCCACCACCGGACAGATCGAGCCCAGCTCTCCCCGCCGAGGAATCGCGCTGCCAGTCATACAAAGGGGTTGTCCGTCTTGCCCGAGCCGATCGATGACCTCCACCGGAGTCGGGACGCCAAGGTCCAAAAGGCCTCCGGTGAATCGCCCGACGATGCCACCCAAGCTGAGAATCGAAAGCCGATCGCCGGGACGCGCACTATCTGGGGGGCTACCGACGAATCCGCGGAGCGCCTGCCGGCGCCCGGCAACGGCTACGAATTGGTCACCGCTTCGAAGGCTCACCGTGTCGCCGCTAGCTAGCTCGAGACTGTCGTAGGCGTTGTTGGGCTCCAGGACACGGACCAGCAGCGCTTCCCCGGCCCGCACGCGGCCCGGCCCGAGCCCTTCGGTTCGCTGGCCAAGCGGCAGGCGACATGCCGCCGAAGACACGTAGTCCCAGCTTATCGGGGTTCTCGCGCTCACGGTTGCGTTTGCATTATTATGCAGACTTACGGTATAATTATCCACATTCGATCGGTATGGGTCAAGTGAATTAATAAAGGATAGGAGAAAGCTAGGACCTGGAGATCAGTTTCAGCCGCCGTTCCACGCGAGTCGCCTGCGGCTGATTCCGGCAGATAAGGAGGATGGTGTCGTCGCCGGCGATGGTTCCCATCACCTCGGACCATTGGGCCTGATCGATCCCGCGGGCCACACCCTGGGCGTTACCGGGGGGTGTCTTGACGACCAGAAGATTATTGCTCCGCTCAACACCTCTGACGAAAGCAGCCACCGCAGGAAACCCCCCCTGCCCGGAAAGCCCGGCGGCGGGCGTTCCCGCAACATAGCGATAGCCGCCCCGCCCGTCCGGCCCCTTCGCCACCCCGAGCGACTTGAGCTCGCGAGAAAGCGTTGCTTGAGTCAATTCCACGCCGCGTCGGCGAAGATCTTTGAGGAGCTCTTGTTGGGTGCGCACCGGTTTGCGCCCGATGACTCCGAGAATGATTTCCTGGCGGCGACTGCGTTCTGCCATTTGTGTATCTCGCGAACGGCAAGGCTACCACGGAGAAGATCGCCGGGAAAGCCGAAGAGCCGCGGCGATGCCTCGGCAATGCCCAACGTAATGATAGACTACCCGCTCCCGTCTGCGAGGACCCACTTTGTCAGATCTCCGCATCGGCATCGATCTCGGTGGAACGAAGATCGAAGCCATCGTTTGAATCCCAGTGTGGGGTCGCTATGTCTTCTCGGGACACCGTGGGGACCCGACTCGTGGGTGCCGGCCTCGGAGATTCAAGCGGCGTGCACGGTGCCGCCAGGCTTTGGTAGAACCCTTTCAGGCGTCAGTGGGGGGACGCCAAAATAGGAACGTGCCACTGACCGGACGTAGCCAGGCGTCGGTTGCTGCTTTGAACCGCGCCAGACGCCGGGTCAGATCCGGCGCCTTGCCACGTTGATTGGGAGCAGCATCCCATTTTGGCGCCCGCACGCACAACACGCCTGCACTTTTTTGTATCTGCCCCCTTGTGACTGACCCTGAATAACTGGCGGCAGTTCAGGAAGAGCCGGCTGAGTTTTGAATGAACTCAGCGGCACGCACGCCCGAAGCTATGGCGCCGTTCATCGACGCCGTTTCGGTGTGCTCGCCGGCGAAAAAGACACGGCCCTCGGGTTTGCGAGCGATGGCGCGGAAATCTTTCTGCCCCACTCCGCGGAACGAATAACTCCCCCTTGCCCAACGATCCTCGTTCCAGTATTTCACTGCCGCACCCTCCCAAGAGGTGGGAGCCTCCGGCCAGACCTTAGTCACCTCCGCAAGGGCAGTTCGACGCCGGCCCTCGTCGGACAACAGTCCGAGCCGCTCGGCGTCGGCACCTGAGGTGAAGCTCATCAGGATCCCGCGTGGCCCGGGCTGATCGATCGAGGTGTCGTAGACGCGGCGGAGCTTCGTATCGGTGAAGACGCGTTGCCCGATGCTCCCAGGCTCGTCCCAGAAGCGGCGCTTGTATTGCATCGCCACCTTCATGACCTGGCCGTAAGACATCGTGCGGATGACATTCATTTTTTCGAAGCCAAAGGCCGGCGTGATTTCGATATCGCGAAGTACCTTGAGTGGAATCGCGACAACGAGCCATTGGCGCGCGCATCGAGCGCACCGCCCCACGCTCTTTGAACCAAACTTCCCCACCCCCAACATCGTGCGCGATCCGTAGCACCGGACGGCGGTAGAGAATCTTTTCGGAGAGCCTGCGAGCGAAGGCTTTGGGAAGCTGATCGTTTCCGCCGAAAATTCTTCCCTCGTCGACGTCTTCGTTGAAGAATCCAGCGGAGGCATGAGCTCTCACCATGCTAAGGGCCGACATTTCGTGAGGCCGCGCGGTCGACTCGGTCGCGTTTAAGTATGTGTAGAGGGCAATGATGTCTTCCGGTGCACCCTTGTCGAGCAGAAGCTCGACGACCGAGAGGTTGTCCAACTTGAGGATCTTGAGGATCTCGGGCGGTAGGTTGTCACGGTCTTCGATCTGCGCCACCAGGTCCTTCGTGTACTGCATTTCCTGACCGAAGAGTCTACCCGGCTGCGCTCCCTGGTACGGGAGATTCACCCCACTGCTCTTGAGAGCCTCCATCGAGATTCTTTTGCCGCGGACGAAGATGCCGTCGTATAGCTTGGCGGTCAGGACTTTGAGCCCGAACTCCCTGCAATACTTGTGGTCGAACTCGTCGGAGGCATCGACGTACTCGGCCCCCATCTCCGCGTATAGCCCGTCGGCGAAAGGGTCACGATAGGTTCGCACCCTTCCACCCGGCCTCGAGCGCGCCTCGAGCACCGTCACACCGAAACCCGCCTTGTCGAGCTCGTAGGCGGCCGCCAACCCCGCGAGACCGGCCCCGAGAACTGGGCTTGATCCGGTTTCGTAGACGGTTTAGTTAAGCTGGCGAAGTCCTCATCCGTCGTTCAAACTCGGCCGGACTGACCTGGCCGAGGGTCGAGTGTCGTCGTCTCTGGTTGTAGAATACCTCGATGAAGTCGAAGAGGGCCATCTTGGCCTCGCCGCAACTGAGGAAATGCTCCCCAAGCTTGTGCTTGACCGTGGAGAACCAGCTCTCGATGACGGCGTTGTCGTAGCAGTTGCCCCGTCGGCTCATGCTCCCGGTCATGCCATGCGTCTCAAGGAGACGTTGGTAGTCTTTGCTGGCATACGGACTGCCCTGATCGGAGTGATGCAAGAGCCCCGCGGCCGGTTGGCGACGTTTCAGTGCCATCCGCAACGCCTTGATAACCAGGTGACGGTCGTTAATAGCACTTACGGCCCACCCAACGAGGAATCGCGAGTAGAGGTCGAGGAGCGCCGCGAGATAAAGCTTCCCGCCGCTGCCGATCACGAACTCGGTCGTGTCCCCGACCCACCGTTGGTTCGGCGCATCGGCGACGAAGTCTTGCCCGAGCACATTGGCCGCGACGGGCTGGCCATGACCGCTTACCGTCGTGCGCTTGAAGCGTTTGCGTACTCGAGCAATGAGGCCTTCTGCCTGTTTCAACCGAATCACCCGCTTCCGACTCACTCGATACCCCTGCTCGTGCAGGTCGTGATAAATCCGCGGACTCCCATAGGTGCGGCGACTCGCCTCATGGGAGGCACGAATCAACACGCGCAACTGGCGGTCCCGGCGCGCGTGGGCCGACGGCGGCCGACGTACCCAGGCATAAAAGCCACTCCGAGAGACGTTGAGAATCTGACACAGGTGAACGACCGGTACGGTGGCCTTCTCCGCCTGGATGAACGCGAATCTTACTCGCTCTCCTTCGCGAAGAAGGCCGCGGCTTTTTTTAAAACGTCGCGCTCCACCCGCAACCGCCGATTCTCTTTGCGGAGCCGCCGAAGCTCCTCGCGTTCCACGCCCGTCAAGCCCGTCCGGCCCTTCGTCCGATCGGCCCGGGCCTGACGGACCCAGTTGCGAAACGCCGATTCGGTGAGGTCAAGCTCCCGGGCCACCCGACCCACGCTCTGGCCCTCATCAAGCACCAGCCGGACCGCGCCTGCCTTAAACTCGTCATCAAACTCCCGGCGGGGTCGCCGGGGCTGCGTTGTCTTTGCCATTGTGAACATCGTATCCGCCTTTCAGAAAGTGTCCACGAAACTGGATCAAGCCCAAACCAGTACTTCTTTTCGATGAGCCTGCCTGCCGCCCGAGTGCTCCGTGCGCGAACGAGGGGCTCCAAGCGGCGACGCTGAATGCGCCGGCAGACCGCCGCAAGAACGCTCTCCGATCAATGGGTCTTCTGTCCCCGTTGCTCATGGCTTCCCCCTGGAACGAGGCTCGAACCTAACACAACTCCAGGGTAGTGGAGTCGTCGAAGAGTTTGAACATCATGAGTAAGCCGCGGCGACACCATACACGGAGACAAAAGGAAACTGGGTGCAATGAGTAACTTAGATCAACTTAGAGGACGTAAGGAGGACCGACAGTAGCCCGACCCGGGTTGCTACTTGTTCAAGTGCATATTGGTCAAATGCACGGGCTCTCGCGTCGCGCTTTGTTAGCAGCAGTCGTTGTTTCTCTTTGTCATAGCCGACTTTGAGTGCCACGTATACGATACCGGTTCCCTTCTCTCCCCCGGGAAGCTCGAGTCGGAGCGCCGAGATATTGTATTTCTTGAACTCGGGATCTTCCTTGCCACGCATCGGCCGATCCGTCACCAAGACGATGATCGTCTTGCCGTTCTCGGTCGTCTTGCGCGCGTAGCGGGTGACTATGCGCGGCAAACCGCCGACGGTATCGGACGCCGTCTGCGAGTGGACGAATCCGGTCTCTTTTTGGCCATGGATAGCCTTCACGAACGCCTCGTGTCCCCCGTCCGCGAGTGCCTTGAATAGTTCGGCTCGCTCATCCTCGGTCGACCATCGATCGATGGTAACTCGAACAGTAGCGGAGTTGTTCAGGGCGTCGCGGCTCTTGTTGATCAAGAAGCCGCTGTAGACCTCTCTCTCATCTTCCGCTATCGCATGAGCGGTTATCGCGAAGAAAAGTATCGCTAACGCCGAAGTCACATATGAGAACATCCTCTTTCGCTGCACGAACATGGCCCCTCCTTATAAACCCAGCAGTGTCGGAAGCTCTACCTCCAACGCACTCTCGGCTTCTTGTTGCGTCTCTCCGAGGGCGATGACGTCGATCTTACCCGCGCCGGCCATCGGACCCACATTATAGAAGATAAACCGGCCGCGACGCCATCCCGCATCATAGAGCGAGTCACCGACACGGTCGAGGACGTCTTCGAACGCGGCGCCGACTAGCTCGGGGTGCACGAAGTCCTGTGCACGATACGGCGGCCGAGGAGTCCCGACAAGACGATCCACCAGGTGCATAGGGATGCTGGTGCCTCCCCAGCGCCCGTTACATTCGACGAACCTTACCCGGCAATCGCCCTCAGGATCCCCTACGACTAACAGATCGAAGGAGCACCTTCCCACGTAACCCAGGTCTTGGAAGGCCGTCGCGATCTCGAGCGACGCGTCACCGATACGTTGATTGAGCGCCGTTGAAAGAGTCGACGGCCGACTGCCCATGAATACACTCGTGCCGGGTGTAAGAATTTGTTCGTAGATCCCCTCTAGCCGCGGCGCGCCCATGCCGACAGGTGGAAGCCACAACTGCGTCGAGGGGGTGACATTCGTTTGCTCCCAACCGACGGCCAGTACCGTTTCCTTGCCATCCCATTGGGTGCGATCCAAAAAAGAACGGACGTCCTTCTCGACGGAGGAGGCACTCCGCCCGGCGAGGGCGGCAGCCTCCAAAACCAAGTTCCCCATTCCGGAAGCGCACCGGGCGCGTTTGAGCGCGATGAGGCGGTGGGTCTCGGCGAGCTCCAGAAGGTGGCTCGCCAGTCCGGCGGGGTTCGTCGTCATACGCGTATCGACCAACCAGTCCTCACCGAGTACGACGCCAACCACTTCGCTGAAGAGCGCCTTGTCGTTCGCCAGCTCGGTTATCGGCGGAGGTGGCCCGATAACCGTCACGATGTTTCCGGTTTCATGTCGAATGCGGCCGGCTAATTCCCAGACCGGCTCGATACTCATGTACGGGTGGATCACGAGCCCCGCTGGACGAGCACATTCGACGAGACGTTGAAAGGCCGCGCCCTCACTGCAAGTCCGGGTCACCGCGATGGGACTCGTCACGACATCGGCAACCATCCCGTCTGGGCTGCCGAGCTGAAGCCGCTCACGACAATAGTCCTCATAGCCGGCGACCGGTTGAGTAACGGACGCAAATAGATCTCCGTCCCCCGCGCGCACTCGAGCCCGGTGCTGATATTCTTCGACTCCTGAAATCTCATCCAAGAAGGGAATTTCGGAGACGTCATCGAGGTAAAGCGTCGGTCGGTTGTCTACTTGACCAAACCACCTCCGATCCTGGTAGGGCGCGAGCTTTTCTTCGAGGCCGAGCCTCTCCCCGATGGACCGAACCGCGGCGCGCGCGTGAGCCCAACGAACCGTCATTCTTCCCCTTTGGAGAAGTGTCGATAGAGAAGGAACGCGCCGGCCCAAAACCAGTTTAAGAGCGTGAACGTGACCACCGCAGGGATTGTAGCGGCCTCCGGAGTCGAGTGGCAACGAACGGATGTTGCCTAGTCTTCACTCCGGAAAAACTCGCTGACCATGCCCACGACGAAAAGCGAACCAAAGATCAGAAGGAACGGACCAACCGCAACGAACAGGTAGTAGTACCAGGGGAAATCGTTCGTAAAGAGAAAGAGGGCCCCGGCGGACAGCAAACCGAACAAGACAAGAGCCGCTGGAAGCTCGATGGGAGCAAAGCCCGATTGCCGCATTTGTCGACTTCGTGCCCTTTGAAGAAGGAGGCTAGCCAATTCTCACCTATGTCCCCGAACGTTCTATGAGTGATGTTCCCGGGCCCTCAATCAACGGCCCATCCTCTTTTCGTCGCTCCGTCAGTACGATGAAAGTCTGTTCCGGTAAGAAAATCGGCGGAGCTGGTTTGCGCTTGGTGTCGTGATTCATCCTACCCTGAGCGCTCCGCGTCAGCTTGTCTGTCTAGCAGAACCCGAGATAAGAGCTCCCTTTCGAAACGGCATACGGTTCTTTTTTCATCGCTTGCGCGAAGCGCACGTCGTTGATGCCGCAAATGGGTCATTCACGCAGAGAACGTTCGTACTCATCAATATAATGGGTCTACGCGGATTCGTGTGGGTTGAAAACTGCATTTCTGGGTAATGGCGGAAGGAAAGCCGCCACGATCTTCAGCTTGAGATATTCCTCGTCGCGATAGCCGTAGGCGCGTCGTTGCAGAACACGGATTTTGTTGTTGACCCCTTCAACTAGGCCGAGACTGACTTTGTTCTCCGGATGACAGTAGGAGGCGATACCATCCCAATGGGACTCAATCATACCGGCGAACTTCTGGTACGGATGCAGGCGTTGCCATTTGAGGCTGTCTTTCCAACGGGTGAAAAAGGCGCGAGCGCCGCGTTCGGTGCGGTAATCCCAGAGTTGCCCGAAGGCCTCCTTCAAAATATAGGCGGTGTTCAGGCGCCGGTTGGCCTGGAGCAACTTTTTGAGTGCGCGGCGACCGTCTAGGCTCAGGTTCTCCCGCCGGGAAAGCAAAGTGTAACGCTGCCCCTTGATGTACGACCGGTCCTTGCCGCTGAGGCGTTTGTACTCACCGCGCCGGACCTCATCGAGGGCCTTTGACAGATGACGCATGATATGAAACTTGTCGAAGATGATCCGCGCATTAGGCGCGTTGTGAATCACCGAGTTCCGGAAGGGCTTCCACATATCCATGGCGGCCAGCTTGATACGGGCGCTTTTCTTTCCGCCCAGCGCCTTGAAGAACAAATCGATGTCGGTTTCTTTGCGACCCTCACCGCCCACCCAGATGGGACGCGCCCGCTCCAGGTCGCTGACAATGACGACGATAGTTATGTCCCTTGCGGATGGAGATCTCATCGACACCGATGGCCCGAGGCGCCGGTAGCCCCGCCCGGTCGACCTGCTCTTGCATGTAGAGCGTATCCAGAGCCTTCACCGTACCGTGGTGCAGACGTTCCATCTCGGCCACCGCCTTGTTCGGCATATCCCGGCACAGCTTGCCCACATGCGTCGCAAAACGCTGGGTGTAGCGCGAGTTGTTCGCCAGCCAGTCTAGGTGTTCTACATGCACACCGCCGCACCCAGAACAGTTGACGCGCCAACGCTCGTATTCCAGATAGATCCGCCAGCCTGCCAACGACAGGTCGCGGACCCGGCACACTTGCTTGTCATAGCGCCCCCGGCACCGTTGCCCACAGTAAGAGCACACAGCTGTTTTTTTCGCCTCTTGAGCTGGATGACGCGGGTGTATCGGTCACCGAATAGACCCTTCAACCCGGCACCAACCACGAAACCTGGCAGCGCAAACAGCGAGCGGATCGACTGGGAATTTTTCACTCGGTTAGCCTATCCTAAAAATGGACCACTTTTCAGCACCTGATGAAGTACTCGATACCTTTTCCACACAATGAGTTACACTGTTTTTCCGTCAGAACTTACCCACACGAATCCGCGTAAACCCAATATAATATTCCACCGGATGGGCCGTCCCCGTGAAGTGAACCGAACCGTCCGCGTTGACGATAACCGGAGCGTTTCCCCCGAGAGCATCAGCGATGGAGCCGGTTTTCTGATGACGAGCGGAATCCCAGAAAAAGCACCACCCCCATGACCGCGCGAGTGTGTGCCCATCGAGAATAACCGGTTCGTCGTCGGGCGGATGGTACTCTTCCCGAATTGCTTCGAGCGCATGGCTCCTGGCTTCGTCCTTTGTTAGAGGCATATTGTCTCCAAAGCCCGCTAACAGCGCAGTTCAGCGGCGAGCGGTGCCAACCTGCCCTTCATTTGTCAATCATGCCGGCGCCGATCGTCCGCTGCAACGGCGTGTTGGACGGCCACCTAGAGTCCGGCTCCCTGCTATTCAGCGCGCTGGTCGCAGCATTGGAACGAGCGGCGGCGACGTGATCGTCGGGCTCGATGGCTGGCGCGTCCGGTCGATGGAGCAATACGACGCGATCCGAGCGTTTCGCCGACGGGTTCACGACATGAAGCTGCGTATTTGGCGACAAACCCGGTACTTGGATCTCGATGCGGAGCTCTTCAACCGGCATTTGCACGTCCGCGCACGCACCTACGGCACACCCGGTCCCAGCGTGTACTTTCGGTGACCTCCTCCCCGAGCCGCTCCTAACCGGCACCACAGCCAAACGTGCTCCAGAGCCAGTACATCAGATACGCCAACACCCCCAACCGGATGACGAAGCTCGCCGTCGAATACTTCAGCTTGACGGCTTCGGTACGAAACTCGAAGGCGAGGTGGCGTTCCACACGAGCCCATGGATTGAAACCAAACTGGTACGTCCGGTCACCGGTCGCCAGACGCAACACGGACACCGGGATGAGACCCTGCCGGGACTTGAAAAGCACTGCTTCTTTGATGCTCGCGTTCGTGATGACCCAGTCACCGCACTCGACTCGGTCGGTGAACACTTTGAACCAACCGCGACGCGAGGCGATCCAGTGCAACCCGTAGGCCGGCTCCCCCTCGCCCTGAAATGTCCCTTTCGTGAATGCTCGGTAGAGCGGTTTGTCCATATCCGGTTCCCCGCAATCTATCGTCGGACCTAGATCGTGTTAGTTGATCTCCGGTGCATCATAGGCATGAGAGCTCTTCCGCGAGATCGAAGGGTCTTAGAAAGGGCGCGATGCGTTCGCCAAGAAGTAACCGGCGCGCGACATGCCCGACTTGGCCGGCGGCGAGCCGCGGCTCACTTGCGAGCTGAGGGTAGCCACATAGTGTGTTCCCGATGCGCTTCACGGATCGGCGTGAGCGTTCCGAAATCTGTTCCCACCCGCCCAGCCACTCCGCCAAGGCCCGCATGAATTCTCGAGGGCTGGCGAAACTCTCTCGGGACGGCGGCGGCCCCTCGATCCGACCGTGGAACAGAAGCAGGTCCGGTGCGTGCGCGAACGGCTCGATGCTGAGGAGTCCTCGCTCGTCGGCCGCATACACGAGGTTCAGCCTGCGCTCGCGAGCGAGTACCCGAAGGTGGTACTTCATTTCCAGGTTGTCACACTCTTCGACCAGCAGATCCAAACCATCGAGGAACCGCGCAGCGTTATCCACCGAGATCCCCTGCTCGTACACGACGACGTCGAGATAGGGATCGATCTTGGCGATTCGCCGAGCCGCCAGGTGCGCTTTGTTCACACCCAGCTCATCGACACCTCCGTTGAGGCGGTTGAGATTCGAGAGATCGAGAGGATCGAAGTCAGCCAGAACGATGCTACCGCACAGGTGTTCCTGCGCGACGGTGACGGCGATCTCCGCACCGACCGAAAGCCCCACTACCCCGATACGTTTGGTTCTCAGTAGCCTTTGCTCTTCGCCGGTGATCTTGTCCTGGTTGCGGCTGGTAACCACGTCAAAGTAGTCGTCGCGCCCAAGAACGTGCACGATGCACGAGTCCCAGGGGAAATAGACCCACGTGCCGTAGTGCGCCGACTCGCCGTGCGCTGCGAGCAGGTTTCTTACGAAGCGTTCGCGCTCCACCTCGGCTTCTGCGGCGGGCCACCTGACAAGCGCAAGTTCGGCCAGCTGCCGATCGATCGAATCGATCAACTGAATCCCGTGAGCAAGACAAAGGGACTCGAGCTTAAGGAGCTCGGCGGGAGCGAGCCGGATCATCCAAGGCCGCCATCCGGGTTGCCTGGCGCCGCCGTCGAGTTGGAGCGCGAATCGTTCGAGAGTCAGGGAAACCTGTAATCCGTCTCCTTGTTTGGAGGTTGTCACAGCTCGAGCTCCCAAAACTGCCCGACCAGGTCGTGGCCGAAGCTCTCATGGGATTCCTCTCTGACCAACCGATAGCCCTCGAGCTCGTATATTCGGCGGGCGGCATGGAGCACATCGTTCGTCCAAAGCATTATCTTCGAGTACCCGGCCTGTTTGGCGAAGCGCGTGCATTCACGAACGAGCCGCTTCCCTATCCCGAGGCCACGCGCCGTCGGCTCCACGATCAGCAGGCGAAGCTGTGCCACCGACTTGGATTTTCGAACCAAGAAGACCGATCCAACGTTTTCGCCGTCTTTCTCGGCAATCCAGCATCGCTCCCTCTTCGGGTCGAAATCCTTAATGAACTTAGCAACGATCTCGGCCACCAGAGCTTCGAACCCCTGGTCCCATTGGTACTCGAGGTTGTAGAGAATTCCGTGGCGCTGCACGACCCACCCCATGTCGCCCGGCTGATGGGGGCGGAGAATGTAGGGGACCTTGTGCTCGGGTTCGGCGCCAAGAAGCCTGTGGATGGTGATCATGGCCTGAACCAACCCATGTTGATTTGGCTCGGACATCGCGCCGAGCATCTGTTCGACCTCGTTTCGGGAGGCGGCGTTCAGTTTCGCGAACTCCTTCTGGCCACGCGGCGTCAACGAGAGCAACGTAACGCGCCCATCGTCGGCGGATGGGTTCTTCGCGACGATGCGTTCCTCTCCCAAATTTCGAAGCAAACGGCTGACGTAGCCGAGGTCGAGGCCGAGCTCATCGGCAAGCTGTGTTGCCGAAGTCTGTTCGTGAAGGGCTAGTTCGTAGATCAAGCGGGCCGAGGTGAGAGGGAAACGGCTTTCGAGTAGCCCCTCATGGAGGACACCAATGCGGCGCGTGTAGAACCGCCCGAAGCGGCGAACGGCTTCTATTCGTTGAAGCATGCCGTCTGTTGTGGTCGCCATCCTGGGCCTTCGTCGAGATACTTGCCAATATTCAATATATGCTTGCTTTTGTCAAGCACCTTAGGCCACCGCAACGGCAGGGCCGCAACGGCTTCATCATCACGGGTTTTCCAAAATGAACCGTACGGTAACCGTCATAATGATGGGAACTGGCATGCCGTTCAGCAGTGTCGGCTCATAGCGCCACTGCTTGACCGCGTTCAACGCGGCGTCGTCGAGCAAGGGAACGGATCGCAGCACTCCCAACTCGCTAACGAAGCCGCTGGGGTCGATGACGGCTTCCAGGATGACGATGCCTTCGAGGCGGACTCTCTTGGCTAGCTCGGGATAGATCGGTTCGACGTATTTGATTCTCCTCGGCGGTTTGACGTCGCCGCCCGGCTTCACCGGCTGGGCGGGCTCTTGTCTTGCCGGTGGTAGGCCAAACACGATCTCATCGCCAAGACCGAAGGGAATGCCACCCTCGACGCCCAGTCCGATTTGTTCGCTTCCGATCGCGGTGCCGACTCCCGAGATGCCGGAGGCGGTGCCGGCTTTACGGAGAGTATGAACCTGGGCGGAGGCCGATGAGGCTCGGGAAGCGCGGGCGTACCGAGCAAGGGCAGAACAATGAGCAACGCGCCGGCAACGGTTTGAAGTAAGCCTGCGGTCAACAGGCTGGCGAGGGACGCTCCGCGGGAGCGATTGCGGCGAGGGGGCTCCGCTGACAGACAAAATGGCACGGCCATGGACTCTCCTGTACCTCTCCGAAGGAGTTACGGTTTCGGGCGAGTGTTGGCTCGCCCGAAATCAAGAGGCCGCGGCCAGTTTGGCGGTGAACGGATCCTTCAACTCCGCTCTATTCAATGGACACCGCAGGAGCGCAGAAGTTCCCGGGATAGAAAACGGCAGGTCCTCGGGCAGGCTGCTCAGCTAAATTGGCCTAGGAACTCTTCGGCCTAACGCTTGAAAACCATCTGAAGGGCTCTTCGCCGAAACGACCGTCGGTATTTCGTACAGTCGTGCGTTCTGGCCCAACTTGTTTCCGAATGTGTCGCTTGTGCGGCGACCGGGCTTTGGTGGCGTCGGGATCTCTTACACCAGGGTTCCGAGGCTCTCTTGTGAAGTCATTCGAAATCCATCAGTTAGAGAAGCGCTCTCAGTGGCACGCGGCTTGCGTTAGAATCGAAGAGGTTTGCGCACGAAAGGTCTCCTTATGCAGCTAGTCAGGAACTGGAAAAGCGCCACTAGAACGGGACTCATCATTGCTCTCGTTATCTTCGCTCCCGCGATGTCGCCGGGCGCCGTGCTTTATGACGCATCCCTAGACACAGCTCCATCCTCACAAGGCTGGGCGCTCGGATTCTTTCCTTCGCCCCCGAGCGAATCCGTGGCGGGCGGCGTTCTGAGCTTCGAAAGCACTTTGCTTGGCTCTGCCGGCTACGTGAAGCTCCCTGCCGCCGTGCTGGACGCGGATGCCGGCTATCGACTCGCTTTCGAGCTCCGCGTCACCTCGGAGTTGCAGAACGCTTCCGCGAATCGCGCGCCGTTCAGCCTTACCGCGGTTTCCGCCAACACGGATCAAGCGATCGAGCTGGGATTCAAAACCGGTGAGATCTTCTCCCAGGATGATGTTCCGAATCTGTTCGAGCGCGGCGAAATGGCCGTTTTCGACACGATGTTCGATTTCGTCTTTTACGAGCTCTTAGTTCAGGGCACAGCATACGAGCTGCTCGCGAACGGCTCGTCGCTTCTCTCGGGAACGCTACGCAACTACACCGCCTTCATGGGCATCCTCGATCCGTACGAAACCCCGAACTTCCTGTTCTTCGGCGACAACACCAGCTCCTCGGGAGGCTCGTGGGAGCTCAAGACGGTCGATCTGACGGGATTGCCGTCGTCCGTAGTGTCCGAGCCCAGCTCGCTCTCACTCGTTTTGCTTGCGGGACTCGTCGCCGTAATCCGACGGCGGATCTAAACCTCGGGCGCTGTCATGAACAGCGGGGACATCCGGGGTGCTGGGACACCGACAGGGACGCTCGCTTGCGATTTTCATGAACGCAGCCCCGAGGCGCGGCTTCAAATAAACGCAGAGAGCACCCCGCGTCTGAGGCGGGTTCGAGCGGCCGCTTTCAGGCCGAGCCGTCGAGGAACTCTTCGGCCCAGCGCTCGAAAACCATGAGGGGAAATAATTGATGAGCGTGGTTGGCTTTGCCCGCCAGGTGCTCCGAGATACGGCGCTCGATGGCCGGCCATCGGAAGAGACCTCGGCGACGAACCCTTTCTTCGGAAAGTAGCTCCTGCATCAGAGGGCGGAGCTCTCGTCGCAGCCAGTTCTTCACCGGGATGCTGAAGCCCTCCTTGCGGCGGCGAAGAATGGATTCGGGCAAGATACTCGTCATGGCCTCCTTGAGAATGTGTTTTCGGGTATTGCCACGAAGCTTCATGCTGCCAGGCATCCGAAAGGCCAGCTCGATAACCTCCCGATCCAAGAAGGGCGCTCGTGCCTCGAGCGAGGTGGCCATGCTCATGCGATCTACTTTCACAAGTATGTCGTCGGCCAGAAAGATTTTGAAGTCGGCGTAGAGCTGCCGATTGAGCAAGTCCTCGCGAGGTGACCCGAGGTTGCGAAGAACGGGAGCCGCCGGGTCGAATGAGGCCAAGCCGCTTAGAAATTCATCGTTATACAATTCGCGCTTCTCATCGGCACCGAGGTGCGTCATCCAGCGATAGTGCTCGAGGCTCGAGGGCAATGTCGCGCCGGCAAGAAAACGTTTAGCCTTGTTGATGAGGCCCTTCTTCTTCTCGGTCGGGGGGAGAAGCTCGCTCACCGCCGCCAAGGCTCGAAGAGCAGACTGGCCAGGGAACCGCGCCAGCGTCCGGGCGATACGATCGGCTTGATACCAATCATAACCGGCGAAGAGCTCATCGCCGCCGTCTCCGGAAAGCACGACTTTTACTTCTTGGGCAGCCACTTCGCTGACCAAGAACGTCGGAAAGAGCGATACGTCGGCGAAGGGCTCGTCGAGATGCACCACGAGCTTATCGAAGAGATCCTCCACTCGCGGTTCGATCCGCTCTTCACGATGCTCGGTCTTGAAGAGTTTCGCAATCTCCCGCGAATATCTCGTCTCGTCGTAACTCCCTTCGGCGAAACCTATCGAGAACGTCTTGACCGGCCGCTCGGAAACCTTTGCCATGAACGCCACGACGGCGCTGCTATCGATTCCGCCGGACAAGAACGCACCGAGCGGCACGTCGCTCATCATTTGGGATTCAACTGCCCGCCCGAACGTTGTCCGGAGCTCTTCCACCCATTCGGCCTCGGTCTGGTCATTCCTCGTCGCGGTAGGCGCATCCCAGTACGGTTCGGTGGAGACCCTTCCCCGCTCAACCGTCAGTAGGTGGGCGGGGGGAAGCTTTTTGATTCCACGGAAAATCGTGTGAGGAGCGACGATGAATTCGTAGGTAAGAAACGTATCCAACCCCTCGAGATCCAACTGCCGCGGAATGTCGGTCCGGGTGAGGATCGCCTTGATCTCGGACGCAAAAACGATGTCATCGATACCTTCGAAATAATAGAGTGGTTTTTCGCCAGCGCGATCTCGTGCGGCCAAGAGTCGTTGCCGGGGGCCGTCCCAAAGGGCGAAGGCGAACTGGCCGTTGAGGCGGTTAACGACTTTGTCACCCCACACCTCGTAACCGTGAACGATCACCTCCATGTCGGAGCCGGTGGCGAAGCGATGACCTAGGGCGATGAGCTCTTCGCGAAGCGAACGGTGGTTATAAATCTCGCCGTTGCCGACGAAGGCAACCGACCCGTCCTCGTTGTTGAGGGGCTGACGTCCGCCTGCGACGTCGATGATGGACAGTCGCTTCAGCCCGAGGCCCGCACCGGGGAGCGTCACAACGCCTACGTCGTCCGGTCCGCGGTGGTGAAGCCGCTCGACCATGCGGTCGATCTCCTGGCGATCGGGAAGTTTGGCCGGGTCGCGTGGGATGACCCCGGCGATGCCGCACATTTAGCTACGGAGAAGCGGTGGCGCGCTTGGCGATACGGGAGGCGATCTTCTCTCCCCCCAACTCGACCAGGAATTTGAGGTAGGGGAAGACTTGCTTCATCGCCGCCGCGTTCACGAAACACGGGCTAGCGCAAGACGGGCAGATCTTGTCGATGACCATTCGCCTCTGAGCAAGGTTTTTGGCATCGTAGTAGGACTCGGTCGGATCCTCGGTGCGCACGTTACCGATCTTTGAGCTGTTCTCACAATAGTGAAGGTCCCCGTTCGGATTAAGAAGAACGCCCTGATCCATGGACGGGCAGGGCATCGCGCGGCGCATGCCGTTGCTGAACATCTTGGAGTAGGCCTGGTAGAGCAGCGCGTCTCCATCGAGCGGCCCCGACTCTCGAACCCGGTCCCGGAAGAACTCGGTCAGCCGCGGGAAGTCCCCCGGCTTGAGCTCGGTGGACTCCACGAGATCCATGTTGCCGAAGGCCAGCTCCGAGTAGCGAGCGATCGAGAAAACAACGTCCAAGTCTTCCGTCTTACAAAAGTCGTAGATCTTTTCTCCTTCATCCATGTTCTGTGAAGTGAACGTGAAGGAGATGCCGAAATTGAAAAACTTCTTCTTCTGGAGCTCTTGCATCGCCCGGACCGTTTTCATCGAGCGATCGAACGCGTTCCAAACCCGGCGAATGTTCTCGTGGGAATCGCCCACACCATCGAGGCTAACCCGGGTGCCGAACAAGAAGTCGCGTTCGTTGGCGACGTCGATGATTCCCTCGAGAACGGGGACGACTCTCTCGGTGACGAAGCCATTGGTATTGAGGGTCATCTTCCGGAGCCGCGGCATGTTGTCGCTCATGATGCGAACCAAATCCACCATGTCTCGGCGAAGTGTCGGTTCGCCCCCGGTGATCCCTACGTACTCGATGGAACGAAAGAGATCGCTGGAGAATGCCTTGCGGTAGTCATCGGTGGTCAGGTCGTCGTGATACGGCAGCTTCCAAGAGTTACACATCACACACTTGGAGTCGCACTTGTAGGAAACGTTTAGGATCAAGACCACCGGAGGGATCGGCTTGAGACGTCCCACCACTTGCGTCTTCACGAAGTCCAAGGGCACCGAGGGTGCACTTCGCCTCAGAAGCTTGCCTACGTAGTCGTTTGTTCCAAACATTGATCAACCCGCGGCGTCGGAGGGGGCCTCCCGCCGGTCCCGAAGGAGCCGCGTCGGCACTCCACCCGCAATGTGGTAATCGGGGACGTCCTCGAGAACTACACCGCCGGCCCCAATAATAGCATGTTTACCGATTCGCACTCCGTCGGCGACCACGACATGGGCCCCCACCCAGGCGCCTTCGTCAATCGTAACTCCTTGCGCGGTGCGCCCTTGCTCGGCAACCGGGACATCGGTTCTCTCGTGCAGGTGGTCTCCGCCGACAATATAGGCATACGCCGCAATGAGCACTTGCTTCCCGATCCGAACGTCGCCGGCGGCGGCAATCTCACAGTTGAAACCCACGTTGGCCTTCTCTCCGAGGTGGATGTTGCCGTTCTTGCAGGAAAGGATGGTGTTGCGACCGACCCAGACACCGTCGTCCAGATCGATGCCACGATTATCCTGTCCCTTCGCATCCAGCAGACAATTGTCGTCCACCACGATGTTCGAGCCGATACGGATCTTGTGCGGATGGCGTAGGACGACGTTTTGCCCGAAGGTCACGTTGCGCCCGCACGACCCGAGGAGCAGCGGGTAGAGTTTGCTTCTCAAGTACAACCCTAAGGCTCCCGGAACCCACGACGACAGCATCGTCACCAATTCGTAACCGAGGAGTGGCAGAAAACCGCTCCTTCCGATGACGAACTCGCTGTATTTTGTGACTTTGCTCTTGTTCTCGTCGAAAAGCTCCTGCTGGGCCACGCCGATCCGGGGATCGTTCTTCCGGTCGGAGCTTGCGGGCGACGCCATGACACTCATTCTAACGGTCTAAAGCCAACCCTGCGAGCGATAGTAGTCGAGCGTCTGGCGGATCCCTGGCTCCAGGTCGACCTCCGGCTGCCACCCGAGCTCCGTCCGGGCCTTGTCGATCTTGAAGGCCCGATGCTTCAGGAAGAAATCCAGGCGACGGCGATAAAGAGGCGGCTCGAGACCGAGAGGGCGGAAAATACCTTCGCAGACGACGGCCGCGGCATACATCGGCCCCGCAGGAAGTCGCCACCTCGGAGGAGGCACGTTGGCGGTACGAGCGATGATCTGGAGCAGCTCGTTGACGGTCGTATAGCGCTCGCCGGCAATGATAAAGGTCTTCCCCTTCGCGGAGGGGACTTCCGCGGCACGCATGAAACCGCGCGCCACGTCCTCGACGTGCGTGAGGTGGTAGAAGACGTCACCCTTTCCGATCATGGGGAAGTGGCGACGGGCGATGCCCCGAAAGAGCTTCAGAAAACGACGGTCTCCGGGCCCGTAGATCCCGACCGGGCGCATGACGACGACGTGAAGTCCCCGCTCCCGGTGCATCGAAAGGAGCAGCTTTTCCGCCTCCACTTTGGTTTCTTGGTAGATGTCCCCGGGATTGTAGGGAGCCTCCTCATCGGCGGGAGGCTCGGCCACTTCCCCGTGCACGCCGCAAGTGCTGCAATAAATGAGCGGCACGCCGCCTTCCGAGAGAGCGGCCTCGGCTAGACGCCGGGTTCCTTCGACATTGACGTCGTAGTACACCCGATCCGGGAGCTTGGCCTCACGATAGACGGCGGCGAGATGAAAGATGCGCTCGGTGCCAGCGACGGCCCGGCGGATGCTCTCATCCTCGGAGAGATCGCCTTGAACCAGTTCCGGCGAGAGCCCCCCCAACAGGTCCAGACGACTCGAAGGACGCACGAGAACACGAACCTGGTGGCCGGCCTCGGTCAGTAGCCGGACCAGGTGGCTACCCGTGAACCCGCTCGCTCCCGTAACCAGGACGTTCACCGCCTCATCCTCCAGCGCTTCGTCGCGCCTTTTCGGTCTCGCGCATCCTCGGAACCCCTTAGGGCCCTGTATCTTGGGGGCTCTGGACTTCGCCTTTCCCGCGTGGTAGTCTAACGCTTTTTGGGGCCGCCCGGGGCTCCCTTTGGGGGTTCCCAACCACCACCGCGCGGGCGCGCTGAATCGTCAACGTTTTAGGAGGAAGCACCAGAATGAAAGCGGAACGATCAAGCTGTGGCGTCGCTTTGCCGGCTCTGCTCGTGGGAGCTGCTTTGCTCACCGGCTGCGGCAGCGACGAAAGCACCAATGGTTCGACATCAGTCAGTGTCACGATCACTGCGCCAACGATTGTAGGCCCGGACGGTGCCAGCGTCGGCGAACGACCCACGTTGGTGGTCGCGAACGTCACGGTCAGCGACGGAAGTGGCGCAACTTACACTTTCCAGGTTGCCACCGATTCCAACTTCGCGAATATCGTCGCCGAGAGCGGCGCTGTGGAAGAGGATGGCAGCGGTGAGACGTCGTGGCGAGTGAGGTCGGCCCTGAGCGGGGGAGACCACTTCTGGCGAGCTCGCGCCGTGGCAAGCGGTACGGAAGGGCCATTTTCTTCCGTCGCGGACTTCGACGTCAGCAAGAATGTCAAGGACCCGGAAGGTCGTGAGATCCTCTTCGACCCTCTCACCAACGGTAGGACCGAAGCCACCCGGCAAGGTGGAGGAAGGCTCACTCCGGAAGGCTGGTTGGTCACTACTCGCTTCGATTTCCTTCGTTACGAGATTCGAACGCTCGAAGCTGGATCCGTCGAGTGGCAGATGACCGGGCTCGAGGTGGAGAACAACCGGTCCAACGAGTTCATGGTCATGGGGATGTGGGACCCTGACGACGGCGCCTTCCGAGAAAACGCCTACCGCGTACACGTCTTGAAGATCCACCCTCCACAGCACAACCCTCCGTTTCTCCGAATGCGGTGGATCTCGGGGGGCGACTTGGGGGAGGAGGGAACCAACTTTCTGCGTTGGGATCCCAACCAGGTCTACACGTGGCTGTTGGAGTGGGGACCGGTCAGCGACGACTCGAATTTCGCATTCTTATACCTCGACGGCCGTTTGATGCTCGAGATCGAGTACGATCCGCCCTATAGACCGAGTAACCACACTGTAGAGATGGGGATCGCGGCGCGAGCGGAATCCATCACCGACGCAGTCTATTCGAACGTCAGAATCTTCGAGAGATAGGACCGACCGGGCTGGGCTCCATCCACGATGGGGCTCGGCCCACTTGCTATTAGAGGGACGGATGAAACAACTGGCAAAAAACAAACTTTTCTTTCTAACAGCTTTGACCGTCGTGGCCGGATTCGTCCACGGCTGCGGCGATGACTCACCTTCCGGGCCGAGCGTCACCATTACCGCGCCGGGCGTCGTAACTCCAGCATCGGGCAGCGAAACCAGCGACACGAAACCCACCTTGACGGTCGCGAACGTGACGGTGAGCAACGGTGCCTCGGCCTCCTACATGTTCCAAGTGGCCACAGATTCTGGATTCACCGAAATCGTCGCTGAGATCGAAGGCGTCGGAGAAGATGCCAGCGGCCAAACCTCTTGGAAGGTGACGGTGAATCTCGGCAACGGCGAGCACTTCTGGCGTGCGCGAGCCAGGGCCTCGGGTATCGATGGACCCTTTTCTGCGGTGGCGGATTTCGATGTGCTGACCGCCTTCAAGTCCAACCAGCCGCGAGGCGGCGTCCTGGTCTTCGACCCACTGACCAACGGATCGACGGTTGGGACACGTCGCGGTGGTGTCTTCACCGACCAAGGCTGGTTGGTGAATGCGCGCTCCAATCACATTATCTATAACCTGGATACGATCCCGGCTGGGTACATAGAGTGGGACATGACGGGTTTGGCTATCGGAAATATCGGTGCTGGAGCCCGCCATCTGGTGGTGATGTGGGACCCCAGCGCCGGCAGCGACTTCACTACCAATCCCTTTCGCGCCAGCATCCAGAAGCAAGATCGGACTTCGACCAGCACTCTGAGATACCTACGCATCCGCTGGATCTCCAACGGGAAACAGATCGATGGGTTCAGTGCGTTTCTCGGCTGGAGGGCCGACCGAGTCCATCACTTCCGTTGGAAATGGGGACCTGAAGGCTCGGAGAACCGTACCTTTGTGCGACTTTTCATCGACGACATCGAGCGTATCTTCTTCGAGTACAGGCAACCGTACACGCCCGCCGTCCACCGCATCGAGCTCGGGGCCAGCATGCGTTTCGAGACGCCCGAAGGGGCGATCTATTCGAACGTGGAGATCGGAGTGCAGGAATAATCGGCGGAAGTTACTTCTCGATTATTTCTCGGGCGAGAGGATCTGTCGGATCGCATAAGGGGGGCGAGAGCGCGTTTCGTGGTAGAGGCGCGCGAGTAGCTCCCCCAGCAATCCCAAACTCACCAGCTGAAGTCCGCTGAACATTAGCAGGATAGCCAGCAGAAGCAGGGGTCGCCCCGAGATCGGCTGGCCGAGCCCGTATTTGACCCAAGTCAAGTAGCCCCCCAAGACGAATCCGGCACCGCCCAACAAGAAACCTACCGATCCGAAGATTTGCAAGGGTCGGCTCGAATAGTTCAAGAGAAACTTGACCGTCAGCAGATCCAGCAGGACGCGAAGGGTGCGCGTGATGCCGTACTTGGACTGCCCTTCTTGGCGCGGACGATGCGACACGACGACCTCGTCAATATCTACCCCCATCCAGCTTGCAACGGCAGGAATGAAGCGGTGCATCTCGCCATAGAGTTGAATATTCTTCGCTACTTCCGACCTCATGACTTTCAGGGTGCAACCGTAGTCGTGGAGATGAACACCGGTGGTGAACGATATGAGGCGGTTTGCGATCTGTGAAGGGACTCGGCGCGAGAGCAAGGGATCTTGCCGTTGCTTCCGCCAGCCGCACACCATATCGAAGCCCTGTTCCAGCCTCTCGACCATCGCGGGAATGTCCGACGGATCATTCTGGCGGTCGCCGTCCAACGTGACCACGATCGATCCCCTGGCATGATCGAACCCGGCCGCCAGAGCCGCCGTTTGACCGAAGTTTCTCCGAAAGCGGATGACGCGTACCCGCCGATCGTTGCTGTGCAGCGAGCTCAAAATGGCAAAACTGGCATCGGTGCTGCCGTCGTCCACGAATAGCATCTCGTAGGCACGGCCGTACGTTCCGAGCACGTCCGTGAGCTCTCGGTAGAGCGCCGACAAGTTTCCTTCTTCGTTCAGGACCGGAACGACGACGGAAATCTCGGGGACCTCCGAGATCGTACCGTTCCCGCGAGAAGCCGCGGCGGCTTCCGTGTCTCGGGTCATCTCACTGCCCATGGAGGGACAGTATATACTACCGGCCTCAGACGAAGACCATGGCAAGAATCACCCAGAAGGACGTCGAGAACATCGCCGCGCTCGCGCATCTCGAACTCACGGTGGAGGAGAAACAGAAGTTCGCCAAACAGCTGGGATCGATACTCGCTTACGCCGAGGGTATCGAAGCGCTCGAGACCGATGGCGTCGAGCCAACGTCTCATGCGCTGCTTCGAGACGACGCCTTCCGTGAGGATGAAGAAACGCCGTGCTTGCCACAGGACGAGGTGCTCCGCATCGCGCCCGACTCGTCTAAGGAGACCGCGAAGAAGGACGGATTAGTCAAAGTTCCCAGGGTGATTCCGTGAATCCGACCGACCTTACCGCGGTCGAGATTCGCGAGCAGATCGCCAAAGGATCGTTATCGTCTCGCGACGTGACCCGCGCTTTCGTGGAGCGCACCGATCGGCTCGAGCCAAAGGTACGCGCGTTCTTGTGTCGGACTTCGGAAGAGGCCCTTGCGCGCGCCAAGGAGCTCGACGAGCGTCAAGCGCGAGGCGAATCCGCCGGCAGACTCCATGGCGTGCCGCTGGCGGTCAAAGACATCATCTCGGTGAAGGGAACGCCGTGCACCTGCGGGTCACGGATCCTCGAAAACTACGTCCCACCCTATGACGCCACGGCCGTCGCTCGTCTTTTGGCCGAGGGCGCCGTTCTCCTCGGCAAATGCAACCTGGACGAATTTGCGATGGGATCGTCGACCGAGAATTCCGCATTCCATCCCACCAGCAATCCATGGGATCTGGGACGCGTACCCGGGGGCTCGAGCGGTGGCTCGGCCGCCGCCGTCGCTGCGCGTGAAGTACCCGCCGCCTTGGGTACGGACACCGGAGGATCGGTCCGGCAACCGGCGGCGCTCTGCGGCGTCACCGGACTCAAGCCGACGTACGGACGCGTCTCTCGCTATGGCCTAGTTGCCTTCGCATCCTCGCTCGATCAGATCGGCCCTCTCACCCGCTCCGCCGAAGACGCCGCATTGCTCCTCGAAGTCACCGCCGGTCACGACCCTCTCGATGCCACGAGCGCCCCCGAGCCCGCCGAAGATTATCTCCAGCAACTGAAGCAAGACGTCTCGAAACTCCGAATCGGCATTCCGCGTGAGCTCCCTAGCGAGGGCCTCGATCCGGACGTGTTGGACTGCTACCGCTCGGCCATCGCGACTTTCGAAGAGCTGAGAGTCGAGGCGGTCGAAATCGATCTACCCACTTCGTCGCACGCCGTTGCGTGTTACTACTTGATCTCAACATCCGAGGCGAGCTCCAATTTGGCCCGGTACGACGGCGTTCGCTATGGCCTGCGAGCTAGCGACGCGCAAAACCTTCAGCAGATGTACCGGCAGACAAGGGAAGAAGGCTTCGGCGCCGAGGTGAAACGCCGCATCATGCTGGGAACCTATGTTCTTTCGGCGGGATACTACGATGCGTACTACCTCAAGGCCCAGAAGGTACGGACGCTGATTGCCCGCGATTTTCAGCAGGCGTTCGAGCGCGTGGACGCTGTTGCCCTCCCCACTACACCGACCCCGGCCTTCGAGCTCGGAGAGAAACTCGAAGATCCATTGCAAATGTATCTCTCCGACGTGTTCACGATCACCGCCAACTTGGTCGGCATCCCCGGTATCAGTGTTCCCGCCGGGTTCAGCGGAGGCGGACTACCCATTGGCTTTCAGCTCTTGGGGAAGCACTTCGCGGAAGCAACTATCCTCCGCCTCGCTCACGCTTTCGAGCAGGCGACCGACGTCGCGAAGAAGCGCCCTCCGCTGGACTAAGCCGGGTCGATCGGTTGCACTTCGTGCTGAGCTCGATGACGAACCAGGATCCGTTTCAAAACGACGTACGCGATCATTGCGGCGGCCACGGAAAGAATCAAATTCCCGACGAAGAAGGGTAGCAACAAGTTCTCGAAGTCCGAAAACATCTCCTTCCAAAACGAGGTATTCAGCATCGTTTCCCACGAAACCTCGGCGAACTTGTTATCCAAACCCAGAATGTAGAAGCCTAGGGCCGTACCAATCGATGCCACTGGGGCGATGGTCCAAGGGTTATTGACGTAGACGCCGATCAGGAGAGCCAGGCGGTTGAGCTTGAATAGGAAAGCGGTGGCCAATCCCATGATGGTGTGAAGTCCGAGGAACGGCGAGAAACTGAAGAAGACCCCGATCGAAAATGCCAACGCGGTGCGCTCGGGGCTGTCCCCGAGGTGAAGCAGCCGACGCAGAAACCCGCGGAGCCAGCCCAGCTTCTTGTCACTCATGTCGTTCGGCCATCGGCCGGGCGCATCCGGAAGTGTTCCCATCCGGCGGGCTCGAGGACGCGTTCTATTCCGTCGCGCGCGACCAGTCGGATGCCCTCGCTGGCCTTCGTGACCTCGCCGATCCGAGTTATGGGAACTTCGAGCTCCGCCCTTAGTTTCTCGAGCCGCGCCTCTTTGCGCGTGGTAAACAAAAGCTCGTAGTCTCCCCCGCCCGCCAAGGCGACGTCGAGGGGTGATTTCTTTTTCAACCGTTCCCAGGCCAGAACGCCAGGATGGATCGGCAGAGCCGTTTCCTCGATTAGCGAGCCCACCTTACTAGCCGTGCAGAGGCGATTCAGGTCCCGGGCCAAGCCATCCGAGAGGTCGATGCAGGAACTCGCGATGCCCTGTTCGCAAAGGACCTTGCCGAGCTCCACCCGTGCTTCCGGATCCATATGCGCGTGCAAGCATTGTTCCGCCAACGGAAGCGGGCCCCCGCGCAAAGCGCTGGGAATAATCAGCGCACCCGATGCGGAAACGACCATCCCTTCATTGAGGAGGCCGAGACCGGTCGCCGACGCGCCGAGCCTTCCCGATACATATATCGCGTCGCCGGCTCGAGCTCCGCTTCTGCGCAGGAGCCTCCCCTTGCGTGTCGCGCCGACAACGCTCACGTCGACCACGATGGGGCCCCGTGACGAGGAGAGGTTCCCTCCCACCAGAGCGAGGTCGAGCTCACCGGCGTGCGCAAGGAGACCATCGAAGAGCTCCAAGAGCTCCCCGACGCCGGTCTCCGCCGGCGTCACCAGAGAAAGCAGCGCCGCCACCGGACGCCCTCCCATGGCAGCGATGTCGCTGGCATTGATGGCGATCGCCTTACGGCCGACGAATCGTGGGGGCAGCGTCTGGCGTGTAAAGTGCACGCCCTCGACCATGACGTCCGTAGACACCAAGGTTTGCTCGCCATTGGGAATCGCGAGCGCCGCTGCGTCATCGCCGATTCCGAGCCTCACCAGCGGCCCAGGCTTCGGCACTAGATCGCGGACGCGCTCTAGGAAACGATCTTCACCGAGGTCGGAGAGCTTCACAGGAACCCGGCTTGACCCAAATGGAGCGGATCAGCAAGCGTACATTGTGGAGGGAGACCAACTTTGAAGTAGCCCCGCTTTGCCGTGTGAGAAACCTATTTGAACCTCGTTTCCAAGTGGGTCATCTCCCTCTCACTTAAGGCTTCCTCGCGAGGAGGCTTGCGCATGGTGAGAGCTCGACAACCCGTTCAAATAGATGTTGGCTCAAAATATTTGTTCCCATCACTAACAAAGCAGGGCAAGTTCGATTCTATGCCTCTCCGCAGAGAGTTTCAAGAGACAACTTCCGATTGGTCTTCCCCGAGGACCTCGTCCAGAGCCTCGCTCAACTCATTGGCCTGCTCCGACACTCGCACTCGCGAATCCTCGTGTTTGCGTTGCAGCTTGAAGTACTCATCGGCGATATTCAGTGCCGCCAAGATGGCGATTCTCAGCGTGTCCCCGGTACGGCTCGACTCGGTGATACTCTTCATCTTGGAGTCCACGTAGCGGGCCAGATCCGCGATGTAACCTCGGTCTTCGTCGCCCCGAACTTTGTAGGTTTCACCAAAAATCTCAACCGGGATCAGCTTGGCATCCGTTTTTTCTTTCATATCATTTAGCGGTCGGTCTGGCCGACTCGAGGCTCATTCTAGGCGAGTAGGCGCGGCAATTCAACATGGACCGAGGGGGGCTGTGAATCCGACGCGCTTGGTGTTGATCAGCCGGCCGAACTGGAGCTCGAATCCCCTTCCAACTTCTGAAGGAGGTGAGAGATTTTTTCGCGGATCTCTTTACGCTCGCGCCGGAGCAGATCTAGCTGTGCGGATTGAGCCGACTTGAGTTGTCGTCGAGGGGGGCTGCTCTTCTCTTCGCCGGTCTCCGATTCCACCGACTCGAGGCGGCTCTTGAGCTCGGCCAACTCACCGGTGAGGGCCTGGTTGCTCTCCCTTAGCCGGCCGATGAGCTTTGTGGCCTCGCGAACCCTCTTGCCGAGGTGCTCCAAATCCCGCGGCTGGTGGGATTTCTTTGCCATGACGTCAGTGCCAAGGATCGGTGTGACGATGAAGACGATCTTCCAAAAGCGCTCAGGCGCCGAGCGCCTGGCGCGCAACATCGGCCAGTTCGCGAAAAGCGGCTTCGTCCCGCACCGCAAGCTGGGCCAATTGCTTTCGATCGAGCCCCACTTCCGCTTTGGCCAACCCATTCATGAACGTGCTGTAGGACAAATCGCACGAGCGGGCTGCCGCTCCGATGCGAATGATCCAAAGCCTGCGAAAATCACGCTTCCGTGCGCGCCGGTCTCGATACGCGTAGCCGAGCGCCTTGTCTACCGACTCCTTCGCAGAGCGGTACAACTTGCTCTTGGTGCCGCGATAGCCCTTGGCTAGTTTCAGGACCTTCTTTCGGCGCTGTCGACGATGTGTTCCACGTTTGACTCTAGGCATTTACTTGTTGCTCCGATATTGGTTCTTGGCCGCTCATCCCGTCCAGAGAAAAGCAGGCGCCATGTCGAAATTCCTTAGTGCCGACGTTCCAAGTTACGGATCTTAGCGAGGCAAGCGGTGCGCCAAGCCTCGCGCGTCGCCCTTGAAGACCAACCCTGCCTTGCGAAGCTTGCGCTTTCGCCGCGTAGTCTTCTTGGTAAGGATGTGGCTGCCATAAGCGTGTCCACGCTTGATCTTACCGCTTGCTGTTTTGCGGAATCGCTTCGCGGCTCCGCGAT
The DNA here is from genome assembly GCA_965219415.1 of Candidatus Marinacidobacterales bacterium. GTDB lineage: Bacteria > Acidobacteriota > Vicinamibacteria > Marinacidobacterales > DATDRI01 > CBDCNP01. Next base: position 797,641 of record OZ244742.1, read on the forward strand.
GTGATTTCATTTTCAAGAGTGCTTCTCCATTAATTAATGCGATTGGGGCCCCAGCCTTCGCGAAACGCTTCGGCTGGTCCCGCCGAAGTCTAGTGAATTCCTGGACGAAGGCGGACACCTCCTCTTGTGAATCCTAGGCTCAGGCTTCGGCTTCCGCGGCCGGCGGAGCCTCGTCCTTCTGAGCCTTGAGCTTTTCCAGGACGGCCTTGCTCGGTACCAAAATGAGATACTTCTGATTGCCTTCCATCCTGGACCTCATTTCAAGCGTCGCTAGCTCTTCCAACTCTCCGATGAGCCGATTCAGGATCTTGTCCCCGAGCTCACCGTGAGAGCGCTCGCGCCCGCGAAACATGATCGTCGCTTTGACCTTGTTGCCCTCTTGGAGGAAGCGGGTGATGTGATTCTTCTTGAACTGATAGTCGTGCTCATCGATCTTCACCCTGAACTTTACCTCTTTGACTTGTATCGTCCGTTGATGCTTCTTTGCCTCGTGCGCACGCTTGTTTCTTTGGTAAAGGTACTTGCCGAAGTTCATGATCCGGCAAACGGGGGGCCGTGCCGTCGCCACGATCTCGACCAAATCCAAATCCTTCTCCCGAGCCATCTTGAGCGCTTCCTCGGGAGGCATGATGCCGATTTGCGTTCCGTCCTCGTCGATTAACCGGATCTCACGCACCCGGATCCGTTCGTTGACCCGGACCGATTTTTCGATAGCTCACCTCCGCCTGAATGATGAATCCAACTGAAGACTACCGGGCTTCCCTTGAAAAGGGAAGATAGTCCCTAAATTTAACCTCATTATGCCCGTCATGGCACCGCAATTCTACCGCCGTCTGACCACCTTGCATAGTGGCACGACATCGTTTGACGGCCAAACCAATTCTAGCTGTCACGAGCTAGCTAGGGGGTAAGGGCCCGGCGCTCGACGAGATCCTTGGCCAGCTGGGAGAACTCCGAGAGGCCCATCGCCCCCTTGTCACCCTCGGTCCGATTCCTAACCGATAGGTTCTGAGCCTCCACTTCGCGATCCCCGAGCACCAGCATGAACGGAATCTTCTTCGACTGGGCATCCCGAATCTTGTAGCCGGTCTTCTCGCTGCGAGCGTCGAGTTTGGCCCTAATTCCTTCTTTACGGAGGGCTTCCGTCACTTGCCGGGCATATTCTGTATGCCGTTCTGCAATGGGGAGCACCACCGCTTGCACCGGGGCTAGCCAAAACGGAAAGGCCCCGCCGGTGTGCTCGATGAGCACCGCGACGAATCGCTCGAAGGAGCCCAGGATGGCCCTATGAATGACGACCGGACGTTGGCGGCTCCCATCTTCAGCGGCGTAGTGCAGATCGAAGCGGTCGGCCTGAAAGAAATCCAGCTGGATGGTGGCGCACTGGTGCGAGCGGCCAAGGGCGCCTTTAACGTGAAAGTCTATCTTGGGCCCATAGAACGCCCCATCGCCGGGGTTCATGCCGAACTCGCACTCCTTCCCCTCGAGCGCCTTCTGAAGAGCAGCTTCCGCCTCGTCCCACTGCTCGGCCGTTCCGATGGAGCTTTCCGGCCGGGTAGAGAGCTCGACCCGAGCCCCTTCGAACCCCATTTCGCCGTAGACCTCAAGGACCAGATCGATGAGGTCCTCGACCTCCGATTGGACCTGCTCCATGGTGCAGTAAATGTGGGCATCGTCCATGAGGAAAGCCCGCACCCGAGTGAGGCCGGACAGCACGCCGGAACGCTCAAATCGATGGCAATGTCCGAACTCCGCCAGCCGCAGGGGCAGATCTCGATACGATCGCAACTCGCTCTCGTAGACGATGGCCGCCCCGGGGCAGTTCATCGGCTTAATACCGAATCGAGTCGATTCAGTCTCGTCCCTCTCGACGAAATACATGTTGTCCTGGTAGTGATCCAGGTGGCCGGTCCGGCGCCATAGTTCCTCGTCTAAGATGAGCGGGGTACGGATCTCGAGGTAGTCGCGCCGCTCGAGCTTTTCTCGCATGTAGTCCATGAGCAGGTTCACGACGCGCCATCCGTTGGGTAGCCAAAACACTTGCCCTGGCGCATCGGTCACGATGGTGAAGAGTCCCAACTCGCGCCCGAGCTTCCGATGGTCGCGTCGCTTGGCTTCCTCCACCCGGTGAAGATGCTCGTCCAGCTCTTTCTGATTGAAGAAGCTGGTCGCATGGATCCGCTGCATCGGCGCGTTGCTCTCATCGCCCTTCCAATACGCGCCGGAGCAACCGAGAACTTTTAGCGCTTTGACTTGGCCACTCGAAGGAATATGGGGTCCCCGGCAAAAATCGAAAAACTTCCCCAACCAATAGCAGGAAACGACCGGTTCGCCTTTTTCCTCGACCAGCTCCAATTTGAAGTCTTGCCCGAGCTCACGGAATTTTTCGAGGGCTTCCGCCTTAGGCATCTCCACGCGCTGATAGGGAACATTCCGACCGACGATCTCTTCCATCTTTTTTTCGATAGCCTCAAGATCTTCGGGCGTGAAGGGCCGCGGCATCTGGAAATCGTAAAAGAATCCTTCCTCGGTGGGCGGGCCCACCCCGCACTTGGCCTCCGGGAAGAGCTCAATGACCGCAGCCGCTAACAGATGAGCCGAACTGTGCCGGTAGATTTCGAGCATCTCGGGATCTTTGGCCGTCAGAATCTCGAGCTTTGCGTCGGACTTCACTGGATGAGAAAGATCGACTTGCACGCCGTCTACCTTGGCGGCGAGCGCACGCTTAGACAAACCGCGCGAGATATCGTTCGCGATCTCCTTCACGGTCTGGCCGGCGGGAACCTCCCTCTTGTTCCCATCGGGCAACGTTATCGATACGACGCGTTGATCACTCATAGTTCGAAGATAGTTTGGCCCACAAAAAAATCCGCGGCGGATCGCTAGGATCCTCGCGGACGGCAGGATATCCAGCAAATGGTAGGCGCGGAGGGATTTGAACCCCCGACATCTACCACGTCAAGGTAGCGCTCTCCCACTGAGCTACGCGCCTACAAAACACCAACGTGGCCCGGCAGTATAACAAGGTGCAGGAATGGTGTCAACCCTTCAAACCTTTTTTTTACAAGAAGATAGACCGCGAAAGGGCGGATCCCGTGGGCTGATCTCGTCATTGGTGCATTGACGGGAGGGTGTCGGGGATCGGGAGGGCGATGCGGTGGGCCGGTCTTGGAGAAGTCCTTCAAGACCATATAGTCCAGGTCCACTATCCCCGACAAAAAACGAGTGCAGATCATGCAAGAGAAAAAGAGCCTATATAGGTAACCTGGACTTGGTGGACTAGAAGGTCCGGCTACTCGTCGTCGCATCACCCGATCCTCTTCTCCACGGCGCTAAAGCGTTTCTTGGTGCTCAACTCGGCCTTCACGTACACTGAAGCCTTGTAGCTCTTCGGAACCTTCCGGCCTCTCCAGTCGATCCAGATTGTCCAACGACCTCGCTTCGTGTCCGCCGAATTCCGAAACGCGACATAACCTACCTGCTCCAGTCGCCCGGGGATCTGGCGTGCGTGTTTTTTATCCCGAAGCCATTTCGCCAATTCCGGAAGATCGCCCTTGGCGAGTGCCTTCTCTTCGGTGATGGACTCCACAAGCTCGTTTACCGTGAGGCAATCGGGGTTTCCCATCTCCTCGATAGCATCGGCAAGGTCGGCCTCCTCGGGCGAGGCGTTCGTAGCGGCGATCTCGTAGAATGCTTCGGTTTTCGGCGGGGGGGCTTTTGGGTCGAACTTGGAAACGTCGCGCTCCAAGAGAAGTGCCGCGATATGCCGATTTCCGCCGCTCGCGTGCCATCCGTAGAGCTTCGTGAAGTAGTCGCTCGGAAAATCTCCGCTTGACACGTTGCTCCAGGCGACGAAGTGCCGGCGGTCGTTTCGTGGTAGGTAAATCCCAGACGACTTGTAGTTGGACGTGTAGATGGTGCCGAAGACGTTCCGGACGTGATACTGCTTGGTGTTTTTCTCGTTGCACAAAATATAGTCGGGAGGCGTCGCTAGGAAGGCTTTCGACGCCTCGTAGAATTCATACCGATTAGAGTCGCCGGTGTCTCTGACTTCTGATACTCGAAGCAAAACACACCGTAGCCAAGGGTTGAAAGGTTCGGTCATGTGTCGAGGGGAAACCTCGCTCACATTCCAGTTGCCGAACGCATCAATAAGAAGGTCGATGACGGTATCCTTTCCGATTCCTGGATCACCGTCGAGGAAGAGGGCATGGTTGATCTTTACCCCCGGATGTTGGGCTTTGTAGCTCAGATAATCGAGGATGGGATTGGCGTCGTCGGGATAGATTCGGTTCACGTGTTCGACGAACGGTTCCGCTTTTTTCGCGTCTCCCACTTCAACACTCGCCCCTCGATAGCGATTGAAGATGCGATTTCCTGGACTCTCGACGAGTGCGCCATCGAGTAGGATGTGATCTTCGATAACTTGTGGATCACCAGGCGACCACGTCATCTGTTCGACGGGTCGGTGTGTCGCGATCCAAAGCGATGCCTTTTGCTTGTCCACGCTTGGAATGCGTGCGTCGACCATCTTCGCGGGCCAGAGTTTTCCCGTGGGAAGGTAGATGTACTGGCCCTCTTCCATCACAGCAAGAAAGTTATTGACTGAGAGTCGAGACGTTGCGCCACCCAACCATGTGATGAATTTTCGATAGGCTACTTCCTTTAGGTGCTTTTCTAGATTGTCGTCAACATGCTCACCCTTTTCGATTCGGGTAGCGGTCGATTTGACGCATTCCATCCAGTCATCGACGTCGTTCCCTGTGGCTTCGGCGAGGAGTGAACCAAATTTGCGCACGTGATCGATGGGGGTGTCATTGTTCAGCAGGAAACCAGCGAGAGCCAATCGAGCGTCATGGAGGAACTTTCCTTTATCCTTCATGGTTCCCCCATTGGTGTAAGAGAAGCGCGAACGCTGCTAGTTGGTTCACGGACTGCACAAGCTCTTTTGCCGAAACGAGCGGCGGTTGCCCCGCGGGGATCTTTCCGTCTTGCCATTCGATGAGTTCCCCATTCGGATGAATTGAGCCGGGGAGCATAGACTGTGCTCCGAGGGTGCCGGTCGAGGTAACCCCTCGAAGCTCGACGAGCATCTGGCTGTCGATCTTGCGTTGCCTCGTCTTGATGGGACGGTCCACTAAGTAGAGAAAATGAGACGTGCGCTTGGATTCGCGACCGTAGATGAACGTAGTCTGCGGGAGAAACTCCGACGCCAGAGGTGCGACTGGCGGGAAGTCAATGTCAACGTCTACTATCCACCCATGACTTTCATCAGGTAGTACAATCTCGAACCCAAGAATGAGTCCAAGATTCTCAGAGGCATCGTCGGCGATCTGATGTATCTTCTTGGCCCAACCGCGATCTTTGAGGGCTTTCGTACCCTTGGCGTAGGGAACAAGGCGCCAACTCCTTGCGAGGTACTCTCGGATGAGTTCGGCGGCGTTCATCAATCCGCCCTCCGCGAGAGGAGCCAGTTGATAACATCCAAGCGTAGGAAAACGTACGTTTTCCTTTTCTTCCCACTTACAGCGATTGGTTTTGGAAAGTCAGGCTCTTGTTGCGAGTCAAGCCCATTCTTAGTTGAAACTCTCCACGGCTCACGTTTAAGCGACCTTCTTCTTCGATACGGTTGATGTCTTCGCCTCGATCTTCAGTTCCCGCTTGAGAGCTTCGCGAAGCTTGGGAAGATGGCGGTAGCCCACCACCTTCCTCAAGCGCGGTTCGATGTCTACGAGCGCCGTTGCCAACCAGCGCTGGCGTTGGCTCGAGTTCTTCCAGTGGTCGACCTTCGCGCAGCGTTCCTCGACGAGAGCATTGACGGACTCAAGGCAGTTCGTCGTCTTGAACGAACGGCCCAGCACCGCGTGCACGCCGAGTCGATGCAACGTCAGCGTCTCCTCGAGGCCTTCCTCCAGGCTGCCAGCTGCGGATTGGTTCCGCTCTTCTAACTCACCGTGGAGTTGCTCGAGCGCAGTGAGGGCCTCTTCGTACTCCGGCCTGTTGTAGGCCCACTGGAGCCGCTTGCGCCATGACGCCTGCTCGCCCTTGGACAGGTAGCTCACTACGTTTTCACGTTTGTTGCCACTGGCAGCGTTGTATCAGGGCCCGCTTACGGAATGCCTTCTTGACTGCCGCTTGGAGACCCTTGCCGCCGTCGATGATCACCAGCAGACCCTGGGAGATATCGAGTCCCCGCTCGAGCAGTGAACGCAGGAACGGCGTCAACACCTGCGCGTTCTCCGTGTCCGTCTCCACGAAGCCCAAGAAGCGTTTTTCCCCGCAAAGCGTGATGCCCAGAGCCACGACCATCGTTGCCTCGGCGAATGTCTTCCCATCCAGAAACAGCGCCACCACATCCTCGCCGGTCAGATCCCGTTCCTGCATCTCCCGCAGCTTCGCAGCGCTCGCTTGCACGAACCCTCGGGACACCGTTGAGCTCGACAGCCCGATGGCGCCCGGAATCGCTTCCGCTGCCGCCTCGTAGTTGCGACAAGAGATTCCGTAGAGAACTCGTTTCAGCAGAAGATCATTCACCTCACCGCCGTGGCTCACCGCCTCGTAGCAGCGAAGCGGAATCTCTCCTCCCTCGATGCTCCGAACCCGTGGCACACGGATCGGTACCCGCTGGCCGCCAAGCCCTACCGTGCCCGGGTTGCTTCCGGGACGGCGACCGCGCTCCAGCTCGTCCTTGCGAGAGTATCGCTCTCCCGCCAACGCCTTCACTTCGTCGTCGAGCAACTCGTGAACGTGCATTAGACCAAGGGGGACCAACCAACGGATCATCTCTACCTTGGCGTCCAGCACGAGTTCCCCGTAATCCTCGTGCCTCACCATCTCGACCTCACCCAAACGACGCGACTTCTTGCGTTTCTTGACCGAACGTAGCAGACTTCCCATCTCGGCTCCTTTCTTCGCGGCTTGATTTTGTTTTGTCCAACGCCATCAAACCACGGGGTTTGGAGCCGTTTCAATTCCCAACTAAGATTGGCACACTTTCCTTGTTGCAACCGCCAAAGGGTAGAGCGGGAAATCTTCAGAAGCCGAGCGGCTTCGTGGACGGAGACGAATGGATCGGGATCTTGCCCTGCGGGTCTAACGGATTGTTCGGAGTGGGATCTTTCGGTCACGATGCGTTGCCTTCCGCATTCGCGCCGAGTAAATCCCCTTCATCTCGGAACTAAAATCGAACGTCTTAAGCTGGTTGTTACCAGCGACAGCCGAAGCGTCTACTAGTGCATAACACCTACTTGCGTTTGGCATGTCGGGATACTGTGAAAGCCCGCTAGTTATAGGCCCGCTCGATTCTCGAAATGTTTTTGTCAGCATAAAAAATACCTTAGCGTCGAGTCTAGTGTGGAAAGTTACTTACTACTTTTTCGCTCCAGTGCTCGGAGCACGTGTTGGTAAGCCTTTGCGAATTCTTTAGGGGGTTCTGTCGCGCGGGGATGTCCCTCTGGATACTCCCAACGGAGTACGGTCCATTGACTGCAACCCACCAACCCTGCAAGTTCCTCCTGAGACAGCCCAGCCCGCTCTCTGATCTGTCTCCGCTCTGCACGCGGCGGGAGGACAACCCTTTCCGCCTTCTTCGTCTCGAGGAGCGCATCTAACGCCGCATCCATTTTTTTCACATCAAACCTTTCCGTTTGTTTTTTACGAGTCTTCCTCCTCATCTCCTCTGAAATTGACTATAGCCTATATCAACAAGCATGTCAATAGTGATACCACGTTGTGGATCAGGAGGTATACCACGTGGCGTGGCTGTCATTGAACATGCTAGTTACCTTCAAGATTCAGTAGATTTCAGCTAATTTCAGGGGCTCATCTTGTATGCCGTTAAACCCTACATACCATTAGGGATACACCTCACCCCATCGTCGGATTGACTTCGTATCGGGAGGACGGGATAATGAACGTTCCGCCAGGAATCCGCATGGCTTCAACGCGACGCCCCGCAGCGACCGCTGCTTCGACGAATATCCCCGATCTTTTGGATATTCTGTCCGCTCAGGGCACTCTGACGCCGGAGCTGGTCGAGAAGGTCAAGCGGGCTCGCAAGCTGAACCCAGGCCCCGAAGCCGACATTCTCTTACAGCTGGGCATACTGAGCGAAATCGAGATCGCTCAGGCCGTCGCGCAACACGCCAAACTCCCCTTCTTGAAGATCAATCCTCTCGATCTCGACCTCGATGTCGTCACTGGTGCTCTACCCGCCCCCTTTGCCCGCAAGCATACGATGTGTGCGATCTCGAAGCACCGAAAAGGCATCACCGTGGCGATAGCCAATCCGTTCAACCTAGCTCCGCTACGCGACCTTCAGCAGTTCGCGGGACTCGAGGTCAAGCTGGTGGTTGCCACTCGCAGCGACATCGAAATGGTCAACAAGGGTTTCTACGACCTCAAGACCTCCCTCCAAGTCGCGGAAAGCCAGCTCAACGAAGGGCGCATCTCCTCCATCGACGTAACCAACCAAGAATTCCTCTCCGGCCCGTCAGAAGAGATGGATCCCTCGATGCAGCCGGTTGTCACGGCGCTGGATAGCCTGCTGGATCACGCGTTTGAGCAACGAGCCTCCGACATACACCTAGAGCCCAAGCGGAACATCGCCCTGGTTCGTTTGCGAATCGACGGCGTGCTCCACGACGTGCACGTCATTCCCAAGATCGTTTACCAAGCGGTGGCGAGTCGTATCAAAATGCTGAGTGGGCTCAACATCGCTGAGAAACGGCGTCCTCAGGATGGCCGAATCAAGAGAGATCGGGGCGGCAAGGAGATCGAAATTCGGGTATCGACGATGCCTACCGTCTTTGGCGAAAAATGCGTGCTCCGCGTCTTCGATCCCGACATTCTGCTCCAGTCGCTGGACGAGCTCGGCTTCTCGGAAAAGGATTTCCCGAAGTTCCAATCATTTCTCTCCCACAAGGAAGGCATCATCCTCGTTACCGGTCCGACCGGGAGCGGAAAGACCACGACGCTTTACTCGGCCCTCCGCCATCTATCGCGACCCGAGATCAACATCGTCAACATCGAGGACCCGGTCGAGTTGATCCATGACGACTTCAACCAAGTGCAGATCAGGCCTCAGATCGGGGTCACCTTCGCCAACGCCATCCGCACCGTGCTTCGCCAAGACCCTGATGTCGTGATGGTGGGAGAGATTCGAGACAACGAAACAGCCGACATGGCGGTCCAGGCTGCACTCACCGGTCACCTGGTACTTTCCACGCTACATACCAACGACGCTCCCTCGGCAATCACGCGCCTTTTGGACCTAGAGATACCGCCGTTTCTGATCACGTCTACGTTGGTCGGGATCTTGGCGCAGCGGTTAGTGCGAACGCTCTGCTCGAAGTGCGTCGAGGAGAGCAAACCCACAGAGGAGGAAGCCTTGGTCCTCCAAGTCCCCTACGAGAAAATCTCGGGGCTTCTCTTCCGTCGAGGCAAAGGCTGTATCCACTGCCGACAGACCGGCTACGTCGGCCGGAGCGGCGTGTACGAGGTCATGCCGGTCTCGTCCAAGATCCGCAAGTTGATTATCTCCAAAGCCGAAGCGCCGGAAATCGTCCGAATCGCCCGCGAGGAAGGGATGCGATCTCTACGTGAGTCCGCTATAGAAAAGCTGGTGCGGGGAGTGTCGACGGTCTCTGAGATCCTCCGAGTTACGTCGCATTAATCAGTGCGCGCCCGCCTTCGTTCGCTTTAGCCTGTCTAATCTAGCGAACTACGGCGAGGCCTCGCCGTAGCCGTTGGCCTGGACAGAAGACCAACGGCGAAGGCGGGCGGGGCCCCACCGCCGCCCGGCTAGCTTCGGTCAAAGCAACCACCTAATTTGGCGGCCAACAGGAATTGCGTACCCGCCTGGCTAGCTTCAGATTGGCAACAACGTATTTTGGCGGCCGACAGGTGACTCCGCTCGGGCTGTTTCGTTCGCCGGGAGGGTCTAGCTCTTGGGAGCTGGCTCTGTCTGCTTCTTGGGAATCTCGTTCTCGTCGTAGTAGTCGATCTTGTGGAGCGGCATGACCACACTCGAGAGAATATTGAGCGCGTGGCCGCCAATGCGCTTGTAATAGCGCGAGCAAAGGACCAACACCGCGGTCGTCGCGGCATCGTGCTTAGAGCTGGCAACCCGCTGGATCAGTGACTCACATCGGTGGGCAAGGTCTCGACTCTGGTGAATGTATTGCATGGCGCGCTCACTGTCGGAGTTCGCAAAGATGTCCAGGGTGGCCTGGAAGGCGTCTTCGACACCCCGACGGATCTCCTTGAGCTCGTCAACCAGCTCGTCCTCCGGTAGCGGCGCGGAGCGAATGTCCACCAGCTCCCCCAGATTCTTCGCGTAGTCCCCTATCCGCTCCACGTCTTTGACCAGGCTCATCAATAGCAGTGAGTACGGAACGTCTTGAGTGTTTCCCGGAATCGACAAATGGGCAACGACCCTCTTACGAATCGAGCGTTCCAGCTGATTGACCCGTACATCCTGCTCGTAGATTCGGGTCCGCTCCTCGGGAGAGTTCTGGTTGTTGAAAAAAATATCGCCCGCGTGGGTCGTCATTTCGAGGGTGATCTGTAGCATCTTGGCGAACTTCTTGCCCATCGCGCTGAGCGGATTCTGCGAACGAAATATGGTGAGTAATTCACGAAGCATGGGTATCTCCCCTACCTATCACCGAAGTGCCTTGTCCAAGATTATCAAGAGAGCCGGTACGCCGTAAAACAACCCGACCACATAGGCGAGAGCCACTTTGCGAGACTGCACCGCGCGATCGGCCAGACCGCGGGCCAGCCTCAAAGGAATCTTACGGATCGCGGACACGGGGTAAATGAGCAGCGTACCGGTGAGGTTAAAGAGCAAGTGAACCAAACCTATTTGGACACCGGCGGCGGCGTTGGGTCCGGACACAGCTAGCGAAGCCAGTAGCGCGGTGACGGTCGTACCGATGTTTGCCCCCAGAGTGATCGGAAACGCCTGTTCGAGGGTCAGCAAACCGGCTCCCGCTAACGGCACGAGCAATGCCGTCGTGATGGAGCTCGACTGAACCATGACCGTCACAATGACGCCTATCAACATGGACAGGATCGTGCTCGAACCGAAGACACCGCCGACGTAACGTTCCACCCGAGTCTGCATGACCGAGCGCATCACCTTCACCAACAATGCCAAGGCGGTGAAGATCAATAAGGCACTCACAAAGATGACCACGACCGCCTGGCCGCGCTCGCTTTGAAACAGGAGCTTGGCGAAATCTTTGACTGGGGCGAGGCCAACCTTGAGAGCATCTTTCATCGGACTCTGGTAACTGACACCCCCGACCCCCTCGAGCGGGCCGATCAGGAAGGCGGCCGCCCCTTGCAGGAAGCCCGTCGTCAGCTCCAACGGAACCAGGATCGCGACACTCATGTAGTTGAAGAAGTCGTGGCAGGTCGCAACCGCGAAGGCTCGGCGGAACTCCTCCCGACGACCCATGTGGGCCAACGCAACGATAGTGTTGGTAACCGTCGTGCCGATATTGGCACCCATCACCATGGGTACCGCGTTGGCGAGAGGCAATGGATTTTCCGGTGCCGCGACCAGGCCGACAATCATGGAAGTCGTCACCGAGGAGCTCTGGACGAGCGTCGTTGCCAGGATCCCTACCATCAGGCCGATAAAGGGATTTTCGGTGGCGGCAAAGAAGCCCTCCAGAAGATCTCGACCCAGCATCTTGAAGCCGTCCCCGAGCCCCTTCACTCCAATCAAGAAAACGAAAAGCAACAATAGGATCGAGGCGAGGCGCAGCAGAAGGTGCCCCGGGGATCCCGGGCTGAGGGCGGTTGTTTCTCGGTGGGACGGATTCATTCAGCTGAGCGGAAGTTCTGTTATCTTGATTCGCCGCGGCAGGTCAACCTGTGAAGGTCAATTGGGATGTTAACGGGACGTTAGCATTCGATTACAGAAAGTTGTGCTAGCACCGGCCCTCGCACGGCCGCCGGCTCTAGGTTTTGATTACCGCGTCCACACCATCCGTTGCCTCGATCTCACCTTCGGAAAAATTCTGGGTCTGGAAAACGAAGACCTCGAGCCGTCCCGTCCGCCAAGCGGAGTCCGACAATCCGGCTTTCCGACAAACGCCATTTAGAAAACCCTCTCGGTCCCAGCCTTGCTCGGGAGCGACCTGCGGAAGCAAAAGGCCCCGGCGTTCCGAATCGACGACGAGCAGACCGTCCCGCCCGACGACGATATTCTCGAGGTTATCGACCTTCTCCAGGGGAGAAAGCACGGAAATCGATATTCTCAGTTCCGATAGCTCGCTGCGCCCCACCGGTTGGAAGCGGAAATCCTCGCTGGCAGCCGATCGCGCGCAACGGGAGATCATTTGATGGAGAGGATAGAGTGGCTCGCTGTATCCCACGCACCCGCGCAGGACACCCTCAAGGGTGAGGGTAACGAAGGCGGCGGCTGGTTTTTCGAGCGCAGAATCTGTCAGCCGGTAGGACGCCTCGGCCCCATCGTCCAGGAACTCCTCGAGAGTCCAGCGCGCTATGTTCAAGAGTGCTCGGCGCTGAACGGAACTCAAGCTCGGGTGTGCATCCTCGTCTCGCACCGCTGTGGTTCCTAACCGCAAACCGCCGCCGACAGATAGCCGACCACCTCCGATCTGTCGCCGCTGACGTCTCCCGAGTCGCCATACCTCAGTATCTGTGCCGATCGACCACCGAGAGCACGAGCCGCTCGCATCACGGCGACCAGTGGCCCGCCGCCACAGGCATGCTCGTGAGTCGTCTCCAGAAGCTCCATGAGTCCATCCGGATCGAACGCATCGACGAGGGCGGACACCTTTCCATCCATCACCTTCGCAACCTCTGCGGATTTGTAGTGGGATAGATCTGAACTCGCGATCAAGAGTGGTTGCCTGCCGCCGCCGGCTAGAGTCCCGGAAATGGCATCGGCAACGGCTTCGACGTTCTGACGACGTTGATCTCCCATGATGATCGGAACGATCTTCATCTCGGGGTTCAGAACCTGTAGGAAGGGTAACTGCATCTCGAGGCAGTGCTCTTGATCATGAGCCTCGAAGAATACGCGCATACAGGGGCTGCTTTCATGAACCGCCCCGGCAAGTTCTTCGTCTATCTGAATGCGCCCGAGAGGCGTTTCGAAGGCACCGCGATCATAAACAGATGCGCCCTGAAAGTAGACGTGGTGGGACGGGCCCAACAGAAGCACGGTATCGAAAGGTCTCTGCTCCAAGAGGCGATAACCGGCAGCGGCTACTCCGCCCGAGTATCGCAAGCCCGCATGAGGACTAAGAAGGGCAACGAGCTCTCCGTCGAGATCGACCGGCTCGACCGCCTCCAAGAGGTCGCGCACCGCGCGCTCGAGGGTATCGGGCTGGCCGGGATACCAGGTACCGGCGATCGGTGATGATCGAACCCGAGAGCCGGAGAGCTTGCTATCCTCCATTGTGGGGCTCGGCAATTCTGAGAGTCAATTCACTTATTAGTGATCTGCGGAGGGTTGTTTGTCAAAACCGTCCTCCGGGAGCACACACCGCTCGAGAGAACGGCTAAAGATTGGGCTCGACAGCCTCTTCAGAGGGGGCTCGAAGTCTTTTCTTGAGCGTCGTCACCACGAGGTAAATCACGATGCAAGCTAAGGTGGCGGCACACGCAACCATGGCTACCTGCATGTAGTTATCGTGCAAGTAGGCCATGGCTCGATCGCCGTACCGCACCGCGAGCCACGCTTCGAAAGAGTACCGGAAACCGCGCCCCAGAAGGATGGCGACGAGAAATCTGCCGAACGGAATCTTGAAGACCCCTGCGGACAAAACGAAGATCTTGAACGGGAAGGGCGGCGGGAGAAGAGCGGGCCCGATGAGCGCAAACATACCGTAGCGCCGAAAAACACCCAGCGCTGAGTTGAGCCTCTCTTGCGAGTAGCGCTTTGATAAGAATCCATAGCCTTTCGATCTCCCCAGCCAATAGAGCACCGTGCAGCCGGCCGCCGAGCCGAGCGCAGCCATGATCGCGTAGTAAAGCGCGTATTCTTTGAAGCGCACGCAAAAATAGATAATGAGGAGATCATGGATCTCGGGTAGCGAGATGAACGAAGAGTCGAAAAACGCTATGAAAAAGAGGCCGGCTCCGGCCCCAATGCTACCGAGTCCAACGACCGACGCGCGAAGATAATCGGCTATATTTTGCATGAGAAGTGAAGATCAGACGGGTTTACGGGATGAACAGGATAGAGGTCCTTATATCTCGTCAATCCTGTGTATCCCGCCCACCAAAAAACAGTGATTGCGTTTCTCCTGGTGCACAATAAAAGGCGCAGCGCTCGCGCGCTGCGCCATAAGACGCATGGAGTGACAACTCGTCCTAGTCGAGCTGCACCGGAATCCAAAGGAAGCTCGACTGCCCCCGAGCGACGCGCTCTACTCGAAGCAAGAGGTCGCCGCCTGTATCAACTTGTGTTATCTCCCGTTCCAAGTCATCGACGTTGGCGACCGGCTCGCGGTTCGCCTCGAGGATAATATCTCCGCGCCGGAGTCCGGCATCCGCTGCCGGCCCCGCCGGATCGATCCCGAGAATCGCCACGCCGGCTCGTGTTGACGTGCCCAGCTGTGAGGCTAGCTGGGGCGTGAGGTCCTGGACCGAAACCCCGAGTCGGCCACGCTCGGTTTCTTCACTTTGCTCGGTGTGGGCGGCGAGATTCTTGGCCCGCGTCCCCAGTGTGACGCTCGTGGCTTTCAGCTTGCCATCCCGATAAAATTTGATTCGGACCGCCTCTCCCGGGCGCACGTCGGCCACCATTCGCACGAGCCCGGTATCCGAGTCGACTTTTTTCCCGTCCAGCTCGACGATCACATCCCCCGCCTGAAGGCCTCCTTTAGCCGCAGGCGAGTCCTCTCCGAGAACTTCGCTAACCACGGCTCCTTTTTGGTCTTCCAATTTGAAGCTCCGCGCCAGCTCGGGCGTTAGCTTCTGGATTCCCACGCCCAGCCACCCGCGAGTAACGGAGCCATGCTCGACGAGTTGATCGTAAATCTTGCGGCCCAGGTTCGAGGGAATGGCGAATCCAATCCCCATGCTGCCGCCGCTAGCGGAGATTATGTTGGAGTTGATTCCGACCACTTGCCCCTTCATGTTGACGAGGGGCCCTCCGGAGTTACCGGGGTTGATCGCGGCATCGGTCTGGATGAAGTCGTCGTAGGATCCCCGTTGGATCATTCTTTCCTTGGCGCTCACGATGCCGGCGGTGACCGTGTGGCCGAAACCAAAGGGATTACCGATCGCCAGCACCCACTCCCCGACCACGAGCTCGTTCGAGTCGCCGAGCAAGGCGAAGGGGAACTCTTCATCCGACTCAATCCGAATGACCGCTAGATCCGTCTCTGGGTCAGCCCCCACCACTTCCGCCGCAAAACTGCTTTCATCGGAAAGCTGCACTTCGATCTCGTCAGCCTTCTCGACCACGTGATTGTTGGTCAATATGTAACCACGCGAATCCACGATCACACCGGACCCTAGGCTACGGCGCCGCCGCTCACCCTGAGGTCCGCCGAAGAAACGCTCGAAGAGGTCATCGAACGGTCCTCCCAGCCCCGGTTGTTCGAAGGGTGAATCCGACAGGACCTTTTCCGTCGAGATATTCACCACCGCCGGCTTTACGCTGGCGGAGACGCCGACAAAGACACGCGACAGCGCTTCGGGGTCGGGAAGCTTGTCTTCATCGGCGGGAATCGAAGCTCGTTCCGGTATGGCGGCTATGGTCGGTATGGAAAGCGCCGGTCCCGGTCCTCTCTCGCCCTCAGGCTCGAGAGAAGCAGCAGGGATCGGTCCTTGGTCGGCCGGGCCCTTCGCCAACGGCCCGGAGACCCCCAGGGCAATCGACAGTCCCAAAGCGACGGCCCCCGCACCAGCAGCCAGCGCAAAAAACCGACCCCACCTAAGGGTCCGGCGAACAACCGGCCCGTCTGGATTGAAGTTCATTTTCAGTCTCACTCCTAGTAGATCTTCTGGCCGGCCCCACCGGGCCAAGCTGACCATACCATTATAGCAGTGCTGAGCTCCCGAGGCCTGGTGGGCCACCGGACGGTCAGAATCGAAAAGTGAGCCCGAAGGTCAACTGAGTTGCGTCTAGATCGAGGTCGCCGAAACTCGCAAAGTCGCCGCCAAGCTCGGCGCGGACGAAATGGCGCCGGAGCTCCCCGAAGACCAAAAAACCCGGGGAGAGCGACGCCTCGAGACCCGCCGCCGCGTAGAGACCAGCCGCTACTCCGCGGTCATAAAAGACGGCTCCAAAGATCTCGGAAGTCGTGAAGTCGATGAACTCACCCTCTTCTCGGTACTCGTATACGTACAGACCAAGCCCACCCGCAACGTAGGGCAGCAGCACGTGGAACTTCCCGGCTGGAAAAAAGCGAGCCCCAACCGTAACCGGCGCCACCCGTAACCGTACATCCTGGACGACCTCACTGCCGTCGTCGCGCACGAAATCCCGATAGCGGGAGGCCACCGTGCGGCTGTAGCCATCCACGCCCATTGCAACGTCCACGTATTCGTTTAGCTCGAAATCGAACTCAACTCCCGCGAACAGCGAGTTGAAATCGGTCACGGCGTAATCGAAGGTCTCTACGTTCTCCGCCCAGAGTCGACTATCGCCCCGCGGTGAAAACAAACCGAGTCGGATGGAAAACGAGTCCGCCTCGGTGGGAGCGGTCACCAACAAGACGCCAAGGATCAACGCAGCGGTTCTCATGAAGTCCCCCTTTGCTTTGCGATTCCGGGGACTCCTACGATGCTCCTTGGAGTGATTGCAGAACGTATGCCAACCTCGCCAAGCGACCGGCAGGCACGGCGGGCCTTACTTTGGGGACAATTCGCGTATGCGACGAGCTAGGGGCTTAAGACAGGTGTCCTCAAAATCGGATAGGTGTCACCGAGTAGCGGAGTCTTTGAGTACGCGCAACATCTCTCGGTGTAGGACACCGTTCGAAGCAAGCGCTTGCTTCCCGTGACAACTGAAAGCCTCTCCCGAGAAATCGCTCACTCGACCTCCAGACTCGGTAAGGATGATCGAGCCCGCCGCGGTGTCCCAAGGCCCAAGCTTCTCTTCCCAGAATCCATCGTATCGACCGGCCGCGACATAGCACATGTCCAAGGCCGCCGAGCCATCCCTACGGATGGCTCGCACTTCCGCCATAAAGCGAGTGAACAGTCGCAAATTGCCGGAGACATCTTCGAGCAGGTCGTACGGGAAACCGGTGACCACCAACGCATTGCGAAGCTCATGCGTACGAGAAACCTGGAGACGTCTTCCGTTCAGGAACGCGCCACCACCCTTCTCGGCGACGAACAGCTCCTCGCGCGTGGGGTCGTAAACGACTCCGGCTCGTATCGCACCGGCCTCTTCGTAGCCAATCGACACCGCGAAGACCGGATAGCCGTGAGCGAAGTTAGTCGTCCCGTCCAGGGGGTCCACGATGAATCGCTGGTCGCTCGTACCCTCGCTCTCGCCGCTTTCTTCAGCGAGGATCGCAACCCCCGGCACGCGTTTCCTGAGGATGGAAACGACGGTTAGCTCCGACTGAGTGTCCGCCTCGGTGACGAGATTGAGATCTCCTTTGAACGAGATTTCGAACGTGCCTCCATAGAAGCCACGGATCACCTCGCCCCCGGCGAGCGCGGCCTCGATCGCGGCGGCTACCGCTCTCATTGCGGCGTTCGACCCCTGCTGGGCCCGCTGGGCCTGCTCGATATGACAGGCAGGTTGGTCAACATGGATTGTCATTATAATGCGTTCCGATGCGCCTTACCGTGGCTCTTATTGTCCTCGGAGCCGTTTCCTTCTTTTATCGCCTCGGAGGCGTGGGCCTTGTCGGCCCCGATGAATCTCGCTACGCCGAGGTGTCGCGAGGAATGTTGGAACGAGGCGATTGGGTAACTCCGGAGCTTCGCGGTGAGCCTTGGCTTCACAAGCCCCCTCTCTTCTACTGGGCCGCCGCCGCGAGCATGTGGACGTTGGGAGAGACGGAGGCCGCGGCGCGACTACCCTCGGCCCTCGCCGCCCTCGCTACCTGTCTATCGATCGGTTTTCTGGGGGCTCGGCTCTTCGGTTTTGCGAGCGGTATTCGATCGGCGGTTGTATTGGCAACCTCGCTCGGCATGGCGCTCTACGGGCGCGCGGCGATCATGGACTCGATTCTGACCTTTGCCCTGACGCTTGGGCTAGGAGCCTACCTGTTCCACGCGACGGTACAACCGGCACGACGATGGCTCGCCGTTGCCTACGCTGCGTTTGGAGCCTCCGTGCTCGCCAAAGGCCCGGTCGGCATCGTGCTTCCGATGCTCATCATCGTTCTCTTCGAGCTCCAGAGTCATCGCCGCCTGCTACCGAGACCTGGAAGCCTGCTAACATCCACCGCGTCGTTCCTGGTCGTGGTCGTCCCCTGGCACGTGGCGATCTTCAACGCGCAGGGTTGGGAATTCGTAGAGTCCTTCTTGTTTCAGCATAACCTCGATCGATTCCTGACCACTATCCACCGCCATGAGGGCCCTTTTTACTACTACCTTCCGATTCTGGTTGTGGCTTTCGTCCCGTGGACCGCCTTCATTCCCGGCGCCGTCTCGAGTGCGTTTCGGAACAGAGATCCACGTCGTCTGTTTTTATTTTTGTGGATTGCTGTTCCTTTGATCTTCTTCTCGCTTGCGGGCTCAAAGCTACCCGGATACATCTTGCCAATCCTTCCCCCCCTTCCCTTCTCGTCGGAACGTTCTGGAGCGACGAGTCCCGATCCCAAGAACCGGGATCCCGGTGGGTGGACCGGCCTCTCGTATTTCAGGTCGGGCTTTCTATTGCCCTTGGGGCAGCTGCGGTCTACGGCTTCTCCAGTCGACTCCCCGCGATCAACGAAGGCGGCTGGGTCTTGGGAGCTCTGGTGATCGTTCTCAGCGTCACGACGTACCTGCTTGGGCGGAGGCGCCCGCGCGTGGCGTTTTGGAGCCTGGTGGCGAGCTCGGCAACATTGACCCTCGCCCTTGTTCTTTATGTGGCTCCGTTGATGGAGCCTTACAAATCCCTCAGGATGCTCGCATCGAAAGGATTCGCGGAACTCGCCCCTCATGAACAAGTGATCTGCTACAAGAATTTCTATCCCCAAGCTCACTTCTACACGCAGGACCGCTTGGGAGAGATCTGGACCCTGGAGGAGTTTCGAATCCGTGTGGTGGAGTGGGGCCGAATCGTGACGTTAACCGAGCCTCATCGTTTCCAGGAGTTGGCAAACGACCCTTCTCTGCGCACCCGTGTCATCGCGGAGTGCGGAGGAAAGATCCTTGCTGAGGCCAGCCCGGCGGATGTTACGATGCCGTAAGGCAAGGTGAGCGTGAGTCCTTGACGGACCCATGCACCTTGACTATAGTCCCGACCCCATGGCGAAGAAGAAAAAGGCAACCCCCACCCGCAAGCCCCCCCGCAAGGTGACGACGCGAGCGAGCGGTTCGCCTTCGGTGAAACCCAAGGCCAAGGCGGCAGCCAAAAAACCAACCCCCTCGCCACCCGCACCGTCTCCACCGCGTCCGCCGTCCCCACCACCCGACGCGTTGCCGACCGCATCGCCGACGACCCCTGAGGAAAGTTCCTCCGAGCTACATCCAGCGGTCCCGATGGTCGTTAGTCTGCTCGCCCCTGGCCTGGGACTCTTGCTGCTGAAGAATCGGGATCACGTAAAAGATGCGTTATTAATCTTCGGCGTTTGGTTCTCCTACCTTGCAGTCTCTTTGGTACTGACACTTTTCATCGTGGGCATCTGTTGTTGGCTACCTCTGCCGCTGTTGAACGTAGCCGCAGGGATTCATTCGTACGATGAAGCCACGTTGGAGCAAGGCGGTTCGCCTCTGCTCTTCCAAAAAGGCTTCCGCATTTTCAAGGACTAGAGTGATGGCGGGCTTGGCCTACGCGGCGCTTTTTCAATTCATGGGCGTCTTCTGCCACCAAATGGCGGAGCGAAGTTGGTTCGCCTACGGCGTCCAGCTGCCGCTGTGTGTCCGGTGCACGGCGATCACGGTGGGGGCCTTGCTCGCTGCGGCCTACATCCTTACACGCCGGCCCATGCCTCGGATCGAGGTCTGCCTCCTCGGGGCTGCGCCCCTTGGCTTGGACATAGTCCTGCCGGCTTTGGGAGCGTACGAGGGGAGCAACGCTCTGCGGGCCTTGACCGGCCTTTGCTTCGGCTTCTTTGCCCCGATCGGGTCGCTGAGTTGGCTAGCGGCGCGGGGTGGGTCTAGTGCTAGTCTGCCTTCGCCGTCGAGATCTTCTTCACCATCTTGACCTGTGTACCGCAATTGGGCGGGAAGCGGTACACGACTTCGTCCATGAAATTCTTCATAAAAAAGATGCCCCTTCCATTGGCGCGAAGTAAGTTCTCCTCGGCCAAAGGGTCACGGAGCTTCTCCAGATCAAATCCCTCCCCTTCGTCCTCGACGTAAATCTGGAACTCCTGACCGTGCAGCTCGAAACGCACCACAACACGCTTCGTCGAGTCCATCTTGTTCCCGTGACGCACCGCGTTGGTCACCGACTCACGGATAGCCACGCTCATCCAATGGGAGGAATCCTGATCGAAGCCGATTTGGGTGGAGATGGATTCGAAGACCGCCTGGACCAAATCCACCATCTCGAAACTACTCTGAATGTCGATTTGGACAACCTTGCTAGCGGACCCCATTCAGTGTCTTCCTCGCGTCTCGATGAATCGGCCCGACCGGGGATTTACGGGGACTGCCCCGGAAGATTCCGGACTTACTAACACAAAGCCGCCACTGCAATCAAGGCGGGCCCCAGGACTCGCCCCCTTAGACCAGGGCATGGTACCATTTCATGATGAAGCAAGCAGCCGGGGTACGTTTGCAGGGTACCGTAGCGTTACCCGGCGACAAGTCGATTGCGCACCGGGCGGCGCTCTTCGCGTCGATCGCCCGAGGCAAGTCCGTCATCGAGCACTATCCCCCGGGCGGGGACTGCCAGCGCACACTTGACCTGCTCGAGGCTATCGGCGTCGCCGTGGAGCGGCAGCAGAATCGAGTCTGTGTCTCAGGCAAGGGCTATTTCGGATTTCGTCCACCCTCTTCGAGCCTCTATGCGGGGAACTCGGGGACCACGCTCCGCATGGCCTGTGGCCTCCTCGCGCCCCAACCGTTCGACAGCCACTTGACCGGAGACGAAAGCTTGGAGCGCAGACCCATGCGGCGAGTCATCGATCCGTTGGAGCGGATGGGCGCGCGCATCGAGTCGACCCATGAGGGACGAGCGCCACTTCACATTCGCGGCGGCAGGAGCCTCAAAGGCCTGCTGTATCGGTCGCCGGTCGCAAGCGCTCAAGTAAAAACCGCCGTCCTCCTTGCGGGACTCCATGCGGAGGGCGATACCCGCGTTCAGGAGCCCCTTCCTTCTCGCAACCATACCGAGCTCGCGCTCATGAGGTTCGGAGTGCCCGTTGCCAACGATGAGGATGGCGTCCGCATCACCGGCGGAAGCGAGCTGCAATCGACAAGAATCAAGATTCCGGGCGATATCTCGTCCGCAGCCTTCTTCATCGTGGCGGCAGCGGTTTTTCCTGGCTCCAATCTCCTCGTGGCGGACGTCGGACTGAACCCGACGCGCACCGCCTTCATCGAAGTCCTCCATTCCATGGGAGCTCGGGTGACTATCGAGGAAGAGCACGAGCAAGACGGAGAAGTCATCGGCACCGTGCGCGTGGAAGGCGCGGAACTGGCCGGCGTAGAGGTACCTGCCGAACGCGTGCCCGGGCTCATCGACGAAATCCCGGCCCTCGCCGTTGCCGCTTCGTTCGCACACGGCGAAACGATCATTCGCGGAGCCTCGGAGCTCCGGGTCAAAGAGTCCGATCGGATACATGCTTTGGCGACGGGACTACGCGCCTTGAACGTCGAAGTGGAAGAACTGCCGGACGGGCTGCGCATCAGAGGGGGAAGTCCGATGCAGGCGGCCAGTCTTGACAGCTTCGATGATCACCGCATCGCGATGGCGTGGGGGATCGCATCACTCGGAGTCGACGGAGCATGCCAGATCAAGGGAAAAAGCGCGGCGAGCGTTTCCTTCCCGGAGTTCTGGGAGACTTTGGACCAAGCGATTGCATGACCAAGAACGTTGTCAACGGGACGCGGTTCTTCATCATCGGTTTCATGGGGGTCGGCAAGAGCACGGTAGGGCGTGGAGTTGCCAAGCGTCTCGGTGTGCCGTTCTATGATTTGGATCAAGAGATCGAACAAGACGCGGGAAAGAAGATCCACGAAATCTTCGACGCTGTGGGCGAGGGCTCGTTCCGCAGGATCGAGACCGAGCGCCTTCGAGAAATTGTGAAACGAGGACCAGGAGTCATCGCCACCGGCGGGGGGACTTTCACTCGGCCCGAGAACCGGGAGATTATCGGTTCAAGTGGGGTGAGCGTCTGGTTGGATGCGCCGACCGACCTCGTGATCGAGCGCGGCGCTAAAGGACGGCATCGACCCTTATGGCGCAGCACGGAACAGGTCAAGGCGCTTCTCGATGAGCGCTTGCCCGACTATCGTAAGGCCGATATTCGCTTCGACATGAACGCATTGCCACTGACAAGAGTAACCGCGCGGCTCGCCAACCTGCTGCAATCGTATTGCGAGAGCTGATGAGATACCTGATTCTTAGCGACATTCACTCGAATCGCGAGGCGCTTACCACCGTGCTTCGTTTCGTCCGGCGAAAACGGTTCGACCGGACCGTTATTTTGGAGACCTCGTCGGTTACGGGGCGGAGCCAAACCCCATCGTCGACATGGTCCGCTCCCTCAAGCGATCCGTGATCATCCGGGGGAACCACGATAAGGTATGTAGCGGGGTCGAATCGGGCGAGATGTTCAATCGCATCGCTCTCGTCTCCGCCAAGTGGACCCAGAAGAAACTCCTTCCGAGCCACCGCAAGTGGCTTGCTGGCCTCCACCCAAGGCCCGGTCCACGTGGACGATACCTTTTCGATCTCTCGCGGCACCCCACTCGATGAGGACGCTTACATTTTCGGAGAGATCGAGGCTCTCAACATGTTCCGATTTCTCAAGTTCCCGATATGCTTCTTCGGGCACAGTCATTTTCCGGTAGCGTTCTGTCTGGACTCGGAATCGTTGACAACCTATGTCCCCACGAGCCCAACGTTCCGGCTGCAGCTCCGAAAGGATGCCTTTTACCTCATCAATCCGGGCTCGATCGGTCAACCTCGGGATGGGGACAAA
This sequence comes from Candidatus Marinacidobacterales bacterium, assembly GCA_965219415.1. GTDB lineage: Bacteria > Acidobacteriota > Vicinamibacteria > Marinacidobacterales > DATDRI01 > CBDCNP01. The sequence goes on from OZ244742.1 coordinate 820,902, forward strand.
CGCGCCAGCTTCGGCATTTTCGACTCCACCAAGATGACGATGACCATTCACCGCGTGGAATACCGATACGAGCGCACGCAGAGGAAAATACGCGCCGCTGGCCTGCCACTTCCCTTGGCGGATCGGCTGGCGCTAGGCCGGTAGCAGTGTAGTAATCAAAGACTCTTCGTCCCTTAATCCCTCTCCCTTCCGCCTTCGCTGATGCTTCGGCGGACCCGCCGAAGTCGTTGGAATAGAAGCGGACGGAGGCGGGCTGGGAGAGGGCCGGGGTGAGGGTTCATGAAGAGAAAAAAACGGAGGCGCGTGGTCCGCGCCCCGCTCTTCGATACCAAGCTTTATCGGGGTTAGTGGAGCTGAGTCGGGCGACTCAGCGACCCCGGCTATTCCCGCTACTCGTTGACCGCGCGATCGATGGCGCGGCGCAACTTATCCTCACCGTTTCCACGGCCCTCATCCGAGGGTGTGGTTCCGAACCGCAACACGAACCGGCCCCCAGTGGACAAAGAAAGGGAGTCAATGAGCTTGCGGGTCAGTTCCTTCCAACTCCACCAGCGCTGCTTCCCGACGATCCGGCGAAGCGCCCGGCGTAGCTCAGGCTCCTCGGCCGTATAGCCGACTTCGCCTTCGATGGCCCGAATGCCGATTTGGAAGTGGACCTTGCCAACTCTTACGGAACCTTGGTAGATTCCGGTAGCGAACTGCTGCGTGTCAACCGATTGAAGCATCGAATGTCACTCCTTGCTAAGCCCCCGAAATCTCCTGCACCCGGGAGCCAAATTGACTCAGATGCGAGCCCTTTTAGCAAGTTGCATGCCCAAGAGCGGCCGTTACTTCATCTTCTACCTGTCGCCCGGCCAGACACTATCTATTGTGTTATTGGGTCGTTCCAAAACCCTTGAGACCTCAAGTGCTATATCATCTTTTGTCACAAAACGTGGGGCAATTCCCTACGTTATCGCGTGGGTTTTCCCCCCTAGGGGTTAGCGGGTTAGAGCCTACATCCTTGGCTCAATGCGCGCTCACTCTTCGTTCGCGCGCTGAGCCTCGCTCATCGCTCGGCCTCCCTGTTGTCGGCCCACTCGGGCCGGCTCGCTCCGCTCGCATAGAGCCGTCAGCTGTCTCCGCAGCCGCTTGTCGGCAGAGGGACAAGCCGTGGGGGTGGGGCCCCGCGGCGCCGTGATGGAGAAGTGCAGTCAATCTCTCGGCCACCCCTGCTAGGGCTTGGCTAACCGGCGAGCAGCCTCCCAAACCGCCTCGTCTGGGGCGGTCTGGGGAAGGATCTCGACCGAGGGACCAAGAGGAGCCCAGACCGAAGGATCGGTAGGACCGAAAAGGGCAATGGTAGGAGCGCCGGAAGCCGCGGAGAGGTGCGAAACTCCCGAATCGTTCCCGACGAAAACGTCAGCTTGGGACAATACGCACCCAAGAACCGGGAGGGGTAGCCCGGCCGCAGTTGGGGGGCTCCAAGAAAGCGTCCGCCGAAGGGCCATCGCGGCTTCCCCATCCGCCTCGCCTTCGATGATCAAGACCTGCTGACCCGCGGCTCGCGCCCGGGCCGCCAGACCCCCGAAACATTTGGGCTCCCAGTTCTTGAGGACGCTTCCGCTGCCAGGGTGAATGGCTAGAAAACCCGTCTTCTGGAGGCCAGCTTCAGTGAGGAACTCGCGGGCGGCCTGTAGCGCGTCGGTCGGAAATTCCAGCTTGGGAGGCGACAACGCGACGAGAATACCCAAGGGTGTAAGGCTCTGCAATAAATGAAGACTCGCATGTACTCGAGCTCTCACTGGAGGGTACGGACTCGCCTGAATGCACGGTACGTCGGCTTGCTCTAGCTGTCGCCGTAGATCGGCCGATTCTTCACGGACCCACGCCACGACCAGATCGAACGAGCGGAAAAAATCTTGTAGATCTGCCGGGAGCAATTCAGAGAACAACCCTGCGAAAAGGGCACGGTCGATAGAATGGATCCCGTGCACTGGAATGGCGAGACCGGCCACCTGCAGCACCGAGGGGTAGCCAGCGAGCTCGAGTTGCCCACCGCGGTTCCATTCATGGAGTGCCCGAAGAGCCGGCAAGGCGAGAACCGTGTCTCCGAGCGCGCCAGCTCGGATAACAAGGATGCGTCCGCCTTTTACTCGCCCTGTCCTTGTGCTAGAATTTTCCGGAAAAATGTCCAGACTATTTCTGTCGTTTGCCGCATTCCTGCTACTCCTCGCGGCCGCTCGCGGGTCCGACCGTTGGGTGGAGGCCGATGAGTTAGAGGATGCCGACCTAGCTGTTTTTTTCACCGGAGAGCTCCGCGGTTACGTTGAGCCCTGTGGCTGAAGCCGCAACCCCCTCGGGGGCTTTGCCCGGCGGGCAGCGTACCTAGAACAGTTTGAGAAGATCTTCTCGCGAACACCATGGATTCTGGTCGACGCGGGGGACTTCTCCGCCGATGTAGCACTCGAGGCGGAGGTTCGAAACCGGTGGGTCCTGGAAGGCATGCTCCGCATGAACTACTCCGCGATCAACATCGGCGAGCTGGAGGTCATACCGGAGACCGGACGCTTCCGCGAGCTGGGGCACTCGAGGTTGCCGTTAGTCTCCGCCAATGCCATCCTCGGGTCCGAGGCGGGCGCCGCCATCCCTCCGTACGTGATCCAAGAAGTCGAGACCGCTTCGGGACGAACGATCCGTTTTGGCTTCCTGGGACTCACCGACCCGACCTCTGACTCACTCGCCATCGACTTCTCCGATCCGGTCGAAAAAGCGCGGGGGCTCGTCGGCGAGCTCCGCGGAAAATGCGACGTTGTCGTGGTCTTGGCACAATTGCCGCTGCCGACGGCCAAGGATCTCGCCAAGGCGGTCCCAGGGATCGACGTACTGGTGGGCGCTGCGAATGACACACACCTCTCTCAACCGGTGTTCGAAGGAGACACTCTGATTTCTTACCCGTATCCCCAGGGAATGGCGCTCGGCGAGCTGAGGCTTTTCTTCGACACCGAGGGGCGGGCGACCCGTTTCTTTTACCGCCTGGTCGCACTCTCTTCTCGGCTTCCAGATCATCCAGATTTCATCGAGTTCCAGCAAAGGGCTGAAGAGGAGATCACCCAGGCCAAATCCCAGTGATTTTGTTTCATGCTACTATGGGAGCCGAAATTCCCAGCGCGCCACAAGTGAATAGAGGAGATAGCCCCATGAAGCCCTTGAGCCTACCGGCGAGGAGTAGCCTGGTCAATTTGGTCAAAACGATCCGATTGCTCACTGCTTTTTCGGTCGCCACACTACTCGGTGCGCCGCTGACACTCGGACAGGAAGAAACCCCGCAAGAACCCCCATCCGCCATGGAGCAAGCCGACGCGCTACCGCAGGCCGAGACTCCCGCGCAAGTCTCCGGCATGGCCTCAACCGAAGCCTACGATCGAGGACTGCGACACTACCGGAATCGCAACTTCACCCAAGCCCTCGAGGAGCTAGGCCAAGTCTCGCAGGCCGAACCGGGTCGGGCCGACGTGCTCTACTTGATGGGATACTGCCACTACGTCCTGAAGCACTTTGAGGACTCCTTGGATGCGTTCCGGAGGACGTTCGAGGTGAACCCGGATTTCGACCCTCGCGGGATCTATCAGGCGCGATATCGTCCGCAAGGTCCGTAGCAAGCGACCCGGCAGGACCTCCTCCCCCGGGAGCATGCCGGGAGGTTGACGTTTAAGTCCGAGGGTCAGGAGCCCGCGGATGACGGGGCTTGCCCTTCCCTACTCCCCTCGTCGACTTGGGACCCGGACTGCGGCTCGGCCCGGTCGTTGAGTTCAGGGGTTTCAGGTTTTTCCGACGAGTCCGCCTTGTCTGGCCTTGCGAACGCCCCCCGTCCGCCATGTCTTTCGCGTCTCTCTTGTTTGTCCTGTCGGTCTTGTCTTGAAGCCGAGCTCCGACGGCTGGAGCCCCTCGAGTGACGCTCCGGTCTCCTCTGCCTTCCCGATTCCTTTCGAGCCACGAGCTCGAACTGCTCGTGATGGAAACCAGCCATCGGCTTGATCTCGGTTCTCGCACCTAGGATGGAGCGGATCTCGTCGAGCACGGGAGCCTCGCCTTTTTGAAGGGCGCGGCCCACCTCGGGATGCACTTGTAGGATCGCCCCGTTTTGAGGAAGCTCCGACACCTTCCTTCGAACATGGTCGAGAATCTCGTAGCCGATCGTCGTGGCCGACTTGACTCGTGCGCTCCCTTGGCAGTAAGGACAGGCTTGGCTAAGGGTACGTTCGAGTGACTTCTTCACTCGTTTGCGAGTGAGGATCATCAGACCGAACTCATTAATCTGAATTGCTTTCGTGGGAGAACGATCGTCCAGGAGCTCTTCTTCGAGGTCGGCAAAGACCTTCTGTTGATTGCGTCTCTCCTCCATGTCGATGAAGTCGATGACGATGATGCCCCCCAGGTCACGGAGCCGGATTTGATGCACGATCTCCTTGATGGCTTCTAGATTGATGCGTGTAATCGTGTTCTCGAGGCGCTTGCTGCCGGTGTAGCGCCCGGTATTGACGTCGATCGCTACCAAGGCTTCGGTCTGATTGATCACGATATAACCGCCCGACTTGAGCCAAACTTTGCTTTTGAGGGCGCGGTCGATCTCGGCCTGTACTCCGTACTCGTCGAAGATCGGGTAGTTCTTGGAGTAGAGCTTGACGCGATGCAGCATCTGGGGCTCGATTTGCTTCACGAAGTCCACGACTTCGTCGTATAGCTTTTCGGAATCGATTCGGATCGCGCTGAAATCCGGAGAAAGCATGTCCCGAATGAGCTTGAAAACGAGACCGAGATCGCGATGGATGACCTCGGGGGCCCTGGCAGACTCCGCCTTACGGCGAATCTCGGTCCACTGGTTCTCGAGAAAACGCATGTCGGCTAGAATCGCCTCATCGTCTTTGCCGATAACCGCGGTCCGGACAATATACCCGCCTCCAACCGTGCGGTTCTGCTGAATCAACTGTCGGAGCCGAGCCCTTTCCTCCGAGGATTCAATCTTCCTCGATACGCCGATGTGGTCGACAGTCGGCATGAACACCAGCAGTCGTCCCGGAAGGCTGACGTAGGAAGTGATGCGAGCGCCTTTCGTTCCAATGGGCTCCTTCGCGACCTGGACCAGAACTTCCTGCCCTTCGGTGAGCAACTCGTCGATAGAGTGGTTCTTGGCCTTGGCACGGACGATCTCTCGCTCCGTCTCGGCCATCTTCTCCTCTTCCATGGTTTGGAAGGGATCGAACTCCTCCTCCAACACGTCGGAGACATACAGGAAGGCGTCGCGCTCTAAACCAGCATCGACGAAAGCCGACTGCATCCCAGGTAGGACGCGGTTGACTCGGCCCTTATACAGGTTCCCTACAACGCTTCGACTACTCTCTCTCCCTACTGAGACTTCGGTGACGACCCCGTCCTCGACGAGGGCGACTTTGGTTTCCTGGGGGTGGTGACTGACGATCAACTCCTTGGGCATTTGTGGCACCAGTACCCGTAAATGGGGAGAAAAACCGGTTGTTTGGGGAGAGCCCTTCTCGCATTCGGGCCGTGGCGGCGCAGCATCTCGCGATGGGGCCGGGGGCCGTAAGAAGAGTTAGGCACCGGCCAAAAGCAGCCGGGGAAGTTACCGGGGTCGGGATAGAACTCCCAACCACAAGGGGTCGGGCCGGCACCGGAACTGCACCGCAGGGCGATTGCACCCCCGGTCTTTGGCTGGCCAACATGACTTTGACTTCGATTCTCCCAATGTTCTGAAGCAGAGACGGAACCGGTACCTGATCCGCTTCAGGTTCGCGACGATCTTCCGGTGAGCACCCGCGGCATAAATCTCATCTCACCGCACCGACGGTCGGTGCGACGGCTATCTCCGCCGCTAGTGGTCAAGAAAACGAAGACCATCTCGAACGACTTCATGCAATCTTGTTTCTGATTCGTTTGCTTGCTCTCGAGGCGGTCCCACCTGCCGCGCTCTCGGCCACAGTGTTGTATCGGGGCTTTCCGCCCTCCAACACCTGGCTCGCCTCCTTGGCTCGCAAGGTCTAATGGCGCGGAATTCATGTTCCGCTCCAAGCCATTGAATTTACCATGAGAAGCCCCACCCCACAAGCAGGGCGATTGGGTGTGGGAATCAGGAGGGCTGGTGTCGAGGACGGACCTACGAGTTTTGCTTCATGGATTCAGAATGTAGTACTCAGACGTGGCGTTGACCAGGTTTCGTAGGCTCATCGTTGTGGCGTAGGTCTTGCGAATATAGGTGTCCTCGGGTGAGGCGGCGTTCACCGTCGTCCCTCCCTCGAGGTTGGTGCTCTGGCTCCTCGCCCTGATCGAGAGGTTCACCCTCGTTATCCACGTCTCCGGGTCATCGGGGTCGGTCGGGCCCGGCGAATCCACCCAGGCGGCAGCGCTACCGACTCCGTATTGAAGCTGAAAGTCTTCGATGTTGGCAGCAAGCGGGATCCAGTCCTCCCCGGCACCGAGATCGCGACGCTCTAAGGTGGGGTTGTCGGCTGGCGGTACCGGGTCGACCCGATACTGGATGATGCTAAAGAACCCTATGACGGCGCAATCTGGTTCGACGTCGTCGTTGAAACCCTGTGGCAAGTTCGAGAAGCTCTGACCCGGATTGTGCGTAAGCTTGAGCTTGCCGCCAACCATCTGAGGATCGTTAGTTAGTACCCGTCCTGAAGCCTGTAAGGGATTGAGAAAAAAGGAGAAATCGCAAATTCAGGGCTAGTCTTCTGAGGGGGTGTCGATTAGGATCGTGTCGTTGAAAACATCCGATTCTAAATGACTTAACTCCAAAGGAGACCAGCCCTAAATGCGAAAAACGATCAATTCACAGCCAAATCTACGTGAGCCCTGGCTGGAGCTGGAGCACGCACGCGAACTCGAAACGATCTCGTCGCTGCTCGATGCCCATCCTAAACTCAATGAGCTGGTACTGCAAGACCTGAAGTCGGTCACCCCATCGGCAGGGAGCGATGTTGGTCGTGGGGGAATGAGCACGGAGCAGGTTCTCCGGGCGTTGTTGGTCAAGCAGCTGAATCAGTTCAGCTATCGGGAGCTGGCGTTTCACTTGGCAGACTCTCGAAGCTATCGGACGTTTTGCCAGCTCGGCATCATAGAGCCGACCCCGTCGAAGTCGACCCTAGCAGCAAACATCAAAGCCGTGAAGTTCGAAACGCTGGAGCAGATCAACCGAGAGCTGGTGAGCGTTGCCGAGGATGCTGGGATTGAAAAGGGAAGAAAAGTACGAGTGGACTGCACGGTAGTGGAATCAAACATTCATCCGCCTACAGACTCCGAGCTTCTTTATGACTGTGTTCGGGTTCTCACTCGCCTGATGTGCGGAGCTCGCGAACTGCTGGGTACAGTAGTGGTCTTCGGCAATCGAACGCGTCGAGCGAAGAGACGTCGACTGGGAGTTCTGAACGCGAAGGATAAGCAACAAAGGCGTCGCGTCTATCGAGATCTACTGAAGGTGACGGAAGAAACCTATCGCTGACGGAGCCGCGATGTTTCGCGGTCGGCCAGGATTGAAGGTCCAACTCCTGGGTGGTACTCTGGAAGCAATCAAATCCACAACATAACAGAGGGCGCGCACGCTTCATGGCGGCAGCGCAGTCCACACCGGCCAAGCCGTGTTTGAAACGAACGAAACTCGAAGTCTCCAGACGGGCATGAGACGCCGAGCATTGTGTCTCGGGTTCATGTGTCTTTCTGCGGGCATCCTCTGGGCGCCCCTCCTTGCTCGGCGGCCCCGGAGCTGCGTGTAGACGAGACCGCCACACGCCTGCGGTGGCTCGAGGATCGGACCGAAGTCTCCTTAGCAGTCCAGCACGAAGCGGACCGGGAGATGACGGCAGAGATCGCGCTCGAGCTCATCGACGAAGTAGGGGCGATCCGTTCGCGGGGAAGTCGTAGCGTCACTTTCAGGCCCGGCGCCAATGTGTCGACTCTTTCCACGGAGCCGGCTTTGTCGACACTCGCTCCTGCCGATCAAGAAGGGCGCTCCACTACACGGTCGCCAACGTGGCGCCTGCGCTATCGAATTAGCTCCGAGGCGGACGCGCCACCGAACGAGGGCATCATCGCGGTCTCCGAGACCGCGAAGGGTTTTTACGAGCTTCGGATCGCCCACCCGAAGCGAGCGTCGTCGTGCCACCGGTCAGGTTCGTGGTTTGGGAAGCGGATCGCTCTCAGGCGGATCGCTCTCAGGATGATTGAGAAATAGCGACTAAAGAGGAGGATCCTCTGGTGTCGCTGCGCGGCTTCCATTCCAAGCCGACGTCCCGCGGATGACACCCGTCTCGTCGATCAAGAAGCTCCGACCGCCGGTGTGACCGTAGTTGCGCGGTCGGGCGGTCACGGTGAACCGCGGTCCGAGTCCAGCGTCGTCTACCGAGCTCACGTACTCGAAAAGATGTCCTCGCTTTGATCCCTCCGCCAGCCCAGCGTCGATACAACCCGCACCCTCGGGCCCCAGCGAGAGTAGCGTCGGTGGGTAACCGATGGCGGGGTGGTCGGTGCGGTAAGTCTCGGCACACTGGCCGATCTCCCGAATCGCGGCCAGGGCGATAGAATCCGCGGCGGCGATGGGGCTGTGGGTGACCGAAATGGCTGTCAGGGCGAGACCACTCAAGAAGCAGAGCGTGGCCGTCCCGACGCCTGCTGCGAGTGTTCTCCACCCGCTGCGCTCCCCGGCGAGCAGCCGATAACCCTTGATGGCAGCCACAGTCAGGGGGATTTGTAGAAGCGGAAGCAGCGCTGGGATCGCCAGAACTCTACGCGGGACGTCTTCGACGGCGTTGATCAACGCGGCCGCCGGAACCAGGCTCAGAACGCCGCTGAAAAATACCAGGGGTCCAACGCCCAGGGCGAGGGCGAAGCCCCCTCGCGGAGATCCGCTGCGCATGCGCCAGAAAATGAAGAGATAGGCAAGCACAAATGGAAGCCATGCCACGAAACTCTCAACGATGAGGTGCCTTGCGATAGGAGGCGTGTCGGACAGTACGGCCAGTGGGGAGAAGACCCACAGAAGGGAGAGCGTTGCCAGGATGCGGGTGACACGTGCACAGCTCGAAACGGACGGCATAAGTTATGGGTCCTGTGGGTCAGTCATAGCAAGGGCAATGTTTACGCAGCCCTATTCTTGTGCGCCGGCCTTCCGGAGCAGCTCGGCGATCTCTGAGAAACCCCTCCCGGTGGCTTCCCCGAGGGGCGTTCGCCCGTCCCCGGCTTTTGCATTTACATCGGCATCGGACTTGTTGCTGCTCCCAGTAATTCTTTGCTCGACTTCCGCAGCCTCCGGGCAAGCCGTCCGTTATCCCGACTACATCGACCAACGGTACCGGCCGGCGTACGAAAGTGTCCTAACAAACCGTGAAGAAACCAAGTTCATCAACTGCCAGAGACGAAACCTCCTGTTCAAGTCACCGCCGTGCTCGACTAGAGCCTGCAACACGGCGGCATGTCCGTACAAAGCGGCGATCAAGATGGGATTCGAAACGAATTCGTCGCCGTGATTCGGATCCGCACCTTTGTCGAGCAGGCGTCGAGCGAGATCGGCTCGGCCGATCTCGGCCGCCTCGGTGAGTGCCGACGGCCGGCTCGGGTCGCTGATGTTGACGTCCGCGCCCGCCGCCAAGAGCATATCGACCAACTCCCACTGAGCCTCGCGGACTGCGAAAACAAGCGCCGTCTCTCCGTCCGTCGTCGCGTCGATCCGTGCCCCGGCCTCAAGCAAGCGAGGGAAGAGGTCCCAGTGACTTCTCTTCGCGGCACGGGCGAGAGACGAGCCCGCGCCAGCGTCCGCGCCCGCATTCAAGATCAGCTCAACGGTGGTCGCATCGCCAGAATATGCCGCTTGGTCGAGCGCGGTGAGCCCCTCTGGGGAGACGAGTCGAGGATCTGCGCCTGCTTCCAGCAGCCGACGAGCGTTGGCGACGCTTCCTTGGGAACAGGCGACCATGAGCGGCGTGCCCTTCCCCTCGGCCATCACGCCCACGTCGGCCCCGGCCTCGAGCAGATGGATCACGAGCTCCTCGTCGCTTCTTTGGGTCGCGAGGAGGAGGGCAGTCTTCGCGCTATCGTCTCGAGCGTTGATCAACGCTCCGCTATCCAAAAGGCGGTCGACGAGCTCTACATCAGACTGCACAACAGCCGCCATGAGCGCCGTCCAGCCCTGCCGACCCGTGAGGTTCGGATCGGCGCCGACCTCGAGCACCTCGATGCTGCGGTTCAAATCGGCCGCGGTCGTGACCGTGTCGTTGTCGAACTTGGATTCGGGGTCGGAAGAAGCGCCATGCTGCCAGAAGAGGTCAAGCGCGGCCAAGTGTCCGAGGTGGGCGGCACGCTACCACACCCACGGGGTCACCGGTGCGCCGGCCTCGAGCATGAAACGGAGCAGGTCCAAAGCGCCGGGATCGAACGCTGCCATGAACAGCTTTTGACTCCAAGCAGTTAACTCATCCAAACGCGCTCCGGCATCGACAAGAAGTTGTGACAATTCCAGGTCCGAATTCGCGAGCGCCGCGACGAGCGCATCGGCTCCGGCGGTTCCTTCGACTTCGTTGGCCGGGAGAACTTCTATGAGCGCGCGAACGACGTCTTCGTTACCTTGACCCGCCGCAACCGATAGGAGTGACGGCTCCGCCATAGCGCCCGCGTCGAGGAGTCGCTTTGCGATCTCGCCATGTCCTCGACTCACCGCCTCCTGTAGCGCGGTGCGTCCTCCCCGATAGGCATTGACATTCGCGCCGGCCTGGATGAGGACCTCGAGAAATTCGGCGTCCCCGCGGCGTGCCGCTTCTATCATGGGGGTTGTTTGGTAGCTGAGGTCGCGGCCCCCGACGTCTTTCCCGGCGAGCAGAGCGCGGAGCCGATCGGAGTCGCCCCTTTGGACTGCGCTCGTAATCGCCTCTTCGAGCTCTTCCCAGCTACGGTTGAACCAGATGGGCTCACCCAGCGAAGCCAGGTCGTTTCCGGGGCCGAAGCGCGGTTGTTGACAGATCGTAACGGTATAAGGGGCTTCGCCGTAACCGAAGATCGAGTACTGCTTTCCCGTTTTCAGCTTGATGCCGCAAGAGATGATGGACGGTGTCAGGATTTCGGCCGTGGGGGATGTCACCCCTTTCCAGGAGCGCGACACTTCGAAAACGTAGCGATGGAAGGGAAGGCGTTGCGGTCCGTGTGCGATGCGCTCCTCCACCGCCACGACTCCTTCGAAGACGACCGCGGCGGCCTCGAACGCTTCGCTGACGGTGGGTCGAGATGCGCAACTGCACGCTTCGATGAGTGCCTCGCCGCCGAGAAACGCCAGCAGAGACATTGTGCTGATGAAGAGAAATGGGGAGCGCATTCAACCAAGCTCCTTTCTGGTGAGACGTACCTACTTCCACGGGCAAGCGTCCGCGGGTCGAAGCGTCGTAGATTAAGAAGGGATGATTGAGAATATTGTCTCACCATTGGGTCAGGACTGCCAGTGAATCCCGGCTTGTTCTCGTAGCGGGCGGGCCATGCTACAATCGAGTCACACTGAAGAATTAGAAACATTTGGGCGCGGGCGGATCATCGCGCTCTTCGATTCCGATCTCCAAGATCTCACTCGAACGGAGAGGCGGCTACGGCTTTTGTCCGGTGTACAAGGTGACGTTCCACAAGCGGGGAGCGGCGGTGTACGAGGGTAAGAAGTACGTGGAGAGAGAGGGTGAATATCTGGGAAGGATCAGCGTTCGGGAATACGGGAGACTCTGTCATCTGCTGCAGAAGATGGACATCAAGAGCTTCGAGGACTCCTACCACTCGCCAGAGTTCCACGGGACGAGCGTCGTTACTCGCGTATCGATGGAGGGCGGGGAAGAGAAAGTCATTCTTGACTACGGTCAGTGGGCGCCCGTCGATCTATGGTCGCTTCAAAAGACGATTGACGCGATTAGCAACGATATCGAGTGGAAAGCGGTCGACGAGTCCTCGCTCATGACCGCCCTCGAGCTTGGCCATGCCGGGCAGGTCCAGGATTTGATTGCCCAGGGCGCTGCGGTCAACGAGGCCTTCGAAAACGGTGGGACGCCACTCATGGTTGCGGCGCTCGAGGGTAACGCGAGCCCCGTGCGCGTCTTACTCGATGCCGGCGCCGATCCGACGGCAGAGATGGAAGGTTTGGGGAACGTCTTACTGCTGGCGGCCTTGGGGGGAGATGCCGAAACGACCCACGCCATACTCGATGCGGGTGGAGAACCTCCCGCCGAAACAAGACACGGTGTCACGGTTCTGATGGCGGCGGCAATGCACGGTCATAAAGAGATGTTGCCGACACTGCTCGCTCAAGGCGAGGACGCGAACGTGCGGGTCGCGCAAGAAATGTTCGACGTCGAGCCCGGGTGGACCGCTCTCATGCTTGCCGCCGAGGGGGGCCATGCGGAGTTCGTAGAGTCCTTGCTGAAGGTGGGCGCCGCCGCCAATACCAGCAGCGAGACGGGGGCCACGGCTCTGATCGCGGCAGCTTCCCAACCTCGCAGCGGCACCGTACGTCACCTGCTAGCCGCCGGCGCGGATGTGAACGCCCGGACTCGAACCGGCAAGACGGCGCTGATGACGGCCGCAGAAATCGGTCACCGAGAAATCGCGGACCTTTTCCTCGAGGCGGGCGCAGAGGTGAACGCCAAGGACCGAGGATGACGAAACTGCGCTGACATTCGCAGCGCTAAATCGTCACGTCGAGATTGTGCAGCTGCTGCTCAAGGCAAAGGCGGAGGTCAACCCGGAGGGTAAGTTGACCCCCTTGCTGTCCGCGGCAATGGGTGGGGATCTGCGAGTTGTCGAGACATTACTCGTGAAGGGTGCAGCGATGAACGGTGAGACCTCATTGGGCGGAACCGCTCTGATGGGCGCCGCGGCGAGCGGCTACCCCGATGTCGTCCGTTTACTTCTAAGCAAAGGGGCGGACGTGAATGCGCGAGACCAGAACGGTCACACACCGCTGACCGTGTCGGCCAGGGGCAATCCGGAGGTTGTCAGTGTCTTGCTGGAACATGGCGCATCCGTCAAAGCAAGACTTGAAGGTGGCCTCACTCCATCAATACTCGCGGTAGGAGCCGGCTCGACGGAAACGGCACGTCTTCTAGTACAGAGCGGTGCCGATCCCACTATCACGGCAGACGACGGCCGTTCCGCTCTCAAGATCGCGACTCAAATGGGCAACGACGAAATGGTGGAACTGCTAAAGAAGGCCTACTCGAAGGAGTAGAGAATTTCGGGAACTTGCGCATCAAGCTGCGCAGAAGCCCGCGCGGCACTCAATTCACAAACCGACGCATCCTCACGTTCAGGATCAAACCGAAGCCGACGAGCGTGGTCATCATCGACGATCCGCCATAGCTCACCAACGGCAACGGAAACCCCTTAATGGGTACTAATCCTCCCACCATAGCCATGTTGTAGAGCGCTTGGAAAACGAACATGGCCAAGATCCCGGCGACCAAATAGATTCCCAACCGATCCCGTGCTCGGCGACCCGCGTCGAGGCAACGAAGTGTGATCATCAAATAGAGAAGGACCACTGCAACGACCCCAACGAACCCGAACTCCTCCCCGATGACCGCGAACACGAAATCGGTGTGGGGAGCGGGCAAGAATTGTAGCTGGCTCTGCGAGCCCTTCAGCCAACCCTTGCCGGCCAGTCCGCCCGAACCCACCGAGATCGTCGATTGGATACTTTGATAGCCAGCCCCTCGTGGATCGAGGTTCGGATCTAGGAACGCCAGTACTCGCTCCTTCTGGTAGTCCTTGAGAACGAAGCTCCAACCGAGAGGAAGAGCCAGGGCGAAGATGACCGAGGCCACCAGCACCAGTCGACCTCGCAGTCCGGCGAGAAGACAAAGGACTGCGTAGGCAAAGACCAGGGTGGCGGCTGTCCCGAGGTCCGGTTGCAAAATGACCAGAAGCGTCGGCACACCGACCAACGCGCCGGTGATGGCCACCTCCGCCGTACCCAACCGGTTCTTGCGCACCGCCGCAAAGTACTTCGCCAGCAAAGCCACCGCGGCGAGCTTCGCAAGCTCACCGGAATGCATTGTAAAAGCGCCGAGCTCGAGCCAGCGATTCGTTCCGGCACGCAACGACCCGAAGAAAAGCAAATACAGCAGAAGGCCGGTGACGACGACGTAGAAGAGCTCCGCGTGGTCCAGAAGAGAATGGTAATCGATGGCCAGGACGAGCAACATCAAAACCAAACCCAGCACGGTCCAAAGAATCTGCCGCTTGTAGTAGTCCGGAGTTGGCCCTCCCTGCGTGGCGCTATAGATGATCGCCACACCCAGTCCTGCGGCTAGAAGAAGCCCCAGGACCAGCAGCCAATCAATTCCGAACCAAAAGCGCCTGTCGAGCATCATCGGCTTCGCGCCCTTTTTTTCCCTCGAAATAGGCTTGGAAGATCTTCTGAGCAATGGGAGCCGCCGCACGACCCCCCTGCCCACCGTGCTCTACCAAGACAGCTAGTGCGAGCTCGGGATTCTCGCGGGGAGCGTATCCGACGAACCAGGCGTGGTTTCTAAGGTGCTCGGGACGATCTTCATCCTTACGCTCAGTCAGGTTCGACATCGAGGCAACTTGCGCCGTCCCGGTCTTTCCAGAGACGGCCACGCCTTGCACGCGGGCTCGCCATCCCGTTCCACTCTCGTTGACGACGCCCCACATCGCTTGCTGCAGGACGCGCCAAGTCGAATCATGAAGCGCCATGCGCCGGATGGGCTCTCCGACCGCGGTGGGAGGAGCCGGCTCGGCGACCGTCCCGGCCGGAAGGGGTCGCAAAAAAACGTGTGGTCTGAAGACTTCTCCCGAGCTCCCAATGATGGCGGCTATCTGAGCCATCTGCATTGCAGTCACCAGCACCGAGCCTTGCCCCACCGAGACCGAGACGGTCTCACCCGCGTACCACGGCTCCTTCCGCGCGCGGCGCTTCCACTCCGGACCCGGCACCAAGCCCGACACTTCGAAAGGCAAGTCGATACCGGTTGCACTCCCGAGACCGAAAGAGCGAGCGTAGCGGGCGATGGCCTCGATCTCGAGCTCCACCCCGACTTGGTAAAAATAGGAATTACACGATTGCACCAGAGCCTGATGGAGGTTCACGAACCCATGACCTGAAGCCCAATGACAGGGGAACCATTTGCGATAGAGTCGTACCCCGCCGCCGCAGTAAAGGCGCGTTGCAGGAGAGATCTTCTCTTCTTCGAGCGCCGCCGCCGCGACGATCAACTTGAAGACCGAGCCCGGCGCATAGCGACCTTGGAGCGCGCGGTTTTGGAGACGGTGATCCTCGTCATTCATCAACGCCTGCCATGCGTCACCGTCGAAACGCCCGGAGAAAACGTTAGGGTCGAAGGAGGGCGAACTGGCGAGCGCTATCACCTCACCGTTGCGCGGATCGAGCACGACCGCTGCTCCCGCTTTGTCTTCGAATTCTTTCTCGGTCAACCGCTGGAGCTCAAGGTCCAGGGAGAGCTGAACGGAGTTGCCCCAGGTCGGCGGTCTCTCTTCGAGAGTCCTTTCTCGCCTTCCGTGGCTATTCACTACGACCACCTGGACTCCGTTTTGGCCCATGAGTTTTAGGTTGTAGCCAAATTCGATTCCCGACTGCCCCACGTACTCGTTGGCGATCGCCCCTTCGAAACGAGCCTGAGCGAGCTGAGCCTCGGTAATCCTGCCGACGTATCCGAGTGCATGGGCGCCGAGGCTGCCCAGCGGGTAGAACCGCCGCGGAACGAATTGAATCCTCGCACCAGGAAGCTCGAGCTGGCGGGACTCCACCAACGCCACCTCTTCCAGAGGGATATCTTCTTTGACCAAGGCGGGTGTGGCGCCGGACATCCGTTTGCGCTGCTTCGCCAACTCCTCGAGCTCCGAGTCGGAGAACGACAAGAGCGCGAGTAGATCTGCCATTACCGCCTCGTCCCAATCCGTTTTCTCCATCGTGAGATTGAATGACGGTCGGTTCTCGGCAAGGATCTGACCAGAACGGTCGAGGATGAGCCCTCTCGGTGCATTCTCCGGAATCTGTCGCACGTGATTGGAGCGTGCCAACTCCTGATACATCGGGGCTCGAACGATCTGGAGCTGCCAAAACCGAGCGCAAAGACCCACGAAGAGGGTGACTACCAGGATGCGCCACCACTTCAACCTCGACTGAAGCGGTCTCAGGTCTTCGTAGATATTCACAGGAGTTTCAGCGAGTCACGGTAAACCGGTCTACGGTGCTCAGTATCAGAGCGCCCATGAAACCATTCGTAGCACAAAGGTACAACAAATCGGCCGGCCCCCCAACCACGGTCGGTCGCTCCAGCACCTGACCGATGGCCGCCAGAATGGCGAGATCGACTGCCGTAGCCACGGCGAAAAAAACGAAACGTCCGGCCCACCCGCGCACAACCAATCGGTGCCCCGCAATACCGGCGAGGTACCCCACCGTCGTTTTCGAAGCGCCGTTCAGTCCGAGCAAGCCACCGGAAAAAGCATCTTGAACCAAACCAGTGGCGGCGCCGGCGAACATTCCGGACTGCCGTCCGTGGATCAATCCGAAGGTCGCTGCCACGAGCAAGAACAAATCCAAGTAGTCTCGGATGGGCCAGAAGTACCGGCCTCCGAGAGTCTGAACCAGGTAGGCGCCGACGAGGGCGAGAACGACCGCGAGCCCCTTCACTCGACCTTCTTGGTCAATTCGAGATTCTGCCCGACCGGCTCGAGGATGAAGACCTCTTCTAACCGATTCAGGCTGGCTGCAGGTTCGACCGTGATGTCTTTGAACAAGCGGGGCCCGTTCGCGACGGAAGCCACACGCCCGATAACGATCCCCTTTGGGTAAAAGCCGTCGATCCCCGAGGTCACCACCAAGTCTCCCACCGCGACGTCTTCGAGATTGCTCACGTACTTCAACTGAAGCTCGGCGCCTCCTTGGCCGGAAACAATGCCCCGGGTCCTAGTGCGGACCAAGAGCGACCCCACCGAGCAATCGCTATCTGATAGCAGCTGGACTTGCGCCACGTGTGGACCCACCGCGATAACCCGTCCGACCAACCCACCAGGGCCCACGACGGGCGCGTTGAGCTCGACACCGCGATCCTCCCCTCGATTAACAGTGATGGTACGGAACCAAGAGCTCGCATCCACGCCAGTCACTTCGGCAACCACCGACTCGAAGGGGAGACGTTCGGCCAGCTGCAGCACGCCGCTCAGCCGGTCGTAACGGGCTACCACCTCTCGCTCCATCCACAAGGCTTGTTCGAGTCGCGTGGCCTTTTCTCGAAGCTGGCGATTCTCCTCACGCACCGCTCTCAGGTCGACGTACCCGTACCACACCGAGCGAGCGCCGTTCACGATCGCCTCGCACGCACGTTGGAGCGGAGCGAAAACCGAGAGGATCGCGCTTTGGAGCGCAGAGTGTCCCTTGGGGGTAGTGACCTGAGACGATAGGAGCAGACCGTGGCCGACGATGAGGGCAATGAAAACGACGTGGCCGCCCCGTCGGCGGATAGCCATCCCGTTAGAGGCCACTGGTCTCTATCCCCCGCACCGTTTTGTTGCCGGCGCAGCCGGTGCTGCCGGGTAACAGTTCCTCAATCCAGAGAGATCTTCCTAAGGAGCTTCAAATCGGCGAGCATTTTGCCCGTCCCCAGCACCACCGACGAGAGCGGGTCCTCGCTCGTCGAAACCGGAAGCCCGGTCTCCTCGCGGAGCCTCCGGTCGAGGTTCTTTAGCAGGGCCCCTCCTCCGGTCAGTACGATGCCGCGATCGACGATGTCTGCCGAAAGCTCGGGAGGCGTTCGCTCGAGCGCTACCCTCACCGCGTTCACGATGACCGCGAGCGTCTCTTCCAACGCCTCCCGTATCTCCTCATCCGTTACTACCAGCGTTTTCGGAACACCCTCGATCAGGTTCCGCCCTTTGATCTCCATGGTCATCGGCTTGTCCAATGGATAGGCGGACCCGATCTCGATCTTGACTTGCTCGGCGCTTCGTTCTCCGATGAGCAGGTTGTACTTCTTGCGGAGGTGCTTGATGACCGCCTCGTCCATTTCATTGCCGGCCACGCGCACCGAGCTGCTGTAGACGATGCCGGCCATCGAAATAACGGCAATATCCGTTGTCCCGCCGCCGATATCGACGACCATGTTCCCCGACGGTTCGGTGACCGGAAGACCAGCCCCGATGGCGGCCGCCATCGCTTGATCCACCAGGAAGACCTCGCTGGCCTTCGCACGCAAGGCACTGTCCTTCACCGCGCGTTTCTCGACCTGCGTGATCTCGGAAGGGATCCCGATCACGATCCTAGGTGCGACCCATACCTTTCGGTTGTGGGCCTTTTGAATGAAGTACGCCAGCATCTTCTCAGTGATCTCGAAGTCGGCGATCACTCCGTCCTTCATCGGCCGAATCGCAGTGATATTGCCCGGCGTGCGACCGAGCATTTCCTTCGCTTCCCTACCGACCGCCTCGACTCTCCCAGTAACCTGGTTAATGGCAACGATCGACGGCTCGGAGACTACGATTCCTTTACCTTGGATGAAGACCAGTGTGTTCGCCGTCCCGAGGTCGATGGCGAGCTCGTTAGAAAAAGCACTGAAAATAGAACGCAGATTCATCTTTGCCTTTCGGCAGTATTGAGTGGTTACCGAGTGCCTCGCCGGCCCGCTTCTCGGGTCTCAAGGCTGAGAGCTCACTGTGTCCGGCCGGATGAGGCAATCGACAAGTTTCACCAGCGGGCTAGAGGCTTAAGGATATCACGGCTCGGTCGGGCTTCTAGCTACCGCAACTGCGTCTTTCCCCCTTTCTTTGACACTATACATGACCTGGTCTGCCTTTTGAATGAGATCCTGCGGCGTCCGGCCGCGCACGGGAAAACTGCTAATCCCAAAGCTGGCGGACAGATGCACGGCGAGACCGAATTCTCCAAGGAACTCGTGCGCCTTGAGGCCCTCGCGAATGCGGCGGGCGATGGAGAGGGCTCCCTGGCCGTCGGTGTTCGGAAGCACCACCACGAACTCATCTCCCCCGTAGCGGCTCACAACGTCCTCTTCTCTGACCGCTTGCCTAAGAATCGAACCCACTTCGAACAGGGTCCGGCTCCCACACAGGTGTCCGTGCTGATCGTTGACCTCCTTGAACCCGTCGAGGTCTAGAAAAATCAACGCCAAGGACGTCCGTTCGCGGCTGGACCGCTCGATCTCTCTATCGAGGCAGGTGTTCAAGTAGTGGGAGTTGTAGAGTTTCGTAAGGTCATCGGTGATGGCCAATTTTTCAGCCCGTTGAAACAGGAGCGCGTTCTCTAAGGCGATGGCGGCCGGCTCGACCAACGTAAGAAGCAAATCGAGATCTTGTTTGGTGAATCGACTTCCCGAGGCGCGATTCAGGATCTCCACTACCCCAATGGTTGCACCCCTCGAAACTAGCGGGGCACAAAGAATGGAGCGCGTCTGGAACTGAGTTTGCGCGTCGTAACTCCCTTGAAAGCGAGTGTCGCTAGCGGCGTTGTTCACGATCGCCGGCTTGCCGGTCTCGGCCACCCAACCCGCAATGCCCTCCCCGATCTTCAGGCGAATGTCACTGAAGTCGTCTCCCTTCTCCCCCAACGCCATTTCGAAAGTGAGCTCTTTTTTCTTCTCGTCGACCAGCAAGATCGACCAAGCTTCGGAAGGTATGAGCCGTTGGATATGGGACATGATCACTGCAACGACGCGCTGAGGTTCTAGCACCGAGTTGGCGGTGGCGACTATGTCTCCGAGCACCTGGAGGCGCCGGGTTGTTTCCCTCAGCCGCCGAGCAAGCAAGCCGGACTTCCGGCTCAAACGATGATGACGTTGCGCATCGCTCAGAATCAAGGGCAGAGATTCGGTCCTCGGTAGCTCCGTCAGGTGAAGGGATACGCCAGGTTGTTCCTTAGCCACCGGCGACGCCGATGACGCGTACGCTAGGATGGGGGTTTCGGGAACGGCCTTGCCCAGCCAGCGCACTAGTTTTTCGTAGCTGCGAGATTGGTCCGACTGCTCGACGACGATAGCCTCGAAGCGCTCGCCCTTCTTCCAACTCTTGTGCGGTGAATCGACGCGACGCCGGTCCTTGCCGGTACCCAGGGCGAACCGAGAGATCTCGAAGGCCTCTACTTCGACCCCTTCGCCGGAAAGCACTGAAACGAGTCCCGCACTTCGGGGTTGGAGTAGAAGAGGGCCAGACGACGGGCGCTCGTTCGTTTGTCGGTATGGGCGCGGCCGTCCTCGGTAGCGGCGATATCGGAGGGCTTCTGTAGGGGTACGACGAATCCTTGCCGAGCTCGAGGCTCGGATTTGACAAGCCGCCAGGAATCGGGCCTTGTGGCCTTCAAAGTCACTTCTTCCTAATTACTCGGTTGCTTGTTGCATTAATAATCAGGGGTAGCCGGGGGGAACCGGGATGGACTCTGGTGCCCCCGTTCAAGGCCCTTCGGAGCCGATGGTTACCTGAAAGACCTTCTCCGCAGTGCCCCCACTACGTTTGAACGCCTTCACGATGATCTCGTGACGACCGGGTCTTCCGATAATGAAATAGTGCTGAAAGGAACCATCGGGCCTAACCGACACCCGCTCGTTGTTCACCGTTACTACAGCATCAGGATCGGTCGTTCCATTGAACGTTACGACGCCGTCGAGGGTTGCCGTCGGCGGGGCCACCAGAAGCTTTGGTGGTGTGTTGGTCCTCGCCCGCGAGCTAATAATGAACTTCGCGAAGTCGCTGTAGCCGCCCTGCCGTTCTTCGCCATCCTCAGCGCTGACTTTCCAATAGTAGGCGCCGGGCGCTAGCCCAGGGACGACTGCGCTCAGCCCTCGAACCTTGCTATCCCACAAGGGGTCGGAGAAGTTTGGCGTACGATCGAGCAGGACGTGGTATCGGTGAGCTCCGTCCACGCGGCCCCACTTCAGTTCGGTGTTCGAACGTGCCGGATCGCGGTGGACAATAGTCGAGAGATGGGCGGGCGACGTGGCGGATGGGATCCCGGGCAGTCGGACTATTTCCGAGAACGTATTCTCCGCCGAAATTTCCACTTCCTCGCTAGAGCCGAGCTTCACGCTCTTACCGCCTGCCTCCAGATCCGTCGCACCTCGGAAGATGGTGAAACCGGACACTCGATTCGATTGATCGTACCGAACATCGGCAACCGTCCGCTCATCGAACCTCGCCTCGGTGTTCGGCGTTGCCAACTCGGAAATGGAACCTTCGACGTTCTTGGTCGGTGTCTGGAGATTCACCTGCCCTGCGGTCAACTTCACCGCAACGCGTCTTACGTTGGTGGCCGGGTCTTCGTGCGATTCTTCGATCACCAGAATCGTGTCCGGCTTCACCAGGTACTCCGTGCCATCGAAGAAACGAATGCGAGCCGTCGCCTTACTATTGGTCCTCACATGGTCATCCCGCGTAAGCGGGATTCCCATTCGTGCGTCGACCCACGCATAAGTCGCCGCCTTGCGAACGGTGACGTTTCCCGAGATTTCTATGAAACGAGCGCTGGTGTTGAGCGCAACCTCTGGTTCGGAGGCGGTCCCAATTTCGGGAGGCGCGTGGAAAACGAAGTAGTAAAACGCGCCAGCACCGCCGAGCAGAAGAACGGCAGTGGCCAGCAACGAGTAGATGGTCCTGTGCCGGATGGTCACCCACTCCACGTGGATGCCGGGGCGGTCATCGTACTGTCTTCGCTGCGACATTTGAGCTTAAAGCTATACTGTACATGAGTTTAACATACCGCCGCTCACTTTTCAAAGCTTACTGGCGACATCCCGGACGCCAATCCCGTTGAAAAAACGGGGGTTAAGGCTCCACCCTGGCCGACATCGCTTGGCAACGCCCCGTCGATCGAGCTTGATCGAGTCTGCACGATTCGTTAGCATTGTTGGTTTGGAGTCAACTAAATGCTGAAGTACTTTCGAAATCGCCAGACGATGGGCTACCTGGTGGGCGTGATCCTGCTGGGGCTTGTTATCTTTGCTTTCATCGCTTTCTACATTCCTGATTTCCTCGGACCGGCGGGCGGAGCCGGCTTGACCGGTGAGATCGCGCGCGTCGAGGGGGTAGCGATCTCGGCGCAACAGTTCCAGCAACGCTACCGTCTTCAAGAGCAGGTCTATCGAGCCCAGCTCGGTCAACAGTACTCGGCTGCGCTGATGCGGCAATTGGGGCTGGAGGACCTCGTCCTGCGCGGGCTCATTCAGGACGCCCTGCTCGTTGTGGAAGCCGAACGGCAGGGTCTAACGGTCAGCGATGAAGAGCTGGCGGCGCGCATCGTTCGAGATCCGACATTCCAAAGTAACGGCCAATTCATCGGACGGGGCGCCTACATGCAGACGCTATCCCAAAATGGATGGACGGCGGGACAGTACGAGGCCGAGCTTCGCAGTCAAATCCTGCGCCAGAAACTGCAGACGCTCATCACCGATGGCGTCCTCGTTGGTTCCGAAGAAGTCGAGCGCGAGTATCGCAACCGTAACGAGATGGCCAAGTTAGAGTACGTGTACGTGCCCAAGGAACCGATCGACGCAAGCAAGGAAGTTGCCGACGAAGAGGTCGCCGCTTTCTTCGAAGAAAACAAAGAACGATATCGGCTCCCCCTGCAACGCAAGATCCGATACCTAGCGATTACCGCTCAGCCCTTCCAGGCTTCGGTGACGGTTAGCGAGCGCGAAATAGAACGTGACTACAACCGGAATCTTAGTCTCTACGAAACACCCATACGGTTAAGGGCCAGCCATATTCTGTTCAAGACCGCGGACAAGGACGAAGAGGAAGTTCGGCGCCAAGCCGAGGCGGTGCTAGCTGAGGTGAAGTCGGGTGGTGACTTCGCGGCTCTGGCAAAGGAACATTCCGAGGATACATCGGCGGAGCAGGGTGGGGATCTCGGCTTCTTTGGCCGAGGAGAGATGGTGCCCGAGTTTGAACAGGCGGCCTTTTCGTTGAGCATCGGAGATACCTCAGGGTTAGTAAAGAGCGCCTACGGTTTCCACATCATCAAGGCGACCGAACGGCAAGAGCCATTCGCCCGGGAGCTCGCCGACGTGCGAGACGAGATAAGGAGTCGGCTGACTCAGGAAAAAGCCGTGGCGCTGATGGGCGATGCGGTGACCCAAGCCGGCGAATACCTGCGTAGCACAGAGAACTTGGAAGGATTGGCACAGCAGTACGATCTCCTGACCACGCAAGAGACCGAATTCTTCGGGCGCCAGGACGCAGTCCCGCAGCTCGGTGGCTCCCAAGGTCTCAGAAGCTTGGTCTTCGAGCTCCCCATCGGCGAAGTATCGCCACCGCTCCGCCAGGGGCAAGACTATGTCTTCTTCGAAGTACTCAAAGAAAGAGAGTCCCACGTTCCCGAGTTCGAAGACGTTCGGGAGCAGGTGAAGAAAGACATGTTGGACGAAGGAGCGGTGGACGCTGCACGCTCGAAGGCCCAAGAGATCCGTCTCAAGTTGGCCGACGCTCGAACCGCGGCCGACGCAACCAAGGCGGCGGGCGCCGAGCTCAAGACCGCGGATAGCTTTTACCGAGGAACGCAGCTACCCGAGGCCGGTCGCTCGCCAGCGGTGCAAGATGCCGCATTTGGTAATGAGACCGGCACTTTTTCCGCGCCACTTCCGTCGCCCAACGGTTTCATCGTCCTCCGTGTGGTAGAGCGAACCGGATACGATCCCGAGAAGTTCGCTTCCGAAAAAGACACCTTTACCGAACAAGTGCTCACCCAAAAGCGGCAGCAGTTCTGGGCCGCCTATCTGCAGGCTCTCCAGCAGCGTTCGTCGGTCGAAGTAGACCGAGACACCCTCCGGGCCCTAACGGGATAAGACGGAATGATCGGACGAGACCGCCCATGAAGCTCGATCTACGCGAGAAAAAAAGTGTGGCCATCCTCGACGTCTCGGGGCCGGTCACTTCGGGCGGCGGCGACGCGATGATTCAGGAAGCTATCGACACGCTGGTAGCGTCCGGGATGACGAAGATCCTGCTCAACTTATCCAAAGTCGACTTCATGGACAGCGCAGGAGTCGGTGAGCTGGTAGCCAGCCATCGCATGGTGGAACGGTTCGGCGGCAAGCTCAAGGTCTTGAGCGCCTCTCCCAAGGTGCGGAGCTCTCTCTCCACTGCCAAGCTCCTCCCCCTCTTCGAAGTATTCGAGGATGAGGCGGAAGCCCTCGAGAGCTTCGGCGACAGCGAATCCTGACCTCACTCGTGTCTTAGAGCGTCGACCGGGTTCTTACTCGCCGCCTCCCACGCAGGGAAGATCCCAAATCCCACTCCGGTTGTTCCCGCCAAGATCAAAGCGGTGAGCAATGTCGCACCGCTGGTGGCCGTCGGCCAACCTGCGAACCGGGATACCGCGAACGAGGCCACGACACCAAGAAGGATCCCGGCTGCGCCTCCCGCTCCGGTCAGGAGCACCGCTTCCGCCAGGAACTGCTCGACGATGTCGACTCGACTAGCTCCCAGAGAGCGCCGTATCCCTATCTCCCGCGTGCGCTCGCTGACATTGGCCAGCATGATGTTCATGATGCCAATCCCGCCGACGAGAAGCGAGATGGCCGCCACCGTCCCCAACCACCACATTAAACTGAAAACGTGCCCGTTCGTAGCCAGCGAGCAAATCCTTTGGCACTACTACGTCGAAATCGCTCGCTCCCCGATGGCGTCTTCGCAAGACAGAGTCGATCAACCGTGCCGAACCGCTCACTTCGTCAGAATCGACTATCGTGATCGCGATCTCGTCGACAAGCCCCCGCGGCATTGGTAGAGAAGTCAGCGGAGTCAAGGCGGACCGATTGATGTCCCGCCCTCCAATGCGATTCTCGCGTTTCGATCTTTCGCGCCCCCCGAGCGTTCCGACCACCGAGTACCACTCCTCCCCGACCCGCACTCTTTTCCCCATTGCATCCTGATACGGAAACAAACCCTTGGACAGATCGTGTCCCAGCACGATGACGCGTTTGGCATCTCGCAAGTCAGAGTCGGAGAGGAATCTTCCGCTTGCGATCACCACCTCTTCGGTACTCTCGAACGAAGGTGTCGTCGCAATCAGCAGTGCCTCGACTCTCCGATTTGACGCGACAACCTGAACCGAGCGTACCCGCAACGGTGCAAGGTTCGCCACGGTTGGACAAACCTCCGAGATCGCTTCTGCATCTCGGAGGGTGAGCCCCGGCGATTGAAGAGCCACCGCCTCGCTCTCCGCTTCTTCGGAGAGCCCGCCCGCCCGGACCGAGATTCTCGTCAACCCCAATCGTCCGATCTCGGCGAGGATTTCGCGGCGCGCTCCTTCCCCAACCGACATCATCGAGACCACGGCGGTGACACCGAAGACGATTCCGATCGCCGACAAAGTCGAGCGCAGTTTATGGAGAGCGAGTCCTTGCCATGCCAGCGGCCCGAGTACTCGTGGGCTCATGACGTGACCGAACCCGGGGTTCGGGTTCCCACTAAACTTCCGTCGTTCAGCTCTATGACGCGCTCGGCCCGACGGCCAACCGCATCGTCGTGCGTGATCAAAACGATCGTCCGTCCTTGGTCGCGGAGCTCGAGTAAAAGGTCGAGAACATTTTCACCCGTTCGGGAATCAAGGTTTCCCGTCGGCTCGTCGGCCAAGAGGATATCGGGCTCATTGACCAGCGCCCTGGCCAGCGCGACCCGTCGGGCCTCTCCACCCGAAAGCTCCGCCGGACGGTGGGATGCCCTCTCGAGGATCTCGAGCCTTTCAAGAGCCGCCAAGGCCCTGCGCCGCCACTCTCGCTGCGGTCGATCGCTATAAAGAAGGACCGTCTCGATGTTCTCCACGACGTTCATCTGCGGGATCAAGTTGAACGATTGAAAAAGAAAACCGATGCGCCGACTACGGAGACGGCTCGCGGCGCGATCATCTAGCCCCGCAACATTTTCGCCGTCGAGAAGGATTCGACCCGAGGTCGGGGTGTCGAGACAACCCAGAAGGTTAAGGAGAGTCGATTTTCCGGAGCCGGACGGCCCCATGATGGCCAGGAAGCTCCCGCGCTCGACCCGCAGGCTGACACCGACAAGCGCAATGAGATCGTTTCGCGGACGAGTGTAGACTTTGCCCACGTCGATGGCCTCGAGCAAAGGTGAAGCCCCCATCGGCGACGGGATTCGCCCTAAGATCCCATGGGCGATACGATGTCCAAGAAGCCGGTCCCTTTGTTCCCGAGTGAACCGTCGTCGGTCGGGTCACGGAGAAGCACCCTTTCTCCTTGCTCCAGGCCGGCTTCGATCACGATGTGGTTCTCGTTGCTCGGACCGGTCAAAACCTCCCGCACCTGTGCCTTTCCCTGGCGAAGCACAAAGCAGTAGCGGCGGCCGCCCTTTTCGAACACCGACTCCAGGGGAACGTAGCGGGCGTTGTCGATTTGTTCGACGAGTAGCTCGACGCGCGCACTCATGCCGGGCCGAAGACGAGGATCAACCCTCTTGACCAGAATCGTCACCCGGAAGTACTTACCCGATGGACCACCTGGCTCCTGCTGGGCGAGCGCTCCAATGAAACTGACATCGCCCTGCAGTTGGAGTTGCGGGTAGGCCTCCACGAAAATGAGAACGCGCTGGTTCTTCTCCACCTTGTAGATGTCGGTTTCACGAATCTGGGTTTCGGCCACCATTTGAGACAAATCTGGCACCATGACGATGGGCTGATTCGGCCACACCTCCCGGCGCGGCCCATTGCGGTGGGCGGTACCGAGGTTCCACGTGCCGTCCGGTAACCGCGGCCGGTGCTGCCGGGAGAAGTGCGTCCCATGCGACCGGAGCTTCCGGGGCGCATAGTGCCCCGCCGTCCACTTCCTACGCCGGAGGGAGTGTCCCGCGGCGGCGCCGACTCCGGGTCGAACGCAGTATCAAAAAGAGTATCTTCGGAAATTGCGCCTTCGAAGACGCGGAGAAACTCCTTGATGTCATCCGCCATTGTCTCGGCGGACTCGTATCGCTCATCGGAGTCTTTCGCCAAGGCAAGGCCGACGATGTCTTGGAGCTGGTCGATCTGTTGTCCATCCGGTAGAACGAGCAGCGGTGGTTCGTTGGTCAGGATCTTATAGAACGTCGCTTGAATGTTCTCGCCGGTGAAGGGCTTCTTGTTCGTTAGCAGCCGATAGAGAATGATGCCGACGCTGAAAATGTCGGAACGACCGTCGACCTTTTGTCCGCGTATTTGCTCCGGAGACATGTAGTCGGCAGTGCCAAGTATGGCGCCGGTTTGGGTCTGCGAGGACTGCATCCACCGCGCCACGCCGAAGTCCATGATCTTGACTCCACCGCCCTCCATGACAAAGACATTGGCCGGCTTGATGTCGCGGTGAACGATCCCGGCGCCGTGGGCATGCGCCAGCCCCCGACAAACCTGAGCCACGATTTCCAAGCGTTGCCCGAACGAAGGAGGGTCCTTGCGAATTCTTCTTTCGAGGTCGGTGCCCTTGAGGAGCTCCATCGCGATGAAGGGAGAGCCTCCCTCGTCGTAGCCAAGGTCGTAGATGGTGACTATATTGGCATGCTGGAGCCTGGCCACCGCCTTGGCCTCACGCTCGAAACGCTGGCGCAAGTCATCGTCAGAGACGATAGTGCTGGCCATGACCTTGAGCGCCACTTCGCGCTCGAGAACGGGATCCCAGTCGAGATACACAACGCCCATCGCACCTTTGCCAAGATCCTTTCGGATCTCGTACTTGCCGAGTTTGCCGATGGGTGTTTGAGACATATGTCCTTGGCGATATTCACGCCTTTAGCTATTTTAGCAAAGAATTTCGAGCTTGTTGACCCCCATGCCGGACCCTAAACAGGTGTCGCCCCCACCCCTTGGGGGCAGAAACTGCGGCATTTCGCCCATCCCGTATCGCCTCCCAGGCCGACCTGGGAGGTTGACTGCCAGCCATACATCCATTAGATTAGCGCCGCCCTGAACGGCCGCCGGTGCAAGGATCGAAACGGGGCCCCCACGCGGGCCGGAACCAAACTTGCACGCGGTCGTTCCACGAGGACGAAGCCCAGCAGAAGGGTTGAAGAATTCACGGCACCCCGGCGCGAACGGAGCGAGCACTCTAAATGTCACCGAAGGCGGCTCCAACCGGACGGACCGCTCCCAAGCTCTCTATGGCGAAGAACTGCCCATGGGACGCCCTCGCTACAAAACCGTGACCGCCCTCATTCGACGGCCTGCCGCGATGCCCCAGAGTCGCGACCGCTCGTCGTTCGCTAACATCCGAAAGGCCAGTTGACACCCCACGCGGAGGAAAATAATGGCGACCACACAAATCAAGGAAAACCTGAATCCTTTTCACATCGCTTCGCAACAATTCGACAACGCGGCTGAAATCCTGAATCTGAGCTCGGGGATGCGCGAGGTGCTCCGAAGCCCGAAGAGGCAACTCGTGGTCTCCATTCCGACAAGGATGGACGATGGTCAAGTGAGAGTCTTCGAAGGCTATCGTGTGCAGCACAATATTGCGCGAGGCCCAGCAAAGGGTGGCATCCGATACCACCCCAACGTCACTTTGGACGAGGTGAAGGCGCTCGCGGCTTGGATGACGTGGAAGACCGCGACCGTGAACGTCCCCTACGGCGGTGGAAAAGGCGGAGTTATCTGCGATCCTAAGAACATGTCCGAAAGAGAGCTCGAGAATATGACGCGGCGTTTCGCAGCCGAGCTCTCGATCATCATCGGGCCCGATCGAGACATCCCCGCTCCCGATGTCTACACCAACGCTCAAACCATGGCCTGGATCATGGACACCTATAGCATGATCCAAGGACACTCCACTCTCGCCGTCGTAACCGGCAAGCCGATCGAGCTAGGCGGATCGCGTGGTCGGCACGAGGCGACTGCCCGGGGTTGTCTCTTCACCATCCGGGAAGCGTGCAAGGAAAAAGGGATCAACCTCGAAACCGCCACCGCAGCAGTACAAGGCTACGGGAACGCCGGGTACATCAGCGCAGACTTGCTAGCCAAGGACGGTGCGAAGATCATTGCGGTATCCGATTCCCGCGCCGGTATATTGAACACGAATGGGCTCGATCCCAAGAAGGTTCTCGCTCACAAACAAGAGAACGGTTCGGTTGCGGGTTTCCCTGGCGCCGACGAGATCACCAACGAAGAGCTCCTTCAACAAAAATGTGACGTTCTAGTCCCGGCCGCGCTCGAGAACCAAATCACGATGGATAACGCTGCTTCGGTCCAAGCCAAGATCGTGGCGGAGGCAGCGAACGGGCCGACCACGCCCGGCGCCGATGACATTCTTCACGACAAGGGCATCTTCTTGATCCCCGACATCTTGGCCAACGCCGGCGGCGTGACGGTTTCTTACTTCGAATGGGTTCAGGATATGCAGGGCTTTTTCTGGGATGAGGACGAAGTGAATCGGCAGTTGGAAAAAATCATGATCCGCGCATTTCAGGAAGTAGGTCAGTCGGCGAAAAAGCACAAGGTTCACAGTCGAATTGGGGCGTACGTTTTGGCAGTCGGCCGCGTTGCCGAAGCCACGAAGGTTCGGGGTCTCTTTCCGTAGGCTCGGAGAGCCCCTTACAAGAACTTTGTCGGTTGTAAAATAGGAGCTCGTGACCCGCCTCCTTCCAATAATTCTCGTACTTCTGGGAGGTTCGTTAGGCGCGCTCCTACCGCTCGCCGACGGCGGCTACCTCGACCTCGCCCAGGGCCGTCAAATAAGTGTTACTGGCCGGCCGGCCCCCCCCCCGACACGGTCCTCTCGCTGGGGATCGCCGAGAAGACAGCTGGCTGGCTGGGAAGTTGGCTCCTCTTTCAGGTCCATCGTCTCGGCGGTGAACTCGGTCTGCGCGTCCTGGCCTCGGCCTGTTTGGGTGGCGGAGCCTTATTGTTGTTATTCGTTCGACCAGGCAGCGTTGGCTTCGTAACCGCGTGCGGCGCGGTTACGCTAGCCGCCACCACCCTTGACTTGTCCACGTTCCTCTTTTCTTGGCCGCTCCTGTCCGCGGTGGTCCTTTGCTTGACCACGCTCCGCGAGAAAAACAAAGTGGTGGCTACTACTACTTCTCGTGCCCCTGAGTGCCTGGTCCTTCCTCAACCGCGACGCGTTGCTGGGGCTAGCCTTGGCGGGCCTTGCCATATTCACGTTCCTGGTTCGCGCGATCACACTGGCGGGCGCTGCAGAACCGAACAAACGCTGGGCGGTTTTCAAAGAACCACTGATCTTGGCCGGGGTGGGCGTCGTCACGGCGGTTCTCATCAGCGCGAGTCCCCAAGGGTGGCAGAACATCGGGAACCCGCTCACCGAGATGGCGCTCTTGCAGCAGGCCGGAACCTCCGGTTGGACCCCGGTGTCGGTTCGAGAAGACACATTGTTCTTCGTTCTGGCCACGGCCACCGGCTTCCTCGCCCTCACCGCACCACCTCTCGCTGTGCCGTTCGAGACCTTAGCGATGAGCTCCTTTCTCGTCCTCTCGCTCTTCTCCAAGCACTTCGTGCTGTTCTTCGCCGCGGTTGCGATGCCACCGAGTAGCCGTTACCTAGTCGCCCTCGGGGAGAAAATTCCGGCGACTCCGGGTCGATTACGGAGCGTGCTCACGAGCCCCGCAGCAGCGCTCGCCTTGGGCCTCGTACTCGTGCTCCCCCATGCGATGACATCACCGCAAGGACACCCCTTCCACACCGCAATGAGCTTCATCACGGAGCACGGCCTGGAGCGCCCGATCTTCAACGTTCCAAGCTCGGGGGGACTTGCCAGCTGGCGGGGTGAGTTGACGCCGCTCGCGTACTTGCGTCCCGAGTCCCTTGGGGCATTCGAGGACGAGATTGTTTCGCATCGCCTCGCCGAGACTCTCGAGAACCATGACCTCGATTTCGTTCTACTCGATCGAGATTTCGCGCAACGGGCGAGGAGGCAGCTGACCGAGATCCCGGATCTGAAACCGCTGTTCTTCGATGACACCGCCCTTCTGTTTACGCGCAAAGGGGATGACTCAGGGCCACTCTCGGATCTAGCCTTTCGTTATTTCGATCCTCTCAAGATGCCCTCGGATTACGAGCCGGAAACGGTGCCCTTGGCGATCCAGGAGCTTTTCGAGCACTACGATCGGTATTCTCCCTCGGCAACGACCCTGTGGAAGTTAGGAAGTTTGCTTCTCCGAGTCGAGCGGCGAGAAGAAGCCTTGGAGGCCTTCGAGGCGGCGCACCGGCTCGATCGAGACGAACTCCGAACGCTGCGGGCGCTTTCCCGCCTCTACATCGACAAGGGGATGTACCGTCTTGCCGAGGAGTCCGCTCGCCAAGCACTTCGTCTCACCCGAGACGAAGAATTCACCTACAACCTCGCGCTAGCTCTCTACGGTCAGGGGCGCTATGCAGATGCTTCCCGACAGTTCGAGCGCGTGCTCGAGTTGAATAGGGACAACCTCAAGGCCCGAAGAGCACTCGTCGATCTGTACGGTCAACTCGGTCAACTCGAGGAGTCATTCTCTCAGAAGGAAACGCTGACTGCCATGGAAGAAACGAGAACCGGAGCCCTTCTAGGTAAGGCCCAGGAACATTACGAATTGCTCGACTTCGAAGGTGCGGCACACTTTCACCGACGAGCTCTCGACGTGCGCCGAGATCAACCGGAGCTCCTCTGGAACCTCGCCATGATCCTCCTCACCGACGATCGCACCGAAGCGACATTGGAGGTGTTACGAGAGCTCCTCGACCTCGCGCCGCGGCATAGCGATGCCCAACTTACCCTCGGAGTGCTCTGTGCGAGAGAGAAGAACTGCGACACGGAGGAAAGTAGGGCTCACCTGGAAGCTTTCCTCATCCTTTCACCCGATGACCTCAATATGGAGCTGGCGAAACAGGAACTTGAGAACCTCCAATAGGGCCGGGCCCTATTTCACCCCGGCGCTGGGTTCCTCCACAACGAAGTCTCACCCGACGCTTGTTCGAAAGCCTTTGTACCCACGCCTCTTTGACTTCGAGATTCGCTTTCCCTAGAATGCCTCCCGAGACCCGAGCCCGATCGGCAAGAGAGAGAAAGACGTTTTGAGTAACCGGCGGTCCTTCCGCGTCGACGAGTTAGCGAAACAGGTTGGAGGGAGCCTGGTCGGTGACGGTAGCGTCGAAATCACCGGGGTAGCATCGCTTGCAGACGCGGGACCGACCGACGTCAGCTTCTTTGCCAGCGCCAAGTACTCCGATGCGCTGGCACGCACGCGCGCAGGAGCCATCCTCTCGGTCGACAACGATCCAGAGTTAGCCATCCCTAAAATCCTCGTGTCCGATCCGTTTCTGAGCATCAATCGACTCGTTGATCTCTTCAATCCCCCAGATCAATTGAGACCACCTCCCGGTATAGATCCTCAGGCAAAGATCCCGGCCTCGGCCAAGATTGGTTCAGGAGTTTCGATCGGCCCATTCGTCTGCATCGGAGCCGAGGCAGCGATCGGTGCGAGAACCGTGCTTCACCCCGGGGTGTACGTCGGCCAGGGAGTCCAATTGGGGGACGATGTGACGCTATGGCCGAACGTCGTGATCCGCGAAGGCACTTCGATCGGTTGTCGAGTAACCGTGCATCCGGGCGCCGTAATTGGTGCGGACGGTTTCGGCTTCGCTCGGCGAAACGGTCACTTCATCAAGATCCGCCACGTGGGCACGGTGGTCATCGAGGACGACGTCGAGATTGGCGCCAATGCAACGATCGACCGTGCAACCTTTGGTCGAACGTTGATACGACGCGGGGTTCGGCTCGACAATCAAGTCCACATCGGTCACAACGTCGAGATAGGTGAGGACACAGTCATGGCCGCGCAGTGTGGCATATCCGGCAGCACCGTCATTGGAAAGCGGGTCATGATGGGCGGTCAAGTCGGCCTAGTCGATCATTTGAACGTGGGCGACGATGCGATTTTCATCGCCCAGTCAGGCGTGATCGGCGACATTCCTGCTGAGGCCCAGGTCTCGGGATATCCCGCCCGTTCCCATCGCGAAGTCTTGCGAGCGCAGGCGGAGATGCGAGCCCTCCCTCGTTTGAAAGCGAAGCTCCGCGAGCTCGAGGAGAAAATCCAGCGACTCTTGAGCTGAGCGCAACCCACCGATATTTTTGACACTCGATCCACGTTTGGATACGATGGGCGCTCTCCAGGAGCCGCATTTGATCCCCGTTCAAAAAGCCCTTGAAATCGTTCTCGACAACGCTCGCGTACTCCCATCCGAAATCGTCGACTTTCAAGACGCACCGGGGCGCGTGCTGGCCGAAGACATCGTTTCCGATCTCGATCTCCCTCCCTTTCCTCGCTCTGCGGTAGACGGTTTCGCACTCCGTGCTGCAGATGTGAAGTCACCACCATCCCAGCTTCGCGTCGTCGGTGTCGTACCTGCGGGAGCGTCGCCCGCATTCCGGGTGAATGCCGGCGAAGCCGCTCAAGTAATGACTGGCGCGCCTGCACCCGAAGGAACGGACGCGGTACAGATGGTAGAGAAAACACGCGTCGAGGGAGAGCGCGTCGGGATCCTTGAGACGGTACGTTCGGGGCAAAACGTCGCGCCCCGCGGCGATGAAGTCAAAGAAGGCGACATCGTTCTTTGCAAGGGGACTCGCTTGGACGCGGCCTCGGTGGCAGTCGCCGCCACGGTCGGCAAGGTCAAGCTGCCGGTCGGTGGTCGCGTTCGGCTCGCCGTCATCGCGACCGGCGACGAGCTCGTCGATCCTGCCTCCAAACCCGGGCCTGGAAAGATTCGGAACAGCAACGGTTTTTCTCTAGTCGCCCAGGCACGCTCCGCTGGAGCGGAGGTGCGGTATCTAGGTGTGGCGAAAGACACGGAGGAATCGCTGCGGGAGTTGATCCGAGATGGACTGCGTGCCGATGTGCTCTTGCTGTCCGGCGGTGTCTCGATGGGTCGCTTCGATCTGGTGGAAGGCGTCCTCGGCGAGCTCGGCGTCCGGACGCTTTTCGATCGTGTGGCCCTCAAACCAGGAAAACCTCTTGTTTTCGGGAACTCTGTCGGCGACCGCAGCCTCGTGTTCGGCCTTCCCGGCAATCCCGTATCAACCATGGTGACGTTCGAGCTCTTCGTTCGTCCCGCCCTGGCTAAAATGGAAGGCTGCAGCGAACCGCACCGCCCTCTCCTTTCGGCCACCCTCCGAGATTCTCTATCGAGTAAAGGAGCTCGCCGTGCGTTCCTACCCGGGTGGATCGAACCTGAAGGCTCGGGTATGGCGGCCCATCCGATCTCGACACGCGGGTCCGCCGACATCGTCGCGTTTTCGAAAGCGAACGCGCTGTTGATCGTGCCCGAGGATGAGGAGCGGCTCGACGCGGGACAGACGGTCCAGGTGTATCCCTTGGACCGATTTCTTTACCTAGCGGGGTGCTGAAGAATGCACGGCACCCTGCGCGAGGGAGCGTCAGCTGTCCCGCAGCCGCTTGTCGGCGGAGGGACCGCGGTGGGTGTCAGATCCTGCCGGCCGCCAAATTGCGTGGTTGCTTTAACCGGAGCGAGCCAGGCGGCGGTGGGGCCCCGCGCCATTCATCGAGGAGTGAGCGCGCACTGAGGAGCTAGAGAGGATCGATGGCACGCCGCACAACCAAGCTAACCCACGTTTCCTCGACCGGGCAGGTCCGCATGGTGGACGTGGGGGATAAGACCGTCTCCCGGCGAGAGGCGATCGCAGCGGGCACCGTCCGCATATCTCCCGAAGCGATGGACAAAGTGAGGGAGGGGCAAATCGCCAAGGGTAACGTGGAGGAAACCGCTCGCTTGGCCGGCATCATGGCGGCGAAGAAGACCTCGGAGTTGATTCCACTTTGTCATGCGCTCCAGCTGGAGCACGTAGAGATCGAAATTCGAGACATCGGGACCGGCTTCCAAATCGAGGCCTCGGTGCGCACGAACGCGAAGACAGGCGTCGAGATGGAAGCACTGACTGCCGTTTCCGTTGCGGCGCTCGCTATCTATGACATGGTGAAAGCCGTCGATCGGGCGGTCGTCATCGACGAGGTTCGCCTCCTCAGAAAATCGGGTGGGCGAAGTGGGCTCTACGTACGTCAGGAAGCAAAGTGAGACCACGAATGAAACCTGCTAGACGAACCAGAAGCATCGTCGGCCGAGGCCCCCGACCGCCTCGTCC
The DNA here is from genome assembly GCA_965219415.1 of Candidatus Marinacidobacterales bacterium. Classification (GTDB taxonomy): domain Bacteria; phylum Acidobacteriota; class Vicinamibacteria; order Marinacidobacterales; family DATDRI01; genus CBDCNP01. The sequence goes on from OZ244742.1 coordinate 856,019, forward strand.
TCCGGGTGGAGGTAGAAAGCTCCCGCCACACCTCGCGCACCCGGCGCGCCGAAGCGCCCTGCCGCGCCGCTTCCATCTAGAAAGCCACCGCGTAAAAAAGCCCCCCCTCGACCTAAGCAACCGCGGGGATCTATGCCGCGATGGCTGAGGCTCCTCTTCCTGCTACTCGTGCTTGCTATCTTTGGCAGTGGTGGCTACCTGTACTACCGCGGCCGGGCTTCACTACCTCAGCTCGACGGCTCGCTAAAGCTGACCGGACTTTCCGCTCCCGTCGAGGTGCTTCGCGATCCTTTCGGCGTCCCTCACATATTCGGGACCGCTGCCGAGGATATCGCCCGCGCCACCGGTTTCGTCCATGCGCAAGATCGTTTGTTCCAGATGGAGCTCTCGCGCCGCCTGGGTACGGGAACGGTCGCCGAGGTGCTGGGGGAGCCCGGCCTATCCCTCGACCGTAGAGTTCGTCGGATCGGCCTCGGGCTCGCCGCCCAGACCGAGTTGGAACGAACCGATCCGGAGGCCCGTGCCATCCTGGATGCGTACGCGCAAGGCGTGAACGCCTACTTGACCGCACAGGAGGACAACCTTCCGCCGGAGTTCCAGATACTCGGCTTGAAACCGCGCCCCTGGGAACCGGCCGACAGCTTGGCGATCGTCAAATGGATGTCGCTTCTGCTCTCCGAGAATGCATCGGTCGAGCTCTTGCGCGCACAACTAGCCGAAACTTTGGGGGCCGAAGGTGCCTACCTCCTTACCGGACTCACACCGGGGATGTCCCGCCGGATGTTGAATTTGGGGTAGCGGCGGCTCCTTGGCCGGCCTAAGAATAGGTCTGCCAAACAACCGTCTCCAGAGGGGGACAAGGAGCCACCAATGCCTAGGAAATCAAAGAAGCCAGTAAGAAAGCAAACGCACTCGCCTACGGGCAAGGTAGTTGGCCAAGTCGGTCAGATACTGCTACCGATGATAGCTGGGATCGCGGCCACGAAGGCGGAACTGACGGAATGGGTGTACGAGCAAGGACTGACAGCTCTGCACCTACTGCTCAGAGAGGACGCCGAGGAGATCGCGGGGCTCAAGGGCAAGCACGAGAAGGAGCGAACTCATAACCACTGGGGGAGCACGAACGGAGAGCTGAGCTTCGGTGGTCGTCGCATCCAAGTGTCGCGACCTCGAGTTCGCTCGAAGTCGGGCGAGGAGGCGTCGCTTCCACACTTCGAAGCCTTCCGCGAAGAAGACCCGCTTCCAGAGCGAGTGTTGAATCAGATCTTGGTGGGGGTATCGACCCGAAATTACGAATCGAGTCTGAACAAACCCGCGGCCAAGTTGAAGTCTCGTGGCACGAGTAAGAGTGCCGCCAGCCGTCACCTCGTGAGCCAGACGACTAAGAAGCTCGAGGAATACCTGTCTCGGCGGCTAGAGGAGTTCGAGCTTGCGGCACTGATGCTGGATGGCCTTGAGGTGGCCGGACAGACCGTCGTCGTAACTCTAGGTATCACAATAGATGGAACGAAGGTGCCCCTGGGTATATGGCTGGGCTCGACGGAGAACTCTCGGGTGTGCACCGCGATGTTGCAGGACCTTCTCGAGCGGGGCTTGCGCGTCGATGAGTCGATTCTCTGCGTAGTGGACGGAGGCAAAGGCATCCGCAAGGCACTCGTCGACGTTTTGGGGGACCTCGCGGTCATCCAAAGGTGCCAGATCCATAAACTCCGGAATCTTCGCTCGTACCTTCCCAAGTCTCGTCACGCCTACGTACTCCAGACGATGAAGGAAGCCTACAAGTGCAAGAGTGCCGACAAGGCGCGCAAGCGACTTCAGGCATTGGTGTCGTGGCTCGAGCGAAACGGCTACGACGAAGCTGCCGGAAGCCTTCGTGAAGGGATGGAAGAGACACTCACGGTCGTGAAGCTCGCGCTGCCCGCCTTACTTCGCCAGTCTCTTGCCACGACGAACGCCATTGAGAATCTCAACGGAACCATTCGCAGAGTATCGAGAAACGTCAAGCGTTGGAAGAGTCCTTCCATGGTTCGCCGATGGACCGCTCTTGGCGTCGTCACCGCGCAGAAAAAGTTCCGGCGTATCAAAGGCTATCGCCATATGGGCGCTTTCGTTCACGCGCTTAGAAGCAAACAGAAATCTCTTGACAGCGATGAGTTTGCTGCCTAAGAGTATTCACAGGTGCCGCCGCTACCCGACCAAATTCAACAGCGGCCGGGACATCCCCCTCACACCACCGCCAACGGACAGCGCGAGCCACTTGGAAGCGGACAGGGGTTGGGGAAGGCTAGCCTCTGGGTCGGCTCTCGCCGGTCATCGCTTTCTGCGGCTCGGCGCTAGCAGTGCTTGGGTCGTTTCGGGTAGTCGATCGACGACCGGGGCGCCCCTACTCGCCTCCGACCCGCACTTGGGACTCGGTATTCCCTCGGTGTGGTATGAAGTCCATCAGTCCGGCGCGGGTCTCAACGTGGCGGGAGCAAGTCTCCCCGGCCTCCCCATGGTTGTCATCGGACACAACGATCGCATCGCTTGGGGAGTCACCGCGCTCTATGCGGACGTCCAAGATCATTACGTCGAGACGATCAACCCGTCCGACCCGGGCCAATACGCGGCGGGGGATGTCTGGGAAGACTTTCAGAGCTTTCAGGAGACCATCTCGGTAGCTGGAGGCACTCCGGTCACGCTGCCGATCCAGCATAGTCGACACGGTGTAGTCGTTTCCGATCAACCGCGGAACGGCCAAGTACTTTCCCTCCGGTGGGACGCCCCGTGGAACGGAGATAGTGCGCTCGCACTGCTAAGGTTGAACCGCGCGGGCGGTTGGTTTGAATTCACTGAGGCACTTCGGACATTAACGAGCCCCACCCTCGCTTTCCTCTACGCCGACGTCGAAGGCAACATCGGATTCTTCCCTGCTGGCGAGGTGCCGGTTCGAACGGGGTTCGACGGAACCATGCCCGTCGACGGAGCCTCGGGGCAGTTCGAATGGCAAGGTTATATCCCGCGCGAGATGAAGCCACTCGTCCTGAATCCCGAAGAGGGATTCATCGTTTCCGCAAACCACAAGATGGTGCCGGACGAAACGGACTACCCCTTGGGCCGGGATCAACTGGCGCCGTTCCGAGCCAACCGCATTGCGGCACTCGTCGGAGCGCGGGCTCAGCTGGGAGCCGCCGACTTCCAGGCGATCCAGGCCGATCGATACGACACCTCAACCGAGTCTCTCCTCCGATACGTGGTGGCACTGAACGTAGCCCCCGGTGATGCGAGTGACGCACAGAGTTTATTGAGAACCTGGGACCGGAAAATGGGACGCGGCGCCGCTCCCGCACTCTATCAGGCATTCTACGTAAGGTTGCTGGCGAATACCTTTCAAGACGATGTTTCGGACGCTCTCTATCCAGATTTTTTGGACTTCGTCGAAATGGGGCATCCGGGTGGCATCTATGCGATCGTCGACGACCCCAATTCTGAATGGTGGGACAATCGCACCACGCCTGCCGTGGAAGATCGCAAGGCAATTTTCATGCAGAGCTTCGAGGAGGCGGTCGCGCTGCTAGGCACTCGGCAAGGACAAGATCCATCTGGGTGGGACTGGGCGGCGCTGCACGGTGTATTGTTCGAGCATCCCCTAGGACAGGGGCCCCTACTCGGTTGGATATTCAATCGCGGCCCCTCACCTTTCGGCGGCTCGACCTACACCATTGCGAACGCGATGGTTTCACTCAGCGATCCGTTCGCCGCCCCTGCTGGGACGTCTTTGCGTTTAGTGATGGATGTCGGGAATTGGAATGCGACGAGCTCGGTGATCCCCGCCGGAGCCTCGGGCCACCCTTTGAGTCCCCACTATTTCGACCAGAATGGAGACTGGCAATCGGGTCGCAACCATCCTCTGTTATTCGATCGTGTGCAGATCGAAGGAACCGTGGAAGGCCGCCTTCTCTTGAACCCCTAGCAGCGCGCTGAAGAATTCACTGCACCCTGCGCGAGGAGCCATCAGCTGTCCCGAAGCCGCTTGCCGGCGAAGGGACGGCGGTGCGGGTGGGGCCCCGCCGCATTGATGAAGGAGCGAGCCCGAGTGGGCCGCCAAACTAGGTCGTTGCTAAAACTCGCCGTGGCCAGGCGGCGGGCCGACGACGGGAGGCCGAGCGAGGAGCGAGGCCAAGCGCGCGAACGCGGAGTGAGCGCGCACTAATTCATTAGGATTGGCGTCGGTCGGAAGCGTGATGATGGACTCTCAACCACCGGCCCTCACGGAACACCATCACATCGGTAACCCATCCCTCCCAGTTGAACTCGATGTCATGAACGCTGCTGTATATTTTCTGTTTGTAGTCGATGATGGCCACGTCTCCGAAAAGCGACACTTGGGGTTCTTGGACGGTCGTCTTCGAGTGCTGGAACTCGCCCAGCAAGGTCTCCAGTCGGTCTCGAACCGCTTCCCAACCGCTTGCCCGAGCGCTCACACCGGCGGGAATGATGCTCGACTCGGATCCCTGATAGTGAGCGGCAATCAAGCTGTCGAGATCGCGGCGATCGAAGGCGGAGGCGATTTGAAGAACGGCATCCAACACGTCCCGCGCTTTGTCGTCTAGCTCCGTCAACCTCTCCCCCCTTTCGGGCCGTCGAATCTAAAGGATTGATTCTAAATAGTATCGAGAATTATGGCAAGCTTGCGATGACATTTCGGGAGTTGCTATAATTCCCCTCCGAACCAGTGGCAGGGATCCATAACGAGCTCATGACGTTCTATCTAAGCCCAAGAACGTCGGCGAAGCGAAATTCATTGACCAAATTCTGTCTCATCGTGCTCCGCGGGAGAGCCCATGCATCCTGATTGTCCAGAATGTGAGTCTGAGATCGAAATTGATAATCTGGATGTCGACCAGGGTGAGGTGATTAGCTGCCCGGAGTGCGGTGTAGATCTCCGAGTGTTGAGTGTAGGCCCGATTGAATTGGAGCTGGCACCGGTCGAAGGCGGGGAATGGGGTGAGATTTGAAAGAACAGAACACGATGAGAGATGGAGCAGGACCGGTGGAGACGGTGGTTGAGCAAGCGGAGACGAAGCGCGCAAAGCTGGAATCGATCCTGAAGGAGATGGGCTCCGTTGTGGTGGCCTTCAGCGGCGGAGTAGATAGCGCTTACTTGGCCTATGCGGCCCACCATGCTCTCGGCGAAGCTGCGCTCGCGGTCACCGGTGAAAGCCCGAGCTACCCCGACTACCAAAGGCAAATGGCAAAGCGGATTACTTCGCAATTCGAGATTCCCCACCTCTTCGTCCAAACGCGTGAGGTCGAAATCGAGGCCTATCGTGCCAATGGAAGCGACCGATGCTTTCACTGCAAGAACGAGTTGTACACGCGACTCACGAACTTGGCTAATGAGCGAGGTTTCGACTTCGTCGCTGACGGCTCGAACCTAGATGATTTAGGGGACTTCCGCCCGGGACGACGGGCGGCAAAGGCCTTGAGCGTGAGGAGCCCACTCGAGGAAGCGGGTTTGACGAAGTCAGAGATCCGTTACCTCTCTCGGCAAGTCTCTCTTCCAACCGCCGACGAGCCCGCGTCAGCGTGCTTGTCCTCGCGCATTGCTTACCAGAGTCCGGTGACGCCCGAAAAGCTCAGAACGGTGGAAGACGGTGAGAGCGCACTGCGCGAGCTCGGATTTCGTCATTTTAGAGTACGCCATCACGACCAACTCGTACGCCTCGAGTTCGCACCCGAGGAAATCGCCCGCGCTTTGTCCCCAGACATGGTCCCAAAGTTGCTGACGAGGTTCAAAGAGCTCGGTTTCACGTTCGTGACGGTCGATCTCCAGGGTTACCGCACTGGAAGCCTGAACGAGGTGCTTCCTCCCTTGCAGCTGCCGGTGGTATAATCCGACCCTCCGAAACGATAAATCGGTTCTCCGTTTCAGGCGATGCACTTTATGGCGATTGAGATCCGCATCGAGAGCTCCTGGCAGACTGATGATGGTGAAGGCCGTAGCATCGAGGTATTGACGTCCGAACGCGGTCACCCGGGGGAGGATCCGAGCGAGGATTCCAAGTGGTTCGCGGGTGGGGACCTCGCCGACCTCAAGCGCTATCTCACCGAACTGGTGGACCGTAAGGCGGAGTGTTTCCGGGGACGGGACCGCAGGGAATGTGCTGGTTGTTCGCGCGTAGTCAACACCGATAGCCCCAACCCGAGGTTCCTTTGCGAAGACTGCGCCGCTTCACCCCCCTCCCCCCCAAAAAAATGACCCGGGTTGGCCCGTCCCGCCTCACACTGAGGCTCGTTAGCCTCGCCGGAATCGGCGTAGCCATTTGGAGCTTTCCGTACGCTCACGGATCGTCTCCACCTGACCAGAGAACTGAAGAGCTCCTCGTACCGGGATTACGGCACACGCGAGTCCTTCGGGGTAGCACAGCTTCATCTGTCCGCTACCGGATCCTGGTCGGCTCGTTCGACTCCCAAGCCGCGGCGGATGCAATGCTCGCCCGGCTGAAAAATGCTGGAGTGGCTGCCGCACCTCACTACCGTGGCCTTCGCTATCGCATCTGCGTGGAAGCCTTGCCCGATCGGAAAGCCGCCGAGACTCAACGACAGATACTGAGCGCAGCGGGCTTCCCCCCTGAGATGACCATCGAGGAATACCTTCAGGACGTGACCAACGCCGATGGCCCTTGGGAGATCCACATCCTCGAGGCCGATCCAAATCAAACCCGGGTGCGGGTTGCCCACGCCTACGATGCGGCCATCGGGCTCGAGACAACGAGTGGTCTCGCCCGTCGACGCGGCGCCATCGCCGCCATCAACGGCGGTTACTATGTGCGGACCGGAATACTCCAGGGTGACGCTCTGGGTGTGCTTCGAGTGGAAGGCGCGCTCCTTTCCGAGCCTGATCGGGGACGTGCGGCCTTGGGCATTTCGGATAGCGAGGGGAGAACTCAATTTCTCTTCGGGAGACTTCGCTTTCGAGGAGATCTGGTCTTCGAGAACGGTACGCGTGAGAAACTTGACGGTCTCAATCGCCGCCGAGGACGGAAGGAAGTCGTCCTTTATACGCCGGAGTTCCATCGAACAACCCTTACCGCGCCGAGTGGCGCGGAAGTGGTGGTGCGCGAAAACCAAATCGCAGAGGTCAGGCTGGAGAGCGGAAGCTCCGTCATACCGCGGTCGGGGTTTGTCATTTCCCTCGCGGCATCGCGAGCCGTGGATTTGATCTCTCGATTCCAAGTCGGTCACAACGTGACTCTCGATTTTTCTCTCCTGCCATCCCGAACCGATCACCGAAGGAGCTGGAATGAGACGACCTCGATAGTCGGCGGAGGACCTCTGCTTCTTTCCGAAGGGAAGCGGATCGAAGACCCAGGCACCGAATCTATATCTCAAGTCTTCTACCACTCTCGTCACCCGCGAACGGGGGTCGGGGCACGAGCCGACGGAACGTTGCTGTTCGTCACCGTCGATGGCCGCCAACCCCAAACGAGCGTCGGAATGTCGCTTCCCGAGTTTACGGATCTATTCATCGAGCTCGGTGCGGTTTCTGCAATGAACCTGGATGGCGGCGGGTCTACTGCGATGGTCGCGCGCAACCGACTGGTGAACTCACCCTCCGATCCAACCGGCGAGCGACAAAACGCAGACTCGATCCTTCTTTTCCCTCGTAACTCGAAACCACCGTCCTAAATCGAAAGCGGAATCCCAATTGAGAGTCCTCTTCCTAGGAACGGGAAATGCTTTCGGAAGTGGCGGCCGAAATCCGATCTCCATCCTCGTTCAGTCCGATGAGGTGAGCATGCTCCTCGACTGCGGCCCTTCCGCCCTTCGAATGATGAAACATTTGGATGAGTCGCCATCGTGTATCGACTTGATCTTCATCAGCCATCATCACGGGGACCACTTCTCGGGAGTGCCTTTCCTCTTGCTCGAGTTCCAGTACCAACAGGTCCGTGATCGCAAGCTGACGGTGGTGGGGCCCGACGGCACCGAGAACAAGATCGCACAAGCCATTTCTCTTCTGTTTCCAGGGCTCCAGGCAAAGCCACGAAACTTCGATTTGGTCTTTCGAGAGATGAAGGCGGGAGAAACCGATCGGTGGGGCAACCTGGAGGTGAAGGCGTTCCCGGTGCGCCATTTCCCGCAGGGCATGGCGTTCGGCTACCGACTAAGCCTGAACGGACGCACCTTGGTCTATTCCGGAGATACCGAGTGGACGGATGAGCTTGCCCATCAAACACAGGGCGCAGACCTGTTCATTTGCGAGTGCTCGTCCTATGAGGAAAAAATCGAATACCACATGTCCTATAAGGAGCTGGAAGAACACCACAGTGAGATCCGTGCAAAGCGGACACTCTTATTACATGCGGGGGACGACGTCCTCAGCCGGCGCTCCCAGCTTCGCTTCGACCTAGCGGACGACGGCCAGGAGGTAAATTTATGACGATGTCGACGGTGCTCTTGAGCCTGCTGCTCGTGCAGTCGTCCACTGTTCCCGCGGAAGGGAATTCACAGGCTGCAGAGGCTTCCGAAATTCTCATCGACCTCGACATGAAAGACGCAGACGTGTTGGACATTCTGCGGCTCATCGCCAAGTTAGGCGACTTCAATTTGATCGCGGATCCGGAAGTGCGGTGTCAATTCACGCTGGCGTTGAAGGCCGTTACCTGGCGTCGAGTGATGGAACTCACGCTTCGAAACTGCCGGCTGGGCGAAGACAGGATGGGCGAGAACCTGATCCGCGTGGCAACTCTGGCGCAGTTGACCCGAGAGCGGGAGGAGCGGAGAAAGTACGAAGAGGAAAAGCGTCTGTCCGGTCCGCTCCAAACCAGTTATCGTCGCCTATCTTACGCGCGGGCGCGCGACCTCGCCCCAGTCCTTCAAAAGACCCTATCTCCCCGCGGGGAGGTCGCCTTCGACGAACGCACCAATACTCTGATCATTAGAGATGTTGCGCAGTAACGGAGGCGACTCGAGCGAATGGAGACTCTACGCGGGGACGGTTAGTCTTCCTTTTCGTTCGAGTCCTCAGGAGGTAGCTCCTCGCTATCTCCCTTGATGGATTTCTTGAAGTTCTTAATCCCCTCCCCCAAACCAGCACCTAGTTGGGGAAGCTTGTTCGCACCGAAGATCAGAAAGACGATGAAGAGGATGATTAGGAGCTCGGGTATGCCTAGCGGTCCAAACACCAATGGTAAGAGCATCTTAGTCTCCGTGAAGCAGTCAGTCCTACTCGGGCGCCGATCGGGAACACCCAGGCGGATCCTATCACGAGCGCCCACGCGCGTAAATCAACGGTAAGCTCAACACCGTCACCCCCATCTTGATAATGTAGTTGCCGATGACGAGAGGCAGTAACGGAAAACGACCATAGAAGGCGAGCGTGATGAAAAGTACGCTATCCAAAAGCGTCCCTACCGCATTGCTGCCCAGAACCGGGAGCCAGCGATGACCATGGATTCTCCTTTTGAGCCATGCATAGACCTCGGTATCGACCAGCGATGCCAGCAAGAACGCAGTGAGGCTGGCGGCCACAATGCGTGGAGTCGCCCCGAGCACTTGCCGATAGCTCTCCTGGCCTTGGTAGAAGGACGGATACGGGAGCTGTACCGTAACATGTATATACGCGGCGAGAAGCAAGTTGCCAGCAAAGGCGGCGATCACCAGCTTCTGTGCTCCCCTTTTTCCCTGCCTCTCGTGAAACAGGTCGAGCAAAGTGAAGGTGAGAGCATAGATAAGCGTGCCGCCGTCGACGGTGAGTCCCCACAAAAGGACCGGCTTGGCCTCCGACACGTTGGCCGCCAGCTCTGCCCCAATGTAGAGGCCCATAAGAACTGTGTCGCCCAGCGTAAGGGGCACCACTAGTGAATTCTTGCTCGTCAACGCGCCTCCCCTATATTGACTCCCTCGGGGCCTCACTCTTCGCCTGGCGCGGGGCCCCACCCCCACGCCTCATGGGCTCAAGGCCGCGTTCGGCCCCTGGCCTGCTCGACCAGCGGCGTCTGCGGCCGGCAGACGGCTTCGCGCTGGCTCAAAGCTGCTCCGTCCATAACATATCAACTGGAGTGAAACAGTGTCTCTGTCGGACGAGATTCTTGCGCGCCCTGGAGCCATCGCACCGATTCGCGATCTGCTCGCCGACCTGGTGTCGCAGCTCGGTGCACGCTCGGCCTTCCTAGTAGACGAGGCGGGCACTCCCTTCGGCGCTTTCGGGAACGTTGACTTTCCGCTCCCGCATCCCCTTTCGTCTCTAACGCCGCTACTGGGGGCACTCGTTGGTGAGGGAAAAGAAGACCCCTACCCGACCGTGTTGGTGCACCGGGTAAGCTCGCGGGCGCTGCTGACGGTCGTGCTCGCCGAAGCGCTGACTGACAAACCTCGCCAAAAGGCCATCGAGCAAGTCGAACAGGCTACGGCCCGACTCCTACCACTGTTAAGTACCTCGTTGAATTCCGACAGCCCCCAGACATAGGATAGGGCACCCATGGGGAATGAAAGGAGCTTCCACATCGAGCGCAGCACCAAGATCGCACGGCCAATCGGCGAGGTCTTCGCGTTCTACGACACTCCGGAAAACCTTCGGCTCATCACCTCCAGCACATCGGGCGTCGAGCTGGAACGGCTCCCGAAAGATCTTCGACCCGGGGCAATCTTCGGATACCGTCTTCGCGGTTGGCCACTGGAGTTCCGCTGGGAAGCACTGGTGTCGGAATACCAACCACCCGCGCGCTTCGTCAACGTTCAGCGCCGTGGTCGATTCACACAATGGAGCCATGAGCATCATTTCAAGCCGGAAGGGACGTCGACGTGGGTCCGCGAGCTGTTGAAGTATCAGATGCCTCATGGACTTCTCAGTTCGCTCGCCCACAAACTCTATGTACGAGAGAAACTTGAAGAGCTAGTCAGCACCGGACTGGAAAACGTGAGGGTAGCACTGGAACGAGGGAAGACCGACCAGCCATGAGTCGAGTCGAGCGAACTACCCTAATCGATAGCCGGACAGAGCTGGTCTTTCAATTCCACGACGATCCACGTAACCTCCTAAAGATCCTTCCTGCTTATCTTCGAGTCGACATCGTCGAGGTGCCCAAGAGCCTGAAGCGAGGGTCCGTCTTGAAGTACGCGATGTACGTCGGTCCCTTACGGTTCGACTGGACCGGTGAGATCGTCGAGTACGCAGCCCCTTCACAGTTCGTGGACGTTCAGGCAGCCGGGCCTTTTCAGAGCTACCGCCACACTCACGTGTTCGCCCCCGAAGGGCCCGGAACGCGCATGACCGACATCATCGAGTATGAGCTCCCGCTCGGGCCGCTAGCGGAGCTGGCCAACCGCATCCACTTTCAAAGTCGTCTGGAGGAAGTGCTCGAGCATGGGCAGCAAATCACGCGCACCTTGCTGGAAGAAACTCCCAAGTCAAAAGGGTAGTGCTTGGCCTAGTCCACGCTCGCGTCCTAACTCAAGAACCCAGCGCGCGACCGCGACGTCCTCGATCGCGATTCCTTGCGATTCGAAAAGCGTAATGTCTTCCTCCGTCCGGCGACCCGACGCTTTCCCACACACCAGCTGACCGAGCTCCGAGACGTCGTCCCACGCGAGCTCACCCTCTGATATCGGAGCAATTAGATCGCCGCACTCTAGGAGTGCCTGCTCCTCGGAGTCGACGACGATGCACGACGAGCGGCGCACCACCTCGACGTCCACTTCCCTCTTGTACGCGACGTTCGCGCCGATGGCATTGATGTGTTGCCCAGGGCGCAACCAATCCCCGTGCAAGACCGGCTCTCGCGACGTCGTTGCGACTATGAGAATGTCGGCCCCCACAGGAACCTCCTCCGGTGCGCCCGCCGGTTGCACGTCAATGCCCAAGGACTCACTCATTTCTTCGCAAAACCGGCGCCGGCGTTCTCCGTCGCGGCCAAAGACACGGGCCCGGCTCAGCGGTCGGACTGCCGCCACCGCCTCCAGCTGCGTGCGAGCCTGCCCGCCGGTCCCGTACATGCCAACCGTCGCAGCGTCGTCTCGAGCCATGAATCGTGTCGCGACTCCGCTCGCGGCACCCGTCCGCATCTGTCCCAAGCGGTCGGCCTCTATCACCGCCTGGAGCTGCCCGCTCGTATCATATAGGTGGAATAGGAACCAGGCGCCGGTGCTCTTTGCAATGTAGGCTTTGAGCCCCAGCAAGCCCCACTCCGCGCTTCCCGCGGGCATCACGTGAAGCATCGTCCCGGGAAGACCAACCCGCGCCCGCGGACAATTGACCGCGCTTCCTTCGCCAAGCTGCCGAAACGCATCTTCAACCGCCGACACCGCGTCGGTCATGGTAAGGAGACTTTCTACATCTTCTTCGGTGAAGAACAGAGCCATTGGTGTTCATCCTTTCTCGACCTAAAAGAAGGCGCCGGTTCGTTGACACTGGCGGAACGGCAGTGATACATTCGCCGCTTCATCGTCGGTGAGTCAAATCGTTTCTTCCAATTTTCAAAGGGACGATCCTTGGCGGACGAAGAGTACAAGTTTTGTCCTCGTTGTGGCGGGCGACTGGAATCAAGGCTCCTCAATGGTATTGGTCTTCGCGGCGGACGTCATCGGCGGCAAGCTCATGGCAGCCGACGAATGCCTGGAAGTGCGCGGCTACGAGCCCGGGAGCATCCCTTGGGACGAGCTCGCGTTCACGAGTACAAGGGATGCCGTCCGTGATTATATTCGTCGTTTCATGCCCGGCGCACCGGGCATGGTTCGGCCTTGACACTGGCGAGGCACCTGTCGGCCGCCAAAATACGTGGTTGCTTCGACCGGGGCTAGCCAAGCGGCGGGGTGGGGCCCCGCGCCATTGATTGAAGAGCGAGGGCCGTGAGCGAGCCGAGGAGGCGAGCGAGCATTAATTCATGAAAAGATTCATAGGAAAAGTGGCACTCATCACTGGCGCCAGCCGCGGCATCGGTCGCGCGGTCGCCGAGGCCTTCGCCGCCGAGGGAGCCCAGGTGGCCCTGGCGGCACGGAACGTAGAACAGATCGAAGAGTTGGCGGAGTCCCTCAATGGAGAGGAACGGCGCGCCATCGCGCTTCGTTGTGACGTTCGAGTCAAGTCAGAGGTCGAAGAGGCGGTAGCCGACATCGGCCGCACATGGGGAAAGCTTCATGTGGTCGTGAACAACGCCGGCGTGTCCGGCCGCACTCCGATCGACGATCCCACCGATGAGCGTTGGCATCAAATATTGGACACCAATCTGACCGGAGCCTATCTCATCACCAAGGCATCGCTCGAGCTTATGAGCTCGGGATGGGGCCGTATCATCAATGTCTCTTCAGTCCTGGGACGGTTTGGAGTGCCTGGTTTCGCTGCCTATTGCGCCTCCAAGCACGGCCTGCTTGGTTTTACTCGCGCCTTGGCGCTGGAGCTCGCCGCTCGGCAGATCACGGTCAACGCGATTTGTCCCGGCTGGGTCGCAACCGACATGGCGGAGCAGGGCATCCAGGAAACGGCGACTGCTCTGGGGATCTCGGCGGAGGCTTTTCGCGAGGAGGCGATCGCGGGAGTCCCTCTGAAGCGGTTCATCGAGCCGGACGAAGTGGCCAAGTTGGCGCTCTACTTAGCCTCCGATGACGCCTCGATGATCACCGGCCAGACGTATAACCTCTGCGGCGGCCAAATTATGGACTAAGAGCACTGGAAGTAATCAGTCAGCAGTGACCAATATGTACTGATGACTGGTGACTTTTCATTGACTCTTCACTGCTTGATACAATGAAGCCATGGAAAACGGAGTTATCATCTTCGGCAAGGCCGGCTGACCCTACACCACGGCAGCCCGTGAGGATTTCGCCAAGAAGAACACCCCAGTCGACTACGTCGACGTCAAGAGGGATCCCGAAGGAATGAAGCGCATGCTCGAGCTCTCAGACGGGAGGCGGAGCGTTCCGGTGATCGTCGAAGACGAAAATGTAACCATCGGCTGGGGTGGAACCTGAGCCGTCTAAGCCCCCTCCGGTCGCAGGGTCCCTTAACCACTCTCCAGAGTTTCCTTCCCTCACAAAAACCACCTAAGCTGACTCGCAGCTGGAGCCATGGGGTGTGATAGGATAGCGCCCTTAGGAACTCAATCGAGGATGGTTACAGAGCCCGCCCAGCAAGTCGCCAAGCAATCGCCTCGGATTCGACTCCTCTCTTTCTTCAGCGATCCCTTCGACCTTTCGATAGCCGCCGCTCGTACGTGTTATATGCCGCGAGTCGTGGAGAGCTCGGAGATCACCGACCGCCAGCGGGATTCCATCAGTAGGTCCACCTATGGCGGCGGGCATCATACCGTTTACCAGCACGCGCATTTCGTGTTCGGAATGGAGAATATCTCTCGCCAGTTCGTTTGGAGCTTCCTGCACAGCTACCCATTCTACAACTCCGAACAGTCGAGCCAACGCTTCGTCCGGCTGGACGAAGTGCAGGCCTTCATTCCTCCCATGAATGCGGACGCCGCGGCAGTTTACGAGTCGGCCATCGTGAAAGCCTGGGAAAACTACCGACGACTCACAGAGATCCTAAAAATCGACACCTGGAAGATCATGGCCGATCTACGCAACTTCAACGAGACCGGGTCAACGAAGAACGAAAAGCGGCGGAAGCGAATTGCGAGGGAAGCAGAAAAAAAGGCCATTGAGACGGCGCGCTACGTCATCCCGATCGCTGCTTTTACCTCCATGATTCACACCATCTCCGGGATCACCCTTCACCGGCTTCGACGCATGCAGCGGGCCAACGACGTTCCTTACGAAGCAGGCCTGGTGATCGACGCCATGGTCAGTGCGGTCCGGGAAATCGACCCCCTGTTCTTCGAAAAGATTGGCGAGCCCCCGCTCGGCAAGGACGAGCTTCCGGAGTTCGGTTTCCCACACCTGCAGCAGGACGCCGACTCTTTCTGCGAGGAGTTCGATCGCAAGCTCGATGGACGCACCGCGAAACTCATCGACCATTCCGATGAAGCGGAAACGGTCGTCGCCGATGCGTTGCGTGCGGTCCTGGGCCGGTCGAGTGAACAGCTCACGACCGAGGAGGCAATCGCTCGCATATTGGATCCGCATCTCAATCCTCTCCGAACCGACACGATGAACGTCGCGGTGCACTCACCCATCATGCGCGCGCTCTACCATGCGAGCTACGCCTTCTCGAAGAAGATCAGCCATACGGCGGATTCTCAGGATCAGCGCCACCGCATGGTCCCCGGCTCACGACCGCTTATGACCCTGACCGACACCGCACGGCCCGACTACATCGTCCCCATGTTGATCGAGGCCAACTCCGCTGCCCTATCTCTCTATCGCGAGGCGATGGACGAGGCTTGGGGCACGAAGAATCGGCTTTTGGAACTGGGGGTCCCGCTCGAATGGGCGCTCTATGTGTTGCCCAATGCGAAGTCGGTTCGCTTCATAGAGTCCGGTTCGCTGATCTACCTCATGCATAAATGGACGATGCGGACGTGTTTCAACGCCCAGGAGGAGATCTATCGATCCTCCATGGACGAGCTCGAGCAGTTACGACAGGTGCACCCTCGCATCGCACGCTACATGGGACCGCCGTGCGTTATACGGAACGGCGTCGCCTCACCGCGATGCACCGAAGGCGATCGGTTTTGCGGAGTACCGGTGTGGCAGAATTTCCCGGAAGTGGAACGACGAATATAGTTGCCGACTAGTTGCTACTTACCTTTTCCCGATACGCCCTCAGAAGCTCCAGCGTCACCGAGCCCGGCCGTCCATCACCGATTTGCTTGTCATCGACCGCTACCACGGGCAGGATCTCCTTGGTGCTGCTGGTAAGGAAGATCTCGTCAGCCTGAAGAAGCTCGTCGGGAGATATGATGTCCTCCCTTGTCCCGATCCCCGATTCTTTGGCCAAGCTTAGAACCAACTCTCGGGTGATTCCGGCCAGGATCCCGGCACGCACCGACGGGGTGCGGGCGGTCCGTTCCCGAACGAGAAAAATGTTGGTCTGAGATCCCTCTGCGACCTCCCCGCGATAGTTCAACATGACGGCTTCCTCGGCACCTCGAGAATGTGCTTCCCGCATCGCAAACATATTGTTGAGGAGGCTCGAAGACTTGATGCGCGGGCTCACGCTCTTCGGATGGTTTCTAACCACACTCACGAGAGCTACTCGGACCCCTTCCTCGTAGAGCCGGGGCGGCACCTCGGGGAGGGGCTTTACGAGAATCACAACCGTCGGGGGAGGCACGTCGCCTTCGCTTTGCCGATAGTCGAGCGCGCCCACGCCCGCCGACACAATGATGCGAACGTAGGATTCGGGGTTCGACGCGGCGGCCAAAGTCTCTTCCACCCGTTCAGTGAGCTCTCCTACGTTCGCATCGAGATGAATGTGAACGCTATTCGCGGACTCTCGAAGACGCTTCAGGTGCCTCCCCAAAAGGAACGGGCGACCGTTATAGGTACGAATGGTCTCGTAGACGCTGGCCCCAAATACGAAACCCAGATCCAACGGCGACAGCATCAAATCGGTCTCGTTACCCAACTTCCCGTTCACATTGATCCGAATGGCCATGGGACTCTCTCCGATATCTCTCAGAAGTGCTCAAGCCTAGACTGCACCGCAGGGTGCGTCAAGACGCTGTGACCACCAACTAAACGACGAGATATAATATGGGTTTACGCGGATTCGTGTGGGTAAGTTCTGACGGAAAAACAGTGTAACTCATTGTGTGGAAAAGGTATCGAGTACTTCATCAGGTGCTGAAAAGTGGTCCATTTTTAGGATAGGCTAGCCGAGTGAAAAATTCCCAGTCGATCCGCTCGCTGTTTGCGCTGCCAGGTTTCGTGGTTGGTGCCGGATTGAAGGGTCTATTCGGTGACCGATACGCCCGCGTCATCCAGCTCAAGAGGCGAAAAAAACAGCTGTGTGCTCTTACTGTGGGCAACGGTGCCGGGGGCGCTATGACAAGCAAGTGTGCCGGGTCCGCGACCTGTCGTTGGCAGGCTGGCGGATCTATCTGGAATACGAGCGTTGGCGCGTCAACTGTTCTGGGTGCGGCGGTGTGCATGTAGAACACCTAGACTGGCTGGCGAACAACTCGCGCTACACCCAGCGTTTTGCGACGCATGTGGGCAAGCTGTGCCGGGATATGCCGAACAAGGCGGTGGCCGAGATGGAACGTCTGCACCACGGTACGGTGAAGGCTCTGGATACGCTCTACATGCAAGAGCAGGTCGACCGGGCGGGGCTACCGGCGCCTCGGGCCATCGGTGTCGATGAGATCTCCATCCGCAAGGGACATAACTATCGCGTCATTGTCAGCGACCTGGAGCGGGCGCGTCCCATCTGGGTGGGCGGTGAGGGTCGCAAAGAAACCGACATCGATTTGTTCTTCAAGGCGCCGGGCGGAAAGAAAAGCGCCCGTATCAAGCTGGCCGCCATGGATACGTGGAAGCCCTTCCGGAACTCGGTGATTCACAACGCGCCTAATGCGCGGATCATCTTCGACAAGTTTCATATCATGCGTCATCTGTCAAAGGCCTTCGATGAGGTCCGGCGCGGTGAGTACAAACGCCTCAGCGGCAAGGACCGGTCGTACATCAAGGGGCAGCGTTACACTTTGCTTTCCCGGCGGGAGAACCTGAGCCTAGACGGTCGCCGCGCACTCAAAAAGTTGCTCCAGGCCAACCGGCGCCTGAACACCGCCTATATTTTGAAGGAGGTCTTCGGGCAACTCTGGGATTACCGCACCGAACGCGGCGCTCGCGCCTTTTTCACTCGTTGGAAAGACAGCCTCAAATGGCAACGCCTGCATCCGTACCAGAAGTTCGCCGGTATGATTGAGTCCCATTGGGATGGTATCGCCTCCTACTGTCATCCGGAGAACAAAGTCAGTCTCGGCCTAGTTGAAGGGGTCAACAACAAAATCCGTGTTCTGCAACGACGCGCCTACGGCTATCGCGACGAGGAATATCTCAAGCTGAAGATCGTGGCGACTTTCCTTCCGCCATTACCCAGAAATGCAGTTTTCAACCCACACGAATCCGCGTAGACCCTATAATATTAGATCATGCATGTGCTGACAGCTTCCGAAATGCGTGAGGCGGATCGCCGCACCATCGAAGAGATCGGCATACCCGGCCGCGCTCTCATGGAGAGTGCCGGGCAGGCGGTGGTAAGGACGCTCGAGCGAACGCTGCCCGATCTTCGCTCGCGAAGAGTCGCGGTGCTATGCGGAAAAGGCAACAACGGAGGCGACGGGCTAGTGGTTTTGAGATATTTGGCGACCCACGGCATCGCCGCCCGCGCTTGGGTCCTCTGCAGATTCGAGGAGTTGAAAGGCGATGCGAAAGCCAATCTTGAAGCCGCTCAGAAACTCGGTCTCTCCGTCGAGGCCGTTCCCAACGAGTCGAAATGGCACGCCGTCCTCCCCCAGGTCGCTCACTCCGAACTCGTCGTCGACGCTTTGTTGGGAACCGGTTTGGCCAGTGCTGCACGCGGCCTGCTCCAAACAGCGATCCATGACCTCAACGGGATTCCCGCCTTCACGGTATCGGTGGATGTGCCTTCCGGCCTCTCTTCGGATACAGGAGAGGTGCCCGGCGAGACGATCGGAGCCGACCTCACCGTAGCCCTGGCGGCCCCGAAGGTCTGCCACATACTTCCTCCCGCTTGTACACGCGCGGGTCGGCTCGAGGTGGTGGACATCGGAATCCCGGAACCCGTTCTGGAAAGCGTCGGCAGTCGTCTTCAAACCATCGAGGCCGAGTCTTTGACACCCTTCCTGCCCAAACGAAGGCCCGATGCGCACAAAGGTGACTTCGGCCACCTCTTGATTGTCGGTGGATCGGTAGGCAAACCTGGAGCTCCAACCATGGCGGCGAATGCCGCACTCCGTTCAGGGGTAGGCCTGGTGACCGTGGCGTCGGCGCGCGGAGCGCTGCCCCTGATGGCGCCCGCTCTACCGGAATCCATGTGGGAGCCTCTCGCGGAAACCAGCGACGGTGCCATCTCCCAAGCTGCCTACCCGCGGCTGCAAGAATTGTTGGAGGGTAAGACCGCACTGGCGATCGGTCCCGGGCTCGGTCGCCATCCAGAAACCATCGCCTTGGTGAAGAAGTTGGTGCAAGAAACGAAGCTCCCCATGGTGATCGACGCGGATGGCCTCAACGCTTTCGAAGGAGAGGTAGCCTCTATTCCACCGAACAGACCTGTCGGTCTCACTCCGCATCTCGGCGAAGCCGCCCGGTTACTCGGATGCGCAGCGAGCGACATTCAAACGAACCGGCTCGAGTCAGCGCGCAAGCTCTCATCGCTGACGAAGGCATTCGTCGTGCTCAAGGGTCATCGCAGTCTCATTTCGGACCCCGCCGGCCAGGTTCACATCAATCTGACCGGGAACCCCGGGATGGCAACTGGGGGCACCGGAGATGTACTGACCGGTATCGTGGGAGCACTTCTCTCGAGACTACCGACCGGCGAGGCCCTGCGCCTCGGTGTCTTCCTGCACGGCCTTGCCGGCGATCTCGCGGCTGGAGAAACAGGGGAAACGTCTCTCATCGCAACCGATTTGATTCGCAAGCTGCCGAACGCCATTCGCAGCTTGGAGGACGATTGAAGGCTTCATCCGCCTCGAAGGAGACTGTCCATTGCAGCGGGTCGCCCGAGGCGACCATCGCTCTCGGGAAGTCGCTCGCAGAACTTCATCCCGACGGAGCTTGTTTTTATCTCGACGGGGATCTCGGCGCCGGGAAAACACTGCTCGCCAAGGGAATCGCGGCCGGCTACGGAGTGGAGCCCGACCGCGTGGTCAGCCCGACATTCGCCTTGGTAAACCGGTACAGCGGCGGAAGTCGCGTCGTATATCACGTCGACCTCTACCGTATTGAAAACGAACGTGAGCTCGAAGAGCTGGGACTCGAAGAGCTGGAAGAGGAAGTAGAAGGACGGGGTGCGGCGATGGTGGTAGAGTGGCCCGGCAAACTCGACGAGCTGGGGCGCGGTTCTAGCACTGCCGCGGTGCGGATCCACTTGCAAGTGTTGGACGAACAAACACGCGAGATTAGGGTCTCCGAAGCCAAAGCGAGAGGAGCGTGAAGTGAAAGAGTTGAGAGGCATCATCGCACCTATCCCGACCGCTTTCGATGACGACGAAGCTTTGGCGCTCGATCGCATGGCCGACAACATCAAGCGCTGGAGCGAGACCAGGCTCGCCGGTTTCGCGGTGCTCGGCTCGACCGGTGAGTTCGTTTACCTAACCGAAGAAGAGAAAAAGAGGGTGCTGGGACGAGCCCGACAAGAAATCGGGAGCAACAAGATCATGTTGGCGGGGACAGGCTGCGAGTCGACGCGCCAAACCGTTGCGCTTACACGTTGGGCGGGAGAGACGGGGGTAGACCTCGCAATGGTCATCACGCCCGCCTACTACAAACGTGCGATGACCTCAGACGCGTTGCGAGCCCACTATTTGGAGGTCGCGGAACAGAGTCCGATACCGGTCGTGCTCTACAACGTGCCCATCTTTACGATGCTTAACATGGGTGCCGAATTGGCGGTGGAGCTCGCCTCCCACCCGAACATCGTGGGGATGAAAGACAGCGCGGGAGACATGCTCCAACTACAGGAGATCTGTCGCCTCGCCCCACCAGAGTTTTCGGTCTTGACCGGTTCGGGTAGCCTTCTGCTGGCCGCGTTGACCGTGGGCGCACGGGGCGCGATCCTCGCGGTGGCCAACATCGCCTACGATCTCGCGATCGATCTCATGGAGTCTTTCGAACGCGGAGACTTAGAGCGTGCGCGCAAGCTCCAGCACGCGCTAGTGCCAGTCCACCAGGCCTTGGCGATCGATTTCGGCATTGCGGGCCTCAAATTCCTCCTCGATCAAATCGGCTTTTACGGGGGCCCTCCGCGAACACCACTTCGCCGCCCGAAGCAGGACGCCCAACAGAAACTCGTCGAGATCCATTCGAGGGCGGCGAAGGTGGAAGTGAGCCGTTCATGAGATGTTGGGGGGCGACCCTCTTGGTCGCTCAACTTCTCGCTCTAGCCGGCTGTCGGAGTGAGCCTGACGATGTCGAGCCGGTAGCGACCAACGCCGGCGTCAACGTATTGCTCCTCACCATTGATACGCTTCGCGCCGATCACCTGAGCTCCTACGGTTACCCTCGGCAGACGAGCCCGGCGATCGACGGCTTGGCGGCCCGTGGCGTCCTCTTCGACAACGCATTTACCTACTGGCCGAAGACGCGTGGCAGCTTTGCGGCGATGTTCACATCACTCTATGCCGCGCAGAACGGTCTCACCGTACGCGACCGCGATTTGCCGGATTACAACCAAACCCTAGCCGAGGTGTTGAAAGACGCCGGGTACTCGACGGCCGCCGCCGTGGACAATGGCAACCTAGACCGCGCACTAGGCTTTGCTCAAGGATTCGACCGCTACCAACAGGTCTGGCTCACCGGGGGGGCCGAGGTGGAAAAAACCGAGGAGCTCACGAGCTTCGCAGTCGACTTCTTTGCGAGCTACGAAGAGACGAAACCGTTTTTCCTCTGGATCCATTTTGTGAACCCCCACACTCCTTACGACCCACCGGAGGATTTCCTGAACGCCTTCCGGGACGATGAGGTCGTCCCCCGCGGACCGGAACTAGAACCGGTGGTTGGCTACCACGGAGGCGTCAACCGCCGTCTCTTCGTTCCCGGTGAGACACGCTGGGGCGATTACGTCGACCGTTACGACGCCGAGATCGCCTTCGCCGATCGTCATGTCGGGCGCGTCCTGGATGCTCTCGAGGAGAGTAGCCAACACAACTCCACGCTCGTCGTCTTCACTTCGGATCACGGTGAGAGTCTTGGCGAGCACGATTACTTCTTCGATCACGGCCACGATCTCTTCGATCCGTCGCTGCGCGTTCCTCTGATCCTCTCCTTCCCGGGGATTCTTCCTCAAGGCGAGATTGTTCAAGCCGCCGTCTCGACCTTGGACATCTTTCCCAGCGTATTGGATCTCGCGCAAGTAACTTTTCCGCCTGGTTTGCAGGGCCGATCACTCCTAACGTTGGTGCGGCGCAGCCAGGATCGCTTGCACGACCGACTCTTCCTTCAGAACGATAGGCACCAGGTGGGAATTTCCAACGGCCGCCTGAAACTGATCCTCTACCCAGAAACGCCGGAGACAAAGAGTCGCTACGAGCTCTTCGATACGTGGCGCGATCCGGACGAGCTGATAAACCGCTACGTTGACTCAGAGGATGCGGTCGCTCCACTTCAGGCAGAGCTCGGGAGTTTTCAGATTCGAACGGTAGCCTGGCAACAGGAGACCGATCGCAATCGCGGTGGTGCTCCTGCGCGACAAGATGAGGAGCTGTCACAAGAAACACGTCGGAACCTAGAGGCGCTCGGCTATTTGGGAACGAGCAGCAAGAAAAAGGGGACGGAAGAAAACTAGGCTCGGCCTAGCCCCTACACAAAGACCCGAATAAGCTTCGAGATTCGCCGGCCGTCCCACAAGATGGGGAACCTGGAAACTGTGTACCGGTAGCGGTAACGATACTCACCTTGAACAAGAGCTCGGGGAGACCTGGCGCGAGCGCGTCTGGCACGACGTGAAGCCGGTGGCCGCGTCTCAACTCCGTCCGGAAAGAGTAGAAACGACGGCTTCGGTTCACGGACCCGGGTTCAGGGGCTAAACTACTCTTTCCGGACGGAGTACTTTCGGCGCCTGACATACGGTGTTCACTTGCCGGCGTCTGTCGCGACCTCGGAAGCTTCCGGATGGAGGGCGCGACATCCGGCTTCGGCGCAATCTCCGCCACCAGCACCAGAAGCTCGCGCTTGGTCTTGTGGGTTGCTCGAGCCAAGAGCTCCTCGCAATTGGCGTCGGTAAGATGCGGCGCCAGCGCCGCGATGCCGCTCAAGTGAAGACGCCCATCGTCGAGCATCGTCAGCAGCACCGGATGTCGGCGCGACGCCCGTGCGGCGGCTATCCGTAGGTAGGCTTCTGCCTCGGATAAGTGCAACACGTCAGTGGCGTATTTAAACATCGATGACGAAGCTTCTCGGGCATACAGTCGCCGCCCGTCCACTTTGGCAATATGTGCGACCAACTCTGACTCGACACGCCATGACGCCACAATCCCTATCCCGAAGCCCTCGGCCCCCGGTGGCGATCTTCGTTGTGCACGACCGCCTCGGAGTTGACGCATGGGAGCACGGTTGGTGAAGGCGTCCAGGCGCTGGGCCGCTGAGGAGGATACTCGGGGACAGGCCGAAGCGAGAAAAAAGGGGAAGCCGAAAACTAGGCCGGGGGCAACAAACGCCTACACCGAGATCTGAACTAGCTTCGGAGCCTCGACACCTTTACATACTCGGCAGGTCTCGTTCTCGAGTACGTCGTTCCACATCTGTTCTCGCATGTGACGCCATCCGGGACCGTTCCAAATCTCCTCGATGGTTTGCTTCTTGATGTCCCCTACCGACAACCGGCCCTCGTAGTCGGTGCAGCATACCGTGACCCGACCGTCCCATAAGATGACGAACTGCTCGTTCGGTGCGGGGCAATAGCCATCCACTGTCTTTCGGACTTCCTCCGGTTGGATGATATTGCCCCAGGTATGGAGGCGCTTCCAGATGAGGTCCACTCCCGGCAACAAGGTGTACCGGCCAGTGTCCTCGTCATGGTCGAGGAAACGGAAGCCCCCCTGAACGGAGTCCATGTTGTGCGATGTGGGCGGCAAGCCGTACTTTCTCTCGAGCGAACGGGCAAACGCTATCCACTCGAGTAGAACGCGGCTGGCGCGGGTCTCCTCGTTGACGATTTGGATCTCGGAGGAGCCGGCGGTGTTCATGACATCGATCTCGAGATAGGTGGACGCGGAGAGCGCCACCTTGCGCTCCACTGCCATCCGAACCTTTTCCATGTAAATATCGAACGTCAGATTCTTATTGATTACCTTCCGTGTCTTGAAGGACTCTTCATCCGGTGTCTGGTAGCTCAGAATGAAATTCGTCAGACCGGCCTGGTAGAGTCCGTCCACTAGTTCCGAGGTCAGCAAGCTGCAATTAGTATTGAGCTCGATGGGAATACCTTGCGACTCCGCATAGGCAACGATCTCGACCAGCTTCGGATGAAGCGTCGGCTCGCCCATTTGGTGTAGTTTGACTGGATAGAGTGGCCCGATTCTTTGCTTCTCCTTCGCGATCATGTCGAAGATGCGACGCGCTTCCTCGAAATCCATCATTCCGCGTTTGCGGTCCATGATTTCGTCTGGGCAGAACGTGCAGTGGAAGTTGCAAACGTTGGTGAGCTCCACGAAGAGCCACCAGATGGGGTAGACCCGATGGGGCGACTTGCGTAGCGAAGGAAGCGGCGCCTGAACGGAGAACACCGTGGCGTCTTCGGGCAGCTCGGGTGACACCGCAACCCTCGACACGTGGAAGTCTTGCCTTAGCTCAAGCCGGAAGCTCGCGTCCAGGTTCTGAGGACGGTCCGCGTCAAAATCTTCAACGACGAAAAGGCACTTCCTCCATGTCGGCTCAGCCGTTTCCTCACCTGTCCAAAACTGCTCGGCTTCTTTGTATAGCCCGTCGTACGGTGCGGACCGATCCGTCGAGCTGTACTGCAGCCTAAACGTTCCGGATGACTTCCCGTAGTATTCGATCTCTATGACCAGACGTTCTGCCAGCTTGTCCCTCAACTTCGGCGCCAACTGGAGGTACAAGTACTGAGAATGCCGCTCCGGAGTGGCACCTAAGCGGTCGGAGAGCTTGACCAGCTCGTATCTGCCGTCGCCCTCGTTGGCAAGCCCAAGCGAGCCGTCGGCGCTCTTGGGGCCCGCCTCGACAGACACAACCGTTCGGGCATCGGACTTCCGCCCTAGCAGCGCGCCAACTCGTTCAAATACAGTAGCCATACGGTTGATAGCGAGTATATATCACCCCGTCGATCGCCTCAACGAGCCTCACCCATCTCTAAACCAGGCGGAAACGATTTGGCGATTTCCTCGATCCAGGGCTCGATCTGAGTGTAAACGACGTTTTGAACGATAAACTTGTAGACAAAGCTCTTGTCGTCACGCACGAAGTAGAAGGTCCTTTCCAAGTAGCTGGCGAGTTGAGTCTCGGTACCGTAGAGATTGGAAATACCTTTTCCGCCCGCCACCTGCTCGTGACGAACCAAACGGTAGTTGTCCCCCAAGGTGTCGGTCCGTTCCGTGTAAAAAGCCTCCAAAGTGGTTCCCGGGGAAAGAGTGTTCACGCTGACTTCGAGCGTCGCGTGGATGCCTCTAGCCAAAGCCGGGCTGCGGAAACCAACGTAAAAGGATTTGCCAGGATCCCCTAGAGATTTCGTCCTATGCCAGGAACGAGGATGGCGAAACTGCAACGATAGCTCCGGCCGCGAGTAGACTCCGAAAAACGGTTCCCGCTCAACCGAAAATTGATTCCACATCGCGTCCAGAACCGAACTGTAGGACGCAACTGTCCCCGCTTCGCCGTGGGCGTAGATGCCGTACAGTATTCCCTCGATCGGGGTCAACATGAGACGTGACTGCTCGGCACCATCCTGAGACGAGAAGTACCAACTCTTACCGGCGAAACCGTGCAAAGAATAGCCGCGCGCGAGGGACACCTCTTGTCCTTCCACGTACCGTTCCGCGATCTCTTCCACAGTTCGCCCGCTCGGTATTGGGCCGGTCATGACCTGCACGCGGATTCCCGGCCGCTCGGGCACATCGACTGAGGGCCCGGTGAAGATCTGCATCTTGAATCCAGCCTGGGAACCGACCTCCGTGCTCCAACCGGCGGGGATAGGTATGGATATCGACAACAGAGGACTGTAGACGGTGACGAGTGTTTGGGAAACACCGGCGCACGTCGAAAGCGAGGCGGTCGCCACCACCGCGATAACAAACCAAGAACGGAACGACGCAACCACTTGGGGGTTTCTCAGGATAATTTCTCTAAGGTGAGGAGTTCTCACCGTGAGGCTCTTGTCTTAGTCGCGCTGGTAGTTGGGGGCTTCCTTAGTGATGATGACATCATGGACGTGGCCTTCCCGGTGCCCTGCCTGAGTGACACGCACGAACTTGGCGCGCGTTTTCAACTCTTTGATGTTTCTGCAACCACAATAGCCCATGCCCGCCTGCAGCCCACCGACTAGCTGGGTTACGACGCCGGACAAACTCCCCTTGGATGGAACCCGCCCCTCGATCCCCTCCGGAACCAACTTCGAGGCATCCACCTCTTGCTGGAAATATCGGTCCCGAGTGACATCGCTCATGGCTCCTAGAGAACCCATTCCCCGATAGGTCTTGAACGTGCGGCCCTGGTACAGGATCGTCTCTCCGGGACTCTCATCGGTGCCGGCAAACAGACCGCCGAGCATGACCGCGTCGGCCCCCGCGGCGATGGCCTTGGTGATATCACCGCTGAACTTGATTCCCCCGTCCGCGATCAGGGGAACGTCGGACTGGCTCGCAGCACCGGCACAATCGATCACCGCGGTGATCTGAGGTACGCCGGCGCCCGAGATCACTCGCGTTGTACAGATCGAGCCCGGCCCCATGCCGATCTTCACCGCGTCGGCTCCCGCTTGAACCAAATCACGGGTCGCTTCGCCAGTGCCAACGTTTCCCGCCACCACCTCAACGTCGGCATGCTTGCTCTTGAGCTTCTCGACGGTCTCCAGGACTTTCTTGCTGTGACCGTGCGCGGTGTCCACCACCAGGGCATCCACCTGAGCATCTACCAATACGTTGGCTCTCTCTATAGCCTCCTCCCCCACACCGATGGCTGCTGCGCATCGGAGGCGGCCCAACTCATCTTTGCAGGCAAGAGGGTACTTTATGGCCTTTTGAATATCCTTGACGGTGATCAATCCTTTCAGGTTGTACTCCTCGTCCACCACCAGCAGTTTTTCAACTTTGTGCTGGTGCAGAATCTCCTTGGCTTCGGCGAGATTCGTTCCAACCGGAACGGTGATCAGATTGTCCTTCGTCATGACGTCGGAGATTAGAAGATCCATTCGGGTCTCGAATCTGAGGTCGCGGTTGGTGAGAATGCCGACGAGCTTTCCGTCCACCACCACCGGGACACCCGAGAACCGATACTTAGCCATGACCGCCTGCGCTTCGGCAATGGACCGATCGGGGGTCATGGTAATCGGGTCGACGATCATCCCGCTCTCCGAGCGCTTTACTTTGTCGACCTCGTCCGCTTGTTGCTCCCGAGTCATGTTGCGGTGAATGACGCCCAGTCCGCCAAGCTGGGCAATAGCGATGGCCAAGCGCGATTCGGTCACGGTGTCCATCCCCGAGCTCACGATGGGGATGTTGAGTTGAATGCGACGGCTGAACTTGGTCTTGGTATCGACTTGGGAGGGCAGGACGTCAGACTTCTGGGGGACCAAGAGGACGTCTTCAAAAGTGAGAGCGATTGGAAACTTGTCGTCGTTCAAGGCTCACGCTCCCTGCTGATAATGCCGCGGACTAGGCGCCGCAGCACTTTTTGAACTTCTTTCCGCTTCCACAAGGGCAAAGTTGATTCCTACCGACTTTGGCCGCTGATCTTTTGACGGTCTTCACCGCGGCGTTGGCACCGCCTTGTGACTCACGTCTAGCAAACACAGACGGCGACGCCCCCGGATCGTTGAACTCCAGTCGCGAAGGGCGTCGGGTCGGTGCGGGCTCGCTGACCCGTTCACGAACTGGCTGCAGAAGGAACAGGTAACGAACGATCTCTTCTTCGATGCGATCCCAGGTCGCCTCGAACATCTGGAAACTTTCCTTCTTGTACTCGATGAGGGGATCGCGCTGTGCGTAGCCCCGAAGCCCGATCCCTTCCTTCAAGTGGTCCATCGCGTAGAGATGGTCCTTCCACTGCGAGTCCACGATCTGGAGCATCACGATGCGCTCGTGAGTACGCATCAGGTCGGCACCAATAAGAGTTTCCTTCTCTTCGTACTTTTCCTTGAGTTTGGTGCGAAGGGCTTCACGAGTTTCGTCGCGATTGAGCCCGTCCCAATCCAGGCTCTGCAGCTGCTGGCTATCGAAACCATACTGCCGCCCTAGCTCCCTTTTGAACCCATCCAGCTCCCACTCGCTGGGGTCTGCGTCCTCCAGCAAGAAGCGGTCGACGTTGAAGTCGAGCAACGCATCGGCTAGCTCCAACACGTACTCTCGCTCGTCCTTCCCTTCCAAGATTTCGCGTCGCAGTCGGTATACAGCCACCCGCTGCTTGTTCATCACGTCGTCATATTCGAGCAGATGCTTCCGGATGGAGAAGTTCTGGCCTTCCACCTGTTTTTGAGCGCGTTCGATGGCTCGGGTCACCATGTTATGCTCGATGGGCGCTCCCTCCTCCATGCCCAGTCTCTGCATCAATCCGCTGATGCGATCGCTTCCGAAGATACGCATCAAATCATCTTCCAGCGAAAGAAAGAACCTGGAGCTGCCTGGATCGCCCTGCCGACCGGCCCGACCGCGGAGCTGGTTGTCGATGCGACGCGCCTCGTGTCGCTCGGTAGCCAAAATGTGGAGCCCTCCTACCGCCACGACCCTATCGTGCGCTTCTGAGACTTGCTTCGTGGCCTTCTTGAACTCTTCCTCCCAAACTCCTTCTTCTGCCTCGCGGTAGTCCACTCCCTTGTCCTTGAGCGCGGTTCGCGCCATGTACTCCGGGTTGCCTCCCAAGAGAATGTCCGTACCGCGGCCCGCCATGTTGGTGGCGATGGTAACCGCGCCACTCCGCCCCGCTTGCGCCACGATTTCGGCCTCCATCTCGTGGTACTTCGCATTCAGCACGACATGCTTCACACCGGAGCGCTTGAGAAGTTGGGACAGCTTTTCGCTCTTGCCGATGGACGTGGTACCGACCAAAATGGGTCGGCCCGCCCCGCTGAGTTCCTTGATCTCGTCGACCACGGCATTGAGCTTCTCTCGTTCAGTACGGTAGACGAGATCGGCGTATTCATCACGAATCAGATCTCGGTTCGTTGGCGCCACCACGACTTCCAAGTCGTAAATCTTCTCGAACTCGGGAGCTTCCGTTTCTGCGGTTCCCGTCATGCCTGCCAACTTCTCGTACATTCGAAAATAATTTTGGAAAGTGATGGTGGCGAGTGTCTGGTTCTCTCTTTCGATCTTGACGTGCTCTTTCGCTTCGATCGCTTGATGGAGCCCATCGGACCAACGTCGCCCGGGCATCAATCGACCCGTGAACTCGTCGACGATGACGACCTGCCCGTCTTTCACCATGTAGTCGACGTCCCGCTTGTACAACGAGTGCGCACGGAGGGCTTGGTAGACGTGATGGAGGATGTGCATCTGAGAAGGCTCGTAGAGGTTCTCGACTTCCAACAACGATTCACAGTGAGGCACACCGTCCTCGGTCAAGGTGACGGTGCGTGATTTTTCGTCAACGGTGAAATCGAAGTCTCTTCGGAGTTTGGGAATGATGCGGTCGATCTGGTAGTACAGGTCGGTCGACTCCTCCGCCGGTCCGCTGATGATCAGCGGGGTGCGGGCCTCGTCGATGAGAATCGAATCCACCTCGTCCACGATAGCGAAGTTGAAGAGTTTTTCGACCTCTTTGCCGTCTCTGTCCTTGGTAGTGCGAGGAAAAATTCGATGCACGAAGAGCGAAGGGTCGAACTTCATGTTGTCGCGTAGGTAGTCGAACCCGAACTCGTTGTTGGTGCCGTAGGTCACGTCCGCCCGGTAGGCGCGTTGCCGATCGGCATCCGTGAAGTCGTGCTGGATGGTATCCACCGTAAGGCCGAGAAACTTATAGAGCGTACCCATCCACTCCGCGTCCCGACGAGCGAGGTAGTCGTTCACGGTTACGACGTGCACGCCCTTGCCAGCAAGAGAGTTGAGGTAAACCGGGAGCGTGGCGACAAGGGTCTTACCCTCCCCGGTCTTCATCTCGGCGACCTTCCCCTGATGGAGCACCATCCCGCCGATGAGTTGGACGTCGAAGTGACGCATGTGGAGCACGCGACGACCGACTTCCCGGCAAGCCGCGAAGGCCTCGGGCAAGAGGTCATCGAGAGATTCGCCACGAGTTACCCTCTCCCGGAACTGGGGAGTCCTTGCCGCCAACTCCGAATCGGAGAGGGCTTGCATCTGCGGTTCGAGCTCGTTGATAACAGTGACCCGCGGTCGGAGCCGCTTGAGCTCGCGCTCGTTCTTGCTCCCGATTATTTTGGTGAGAATACTGTTATACATAAGAAGTAATTGGCCTTTTGCTCCGATTGATAGTCCGCCAGTCTAGCAAATGGCCGGAGGCTAATCAACATCTCCCGGCCTGGCGGACGAACGGCCTGGTGATAGTAAAACAGTGAGCAGTAATCAGTACTGTACTGATTGCCGATAACTGATAACTGGTTACTTTCGTGGGGGAACTAAAAGTCGATGTCTTTCACGACCTCGAACCAGGTCTCGGCGATGAGCTTGTAGCCGTTGTCGTTAGGGTGAAGCCCGTCGCTCCCCAGAAGCGAGGCTGCGTCGTTGCGGAAAGCGATCTCGTGTCCGGCAACCGGAACCCGCTCCGCGTTCGCTTCTTGACGAATGATGGTATTGAGGCGTGCCACATTCTCCGGGGCAAGGGCGCGGAACCCTTCAGGATCCATGGGAGGATAGGTTCCGATCACGACCGCAGCTCCATCGCGCTGAATCATTCGCATCATCGCGACGAGGTTCTCGCGTAGCCGAGTGAACCGAGCCTTATCGTTCGTGTTGATATCGACGACGCCCAGCCATAACAGAACCAAGTCGGGGTTGTGAATGCGGAGTTCGTTTGGAAGCCGCGTCAGCCCCTCGTTGCTATCCCCTCCCCCACGGCTGGAATTGACCATTGTCAGCTTTCCATCCAGCTCGTCCTCCAAAAGGCGCTGCAGCTTGGGAACGTAGCCTTCAATCTGGGATAGGGTCGCGAATCCGGGCGCCGCCCGGCTCGTCGTACCGAAAGTCAAACTATCGCCCAAACATAGGATCGTCCTCTTGGCACCTTCCCGCGTAGGTATGGCGGAGACTTGGCCGAGCGAGCCTGAGCTGGACGCGTCGGGCCCCACTGCAGACGGAGCCAAGGGCGCGGCACTAGGGCCGCATCCCACCGCCGCGAAAGCAGAGATGGTAGCGAGCCCGAGGATCGTGGGAACAGCGGGAAGCTTCAATGAAGTGTCTCCTGGGTGCACTGAACGGCGAAGCAACGTACGGAAAGACGAAGGCAGCGTAGTGGGTCCGCTCGAGTTATGGTCCCCCGGCCGATCTGGTACCGCGGCCTGAAACCGAGAAGTTCTTACTATACTCGAGAATGTAGTTGAGCGGGTGCGTCGGGCGATCGGACACCCAAATCTCGTAGTGGAGGTGCGGCCCGTTGCTCCTCCCGGTGCTGCCAACGTAACCGACGACATCCCCCCTCTTCACCCTTTTCCCTGGGCGCACGTTGAAGCGAGAGAGATGCGCGTAACGGGTCATCATCCCAAACTTGTGGTCGATAACGATGACGTTGCCGTAGCTTCCACGCTTCCCCGCGTAGAGCACAACCCCGTCGGCCGGGGCCACTACCGACCGTCCAATGGGAGTCGAGACATCGATTCCATGATGAAACTCGCGCTCACCAGTGAACGGATCGCGGCGACGACCGTACGACGATGATAAGTAACCGCGCACCGGCCATATTGACGGCGTCGAGGCAAGCATGAGGGAATGCTCTTCGTAGAATCTCTCCAAGACGCGGCCTTTTTCGTCGAGAGCGGTCAAGTCGCTGGCCATTTGATGAAGACTGCCCTTGACTTGCTCGTAGGCGCTCGCTGGCGAGGCGCCGTCCTCGTCCCGAAATCCACCCATTCCGGCGCCCGATTCGGCCGTCAACTCCGTGCCTAGCCCCGCCATCACCGAAAGCTTCTTGACGAAATCCTGGAGGGAAGTGACTCGATTGTTCAGATGCTCGACTGAGACTTCGTAGTCCAGGTTTTGTCGTCGCAGCTCGGCATTGATCATTCTCAATCGCCGGAGCTCCCGCATGTCCCCGTAGAACTCCACGTAGTGAAAAGTCAACGCTCCAGCAACGATGGCGACCAGACCAAGGAAAGAACCTAGAAGAATAGCGGTACGCTTAGATAGATGAATCTTGCGGAACTTCGCCTCCGCATGCGGCACTAAGATGAACGTATAAAATCGTTTAGCCATACCACCGACCTCTCGCGGTTGGCTCCTTCAAGAGAACAATTGGCCCACAATGCACAAAAAAACGCCCTTTTTCCTACTACAGCCGTGAGACAGCTGTCAAGCCAAAAAGAAGAACCCCAATTCTTCAGAGGTTCCGACCAGGTTCTTCCTTAGATGCTCCGCAAGGCGCGTGCCCCCTCAAGACACGTAGCCCAGGGTCTTCAGTTCTTTCAAAATGTCCTCGTCGACGGGGCTTCGGCGGGGCTTCCCTCCACGCATGCCGGTGTCGTGAGTCGGGGTCCACTCCACGGGCCTCTCCGCAAGTAGCTCAGGGGCTAGGACTTCGACTAGGACCCTGCCGTCCATATCCTCCCCGACGGGCAGTCCCAGGAGATAGAGAGCGGTTGGCGAAACATCGAACACCGTCGCGTTGGTGAGCCGGGCACCGCCTCGGATCGGCGGACCCCATAGGAAAATCACCCCAGGAGGGGCCAGAGTCTCCACACTTCCCGGTGACCTCACTCCCGCCTGACCCAGAGCGTAGTGATAAAAGCCGTAGTTGCGGAACTGAAACCCGTGATCGGAAACCACGATTACGACGGTGTCTGGCCCGGCCGTGGCCATCATCCGCCCCAGCCGGCGGTCTTCGTGGACGTAAACCGCCTCCAAGACAGCGGCGTAGGCTTCGTTCATCGCCCGCTCGACTTCCGGAGTGAGCGGTAGCTTTTCCTCCCTGAGGTGCTGGTACACCTGGGTGGCCAATCGCACATCGATGAATCGCCACAGGAAGTGTGAAAAAATATCCGCATTCCGGAAGATCACACCAAAGAGATCCCTTTGTCCCCGGGTCTCCATGAGGTGGTTGGCAACTCTCTCGACGAGCATATCCTCGGCGAAGAGTCCGACCGAAGCCTGAAATCGCCCCCTGAAAACCTCGGAAGGACGAAAGACGCTCGACGCGAGCTCATCCGAATACACTGGGATTCCCGCCGCCCTCATCTCCTGGTGAAGCCGGTCGTCGCCGAGTCCGACGAGCGGTTCCAGCTCGTCATAAAGAGTTGCTGGGTACGTCGATTTATCGATGCGAGTCTTACCTGCCTTCGTGAAATGATTTGAGACCATCTCACCATTCACGTGTTCCGCTGGCCAGGTCGCCCACCAGTTGATCAGTTGTACGCTCCTGCCAGCCGCGGTGGCAATATTCCAAAGCGCCTCAGTGCGCCTCTGGTTTCCCGTTGTCAGAAGCCTCTCGTGGCCATCGTCGGACAGCACCATCCAATCGATGATGCCGTGCTTTTCCATGCGCTTGCCGGTGGCGATGGAAGTCCAAATCACATTCGACTTCGTAGGCTTGAAGGTACGGCAGGGGCCATAGGCTCCTTCCCGATGGAGCCGCCCGAAGTTCGGGAGCTTGCCCTGCGACATCAGGGAGTGGAGAAACTCGGGATCCATTCCATCGAAGCCGAGAATGATGACTCGATAAGGCGACGCCGCCCTCGGTTCGATTCGATCGGCTCGCTGAACGGCGACGTCGAGATATAGAAATAGGCCGGAAAGGAGAACGACGACTACAGCGTACGCCTTCTTCATTGGTGTCTCATTGGTCTTGAGTCTTGGCCCGGCGACGAACCGGGGGGATACGATCCTACACCAACCGGCGGTAATTCATCCTAGGAACGTCCTCCGCTGTCCACTCCGGAGAGGCGTGGTTCTCGAGCTTCTCGAGACATCGCGCGGCGGCGATGATGAGGCTCTCCACATCGAGTCCTTCCCAATGCGGGCGAAACGGCTGGAGGGCGCGCACTCCCTGATCGAGCTGGCTCACTGCTCCTTTCCGGTTGCCCGCCGCAACGTGGTACATGCCGACTGCGATGTGTATCAACGCTTGCAGGAAATCGCGTTCCTGCCCACGGGCTCCCGTCCAGGCATCCTCGAGGATGTCATGGCACTCGAAATACAGCTTTCGATTGAAGAGAGCGACTGCCTCGGCGAGGACATTTTCGTCGAGCATTGGCAGATGCTAACACCTGCTACGCTTGCCGACTCTCCAGGATACGGTACTGGATGGCCTCGTGAAGATGCGATTCCTTAATACTCCCACCCCCTTCTAAATCGGCCATCGTTCGCGCCACCTTGAGTATCCGGTCGAACGCACGAGCCGACAGGCCCAAGCTGTCCACCGCTCGGCGTATCGAGATCTTTCCGGTGCGGCTCAACTCGCAGAACCGCGTCACTTCCGGTGGCGACATCCAAGCGTTGAGACGATGATCGGAGCCTGCGAAGCGTTCCATCTGCAATTCCCTGGCGCTCATCACTCGGTCCCGGACAACCGAGGAGTCAAGCCCATTCTTAGTTGAAACTCTCCACGGCTCACGTTTAAGCGACCTTCTTCTTCGATACGGTTGATGTCTTCGCCTCGATCTTCAGTTCCCGCTTGAGAGCTTCGCGAAGCTTGGGAAGATGGCGGTAGCCCACCACCTTCCTCAAGCGCGGTTCGATGTCTACGAGCGCCGTTGCCAACCAGCGCTGGCGTTGGCTCGAGTTCTTCCAGTGGTCGACCTTCGCGCAGCGTTCCTCGACGAGAGCATTGACGGACTCAAGGCAGTTCGTCGTCTTGAACGAACGGCCCAGCACCGCGTGCACGCCGAGTCGATGCAACGTCAGCGTCTCCTCGAGGCCTTCCTCCAGGCTGCCAGCTGCGGATTGGTTCCGCTCTTCTAACTCACCGTGGAGTTGCTCGAGCGCAGTGAGGGCCTCTTCGTACTCCGGCCTGTTGTAGGCCCACTGGAGCCGCTTGCGCCATGACGCCTACTCGCCCTTGGACAGGTAGCTCACTACGTTTTCACGTTTGTGCCACTGGCAGCGTTGTATCAGGGCCCGCTTACGGAATGCCTTCTTGACTGCCGCTTGGAGACCCTTGCCGCCGTCGATGATCACCAGCAGACCCTGGGAGATATCGAGTCCCCGCTCGAGCAGTGAACGCAGGAACGGCGTCAACACCTGCGCGTTCTCCGTGTCCGTCTCCACGAAGCCCAAGAAGCGTTTTTCCCCGCAAAGCGTGATGCCCAGAGCCACGACCATCGTTGCCTCGGCGAATGTCTTCCCATCCAGAAACAGCGCCACCACATCCTCGCCGGTCAGATCCCGTTCCTGCATCTCCCGCAGCTTCGCAGCGCTCGCTTGCACGAACCCTCGGGACACCGTTGAGCTCGACAGCCCGATGGCGCCCGGAATCGCTTCCGCTGCCGCCTCGTAGTTGCGACAAGAGATTCCGTAGAGAACTCGTTTCAGCAGAAGATCATTCACCTCACCGCCGTGGCTCACCGCCTCGTAGCAGCGAAGCGGAATCTCTCCTCCCTCGATGCTCCGAACCCGTGGCACACGGATCGGTACCCGGCGACCAACTCGAGAGCCCGTTTTGCTTGGTACTGGGCCTTTACGTCCGCGAGATCGCGCAACGGTTTCCGCCTCGACCAATACGTCCCGTTTGTTGGCCGGGGCGCTGGAAGGTTCTCCGCGGACAGGAGGTCCACCACCTCGCGGAGAGAACCCACCGAGTACACCGCCAGACCATCCACCATGGCCGCCTCGACTCCGTTCGCGTGCGGCACCACCGCCATCCGAACTCCTTCCGATCGAGCCTCGACCGCCACCGGAAGTACCCCTCTCACCGGACGAAGCGTCCCATCGAGGGCCAGCTCGCCCATCAAGAGCGTGCCGCTAAGTCGGCTGGTGGGCACGTGATCCCTCGCCGCCAAAAGCCCGATAGCGACCGCGAGGTCGAAACCGGCACCTTGTTTTGGAACCTCCGCCGGCGCGAGGCTAAGCGTGATCCGCCCTCCCGGATATTCGAAGCCACTCGTTCGGAGCGCGGCGCGCACCCTTTCGCGGGCCTCCCGGACCGATGTGTCCGGCAGGCCCACGGTGCGGAAGGACGGCACCCCGTCACTCAGGTAGACTTCCACCCGCACCAAGAGTCCTTCAATGCCTCGGGTCGCCCCGGTTGCCGTACGTGCGAACACATTCGAGGAGACGAGAAAAACGGTCAGAAACCTCCCTCGAAGAACGCGCCGGCCCGATTTCCGGAGCTCGATTAAGAATGGAAAATAGGAAAGGAGCTAAGTGGCAGTCTCGATATCTAGCGTGGCTACGACTGGATAGCCGTTCCGGCACTGGAACACTTCGCGAAAGATGCGGTTTGCCAGGTCGGCACCTAAGTTGGTATCGGTGCCCACTTGAAGCAGGTAGGAAGTCTCGGTCTTGGTAACCGCCTCCATTCCTTCGAGGTCGGTGAGCTTTTGCTGCTCCTCGCCAGACATGCTCACCCGTGGCAGATCGAAGGTAAGTCCTTCCCCCATATTGTAGGTGAGTTGGAGAAATTTGCCGCCGTCAGTCTCGAAAATCACGAACCCCTCTTCCGCACCGACCGCACCGGCCTTGATCAATTCGTCCATGGCGGACTTCAGATGTTTCTCGTGCTCGGTTTTGAACTCTTTTGCCGCTTCCATGCCTCACCAACTCTTCATTCCTTCGGAGAGTGAAGGCACAAGGCGTTACCTTGAGCATTAAGGGGTTCGTACTCTTCCGGTCGAGGACCTTCACGCGAAGCTGCCACGAACCTACCACCGGACCAGGGGCGTGTCAAGACCGGCCTCCTCCCCCCCGAGTGTGAGTCATCTGTCCCACGCAATGTCGCCTAGACGCGGACGAAAACGCCCTTTTCGTTGCCGAGCTCACGAGCCGAGGGCGTCACGATCGTGTCCGGTCCGACAGGAAGCTTCCGCTCATCGCCGAGTGCCTGGCGGACGTCTTCCTCGGAAACGAATTCCAAAGCCGCGGTCGGGGCGGCGGGCGATGAGGACGTCGGGTTCGGGTTTCGTGTGGCCTGAGATGAGTTAGCCGGATTGCCAACCGGCCCGGCAGCAGAGGCGGAGCCACTCGTCAAGTTTGAGGGGTTTGTCGCGCCTGCCCTGCTTAGCAGGCCGCGACTCGTCAAGTAACCCGCGACTTGCTCCTCAACCGATTCGCCAGATGGAGGGTCCGCCGTGGCCGCTCTCGTCCTCGGTGCGCCCGCCGAACGACCCCCACTTTCAAACCCATACTCCTTCAACGCCGCCTGCAAATCGACCGGCCGTATCTCGAACGCCAGCCGTTTGATGTTAATGAGATGCAACGGAGTGATGTTGTCGGAGGTGATGTTGCCACCGTATGCGCCGCAGCCGAGGGTCATCGCCGGCGCCAGCCCAGTGCTGAACCCCACCGCCCCGTGCGTTGCGGGAGAGTTGACGATGATGCGGAAGGCGGGTTTCTGAAGACCGAACTCCATGATGATGTCCCGGTTTTGGGAGTGAATGGATAACGTGTGTCCCATTCCACCGTAGCGCAGTATTTCCTTCGCCCGCTCGCACCCACCGCGCCAATCTTTGACGACGTAAAACGCCAAGATCGGTGAGAGCTTCTCGATCGAAAGCGGGTAGTCTCGGCCCACACCTTCGAGCTCCGCCACCAAAACCCTTGTTCCCTGCGGGACCTGGATCTCCGCCTTCTCGGCAATGAACGTCGCGCTCTTGCCGACAATTTGAGGGTTGGCGAGGCGACTTGGCAGGATTGCGACTCTCTCCACCGCACGCATCTGCTCCGCGGTCAAGAACGCGCCGCCCTCCGCTACCACCCGTTCCCTAACTTGCTGAGAGATCGCCTCGTCGCAGAGAAGCGCCTGCTCGGAACAACAAAGAGTCCCGTTGTCATAGCTCTTCCCGTTAATGACGTCCCTCACCGCTTTCACCACGTCCGCCGAGGACTCTATGTACGCGGGCACGTTTCCTGGACCTACTCCGAAGGCGGGCTTTCCCGAGCTGTAAGCGGCGCGCACCAACCCCATTCCGCCCGTGGCCAGAATGACCGACGTTGCTCGGTTCCTCATGAGCTCCTGGGTGCCCTCGATCGAAACGTGCTCCATACACTCGATGGAGCCTTCGGGCGCGCCGGCAGCGAGCGCCGCCTTACCCATGATTTCGGCAGTGGCACAAATGCAACGCTTGGCCGCCGGGTGAGGTGACAGCACGATCGTGTTCCGTGCTTTGAGGCTGATCAGGATCTTGTAGATCGCCGTCGAAGTTGGATTGGTCGAGGGAATGACCGCCGCCACCACGCCGACCGGCTCCGCAATCTCGTAGAGTTTCTTCTCGGGAACCTCGCGGATCACACCCACGGTCTTCATGTCTTTGATGAAATCGTAAACGTCAACCGCGGCGAACTTATTCTTAACGAACTTGTGCTCGATGACACCATATCCGGTCTCTTCCACCGCCAGTTCGGCCAGCTCCAAGGAAGCGTTCGAAGCCGCCTCCGCTGCGGCTGCAACGATGCGATCGATTCTCTCTTGGGAAAAATGAGCGAGCGTATTCCAGGCCGCTCGCGCCCGGCGCAATAGGGTCCGAGCCTCCTGTAAGGAGAGGAGGTCTTGGTCTTTCACACTCGTCACCACTTGACAGCCTCCCGAAGGATAGTCACTTCAGTCTCTCGATTGCCTCGGGGCTCGCTCCGACATCAGTGCGGCGGGGCCCCACCACCACCGCCGTCCAGCCGATGGCCCCTCGCGCAGGGTGCACTGAATCCCTCACCACTCTGCTACACCGGCGGCCGCGGGAGGATCCGTTCCACTTCACCGGCCGGGGCTGGAATAATGTGGACCGAGACGAGCTCGCCGACTCGTCGCGCCGCTCCAGCTCCAGCGTCCACGGCGGCCTTGACGGCTCCCACATCTCCGCGCACGAAGACGGTGACTAGCCCCTGCTCGATGTATTCCCGGCCGACAAGTGTGACATTGGCGGTCTTGACCATGGCATCTGCCGCTTCGATGGAGCCAACGAGCCCCTTGGTTTCGACCATGCCCAACGCTGCACCAGTTATTTCCATCATCTCTCCCTATTGTCGGACGAGCACCCGGCAAGGTCCCTCGTGGCACTCCACGTTTGGGCCCCCACCCATACCCGAGGCGTCGACCGCGGCAGAGTCCTTGGGCTTTATAGCATCGCCCGGAAGAGCCCGTCAAGGCATGACTTAGCCGCGCCCACCGACCCGGGGAATACGCCGAGGAATTGACTCGGAGCCCCGCCTGTGACATAGTCGTGCGCTTGCTTAGCCCCACGGAGCACCTCCGGGGCCGCCGAAGCACAGAACTCAAACTATTCGTATCAAAGAGGTGAACGCAAGATGAAGGTATTTCAGCATCGGGTTACTCAAATCGTTCTCGCGGGGGTGGCTACCCTGGCCGCCGCTACCATTCAAGGTTGTCAGGGCAACGGAGGGACCGAAGTCACACCAGTGACTCCGGGGGTCGAGCTCAACAAGCCGCGAGCGCCGATCGGCAGTCCAATCGAAGTGACGTATCGCTTCGAAGTGGGCTCGGACTTCGAATCCTACCCGCGGGACTACATGGCTTTCGTGCACTTTCTCGACTCTCATGATGAGCTTCTATTTACCGACGATCACCAACCTGCGGAGCCAACCAGTTCGTGGAAGGCAGGATCGACCGTCCAATACTCCAGAACCGTTTTCGTTCCGCTCTACCCCTACCTGGGAACAGCTACTATCGAGATGGGACTCTACGATCCCGAGACCGGCGAACGCGTGGGGCTGAGCGGAACCGATACCGGTCAATCGGCCTATCAGGTTGGAGAGCTCACTCTTCTCGACCAGAAGGAGAACATCTTCTTGGTCTACAAGGAGGGTTGGCATCCCCTGGAATCCTCACCGGAAAATCCCGCCATCGAATGGCAATGGACGAAGCAAGAGGCGGTATGCTCTTTCAAGAACCCGAAAGTGGACGCTCTCCTCTACCTGAAGGCGGACACCAACATCGAGGCGTTCCCGGAGCCTCTCCAAGTCCAAGTTTTCGTGGGAGACACGGAGCTCACTCAGATCGACGTGGAGGATCGGTATCCCTTTCTAGTCAAGATTCCGATCGCCGCCGCAGCACTCGGCGCCGAGGATTGGGTCGACCTTAGAATCGTGAACGGCCAGTCGTTTGTTCCTTCGGAAATTGGAATGGGCGGAGATCCGCGGCAGCTCGGCCTACGGGTTTACCACCTCTATATCGATCCGCAGCCCGGAACTTAGGCCCCAAGGCGCCGTCTGGCCGTCCCTCCTCTCCTCGTGGCGCTGAGCGGTTCGACCGTCAATCACGGGGATCTTGTCTAGCAACTTGCCCAGACACCGGCAAGCCGTCAGCCGACGTCGATCTTTCTTAGCTACCTATTCTGTTCGATTTCGGCCGTCAATCAACGGGGATCGTATCTAGCGGCTTGGCCAGACGGCCCTCGTCAGGCAAGCAGCCGTCAGACGGCGGTCACCCTTCCCAAATTGTCTCGTATTACCCCCATACCATCGTGGTGTTTCCACTACACGAGTGGCAGAGAGTGCTAGCACTGCACGTCACTCAGTTGGATTCCTGAGCACGCCAACAGATCGTTTGCCCGCTGGCGATCGATAAATCGTCTTAGCTTAGGAACACGATCTGAGCTACCGCTTCAACTGCTCGGTCATCTTTTCTCTGGCACCGTTTTTGCGGCTCATACTAGCGAGGCGACACCTAGTAAGAACCCACCCGGGTTCGGCGATCCGAAATAATCACGCCCGCACCCAACGGTTAGAAGCCTTCGTCTTCTTTCTAAGGTTTTCCTTAAAAACACAGGGGAACTCGGGAGGATCCGAAGGTCTCCCGCGATTTCCAGAATGTGGACCCTTCGGTCAAGGGAGGAGTCTCGCCATGAAGACGAGAATCGGACATTACGGCGCGGCGGGTTTGTTGCTCATGTTGATGGTACTCGTCTCTCATGGCCCGGTGAAAGCCGAGCAGGGCAAGTTGTTGAATCGCAGCATGTATATACCCGTTTTCCTTCGGGTGTGTGAACACCTTACCGAGGCGACCCTGTACATCGGCGATCAGCGGGTGGGGGCTCTCCCCATCGAGCGGATCTTCCTTTTCACCTACTATCCGAACCTCAAGCAAATCCTACCGAAAGCCACTGAGCTGCGAGTGGAGGGAGTTCGAACCGATGACAACAGCCCGTTCATCGGCCGTCTCGCCGTCAATCCCATGGGCATCTTCACCGCAGAAAAGTACATCGAACTGGATTTCGAGCGGGCAAAGAAACAGCTCACCTACCGGATCGATAGCAGGTACGAGAAGGTTAGCCTTGTCATGCGCTGTGACACCGAGTGTGGACGAGGCAACACGGCCACCACCACCGCTTCGTTGGATGCCGCGCGATCCCCAGCGGACGAAAAACCGGAAGTGGCTATGCTAAAGGAGGGAAGAAACTGAGGCGGGCTCGGTTCAAGGATCCTCTTCCTCGATATCGAGTGTAATCCGGAGACGTTTTTTCTTTCCTGCCGGGCGCCCTGATAAATCAACTTGGAGCGACTCGCCAACGACATCGCTGGCTCCCGCCAAACTCAAGTCCAGAGAGAGTTGCGTGGCGTGCTCCAGGGCAGTTTTCGGCAGTGTCACCTTCAACTCGCGGCTCTCCCCTTCCTCCCTTCGGACAGCGGGAACTCGCTTCTTCTTCTTCGCCACTCCTAGAGAGTTTCCCAAAGCCACGTGGCGCAGCTTCTCGAGCTCCCGTTCCACGTCGAGCGGAGATTTGGTCGCAACCCTCCGCACTGAGCTCGCCGAACCAGCCTGACCGGCCGGAATGGGCGCCGGGGTCGCGTCGAGGCTCGCCGCGAATTCTACCCGCACCTCGTCGGTTCCGCTCTTGAGCGCCGTGCTGGTCGAGTAAGACGACGTTTGCATGACGGGCTTCGAGGCGGGCTCCCTCGACAAGCCAAAAGCCCCGCCGGTTGGCACCGCGATCTGCGGTTTCTCCGCAGGTACATCGCCAGAAATCCTTCGGTGCACGGCGGCGAGTGTCTTCCTTGAGATTGCTTTCAGAGTCTCGAAGACACCAATGCCGTGCAATGCAGCGGCACCGAAAACCTCGTATCCGTTCGTGTTCAGGCACCGGTTCAACGTTTCGACGGAGTGAATATTACGGATGTCACGCTTATTGAACTGGAATATAAAAGGAATGTTGTCGAGAGGCTGGTTTAACTCTTCGAGATTTTGCTTGAGGTTCTCGAAACTCTCCAAGTTAGCATCGAGCGCTGGCACCTGAGAATCAGCGACGAATACGATGCCATCGACTCCTTTGAGCACCAACTTGCGAGTCGTGTTGTAGAAGACCTGCCCGGGTACCGTATAGAGCTGCACGCGTACGCGCATGCCGCCGATCGTCCCCACTTCGAGCGGCAACAGATCGAAGAAGAGCGTTCGATCGGCTTCCGTCTCCAAGCTGGCCGTAATAGACGATCTTCGCCGAGACCTGCATCGTGGTGTAGTTGAAGAAGACCACCGAGTGTTACTCCTTACCCCTTAGATTTCAAATAGACAAAGCCATCTTACCCGCTCCGGCAACTCCGCGTCAAGCGGCTGGTTCGGCGGTTTCCCGCGTGGCAGCAGCGTGCCGGGCGTCCAATCCACGCCGTGCCAGTAACCGGAAGTGGCAAGACGCCATTACAGAGGCGCGGCCTAGAAACGCAGCGTTAGCCCGGTGTAGAATCGCTTCTGGCCCTCTTGGAGGGGATCTCCTTGGAGTTGAATAGTCCGGTAGTCGAAGCGGAGATTGGTCGGCCCGGTGAGGTGCAAATACA
Organism: Candidatus Marinacidobacterales bacterium; assembly: GCA_965219415.1. Taxonomy (GTDB): domain Bacteria; phylum Acidobacteriota; class Vicinamibacteria; order Marinacidobacterales; family DATDRI01; genus CBDCNP01. Next base: position 898,837 of record OZ244742.1, read on the forward strand.
CTCCAAACCCCTGTGAGGTAGCCAGCGAGCTTTCCTGAACCTGCAAGAAGGATTGGCGATACATGCCGAGCCCCATGACCAGATAAGGACGCAAGCGCAGGACCGATATCGGAGAAACGAACAACAAATTGCCACTCCAAGTGGTCAAGGACGGTGAACGGTCTTCCTCGCTTGCTCGCGAGTATTCTCCTTCCACGGAGATGATCTCCGTGAAGATCGGCAGAGATAAACCGAAGCCGATCCCCGGGCGACCGTTGGGTGAAGCTCGTTGTATGAAACCGGTTACGCCACCGGCCTCCACCGCTGGAACGGCTAAGATTGTGACGAACATACTTAGAAGGCCGAGAAGGCAGTGGAGTGCGATTCTCCTGCCACGTCGAGTCGGTGGAGAACGGAGTACCGATGGCGAATGATCCATGGTCTTCATACTGTCAGACCCGGCTGAGCAAGACGGTCGCGATGGCCAAGTCCCCGGAGACCGCTACAGAGACCGCGTAGCACTCCGCTCCCTTCCGCCTCGCCACCGCGAGGGCTCGACCAGAAAGAAGCGCTTCGACCGGTCCTTCCGTCGCCCCATCGGTTCGAATCTCCTTCCATCCGACACCGCGCATCCCTGTCCCGAGCGCCTTCATGACCGCCTCCTTAATCGCGAAAACCTCTGAGAGCTTGATGACCGGCTGCGCGCTTCGGAGCACCGCTTCCGACTCCGCCGCCACGCAAACTCGGCGTACCAACCTTTCGCCGCGCCGAGTATACACACCTGACATGCGTGACGTTTCCACCAGATCGACGCCCACCCCACAGATCAACGACGGTTACCTCCGCGTGTAGGGGCCACATTGTACCTTGAGGCGCCCCCAGAGTTGATGGGTAAGCGGGCTCATGCAAGGACAATCGCTTCGAGGTAGAATGGGGAATCGAACCGAGAGGTAGAGACGAATGGAAAATGTAAGCTTGGTCACTGCTTTCCTGGCGGGCATCATTTCATTCATCTCCCCTTGTGTTCTCCCCATCGTACCCGGCTACATCTCGTTCGTGTCCGGCGTCTCACTTCAAGAGCTCAAGGACAACGTTGATCTCGGCGAAGAAGAAAGACGGCGCCTCCTTCGGCAGGTCGGCCTCAACAGCGTGTTCTTCGTTCTTGGCTTCTCGGTCGTCTTCATCGTTATGGGAGCATCGGCAACCTATATCGGGAACTGGTTCGCCGCAAACCGCACGGTGCTGGCTCGGGTGGCGGGCGCGGTGATCATTATCTTCGGCCTCCACACCATGGGGCTCACTCCGATCAAATGGCTCAACTACGAGAAGCGCTTTCAGGCGCAAAACAAGCCGGTGGGGTTCGCGGGCTCCTTTCTGATCGGACTAGCATTCGCCTTCGGCTGGTCGCCGTGTATCGGCCCTATTTTGGCGGGCGTCCTCGCGCTGGCAGCTACGCAAGATACTGTTGGGCAAGGAGTGGGGCTGCTGGCCGCCTACTCGCTCGGCCTCGGGGTGCCCTTCATCGCTACCGGCCTCGCCACGAACCGTTTCCTCGATCTCTTCGGCCGCGTCAAGAAACACATGCGTTTCGTCGAAATTACGGCGGGAGTGCTATTGGTCGTCGTCGGGGTCCTCGTGGCCACGGATAAGCTTCAAGCCCTGTCACGCTACTTCACTTTCCTCCCTGTGCTCGGTTAGACAGGGCGGGCTCCTCCCCGTGCCCCCATGCTATGATCCAGTCTCCCGACGACACTTTCGCACGGGTTAGATCCGTTCGGTTTTCTCGCCGGGAGAAAGGCACTTACATGCGCGTCGCTCTCTCCATTCCCCTGATCGCGCTAGCAAGCGTTGGAACATTCGCCCATACGAGCGAACAGGAGCGAGGTGATTCCGGCAGCAAGTGGGAAGCACCGGAGGAAGCCAAAGCCGAGCCGAACCCGTTGCCGTCTACCGCGGAAATCCTGGGCGAGGGCTCGACCCTCTACAAGAAGAACTGCGAGATGTGCCATGGCCCTACCGGCAAAGGCGATGGGCCCGCGACGCAATTCATCAAGCCGGCGCCGCACGACATCAGTACACCGGAAGTGCAATCAGAAATGGCGGACGGGGGTATTTTTTGGAAGTTGACCATCGGGAAAAAACCGATGCCTCCATTCGGCAAGAAACTCTCCGACCATGAACGGTGGGCGCTCGTGCACTACGTGAGAAGTCTGAAGGTCGATTGAATGTCGGTACGATGCTTCTCAGCCGATGACTTTGCCGGTGCGGCCCCACCGCGTATCTCGGAAGAAGCGCGTGAACATGCCACCCAGGTGATCGGTGAAGCCGATGGCGGAAGGCTCCCCCCTTGCCACGTCGATCGACCACCATACGAAGAGTGGCTTGCCAACGATCTTATCTCGCGCGAGGAATCCCCAGAAGCGACTGTCATAACTTCGATCCCGATTATCTCCGAGAACAAAAAAATGACTCGCAGGTACGGTGGCCGCCCGGTAGTTGTCGCGCGGACTCAAATCTCTTCTGGCCGGCTCTTTGAAAACCGCATAAGGCTCATCGAGTGGCGCCCCATCGATGAAAACTTGTTTCTCCAGGATCTCGACGGTTTCACCGGGCAGAGCCACGACCCGTTTGACGTAGTAGGCGGGTTCGGAAGCGGCTTCCCAGTGCTTGAACACGACGACATCCCTCCGGGCGACTTCGGCGAAGGGAAGGTACCTAACGGGCTCTTGGCCTCCATACCACCGAAACGCGAACTTATTGATGAGGAGGTGATCGCCCGGCAACAAGGTGTCCTCCATGCTTCCGGTCGGGATCTGCACCGCCTCCCCCAAGAAGGCTCTAATGAAAAGAACGACCACTACCGAGAGAAGAAGCGACTCGAGGTACTGGCGGAATGTCGACTTGCGGCGCATCAATCTGCGGAGAGCCTAGCCGTTCGCCCTTGGAAAATCAACGCCCCGCGAACACGGGCGAACGCCTCACCCGACACTCGAGAGGAGCACAATTATGCGAGCCGCTAATTGGCTGGCCGCGGTTGGACTCGCCGCGGTAGCCTGTCAGTCCTGTCAAGCCCCCCCGGTCGATGAGAAACCCCGGCCCGCCCCCGATGTCGTCTTGGAGAGGCTCAACGACACCGGAACTCTGTCGTTGGCAGATCATAAGGGCGCGGTGGTGTTAGTAGACCTCTGGGCCACATGGTGTGCTCCCTGTCTGGCCGAGCTGCCCCATCTTCAAGAGCTCGCCGATTCGTTCGATCCGACCGAGTTCCTCATGCTGGGGATTGTGCTGGAATCAGGAGACAAGGACGACATCGAGGAGTTTCTCAGAGAGCAGGGCGTTACTTACCCCAACCTACTCGGAGAGGACGGTACGAAGGAGGCCTTCGGAACCTTTCTCGGCTATCCCACCAAGTATTTGATCGGAAGAGATGGTTACATCGTCAAGAAATACTTTGGGCTCGTGGGCGATCGAGTCAGAGAGGACGTGGAGCGTTTCGTGCGTACCGGCTCGTTGGAGTCGAGCAATTAAGTCTGCTCACAAAGTCACCCGCCCATGGTGCGATCGCCACGCCGAGACGCCATCCGCTTGCACGAATTGACACGTTTTCGAGGGCAAGGTATCATTTTTTGTCATAGCGCTCGCAAAGCGCGCAATGATATCAATAGGGTTCTTGGTCCCGTCTCTCGTGCAGGGATTCTGTCGACCAACCCTTCCGGAGTGTACCCGTGGACGGCGGTAAAGGAACCCTTCTCGACCGGAACGCCCGCTTCGAAGGCAAGCTCGAGGGCGGCAACATCACGCTCCGCGGACGATTCAAAGGGGATCTCCGGGCCTCGGGTGTGCTACGTATCGTGGACGGATCCGACATCGAAGCCAACATCAAGGCCAACCGGGTGGAAATCGATGGCCGATTCCAGGGAGAGGTGCAGGCCGATTCGCTCCAACTCTTGGAGCAGGGACGTGCTTCCGGTACTTTTCGCGCCAAGAAGCTCACCGTCAAAGAAGGAGCGACCCTGGACGGTGAGGTGGAGGTTGGTGAGTCGGGCAAGAAGGAAAGCTAAGGGCGGGTCCTTAAAGCAACCGGGAATTCTCACGTTCGCGTCCCCCCCTGGCTTCGTGACGGGGGTTGGATATGAGCCTCAGCGACGAAGCTCACGACGATGAGCTCGAAAACCCATCGTCCGGCGTTGAGACAATCCGAACCGGGATGCTTATTCTTTGTTGCCCTGGTTGCAGACGCTCGGTCAAGGTTTTCGGGAGAGTCCGTCGTGTCCTCTGTGCTTGCGGTCAAGTGCTTCTTGAGGTTCCGGCTACGCACCGAGGCGTAGCGCAGGAGCGCCAATAGCGAGAAAGGTGAATCGTGGCGAGGAAAACGAAGAAAGCGACCCGTAGCAAAGCTAGCCGTAAGAGCAAACCTGCAGCCCCGCCGAACCGCGCCAAGTCCGTAGAGATTGTGTTTTCCTACGGAGAGGTCGATTTTCTCCGGAAGATTACGAAGCGGGAATTCGAGCCAGCCTCAGCCAAGGAACGGGCCGCGCGGCTCTCGCTCCGAGATAAATTGTTGGACATCGACTTCAGCCGTCCCACCGCAGGCGGCGGTGGCCTTATCGTCCTCGAGGTGGAGCAACCGGAGGTTGCGCTGCTTCAGCACGTAACCAAGGAAGTCTACAGTTTCATCACCGGCGAGGAGCGACGCGCCCGCTTGATCCTTCGAGAAAAGATTTTGATCGCCGCCGAAAAAGCGGGCAGCGGGAAAAAAGGGCGCCGCGAGAAAACTTCCTAACCGACGATCAGTTCAGCTGCAGCACGAGATCTTCATCCAACCGCACATTGATTTCCGAACCCACCGGAATTCGGATCTCCTCGCCCTTGGTGGTCAAGACCACGCCCGTCCCACCCGCGCCACCGATGCCGGCTCCTATGGCGGCACCTTTCTTCCCGCCCAGGATTCCGCCGATGAGGGCACCGACACCCGCCGCTCCGCCGATAATCCCAGCGTCCTTTTTCTTTCGGGACGCCGCCTCCTTCTCGACAAACGTCGTCCGAATCTCCTTGACCCCAGTTTGCGTACTCAGACGATCGAAGGTGAAGCCGATGCTCGCCTTTCCTTTTACTTTGCCCGAAGCCTTGACTGCGGTGACTCTCCCCTCGACATAACTTCCTTCGGCTAGCACCGGCTCGCCCTTTACGTAAATAGGAGAAATTGTGCGCGCCTGGATCTCGTCCCCCACCTGGTTGACCGAAGTGTCGAGCGAGGTCAGAAGCTCGAGCTCCAAGATCGATCCCGCCGGAACGTTCACTTCAATGATTTTGGGTTCCTCCGGAGCTGCCGGCGGCTCGGGAGTCGGCGCGACTTCTTCCAGCTTTGACTCTGCAGCACGAACCCCTGGCTTGGAAGGAACCGGCGTCAGCTTCGGTTCCGGCACTGTCGGGGATGACGATGCCGCGGGCCGACTCAGCGTCGATGCTCGCGATCGATCTTCTTCTCGAACTTCGTCCTGAACAGGGTCGATCGGCTGCACCGGGTGGTCCCTTGGCTCTTCGTTCTGAGCAGATCCTGCGCCTATGGTCGGCGCCCGGAGTCCATGGGTTCGGGTTCGTTGTTGCCTCGTTTGCAGGCACTCACACTTAGCGCGAGAACCAGCAAGATTCCTAGTACGTCAAACGAGCGGCTTCCTGATGACATCGTGCATCCCCCATTGTCGTTGATTGTGATTGATTAAACGGCGCTTCGAGCCCTCCAACGCATTCTCCGCCGCTCTCCGCCGACGATCAAATCAATTGGGTCTACGCGGATTCGTGTGGGTTGAAAACTGCATTTCTGGGTAATGGCGGAAGGAAAGTCGCCACGATCTTCAGCTTGAGATATTCCTCGTCGCGATAGCCGTAGGCGCGTCGTTGCAGAACACGGATTTTGTTGTTGACCCCTTCAACTAGGCCGAGACTGACTTTGTTCTCCGGATGACAGTAGGAGGCGATACCATCCCAATGGGACTCAATCATACCGGCGAACTTCTGGTACGGATGCAGGCGTTGCCATTTGAGGCTGTCTTTCCAACGAGTGAAAAAGGCGCGAGCGCCGCGTTCGGTGCGGTAATCCCAGAGTTGCCCGAAGACCTCCTTCAAAATATAGGCGGTGTTCAGGCGCCGGTTGGCCTGGAGCAACTTTTTGAGTGCGCGGCGACCGTCTAGGCTCAGGTTCTCCCGCCGGGAAAGCAAAGTGTAACGCTGCCCCTTGATGTACGACCGGTCCTTGCCGCTGAGGCGTTTGTACTCACCGCGCCGGACCTCATCGAAGGCCTTTGACAGATGACGCATGATATGAAACTTGTCGAAGATGATCCGCGCATTAGGCGCGTTGTGAATCACCGAGTTCCGGAAGGGCTTCCACGTATCCATGGCGGCCAGCTTGATACGGGCGCTTTTCTTTCCGCCCGGCGCCTTGAAGAACAAATCGATGTCGGTTTCTTTGCGACCCTCACCGCCCACCCAGATGGGACGCGCCCGCTCCAGGTCGCTGACAATGACGCGATAGTTATGTCCCTTGCGGATGGAGATCTCATCGACACCGATGGCCCGAGGCGCCGGTAGCCCCGCCCGGTCGACCTGCTCTTGCATGTAGAGCGTATCCAGAGCCTTCACCGTACCGTGGTGCAGACGTTCCATCTCGGCCACCGCCTTGTTCGGCATATCCCGGCACAGCTTGCCCACATGCGTCGCAAAACGCTGGGTGTAGCGCGAGTTGTTCGCCAGCCAGTCTAGGTGTTCTACATGCACACCGCCGCACCCAGAACAGTTGACGCGCCAACGCTCGTATTCCAGATAGATCCGCCAGCCTGCCAACGACAGGTCGCGGACCCGGCACACTTGCTTGTCATAGCGCCCCCGGCACCGTTGCCCACAGTAAGAGCACACAGCTGTTTTTTTCGCCTCTTGAGCTGGATGACGCGGGCGTATCGGTCACCGAATAGACCCTTCAATCCGGCACCAACCACGAAACCTGGCAGCGCAAACAGCGAGCGGATCGACTGGGAATTTTTCACTCGGCTAGCCTATCCTAAAAATGGACCACTTTTCAGCACCTGATGAAGTACTCGATACCTTTTCCACACAATGAGTTACACTGTTTTTCCGTCAGAACTTACCCACACGAATCCGCGTAAACCCAATCAATTTAGTCGTTGTGTGATCCAGATCAAACCTACGGACTGTCGGGACTTGGCGCGCGCCGATCGGTCGTTATGCTAAACTGAGGCCCCGTTCCTACCGGGCTTGGAGCGGTGGTGAACAAAAGCCGTGGAGTCGCCGCCTTGGAAATCCAAAACGTCAAGCTAGAGTTTCCTTCCGACACCAACATCATCCTCGGACAATCGCACTTCATCAAAACCGTGGAAGATCTCTACGAGATCATGGTGACAACGGTGCCGGGCGCACCGTTCGGAGTCGCTTTTAGCGAAGCCTCCGGCCCCCGCCTGGTAAGAGCCGAAGGGAACGATGAAGAACTCAAGCAACTCGCGAGCAAGAACGTGATGGCGATCGCTGCTGGGCATTGCTTTCTTGTGATCATGAGGGAGGCCTACCCCATCAATGTCCTCCCACGCATTCGTGATTGTCCAGAAGTGTGCGGAATCTTCTGCGCGACGGCCAACCCGGTTACGGTGCTCGTAGCACTCGCCGACGAGGGGCGGGCCATCCTCGGTGTGGTTGATGGAGGAGCCCCCCTGGGGATCGAGGCGGGTGCGGACATCGCGAAGAGGAAGGAATTCCTCCGCAACATCGGCTACAAACGCTAGCCGCCGGGCCAGCTGCTCACGCTTCGGGGCGTTCCTTGCAGGCAGATACTGAGACAGGCGTATCTTTCGACGAGGAATGCAGAGCCGAGGGACAAAGTTCACATGGCGGCTCCGACGCGCAACATTTCTCGATCGGTCGCGCCAGCAGCCGTCTTATCGCCACCCAATCGGGCTCCCGGTGCGAGATCTTGCCGGAATTCATCGGATGAACGGTTTTCATCGATAAACCTCGAGGAAACGCCGGGGTAGAATCAGATTAGCAGGGAACATCGTGCGACAACAATTGGCAGCTGGAGTGGGGCGACATGACCGAGAGCAACCTTGGTGAGAAGCACTTTCTGGGACCGGGCGATTTCATTGAGGTGCCGGCGGGAACCCTGCAATCCGCCGAGGTGATCGGGAACGAACCAGTCGAAAGTTTCGACGCGACCCAATCCGCTCACTCTCCTCGAATAGGCGGCCCATGAAGTGAAGCCGCCGCCGCCCCGCCCACTCATCGCCGCCGCCCGACCGGTCGAAATCCCAGACCACAATCGGATAGGCAAGCTGCGCTTGGATATGAACGAGAACCAATGGGGCCCCTCACCTCGGGTTCTCACCGCCCTTTCGTCTTTATTGGACGATGGCGGCCGGGCGTTGTCGCTTTATGGGTTCCATCAACAGTTGCTCGGCCTTCTCTCCGAGCGATTGCGCGTTCCTTCCGGCGAAATTCTGATCACGGCCGGGGCAGACGAAGGAATTTCCCTACTGTTCGAGGCGTTCAGGTCCCCCCACGATACGGTGGTGCTTCCCGATCCAACCTTTGTGACGTTTCTAACCGAGGCCGAAACGACAGGTGACACTATCCAGCGCGTTCCGTACCGCGAAGACCTGCAGTTCCCCAGGCAAGAGTTCTTGGAAGCGATGGCCGCACGACCGCGAATGGCGATCATCGTGAACCCGAACAACCCCACCGGTACGGCGGTGGAGATCGATTGGATCGAGGCGCTTTGCAGCAAAGCTCCCGACACTCTCGTCGTTTGCGACGAAGCCTACGTGGAGTACCACGGCGAGACGACCCTCTCTATTCGCCCTCGCCCGGCAAACCTGGCGGTCGTGCGCACCTTCTCCAAAGCATATGGCCTGGCGGGTTTGCGAGTGGCCTTCGTGGTCGCGCACGCGGAGGTCGTCGCCTCGCTGCAAAAGGTTAGAACGCCGTTTTCGGTGAGCACCGCGGCCTTGGTGGCGGCGTGTGCTGCGCTCGAGGACTCAGACTTCCTTGATGCACACGTAGAAATGGTGCGGAAGGAGATGTCCTCTCTCGTCGAGTCCCTGCGGGGTTTGGGGTTCGATGCGGTGCCCACACGTACCAATTTCGTTTTGCTGCACGCCGGGGATGATGCGCCCAGGCTAGTCTCGAAGCTTGCGACAAAGGGGATCGTTGTCAGCAACCGAAGTCACGACCAAGGGTTGGAGGGTGTGCTTCGAATCGCGGTTGGCCGGCCTGACCAAAGCAAACGCTTGGTGGATGCACTCGGCCAGCTCCGGGCTCGGAGTTAGCAACCGAGTTACTTAGACCGGTCGATAAACCGATGAATACTGGACAGGTATTCGAACGACAAGAGCTGCGGCTCACTTTCATTGGCGGCGAGTAGCTCGAGTGCCACCATCCCGCTCTTGCCATCGCGCAGCACCCCGGCGAAGTCGATGGAAAGATCGGCCAAGGGCTCGGTCCCCTCGGCCCCTGCGATCACCACGACATCCATCGATTCGCTGAGATCCTTTAGACCCTTGGCGCAAGAAGCAATTGTGTCGCCGTTCTGGCCTAGATACTCGATACCATCCACGAACAGTGCGCAGATAGCGCCCCCGCTCGAGTCCAAAAGCTGCCGGCACATCTTGCGGATGAGCCCGATGTTCGTCTCCTTGCCCGCCTCCACCACAAAGACCCGTTTCATCCAGGAAGAAGCCTGCTTGCCGCATTTCTCGATTTTCTTCCACTCCTGCGAGTCCTTTTTGAGACGACCCTTCTCGATGTCCCGAGAAGAAACGCCGGACAAACGGGACAAAGTGCGAACTCTCAACGCGTCCTTGGAAAGTCGGAAAGACAGATAGAGGCAAGGCACGCGAGCACCTTCGGCAATCTGATCGGTGAGCTGCTTGAGAAAACCAGAAAGCCGCTCGGGCTCGTCGTCCACTACCAGCACGACGCCGGGCCCCAACCCCTCGGTGGCCTCGTCCAGAGAAGCAAAACCACTCTCGAGTGTCTTTCCCTGTTTCGACCCTAGCTCTTCCAGATAGCTGCCGAGCTCGGTGCCTTCGGAAGCCAAAACGAGAGGACTGCTTTTCGCCAAGGGGGGTTTGCTCTTGGGCTTGCCAAACGCCGGATCGCTCTTGGCCAGAGCGGGTGCGTTTCTCTTGGCGCTCTTCACTTCAGGCCCCGGTGTGCTTCGCGCGCTCTTCGCGGAAATATTGACCTGGGTCAGGCTAGGATCGGACTTGGGATCCTGTGGCGGCTTCGCCGTGACCGACCGCGGTTTAGCGGGACGTTTCTCCGCGGCCGTGAACCGCGGATTCGTCTCCGCCTCCGGTTCCACTTCCGCGTCATCGGGCCGCGGTGGGAGCCCCAAGGAGGAACGCTCCTTTATCTTCGCGACCTGCTGCTCCAATTCCGGCATCGGGGGAAGATCGCCGTTGAAGAAGATCCTCCAGGTAGAATCCTTCGGGGTAGTCGACCGATCGCTGCTTGAGCTCCTCGTCCAAATTGCTGTGGACGATGTAGTCTCCCTTGCGATGCATGTCCTCCAGGGCTTCGAAGATCGCCCCGTTCACGGGGAAGTAGAAATCGTGGCTGGTAAGGACGTCCGGGATCTTGTACTTCGGCTCGGAGCCAGCTGTGTTGACGGTTAGACACAGAGTCTGGAGGATCGATGTCTCGAGTTCTAGCAGCTTGCCCAGCCCAACTTCGGCAAAGGCTTTTGCGTTGGTAGCCATTTCCTCCCTCCGATGGCGCAAAAACCCGCCACCCGACGATTGAGACCCTGGTATCGAATCAAGGGCAGGTCGTATTCCGCACGGCTGTACCCATCGAAGATTTGAAACCTTTTTTTGCCCATAGCCAAGAAATCGTGCGGCGAGTCGAGGTTCAACACTCGACGATTATCGGAGAGATCCAGGAAAGAGGGCTCGAACCCACGCCCCAGCAACGCGTGGCTCAGCCGTCGGGCGATCCTAAGCCGGAGGTGCCCGGCTTGGGAAAGAGGCTACAGAGAGCACTCGCCTACTTGGGTAAGAAGGATTTCGCTTTGGCGGAGCGCGAGCTTCGCGAGATCCTCGACAGAGACTCCAATTTTATCGAGGCGCGAGAGCTTCTAGAGATCGTACAAGCCTCTGGCACGGAGAAGGCTCCTCCAGCCGCCAGCACGTCCGATCGCTTGCGGGCTGGTGCTGAAGCGTTGACGCGAGGATGGAGGAGCTCAGCCATCCAGAACTGGGCGCGGGGACTATCTGCCGATCCATCGAACCGTATCTTCCAGCTACTGGTGCTCCTGACGACCACGCCGTCGGCAGAGAGAAGAACCAACTACCTCCAAGAACTCTTGTCCATGGGTCAAAAATTGCTTGCTGACAACCGCTCGGAAGAGGCGCACGCCTTGCTCCTCGCTCTCCAGGCTATTGAAGACCCGGAAGGGATCTCTCCTCAGCTCTCCGGAGCGTCGATCGGCCCGACCCTTTCTTCCGATCCGTCGGCTCCACCGAATTTGAAACCGACCGATACGCAACCCACTCTCGTGAATCCCCCGGCTTCCTTGTCAACGCTGATAGAGAGTGGGCCCTCGTCTCCACCGGCATCGCCCGTCTCTGGTCCCCTCGTCGACCAGTCACACGACGAACACCCAGAGCGCGAGGCCGCGCTCGTCGAGGCCAGCGAGGCAGAAGTGGAGGCCCGCAAACAACCACTACCGCGCCACAGCTCGTCGCGACGTCACTTTGCGGGGGGTGCGTTCTGGGAACTGCTCGGGCTCCATCCCGCGCTCGTTCTCGGGGGAGCAGGTGCGCTGGTTCTTGCCACGGTGGGCTTGATCTTTTTCCTAGGCCGGAGCGAGGAGCCCGGGAACGAGCAGCTGCAAAAGGCGGCCAGCCTAGTAGCCACCGGTCAATTCGATCGCGCCATCGCGGCCTACGATCAGATCCTTAGGTCCGGCCAGTTCGAAGTGCTCGCCTACCTGGGTCGGGGTCGCGCGCGACTCGCGGCTGGGCGGGAGGAAGGCCTAGACGATCTAACGCGCGCCGCAGAGCTCGCACCCGATTCTCCCGCAATACTCGAGGAGATGGCGGACGGATTCTACACACGAGGTCGCTTCGTCGAGGCGGCAACCGTCTATGGCAAATCGATATCGCTCGGCAAAGACAACGCCAACGCCCGGTACCGCCTGGCCACGAGCCTGGTCCAACTCGACCGCCACCATGAAGCGCTCCCGCACCTCAAGGCAGCGCTCAGCATCGACGCATCGCACGGAGAAGCGCGCTACCTCTACGGAACGTTGCTCAACTCCACGGGCCAGTTCACAGAGGCCGAGAACGAGCTCCGAGGAGCGCGAACGCGTTTCGATCCGGGTGCCGATTACTTCGTCGAGCTCGGACTCGCTCTCCTAGGCCAAGGGAAGCTGGACGGAGCGGAAGAGATCGCGAGGGACTTCGAGCGGTACGATCCTGGCGACGCTCGAGCACACACGCTGCTGGGAGAAGTCTACTTGGAACGACGGCGTTTCGAAGCAGCTCGTCACGAGCTCATCACCGCCCTGCAGACGAATGCCGATCAACCCCGCGCCCAATTGGCCCTCGGTCGAGTCTGGTTGGCGATCGGCCGGTCCAAGGGGGATCGGGGAGACCTCGCCAAGGCAAAGACAGGTATTGCAGGACGCTCGTGGAGTTCCGAAGGGCGAGCGCCTGTTGACTCTCGGTCAGATCTCGTTGGCGGAGGGAGACTCGTTCAACGCAATCAACTCCTTCGAGAACTCGATTGCCCAAGGTGGAAATCGCCTTCCGGCTCGGCTCGGTCTTGCCGAAGCTCGCTTCGCTGCGCAAGACTTCGCGGGAGCGGCCAAGGAGTTGGAGTCCGCCGAAATCCTTGCCCCCGCTGACCCAGCTATCGCGTTATCGTTGGGGCTGATTCACTCGCAAATGAAGAACTTTCCGAAAGCAGCTCAGGAATACCTAAAAGCCATTCACCGAGTCGGGTTGACGAAACCGGCGGAAGAGAAAAGCGGGCCGGTGGTCCTACCCACGCCTTACGTCGACGTTCCCGCCTCGTTCGACGTCAACCGAGTGATTCGCGATGCTTATCGAAGAGCGCTCGCCACGGACAGAGAGAACAAAGTGGCGAGCGCGCTCAAGGAAATCGCGCAGTCCACTTCATTCGTCATTTCGGGACCGGCCTGACGAAAGTGTCCCCTCGGCACGACGGCTTTCGGAATCGGCGAAATGAACCTCACCACCACCTATATAGAAGCGGGTCCCCTTCTTCAGCTGTAGACAATGCTCGATTTCGGGGTCGGTTTTCCCGGCCCCGAGAACGTGGGCACGCAGGAGCACCCACCAGCACGCCAGCGTGTCACGCGCTCGTCGGATAACCGAGGAACGCGGTCCGGCCTGCTCTGCCGATTCGGCCTGCTCGGGCTGTCGAGACGCACCAACCAATTCCATGCTAGAGATGCTAGCCTCTGCGAACTGCTCTGCCTGTGAGGCAGCCAACAAAGTCGCGGAGTTTCTAGTAATGGCTCAACGACGCTTGCGTCGATCTCCGCAGACTCCCCGCTTGCTAGCCTGGATGAACTCCGCGAGTCGCTTGCTGGGCTCGGCACCCAGACTCTGAATGCGGCGAAGGGCTTCCTCCCTTGGAAGATTCGACCGATATAAGAGGCGGTACGCTTCTTTGAGAGCGCGGACGTCATCGGAGCTGAACCCGGCTCTTCGCAAACCTACCAAGTTGAGCCCCACCGCGCGACCGGGCACACCGTCGACGGTAAAAAAAGGAGGCACGTCCAAGTTGATCTTCGATCCTCCGCCGACCATCGCGAGCTCTCCGATTCGAGAAAACTGATGCACGACCACGCCGCCCGAGATGAACGCCTTCGCTCCTACGTGAATGTGTCCCGCCAACGCGACGTAACTTGCAACGATGGCTCCATCACCAATGTCACAATCATGGGCGATGTGGCCATAAGCCATGAGGAAACAATTCCGGCCGAGTCTGGTAACGCCGCCTTCCCGTCCACTGCGGTGCACCGTGGCGTACTCGCGAATTACGGTCTGATCGCCGACGTCCGCGAAACTCTCGACCGGTCGATACTTCAGATCCTGGGGCTCACCACCGAGGACCGCTCCCTCGAAGATCCTTACATCCTTCCCGAGACGGAGGCCTCGTTTGAGCACCGAGCGAGCAGCGATCTGACATCCGTCGCCCACTACCACTCCGGGCTCGATGATGACTTGTGGGCCGATCTCGATTTTGGAGCCGAGCTCGCTATCGGAACTCACGATCGCAGTGGAATGGACGGACATGGGATGCTCCGTGGGGTGGGTCTTGGCTGGGTTTGGCTCAGTCGAGATATTCCTGGACGACGGCCTCGACTTCCGAGTCCTCGAGCACTCGCTCGGATTTCTTCGCTGCTTGAAAGATAGCCTCGACCAGTTCGTCCTTGACCGGAAGACCCCGTGAGGCCAGCCAGAATTGCACGTTCGACAAACCACACATCGGGCCAACCTCGATCTTTTGCTCTAGACCGAACTCGCCCGCCGGCACTCCCGAGTACACCCGGTCGGCCAACCAGGCATCCTTTTTCTTGAAAGCCTTGATGACTGAAGCGGCGTGAACGCCCGTGCCGGTGCGAAATGCGTCGGAACCGACGACAGGATAACCGGCAGGAATAGGAACGCCGGTCGCCTCGGAAACGGTCCGGCAGTAGTCGGGCAGCCGCGTAAGATCGTTATCGATGACACCCATCAGCTTGAGGTTCACTAAAAGGAGATCCATCGAAGTGTTGCCGCATCGTTCACCGATTCCCAGGGCGCAGCCGTGCACGCGATCGACGCCCGCCTCGATGGCGGCCAAGCTGTTCGGAATGTCCAGCCCGCGGTCCCGGTGGCCGTGCCAGTCGATCTTCACCGGCTCGCCGGTATCAGCAACGACGCCCTTGATGAAGTCGACAAGTTTGCGCACGCCTTCCGGGGTAGCGTGCCCGACGGTATCGCAGAGACAGATGCGCCGGGCGCCACATTCGATGGCAGTGGTATAAAGCCTGCGCAGCGTCTCCGGGCGGGCACGAGTCGTATCCTCGGTGACGTACATGTTGGAGAGGCCGTTTTCAACAACGTACGTCACGGCCTCCTCAGTGTGCTTGAGTAGCCGATCGAGCTCCCAGTCCTCTGCGTATTGGCGAATCGGGCTCGAACCGATGAACGTTCCACACTCGATTGGCAACCCAACCTTTTGAGAGATTTCGACGATCGGCTCGATATCCGACCTTAGAGTACGGGCGGCGCAGTTCGGTGCGACCGAGAGCTTTTGATCGGCGATCTCTTTCGCCAGTCGCAGGACCTGCTCTTGAACAAGGGGACCGGCCCCTGGAAGGCCTATGTCTGCAGAGTGGATCCCGAGGTCGTTGATGAGATGGAGGATCTCCAGCTTCTTTTCGATGGGGGGCGAGATGACCGAAGGGCTCTGGAGTCCATCCCTAAGTGTTTCATCATCGAACTCGATCGTTTTCGCCAACTCGGGGGGCGCAGTCCCCTCACGGTTCCAGTCATAGATGAGATCTCTCTCCCGCCCCTCCATTAATGTCTCCTCGACCCATTGTAGATCGATCTTCTCGCGAGAAACGAATTGGCTGAGGGACTCTCAGGAATCCTTGTATACAATCCGGTAGATGACACCGGCTTCGTCATCAGAAACGAGAAGCGCCCCATCCGGCATGACCAGGATATCGACTGGCCGGCCCCAGGCCTCCTCGCCCTGCAGCCAACCTTCGGCGAAGGTCTCGTAGCTTACCGGATCATCTCCGTCCAGCTCCACGCGCATCACGCGATAACCGATCTTCTTGCTTCGATTCCACGAGCCGTGTTCGGCGAAGAAGATCTGGCCTCGATAGGACTCGGGAAACATGGAACCGGTGTAGAAGCGCAACCCGAGCGCCGCGACGTGGGGACCGAGCGCTTTCGCAGGCGGCACGAACTCATCGCAGGTTCGATCGCCTCCGAACTTTGGGTCGGGAAATTTGCCGCCGTGACAATAGGGAAAGCCAAAATGTAGTCCTGGACCAGGAGCGTGGTTGAACTCGTCGGGAGGAATATCATCTCCCAACTGGTCTCGGCCATTGTCAGTGAACCACAGCTCTTTGGTCTCGGGGTGCCACGAGAATCCGACGCTGTTGCGCACTCCCCGCGCGTAGACTTGCAGGTCCGTCCCGTCAGGATTCATCTGGAGAATCGAGGCATAGCGTTCATCGTCTCGCTCGCAGATATTGCAGGGCGCGCCTACCGGCACATAGAGTTTGCCGTCCGGCCCAAAAGCGATGAACTTCCAACCATGGGACTCGTCTTGTGGCAAATCGTCGCGAATCACAACCGGAGTGGGAAGGTCTCCCAGATTCGACTCGATGTCGTCGAAACGGCAACCCGATTCACTGCCGCCACATACAGCGCCCCCTCCCGAATCGCCACCCCGTTGGGCATGTTCCAACCTTCGATGAGGGTGATGATTTTGTCGGCGCGATCGTCTTGATCTTGGTCGAGAACTGCATAGACATTGCCTTCGTCCATCGTCCCTACGAATAGGGTCCCGTTGGGGCCAAGAGCCATCGAGCGGGCATTGGGAACCCCCGTCGCGTAGAGATGAATCTCGAATCCGGGCGGAAGCTTGATTCGGTCGAGAGAGAGTTCTTCCGCGGCGGTACATCCGACGGAGAGAAGGACTGCGACGAGCGCAGTGAATCGCGTCAATCTCATCAGGGTTCCCCAACCGATTCCGTGACCCACTTGTCCGGAATCGAAATCACATTAAGCTGATCGGAGCCCTCACAAGAGACGTAAAGTTTCCGGCCGGTCGGGTGTACCGCCATCACGATCGGCTGGTCCCCGACTTGGATTTGAGAGAGAACGGAAAGTTTGTCGGTATCCAAGACCGACACCGTCGCCGAAGCGACGTTGTTGACGAAGCCAAGACTGCCGTTCGGCGACAAGACCATCGAGAACGGCTCCTTGCCGAGGCCGCTTCCGACCGTCGAGTCGATTTCATGGGTGTGGATATTCAGGAAATCGATGCGATCGGAGCCGCGGTTGACGACCGCTACATGCTTGTCGTCCGGCAGCATGGTGCTTCCCGACGGGTTCTTGCCAACTCGAACGGTGTCGTCGACCGTCCGAAGTAGAAGGTCGATGACCGTGACCTCACCGTTAGCGTAGCTCGGAACGAACAACCAGCGCCCATCCCGACTGAGCGCGGGAGGAAACGGGCGCTCGCCGGTCTCGAAGGAGCCCACGACTTCGAACGGGTCGAGTGAAACCTCGTACACCCGATTGTCCTGCTCGCAGGAGACAAAAGCCCCACGACCGTCCTTCGATAGAGTGAAGAGAGTCGGGTGAGACCCGACCTTTCGAGTTTCGACGATGTCACCGGTGAGAAGATTGATCAGAGAGAGCCGATCCGCCCCGAAATGGCTCACCACTCCATGTCGACCATCGGGAGTCACTGCAATGCCAATGGGTTGGTCGCTGAGCTTAAAGCTTCTCTGGTAGGCATCGGTGTCGTAGTCGAAGACGGTGAGGGTTTGGCCTTCCGTCGACACCAGGTAGACTTCTCGACCATCTTGGGAGAAGGCGATCCCGTGCGGGTTCTCGGGTACCCGGGAGCGTCTTGATGACCCGGAACGCTTGCTGCTCGCCGAAACCAAGTGAGGACCAGGCCAGGATCGTTCCGAAAAACGCCCCTCCGATTCGGTGCTTCATCAACCGCCCGTGCGAGAAGCGACGGCGCCGTCGACCTCTTCGAGGAGCGCCTCCGACGGCCCGCGATCCCGCTGGAGCCGCTCGGCAACGGCTTCTGCATCGCGCATCACCCTGAGGAGGTTAAGCCCGAGCAACTTCATGACGTCTTGATCCGTGTAGCCACGCTCCAAAAGCTCGGCGGTCAACGCCGGAAAAGTCGATACATCGTCGAGCCCTTGGGGCACGTACGTCGTGCCGTCGTAGTCGGAACCTAGCCCGACGTGATCGATACCCGCCATCTCCCGTACATGGTCGATATGATCTGCCACCAGGGAAACCGTCCCTCGCGGAGCAGGGTTGGCCTCGGCCCATTGCTCCATCGCCTCGCGTACCGAGTCTTCGGTGCTTCCCGGCAAGTCTCGTAGCCGCTCGCGCTCAGCATCACCAGCGCGACGATGCTCGAGGGCGCTGGTAGAAACGAAGCTCGATACGAAGGTGACCATGACAACGCCACCATTGTCCGGGAGCCGACGCAGAACATCGTCCGGGACGTTACGCGAATGGTCGGTTATCGCGCGCGCCGAAGAATGGCTATAGATGATGGGAGCCTCCGAGACGTCGAGCGCATCGTGCATGGTGGCGGGCGAGACGTGGGACAGGTCGACCAGCATTCCCAGCCAGTTCATCTCGCTAACAACAACTTTCCCGAAGGCCGACAGTCCTTCGCCGCGAGCCTCGTCGCTCGAGGACTCGGCCCAAGCAGTGCTCTTGCTATGCGAGAGCGTCATGTACCGCGCCCCCAGCTTGTAGAACATGCGTAGCGCGGCCAGTGAGTTGTCGATCGAGTGACCACCTTCCATTCCGATCATCGAGGCGATCTTGCCCTCTCGGAATGCCGCTTCTACCTCATTAGCGGTCAGCGCCAGCTCGAACGTGTCTGGGTAGCGACGGATCATCTGGTAAACGACATCGATTTGTTCGAGCGTGGCGAGCACCGCGGCTCCCCCGTCGAGGCTCGTGGGTACGTAGACGGACCAGAACTGCGCACCCACGCCACCTTCTCGAAGCCGTGGAATGTCTGTCATGAGATCGGGTTGCGGCTGAGCGATATCGAGCCGGGACACCGCTCGCTGGAAGTGCTGTCGGTATTGCCACGGTAAATCGTTGTGCCCATCGATGAGAGGCAACCGATCGTGTAACGCTCGAGCCCGCTCGAGCGGGGTTGAAGGCGAGGGAGAGTCGCCTCCTGCACAGGCTCCGTAACCAATGAGTCCAAAAACACAGGCGACCAGTAGGCAGTTCTTCTCGAGTGTTGGCATCATTGCTCCCCTAAAGAATCAAGGCGCATCGAGCCCATCAGGACTCTGAGGGCCCGAGGTCGGTCATTCCCATGATATGAAACCCGCTATCCACGTACAGCACGTCGCCGGTGACGCCGCGCGATAGCTCCGACACCAAGAAGACGGCGGCGTCCCCCACTTCTCCCTGCTCGGTGTTCTTCCGCAGCGGAGCATGACTTCGATGGTACTCGAGCATTTTGGAAATACCGTGCACTCCCGAGGCGGCGATCGTCTTGACCGGTCCCGCGGAAATAGCGTTCACGCGAACACCGCGAGGCCCCAAGTCGGCAGCCAGATAACGCACCGATGCCTCGAGCGCCGCCTTCGCCACACCCATGACGTTGTAATGGGGAACAACGCGCGGCCCTCCCAAATAGGTCAGGGTTACGATGCTCCCCGCTCGGCCTTCCATCAGGGGTGCCATGCGACGCACGAGAGCAACGAGAGAGTAGGCAGAGACATCTTGTGCGACGCGGTAGCCTTCCCGCGACGTGTCGAGGTACTCCCCGTCCAACTCCTCCCGCAACGCGAACGCCACCGCGTGGATGACGAAGTCCAAGCCACCCCATTGGCTCCTGAGACTCTCCGCCAGCGAGTCCATCTCCTCATCCCGGGTCACGTCGCAAGGGAGGATGACCGGCTCATTCAGCTCGTCCGCTAACTTGCGAACATTTTTTTCCAATCTCTCGCCTTGGTAAGTGACCGCTAAGCGGGCCCCTTCTCGCGAGGCCGACTGGGCAATGCCCCACGCGAGAGACCGTTTGTTCGCTATCCCTACTATCAGACCTTTCTTGCCCTCAAGGAGCATCAGCACCTCCGGCCGGGAAGTTTATCACCGCCGCACGGGCTTCGTCTTCTCGATGAGCCACGTCTTAGGTCGAGGTTGGATGCCTATCCACCCATGGATGCGACGTCTCATAGGCGTAAGCGATTTGTAGCAATCGCTTCTCGTGAAAGGGGCGGGCCGCCAACTGGAGGCCTACCGGAAGTCCCTCCGTCGTGAAGCCGCAAGGCACAGAAATGGCGGGAAAACCGGTCGTGTTGAAAGGAGTTGGCAGCCGTAGAAGCCCCGGGCGCAGCTTCTCGCCGTTCACCAGCAACTCTTCGCCTATCCGGGGCGCCGGGACGGGAACCGTCGGGGAGACGAGGACATCGAACCCCCGAAACGCCTCGCCGAACGCTTCGACGATTCGCCGGCGCGCACGTTGCGCGGTCAGATACTCGGTGGCCCGCACCAGCAAACCGAGCTCTAGCAACTCTCTCGTAGCCGACCCGTAGTCCTCGGGCCTCTCTCGAAGCGACGGCTCATGATAGGAAGCTGCCTCTGCAAAAGTAATAACGTTTCGACAAGTGCCCTGATGCTCGATTTCCGGAATCGAAGCTTCTACGCGCTCGAGCCCCAACTTCTCGAGATCCTCGATCGCGGCTTCGACCAGCTTCCGCACTTGAGGATCCAGGTCTTCGAAGAAGTAACCAGGGTGTACGGCCATCAGAAGTCCAGACGGAATTTCATCGAGATCGCTACTTACCGGGGCGAGCTCTTGCTTTCGCGATGTGGGGTCCTTGGGATCGTGGCCAGCGAGAACGTCGAGAAGGATGGCAACGTCCTTCACGGTACGCGCCATCGGTCCGACATGGTCCAGACTCCACGCGAGCGGCGTGACACCGTGACGACTCACCAACCCATAGGTAGGCTTCAGTCCAACCGTCCCGCAAAGCGACGAGGGTATGCGAATCGAACCCCCGGTGTCGGTACCTACCGATCCGAGGCCGATCCCAGCCGCGAGACTGGCCGCCGAACCGCCGCTCGAGCCTCCGCTGATGCGATCCTCGTCCCATGGATTGTGCGCTGGACCGTAATGAGGATTGACGTTCGAGATGCCGTAGGCGAATTCGTGCATGTTGGTCTTACCTAAGAATACGGCCCCCGCTTCGCGCAGCCTCGCTACCACCGTTGCGTCCACGCTGGGAACGAAATCACCGCAAACCCTGGAGCCCGAAGTGGTGCGGACACCACGGGTCCAAAGAAGGTCCTTGAGAGTCATCGGGACTCCGTCTAGAGCCCCCCGCGTTTCACCGTGTGCCAGTCTTTGGTCCGCGTTCTCGGCAGCGCCTCGGGCTTCTTCCTCGGTCACGGTGATGAATGAGTTCAAGCTCGGCTCGAGAGACTTCAGGCGTGTCAGCTGTTGGTCCACCAACTCCTGAGCCGAGATTTCTCGACGACGAAGGAGTCCGGCTATTTCAGAGAGTGAATGAAACGATAGCTCATCGGCCGCCATTCGCTATTCCTCCTCTGGCAACCTCACCGCCGGAAACGGCTCGATGGAAGGCTCTACCATCTCTTCGAGTGCTCCGAGCGCCTCCGTCAAAGAATTCATGCGTTGGAATAGGATCTCCAACTCCTCGGAGTCGAGCGTAAGTCCGAGCTCTCGTGTGACGCGGTCAAGACTTTCACGAGTGAGTTTCATAGAGGTTTCGTTACCCTCACCCAGGCCCTCTCCCGGAGGGAGAGGGATTGAAGGATAGAAGCCAGTCATTACGCATCGACGCGCGTGATACCGGCATCTGGCCACTTTGAGAGTAGCGTCGAGCTATTTTGATACCAGATCGTTGGCACAGTGTATTTTGACGGCCAAACAACAGCTAGGCCTGTTTTGGTGTCCATCATAGGCGCGCCATCATCCCTCCTCCAAGTGGCCCCCAGGTCGCGCGGCAGATGATAGGATTGGCCAACGAACTGGAGGTCTAAGATATGCGCACCGCGACCACCTTGGTCTGCCTTTCGTTCGGCGTCATCGCCATCGCTTGCCAAGAATCACCCCAAGAGCCACATCCCGATACGATCAACGCCGAGTCCCTTTTGGAGCGGATTAAGCGCCTCTCATCGGATGCGTTTGAAGGGTGGGCTCCCGGCTCGGCGGGCGAGGAAAAAACCGTCGAATATCTCGTCGATAGCTTTGGCTCGTTCGGCCTTGCTCCCGGCAATCCCGATGGCACCTTCATCCAACAAGTCCCGCTGGTGCGCTTGACTCCGGCTGCGTTGAACCCCGTGGTGGTGAAGAAAGGAGCCGTGACCACCGAGCTCGAACCGAAGGTGGACATTGCGGCTAGTACTCGCCGCGTGGACGAGCGCGTCGATGTGGAGGGCGAGCTGGCGTTCGTCGGTTACGGGGCCTTGGCTCCCGAGTACGAGTGGGATGACTTCAAGAATTTGGACGTGCGCGACAAGATCCTCCTCGTGTTGGTCAACGATCCGCCTGGCGAGGACATCTTCGGTGGTAAAGCAATGACCTATTACGGTCGTTGGACCTACAAGTTCGAGATCGCCGCCGAGCTCGGCGCCGCGGGAGCTTTCGTGATCCACGAAACCGACACGGCGGGCTATCCCTGGGAGGTGATTTCCGACTCGGGTTCCGAGAAGTTCGTGCTGGCAACGTCGGGCGACGACGGAAACCTTCTAGGTGCAGAAGGCTGGATCCACATCGATGCGACACGCCGGGTCTTCGAGATGGCAGGGATGGACTTCGACGAGATGAAGCAGGCGGCGACGGACCGTTCCTTCGAGCCCGTCGCTCTGGGCGTGACCATGGCGGTCGCGCTACAGAACTCCATCCAAGAGATCGAAGTCTGCCAACGTCGTGGCGAAGCTTCAGGGCCGGCAATCGCCCGACGAATGGATCATCTACGTCGCCCACTGGGATCACATGGGTATCGACCCTGAGCTCAACGGTGACAACATCTTTAACGGTGCCCACGATAACGCCAGCGGAACCGCGGGTCTCCTGGAGATCGCCGAGGCGTTCGGACGACTCGACGAAGCCCCGGCTCGGAGTGTCCTCTTTCTTGCGGTGACCGCGGAAGAGCGTGGCCTCCTCGGTTCCCTCTACTACGGTCGCAACCCGCTCTATCCGATCAAGGATACGGTGGCGGCCATCAACATGGATGGTCTCAATCTACTGGGACCCACTCGGGATGTAACCGTGGTTGGCATGGGGCAATCGACGCTGGACGACCTCGCGACACAGATCGCTTCACAACAAGGCCGCACATTGCGACCAGACCCGGAGCCAGAAAAAAGTCACTACTATCGATCCGATCACTTCGAGTTCGCGAACGTGGGAATCCCCGCATTTTACCCTGATAAAGGCATCGAGTTCATCAACAAGCCGGAAGGCTGGGGGATCGAGATGCGAAAGAAGTACGACAACGAGGACTATCACAAGCCCTCGGACGAGGTGAAGGACTATTGGGATCTTTCCGGGGCTGTCGAAGACCTGGAGCTCTTCTACCTCATGGGACACCAGCTGGCCACCGGCACGGAGTGGCCAGAGTGGAGCGAGAAGAGCGAGTTCCGAGCGACGAGGGAAAACAGTAAACAGTAATCGGTGAAAGACTCTATTTCACGAGGGTGAGGAACTCTTCTTCGGCAAGCACTTTGACGCCGTGCTTTCTAGCTTGATCGAGCTTCGCGCCCGGCGAGTCACCCACCACCACCAGATCCGTTTTCTTGCTCACCGAGGAAGTAACACGGCCACCTCGCTCCTCCACCAGCCGCTTGGCTTCGTCGCGGCTTATCTTGCTCAAAGCGCCGGTGAACACGATTTTCATCCCAGCAAGCGAAGCGGAGGCGCCGGCCGTTTCCCAACGCGGCTGGACCCCACCATCGATAAGCTTGAGCACCACGCCCCGATTGCCCTCGTCCCGAAAGAATGTGATGACCGCCCGGGCGACTTCATCGCCCACCTCGTGTACGGCAATCAGCTCTTCCTCACTAGCCGCCATCACAGTTTCTAGGCTTCCGAAGTGCTGAGCCAGTACCTTGGCAACGTGTTGGCCGACATTGGAAATGCCCAACCCAAAGAGAAAACGATCGAGAGTCGTCTGCTTGCTCGCTTCGATGGCGGCCAGGAGATTTTCTGCCGATTTGCCCGCGAAGCCTTCGAGGTCGAGAAGATCCTTCTCCTTTAGTTGGTAGAGGTCGGCCAGATCCTTGACCAGGCCTCGTTCGAACAGTTGCACAACCGTCTTTCCGCCGAGATGCTCGATCTCCATCGCTCCTTTGCTTGCGAAGTGCTCGATCCGACCCATCTGCTGGGCGGCGCAGACGAGTCCCCCGGAGCACATGTGGTAGGCACCTTGCTGCACCACCGGTGAATCGCATACCGGGCATCGGCCCGGCATGACGAACTTCCGCGTGCCCGTTTTTCTCTTTTCGAGCAGGACTTCGACGACTTCGGGAATGACGTCTCCCGCTCGTCGAACTCGCACTGTGTCACCGACCCGGACATCCTTTCGATCTACCTCGTCTTGATTGTGGAGAGTCGCGCGACCAACGGTCACGCCTCCGACGTCTACTGGACGCAAGAGCGCTACCGGCGTCAGTTTTCCGGTGCGGCCCACTTGCACCACGATATCCATGACCTCCGTCACCTCTTCTCGGGGCGCGAACTTGAAAGCTACCGCCCACCGTGGACTTCTCGAGCGCTCACCGAGCTCCGCCTGTTGATCGCGACGGTTGACCTTGATCACGACTCCATCCATTTCGTAGTCGAGGCGGTCCCTCTCCGACTCACGCCCATGGTGATATTCGATCGCCTGGTCGATGTCAGAACAGAGGCGCACGCTGGGATCGATTCGGAGGCCCCACGCCGCCAGAATCGCAAGAACCTCCTCCTGCGAGGCGAGTCGGATTGAATCGGAATACATGATCTCGTACGCGAATAGATCAAGGGGACGTTCGGCGGTCATTCGGGTGTCGAGCTGCCGAAGTGATCCAGCCGCCGCGTTGCGCGGGTTGGCGAAGAAATCCTTGCCGGCTTCCGCCATGCGCCGGTTGAGGGCATCGAATTCGCTGAGGCGCATGATCGCCTCGGCCCGAATGGCGACGGTTCCGGGTGCCGGTCGTTCCGTCGTTTGAAGCCTCAGGGGAAGGCTGCGAATCGTCTTCAAATTCTGCGTGACGTCCTCTCCTACCGTGCCGTCCCCTCGGGTGGAGCCCCGCTCGAATTTCCCGTCGACGAACACCAGCTCGACCGAGAGCCCATCGAACTTCGGCTCCGCCATATATTCGGATGGAACGTCGGCACCCAACCCTTTATTGACGCGCTTGTCGAACTCCGCAACTTCCTCGGCGTCCATGGCGGATTCTAGCGAGAGCATGGGCGCCAAGTGTTCGATTTCCCCAAACCCCTCCTGTACTTTGCCCGCTACTCGCTGAGAGGGAGAGTCGGAAGTGACGAGGGAGGGGTTGTCGCGCTCGAGCCCGAGGAGCTCTTGCAGGAGCCGATCGTAGCCAGCGTCCGAGATCTCGGGGGCGCTGCTCACGTAATAGAGGTAGTCGTGATGGCGGATTTCCCGACGGAGTTCCTCAAGTCGTTTCGCGGCTTGATCCTTCGTCACCGGGGGCCTCTTTTTCTGGTCGAGCTCCTTGCTTCGCGTGTGTCCACCGCGAGAGCCGATTCTTTATCACTTCTGCCCGTTTCCAGGGCCCGGGATAGCGTCTCCTCAATCTGACCATGACTCCCCGAACTCGCCGGCTCTCGGTAGACAAGAGCGCGAGCCCCAGGAAGAGGAAGAGAACACCTTGCAATATAGGAAGAAACAGGCCAACAACGCCGAGTCCCAGAAGAGCTATGCCGACGACGACCTTAGTCATCCTCCACACGGGGTGGGCGAGTTTCTGAGTGGTTGGCACCCTATTCTCCCGATCGAGGTTTGTCAGTCAAGACTCGTCGCGCCTTCTCCACGACCTTGCGCTCGTTGGCAAAAGCCACTTTTTTGATGGCCTCCGAAATCGGGAACCAGCGGGCCTCGTCGACTTCTTCATCGTGCTGCGACGTGTCGCCGCCCGTGTGGCACATCAAGAAAAAGTGTACCAACTTGTGATGGCGAACGGAACGCCCATCCTCTTCTTTCCAGACAAACCAGTAGTCGATCTTGTCGAGCTCGCCTTCGACTTCACCTTCCAGACCCGTTTCCTCTCGAACCTCTCGCGCCGCCGCGGCGGCTACCTGCTCTCCCTTTTCCACCAGGCCTTTCGGTAGCTGCCAACGAGTACCACCGCGGGTGGCGACTAGGCACACCTGTAGCGCCGAGGCCTCTTCCCGGTAGATAACTCCCCCCGCCGAGACTTCGAACTTGATCTTGCCTGCTGAAGACTTGGAGCGTGCCATCCGGATGGCTTAGTAGCCCTGGGGCTTGGGCTCTGCCCAAACCATCAGGTTACGAGCGACCGCCGCGCCCGCCAGAGCGGCGACGCCGGCGAGGGGGCCGAAGCGATGCAGGAGAACGCCGAGCACCAGCGCGAACACCGAGAGGCGCAATACCAATGCGACGAGGCTTCGCCGCGCGAGCGGTGTCTTCTGGGAATGCACATGCCCGGTGGCGTGACGCACCCAGGCGAAGTATAAGTAGCCCAAGACCATCCCGAAACCGGCAAATGCCACCATGCGCATTGCTCATCATATCCGCCAGTGGCGGGTCACGCGAGCCACGGAATTTCGGGGATAGGTGCTTAATTCAGGCCTGATGGGAGTGGAACTAAATAGCCTGTCGCCGAAATTCAAGCCTGGCCGCGAAACCTCGGTAAGGTCGAATCGATCATGGTTCTCAGACCTGGCCGCAAACCCACGACGCTACGAGCCATGCTAAGCAACATCCCAACCGTGGCTTCGTCTCCGGCGACGCCGCCTTCGAACAGGATGTCGAGCGAAGGAGTGCCGCGAATCGAGATCTTGTCGAATGGCTTCTTCGCACCGACAAACATCTGCAGGTCGAGCTTGAGAACCTCCTTGCCGTTCCGCAGTCCACGGCAAACATGATGAATTCCTGCTACCTGTCCGGCCTTGGCGGTCAGGTACGGGGTTCGCACAGATTTTTTGGCAAGCACCGGCGTGAGTTTCTCAGTCACGCGCTCCAGATCCCAGCCAAGCCCCTGCGCTACGAGGTGCAAGGACTCTAACAGGCCGACGTGTCCCAACTGACCCATCCTGGTGCCGCGCCGGAACTCCGCCGGGGTCATACCGGCACCGACCTTTTTTTGAAGCGGCTGGCGCCGCGTAGCCGCGTCGACCACTCTCTCCACTAGAATCGAACGGACTTCCAGGCAGGGGGAGGTCGAAACAAGCGCCATTGTATCCATCACGAAGCCCGGGTTCACACCCGTTCCCAAAACGACCGCCTGCTTGGAGCGCGCTAAGGCGTCAAGCTCCCTCGCCAATCTCGGGTGTCGCACCGAGGGCAAGAGAAGCTCCTCACATGTGCTCACCACACTAGCCTTGGCCTCCAGGCAGATCCGCAACTGAGGAAGCACCTCGTCGAGTCGGGACTGTGTGGAGTGCAGCACGACATCAGGCTGCCTAACACCAAGCACTTCCTTGGGTCGATCGGACACTCGGACGCCACTTGGCTGCGTGAGTCCGGCGAGATCGGCCACATCGCGCTGCTGCTTGTCGGGATCGATATCGATAGCTCCGACCAGTTCCAGGTCGGGGCGGGCAATAATCGCGCGGATAGCCGCGAGGCCGATGGGTCCGACCCCGTATTGTACGACCCGGAGCTTCTCCGGAGAGGCCATATGAACGAACCTCCTCGGGTTATTGCGCCACCAAAGCGGGCGCAAACAGTTTGCGGAAGCAAAATGTTATCCCAGCTGCGAAGCCCGAACAACTCTTTTTTTTGCGTGGCGCGTGTTGCACAAAGAGACCAACCACGAACTCGAACATCGTTAGGTTTTCCGACCGATTCCGGATACGATCGCGTCCCGGTTACCGGGCAGTAGAATCGCCGTGCTCATGCCGGCCGGGCCGTTGGCGCACATGAGATGAAACCGAAAATACCGACTCCTGGCTGGGCGCTCCTTCTGTTCTTGGCCGTCCTGGTCCTGAACACCGTCATCAATGGCATTCTGCTGGTCACCGTACCGAATCTAGGAATTCTCCTAGGCGAGCTCTTGGCGATTCTGATCCCAACCGTCCTGGCAGTCCGTGTACTTGGAGCGGACGTGAGGGCAACTCTTCGGCTACGACTCCCCTCCACGACGGATCTTCTTCTCGCCCTCCCGCTCGCCGTGTCCCTCGCCGTACTCAACGATCAGGTCTCCAACCTAACCAGCCAGGTCTTCCCCATTCCTGAGGAGTTGCGGGAAGGCATCGTCCGCCTCCTCCGCGCACAGACCGCGTATGAATGGATCGTCAGAATCTTGGGATTGGCGGTTGGGGCGGCGGTAGCAGAGGAGGTCCTTTTCCGCGGTTTCATTCAAAAGAGTCTCGAGGGAAGCTCTCTGGGCCGGCCGGGAGCTATTCTAATCACCGCTTTTCTGTTCGCGGTAATGCACTTCATACCCCAGGGGCTGGCCAGCTACACCCTGGCGGGATTGGTTTTGGGTATCACCGCCATCGCGACGGACAGCATCTTGATACCTATTCTCATCCACGGGGTAAACAACGCATCGGCGATCTTGCTTCTCAACGTGGCGGGACTGGAGAGTCTCGGCGAGCCGGTTTGGATCCCTCCCGGGATTTTGATCCCCGCCGCCCTCATCTTCACTCTCACTCTGGCTCACTATATGAGGCGCGCCACGGAAACAGACGCGTCCAGGATGCCGGAGACGCCGCCCGACCTGCCACGTCCATCGCCAGAGCCGCTGGTGTCGGTTCCGCCTCAGCAAGAGACGCCCATCGAACACCGCGGCCTCGGATGGCTCACCGTGGGTTGCGCTGTCGTGGGCGGAGCGATCGTCGTGCTCGGCCTGTTTTCCTTTTCTCTCCTCTACGCCCCACAGGTCAGACACCAACCGATACTCGAAATGAAGGAGACACTACTGGAGGCGGCAGGGCCAGGCGCTTTGGGCGCACGAATCACGGAGAAGTTCGACGCCTTGGTCGAATTCAATGAGGAAGGCGAACTGAGCGTCTCGGCATTCTCGAAGTTGATTTGGCTCTACAGCAAGGCTCAGTCCGACGGCGTGGTTACAGACCAAGAGATCGAAACTATTTTGGCAGAGGTCGGGCTCATCCTCAACGAAAACGCCCCGGTGAGACAGCTCTAGCTCCCTCACCGCCGTCTGACCGACGCCTGGCTAGCTTGATAACGGAAGAAGAGAAATCTATCCTGCCGCCTCGAGAGCTTCATCGAGCGCCCCGACGACATCTCGCACGGTGTAATTGATTTGAACCGGCACCCCTTCGTAAACGTTGCCAAAAAAGGGCGCACGAATGACTCGTAGCTTTGCGTCCAGTAGCCAAATCGTCGGAGTGCCGTATCGCTGATCGTCCTCGAACCACTTGAAGCGCCCCTGCCAGGGATGGATCGACCCGTACGCCGGGACGTGCTCATGCTCATTGGGATTGTCGAGCAGACGGAAACGCGGATCGTAGAAGATCGAGTCAAAGGGAATGGTCCCATCTTCCTTGAGCACCTCGGTCTTTTCGATGAACTCCGCGAGCGCCTCCTGATAAGCCGCAGAGCCCTCGGGCTCGGCCAAAAAGACGTCCTGCCTGAAACCATAGCCAGTGCTGTAGACGGGAGGCGTGGCGACCGGAACAAACGTCACCCCCTCGCCAGCGTAGTTGAAATACACGCTGCGATGTACCGCCATATCGTCCGAACTGTCGCCACACCAGAGGCGGCCGCGTTTGTCCGGCTTCTTCTTCGCATAGGCGCCGCCGAAGACGATGAGATACAAGACCTTCGTGGACTCGTCTATTTGGTCGGCCAACGTAACCGACCGGCCGTTTGGATCCAGAAAAAAGACCCGAGAGTCCACCTCGTCCCCGGGGCGATAACAACTCTGCTTCGCCTCCCCGCGCGAACAAAGCCAAAGCGGCGTCGTCGCGAACAACCCAGCTACAGTGGTCGAGCTCCTCAAAAACTCTCTTCGATTCATCTAGCCCTCGTCTTCTGGCTCGGTCATTATAACTTCATCGTTTCACGCCTTCGTTGTCATGGGACGGGAAACCAAGAAAATGGGAAGAATGAACACTACGAACGATAGCAGGATGATCGCCGACCCGACCAGCGGTCGCGACTCCAGCCCTGTAGCTAACACCTCCGGCCAGCACAGAAAGATTCCGGCCATCAATAGGTGAACGAAGAAATTGACATAGACGGCCATGCTGAAGCTGGTTTTCGGGTCGGCCGTGCCCACCGCGGTCATGCTCAATCCCTCGAAGCCACTAGACAAGAAGAAACTCCCGACGAGCGCCGGCCATGGAACGCCCACCGTAGCGAGCGGAAACCCCAACCCGATGAACTCCGATGACGAGTTCGCGGCGAGCGCACTCCGGTAGGGCCGAGCTCCGCCGAGGAATCGAAGCAAGGCACCCTTGAGGGGAACCCACAGAAAAACTTGAAGTGTCATTCGGAGAAAGGTATCCAACGAGGGCGCAGCCGTGAGAAACCGAAACACCGAGGCGGCGACCGCCGCCACGACGAGAGCTAGCGCCGCCCATCGGGTCTTGCTCACGATTCTTTTCCTAGCTCACGGGCCAGAAGAACCTTGGTGCTCTCCGCATCGCGGACGATGCGAAACTCGCCCCCGTCCACTACCACTTCCGCCGGACGCGGGCGCAAATTGTAATTGGAGCTCATCGCGTACCCGTAGGCGCCGGCGTCCAAGATCGCCAATAGATCGCCGGGTCGCGGATCGACCAGTAGCCGGTCACGCCCGAAAGTGTCTGAGGTTTCGCAAACCGCCCCAACGATGTCGACCGTCTCTTTCGCACCCTCGCGCGGTTCGATCGCCACGATGCGGTGGTAGGCATCGTAGAGTGCCGGCCGCAGCAGATCGTTCATACCCGCGTCGACAACGACAAAGCTTCTACCATGAACCCGCTTCACGTAGAGGACCTTGACCACGAACGCACCGGCCGGCCCGAGAAGAGCTCGTCCCGGCTCGACGATCACGCGAGCACCAGTGCCGGAAAACCAGGGAAGCACTTCCTGCGCATAGGCGCTGAACTCGGGTACAGACTCCTCGCCATAGGCGATTCCGAGCCCTCCGCCGATATCGACCTGTGTAATCGTTACGCCGCCGGCCTGCAGCTCACCCATGGCCTTCGCCAAGGTCCGCGCGGCTTCACCCAGCGGCTGCAAGGCGATGATTTGCGAACCGATGTGGGTGTGGATCCCGCAAAACTCCAAGTCCGGAAACTCAGCATGTCGGCGATAGAGCGCCATCGCCGTATCCAAATCCAGTCCGAACTTGGCGGTTTGCACGCCGGTCGCGATGTGGGGATGCGTACCAGCATCGATGTCGGGGTTGATGCGAATGCTCACGCGCGCGCGCGCGCGCCGACCGTCCCTCTGCGCTAACCGATGGAGAAGACTCACCTCACCTTCGGACTCGACGTGAAAGAGCAGGATGTCGGCCTCGAGCCCGGCCTCGAGCTCCCACTCCGCCTTGCCCACGCCAGAGAACACGATCCGCTCGGCGGGGAACCCCACCTTGAGAGCCAGCGCCAACTCCGCGCCGGATACGACTTCGGCGCCCGCCCCCTCCGCTGCCAGCAAACGAAGCAAGGCTGGTTGAGAGTTCGCCTTGAGAGCGTAGCAAAGGAGATGGGCCTGAGCGACGAAGGCGCGATCGAGGCTTCGAAATCTCTCGACCACTTCGCGCGTGCTGTAAACGTAGAACGGAGTGCTCACGGACGATGCGATCCGCTCGAGCGAGCAGTCCTCGCAATGGATTTTACCCTCGCGAATGTAAAACGGTTGACTCGACATGCTTGATGCTTGTTCCCTTCCTCCCGAAAGGGTAGGACACAAGGGACGCTCGAACATTATATAGCGCCCCCGCAAACGAGGTCGCGTAGAGCGGGCACGATCACTCGAGGGTAAGGAATGAAAAGGAAGACCCGAAATCGCGAACCGATGTCGAGCTCAAACCTCGGAGCGAGGCATAAACTTTTTCAACTGGGACTGACCATCGTTTACGACCACGACCGCACCATTGGCGAGATCATCATCGAAAAGGGCGAGCAACTTGATGAGAAGACGACTCATCGAGTCCGAGCTTCCGCCTTTGAGCTTCAAAAGAACAACCGACGGCCACGAACCCGGCTTGGATTCAACCAGTCGAGCCAACCGTTGATTTCGCGTGAGGACGACGCGATTCTCCAAAAGGGCCAACTTCAAGATCTCGGTCAGGGGGAGATCTCCGGCACCGATCTCGACGGCGTGAACTGCGTCGTGGCCCGCTCGCTTGAGCTTCTTGACGACCAGAACTGGGAATAGCGGGTCACCGATTAGTTTCAAGAGCGTTGGTCCACTTTCTTCAGGTTGTGCGCGTCGGGGTGCGCTACTTGGATACTCTAGCGGATGTGGCGACTTTCTCGAGCGCTTCGGTAAAGACATCCACCTCTTCAACGGTATTGTAATGGACGAGTGAGGCGCGAACCGCCCCCTCCTCCTCCGAAAGACCGAGCGCCCCCATGAGACGCGGGCAGTATAGGTGCCCATCGCGGACCGAGATCCCCTGCTGGGCGAGTTGGCGAGACACATCGGCGGACGCCACTCCTTCCATGCTGAAGCAGAGTGTCGGGGTTCGTAGCGCGTCGTGATTCGGCCCTTCGATTCCGTGCACGGTCATCCCGGAAACTTCCGAGACTTTCGTTAGAAGGTGCGCGGTGAGTGTGCGCTCGTAGTGACGGATAGCCTGCATGCCCCGTCGGAGATCCCCCCGCCGACCCACCGCGTCAGCGGGCGCTAGGGGCATGTCTTTGGAGCGCCGACCCAATTCCTCGACGTAGCCGATGGCGGCATTCATGCCAGCAACAGCTTCGTAGCTAAAGGTCCCGATTTCAAACTTATCGGGAGCCTTATCCGCAACGAAGTACTCGCGAAAGGTGGGAAGCGAGTCCAAAAGCTCTCGCCGGCCCCAAAGAAAACCCATATGGGGACCAAAAATCTTGTAGCCGGAGCACACGAGGAAATCACAACCGAAGAAACGCACATCGATGGGGCCGTGCGGTGCAAAGTGAACCGAGTCTACAAAGAGGTAGCCTTTCTGAGCATGGATCCGCTCAGCGATGGGGATGAGCTCGACGATGGAGCCGGTGGCATTCGACGCCTTGGTGACTGCGACCACGCGGGTGCGACCCGTAAGGATGGCATCTAACTTCTCGATATCCAAGCGGGCATTCGCCTCCACCGGCCAAAACTTGATCTTGATACCCCGCGATTCTTGCAGTGCCAGCCAGGGACCAATGTTCGCTTCGTGATCGAGCTCGGTGACGACGATCTCGTCGCCTGGTTTCAACAACTCCCCGAGGGCGAGGCTGACGAGACGAACGAATCCCGTGGCATTGAGCCCAAATACTACTTCCTCGGTCTCATAGGCATTCAGGAAAGCGGCGACGCTTTCGCGTGCCTGCTGAACGGCCTCGTCCACTTCTTCGGAGAAACGATAGCGGCCACCCCGTTGCACATTGTGGCTGGTTAAATGGCCGGCCACCGCATCGACGACGGTTTGCGGTACTTGCGCACCGGCGGCGTTGTCGAAAAATACGAAGTCCGAGCCGGCAACGGTCGGAAAGCATCCGCGTACGTAATCGAGAGGAAATTCCATCTTCTAGCTCCTGGCCACCTTGGCTACCAGGCACCTGCCTAGTCTAGCGCCCGACGCCTGGCTTGGTCCGCTAGTGGCAACCGGTCTATTTTGGCGTCCGACAGGGCGCATGGCATCGAAAGCGCCCGCAAAAAGAGGCGAGTATAGCATGCCCGCCTAGCTACCTTGCTACTAGGCACTTTGCCCGTTTTGGCGTCAGGCAGCCTCTGAACGCGCTAACCGCGCAAGAGATCAACCAGTTGAGTGCTAAATTCCGAGCGGGCCATGACACTCTCACAGCCCTCTCGGCGCGCTTGCTCCGCGCGCGCCGGATCGGTGTGGCGCACAAAGGCCACCATCGGCAGGTTGGCTGTCTCAGGAGCCGATCGTAGCTTCTTGATAGCTACCACCGCGTCCATATTTTGATCACCAAGGTCGAGCACCACCAACTCTGCGCCCGCTCGCGCCTTCTCCAGCAGGTCGTCCTCCGAGGAGGCAAACGTCAATTCGACGGACGCCTGTTTGGCCGCAGACTGCAGCTTTCCCACGAAAAACAGATTGTTGACGGCGGCCAATATTCTGCGAGACATGGCGGTCCTCCTCCGAGACCATTATAATAGTCTCTTAAACAGAGGGTATTTTGCCAATCAAATCCAAGCCATCCGCGATGCGGGATGCTCTCGTTGCCGCCGGCGCAC
This sequence comes from Candidatus Marinacidobacterales bacterium, assembly GCA_965219415.1. Lineage (GTDB taxonomy): Bacteria > Acidobacteriota > Vicinamibacteria > Marinacidobacterales > DATDRI01 > CBDCNP01. The sequence continues at coordinate 933,155 of OZ244742.1, forward strand.
GATTTGCCGACCACCGAGGGCGCGAGGTTCCCGATGAGTTCTCGGGCGTCGACGAGGAGTATCGCGCCGCGTGCGATGCGGTGATCGTCGGGGACCGCTCGTACCGTGCGCGGCTGCGCGTCGCCGGAACCGATCGAGTGAGCTTCCTAAACAATATGCTGACCAACGATTTGAAGAGCCTCGCGCCTGGAGATGGATTACACGCCGCCTTGCTCACCCGGCTCGGGAAACTGGTTTCGGACTTGTTCGTTTACCAACTAGACGATGCCATCTTGCTGGAAATGGAGCCCCGAGCTCTTGCGCCAGTAACGGAAGCCCTCTCCCACTACATCATCTCCGAGGACGTCGGCTTGAGGGATGGCAGCGAAGATGAGGCTCTATTGTCGCTCCAAGGGCCTCGCTCGTCGGAGCTACTCTCGCAGGTATTGGACGAAGGGTTAAGCGAGCTGGCGCCGTTCCACTTCAGTCAAACGAAACTCGCGGGACTGAAAGCCCGGGTCAGCGCAACACCGCATGGCCCGGGTCAGAGTTTTGACATTGCCGTTTCACCAAAGGATGCCGCTTCGCTGTTGGAGAAACTCCTTGCCGCTGGCAGACCGCTCGGGCTTCGCCCTGCCGGATGGCAAGCGTTGGAGGTCCGTCGAATCGAATCCGGAATTCCACTTTTCGGGGTGGACATGGACGAGTCGCACTTCCCCATGGAAGCCGGTTTGGGCGAGGCTATCAGTTTCACCAAAGGCTGCTACCTCGGTCAGGAGTACGTGGTGCGGCTCGCCCATCGTGGCCACTTGAATCGTAAGCTCGTCGGCTTGCAAGTGACCGATTCAGGCCTCCCTCTCTCGGGTGATGGCATCTTTCGATCGACAGACGACGCTGAACAAGACGGACGAGTGGGACAGGTGACGAGCGCCGCATTCTCCGCCGGTTTGGGGCATCCGATCGCCCTTGGTTACGTCCAACGGGATAGCTTCGCTCCCGCAACCCCGGTATGCATCCATCGCGAAGATCAAGTCTTCGGCGCGCAAGTGACCGAGCTGCCGTTTATCGATTCGCCATGAAGATCTACACCAGGACCGGGGACGCCGGAGACACAGGTTTGCTGGGAGGCGTACGAGTCTCAAAAAGCGATCTACGAGTCGAAGCCTACGGAGAGGTGGACGAGTTGAACGCTTCTCTGGGAACGGCGGCTGCGAGCGTCTCCAATACGGAGATCGGCTCGGTATTGCAACGAATCCAAAGGGATCTCTTCTCGGTAGGAGCGTTGCTCGCAAACCCCACCGGAGCCGGAAAACGGAACGCCAAGATTTCCCTGGGTCTCGAGGACGTACAACGCATGGAAGAAACTATCGATCGATTCGATTCTCGACTTCCGGTCCTCACCCAGTTCATCCTTCCTGGAGGCAGCCCGGGTGGATCGCTCCTTCACCAGGCACGCTCCGTTTGCCGTCGCGCCGAGCGCAAAGTCGTGGGGTTGGCGTCCTCGGAGCCCGTGGCAGAGACGGTGATTCCCTATCTCAACCGACTCTCCGATCTCCTGTTCGTCTTGGCTCGTTTCGAGAACAAAGATCGCGGCGTGGAAGAGAAGCCGTGGTAGAAAGCGGTAACTCGACGTTCGCGGTCGTCCACTACCACGAGATCGCTTTAAAGGGTCGGAATCGACCTTTCTTCATCAACCGGCTCGTGCGAAACATCGAAGCAGCGGGCGCGGACCTGCCTCTGAAACGAGTGGTGGCCCTCCCAGGGCGGTTGATGGTCGAGCTCACCGACGAGGCGGCTTGGCCACGTCTCAGAGAACGCCTTGCCCAAGTGGTCGGGATCGCCAACTTCTCGCCCACCCATCGAGTGGAGCTCGACATCGAAGCCATCGCTGACGAAGTAGTACGCGCGGTTGCCGACAAAAGCTTCGAGTCGTTCCGCATTACCACTCGGCGAGCGTACAAGGGTTTCAGCCTCAACTCGATGGAAATCGATCGAGCCGTCGGCGCCCGGGTCAAGGAAGCTTGCGGGGCGCGGGTCGACTTGAAGTCACCCGAGTTGACGGTCTACATCGAGATCCTTCCCCGCGAAGCGCTGTTCCATGTCGAAAAAATCGGAGGACTGCAAGGCGTTCCGGTTGGAACCGCGGGCCGGGTTGCGGCACTCCTCTCCGGCGGCATCGATTCGCCGGTGGCGGCCTACCGAATGATGAAAAGAGGGTGCCGGGTGGATTTCATTCACTTCCACAGCGTTCCTTTCCTTTCGAGAGCCTCGCAGCAAAAAGTAAAGGAGATTCTCGATGTTCTGACCCGCTACCAGTACCGTTCGCGACTCTACCTCGTCGCCTTCGGGAACCTGCAGCGCCAGATCATGCTCGCCGCCCCGGCTCCGTTGCGAGTCGTGCTCTACCGTCGGTTCATGGTGAGAATCGCCACCGCGCTTGCGAGACATCGGCGTGCCCGCGCCCTGGTTACCGGCGAAAGCCTTGGACAGGTCGCTTCCCAAACACTGGAGAACTTGGCGGTCATCGAGGCGGCGGCGGGCCTCCCGGTACTGCGCCCCCTAATCGGTATGGACAAGGCCGAGATCACGACCCAAGCGAAAGAGGTCGGCACCTACGAGATCTCCATCATCCCTGACCAGGATTGTTGCCAGCTCTTCATACCTGCCTATCCCGCAACGCGCAGTCGACTGGATGAGGTCATCGCAGCCGAGCAAGAGCTAGACGTTGAGGAGCTGGTCCAAACCGCGGTACAAGGAACGGAGGAGACGCGCTTCAGTTTCCCCGCCGCCACTCAAGCGCTGCAAGCGTCGTGATGGAGGCTTCCACCTCGAGTCATGGCGCGACCGAAGCTACAAAGAGCCCAAAAAATCTTCCCACGCCGACCAATAATCTTCGCCACCGGCCAAAAAAGTGTCGTTGTGATCGGCGCCGACAATCGCGTAGAAGCGCTTGGGTTCCGGGGCCGCCTTAAAAAGGGCCTCTCCTTGAGCGAAGGGTACGACTCGATCGCGGGTTCCATGCAGGACGAGGAGCGGGACATCGAGGGACGGAATCTTGGCCAGATTCTCGTATCGCGTGCGTGCAAGCCGCCCAAGGGGAAGAAAGGGATAGGCCGCGGCGGCCATGTCGCGGATCGAAGAAAAAGGCGCCTCCAAGACCAGAGCCGACGACGGTCTTTCGAGTGCCAACTGGACCGCAATCGCAGCACCGAGCGACTCGCCGAAAAGAACGATCTGGTCCGGACTGAGCCCACGGTCGACCAGGTATTGGTACGCCGCTCGGCCGTCCGAGTACGTACCTTCTTCGTTGGGACTCCCCTCACTTTTTCCGTAGCCGCGATAGTCGAAGAGAAAGACGCTCAGCTCGAGTTTGGCCTGCAAGAGAAGGGTTCGGTCGAGCCGGTGCGAAATGTTGCCGGCGTTCCCGTGACAGACGAGCACGGTGCGGCGAGCATTCGGAACCGGCAAGAACCAACCGTGCAGTCGGACACCGTCTTCCGTTTGAAGCCTTACTTCTTCGAAGGCGAGCCCCAGGTCGGCGGGGGTCAGTTCATGTGCGCGATAAGGAAAGTAGATGAGCTTCTCTTCGAAAATCAACGGGGCCACCTGCAGGCCGAGGATCGCCAGCACCGCTATCAACAGCGGGCGCTTCGCTTCGGCCGCCTTCATCCTGCCCCCATTATGTCAAAAGCCGGAGCCCGGACCGGGGAGACTGGTGCGCCGTGAGTGCTCGGGACGCTTTCGCACGCATCGCGTCGGGTGAGGATAGCCCGATCGAGATCGATCGGGCGGCCTTGCTCATCTCGGCCGAGGAGTACCCGAACCTGGTGGTGAACGACTACCTCGGGAAGCTCGATGACTTGGCGGAGCGAGTCCGCCAGCGTCTCTATGTCGGCGCCGGACCCCATGAAACTTTGGCCCGGCTCAACCAAGTGCTGTTCGACGAAGAGGAGTTCCGAGGGGATGACAAGGAATACTACGACCCACGAAACAGTTACCTCAGTGACGTCATCGACCGACGAATCGGCATCCCTATTACCTTGTCCGCGGTTTACGGAGAGGTCGCAAGACGGATCGGCTTCGAGCTCCAAGGAGTCGGCTTCCCGGGCCACTTCTTGTTGAAACATGAGATGAAGGAAGAAGAGATCCTGATCGACGTTTTTTATCATGGCCAGATCCTGACTCACGATGATTGTCGAGAGCGGTTGAAGCAAAACTTCAAAGACAAATTGGAGTTCCACCCCAAGCAGCTGCAAAGCACCACACCTCGCCTGATGCTCTTCCGAATACTGAATAACCTGAAGGGCATCTACGTGAATCGCCCCGAGCACACCAGAGCTCTGGCAGCCACCGAACGTATGCTGTTGCTCGTTCCCGACTCGCCGGCGGAGGTCCGCGATAGAGGCATCCTCCTTTCCAGCGTCGGCCGCCCCCTCGAAGGGGTCTCAGAGCTTGCCCGATACCTGAAGTTAAAACCGGATGCTCGGGATCGGCAACGAGTAGAAGGAATGATCGATCGCTTGCGACTGCAGATCGGGATGGCCAACTAGGGGACCGACGAGGCCCGACTCGGCAGTCGGCGCTTGACATGCCGCCGCGGGAAGAAATAGAGTGGCCCCGCGCTCAATCCTCCCCCCAAAAAGGACGGCGCTTTCAGCAGGGAGAAAAACCTGAGGGAAGTCGCGTCGGCGTTCTAATTTTCGTGGGTTTCCGCCCTCTGCGCGAAGCTCGAAGAGTTAAGCAGCGAGGGGCGGGGCTTCTAAAATTGCCGTTTTCGAGGCCCGCTCCCCAACCCTTGGTCTCGGAACTCCTTTCCTCAAGCAGTCGTCTGTCTCCCTGATTTCGGGGGTTTCCTGCCGGCCCCCCGGCCGGCAGGTGCCCTCGATGACCTGGCAGTCACTTTTATGAGGAGGCAGTCATGCGCAACACGCTACTCGTACTCGCCCTGGGAATCGGGGCAGTGGTCCATTTCACCCACCGGCTCTTCCCTTCCCTAACCTCCATCTCACCCTCGGCGCGCCTCGAGGTTCCGTATAACCCGCAGCCTGTCCCGTACTACCTTGCAAGATCGAAGTCCGGCCCCTCCCTGAGACCGGCGGTGTGGACGGAGAAATCCCCGAGCGACTCCTTACCTTGTCTAGTGCGCCTCGTCGGGCGAACCCTTGGAGCCAGCGGTTTTGAAGACACTCCGTCCTGCCGACAACTCGGAGAACCGACCGCGATACGAGGATTCGGCACCGCTTCTTGCCACGAACTCGACTCGGTGCTAGGACGCTATTGCCGCTTCTAGTGCCCTTTTGGCCCCAGACGGGAGCAGACGTGATATGTTTATGGGCGAAAAGGAGGTGCTCGTGGATCAAGGCGATCCCGCTCTTGCCGGGCTTCCGGAACCGGGCGGGCCGGTTTTCTATCCCAAAGTGGGACACTGCGTGTATCGGGGACTCACCGAGGACCGAGCCGCGCCTGGGAAGAAGCTCGTCGAACTGGAGGACCTCGAGGAGGGGAGCCGCATTCTGATCCCTACCGAGCGCGTGCCGAAGCTTGGGCTCCGGCCGGCCGGAAGGAAACTCGAAGAGATTCAAGCCGAGCTCTCTGCCGAGTTCGAGCAGCCGCTGGAGGAAGAACAGCAGTTCGAGGAATTGATCGAAGACCTCGTGAGTGAGGGTTCCCCCCGCGCGTTGGCGAAGGGATTGAAACGGCTTCACCTCCTTCGGCAAACGACCGGGCTGAGTCGAGAAGAAGAACAGACTCGCCGAAAGATCCGTAGCTGGCTGGCCGCGGAGGTCGCCCTATCCAAGGACTGCACGCGGGCCGAGGCACAGGCGCTCATCACGCGAATCCTACAAGAGGCGATGAACGCCCATCGCCGCAAGGAGCGGGAAGAGGCCAAGGAGCGAAGACGTCAGGTCAAGGCACAAAAAGCGGCCGAAGACGCCGCCGCCTTGAGGGCAGAAGAGGAAGCAGTTTCCTCGACCGCCGCGGGAGTAGCGAGTGACGGCGAAAGCGGAACCCCTGAAACGCCTGCAAGCATGGCGGGGACGATCGAGCCCCCTGCCGCCACCGTTGAGGATCCCGCTCCAACTTCTCCAAGCGTCCAGGAAAAACAGGACGAGACTGCCGACGTGTCGACGGAGGTCGCACCGCCTGCCGCACCCGAAGCGGCAGAAGAGACAACACCCGAAGCCGTAGAAGAAAGCGCAGGGCCCGCTCCTCCGGATGCGCCTACTGCTGGAGACGCGCCACAGACTACTGAAGTGGAGACGGCTAACTCCCCAGACCCGGCCGCGCCCGAACAGTCGACGCCACCAGTTGGTGAGCCTCCAAGTGAATCGCCGGAGCCCACGGAAAGCAAGCCCCCCGAGCCAGCGCCGGAATTGAGCCCCGAACTGAGCGAGGAATCGACTGGGGCGGAGCCGACGCCGCCCAAACCCGCCTAAGTTCGATCTCTTTAGCCTTTCGCCGCCAACCCCCTTACCTCTGCGGCCGCTTTGCGGCATTAGACTCAGTGGAGTGCGTGGCTACGCCCAAACGGCAAAGGCGCCGGACTTTCCTCCTCTGAGTTGCAGACGAAATCGCCTTTATCGCCAATAGATTACGGCGAGCCCCTTGCGAGCCACCTTCAGGCGAGTGGATGCGCGGCACTTCCGGGCAGGGTTTGCAGCCCCCAGCGCGATAACCGTCTGGAATTGCAGCGTCTTGACAGCAACGGAAGGCCAGTGTTACTCATAATCGTTTGTGGCCAATTAATGGATCAATAGCTCATTGGCTTGACCTTCGAGAAGGTAGTCCCTGGCGTGAAAAAAAAATTCCCCGAGTTGCTGGTTCGTCCCCTCCACGGTGAGCCCTTTCGCGTGCCCCTCAACAAGCCGGTCCTCACGATAGGCCGCTCAAAGCGTAACGACCTCGTCCTGCCCGACCAGTGGCTATCGCGCCACCATGCCGAGATCCGCGAGGAAACCGACACCTACGCGATCCATGACCTTGAGAGCCGAAACGGGACGCTGGTCAACGGTAGTCGCATCGCCGAAAAGGCGAGGCTCGACGACGCGGACACTATCACCCTTGGCGATCACCAGCTGACCTTTATGCAGGAGCCTTCGGGCAGCGTCGTGCTCGCTGAAAGCAGCAGTGACCTCGATCTCGATGGCACCGTCGTGGTTCCGACCGAACACCTGCTGGCTCGGGCCCGCGGGCAAGAAGACACTTGGGATAACGTCGCTGGACCAGCCACGCCGTCGGGGCCCAAAACCGGTTCCACCGATTCGTCGGCCATCATCAAACAGAACCAGATCCTGGCCGCGCTCAGCGAGGCCAGCATGGCCCTCATCAGTGACCGCCCGGTCAACGAGCTACTAGACTTCATCTTGGAGCTCGCCTTCAAGGTCGTGAAGCCGGAACGAGGCGCGCTGATGCTAACGAAGGATGAGGAAGGTGGCCTGGAAGTAAAGTCGGTCCGCACCAACTCCGACAAGCCTGACGAACCTGCAGAGGAGATCACCTTCAGTCGCACCATCGCCGACAAAGTAATCGGAGAAAAGGTCTCCATCCTAACCAGCAGCGCGATGAGCGATCCGAGATTCAAGTCGCAAGATTCGATCGTTTCTGTCGGTATCCGCTCCGCGATGTGCGTACCTCTTTGGAACAACAAGGCAGTAACCGGCCTCATCTATGTCGACCGCCTGATTCAAAAGAGCATTTTCACGCAGGACGACCTCGCGCTTCTCACTTCCCTGGCCAACGTTGCGGCGATCAAGCTGGAAAACGCCAAGCTGGTCGAGCAAATGATCGAGAAGAAGCGGATGGAGCATGAGCTCGCTCTCGCCGGCGACATACAGCAAAACCTTCTCCCCAGCAAAGCTCCACAAATCGAAGGCTGGGATATAGCGGGAACGAATACGCCCTGCTATACGATCGGAGGCGACTACTTCGACTACATCTCGAAACCCTCTGGCCGCTTCGCTTTCGCGCTAGGGGACGTCTCGGGCAAAGGGGCCGGGGCCGCTCTCATGATGATGGTCTTGAGAGCCACCGTCCACTCCGCATGCCAGCAGCAAGACAATGACATGGTGTCCGTCATGTCTCAGACGAACCAGGTGATGTACCACAACACACCAGAGCATGCCTATGTGACGTTCTTCCTCGGCGATCTCGACCCTAAAACCGGCGAGCTACTCTACGTCAATGCCGGTCACATTCCTCCGATCGTCTATCGGGCGAAGTCTGGCGAGACCGACCGGCTGGAAGTAGGCGGCACCGTTGTCGGGATGTTCGAGAGCGCCCTGTACGAGGAAGGCAAGACCACGCTCGATCCCGGTGACACGCTGGTGGTGTTTACCGACGGCATCAGTGAGAGCTGGGGAGAAGACGGCGAGGAATATGGCGAGGACCGTTTGGCAGCGTTGTTGAAAAACCACGCTAAGCTCTCGGCGCCGGAGTTGATGATCACCATCCAGCAAGAGGTCGATGCCTACGCGACGGGCCGCGCGACCGACGACCGCACACTCATCGTTGTTCGACGCGTCTGAAGCCCGGCCCCCCAGCATTCGAAAGTCGTCTAGATTCCTAAGCACCCTCCCGATTTCTTGACGCGTTGTGACCGATGTGCTAAGGTCGTTCGTTCGGAAGTTATTATTTTTCAGAGGGATCCATGGTTGAACGACGGGACGCCTTCCCGGAGATGGCGGCGATCCAGAAGGAGATTAGCAGGCTCTTCGAGCAGCTAGCCCACTTCGAGCGCAGCGAAGCCGGGCTAGGTCTTGGCGAATGGCTTCCTACCTTCGACGTATTCGAGACCAAGGACTCACTGGTCATCAAGGTGGAAGCTCCCGGCATGACCAAGAGGGACCTCACCGCGGCTTTTCAAGGGCACAAGTTGATCGTCTCCGGAGAGAAGAAAGAACCAAAGACGGAGCAACCGAACGGCTACCTTTGCATGGAAAGAAGCTTTGGCAAGTTCACACGCTCCATCTACGTCGATCAAGCGGTTGATCTTGCGAAAGCCGACGCGGAGCTTGGCCAGGGCGTGCTAACGATAACCATACCCAAGCTCAAAGATCGACGCGGCAGCAAGATTCGGCTGAAAATCAAGGAGCAAGGCTAGCGCAAGGCCCGGCGCCTGGTGTGACTGCCTGCCAAGTTGACTGGTTGAAGGGCCTGGCAGCCCTGACCGCCCTGACAGCGAATACGCTCGGCAGATTCGACTATGACCGAAGAGCCAGACCGACCTGACCGTTCCGAGCGACCCGACAACAAAGACGAACAAGAGCCGCTCCAAGATCAAGAGCTGGACCTCGTTCAAATCCCCGATTCGCTTCCGGTCTTACCTCTCCGTGACATCGTGATCTTCCCTTTCATGATCGTGCCGCTCTACGTGAGCCGTGACAAATCGATCAAAGCCGTCGATTCCGCTTTGGCCGAGAACCGCATGATCTTGCTACTCGCCCAGAGGGACCAGGAAAAAGAAGACCCCGAGCCCGACGACTTGTACCGAATGGGTACGGTGGCGGTCATCATGCGCATGCTCAAGTTACCCGACGGACGCATCCGCGTCCTCGTACAGGGTATGCATCGGGCCGTCGTCGAAGAGTTCTCGCAGGCCGATCCCTTCTTTCAGGCTCGGCTCTCTACCGTAAAAGAGTCCGAGTGGGAGTCCGAGTCCCTCGAGCTCGAAGCACTCATGCGAAATGTAAAGGGTGCGCTCGAGAAATCCGCCAATCTCGGCAAAGCCATCTCGCCCGAGGTCATGGTCATTGCCGCCAACCTCGAAGACCCGGGACGATTAGCCGATCTAGCGGTGTCGAATCTAGACCTCAAGGTCGACGGAGCGCAGGAGGTGCTGGATACGATCGACCCAGTGGAAAGGCTGCGCAAGGTCCACGAGCTCATTACCAAGGAGCTCGAAGTCCTGACGATGCAGCAGCAGATCAGCTCGCAGGCGAAAGGCGAAATGGACCGCACCCAGCGCGAGTTTTTCTTGCGCCAGCAGCTGAAGGCCATTCAGACCGAGCTTGGCGAAGGAAATGAGCTGTCCGAAGAAGTTCGCCAACTGCGAGACAAGGCGTGGCGGGCGAAGATGCCGAAGGATATCTACGCAGAGGTGAACCGGCAAATCGGAAAGCTCGAGCGCATGCACCCCGACTCCGCCGAGACCGCGACGTTGCGGAACTATCTCGAGGTCATGGTCACACTTCCCTGGAGCCGCGAAACCAAAGACAACCTTGACATGAAACAGGTGAAGGCGATCCTTGACGAGGATCACTACGGGTTAGAAAAGATCAAGGAGCGCATCTTGGAGTATTTGGCGGTCCGCAAGCTCAAGAAAAAAATGAAAGGACCGATCCTCTGCTTCGTAGGCCCACCAGGAGTGGGCAAGACGTCTCTCGGGCGCTCCATCGCACGGGCGATAGGCCGGAACTTCCATCGCGTGTCACTCGGGGGCGTACGCGATGAGGCAGAGATCCGCGGCCACCGCCGCACCTATGTCGGCTCCATGCCAGGCAGAATCGTTCAGGGCATTCAGCAGGCGGGCTCGAATAACCCAGTCTTCATGCTGGACGAGGTGGACAAGGTGGGTGCCGACTACCGTGGCGACCCGAGCTCCGCTCTGCTGGAAGTTCTCGATCCGGAGCAGAACAACGCTTTCCGGGACAACTACCTCGGCACAACCTTCGACCTTTCCAACGTCATGTTCATCACTACTGCGAATCAGCTCGACCCCATCCAGCCGGCGTTTCTCGACCGAATGGAGGTCATCGAGCTGTCGGGATATACCGAGGAGGAAAAACTCCAGATCACGAGGCGGCACCTCATACCGAAGCAGCTCGATGAAAACGGCCTCACCACAAAACAGCTGACCATCGCCGATTCCGCCGTTCGGCAGGTCATTGCCCTGTACACACGCGAGGCCGGTCTTAGAAATTTGGAACGTGAGATTGCCCGAGTTTGCCGAAAGGTAGCCAAGCACGTTGCGGAAGGCAAAAAGGAGCTCACCAAAGTAACAGCCAAGAACTTGTCAGATTTCCTCGGCTCACCGAAAGTACTTCCCGACGAAATGCTGAAAAAGGATCGTATCGGTATCGCAACCGGGCTGGCATGGACCCCAACCGGTGGAGACGTCTTGTTCGTCGAGGCGACGGCAATGAGGGGAAAGGGAAATTTGATACTCACCGGCAAGCTCGGAGAAGTAATGAAAGAGTCGGCGCAGGCGGCTCTCTCCTACGCGCGTTCGCGAGCCCGCCAGTTCCACATCGACGAAGACACCTTCTCCAACCACGATCTGCATATCCACGTACCGGAGGGCGCCATTCCCAAGGACGGCCCCTCCGCGGGTATCACCATCGCGGTGGCGATGATCTCGGTGCTGACCAATACGCCGGTCCGCAGGAACATGGCACTTACCGGAGAGATCACCCTCCGGGGCAACCTGCTTCCCATTGGAGGCATCAAAGAGAAGGTTTTGGCGGCACGACGCGCCAAGCTAGACACGGTCGTGTTGCCGCGACTCAACCGCAAGGACGTCGAAGAGATCCCCGAATATGTCAAGAAGCATATGAAGCTCGAGCTCGTTGATCGAGTGGACGAAGTGCTCAAACTCGTGTTGGTGGGACAGCGTAACAACAGCCGCCAACGCTCTCGCTCGCCACGAACGGCCCGCCCCAAGCTCACGCCTTCCCCTCGCGGCCGTCGGCCGGTGGCGACGTGAAGATCCTTTTCGCCGGAGACGTGGTAGGTAAGGCCGGCAGACAGATCCTCCAGCAGGGTCTGGCGAAGCTACGCGAGGACCAGGAATTCGATCTGGTCATTGCGAACGTCGAGAACGCAGCGGCCGGGTTCGGTGTCACACCCGACATCGCCGATCAATTTTTTGCGAGCGGGATCGACGTACTCACCTCGGGAAACCATATCTGGGACAAGAAAGAAGTCATCGGTTACCTGGGTCGCGAGCCCCGACTGATTCGTCCCATCAACTACCCACCCACTTCTCCCGGCACGGGTCGCTACGTTGCCCACACGCCATCCGGCACACCGGTGGCGGTCCTCAACCTCCAAGGTAGAGTCTTCATGCCGGTCATCGACTGTCCCTTTCGAGCCGCCGAACAAGAAGTGGCTCGTTTAGCAAAGGAGGCTCGCGTCATCTTCGTGGACATGCATGGTGAAGCGACCTCGGAAAAGATGGCCATGGGATGGTTCTTGGATGGCAAGGTTTCGGCGGTGGTGGGCACACACACCCACATCCCCACCGCGGATGAAAGGGTGCTTCCGGCAGGAACTGCCTATATCACCGACGTCGGGATGTGTGGTCCCTTCGACTCGGTCATCGGGATCGAACGCGAACCCTCTCTAGCCCGATTTCTCAGCGGCATACCCTCAAAGTTCGAGACCGCGAAGAAGAACCCATGGCTAAATGCCGTGGTGGTCGACATCGACGAGTCGACCGGCAAGGCACGCTCCATCACCCGCACCCGGGTCACTGAGCAAGACCTCCCATAAAAACCAAACTAGACAGGGTTTACAGAAGAGATGATGGGCATCAAAATAGCCCGGTGCCACTTGTCCAGTTGGCCAGATGCCCCTGTCTAATAGAATAGTGTCATGAAGCGACAGCCCACCGAGCAAAACAGAATTTACTCGGTTAGCCAGTTAACGCGCGAGATCAAGCTCCATTTGGAAGGAGAGTTCTACGATATTTGGGTTGTGGGGGAGATCAGCAACTTCAAGCAACCCTCCTCGGGCCACCTGTATTTCACCTTAAAGGACGCTCGCACGCAGCTCTCCGCCGTGATGTTCCGCAGTGCCCGGCGCTTCCTCAAGTTTCGACCCGCCGACGGGATGGCGGTCCTGGCGCGAGGCCATATCACGCTCTACGAACCACGCGGGTCGTATCAGCTCCAAGTGGACTGGATGGAACCTCGCGGGAAAGGCGCTCTGCAGCTCGCGTTCGAGCAACTCAAGGAAAAATTAGCCAAGGAAGGTCTCTTCGCCCCGGAACGCAAACGCGCGCTCCCCCTTCTTCCACAGAAGATCGGCGTCGTTACCTCACCCACCGGCGCCGCCATTCGCGACATCTGCCGAATCCTTCATCGCCGCTATCCCAACCTCGAAGTTCTCCTCTATCCCGCACAGGTACAGGGAGACCTTGCGGCGGCTGAGATCACGAAGGGCATACAGGTACTCAATCGCATGGGTGGATTCGACGTGCTTATCGTCGGTCGCGGCGGCGGTTCACTCGAGGACCTTTGGCCGTTTAATGAGGAACCGGTCGCCCGGGCAATCGCTGGGTCCGAGATTCCCGTGATCAGCGCCGTAGGACATGAAGTGGACTTCACCATCGCGGACTTCGCCGCCGACGTGAGAGCCGCGACGCCTTCCGCGGCCGCCGAAATCGTCGTTTCTCGGAAAGAAGATTTTCTAGAACGGGTCGGGCGCCTCTCACAACGCGCCGACCAAAGCCTCTTGCATCGAATGAGACGGCTTCGCGGCGGTGTCGAGCGACTGGCGGGGCACCAGGCCTTCTTGGCGGTCCGCCACGGCGTCCAGTCTGGTTCTCAACGTCTTGACGAGCTCACCTTCCGCACCCGGGCGAGCATCGATCGCATCATCCAGAATCGAAAAGCGCAGCTCGATAGCTTGACCCGCCAGCTCGAGGCCTCCAGGCCGGATCGTCAGTTGAGTCAGTCCCGGACCAAACTTGCTCACCTCAGTTCGTTGTTACTATCGGCCCAGCGCGCGCGACTAAATCGGGCCGGGCGTCTGCTCGCGCGTTCGACCGCTCAACTAGAAGCCCTGTCGCCTCTGGCGGTGTTGGGACGCGGCTACAGCCTTACTTGGGATCAAGCCGGAAACTTGCTGCGAGATGCCAGCGCAGTGGAGCGCGGCGACTCGGTGCGGGTAACCCTAGAGCAAGGCGAGCTCGATTGTCGTGTCGAGAAAATCCGTCCGACCCCGGAGAATCTTCTTCCATGACCGTGAAACCCAAAGACTTCGAAACCGCCCTCAAGAAACTGGAGGAGATAGTTAAGGAGCTAGAGGAAGGCGAGCTCAGCCTCGAGAAGTCTCTGGAGCGTTACGAGCAGGGCGTCCGTTTGGCGCGCTTCTGTAACGCCAAGCTGAACGAGGCCGAGGCCCGGATAGAGATGCTCCAAAAGAACGAGAGTGGCGAGCCCGTGACAGACGCGGAAGGGAAAACCCGCCAAACACCGTTCGATTTCGAAGAAAAAGAGTGACGGGGATGCTCGATTTCGACCAGTATCTGGCGCAGCACGCGGGGGCGGTCGAATCGTTTCTCGATCGCAACCTACCGGCCGAAGACGCCTTGCCACCCAGCATCCACCGCGCGATCCGCTACAGCCTGTTCGCAGGCGGAAAACGCCTGCGCCCGGTTTTGGCACTGGCCTCCGCGGAAGCGGTCGGGGGTCGGGGGGAGGATGCGCTTCCTGCGGCGGCGGCGCTCGAGATGATCCACACTTACTCACTCATCCATGACGACCTGCCGGCCATGGACAATGATGACCTTCGGCGTGGTAAGCCGACATCGCACGTCGTTTTCGGAGAGGCGATCGCCATTCTGGCAGGCGATGCGTTGCTAACCCATGCTTTTCAGGTGTTGGCGACGGCCCCCGGCCACAATGGTACTCCCGGAACCTCCGAGGGAGAGAGGCGGTTGCGAGCCGTATCGCTTCTTGCCGAAGGCGCCGGAATGAATGGAATGATCGGCGGGCAGGTGATAGACCTAGAGTCCGAAGGCAAAGGGGTCGACGAAGGGACCCTCGACCAGATCCACCAAAAAAAGACGGGCGCTCTCATGGAAGTCGCGTCTCGGCTCGGTGCGGTCATGGGGGGCGGAGACGACGATCAGGTCGAGACGTTGGGCCGTTTTGGTCGAGAAGTCGGGCTCGCCTTTCAAATCGTGGATGACCTCTTGGACGTCGAAGGAGACGCCGCAACCTTGGGCAAATCGGCAGGCAAAGATCAGAAGGCCGGCAAGGCAACTTATCCGAGCGTGCACGGGATCGAAAAGGCTCGTTTCCGAGCGAAGGAGTTGGTACGGCGAGCGGTCGACCTCGTAGCGCCATTTGGTCCGGCAGGAGAGCCTCTCGTTTGCCTGGCCCAGCGTATCGTCGATCGCAAGTCCTAGCCGCGTCAGGTCCATGCCCAAGTTGCGCATCGACAGGCTCGTCGTAGAACGCGGACTAGCTCCCACACGGGAAAAGGCGCGGAGGTTGGTTTTAGCTGGGGAAGTCTTGGTAAACGATTCTCCGGTGGCCAAACCCGGAACACTAGTCGCCCGAGACGCTGCCACTCGACTCCGCCACCCGCCCTCACCCTACGTGGGCCGAGGAGGCGAAAAACTGGCGGGAGCCCTCGCCGACCTGAGGCTGGATGTATCGGGCCTGCACGTTCTCGATGTTGGAGCTTCCACCGGAGGTTTCACCGACTGCCTCCTCCAACGAGGGGTCGCCGATGTCACCGCGTTGGACGTCGGCAAGGCCCAGCTGGACTGGAAGCTTCGTACCGATTCCCGAGTGAGACTGATGGAAGGCGTCAACGCTCGCAACATCGAACGAAGGGATTTCCCCGACCCTTTCGATATGGCAACCATCGACGTCTCGTTCATATCACTCGGCAAAATTCTTCCCGCCGTAGCGAAATTGATAAGGGAGGACGGCCGGATACTTGCCTTAGTCAAGCCACAGTTCGAGCTCACCAGGGAAGATGTCGAGTCGAGGGGTATCGTGCGAAACCCGGACAATCATCTTCGTGCCATCACCCAAGTCATGGAGGCGGCGCGAGCCAGTGGGCTGGCGGTCGAGGACGTGGTGGCCTCTCGCCTGCGGGGTGTAGAAGGTAATCGCGAGTTTTTCCTCTCCCTGCGACCCGGAGCGACAAACGAGGCGAGTTTCGACGAGCTACAAGAGCGGGCGAAACATGCCTGCGAACCGGAGTAGATCATCGTGGCGGGAAAACGAGCGAAAGTGCGGAAAGCGGCGATCATTGCCAAACCTCATATCGACGAAGCGTCTTCCGTCGTTCGCGAGCTTGTCGGCTGGCTCAGGAGCCATCGAGTGGAACCGTGTGTGGAGGCAAGAATCGGCGAGCTCTTTGAGGGGCAGTGCCCCAGCTTCGCGTTAACGAAACCGCCACGGGACGTCGACCTCATGATCGTGTTGGGAGGCGATGGAACCCTCTTGTCGGCAGTGCGAGCGATGGGGGCCCGGCAGATTCCGATCCTGGGCGTCAACTTGGGAAGTCTCGGATTCCTCACCGATGTGGCCTTGCCCCAGCTTTACCCCGCCCTGGAGTCGATCCTGGCAGGCAATTACTCTATCCAATCGCGAATGATGTTGGATGCGGTGCTCAGCAGAAACGGGCAGGAGCGCACTCACCAATCGGTTCTCAACGACGTCGTGATCACCAAGGGCGCCATCGCTCGAATCATCGAAGTGAGTGTTCAAATCGACGACCAATCCGTCGCCCTGGTTCGAGCCGACGGCATCATCGTCTCCACCCCCACCGGCTCCACCGCTTACTCGCTTGCCGCCGGTGGCCCCATCTTGTATCCGGGCCTCGGCTCCATGCTGCTCACCCCCATATGTCCCCATACTCTGACGTACCGCCCGGTCGTCATATCCGATCGCTCGGCCGTAGAACTGACCCTCAGGGGAGAATCCGAGGAGGTTTACGCGACCTTCGATGGCCAGGCCGCCGAGCCGATGGAGATCGGTGATACGGTAAGAGTTCGCAAGAGTCGCAATTCGGTAAAGCTGGTGAGCCTTCCGGACCAGGAATACTTCAAGGTTCTCCGGAACAAGTTGCGATGGGCCGAACGTCCGAGAGCACGGAAGAGACGAAGTCCAGGCTCCCGCAAGAAACGACCGCTCCGCTAATGGTAGACGAACGAGACAACAAGACTACCCAGGACGTCGACGTCCAGCAGGATGAGCGCGAGGCTATCCCCCGTCGGCGCATCGTTATTGTTGGCGCCGGGCAAACCGGCAGAGCCCTGGTCCGTCTCTTGTCGGCCGCCTGGGAAATCGCCATCCTGGACACGGATCAAGAGAAACTGGATACGCTTAGGAAAGAGGTTCCCGATCGCCCGCTCAAAATCTACAACAAAGACGGGACCAGCCTCATCAGCCTGCGCGAAGCCGGCGTGGAAGGAGCCGAGTTCGTTGCCGCCCTAACTGATGTAGACGAAGTGAACATAGAGGCCTGTCGC
Source organism: Candidatus Marinacidobacterales bacterium (assembly GCA_965219415.1). Lineage (GTDB taxonomy): Bacteria > Acidobacteriota > Vicinamibacteria > Marinacidobacterales > DATDRI01 > CBDCNP01. The sequence goes on from OZ244742.1 coordinate 950,349, forward strand.
GTTGCGCTCTCCGTCGAGACACCTCCAACCGCGATTGGGATACTGCGTCAACCGAAGGCGATAGAAAAGCTGAAGTCGGTGGGAGCGGTCGCCCTGACACGTCCGGCCGCCATAGCCGGTCTGGTATTCAACCAAATCGAACGAGGACAGCAAGTAGCGATCAACGTAGGACTCGGGCGCGGCGAGATCGTGGAGATTCCGATCCTACCCACATCCCCGGCGGTGGATGTTCGGGTGGCCGACCTGCGAGCGGGCCGGTGGTTAGTAGCCGCGATCTACCGCGGCGACAAATTCATGGTTCCTCACGGCAATGTCGTGATCCGGAACGGGGACCGCTTGTTACTTACCGGGGATCCAGACATCCTCCCCCATATCGGAGATTACTTGCGGGCCGGCGTCGCTCGATTCCCGTTGCAGTATGGTATTCGAGTGGTAGCCGTGGGCGAGGATCGACTGCCCGAAAAGTACCGAAGCGAATTGGAGTACTTCGTGACTCGCACCCGCACGCGAGCTCTTCGCGTTTTGTTACCCCAGAGTGCACCTGGCCCAGATGTGAGCCTGGATCGGATCCGAGTCGAGGTCGCGACGTTCTCAGAAAGCGAAGGTGCCGAAGCCGCGATCCGACGTGACCTTCCGTCACTTGACTGCGGATGCTTGGTTCTCCGCAAGAAGAAAGCAGGTTGGTTTAGCCGACACGGATTCGTAAGACCGTCCTTTACCAGACTGATGGAGCTAATGCCTTGCCCGATCCTCCTCGCGGCCGGCACTCACCCTTATCGGCGAATTCTTCTCCCAGTCAGTGATGCGGAGGGATCGCTTCTAGCAGCCGAGCTGGCCATCGATCTCTCTCGTCAGCTCGATCTTCAAATCACCGCGGTGCTCGTCACTCCACCGAGCTTCATCACCGGCCATGAAGCGGTTGAGGAACAGAAGCGAGCCCTGAAGACGGTCATCGACATGGCGTCCCTGTACCACATGAAGATCGAACAGATTCACCGAGAAGGAAACCCGGTGACCGAGATCACCCAGCTGGCCGGCGAGGGAGACTTGCTGATCGCGTTTCGCCGCGCGCACCGTCGAGCCTCTTTCTTCAATCCCGACACCGGGCTGCACATCATTAATCGCGCGCCCTGCTCCGTGCTCGCTCTTTCCTATCACGAGAAGGTACATGGGGCGGGATGACCGGGACGTGGAGCAAGTCGGCGCTACCCGCGGCCGTCAAAATGGCAGACGGCCATACAAACAATTGGGACACTACCCGCCGCCTGTGTAGGTAAACTGCCCCACTGCCTGTCACCACAGACTCAGCCCTAGCGACGTTCGGGGCCCCAACCTCGTTTCCGGTCAGTTACTTGCCCTGACGCGAGGAGACCCTCAACCCCTCAACCGTTGGTACAGAGATTGCTTTGCATTGGTCCGTGGCCGGTATCAGGCCCCGGGGAGACCAAGATGTTTCAGAAGAAAGGAGCTCCTGCTCCGTCCCAGGCTTCGCGAAGCGTGTCTGAGCCCACCCGAGCCCAAGACACGGTGATTGCCGCCGGGGTCCAAATACGGGGTGACTTCAAAGCGAGGTCCAACGTCGAGCTTCGAGGAACGATAGAGGGGGAGCTTCGAAATAAGCGGTGTCCTCGCGATCCGTGAATCGGGTCGGCTCATCGGGAGCGTCACCGCGAAGGCTGTCGTTGTCGAGGGTGAGATCGAGGGCGATATCGCGGCAACGGAAAGAGTCGAGATTTCCTCAACAGGTCGGGTCCGGGGCGATGTCCAGGCGGGGGGCGGTGTCAATCTCGGATGGCGCTTTCCTCCAAGGGAGAGTGCAGATGGCCGACGACGAGTCCGCAGCCGGCAAGAATGAGGAGAAGGTGGCCTACGCCGCCACGGGCGCCACGCTTGCGTAACCGCTTAGTCCCACACGCTGGCTCCGCGGCCCAAAATGCGGGCTTTGACTCAGACCGGGTTGGGGAGGTAAAATACCTACAATTAAAGACTTCCGCTCTAACAACTCTTAAATCGTTTTTGCGCAGACCGGCCGAAAGGCCGGAGACCGGAATCCATATTGTGCGGTCGAGTTTTCAGGAGGGTCAGATGACCACGAGCCCATTGCGTTTCGCTGTCGCACTCAATTGCGCAGCATCGCTGTTGGCGATCGGAATTCCCGTGCCTGCCCTATCGCAGAGCTCGCCGATCATGGGGTCGATAACGGGCAAGGTCTTCGATGCAGATAGTCGCACGCCTCTTGGGAACGTCACGGTTCGGGCATACGCGATAACCCACAACCAACCGCTTGGCGGCTCGATCACCGACCGTCACGGTAGCTTCTTCGTACCGGCTGCCCCAGCCGCTATCTACAGCTTCACACTCGCTCATCAAGGCGTGGAGTACCCAGTGGCCGAGCGTCTGGATGCACGAGCCGGAATGATTTTCCTTTTGGAGAGCTGCTTCCGCCTCGACAAGAGCGCCAAGACCGCGCCCGTCATGCCCGGGAACTGCAACTCCGAGCTCCTCGCCCAAGCCCAGGTCGTCACCATCGGGCCGCATCGCTTCCTCACCCAACAGTCACCGATCGGCGAGCCTCTCTCTCCGTTTCCAGAGTCGCCTCAAACCAACCTGCCGGACACTCCGTCCGGAGGAGAGGGACCAGAACGACCCGAGGGGGTCGAATCGGAGCTCGCGCTAGAGCCAGAACCCGAGCCCACAAACGACATGCTCGATCCGACTTCGCCCGACGTGGCTGAGCCCGATGTGCCCCAGATGGTGGAGGCCAACCCCAACGGACCTACCATCGAGCATTCGGAGATCGAATGTCTCAATCATGACCAGTTCCCGCATATCGACTCGACGATCACACCCGGAGAAAACGTCGAAGTCACTCGAGTCTACTTCCGATCCGATAAGTATCCCGATTTTTACTATGTCGAGGCGACGGACCTGGAATTGGAGACCCCCGACCAGTTCCGGGCCATCCTTCCCAAGCCGAGCCCAGAGACCGAGCGGATCATTTACTACGTCGAGGCGGTCGACCGGTCGTATAACACCGCGCAAACTCCCGAGCACGACCCACCCATCAATGACGATGCGTGCGAACGCGATCCTGGCGCTTACTACCAAGAGAACCCTGAGATAGTCGTCGGTGCAACAAGCGCCGGTGCCGCAGCGGTTCCGCCCGGTTTTCAAGCACTCGGCATCACGAGCTTTATCAGTGCGGCAGGCGTCACCACGGCGGTTACCGCAGCCGCGGTGGGGGGTGGAGCCGCAGCAGGCGCTGGTCTGACGACCGGGCTGGTTCTCGTAGTGTCGGGAGCAGCCGTGGCGACGGGCGGAACCGTGGTCGTGACCACCGGCGGCGGCGGCGACGAGGCTAGTCCACCAGAGTAGTGTACGAGCCTAGGCAACTCCGCCCCCCTGTGGGAACGGACGAATGGCTAGAAGAAGCTTTCCTTGACCACGACGACATCACCTTCCTGAAGGACCACATCCGGATCCTTGCCGGAGAGAATGTCCCCGAGATCTACCTTTAAAATCGTTTCTTCTCCAGTTGGGTCACGCCGTTTGATCTGAACGCCCCCTTTCGAGGCTCGATCGTCCAGGCCGCCCGCCCGTGCGATCGCAATCAGAATGGAGGCGCCGTCACCCATCGGCAGCTTGTAGACGCCGGGGCTCCGTACCGCGCCGAGTACCGAGACGCTTAGCGCTGCCGCCGGCGGAACGCTGACGATGTCTCCCGCCCGCAGCCAAATGTTCCATTGGGGGTCGCCAAGGATCAAGAGGTCATGCAACGAAACAGAGAGCCGAGCGCTTCGGCCGTCATCCGCTTGGCGGAACACGAAAAGGACGTTGCCCGCCTCACCGCTCAAACCGCCCGCGTCTGCCAGGATCTGCAATAGGTTTCGCCTGCCCACCAGCGGGCAGGTCGCCGGGTTCTTGATCGCTCCGAGCAGAGATACGTTCTGAGAGTGAAACTCCTTGACGAAAACGCTGACCTGGGGATTTTGAACAAATCGGTTCCGAAGTCGATCCGCAACACGGTTCGCAACATCGTCCGGAGTCAATCCTTTGACCGGGATCGAGCCGATGAGAGGAAGCTCCATGTTGCCATCACCCGATACGCGCACGGTTCGATTGAGTTGATCCAACTCGAACACCCGAATCTCTATGACATCCTCTGGACCGAGGTGGTACGCGTCTGACGAAAATCCACGTTGGTTGAAGAACAGCTCCGGGTCGATATCCGGGGGTTCGATGTTCAGATTGACTGCGGCTTCGTCCTCGTCGACCTCGTCAGCCTCGTCGAGGGTCCTCGTTTCATCGGTGCTGATGTCCTCACTCATCGGCCCGTCGGTAATTTGGCCACTCGTAACCAGGTCGTCCGCTACCGGCTCCTCGGAGTTCGAGTCGCCCGGGGTCGCAACCGTGGCCGACCCGGCGGCGGGTTCGCCCTCGTCAAACGTCTTGCGAACGAGATCGACTGTCAGCTGCCGCTCTTCGGCGTGGATGCGGTACTCCACCGCGGCTTTCAGATCGAACGTAAATCGGCCGAACGTCTTTTCGTACTCGCCCCGAACGTAGGCGCTCATGAGTAGTTCTTGCGAGGAAACACGCTCCAATAGAGGATTGGGATCCAACAGCTCTTCAGCCTCCAGCGGATTCCGAACGTTCAGGATATCGAGCACGAGCCGGAGGGGCTCGTCCTGAACATAAACGCGATGCTCCATCGCTCCGTCAGCCTCGAAGATGGCCAATAGGCCTTCCTCGCTACTCTGTAGCGTCAGCTCGAGGAGGTGCTCTGCTGGCCTCCATTTGATCTCTTTTTCTGATCCGGGCAGCGCGCCAACGACGTGGGTCGGCACCGCCCAAAGCGCGAGCGTGATGCCCACACGGCTGGCCGTAGAAAAGCTACCGCCTTTTTTCATGACGCCTCGTTAGATTTTGGACTCGGTGAAAACGGTTAACCCAGTATATCGAGTACTTTGCCGAATGTCAAAGAGCCGTCAGCCGTCCCGGAGCCGAGCTTTTCTGAAGTGCGACCTCACTCCTCGTTCGGCCGCTGGCCTCCGCTCAACAGGCTCGCTGCGGCCGGCGGCGGCGTAGGGACAGCCGTGGGGGACTGCCCAGATCATTCCGGCCGCCAAACGAGGTCGGTGGTATTAATCGACTTCGCCAGGCGGCGGGGCCCCGCGGCCTTGATGGATGTTGAAAGATGCGAGCGGAGCGAGCCCGGCCGGAGTCGGCCGACGAAGCGTGCGCCGAGCGAAGAGCGAGGCGCCAAGCGCGCGAACGTGGAGTGAGCGCGCACTGAGTCATAGATGCCCACCCAGTGGTTCGGGCCCCTGGTTGCTACCCCTCGAACAGGTGCTCCTGGCCGGGACCAAAGGCCAAGAGGCCGGTGAACTTGGGTTTGGGGCGGTTGAAGACCGGTGCCTCCCCGTCGAGCGTCCTTACGATGCCGCCCGAAGCGGCGATGAGTGCCGCGCCCGCGGCCACGTCCCACTCGTGCTTGGGAACCAGTGTCCAGGTCGCGTTCGCTAGCCCTGCAGCCACTCGAGCCAGCTTGTAGGCCACCGATCCCATCGGTTGAATTGTGAGCCCTCGACCCTCGTAAGCGGCCCATTCCCCTCGCTTGATCTCACTGCGACTCGCCAGCACCAACTGGTCCTTGAGGGTCCGGCGCACCGGAACCTCCAACGCCTTGCCGTTAAAGCTGATTCCTGTCTCCAACGAACCAAGGAAGACCTCGCCAACAGCGGGATTGCAAATTCCCCCCGCGACTGCCCGCCCGTCCTCCACGAGCCCGATCGACACACACCATTCGGGAATTCCCTCGACGAACTCCAACGTTCCGTCGATAGGATCGACAATCCACACCCTCCGCCGATCCAGACGGCTGTGCTCATCGGCCGTTTCTTCCGAGAGCCAGCCGTCCCCCTCGCGAGGAAGTGTCTCCAATAGAAACTCGTTTACCGCACGGTCCGCGGCCGTGACGGGACCACGCTTACCCTTCTGTTGGGTGTCGAATTTGTCAGGCGTAAAAGAACGAGCGATTCGCGCCGACTCATCTAGTGCGCTCTTGATGCGCTCGAGATCCTCTCTCCGCGCCTTCAAATCGTTGCTCACAACAAGGTCACCTGTTCCCTCAGTAAAGTCTCGATTTGCTCTCGATGAGTGCTGGCAAACCGGATAAGCATTCTAACCTACTCGGCTCATCCAGCCGCCTCGTCCCGCCATCGAACCCGGTTCCGACAACGACGAACGCACGGATGGTCGAGCGCGGTTTAAGGAAGAAGAGACCAAGTGGGGACAACGCTTGGAGGGACGGCACAACGCGCCGCCCCTCCAAGCCCTGGGTTGGGAAAATGCTCAGAAGGAGCCACCCCGTACTCCCCGCTCGGGGAGCCCGGACTCGAGCGACCCGAACTTCAGCTGGGCCGCGAAAATTGTTGCTTGCTTAGCTGTCGATAGTACGGGAAAAACGCTTGAATGGCAACCCAATTGGGCGCGAGTTCGTTTGAGGCCTAGGCTGTCGTGCCGATGTAGCCCTGGCGTTCCAGGTGCAGCATGATCTGGTTGGCAGCCTCCTCGGGGCTCATGTCCGTTGTATTGACGGTAACTTCCGCCGCCGGAGGTGCCTCATAAGGATCGGATATACCCGTGAACTCTTTGATGATGCCCGCTCGAGCCTTGGCGTACATGCCCTTGCGATCCCGCTGCTCACAGACCTCCAGAGGCGTCGCGATGTGGACTAGGCAGAACCCGCCGACGCTCTCGATCAGGCTACGCACTTCGCGACGCACGCTCTCGTATGGGGCGATGGGGGCACAGATGGCAATACCACCGTTCTGCGATATCTCGGACGCCACATAACCGATGCGGAGGATGTTGATGTCTCGATGCTCTTTCGAAAAACCCAGCTCTGACGACAAGTTCTTGCGGACGATGTCTCCGTCCAGGAGCGTCACCGGACGGCCACCCAGTTCTAAAAACTTGACGAGGAGCACGTTGGCAACGGTGGACTTTCCGGCGCCGGAGAGCCCCGTAAAGAAAACGGTGAACCCCTGTTTGTGTCGGGGTGGATGGGTGCGCTGCAGCTCTTTCGCCACCTCCGGGAAGCTAAACCAGCCCGGGATCTCCCTGCCGCTCGCAAGTCGCTCCCTCAACTCCGTCCCGGAAATATTGAGGGTCCGCTTCCCTTCTGGAACCTCGTCGACCGGAAAGTAAGTATCTTGGTCCTCGACGTATACGACCATCTTGAAGGGAACCATTGCGACGCCGAGCTCTGACTCGTGCTTCTTCAGAAGCTCCTGAGCGTCGTAGGGCCCATAGAACGGCTTCCCCTTCGAGTCACTACCCGGACCGGCATGGTCTCTCCCAACGATGAGATGCGTACACCCGTAGTTCTTACGGATGATCGCGTGCCAGACCGCTTCTCTCGGTCCACCCATGCGCATGGCCAACGCCAACAGAGACAGCTTGACGGAGTTTTTGGGATAGTGAGGCAGCAGTGATTGATAGCACCGAACGCGAGTGTAGTGATCCAGATCCCCGGGTTTGGTCATTCCAACGACCGGATGGATCAAGAGATTGGCCTCGGCCTCTTTGGCGGCTCGCAGAGTCAGCTCGAAATGTGCACGATGCATCGGATTACGGGTTTGAAACGCGACGACCCGCCGCCAGCCGAGCCGGGAGAAACTGGCCCGAAGCTCCTCGGGCGAGAGCCGAAGAGAACGGAAATCGTAGTGAATCGGGAGTTGAAGACCCTCGAGTCTTCCGCCCACATAGTTCGGATTCGTTCTCTCGAGTAGGTGCGCCACACCCGGATGCTCGACGCTCTCCGACCCATATACGGACTTCGCTTCGGCAGTTCGATCGGGTTGCCATACGTCATCCACGTGCAACGCCGCCAGCATGACGCCTTCTGGATCCCGAAGCGCCAATGCGGAGCCGGACTCGAGTCCCTTCGCCATCTCTTCCGTCACGTCGAGCGTGATCGGAATTGGCCAGAGCGTGCCATCGGCAAGGCGCATCGACTCGCAGACTTTTTCGTAGTCGGCGCGCCCCATGAACCCCGTCAAAGGCGAAAAGCCACCGTTGAGCAGCAACTCGAGGTCACAGAGCTGCCGAGCAGTGAGATCCCAGGAAGGCCAATCACGGGATGCGGCTTGGATCTCGGCACGCCGCCCGTCGGAAACAATGAAGTTCTGCAGTGCCTCCCCATGGGGCTCGACAAGGTGAGTGGACACGAGATTCCCCTCTAGCTGAAATATCAGGCGGAATGGACCGACAGTCGGTTAGACGCCGGCCGGGCGGCTCCGCGCCACCCCTTCCTACGCAGTAAAGCGGCCCGTACCCGTTCTTTGGCGTGGGGCCGCTCCTGCAATCGCTCAATATATTCAATGGGCTCGATTAAGTCAATGTCGAGCCTGCGGGCCCAGGGCCGGGTGGTTCCACATTTGCCGCATGTTGCCTTTTCCCGACACCCATGGCACAATTCTAGAAGTTCCTTTTCCCAGTCAGAATAAAAGTTCACGAAGCGGAAGCCCCCCGGCGTCCCTGTTGGCTCGGGCGTTCTTGTCTTCGACGCGGGTGACCAAATGCGCCAAATGCGATTGACCACGAAACCCATCCTCGTTGGCAGTCTAGCGGCGGCATTGCTCGTCGTTCCCAATGCGTTGCCGGTTCTTGCGCAGAGCGAGCACCTAACCCAGGCCGAAATCGACTCGGCGATCGAGGAAAGCCTCTGGAAGCTGGGCCCTTTCCGCATGAGACCGCAGATCCGCATCGGGGCCGGCTACGACTCGAACAGCCTCTCCTCCGCCTCCGCAACCGAACAAATCGACGACTTTACCGCCAGGATCGCTCCCGGGATCCGCGTCGTGACTCCAATGAAAAACCGGGCGCTCCTCGAAGTCTACGAGGAAGTGAACTTCGTCTACTACAACCAGGTCGAAAACTTGCGCGACATTTACAACGTGACGCGCTTGGGGGGCGCGGTGGGAGGGAGGAAGGTCCTCTTTCGCGTCTACGACGAGTTTCGGAATGGAAGAACTCGACCTTCCAGCGAGTTCGACATTCCGGCCAACCGAAGACAAAACACTCTGCTAGCCGAGATGGACCTATCGCTAGGAACACGCCATTTGCTCACTTTCGGCTACCGTCACAATCGTCTGCGATATCAAGACGAATTCCTGAGTCCGCTCCGTTCCACGGAGCTGCTGAACCGAACCGAGCACACTTACCGTCTCCGCCTTACCCGACGCCTCAGCTCGAAGACCTCCGCGATCGTCGAGGGTTCGTATCAGCTCATGGATTTCGATGAGGCGGCATCGTTGCGGGACGGTCAAGCCTACCGGGCCGAGGGGGGCTTCGAATTCAACCCCCAATCCAACGTGAGGGGGCAGGTGCTAATAGGCTACAAACATATGGTCCCCGAGTTCCGGCTACAGCCAGAGTACTCGGGACTCATCGGGTCCGTGGATGTTCTCACACGCATGGGTGAGCGGTTCGATGTCAGAACGCTCTACTCCCGCGACACCTTTCCGTCAGTGGTAGCAGGAAATTGGTACTTCATCGAGCATCGCTTCGGAGGCGACGTCGATGTTTGGGTCACCCGGTCCTTATACGTTACGCCCGGCGTGGTCTTGGGCCGAAACAACTATCCGCGGCCAACGGAGATCATCAACAACGAAGGAGAGCTGCTCGAGCAAGCCATCGGGGATCGGTTCGATATCTACTCCCTGAGCATCAACCATGGCATTGGAGGTTTCTGGAGAGCGTTCGTGTCGGCCGAGTATCTGGATCGCCAGTCGAACTACTTCCTACTTACCAAGGATAGGCTGGTGTTCGGCTTCGGAGTCGCGACCGACTTCCCGGCACGATAATTTCGAAGACTCGACGCGGATACGGCCTAATAGGGACTCCCCGTAAGACCCATCGAATACACGGCTTGCCAACGACCGCCAATACGGATACAATGGCGGGTCACTGTCAGTCTATTCAGAAAGAGCCCAATGAAATCGATGCCAGTTCCGTCGAGAGTCAACCACCAGAAATACGGCCTGGGTGTAGTCACCGAGGTCGGCCCACAGTACACAACGATCGAGTTCGACAATCACGGGAAGAAGAAATTCGTTACCGACATCGTCAGTCTCGAGTCTAGCGATGAGCCCCCTCCGAAACGCCGACGGGGAGGTCGAAAAAAAGCCACGGCAAAGGCGGCCACCAAAGCGACCAAAGCCACGAAGTCGAAAGCTTAGCCCCCACCGAGCATCGGTTTAGCCGTTCAAGCTTCGTCGACGTCCTCGTCCTCTGGGAGGCTCAGTTCACCCGAGTCCGCGGCGGCTAGAAGCTCTTGGGCTCGCTCGACGAACGCCTCGGGAACGTGGATCTCCACCATGCCTAGACCGTCGAGGGTTAGGCCGTGAGTCTTCCGCAGCGCTTCGCCATGAAAAGAGCAAGGGATCTCGTTGGCCTCCAAGAAAGCGCGGATCTGCTGCGCTTGGGCCTCCCCGCTCGCGGTATGGACGCATGTACGTTTGTCGGTCATTAGCGAACGGTCCAGCTCTCGAGGACCATGTCCCAAACGTATTCGAAGTCCTTTACGAATTCCTCTTTGGAAGTCGAGCCGTCCGGCTCCCGGAACCGCGATGTGATCCTAAATCGGATGGTCCCACCCCAAGGCTGAGATTCGTCCTTGTTCAGTTTGCGAACTTGAACGTCTTCGATCTCCCAGTTGGCCGTGACCCCATACGCAAGGTCCAGGTTGAGTCAAGCCCATTCTTAGTTGAAACTCTCCACGGCTCACGTTTAAGCGACCTTCTTCTTCGATACGGTTGATGTCTTCGCCTCGATCTTCAGTTCCCGCTTGAGAGCTTCGCGAAGCTTGGGAAGATGGCGGTAGCCCACCACCTTCCTCAAGCGCGGTTCGATGTCTACGAGCGCCGTTGCCAACCAGCGCTGGCGTTGGCTCGAGTTCTTCCAGTGGTCGACCTTCGCGCAGCGTTCCTCGACGAGAGCATTGACGGACTCAAGGCAGTTCGTCGTCTTGAACGAACGGCCCAGCACCGCGTGCACGCCGAGTCGATGCAACGTCAGCGTCTCCTCGAGGCCTTCCTCCAGGCTGCCAGCTGCGGATTGGTTCCGCTCTTCTAACTCACCGTGGAGTTGCTCGAGCGCAGTGAGGGCCTCTTCGTACTCCGGCCTGTTGTAGGCCCACTGGAGCCGCTTGCGCCATGACGCCTACTCGCCCTTGGACAGGTAGCTCACTACGTTTTCACGTTTGTGCCACTGGCAGCGTTGTATCAGGGCCCGCTTACGGAATGCCTTCTTGACTGCCGCTTGGAGACCCTTGCCGCCGTCGATGATCACCAGCAGACCCTGGGAGATATCGAGTCCCCGCTCGAGCAGTGAACGCAGGAACGGCGTCAACACCTGCGCGTTCTCCGTGTCCGTCTCCACGAAGCCCAAGAAGCGTTTTTCCCCGCAAAGCGTGATGCCCAGAGCCACGACCATCGTTGCCTCGGCGAATGTCTTCCCATCCAGAAACAGCGCCACCACATCCTCGCCGGTCAGATCCCGTTCCTGCATCTCCCGCAGCTTCGCAGCGCTCGCTTGCACGAACCCTCGGGACACCGTTGAGCTCGACAGCCCGATGGCGCCCGGAATCGCTTCCGCTGCCGCCTCGTAGTTGCGACAAGAGATTCCGTAGAGAACTCGTTTCAGCAGAAGATCATTCACCTCACCGCCGTGGCTCACCGCCTCGTAGCAGCGAAGCGGAATCTCTCCTCCCTCGATGCTCCGAACCCGTGGCACACGGATCGGTACCCGCTGGCCGCCAAGCCCTACCGTGCCCGGGTTGCTTCCGGGACGGCGACCGCGCTCCAGCTCGTCCTTGCGAGAGTATCGCTCTCCCACCAACGCCTTCACTTCGTCGTCGAGCAACTCGTGAACGTGCATTAGACCAAGGGGGACCAACCAACGGATCATCTCTACCTTGGCGTCCAGCGCGAGTTCCCCGTAATCCTCGTGCCTCACCATCTCGACCTCACCCAAACGACGCGACTTCTTGCGTTTCTTGACCGAACGTAGCAGACTTCCCATCTCGGCTCCTTTCTTCGCGGCTTGATTTTGTTTTGTCCAACGCCATCAAACCACGGGGTTTGGAGCCGTTTCAATTCCCAACTAAGATTGGCACACTTTCTCCAGGTTCTCTCCTTTCAAATTCTGGGCCTCATCACGAAGAAGCGACAGCACGGTCTCCTCAGGAGGGGCCTTCTTGCCAACAACCCCACAGGCAGTCGCGAAAACAACAATCCCGGAAAGCAGCCATACCCATCGCATGAATCGAGGCTAACAGGCTCAGAAGACCAAAGCAACCAACCCCAAGGCTCTGCAGGACGTTGGACATGGGCTCTTTTATTAATTAGAATTAGTATATTAATTCTTGTTTAGGACAAATGTAATGATAGCTGATTCAATGACATACGGGGTCAATCCGCCTTTGCAGGAGCGGAGTCAGCACACTCTGGACCGGATCGTAAGCGCCGCCGAGTCCCTCATTCGAGAGAAGGGCCTCGACGGCACCTCCATTTCCGAGATCGTCTCCCGGGCCGAGGTTTCCGTTGGCTCCTTCTACGCACGCTTCCGCGGCAAGGAATCGCTCCTACAATGCCTACTCGGGCGGGCAACTGATCTACACCGAAGAAACGGGTCGACTGTGGATTGTGCTCCTCGAAAAATGGAGGGCAGAAGTAGCGGGTCGGTAAGAAAAGAAGGGACCGGCGGCTACCTCCTAAGCGGAAGTTCGCCAGCCGGCCCCCGGGTCTTGCCATGAAGCTAAAGCGCTAGTGCCATTTCAGGGCGCCGTTCATCTCGGCGATAGCCTTCTTCATCGCCTTCGGCTTGCCGGTACGGTACTTATTCCCAATGGGATCGGCGGCGCGAAAGTCGATGGAGCCGACGCGCCGGCTTCCGGTCTCCCGAACGTAGATCTTCCCTGCCGGGAAATTGTGCGGGACGGCGACGGCCTCTAGGACTGCTACCGGCGCAAACTCTTTGAACTCGTCCATCGGCATGGTGAGGCTGATCTCGGCGTCCGCCTTGTCTTCGTAATCGGCGGAATCGGTCATCCTCACTTCGCACTTCCACCGATCCTTCTTCTTGAGCTTCCCGCCCTCTTCGCTCAGCTGCGCGGCGTACGCGGTCATACTCTCTCCGAGCATGGAGTCCAACTTAGCTTGCAGTTTCTTCTGGTAGTCTTCCTGACGCCCTTTCCTCTGCGCATGGGCGTTCGCTGCCACCATCAAACCGGCGATCGCCGCCAGCGCTAGCGACATTTTCACGACTCGTCTCATTCACCCACCTCCATCGTGGTTTCTACGAGATTGTTTCGAAACGTACGGCCAAGGGGTTCTTGGCCAACAGTTGAGTAATTCGCTGTTGAAGGATGGAACGATTGTAGCACGGCGACCGGACGGAACAAATACGGGCCGGCCTAGCCAAGAAATTTCAAATCGAAATGCGGCTGGTGCCACCAAAAGCAGGGACCTGGGAAGTGTTCTCGGAGGTGTCGAGAGGCACTCCGTCGCGAAGCCGGAGAGTGTCACCGGATAACGCACTGAGCCGAGGGCCGGGCAGAACGATGCCAAGAAGATTAAGAGGGTCGGCGGCGGCAAGCCGACTCTCTTCACCGTCTTTGGCGGACTTGCGCACCGATCGTAGAAGCTCGATGGCCTCCGGAAGCGCGAACTGCTCGCCCAGGAAACCACCCACGAAGCGACCACCCCGGATCTCCCCGCTCGCCTCTAGGCGACGGAGAACTACCAGCAAATCTCGCCATGCCGGAGCCAGCGTCTCGCGGGCCAACAAGTCTCGAAAGGCAACTCCCCAACGGCACAACAATTGCCTAGCGAACCGCTCGACAGGATCGGCGGCGACCGTCTCCTCGACATCCCCTACTCTGGGGATCGCGCGCAAGAGAGCCCAACGTCCCGCGGCGTGACGAGGACGGCCCAACCGCCCGCGGCCTTCGCCCCGGCGTCGTTTCACGTCGACCAGGAACCGGAGGTTCTCGAAACCGTCCGCCGATACCAGCCCTGCCGCCAAGAGCTCCCACAACGAATCTTCAACCTCGCTCGCCAAGCGACCCGTTCCCCGCCTGAGTTCCTCGAAGAAAGAGGCCCCGCGACGCTCCAACTCGCCCAGTACCTCGCGGGCCGGATGCGATAGCACCGCCGTTTCCACTTCATCCGGACCGGCGGTCTGCGCCACACCCAAGAGCCACTCCGCATCTTCGCGAAGGAAGATCGAAAGCGGAGCGACGCGGGTCGGTCGAACCCGACGGCCGTTGCCATCGTTCGAGCCGCGGGAATCATCGAAGGCTGGATGGCGCGACAACCTTCCCCACATGACCTCGCCGGAAAGACAAAGCCGATCCAAGAGATCCGATTCGTATCGACCCAGCCGAGCGGGAAGAATACGAGACTCCCAAGCCGCCGCGGACAACTCGTAACCTTGAAGCTGGCGGATGATCTCGAACGTGCCGTCGACGCCGTGCAGGCGATTCCCCGAGCTCACATGCTGCCATCGCAAGAGAAAACGCATGAAGTCCTGTGTCGTGACCGGCTCGATCTCCCGCCGCAGACGCCCCAATGTGAGACGATGGATGCGAGCCAAGAGCCTTCGATTGCACCACTCTGTTTCTCGGTCCGGCGTCGTCCGCCGCGTGAAGTTCCCACGAAGAACCTGGCCGTCTCCCTCGAGCCGCAAGAGCCCCGCATCGACGAGTTCCTTCGGTAGCGCGAGTCGCTCCCCCAATTCGGTGGCCGTCTGTGGGCCGGTAGACTCCAGCCAACCTCGAAGGACCTCGGCAACCGCACCCCCCCGACCTTCGGGAACGCCGCCCGCCGGCGGTACCGAGTCGATGGCCGGTGAGAAGACTGCTTGCGGATAAGCTGCCCTCAGCAGATCCATTCGCTCTGCGGCGACCCAGAATGTCTTCCCGTCTAGTTTCAAATTGGTCGCGCGACGATCTGCTTCGAGCTCGCCCAAGAAGGGACTCCACTCGGCGTTTGGTTCCGCGATCACAAGCGTGAGCATGGCATCGTGAAGCTCGTCTGCATCACGCACCACCGGCCACGATTCCGACCGGACTTGAGTGATGGCGGCGGGATCCAAGGAACCCGCTTCCTCCACCAGCTCACCGGGAAGAGTGCGGCGCAATTGCACTGCGCGGGCGCGCCGCTCTTCGAGGGGTGCGTCATCGAGAAACGCGTAAGGGTTCGCATTCAAGATTTCGTGTGAGAAAGGAGACGGCTCGGCAGTGTCAATGGCGACCGTCTTGACCTCCCCCGCCGAAATCCCTTCCAGAAGCTCCGTCAACCTGTTGAGATCCATGGCCTCGTGGAGACAATCGCCGATCGTCTCCTTGACCAAAGGGTGGTCCGGAACATTGATCTCGCCGGCGAGGTTCTCGGCGCACGCGGCCTGATCCGGAAACACCGCCGCCAACAAGTCGTCCGATCTCATCCTTTGAAGGGCCGGGAAGACTTTCTTCCCGCCCGAGAAACGTAGGACCGCCAGGGCGCGAGAAACGTTCCACCTCCAGCGAGCGGTGAACATCGGTGTCGGCAAAAGGGCCTGCGTAAGAACCTGCTCGACGGTGTTGGTATTCAGAAATCCAAAGATGATCTCGAGAGGAAACGCGTGTTGCTCGCCGAGCGAGATGACGATGCCATTGTCGGTCGCCGCCGCCTGAAGCTCGAAATTGAAAGAACGACAGAAGCGCTTTCGAAGTGCCAGACCCCAGGCTCGGTTGATGCGGGATCCGAAAGGCGCGTGAAGGACGAGCTGCATGCCGCCGGCTTCATCGAAGAATCGCTCCGCCACCACCGTGTCGTGGCTAGGTAGTGCACCGAGAGCGGCCCGACCAGCCCTTACATACTCGATGGTCTGCTCGGCTCCGCGTCGATCCAGGCCACATTCCCCTTCTAGAAAAGCGAGCGCTTCGGCCGGATCCCGATCGGAACGGCTCGCCGTCTCCTCCCGGATCCGCGAGATTTCCTCAGAAAGCTCGACCGTGCGTCCGGGAGCCTCGCCTCTCCAAAAAGGAATCGTCGGAGCGGCACCGTGCGCGTCTTCGACACGAACCCGTCCTGTTTCGACGCGTCGGATGCGCCAAGAACTGGTCCCGAGCAGGAAGATGTCTCCGGAGATGCTCTCCACCGCGAAGTCTTCATCAATCGTGCCGACGACCTTGCCCTCTGGCTCGGCGACGACTAGATAGTTGGCGTTGTCGGGAATCGCCCCTCCCGACGTGATGGCGGCCAACCGAGCGCCTCGGAGATAGGCTCTTCCCCGTCCGCGCTTGGTTGCGATCCCTTCGGAGAGCATCTCGAGCACCGCGTCGTAGTCGGCGCGGTCGAGGTTCCGGTAGGAATACGTTCCGCGAAGGAGTTTAAATAAGCCTTCTTCCGACCAATCCTCGCAAGCGACGGCGGCCACGATCTGCTGCGCCGCGATATCGAGAGGCGCATCCGGGATCTCGAGACGATCGAGCTCCCCGGAGCGAATCGCGCGAACGAGAGCGGCACACTCCACAAGCTCGTCCCGCGTCGTGGCAAAGAAGCGACCCTTGGGCATCGCTCCCATCCAGTGCCCGGAGCGTCCAACGCGCTGCAGCGCGACTCCGATCGCGCGGGGGGAACCAATTTGACAGACGAGCTCGACCGAACCGATATCGATGCCGAGCTCGAGAGACGCCGTTGCGACAACCGCGCGAAGCTTCCCCTCTTTCAGCTTTTCTTCGGCTTTCAAACGCAGGCTTCGCGAGAGGCTCCCGTGGTGGGCCATCACCGCTTCCTCGCCCAGCCGCTCCGTTAGGTGATGCGACACCCTTTCGGATAGTCGACGGGTGTTCACAAAAATGAGCGTCGTGCGATGAGCTTCGATGAGCTGTGCCAGTCGACCGTAAATCTCACTCCACATTTCGTTGGTGGCAACGACTCCCAGCTCATCCTCGGGAACCGAGACCGCGAGATCCATCTCGCGACGGTGACCGACGTCGACGATGGTGACGTTGTCGCTCAGGAATCCGGCGACTTCTTCGATCGGCCTGACCGTCGCCGAAAGGCCGACTCGCTGCGGCCTCGGGGCGCCACTCTTGACAACCAAGTCCTCGAGCCGTGCCAGAGACAAAGCCAGATGGGATCCCCGTTTGTCGTCGGCGACGGCGTGGATCTCATCGACGATGATCGTCCCCACCTGGCGAAGAATCTGCCGACTCTTCTCTGCGGTGAGCAAGATGTAAAGCGACTCGGGTGTGGTGACGAGGATATGGGGAGGCTTGCGCAGCATGGACTGGCGCTCCGACGCCAACGTGTCCCCGGTGCGAACCGCGGCGCGTATCGGCGTCATGACCTCGCGCCGGGTTGCCGCCAGCGCCGAAATCTCGGCCAGGGGCCGCTCGAGGTTCTTGTGGATATCGTTGCTCAACGCCTTGAGGGGCGATACGTAGAGTGCGTATGTGCGGTCCTCCAGCGTGCCATCCTTCGCGGAACGGACGAGACCATCCAAGCAAAGGAGGAACGCGGCCAGCGTCTTTCCCGAGCCCGTGGGCGCCGAGATCAGCACATCCTGGCCGGAGCGAATCTCCGGCCACCCCTGTATCTGCGGCTCCGTGGGGGCGGCGAATCTCTCGTCGAACCACGTAGAAATCAGGGGATTGAACTTGGATAAGGGCATGAGTAGGCCTATTCTAGCCCGATTCTGGGAGGAATGATGGGGAGACTAAACGTAGCGAAACGATTTCTCGGCCTGGTCCTGCTTTGCGGCATCTGTTCGACCGCCGAGTCTCAAAGTGTCGGCCCTGCGACCGGCGCGTTGGTCGCGGTGGGGGGGACCATGAAAGATCCCGCGATTCTCGCGCATTTCTTGGCGCTGGCCGGCGGACCGGAAGCCCCTATCGTCGTGATCCCGACCGCCGGAACGAGCGATCCCTACGACCAGTACTGGTCCGGCCTCGAGCCTTTCCGCGCCGCGGGAGCGAAAAAACTGACGGTCCTTCATACGAGGGATCGAGACGTCGCCAATTCCGACGAGTTCGCGAGGCCGACTCGGGAAGCTCGCGGCGTTTGGTTTACCGGAGGGAGGCAGTGGCGCCTCGCCGATTCATATCTGGGTACGCTCACCCACCGTGAGCTTCAAGCCGTTCTCGAACGGGGCGGGGTCATCGGTGGCTCCTCGGCAGGGGCCACCATTCAAGGGTCCTACCTTGCCCGCGGCGACACCAAGGCCAACACGATCATGATGGGAGATCATGAAGAAGGACTCTCCTTCATCAAGGACGTGGCCATCGATCAGCACTTATTGAGGAGGAACCGGCAATTCGATCTGATCGAGATCGTCGAGGCCCACCCCAAGCTCCTCGGCATCGGGATCGACGAAGACACCGCCATCGTCGTACGAGGCGATAGCTTCGAAGTGATCGGCCAGGGCTACGTGGCCATTTACGATCACAAACGTCTCGTCAGCCCCCGAGGCAAGTTCTATCTCTTGGCTGCGGGCGATCGATTCGACTTGAAGGAAAGACAGCCCACCCGACTCACCTACTCGCCCGAGCCGTTTTCCGAGCTCCATGCGGAGCCGTGGCCGAAGCAGTAGCCGGGCGCTTGATCCGACTCTAGAGTCCCAACACCTGGAAACCCTCTCGCCGGGCAGCCCCTCCGAGTCGGTCGTCCAAACAAACGAACTCCAGAGTCGACGGCCGGTTCTCAGCAGCCATGAATGCCGCTGCTAGCTGCAGAGAGTCACCTGCCCTCAAGCTGTGTAGCCGGAGCACTCGACGAGCGGCCTCTCGAAGAACATCTACCGGCTGAACCTCGTGCCAGAGGGAGGAGATCGCGTCGAGCCGACGGAAGGCCTCATCGGCGCTCTTCGGTGACAGCTTGTGCTCCCGCTCTAACCGAGCGATCGCTGAATCGCATTCGACACTTGTTCCCCACCAAACAATGAGACCGGGGTCTTCTCGGAAATACGCCTCGACGGCGGGCGACGCACTCTGATGAACCAATAGCGGAACCACCGCAGAGCTATCCCAGAACTTCACCGTCCCTCCTCGCGATCCGCCAGAAGCGCTTGAAGAATGTCGCCGCCTTTCACGGCTCTCGGCGGACGCTTCTTCAGAACCTCATCACCCGTCGACTTACGGCCGCGGCGAATCAGACCCGCCCGTTCCAATCGAGACAGCCGTCCGTCTTCGTCGTCTCCCTCGGCGGTGACGACCGGTTCTAGCCGAGCCACCGGACGATTGCGGTCCACAATGAGGATGGTTTCTCCGTGGCGAACCCGGTCCAGCAAAGCACTGAGCTGGTTTTTTGTTTGGGATATTGTAGCTACTTTCATAAAGCTATAATAATCTTTTGCAAAAAGTCGATCAAGCCATAATCCATCCCGTTTGACACGGAGTTC
The DNA here is from genome assembly GCA_965219415.1 of Candidatus Marinacidobacterales bacterium. Classification (GTDB taxonomy): domain Bacteria; phylum Acidobacteriota; class Vicinamibacteria; order Marinacidobacterales; family DATDRI01; genus CBDCNP01. Next base: position 969,804 of record OZ244742.1, read on the forward strand.
GTGTTACACGAAAATAGTGTAATGAAGAATGTGACCATCACTCTCGAGGAAGAAGTGGCGCGCTGGGCGCGGATTCGGGCCGCCGAGGAGAACACCAGTGTCTCCCGGCTCGTGGGCCAGCTACTTCGTCAACATATGAATGAGCAAGACACCTACGATAAGGCGATGAGGCAGTTTTTGTCCGGCAAGCCCGTAACCTTGAAGCGAAAAGGAAAGTATCCACGTCGCGAGGAGCTTCATGAGCGGACCCGTATTCGTTGATACGAATGTGCTCGTCTACGCCCGGGACCGTTCAGAGGAAGCGAAGCAGCAACGTGCGTTCCTGTGGCTTTCTACTCTTTGGGAATCCCGCAAGGGCCGGCTTAGCTTCCAGGTTTTGCACGAATACTACGTCAACGTTACTCAAAGGCTCGCACCGGGGTTGAAGCGTGAACACGCGCGCGCCGATGTGCGTGCCCTAATGGCTTGGCGGCCGATCCCACTCGGAGCGCCCGTGTTAGATGGCGCATGGGCAGTCGAGCAGCGCTACGGTCTGTCCTTCTGGGACTCTCTCATTGTCTCCGCCGCCCACTTGGCCAACTGCGAGTACCTTCTTACGGAAGACCTACAGGAGGGACAGAGCCTCAACGGCGTCAGAGTTCTAAACCCCTTCCAGCAAGATCCAAAAGCCATTCTCTAGGCCGCCATAACAAAGGAACGTGGCCAATAGCAGTAATCCCGCTCGTCAACATGGTACGCGTCGTTCTAAGCTGGGGTGACGCCGGCGAGGGAGTGAAGTGGCGGTCGGCGTCCTGGGGAAAGCGGACTTGCATCGTCGTCGCGTGAGGTAGTTAATAGTGAAGGGATCTAGCTACGTTTGGATATGCTGCGCCTTCTGTGCGACGAGCGTTTTGGCCTCCGAGGCCAGAGCCCAGGCGCCGCCATACACCCGCTACTCGATACCTGAGTTGTTCAGCTACGAGGAACTCCTCGTGTTGAGCGAAGACAAGGAGTTCCCGCCCGAGCTGGCCCGCAAACTGGAAGCAATTACCACCACCCCTTTCTTGAGCAATGAGGCCTACTACCGCGGCGCCAGACCGCATCTACCCCGCATCGACAAACTCGGCCGTTCCTTGCGGATGGCCTTGTGGAACATCGAGCGGGGAATCCACCTAGAAGAACAGATTCTGGCTTTCACCGACCCAGAAGCGTTTCTAGAGCTCGTGAAAGAGAGATGGCAGGAGTTCGAGAAACAAAAGCAGGCGACGGCGGACGAGGAAGTAGAGCAAGACCCCAGAAAGTACGCCGACCTCGACCTGGAGAAACTGAGAGAGCAGCTCGAAGTCCTGCAGACGGTCGATCTCTTCGTGCTCAACGAGGTCGACTGGGGAATGAAACGCAGCGACTACCGCGAAGTAGTTCGAGAACTCGGTGATGCCCTGAAAATGAACTGAGCCTATAGCGTGGAGTTCATCGAAGTCGATCCGACTCTCTTGGGAACCGAGGACTTCGACACGGTCGAGGATGAGGAAGCCCGAGAGATGCTGGTCGAGATGACCCTGGTTGATAAGGAACGCATGCGGGGCTTACACGGGAATGCGATTCTTTCCCGCTACCCGATTCGAGCCGCATACGTTCGGCCCTTCGAGCTACAACCCTACGATTGGTACTATGAGGAAAAGGCTTTGAGGCCGGCGGAGAAAGGAATCCGCGCCGGGATGAGAAGTCTTGGGTGATGAGCTCTATCGGGAGATGCGGCGGGGTGGAAGGTCGACTCTGTCGGTCGACTTAGATGTCCCCGATTTGCCCGAGGGCCGCTTGGCCGTACTCACACCACACTTCGAAAATCGGACCAAGCCCAAGAACCGTCAAAAGCAGATGGCCGAAATCTTGACGTGGGTCAAACCCGTCAGCAATCCGGTCATTATCGGTGGCGATCTGAACACACTGGGTGGCGATGCGCAATCCTTCAAGCTCGAAAGGCAGCTGGTTAAGAAGTTTGGTGATGCCGATTTCTGGGTCAACCAGAGTGTCAAGTGGTCGACCGGCGTGGGCGCTGCCTACGACGTCTTCCGAGGGGGGGTCAATTGGACCAGGAACGTCAGCGACCCCACGCGCCAGTCCATACCCTTCTTCTTCCCCAACAAGGAGAAGGGCCTCTTTAATATGGTGGAAGCGTTTCGGTTCGAAGAAGGGAAAGCATTTGATTTCCGTGGGGATGAGGAGCGGACCAGCAGTGGCTATGCGGGCTATCTCAGCAATTCCAGCGAGAGGGCGAGCAAGGGTTTCACGTACACGTACCAATGGGTCATCAAGTTTCACGTAATAGGCACGCTCAAACTCGACTGGATCTTCGTCAAATCCTACTTGGAGCACCCGACAGACAAGAAAGGGCCTTACCAGTTTGCTCCCCACTTCGCGAGGACCATGGTCACTTTGAACAACTGTCTGCCGACGGAGCTATCCGATCACAACCCGATGACGGTGGACTTGCCGTTCGACGAGCCGATCATCGATCCGCCGAAGAAGGCGAAGACACGCTAAGCCCGCTTAGCCGGCTAAGGAGGCCCCATGACGACAATACAGACAGTACTCGCTGCACTGCTGCTGGGAAGCGCACTGGAATGGCTTCAATCACCCGCCTCCAACGACCCCAACTCGCAGATCGACCCGGCCTCGTTCAACTGTTCTCAGCATACCGAGATGGTGGCAGCCGATGACGGTCGCGCCGAGGCACGGATCATCTGGGCGCACGGCTATTACAGCGCTCTCACCGGCTTGGATGAGAGCAGTGCTCCCATTCACGCGGCGGAAGTCGTGGTGTTTGCCGAGCAATTGAACAAGCTCTGTCGAGCCGAACCCGACAAGCTGTTCTTAGTGGCCGTCAAGGAGCTGATCCGAGCCGTGCCCAAGGCACAAAGGTGAGAACAGTACGCCAAGGAGACGATGATGAAGCCGAGAATCGGAGCTCTATTGGTCACTCTGTTGGCGGCGACGCCCGTCCTTGCCCAATAGAAGGTCAGCATTGAGGCCGATAGGACCGTGGAATACTCGAAGTACAAGATCTATTCCTACACCGGGCCAGCGCGCCGATTCCTATGAGGCTGCGAGTTCGTGTCGACAGGGTTACTTTTCAGATCGAGCCGACTCCACCTCAGAGGTGGAGCCAGACGCTATGCCATGAACCATCATGGTCAGAGCTCCTTCCGGCGCAGTGCCGACCAAATTCAGGGGCGGATAACTGGCATCTAACTCGCGAATAGCAACTGAATTTGTATTCGTAGAGTCCAGTCCGCGTGCGGCCGGGTCTCGGGATGGATGACGTTGTAGAAGGCGGAAACTTGAAGGTCGACGCCGCGTCTGCCCACTTTGACGAGCTTGCCGGCGCCCCCGCCGATGGGGACCAGCCATTGGTCGCCGCTTGGCGAGTTCCAGTCCGCCGTCACGACGGGAGCGCTGATGACATACCAGCCGTTACCGAGCACGCGTAGGAGGATGTAATGAAGGAGGAACTGGTTGACATCGGATCGGCCCTCGTCACCTGCGAACGACCAGATGTTGTACGTCCGTACGCCGAAGAGCCAGCGGCCCGGTCGGACGACGGCGATGGCGGTGACGCCGGAGGACCACTTGCCGCTTCCTAGCGCATCATCCGTGGCCAGGGGAAACCTCACGACAGGGCCAACGCCTAATACAGAGCGTCCTGCTTTCCTGGGAGACCAGAAGACGCTGATTTCCGGATCTCCCAACCCGAACGTCCCGCCACCGGACTCGTTGGCGTTGGGCCGATACAGCACCGGGAGAGCGCTGAAGGTTTTCATCCTCCACCAGATGCCCGTCCCGACTTCCGCCTGCCAGGGCTGGATGAGGAGTTGGAATCCGGTCCTGTCCTTCGACCCGATGCCGAAGTCGACGTTGTTCTGCATCGCCACGGCGCGAAGTCTGCTCACCGGCTCGTGAGCTTCCTTAACCTCCTCCTCGGATGCGGTTTCCCGCTCCTGCCCGCCGCACGGCGAGTCCGCGCTCCAGACCAGAAGGCCGAGGTATAGGACCACACGCTTCATGGTGTCTACCTGCGGAGGCGCGCTCTCACTGCTCTCTCAGCAGTGAGCGCCTCCCGCAGACATTCGTTAGAACTCGAAGCCGAATCCGATGAGCGCACCTTGCGATGTCGCGTCGTATTCGAAGAAATTCCGATTCAAAGGGGCATCCCCTTGCGTGTAATCGATGTCCATCCACCGGTACTGAAAGACCAGAAGGAACTTTTCTTTCAACAATACCGCGACGCCACCCTGAAGGTTGGTCGTCAGCTCGGCCCCGGCGCCGAAGCCACCAAAGTCCGCTCGAGCCGTTAAACGCACTTTGGGGTGCACCTGACCGATCCAGCGCCCACCCACGATGGGGTCCACCCAGTCGACCGTAAGATCCTGGGTCGGACCGCCAATTTGGCTGAAGTCGAGGGTGTTCGTGATGCGGTAGTAGCGAATCCCCCCGATGACGTCGAAGACGTTTTTCCCCTCGCCGAGCCGGTAATAGGGCCATGCTTCCCAGAACAGCAGTTTGATTCCGACATCGCCGCTAGCGGTCGAGCCGTTAGGGAGCGGGATTTGCAGAGCACCCCCCTTTGCAGCGGACACGTAGGAGAAGTCGGTCGCCGCCCCCCAGCGTTTCTTGTTGGCTTCGAAATGAAGTATGAAGGCCGCCTTTAGCTGGCTGAGAAGGGCGTCGAAAGGGAGCTCGAAATCTTGAACGATGGGTCCGATCTTAATCGTACCCGCCGTGTCGACGACCCAAAGGTAGGGAGCCGCAATGAAATGCCACTCATCATCCTCCGGCATGGTCGTCGCCTGAACGAAGGCCAGCGCTTCCGAACCGGCGTTCGGCTCAACCACGGTCTCTTCGCTCGTTTCGACGCGGAGTTCTTCGCTCCGAGCCTCCTCCTCGTCTGCCAAAGCAAATGTGCTAGCCGTTAGAAGAAGAAACGTGACTGCTACCGGTTATATTCGATCTCGTTCTTGACCTCCTTGACCCCCTTGACTTTCTTAACTGCCTTTGGGGCATTGCTGCGAAGGCGAGTGATGTGGGAGAACCCAGTCAATGTGACGACGCCGTTCCGCGATTGAGAAGGTGAGCCAGTCGTACGCGGTATAGTCCGGCAAGTTGGCGATCGTATTCACGACCTCCCCGGTCATCTTCTTGAGCTCGTCGTTCTGAGCCCCCCGAGCTGTGGCCGTGCAGGGTAGCCCCGCCGCTGTGGCTAGTGCCCCGATGAGAATAACGCTACGAAACCATTTACAATTCTTCATCTCTCATTCTTTCCATGAAATTAGTAATACCCTTTGCCCGACACGATAAACACTCTCCAACTTGCTGGTCGAGTTTTCACTCGCAGCGCACTAGCTGCCGGCCGAACGTCGGGCACCGCCGGCACTCCTGCGATACCAACACTTTCGTTCCGTCATTAGGGCTCCGTCGTCGTACGCATGTTTTCGCGCAGGTCGATCATGGGCTGTTGACTCACCCGAAACAGGCCTTGCTGCGGGCGATCCATATCGATAACCATCAAAAAGACAGTCGCGTAGGTAACAACCAACAGCGACGTCGAAAAAGCGTGACGTCGGCCAGTCAGACCCAGAAGGAACCCGATCAACGCCATGACCAAAACAGATAGGAAGGCGAGCGTAGCGAAGATTATCGGCGGGATGCGGGTCCAAAGGGTGACGTTTATGCGTTTGTTGTGAAGGTCGATCATCTCGTTTAGCGACTGGATGAAGAGTGCGACGATGGGGGTGGGATGCCCTTGAGCCACTACCGTCGTCTCGGCCCAGAGTCGCTCCTGCAATTGCTTCGAGCGCGCCGCGAATTCGTCTACGGTTCCCACATCGACAACGTGTCGGTCGGCGACATATTCACGTAACCAACCACGGATTTTCGAGCGATGTGGTTCTGGAAGCTGCGCCGCGCGCTGGTACGTGGTGCCGATGGCGTTGGCATCCTCGAGCACCAGTTGTCTGCGAGCGTCGTACTGCGATCCTGCCATTGCAAAGGTGAACGCGAGCAGGAACCCGACCAGTGCAAACATCGCCCCCAGGGCGGTACCGCCTTGCGACGTGTCGGAGCTCGGCCACCGCCGCCCCAATTGGTAGGCTGCCTCGACCGAAAGAAGGAAAAGCAGGACGACGCAGACATACACTGCCCAAATGGGAACGTCGTCTAGGATCTAGGATGTGGTCGCACAACATCTTCGTTCTCCATCTGCTCAGGCGGCTTCTCTTTCAAGCCTCTCGCCCTGCCGGCAGCTTGCGGGGCATTCTCGAACCGACAGCCCAGCCCCGGCCGCTACTCCTTGACGACCGGCTCGTAGTCGGTCCCGTAGATCTCGTTGATCTCAGAGTAGATCGGTCCAACGACCTCCGGAAAGCCTCGCGCACCGGACTTGATGAAATCCGAGAACGGAATCATCTTGCTCAAGTCGGGCGCGTTCTTGGCCTTGAGCGGCGGGCTGGGCCAGATGTCCTCGTCGATGGCAGACATCCTCACCTTGATGTGATTCTTGGTGACATTGAAGACCATGTAGTCCGCGGCCAAAGCGAGAGGTCCGTCGTAAGTTTTGCGGACCCGTTCTCGGACTTCGGGCTCGGTGTCGAAGTCGTTCTGGAAGTGGTAGCCAACGGCGAGCCGCGGCTTGACGAGCGACATCACCTTGCCGAACTGCTCGGGCGAGGTGTGGGCCTGCGTGCCGACGTTGAGCGCTTCCAGAGGGGCGAACCCCTGCTTCGTGACGAGAAGGGTGGGCGGCAGGAAGCACTCGTGGACGGCGACGTCCGCGCCTTTGGAGTACTCGATGTACCACTTGTTGGGGGCCGTATCGCTGCCGTAGACAAACGTGAGCCCGTTCCACTCCAGGATGAGCTCACGGCGCCATCGATGGCGTGGATGGCCGGAATACTCCGGACCACCACGCCGTTTTCGTTGTAGATGACCTCGTTGACGCCGTCGAAGGGAAACTCGTGGACCTCGAGCGCCTCACCGCGGAAGTCGATGAACCCCGCCCGCGTCCCGATGTCCCAGACGAACGTCTTCTCCATCATGGCCATGGCGTGCGCTGTGCCGTACTCGGGCATCGCTCCGCTGGGGCCCCAGATCCGAAGCGGCGTGAGCCGGTTCATCGTCGTGCCCCCGAGCCAGAACGTGTCCAGGTCGCCCATGTGGTCTACGTGCAGGTGACCGATGAAAACTTTATCCAGGTAGTCGTACGGTATTCTTCTGCGCGGCGAGCCGTTCATGGCAACCGGCGCCGATGTCGAAGAGGAACTTGTCCCCGTTGCCCAGCTCGACCAGCCAGCACGCGGCGGCCTGCTTAGGCCTGGGGATCGGCATACCCGTGCCCAAAGCCACAATCCGCATCTCGTTCGGCGCTAGATCCTCGGTGCCGGGGTAGTAGACGTCCAGTTCGGGCACAGCCTCGGTGGGCGACCGCCCGGACTGAGCTTCGGCCACCTGACGATTCGCGCTGAGTGTCAGGGCGGCCAGGAGTCTCACGGTTGCGGCGACTCCTGCAATAAAGGCAAGCATCGTTTTCAGTTTCATGAAATTCTATCTCCTCCTTATGAGTCCAGAATCACACCGTTAGAGGTCGACTTGTCACGGTAACTGGCACGCTTCCCTCGAGCTCGCTCAAGCCTGCCTTTTGGGATCTTCGACCACCATGTAGACCGTATCGCCATCGCTCGCGAACGCGCGATAGTACGTGCCGTCGTGGACGAAGTACTTCTTACCGCCGACGGTTTTCTCCTCCGCCTCTTCGGGGAGGTACGGCACGGTCGCGCCCACCGGTGCCGTGACGACTTCGTAGTTCTGCTCTTCGCCCCCCTCCTTCATCGGTATGTCGGAAGGATCGTCGGCTTGCTCTGCCGACTTTGTTGTCGCTGTGGCGTCGGGCGGGGAAGGCTGTTCCGCCGGCTTCGTGGTCGGGACATAGTAAGTTCCGCTGACGTAGACGTACTCGGTGGTCCCGACATAGACCACGGTTGAATACGTCGGTACCGAGTAAACGACCGCGCCCGGCGGAGGCGCGACGACGACATAGCCACTACCCGATGACATGTAGTAAACCCCGCCCGAGTAGTAGTACGTCGTTCCGGTCACGACGACGGTCGTCGACTGCTTGGGCCTGGTCGCGGCATAGACGCCCAACCTGAACAGACCGGTCACGGTTCGCCACCGCCAGTAGTCATTCCTGGCATTGTGCCAACCGTGGTAGCTCCCGTGCCGATATCCGGCGCGCGCGGACGACCGGGTTGCAGGCGCCCGAGCTGTGCCTCGGCCTCGGCTCGTCGTTCGGGTCGTACGGGTCCGCGTGTTGCCTTTCGGGCCGGTTTTGCTGGAATGACGAACGCTCCCGTTTCTCTTCTGCGCGGAGGCTAACTCCGGAAGCAACGCGCCCCCAACCATCAGGGCCGCGAACACGAACACCAAGGGGCGTTGCACTCTCGAGGTCTTTTGTCTCTTGTTCATGGCTTGTCCTCCTCACTAGGCTCACTTGGCTCACTTGGCTGAATGCGTTCTTGAGATGGCAGGAATTCGATCTCGTCCGATCCCGCGGGTGGACGAAACGTGAAGTAATGATCCGATAGCCGCGGATGGAAGTTCCATTCCGACAGCTCGGCGATGTATTGTGGCGAGCCCGGTTCGTCCTTGTACGTGATGACCAGCCTCCGCGGCACCGGGCGCGGCCCGACCTCGATCCAGATCTGCCAGTCGATCCCCCTCTTGCCAAAAGGCCAGGTGATGGCACCGGATCCCGTTCACCGGGTGTTGGCCCACCACGAATCCGTCTTCGACATTCTCGATGAGCGTGCGATATGGATCCGCATAGACGAGATCCGCTATCGGGACGGAAGCACCGTACACCTCGAAGAGGCGGTCGAGCGCGGCGTCGATCTCGGGTGGGGCTTCCGCCACCGCGTACACGTTCTTGGCGACGTTGTGGAGCGTCACCGTCTTACCGTCGAAGACGACTCGACTCTGCCGTTCGTCACCGTTGAACTCGACGTTCAATCGGTTGGGACGACGGATCGATATGTGCGCGACGCCACCAAATAGGATCTTCTGCTCTCCCTCAATCTCGTCGTAGGCGATGTCGGCTTCAAAAGTGTACTCCTCGGCAGAGCTAAGGTACTCGCCCATCTCGCGCAGGATGCGATCCGCCTGCGCGTCGACGTCTGACTCCATACGCTGTTGGACGGCGCCAAGCGATCCGGGCAACAGCAGAGTCACCGCCAGCGCCGCACTCCAAATGAAGATTGATCGGTTCGTCATATCTCGTACCTCCTTATGGGAACACCTCTAGCAGAACGGTTCCTTGTGCCGACGCCGGCGCCGTCATCCCCAGTAGGGCGGCAATAGTGGGCGCCACGTCGGCAGGCTGGACGCGGCGGTGCACGACCCGGGGCGGGATCCCGTAACCGACGAAGATTACGGGGACGTGTGTGTCGTAGTTCCACGGTGACCCGTGCGCCGCGACAACCGCGCCCTTGTCGAAATTGAACCAGTAGGGATCCTGAACGATGTAGATATCGCCGGCGCGAGTCTCGTGGTAGTTGTTCCGGATCTGCCCGACGAGTTTCGAGTTCGGCAACGCGTTGAGACCTTCGCGGCGAGTGACGGCTAGGTGGATGCCAGGTTCGAGCGTCAGGGCATCGGCCACTCGTTCCCGCACGGCCTGCGGATCCAGCCCAGTAGCTACGACGCGATCGGTATCGAGGTAGAGGTACGGTCGATAGTAGAACTTCACGAGGCCGTCGAGCCCAAAGAGCTCGCCAGTGATTCGATCCACTGCGGCCAGGATGACGTCGGGCGTCAGTCGCCCTGCAACGAATCCACGCTCGGCCATGTACTCCGGCATTTCCGCCATGCCGTGATCGGCCGACAAGACGATTAGGGTTTTGTCCAGGCCGACATGGCGATCGATGAAGCCGAGGAAGTCCGCCAGCGTGCGATCGAGCTGAAGCACCATGTCCTCGTTTTCCAAACTGGAGGGGCCGAAGAAGTGATTGACGGCGTCCACGCCGGAGAAGCTGACCGACAAGTAGTCCGGAATTGTGTCCTTTCCCAACCCCTCGTTTGCGATCAAGGCCTTCGCAAAGTCTGCCAAGAGACGGTCGCCCATCGGACTTGCGATGACTTGTGTGTAGAGCAGCTTGTTCCCCGCTGCGCCCAACTGGTGCGGAAAGGTGCGACCGTAACCACGCAGGTCGGCCTCGTACGGGCGATCATCCTGGTGCGCGAGAAGATAAGTCGTCGGATCGCGCAGCAGGGACCAAAACTGTTCGGTGTGGTTGGTTCGCCTTGCGTTCCGCATTCCATGCAGCAACCCAGTCCGGGTAGGCGTCGTAGTACCAAGCGGACGACCCGATGACGGGAGTGATCTGAAAACGCACCTCCTGAGCCTCTTCACCAGCGCCCGAATCCTGAGCATGAGCCGCTGGGGCGCCGGACACGAGCTGAACCGCCAACACCAACCACCCTCTATCCATGCTCTTCCGCGAGCTCGAGTGTCGACGGATGGAAGAGCCCCTCGATCGTGAGCTTCCGGCTGGCCAGACCCTGTTCGTAGGAGTACCGGAACAGTGCCTCGAGCGCCTTGCGGTTCGGCGCGATGCCGTACGGCCAGTAGTTGTCACCCATGAGCTCGCGGGTTTCCTCGAGCTCCTGCCCGATCCACGGGAGCGTAATTTTGTACCAGGCGCTGTGCAGCAAGAAGCCGTACGTCAGCTGTTTGGCCTGCGAATAGGCCTCGAACACAGCCGCCGGCAAACCAGGGATTGTTTTCGATGACGTCATTCCGGATGGCAACCGGGTGCATGATCGGAAAGATGCCGGTCTTCGCGAAGTACGCGCGTTCCGCCTTGCGGTAATCCGGAAAGAGCCGCCCGACAATTGGATTGCCTTCCATATACGCCCGCGGCTCGGCGGCATGGAACAGAGCATCCACGTCTCCGGCGACTAGTAGGTCGGATTCGTCTTTGCCCTCGGGACCTTCGCTGATGGAGACGCCCTTGGGCAGTATGTTTTCCTGCTTGGACGCTTTACCTCCTGCCGAGGCCTTGGACGTCACGATCCACTCCACGTCGCGGGGCTCGAGGCCGTACTCCTCCTTGAAAGTGCCCCGGATCCAGGTCAGGGAGCTCGATGAATAACCCGGCGTCGCAATCTTCTTGCCCCGCAAATCTTGGGGACCTTTGATGCCGCGATCGGTGCGGACGAAAACGCTCTTGTGCCGGAACGTGCGCAACGGGAAGACCGGGATCAGACTGTAGTCCCGAAAACCGTCGTTGGCATAAGCCAGCATGAACGGATGCAAACCGATCTCGGTCACTTCCCGCGTCTGCGGACCGCTGAATACGTGCACGTTCATTTCGCCGACGCTCGAAACCTCGAAGCTCACCTCGGCGCCCTCGATCGGCACACGCCCGTCGATCAACGCGGCAACACGGTCGAAGTCGTACCCCGCCATCTGTATGCGGAGCCCCTTCGACTCGGCGGTGGACCGCGATGTCGCGGCGCTGTCACAGGCGCTTAACGCGCCGGCCGCGCCCGCGGCTACGGCTGCTGTCTTGATGAAGTCACGGCGGGAGGTGCCTTGATTTTTCCGCCCTATCCCTTTACTGGTACTCATCGATACCTCCTCTCGCGCGCACGCCACTCCGGGCTCCCATTCACGCTTGCCCTCCCGCCGCTGCTGCGGCCGGATCCAGGAGCTCTACCTGGAAGAGCTCGGCCTGGAACCCTCTTTCTTGGGCTGCCGTGACAAGAAGATCTCGAGCATCTCTTTGGTCTCTGGCCTAAGGTTTTCGATTCCTTCGTAGGGCGGTGCATGAGTAGGACCCCGGTCGGGGTACTTCATCTTCATCATCATGTGCCGCTTGACCATGTTGGCGAATTGCCCGCCAGCCCACGGACCGTATTTGATCGAATCGATCGGGCGCTCTTCCCGGGGATCGCGGTAGAGATCGAAGATCGCCGCTGCGATCGGGTTCGATCCGGGAGGGGGCACATGCATCTTGTACTTGTTCCTGACGACCGATTTGAGGACGGTCCCCTCGTAGATATGCACGTAGTCCCGGCGCCCGTGCCCCTCGCCGAGTAGCAACACTCCGCTCTGGTCCAGACCGTCGATGAGTCTGTCGCGGGGGACGCCGTTCATCGTGTTGGCCAGGCGAGCGAACGTGGTGAACAGGTCGGAGACGTGGATGATGTCCCCGGCATACGATCCGGCCTCGATGACGCCCGGCCAGCGTACGAAGGCGTTGACTCGCACACCGCCTTCCAGGTGGTCGGCCTTACCGCCGCGATAGATACGATCTGACTGGCCCGACGCCCCGGCGTACTGCATGAAAGGTCCGTTGTCACCCATCACGATGACGATCGTATTGTCAGCAATGCCCAGATTGTCCACCTCGGCGACGATGTCTCCGATCCACCCGTCGACCTCGGCGATACTCGCCGGAATGGTCCCGCCATTGAGGGTAAGGGCTCCGGTATCGTCACGGTTGAAGACAAGGGGTGCCAGTGGCCAGTAGTTCAAGAAGAAGGGCTTGTCCTGCTTGGCGAGCGAGCGAAGCTGCTCCAGGGCATGATCTTGGTAACGCTGATTCATCTCCTTGTACTTCTGCTGATTCCACTGTTCGCCGGGCTGCAGATCGACCTCGTACAGCTTCCCGTCACGCACTTCGACGCCGGTGACCATCGCGCTGGGGCTGGCAACAAAGGTGCGATCCAGAGTAAAGGTCTGTGCCTCGTTGGCCGGGTTGACACCACGAATGACGTCTGCCGCCTCGGCGTCTTCGTGCATGATGGCAAGCTGTCCCTGCTGGTGAATCGGGAACTCGGCATGCATGAAACCCTGGTTGTGGGCATAGGCCTGCGCGATATCACCCATATGCCACTTGCCTACATGCGAAGTGTTGTAGCCGGCATCCCTGAGCACTTCGGCGATCGTGACTTCATCTCCAGGCAATCCGTCGCCAGCGATCGTTGCTTTCGCTTCGGTCAGCCCCGTCCGGATAGGGTAGCGTCCAGTCATCATCGCCACGCGGGTGGGTGTACAGGAGGGCTCTGTGTACATCCGCTGGAGGCTCATACCCTGCCTGGCAAGAGCACTGATATTGGGTGTGTTGTAGCCGCGGACGACACTAAAGTCGGGCATTCCGATCTCGCCGAAACCCAGATCATCGAGCAGGATGTAGACGATGTTGGGTGGCTTGCCGCCGTTACGCGTGCGAATCTCCGTCAATCTAGCCTCGATTGCCAGATCGTCCGACGCCCAGCGTTCGCCGTTCTGGGCCGCCAAAATGTAGTACTCGGCGTCGTGCACGATTTGTGCGGTGGCCGGTATGACTCCCCAAGTCGCAAGAGCCAACACAGCAAAGAGAATGCTTTTCTTCGTCACTTTTTCCTCCTCTATCGCGATGGAAGACAAATGAAAGATGTGCGCATTTTTCGAATCTCGTCATCCAAAACTTCCACCCAACGCGAGATCACCTGAGCCTCCTTACCATCTGCCAGATTGCTCCTAGGATCTGCTCTAGCTAGCCGGCTTGGGTGGGTACTTCTTGAACATCTTTTCCATGGACTTGTTGATTTTCTTCTCGTTCTTCTCCGGCTTGTCACTGACGGTGTCGGTAGCTGTGCCCCGCCAGACGAGGTTTTTCGTCTCCGCATCCCAGATGTCGACGACAAGCGTTCCCTTCAAGTAGGTTTGAGTGGTGGCGGTGGTCGTGCCTCCACCCGCCCACCCTCGCCGATATCCATATCCATACGAGGATGCCGTCACTCTTACCTCTTGTTTCCCGGAGGCGTGGTAGGTCACGTAGACGTCCGGATCGTCTTCGACCTTCGTCAAACCCTTCTTGGACAGCTGCTCCGCGATGGCGTCTACGATGCGTTCGTGCATGAGTGGATTCGGGACCGCAACCCCCGGCTGGTAGTCATAGGATCGACACTTCGAAAAATCCGCCTGGTCATCGAAGTCGACGTTGACCTTCTGTGCCAGGCAAGGCGCCGCAACCAAAACCATGACGGCGAATAGAACTCAGCTTTTTCATGTTCTCCTCCTACCTATGTCTTTGTTTTCTGGCCTCACATCTTTGCGAGCGCCCTCACGTGGGCGCTCGAGGTGAGCGAGGGAAGCTCGAGAAAGAAGGCGGCATTAATGGAGCCCCGAAATTCTTCGCACAATCCGTAAAAATACGGGTTTTCTCTACCGTATATGTCCCGGAATTCTTCGAATCTGCGTATATGACAACAATTTGGATTGCAAATTGCCACGATCTGACGACACCGTTGTGTGCTCGTTGCTGGGCTCCTCCCCACTACACGAAGAACTCAAGCGAAATCCGCCAAGCAAGCTCCTCCGGACCCCTTGGTGGTAGGCTATGCGGCGTGAGTACCGCTTCCGAGGCCACCCAGATTCTCATTGCCCTAAGCGGCGGAGACCGTTCCTGTGTGAACCGGCTCATGGAGCTGGTCTACGGGGAGCGGTTCGCCACCGGATGAGCTCGACGAGCTCGTGGTCCGTTGCCTGGCGAGAGATCCGAAGGATCGTCCTCAATCCGTCGATGTGATTATTGAGGTCCTGGACCGCCTAGCCGAATCCATCCGTGGAGCCAGGAAGAGGCCCGCAATTGGTGGACACCCCACCGAGCGGTCGCGTCCTGAACTTAGGAGCCGCTGGGACTAGCGACACCGGGTGCATCTGGCCAATCACCTTTGTAAACCTTGGGTTAGCAGTTATACTAATGGTATGAAGACGGCGATCTCGATTCCAGACAAGATTTTCAAGAAGGCGGACCGACTCGCCCGCCGACTGGGCATTTCTCGAAGTCAGCTTTACAGGGAAGCCGTCGAGGCTTACGTAAACCGACGCCGGCCGGAATCGATCACGGAAGCCATGAATCGGGTGGTGGACGAAGTTGGTCCCTCCGGGGACGATTTCGTCTCAGCTGCAGCTGGTAATGTGTTGGAACGGGCGGAGTGGTAGTTCGCCAAGGCGACGTGTGGTGGGCCGACCTCCCCGCGCCGGCCGGTTCCAGACCAGGGTTCCGACGTCCAGTCTTAGTTGTTCAGGGCGACCCGCTGAACCGCAGCCGACTGGCAACCGTGGTGTGTGTGCCACTCACCAGCAATCTCAAATGGCAGGATGCCCCTGGCAACGTACTCCTTGGGCAACGTGCATCAGGACTCCCGAAAGATTCTGTAGCGAACGTCTCGCAGATCATCGCCGTCGACCGCGCTTTCTTCACGGACCAAGTGGGGCGAATACCGAGTCGCTTACTCGCACAAGTCGTGGAGGGTATCGACGTTATCCTGGATCGGTGAGCAGTTTTCCCCAACCGTGGAGCCAGGAAGGGGCCCGTAGTTGGTGGACACACCAACGAGCGGTAGCGTCCTGAGCGGGCAACGCGTTCTCATCGAAGGCATCGGGGGTGTTGGTGGTGTCTTAGCCGCCAAGATGATCCGGGACGGCCACTCCCCAACATTGGTAACCGGCAACTCAGAGATCACCGAAGCTATCAATCGTAGCGGTCTGGATCTGACCACCTCAGACAACGAGTTCATCGTTCCTGCCCGAGCTTTCACTTCCCTATCGGAGTTACCGACGGGCGCGAAGTTCGACGCTGCCTATCTCCTCATGAAAGCGAATGGCGTCGTTGCGCCGGTCAACGAAACTGTCGTGCGCCTCGTGAAAGAGATCGAACAAGGTCGGCGCTCCATCGACCCCCGGAATCTCGAGGAGATCCCTCAGTCCTGAGAAGCGCTCTCTACGAGCCGGCCGTATTTCCGCAGCACGGCCCGCAGGTCGTCGTGTGGGAGCGCGACCACCTTGTGGTTGTCTCGTCCCACTATGGTTTCCGCCGCCACCAAGGCATTAATGATGGCCTCCTCGGTGGCTTCGACCGTCGCCGCGAATACCGGACCGAGTCTTCCATTAGGAAGCATCTCCAACTGCGCCATGTCTTTCGCCCCCGCCGCGCCAGGATTGGCCGTCGAAAAGGCTATGAAGATATCGCCCGATCCGTTGCCGGAGATACTCCCGGTTCTAGCTAGGCCGAGGGCGGCGCGCCGGCCGAGACGTTTCACTTGATGTGCAAGCAGGGGGGCATCGGTCGCGACCACAATAATGATGGAACCCTCTCGCTGTGGCCCGGGACGACCCCAAGAGGGGCAAGGCACCTCGTCGCAGCCAAGCTCTTGCCCAACCGGGACCCCGGCGACTCAGAGCAAGGGTCTCGAACCAAAATTCGACTGCACTAGGACACCGACAGTGTAGCCTCCCTGATCGGCGCTTGGCTTCCGCGATGAGGTCCCGATGCCGCCTTTGAAACCGTAGGTGTTCATGCCGGTTCCACCGCCGACATTCCCCTCCGGAACCGCGCCTGACGCCGCGGCACCGAGAGCCTCGAAAGCGTGCCCGGCTTTTACGTGAAAGCCGTTGATATCGTTCAGCCAGCCATCATAAGTCTCCGCCACAACCGGCAGAGACCATGGTTGAAAGAGAAAGTCTTCCTTTGCCTGCCATTGAATGATCGTGTCCCGAACGACGCCCACGCTGTGAGTGTTGGTGATCGCGATGGGACCTTCGAGAAACCCGGACTCTTCCACCCACGTCGTACCGGTCATCTCGCCGTTGCCGTTGAGCGAAAACCAGCCGGCGAAGACGGGATCTTTTGATCCTTTCCCTCTTGGAAGAACGACCGTCACACCAGTGCGTACCGCCTCACCTTCGATAAGCGTAGTGTGACCGACCTCCAAGCCGGCCACGTCGGTAATGGCGTTGAGAGCGCCCGGCGTCCCTTCGAAGGGAATTCCCAAGTCGCGCGCTCGCGGTTTCGTCTCGGCCCAAGTCGATTGGGCATAGAAAAACACCAGAATAAGCCAAACCATGGATTTCATTTCGTTCTCCTGTTTAGGAAACGAGGTTTTTGTGCTGATAGAGACGGCGGTCGTAGAATCCGAGGCGGCGGTAGTACTCCCTGGTGCCCACGCTCGAGATGACGGCCAATCTCGCAAAGCCAGCCTGGCGAGCCAACTCTTCGGCTCGGCCGATAAGACTTCGACCCAAACCGAGGTGCTGAGTCTTGAGCTCGTCCTTCTCGCCAAGGCGGGCGGTCGCACCGTAGACGTGCACTTCTCGGATCATGGCGCTTCCACGGATCTCTTCGATGAATGCCTCACGCGTAGGCAGAGCGAGCCGTAGGAATCCGGCGATGCGGCGATCTTCATCGATGTACTGAAGAAAAATTTCTTCCCCGATGGAGCTCTCGTAGCGAACCTCGTCCAGCCGAAGCCTTTCGGCCGGGACACGCTCACCCCGGATCTCGCGACTCCGAATGTCTTCGCACTGGAATCCTCTTGCCGTCAACTCGGCTTCGGCGATGCCGCGGAAGTTCGACGTCTTGTTGCCATCCAAGATATCGTCGCCCGGGATGTCGCGGATCACGCGACTCACGCGGCAATAACCTGGTACTCGCCGTAGACACTCGACCAGAACATGGAGAAGCTCGTCGTGAGTGTAGGGCTTCCACTTCCCCGCCTCGTAGGGAACCATCAACTCGGCGCTTTCGATCAAACTGCAGGGATAGATCTTGAGCTCGTCCGGTCGAAAGTCGAGGTCGCTAAAAAGACGGTCGAAGTCCTCGACGTCACCTTCCGGGGAGGAGCCGTAGAGGTTCGGCATCCAGTGAGCCTGGATTTTGAAACCGGCCTCCCGCAGCATTCGAACCGCTCTTCGGGTGGTCGCCACGTCGTGGCCTCGCTTGTTGAGCGACAGGACTTCGTCCGAAAGGCTCTGAATACCGATCTGCACTCTCGTCGCCCCGAGGCTTCGAATCCTCTCGACCTCCTCCTCGGAGACGTAGTCGGGCCGCGTCTCGACGGAAAGCCCAATGCATCGATGGCGGGCGGTCTCGTTCGCGCGCTGCACCTCCTCGAGTGCTTCAATTGTGGAGAACTCCGATTCATGCACCAGCTCGCCGTTTTCCTTGGAGCGCAGGAATCCGGAAACGATGTCGTTATAAGGGTTGGACTCGAACCGACCGTCTACTTGCTCGCGGAGCTCTTCGTAGTGGACGCGATGTCGTACGGCGCCGTTCGAAGACTCCCCTGCACCGAAGTCGTTCATCGCTTCGAAACATCGACGAATGAACCAACGTTGGTAGCCTTCAGGATAGAAAGACCACGTCCCCCCCAGAATAATGAGCTCGATCTTCTCGAGACGGTGGCCCATCCGTCGTAGCGCTCCAAGCCGAGAGAGCGTCTGCTCATAGGGATCGAAGGCGTGCTGGGCGGCCCGCTGTGCACCCGGCTCCAAGGACAGATAGCTCTTGGGCATCCGCACATCGTTGGGACAGAAAATGCATTGACCGGGGCAGGGAAACGGTTTGGTCAGGACCGTTACGGGGGTGACGCCGCTCAGCGTGCGCACCGGCTTCATCTTGAGTTTCTCGATGAACCGATCGGCGTCGCTCGACCATCCCTCCTGCTCGGCCAAGTGACGATAGCCCTGGATGATCTCGCTCTTGGAGAAAAACTCCCTGCCGCCCTTGGGATATTTTCCGAGTATTCGGTCGAGCGTCTTCCCATGAACGTCGGGACAGTTCTCGATCTCTTGGATGATGGCTCGGAGCTCCGCCTCATGAAGCTCGGGCGCAAAATGATACGGTGTCAACCACGTCGCTTTTTTCATACACTCAGCCGATGGATCGGGCCACTATTTTAGCACTCAACCAGACCAACCGAGATTTCTACACCCAGCGGGCCGACGAATTTAGCGCCACGCGACGGAGGCCCTGGCGGGGATGGCTCCGGCTGCTGCCATTCATTGGGGAAAGGCGGGCGCTCTCGGTCCTCGATGTCGGCTGCGGCAACGGGCGATTCGCCGTCTTTCTCAGCGAGCATCTAGAATCGCCGTTTAGCTACGTGGGAGTCGAATTCAGTCCGACGGTGCTCGAGCACGCTCGCTCGAAGCTGTCCGACCTTCCTTTCATTACGCTGAAAGAGCACGACGTGATGGCAGGAATCAACGAACTAACCGGCCCGTTTTCGCTGATCACGCTCTTCGGCTTTCTCCATCACGCGCCCGGCTTTGACACTCGACGCTCGTTGCTCATCGAGCTCGGCCGTCTACTGGAACCCGACGGGATCCTCGCCTTCTCGGTTTGGCAATTCGGCCGCTTCGAGAGATTTCGAAAGAAGCTCATTCCTTGGGATACGTTCCTCGCCTCGACTGGGGTCGAGATCGACCCATCCCAGCTCGAGCCGGGCGATCACATTCTGTCTTGGGGAGATACGGAGCCGGCTTATCGCTATTGCCATTTCACCGACAGCGACGAAACGTCGCGGCTGGTGTCCTCCCAGCCGCTGGAGTGTTTCGAGGTCTTTACCGCGGACGGGCGCACGAATGATCTCAATCAGTACTTCCTTTTGAAGCGCCCAGGCTAGCCTCGTGAATCGCCCGCACCGCGTCCAACGTGTCCGCTTCTTGCGGTGACTTGTCGGGGCGGTAGCCCTTGACGCGCGCGAAACGAAGCGCGAGGCCAGCGGGATACTGACGGCTTGCCTGGATATCGTTGAACTCGATTTCCACCACCAGTTCCGGTCGGACGTAGACCGTGAAGTGGTCGCGTGATGTTTCTAACTCCTGCCGTTTCGTTTGCCATTCCAGTATCTCGTCCGTCATTCCCTTGAAGGTTTTGCCTAACATCACCGGTTCGCCCGTCGCCGGGTCAGGTGCTCCGAGGTGCAAGTTGCTGAGCCATCCGCGGCGGCGACCGCTCCCCCACTCCGCGGCCATGACGATGAGATCGAGCGTGTGCGCCCGCTTTACTTTTAGCCAGCTTCGACCGCGCCCGCCCGCCTCATACGGTGCGTCCAACGCTTTCGCCATTACCCCTTCGTGTCCCGCGTCGAGGGCCTGACGTTCGAAGGCAACGGCCTCGTCCCGCTCGGCCGTCACTATTCGAGGAACCAAATGCCCCGCGGGAACCGCGTTCGAGAGGGCCACGTAACGCTCCTCGGCCGAGCGGTCGACCCAGCTCGCTCCATCTAGATATAGACAATCGAAGAAAAATGTCGTGAGGGGCAGTTCTTCGCGCATCGCCGCGACGTCGAGTCGGCGCCCAAACCTGCGCATCGTAGTTTGAAACGGCAGCGGTGAACCATCCGAGCGTAGCGCCAGCGTCTCCCCGTCCAAAATGATCTCCTCCGCCGACAACGCGCGCAGCATCTCTACAATCTCGGGCACTGCATCCGTGACGTCGTTCAAACGGCGTGTGAAGATCCGAACGTCTTCTCCTCGCTTGTGAGCCTGAACGCGCGCGCCGTCCAACTTGAACTCGAATGCCGCGGTTGCCAAATGCTCGAGCGCCTCCGATACGGATTCGGCGGTCTGCGCCAGCATGGGTTTGATGGGGCGGAAGAGCTGGATGCCGATGCGCTCCAAACCCGCTGCTCCCCCGGTGAGAGCGGTTCGGGCGACCGCTCCGAGATCACCGGAGAACATGACCGCCCGGCGTACGGTTCGCGCCGGAACTTCAGAAGCCTTGGCCACCGCCTCCACCATCACACCCTCCAAAGCGCCCTGGCGGAGCTCGCCCATGATCAGCCGCGTAAAGGAACGTCTGCTCGTCCTTGGTCCCGCGCGCAAGCAAACGATGGAGAATCAGGCCCCGGCCCGCGGAGGAGCCGCGGCCGGTCGTGCCGGCGATGGCATCGAAGGAACGGTCGACGTCGAGAAGGTTTAGTCTTGGACTATCGGCGGCGGTCTTCGGAGTTGCATTCCGTACTCCGGACCAACCGACGCCGATCCGCCCCTGGGGAAGCTCTCCCGTGAGAAAGAGAACCCCAACGGCGATCTCGTTCTCGGCAAGGCGTTTCAGGAGCTCCGCCAGGAGCCCGATCTTTTCGAGCCGGCCGCTCGTCTCCGAGACCCGCCTAGAAGTCTCAACCAAATCGCCTAGTTGCACCGTCATCAAGTGTAGCGCTTTCGGGTAGACGAGAGACTGCGGCTTCCTTCATACTGACTCCCCCATGGAACCTGCCACGAGACCTTCGCTCGAAGACATTAGGCAGGCCGCAGACCGCATACGCGGCGTGATCGTCGAGACGCCGCTGGTGCCGCTTCATTCCTTCGAGTCGACCGGCGACATTCTACTCAAACCCGAAATCCATCAGGCGGTGACTTCGTTCAAGTTGCGCGGCGTATTCAACGCCGTCGCCTCTCTCAGTGATGACGAGCGCCAGAAAGGGCTGAGTACCGTAAGCGCCGGCAACACCGCACAGGCTCTGGCCTGGGCGGCGCGCTATTTCGGGGTTCCGGCGAGGAGCCTGATGCCCGAGACCGCCCCGCGCACCAAGATTGAAGCCGTCCGTGCCTACGGTGCGACGCCGGAGCTGGTGCCGGTCAACGAACTCTTCCGCTATCTTCGCGAGCACGGTTGGGAATCCGAACCGTATGCCTACATTCATCCATGGACCAATCAGAACGTTATGATCGGCCACGCGAGTATCGGGCTCGAGATCCTCGCCGACTATCCGGATGTCGACTCTGTGTTCGTTTCGGTGGGTGGTGGCGGTTTGATCGCAGGAGTCGCAAGCGCGCTCAAAACGCTCAAGCCTTCGGTGAAGGTGATCGCCGTGGAGCCGCAAGGTTGCCCGTCACTTCATGCGAGCCTCGAAGCAGGGAAACCCACGTCGGTTGATTGCGATACGATTTGTGACGGTGTCGCGGTCCCTTACATCACGGAAGAGATGTTTCCCCTCTTGCGCGAGCTCGTCGACGAAGCTGTGCTGGTCTCCGAGACCGACGTCAAGCGCATGATTCGCCGCTTGGCGCTCGGCAACAAGATGATCGTGGAAGGCGCCGGCGCGCTCTCAGCCGCGGCGGCGATTGCCATGCCTCAGGAGAAGAGAGGCAAGTGCGTGGCAGTGATATCCGGCGGAAGCATCGACAGCGACAAACTCACAGCGATCCTCAACGACCCGTCTTTGGACTAAGCGTTACGAATCTACCCCGGGGTCAGATCTAATATTGTGACATTGTCACAATATTAGATCTGACCCCGGTTTCTTTGGGTAACAGGGCTACCGAATCAGTGGGGCGATGACTAGAGACACTACCGACATCAGCTTTAGCAGGATATTGATGCTCGGGCCGGCGGTGTCCTTGAAGGGATCGCCTACCGTATCGCCGACGACCGCGGCCTTGTGAGGTTCGGAGCCCTTGCCACCGAAGGCGCCGCCTTCGATGTGTTTCTTGGCGTTGTCCCAAGCCCCCCCGGCGTTCGCCATGAAGATCGCGAGCAGCACGCCAGATACGATGGCGCCACCCAAGACCCCAGCGAGCAGGTTCTTGTCGATGAATCCGGCAACGACCGGGACCACGATCGCCATCAAACCCGGTACGATCATGCGCTTGAGAGCGGCCGCGGTGGCGATGTCAACGCACCTGGCGTAGTCGGCGCGGGCGCCTTTCTTGCCTTCCAAGAGTCCCGGGATTTCTCGGAACTGCCGGCGCACCTCTTCTATCATGTCGAAAGCCGCTTCACCCACCGCCTTCATCGCCATCGAGGAGAACAAGAACGGCACCATGCCGCCGAGCAAGAGACCCGCAAGCACGGTCGGGTTCAGGATGGAGAGCTCCTCGGACTTCAGTTGCGCCTGCTGCTGAAACGCGGCCATCAATGCCATGGCGGCTAGCGCGGCCGAGCCGATCGCAAAGCCCTTCCCGATGGCCGCGGTGGTGTTCCCAACCGCATCGAGTTTGTCGGTCCGGGCCCGCACCTCTTTCGGAAGCTCGCTCATCTCCGCGATGCCTCCGGCGTTATCGGCGATGGGTCCATAAGCGTCCACCGCAAGCTGGATTCCCACGGTGCATAGCATCCCGAGTCCGGCGAGCGCGATGCCGTAGAGACCTGCCAAATGGTGCGTCGCGAGGATCGCGATGGCAATGAGAAAGAGAGGCAAGCCCGTTGAATTCATGCCCAAAGCCAGGCCAGCGATGATGTTGGTAGCCGCGCCGGTTTGCGACGCCTCGGCAACCCCCCGCACCGGGCCGCGCGCTTCCGAAGTGTAATACTCGGTGACGAAACCGATCGCGGTGCCCACGGCGAGGCCGATGACCATCGCGCCGTAGAGATTAGCCCATGCCTCGGGACAGAGCGTGCGGATCACGGGGATCGCAACGATGAGCATGACCACCCCTGCCCCGATCGTCCCGGCATTGAGAGCCGTCTGCGGATTCTTCCCTTCTCCTGTTCTTACCGCAAAGGTACCGGCGATAGAACAAAGGATTCCCACCGCGGCGAGGACGAGGGGCAGAACAACATAGTTCAAGGGATTCGCCACCGGAGTACCCGCTGCCTCCAGGCCACGGACAAAGACCAATCCCAACACCATGCCACCGATGATCGCTCCCGCATACGACTCGAACAGGTCGGCTCCCATCCCGGCCACGTCACCGACGTTGTCACCGACGTTGTCGGCGATCACGGCTGGATTCCGTGGATCGTCCTCGGGAATTCCCGCTTCGACCTTCCCGACGAGGTCGGCGCCGACATCCGCCGACTTGGTGTAGATCCCGCCGCCGACACGAGCGAAGAGAGCGATGGAAGACGCCCCCAAGCTGAACCCGGAGAGAACCTGTAGCACTTGGTTTTGCATGACATCGAGTCCAGTGCCATAGAGATTCGTATAAAGAATGAAGAGAAGTGAGAGACCGAGTACGCCCAGGCCCACCACCGACATACCCATTACTACGCCACCGGAAAAGGCTATGTTGAGCGCTCGGGCAATCGACTCGCGGGCCGCGTTGGTCGTCCGGACATTCGCTTTCGTCGCCACCCGCATTCCGAAGAAACCGGCGAGGGACGAGCAAAGCGCACCCACGATGAACGAGACGCCCACCATTTGAGTTCCGTTCGAGTAGTTCGCCAGGAAGAGCGCCACTGCCACAAAGAGGGCAAAAACCGCCAGGACCGAGTACTCTCGGCGCAGGAAGGCCATCGCTCCTTCGCTGATGTAGGACGCAATTTCCTTCATGCGATCGGTTCCCTGGTCCTGACGGGCGACGAAGCCGGCCTTGTACCAAGCGAAAAGGAGCGCTACCACGCCAAGCACGGGCGTCCACTGAACCACGCTATTCACCCTCTACCTCCTCGTGTCCTTTACATAAGGTGGGACCTACCGGGCTCCGCCGTGACTGACTTGGCCGAGCCCACACAGAAGACGGCATTCTACCGGAACCGAGCCGGTACCCCAAGCCCTATTTCGACCCGGAAAGCCTTTGAATTCAACGAGGCCGGCGCATAGAATGACCGAACCCTGCGCTAGCCCCAAGCGCGGGGAACTGAGGCTAACATCATGGAGGTCGACGAAGCGTGCGAATAACGCGCCTTGCCCTACTCTTCTCCTTCCTTTCTTTTCTAGCAGGCCTAGCAGGGTCCGCCACAGCGCAAAACCTAGACTACCCGGTCGACGTGGCGGTCGACTCGAAGGGCGGGATTTACGTGGCCGATAACCAGGCTCACGCGCTCTTCAAGCTCGAAGGCGGCGGCGTGAAGGTCGTTGCCAAAGGGGAAGGACTTCCCCGTACGCCGCTTTTCGGCATCCGACACATCGCGCCGGACAAGAACGAGGGCGTCTGGATAGCGAGCGATCCGGCCACCATGAAGCTCTACCGCATCGACGCGGCGGGCAACATCAATCCCGTCGCCGACGATGAACGCTTCGTGACCCCCTGGGGGATTTTGGTCGAGCCATCGGGTGACATCCTGGCAGTGGACCGCGTTACTCAACGTCTGCGCCGGGTCACCGCGGATGGAGTTACCGATGTCGCCGAGGTGCAAGCGCCGCGCACCATTCTTCTCGATAAAAAGGGCGCCATCGTCATACTCACCGATCGCAATCTCGAGAAGGTCGGAGGCGACGGCAAGACCGAACCTCTTCTCGACTCACCACCCTTCGAGTTTCCCCACGACGCCGTCTTGCATCCCAACGGGAACTACTACGTCAGCGACGGTTACGCCCGAGCCATCTGGCAGGTCACGCCGTCCGGTGAAGTGAGTGCACTAGTTCAAGGCGACCCTCTGAAGAGTCCTCAAGGTCTCGCGCTGGACGGCAAAGGAAACATCCTGGTCGCCGACCCTCACGCCCAAAGCATCTTTCAGGTGAGCATCAAGGGAGAGATCAAGACTCTGGCGCCCTAAGGGGTCCTCCACGCACGCTGTGGTACACTGCGAAAGTTTTTTTGAACGTTTGAGCGAATAGTCCGGAGGGAGATCGATGGCATCGCCTAACGAGCGCGGAAGCTGGGGCTCGCGCACGGGGTTCATTCTCGCCGCCGCAGGCTCAGCCGTGGGACTCGGCAACATCTGGGGTTTTCCGACACGGGTCGGCCAAGGAGGCGGCGCTGCCTTCGTGGTCGTCTACTTGCTGTGCGTCTTTCTAGTATGCGCCCCCATCATGATGGCAGAGCTCGTTTTGGGGCGAGGATCGCAGAGAGATCCGGTCGGTGCGTACCGATTCTTCCGGCCCAATTCCAAGTGGTGGATGGTGGGAGCGCTCGGCGTCCTCGCCGGCGTGGGCATTCTTTCCTTCTACGCCGTCATCGCCGGCTGGACGGTGGCCTACATCTGGTTTACGGCAACCAGCAGCATCAGCGGCAACGCCGAGGAGATCCAGAACGCCTTCACGACCTTCGCCGCCAACGGCCCCCTCAACGTTTTTCTCACCTTTCTTTTTCTCGCGATTACGGCTGGATGCATCATCACCGGCGTCCGGTCCGGCATCGAGCGCGTCACCAAGGCGTTGATGCCGTCGCTCATTATCTTGCTCATCCTTCTAGCTCTCCGAGCTATCACCCTACCAGGAGCGGCCGAGGGTCTCGCCTATTACCTGCGGCCCGATTTCAGCAAGATCATGGACGTCGGCGTGCTGAGTGCCGCGCTCGGCCAAGCATTCTTCTCTTTGAGCTTGGGCATGGGATGCATGATCACCTACGGAAGCTACCTGAAGAAAACTGAGGGTATCGCGCGCGCCGCCCTCTTCGTCATTTGCCTGGACACGGTGATGGCGCTCCTCGCCGGGTTCATTATCTTTCCCGCCGGCTTCTCCATCGAAGGATTCGATCCCAGCGCCTCCGGTCCCGGCCTGATCTTCAATGTCCTTCCGCAGTTGTTCTCCACCCTGCCCGGGGGGGCCCTTTTTGGCACGGCCTTCTTCGTTCTTCTGGCCATGGCGGCGCTCACGTCGACGATCTCGTTGCTCGAAGTACCGGTCTCCCACTTCATCGACGAATATGGTTGGAATCGCAAGAAAGCGGTCCTCGTCATCGCCGCTGCCACGTTCCTGCTCGCTATCCCCTCTGCGCTCGGCAATGGAGCCGTGGCCGCGCTAAGCAATTTCTCCGGCGCGTTGGGAGGTAGCTTCCATGGCCTGATGATCATGCTGTGGAACAACTATGCGCTTCCGATCGGGGGTTTCCTGACCGCCATCTTCGTCGGCTACGTCTGGACGTCGGAAGCGGCGATCAAGGAACTAATGTCGAACAACGCCTGGTTTCCATACCCCAAGTTCTGGGCCGCTTTGATACGGTTCGTCTCTCCGGTAGCCATCGCGCTCATTATTCTCGTGACGGCGTGGCCATTGTTCTCGTCATAGGCCCACCGATTATCCTGGGAGAAATTCATGGATGGTTCATTCGTCGCTAACCTGACCAACCAGATCGACGCTCTATCTAATCTCATCTACCAGTGGTACGCGATACCGTTCATCCTCGTCGTCGTAGGCGGCTGGCTGACGGTGCGGACGGGCTTCGTACAGATTCGACGGTTCCCAGCAGCTCTGCGATTCGTGAGGCAGGGCGCCTTCAAACATGACGTCGAGGGAGAAGGAACCATCACACCTTTCCAGGCTCTTTCCACCGCACTCGCATCGACCGTCGGCAACGGTAACATCGGCGGAGTGGCCACCGCCATCCTGGTGGGAGGACCGGGCGCTATCTTCTGGATGTGGGTCACCGCGGCCGTCGGAATGGCGACCAAGTACTCGGAGGCTGTTCTAGGAGTTCATTACCGGGTGACCACGGAGACCGGCGAGTACGCGAGCGGGCCGATGTACTACATCACGCGTGGACTCCCTTGGCCCCGTCTCGCCAAGGTCCTGGCCTACATGTTTTGCTTTTTCGGCGCCGCCACTGCACTGGTCGGTACCGGCAACATGGCGCAGTCCAACACAATTGCCAGGACGTTCGTGAAAGCTGCGAGCTCCGCCTTTGACGTTGACGTACCTCTTTGGGCACCCGGGATCCTCATCACCGTCGCGGTGGGACTCGTGCTCCTCGGTGGGATTCAGCGAATTGCCTCAGTAGCCGAGAAGCTCGTTCCCGCAATGATTGTGATCTATCTCGTCGCGGGTCTCTCGTATATGGCGATAAACTTCACCCAAATTCCTGCGGTGCTCGGACTCATCTTCGAGCGTGCCTTTACGCCGATGGCCGCGTTGGGAGGCTTCGTCGGTGTGAGCGTCGCCAACGCCATCGCTGCTGGAATCAGCCGCGGCGTTCTGTCCAACGAAGCCGGAATGGGGAGTGCTCCCATCGCCCACGGTATCGCCAAGGTCAAACATCCGGCGGAACAAGGCGTTGTCGGGATATTCGAAGTCTTCACCGACACCATCGTGGTGTGCTCCATCACCGCTTTCATCATCCTCTCGTCCGGACTGTGGACGGAAGCGTCTTATCAAAATGCGAGCGGAGATCTCACCGCGGGAGCGCTCGCCACTACCATCCCAGGAGCAACTCTCATCGTCGCTCTTGCCTCGTTCCTTTTCGGGTTCTCGACCCTCATTGGTTGGTATTACTACGGCGAAAAGTGCATCGAGTTCCTGTTCGGTACGAAGGTGATCATGCCCTATCGATACCTTTTCACCGCGCTGGTGATGGTGGGTTCGGTCGCGAGCGTACCGCTGGTATGGGCATTAGGAACGCTTCTGAACGGGTTTATGGCATTCCCGAATCTTCTCGCGCTTCTTGCCTTATCGGGCGTGGTCAGAAAACTGACACTCGAGTACTTCAATAAAGACCGCACCTAGGCGGAAGCAACCGCGGTCGAGCCAAGATAAGAAATCCACGACCGCTTCCGCCCAACCTCGGGGAGCAGGTGCTACCCGGTGCGCTTCGGGAAGCGCTTCGATCAGAGTCGGATCGTGGCCCTCGACGCCGGCGACGACGTAGGCTCGATCCACCTCACGAAGAAAAGGCAAATCGTTTTCGGCGTCGCCGAGTCCGGCCGACACCCAAGACTTGCCCGAACCTCGATAGAGCCGCAGCAGCTCCCTTACCGCTCTCCCTTTGTCGCAACCGCCCATCGCGTGATAGAAACGGCCGCCACGTGTCACGTTGAGGCCGTTTGCCTCGAGCATCTCCATGGCTTTTCTGCTACGTTGGTCTTCCTCGCCATCGTCGAGGAAGGGCTCGTCGAACTCTCTTTCCTTCGCCCGCCGGGCTTCGTAGAGGGAAAGCCCAGTAAGTGCGGCCAAGTCTTCCGCCTCGATCTCGTGGAAGCCTCGCAGTGATGCCCCGGTGGCTCGCTTCGCCTCGTCGAACGCCGCAACGACTTCATCGTACGGAGTTCCCCAGCGCACGACGTCGTATCGACCCGAAGCGTCGGGCGCCCCTACCTCGCCGCTAAAAGTCCCGCGAGGAACGTAGGCCGCGCCTCCGTTTTCGACGACGAAAGGATCTTTCAGCTCCAGGGCTTCACGAAGGGGCTCGATCTCGGCGCGTGTCTTGCTGCTTACGAGAATGACCGGTACCCGACCTTCACGCAAGGCAGCGAGAGCGGGTCGCGCATCATCGAAGGAATAATTCTCACTATCAAGGAGGGTGCCGTCGAGATCGCTGACCACGACGCCGGATGTTTTGCCGCGCGGAGCTGGCACCAGTAGAGATCCTTCGGGCTCGAATCGACCCGAAGTATAGCAGAGCCGGCTTGTGCGCTAGCTCACAGCGGTTGACTACGGCGCGAGCGGTGTTTCACTCTCAAGACGTGTTCGATCGGTCAGTCGGGTAAGCAACAACTCTTGTGTGGCACCATCCAGATCCAAGTGGCTCCAGGTCAACGCTTTCCGTTTCAACTTCGGAGCGAGCAACCCACCGCCATCGTGTCCATGTTCGGGAACAACGGCATGGATGACCTCGTGAGTAACGACGCGCGCCAGACCGCGGGCGATGATGGCCACTTCCTTGGGCGGCCGCATGTGCTCTACCACGGGTTTGTACCCGAGCGTGCGCAGGACATTGGGGAGGAATATGAACGCGGTGCCTCTCGGAACCTTGTTACCTATGACGACTCCCATCGTATGTTTCGGGAGCTTCCAGCGGGTCGGGTCCGTTGCCCTCAAGACGATTCGAATCCGGACTCTCGACGCAATCGGGCTATTCTCATCATCCCAACTCACGCGGATTCCCATCTCTCCGAAAACACCCTCGATGTCCCGCGCGACCCGATCGAACCCCTGAGGAAGCAGGTTGCAGGAATCGGTCCAGGTGAGGACCAGGTGGGGAGCTACTTGACCTGACGGCTGCGCGCCCGCAGCGGCACTAAAGAACATCAAGCTCACGACCAACTCTGTCAAACTCTGGAACTTCATTTCTGACCTCCTCGGCCGAGCTCGATGCGGCTCGAGCTCGATGAGGCCAGGGTTGCAGGGGGGTGGAAAAGAAGTCTTTAGCGGAGGGGTAGGCTTTCCTTAGATATTCCTTAGCTTGGGGTTAGGGACTCAACGAATTGAACTGAAAAGACTTACGTGAGGAAGAAGGAGTGAGATTACCGGAAGGTCGCGAGGGTGGATCACGTGATCCGAGTTTTAAGCCAGGGCGGAGTAGCTTCGAAGTCATGCTGGCTCATCTGATTCCTTCGAAGGAGCCCCAAGGCGGACGATTCCACAGGGGTGCTACGGAAGGTAACGGTGCCATTGACTAGCGGAAATTCTCGACCAGCATGATGTCGGATTCCGTCTGCTCGGACCGAACGTAGAGAATCCATTTCTCGTCGGGCGACACCGAAAGCCAATTATTGAGAGGCGGATGTTCGAGCACGGCGACGTGGCTCACCTCCTCCGAGGCAAAGTCGAAGAGCTCGATGGTCGGCCCCGGCTCCGCCTCGCGATTAGAGAAGTAGATGCCCTTGTCGGTGGGCGTCCAGTCACCCCAGCCAACCTTTTCGAGAATCTGCGCTTCCTCCCCACCATCGATGGGTATGCGCCAGATGCCGGCAGGGCCTCCGGCCGGGATTCGCATGACCCGCCCCGGTACAGCCTGGTGGCTCCGAGTTTGCTTGGCAAAGTAGAGGAACGCGCCGTCTTCTGATTCGAAAGCGTGAGTGCCTCGGCTTTTGGAGATCTGGATCGCTTCGCCACCGCGGCAGGCATCCTCCATATATCCAGTCTTCCCGTTCGGTTGGAGGCAAAGTAAATCGAGCGACCGTCTCTCGACAAGCTAGGAGCGGTTTCGTTCCAAGTCTCCGTCGTCAGTCGACGCAAGAAGCCTCCCGTCGCGCCTACGATATAGATATCTGCGCTGCCTTCCTTCGTGGACCAGAATGCAATTTGCTTTCCATCCGGTGACCAGCCTCCTTTGACCGTTACCGGATGCTCGAGAAAGGTTAGCTGTCTCGGGTTCGTGCCATCACTGTCACAGACCCAGATCTCCCGATATCCAGAACGAGTGGAATTGAAGAGAATTGTTGCTCCATCCGGAGAATACTGAGGCATCGTGTTCAGGCCCGTCGACGCGATGAAGCGTTCTGGAGTGTTGGTTCCTTGGCCCGCCGCCGGCCCAGCCACGCGCCAAATATTCCAATTGAAATCGAGTCTCTCGTACGCGAGACGTCGGCCTTGCCGGGAAAAGGACGGGGATACTCCTTGCTCCCCGACCTCCAGAGGCTCTGGCTCTCCTCCGGAGGCTCTGGCTCTCCTCCGGAGGCCGAGACTCGCCATAGGCTCCAATGCCCCACTCGACCCGGACGACCCGACGAGAACACGATGTGCGCTCCGTTGCGGGTCCAGTCCAACCCACTGATTAAATAGTTACCGAACGTCAGACGTCGTTCGTCCCCGCTCTCGACCGATACGAGGCAAATGTCACTCCCGCCACCCGCCAAACGATCAAAGGCCACGGTCATGCCGTCGGGCGAGAATCGCGGCGTGGCGTCGCCGCCGGCAACGTGGGGAGGTGGTGCGGTCAATTTTCGCCTCTCACCGGTCCGGAGCGAAATCAAGTAGATGCTGTCGGGACTTTCGGGAGTTTCTCGGTGCGATAGGGCGAGGAGCGACCCCATTGGGAAACCAGGAGAGTCCGTGCGGACTTCGGAAAACTCCAATCTGCCGTTCCGCACCACCCAACGCCGGTATGAGGAAGACGCCGTCGATCAGAGCGTCTTCGTCCGCATCCACGTGCCGAATGAACGCGATGCGCTGGCCATCGGGCGACCACGCCGGCGTATAAACATCGCCTAACCCGGAGCTGATGGCGAGGGGCTCGCCGCCATCGATTTGCTTGACATACAGATCCGTCGTGCCAGCCTCTCCGATCCGCGTGAAGGCAACCAAGCTGCCGTCCGGCGACAAGGCCGGCCCCCACTCTTGGCCCGGATAACTCGTCAGAGGGATGGTTTTCGGTGGCGGCCCAGGCGCTTCACGAGTGACGTAGACCCAAAATCCCACCGCGACCACCAAGGCGCCGATGGCGGCGCCCCCAACCCACGTCTGCCACCGTGGTCTCTCCGGAACGGCAGCCGGCACGCTCGCCGACTCGCCCTCCCAGGTGACCTCTGAAATCAAACGATAACCCTTCTTCGGAATCGTCTGGATGAGCCGCGGCTCCTTCGCGTCGTCGCCGAGCGCTTTGCGAAGCTCCGAAATCGTGTAAGTAAGTGCCTCGTCTGTTACGAATGCGCCCTCCCACACGTCTCGAACCAATTCCTCTTTGGTGACGAGTTGGGCCTGCGTGCTCGGCGAGATACACCAAGACCTGCATGACGCGAGGTTGGAGTTTGACCCGGCCGCTCGCTCCAACGGCCTGTCCTAGGTCAGGTTCGATCAGCCAATCGTCGATGCGGAAAGGATTTTCCAGGGCGCTTCACTCCGCGGGCCAGAAAGATTCTAGGGTTGTATCCCCGCTCCAAAGCGCAAAGCAAAGTCTCTGTTAACTGTGAAAATAGAGCGATTCACTTCCACTCGTCGCCTCCTGCACTTCGAATCGCACGTGGGGGGCATTTCCCCCCGCGGTTGGCGCGAGCCCCTCAGCCGAGACTACGCCGGCAAGTCGATTGCCGTCGTAAGTGACTTCGTTAAAAAGAGTTAGCCAGTCACCGCAAAGCGGTAAACGGCGGCACGGCCCTTGCTGTGAATGAGCTGAGCAGGAGAGGTGCGGCGACTTGCCGCCCCCTGAAGTTGATAAATCGTTGCCATGATTGAAACCACCGAGTTCTCCGCCGATCTGTCGAACGCGACGTTTTCTTTGCTGGGACACCCGCGTGTTCCTATCTCGGAGTGGAAACAGAGGGTGCTACAACTGGAGAAGCGGTACGGCATGGAGGTTTACGCCAGTCTCCTCTTCCTCTTGACACACCAACCCTTCGAAGCCGAAGACGCCAAGCGGCACTGGGAGAAAGTTCTCGATGTCTGGGACGCCTTGAGCCGAGCCGTGACCTGGGAGATCGATATTCGAGTCGCAGTGCTTCACTATTTCCTCGAGGTTCAAAAGACTCTCGAGAATCCGACGATCGTCGAGATTCGGTTCCTGAAAAAAGTCCAGGACTCCGTTATCCTCGATGACCTTACACAGCTCTACAACTATCGCTACTTCAGAGACCGAATCGATCAAGAGGTCAAGAGGGCGGTCCGCTACAACTCAGCAGTTTCCCTATTGATGATCGACGCCGACGACTTCAAGCTGTTCAACGATCGGAACGGTCACGATCGCGGGAACATCGCACTCCAGCAATTGGCGCAGGTGCTGAAGGAAGCGGTTCGCGAGGTGGACGTTATTACCCGATACGGCGGAGAAGAGTTCGCCGTGATCTTGCCCGCCACGCTGAAACGAGGCGCTCTCGTGGCGGCCGAGAAGATCCGTCTCAAGATGGAAGAGACCAGGATTCCGGGCGAGTCCAAGCTGCCGAACAAGAACCTAACCGTCAGCATTGGCGCCGCCTGCGTACCGACCGACGCCAACACTACGACCGATTTGATTCGGCAGGCCGATTCCGCGCTCTACAAAGCCAAACGAATGGGAAAAAATCGCGTCGAGGCTTGCTCCGAGGAACGACGCTCGTTCCGCCGGCGCGACGCAGCCTTGTTGGGACGCCTGCATCTTCCCGATGACAAGTCAGTGCCCTTTACGACTTCCCAACGTCAGCCCCGGTGGCCTGCTTATCAATACCAGGGAGACCTTGGCCGAGGGCGGCGTCGTCCGGGTCGAGCTCGATTTCGCGCCCAATGAACGGACCATTACCTTCACCGGCAGCGTAGCTTGGGCATCCGGTCAGGAGCCACATTGTCACGCCGGTATCAAGCTTCTTCACGTTGAACCGGCCGAGCTTTACCATTTCAAGGAATACCTCGCCAACGCCTGGCCAGACACCGGCGAGTAAATTCCTACTCCCAGACACTTAAGTTACCCGCCGCCGTCCGGTGAGTCGGATAGTGCTGGACTCGCTCCGCTAACTATCTGTACACTCACTTGTCGAAGGAGCCTGAACATGCCAGATGCGCAAAACCGATGGCTCAGTGATCTGCGTAGACGCGGTCCTGCCACCGATGGGGGATGTGGCGGGCACTCCCGCCAAGCTCCTCGACATTAACAAGCTGGGTTTCATTCCGGGTAAGGAGCGAACGCTGGAACAGTGGGAAGCTTTGTACAAGTCGGCAGGCTTCAAGATAACGTCGACCACACCGCTCCACGACAACTTCGGGACGAGCATCGTAGAGGGGAAGAAAATCTGAACAACTGAGCCATCGAGAACTGTAGATGTTCATCCGTTGTTCCGATGCAGCACCGAATGGTACGCCTCTCGGCACGCCTCTCAACGGTGGTACATTCTAGGAAAAGCGGAGCCGATCGGTGCAGACCAGTCCTTACGAAGAATACCTTTCCCAGGACGGTCCAGACCTCGACACGCGGGTAGCACTCATCCGGGAGGCCATCCGGGGGTCGATCGACCGGCGCCCGGACGAGCACGCCAACGACGCCAACGTCCGTCACATGGAGGAGTTCTTCGCCTTTCTCGAGGATCGCTTCCCCGGCGACAGGTTCCGAGCCGAGACGCAACCGATCCCGAAGCACCTGATCCGTACAACGGATCGAAACTTCATCGTGACCGTGCCCGGACGGACAACGGAGCGGATCGTGCTGGTTGCACACTACGATACATGGGCCGGCTTCTCGCGGGACGCCCCTGGGGCGGACGACAACTCGACCGGCGAGGAGATGCTGAAGCAGTACATTTTGCGCGACCTTCGCTCCGACTCCCCTCCACCCCTAACGCACGTCTACTTCTTCGCCGGCTCGGAAGAGTGCGGGACCCGCGGCCTGCTCTCGCAGTTGGGGCTCACGGTGGGACTTTCTCTCATAAGCCTGAGTATCTCGACCGCGCTGGCAGGCGCAACGAAGGGGTCCTTGTTTTACTTCTTGGCATCGGTTCCGTTTCTTCCGTTGGCACTCTATCGATTTGGAATCACGGGAACGCGGTACTTCATCGAGAACCTGTCCGAGACAGAGAAGGCATCGATACAGGCCGCGATTGCGGTGGACTCGGTCGGCGAAGGCCGTTTGTACATTCCAGAGAACGAGATGGGTGCCAATTTCATCCGTGCCATATTTCCTTACGAGGGCTCGGAAAGGCTCAATGATCTACTGGAGGAAGCCGCCCACCTTCACCACATCCCTTACAGCCGCTTCATCGCGGGCGGGACGACCGATAGCGTTGCGTTCTTGGAGGAAAGGCCGATATTGCGTCGACGACGGCGAGAAAAGCACATTCCCGCCGCGGCTCTCATTACGATGTCACCCGGAAAATGCAGCCCGTTCGTGGCAGGCGGGAAACTTCATACCGCGCAGGACACCCCGGACCGGGTCTACCCCAAACCGCTAGCCGAAGTGATGACCATTCTGGACTACGCCTTCGACATACTCGAAGGAGGCGAGCGACCGTCGCGTCCTCGTGAGATTTCCGCGCACCATTACGCACGCCTCTACCGGGAGGGGGATGAGCTGTTCGCGGCACTGAAGGACGCCGTCGAACCCAACCGGCGGAATATCAATACGATCTTTCGGGTGAGCGGCGATGTGTCCGGCTCTCAGGCCAAGCTCAAAGCCGGTGAAGTGCTCTCGTGGGGTGTCGAGACCACGCTGGACAAAGAAATGCGCGACGCTAGACTGAGGGCGAAGCGAGTCGCGGTGGATGTCTTAGAGCTCGAAGACAAAAAAACTGCCGTGCGCTTCGAAGCGCCGCGTGGTCTCGGAAGGAGACTAAGCGCTTTGTTCAATGGGCTGATCGGCGGATTCGAGCATCTCATGGGCCGTTACTCCTTCCTCGCCATGTTCGCAAGCGCCATCGTCGTCGCCTTCATCCCGACCTCGGCGCTCGAGTGGGCAGTGATACGCTACCTTGCGGTCGCCCGATTCGTCACCGACTATTATCTCGTGACCGTCCTCGGAGTGATTTTCTTTCAGCTTGCGGTACTCTTCCGGCTGTTCACGCGTGACCTACCCGTTTGGATGGACAATGCCTATTTCCACGAAAGCCGCGCCGACAACCTCGGAAGTCTACGCCGGGCAAGTTCTCAGCCTCGATAGGCGATAGTCTCGAAGCGCCGCATCATGGCCCAAAGAGCCGCCAACAACGTGACCGCACCGATCGACAAGTAGATCCACCATCCCCCGCCTCCGTTCGCGGCCTCCCAATACGCCTTGAAGGCCCAGTATGGCGGATAGACCCCGGCGAGAAATTGCCAGGGCTCGCGGATGAAATACGCCGCTAGAGGAATCAACCCCGCACCGCTAAAGGCTTTCATGATAGCGAAGGCCTGTACCTTACTGTCCGAAAAGGTAGCGATGAAAAGAGTCGCAATGCCACCCAGGACCGATCCCACCAGTGATATCGGGAATAAGAGCTGCGACCGAAGGAAGTCCGACACCCACGATCATTGCAAACATCGCCGTAAAGACAGCCCCCAGAAAGATCGGAATACTCGAGTGATAAAGCAGATAGTGTTTGAGAGAGACGGGAGACACCATCAAAGCCTTCAAGGTGCGGTCTTCCCGAGACTCGAGAAGTATGAATCCGATGATCATTCCGATAAGCGGTGCCGCGGTGCCCAGAGCGGCGGAGCTCGCGATCAAGACCCAGTAGGGCTCCAGATCGAAACCATGGCGCGCGCGGAGAAGTTCAGTGACGGCGGGCAGGGCGAACCTCAACAAGACAGCCAGGCCCAGAACGAAGACGGGCATCCCTACCAGGAAACGATCCCTGGAAACCAACTTGACGTCGGTGGCTGCCTGGTGGCTCGCTAGTTCCAGGGCCCGCATCGCTTAACGCCCGCCTCTCACGATGTACTTGGTGAACTCAGACTCGGCTAGCCGGTAGCCTGCCACCAGCGCAACGAAACTGTACACGACGGCGTAGACCCACTCCCAATCCGCAATCGGTTGGAAAGCGCCTTTCATCAACAGCAATGGCGCTTGAGTCGGGATGAGATACCAGATGGGGTTCGGCCAAATATCCAAGGCATGAAGAAAAGGAAGCTGAAGGACCATGCCTGCGAGAATTGCCCCCGGTATCAGGAACTCCGTGACGGAATCGTAGCGGACCACTTGCGCCGTCCCGACGAGCGCGTAGAGGGCACCCATGACGAGGACACCCGCCAGGAGTGGAGCTGCATGGAAGTCAGCGATCCCGTATGCAAGGAGCAGGACGATGATGCTCTCCACCAGACCAAAACCGGCCAATGTCAAGACTTTGGAAAAGATGTATTCACGCGTCGGCAGCGGCGAGACGATCACCGCGTCCAAAGTGTGCTCCCCTTTTTCGAAAAGCACCATAGCCGCTACGAACATGTAGGTCGTGCCTAGCAGCGCCCCCAGGAAGAAGACCGGCAGCAGCACGCGGATGACTTCCGGGTTCAGGAAGTACCTAGCCGCCAGCCCTACCACCAAAGCAACGCCTACGCCGACCTGATAAAGCTTGTTCCTCGACTGGAGCTGGATATCCAGCCGTAAGGTCGAAGCAAATCTATTCACGCAAGCGCTCTCCCGGTGACTTCGAGGAAGACTTCCTCGAGAGTGGTCTCCTGGCTGTGGACGGTCTCCACGCGGTGCTCGCGGATCGTTCCAAGGAAGTCCTCGTTTTCGCCCAATCCGTCGAGCGGGAACTCACGGGTCTCGATGCCCTTCTCGGACGCTACCTCGAGCTTGATGGCACGGCTGCCGTAGCGGCGTTTGAGCGTCTTTGGCGCGTCGACGATCTTGAGCTCACCGTCGACAATAAAACCCACGCGGTGGCAGAGCTCATCCGCGACCATCATGTCGTGGGTGGTGAGAAACGTCGTTGTCCCACGCGACTGACGTTCCTGGACGATCTTTCGAATGTTCTTGGAATTCGCGGGATCGAGGCCGGTCGTTGGTTCATCGAGAAACCACAGCCGGGGCCGGTGCAAAAGGCTGCGCGCCAAGTTGAGCCGATTCTTCATACCCTTGGAGAACTGGCCCACCGGAACGTCGATCTCCTCCTCGAGCCCGACCATTCGCAGTAGGTCCACCGGCTCTTCCGCCTCGCTATTGTACAAGGCTCGAAAGTATTCGAGGTTCTCCCTGGCGGTGAGCTTGAGATAGTGGTTTGGAAATTCGAAGGACACCCCGATCGACTCGTAGTAATCGAGGCCCCAGTCTTCTAGCTCCTTTCCCATGACGCGGACATCCCCCTGAAATCCCTTCAGAATCCCGATCAAAATGTTCTGGATGGTGGTCTTCCCTGCCCCGTTCGGCCCCAAGAGACCGAAAACTTCGCCGTCCTTGATCTCGAAGTCGACGTTTCGGACCGCGGGTTGCTGGCCTGCGGTGTATGTGAAACTCAGATTCTTGGCCTCGATCAAGGCGATCTCACTCTCCGTGGGTGGCAATTACCGAATCCGATTTGACGTGTAGATCGCGCTGAGGAAACGGTATTTGGATGTCGTGGCGACGAAACGCCGCGTCAATGGCGTAGTTGAGACGGCTCTTCAATTGAAGGTGCCGGGGAGGGTTGTCGGTCCATACCAGGAGCTCGAAGTTCAACGATGAGTCCCCGAACTCGGTGAATCTCACCTCCGGAGGTGGCTGTCGGAGCACACCGTCGTCGGCAGAGGCAACCTGGTAGAGGGTCTCGGTCACCAGTTCCACATCGGACCCATACGCCACTCCAACCGGTACGTGAATCCTGACCGTTGGATCCCCGTGGGACCAGTTAATGACCGGCTGATTGATGAACTGCGAGTTCGGGACGATGATGGAGATGTTGTCATTGGTCACGATGGTCGTCGAGCGAAAGTGGATGTCGACGACATTGCCCTCGACGTTCTCGATGGTAACCCGATCGTTGATTCGAATCGGCTGTTCCAGCAGGAGCACCAGTCCGGAGACGAAATTGGAGACCACGCTCTGGAGACCGAATCCGATACCGACGCCTAGTGCACCGGCCACCACCGTCAGCGCCGTCAGGTCGATCCCTAAGAGCTCGAGTGCAATGAGGAGCCCCACCATCCAGACCGAGTACTGAACGACTCGGATGATGACGAATCGCGGCGCCGGGTCGACTTTGACCAGAACGTGATCTCCCAGTAACCTGCGCGCCGAGCGGGCGAGGTATCGGGTGATGAAAAGGGCGATGGCGAACAGCAAGATATGCTGAAGGGTTATGTTATTGCCTCCGACTTGCACGATTTGAAAGTTGAGAATTTGGTTCCATCGTTCAATCCATTCCATAGCGTCCCTCGTTTAGCCTAATGGGTTGGCGCTATTCTACTGTTTCCGGCGGCAAGAGTGGTTCTAGACTAGGGGGGGCCCTCACACTACCTGGGAACAAAGCAACGGGAGGCTTTACTTGGAGCTAGTACTGTTGGGCTTGGCTGCGCTCGCGGTGGTTCTCACTCTAACCGCAGCGACGTTGGGGTTACTGTGGGCGGCCTTCAAGCTCCTCTTCTTCCTTGCTGCTAGTCCCGGCAAAGCTTCTGGGGGCGCTGGCTGGAGGTATGGCGGAGCTGGTGTTGTTTCCGGTCAAGTTGCTGATGCTGCTTTTCCTTCTGGCGTGCCTCGTTGTCGGCCTAGTGGTATTGCCGCTTTTTTTGCCGATCCTGTTGATCTGCGCGGCGGTCTACGCACTTGCCGCGTGCCTCTAGTCCGACGGTAGCTCCATTCGCAATTTGAGCCGCTTCATCAAATCGGCGCGCGTCACGATCCCGACCAACGTCTCACCGTCCATGACCGGAATCAACGTATCGTCGCTCACAACCATGGAAAGCAACCGGGTGGCGTCGTCCTCAGGAGATACGACCTGCCTGAAAACGTCCTGGCGCATGACCTCCCTCGCCCGCACCTGATTCCACCGAGAGCGCTCGACAGCTTGGATCTCTCGAAGCCCGAGTAGACCCACCAGTCTGTTGTTTTCCAAGACGGGGAGATTCGTGGTCCCGCTCGGCAGAACCACCCCATCGACGATCTCCTCGAGAGTCGCCTCCGGAGACACCGAGAGCACGTGCCGGTTCATAAGGTCTGCGGCCCTTACACCTTTTAGAACGTCCTTCACCAACATCTGCTGGTAACTGGCGCGTGCCGCGTTGCGAAGAAAGAGTCCGATGAAAAGATACCAGATGCCCC
The DNA here is from genome assembly GCA_965219415.1 of Candidatus Marinacidobacterales bacterium. GTDB lineage: Bacteria > Acidobacteriota > Vicinamibacteria > Marinacidobacterales > DATDRI01 > CBDCNP01. The sequence goes on from OZ244742.1 coordinate 1,009,750, forward strand.
CGATGAGATTTCCAAAGGGTAGAACGTAGACGAGGCCCAGCAGCATGATAAGCACGCCAAATCCGGAACCGACGATGCTGGCGGTACGAGTCGCGTATCGAAGATTCCCCCAAATTCCCCATAGCAAGGCCCGCAAGACCCTTCCGCCGTCCAAGGGGAACCCCGGCACCAAGTTGAAGACCACCAGGATCGCATTCATTAGGGCCAGATACTTCACGACCCCTAGCACCGACTCGTCAAACCATCCCAGGCCGAGGGAGTACAAGCTACCGAAACCGACGGCCAGCGCGACACTCATCGCAGGACCCGCCACGGCGACTTTGAGCTCCGCCTTCGCACTGGGTGGCTCATCGAGCATCTCCGCTGCACCGCCGAAAAAAAACAGCGTGATCCCCCGCATCGCAATCCCTTCACGGAGAGCGACCACGGCATGTGACAGCTCGTGGGCGAGCACCGAGCCGAAGAGAAGCATCGCAGAAGCGAGACCCATCACGATCCACGTCGGCCATCCCAGGGCTGGGTGGTCACGCGAAAATGTGACGCCCAAGGTGGCGGTCAGCAGCACGACGATGACCAGCCAGGAAAGGTCCACCTTGATGGGGATCCCGAAAATGGTCGCGACCCGGAAGGAACGCCCGATCACAGTCGGTTCGATCTCCCGGGCTTGCGGCTGAGAGGTGGGTCGACGACCTTGAGGAGCGTTCCGGCCTCGACGGGATCCTCCGGCTCTAGATTGTTGAGCAGTGCTAGCTCTTCGATCGACTCGTCCCCCGCTCCTGAATCCAAAAACGCTTTCCTTGCGGTCGTGTTGCCCGGCACAGAATAAAGGACAATGCGATGGGGCTGGATGTCGAGCGCTCGACGATCGGAGAGACGAGCAAAGCTTTCGATGACGGCAAGAAAGGTGTTCCGATAACTTCGGTAGCGTTGTTCGTAGGTATAGCCCAAGATTTCGTAGGCGGTTTCCCCGTCTACTACGAAGCCAGCCTGCCCGGTGAGCACGCCTTGCGATGACTGGACACGAAAAGGAGCCCGGTAAGCCGGAAACCCGCCGACTCGGATCCGCTCGCCGGTTCCGAACTCGACGATCTTGTTTTGTTGGAAAAAGCGGGTAGCGTATTGTTCCGGCCACGTTCCTTCCTCTACCGGCGTCCCAGTAAGCTGAAGAGCGGCGTCACGCTCGGGAGGAGCGGAGTAAACGGCCCGGGGCGTGTTCTGAACGTTCCAACCCGTTGGGAAGTCCAACTGGAAGCGCAAATCGGGGTGCTTGAATCGATTCCCGTCCATGAATCCTTCGCGAGGGTTCTCACCGAAGATGACTCCTTCGAGACGTCGCTTGAACTCCTCTTCCTTTACCACCAGCGACCGATTCCCCGCCTGCGCTTGGACCAACTGGAGTATGTGCCCCTTCCGATCCTCAGGATCGGGGTGAGTGGAGAGCCAACCGGGCATATCGTTGCCTGACCGTTCTCCCATTCGGTCGAGGACGTCGAAAAAAGCGGCCATCGCGGTGGGGTCATATCCCGCCGCCAACGAATAACGAACCCCAAGGGTGTCGGATTCTCGCTCGTCGTCCCGGCTGAACTTCCGGAACCACACACCCACTCCAGTTTGTAGTAAGTCCCCGAAGGGCCGTACCTCCGGTACCACGATCGACCCAACCCCTAGGCCAATTCCCGCTAACTGAGCCCGAGAAATCTGCTGCACACTATGGCGAGCTGTGATGTGCCCAATCTCGTGTCCAAGAATCCCCACCATGGCCGCTTCGCTGTTCATGTAGGCGAGAATGCCGCGCGTCAAGTAGACGTACCCGCCCGGAATCGCTAGGGCGTTGACCACTGGCGAGTCGAGGACCTGAACCTTCCACGGCAGATGCGGCCGTTCGGCGTTTTGGGCGAGCCGGAGCCCGATGTCGGAGACATAGGAAGCCAACTCGTCATCGTCATAAAGGCCCATGCTCCGGGTCACCTGGCGATCGCCGGACGCGCCCATCTCGATTTCTTGCGCTTCGCTGACCAGGACCAGGTCTTTCTTGCCCGTCGCCGGGTTCGTCGCGCAGGCGAACGCCGAGAGGAAGATGACGCCGAGGGAGGAGAGCTTCAACCAGCTTGGGTACGACGGTGGGACGGTTTTGGCCATGGGGATTGGCCCTTCAGATGTTCCTAGACATTCTTGGTTATTCTTGGTCGGGCGATTCAGGCTCACTCGGCGGCGAGAGCACTCCCGCCCCCTTCACGAGCGCCGAGAACAGCATCGGAGCGCCCCAGCCAGCGATCTGCCCGAGCGCCCGGGCGAACATTGCGGGGCGCCTCACAATGAAGATGCCGAGCACCGCCCCTGCTCCAGCCATCAGGACCGGATGGCGACGCACGACGTTCACCGGATTGAAGCTCTCGTTTATGCGAGTCTCCATGGCGGAAAGGTCGGCCTCGATCCGAGCCCGATTGTTAGCGAGCGACTGCCGGAGCTCGCGAGCGGTTTTTCTGTCCCCGTTCTTCCCGCTCACTCGTTACCCCCCGTCTCGCCTGTCGAGTTTGTCGGGCCGCGAACCTGCAAGAGCCAGAATCCGGCGACCATGTAGACCCCCCCCAGCACCAACAGCACGGGTGACCATGAGCCGAGCCAGCGGTGTAGCAGCAAAGCCATGCCGCCCGTGGCAAGCCCACCGCCGGCAGCCAAGAAGGCGACGGCAATCACGGTGCGAACCGCGTCTTCTCGGAAGCGGCCGAGCTCTTCCTTGAGCGAGGCTCCGACCAGATTCGCTCCGTCCTCGACCGCTTGCACCACGCCGACGAGAATCCGCCGCGCTAGTTCGAAAGTGGACGGGTCATCGGAACCGGGGGAATCGGGAGCGGACTCCGCCTGAGCTTCCGGCGTCGTCTGTTCCAATTCAGGCGCGTCGGACACTTCACGCACCGTAGTGCCGGGTTCCCGCATAGCTCAGTTCTTGGAGAAGCTGCGGGCCGCCTTCTTCACGCCGTCCGACGCCTCGCCGTAGGCCTCCTGGCTGGTGCGCGCCGCCTTCTTTACTCCTTCCGACGCCTCGCCAAAGGCCTCCTGGCCTCGGCCATAGGTCTCTTCCCCCTGCTCGCGGAGCTCGGACAAAGCGCCTTGCGCTTTGTCCCTAAGCTTCTTACCTTCCTCCGCCAACGTATCCTGTAGCTCCTTCCGAGCCTTGGGTGCCAACAGAAGGGCTCCCATGACTCCGATAGCGGCTCCGACGAAAAAACCGACTAAGAAATTGTCTCCACTGTTGTTCGACATGACGTCACCTCCTTGCTCGAGCAAGGTTAATAATAGTCTCCGCTTCCGTTATTCCCTCTCCCTTCCGCCTTCGCTGAAAGCTCCGGCGGACCCGCCGAAGTCCTTGACGTAGGCGGGCTGGGAGAGGTCAGCCTTCTAAGAGCGGAACTCAGAAAACGAATGCTCTCCGAAAAGAAATGCCTCCACCGAATCCCATCATACCACGGCCGATAGCCGCCCCCGGACGGGGCGGCGCAGCGAGCATAACGAAAGGACTCGAGGAGGCTTCGTTGTGTCGAGTCGTTCTACGAGGCGCTACTTAGCGAAGTAGGCGGCGTTCTTCTCGACGTATTCCTTCCACTTGTCGGGCAACTCTTCTTCGGGAAAGATGGCGGTAACCGGGCAGACCGGTTCACAAGCCCCGCAGTCGATGCAGGTCTCGTTATCGATGTAGAGCTGCTCTACGGCTTCGAACTCCTTTGAGTCCTTCACGGGGTGAATGCAATCAACCGGGCATACCTCCACGCAGGCGGTGTCCTTCGTCCCGATGCAAGGCTCAGCAATGATGTAAGCCATTCTCCTTCTCCTCCTTACAGATCAAAAGGTTTCAAATATCTTGGTCGAGTACTCTGTTATCTGATCCAAATAGCCCCATAGTAGGAGGCCAATCACATTCGGCACCAGCAATAGAATGAGCAAGCCAAAGTATATCGGATGAAGCTCCAGTCGGCTGGAATCGCCGCTCGAGTCGACTTCGATGACCATGGTCTTGATGATCTTCATATAGTAATAGGCGGCGATGGCCGCATTCAAGACGCCGACCACCGCGAACCAGCCAAATCCCGCTTGGATGACGGCAGCGAAGATGTAGAACTTCGCGAGAAACCCGGCGAACGGGGGAATACCCATCAACGACAAGAGGAAGATGGCCATCGCGACGGTCAACATCGGCGAGCGTTTCCAAATACCCGCGTAGTCCTTGACGTCGAAGCTCCCCACGTTGTCATGGACGACGATCACTACCAGAAAAGCCCCCAGGTTCATGAACAAGTAGATGACCATATAGGCCAGCATGGCCTGGATGCCTTCCTCGGAAAGAACCACCGCTCCCATCAAGATGTAACCTGCGTGAGCGATGCTCGAGTACGCCAACAGTCGCTTGACGTTCGATTGAAGGAGCGCCGCTACGTTTCCCAGCGTCATGGTGACAACCGACATACCGATCAGAAGGGCTTGCCAATTGACCGGGCCGACCATTTCTGCGGTCTCCGCCCCCCGCTGTGCCATGCCACCGAAGAAGAACCGAATGAGCACCGCGAACCCAGCCACCTTCGGACCTACCGACAGGAACGCCGTCACCGGCGTGGGAGCGCCGGTATAGACATCCGGACACCAGAAATGAAACGGAACCACCGCGGTCTTGAACCCGATCCCAGCTAGTACCAGAATCACAATGAACAACAGCGTCGGTCCTGCCTCGCTGGCGGCTCCTTGGCCTATGAGCGCCGCTCGGATCTCATAGAGGTCGAGCGTTCCTGTGAGCCCGTAGAGTAGCGACAAACCGTAGAGCATGGTTCCGGTCGCGATCGCGCCGAACAAAATGTACTTGAGCGACGCCTCGTTCGAGAGCCGTTCCCCCTTCAAGTAACCGACCATGATGTAAGAACAAACGGATACCATCTCCAGCGACAGGTAAATCATGAGGAGATTGATGGAGTTTGCCATCCACATCATGGATACGGTCACCGCGAGAAGCAGAGCTAAGAGCTCTCCCTGGTTCAACCTCGACAGTTCGCGCGAAGGAACGGACAGAAGCAGGACCAAGATGGCGGTCAGGATGAACAGAGCCCGAAGCAGCACGCCGAAGTGGTCGAGGACGACCATCCTAGTAAAGAGCGTGCCTTGGGGCGCGTCACCCAGCATGATCGTATAGAACCCCGCTAGAACCAACCCCGCCAAAGCGATGGCCACCGTTCCCCATCGCCGATCCTGGCGCCCTTTGAGGGCGAGATCGACCACAATCACGACGGCAAGAGCCCACACCAAGATCAGCTCCGGCAGAAAATACTTGAGACTGTCAAGGGTTCCGAGCGCCATCGTGCCTATCCTTTGAGGGCGGTAGCCTCATCCAGGTTCACGCTCTTCAAGATCCGGTAGAGTGAGAGAACGATAGCCAGTGCCACCGCCGCCTCGGAGGCCGCAATGACGATGACGAACACCGCAAAGACTTGACCGGAGAGATCAGAGGATGAAAAGCGCGAAAAAGCGACCAAATTGATGTTGGCGGAGTTGAAGATCAACTCGATGGACATCAAAACGTTGACCGCGTTTTTCCGGGTGAGCACCCCCAACAACCCCAGTGAGAAGAGGGCCGCGGAGACCATCAAGTAGTGTTCGAGAGGAATCACAGGTCGGACCTCCGCCGCACCATCATCGCGGCGCCGATCAGGGCTATCAGCAGCAACACCGACGCCGCCTCGAAAGGCAGGATGTACTTGGTCATGAACAATTCACCGATACTCGCCGTCGTCGGTCCCTCGAACGCGGCGAATCCCAAACTTTTCCACGGCGTTTGGTAGATGAGGTAAGCGATCGTCAAGAACACCGCCGTCGCAACGCCCAGCCCCGGCCAGAATTGGATGGTCGCGGTTTGGAGACTCATGCCGTAGACGCGATGGGTCAACATGACACCGAAAAGCAACAAGATGAGGATCCCGCCGACGTAAATGAGTACTTGCGCGCCGGCGAGAAGATCGGCCCCCAGCAAAACGTAAAAGACCGCAACCCCGAAAAAGGTGGCCAGCAGAGCAAAGGCTGAGTGAACCAGGCTTCGACCCAGCACAACGAGCGCCGCGGAGCTCACGACCAGGACCGCGAATGTATAAAAAACAACTTGAGTCGCGAGCTCTCCCATGGCCAGCTAACTACTCCCCTCCCGCCGCCGCGGGCACCGGCTCCTTCTTGGGCTCGGGCGGGCTAGGTTGGTCCTTGGCGAACCGATAGAGCAGATTCCCCTTTTCGCTCTCGGCAAACTCATACTCCGGTGTCATCACGATGCAATCCGTGGGGCAAGGGTAGACACAGAGCGCACAATAGCAGCAGAGCGACATATCGATGTCGAACTGCGGCACGTTGAGCTTGATGGCCGTTCCGTCGGTAGCAAAGATCGGCGCCGCGTCCTTTTCCCGCTTTTCGGCGGTAATGTAGATGCAATCAACCGGACACGCCCTTTCGCACTGCTTGCACCCGATGCAATCCTCGATCTTGACGTGGAGTTTCATCCGCGAGCGGTAGCTAAGCAGTCCCTCGGGTACCAATAGAGACTTCCAGCGCTCCTCTGGTTTCTCGTCGGCCGCGTATTGCTGCGTCACGGAAGGCTTGAAGATATGCTTCAGAGTCACCAGCATACCCTTGGCTACCGTGACCACGGCTTCGTACATATCGGTGAAGTACTGTTTCATCGGTCTCCTAGCCCTTGAGCTCTAGAGAAAAGAAAGCCGCCACGATGAGAAGGACGAAGGCTATCGGGATCAAATACTTCCAGCACATGGCCATAAGCTGGTCGACTCGCAGCCGCGGCAGTGTCCAACGAAGCCACATCTGAACGAAGACCAGGAACATTGTTTTCGCCACGAACAGCAGCGAGTCGGGTATCAGCGGCTCGGCGAGAAACCCCTGCCATCCGCCCAGGAAGAGTACCGCGGTCAGCGCGCTGACCAAGAACATCGCGCCGTACTCGGCAAGGAAGAAAAAAGCGAATCGCATGCCGCTGTATTCGGTATGGAAGCCGGCGACCAACTCCGACTCCGCTTCCGGGAGGTCGAACGGAGTGCGGTTCGTCTCCGCTAAACCGCAAATAAAGAACACCACGAAGGCGATGAGGTTGATCGGGAACATTTGCCAATGGCCGCCACCAAAGATGAACCAGCTGAAAACGCCTCCCTGTTGGGCGACCACGACATCTTGGAGATTCAGGCTCCCCACCTGCACGACCACGACGAGAAGGGTGAGCACCGTCGGGATCTCATAACTCACGATTTGGGCAGCCGATCGCATGCCACCAAAGAGCGAGTACTTGTTGTTGGATGCCCAGCCCGCCATCAAGATCCCAATCGCGTTGAGAGAACCGATGGCTACGATGTAGAGAAGACCGATGTTGAGGTCCGAGACCACCAGACCGTCTCCCCATGGAATCACTGCAAAGGCGGCGAAACTGCCGGCCACTACCAAGTACGGCGCTAAACGGAAGAGCGGTTTGTCCCCTCCTGCGGGGATGATGTCTTCCTTGAAGAGTAGCTTGATGCCGTCGGCAAAACTCTGCAACACGCCGTGCCAGCCGACGCGCATCGGCCCGAGTCGATCTTGAGTGTGCGCGGCGACTTTTCTTTCGAACCAGATGGCGAAGATGGGAAACAGTGACAGGAACCCCACGATCGCGGCGACGCCAAGCCCCCTTCCCACCGCCGGACGCAACTCCTCCGGTAAATAGGACTCGATCAGACCGGCCACCAAACCAGCGATAACCGGAAGCGCACCGATGGCAATGACGAACCCCACCGCGCCGAGGACGACGGCGGCCGAAACCACCGGCAGTATCTTCATCTCGATCTGCCGCTGGCGCGTAATCATTAGCGATCGATCTCCCCGAGAACGATGTCCAAACTGCCGATGATCGCCACCATGTCCGCGATCATCTCGCCACGGGCGATCTCCTGGAAAACGCTCATGGCCACAAAACAGGGCGAACGCCCCCTGACGCGAGACGGAATGAGACCGCCATCACTCACGACGTAGTAAGCAAGCTCCCCGCGGGGCGTCTCGGTACGCAGATAGGCCTCACCCTTCGGAGGCTTGACCCGCTTCGGAACGCGCTCGTGCACGTCGCCTTCCGGCAGCCGATCCAGAGTCTGTAGGATGATCTTGCAACTCTCGCGCATTTCGAGGACGCGGACGTAGTACCGATCCCAGCACGAACCGATGGGTCCATGCTCTCCGGTGCCGATCGGAACCTCGAAATCATAGTTCTCGTACTCGCAGTAAGGTTCTTCCTTGCGAATATCCCATTTGATGCCGGAACCGCGCAGATTGGGGCCGCTAATCGCATAATTAACAGCCAGGTCCGGCGGGAGGATGCCGACGGTTGCGGTGCGCTTGGTGAAGATCTTGTTGAAGCTCAGCAGCTGATCTACTTCGTCGATGGTGTGCCCGAACTGATCGACGAAGTATCGGCACTTTGCCACCCAGCCGTCGGGTAGGTCGTGAGAGACACCGCCGACCCAGTTGTAGTTGTAAAGGAGCCGCGCGCCACAAAGCCATTCGAAGAGATCGAGCACCATCTCCCGATCCCGAAAACAGTGAAGAAAAGGTGTGAAGGCACCGATATCGATTCCGTATGTTCCCACCGAGAGCAGATGACTCGCGATCCTCTGGAGTTCCGCCATCAACACCCTGATGGTGTTGACGCGGTCATTGACTTGGATGCCCATCAATTTTTCGATGGTCAGGGCATAGGTAAGGCTATTGGCCATCGAGGCGACGTAGTCCATTCGATCGGTGAAGGGAATGACACCGGAGTAATCGATATTCTCGGCGTGCTTCTCGAAATTACGATGTAGATAGCCGATGTGCGGGCGAGCTTCCTTGACCACCTCGCCGTCTGTCAGGAGCTCGACCCGAAGTACGCCATGGGTCGACGGGTGCTGCGGACCCATGTTGAGGACCATATCGTCCCCGTGGTACGCCTCGATGGTGAAGGTGGGCGTTTCCTCTGACCAGGGGATCTTGTTTGCGGGTTCAACCATGCGTTTTATGTGTTAATCAAAAGGCCCCACACCGAGCTTCTCGCCGGCAACACTTGGTGCTCGCGGGGCCCCACCCCCACTCGCGGCGCTCGCTCCTCGCTCGCGCCCAAAACCACGGCCGGATTCCCTTGCCGTTCATTTTCGTTGGCAATTCCTCCCGGCCGACGTCGGGCGGAAACTCGGCTAATCAAAAGGCCCCACTCCGAGTTTCTCGCCCTCCTTAACTCTCTGGACCATTTGCTTTCCGGGTTTGACGGGAATGCCGTGCCACTCTTCCGGCCATTCCCAATCCTTCTTGAGGGGGTGGCCTTCCCAGTCATCAGGTAACAAGATGCGGCGCGGGTCGCTGTGGCCATCGAACCAAACGCCATAGAGGTCGTAGGCTTCACGCTCGTGCCAGTTGGCGGTCTTCCAGACGTTCTCGACCGTCGGTACCTTGGCTCCTTCGCGAGGAACCTCGACCTTGAGAACGATCCAATGTCGATGCTTCATGGAGGAGAGGTGATAGACGACCTCCATCTTCTCTTCCTTGGGATAGTCGGCGCCCGAAAGATTGTGGAGGGTATCGAAAGCCAACTCGGGATCGTCGCGGAGCCACCTGCCGATTTCGGCGATGGCGGCACCATCTACCACGATGAAGGGATCGATGACTTCGAGCTCGGCTCGTTTGATCTTGCCGGGAAACTTCGCCTCGAGTCTTTGCTGGATATCGGAAGCCGTCATGCTTTTGTCGCCGCCTCGACCGGCTGTCTTCCTTCGCGGGGATCGTCCAAGAGCGAGCGCTCACGAATCACATCTTGAAGTTTCATCACACCGTACAACAGAGCTTCCGGCCGCGGCGGGCAACCGGGAACGTAGACATCAACCGGAATAACGAGGTCAACCCCCTTGACGACGTGGTACCCGTACTGCCAATACGGTCCCCCGTTGTTGGAGCAGCTTCCCATTGAGATCACGTACTTGGGCTCGGCCATTTGCTCGTAAAGTCTCTTGATGCGAATCGCCATCTTGTGCGTGACGGTCCCGGCCACGATCATCAAATCGGATTGCCGCGGCGTTGCCCGGGGGATCATGCCGAGTCGGTCCCAATCGAAACGACTCGCACCGGCGGCCATCATTTCGATGGCGCAGCACGCAAGTCCAAAAGTCATCGGCCAAAGCGCGGAGAGCCGGGCCCAGTTGACCACCTGATCCACCGTGGTCAGGGCGATGCGACTCGCACCTAGGGTCTTGATAAGGTCCATAGCTCGGTTTCTCTACGCTACTTTCTCAGCCTCGGAGATACTGTCCGTTTGATGATGGGGAGCGCGGTCCTCGGTACGAACCCACTCCAGGTCTCCCTTGACCCAAAGGTAGGCGAGGCCGAGGGCGAGAATCGCGATAAAGATGAGGCCCTCGACGAAAGCGAAGAGCCCCAAGTCCTGGTAGACGACCGCCCACGGGAACAAGAAGACGGCTTCTACATCGAAAATGATGAAGACCAGCGCGAAAACGTAGAACCGGATGTTGAACTGCACCCAAGGTGAGCCTACCGGGTTCTCGCCACATTCGTAGGGTATGTATTTCTCGGCGGTGAACTTGCTCGGCCGTACTAGAGACGCAACAATGAGGGTCCCACAGACGAAGAGTATGGCCGCCACGAGGAAAAAGAGCACGGCGAGGAAATCCACCATTTCCATCGGTTTTACCTCACGAAAGTCCCACTAACGGTCATTATTTCAATCGTTTCTTGACGCCGCAACTCAGGCCGACGACTGGAGACCGTGCAAGAACCCCTACACAAAAAACTTGCGGCCGGCCTCGCCGACCGCACTGGCGCGGGTATTATATTCAGAGGTTTCGGGGCGGGCAACAACAAAAAATGGGGGAAATTCCCACCCGCGACGCCCCTATCCTCTATGTGTATCCCCTTGCATATCGGGTCAGCCCATTTCCCGCGTCAGGGCATCGGCGTATTCGTTGGTCGACGAGCTTCCGCCCAGATCCGGCGTTCGCACGTCTCCTTTCTCGAGTACTCGAAAACAGGCCGCTAGGGCCCGATCCGCGGCGTCGTTCTCACCGATGTGTCTCAACATGAGTATCGCCGAAAAGATCAAAGCGGTCGGGTTGGCGACTCCCTTCCCAGCAATGTCTGGTGCGCTGCCATGCACGGCCTCGAAGACAGCATGGGACTCCCCAATATTGGCTGCGGGCACCAGGCCCAGCCCACCCACTAGGCCGGCGGCCAAATCCGAGACGATGTCCCCATAGAGGTTGGACAACAAGAGGATATCGAATTGATCGGGATCCAACACCAACTGCATGCACAGGTTATCGACGATCTTGTCGTCGAATTCGACTTCCGGAAACCCCTCGGCCACTTTGCGGGCGCTATCCAAGAAGAGCCCGTCGGTGAGCTTCATGATGTTGGCTTTGTGGACCGCCGTCACTTTGTGCCGTTGTCGCCGGCGCGCATACTCGAAGGCGAATCGCGCGATTCGCGTGGAGGCGTGAGATGTGATCACCTTCAGCCCTTGGGTCACACCGGGCATGATCATGTGCTCGATGCCGGAGTAGAGATCCTCGGTGTTCTCCCTCACGATCACCAGGCTTACGTCTTCGTAGCGACTCTTCACTCCTGGGACGCTCCGAACGGGCCGCAGGTTCGCATAAAGATCGAGCCCCTTTCTCAAAGCCACGTTGGCGCTCGGGAAGCCTTCCCCGATTAGCGTGGTGAGTGGACCCTTGAGGGCCAACCCGTTTTGTCGGATCGACTCCAAGAGCTCTTCAGGCAAAGGGTTTCCAGTCTTTTCGAACGCCCGAATACCCGCCTCGTGTCTATCCCACTCGAACGCCACGCCGGTGGCATCGAGCACCCGCAGGGTGGCATCGGTGATCTCGGGGCCGATCCCGTCACCGGGAATGAGTGTAATCCTATATGCCATTGGTGGATCCGAATGAAGATCTTAACATGGATAAGCCTCATCCTGATGCTAAGATGGCGGGAGGGCCATGAAGCTTTCCGTTGTCGTTCCCACTCTTAACGAGGAGCGCTGTCTTAAGCGCGCGCTGGCGTCGATTCCTCGAGGAGCGGAGATCGTTGTCGCGGATGGTCGAAGCGAGGATCGTACGCGGGAGATCGCCGCAAAGCAGGGTGCCCGCGTGATCGAGGGCGCGCCCGGCCGAGGAGCACAAATGAACCTTGGCGCGAAGGCGACCAGCGGCGACACACTCTTGTTTCTCCACGCCGACTGCGAGCTCGGCCCTGGCGCGACCGAAGCCATTCGGATGGCTCTCGACGACAAGGAGGTCGTCGGAGGCTCGTTTGCTCTCCGGGTCCAACCGGCGAGCCTAGGGTTAGGCCTCGTGTCCCTGGGGTCGAACCTCCGGGCTCGCTACCTGGGTTTGCCATACGGAGATCAGGCGCTCTTCGTCCGTCGCTCTGAGTTCGAGCGTATCGGTGGCTATCCCGACATCCCCATCATGGAGGACGTCTACTTCGCGAAGCGGCTTCGGGCCAGGGGTCGGATGGTCGCTCTCGACGTCCCGGTGACGACGACTCCCCGTCACTGGGAGCGGTTGGGACCCTTCGCTACCACCCTGGCGAATTGGATCGCGGTGAGCGCGTTCTTCTTGGGTGTCTCGCCCCACCGTCTCGCCCCCGTGTATCACCGGCTGAAGGGGAGCCGACCGCCCGACCCACCCTCCCGAGAACCGCTTGCGGTACCGAACGAGTAAGCGTAGGGCGAGCCTCAGTGAAGTCCTGGGAGTCTTGACTTCGCCTCGCGAAGCTGTCACCATTTTCGGTAATCCCCGGTCTTGAGGTAGGAGGAAGTCGCAATGGGCGTGCCTTGTCCCCACTGCGAGACCGAGCTCCACGAGGACGTCGTTCGGCAGCTCGCAGCGGCGAAAGCGCTCTGTCCTCACTGCCAAGGCTCGCTCGATGTAGTGTTCATGGCAATGTCTGAAGTGGATGAAAAAGCGGCGGCCACCGAGGAGGTGAGCAGTAGTGCTCCTCCCGGCTCACTTTCAGACGACAAGAAGTACTCGCTCGAAGTCTTGGACGGCAACGAGCCGGGTCAGATCTTCCCGATCGAGAAACCGGAGACCATCATCGGGCGTCGCGGATGTGACGTAAACCTGGACGACCCGGAAATCTCACGCCAGCACGTGAGCACCCAAGTCCATGGAGACGGCGCGACGCTCCAGGACCTGGGAAGCACTAATGGGACGTACGTTCAAGGGGCGCGCGTCATGGAAGCACAACTGCAGGACAATTCCGAGTTCCGCCTCGGAACCCATCAACTCGTCTTCCGCATTACCTTTCGCACCCCGCCCGCCGTTTAGGCCTCCTGGGCCTCCACCACCGCGATCGCCGCCATGTTCACGATCTCATCCACTTCCGCCCCCCGCTGCAACACGTGCACCGGTTTGCGCAAGCCCATGAGGATAGGCCCGATCGCTTCCGCCTCACCCAGCCGCTGCATGAGCTTGTAGGCGGAGTTGCCCGCCTCGAGGCTGGGGAAAATGAGGACGTTCGCTTCCGAGCTTAGAGTGCTGAAGGGATAGGTCTCGGTCAAGATCTCTCCCACCACGGCGGTGTCGGCTTGCATCTCACCATCGACCTCGAGCTCCGGGGCTCGCTGGCGCACGAGCTCGGTGGCAAGGCGGACCTTGTCGGACAGCGGATGGCGGGTACTTCCGAAGTTCGAGAACGACAACATCGCAACACGGGGCTCGATGCCGAAGCGTCGAGCAACTTCTGCGGTGCCGATGGCGATCTCCGCTAAATCTTCGGCGGTGGGCTCGATGTTAACCGTCGTGTCTGCGAAAAACTTGACGTCGTCTTTGAAGATCATCATGTAGACGCCCGCCACTTTCCTAACATCGCTCTTGATGCGAATGACCTGGAGCGCGGGGCGAATCGTATCCGGATAGTGTTGGGTGAGGCCGGCGACCATCGCGTCGGCGTCGCCGAGGTTCACCATCATCGAACCGAAGACGTTGTGATTGTTCATGAGCTCCTGAGCCTCGCTGCGCGTGACGCCTCGCCGGTTGCGTAGCTTGTAGAGTTCTTCCACATAGCGATCGAACTCGGGCGAGCTCCGGGGCAGAACGACCGAGGCACCGTGGAACTCGAGGCCCAGCTCTTTCATTTTCTCTCGCACGACATCCGGGCGACCCAATAGGATCGGCTGCGCCACGTGCTCGTCGATGAGAACATGAGCGGCGCGCAAAATCTTGCCCTCTTCCCCTTCGGGGAAAACGATACGCTTCGCCTCTTTCTTCGCCCGCGAGATGATGGTTCGCATCACTTCCCGGCCCCGCCCGAGCTTGGCCTCCAGTCGGTCGCGGTACTCATCGATGTCGATTTGAATTCGAGCCACCCCGGTCTCCATCGCGGCTCGAGCCACCGCCGGTGCTACCCAAGTGAGAACGCGGGGATCGAACGGTTTGGGAATAATGTAGTCGGGACCGAAACGCATCTTGTCGACGCCGTACGCCCGCATAACGGAGTCGGGCGCGTCTTCTTTTGCGAGGTCTGCCAGCGCGCGAACCGCGGCCGCCTTCATCTCCTCGTTCACCGCCTTCGCCCTTACATCGAGCGCCCCCCGGAAGATAAACGGAAAGCCCAGAACGTTGTTCACTTGGTTGGGATAGTCGGTGCGGCCGGTGGCCATGATCAGGTCGTCGCGAACAGAGGTCGCGTCCTCGTAGGTGATCTCGGGGTCGGGGTTCGCCATCGCCATGATGATGGGCTTGTCGTTCATCGATGCGACCATCTCCCTGGTGACCGCGTCCTTCACCGACACGCCGACGAAGAGATCCGCGCCCACCATCGCCTCCGCCAATGTTCGCTTCTTGATGTCGAGAGCGAAGCGAGCCTTGTAGGGGTTCATCCCCTCCTGCCGCCCTTTGTAGATGACACCTTTGGAGTCACACATGATGGTGTTCTCCGCCTTGACTCCCAATCCCATCATCAGTTGCGCACAGGCGACCCCCGCCGCGCCGGCACCGTTGAAGACCGCCTTCAGATCCGAAATACGTTTCCCGGTTAGCTCCAAGGCGTTGAGGAGCGCGGCACCAGAAATGATAGCCGTGCCGTGTTGGTCATCGTGAAAGACCGGTATGCTCATCGTCTTCTTGAGCTCTTCTTCGACATAGAAACAGTCTGGTGCCTTGATGTCCTCGAGGTTGATGCCTCCGAAGGTCGGCTCGAGCAATTTCACGACCCTGACGATTTCCTTTGGATCTGCGGTCGCGAGCTCGATGTCGAACACATCGATATCCGCGAAACGCTTGAATAGAACTCCCTTGCCTTCCATCACCGGTTTGGCAGCCATCGGACCGATGTTCCCGAGGCCGAGTACCGCGGTGCCGTTGGTGACCACCGCCACCAAGTTGCCCCGGGCGGTATAGTTGAAGACGTCTTCCGGATTCGCCTTGATCTCGAGACAAGGCACCGCGACGCCCGGTGTGTATGCCAAGGACAGATCTCTTTGGGTCCGGCACGGCTTGGTCGGGGTGACCTCGATCTTGCCTTTGCGACCGCTCGAGTGATACTCGAGGGCCTCTTGCTTTCCAATCACTTTTTCACCTCACGCTGGCTTCTGAGCCAGTCATCATAGCAGAAGAAGCGATTCCTTAGCGGTACGAAAACCTCGGCGAACGCGGTAAAATGAGAACAAATTCACTATGAAACATTGAGAGGCAAACCATGTGGTGGAAGTTCTTGGTAGCAATGAGTCTGGCAGGCCTCCTCGGAGCCCGGGCAACCCCACCTCAGAAAAACCCAGCGGTGTTCCCATACGCAATCGATCAGAAGGAATTCCCAAACGGCCTCCGACTGGTCGGCGTGCACTTCGACAGCCCGGGCCTGGTCTCCTACTACTCCATCGTACACGTGGGCTCGAGACAGGAAGTGGAGCCGGGCAGGAGCGGCTTCGCTCATTTCTTCGAGCACATGATGTTCCGCGGAACGGATACCTACAGCGAGGACGAATACAATGCGGTACTGACCGCGGTGGGCGCCGACCACAACGCCAACACCAGCTTCGATTACACGCGTTATCACATCCTGGCGAGCTCGGATTCGCTGCCGAAGATCGTCGAGATCGAGGCAGACCGCTTTCAGAACCTCCGTTACAGCGAAGAGCAGTTCAAGAAAGAAGCGGGAGCAGTGCTCGGCGAGTACAACAAGAACGCCGCGAGCCCGGTCCAAGGTCTGCAGGTCGAGCTCTACCAAAAGGCCTTCCGCGTCCACCCCTATCGTCATCTGGTCATCGGGTTCTTGGAAGACATCAAGGCCATGCCCGCGATGCACGACTACAGCCTCGAATTCTTCGACCAATTCTACCGACCTGAGTACACGACGATTCTCGTCGTCGGGGATTTCAACTGGCAAGAACTCACCTACTTGGTCGAGAAGAACTACGGCCAATGGAAGCGTGGCGCCTACACCGCGAAGATTCCAACCGAACCCACTCAAACGGAACCACAAGAATTCAACGTGGAATGGCCGGCACCGACACTTCCCTGGCTGATGATTGCCTACCACGCGCCGGCCTTCAATACCGACAACGCCGAGATCCCAACGCTGGACGTGTTGTCTCAGCTCGCTTTCGGTAGCACGTCTCCACTTCATAGGAAGCTTGTACTCGAAGAGCAGTGGGTTGATTTCATCGGTGCCGGAGCCTTCGACCAGGCGGACCCCACTCTTTACACAATCCTGACCCGCGTGCGCCGCCCCGACAAGCTGCCCGAAGTTCGCACCGCCATCTTGGATCAGGTAGGGCGCCTCGGTACCGAGCGTTTCGACGCCGAGCGGCTATCGTCGACGAAGAGTCACATGAAGTACCAGTTCTTGATGAATATGAACACCGCCGACGCTGTTGGGAACACCTTGTCCCACTACATTGCGCTTACCAGTGACCCGCAGACCGTGAACCGTGTCTATGAGCTTTACGACTCGGTGACGCCCGACGCCATGCTCGAGGTCGCAAGTAAATACTTTCGTCCTGAGGTGCGAACGATCGTAACGCTCACGCAGTCGGCGGACGTCAAGGGAGAGGAATAGACCACCATGTCCCTGCAATCCCTGCAATCAACGATTGGATGCGCGCTGGTCTTGCTGGTGGCGGCCTCGCTCGGTGCTGCGAGTCGCCCCGCCTCCCCGACCGATCACCCTTCGGTGATCGTCCCGAGCCCAGGGAACCCACTGGTGAGCTTTCGACTCATGTTCCACACCGGTTCGTCCAACGATCCCGCCGGGAAGGAAGGGCTCAACACTCTCACCGCGATGATGCTCTCTAGCGGCGGGACCGAAACGCTCTCGCTCTTCGAAGTGAACCAGAAGCTCTACCCGATGGCTGGGCTCGTGTCGGCGGAAGCGGATAAAGAGGTCACTACGCTGGTGGGTAGAGTACACCGCGACTTCATGGAGGATTTCTATACCGTCTACCGTGACCTCCTGCTTCACCCCCGATTCGATCCCGCGGACTTCGAGAGAAACCGCGACCAACTGTTGTCGTACGTTACCAAGACCCTACGCGGTAGCGACGACGAACAGCTCGGCAAGACCATGCTCGAGGACATGATTTACTCGGGGCATCCTTTTGGCCACCCGACGCAGGGGACGGCGGCTGGCCTTCGGAGCACTACCCTCGATGACGTGAAGACGTTCTACCGCACGCACTACAACTTCGCCGCATTGCGGATGGGTCTTGCCGGAGATCTCCCCGCCGGCTTCGACGAAAGAGTCCGCGAAGACTTCCAAAAAGGCCTCGCGGAGGGCCCCGTCGCGAGAGCGGACATGTCGCAACCGCCACGCGGTGACGGCCTCGAAGTACGGATCGCCAAGAAAGCAGCCGACTCCACAGCCATTAGCCTCGGTTTCGCGTACAGTGTCACTCGCTCCGACGCTGATTTCTATCCTTTGCTGGTCGCGAACACGTACCTCGGGGATCATCGATCCTTCCACGGCGTGCTCATGAACAAACTCCGCGCCGAGCGCGGGCTGAATTACGGAGATTATTCCTACATCGAAAAATTCATTCAGGATGGATCAGGCACCTTCCCGCTATCTAACATCGTCCGGCATCAGCAGTTTTTCAGCATATGGATTCGTCCGGTCGTTCCTACTAACGCGCACTTTGCGCTGCGCGCCGCGATCTGGGAGCTCCGGAAGTTCGTCGAGAACGGAATGAGTGAAGAAGACTTCGTGGCAACCCGGAACTACCTGTTGAACTACTCCAAACTGTGGGTGCAAAGCCTGGATCGCCGGCTTGGATACCACCTCGACTCGCGTTTCTACGGAACCGAGTACTACATGGATGAGATCGCGACGCGTTTGAAGTCGATGACTGTCGACGATGTGAACCGCGCGGTGAAGAAGCACCTCGACCGCTGGGATATCCGTGTAGCGATTGTGAGCTCCGACGCGCATGAGCTCGCCGCCGCCCTCCAGGAGAATCGGGCGAGCCCCATTACCTACCAGACCGAGGGAACGCCCCCGGAGGTGCTCGAGGAGGACAAGAAGATCGAGCGCTTCGAGCTCCCAGTCAAAGCCGTCGACGTGGTCCCGGTAGAACAGCTATTCGAGCAGTGACCAGCTATCCCTAAAAGGGGCCGAGCCTCGGGGACCGGGCCCCGATTCAATCAGAGCAAGCCGAGATGGGCGAAGGCGGGCAACACGGGCTGAAGCTGAGCCGCCTGCCGTAGCATCTCGAGACTTTGACGCTGCGTATCGGTCAAGTGCCCTTGGAAGTTCGCAAGAAACTCTGCTTGTATCATTTCGATGGCCTGGCGGCGCTGGTGAATATTGAGCACGGTCAAGCCAATGACCGGCGGGTTTTCGCCGGCCGCGATGAGCCCCTCGAGCTGTTTCTCGAGAACGGCAACTTCCTCACGTATCGGTGTCGTGGCCATCTGCCGCTCCTTAAGCAGGTTCTTGAAAACCCCGACCTGATCCGGACTCAAGTGAAGAAAACGTGCCACCGCCTCGACGTTCGATTCGGTGCTGCCGCCGTGGGCGTAGCTCGCCGCGGATCCGGTCAGGAGTAGGAGGACGGACGCTGCATAGATCCAGTAGGGTTTGTGAAATCTCATCATGAACTCTCTCTTTCTGCCCTTTCGGGGCATTTGTGGTTTCACTGTTCATGACATCGCGCGCCGGGCTGTGGTTCAGGGGAGCGGAAACATAGCGAAGAAAAACTTGGAATCTACGCCTGTCGACCGAGAGGGAAAGATAGAACCATCATAAACACTGTTGTTTACAGCTTGACCCGCTCCGGGCGGCTCTTCGCGGACAGCGGTTCGCCGATAACGAATTGAACGTCCCCTGTTTCGGCGGTGTCTTTAAAGTGAGCGACAAGCCTAGGATTCACCCATCCGAGATGAGTAGCTTTGTAGAACCGAGCGCCCGGGAGCCGAGCGCCGTTCTCGACCGTGAAAAGGACTTCGCGCGTTTGGTCGCCGAGAGCCAGCACCGAGTCGTCGCCATCGCGCGCGGCGTGCTAGGAAACCCCCAAGATGCCGAAGAGGTTGCACAAGATGCCTTCATCCGCGCCTACCGCTTCTTCGAGAGTTTGCGCGAGGCCGACAAGTTTCGGGCGTGGGTCAATCGAATCGTGTTTACTCTCGCACTCAACCGAAGGCGCGCCACGCGAAGACGGCTCGACCGCGATACGGCGTGGCACCAGAGCCTCGGTGATATTCCGCAGCAGCAAGGCCGTTGGGCGGTCGACAAGATTTTCCTGAGTGATGTCCGTGCTCAAATCGATTCGCTGCCCGAGAAACTTCGTATCGTCCTCGTGCTCTGTGCGATTGAGGACATGGAGGCCACCGAAGTGGCCGCGGCCCTTCGGATCCCAACCGGTACGGTGCGCTCGCGCCTTAACTTTGCGCGTAAGCAACTTCTTTCGATGATCTCACGATGAGAACGTGCGACGACAAATGGAATAATGCGTTGATGGATGTCGCTCTTGGGGTGAAAAGCCCCGAGGTCGACCGGCACGTCCGTGATTGCGCCAGCTGTGCGGGGGCGCTGTCGAGTCTGCGTGCCGACGCTTCCGCTCTCGACGAAGCGGTCGGTGTGCTCTCGAACGCAAAACCCTCACCGTCGTTCCGGGCTCAGGTCCTGGCTGGAATTCCCGATGCGCCCGATAGGCCCCTGCGACTCTGGCCCTGGTTCGGGGCTGCGTCAGCGGTGTTGGTTGGGATCGCGGTCATGGTCGCTATCATCGTCACAACGACACCCCCGGAAAGGGAATACGTGCCTGATCCGGAAATTGCCAATTGGCGTTCGCCCACCGCGGAGCTTCTCTACTCCGCCTCCTATAAGCAACTCCAGCAGGTCCCGCGCCTGGGCGGCTTCCATGTTGATTTGCCCGAGACTCTATACGAGGAGAACAACGATGAAGAACACGATGACAGTTAGCGCCGCGTTGGGTATCAGCCTCCTCATGCTGTCGCCCATCGCTTTCGCGCAGAAACCGGAAAGAGATCCGATCGCGGAGCACCTATTTCCGCCCGAGCTCATCATGTCGAACCAGAACGCGATTGGGCTCGACGACGAGCAGAAAAACGCGATCCGCGCGGAAGTGCAGCGTGCACAGGCGCGCTTCAGCGAAGTCCAGTGGCGGCTCCATGACGCGATGGAAATCCTCGCCTCATTGCTGGAGCAGGAGCCAACCGACGAAGCCGCCGTTATGGAGCACCTGGACGAGGTCCTCGATGCCGAACGGGAAGTCAAACGCACGCAGCTGACTCTGATGATACGGATCAAGAACGAGCTCAACGCGGAGCAGCGGGCGCGCTTGAGCGAGCTGCGCGCGAGGGAGCCTCGCGAGTAGTTTCGCGAGACCGACTGGAAGGCCGAACTCCTGTCTTGAACTAAACGTAACGCCGCCGTCACGAGAGCTACCGATTTCAAATTAGGGAAAACTAATCAGCGTTCAGCGTTTTCTTTCTCTTGATCGAAGATGATCTTCCCTCCGAGGATGGTCATCATCACGTCCACGTCCTTGATCTCCGCGTGTGGGATGGAAGTGATGTCCCTCGACAGCACCGCAAAGTCGGCGAGCTTTCCAGGCGTGATACTTCCCTTGTCTGCTTCTTCATACGCCGCCCATGCCGAGCCCATCGTGTAGGCCTCGATCGCCTCCGACACTGTCAGAATCTGTTCGGGAAACCACCCTCCGGGAGGTTCGCCGGTCATGGTCTTGCGAGTCACCGCGGCGTAGATTCCGAGAAGCGGGTTCGCGGGATAGTAAGCGGCATTGGTACCCGGCCAATCGGTCCCGAAACAAAGCCGCGCCCCGCCCATCTGGAGCGACTTGAACGCATACGCTCCCTTGGATCTTTCCTTACCAATGCGCTCTTCCATCCAACGCATATCATCGATGGCGTGATACGGCTGCACTTCGGCAACGATTCCCAGCTTTCCGTAGGTTGAGAAATCGTCGGGCCCCACCACTTGGGAGTGAATAATCCTAAAACGGCGGTCCCACCGCGGGTTCTCTTCGATGACCGTCTCGTACATGTCGAGAAGCATCGCAATCGCCTTGTCGCCGATGGCGTGAACGTTGGGTACGAGATGCGCTCGGTCTGCTTCCCGAATCAAGCGCAACATGTTCCCTTCCGGATGCATCATGTCTCGAAGCTTGCCGGAGTTCTCGGGATCGTGATCGTAGGGTTCGTTGAAAAGCGCGGAACTGTTCCCCATGATGCCGTCCACGAACCCCTTCAGGCCTCCAATCTTCAGCATGTCGTTGCCGAAACCGGTCTCGATGCCGACCGCGGCGAGATGTTCCACCATATCGAGTGTCGGACGAGCCCACACCCGAACCGACAACTCGCCACTGCGTAGGAGCTCCTGGAAGACCCGCATCTGATCCCGACGCGTGATGTCGTGGATGCTGGTCACGCCGTAGCGACGTAACTCAGCGAGCGCGCGCCGACTTTCGATCAGCCGTTGCTCCCAGGGCTTTTCTCCAATGACCGCCTCGACCAATTCGACTGCGGTGCCGGTCAGGACTCCGGTCGGCTCGCCGTTCGCGTCCCGCTCGATGCTCCCGCCCTCGGGGTCGGGTGTCTCGGCATCGATCCCGGCCTTCTGAAGAGCGAGACCGTTAGCCAAATACATGCTTCGGTCGAAGCGACGAATCAAGACAGGATGTGAGCCGCTGACGTCGTCGACCATCTTGCGAGTGGGCGCGAACGGATCCGCGGGCTTCGACTCACTCGACTCACCGGAAGCCCCTTCCTCCCAAGCCTCGTAGGCGCCCCAATCACCCCCGATGATCCAACTCTCTTCGGGGAGTCGCTTCGCCACCGTCGTGATCTCATCTCTGAGTCCTCGTTCGTCGTGAACGCGAAGCAAATTCGCACCCAAAAGAAGGGCCCCCGCCTGGGCGAAATGCGTGTGATCGTCGACGAAGCCGGGGACCACGAAGCGTCCTTCGAGGTCGACGATGCGCGTAGACCGGCCGATGCGTGAACGGATCTCGGAGTTGGTGCCCACCGCCACAATCCGATCACCAAAGACGGCCACCGCCCCGGCTCGGGGCCGATCCGGATCGACGGTGTAGACGGTCCCGTTCAGAAAAACGAGATCGGCTGGCGGTGCCTGAGCAGCAAGTGGCGCCGCCAGAAACCAAGCGAGCGAGATCAGCCCGGAAGTTCGAAGTCTTGGCATGAGCGACTCCTATTTTTGAATAGCCTTACCGATCTGTGTAGAGGAGGTAGCGGGCGCGGATTTCTTCGAAACGGCTGAGATCGGCCTGCCATCCCTTTTCGATATCGGCCAGCGGCACATCGGCGTCGATTTGTTCGCGGATTCGGCTATTCCCCGCCAGGACATCGATGGCCAGCTTTTCTGTTTCGTACTCGTAAGTCTCATCCCGCCACGCGAACTCGTTCGGCCAAAGCCGCCGCAAGGCCTTGATGATTGCCAGTCCTGTTCTCAACGGGCGATACGTCTCCCGATCGATGACGTGTTGCTGAACGCCGCTGCAGAGCTCGCCCGCGAATTTGTGGAAGGCCGGCTCGAACGAGGTCGGTCTCATGAGAACCCCCGGAAGATTCTCCTTCTCCAGTTCCGTGACCAACCTCCGCGCGTCGACCCACGGCGCGCCAACCAACTCGAAGGGCCGCGTTGTCCCTCGCCCCTCCGATAGGTTGGTGCCTTCGAAGAGACAACCTCCCGGATAAACCGTCGCGGTATCCAGCGTCGGCATGTTCGGTGAGGGCATCACCCAAGGAAGTCCCGTTTCGTCAAACCAGCTCGAGCGAACCCAGCCCTTCATGGGAACGACGGTGAGGTTGCAGCCAATCCCGAACTCTTGGTTGAAGAGCCCAGCGAGCTCTCCTGCCGTCATTCCATGTCGATTGGCGATCGGGTAGAGCCCTACGAAAGAAACGTAGCTCTCCTCGATGAGATTCCCTTCGACGCGCAAGCCTCCAATCGGGTTCGGGCGATCCAACACGATCGCCTCTTTCCCATCCCGGGCGCAGGCTTGCATCGCGTGAGCCATCGTCCAAATGAAGGTGTAGTAGCGAGAGCCGATATCTTGAACATCGAAGACGAGCGCGTCTAGACCTGTCAACATCTGAGGAGTCGGGATGCGTGTCGCGCCGTAGAGGCTATGAACGGGGATCCCGGCGTCGCTGCGGTCCTCGACTTCGATGTGATCCTGCGCGTGGCCGGCGATCCCGTGCTCGGGGCCAAAGAGCGCCTTCAACTGTCCCGTCTCCCGCAGTCGATCGGCGGCGTGGCGCATCGCGGAATCGACGGTGGCGGGATTCGCGATGAGGCCTAGACGCTTTTCACGGATGGCGTCGACACGATCTTCGAACAACCGCTCCAGGCCCGTCGTGACGGGCGGGGGCTCGGTCGGCGGTCTGGACGAGGAAGGACTCACGTCGGCGGCTATATTGGCCGAAAAAAGGGGGCCTTTCAAGCTTTCAGGCTCCCTGCGTATTTCCCTCCCCAAAATTCCGTATCACAATGAATGCAATGAGTGCCCTCGCCGATCCCGAATCGGGGTTGCCAGATCCCCGGCTCTTCGCTCGTCGGCTTCACCTCGCGGAGCCCGACTACACGCGCCCTTTGCTCGAACTGAGCCCCAAGCAACGCCAAGACATCACGCGCAAGCTCGTCCTACTGTACGGGAAGGAGCGCGCCGAGGCCTGTTTCGAGGAGCTCGAACGGATCATGAGGGTCTACTACGCGCACAAGACACCCGAAACGCTGGAGGCGGAAAAAAACCTCGCCCCCGCCGAACGTTTCACGGAAAAAGACATGATCTTGATCACCTACGGGATCTGATCACCAGTCCAAAGAAGAAACCGCTTCGCGCCCTATCCGATTTTCTCACCGTCTTCATGGGCTCGATCATTAATACCGTTCATATTCTTCCCTTCTTCCCTTCGTCGTCCGACAGAGGTTTTTCCATCATCGATCATGAAGAGGTCGACCCGAGTTTAGGAAGCTGGGACGACATCGAGGAGCTCAGCCTGCGGTTCCGCCTGATGTTCGACGGCGTCTTCAATCATGTTTCAGCTTCGAGTCGCTTGTTTCAGGAGTTCCTAAACGGTAACCCCAATTTCCGAGACTTCTTCATCCGGTTCTCGACACGTGAGGAGATCAGCGCAGATCACCTGCGCTTGATCCTTCGGCCTCGGGTTACCGATCTCTTGACTGGCTTCCACACAATCGCCGGGAGGCGGTACGTCTGGACGACGTTCGGTCCCGATCAGATCGACTTGAATTTCAAGAACGAGAGAGTATTCACACACATCGTCGAAATACTTCTCTACTACGTTAGGCGAGGCGCCGATCTCATCCGGCTGGATGCGATCACTTACCTTTGGTCAGAGCTCGGAACCACTTGTGCCCATCTTCACCAGACACATGCGGTGGTGCAGCTCTTCCGATGCATCCTCGACGTGGTCGCCCCCAATGTCAGTCTAGTTACCGAGACGAACGTGCCCCATGAAGAGCTCATCACCTACTTCGGCAAGGGAACCGATGAAGCACAGATGGTCTACAACTTTGCCCTCCCGCCGTTGGTCCTGCTTTCGTTTCAGGAGGCCAACTGCGAGTTGCTCTCGCAATGGGCCGAGAAGTTGGAGAACCCGTCCGATACCGCGACCTACTTCAATTTTCTCGACTCTCATGACGGCATCGGGCTCCTCCCGATAAAAAACTTCGTTAGCACGGAAAGACTGGACGGCCTGGTAAAAAGGGCGCTTGCCAACGGAGGAATCATTTCCTACCGCGAAGATGCGGAGGGCAAAATGAGCCCGTACGAGATCAATGCGACCTGGTACAGCGCATTGAACGGGGCGGGCGAGGAAGACATCGATCTGCAGGTCGATCGGTTCCTCGCTTCGAGGGCCATCGCACTCGTTCTCCAGGGCGTTCCGGGCACCTACCTCCCCAGCTTGCTCGGCGCCCAAAACGACTTGGCATCGGTACTCGAGAGCGGTGAACCGCGTAGCATCAATCGAAAGAGCATCGATGAGGAAGCTCTCATCGAAAAGTTGGGCGATCGGACGTCGTCCACGTACAAAGTCGCCAGCCGCTTTCGGGAGCTTATTGAAAAACGTACCGAGACGCCGGCGTTCCATCCGAATGGTGCGCAGCGCATCTTGATGAGCAACCCGGCCGTCTTTTCCCTCGTCCGAGTTTCCACCGATGGCAAGCATCGCGTGTTGGCCCTGACCAACGTCAGCGCCGATACTCAAGAGGTCTCGTTCTCCAAGGCGGAGGTCGGAGTGGGCACCCGAACCTGGAGGGACATCCTCACCGGCCGCACACAGAATTCCTCGTCGGGCGACTTGCAAATTACCTTGGAACCCTACCAGAACCTGTGGTTAACGCCGGCCTGATATCAAACCAACCGCTCCGCCAAATCCTCCAGCGTCGAGAACTCTTTATCCGGGCGCGCGTCACCGGAAGGAGCCTCTCCCTTGCGGTTGATCCAAACCACTGGAACGCCGAACGCCACAGCCGGCACGACATCGTGGAAATAACTCTGCGCGGCGTGGAGCCAACCGGTGGTGCCGGAAGCCTCCATCCATTTGCGAGCCTCGCGAAAATGCGGGAGGGCGGGCTTGTAGGACCTCACTTGCTGGGCGGTCACCAGGAGATCGAAGTCGACTGAGAAATGTTTCAGCGTACCGGCCAACAGATCATCGTCGACATTCGACAAGATGCCGAACTTAGCGCCGGAGGCGGCAAGGCGGCCGAGCGCGGCGTTGGTGTCGGGGAAGGGACGCCAGCTGGGAAGGCTCTCGGCGAGAAAGCTCGCCCGATCCTTATTGATGTGCCAACCGAGTCGTCCTGCGACCCGAAGCGCCGTCTCGTCGAGGACCCCGCGGTAGCTTCGGTACGTCTCTGCCTCGACGGTGGGCTCGATCTCCTCGTAGGCCTCGAGCACGCTCTGCCTCTCGAGCTTCAAACCATCCTGGGCGGCGGCCTCCAGAAAGGCTCCGCTGATGCCGCCCTCCCAGTCGATCAACGTTCCATAGCAATCGAATGTGATGACTTCGTACGATCCGGGCACCAGAGACCTCCTTTACTTCGGCCCATTCGGGGAATCGCCCTCGAGATGCTGGTGTAGCGGCTCTATCAAAAGATCGAATCGTCCAGCCAACCGATCGCGATCGCACAAAAGATGCACGAGTCCCACTAATCTTCCGCCACGGAACGAGTTAGCAATGTCGCTTTGGTGCGTTAGGCCGATGGTCCGTGGCTGTAGTTTCCGGCTCCAACTCTCCGGATCTTATCACCGGCGAGCAGTTTCCCCTTGAAACTGAGTGGTTTTGACTAGGCTGGAAACTCCGTATTTTTCCGGGTGGTGAAGGAGACCCAATAGCCTAAGATCCTGCGTCAATGGGTCTGAGCCACGATGCCACCCTCTCAAAATGGATGACGCTAATCAAAGCAATCTATCCTCCTTGGTCTATCGCAGAGGCTAGCCTCGCCATGGGCCTCGTACCGAGACATCCATTTGTAGAAGGTCTTCCGCGAGATCCCGAAATATCTACAAGTTTTTGAGACATTATGAGTCGTTTCGGCTGCGTGACGAATGATCTTCATTCGCCAGTTCACCAGTCGCTGCCGTTCCGTCTTCTTCATAGTTGCACTACCTCCCTGTAGCGCTTAAAAGAAGACTAGTGTGTCACCTAGGTCCTGGGGTTTTACAAAAAAAAGCCTTGACAGCTTTCGCGCAACAAATTGCATCGCGATGACGCCGCCTTCAAAAACATCGCTCACGTTCGCTACGCAGCGTCCTGCTGCACTGACCACGCCTTTTTTGATTTTTGTTTCATGTCGATCGGGTGTCGCCTTCCTTTCGCGAACTCCGGGCGTTCTAAAACCCCGGAGTATAATTTGGTTACTAACTCTTTGGGGGGTAGACGATGCTCGAAAGATTCAAAAACTACTTCGGAAAGCTCGAACGTCTGTCTGACGGCGAGCTGGATCGGCCCGCCTTCGCTCTTCGAGCTTCGGCGAGGCCAAGCCGAAGCCTTGGCGTAGGCTGGTCGGCGGAGAAACTGGTCTGCGCCGAGAAACAAAACGTTGCCCAGCTGATCGCCCATATCGCCGAGATGTCGAGACGGAAGGTCGCGCTCGAGCTCGGTTACAAGAGCACGTTTCACTACTGCGTCGAGCGGCTTCGTCTGAGCGAGGGCTCGGTCGCATCACGAATTCACGTCGCGAATGTTTCGATTCGCTTCCCTTAACTGCTCGTCGCGCTGGCCGAGAACCGTATCAGCCTCACGGTTGCGGGTCTTCTGGCGCCTCATCTGAGTGAGGACAATGTCGATACGCTCCTTGGAGATTGCGCCGGGATGACCAAGAAGGCGGTACTAGAGTATCTCGTTCGCATCGAGCCCAAACCGGTGTTCGAGCCGTCGATCCGAAGACGCCCCGCCAGGCCGCTGCCGGTGGAGGCAGCGCCAACGGAAAGACCAACGGCCCCTCCGCGCGAGTTGACGATGAGGACGCAGCAGCTGTCGCCGAGCTCGCCCAACATCCTCCAGCCAGCCCAGCCCACCGCGTTCAACTTCAGATTCTCGGCCAACCGGAGCTTCAAAGAGAAGTTCGAGCGACTGGCTGAAGTCATGGGCGTCGAGAATGCTCAAAAGCATATGGCGGAGATCTTGGAGCAAGCTCTGGACGTTGCCCTCGATAAGAAAGAGCTCCCGTCCAATGGACCAATCATCCGCTGCCGTCTTCGGGAGAGAGATTGACGTGGTCCCCCGACGGCCAGTCGATCGCGTTCGTCTCCGCGACCCCGGGTCCGGAAACGGACGATGCGAGCGCAGATCCGGTGGTGATCACGCGCTACCTTTACAAGCCAACGGCGTCGGAAGGATTGACGCGGTTCAACGACAACCGCCGGGTGCACATCTTTATCGTAGAGCTTGAGACGAAAAAAGTGCGCCAGGTCACGCGCGGTGAGTACTACGAACACTCGGTCGATTGGTCACCCACCGGTGAAAAGATACAGTTCGTTTCCAACCGGGAGCCTAACCCTGATCAGTTCTTCAACTACGACATCTTCACCGTCAACGTCGACAACGGCTCCATCCGAAGGCTCACCCGAACCGAGAGCGCCGAGTATCGGCCGAGATGGTCTCCCGACGGCGAGTCCATTTCTTATCAGGGTACGCGACGGGGGCTGACCTCGTCCGAGACAACGATGGAGGACACTCACATCTGGCGCATGGACGCCGACGGCGAGAATCGAAAGGAGATCGGAGCCGGCATAGACAACCGTCAGGGGGCTCCGGGTTGGTCATCGGATGGTCGATCCGTTTACGCGACGGTTCAAGAACGAGGCAACATCCGACTCTACCGGCTCCCTGTCTCCGGAGGCGCGCCCGAAGTCATCGTCGGTGACATCGGAACCGTTCGCTCGTGGTCGCTAGCGAGAGACGGTGCGGTCGCCTATGGTCTGGACTCACCGGGCGACATGCGTCAGCTCTATCTCAAGAAAAATGGGGTTGTCGAAAAACTCACCGAGCTCAACCGCGAAATCTTGGCTGCACGCCAGGTTGCCAAGGTCGAAGCTATGCAGTTCTTGAGCTTCGATGGCGTTGAAGTCGAGGCATACGTTGTCCATCCGCTCGGTCGGACGCCTGGCTCGAAACACCCACTCATCGTGATGATCAAAGGCGGACCGCACAGCCAGCGCGGATCGAGCTTCAACTTCAAAGCACAGGCCTACGCTGGCCACGGGTGGGGCGTGATCATGGTGAACTACCGCGGCTTGACCGGCTATGGCCAAGCCTTCGCCGACGCCATTTTCGGCGACCAGAACGGTGGCGAAGCCAAGGATGTGATCTACGGTGTGCAGGCGGCCGCCCGTCGCTACGACTGGGTCGACTCGGATCGGCTCAGCATCGAGGGCGGAAGCTACGGAGGGCAGCTCAGCAACTGGATCATTACACAAACACCGATGTTCAAAGCCGCCATCCCCATCGCGAGCATCTCGAATCTGATCAGCTTCAACTATATGGCCTATTATCATGACTATTTGGCGGTCGAGTTCGGGGCGCTGCCCCACCAAGATGATTTGATGGACGTCCTTTGGGAACGTTCGGCACTGAAGCATGTCGGCAACGCAAAGACCCCGACCATGCTAGTCCACGGAGAGAACGACAACGACGTTCCGATCGCGGAAGCCGAACAGTATTACATCGCCCTAAAGGATGTCGGTGTCGAAACCATCATGGTGCGATACCCCCGGGAAGGCCACGGAGTTCGGGAGATCGGCCACCAAGTAGATCTCATCGATCGCAGCATAAACTGGTACACGAAGCACTTCCCTTCGCACACATCGACGGCAGCCCCGACGGCGTCCAAATGATTTTCGACTAGACATGGGCTTCTACGACACAGAAGGGGGCGTCAAAGAATACGTGGAGATGGCCGAGGGGTATGACGGAGCCGAGCTCGTCGAAGTCCTTAAGAAACATCTACCCGAAGGCTCGACCGTTCTCGAGCTCGGAATGGGCCCCGGGAAGGACCTCGCTCTTATCAGCCGGTCCTACACGGTCACTGGCTCCGACAGCTCAGCGGCTTTCTCGATCTCTATCGACGAAAGAACAGCCAGGCCGATCTACTCGTGCTCGATGCCCGAACCATGGCGACGGATCGAAAGTTCGACTGCATATACTCCAACAAAGTGCTGCACCACCTTACGAAGGACGAGTTGACGACATCCCTTCAGAAACAAAGGGAGGCGTTGAACACCGACGGCCTGCTAATGCATTCTTTCTGGTACGGGACCAAAGAGGAGGAGTACGAGGGTCTCCGGTTCGTTCATTACACCGAGCAGGAGCTAGAGGAGCTCGCAGCCAATGGCTACCAAGTCCTAGACATGAAGCGCTACGAAGAGATGGCCCAAGACGACTCCATCTATTTGCTCGTCAGAAGGACTAAATGACCAGCCGAGAATAACAAGGAGGTAAGACCATGTCAGCCAAACCAGTTCCCGAGGGTTATCACACCGCCACACCGTATTTGATCATCAAGGGAGCAGCCAAAGCGATCGAGTTCTACAAGAAGGCTTTCGGCGCCACCGAGCTGTTGCGGTTGGCGGCTCCGGACGGGAAGCTCGGACACGCCGAGATCAAGATCGGTGACTCGCCCATCATGTTGGCGGACGAGCAGCCGGAGATGAAAGCCCTCAGCCCGGAGTCACTCGGTGGCTCGCCCGTCTCGATGCTCCTTTACGTCGAGGACGTGGACGCCCGATTCAAGCAGGCCATCGCGGCCGGGGCCACCGAGGTGAGGCCGGTCGCGGATCAATTCTACGGAGATCGGTCCGGGATAGTGAAAGACCCCTTCGGGCACACGTGGTCCCTTGCCACCCATGTCGAAGACTTAAACCCCGGAGGAGATCGACAAGCGGTTTTCCGAGATGGCGAAACAGCAGGGCGGCTGAGGTCTCGCTGCTTTTGGAGACCCAGCGCTCGGGTGCTATGCTGCGGGAACGATGAGCGGGGGGAGCGCTTTGAGTTATAGGAGCACGTATGAACATCCTGCTCTCGCTTGCATGGTCCGCGCTAGCTTTTGCCCTAATCGTCGGTCTCCCGAGTCATCTTCTCGCCCAAACTAACCCGGCAGATGCCCTAGTCGGTGTCTGGGAAGGTACCAAGCTAGACGGCCGTAACAACCAGTGGGATCTTTTCGGGCCCTTCGAGATTGAGAAGGACTCGGACGGGATCGTGGTGACCTACTTAGGGAGCCGAGTCGGCGACCGCGACCACCGGATGCACGAGCCCACCTTCAAAGCATCAAGCCTCAGCATGCAGTGGGGTAGTTGGGGCGGTTGGGTCTTCGAAGCCAAGCTCGTCGACGACTCGCTCCAGGGCCACCTCCGCCACCACGGGATGTCAGAGGCATTCACGCTGACTCGACTGGTGGAGCGCACCGACCAGGAGATCGTCGAGCAGTTTGCCTCCAGTTCGGCCCGCAAAGGTGCCTCCCTCCCCAAGCCAATTCATCAGCATCCTCTTAAACAACGGGCCCGAGGCGGCCATGGAAATCTACGATGGCGTCAAGGAGCAGAATCCGGACTACTCGTTGTTTGGGTCGGGCTCCATCAACGGGCTCGGGTATCGCCTGCTTCAGCAGAAAAAACCCGGGCAAGCCGTCGAAGTCTTTAAGTTCAACGTGCTCGCATACCCCGACGATCCCAACTCCTACGATAGCCTCGGCGAAGGCTACATGAGCAACGGCGACAAGGAGCTGGCGATCGAAGCGTTCAAGAAGTCACTCTCGATGAACCCCCCGGCGAACGTCCGGGCGAACTCCATCAAGTTTTTGAACGAACTGGGCGTCGAGTACGACGGAACGTAGGCTCTAGAGACCGTGGCAGTTCCGGCAAACCGCGGCCTGCCGAATCGGAGCGGTCCGATGCCGACCCTCTTCGTAAGGGAAGAGCTCCCCGTGACACTGGACGCACTCCGCCTTACGTTCCAAGACCACGCCGTGAGCCAGCTCGAAGTGAAGATAGCCTAGCCTTTTCGACCCAACGAGCGTCTCAAGGTCATGGCACTTCGTACACTGAGCGCTGTCCACCGCGTAGACCTCTACCTCTAACATGGCCTCCTCGGGCGCTGGGGCCGGCGCCGCTCGTCGGCGTCCATTCGCTGGAAGCTGCGCCAACGCCGTTCGCCCCGCCATGCGGCCGGTCACGATGGATGGCCCGAGAAAGGTGCCTTCCAGTCCGGCCTTGCCATTGATACCGGCGAGCCCCGACGCTTCCCCGGCGGCATAGAGACCCGGAATCACTTCTCCCTCCTTATCCAAGACGCGGGAGCCGGTGTCGACGGCGATCCCTCCCATACTCTTGCGTGCGAGCGGATACTTCCGGATAGCGTAAAAAGGCGGGACCTCTAACGCCTTCACGTCCCGACAACGCGGGTCGTTACCGAGAGCGAGGCGATCGAAATCGGTATCTTTTTGCCGCTTCACCATCTGGTTGAAGCGGGCCACGGTTCGTTTCAGGGCATCTTCTGGAAGGCCGGTGGCAGCCGCCAGGCCCTCGAGCGTTTCCGAGGTCTTGGTGAGCTCCTCGTTTTGAAAGATGAGGCGCTCGACTTTTTCATCACTCCAACCCGAGCCCGTCACTAGGTGATCCTTCTTGCCTTCCGAGTCGAAGACCGCCCAATAGCTACCGGTCGGCTGTCTCAAGAGAGCGGGAAGCGTGTACTTGGCGGAGAGACATTCGTTGACGAATCGCTCTCCTTCCATGTTCACGAAGATGGAGTCGAACGCTATCGCGTTGACCCCCCGAATCCCCTCCTCGTAACGAGGATCGGGGAGCCCGGTGACGTAGTTCCATTGGTGATCGAGCCGATGGAATTGTGCGCCGACTTTCTCGGCAAGCTCCAAACCGTATCCTTGAGAGTTCCATTCCGAGCCCGCGAGAATGCGCTCCGGAAAAGGCATGTCTTTGTCCCAAAACTCTCTGACCTTTTCTAGATTGCTCTGAAAACCACCGGTGGCGATAACGACTCCCCTCGCGCGACGCTCGACCGCTTCACCGCTTCGAACGTTCGTTCCCCGAACACCCACCACACTCCCTTCTTCCACGAGCAAGTCGTCGACGCGTGTATTCCACCGGAAGCTCACGTTCCCGCTCTTCAAGTTTGCGAGATAGATTGGCGTCACCAGCCCGAGCCCGCGGCCGACTTCGTTGTGAAATCGCACCACGCTGTTGCCGGGATGGAACATCATCCCTTGGAACTCCACTCCCAACTCGGTGAGCCAGTCGAACACCTCTTCCCGCGAGTTCTCGACGTAGTAACGTACCCAATCCGGATCGGCATCCTCTCCCCAGTTCATGAAGTCGCTATAGGCGAGCTCGACGCTGTCTTCGATCCCGGCCGCCTGCTGAATGGGGCTTCCGACGATGGCGAGGCCGCCATGAGCCACGACCGCGTGGCCGCCGAAAACGGAGCCCATGTCGATGACTTCCACCCTGGCACCACCCCCCGCCGCCTCGAGAGCGGCCGAGAGGCCCGAGATTCCGGCACCGACCACGATGAGGTCGGGCTGGGTTTCTCGCCCACACGCCGGCGACAGAGTGACAGCAAGAAGAAGCGTGAAGAGTGACTTCCTAGAGAAGTTCATATCGACTCCTAGCCGAAAACAGGCGGTTTTCGCGGGCTATCTTATCCTGCGCCGAGGAGCCGAGTCGCTCGAATTTTTCGCTTGACAGGACCCTTCTGAACATACACACTGGTTGGTATGACAAAGAAGGACCCAGACGGGACGCGCCAGAGAATCCTCGACGCCGCCTTTCAGGAAATCTATGAGAAGGGCTTCCGAGCCGCGAGCATTGACCAGATCTTGGCCGATACCGGCCTTACAAAG
This sequence comes from Candidatus Marinacidobacterales bacterium, assembly GCA_965219415.1. Classification (GTDB taxonomy): domain Bacteria; phylum Acidobacteriota; class Vicinamibacteria; order Marinacidobacterales; family DATDRI01; genus CBDCNP01. Next base: position 1,043,677 of record OZ244742.1, read on the forward strand.
GGCGCTTTGTACCACCATTTTCCGAATAAAAATGCGTTAGGATATGCAATCATTGACGAGGTCGTTCGGGGAATGATCGACGAAACATGGATTCGGCCGATGGAAGGGGCGGCCCACCCCGTCGATGGGCTCATTTCGACGCTGAGAGGGCTCACCCCCGAACAAATGGGCATGGCCTGTAACTATGGATGCCCATTGGCAAATTTGGCTCAGGAGATGTCCCCGATCGATGAAGGCTTTCGAGTCCGCATCGAGGCTGCCCTCGATGCCTGGCGCGACGGAATCACCGATTCACTGCTCCGGGGACAGGGCGCGGGCCAGGTTCGAACCGACATCGACAGCCACAAAGTGGCCGCCTTTATCGTTGCCTCCATCGAGGGAACCGCGAGCATGGCCAAGAACTCCCAAGACCCTTCCATGGTGGAATCCTGCATGGACAGTCTCGTTCTTTACCTCGAAACGCTACGGGTCCCGGCCCCTGTAGCCGCCGCCTAATCATCCCAAAATGACCCCACTTCGCGTTCCTAGCGCCATATACATACCAACCGATATGAATGTAAATTGTCAATCGGAGGAAAAAAATGAAGACTGATACAAGTGCCACCCGCTTGGTGAGCCGAACGCTACGGCCGCTGGGTGGTTAAATGGCGATGGCCGGTCCTAGTCACGGTCCTCGCACTCTCCTTCTTAGCCACCGCCGGTGCCCGTCGGCTGGGATTCATCGACGAGTACCGCGTGTTCTTCGGTCCCGACAACCCGCAGCTGCTCGCCTTCGACGCGGTCGAGGCCATCTACACCAAGAACGACAACATCCTCATGATTCTGGAGCCGCCTGACGGCGAAGCCTTCACCAACCAAACGCTGGCCATCGTCGAAGAGATGACCGCTGAAGCCTGGAAGATCCCCTTCGCCATCCGCGTGGACTCCCTTTCGAATTTCCAGCACTCCTGGGCCGAGGGCGACAATCTGATCGTAGAGGATCTCGTTCGAGACGCCGAGGCTCTCACACCGGAGGAACTATCGGCGAAACGGGAGATCGCACTGACCGAGCCGATGCTGTTGAATCGCATCGTTCCCAGCCGCACTCACGTCGTCGGACTCAACATCACCCTTCAGCTTCCCAGAAAGGAAACCGACGAGACCGCAAGGTCGGTCGCCTTCGCTCGCGAACTCGCGGCACGGGTCGAGGAGGAAAACCCCGGCTTCAAGACGCACATCACTGGGATGGCGATGCTCAATAACGCCTTCCAGGAATCGGCGATGAAGGACATGGCAACACTCGTGCCGGCGATGTACCTCGTGATCACTCTCACGATCGTGCTTCTTCTCCGTTCGGTCTCAGCGACCATCACAAACTCTGGGCGTCATAGCACTTTCGGTCACCAGTGCCCTCGGACTCGCGGGTTGGGCCGGCCTCTCGTTGACGCCTCCGTCGACGGCGGCGTTGACGATCATCATGACCCTCGCGGTGGCGGATGCCATTCACATCCTGGTGACGATGCTCAAAGAAATGCGCCACGGAGCGACCAAGCACCAAGCCGTCGTGGAGAGTCTTCGAGTCAACATGCAGCCGGTATTTCTTACCAGCCTGACGACGGCGATCGGTTTTCTCAGCATGAACTTCAGCGAGGTGCCGCCGTTCCACGATCTCGGGAACATCAGTGCGACGGGTGTCGCGGCGGCGTGGGTGCTATCGATAACCCTCCTCCCTGCCTTGATGGCGATTCTTCCGGTAAAGGTGAAACTCCGCGCCGAACGCACCGCCTCTACGATGGACAAGGTGGCGGACTTCGTCGTCTCTCGACGCCGGCCCCTACTTTGGGGCGGTGGGCTCGTCGCTCTCCTCATGGCAGCTCTGCTTCCCCTCAACACGCTCAACGACCAATTCGTCAATTACTTCGACGAGTCCATGGCATTTCGCCAGGACTCTGACTTCGCCATGGAGCACTTGACGCGAGCTTGCCGCGCAATACCTACTCCTCTACGAGATGTCACTCCCCTATGGGCTGGACCTCAACAATCAGATCAATGTCGATAAATCGGCTACCAAACTTTCGGTCACCGTCCAGAACATCACGTCGAGGAGCTCATCGGGCTTGTGGAGGCCGGGGAGACCTGGTTACGAGGCAACGCTCCGGAGCACATGTTCGCGCGCGGCGTCGGCCCCGGTGTGATGTTCTCCTACATCTCGAGCCGCAACGTGAAAAGCATGCTGGTGGGCACCCTCTTGGCGGCGGGGCTGATCGGGGGAACGTTGGTGCTGGCGCTGAGGAGCGTGAAGTACGGCCTCATGAGCTTCCTCCCCAACCTACTTCCCGCAGCGATGGCGTTCGGTCTTTGGGGGCTGTTCGTGGGGCAGATCAACCTCGGACTCTCGATCGTCAGCGGCATGTGTCTCGGCATCGTCGTGGACGACACCGTGCACTTCCTCAGCAAGTATCTTCGGGCGCGGCGCGAGAAAAAGCTCAGTTCCGAACAAGCCGTTCGTTACGCCTTCTCGACGGTCGGCACCGCCCTGGTCGTGACCTCGATCATCTTGGCGGCCGGATTCTCAATCCTGGCCCAGTCCACTTTCAGCTTCAACGGAGATATGGGACGAATGTCGGCGCTCATCATCGCCATCGCCCTCGCGGCCGACTTGTTGCTCTTACCCCCGATGCTCATGCAAATCGATCGACCCAAAGACGCGCGAGCTTCCAATATGGAGGAATTGAACGATGAATACCAAGCAGCCAGCTAAGAGCCGAACCCGTGCCGCAGCGCTCACAAGAGATGACTGGAGACCTTTCTTCTACCTCGTAGCGTTGGCATTGCTTATCGCCGCCTTTGCATCCAGTCTTTCCGCCACCAGTGCCGACGAAGAGCGCGGTCGCGAAATCGCACTCGAGTGGGACGAGCGCGACACCGGCTGGAGCGACCAGCGGAGCGAGATCCGGATGGTTCTCCGGAATCGACACGGCGAGGAGAGCACCCGTGAGCTTCGTAGTCGACTCCTCGAGGTCGATGGCGACGGCGACAAGCTGCTGGTAATCTTCGACCGGCCCCGGGACGTCAAGGGGACCGCCTTCCTTACCTACACCCATCGCACCGGCGCCGACGACCAATGGCTCTATCTTCCCGCACTGAAGCGCGTGAAGCGCATCTCGTCCAATAACAAGTCAGGGCCGTTCATGGGGAGCGAGTTCGCCTACGAAGACCTTGCCTCGCAAGAGGTGGATAAGTACACGTATCGCTACCTCCGAGAGGACAATGCAAATGACCGCGAGTGTTTCGTGGTCGAGCGCATTCCCGTCGACCAGAACTCGGGCTACACGCGCCACCTCGTTTGGTACGACAAAGACAAGTATCGGCCGGAGAAGGTCGAATTCTATGATCGGAAGGACGAACTCCTGAAGACACTCACCTACTCCAAGTACGTGCAATACCTCGACCAGTACTGGCGGGCCGACGATCTCTTCATGGAAAACCACCAGACCGGAAAGAGCACGTTGCTGTCTTGGAGCCAGTACGAGTTCCGTACCGGCCTCTCCGACCGAGACTTCGACCGCAACACTCTCAAGCGAGCGAGGTAAGACCCATGACACGCTTCCCGACGAGCAGCCTCATCCTTGGGACGGCGCTTGCGATGCTCACGCTGGCCGTCATACCGGCCGGCGCCGGCGAGTGGAACGGCAAGGTGTCGTTGGAAGGCCGGCTCTTTCCGCAGAGCGCGCTCAGCACAGACTTGTCGGGAAGCAATTTGTCTCTCGCCTTCGAACCGGAGTGGTACCAGGAATGGCAAGACGGACGCCAGCTCTTCCTCTTCGTACCCTTCGTCCGCCTGGATCAGAACGATCCACAACGCACGCACTGGGACATTCGAGAGCTTACCTGGCAACTGAACGCCCGCGATTGGGAGCTCCGGGCCGGTGTTCGTCGCGTGTTTTGGGGAGTGACGGAGTCGAACCATCTCGTCGACATCATCAACCAAACCGACTTGACCGAGAACATCGACGGCGAGGCCAAGCTCGGCCAACCAATGGTGAATTTCGCCCTGATTCGCTCCTGGGGAACCATCGACTTTTTCACCTTACTCGGCTTTCGCGAACGGAGATTCTTCGGAAGCGATAGCCGGCCTGGCCTAGCGTTTCCGGTTGACACAGAGAAATCCGTCTACGAGTCGGGTGCCGGCCGGGGCCATATCGACTGGGCGGCCCGCTGGTCCCACGCGCTCGGCCCGTGGGACCTAGGCATTTCCCACTTTCACGGTACTAGCCGCGATCCCCGCTTCCTGCCGGAAGTCCGAGAAAACGAGACCGTTCTCGTCCGGACCTACGATCTCATCGATCAGACCGGACTGGATCTGCAAATGACCCAGGGGGGTTGGCTGTGGAAGGTCGAAGCCATCAACCGCTACGGACAGGGGGATCGGTTCTACGCATTCACCGGAGGTTTCGAGTACACCTTCGTCAACGTGAAAAGCACCGGGCTCGACGTCGGTGTTCTGGCTGAATACTCCTTCGACGAGCGAGGTAAGTTGGCGCTCACACCATTCGACGATGACATCTTCTTCGGAGCGCGCCTCGCCTTCAACGACGTGCAGAGCACTCAGATTCTCACCGGAGCGACGGTCGACCGAGATACCGGAGCGAGCTTCATCAACGTCGAGGCTAGCCGGCGCTTTGGGGACAGCTGGACGCTGGACTTCGAAGCAAGGACGTTCGTCGGCGTCCCGCGCGAAGACATCTTTCTCCACGGAATTCGCAAGGACAGCTATATACAACTCAACTGGTCGTGGCATTTTTGAGAACCGAGCCCCAAGCGGGTATGCTCCCATCGCAACAGAGGAAATCATGAGCTTGCCCGTGAAGGCCAAACGCGGCACGTCGACTCCTTTTGGCCTCTCAGGAGCCTTTTCGATCTGACAACAGGCTCCTGCCCTCCAGCGAGTAGGCCACCAGGTCGGCGACGCCGTCGCCGTTCAGGTCGGTTAACGACTGCAGAATCTTCCCCCAAATCCGTAGTGCAATGCCAGACTTCCATTCCGTAGTTGTAATTACTCTCGAGGTCCATCGCCGGCCAAGAGCAGATGGCACAGGTTTCGCAGCAATCTGCTACGTCCTGGATAATCCCCGCCAAACCTTCTTCGTAGTCTTTGTCACGAATCTCTTCCTCCCGGCCGAAGGCGTAGAAGGGACGGAAATCATCAAGCGACCAATCTCTCCAGTCTTGCTCAATCAGGCGCCCCAGCGCCGATGCCGTTTCATCCACGTTCATGCAGCGCACGTCATCACCCGGGGCGTAACCGACGGTAAACGCGACGGCACAGAGAGCGACACCTGCCGCCGTGTCATAGATAACTTCGCATCGTGACAACTCCTCCAAGACCGACTTCCTAAACGTCTTCCCCTACATACGTGTGGGTTAGCATGCGGAGGTTCCCTCATCGCAAGCGTGAACGGCCATGGATTTGCCCCGCAGCCTAACGGCGTGTGAGACCTATCCCGCTTACAGACGACTGCAACTTGGGGCGGTCGCAACCGTCACCGGGATCCGCAGCTCCCTCCCCAGAAGCCTGCTTTTCAATTAAGTTGACACAATTCTCTCCCACCCAACACGCGACACGCGAAGCCACGGAGGGTCGCCATGAAACCGCTATTGTTTGCTTGTACCTGTCTTTTCCTGGCCCGTTGGTCTGGCGAACGCCCAGGCCAGCTCGCCAAGAAAGAAAAAGAGCGCCGGGAGAAGGCCGACAAGGACGGACCGGTCCGAGTCATCACCGACGAGGATTTGGGAACCGACTCCCCCGAGCCAGAAGACGAAGCCGAGGATATTGAAACGGCAACGCCCAGGAAAACGGAATCGTCGGTAGAAGTTTCCGTCCCATCGTCACGAGAACGCATGGCCGGCGACCCATGAAACGAGGTCTTTGCCGGGTTCCGGGAGGCCTACTGCGAGGCGAGCGAGGCCTTGGAGTTCATGCGTGGTTTTCAAAGACATTGCGAAGAGGGGACCGACCCGCCCCCTCTACCCCGATTGCTGGTGGCTATTGGATGTTGAACTGCGAAAGGGTACCGGCAGCCATCGACGAGATAAACAACGAGATGAAACAGATTCAGGAGAACTGCTTCGACCAGGCGCGCCGCACGGGAGTCCTACCAGGGCGAGCGAGATTGAACTAAGCGAAGGTCACCGATAGGCCACAAACGGCGTTTCACTCCGCGGTCACCCGCTTCGCCTGAATCCATTCGTTCGCCACGCTGCGAAAGATTCCAGCGACCGTTGATTGGGCCACAATTGCGCCATGAAAATCCCCGCGACGTTCTCGTCCGGATCGACCCAAAACGCGTAAATCTGAAGCTAATCCCGAAGGCCCAGCCCTTCGGTTTCCGCGAGGTGCTTCCTAGTGGGAGGTACGAAGCGTTTCCACGCGGTGCCGGCAGAACGTCGCTGGAGAGAGCGACTAGAGCTCGCATTCTAACGGATGGAGCTTTCTTCATGGATGACACTGGCGACTTCTTCGAACGGGTCGAGAACCACTACGTCTTCGAAATCGCCGTCTCGATCCCGATCGTATTCAATACGGGACCGCCGATTCCGATCATAAAGAATTCTCTTGTCTACAACACCGTCGTTTCGAAATGAAATGCGGCGTTCCTTGAAGGATCCGTTCTCATACAAAAGCCAATCGTCGATCTGGCCATCGAAATCGAGATCCGAGGTATCTTCGCGTTCGATACCGTTCGACTCCGGCAGCGAGTGACCAAAGGCGCTGGGTCTCGATCGAAAGCCCTTCTCATGGCTTACAAGCTACTCGACATGGCAAGCCACCGCTGGCGTCGCGTCAACGCGCCGGGACTCGTAGCTCGTCTTATTCTGGGAGAGAAATTCGTCGACGGACTAAACGAAGAAGCGTGGAACGCCGCCTGACTCAGAAAAGTGATCCACAACTCTTGACAATATCTCAGGGACACCAATTAACTCCAAAATGGATCAGTGAAGTGACCCCGCTTTCGTGGACAGGTTAAGAGTTAGGGATCAAGCGTCGCGATAGTACCTCCTTTCGAATTGGATAGGCGAGCAATAGTCGATGGCGGAGTGTCGTCGTCGCGGGTTGTACCAGCCTTCGATGAAATCGAAGGTCGCCATGCGCGCCTCAGCGTGGTAGCGAAACGACCGGCGCTCGATCAGCTCGCACTCGAGCGTCGCGAAGAAGCTCTCGCACATCGCATTGTCGTAACAGTCCCCGACTGAACCCATCGACGGTCGCACCCCGGCCTCCCGGCATCGCTGGCCGAACGCTAGTGACGTGTACTGCGTGCCCTGGTCCGAGTGATGGATGACGTCGCCGGGCTTGCGTTGGAACAGCGCCATGTCGAGGGCGCTCAAGACGAGCGACGTCCGCAGGTGGGTAGCCATTGCCCATCCGACGATGCGTCGGCTGAAGGCGTCCAGCACGACGGCGAGGAACAAGAAGCCCGACCACGTGGGCACGTAGGTGATATCGGCGACCCACAGGCGGTCGGGCCGGTCCACCTCGAAATTCCTGTCGACGAGATCGGGGGCGGGACGGGCGTCGTCACAGCGAATCGTAGTGTGCGCCCTCTTGCGCCGGTGAACACCTTGAATGCCAGCCTCGCGCATTAGCCGCGCTACAACGCTTGCGTGAGACGTGGAGCTCGTGTGTCTCTCGTAGCTCGTGGAGAATCCTCGGCGCGCCGTACGTGCTCCGCGACGCGGTGTGAATCGCCCGGATCTTCTCAAGCAACTCCGCATCCGACACCGCGCGGGCCGACGGGGCACGCTCAAGCCACGCATAGTAGCCGCTGGCGGAGACGTCCAGCAGTCGGCACATCGTGGCAACCGGTAGTGAATCCTGGTTCGCCCTCACGAATCGGAAGGCTTCGGTGGTACCGACTCGGTCTCCCGAGCGAACCAGGCCGCGGCTTTTGAGAGGATCTCCCGCTCCAACCGTAGTTGACGGTTCTCCCGTCGCAGGCGGCGGAGCTCCGCACGCTCCTCACTCGTCAGACCGTCCTGCCTGCGACCCTCGTCGAGATCCGCCTGGTTCACCCAGTTCCGGATCGTCTGGCCCGAGGGCTCAAACTCTCGCGCCAGCTCTTCGGAGCCGCGGCCAGCTCGCACCAGCTCTACCATTTGGCGCCGGAATTCGGCCGCGTATCTGTTTCCCTGCTTTGACATCGTGGACTCCTGTCTCCCAAAGGATTAGGTGTCCACGAAAGCGGGTCAAGTCCAAGATCTAGGTTGGGGAACCGTCGGACCATAGGCCCGCATAACCAATCGCTGAAGCAGACGGTCGGCCCGACCGTCCCCTCATACGAAACCACCTATACTTCGATCTACGTAGCCGACCGCTGCGTAGGTTCTAGTTCGCCGGACAGGGCGCAGGACTGATGCGTAGTCGCAGACCCGACGAGCGAAGGGATCTGGAGAGCCCGGCGGATGTCATGCCGGAGCCTGCCCATCGGTCTCCAAACTGTCCGAAAGTTGTCCAAAAACTTCCTACAACCCTCTACAATTCTCCCCAAATCGTGAACCCCGCAGCCGGTCTAACCCTCTGATTGGACTTGACCCGCTTTCGTGGACACCTAATCCTTTGGGAGACAGGAGTCCACGATGTCAAAGCAGGGAAACAGATACGCGGCCGAGTTCCGGCGCCAAATGGTAGAGCTGGTGCGAGCTGGCCGCGGCTCCGAAGAGCTGGCGCGAGAGTTTGAGCCCTCGGGCCAGACGATCCGGAACTGGGTGAACCAGGCGGATCTCGACGAGGGTCGCAGGCAGGACGGTCTGACGAGTGAGGAGCGTGCGGAGCTCCGCCGCCTGCGACGGGAGAACCGTCAACTACGGTTGGAGCGGGAGATCCTCTCAAAAGCCGCGGCCTGGTTCGCTCGGGAGACCGAGTCGGTACCACCGAAGCCTTCCGATTCGTGAGGGCGAACCAGGATTCACTACCGGTTGCCACGATGTGCCGACTGCTGGACGTCTCCGCCAGCGGCTACTATGCGTGGCTTGAGCGTGCCCCGTCGGCCCGCGCGGTGTCGGATGCGGAGTTGCTTGAGAAGATCCGGGCGATTCACACCGCGTCGCGGAGCACGTACGGCGCGCCGAGGATCCTCCACGAGCTACGAGAGACACACGAGCTCCACGTCTCACGCAAGCGTGTAGCGCGGCTGATGCGCGAGGCTGGCATTCAAGGTGTTCACCGGCGCAAGAGGGCGCACACTACGATTCGCTGTGACGACGCCCGTCCCGCCCCCGATCTCGTCGACAGGAATTTCGAGGTGGACCGGCCCGACCGCCTGTGGGTCGCCGATATCACCTACGTGCCCACGTGGTCGGGCTTCTTGTTCCTCGCCGTCGTGCTGGACGCCTTCAGCCGACGCATCGTCGGATGGGCAATGGCTACCCACCTGCGGACGTCGCTCGTCTTGAGCGCCCTCGACATGGCGCTGTTCCAACGCAAGCCCGGCGACGTCATCCATCACTCGGACCAGGGCACGCAGTACACGTCACTAGCGTTCGGCCAGCGATGCCGGGAGGCCGGGGTGCGACCGTCGATGGGTTCAGTCGGGGACTGTTACGACAATGCGATGTGCGAGAGCTTCTTCGCGACGCTCGAGTGCGAGCTGATCGAGCGCCGGTCGTTTCGCTACCACGCTGAGGCGCGCATGGCGACCTTCGATTTCATCGAAGGCTGGTACAACCCGCGACGACGACACTCCGCCATCGACTATTGCTCGCCTATCCAATTCGAAAGGAGGTACTATCGCGACGCTTGATCCCTAACTCTTAACCTGTCCACGAAAGCGGGGTCACTTCAATCTAGAATCTCTTCGCCACCTGGATCAAAGTCCAGAGTGAATACGCAACCCCCGCTGTGCAACAGCTCGAACCGGAAGTCGTCTCCAATAGTCATACTGCTGAAGACAATCAGAATGCAGGCCCCGAACCTGGATGATTCGTCGGTCCTCCGAGAGGTAACCGATGTACTGCCGAATCGGATACTCGTCGGCCTTCGCGCCCAGTCGACGTTCGACCAAAAGTCGACCCAAAGCGATATCGGATCCGTCCGGTTCCCAATACGGACCTCTGGGCAGGATAGACATCAAGAAATCCGCACGGCCCGCCGCGAGGCTGTCAGCGCGAAACACCACGGTGTGTGCATCAATGACACGCACGGTATCCCGCTGACCGGGCTCCAAATCCTGGGCCGTCCCTTCTGGCTCGGCCGTTTTCGGCGGAGCCAAGGCGTCGGTGCAACCGCAATAGAAGAGACCTATCATCAATGCGAACACAGCCGCCGGTCGACTCACATCTCACTCCGCATAACGAAAAAGCTCAGCGGCGAGCTGCGCTCGAAATAAGAACAGCCATTCGAAACACCCATCGCCGCTCGTCCGTTGCAGCGCTTGTTATGCGCCGCCAAGTAGGAGCGCTGCCACCCCGATGACGAATACTGCGGCCGAAGCCCCTGTAGCGAGGAGCAGCGCTCTCTTCCACCGAGCCATGGTAAAACCAAAGTAATCAGACAGTCGCCTTCCAAAAAGCAGGACCAAGATGACAAGACTAAAGCCGCCCCTGCCTATCGATCGGGCAAACTGGAGAACGATCTGGTCGGGGGATACGTCCGCGAGCGACGTGAGCGATGCCAGCACAAAGATGTGATTCAGCACCAGGTAAGAATAGTAGCCGGCAATGAGCCACCAACCCCACTTTCGAGCCTTCCAAAGGCCAACAGTTCCGGCTGCTATGGCGAGGGCCATGAAGAGCGATCCCAATCGTGAAAGGAGGGGCGTAACTCCGAAGGCACTGGACACACCAGAGGACCAGCCGATCACGACGCCGCCGATTAGAAGAACGGCGACACCGACGGCGTGAATCACGGTCAGGAACGTAATCAGGCCAGGGCGGTAGTGGCTGGGCTGGTCAGTCATAAGGTCTGAGGCGTATAACGAAAAGCTAAGCAGCGGTCGGCTACGTAGATCGAAGTATAGCTGGTTTCCTATGAGGGTACGGTCGGGCCGACCGTCTGCTGCAGCGTGTGTTTTATGCCACTTAGCATCTGAAGCGGCACCTTCATTTCCACGCTACCCTCCGTCTCTCCCATGGCACGCTCCTCGATAATCAGAGTGTCATCTTGGACCCATGCCTTGCGCTGCACAAAGCGGAGATATTGTCAAGAGTTGTGGATCACTTTTCTGAGTCAGGCGGCGTTCCACGCTTCTTCGTTTAGTCCGTCGACGAATTTCTCTCCCAGAATAAGACGAGCTACGAGTCCCCCCTTTGTGCCAACGTGCGTGAGACAGGGAGACCCTTTGAGTTTAATGTAGAGGGCGGAGGAGTGATGTCCCATGAACGCCTCTCCCAGAGAAATGCAGCTTGAGGAAACCTAAGTATGCTCTCATCGAGATCAAGGCAAGTCCCCCATCGAGAGGGTCATGGACACTGCGAAGGGCCGGCAATTTGGCCGCTCTGGAAGCTTTTCGATCTGACGCCTGAGGGTCGCGGCACCGACTGGTATCCCAAGCTGTCCTACGATTAGACTCCTACTCGATGGAGGTCGAAACTCACGGAAACGATCCCATACCTCCAGAATCTCGCCGCCAGGGTTGGTTCGCGTTCTTCGCACTCTATTCGGGGGTCAACATTTGCCTACCCATGATGCTCGTGGGCGGCGCGTTCGTCCCCGGCTTATCGCTCACACAGGCAGTCCTCGCGGGGCTCCTGGGAAACGCTCTCGCGTTCACAATTTCTTCCACCGCCGCCTACCCCGGAACGGACCATGGTCTTCCCACACCGGTCCTGACGAGAGCTTCCCTGGGGTATCCGTGGGGAACGTGGCTCCCCTCTCTCGCGATCCTGGTATCGTCGACCGGCTGGTTCGCGGTTCACACCGAGTTGGCGGCGATGGCACTCGATGGCTTGCTCCGGGCGCTAACCGGCTGGTCAGGACCACTCTTCGTCCCCATCGTCCTCATGGGGGCGGCGAATGCTTTCGTCGCCATCATCGGCTTCAACTGGATCCGAAAGCTGGCCGCGGTCGCGGTTCCGCTTCTACTGATCTTGTCGGCCTTATTGCTCTTCAGAATCGCGGCCAATCACTCGTTGCCCGACATCCTGTCGAGGTCGGGACTCGGACCGCTATCGTTTTTGGGTGCGGTCAATATCGTGGTGTCCGCCCAGATGGGAAGTGCGTTTACCGCCGCCGACTTTGCGCGCTACGCCCGTGATCATCGCTCGGTCTGGATAGGCTCGCTTAGCGTAGCCCCGGTAGCGGCGTTCATGATGGCCCTCGGCGCGATCTCAGCGCTCGCAACCGGCGAGCCGAATCCTGTTCTAGGCGTCCAGTCACTCGGCTTGGGCGTGGGGGCGCTGTTGGTCATCGCGCTGGCGACTTGGACGACGAGTGACAAGGTTCTCTATTCAGGCGGGCTGGCCGTGACCAATATATTTCCGAGGTGGCCCCGCTGGCTCAACACTATGGTACTCGGTTCGGTCGGAACCGCCCTCGCCTGCCTCCGATTGACCCAGTACTTCACCCAGTGGTTACTCCTCTTGGGGACCATCTTCGCACCCTTGGTAGGTCTGCTGATCGCAGACTACTTTGTGTTTAGGCGACGAAGGCTTGGGGGAATGGAGACCTCGGCCGTGAATTGGATCGCTATCGCGGCTGTCGCCTGCGGAATCATCGCCGGGCGACTGGCACCGCCTGAAACGATTCAACCAGTAACGTCTATCGTCGTCACCGCCGGGGTCTACGTCGCCGGGATGAGCTGGTGGAAACGAAGCGGCTTCAGGACGACTCCATGAACTCGATCAGCACGTCGTTGAACCTGTCCGCATTCTGCAGGGGGACGGAGTGGCCGTCGTCCTCTAACAAGACAGAGCGACCCTTGGGTGCCGTTTTCGCGATGTACTCACCGAGCGCGAGGGGATAGAAGTCGTGGCCGGTATAGACGGCGAGGCATGGAATCCGCAAGCTCTTCAACACCTCTCGATGATCGAGCCTTAGCTGATTGCGTACCGCCTTCATCGCCACGTCGAGAGGAGTTTGGAGTGAGATTTGGTAGACGCTTTGGACTTCCGCTTCGCTCGGATTGAGAAGACAAGCCTCGGCAAACCGCCATCGTCCATTCAGAGGATCGTTCGCAACGCCGTCGATGTAGTTCATGCACTCCTCTTCTTCTATACCGAGGTCCCAATCCGGAGAGTTCGTTAACTTGATGGGACCAGTGACCAGGACGACCCTCGACACATCACCGTCGTCTTGGAACTGCTCGAGGTAGCTGAGCGAAACACTCACGCCCATCGAACGACCGACCAGCGTTACGTCCTTCAAGCCAAGGCTCCTTATGAGGTGGCGGACGTCGGAGCCGAACTCCTCGAAACTGTACGCCCAGTCGCCTTTCTCGGACTGCCCCATCCCACGAAGATCGAGCGCCGCACATTGATAGCGGTCCTGAAGCGCGTAAATCTGACGATCCCAGGTCCGATGATTACTCATCCAGCCGTGTACGAAGAGGATGGGTCGCCCTTCCCCGCGCGTCACGTAGTAGAGCTCGGCTCCGTCGGGGGTTACCGTTCTCGCCATCTTCGAGTCCCTGAAGCCCGCTCACATGAGAGCGGGCAAGGAAGTGTAAATCCGCGGCGAGAAAGCGTCCCACCGGATGGGAAGCTCGAGGCTCGTATCGAGGTGGAGTTTCGGAAACCTGCGGAAGAGAGTCTGGAAAGCGATTTCGAGCTCTGCGGTGGCGAGCGCGGAGCCCGTACAAGCATGACGTCCCAGGCCGAATGCGAGGTGCCGGGACGCATTGTCACGTTGGATATTGAAACGATGGGGGTCCTCGAAGACGCGAGCATCACGATTCGCGGAAGCCAAGCCAATGTAGACGATCTGCTCGGGCTCGATGGTCCTCCCGGCGATCACGGTTTGCTCGGTCGCCACCTTGAAGATGAACCCTCCCGCCGCGTATCGGAGAACCTCCTGCGCGGCCGTCTTGATGAGCGATTCGTCGTCCTGCAGCGCTCGTATTTCCGAAGGATTGCTCAAGAAACAATACGCGCCATTGCCGAGCTGCTCCGCGGTGGTGACGATCCCGGCCGCAAGGAACGAGACGCACTGAGCAGAAAGCTCCTCCTCACTCATCTCGCCGGTCTCCACCTTGCCGATCAAGAACGAAACGAGATCCCTTCCCCGACGCTTGCGTCGTTGCGGTATCAGGTCTCGAAAATAACGTTCCAGCGCCAGCGTCGCATCGTTCCCCGCCTTGGCTTTCGCCTCGATGTCCTGGGTCGGGGCCCTAAAGAGTGTCGCGACGGCGACTCCGCTCTCGCAGAACAGTTGTTGATCTGACCTGGGCACGTCGAACATCTCTCCCAAGACGGTCGCCGGGATTACGTCCGCGAAATCCTTCACGAGATCGACACGGCCCGAATCCTCCGCCCGATTCAAACAGTCATCGACGACCCGCTGGATAGCGGGGCCCCACCGTTCGACCGCAGCGGGAGTGAAAGCTTCCCACGACTGGCGACGCAAGCGAGTATGCTCGGGCGGATCGGACATGAACAAGGCCTTGCTCAAGACACGCCGATAGTCTTTGAAAAGGTCGGGGTCAATCGCCTTGAGCCGGTCGGGAACGCGGGAGGTCCGGGCGTTGCTCAGGTGAGGATTGAGCAGCGCCTCCGACACTTCTGGATAGCCGGTCGCGAACCATGCTTGAAACTCCTCCGACCAGTGAACGGGATCCTCCTCGCGCATCCTCTGATACAGAGGATGAGGATCGGCGAGCCGCTCCAGCTGTTTCAAATCGAACGCGACGGTCCGGGACATTCGTGTTTCCGTTCAAGCGGATGGATCCCCTCCCTATACCCCAGTGCGGAAGTTGTTGTCAAAGTTGCCCTCACAGCGCTGTCCGTTTCCGGAAACCGTTCGTCCCGTTCGCGGGCACCGCAGCGGCCTTGGCAGTGCCGGCCTGCACGATTCGCGGCATTCTCGCGGTCGCCGGCCGGTACAGTTATTGCAACTCAGCTGTTGCATTGTGAGATTTCTCAACGATCTCCGCTACGCTTCCCGGAGGCTCCGCAGAGCGCCTGGCTTCACCCTAGGAGTCGTCTTGGTCCTGGCTCTGGGTATCTCCGCGACTACTTTGGTTTTCAGCATCGTCTACTCCATCCTGCTGCGACCTTTGCCCTACACGGCTCCGGATCGACTCGTGCGCATACTTTCCCTCAACGAGGCGGAAGGCCACCTCGATTGGACTTCCATTTTGGAGGCCCGCGCGTGGCAGAGCGAAAGCGCAACGTTCTCCGATGTCGGGTTCTCGACCTATTTCGGCGTCATGTGGCGGACGAGCCAGTGGAATGAGCAGGTCAACCACGGAGTGGTATCCGCAAACTACTTCGATGTTTTCGGCGTTCGACCCGCCGTCGGGAGATTCTTCGTCAAGGAAGACGAAGCCGCCGATAGCCCGCCACTCGCCGTGTTGAGCCACCGATTCTGGCTCGAACGGCTGGGCGGAAACGCGGGCATCGTGGAGCAGGTGCTCAACCTCGGGGGAGAGGATCACACGGTGATCGGGGTTGCTCCGCCGGTGATCTACGGCCACGACCTAGGAAGCGACGTGAGTCCCGAGCTCTGGGTCACCTTGCGAGCCGGCGAAAATCCTCGCAACCCCCACTTCCGGATCTACACCGCTTTCGGGCGGCTCGCGCCCGGGGTGTCCGTCGGGGAAGCCTCGACTAACCTTCAAGTGGTAAGCGATCGACTGGCGCAGGATTTCCCGGAGACCTACGCCGGGTGGAAAGTGTCCCGTAGAACCCGTGCTCGACTCGTTCGTCGACCAAACGAGGCCGGGGCTTTACATGCTCCAGGCAGCGGTCGGGCTCGTCCTTCTCATCGCTTGCGCGAATATCGCAAACCTGATGCTTTCTCGCATCATGGGCGATCGCCGGGAAATCGCGATTCGGCTCGCCTTGGGAGGAGGCCGGAGCGATCTCGTGCGTCAGGTGTTGGCAGAGAGCTTGCTGCTCGCGCTCGCCGGAGGCACGGTCGGCCTGACCATTGTGGTCTGGGTGCTCCCGGTTCTAACAAGCTTCCTACCGCAGGGTCTCCCGCGTGCGGATGAGCTCACCGTGGATCGAGCGGTGCTGACCTTCACCATGTTGCTGGCCCTCGGGTCGACCGTAATCTTTGGCCTCTTACCGAGCTTCCTAATGTTGAGAGGAGATCTTGCAAGCTTCCTCAGGGAGGCTGGAAAAAACATCGGCTCGGCAGGTAGTCGGTTCAAGGATCTTTTCGTCGTCGGGCAAGTAACCATCGCCCTACCGTTGCTGATCGGCGCCGGCCTGTTGATCCATAGCTTCGCCTACCTGCAGGAAAAAGATCCCGGATTTGAACCCAAGGAGGTGGTTTCTCTGCGCGTTTCGTTGCCCTTCCGCCAATACCCCGAACCGGCGAGGCGGGCCGCTTTCTTTGAGAATCTTCTACGAGAAGTAAGACGGCTACCGGGAGTGAGCTCCGCAGGCGCGACCCTGCAAGTGCCCTACGTCAGCACACAAGCCGACCGAGCAGACTACTCGGTGGAGGGTGATCCGATGCCACCGGCCTCGGAAACGCCAAGAGCACTCACCCATGTGATTAGTCCAGGATTCTTCGAAACGCTGGGGGCGCGCCTCGCCCAAGGACGATGGTTCGACAATCGTGACGCGGCCGATTCGACACCCGCGGTGATCGTCAGTCGCGAGCTCGCGCGCCGGCACTTCGCCGACCGGGATCCGATCGGACGTCGCATTGTCTTTGACATCACGTTGTCCACGAGGTCGCCGCGCTAGACGCGGCGTTCTCCACGATCGTGGCACGCCCGCGGCTCTATGCTTCGGTGCTCGCTAGCTTCGCGTTTCTTGCTCTTCTCCTGGCCGGCCTCGGCCTCTACGGAGTTCTCTCTTACGTAGTGAATCAGAGAACACATGAGCTCGGTATCCGAATGGCCCTCGGCGCGCCGCGTTCCAGCCTCCTTGCTGGAGTCATGCGCAGAGGATTGAGCCTGACGCTCGTCGGTTTGGCCCTCGGGGCGCCACTGGCTTTCATCTCGGCGCGAGTCTTGGCCACCGTACTCTACGGAGTCCAATCCATCCACCCCATGACGTTTGCGGTGACGCCCTTCGCCTTGTTGCTAGCCGCCGGATTGGCTTCCTATTTGCCGGCACGTCGGGCAACGCGGGTCGACCCCGCGACCACTCTCAGACACTGACCGTCGTAGCTTTCCGCGTCCCCGTGCGTTAAGGAGACGTCGGCGCCGCCTCGCCTCCTTTCGCAGCATAGTGGATGATCCGGCTCATGGAATCGCGGTGACTACCTTCGACGAACAGGGCCTGGCGCATTGCTTGTCGCTCCTCCGGCGTACGAGTGTCGTTGGCGCGAATGGCGGCCCTCACTTTAGCGTCTGCCTCCAGGCTCGGTACCACACGCCAGTACGTGATGCTGCCCGGAGCTTCGGTATGGATGAATTCGACATCGATTCCGTAGGCAAGAATCGTTCCTTCATCGAGGAGCCGGTCGTGCGTGGCCTTGTTACGCTTTTGCCATGATTCTAGATATTCGCGACCTTTTCCCGGTTTGGCTTGAACCGAGGACCCAAAGACGAAACCTTCATCCGTTTGCGCGGAACGACCCCGAAACAGCAAGCTCTGGCCCAGGGTGTCGCGATGGTTCTCTATCGAGCCGGTGAGTTCGGCAGTCCCGTTTCTTACGCTCCGCTTCGCTCAACTTCTCGTCTCGCTCGCCAAAAGGCGTCGATCACCCGTTGAAGGCTCGCGAGGTCTTTACCCGACCACCAGGTCGCGTGGGTGTAGCCGTCCTCGGTGTGAATCGACCGGGCGGTCATGGCCCATTCGGTGATGACGCCCTCGGCCAACAGCTTGTCCAGGATGGGCTTCTGATTTTTCGTGAAATTCTCTTCGTATGAGCTCCAGTGTGTTCTTTTCACGTCCCAGAGAGCTTCCCGATAGTAGTTTCCCGCATCATCTTGCGCTGCCAGGGGTGCGACGATGCACAAGAGAGCGCTTAGGACAACCAGAAAGGCCAAAACCCTATTCTTCATAAGATCCTCCTGCAAAAAAGTGTGTCGTGGATGTTAGGGGGTCAATTCGCAGGGACGAGTGTATTCATTCTGGAAAGAAATGCAAGAATGTGATGGAGAACGAAGCACTAGCCCTTAATCACACCCATCGGGCGGAGTTGTGCGACCTTCTGGCTGATGCCCGCTCCCTGAACCACATCCACGACTTCCGCGACGTCTTTGTAAGCCTCCGGAATCTCTTCCACCAAAGTGGCTCTCCCTGAGGCTCGGACGATGATCCCCTGCTCTTCCATCTCGCGAACGATGGCGCGTTTGCCGGCGGTCTTCCGCGCCTGGCGACGACTCATCCGCCGCCCGGCACCGTGGCAGGTACTTCCAAAGGTCTCCTGATAGGCGCGCTCCGTGCCCACCAAAACATAAGAGTAACGGCCCATGTCCCCGGGGATGAGGACCGGTTGTCCAACCGCGCGGTAGGCGGAGGGAATCTCGGGATGGCCGGGTGGAAAGGCTCGCGTCGCTCCCTTACGGTGGACGCACAGTTTTTTCTTCTTGCCTCCGACCCGATGCTCTTCGAACTTAGCGATATTGTGGCAAACGTCGTAAACCAAACCGAGGCCGAGTTTCCCGCGGCCAATTCCGAGCACCTTCTCGAAGCTCTCGCGCACCAAGTGCGTGATCATTTGCCGGTTAGCGAAGGCGTAGTTGGCGGCCGCCGACATGGCACCTAGATAACGCTTCGCCTCTGGAGAGGTCAGAGGTGCGGCGCAAAGCTGGCGATCGGGGAGCTCGATGCCGTACTTCGCGGAAGCGCGTAGCATGATCTTCAGGAAGTCGTCACACACCTGATAGCCGAGCCCGCGGGACCCGGTGTGGATCGAGACCGTCACCTGTCCGGGGAATAGACCTAGAGCATCGGCAAGCCTCTGGTCGTAGATTTCGGCGACGTACTGGATCTCGCCAAAGTGGTTCCCCGAACCGAGCGTCCCCAGTTGCGAGCGCCCGCGTTCGATGGCGCGGGGACTGACCTCGTCAGGATCCGCACCCTCGAGGCAGCCCCCTTCTTCGATGTACTCGAGGTCAGTTTCGGTTCCGTAGCCGTTGGCCACTGCCCAACCCGCACCTCGCGTGAGAACTCGTCGCAACTCAGACTGGGGGAGCTTGAAATCGCGACGGTGCGCCCCGACACCGGTTGGAACATTGGCAAAGAGGGTCTCGACCAACTCCCGGAGTTTTCCGTCGACGTCCTCGCGACTCAGACCTGAGCGCAGTAGCCGGACTCCTCAGTTGATATCGAAACCGACACCCCCCGGCGAGACCACGCCGTCGTCTTCGGGCGAGAAAGCGGCAACGCCCCCAATCGCGAAGCCGTAGCCCCAATGAATATCCGGCATCGCGATGGACCGGCCTACGATACCGGGAAGGGACGCCACGTTGGCCACTTGCTCGAGGGCAGGATCCCCGCGAAGGGTGTCGACGAAAGACTGGCTCGCGAAGACCAATCCCTCGACACGCATCTTCCCTTCTCTCGGGAGCCGCCAGCGGTTGTCGTCGATTTTCTGAATCTTGACTTTGCTTGCCATCGCGTTTCCTTTCGGACGCTTCATAGATCGAAAACGATTGTCGTCGAGAGAGATTTCCCCTGCCTCACCAGTGCCATGCGGTGGTAGGTCACCGCCTTCACTTCTCGATCGATGGGATGGCGCTCGGGATCGAGCTTCTCACCCCACGCCTCAGCCTCGAACCGACGGTCTTCCACGAGCCGGGGCTCGAATCGGGAGAACAGCCATCTTTGGTCTTCATAGAGAAAGAGAAGCTCGGTGAGCCAGGACACCAGGAGCTCTTCGTCGCTCGCGGCCTCGACGCTTATCGAGACCGACTGCCGCGGTTCGACGGTTCCCAAATCGGTGATGATGTCGAAAAGGGCTCTTGCGGCCTCGGAAAAGAGCTCCGGCTTCCCTTCCGCGACCACCTCGACCATGTAGTCGGCCGTGTGGTCCAACACGCGGTAGGGCACCGAGACAGACTATGAGCTAGGCGAGTGACCTGTCAACGAGGTCGGGCTCCCCGGCCAGAAAATCGACACCTTGCCACGCTAGCTATATCTTTTATTTTCAATAGAATAGGCCAAAATAGCCTCCCCCTGATCTCAACCCAAGCCACTAAAGCTTTTTGCTTGACAACGGCTAAGGCAGTCGTTACCATACGGCCCGTTGGCACTCGCACGCCGTGAGTGCTAACCCAATAACAAAAGTAAACCAAAGCGGTAATTGTGCCCGTTGCCCACTGGGACCCGTTTCGTGAGCTCGTTGCGCTCCAAGAGCGTATGAACCGGCTGTTCGATCAGACCTTCTCTCGCTCCCGCTCCCAAGCGGAAGAGTCCAGCGCTGGCACCTGGTCTCCCCCGGTCGATCTCTACGAGTCCCAGGCGAGCCTGGTGTTGAAGGCCGAGCTGCCGGATGTCGATCAGACTGACATCGAGCTTCGTATCGACAGCAACCGGATCTCCCTCAGGGGCGAACGGCGTATGAAAGAGGCGATCAATCAGGAACAGTTCCATCGTATGGAACGAGCCTTCGGCCCGTTCAACCGGACCTTTACTTTGCCGACGACTATTGACTCCGAGAAGGTCAAGGCGGAGTTCAAGAACGGCATCCTGATGGTCATCATGCCCAAGCAGGTCGACAAAAACAGCAAGCACATTCCCATCAGCGGCTGAGCCGCAGGAAGACCCCGCGGGGCCATTCGCATTTCAGTTAAAAAGGAGGAGGAAGTAGGCAATGAAGATCACACCCATCAAAGAAAACATCGTCGTTAAGCGTCTCGAGGAGACGGAAGAGAAAAAAGTTGGATCCATCATCATCCCCGACAGCGCCAAGGAAAAGCCCTTGACCGCGGAGGTCATCGCGGTGGGCTCGGGCCGGGTGCTCAAGGACGGCCAAAAGGTCCCGCTGGAGGTCAAAGTTGGCGACAAAGTTCTAGTCGGAAAGTATTCCGGCTCGGAAGTCAAACTGGAAGACATCGAGTATCTGATCGTCAGAGAAGACGAGGTACTCGGAATTCTCGAGTAAACGGCGGGTCTTCGCGCACCCTTCGGGTGCGCCAACCCACCATCACATATATGAGGAGGTAGTTTAAGAAGATGGCAAAACAGATTCTTTATCACGAGGACGCCAGGCAGGCGATCCTGAGGGGCGTGAACAACCTAGCCACCGCGGTGCGGGTGACGCTGGGCCCCAAGGGCCGCAATGTCGTTTTGGAGAAGAAGTTCGGTCCGCCGGTCGTCACCAAGGACGGCGTGACGGTGGCCAAGGAGATCGATCTCGAGAACCCCGTCGAGAACCTTGGCGCCAAGATGGTTCGGGAAGTCGCGTCGAAGACTTCCGACGTCGCCGGTGACGGTACGACTACCGCGACCGTGCTGGCCCAGGCTCTCTTCCGTGAGGGACTGAGGAACGTCGCTGCTGGCAGCAACCCCATGGAGCTCAAGCGCGGCATCGACATCGCGGTCGAGGCCCTGGTCGAGGAGATCCAGAGTTTCTCGAAGCCTGTCAAGGGCAAGATGATCGGTCAGGTCGGTACCATCTCCGCAAACGGCGACGAGACGATCGGTAGCATCATCGCCGAGGCCATGGAGAAGGTCGGCAAGGATGGCGTTATTCAGGTTGAGGAAGCCCGCACACTCGAGACGAGTCTCGAGATCGTCGAGGGAATGCAATTCGACCGCGGCTATCTCTCTCCTTATTTCGTCACCGATCCTGAGCGGATGGAGACGGTCCTCGAGGACTGTTACATCCTGATCCACGAGAAGAAGATCTCGAACATGAAGGACCTTCTTCCCGTCCTAGAGAAAGTCGCTCAATCCAGCAAGCCCCTGCTGATCATCGCCGAGGACATCGAAGGGGAGGCTCTCGCAACGCTCGTCGTGAACAAGCTGCGCGGAACTCTGAAGGCGGCGGCCGTCAAGGCTCCCGGCTTCGGCGATCGCCGCAAGGCCATGATGGAAGACATCGCCATCCTGTCCGGCGGGCGCGCCATCTTCGAGGACCTCGGCATCAAGCTCGAGAACCTCAAGGCCGAGGAGCTCGGACGAGCCAAGAAGGTCATCATCACCAAGGAAGAGACCACCATCGTCGAGGGCTCGGGTACCAAGAGCGACATCGAGGGCCGCATCAAGCAGATCCGCAACCAGATCGAAGAGACGACGTCCGATTACGACCGTGAGAAGCTCCAAGAGCGGTTGGCCAAGCTGGTCGGCGGCGTGGCGCTCATCAAGGTGGGTGCGGCTACCGAGACCGAGATGAAGGAGAAGAAGGCTCGGGTCGAGGACGCCATGCACGCTACCAAAGCGGCTGCCGAAGAGGGCATCGTCCCCGGCGGCGGTATTGCGTTGATGCGCGGCGGCGGCGTACTCGAGAAGCTCAGGAAAGACAAGAAGCTCAGCGATGACGAGCGCATCGGTGTGGGAATCGTCGCTCGATCGATCGAGGAGCCGATACGCTGGATCGCCCAGAACGCTGGGCAGGAAGGCCCCATCGTCGTGTCCAAGGTCAAAGAGCTGGAGGCCGATTTCGGCTACAACGCGGCAACCGACAAGTACGAGAACCTGGTCGATGCCGGCGTTATCGACCCGACCAAGGTCGTCCGGTTCGCGCTTCAGAACGCGGCCTCCATCGCCGGGCTCATGCTGACCACCGAGGCCTTGGTATCCGATCTTCCCGAGAAGGAGAAGGATGGTCCGGGCGGCGCTCCCCCGGGCATGCCGCCTGGAATGGGCGACTTCTAAGGTCCGGACTCAGCGTATACTCTCAGCCCCGACCCGCTCTGGTAGGAGCCGGTCGGGGCTTTTTTTCTTGTGGCAGCATGAAACTGAAGAATCGCGTAGCGCTCGTCACCGGGGCCGGCTCTGGTATCGGCCGAACCATCTCGATAGCCTTCGCTCGGGAAGGAGCCATCGTCGTTGTGAACGATCTGCGCTTGGCTGATGCGGAGCGAACTCTCGATGACATCGAGCAAGCTCGAGCACACGCTCTAGCCGCCGACGTATCGAACAGTGAAGAGGTCGGCCGCATGTTCGAAGAAGTGGCGAGACGATTAGGAAGACTCGACATCCTGGTCAACAACGCGGGAATCGCCGAACCGCCCGAGAGATGGGCCGAGCTCAATCGTATTGCCGAGGCTCGCCTCGCAGAGCTCGCCGCGGGCAAAGGGATCGAAACTCACTGGAACGTCACTGCAAACATGAGCGACCACACTTGGCGACGGATGATGCAGGTGCACCTCGATGGCGCCTTCCTCTGCGCGCGTGCGGCGCTAGAGCCGATGAAACGTCAAGGAAAAGGAGCGATCATCAACATGTCCAGCACCGCGGCAATCATGGGCCTCGCCGACGCGCCCCACTATTCGGCCGCAAAGGCCGGTGTGTTGGGTTTGACCCGCTCGTTGGCTCGGGAGGTCGGGGCGTGGAAGATTCGAGTCAACGCGATCGCTCCCGGTTTCGTGGAGACGCCCATGACCGCCCATATCTCGGCGAAGGTCAAGGCAAGCTCCCTGAAGCACATACCGATGGGTCGCTGGGCGACCGCAGAGGACATTGCCGCCAGTGCGCTTTTCCTGGCGTCCGACGAAGCCGCATACATCACCGGGCAGTGTCTTTCGCCGAACGGTGGAATGGTCTAGCCACGGTTTCGGCTTGGGGGTGTCATTGGGCTCTTTCTGGAACATGTGCGCGTCTCTCCGCCGGTGGAGTCGTCGACTCACTCATGACCATCGTCTCGCCCGCCGCCTCTCGTTGTTGGAGCTCCCAGATCTTCGCGTACTTGCTAAAGTCGTAGAAGGCGGCAATCGCTGCCACGATGAGACCCTTCTTGCCATCGAATAATCCCAGACGGACGATGAGATCTCGAAACAGCACCGCGGGCACAATGAACAGGAGCCGCCAGAAATTCACACGGCGACCGGCCTGGAAACGCACGCGGGCGATGATGTTCGAGTACTCGTCGTCCTTGCGAACGCGATCGGTGATGGATTCGGTGGTGTAGTGATGCAGGGCTCCTTTTAGACGTCCCACCGGTCCATCGATGATGGCCCGCTCGTGGACCACATCTTCCGACACTCGACCTCGCCCGTTCTGAAAGAGGCGCGGAATGTGAGCAGGCCGCGACCTACCGAACCTCAGGCGTACCCCGCAAAAATAGTTGACTCGTTCCACGGTGTATCCGGACGTTTCTCCAAGAGTCCTTGTCACCCGCTGGATTTCGCCCGCCAGCACCGGATCCACCACTTCATCGGCGTCGAGTAGAAGGATCCAAACCCCGTTGGCGTGAGCAAGCGCGAGGTTCTTTTGGTAGCCGAAGCCCTTCCACTCGGGCCGTAGAAGGACGGTGGCACCTAGCCGCGTCGCGAGCTGGCGCGTGTAATCGGTCGAGCCCGAATCTACGACTAGGATCTCATCGGCCCAGGACACCGCGGTGAGGGTTCGTTCGAGAAGGGCGGCGGCATTGTGGGTGATCAGAACGACGCTCAGCGTCGGACGGGACGAAGGTGGGCCGTTCTCCTTCGAAAAAACCGCAGCAGACATGGAGCCATGATGGTAGGTCTAAGACAGGAACGGAAGCAAATGCGCCAGACGCCCCTCAGAGAGAGCTCAGTTGGCGGACCTTCCTCGTGACCCATTCCTCGCTCGAGAAGATGCGCGGTGCTACCTCGATGACACGTGGCAGGAGAGCGAAAACCGACGGCTGGGTCCATTCGGCACCACGCCGCGCCTTGAGACCTCGCCGATTCAGCTCGTCCGCCACTTCGGACATGGTTTTGTCCTCGACGATCATCTCCAACACGAGCAGAAGGGTCCCCGTTTCAGCTGGATCTTCTTCCAGGTGGAGGCAATCTTTAGAGACTTTGAGACCGAAGGGTATCTCTTCCTTAACGCGGCCGGTCTCTTCCTCGCCTACTCGAGCCTCACGTTCCCACTCGACCGCGACGAGCCTCCAACCTTCGGCTGCTTTTTCTCTCACGTACTCCGGACTCGGAAGTCCGGCGGCCACCTCTCGTAAACGCTCCAGTTTGCCCATCAAAACCTCCTCATCACTTACCGGTACGGTCTGCGGAAGAGCAAACCTTGTGCCACGCAACTCCTTCCATTTTCAGCAAAATAGCCCATCAACCTGCGAGGAGTCGTCCGCCGGTGGGATTTGCATGCGTCGAAAGCGGACACTCAGTTCCTACCCACGACAGTTGGGTTTATACTCCGACCGGAGGCAGAGAAAGACCATGGCTAGGCGAGAGAAGGAAACCCAAGAGCTGAACGACAAACTATCGGAGCATATGAAAATCATCTTGAAGTGCACAGCGCCGTCCGAGAAATACGGCCGGCTCTTGCTGGCGTCTCCTCCGGACACCCGCTACCCGTATGTCTACCCACGCGACACGAGTTGCGCCGTGCAACTCTTCCGCCGACTCGTCGGCTCGCCCGCCGGGTACGATGCCGCCGATCCTCCTTGAGGATCGGCTTGTGGAATTCTTTCGCGAAATCCTCACCCGGATCCCACTCTTTTTCCATGAACCACTCGAATCGTTTGCAAGTGGAGAGATGCTCTGGGATCTCTCCCTTATCGTTCCGGTAACGATCGATCGTGCTCGAGAGCTCGTCTCCCCGTTTCTTGTTGCCGCTCCAGAAATGGTACTGCGCAAGCACCGCCGTATATTGGAGCCAGGGTCCGTTTCCAGCGTGCACATGGACCGCGAAGTCGTCGTAGAAGGGGAGATATCGCATGATCATTCCGAACTCGGGATCAGTCAGCTGTTTTTCCAGGTAATTCACGCTCGTTTTCCATCTCATCCTTATAGTGTAAGAACCCGAAGTAAACGGGCTGAGGATGGTGAAATCGGGCCGTAGATCCATTGTCCCCTCCGGCCTGATACGACGGACATAGCGGTCGCCGGTCATGAACAGCTCGCTGACAGAGTGGAAGAACTGTTTGCGGAAGTTTAAGTACGCGGGCGAGATCGCCTTCTTCTCGTCGTACAAAGTGGCGAGCTCCCACCGGGAAACCCGGCCTTGGACGCGGGCGACACCATCTATCTGAGCGTTGCCGATGACCAAGGCAACATGGTGTCTCTCATCCAGAGCAATTATCGAGGAATGGGATCCGGCCTCTCCCCCGATGGACTGGGGTTCATTTTTCAGGACCGCGGGGAGCTCTTCAACCTGGAGGAAGGACACTACAACTCCTACGCACCGCGCAAGCGCCCCTTTCACACGATCATCCCCGCGTTCATCACTAAAGACGGTCAGCCCTTCATGAGCTTCGGCGTGATGGGAGGAGACGTCCAACCCCAAGGGCATGCGCAGATCGTCGTCAATATCGTGGACTTCGACATGAATATCCAGGAAGCTGGTGACGCGCCGAGAATCCGTCATTACGGTTCCTCTCAACCCACCGGGGAAAAGATGAAGGATGGCGGCTCGCTTGCTTTGGAAAGCGGCGTCGAAGCCGAGGTCCTTCGCGACCTCGTTCAGATGGGCCACCGGATCGAACAAAGACCTGGCGGGTTCGGCGGTTACCAGGGGATTCGATTCGATAGCGAGAACAAGGTCTACTACGGGGCTTCGGAATCGCGGAAGGACGGTCACGCCGCCGGCTACTAATGGTGCCTTTCCTCCTTTTTTCCCTCTCCCTTCCGCCTTCGCTCATAGCTTCGGCGGACCCGCCGAAGTCCTTGGAACAGAAGCGGACGGAGGCGGGCTGGGAGAGGTGAGGGAGACTGTAGATGACACCCTTCTACGGACTCGACGCCAAGCCCAACCTCGCCACGACGCTCCTCTGCGGACTCCAGCACGTGCTGGCCATGTTCGTGGGTATCGTCACTCCGCCCCTGATCATCGCCGGAGAAGTGGGCCTGCTTCGTTTCAGTGGACACCTAACGAACGGAGAGGTATATGGGTGTTCAGATGGCAGAGAAAAAGAAACGTCGGCAGTTCACGAAGGAATTTCGAGCAGAGGCAGTGCAGCTGGTTCGGGAGAGCGGCAAGGCAGTGAGCGTGGTAGCCCGGGATATCGATGTGACGGAGACGTCGCTTTATGCCTGGGTGAGGCAGGACAGGATCGACCGTGGTGAAGGCGGTCCCGGAACCCTGACGAGCGAGGAACTCGAAGAACTGCGTGGCTTCCGAAAGGAAGTTCGGGAGCTTCGGATGGAGCGTGACTTTCTAAAAAAAACGGCGGCGTACTTCGCGAGCGTGAAGAAATGAAGTTCGCAGCGATTCGGATCCAAAGCGAGGAGTTCCACGTTTCGTGGATGTGCCGGCTGCTCCAGGTTTCTCGGAGCGGCTACTATGCGTGGCTGAGGCGGAAGCCCAGCCGCCGTGAACGAGATGACCTGCGCCTGTCCGTAAAAATCGTTGCGTTCTTCCGAGCCAACCGCGGAGTTTACGGAAGTCCTCGTGTTGTGGACGAGCTCCGTGCGGATGGTGAGTCTGTTGGGCGTCGGCGCGTTGCTCGCATCATGAGAGAGAAAGGCCTGTGCGCGCGCCTGCCGAGACGTTCTCGGAAGACGACGGATTCGTCGCACTCGCGCCCCGTAGCTCGAGACCTCGTGCAGCGCCAGTTCTTGCCGAAGACCCCCAACGAAGTCTGGGCTGCGGACATCACCTACATCCGAACGTGGGAAGGCTGGTTGTATTTGGCCGTGGTCATGGACCTATTTTCGAGGCGCGTGATCGGTTGGGCGGTGGCGAATCATCTTCGCCGCAGAGCTCGCTGTCTCGGCGCTTCAGATGGCGGTGCGTCACCGACGACCACCGCGTGGGATGGTTCATCATTCGGACCGTGGCGTGCAGTACGCGAGCAGAGACTACCGCGCGTTCTTGCGACGCCACGGAATCGAGTGCAGCATGAGTCGAAAGGGCGACTGCTGGGACAATGCCGTCGTCGAGAGTTTCTTCGGCACGCTGAAAACCGAATCTCTCTACCGACTCGTTCTGCCGACTCGAGCGCAGGCGCGATGGGCTACCGCCGACTACATCACCAATTTCTACAACCCGAGGCGACGGCACTCAACGCTCCGGAACGTCAGTCCCATCGAGTTCGAACTTAGACTCTTGGAAGCAAACCGGTTTGCATAGTCAACTTGTCCACCAAACCGGAGCAAGCTCAGAGCGCTCGAACTAAGCCTAGCGGAGACTACGTTTTTCGTTAGTATGGCGCTCTTCACCTCTGGCGTCACGACGCTCATTCAAGTCAAAAGGCTCGGCCCGCTCGGGTCAGGTCTATTGAGCGTACAAGGCACGAGCTTCACCTTCGTACCCCTCGCGATCCAGTCAGGACAAGCCGGAGGGCTTCCGCTAATTCTAGGCTGACCCTGGCAGCGTCTCCCGTCGAGATGGTCTTGAGCCGATTCATCGGCTTGGCGCGCCGACTCTTCCCCCCCGTCGTCTCCGGCTCGGTGGTGATGCTCATTGGATTGAGTCTGATCGCAGTAGGCATCACCGATCTCGCCGGCGGCGTCGGCGCTCCCGACGTCGGCAGCGCCGCAAATTTGGCCCTCGGAGGCTTCGTCGCGGCGACGATACTGTTGCTACACCGATTCGGCGGCGGTTTCGCAAAAACGAGCTCGATCGCTATCGGACTGGTGGCGGGATATCTGGTCGCGATCCTGCTGGGGCAAGTGGATCTGGCGGCGGCGGAAACCGCTAGCTGGACGCTGCTGCCCGTGCCCTTTCAGTTCGGCCTTGCTTTCGATCCCGTCTACTTGTTTCCGTGGATCATCGGTTACTTCGTGACGACCATCGAGTCGATCGGCGATCTCTCCGCCACCTCGGCGGTTTCGCGTGAGCCCGTTCAAGGCCCGACCTTCATTCGAAGGCTGGAGGGAGGAATACTGGCCGACGGCTTCGGAAGCCTCCTCGCCGGCGTCTTCAACTCCATGCCCAACACCACGTTCTCACAGAACAACGGCGTCATCGGTTTGACCGGGGTCGCGGCCCGTCGAGTAGGCTTTGCGGTGGCCGGGATCTTGATTTCCCTCGGGCTCTTCCCTAAACTGGCGGCCCTAGTCGGCTTGATGCCGAGACCGGTGTTGGGCGGCGCAACCATCGTGCTCTTCGCCGCGGTGACGCTCGCCGGCCTGAGAATCGTCGGCGCCAGTGGCTGGACGAGGCGGAACGAGCTCATCCTCGCCATTACACTTTCGCTCGGCTTAGGAGTCAGTATGGTGCCCGAATGGGTCGGGAACTTGGATCAGTCTATCGACCACCCAGTGGTGGCGGTGCTCCTTTCATCCATTAAGGTCGTGCTGGAATCCGGCCTCGCGGTTGGCGCCATTACTGCTACACTGATGAACCTAATGCTTCCTTTGACACCAAGAGACATCAAGCGCTCGGCAACGAATGAGTCCAACTAGAACCGCCGGTCCTTTATTCCTTCTCGCCGCCCTTCTCGTTGGCGGATGCGCGAACACAGATCCAGAACCAACCGTTGCACCAGTCGACAAAGTCCTTCTGATTTCCATCGACACCCTGCGGCCCGACTTCTTGGGCTCCTACAACCCGGAGCTCGATACAAGTCCCAACATCGATCGGTTCGCTTCCGAAAGCACGATCTTCACCGACGTGCTCGCCCAAGCGTCCTCCACCGCTCGGTCCCACAAATCCATTTTGTACTCGCTTTATCCGAGCGTCCACAAAACGAGTAAATCGACGGTCCCAGAAGAAACGTTGGTCTCACCGCTAGAGACTCTGCAGCGGGTCGGATTCACTACCACGGGAATCGTGGGTGGTGGACAATTGAAGGCCGAGTTCGGTTTCTCGAAAGGCTTTGACGAGTACATCGAGCTTCCTCCCATCACTCGGGCCAATCAAATCAAAGCGTTCGAAAAGGAATCGTTTCGTTGGCTCGGCGAGCACCGCGACGATAAATTCTTCCTTTTCCTACATACCTACGAGCCGCACTGCCCTTATTCTCCGCCCCAAGAGTACGCGGCCAAACGTGCCGGGTGGTACGAAGGCGACGTCGACCCGGGCAAATGTGGGGCGCGATACTACAACAAGGTTTTGATGGGAGACGAGGACTATCAATTCGTGCGCGATCTCTATGCGGCTGAGGTCGAGTACGTCGACGCCGCTGTAGGAAGGCTATTCGACGAGCTGAAGCGGCTCGGGCTCTACGATGAGATGATGATCATCTTCACGTCGGATCATGGAGAGAGCCTCGGAGAGCGTCGCTACGTAGGCCACAATCGACCGTACAAGGTGCAGCTTCGAGTACCTCTCATTATCAAGCTACCCGGTGTGGCTCCCTCGAGAGCCACCGCCCCGTTGGAGTCCATCGATGTGATGCCCACCGTTTTCGCAGCGGTTGGCTTGGAACCCACTTATGGTTTCCAGGGGGTGAACCTTATCCCGCTGATGAAGGGCGAGGGTCAGATGGATGAAGAGCGCGTTCGGATCGCCACCCACCCCAATTTGGTGTCACTCAACCGCGGCCCTTGGCACCTGATCTACAGTCCCAACGCCAAGCGTGTCGAGCTCTACAATCTGAGTGTCGATCCCGATGAGCTCAAGAACGTTGCCGAAGCGAACAGGCACATCGCGCGAGAACTTCGAGATTACTACGATGAGATGAATCGTCAAAGCCGCGAGCTCGCAGCCCAATTCACGCTCCGCGAGGGTGGGGCGCCTGTTCTTGACGAAAAGGCTCGCGATGAGCTGAAGGCGCTGGGATATATTCAGTAACGCGTTAATCCCTGAAGATACCCTTCGGCATATGCATGCTCACCAAGACGTGCGGCACGTCGACCACTTCGGATATCTTGAGGTCCCCTGCCAGAGAACAAAGCATGTAGGCCTCTTGCCGTGATAAACCGCGCTCTTCCACCAGGTATTCGATCATATAGAGCGTAGCCTTCTTCGCAGCCTCGTCGAGGTCTTCCGCGTATGCGGTCACCGCGTAGTAGTCGTCGGTCTCGTACTGAGGCTCCGTTAGAGACCGCCCACCTTTGATCACGTCCAGTTGGAGGACGATTCGCATCGGGGCCTCGATACCCGTACCGCAAACCTCTCCGTCCCCCTGTGCAGCGTGGGTGTCGCCGATGGAAAAGAGAGCCCCCTTTACGAGCACCGGAAAATACACTGTCGTGCCCACGACCAAATGTTTGTTGTCCATGTTTCCGCCGTTAGCCCGGGGCGGAATCGTCGAAAGCATCTCTTCAGTTGTCGGAGCGACTCCCATTACGCCGGCAAAGGGACGAATCGGTAACGAGATATCGTCGGTGAAAGCGACTTCGGTCGCGCCTTTCTCGATGCGAAAGGTCTTTAGGTAGGGGTCGGGGAAATCGTCGGCCAGGAACCCGAACCCTGGCGACATCGCGCTCCAGGCCCAATCACCGACCTCAATCTCGTGAAGTGTCACGGCGAGCACGTCCCCGGGCTCGGCCGCCAAGACGGAAATGGGTCCGGTCAAGGGATGAATGGGATCGAAGTCGAGCTTCGAAATATCTTCGACCACCGAGTCTGCCGTGAATTGACCATCCGTCGCCTCCTTGGTCTGAACCTCGATGACAGATCCAGAAGGCACCTCCAGCACCGGCGGGATGAGGCCGCTGAAGCGATTGTGAGTCTTGTCGGTTCCTAGAAAATACTGCGGCTCTACACGAGTCGCCGACGCCTCCTCACCGGAGTCCACAGGCATCGAGCTCGTGCAGGCGGTAAAAGACAGAAGAAAGAGTAAGACACTTATGACGCCAAGAATCTATATAGAAGTTATAATTTTCTCATTATTCATGACCTAGCCTCCCGATCTTGAGAAGCACTATTGCCGTCCAGCAGGGCTGGTAAGCGGGAGGGATAATACGTGAGGCGGGCGGTGGGGTCAACAAAAAGCTCAGACTAGAAGCCGATGCCGGGATTCGTCTAGAATGACGTCGCGGAGGAGGGCCTGTCGATGATGAAGCGTTCAGGGTTACTGCTCTTGACGATGTTAGGCGGCCTGCCATTGCTATCCTGTTCCGGCTTTTGGCCGACGGCTGAACCGGAGGTCCCAGCCGGGAAGCGGTTCCAAGAGCTCGAGAGGAGACTGCTCCAGGCTGAAACGATTCATATAGAAGGCGGTGCCGGCTCGACGGGAACCGTTGAATCCGCCTTCGAAGGCACAGTTAGCCTGGCGAGCGGGAATCGTGCTCGTATCCAGTTCGCTGGCCAGTTCGCATCAAACAACGTTCTCGTCGCTCTCGTTTCCGACGGAACCAAGATGTGGGCCGGGAACGGATCGGACTCGATCGAAGAAGAAGCGCCCGCTGCTTTGAACGAAGGAATTATTGTCGGGCTGACTCGAATGGGCATCCTTTCATAACCTGGCTGTTCTTAGTGGTGCCTCGGCCCCCGAGGGAACCGACGGCAACGTCCACAAATGGCTCAGCGTAACGAACTTTGCTTGGGCTGGCGAGGAAACGATCGACGGAGTCATCACCGAGACGATGACGTTCGACATCAGTGTTGGCGGAGAG
The DNA here is from genome assembly GCA_965219415.1 of Candidatus Marinacidobacterales bacterium. Lineage (GTDB taxonomy): Bacteria > Acidobacteriota > Vicinamibacteria > Marinacidobacterales > DATDRI01 > CBDCNP01. The sequence continues at coordinate 1,076,253 of OZ244742.1, forward strand.
CCTTCCGCGAAGGCCAGATTGTGGCTCAACAATGGAAACAGGATTTCCCGTTCAACGTCAGCAGGTGGTCCAGTTTCCGGATGGAGAGATGACGGCAGTCGAAGTCTACGAAGCCTTCGAGATCGACGCTCCAGTCGAGTCCGGGGAGTTCATGGTTCCCTGAGTTCCTGGACGATGAGCGAGCTCCGAAACGGCTAGACTCATACTAAAAACGAGGTAAAGATGCATTACATACTCTTCTACGATTACGTCGACGATATTCTCGACCGCCGAGGTCCGTTCCGAGAAGGGCACTTGGGCATGGCCAAGGAGTCTCATGCGCGGGGGGACCTCGTGTACGGTGGGGCGCTCGCCGATCCCGTCGATCAAGCGGTGATCGTTTTCAAGGTCGACGACCCCAAGAAGATCGAAGAGTTCGTCGCCGCCGACCCCTACGTGAAAAACGGGCTGGTCAAGGAATGGCGGATTCGACCGTGGAACGTGGTCATCGGCACGTAAGGGTCTGCTAGGGTCTCTGGAAAGACGGAGGCGATCCGGAGAATCTTGATCGGAAGGGCCGGGTTGGCTAACCTGAGACGCCGTGCGAGCGCGGCATCTATTTCTGGGTTTACGCGGATTCGTGTGGGTAAGTTCTGACGGAAAAACAGTGTAACTCATTGTGTGGAAAAGGTATCGAGTACTTCATCAGGTGCTGAAAAGTGGTCCATTTTTAGGATAAGCTAACCGAGTGAAAAATTCCCAGTCGATCCGCTCGCTGTTTGCGCTGCCAGGTTTCGTGGTTGGTGCCGGATTGAAGGGTCTATTCGGTGACCGATACGCCCGCGTCATCCAGCTCAAGAGGCGAAAAAAACAGCTGTGTGCTCTTACTGTGGGCAACGGTGCCGGGGGCGCTATGACACAAGTGTGCCGGGTCCGCGACCTGTCGTTGGCAGGCTGGCGGATCTATCTGGAATACGAGCGTCGGCGCGTCAACTGTTCTGGGTGCGGCGGTGTGCATGTAGAACACCTAGACTGGCTGGCGAACAACTCGCGCTACACCCAGCGTTTTGCGGCGCATGTGGGCAAACTGTGCCGGGATATGCCGAACAAGGCGGTGGCCGAGATGGAACGTCTGCACCACGGTACGGTGAAGGCTCTGGATACGCTCTACATGCAAGAGCAGGTCGACCGGGCGGGGCTACCGGCGCCTCGGGCCATCGGTGTCGATGAGATCTCCATCCGCAAGGGACATAACTATCGCGTCATTGTCAGCGACCTGGAGCGGGCGCGTCCCATCTGGGTGGGCGGTGAGGGTCGCAAAGAAACCGACATCGATTTGTTCTTCAAGGCGCTGGGCGGAAAGAAAAGGCGCCCGTATCAAGCTGGCCGCCATGGATATGTGGAAGCCCTTCCGGAACTCGGTGATTCACAACGCGCCTAATGCGCGGATCATCTTCGACAAGTTTCATATCATGCGTCATCTGTCAAAGGCCCTCGATGAGGTCCGGCGCGGTGAGTACAAACGCCTCAGCGGCAAGGACCGGTCGTACATCAAGGGGCAGCGTTACACTTTGCTTTCCCGGCGGGAGAACCTGAGCCTAGACGGTCGCCGCGCACTCAAAAAGTTGCTCCAGGCCAACCGGCGCCTGAACACCGCCTATATTTTGAAGGAGGCCTTCGGGCAACTCTGGGATTACCGCACCGAACGCGGCGCTCGCGCCTTTTTCACCCGTTGGAAAGACAGCCTCAAATGGCAACGCCTGCATCCGTACCAGAAGTTCGCCGGTATGATTGAGTCCCATTGGGATGGTATCGCCTCCTACTGTCATCCGGAGAACAAAGTCAGTCTCGGCCTAGTTGAAGGGGTCAACAACAAAATCCGTGTTCTGCAACGACGCGCCCACGGCTATCGCGACGAGGAATATCTCAAGCTGAAGATCGTGGCGGCTTTCCTTCCGCTATTACCCAGAAATGCAGTTTTCAACCCACACGAATCCGCGTAGACCCCTATTTCTAGCCTTGGTGCCCCTCCTCTGCCCATCCTCCGGCTCCCCTTGCTCATCGATGACCACGACCGCACAAGAGGCCGCCCCAACCGGCACGCCGGCTGAAGAGCAAATCGAGTTCAGGGTAGCGGTGGATGCGGTTTACTTGAACGCCGTCGTTACCGCGGGGAGGCGGCTGATCCCTGGATTGAAGGCGGAAGACTTCGAGATACGGGAGAACGGAGTGCAACAAAAGCTTAGCTTTTTCGCTTCCGGCAATACTCCCCTCACCATCATCCTCCTGCTCGACGCCTCATCGAGTATCCAGCCGAATGCTCACGGCGTTAGGTCGGCGGCCATCCATTTTGTGCGGCAGTTGCGCCCGGGGGATCGCGCCATGATCGGATTCTTCAACCAGGATCTCATCTTCCCAACCGATTTCACGGGCGACGTGAACACTTTGGAGCGAGCGATCGAGGGCTTTCGGCCAGGTGGCGCAACCGCCCTCTATGACGCCGTCCAGGTCTCGCTCGGTGAGCTCTCGGCCGTCAACGGTCGTACCGCACTTCTCGTTTTCGCCGACGGCACGGACTCTTGGCCATCGGCGGAGGGAAGTGAAATGACGCAGGATGAAGCGGTCGAGCACGGCAAGCTCTCCGACGTAAGTATCTACACGGTGGGCTTCGAAGGTCGACTCGGATTCGGTTCGGGAGTCAGCGGAGTCAACCGACATTTCCTCGGCAATCTCGCCAACGAAACCGGTGGCCGCGCTTTCTACCCGCACGATTTGGAACAGCTCGGCTACCATTTCTCCAAGGTCATGGAGGAGCTACACAGCCAATACCGGATCGCCTACTTACCCAAGGACACCACCCGAGACGGAACATGGCGTCGCATCGAAGTTGGGATCAAATACTACGATCACCTCGACGTCCGTACTCGGCAGGGATACTACGCCGTGCAGAAGACGGATCCCACGACCGAACCTTGAGAGGAACTAGCCAATGAAAACCCTACTGATCTTGCTTAGCGCCATCGCCCTCGTGCCGATTGGCGCGAATAGCCAAAACGCCAGTGTCGACTTCGACCGGCGAGTTGATTTCAGCAAGTTCGAGACGTTCGCCTGGCGAGATGGCACCCCGGTCGAGAACGACCTCTCCGACCATCGAATCACCAGCGCCGTCGAGAACGAGCTCGGTATCAAAGGCTACTGGCAGGAGGAGCAAGAACCCGACATGTACCTCGTTTACCACGCGTCGGCAAAGGAAGAAGTCGATTTGGCCGGAGCCGGCTACCGCGCGTCGTGAAAATCGCCCGCGACGCTCAAAGTGGAAAAACAACATCGCGGGAACCCTGATCCTCGACATGCTGGACGCCAAGAAGGGACACCTCTTGTGGCGGGGCATTGCCACCGCGACCGTCGATCCGAATCCTCAGAAGAACCAGACCATCATCAATAAGGCGGTGAGGAAACTGCTCGAGGGGTTTCCCCCCTAGGATCGGCCGCCGGGCCTTACCGATCTACCGACGGCTTTTATCCATCTACTGAAAACCCGGTAGGACAAGCAACGCCGGTACCGCCGTGGCCACAGTAACCGTTCGGGTTCTTGGCCAGGTACTGCTGATGGTAATCCTCGGCGTAGTAGAGCTCGGGGGCATCTTCGATCTCGGTGGTGATGGGATCGTAGCCCGAAGCTCCCAACACTTCTTCATAGGCATCTCGCGAAGCAAGCGCAGCCTTCTTCTGCTCATCGTTATAGGTATAGATTTCGGATCGGTACTGCGTCCCGACGTCACCACCCTGCCGCATCCCTTGTGTCGGGTCGTGAGCCTCCCAAAAGATCTTGAGTAGCTTCTCGTACGAGACGACCTGCGGGTCGAACACCACGAGCACGACTTCGGTGTGGCCGGTCATGCCGCTGCATACCTCCTGGTAAGTCGCGTTTGGAGTGTACCCTCCCGCGTAGCCGACGGCGGTCGTGTAGACGCCCTCGGTCTCCCAAAAAGACTTCTCGGCTCCCCAGAAACATCCGAGCCCGAACATCGCCATCTCCATTCCCTGGGGAAATGGCGGCTTCAACGGATGCCCATTCACGAAATGGGACTCGGGGACAGACAAGGGCTCGGCCCGCCCCGGAAGTGCGTTTTCCTTCTCCGGTACTTCAGTTTTCTTGACGAACATAGCGACTCCTCGAAACCTCGAATAAGAACACCCAGTTTCTCTCGATTCTCCACCAAGTGCCACCCTTTTGATAAACCATTTAAAATCAGTCACTTAATATCGCGATCCCAGGTGCCACCCGTTTGGGGAACTCTTCTCTAGCCGCAAACGTTTACAACAGTGGCGCTCGGGATTAGACTCCGGCCGCCAGACGATAGGAGGCTGAGCATGCCAGGGAAGAGTACGGAAGGCAGGAATGGCGACGGTGATTCTTTCTTGGCCACGGTCTGGCGAAACCTCGCCTATGCAACCCGGAGGCTGAGGCAGCGCCCCGGTTTCACAGCGATCGCGATCTTGTCGCTGGCAGTCGGAATTGGCGCCAACACTGCCATCTTCACCCTCATCAATGCCGTGTTGTTGAAAGAGTCCCCCCTCGAGGCACCCGAAGAGCTCGTTAATCTCTACATCGACACACCTGACTTTCATTACAACGTCTTCTCGTACCCGGACTACGAGGACATTCGAGACGGAACGCGAAACGTGTTCGAAGGCGTCAGCGCGACTAGGATCAACCTCGCGCAGGTCGATCGGGATGGTTCCGTCGAGATGATCTCGGGCGAGGTGGTCACCGGAAACTACTTCTCTCTGCTTGGAGTTGAAGCGCTGGTGGGCCGAACGATCCTGCCGGGGGACGACGTCAATCCAGGCGCCCATCCCGTCGTCGTGCTGTCCCACAAGTATTGGCACACCGCGTTCGGCGGGGACCCAACCGTCGTCGGCCGCGAAATGCGTTTGAGCGGACGCCCCTACACGATCCTCGGCATCGCACCGCCGGAGTTCATGGGCAGCTTCCGCGGAATGGAACCAGCGGTCTACACGCCGATGATGATGCTCAACGAGCTCCTCGCAACCACCAATGATCAGTTCGAGGCGCGGGGCAATCACTCCATGTTCGTCAAGGCGCGGCTCACACCCGGTGTATCCATCCCCCAAGTTCAGGTCGCGATGGACGCCGTTGCCGCGCGCCTGACGGAAGCGGACACCAACAACTGGGACCCCCACGGCAAGTTCATCTCGGTACCGACCGAGAGCGTCATCCTTTTCCCTCCGTTCGATCGGTTTGTTCGCGCCGCCGCCTGGCTGCTTACCGTCGTCGTCGGCCTCGTGCTGCTCATCGCCTGTATGAACCTTGCAAGCTTTCTCCTCGCTCAAGCTTTGGATCGCAAGAAGGAGATCGCGCTCCGGCTCGCCCTCGGAGCCACGCGCCGCGATCTCGTCGGACAGATTTTGAGTGAGACGGTCCTCCTCGGAGTCCTGGCAGGCACCGCCGGGTTAGCGCTTTCGGTCTGGCTTCTGAAGCTCCTCGTTTCCGCCGACTTGCCGCTCCCGCTCCCCATTACGTTGGATTTGACTCCTGACCCCACCGTGCTCGGATTCAGCCTTGCGGTTTCCGTGGTGGCGGGTGTTCTCCTCGGTCTGGTTCCTGCGCTTCAGAGTACCAATCCCGATCTGTCATCCACACTCAAGGATGAAACAGCGGGTGGCGGCCAATACGGAAAGCTCGCCTTGCGGAACCTCCTCGTCGTCGCCCAGGTGGCCGTTTCTCTCGTCCTCCTGGTCGGAGCGGGTCTCTTTTTGCGGAGTTTCGAGCAGGTCCAATCCGTCGATCCGGGTTTCGGCCGAGACCCGTCCGCGATTCTGACGATCATGGTTCCCACGACTCGATTTACCGAGGAGGAAGGACGCGTCTTCATTCGCACCCTACTGTCTCGGTTCCGAGAAATACCCGGTGTCCAATCGGTGGGATTGATCGACAACCTGCACCTCAACACCACAAGCACTCAAACCATGGACTTCAATGTGGACGGGGTCGAGCCGCCACCGGAACGCGATTCCCATGCCGCCGATCGCGCCACGGTGGACGCCGAGCTTTTCGACGCAGCGGGGATCCGCATCTTGAGAGGCCGCAACTTCAACGATCGAGATCTCGCCGACCGCCCACCGGTTGCCATCATCAGCGAGGCCATGGCGAAGAAGTTTTGGTCGTCTGCCGAGAACGCTATTGGACAAATGCTTCGCCTCGACGACGACCCAGACCTTGAAGTCGTCGGTGTGGCGAGCGACACCAAAGTGCGTTCGTTGGGCGAAGCGCCGCGATCTTTCATTTATATCCCCTACAGCCAAAACTACAAGACCTTCCACACCGTGGTCGCTCGAACGACGCTCGACCCGGAACGCTTGGCGCTCGACTTGTTGGCCACCGGCCGCCGGGTCGACCCAGACCTATGGGTGTGGGAAGCCAAGAGCATGGACAATCACTTGGGGATCGTGCTCCTTCCCGCTCGCCTATCTGCGTTCTTGCTTTCCGTCTTCGCGGTGCTGGCCCTCGCGCTGGCCAGCGTCGGCCTCTACGGCATCGTGAGCTACGCGGTTTCTCAGAGAACCCGGGAGGTCGGGATTCGGATGTCCCTCGGCGCCGACGGAGGTTCCGTGATTCGAATGCTGATGCGGAGCGGGCTGAAACTTGTGGCCGTCGGGGGGGTGATTGGCCTCCTCCTGTCCTTCGGGTTGAGCCAGTTGCTGAGTGGACTCCTCTTCGGGATCGAGGCCTTCGACACGTTCACGTTCTTCACGGTGCCCGCCGTCCTCATGGGCGCGGCCGTACTCGCCGCCTACGTCCCGGCTCGCCGCGCCAGTCGAATCGACCCCGTCGTCGCCCTTCGAACCGAATAGGACCCCTGGCGGGAATAGGGCGACTTCCGATAAATTAAGGCAGTGCTCGCCGCACCCGGCGAGCCCACCACCGAGGAGGACGTTATGGCCAACGGTTATGTGTACCGTCGCGAAGTCGCTCGTTCGGGCGTCAGCATGGGCGCCGCACTCGCGATCGCGATCTCATGGTCCAAGAACGGCTCGATTCTCTGGGCCATCCTGCACGGCATCTTCTCCTGGTTTTACGTGATCTACTACGCTCTGTTCGGCAGGTAGCACCGGCGCGCTCCCGAGGCCGGATTTGTTCGAACACCGTCTCTTTGGTATAAACCCATCAAGAGAGGTAGTTCCTACTTGGAAGTCTTCGACCGCACCATTGCCCTCCGACAGGCCCACGGCAACGTAGAGCTCGTCAAAGAGTGCTGTGAGTCCTTTTCTCTGTCAGCGGACCGAGCTGTCGCCTCGCTTGAGCAAGCGCTAGGGAACCAGGATCCCGAGTCCATCGCCCGCTTGGCCCGAGAGCTCAAAGCCGGTTCCACCGAAGTCGGCGCAGCCGGATTGGAGGACCTGGCCAGCCAGCTGGTCGAGGCTCTTCCGACGAAAGACTGGCACGAAATGAGCGCGCTCCTAACGAAGCTGGCGATGGAGCTCGGCTGGTTCCAGCGGATCATCGACGAGCGAGTCTGCTCCGGAAACCTGTGACCGCCCTCCCCCTCTCAGAACCCGAGCGGGTCGAAATGGAAGCTCGCTGGAACCGCCATCCCGGCTTGCTTCACATGGGCGCTCGGTTGGATCTCTCCTCACCGGACGTCGTCCGCTTATCCATCGATCCCATCGAGCCGCACCATCGCGGAGGACTCGGAACCGAAGCGGTCAACGGAGCGATCATTTCTGCGGCTTTTGATTTCACGATCGGGCTGGTTGGCCATTTCTGCGCCTCGGGCCGCCGTGTCGGCACCGCGCAGCTCAATGTGCATTTCATTCGGCCCGTGCACGGCGACCGCTTTGAAGTACTCGGCAGAGTCGTAAGAGCCGGTGTCTCGATGGTATTCGCGGCCGCCGAGCTCCGCGATCAGAAGGGGCAAGTCTGCGCGACGAGTGATGGCATCGTCTCGGTGTCGAAAGAAGAAGCCACCGCGGATGAAATGGCGCTGTAGGACCTACTCCAGTCGCAAGGCCACGACCGGGTCGACTCTCGTGGCGCGTCGCGCCGGCAAGTAACAAGCGAGAAGCGAGACCGCGACCAGCAGAGCCGCAGTCGCACTCAACGTGACCGGATCCGTCCCCGTCACACCAAAGAGGAAACTGCCCAGCAGGCGCGAGGCCAGGGCCCCGGCGACGAGGCCGAACCCGAGACCCACCATCACCATTGCCATTCCTTGCCCCAGCACGAGGCGAAGAAGTTGGCCGCACGGTGCACCGATGGCCATGCGGATACCCAGCTCTCGGGTGCGCTGACTCACCGAGTAGGAGAGAAGACCGTAGATTCCGACCGCGGCGAGGATCACAGCAAGGCTGGCGAAGAGACCAAGCAGCAAGGCGTCGAACCGGCGTTGGCCCATCACCTTCGATAGGAAATCATCCAACGTCATGAAACCCGAAATCGCTTGCGCGCGGTCGACCGCCTTGACTTCCGCACGGACGGCCCCCACGTAGGAGAGCGGATCGGCTTCGGTGCGAACGAGCAATGTCATCGTGGGTACCGGCGCCTGACGATAGGGAAGATACATAGCGATTTCCGCTTCGGTATCGAGACTCGACTCCCTAACATCCCCCACCACACCGATGACCTCGAGCCAAGGCCCCTCGGTGGACGGACCGAGCCGCGCACCCAGTGGATCCTGATTAGGCCAGTAGTTCTTCGCCATCGCCTGATTAATCAAAACGACGCCGCCCTTCTCCCACCCTTCTTCTTCGGTGAAGAGACGCCCGCGGACTAGTGGTATCTGAAGCGTGTCGAAGTACGCCGGCGATACGGCGCGGTAATTCACACTCGGGACTTCATCGGGTGGCGGCGCCGGGCGCCCGTCGACAAAGGTTGGGATGGCCGAGTTACCGGTCAACGGCAGCCGATGGACGGCACCGGCCGCCTGCACTCCCGGCAGACTTTCGAGGCGCTCGATCGTTTGTTGGTACAAACGGATCCGCTGCGTAGGCTCGGGAGACTGCGACTGCAAAGGAGTCATCTCCATCGCCAGCACGTTGGTGGGATCAAAACCCGGTTCGACCTCGAGCACGTTGCGAAGCTGCGCAGCAGTAGTCCCGCACCGATCACCAGCATCACCGCTAGGGCCACTTCGGAAACCACCAGCAGGCCGCGGAGTCGTATACGACTCACTCCTTGTGTTTCGGTACGGCCGCGTAGGGAGTCTTGCAGATCGCCGCGCGCAACATGGAGGGCCGGCAGGAGTCCAAACAAGGCCCCCGCCCCCACCGAAACCAGCAATGCGAAGCCGAGGACTCGGCCATCCATCTGGATCGCATCCGGACGGGGAAGAGTCGAAAGGCCCAAAGGACTGAAGGCGTCCAGTCCCCAAGCAGCGACCAGCACCCCAATGCCTCCGCCCACTAGAGCCAGCAACACACTTTCGGTGAGAAGTTGACGCACTATCTGAGCTCGCCCTGCACCCAACGCGACTCGCACCGCCATCTCCCGTTCTCTTTCCATGGATCGGGCAAGCAAGAGATTGGCGATGTTGGCACACGCAATCAACAACACGATAGCGACTGCTCCCAGCAACATCAGGACGGCCTTTTCCAGCGAGCCCACGGTTGCCTCGAGCAGGGGCAAAAGTACAACCGTCCAGCCCTTTTCGAGTCGACCCGCGATGGCGGCCATCTCCGTTTGCGCCTGCTCGGGTGTGACGCCACTTTCGAGCCGGCCAAGAACGCGCAGAAAATGTGCTCGGCGAGACCCTTCATCGAGATAAAGAGCGTACGGCACAATGAGCTCGACGTCCGGTTGTTGCGGAAACTGAAAGTCCGCCGGCAGGATACCGATCACTGTATGAAGGGACCCATCGAGCATCGTTTCGCTGCCGAGTGCGCCGGGGTCTCCACCGAATAGTCGCTGCCACAGCCCATGGGTTAACACGACGACCTTGTCGCCCCCGGGACTGTCCTCGTCTGTCGAGAACGTGCGTCCCAACAGAGGCCGGACCGCCACAACTTCGAAGAGATCCGCGGCCGCCCGAGCGCCACCCACTCGCACCGCTCGTCATTGACCAGAAGGTTGAAGCCGTCTTCCCGGTACGCGCCGAGAGCCTCGAAGCTCCGGCTCTGTTCCCTCCACGCGAAGAAGTTTGAAATCGAGACCGAGAAGTAGGACAGGCCGGCGCTAAGGACGGCAGCCGCGGCGAAGGCGGGATTCTTGGTCAGCACGCGCAGTCCATAGCGGGCATCCCGAAGCAACGTTCTCATCGTTCTACAACCTCCGGTCGTGGTTAGAGCAAGGACTGTGCCCGCCGACGTATCTGTAACCTACTGTCAATCAACGGCATCGGAAAGGGTGACGTCACGACGACCTTCTGGTATCGTGCGACGGCGGGAAAATGATGTCTCAAAACCGGACACTTCACATGGGACGACGTAAGGGAGGACGGCGATGTTCGTAGGACATTATGGTTCAAGCTTTCTAGCCAAGACCCTCGACAAGACGATTCCTCTTTGGCTGCTTTTCCTCGCCGTACAGCTCGTCGATGTGTTTTGGGCGATCTTCGTTTTGCTGGGCATCGAACACGTGCGGATCGTGCCCGGTTTCACCGCGACGAATCCGTTCGACCTCTACTACATGCCCTACACGCACGGTCTTCCCGCCACTTTTGCTTGGGCCCTCGGCGGCTTCGTCCTGTACCGGCTCGTGCGAGCGGGGAACGGGAGCCGTGGCGCCTGGCTCGTCGCCGCAGCCATCGCCTCGCACTGGTTCCTTGACCTTGTCGTCCATCGTCCCGATCTGCCCCTCTACGACAATGCTGCCAAGGTGGGGCTTGGTTTGTGGAATTATCCGATTGCAACATTCGCCCTGGAGGCGTTACTTCTTTTTGGGGCGATGGCTTTTTACCTTCGTGCGACGAAACCCCTGAGCTCAAGCGGTAGGTACGCGGTGATCATATTCGGCGTCCTGATGTTTGCGATCCAGGTCGGCGCTCTCTTGGGTCCACCGCCCGGCTCGGCTCGAGAAGCGGCAATGACGGGACTTGTGGTCTATGTTGTTTTTGCCGCAGTTGCCTACTGGATCGAGAAGAAACGCGCTTAGCAATGACCAAGATACATGTTGCCTTGCTGCTTCTCATCGCGTTGGCTCGCCTAGCGCCCGCTCAGGATGGTGATTTCGGTGCACCAAACCCGAACGCTCCCGAGGAACTCTCGCAGTTCGTGTTTCTCATCGGCAAGTGGCGGTGCGAATCCAAAGTGAAAGGGCAAGACGGGGAGTACCAGACGTACTCCGCGGTATGGATCGGTCGCTACGTCCTCGATGGCTACGTGATTGCCGACGAGTTTCGCCAAATGGATTCCGACGGCCAGCTCACACAGCTTGGTCAAACGTATCGTTCCTACAACTCGGAGAAGAAAACCTGGGTCATGAAATGGCACGACGCGCTCGCCTCCACCTGGCTGGACCTGGTTCCGGAGGACCTGGGGGGCGTCCGCGTCACCGACACCGCCATCACGTTCAAACATCACCTACCTCCCGGGCCGGTTGCCAAGCTCTTCCCCCCGCACACGATCTTTCGCATGACGATATCGGACATCTCCCCGGACCATTTCACTTGGCGAGCCCACGTCTCGACCGACGGAGAGAAAACCTGGGATCAGGTTCAGGTGCTAGAGGCTTACCGCGACAAAAACTGATTCAGTAATTGATGGATGGGTTGTCACCCGGGTAGATGACACCCACTACCAGCATCCCGCTGTCATCGGTACATTGGAGTGAATGAAGTTGTTTGCGCGGCAGGAAGATGATGTCGCCCGCTTTGACCGACGCTTTTTTCGACTCGGTCCACATGCAACCCTCGCCTTTGAGGATGACGAGTGTCTCTTCATACAGGTGGCGATGCGGCATGGCCTTGGAGACAGGAATTTCGCCGATGAACTGGGTCACGACATCCGAACCGATCTTCTTGTCGACGAGAAGCTGAAAGAATCGATCGGCCATGGATTGGCGCTCCGAGGCGTCGACGCTGACCACCCGTTTCGGATACGAGCTATCGAAATTCTCAGGCATTGCCTCTAGGAATTGTGGTCGCTCCGCCTGGGGGCAGACGGCGGCGAAGATCTTCATTTCGCCCGGCCCGTGGTTTTTGATGGAGAACGCCTCGCCTCCTCGAACGTAGACTCCGTCGGTCTCCTTGACCTCGAACGACTGTCCTGAGAGCAGAACCGCCCCCTTCCCGTCCGTCACGAGTAGGACAACGTGCCGGTCTCCAAAACTGATGACGGGAGACTCACCGCGCGCCGCTTCCAGATAAAACTGCGATTGATATTTAGCACCGTCTGAAGAAGCAATCGTGGGAGCGAACCCGAGCGTACCGTTTCGTTCGAGGGCCAGTGCCGGGATGCTGCAAACGTAACAACCGCCGTCTAAACGAGCCTTCCCGTTGCCACCCGCTTCGACCTGAGGAATGGCCAAGTTCTCACGACTTTGGGGATCGTCTTCGTCGTACTTGTCTTTCAAGCTGTTGTGAGTCCCGTCGCAAAATGGCTTTTCCGCGGAGCGCTTGCAGGCACAAAACAGGACCTCTTCGCGTTCTTCCTTCGCCACGTACTTGACCGGCCGAAACGACGTGCCACGATGAGAGCTATCGCAAAAGGGCTGATTCTTGCTCCGCCCACAGGCGCACCAAAGGTAGTTCTTCCCTTTTTCGAGCTCCACGTAGCACGGCTTGTAGCCGGCAATCACGGGGCTTTCGGAGTTGGATTCGGTCATTTCGATGCTCCAGGTCGGCTGGCCTGGCTATTCTAACTCACAGCCAGTTGGCGAGACGCCGTGCAGGCTAGGAGTTGATCGAGGACTTGGCGCATCGCCCGGCGCCCCTCATCGGCCGCGGATCCCCAATGCTGGTTACCCCGCAGCTCCGAGTGACCGAAGGCGATCCGGCCGTGAGGTTCCCGGATAACGTCTCGAGCGGCCGGTTCCCCGTCCCTACCGAAGAAGAAGCCTGGCTCGGGCACGACGTACGCATGCCCCCAACGATTAAGAATGATTCCTGCCACGTCACGCTTCGGATCGAAGCTCGTTCCAAAAAGCTCCAAGAGCTGCCCCACCATCAGCGACTCGTAATCCGCATAGCTCGTGGTGAGGAGATCCATGCGACCTCTCATACATTGGGCTCTCACCGGGAGCCCGGGGTAGATGAGGGGCACGTAGAACGTCAGGACCGTGGGCTCGTCTGGATCCAGTGGTGGCCGATAGCGTCCGACCGACATGGGCAGCCGGATATTGCAGCTAAAACCGAAACGACCGTTATAGCGACAGGCGGTAATGCCCAAATCGTAGAGGAAGCGCCAGTTCGTCAGAGCGACATTGGCCACCAAGAAAGCCGAATGTCGGAACGACCCGAAAGCGTCATGGTAAGCCATCGGCAAGTCGCGGACGACGTGCTTGTTCATCCAACCACCCGTAGCCATCACGACACCGCGAGCCCTGACGCGGTACAGTTTGGAACCCTTAGCGTAGGTCACCACAACGCGCTCGGACTTGCCAGGTTCGCCTTGATGCTCGACCCCGACCACCGTCGCGCCCACGCGCATCCGAATACTCTGATTGTCCACATCCAAGGCGGTGAAATTCACCTTTCCGTTCATGATTTGTTCGAAGGAATCGTCGCCGCCTATCGCCGCCGGAATGATTCTCTTCACGAAGTGCCGTGCAAAACCGTCATTCCCCTCTGGAAACGAGTGCCGCTCCAGCTGCGACAGATCCCTCACCTCGGGAGGATAGAAGTTGACCACGCCCGGGAAAAGAATGGAATACGCGGCGTACGCAGAAACCGCATCACATCCCAAACCGACGGCGCTCGCCAATAGAGGATCCGCGAAGGCTGTTACGTTCGGATCGAGGCCCATGACCTTCTCGATATAGTCGGCGTAGCTCATGCTGTCTAACCATTGCTCGTAGTCTTTCCTCTCGGAAGGCCGCCCACTTGAGTTTCGCCACTTGAGTAACTGCTCACGTTCGAGCTCGGTAAAAGACGTTCCTTTCAATTCAGACTGCCACGGGTTCTTCGCGACCCTCTTCTGGCCGCAGCCGGAGAAGTATCCGACGCTGACATTGTTCTCCAGCCAATAGAGGAAACCGTAATTGTCGGTACCGAACCGCAAGTTCCGATCGCCTTCCAGACGTTGGTAGGAAAAACGCCGAGGGATGCCGAGTTCCTGGTAGTAGCGGGCGTCGCTAGACGCATGTTCCCCTTTGTCCTCACCCGGCACAGAGAAACCGTTCGAACCTTGCGGTGCGATCAAACGATGCCCCTTCACTCGAAACTCGTTGCGCTTCGATTCGCCACCGAAGATGGGATGGTTCTCGATAATCAGGCACGTGGTATCAGATGACGATTTCTTGAGCTCGTATGCGGCGCCTAGGCCAGCGATTCCACCGCCGATGACGACCACGTCGAAGACCTCTCCAGTATCGATGGCACGGGCGTCCGCGTCCTCGTAGAGGCCATCACGCAGGTGGTGTGCGTGAGCAAGCACCTCCGGTGTGTTCCCGGGGGATGTCCCGCCGGATGTTGAATTTGGGGTAGCGGCGGCTCCTTGGCCGGCCTAAGAATAGGTCTGCCAAACAACCGTCTCCAGAGGGGGACAAGGAGCCACCAATGCCTAGGAAATCAAAGAAGCCAGTAAGAAAGCAAACGCACTCGCCTACGGGCAAGGTAGTTGGCCAAGTCGGTCAGATACTGCTACCGATGATAGCTGGGATCGCGGCCACGAAGGCGGAACTGACGGAATGGGTGTACGAGCAAGGACTGACAGCTCTGCACCTACTGCTCAGAGAGGACGCCGAGGAGATCGCGGGGCTCAAGGGCAAGCACGAGAAGGAGCGAACTCATAACCCACTGGGGGAGCACGAACGGAGAGCTGAGCTTCGGTGGTCGTCGCATCCAAGTGTCGCGACCTCGAGTTCGCTCGAAGTCGGGCGAGGAGGCGTCGCTTCCACACTTCGAAGCCTTCCGCGAAGAAGACCCGCTTCCAGAGCGAGTGTTGAATCAGATCTTGGTGGGGGTATCGACCCGAAATTACGAATCGAGTCTGAACAAACCCGCGGCCAAGTTGAAGTCTCGTGGCACGAGTAAGAGTGCCGCCAGCCGTCACCTCGTGAGCCAGACGACTAAGAAGCTCGAGGAATACCTGTCTCGGCGGCTAGAGGAGTTCGAGCTTGCGGCACTGATGCTGGATGGCCTTGAGGTGGCCGGACAGACCGTCGTCGTAACTCTAGGTATCACAATAGATGGAACGAAGGTGCCCCTGGGTATATGGCTGGGCTCGACGGAGAACTCTCGGGTGTGCACCGCGATGTTGCAGGACCTTCTCGAGCGGGGCTTGCGCGTCGATGAGTCGATTCTCTGCGTAGTGGACGGAGGCAAAGGCATCCGCAAGGCACTCGTCGACGTTTTGGGGGACCTCGCGGTCATCCAAAGGTGCCAGATCCATAAACTCCGGAATCTTCGCTCGTACCTTCCCAAGTCTCGTCACGCCTACGTGCTCCAGACGATGAAGGAAGCCTACAAGTGCAAGAGTGCCGACAAGGCGCGCAAGCGACTTCAGGCATTGGTGTCGTGGCTCGAGCGAAACGGCTACGACGAAGCTGCCGGAAGCCTTCGTGAAGGGATGGAAGAGACACTCACGGTCGTGAAGCTCGCGCTGCCCGCCTTACTTCGCCAGTCTCTTGCCACGACGAACGCCATTGAGAATCTCAACGGAACCATTCGCAGAGTATCGAGAAACCTCAAGCGTTGGAAGAGTCCTTCCATGGTTCGCCGATGGACCGCTCTTGGCGTCGTCACCGCGCAGAAAAAGTTCCGGCGTATCAAAGGCTATCGCCATATGGGCGCTTTCGTTCACGCGCTTAGAAGCAAACAGAAATCTCTTGACAGCGATGAGTTTGCTGCCTAAGAGTATTCACAGGTGCCGCCGCTACCCGACCAAATTCAACAGCGGCCGGGACATCCCCTGTTCCCGTGGGAAGGCGCATAGTCTCCGATGCCGCCATAGCCATACCAGTCGGGACCCGGCGCCTGCAGAGGGGTTTGCCCTGCGAGGAGTACTGGTTGTTGGCGCAAGAGCGCCGCGCCGGAACCGAGTAACACGCCGTTCAAGAAATCCCGCCGCGTAATACCTAAGGAAGCTCGGCTGCGATGGAATGGTTTCATATGGTAGTCCCTCCCGTGCGCTTGATCCTCTCGGCTTTACGAGCCGCTGGCAACAAGAGAACGAGTCCCAATAGCCAGGGTAGCAAAGCAAACCAACCAAGTAGTGCGTATTCCTGATCGGCCAACAACAGCCCACCGTAGGACGGGCCCAGGGATGTTCCGACCACGGCAAAAGCCAGTCCCATACCATTCAACTTCCCGCTCGGATCCAGGCTCGCGAACAAGCCGTTCGTCACCACGCTACAGAAGAGGAAGAACGTCTTGATCACGATGACCATCGCTCCATAAACAAGAACCGATGAAGCGTGAGTGAGCAGCAGCCCAAACGTCGCCATGACGAGGATCGCCGTTGCCACGGGTAGCCGTCGTCCGAACGTGCGAACCACCCAAGGAGCCACCGCCGGTCCAGTGAGAGCGGTGAGAAAAGCCGCCGACAAAATAGGCCCAATCGTATCCATCGAGATCTGAAGTGCCGAACCTATGCGTTCGACGAAAGTCCAAAAGCTGAACATCGCCACGAACACCAACCCGTGTCCGCAAATACCGCGCCACTCGATTGTCCCAAGCCGACCCGGTACGTCGGTCGGCCTGGCATCGGCAAAACTTTCGGTGGGAAGAAAAAGGAAAAACGAAACACAGATGAGAAGAACAACCACCAAGACGCCGAAGACACCGCTCGAGCCGTAGCTTTCGGCCGGACCTGCCACCAAGTAATAAAAAGCCGAGGCCATGAGCGCCAGCGATACCTCCATGATGGAAAAGGTCCGCTGGGCGCGTGGCGTGCCGGCCGCGGTTGAGAGAGAGCACGTAATGACCGCTCCCAGCGAAAGCCCCACCAGCGCGCGCATGCCGACGACCAAGGGGAGCGGGTCAGCCAGGGCAGCGACGAGGTTCCCAGCAATGGCGACGACCGCCGCGACCAAGCTGGCCGAGCGCTTGTTGACAAGATGGATGTAGCGAGAAGCGAGCAGCATGGAGATCGCCACGCCGCCGAGCTCGATCGACCCGATGAATCCGCCGGTGTGTTCGCTTAGGGAGTAGTCTTCAACGATGGCGCCAACCCAAATCGGCAAGCTGAGAATGAACGTGGCTCCAAAGAAGTAGGAGAACACGATGGCCGAGAGCTTCTTCAACGGAAGCGCTCAGCCTCTTTCGGCGCCGACGAGAACAGCAAGAAGAACGCAAGGCGCGTCGGAGCGGTTCACCCAAGTGTGATTGACCCCACCCTGCACAACGACATCGCCCTGCTTCACCAATATTTCTTTGTCATCGACGATCAGCCAAATCTCTCCGAACAGAATCACCACGTAGTCGACGGTGTTAGTGCGATGCATACCCGGATACTTCTGCCCCTCCTTCCGAGACAGGGCGTCCGGCGCCTTGATGGAGTCGAACATTTCCTTGGCCTTCGCGGGGTCGAAGGGATCTTTGTCGGGCCAGGCGACCTCGACGACGAGTTTGTTGCCGGTACAGGTGGGCTCCAAAGTCTCTGGGGGACCCGAGATAACATCGTTTGTGATGGGTATGCGTGCCGGCGTTTCATCCGAGGACCATAACTCGGTGATCTCGAGAACCCCGGGGATGCCGGTGGTCGCGTCGACCTCGCCGTCGTTGAGAATGTAGGAGCTGCCGTCCTCGCGTTCGGCGGTTACGATGCGTCTCGCTTTGTAGCTCACTTACAGGTTCTCACTCAGCTTGCTGTGGAGGTTGATGTTCATTCGCTGCCAATGCGGCCCATTGACGTCGCGCTCCATTTCGTAGACGTCACCGACGGGGCCTGTTAGACGGGACTGCACCGAACGAATCGCAGCATAGTCCTCGTCGTCAAGCTCGAAGGAGAACATGCGGAGAGAGTCCTTCAAATGATCGACGTTCCGAGCACCCAAGATAATGGACGCGACCTGTGGCCTCTCTAGAACGTACCGCGTAGCAACATTTGTAATGCTGACGTCGTGTTTCTCAGCGATCCGCTTGAGTGTCGCCAACATTTCCTGAAAGAGCGCCCACCCTCCGATCTCGTCAATGACGAGCTTGTACTTATCAAGAGAGCGATTCTCCAAAGGCATGGCGGGCTCTTCCGCGCCCAGCCACTTCTCGCTCAGAAAGCCTCCCGCCACGGTCGCGTAACAGAGGAGGCCGATCCCGTGTTTTTCGCAAAGCTGAGCCACACCTCTTTCCGTCCGATTGTCCAGGACGGAATAAGGAACCTGCGCGGTGGTGACATCAATCCCCGATTCCATGATCTCGATACTCCGCTTCACATCGATGTTGACGAGCCCGATCTTGTGGATCTTCCCAGCTTGCCGCAGCTCATCTACCCAGTGAACGGCATCGATGTAGCCTGGGACGTCGTAGGACCACCAGAAGAACTGCAGTACGTCGAGTCGCTCCAATCGCAGTCGGCGCAAGGATTGGTCCACGACTCCCTGGACGTAGCTCTTGTCCACGGCCGGGAGCGCATCGAAATCCGGAATGAACTTCGTCAACACTTTGATGTCCGATGCATCTCCGAGGCGTTGACGCCGAGCTTCGATGAATTGGCCGATGAGATCCTCCACCCCCGCGTACACATCACCGCAGTCGAAGGCGAAGACTCCCGCCTCGGCGAATCGAAACATATCTTCGATGGGATCCTGTAGCGGCACGCTCCCGTGCCCCTGTGCGATCTGCCAGGCGCCTTTCAAAATTCTAGGAATGCGAAAGTTAGTATACGTCTCGTTCCTGGGCGTCCACTGCCGTCCCTTTCCAGCCGTTGTCGGTAAAATTCTGGACGTGGTACATAACAAGCAGGCTTGGCTTCACTACGTTTGCAATTTCAGCAAGCTTCTTGGTTGAAGTGTGGTATAACTCAGCGCGAGACCTGTCGTAAGGAAAAGAGTCCAGGTCATCTATACCGAACACCTCATGAAGAAGTATGTCAACCTTAACGCCCTTCGCAGCTTCCAGAACTCCCCGGTCTAAATTGGTGTCGCCATATCCCTCATCTCTATATCCAGTGTCGCCGGAAATGATAACAATCCGATCAGGTGTATCGAAACGGTAGGCGTAAGTTGCCGAGCGGTTCCATGCTGCGTTTTAAAGGCGAACACTTTGACGTTCTCATCTTTGTAAACAAACCCTGGCTCAAAGATTTCATGGGCAACCGCCCTCCAACCCGTGTCGTTAGTAGCTGCATAGCTGTACACACGGAAGGCAATGTCATGCCGATAGGCAGATAATATCCCGTCTACCAGATCTTTCGTCCCTGGAGGACCATAGATATGCGGCGGCTCTTCGCGACGCCACGACCAGGGCGACAAGATTAAGCTAGGTAAACCAATGGTATGGTCGCTGTGCAGGTGGGTGAGAAATACGCGCTTCCAAACAGCCTTATGCAACCCAAACCCTTTAACTTTACTGGGCTTACGATCTTTCCATCCAGGCATTGGCACATCTGGCATTTCTTCGCCCATGGCTCGCCAGATACCTGCACCAGCGTCAACAATATGGGGATGTCCCGGCCGCTGTTGAATTTGGTCGGGTAGCGGCGGCACCTGTGAATACTCTTAGGCAGCAAACTCATCGCTGTCAAGAGATTTCTGTTTGCTTCTAAGCGCGTGAACGAAAGCGCCCATATGGCGATAGCCTTTGATACGCCGGAACTTTTTCTGCGCGGTGACGACGCCAAGAGCGGTCCATCGGCGAACCATGGAAGGACTCTTCCAACGCTTGACGTTTCTCGATACTCTGCGAATGGTTCCGTTGAGATTCTCAATGGCGTTCGTCGTGGCAAGAGACTGGCGAAGTAAGGCGGGCAGCGCGAGCTTCACGACCGTGAGTGTCTCTTCCATCCCTTCACGAAGGCTTCCGGCAGCTTCGTCGTAGCCGTTTCGCTCGAGCCACGACACCAATGCCTGAAGTCGCTTGCGCGCCTTGTCGGCACTCTTGCACTTGTAGGCTTCCTTCATCGTCTGGAGCACGTAGGCGTGACGAGACTTGGGAAGGTACGAGCGAAGATTCCGGAGTTTATGGATCTGGCACCTTTGGATGACCGCGAGGTCCCCCAAAACGTCGACGAGTGCCTTGCGGATGCCTTTGCCTCCGTCCACTACGCAGAGAATCGACTCATCGACGCGCAAGCCCCGCTCGAGAAGGTCCTGCAACATCGCGGTGCACACCCGAGAGTTCTCCGTCGAGCCCAGCCATATACCCAGGGGCACCTTCGTTCCATCTATTGTGATACCTAGAGTTACGACGACGGTCTGTCCGGCCACCTCAAGGCCATCCAGCATCAGTGCCGCAAGCTCGAACTCCTCTAGCCGCCGAGACAGGTATTCCTCGAGCTTCTTAGTCGTCTGGCTCACGAGGTGACGGCTGGCGGCACTCTTACTCGTGCCACGAGACTTCAACTTGGCCGCGGGGTTTGTCCAGACTCGATTCGTAATTTCGGGTCGATACCCCCACCAAGATCTGATTCAACGCTCGCTCTGGAAGCGGGTCTTCTTCGCGGAAGGCTTCGAAGTGTGGAAGCGACGCCTCCTCGCCCGACTTCGAGCGAACTCGAGGTCGCGACACTTGGATGCGACGACCACCGAAGCTCAGCTCTCCGTTCGTGCTCCCCCAGTGGTTATGAGTTCGCTCCTTCTCGTGCTTGCCCTTGAGCCCCGCGATCTCCTCGGCGTCCTCTCTGAGCAGTAGGTGCAGAGCTGTCAGTCCTTGCTCGTACACCCATTCCGTCAGTTCCGCCTTCGTGGCCGCGATCCCAGCTATCATCGGTAGCAGTATCTGACCGACTTGGCCAACTACCTTGCCCGTAGGCGAGTGCGTTTGCTTTCTTACTGGCTTCTTTGATTTCCTAGGCATTGGTGGCTCCTTGTCCCCCTCTGGAGACGGTTGTTTGGCAGACCTATTCTTAGGCCGGCCAAGGAGCCGCCGCTACCCCAAATTCAACATCCGGCGGGACATCCCCAACAATATAGGGGATACCTTTAACAATAACTGCAATACTTGGGCCGCGCTTTTCTGGGTTTGGTACCGGAGTACCCGTGCCTAACATTAGCACCTTTGTGATATCTGAGGATGAAAAATCGCGTTGTTCTCGTTCAGCCGCAGCAGCTAAGTCCGTAAACAGTATATTTGCTATTAAGCATGTCAGAAACGGTACAAAAGTTATCCGGTTCTTGTTTATCATCTATATTTTCCTGAATTGAGTTCATCCCTAACTAAAAAAGATAACTTATAAAGATATTCGCTTCGGAACATATCTTCGATCGGGTCCTGCAACGGCACGCTCCCGTGCCCCTGCGGGATCTGCCACGCCTCTTCAAGATTCTAGGAATGCGAAAGTCTGGCGCGAGCTCGATCGACTCAATGCCCATGAGTTCTCACTCCCGACAGGCCGACGGGATTCTAACCTTCGGCCGCGGCTTTGAATAGCTTTGCAGCCACCTCGAGCGCCTCCCTGTCCCCCACCAGGACGACGGTATCCCCCGGCCTGAATCCAAATGTCGCGTCGGGACGATAAAGCGCTTTTCCCGCGCGGACCACGGCGATGACGATTGCGCCCGTCACTCTCCTCAAGTTCAGGGAGGTGGGGCTTTCGCCGATTGCCTGAGCTCGGTCCTCCACCTCGACCAGATCGAGCGCTCCGTGAATGCCCAGATGTCGAAGGGCGTCCAGTTTCAGGTCCGTGAGCGAGCCCTCGCGCAGTATCTTGTAGTGCTCGTTCCGAACCGCGTCGAGCTCGCGTTGAATGGTGTTGGTCGGTATCTCGTAGAACTCGAGAACGCGGGCAAACAGCTCGAGCGTTGCCTCGAACTCTTCGACGACGACCTCGGTGGCGCCGAGGCGCATTAGATCGTCGATGGATCGGACGTAGCGCGTCCTTACCAAAATGCGGGCGGCGGGGTTGAGACGGTGCGCGATCGCCACCCCGCGCCTCTCCTCTGTCGGAGCCGCGATGGCGAACACCACGACGCGGGCCCTGGCAATGCCGACCCCCTCCAGAAGCTCCTGTCGCGTACCATCGCCGAAAAGCACTCGAACCCCTTCCTCTCGTCCCCGACGGACCAGCTGTCCGTTTTGCTCCAGCACGACGTAGTCGAGACCCGCAGCCCGCAAGACTCGAACGAGATGTTGTCCGCTCAAACCGTAGCCCACGATGATGGCGTGGTCGCTCATTTCGGCGGCCCCGGCGCGCTCGAGACGATCCATCGAGACGGCTCGGATCCCTAGGTACGGACATAGCCACTCTGCTACAGGACAGGCCGAGGCGATCAGAAACGGCGTCAACATCATCGTGACCACCGACGATGCGATGAAGAGTTGGTAATCGTTCCCGGCAAAAAGCCCGAGCGGGGCAGCAACGCTCGCTAGAATGAAAGAGAACTCTCCCACCTGGGCGAGCCCGATTCCGCTGACCATGCTGGTCTGGAAACCGCGCTTCAACAAGAGTACTGCCCCGGTGGTAATCACAATCTTGAGTAGCAAAATAGTGCCGGTCGCAGCGGCCACGAGACCTAGCGACGAACCTACGAAGCCTGTGTCGAGAAGCATACCGACCGAGATGAAAAAAATCCCACTAAACGCGTCCCGAAAAGGCCGGACATCCGAGATGGCTTGCAGTCCATAGTCCGACTCGGAGACCACGAGACCGGCGAGGAAAGTGCCGAGCGCCAGTGACAATCCAAAACTCGCGGTAACGAAAGCAGCTCCCACCCCAAAGAAGGCGATGCACAATGTGAACAGCTCGCGGTTTCTCAGAAGCACGACCCGATCCAAAATCCGGGGCACGATCAGCCGTCCGGCCAGCATCAGCCCGACAACAACGAGCAGACTGGTCCCGATCGCGGTCCAGACTCCAGTCACCGGGCCCGGACCCACGTGTGCGAAGACCGGAATCAAAAACATCAAGGGCACCACGCAGAGGTCCTGGAAAAGAAGGATCGACACCACGACGCGACCCGGCGGGCTGTCCAGCTCCACCCGGTCGGAGTAGATCTTCAGAACAATCGCCGTCGAGGACAAGGCAACCAGCGATCCATAGAACAGCGCCTGGTTCCAAGGGACTTCCAACCCAATGCTGGCAGCTGCCGCGGCCGCGACGATAGTGCCCACCACCTGGAGCCCGCCCCCTTGGAGCACAAGGCGCCCCAGCCGTACGATGCGAGTCAGGGAAAACTCGAGGCCGATCGTGAAAAGAAGGAGCATGACGCCGAGCTCCGCCAGTTCCGTCACCGTGTCGGCCCCCGAGATGAGCGCGAACCCATGAGGACCGATGACGACTCCTGCCACGAGGAACCCGGCGACGGTGGGCAGCCGGGCGCGGTTGGCGAGGGCGGCGACGGGGATCGCTACCGCTAGAATGATGACGAGATCCCGAAGAACGACGAGCGCATGCATGAAGGAGCTTATCCTTGCCGTTGACGGAGTGTCACGAAGCTATAGCATAACCAAGTCGTAGGTGCTCCGTCGCGTGGGGGGCAGTTGAGGCGGGTGGTCGGGCGAGCCGTCTTGGGGTGATTACTCGAGTGGTACGAGGCCTTCGGTCGGGGTCAAGAGGATGCTCTTCCAGCTCGAGCCTTTTACGTTATCGACGTTGGATTCGATGTAGAAGATCCCGATGTTTGCACCGACGAGCGTCGCCCGGGGCACATTCAGGCGGAAATTCTCATCCTTCTGGGAGAACGCAAAGACCTCCGTCTGCGAGTCGGCGTCCCATTTGTGCGTAACAGACTGAAAACGCGCACTAAGGCGGGTTTGAATGACTTCGACGCGTTCTTTGTAGCGACTGCGGTCGCTGTCGGAGTCGAATTTAGGTTTGGCCATGGGTCCCCCGGTTCGTGCCAGCCCGGATAGAGCTCAGGTTCAGAGTGCCACACGATGAGACGGAGCACAATCGCCTTTCGGAATTGTAGGGCCCTCGCGACCCCCTGAAACACTCCTGACAGAACGGTGTTAGGAGGGGGGTTCTAGGATGTCCTCGGTTCGGATGGGCCGGGCCAATAACCTTATGGAGATATGATGAATCCCAAGAAACTGTTCCCGATGGTAGTCACCGACAAACTAGCCGAAACCAAGGAGTTCTACGCCGAGAAGGCAGACTTCGAAATCGTTCACGACATGCCGGACTACCTCGCAGTTCGGTATGGCGGTGAAGCGGGTCCCGAGTTGTCCTTCCTAACGACTGAGGACGGTCCTCTCGGCAAGCTTCCTGCCTTCAACGGAAAAGGCCTATTGATCAGCATCCCCACCGCGGATGCCGACAAGAAAGCCAGCGACATGGAGAAGCGTGGCGTCAAGTTGATGAGTCAGCCGGCGGTCAAGCCGTGGGGATGGAAGAGTTTCCTGACCCAGGATCCTAACGGCGTCCTCCTGGATTTCTTTCACGTGCCGGCCGACAATGCGGCCCAGGATGCGGCGAGCTGACCGGCTTTTTCAGATAGTCCAGATGCTGCGCCGTCGGCGGTTGACGACGGCGGCGCAGCTTGCTGAGCGCTTGGAGGTCTCGGAGCGGACCGTCTACCGGGACATTCGTGACCTGGGCGCCTCAGGTGTGCCCATCCTCGGCGAGGCCGGGGTCGGGTACCGGCTCGGCAAGGACTTCGACCTTCCACCTCTGATGTTCAACGGCGAAGAAGTCCAAGCTCTTGTCCTCGGCGCACGCATGGTCGAAAGCTGGGGTGACTCCGAGCTCCGTCAAGCCGCCCGTAGCGTCCTGACAAAGGTAGAGGCGGTCCTGCCTCCGTCGAAACGACACCAGTACACGACACCGCACTTTTCTCCCTGTCGTTTCGGGTATCACCGGAGGTACGCGAGAACGTCGGGGCGCTGCGCAAAGCGATCGACGCCCGCACTAAGGTACGCCTCGACTACAAGGACCGGGAAGGCGTTGCCAGCGGCCGCGTCGTGTGTCCCCTGGGTCTCTACTTCTGGGGCAACGTGTGGACGCTCGGGGCCTGGTGCGAGCTGCGAAAGGATTTCAGGAACTTCCGGCTCGATCGGATCGAGAAGGCTCTGTCCACCAAGCAGACATTTCGGACTGAGCCCCCGCTGACCATCGAAGACTACGTTCGAGCAATGACCCGCGACGCGCCTTAGTGCTATCTCGTTTCTCGGTAGTTTAGAATGAGCCCTCAGTGAAAGGAGTCTTTCATGAAACCCGTACTCGTATTCCTCACCCTTCTTCTTGCGGCTGGGCTATCCATCCAATGTGGGTCATCGTCGGACCTTACGGGCGTTGCGATCAACAAGATTCGACTCGAAGGTGATCACGCCGAAGACCTGAACGCGGATCTGGAAAAGGCGCTGGCTGCAGCCGGAGCGACGCTGAATCAATCGGGCCAACCGGACCTCACCGGCACCATTACTTGGGAATGGGCCGGAGATAAGGACAGCCCTTACCCAACGCGGGTCCGTGTCTTCGTGCAGTCAGAACCTAAAGAGGAGAATCTCACGCTAACCGCGATGTATGAAGTCGCGAAAGGCGCGCAGCTCCAAAATGTGGCTCACTATAGAAGAACGATCGTCGGGAGCGTTGTGGCGAGACTGGCCGCTCAGAACCAAAGCCCCGAGTAAAGCGCTCGATGATACGGGGAACCTTGTCCGGTTAAGATTCTCGCTAGCTCCCGCCATATCCCCTCCAGGATGAACGAAGAACTAGAATGAGGAGCTTGCCCGCGATTTACTTCTTTTCGGCCTGCCCCGCCACTTTGATGCGGTTGCCCTCGGCATCGGTCAGCTCCCTTTGCTGCGCGCTCCGCCCAGCCCTGAAAAGCGCGGGGTCACCCACGGTGAAGCTCGCGGCGCGCGACATGAATGCGCCATGAAACTGACCCGACACTAGGACGGACAGAGTGGAGGGCTCCTCGACCGGCGCGAAGGCCACTTGGAAAGCCAGCCTTTGGCCGTCGTCGATGGAGCGCTCACGGACGGTGGTGGGGCCGCTTGCCAGCGCGAGGCCGTCGATCCCGTCGACCTGGACTTCAACGTCCCGAGCCGCCACTTGGAACGCGATCTCAACCCGCGCTCCACCCTCGTTCATCACGGCCTGAATGTGTACCGGGGCGCCGGGTTTCTGCGTCCTTTCTTCATCGGGAGACACCCCTGCGCGCTTTGTTTCTGACTTCGTCTCCTCACGCGGAACCGATCCGTTCTGAGTGGAATCGAGACACGCTGTCAACGCGAGAGCGCCGAGAGCCATGAAAGTTCCCTTCATGCTGAACCGCCCCTTCCCTTTATGCACCATGGTGTACCTCAGCGGCTGGTAATGCGAACCGTGCAGTCGTAATTGCCGTCGGTTCTGAAGCCGCCGATGCTGATGACGTAGACATTGCCTGCGATCGCAGTGAGGCTCACCTCTTCCGTCCCTGCGAAGAAGGAGTCAGAGAAGCCTTTGAGCTTGCCGACTTGGAAGACCCCGAGCCAAACGTCCTCGTTGGTGGTCGCGGACACGGTCACCTGGGATCCGTTCCCCTCGAACGAGATGTACCTGTTCTGGCCGAGCCTGTTTTCAGCCTGATCGCCAAGTAGCCGCAGTTTCAAGTCGCGGCCGTTGATCTTCCCAATCCGGTACACGGGCAAGTTTGCGGACGATCCGCCGCTGTTGCTCTCGCCCGTCCCAAAGGAGTCCCGGATGGGGATCATCTTGTGCTGGACCAAGAGCTGGTCGATGCTCCCGATCGATCCAGGCGAGGCGTCGTTGAGTCCCTTCACGAACGAGAAGATCGTGGTGAAAGCCGTCGTCCTCTTGTGATGACCCGTCATGACATCGGCAATAGGGCCCAAGCCCAGCGAAATGGAGTCAGCCCGATCGGGGTTGGAGTCGAAGAGGTCGAAGAGGATCAATCCGACGGAGGCCCCTGAAAACCAACCAGGCTTGGGATCGTCCCCGTTGTCCTCTAAGTCGGTGGCTACGGCGAGCCGTTGCTGACCCGGCCCGGCGCTGTCGGTGTACACGGTGTTCGGGAACAGGACGATGGCGCTCACTGCGTCGGAGAATCCCTCGCTGAAGGCCAAGCGTGGATCGAGGATGGTTCCCGTGCCATGGCTTCCACCGATGGAGTCCGAGCGACTGACCTTTTCCTCGAAGTAGTGCCCCCACTCGTGCACGATGACGTGAGAGTCGAACTCGTCGGTGTCGACGTCCTCCTTACCAAGGATGTAGAGCTCCTTTCTGTCCCAGTGTGAAGAGCCGATCTGGCCGTTTCTGTTCTCGCCCTCCTCAGGCCGATTGTTCTCGCTCCAGTTGATGCTGAGCTTGGGAAAGTTGAGGGGACGCACGGCGCGGAAGGCACGAGCGGCGCTATAGGCGGCGTCGAGGATGGCGAACGGTGCGGACAAGCGGGGCCCGGTGTACGAGCGGCCACCCCAACCGCTGGGGACGACCAACTCCAACGTGGTGGAGCCGTCAAACGACGGTGAGTCCACGGCCCAAACAGCATCCCCGTCCGTGTTGTCCTCCACTCGGATGCGGGGATTCAGCGTCTCCGCGACGATGATGACCTTTCGACGGCCCCCTCCGGACGCTTCGAAGACAAAGCTTCCATCGTTACCGGTAACGGTCTCTTCGAGAACTCTATCTGTCGCGTTGTCGACGAGCAACACCCGCGCATTTCGGATCGGCTTCTGAGTGGCCTGAGAATAATCGAGCCCGCGCCGAGTGGACGGTATGCTGGTGTACGTGGCGCGGCCACTGACGGAGGCAGATGCGACTCCGGTTAGGGTGACAACTATTAGCGCGCACCCGTGTACCCAGGCCAACCGGCCTACCAGACCGCGGCAAAACGACATCATGGATTCTCCGGGTGAAGTGACCCCGCTTTCGTGGACAGGTTAAGAGTTAGGGATCAAGCGTCGCGATAGTACCTCCTTTCGAATTGGATAGGCGAGCAATAGTCGATGGCGGAGTGTCGTCGTCGCGGGTTGTACCAGCCTTCGATGAAATCGAAGGTCGCCATGCGCGCCTCAGCGTGGTAGCAAAACGACCGGCGCTCGATCAGCTCGCACTCGAGCGTCGCGAAGAAGCTCTCGCACATCGCATTGTCGTAACAGTCCCCGACCGAACCCATCGACGGTCGCACCCCGGCCTCCCGGCATCGCTGGCCGAACGCTAGTGACGTGTACTGCGTGCCCTGGTCCGAGTGATGGATGACGTCGCCGGGCTTGCGTTGGAACAGCGCCATGTCGAGGGCGCTCAAGACGAGCGACGTCCGCAGGTGGGTAGCCATTGCCCATCCGACGATGCGTCGGCTGAAGGCGTCCAGCACGACGGCGAGGAACAAGAAGCCCGACCACGTGGGCACGTAGGTGATATCGGCGACCCACAGGCGGTCGGGCCGGTCCACCTCGAAATTCCTGTCGACGAGATCGGGGGCGGGACGGGCGTCGTCACAGCGAATCGTAGTGTGCGCCCTCTTGCGCCGGTGAACACCTTGAATGCCAGCCTCGCGCATCAGCCGCGCTACACGCTTGCGTGAGACGTGGAGCTCGTGTGTCTCTCGTAGCTCGTGGAGAATCCTCGGCGCGCCGTACGTGCTCCGCGACGCGGTGTGAATCGCCCGGATCTTCTCAAGCAACTCCGCATCCGACACCGCGCGGGCCGACGGGGCACGCTCAAGCCACGCATAGTAGCCGCTGGCGGAGACGTCCAGCAGTCGGCACATCGTGGCAACCGGTAGTGAATCCTGGTTCGCCCTCACGAATCGGAAGGCTTCGGTGGTACCGACTCGGTCTCCCGAGCGAACCAGGCCGCGGCTTTTGAGAGGATCTCCCGCTCCAACCGTAGTTGACGGTTCTCCCGTCGCAGGCGGCGGAGCTCCGCACGCTCCTCACTCGTCAGACCGTCCTGCCTGCGACCCTCGTCGAGATCCGCCTGGTTCACCCAGTTCCGGATCGTCTGGCCCGAGGGCTCAAACTCTCGCGCCAGCTCTTCGGAGCCGCGGCCAGCTCGCACCAGCTCTACCATTTGGCGCCGGAACTCGGCCGCGTATCTGTTTCCCTGCTTTGACATCGTGGACTCCTGTCTCCCAAAGGATTAGGTGTCCACGAAAGCGGGTCAAGTCCACGGGAACGGATATCTCAAGATTTATACGTGCCGAGCTGCATAAAGTCAAGACGACTCAAGGGAATGTGTGGGTGGGCTTGATTCTTCAAGCTGTCTAAGTCTGTTTTGTAGAACAAGGTGAGCTTGCTCCGGTTTGGTGGACAAGTTGACTATGCAAACCGGTTTGCTTCCAAGAGTCTAAGTTCGAACTCGATGGGACTGACGTTCCGGAGCGTTGAGTGCCGTCGCCTCGGGTTGTAGAAATTGGTGATGTAGTCGACGGTAGCCCATCGCGCCTGCGCTCGAGTCGGCAGAACGAGTCGGTAGAGAGATTCGGTTTTCAGCGTGCCGAAGAAACTCTCGACGACGGCATTGTCCCAGCAGTCGCCCTTTCGACTCATGCTGCACTCGATTCCGTGGCGTCGCAAGAACGCGCGGTAGTCTCTGCTCGCGTACTGCACGCCACGGTCCGAATGATGAACCATCCCACGCGGTGGTCGTCGGTGACGCACCGCCATCTGAACACCCATATATCTCTCCGTTCGTTAGGTGTCCACTGAAACGAAGCAGGCCCAAGGAGTCGGACGAATGCTCTCCCACAATAAGGAAGCAGCCTGCGGTGCTTCGCTTCCCCGGTAGAGACAACTCGCTCGCAAGGCAGGGTTGAGGTACTCCGCAAGTTGTTGATTTGAATGGCGGGGCCGACGAGATTCGAACTCCCGACCTCTACTAAGGCCGCGGGGCCCCACCCCCGCGGCGATAAGCTGAGGGCTCTCGGCGTGACCCGCCTTCGTCCACCGTGCCACGTGAGAACTTCGGCCGGCAGGCAGGCCGGGGAAAGGCACTAAGAGAGCCAAGCGATCCCGAAAACCTCCAAAAGATCCTGGCACTTAGCCATTGACGCTTTGGGACCAGTTGGGATGCTTTGGGACCAGGACACGGACAAAACACGGACAATTTGCGCGCCGAAAATCCCGTTGACTTTTCAGCCTGTGTGAGGCTATTTTCACGCGCAGGGCTGGCCACGTCACTCGATTCCCGGCACTAAGCCTCGAAGGAAACGTAGTCTATGAAAAAGGGAGTTGATTACGAGCGTCGCAAGTTTGTTCGACAGACGAGCCAAGTGCTGGCGGCGGGATTGATTCTGCCGCACAGTACCGGCGTGCTTGCATCGGCAATCAAAATCGGCGAGCAAGAAGCCACCGAATTACAGCGCCGTATCAAAGGAACGGTCGTTCTTCGCGACACGACGAACTATGAGCCGTGGCGCCATTCCATGATCTGGAACTACCGTAAGTTCGATCGGCGCCCGGAGTTGATTGTACAGGCAGACTCCGCCGAAGACGTTGTTACGACGGTCAACTTCGCAAGACAGAATGGGATGCGAATCAAAACACGCACGGGTGGCCATAGCTGGAGCGGTTGTTACCTGCGCGACAGCGGTATCCTGCTTGACTTGTCCCGCTTCCAGTCCGTCGAGATCGACGCCGCCGCTAAGCAAGCCGTCGTTGGGGCCGGCGCGCTCGGCCGCAACCTGGTGACGCGACTCGGCGAGCACGGACTCGCGTTTCCCACTGCACATTGCGGCATGGTGCCGCTCAGCGGATTCTTGCTCGGGGGAGGCCTTGGATTGAATGGTGTCGCCTGGGGCGGCATGAGCGCGTTCAACATCGGGGCGCTTGATGCCGTCACCGCGGACGGCGAGCTGATTCACATCAACGCCCGGGAGAACCCGGAGCTGTTTTGGGCAGCACGAGGTGGCGGCCCCGGCTTGTTCTTCGTCGTGACTCGTTTCTATCTCCGCTGTTACTCCTTGCCCAAGGCGATCACGGTCGATACCTACATCCTTCGCTATGAGGAATTGATACCGGCGGTAGAGATGATGGACCGAATTGGCCCCGAGATGAATTCATCGGTTGAGATGCTTGGCGCTGTCATACCGGCGGGTGATGAATGTTCGGCAGACCGCTGTGAAAGAGTCGTACTGTTGAACGCAACGGCCTTCGCTGATACGCAGGCAGCGGCGAAAGAAATGCTCGCGCCTATTCGCGCGGAAAAAGTCTCGGCAAGAGCCATTGATGCGATTTTCGATCGACCCGCGACGTTTGAAATGCTATACCAGGAGAATGAAGGACCGTTTCCGCAAAGCCGGGCCAGTGCCGACAATATCTTTACAGATCGTGCCGTCGAAGCGGCTGAGGTCGTCGATCGTCACATGAGGCTGGCACCATCGCCAAGCGACACTCCGGTCATCCTTTATCGTGGTCAGTTGGAGTTCCCCGATGCAGCTTATTCGTCGACCGGGAAGTTCTACATGTCAGCTTACGCCCAATGGCGAGATGCGGCGGACGACAAAGCGAATCTGGCCTGGTTGGAGAACTTCTACGACGATATGCAGGCGTTTGCCGTTGGCCACTATCTCAACGAGTTTAGTCAGGAAACCAGAGACAATCGCCTTTGTTTCTCGGCGGACAACTGGAAGCGCCTGCAGCGACTCCGCCAGAAATACGACCCCCACGGTGTGTTTCACTCTTTCCTGGGAGCGTCCTAGTGACGTTCTCGGGTTTTCGACCGACGATGGCCTTGCTAGGCGTGGCAGTCATTCTGCTGTCCTGCTCCGATACGGCCCCCCCTAAAGATGCGCTAAGTCCTGCTCCCGAGGATCGTGGCAAGGCCTACTTCACGACATGTGTGGCCTGCCACGGAGTCTACGGCGAGGGCAACGTGGGAATGAATGCGCCAAATTTGACGCAGTTGGATCGAGACTATCTGGAGCGACAGTTGCGCTACTATCGCGAGCAGATTCGTGGCGGCGTAGACGATTTCTACGGCTGGCAGATGAACGGGCGGGCCAATGCGTTACCGGACGACCAATCCGTTGACGACGTTGTGGCCTACATTCTGACATTGCAAACAGCGGATTCGGAAGAGACACTTCGACACCCGGTCGCCGACGGTAAGGAAATCTACTCAAGGGAGTGTGCAACCTGCCACGGAAATGTCGGCGAAGGCAATCTCGAGTTGCAGTCTCCGGCGTTGGCGGGGTTACAGGATTGGTATGTCCTGAGGCAGCTCGAAAGTTATCGGAGCGGGATGCGCGGCTCGCATGAAAAAGATAAGCCAGGCATGCAGATGAAGCCGTTCGCTGCAGCACTCGACAATGACCAGTCACTTCGAAGCGTAGCTGCATACATTGGAACGTTCAAAAGCACAGAACGATAACCGGGGCGGTGCAAGTGCTGGACACTGATCAGAAAAATATTGAGATCGCTAGAAGAATGTACGAGACACTTGTCGGTGGCGATATGGACGGAGCGCTGGCCCTCATGTCGGACGACATTCAATGGATCTACTACGGCGATGCCACGACGATTCCGTTTTCAGGCGTGTACACGGGGCATGACGGCGTCATTCAGTTTTTCGCCGATTACGGCGAAGTCGCCGAACCTCTTGGTATGGACCTAGACTACTTCTACCCATCGGGTGACACGGTTCTCGTCACCGGGAGTGAAAAAAGCAAGGTCAAATCGACGGACAAGACATACATCGCTCCTTTTGTGCATGTCCTCAAGATCGTCAAGGGAAGAATCGTGAGTTACGAAGAGTATATAAACTCCGCCGAAGTCGCTAATGCGTTTCGATAGCCGGATGGGGAGGACAAAAATGAGAATTGCGACTCGCTTGCTACCAGCCTATTTCGCCTTGTTCGTCGCCTTCGACGTCAACGCTGCACAGGAGGAGTTCGAAGATCCGGACATCACATTCCTGTATTCCGGTGATCTGCACGACTTTGTCGAAGAGGCCGGGCCGGACGTACCGATTTTCGTGGAGGGGGGCACACTCATCGACGGAACCGGCAGTGCTGCCGCGGCGAATCCCGGGATCCTTATCCAAAACGGGAGATTCTCCGAGCTTGGCGCTTCCGAAATTCCGGAAAATGCTATTCGGCTCAGTGCCGACGGCAAGTGGGTCACTCCGGGTCTTATCGACCTCCATGCTCACATAACCTATTTCGTGCCGACGGGCTGGAACGTCGAGGACGACGTCATGAACGCAGTCCGGGCAGAACGATTTCTGGAAAAGTATCAGAGAATCGGGGTCACGACCGTTGCTGACGTGGGTTCGCGTTTCAACGTCGGTTACTCGCTCAAGCGCGCTCAGAGGATGGGATTGATTGGGGGCTCGAGGCTGTACGTTTCAGGACCCGTCATCACGACGCCCGCTGGCCACGCGACAGAATTTATTCCATTCGAGAAGCCGGTCTACGCGGCGGTAGCCACGGGGCCATGGGAGTTTCGCGAGCGTGTCCGCGAGGCGGTTTTGTACGGCGCTGATTTCATTAAGCTGACACCGCCCTACACAGTGGAAGAGCTCCAAGCCGTGGTAGAAGAAGCCAACGCGTGGAAGATTTTCGTTACCGCCCACATCGGCGGCTTGCCAGATCGGAACCTGGTTTCCGGGCGAATCGCCGCCGACGCGGGGGTCCATAGCGTGCAACACTTGTATCCCTACGGCCCAGACCGGGAAAGCATACTCAGGGACATGGCCCGTCAGGGGATCTACATCGTCCCGACAATGGGCTACCACATGCGAGAGCTAGCAGGGAAGGCGCACGTCACAGGAAATTGGCAGGAAATCAATCTGGGCCATACTTACGAAAACGCTATCTCACTGTTCAAGTCCATGCAGGATGCTGGCTTGAAATTTGGTGTGGGCACCGATTCGAATCCGATGGACATGCTGAAGATCGACGATATCTATGCGCAGGAGTTGGAAGCGTTGGCCCATGGCGACTTATCACCGATGAGCATCCTGCAGGCGGCGACGCAGCACGCGGCCGAAGCGTTGCAGCGAGGCGATGAGATCGGCAGCATCGAAACTGCAAAGAAAGCGGACCTGATTGTCGTTTCTGACAATCCCCTAGAGAATCTCCGCGCACTCGTCGACCCTGAAGTTGTTATTCAGGACGGTCGGATCGTGCACCAGCGAGACTAGAACATCTTAAGCAGGGAGTACGAATGAATACGAATCTGATAGTCACTGGCTTCTTGTTACTCACAGTGGTTAACAATGCTTTCGCACAGCAACATGCTGACATCGTTTACAAGAGCGGGAAAATCTATACCGTAAACTATAGACTTCCTTGGGCACAGTCCGTTGCGATCAAAAGTGACCGCTTTCTGTATGTCGGCACGGATAAGGACGTCGCATCATATATTGGTCCAAAAACGCGCATCGTTGATCTAAAAGGTAAGATGGCAATGCCTGGTATTCACGATGCACACCAGCATTTTGGGGTGCCGGTGCGTGAAATTGGGGGCAATTGTAGGCTGCGACCCGCCAGTTATGCTGACCCTGCTGCTGGCACTGTAGACCAAATTATTGAAGGCCTAAAACTTTGCCAGGAACAGGGTCATACCCGAGGCGAATGGATTGTGGGCTTTGTCTACCGCGGAGGCTCGTTTCCCGGTGGCCAGGTGCACCGGCGTTATATCGATGCCGCATTTCCTGATACACCGGTTTATATTCGCGCATGGGCCCACGGTGGACTTGCCAATAGCAAGGCACTCGAGGTCGCCGGAATCGATCGGAATACGCCCGATCCCGACAGCGGACAAATAGTGCGCGATGAAAAAGGTGAGCCTACCGGTGAACTATTGCGTGGAGCTACCTCGCTGGTAGTGAAAAATATACCACCTTTACCTTCGGAAGCGCTCCGCGATGCGGTGCTGCGAACGGCAAGACTCTGTCATCAATTTGGTATTACCTCAGCGCAGGACGCTGCATCGAGTGAAGCTCTGTTGAGCGAAATCAAGAAACTGGATGAGCAGGGGCAGTGGGCTTTGCGCGTGACGACCCATCTCCGCGTAAACCGGCCGGGAAGGAGTCATCTGCCCCCTGCCGAGATGGAGCGTGTCACGGCAAGTTACAAATCACCGCGTTTGGATACGGATGCCGTTAAGATTTTTGTGGACGGCTCTCCACTACAGCCACATAACGCCGATGTGGATATAGATGCTGCCGGAAACATCCCTGTTGAACGTTTGCGCCAGAGCCCGGAGACATTAAACAGATTGGTGACGGATTTCGACAGAATGGGGATTAAGGTGAAGATGCACGCCGTCGGCACCGCTGCCACGCGGACGGCAGTGAATGCCATCGCCGCGGCACGCGAGGCAAATGGGGACTCTGGTATATACCACGAGATCACCCATAGTATTCGCTATAAAGCGGTGGATATTCCCCGACTAAGTAAGCTCAATGCCGTCGCGGAAATGTCACCGGGAATCTGGCAAATTAGAGGTGCGCTCACTGCCAATCTGCTCACAGCCTATCTGCCCAAGGCCTACCAATTCAGGACTGTGCTCGATCACAATACCCTGATGACTATCGGTAGCGATTGGGCGATATTGCCCGAACCGAATCTCTTTCCAGCACTTTCTGGTCTAGTCGATCACGGTGACGAGTCAATCAACCTGCATGAAGCTATCAAGGCAATGACGTTGAATGGTGCTATCGCTATGGGTAAACAGAAAACCTATGGTTCCATTGAAGTGGGGAAATCTGCCGATATGATTGTGCTCGATCGCAATCTGTTCGAAATACCACCGGCGCAAATAGCAGACACCCTCGTCCTAGAAACCGTATTCGAAGGCCAAGTTGTATATCAGGCTGAACAATATGAACAATAGGCCTGCCGGGATATCTTGCTTCCGCTCGTAGGCCCTGATTGTGATGTGTCGTCGATCAGGTATTCCTGGTTTACGCCCGACGAGCTTCAAGATCGACTTCAGGATCGACCAGAACAGCCGTTGACGAACCTGCGGGCGCGAGCGAACGGAGAGTCGCGGGCCCTGAGAAGGACCAAAAAATGAATACAAATCTGATAATCTTTGGATTCTTGCTACTCACAGTGGTTGACAGTGCATTCGTACAGCAAGATGCTGACGTCGTTTACAAAAACGGAAAAATCTATACCGTAAATGCACGTCTTCCTTGGGCACAGTCCGTTGCAATCAAGAGTGATCTCTTTCTGTATGTAGGCAAGGATGAAGATATCGGAGCGTTTGTTGGCCCAGAAACGCGAATCGTTGATCTAAAGGGCAGAATGGCAATGCCTGGTCTTCACGATGCGCATCAGCATCTGTTAAAGGCACAGATGCGTGAAATCGATTGTAAGCTGCCGCCCAACAGCAACGTAGAGCAGATTGTCGAAGGCCTGAAACTTTGCCAGGACCAGGGTTATACCCGGGGCGAATGGATTGTGGCCTTTGTCTACCGTGGCGATTTGTTTCCCGGTGGCAAGGCGCACCGGCGTCATATCGACGCCGCATTTCCTGACACACCGGTCTATATTCGCGAATGGTCCTTCCATCATGGACTAGCCAATAGCAAGGCACTGGAAATCGCCGGAATCGATCGAGACACGCCCGATCCCGACAGAGGAAAAATTTTGCCCGATGAGATGGGTGAGCCTACTGGTGAACTACTGTCCAAAGCTACTTGGCTGGTGATGCAGTACATACCACCTTTACCTTCCGAAACGGTTCGGGATGCGGTGTTGCGAACGGCGAAACTCTGCAATCAACTTGGTATTACCTCAGCGCAGGACGCTGCATCGAATGAAGCTTTGTTAGTCGAGATCAAAAAACTGGACGAGCAAGGGAAATGGCCTTTGCGCGTGACCACTCACCTCGTTGTAAACCACCCGGGAAGTAGCAACATGTCCCCCGCCGATATGGAGCGCGTCATTAGAGACCGGGCACGTCACAAATCACCGCATCTAGATACGGACGCCGTCAAGATCTATGTTGACGGCTCTCCACTACAGCCACACGCTACCGATGTGAATATGGATGCTGATGGAAATATTCCTGTTGAACGTTTGTACGACAGCCCGGAAACATTGAACAGATTGGTGACGCGTTTCGACAAGATGGGGCTCAAGGTAAAGATGCACGCTGTCGGTACTGGTGCTACGCGGACGGCATTGAATGCCATCGCCACGGCCCGCAAGGCAAATGGGGACTCCCGCATACCACACGACATTGCCCATAGTCTTCGGTACGAATCCGTGGACTTTCCCCGGCTAAGTGAGCTCAATGCCGTCACGGAAATGTCACCCGCAATCTGGCAAATTAAAGGTCCACTCACAGCCAATCTGGCGGGGGCCTGGCAGTTCAGAAGTTTACTCGACCACGATACCCTGATAACCATCGGTAGTGACTGGGTGGTGTTGCCCGAACCGAATCTCTTTCCAGCACTTTCTGGTTTACTCGATCACGGTGACGAATCCATCGACCTGCACGAAGCTATCAGGGCACTGACGTTGAATGGCGCGATCTCTATGGGCAAGCAGAAAACCCATGGTTCCATTGAAGTGGGGAAAATTGCCGATATGATTGTGCTCGATCGCAATCTGTTTGAAATACCTCCGGCGGAAATAGCAGACACTCAAGTCCTAGAAACGGTATTCGAAGGCCGAGTTGTCTATGAGGCTGAACAGTAGGTCCAAATGAAAAACACCATCAAATATCTGATTAGCTTATCAATAATAGGGTGCGCCTTTATTCAGAGTCCGGTCCTTCTTGCATCCGATGCCAAACCGATCATTCAAGTCCAGACGATCGATACCCATGGCAATACGGCCGAGTACTTGCGTCTCGTCAAGGCTGTCATTGAGCGACAGAATGAAGTCATTCCGGACCTGCCGACAAAGATCTACCGCGCCGATTGGGCTGGTCCCAACGCGGGCTTGGTCTACGTCGTTGTTGAG
The DNA here is from genome assembly GCA_965219415.1 of Candidatus Marinacidobacterales bacterium. Taxonomy (GTDB): domain Bacteria; phylum Acidobacteriota; class Vicinamibacteria; order Marinacidobacterales; family DATDRI01; genus CBDCNP01. The sequence goes on from OZ244742.1 coordinate 1,114,258, forward strand.
TTCAAGGGGCTTGCCCATATGGAGGAAGCGATCGCCGAGCTCGGCGCTGACGCCGAGTGGAAGCGTAGAGTCGCGGAGATGGCTGAGAAGACCGGCCGAACGATTGTGTCGAGCTCGTTGCTGCGCGACGTCACGCCGTAAGGTCATCTGGAGGGTGAACCCATGAGCCTTGACTGGGACAAAGTCAAAGAAATCGACGAGAAGTACTACCTGCACATTGGGCAGTCTAACCGCGAATACCACCACGTCCCGGTCGCCTCCACGGATGGTCGTCACTTGATCATGCCTGACGGGACGAAGTTGCTCGACTTTCGAAGCCAGCTCATCTGCACCAACATGGGACAGCGTCATCCGAAGATCCAAGAGGCCATCAAGGAAGCCCTGGATCGGTTCGGTTTTGTGTACGAGTCCTACTGCACCGACTACCGTGCCGAGGCGACCCAGATCATTATGGAGGATATCCTGGGACCGGATGACTGGGCGGGCCGGCTTCGTTTTCTCAACACCGGTTCAGAAGCTGTGGAAGCGTCCATCATATTGGCCAAGATCATCACTAATCGACCCAACATCGTAAAGCGGAGCTTCGCCTACCACGGTTGGACCGAAGGTGCACGTTACGCCTCAGGAATTCTGGGCGTTGCCACCGGCTCGGCATCGGACTCCGATCCAAAATCTATTCGCAGCTCGCCGACAGAATCGACGACCGGTTACTACACGGTGCCCGCTCCCTATTGCTACCGCTGCCCGCTTGGGCTCGAGTACCCGACGTGCAAGACCTCGGACGGTACACTAGGCTGCGTGAAGACGACGGAGGACATCGTCAAGACGATGGGTCCTGAATCGATCGCTGCGATCATCACCGAAGTCGTCTTCGGCGGCGGCGCCATCCATCCCCCCGAGGAGTACACCCCTCAGGTCCGCAAGATGTGCAAGGAGCTAGGCATTCTGTGGATCGACGACGAGATCATGTGTGGGTTCGGCCGGCTCGGCGAGTGGTTCGGATACCAGAAGTCCGACGGCGTGACGCCGGACATTATGCCGTTCGCCAAAGGCGTCGGCAGCTCCGCCCTCCCTGCCTCCGGGGTCGTGGTGAGTAACGAGATCGCCGAGTACTTCGATACGAACCGTTGGTGGACGGTGAGCACTTATGCTGCGCACCCGGTGGTGATGGCCGCGGTGGTCGCGAACCTGAAGGTAATGGTCGAGGAAAACGCGCCCCAGATGGCAGCAGAAACCGGAGAGTACTTCGGCCGCCAACTCCGCCAACTCCAGGAGAATCACAAGTGCGTCGGCTTGGTAACCGGCTCCGGGCTTCTCTGGGCGGCCGAGATCGTCAAGAACCGAGAGACTCGGGAACCATTCGTCAAGGACGACAGGTACTTCCGAATGGCGGGTGACGTTTCCGGCAACCCGAACATGATCATCGCGGGGAAGTGTTTCGAAAAGGGGGTCCTGGTCGGGGATGTATTGCCCAACACACTGCGCCTGGGACCGAGCTTCAATATTACTCGCGACGAGATCGACTATGGCATCGAAGCCATCGACGAGGGTCTGAAAGCCGTCGACGAATTGTGCGACTAGTTCGCGAGGCCGCTTGATGCCCGCGCGATGAGGACAGCCCTGAGCTCACGCGCAGCGGCGAGCGAAGCGAGACCGCGAAGCGTGCAGCGAGTGGGGGTGGGGCCCCACGAGCGCTAATTGATGGAGGACAACATGTCGACTTTGAAAGAACTCACTCCCACCGTACGTAAAGGACAGCTGCTCATCGATGGCGAGTGGCGTGATTCTGTCACCGGGAAGACCTTCGAATCCGTCGATCCCGCAACGGGTGAGGTCATCGGTGTCGTTGCCGAGGGGAGCCGCGAGGACGTCGATCTGGCGGTCAAAGCGGCGAGACGTGCTTTCGATGATCGTCACTCGCCTTGGCGAGCCATGAGCGCGTCGGATCGCGGTCGCCTGCTCCATCGCATCGCCGCCGGCATCGCGGCGCGTAAGGATGAGTTAGCCCTTCTCGAAACCAGCGATAACGGCAAGGTGATCTTCGAGAGCTCCAGCTTGGACGTCCCGTTTGCCGTCGATTGCTTCGAGTACTACGCGGGGCTCGCCAATAAGATCTTCGGGGAGACGATCCCCGTCCCCAAGCCGTTCTTTACTTATACACTCCGGGAGCCGGTGGGCGTGTGTGCCCAGATCGTACCCTGGAACTTTCCCCTCGTGATGTCGGCATGGAAGATCGCGCCCGCTCTCGCTTGTGGCAACACGGTGGTGCTCAAGCCTGCGGAGTGGACCCCTCTCACTGCTCTAGTCTTGGGAGAAATCCTGCAGGAAGCGGGTGTCCCGCCCGGCGTGGTCAACATCGTAACCGGGTTCGGAGATGCGTCCACCGGCGAGTTCCTGGCTTCTCACCCGGAGATCGACAAGATCGCCTTCACCGGAGAGACGGTCACCGGGAAGAAGATCATGAAAATGGCTGCCGACGGATTGAAGCGGGTCTCTCTGGAGCTCGGGGGAAAGAGCCCGTGTATCGTTCTCGACGATGCGGACGTCGAACGGGCGGTCGAGACCTCCCTTCCTGGCTTGATGATCTGCCAGGGGCAGCAATGCGCGGGGGCGAGCCGGCTACTCGTCCAGAAATCGATCCACGAGCCCTTCATGGAAAGATACGTTGAACGGGCCCGACAATTGCGCGTCGGCGACCCCAAGGATCCCCAGACGCAGATAGGTGCCATCGCGAGCGCCGAGCAGATGAAGAAAGTGAAGGGCTATATCGACCTCGGGAAACAGGAAGGCGCTCGTTTGGCTTGTGGCGGTGGAACTCCGGAGGGAGCGCCCGACAAGGGACTCTTCCTCGAGCCCACTGTTTTCGACGAAGTCGAGAACAAGATGCGTATCGCGCAGGAAGAGATCTTTGGTCCCGTGGTGTCCATCATCGAGTTCGATGGCATCGATGAAGGAATCGCCCTCGCCAACGACGTGAGCTATGGGCTGGCCTCCGCCATCTACACCAACGACATTCGAAAGACCCACTACTTCGTGGAGAACCTGCGTGCCGGCACCATTTGGGTAAATACGTACGGGCGTTTGTTCCATGAGGCGCCTTTCGGGGGCTATAAGGCGAGTGGTTTGGGCCGCGAGCTCGGCACGCACGCCATCGACCTTTACACCGAAGTCAAGACGGTCCACATGGACACGAGCTCCGAACCGCCCTTACGTTGGTTCGGCTGACGATTCTCTACAACACGAATGAAGCCGTGAGCGACTCCCCCACCGTCTCCACTCTCCGGCGCGGCGTGGGGTTTCACACCGCGCTGGCCACTTCTCTCGGCATCGTCGTCGCCTCGCTCACCATCGTTTCACTCAACCAGGGTTACGGCTTGGCGGGGCACCGGTTCACCTGGGCCGTGCTCATTGCCTACCTCATCATGATCTGCAACGCGCTCTCGTTCGCGGAGCTGAGCGCACTCGTTCCGCGCGCGAGCGGCATCAGCTCGTACACGTTACCCGCACTCGGTCCCTTCATGGCGATCATCGCCACGTTGTCTGGTTACGTTCTCGTGAACTTGCTGGCAGGGGGGGCGGAGGTTCTGGTTGGCGCTTTCGTGCTACACGACGTGTTGGGCATCGAAGTATCGGCCCGCGCGATTGCCGTATTCGCGATCGCGGCGCTGACCGTCGTCAATTTCCTGGGGATCAAAGTCTACGGTGAGGTGCAGATCGTGCTTGCTTATTTCATGATCGCCTCTCTCGCGGTGATCGGCGCTATTGGAGTCTTGGAGCCGGCCACGGTTTCCACCGCGTCCACCGCGACGACGGATCCTGGAAGCCTTCTGAGTCTGGTCGCGCTCGCCATCTGGCTCTTCATCGGTGTGGACTACGTGTGTCCACTGGCCGAGGAGATGACCAATCCGCAACGAAACGTTCCTCTCGCCATGTTATCGGCTCTCACCATCATCTTGGTGGCCAGCCTCCTCTTCGGGCTGGCCGGCGCGCGACACGTAGCTCCGCAAGTGCTCGTCGATTCCCGCACCCCCCACGTCACCACCGCCCAGGCGGTCCTCGGGCCTTCGGGTGCATACTGGGTCGCCTTCATCAGCATCGCCGCGAGTGGTTCCACTCTCAACACCATCATTGCGGCCATTCCCCGGCTTCTTTTCGGGCTTGCACGTCAGGGTGCGGCACCGGCGGTGTTCGCCCGGCTCCATCCTCGGTTTCGAACGCCGTATGTGGGTATCTTCACGGTGGGTGGCGTGCTCCTCGCCACGGTGGCGTTCGGTCTGAGCTCCAAGGAAGGCATCGTTGTTTTTATTTTAGCGGCGACATTCTCTTATCTCATCACTTACGCTACCGCGCACGTCGACGTCATGGTGCTGCGCGCCCGTTACCCCGAGGCAAAGCGACCGTTTCGCACGCCCTTGTTCCCCCTGCCCCAGCTTGTGGGCCTGGTCGGGGTTTTCTACCTGTTGACGAACATTTCTCCCGAGCCATCAATGACCGCGAGCGTGTACTTGCTCGGTGGTGGAATGGTCGCCGTGACCGCGCTTTATGCCGCGCTTTGGATTCGCTTTCGCATGAAGCGTCCGCTTTTCGCGCCCGAGCCCTTGCAGCAAGACCTGCCCGACGAGAACAAAAAGGAGGGTTAATCACATGCCGGACACACCTCCCAGCAAGATCTGGCACCAAAGCATCATCAGATGGCAACAAAGTGCTGTACGGGGCGCTCAATATTGGCGTGTCGAATTCAGACAAAGGCGACACGGAGGCCCTCCTCGAAACAACATTCGCTGAGCTTCACCCCGAAGTCTCTCCGGACGGCCGTTGGCTTGCTTCCACGTCCGAAGAGAGCGGACCCAGGGAAGTCTGCGACTGATTTGAATGGCGGATGGTGCAGTTCGGAGCTATCCGGTCTCGGTAAAAGGTATTTATAGAGTTTATAGAGTGTTACGTCGCGCTTTCGCCGCGCGCGTGGTGGGGCAATGTAGCGAAAACTCAGAGAAGCCCTGGTGCCCACGTCGTTCTATCCTCTTGTACTACAGTGATTTAAAGCCATCCGTCACGTGCTGGTCCCCGCACGCCTCATCGACGGGGGGTCGTTCGAGTTTATTTGCGAATTGACATTAAATTCGATTTTCTAAACGGCAATCTCAACCTCCTTGACGCCTGTAAGAGGGCCGTGTTGTAAACCCTCCGACGGAGGCTCTGCTCGTAAATCATTGTAGTGAAAAGCTCTTACGCCTCATCAATGGACGCGTCGCCGACGGGAACACCTTTCCGACTATCGCAGTCGTAAGGCTCAAGTGGGGGCAAGTGGAGCTATTCGGGTCTTGGCAGCAAACAAGCAGTAACGGTGCAAAACAGGTCATCAAAATGCAATTGGAGGCCATTTCGGAGCTGCATCGAGCGCTAATCGCTCAGTTAATGGGAAAACGCCGTCGTGTCCAAAAACATAAACGAACTCAAAACCCGCACGCCGCCGATGTCATCATCAGTAAGGGGCGATGCCGTTCGCCGACTGATGGAGACCAAGAGCGAGCGTGGCAGCCGCCGCGGGTTCGCTTACAGCGTGGTCTACCTTAAAGCGTTGCGATGAGGGCGCGCTGTTTCTCCCAATCGTCGGGGAGTGGATGATGCAAGAGGTAGCTCGAGGTCAGCCCAACGGGCTGACGGCCTTCGACAATGGCACGGACGATGTCGGGAGCCAGGAATGCATAACGGATTGCCTTGCGCACGCGGTCCGTTGGGATGGCGTCTTCGGTGGCAATCTGCTCATAGGTTTTGCCTGCTTTGATTCGGTCGAGCCAGGAGAGGGCGTTGGCGATATTGCGCAGGAGTGTGCGGTCGACGGATTTCGTGGGGTTGCCCAGAACGAGCTTGGTCTCGACGCCGCGTCGACGCAAGCGGAACGGTGCGTGGATGCGGAGTGCGTCCTCGCGAATGCGGTCGGGTCCCATAGACAGGCAATCAGCGAACGTATTGCGGTCGAGCAGGATGGACACAGAGCCTGGGCTGATATCGACCCGCCGGATGAAACGGAGCAGGCAGGCTGCCGAGGTACTATCATCATTACTACCGGAACACAGCCCGTCTAAAAAGCGACGCACCGAGGCGAGCTCTTGCATCGTCGGAGTGTGGATCAACGAGGCCGAGAAGGTCGTGGCATCCACATGCTGTCGGATGAGATGCACGACGGTCTGTTCGAGCATCGGGGCGGGCAGTCGCCAGCCGGAGAAGTCCTTTTGGCCACTGTGCTGGATGAGGCGCCGGGAGACGTAGTAGCGGAGCCGTTGCCCGTTTTTCTTTTTGGTGTGGCTCGGCGTCAGCCGGTCCCCGGTCTCATCGAAGAGCTTGCCTGCCAGTGGGGAACGGGTTGCACGGCCCTTCGTCGTGCGTCTCCTTGGTTTGGCAGCCCCTGCCTGCAGCTGCGTTTGGACCGCGTCCCAGAGCTCCGGAGCAATGATCGATGGATGCTGGCCCTCGTAGACACGCCTCTGGTGCCGGATGCGGCCGGCGTAGAGAGGATTGGTCAGCAGGCAGTGGAGGTGTCCGCGACGAAACGGCAGCCCGCCCGTTAGGGTTCCATCCGCGGCGAAGCGTCGCTTGGTGCGCAGTCCCAGACGGTCCGCGTCGGCCTTCACCTGCCGGAGCGTTCCGTGCTTTCGGTACAGCGCATAGAGCGTCCGGACCGTTTCGGCCTCAGCCTCGTTGATGCGCAGCGTGCGCTCGTCCTTCTCATAGCCGAGCGGTACGCGGCCGCCCATCCATAGTCCCTTGCGCTTGGAGGCAGCGACCTTATCGCGGATCCGCTCGGCCGTGACTTCTCGCTCGAATTGTGCGAAGGACAGCAGCATATGCAGCGTCAGTCGTCCCATGCTGGTCGCGGTGTTGAAGGACTGAGTCACCGAGACGAAAACCGCGCCGGCCGCCTCGAGTCGCTCGACGAGCTTTGCAAAGTCGGAGAGGGAACGGGTCAGCCGGTCGACCTTGTAGACCACAATCTGCTCGACGAGACCGGCATCGATGTCGGCGAGCAAGCGCTGTAGGCCCGGGCGCTCCAGGGTTCCTCCCGAGATCCCCGCGTCCTCGTAGACGGTTGGCAGCAGCACCCAGCCCTCCGCTTTCTGGCTTGCGACATACGCGGCGCAGGCCTCTCGCTGCGCATCGAGGGAGTTGAAATCCTGTTCGAGACCCTCTTCAGCGCTCTTTCGGGTATAGATGGCGCAGCGGATTTTTGTCATGTCAGGCCTTGCGCTTGGGCGTCAGACCGAAAAAGCGTGGTCCTGACCAGTGTGTGCCGGTGATTCGCTTTGTGATGGTGGTGAGGGACGGGTAGGTTTTGCCGTCGAACCGATAGCCGTTATCGAGTACCTCGACCTGGTAGGTGCGGCCATTCCACTTGCGGACGAGATAGGTGCCGGCAGAAACGGACCCTGCGGGAGCAGAGTGTTTTGGTGTGCCGTTCGCCATGGCGGCCAGAGCGCGTCGGGTTGCAGCCGAATGCCCCCCATGGGTCCGGCATTGGCGTTCGTACGCAAGAACGCGGCGCAGGAGAGCGCGTGAGAGCGAGCTTGGTGGAGCGGACCCAAAGGTCTGCTCCCAGGCCCGCCGCAGGCTGGCGAGGTCCAAACCGTCCAGAACGACCCTCCGGCCAGCTCTTGTATCCTGCGGCATCACCGGACGTTCGCTCTTTTGCGCCGTAAAGTCCAGTCCAATGGGCGCTTCCGCGGGTGCGCAGTTCGCGGCCTGCAGCTCGTCCTGCAGCCGATTTGAGCCAGCCAGCCGTGCGTACCCCAGTGGGCCTGTCGCCCGCCACCCGCAGCCCAGGGGTCGGAAGCCAGCCTTGGCGCGAAATACCCCGGATTCTGCGCGGATTCCAAGGGCGTCTAAGCTGCTGATTTGTGGTCTATTTCAAAAGAGTCGAGTCTTGGCACAGGACGGGATGGCGGAGAATTCCTACCAACGGCGCGATATGAGCCTTCCTCAGCTCATGGTCGATCCGGCCCTGAAATCACTAGCCGAGGAGCTGGGGATGGTCGAACTCCAAGGCAAAATGAGGCTCTAGACCTACTCGTAGCGAAGCGCGGTGACCGGAGCGACACTGGCCGCCCGGCGTGCCGAGAGGTAGCTCGCCAACATCGTGGTTCCACCATCCGCATCGTTGGCTGCGGACGCCGGTGTCAAACCGTAGACTTTGCAAAGAGTTATCCATCTGTAGCTCTTTTTTACAATGGCGGCCGGAAAACGTTCCTATAATGACGGTATGGGAAAGCTTCTTTTGCTGTTCGTCATCGTCCCCGCCGCGGAGCTCGCTCTTCTCATCCAAGCGGGAATCTATCTCGGTACGTGGCTGACGCTCGCCTTGATCGTCTTCACCGGCATCGTGGGTGCGTATCTGGCACGGCGGCAAGGTCTCTCGGTTTTGACCCGCGCTCAGAAGCAGATGGCCCGTGGCGAGGTCCCCGCGGGCTCGCTTGCGGACGGCGTCATGATCCTCGTCGCGGGCGCACTGCTGATGACACCGGGGATCTTCACCGACGCATTCGGCTTCTCGTTGCTCGTGCCCGGCTTCCGCAACCCTCATCAAAGACACCTTGCTGGCGCGCTTCCGTAAAGCGGTCGAAGAAAATCGATTGCACGTGCACGTCTCCGGGATGGGATTCGAGGCCGACTCGGGCCCGGTGGTGGACAGCCGACCCGAGAGCTTCGAGCCCAATCCGCCGAAATACAAAGTGCATTGACCGCGTCGTGTCCAAAAATACAAACGAACTCTAAGACCCGCGCGACGGGCCGTCGCCGAGTTCATCTATCATTATCATGGAGAGCACAACCATCAAGGGCTGGGTGCTTCCGCCATTAAGTGTTGGTGAGATGACGCTAACTGCTTTAAACTCGTCATCAAACTCCCGGCAGGGTCGCCGGGGCTGCGTTGTCTTTGCCATTGTGGACATCGTATCCACCTTTCAGAAAGTGTGTCCACGAAACTGGATCAAGCCCATTGAGATTCTCAATGGCGTTCGTCGTGGCAAGAGACTGGCGAAGTAAGGCGGGCAGCGCGAGCTTCACGACCGTGAGTGTCTCTTCCATCCCTTCACGAAGGCTTCCGGCAGCTTCGTCGTAGCCGTTTCGCTCGAGCCACGACACCAATGCCTGAAGTCGCTTGCGCGCCTTGTCGGCACTCTTGCACTTGTAGGCTTCCTTCATCGTCTGGAGCACGTAGGCGTGACGAGACTTGGGAAGGTACGAGCGAAGATTCCGGAGTTTATGGATCTGGCACCTTTGGATGACCGCGAGGTCCCCCAAAACGTCGACGAGTGCCTTGCGGATGCCTTTGCCTCCGTCCACTACGCAGAGAATCGACTCATCGACGCGCAAGCCCCGCTCGAGAAGGTCCTGCAACATCGCGGTGCACACCCGAGAGTTCTCCGTCGAGCCCAGCCATATACCCAGGGGCACCTTCGTTCCATCTATTGTGATACCTAGAGTTACGACGACGGTCTGTCCGGCCACCTCAAGGCCATCCAGCATCAGTGCCGCAAGCTCGAACTCCTCTAGCCGCCGAGACAGGTATTCCTCGAGCTTCTTAGTCGTCTGGCTCACGAGGTGACGGCTGGCGGCACTCTTACTCGTGCCACGAGACTTCAACTTGGCCGCGGGTTTGTCCAGACTCGATTCGTAATTTCGGGTCGATACCCCCACCAAGATCTGATTCAACGCTCGCTCTGGAAGCGGGTCTTCTTCGCGGAAGGCTTCGAAGTGTGGAAGCGACGCCTCCTCGCCCGACTTCGAGCGAACTCGAGGTCGCGACACTTGGATGCGACGACCACCGAAGCTCAGCTCTCCGTTCGTGCTCCCCCAGTGGTTATGAGTTCGCTCCTTCTCGTGCTTGCCCTTGAGCCCCGCGATCTCCTCGGCGTCCTCTCTGAGCAGTAGGTGCAGAGCTGTCAGTCTTTGCTCGTACACCCATTCCGTCAGTTCCGCCTTCGTGGCCGCGATCCCAGCTATCATCGGTAGCAGTATCTGACCGACTTGGCCAACTACCTTGCCCGTAGGCGAGTGCGTTTGCTTTCTTACTGGCTTCTTTGATTTCCTAGGCATTGGTGGCTCCTTGTCCCCCTCTGGAGACGGTTGTTTGGCAGACCTATTCTTAGGCCGGCCAAGGAGCCGCCGCTACCCCAAATTCAACGTCCGGCGGGACATCCCCATAATCAAGGTCTCAAAGCTTTAGCCGCCGCAGAGCGATTTTCGTCGAAGTCGACGAAAACCAGAAGACTCGAAGAGTACTGGTCCGAGTATCTGAAACTAATCGAAGACATCGCAAACGAACGGGACTACACAGCTTCGCTCAAGAGAGCGCTGGAGGGGTTTGCACGTCGAAATGCAGACAAAAGACTAACCGACGACGGTCTAGTTGTTGAGGGTACTGGAGGCGAACCGGTGAACTGGGACTTCAGGTTGGCTTCTATCACTTTTTTTTGTCAGCGTCACCGGGGATTGGACCTAACCCAACGGCGTCGATGAAAGGCCTTTGCAAGTGGAACTAACGACCGAAGAGATCGCTATCGACAGACTTGCTGAAGTATTGGACAAGGTAGTCGACGAGGTGTGTTCTGGGGTCCGAGGCCCTTACTGAACCGCCCCGGGTTTTCCGGAGACTGTTTTAGTTGAGTCTCGCCATCTCCAGCGAGCCTTCCTGCGACCGATAGTAGTTCATCTCGTACTCGACGGGGGAGACATTTCCGATCGGCTCCAAGAGTCGTTGCGTGTTGTACCAATGCACCCACTCGAGGGTGGCGAACTCAACGTCTTCGAGACCACGCCAGGGCCCACGTCGACGGATCACCTCGGTCTTGTAGAGGCCGATGATGGATTCAGCCAAAGCGTTATCGTAAGAGTCGCCTCGGCTGCCGACGGACGGCTCAATGCCCGCCTCGGCGAGCCGCTCGGTGTAACGGAGCGAGACGTACTGCACGCCGCGGTCGCTGTGATGCACCAATGGATCTTCTGGGTTTAGTCGGCGCTCGTGCAGCGCCTGCTCCAACGCATCGAGAGCGATGCCGGCAGTCAACGATGTCGTCGCTCGCCAACCGACGATGAGTCGAGCGAAGACGTCGATGACGAAGGCGACATACACGAAGCCGCGCCACGTGGCGATGTAGGTCAGGTCCGAAACCCAGAGCTCGTTCGGGCGTGTGGCGTTGAAGTCGCGCTCCACGAGGTCCATCGGGCGAGCGCCGCTCGAATCCGGCTTCGTCGTCTTGAATCGACGTCCACGGACCGCCCCCTGGAGACCCATTTCACGCATCAGACGGGCCACCGTGCATCGAGCCACGTCGCGGCCCTCACGGCACAGCTGACGCCAGACCTTGCGCACGCCATACACGTCAAAGTTCTCTTGCCGTACACGACGAATCTCGCCGCGGAGTTGGACGTCGCGCTTCGCTCTCGCTGGCTGGCGGCTTGGGTCCTTCTCTCTCGCTTTCTGCTCGTAATAGGTCGACGGGGCGAGCGGAAGCATCCGGCAGATCGGCTCGACCCCCTAATTTTCACGGTTCGCGTCCACGAACAACACATCCACCTCGGTCGGCGGTCGAGCTCCGCCTGGGTGAAAAACACCGACGCCTTGAGAAGGATCTCGTTCGCCCGCTTTAGCTCACGGTTCTCTCGCTCAAGCTCCTTCAAGCTGACCCTCGTCCGTCGTCAGTCCCGCTCGTTTCCCAGCATCACGCTCTGCTCGATTCACCCACGTGCGTAGCGTTTCCCGCGTACAGTCAATCTTCGACGCAATCGATGAGATCGCTGACCACTGAGATTCGTGCTAAGCCTGCTGGTCGAAAACCATCCGCACTGCGCGCTCTTTTACCTCCGGTGAATACCTCCTTCGTCTTGTCATGACTCCATCCTCTCAAGAGGTGGAGTCTCCGGGAAACCCGGGGCGGTTCATACTGTCTCGGACTAGAAAAGTTGTCGCGCCAACTCAAGCAAGCTTCTCAGTCCGGCGATAAGGAAGCGCTTCGGCAACACCTGGGGGGTTTGTACCAAAATGCGACGTCACACAGAGGACTACAGGACGTCATGGTGAAAATCGACTCAAAAGAGTGGTATCGATTACTCGACGAGTTATCCGAGGAAGCTAAGAGGATTATGAAGGGCCTTGGTTAGGTAGGAAAACGATCGCATGGGAGAAGCCGGCGAGGCGAGGACACGCCGGGGGACCAGCGAAGAAAAGCAAAGGGTTTAGAGAGGAAGCCCGCCGCTACCTGCACCGAGTAATAGAGGAGTTGTATCGCGAAGTCTAAGGAAAAAAGCCCTCAATTGCCGTCTCGAAGGGGGCGCGTGATATTGGAACTCGGTCCGGACCGAGTTCCCCTGCTCCTGGTCCCTACTCAACCCAATCAAAAGTGCGTTCCACGGCTTTGAGCCATCCCTTGTAGAGCTTTTCTCGCTTGTCTGAGTCCATCTCTGGCTGCCAGGCCTTGTCCATCGCCCAGTTAGTACGGAGCTCGGACTCATCCTTCCAAAATCCCACCGCTAATCCTGCTGCGTAGGCGGCGCCGAGGGCCGTCGTTTCATTCACCTTGGGGCGGACGACGGGGACGCCGAGGATGTCGGCTTGGAACTGCATGAGCATCTCGTTAACGACCATGCCACCGTCCACCTTGAGTTCCTTGAGGTCGACTCCGGAATCCTTGTGCATGGCTTCCAGCACTTCTCTGGTTTGGTAGGCGCTGGCTTCGAGGGCGGCGCGGGCAAAGTGACCCATGTTGACATAGCGGGTGAGGCCGACGATGGCGCCGCGGGCGTCGGTCTTCCAATAGGGTGCGAAGAGTCCAGAAAATGCGGGGACGAAGTAGATGCCACCGCTGTCTTCGACGGTCGCGGCCAGGGGTTCGATATCGGCTGAGTCTTGGATGAGTCCGAGGTTGTCGCGGAGCCACTGAATCAAAGCCCCGGTAATGGCGACCGATCCTTCGAGGGCATAGTGGGCGGGTTGTTGGTCGATTTGATAACCGACCGTCGTGAGGAGGCCGCTCTTCGAGGGAACGATGTCAGTGCCGGTGTTGAGGAGCATGAAGCAACCGGTTCCGTAGGTATTTTTGGCCTCTCCGATGTCGTAGCAAGTCTGGCCGTAGAGCGCAGCTTGTTGGTCACCGAGATTGCCGCAAACGGGGACCTCGCCACCGACCGGGCCGTCGGCAGACGTCTTTCCGTAGAAGTTGGGATCGCTGGAGGGGCGGATCTCGGGAAGCATCTGGCGAGGTATCCCCAAGACTTCGAGAATGTCGTCGTCCCAGTCGAGCGCCTTCAGGTCCATGAGCAACGTGCGGCTGGCGTTGGTGACATCGGTGATGTGAGCTCCGCCGGTGAGCTGCCAGATGATCCAAGTATCGATGGTGCCGAAGATCGCGTCTCCTTCTTCGGCGGCGACCCGGAGACCATCGACGTGCTCGAGAAGCCACTTGAGCTTCGGCCCGGAGAAGTACGTACTGAGGGGGAGGCCGGTCTTTTCGCGGAAGCGATCCTGGCCACCTTCGTCTAAGGCTAGCTCGTGGCAGATGCGGCTGGTGCGTGTGTCTTGCCAGACGACGGCAGGGTGGTAAGGCTTGCCGGTTGTCTTGTTCCAGACGAGAGTGGTTTCGCGTTGGTTGGTGATGCCTATCGCCACCAAGTCCTTGGCTTCGACATTTCCCTTTTCCATGGCGCCACGGATGACGTCTTGGGTGCGTTCCCAGATCTCCATCGGATCGTGCTCGACCCAACCAGGCTTCGGAAAGATCTGCTGGTGCTCGAGCTGATGGGAAGCGAGGATATTGGCTTGACGGTCGAAGATCATGAAGCGGGTGCTGGTCGTGCCTTGGTCGATGGCTCCCACGTATTTGGGCATCGGTTCTTTACTCAGGCTATTGCGGCCCGCATAGTGGCCGCGTAATATCCAGCGTGAAAAAGGAGGAATCGTGAGAAGAACCCTCTTGCTCCTATGTCTCGCACCCTGTCTCCTCGCTGCCGCGAAACGCCCGTTGACGATTGACGATACGCTCGAGATGGTCCGCTTGGATGACGTGCTGATATCGCCGGATGGTGACCGGGTATTCTACTCCGAGCAGCACCTGGACTGGGACGAGAACAAGTTCGTGAAGAAGTTCTTCATGATTCCCGCGAGAGGCGGTGACGCGGTCGAGTTCGTCAAGGAGGATGGTGGAGAGAGCTTTCAGTTTTCGCCAGACGGGAGTTATTTGTCCTTCTTGCGTGAAGTGAAAAAAGAGATGCAAGTCTTTCTGATCTTCCTTGCAGGAGGCGAAGCTATGCAGCTCACCAAGCATAAGGGCGGTATCGAGGACTACCGGTGGGCACGCGGGGGGCATCGTATCTTCTTCCTTGCCGAAGAGACTCTGAGCGATGAGAAACAAAAGGAGTGAGACAAAGGAGCCGATCCGGTGTTCGTTGACGAAGGGCCGAACGGTAAGTCGGCCGGGAGGTGGAAGAACCTCTGGATGTTCGATGTCGCGGCGAAGGAAGATGTCCGCCTAACAGATGAGTCTTTCATCGTTAATGACTTCGACGTCTCACCCGATGGAAATCGCGTCGTCTTCAACGCACGTCCCGACAACCGTCGGAATTACCCTTTTCTCTCAGAGCTTTACCTAATCGACACGCGGCAGCCCGGGTTGCGGAGGCTAACGGAGAACGAAGCCCCCGAACAAAAGCCGGCATGGGCACCGGACGGGAAGACAATTGCTTACCACGCTCCCGACGACAAAGTCTTCGAGCTCACCAATGGTTTCGTTTGGATCATGAACCCAGACACCGGTGATGAAAAAAGGCTCCAGGGGCAAAATCTAGGGGAGATCGACGACTTGGTGTGGATGCCGGATGGGAAGTCTCTGATCTTCAACGAGTCGCGGCGTACCAACGCGAATCTCTACCGGATCGATTTAGGAACGGATGAAGTGACTCCATTGACGAATGCGGCCGGGACGCTACGCACGCGTGGGTTCTCGGCGGATCGCACCCGCATGGTGTATACGTTTGCGGATTTCGACACGCCGCCCGATCTATACGCATCCGGCTTGGCGGGTGCCGATCCGGTGCGTCTCACGCGAGCGAATCCTTGGATCGAAGAGGAAATTCAACTCGGGAGAGGACAAGTGCTGCGATGGAAGAGTAAAGACGGCACCGAGATGGAAGGAGTTTTGCTCTTACCGGACGGCTACGAGGAAGGCGCGAGGATTCCGCTCATGCTCCAGATCCACGGGGGTCCGTCCGGGTATTGGGCCAATGATTTCGAGCTCGCTTTTCATCTGTTTGCGGGGCTCGGTTACGCATCGCTCGGCCCCAACGTCAGGGGCAGCAGCGGGTACGGGATTCTGCGGGGTCTGATGGGTGACGTGGGCGGCGGAGAGTTCGACGACCTGATGAGCGGTGTGGATCACGTGATCCAATCGGGGTTCGCGGATCCGGATCGCATGGGAGCACGCGGATGGAGTTGGGGAGGTGTGCTCGGCGGTTGGGTCGTAACGCATACCGATCGCTTCAAGGCCGCGTCGCTCGGCGCGATGGTTTGCGATTGGATCGCGGAGTCCGGCCCGGGGTTCAACTTCGACGTCACGCTTTGGTATATCGGCGGGACGCATTGGGACAATCCGGAAGAATGGCGTAGGCGTTCGGCTCTGACCTACGTCAAAAACGTCACGACACCGACTCTGCTCCTGCACGGTGGAGCCGATACGACGAGTAGCACCAATCAAAGCTTGATTTTCTTCACCGCGCTCCGCGACCAAGGGATTCCTACCCGATTCATCAAGTTCCCTCGCCAGAAGCACGGCATTGAGGAGCCTCGGCTAAGACGTATCCGCGGCGTCGAGGAGGTCCGGTGGATGCAGAAGTATGTCCTCGGCGAAGAGTGGACGCCGTGGGTGCGCGACGAACCGGAGACAGCCGGCGAGGCGTCCCACTGAAGATCCGGACGAAGCTGGTACCATGGTCGAGGGAGTCTTCCAAAGATTCTCCGACATGAGCCAGCTTTGCCGTCCATAAACCAATCCGTATCAACTAGATACGTCCTATCTCCCCAACGCGGATTCTCGCTGGTCGAGGTTCTGGTCAGCCTCCTTATTACTCTCATCGTGCTCGGGATGGTTTTCCGCACCGCGCAGATGTTGGTCGCGATCTACCGCACGGAGTCGGAAACCGCCGAAAAAAGTGCCGCCGCCGTCCGGGCGTTCGATGACATCGCGATGGAGTTGGCACGAGCCGGATACGGTTTGGGCGATGGGGTTCAAGCGGTGTTGCCGTTCGTCATCGGCGGAGGCGGCTCACCCGATGAGATTACGCTGCGCTCGAATGCTGCGGGCATCGCGACGAAGCTCGAGGGCGAGCTCGTCTCGGCCGGTGAAGCCGTGGCGGTGAGCCATGCGGAGCTTTTTCAAGAAGGCGACAAGGTCTTACTGATTCAGACGGGTGGTTTCGCAGAACGCGCGGAGGTCACCGACGTGGGCGGAGGTTACGTTGGCCTTTCGCTCGCTCGAGGGTGACGACGGCGAGTTGGTGTACGAGTACTTGCCGGAGCACGGAGCCCGGGTGGTGCGACTCCAAGAGATTGGCTATTCACTCGAGCCCGCACCCGAAGGACACGGCAATCTGCTCACCAAGACGGCTTTCGATCGATCGCCCCGGGTCCTTGCCCGCAACGTGGAAGAGCTCCATTTCGAGTACCTAGACGATCAGGGGGGGCCTCTCTCGGATGACAGTCTCGAGCGGACCAGCTTGTTGGCGACGGTCCGAATCACGATGACGTACTCGTTCGGCGACACCGCACTCGATGAGCGAACACTGGCGACGGCGATTACGCTCGACCAGCAATCCGCGGGCGTGGACTTCGCTGAGCCGGGATACGGCGTGAGACTGACTCGGTTCTTCTCTCCCATCTCGAAACCAGCCGGCGTTGCGAAGCGAGCGACGGCGGACTGGAAGGTGATCCTGTCTTCCGGGAACGATCCTTCGCTGGACAGGTCCTATCTCTATTCTTTCCTGTCCGAGACGCGTTATCTCGAAGCTCGGCAGGACACGGTGACTTGGCTCGAAGACGTTCGAAGCCCGGTGGCGATGTGCTTCGGCCCGGAGAGAACTTCTTTCGCCGGGTCTTTGTTCGTCGCCGCTTCGGGACTTCGAATCGGGCACTTGGCTCGGGTTCATCCTGATGAGAACGGAGTGTTCTCGGCAGATTCCAAAGTCGATACGTTCGAGGGCACGGAGGCGCTAGCGCAGATCGGGGGGATCGCATTCGGGCTGGACGGCGCACTCTACGTCACGAGCCAGGAAAAAGGCGCCATCTTCCGCTTTCGTTTCGGATCAGACGGAAAACCTTTGGCGCCCAAGAAAGTTACCGATGTCGAGGGAAGCCCACGGGCGATGGTAGCGGGATTCGACGGGGAGCTGTACTTCTTGCTGGATCAGGCGAACGAAACATCTTTGTGGAGATTTCCGTTCGATGAGTCCGGTGATCCGGAGTCTCCGACCGCGATTGGCAACCTAGATGGACAAGCGGTCTCTTTAGCGGCGGACTCACTCTCGGGCAGTCTTTTCGCCCTGGTCCGCGAGCGACGGGGAGACACCGTCGTGGTGGAGCTCGACTCGGCTTGGATCGCAGGCTCGTCGGAGGAGCCGATTCGCGTTTTCAGCCTCGACGATCTCAGAGAGGAAAGCATGGAAGGGCGATCGCAAGACCGCGAGATCGAGACGAAACGCGCCGCGACCAGCCTCACGTCGACACGCCTCGCGACGAGCCTCGTGCCCGAGACGTTGGACTTCCTCGCCTTCGACAACCTCGGGTTCCTCTATCTCGGGGCACGAGAAAAGGACTTGGTCTTGAAGTTCGATCTGGATCGCCTAGGAGGCTCTCGGCACATCGTGAACATCGCCGCGGCGACAGAAGCAGGGTCACGGAAGGCAAGGCTGCACGCATGGCGAAAGAATCGGCTCGGAATCTGAACGCGAGCGAGCGGGGCAGCGCGATGGTCGTGGTGCTGCTGATGTTGCTCGTGCTCTTGCCGCTGAGTCTCATTCTTGCGCGGCTCGTGATGCAGTGGAGCAGGAGTACGCGGCGCGGGCGGGCTTCGAAGATGCGCTCAGGCAATTGGGCATGAACGAGCTGAAGCTAGGCCTCGATGAGTCGACGGAGTTTCAACTGGAGGGATTCGAAGGGCACGGCGCTCGAGTGAAAGTCAGCCGGGAGGCCGACGCCGTCTTGAGCCTCGAGGGGCGCATCCTAGAGGGAGTCGAAGCGACCAAAGCGGATCTCGATCAGATAGGCGTGGATCCGGACCTCCGCCGCGTCTACAAGTTCCGCGAAAGTGTGCCAATCTTAGTTGGGAATTGAAACGGCTCCAAACCCCGTGGTTCCCCCTTGGTCTAATGCACGTTCACGAGTTGCTCGACGACGAAGTCAGGGTTCAGGATGGAAGGCGCTCGACCGCCGGGAGGGCAACCGTTCGGCCGTGGCCGACAAGGGCGCACGCCTTTTCCCGACACCGAGCTGGAGGAGACCGGTGCGTGGCAGCTAGTCGTCCGCCATCGGGCCGGATCTCTCGAGGCCGCAGTCTCCGAAGCTCGCCGCCGCAATCTCGCTGTCAGTCTCGGTGTCCTCGCGCTTCTGGCCGTCAGTGTCGCCATGATCGTTCTCTCGACCCAGCGCGCCCAGCGACTCGCGAGACAACAAGTGGAGTTCGTGGCCGGCGTGACTCACGAGCTCCAAACCCCGCTCGCGGTCATTCGCTCGGCCGGCCAGAATCTCGCCGATGGAGTCGTGGATGGACCGAAACAAATTAGAGAGTACGGTTCTCTGGTCGAGAAGGAGGGGCGCCGCCTCTCCGGCATGGTGGATCAAGTATTGGAGTTCGCCGGGCTGCAATCGCAAAGAAGCAACCTCACGATCGAGGTTGTTCCGATCGATCCGGTCATCGAGTCTGCCCTCTCCGATTGCGGAGCAGCCATCGACGAATCCGGGGTCCGAGTGGACAAAGAGATCGAGCCCCAACTCTCCGTTATGGCCGATGCGTCTGCCTTGCGCCGGGCGATTCAAAACCTAGTCGATAACGCGATCAAGTATGGCGGAGATGAAAAATGGGTCGGCGTTGGCGCGAAGGTCGGCAAAGAAGGCAGGAAAGGTGAGATCCTGAGATCCTGATCACCATAGCCGACAAAGGGCCCGGCATCCCCGCCGACGATCTTCCTCACCTTTTCGAGCCCTTCTATCGCGGAAAAAAGGCACAGGCCGGACGAGCGCGTGGGAGTGGCCTAGGGCTCGCGCTGGTTCGCCAAATCATCGAGGGACATGGCGGGAGAATCACCGTCAAGAGCGCCAAGGGACAAGGCACGACTTTCAACATTCACGTCCCGGCGAGTACCGGGCCAAAGAAATAATGAAATCCAGAGTCTTACTGGTCGAGGACGAGCCCGGTCTCGTACTGACATTGAGTGATCGACTCGCCAAAGAGGGATACGCGGTGGCCGCGGCCGGCGACGGGGAGGAAGGCCTGAAGCAGGCGACTTCGGAGTCTTTTGATCTCGTTATCTTGGACGTGATGCTTCCAGGTAAGAGTGGTTTCGATGTGTGTCGTGATCTACGCCAAAAGGGTTTTCAGAAGCCGATCCTCATGTTGACGGCCAAGGGGCAGGTCACCGACAAGGTGGTGGGCCTGAAGCTTGGGGCGGACGACTACCTAACGAAACCCTTCGAAATGATGGAGCTCTTGGCGCGTATCGAGGCCTTGCTACGCCGCTCCCCTACCGGAGAAACCGCTCCCACCGGAACGTATCGATTCGGCAACGTCGAGATCGACTTCCGCCGCGCCGAAGTCTCCCGCGAAGGCGAGCCGGTAGAGCTTTCGGCACTCGAGCTCAAGCTCCTTCGATACTTCATCGAGCACCGCGGGGCGACCATCTCGAGGGACGAGCTTCTCAATGAGGTCTGGGGCTACGACTCGATGCCGCACTCACGGACGGTGGACGTCCACGTCTCTTGGCTGCGCCAAAAAATAGAAACGAATCCCTCCCATCCCGAGTTCATAGTGACGATTCACCGACTGGGATATAAGTTCGTGGGATAAAACTCAAAGCGCCAGTGCGGTGCCGGGCTCGCGGGGGATGAACTTCCCTTGTCCCACTCTGCCGGTGAACTTCTGATCATCGACGACCACTTGGCCACGGAGCAGGACCTGGGCCGGTACCCCAGTCACTTCCCTTCCTTCGTAGGGGTTGTAGTCGACGTTCATGCGGTGGGTCTTGGCGCTGATGGTCCATTTGGCATTCGGATCCCAAATCAATATGTCGGCGTCGGCACCCACGGTGATGGAACCCTTGCGCGGATAGAGTCCGAAGATCTTCGCCGGCCGCGTACTCACGAGCTCGACGAAACGGTTGAGAGAAATCCGACCCTTTCGCACGCCCCCATCGTGCAAGAGCATGAGTCGAGTCTCGATACCGGGCGCTCCGTTGGGAATCTTGGAAAAATCGTCCTTGCCGATCTCCTTCTGCTCCTTCATGCAAAAGCTACAATGATCGGTGGAGACGGCCTGCAGGGCGTCCGTCTTGATGCCGTTCCACAGTCGTTCCTCGTTGCCCTTAGGACGAAGCGGAGGGGACATCACGAATTTGGCGCCCTCGAACCCCGGTCGCTCGTAATCTTCGTACGAAAGAAACAAATACTGGGGGCAGGTCTCCGCGTAGGCGGGGAATCCGCGCTCGCGGGCGCGCCGCACCTCTTCCATCGCGTCACCCGCGGACAGGTGGACGATATAGATAGGTACGTCGGCCATTTCCGCGAGTGCAATGGCGCGGCGCGTCGCTTCGGCCTCGGCACTCATCGGACGAGTCAACGCGTGCCACTTCGGCTCGGTATGCCCCTCGGCCAGGGCGCGTTCCACGAGCGTATCGATGACTCCGCCGTTCTCGGCGTGCATACAGACCAACCCGCCATTGTCCTTGGTGCGAAGCAGGGCGCGAAAGATCGTCGCGTCGTCCACCATGAAGACGCCGGGGTAAGCCATGAAGAGCTTGAAGCTGGTGACGCCTTCGCGAACCAACTCATCCATTTCCTTGAGATGAGATTCCTTTAGCTCCCGCACGATGGTATGAAAGGAATAGTCCATGGCCGCCTTTCCGTCGGCGCGACCAAACCAGGCGTCCACTCCGGCGCGCAGAGACTTTCCAAAGTCCTGAATAGCGAAATCGATGATCGTCGTCGTACCACCGCACACCGCCGCCGTCGTTCCACTCTCCCAATCATCCGCGGTCACCGTACCGCCAAAGGGCATCTCGAGGTGAGTGTGCACGTCGATGCCGCCCGGCATCACGTACTTGCCGCTAGCGTCGATCGTCTCGTGCGCTTCCAGATCCGTTCCTATCGTGGCGATCTTCTCGCCGCGGATACCGACGTCGGCAGCGTAGGTGTCGTCTACGGTAACCACAGTGCCACCCTGGATGACTTTGTCGAGTGTCATGGGATCCCCCCCTTTAGGAAGCTGAGTCTAGTAGGAAGCTGAGTCTAGAGAAAGTGAGAATACTGAGCTAGCTGCGCGAAAGCAAGACCCCCGTGGCGTTTACACCCACGTTCTTAGCCCGATAATTCTCCAATAGGACAAATAGAACAGCACCGTGAGGTTGGCGAGTGAGACTAGCAAGGAGTGAACGCGGACGCTCTTGCGCGCCGAGCCGGTTCGAAACGCCTGCACCAATCCCGAAACGGCGAAGATGGTGAAGAGCCAAGTCAGTACGACCCAGGACCACGACCAAACGGTCGGCCTTCCGAAGTCCCAGATCATGTCGTCGCCCGAGGCCATGATGAGTCCGAAGGCTCCTGCCAATGAGAGCACGGAAAGAAGCGGCAAGATCCGGACGTTCAGGTGATCGACACCACGCAGTCGCTCCAGCAACTTCCGCGGCACCCAAACGAGGGCAAACAGAATCGAGCTCGCCATCAGAACGAGTGCAAGCGCGGCGAGACCGAGCTCCAGCCAAACGTACCACGCCGGAACAGCGCGGAACGCACCGAAGAGCCCGAGGGCAATGTTCTCCCTTTCCTCTCCCTGGAGCAAGATTACGCTGGCGATCGGATCGCCCTCTTTGACGAACTTCCCATCGCCGGCCGGCAGGTACACTTGCTCGTCGTCGAAGAGCGGCTTCATGACCAGTCCCCGGTCCTTGGTGTATACGCGTTGGATATCGGTGAGACGAACCAGAAATCGTGTGAGCTCCGTCCGTGGTGCCACCGGTTCGTAGTATCCGGCCCATCTCTCAAGCTCTTCCCGGGCAACGTCGGCAGTAGCGGGAGTCGGTTTTTCCAGGTTGCGAGTGACGTACCGCCGAAGCAGTTCTTGGATCCTCACGAAGACGTCCCCGTCGCCCGAACTGATCATGAACGCATAGCCAATGCCATGCTCCGGAAGGTATCCGTAATCGGCAAGATAAGCGTTGACACCTCCGGAATGCCCGTGGAACACGAAGCCGTTGTCGAGATCCGTGTAGTTCCCCAGTGCGTATCCAGTTGGGAGACCGTGTCGTCTGCTCAAAGCGGTCGCCGGAGTCTCCATGCGCTCGATGGATTCCGACTGGAGAAGTGACCGACCGTCAACGGCGCCGCGGTTCAACAACAACGCCTCGGCACGGGAGATGGCCTCCTTCGTCCAGCTGTTGGCACCCGAGGGTCTGTCGAGGATGTGCCAGTATGGTGCTACGGTCACGCCATCGCTTTCATGACCGATGGCGAGATTCTCCTCGACGGTTTCGGTCAGAAAGTAGCTCGCCGTCCTCATTCCGATCGGATCGAATAGGTGCTCCTGAACGAAATCTTCGAAGCGTTTCCCGGCAATTTTTTCGACGACGTAGGCGGCTGCTGCTGGCCCAGAATTGCAGTACGAGACATAGGTGCCGGGCTTCCACCGTGATGTCCTAGACTTGGGATCGTACGCGAGACCATCACGCAGGCTTATGGGATCGGGATCGTTGTGCGCGTACTCCCGCAAATGAATGTCGTCGAAACCCGTGGTGTGCTCGAGGAGGGGACGAGACGGACGGGATCCGTTTCCTCCCACGGATTGTCGAACTCGATCTCAGGCGCGAGCTCGCTGAGTTTGTCATTCAAATCGAGCTTGCCCTGCTCTTGCAGCATCAAGACGGCAAGCCCCACGAAGCTCTTCGAGATGGAACCGACTCTGAAGAGCGTGTCCGGAGTTACCCTTCGACCTGTTGCGAGGTCGGCCCTGCCGATCCCTCCCAGCCATAGCACTTCGTTGCGCGACACCAGCGCAACCCCCGCTCCCGCCGTGTTGCTCTCGTCCAAGACCTTTTGCAAGGCTTGCTCGAGCTCTGCAAGATCTTTCGGAGTCACCGGCTCGTCTTCCTGCAACGCCATGCAGGGCCGAGACCAGATACCGAGAGTTAGGGTCAGGACGATCGCGCCCCAGAACGCGCGGGCGGCCATGCGGCTCATGCGCCCTACCCTACCATGAGGGTCCGTCCTTCGTTCGAGCCCCTCCCGTCCGCGGTGTTAGCCCCTCCGCTTGCGGTGTTAGTATGAACGACCCATGGGCGACCAAAGAGAGACGGCGCTCGTTTACTGGAGCGTCGTCGGGAATCGGACGGGCTCTCGCCGAGCTTCTGGCAAAGGACGGGTATGACTTGGTCTTGGTGGCGCGAAGAGAAGACCGCTTGCAAGCCCTTCAGAACGAGTGGAGTGAGCACTACTCGATAGCCGTTCGCGTCGTAGCAATGGATCTGGCGGCGCACACCGCACCCCAGAAGCTTTTCGACGCGCTCGAAGGCGACAGCATCGACGTGCTCGTCAACAACGCCGGCTTCGCATCCTATGGGCCGTTCGCGGAAAGCAACACCGCGAACGACCTGGAGATGATTCAGGTGAACATCACAACGCTGACGCACCTCACCCGGTTGTTCCTTCCCAAAATGATCGAACGCGGACAGGGCCGCATCATGAACATCGCCTCCACCGCGGCGTTTGTCCCAGGGCCGCTGATGGCGGTGTACTACGCCACCAAGGCGTACGTGTTGTCCTTCTCCCAGGCACTCGCCGAAGAGTTACGCGGCAGCGGTGTGACCGTCACAACGTACTGCCCAGGTCCGGTGGCGACGGAGTTTCAGGGAAGGGCCAAGCTCGAGCGATCCGGGCTCCTTCGCTACGGGCTCGTCGAGGTCGAACCTATCGCCGCGGAAGGCTATCGCGCCATGATGTCCGGAAACGTTGTCGCCATCCCCGGATTGCCGAGCAAGCTGGTTGCCCTGGCCGCTCGCCTGACGCCTCGGTCGATCCTGCGACGAGCCATGAAGAAGGTTCAGTCCCAAGTGGTGGAGCCCTAGGGTATGGAGGATAGATGAATCAAAGAAACCGCCGTCTCGTCTGCATGCTTCCCTTCTTGGTCGGCATCGCCTCGATGGGCTACGCGGCGCCCCCCGGAGAGGACTTCGATTTCTGGACCGGCGCTCAGTACGACCCCGCCGTCCCCACGATGGAGTCGGTGTTGGGCCACGCCCCCGGCGAGCGCATCGCCTCTCATGCCGAGCTCATCGAATACCTCCGCGCGCTCGAGACCGCTCAGCCCGATCGTATCAAGGTCGTCGAGTACGCCCGAAGCTGGGAGGGTCGCGAGCTAGTCAATGTTTTCATCGGTTCGGCGGAGAACATCGCGAGAATGGATGAAATCGGTGACCAGATGAAACGCCTGGCGGACCCACGCAAGACCCCCGAAGGCGAGGCACGTCAACTCATCGACTCACTACCGGCGATCACCTGGTTGGCCTATGGAGTTCACGGCAACGAGATCTCCTCACCCGACGCCAGTCTCCTGACCGCCTACCACCTTCTCGCGAGCCGCGGCGACGAGGTCGTGGACACCATCCTCGCGAACTCGCTGGTGGTCCTCGATCCCACCCAAAATCCGGACGGCCGGGACCGCTTCGTTCACAACTTCCGCATCGCCGAGGGACTCCTCCTCCAGGCACATCCCTTGGCAGCTGAGCACAACGAGCCCTGGCCTGGCGGACGGACCAATCATTACTATTTCGATTTGAACCGCGACTGGTTGGCCCTTACCCAACCGGAAACCCGGGGTCGGGTGCGCACCCTACTGGAATGGTTTCCAGCAATCTTCGTCGACCTCCACGAGATGGGCGGGAACTCCACCTACTACTTCGCTCCGGAGGCACTCCCCTACAGCCCGCACATCACATCGCCGCAACGAGACAAACTGGAACTCTACGGCCGAAACAACGCCAAGTGGTTCGACCGCTTTGGATTCGACTACTTCACACGCGAAGTCTTCGATGCCTTTTATCCGGGCTACGGCGCGAGCTGGCCGCTCTACCACGGGAGCATCGCAACAACCTATGAGCAAGCCTCGGCGAGCGGGCTGGTGTGGCGGCGAGCCGACGGCATCGATCTCTCGTTCCGGGAAACCGTGCGCCACCACTTCGTGAGCTCCATCTCGACGGCGGAGACCACGGCGCGCCATCGTTCTGAGCTCCTGACCGATTTCTATCGCTACCGTGCCAGCGCCATCGAGGAAGGCCAGAGCGAGGGGATCCGCGAGTATATCCTCCCCAATCGCGGCGACCGTTCGACCGTTCTCAAGCTCGCTAGTCTAATGGCCGAGCATGGAGTCGATGTACGCCGCTCCAACTCCACGGTTCGGGCCTGCGGCAACGAGTATCCCGCGGGAAGCTATGCGATCTCGATGGCGCAGCCGACGAAACGGCTCATCCGAATGCTCCTCGATCCGGAAGTTCCCATGGAAGCGGGCTTTATTGAAGAACAGGAGCGACGGCGACGGAGGAGGAAACGCGACGAGATCTACGACGTCACCGGTTGGTCCTTACCCTTGATGTTCAACGTGGAATGCGTCCCCTGCGACGAAGAGGCTCAAGGGGACTTCGAGAACGTGAAGCCTCTCCGCATCGGCCCCGGAAAGCTAGAGGGCGACAAGGCGACGGTGGCGTACCTCGCACCCTGGGGAACCGCAGCCGCTGCCAGGCTTCTGTCGGCGGCACTGCGCGCCGATCTCAGAGTCTCAGCAGCGACAAAACCTTCACTCAAAACGGTAGGCGTTTTCCGTCCGGGACACTCATTTTCAAAGTGAGCCAGAATCTGGCGAACCTGCACGACACTCTCTCGTCGCTCGCGTCTTCCACCGGTGCGGAGATCTACAGCACCGATACCGGCTGGGTCGACTAAGGAGTCAACTTCGGCAGCCGCAACGTCCTGCACGTCCGACGACCGAGAGTGGCTCTGGCTTGGGATCGTCCCACCCGCGCCTACTCGGCCGGAGCGACGCGCTTCGTCCTCGAGCGTCAGTTCGACTACCCGGTGACACCGATCCGCGTTCGGCAGCTCGCCGGCGACCTGAGCAGGTTCGACGTTTTGATCCTTCCCGATGGAACATACGACTCGGCCTTCGACTCCGCTGCCGCCGAGCAACTCGAAGCATGGGTTCGAGCCGGTGGCACGCTCATCGGTCTTGCCGGCGCCGTCGATTACTTGGCGGACAAAGACGTAGGACTTTTGAATATCCAGCTAGAGGAAAGAGCGGGCAAGGCCGCCGAGGAAGAGAGCAAGCAGAACCATTCCAGCGGCGGCACCGAGGGAACTCTCTTGGTTAGCAAAAGTGACTACCTCGAGGCCATCGAGCCGGAGTCCGAACAACCCGACAGCGTCGCGGGCGTGTTGGTGAGAGCAGGACTCGATGACGACAACTGGGTGACCGCCGGACTCCAAGGCTCCGTCAACGCCCTAGTCAACGGGCGACGGATCTTTTCGCCCATGACTCTCGACGATGGCGTGAACGCCGCGACGTTTGCGGGAGCGGACGAGCTCGTTGCGAGCGGCTACATGTGGGACGAGAATCGACGACAGCTTGCCTATAAGCCTTTTGTCGTCGTCGAGAATCACGGGCGCGGCATCGTCGTGGGATTCACCACCGACCCAACGTTTCGCGCCTATCTCGATGGCTTGAATGTCTTGTTTCTGAACGCCGTCTTCCGCGCTCCGGCGCGAGCTCGCCCAGCGGTCGCTCCGTAGTTTTGGTGCCGTCCCTCCTTTATTCCCTCTCCCCCTTGGGGGAGAGGGTAGGGTGAGGGTGATCAGCGCTCCGCCCAAAAAAGGATTCGCTTGAAGGTGAAAAGGAACGGGCGACCGTCGCCTAGACGAGGCAGCAGCCGATCCCGATACCCCTCGAGGAAGTCCCGGAACATTTCATCGGATAACCGGCGCTCGTAAACCGTCAGAAAGCGAGCCCCTCAGCCACTCAACGACCTCGTCCTTCGACGCGAGTTGGTGCGGGTACACCTGAAGGCGAACGTGCTGCTCTCGATAGCCCAATTCCTGGAGAAGCGAGGCATAGTCTTCGGGCTCGAGGACGAAGAGCGGGTGGGAATAGCCGCCGAGTGCTTCCCGGAAAGGTGATTCCTCTGCAATTTCACTGGCCGCCTCGTGGGAGATGTGATCGAAGTTCGCGGGAACCTGAATCGCGAGCTGCCCGCTGTCGGCGAGTGTGGCGGTGAGCCTCGTAACAAACCGTCGATGATCCGGAATCCAGTGCAAGGCGGCGTTCGAGAACACCAAGTCGTAAGCGGCGTCGGCTTCAGAGACGAAATCGGCAATGTCTTGTCGACGAAAGCTCAGCCCCTCCCCCGCGTGGGTCTCCGCCTCTTCGAGCATCGCTTCCGAGCTATCGATGCCAACGGTCTCCTGCGCCCCCAGACGGCAATGGAGCTCATCGGTAAGCTCTCCCGGTCCACATCCCAGATCCACGACTCGCATCCGCGGCTTCGGACGGACCAGTGCCAAGAGATCGAAGAAGGGTTGTCTGCGCTCCATGCGAAAGCGCCTGTACTTCTCCGGGTCCCAAGGATCTGTTTTCATCTCTCTACTTATACAACTCTACGCCAAAGAAAAGCCGGCGAGCGCAGAAAACACACATTCTTTCCAACTGTTGTCTCACAAATTTTTTCATTACCTATTCCCACCTCCGTCCGGTTGTGATACGAGTCCCCTTATCTACACCGTGCGCTAGGGTCGGCCTGCCAGGTTCGACCCAACTCAGTTCCAAGATTATGGACGAGAGGGTCACTATTGTGGGCATCTGTCTCCCTGATGAGGGTAAATCCACTCGGCCCGCGGTCCGCATCCGCGCCAAACGGTCTCTATCCACCCAAGCTGAGGGGGGTTTCCCATTACGCTCCAAGGAGTTGGCGCCGAAACGCCTGGCCCGCTTATTGCTCTTAACGAGGTGGTGTGCCGAATTGCAACTAGCACCATTCTTTGATCTTCGAAGCGAGAACCGACCAATCAGACTTCTCGATCTGAAAAAGTAGGAAGATGGCCACCCAACGGAACGACGAAACCGGCAACAACATCTTTACGTCGGCGTTCACCTTGAAGCGCCCGGCGATGGGCATCCGCGCTAAGGTGCTTTCCGTCGTGGTCCTGTCGGCGCTCGCGCCGGCCATGCTGGTAGGAGCCGCCTCCTACTTGACGTCGCGGGAAGATCCTTATCGAGAAGGTCAACGATCAGCTCACCGGCCGCGCTACTTCCTCGTCGGAACAGGTGAGCCGGTGGTTCAAGGAACGCTCCCTCGACACCGAGATATTCGCCAATTCGTTCATCGTCTCAGAGAACCTAAGACGTTGGGAAGTAGCGAAGGGAACGAAGGACAAGTTAGCCGCGGAAGAATCCAGGAGGCGACTCCAGGCGTATTTGGCGCAAGTTCAGAATCGCTACCCGCTCTACCGTGAGCTTTTCATCATCGACGGACGAGGGACTCTGGTGGCGAAAACGCGGCCATTCATGGAGGACGTGGAAACGGAGCTTGCACCGGAGCTGCTCGGTTCGGAAGGAGACACCGCGCTGCAGCGGCTCGGAAGTGAGCTCGTCTTCCACGCGCGACGAGAGGTGCGGGACAGCACCGACCAGACGGTGGGGACGCTTGTCACCGTCAGTGGTTTGTCAGAAATGTGGCAACGGCTTGGAGGCGAACTGCATTCCGATTTCGGATCGCTCCGGATCATCGATGAGAACGGAAGGCCGCTGTTTGATGGTCGCGCGAATCCTCCCGATCTGGCGAGTGACTTCGCGTCCGAGGGAGTTCAGCGTGCCCTTCGGGGCGAGAACGGCATTGCCGAGTACCAGGACGGTCGAGGGCTGGGGTGCTCGGAGCCTATCGATTCATTCTGCCGCACCGGTTGGGCCTCATCGTGGAGAGGGACAGCGAGAAGGCGTTTGCCGCCGTTCATCGCCTCCGAGACATGAACCTGGTCATCAGCGCTCTTGCGGTGTTCCTGGTCACGGGAATCGGATACGGACTCGTGGTGAGCCTCACCCGACCGATTGAAGCCCTTATCGAAGGCGCCAAGGCCGTGGCCAAGGGAGACCTCAGCCGTGAGATTCCTATCGTCACCACCGACGAAATTGGCTACCTCACAAAGGTCTTCAATCGAATGACCCGTGCCCTCAAGGAAACCCATACCGATCTGCAGCAAAAATCCAGCACCGACGAGCTCACCGGGCTCTTCAACCGTCGTTTCCTGGCAAAGGCGTTCGGCATGGAGTTGAGTCGAGCGGAACGAAGCAGTAAGCCGCTATCGGTGCTCATGATCGACATTAATCACTTCAAAGCCTTCAACGATCGCTACGGCCACCCCGAGGGAGACACCGTGCTGCGTAACACCAGCGCGTTCCTCACCAAGCACTTGCGCTCGACCGACGTTGCGGCGCGCTACGGTGGCGAAGAGTTCATCGTTCTGCTCCCATCTACCGGGAAACGCTAGGCGGGGAAGAAGGCCGACAACCTGCGAAGGGCTTTTGCCGAGGCGGGCCTCAGCGGCGAAAGCAAGACCAAGGTTACCGTCAGCATCGGTGTGGCCTCGATGCCGGACGACGGACTCACCGAACATGAGTTGGTGGGTGCCGCCGACGCGGCGCTTTACGTGGCGAAGCGCCAAGGTCGCAATCGAGTAGCGATCTTCGAAGTAGCGCAGCCGGCCGCCGGCTAGGCACTAACGAACGACGCTGGCGTGAATCCACGCCCTGAGACCGTCGCCGGTCTCGACTCGAAACCAATCCCCCCAACGCGCGACGGCGAGGATCTGCTTGCCCTTGTCGACTTGGCCGACGAGACTCTTGTCCTTGCCAGGCCCTTCGCGGAGATTGGCCTTCACCACAGTTTCTACGCTACGCGCGGGCACGATCGGAATGATCTCGTTCGACGGGCCGAGCGAGGACGTGCGCACGTCGGCGACCATGCGTGCTTGACGCACCAATTCCCCCGCGCGTTCGCTAAGATAGGACGAGCCTCCGAAGTTCCCTTCCGCGAGAGCCTTGTCGGCTCGGGCTAGGAATTCGTTCGCACGCTTCAGTCGAACCGCGACCTCCGGATCGTTGGCCTGAGGAACGGTTTGGAGCTCAACACGTACTTCGGCAATCCGAGAGATCGCCAGGGCACGGTTGTGGACGCTTCTCAGGCTCGCCTTGGAGCGAAGTACTTCCTCGACGGAGCTCGCGAGCTCGATTTCGAGTGCCGCGTGGCGTTCTTCAAGGGAGGCCCGAGCCGCCTCTTGATCTTCCAGCCGCCGCCGGAGCCTTCGGTTCTCACTCTTGGCCTCCGCCAGCTCGAGCTCGAGGCGTTTCATCGGGTCAACCCTTGCTGGCTTGGCTGGCTCAACTGGCTTGGCCGGTGGTTTGGCTTCCGTCGCGGCCGGGGTACCTGATTTGGACGCGGGCTGGGTAGCGGGTGTCACAGTCCTCTTGAGTCCACAGCCAATGGCAAGAATGCCGGCGATGGCAAGGAGGAGCGCCGTCAGTTTCGTCGCCACGATAATCTCCCCTTTCGAGGCGGTTCTTGTTTTTTTAGTGGAGTTCCGAAGACCGGATGCTCACTATTCTAACGTAGCCATGTCGTTAAAAGCAAACGCCTTGTGACCGCGGGCCGCTCCCCCCCGCTCTCATGTTCATCGGTGAAGGTGTACCATTGGGCAGGTTCGACAAATGTCAAAGAATCGCCGGGCTAAAACTGGTCATAAGAGATGAAGGGTTTGAGCGGGCTTCGGGTCGTCAGTTTCGAGAGCCGCCGTTCGGACGAGATGGCGAACCTCATCCGGAACCACGGAGGCGAGCCCATCCAAACCCCGTCGATGCAAGAGATACCGCTCACCGAGCAGAGAGAAGCGCTCGGGTTCGGAGAGGCGCTCGCAGGTGGCGACTGTGACGTGCTGATCCTTCTGACCGGTGTCGGCACCCGCATGTTGGTGGACACGCTCGCCACCCGGCGGCCACGTGAGGTTGTCCTGGAGGCGCTAGGAAAAACCGCTCTCGTCTGTCGGGGACCTAAACCCGTTGGCGTACTCAAGAAAATGGGCCTCCGGCCTACGATTACCGTGGGTGAGCCCAACACCTGGCGCGATTTGTTGAGGGCACTCGATGACGAGCTGCCCGTTTCCGGGAAACGAGTCGCAGTCCAAGAATACGGAGCTCGTAATCAGGAGCTCCTCGACGGCCTCAGAGAGAGAGACGCTGTCGTCACGCCCGTCCCGGTCTACGGATGGGCACTCCCCGACGACACCACGCCTCTTAGGAACGCCATCGAGCGCGCTGTGGCCGGCGAGATCGACGCTGCGGTGTTTACCAGCGCCACCCAGGCGGATCACCTTTTTCAAGTAGCGGAACAGCAGGCCCGAGCAGACGAGCTTGGGGATGCCCTTCGCACCCGAATCCTGGTCGCTTCCATCGGCCCGATGACGAGCGAAGCCCTTGCGCGTTTGGGGATCGAGGCGGATATCGTTCCCGAGCATCCCAAGATGGGACACTTGGTGGCGGCGTTGGCGGAAGGCGCGGCACCGGGGCTCGAGAAAAAGCGCGGCAGGGGCTAGTGCGGGAGTCGGGACAGCAGCTCGCCCACGTCGCCGATGTCATCCATGTCGCGGCTTGCTGAGCCTCCCGACACCGCGATGCTGACTGCCAGCGGATCGTTCGGCTCCCCCGCTGCCTCGACTTGGATGTACTCCGCCTCGGGATAAAGCTCACCGAGGAACGACCGCAGCCCATCTTTTACCGCGTCGAATGCCTCTGGCGTTCGCGGTGCCAAAAGACGGTTTTGGATCTTGAAGAGTGCCTCGTCGTAGCGAAAGTGGAGCCTTCCTTCGAGCGCCGGTTCCGCCTGGAGCCGCTGGCAAGCCTTCAGCGCGGCTCCGAAGGCGCGACTGAGCCGCGACCGCACATCGCCTTCTGTCCGCCGCCTGCGAGAGTATAGAAGGCCCAGCCGTCCCCCGGATTGGTCCAGGCTGTACTGGCCTTCATGACACATGAGCAAGACGCCCGGACCATGATAGACGTGGGAATAATCGGCCACGTCGATCATCACTTCATCTTCCAAACGGCGGGACTGTATCCATTCATGGAAGATCGGGATGAAGTCTCTGGGTCCCAAATCGGTGGAGTCCACCGCGTAGAACTTGATCGCGAGCTCGTGCGCTTCGAGCGGACTCACAACCCTGGCACTAGACGACTGCGACATCCAACTGCTCCAATAAACGCCCGTGGCAGGCGTAGACCGCCTCGATAAACAATTGAGCTTCTTCGATCCGATGGTGAGCGGCGTCTGTCGTGAAGTTCCCGTTGGCGCTTAACTCTTCGCAGTGAATGCGGAAAAGATAGTTGCCGAATTTTCCTCCCGCATACGGATCGAAGAAGAGTTTGGTGTCGTAGAAGCGGGTCCGGAATTCATGGATAATCTTGTCAGCACTGTCAGGCCCGTCAGGCCTGAGAGGATCGTCTGGCGGGCCGACCGCTAAATCGATCTCACCGTTTTGGGAGCGTACCAGCGCCGCGGCCGCATCGAGCATTGCCCGAAAGGCGGTCTTCGCCGAATCGCGCGGGTTCCCGGCGTCCAACTGCACTTGTGCCTCGAAGACTTGACGCTCGCTGGCGGCAAGTGAGAAATCGAAACGCGAGACCACCTCGCCGGCGCACTCGCCCTGCCCCATGTCCCCTAGTGTGAACTCGCGCGGATCCCCCCAATCGGAGTACAGGATCCGGTCTTGGTCGTAACTCGGAATCGCGGTCAGGTCGTCGATCCTCGAGCGCACCTTGACCTTACCCATTCGGCCGATGAAGTCCTGAAACTTCTCGTTCGGCTTTCCATCACGCCGAAACCACTCGGTGATTCGGGTTACCACGTCGGGAATTCGTTTCGATGGTACCGCACCCACTGCCAACCCAAAAGATTTCCCATTCTCGGTCCACTGCCCACCCAGAACGACCTGAAAGTGTGGGACGGTGCGGCCGCCACTCTTGCGACTCACTCCATAGAAACCGAGGTCGGCCACAGAGTGTTGACCACAAGAATTGAAGCACCCGCTGACTTTGATGCGCAGACCGTTGAGCGAAGCATCGAAGGCGAGGTTCTTCTCCAAGAGACGCGTCCGAAGCTCCTCGGCAAGGCCCCGCGAAGATGCGATCCCCAACTTGCAGGTGTCGGTGCCCGGGCACGCGGTGACATCGACGATAGAGCCTGCGCCTGGCTCGCCCAGCCCCAATTCCTTGAGCGCGGAGTAGAGCTCGGGCAAATCGGCTTCGGCAACCCACCGAAGAACGATGTTCTGATCGACGGTCGTGCGAACCGAATCGCCGCTGAACCGCCGTGCCAACTCGGCGAGTCGTCGCATCTGATGAGAAGACAGATCCCCCAGGGGGAGCGTGATAGCTGCCACCGAGTAGCCGGGCTGGCTTTGCTGGTAGAC
Source organism: Candidatus Marinacidobacterales bacterium (assembly GCA_965219415.1). Lineage (GTDB taxonomy): Bacteria > Acidobacteriota > Vicinamibacteria > Marinacidobacterales > DATDRI01 > CBDCNP01. Next base: position 1,148,045 of record OZ244742.1, read on the forward strand.
GTTGGTTGCCGTCCACGCTGCAAAGCCCTTGGGGTAGGGGCCCGGTCCCAGACGTGCCGAACGACGAGCCGGCTGGTCGGTTGCGGCCGTCAGAAAGACCTCCGGCACCGACCGACCGGCTTCGAGCGCGGAGACAAGCCCAGTCCATCGCGCATCCGTCGGAAGCTTTTGTCGTTCCTCCAGCACCAGGCGCCGAAACTCGTCGACCCCTAGGCTCGCGACCAAGAACTTGAGACGGGCGCGGGCCCGATTCTTCTTCTCGCCCAGTCGCGCGAAGACACGGCACACGGCTTGCACGGTGGGCAACATCTCTTCTACCGGCAAGAACGAATCGAAAAGCTTGGCCTGGTAGGGTACGGCACCCAGACCGCCCCCCACGTAAAGCTCGAACCCCGGACGGCTGCGACCGTTTACGGTCTCGGTCTTCGCGATGAAACCGAGGTCATGAAAAGCGGTCAGCCCACAGGACTCTTCCTTGCACCCAGAGAACGCGATCTTGAACTTTCTACCGAAGTCCTGGGCGTCGGGGTGACCGAGCAGGAAGTAGGTCAAAGCCTTGGCATAAGGCGTGACGTCGAAGGTTTCCCCGCGACACACGCCCGACAAGGGGCAAGCGGTGACGTTCCGCACCGAATTGCCGCACGCTTCTTGCGTGGTGATGCCGACCGCGCCGAGACGTCTCATCATGTCCGGGGTGTCGTCGATATGGACGAAATGTAGCTGGAAATCCTGCCGGGTCGTGACGTGGACGATACCGTCGGAATAGTCGTCGGCGAGCTCGGCAAGAACACCCATCTGCTCCGGCGTCACGCTACCGAACGGGATCTTGATGCGTTGCATGCCGGGAGCATCCCAGAGCGTGTTGGGGCCCTTCACCACCGAGCCGGAGGGGTACTCGAGCTTCTGGCTTCGCCGACCGTCGTGTCGTTGACCGTTGTCGTACCGCTGTCCGTAGACGCCCCGGCGGAGCCGCGTCTCGTTGAAAAGCTTCTCGTCCAGTTTGCCCTGACGGCGAAGCTCGACCTCTGTCTCGAAGATGCCGATCTCGCGCGCCAGCTCCACCGGCAATTTGTGGGTGAGCTCATGTTTCCAACTGTGCTCCGAAGATGAGGTGGTCGAAACCCGAGGCACGGTAGGAGTGCTCATGCCGAGACTCCTTTCTCTAAAGCAAGGAAAAGGGGATCTTCGATACCAATGCGATCGGCGAGCGAAACGACCTCGCCGATGACCAGCGTGCCGGGAACGTTGCCGGGAACGTTGGATGCCGGGAGCGGAATCTGATCCAACTCGGAGAGAGGGCTCACCCAGGTCGCAGCCTGTGGTGTCGACGCTCCCAGGATGAGAGCCGCCGGCGTATCCGGCCTCCAGCCTCGAAGCATCAGGAACTCCGAAAGGTCGCGGCGATTGGCGACTCCCATCAGCACCACCAGTGTGATCGAATTGGGTGTGACGGCCTCGAGCAGGGGTCGGTAGGATGCCGCGTCGTGTCCCGACACCACCATGAACCCGGCCGTCAGACCACGGTGCGTCACCGGGATACCGGCGAGAGCGGGAGCTGCCACCGCGGAGCTGATTCCCGGAACGACCTCGAAGGGGATTCCTGCCGCGGCGAGAGCGAGAGCTTCCTCCCCGCCCCGACCCAAAACAAAGGGATCGCCGCCCTTGAGACGCACTACACGTTGTCCTCGGCGCGCGGCGTGGATCATGATGCGATGGATCGTCTCCTGCGGAGTCGATTTTCGGCGCGCCCGCTTACCGACATCGAAGGTGCGCGCCTCGCGTGCGAGGGCCAAGATTTCCGGTGACACCAAGGCATCGTGCAAAATGAGATCGGCCTCGCTCAAACGCCGCGACGCCTTCATCGTCAGGAGCTCCGGATCGCCGGGCCCGGCGCCGACCAACGAAACAAACCCAGTCATCGCTCACGCTCCTCGTAAATCTCGTTCAGGGCCTTCAGTAGACGCGGGCGACGCTCGGCCATGGGAACACCTTCTTGACGCCATAGGCTACGCGCCTCGTGGGCGACGCTCGTCCACCGGTCCAAATCGCTGGGTAGCAGATGATCGAGGGCCTCCCGTATCAGGCCGGACAAGGCGGGGGCCGCCCCGTTGGTGGAAATACCCAACGTAACTCCCGAGCGACGCACGACTCCCGCCCCGTAGGCGGTCGCACTCGCAATATCGTCCACCGCGATGACGAAGATGCGACGCTCCGTTGCGGCCTCGGACACTTCTCGGTTCACTTCTGGGGGCGCCGCCGACACCACGAACCAGCAACCGTCGAGATCGCTCGGTCGAAAACGGCGAACGTGAAGACCCAGGTTCGGGTGAGCGATCTCGAACGTGATCTCGGGCGCCACCAGTGCGACGCGAGCACCCGCCTCCAAGAGGCTCTTGGTCTTTGCTTCTGCGACCGGGCCGCCTCCTACGACGAGGACGCGGCGACCGTCGAGCTTGAGGAAGATCGGAAAAAGAGGCGTGGACATGACTATGACCCCGTCGGCTGCAACACCGGCACCAGCACGAGTCCCGATGCCCGGTTGTGAATTCCGCATTCGGTCTTGGCGCTGCCACGCCATCGGCCGGCGCGAGGATCTTCTCCGGGTCGTACCGGGCTCGTACACGGCATGCAACCGATGCTTGGATAGCTCCGTTCGTGGAGCGGGTTAAAGGGAACGTCGTGCTCTCGTACATATTCCCAGACGTCGCGTGTCGTCCACTCCACCAGCGGGTTGACCTTCACGAGCCCGAACTTCTCGTCGAGCCCGACGAGCGGTGCTTTGGCCCTTTCGGGAGTCTGGTCACGCCGCAGAGCGCTGATCCAAGCCTCCGCCCCTTCCAATGCCGCTCGTAGCGGCAGGACTTTTCTCACTTCGCAGCACCGGTCCGGATCTCGTTCCCACAAGGCCTCGCCGAAACGATTCGCTTGCTCGGAGATGGAAAGCTCCGGTCGTACGGCGCGACCGCGGAGGTCGTAGCGTTTTTCGAGCTTGCTCCAAAGGGCATAGGTCTCTTCGAAGAACAAACCGGTGTCGAGAGTGAAAATGTCCACCGGCAACTGATTCCTGCCAATGATGTCGATGAGCACACACCCTTCCACCCCGAAGGCGGTTGCCATGACGAGCCGGGGCGCGAAACGCTCCGACGCCACGCGGAGAATGTCGGTGGTCGCACGGACTTTGAGAAGACGGTCCAAGTCACGGATCTGCTGTTCTCGCTCTAGCTGCTGCATCTTTACCTCGACCCCAGTGCCCTCACGGTCCCGGCCCCAAAAAGCAAAAGGCCCAGGTCCTTTGGACCTGGGCCATGAGCCGCTTGGTTGCGGTTAATCTTGTCTACATAAAGCTAAGCCGCGGAGAATCCGAATCCTTCAATCGGCGGCCGACAGACATACCGAGTGCTGTTCCAAGTGGCACATGGCCCGGTCCCCCGGGCCGGCTACACTTGCAGGACCTCCGCATCAGCATGTCGCCAAATCTCATCTCTTGAACCATTCTGACCTGCCGGTCGGCTGGTGTCAAATTAAAATATGACTTTTTTGGTCGGAATCTAATATCCTTATAATCAGTTGTTTACGTGGCCACACCCTGTATACGGTCGGCATTCAACCATGGGCTATTCCGCGGCCCGTCAGGCGCGGTGAATGTCCGGAGGGTGGGTTATCGGCGTCTGACGGTGCTCACTCTTGGCTCCCAGGGTCAATTTGACGCCCTCATGAGTTATCATAAAGATATCCATGGATAAGAAAGAGCGCACTCGACTCATCGAGCGGTTCGCCTCTGGACTCAAGTATCCCTACCTCTTCCTGCTCATCGCCGCCGTCTTCTTCCTGGATCTCATCGTGCCCGACGCGATCCCCTTCGTCGACGAGATTCTCCTGGGGCTGGCGGCCGTTCTTCTGGGTACATGGAAAGAGCGCAAGGGGGTGGAGTCGAAACCGCCGATGAAAAACGTCACTCCGGAGCGCTAGATTTACTTCCCGTTCGGCTTACTAAAAGCATTCGCGTTCTTTCCGACCCACTTCCCGATCGCCTCCACGACTTCTGCACTCGCCTGGTACAGATCGCCTTCTCCGACGAAGGTCTTAAGGGTATCCCCAACGGTAAGAACCGCCTCCACCCGAATCCGCCGTTGCTCCGGGCTCCATTCCTCCTTAGGTCAAGAAGGTCGTTTCCCCGAAGGGAGCGAAGGAATCGACCCCCACTAGCTCGATCTGAGCGTGCGCTGGCTCGGGCTCGGTGACGACGTCGAACCGGTTCTGCTCGCGACCTTCGGCCGCTAGTCTCCGGCAAAAAAACGCCGTCAGATTGTCCGGGGTCTCGCTTCCGCTGAAACAGTAAAGGAGGGGTCGCCGGGATTCTTGGAGAGGGGGTGGACCCAGCGAGAATGCGACTGAGAGTATGATGCCCAAGACGATGCTCATTGGCAGCCTCCCAGGCTACATTATACCCTCCTAGCCGGCCACCGCTCCCCTTTTGACTTTTCGGAGACTACGGGGCTATTTTCGCTCCCGTGGTTCGGTGCCACAACCTCTCTTAAACGGAGCTTTGTCACGGTGACTCGAAAAGATTCGTCGGCGCCCCGGAGCCCCTCCGCGCTCAGCCGATGGCTTTCGAAATACCCGCTGCTCACTCTGGCCACCCTCGGCTTCGGAGCGGCGGGTGTTCTACTCTGGCACTTCTCACGGCTGTCTTCCGAGCTGAGAGAGGCAGCGACGATAGAAAGTGCCGCCCGGTACTCCGAAGTGCTCGCCGAGTTTCGAACGATCTACACGTCGGAGGTGGTGTCTCGGCTACGACCTCAGGGCATCGAAGTCACTCACGACTACCGATCGAAAGAACGTGCCATCCCACTCCCCGCCACGCTGGCCTGATTCTTGGCGAACGAATCGGCAGAAATGGGTCCTCCGTCCGGGTGAGGCTCTATAGCGAATACCCTTTTCCGTGGCGTGAAGACGGGGGTCCGAGAAACGAGTTCGAACGGGCTGCCCTCGGCCATTTGAGGCGAACGCCGAACCGACCCTTCTTTCAATTCGCCGAGCTCCAGGGTCGACCCACGCTGCAGTACGCAACGGCAGATCTCATGAGATCCCAGTGCATAGGTTGTCACAACTCCCACCCCGACAGTCCCAAAAGGGACTGGGCAGTGGGAGACGTGCGAGGCGTCCTCGAGGTCATCTTACCGATGGACAACGTGGAAGCGGTGGCTCGAACTGGGCTCAGAGGCACGTTGCTCCTGACATTGACCCTCATTCTGACGGGCCTTGGTCTACTGGCCGTCGTAATCACCGGGCTCCGGCGCTCCTGGAAGATGGAGGAAAGACTGCAGGCACAACTGCGCCATTCTCAGAAGATGGAAACTATCGGAACGTTGGCGGGCGGCATCGCTCACGATTTCAATAACGTTCTGACTCCCATCCTCGGCTACGCGAACATGGCCCTTCGAGACACCCCTCCCGAAAGCCGCACCTATTCCGACATTCAGCACGTCGTCAGCGCCGGCAAACGCGCCAAAGAGCTCGTGAATCAGATTCTGACATTTAGTCGACGGACGGAGTGAGCCGGAGCGCAAACCGATCCAGATCGCACTCATCGTCACCGAGGCGCTGAAACTTCTCCGCTCTTCCCTGCCGTCCACGATCGAGTTCCGCCAAAACATCGACCCGGATTGCGGTACTGTGCTTGCCGATGCGACCCAGATTCACCAGGTCCTTATGAATCTGTGCACTAACGCCTTTTTCGCCATGAGCGAGAACGGAGGGATGCTCGAAGTGAATCTGGATGTCGTGGAGTTCGACGACGAACTCGCGCGACCCCATCCCAAACTCGCTCTCGGACCTTATGTGAGGCTGACCGTCAGCGATTCCGGCCATGGAATGGATCCCGAGACCAGGGACCGCATCTTCGAACCGTTCTTTACGACCAAGGGCGTCGGCAAAGGGACCGGCCTCGGCCTTTCTGTAGTCCATGGAATCGTCGTGAACCACGGCGGCCAGATCACTGTATACAGCGAGCCCGGCTTGGGAACTACTTTCCACGTCTACTTGCCGCGCTCGGAGGCCCCGGCAGAGGAGCGAAAGGCGGCCCGCGTCCACCCGGAGGTCGTCATCACCGGCAGCGAACAGGTGTTGGTCGTGGATGATGACGAAGAGGTCGCTCGAATGGCGGAACAAATGCTGAAAAGGCTCGGTTACCGCGTAACGGCGTTCACCAACAGCGCCGAAGCCCGGGATACGTTCCTCGCCCACCCCGAGCGATTCGACATCGTCATCACGGATCAGACGATGCCCCAGCTAACCGGCGTCGAACTGGCCAAGGAGCTGCTCGCCGCCCGGCCCGACCTACCCATCATTCTGATTAGCGGTTTTAGCGAGCTCATCACTGGGGCGAAGATCAAGAAACTCGGGATTCGGCACTACCTCATGAAGCCCCTGGTCGGCGGCGAGCTTGCGGCTACGATCAGACAAGTCCTAGATAAGGATGATGAAAGGGAAAAAACGAGACGCAAGAGGAGGGATGAGCGATGGCCCAAATTCTTGTTGTAGACGACAACGACGATATACGGGAAATGCTCCGGCAACTACTGGAACGCGCCGGCCATGATGTCTCCGACACCCACAACGCGGACGAGGCGTTACAGAGCTACCGAGACAAGCCGGCGGATCTCCTCATCGTCGATCTACTGATGCCAGATAAACAGGGCATGACCAGCATCCCGGAGTTCCTGCGGGAGTTCCCAGACGTTAAGATCATTGCGATTTCGGGGGCCGGCCGGGAGTTTCTCGCCATCGTCAAGAAGCTCGGCGCCCAACGCGCATACACCAAGCCTTTGGAGCTCGATGAGCTGATGCAAGGCGTCCAAGAGCTCCTTGGCGATTGAGGAGGAAGGAATGCAACGAATGATTATACTCGTTTCGCTCATAGTCTTCGCAGCTTCCGCGGTCATCGCGCAGGAAGCCGATCAACAAGTCGCCGAAGAGATCATCGCCATCACGAAGGCGCAGTGGGCGGCCGAAAAGGAAAAGAACGTAGCGGAAGCGATGAAGAACGTCGCCGACGAGTACACCGAGTTCAACCCCAACTCCCCGTTCCGCGTCGATGGGAAGGCGTTGGCTGTCCAAATCCAAGAGGTCCTCTCCACCGGAAACGGCAGATCGGTCTTGGCCGAGATGGCCAATGAGAAGGTCCAGGTCTATGGGGACGTCGCGATCCTCACCTACAACTATTTCGGCGCGGTCAAGGACGAGAACGGCAACATTCAGCAAACACCCGCCAAGTCGACTCGTGTCTACGCGAAGAAGAACGGAAAGTGGATGCTCGTCCACGCCAACTTTGCGGTCGCAAATTGAGAGGACAACTTCTACGAGCAGGACCGGTAAACAAGCATTCCCAAAACCCCGGCCACCACCCCCAGAAGGAGCGTGATCACAGTCTTGGTCCTCGACGTTCCCCCTTGCGCCTGGGTTGAGATCATCTCGCCGAAGGATGCGGCTTTGACTTGCTCATCCAATTGTTCGACAACGGCGATGGCCTGCTCGGTGGGTTTGACGTACCTCTTCACTCCGCTCTGAACGTCCCACATCTGGACCATGACGTACTGCAGACGAGCTAGTGAAGACAAAATGTCGTGAAACTCTGTCCCCAGCACCTTGCCGGCTGCAACGTCGTAACCGACATCCGCCGCTAATTGCGGCTCTTGGACCCACCCGTGTTTTTCGATCTTCCTCCCCCCGGGACTCTCGAGGCGAGAGCCATCCGCGCCTCTTGGGCTTGTGTCGGTGGGGCGGTGAAAGTTGACGAGAATCGTCAGGACTCTTTTCTCGTCCGGAGTTAGTTTGTCCGTCACGACATGCTCTCGAGGAATCCTCACGGATTCATTTTAATGGGCACCCCGAGCCCCGTCTCCACCGGATGGCCCCCTAGATCCCATGCACCGAAACCACCTTTCAGCGCCGAAACATTCGCGAATCCTGCCGTCTTGAGCACAAGCGCCGCACGGGCGCTAATCTCTTCGGCCTGTCACGTGCAGTAGGTGACAATCGAAGCATCGCGACTGATCTCTGGAACGCGTTTGCCGAGATCGTTAAGGGGAATGGAGATAGCTCCGGGAATGTGTCCTCGCAGGAAGCTGTCTCGGTTCCGCACATCGATGACTATAACGTTGGGCTCTTTTGGCCTTTCGAGGAGGGACAGGAAATCTTCGAGCGAGATTCGTGCAATGTCCGTCTTGCCGAACTCCTTGTTGCGCTCGACCGATCGCGGTTCTTCAGAAACAGCGGGGACGCGAGCATCGGAGGGCGGCCCCTCGCAAGCCGCGGCCAGCAGAAGCGACGCAAGAATCACAAGCGATCCGTAGGCCTTCACATTGTCCTTCCTTGTCCTTCCTTCGGTTTGTGGAGTTGGTCGGGAAACGGGTAGCTCCCCCTCAAGAAATTATACGCGAATCTGGCCTTTCGAGCGATCGGGAGCCCTGTGGATTGACATTGGAAGGCGGTGGGTCTAGCCTACCGCCCAGCGTTCTAAAAGCCTCCCTCATTCCAGCCGGTTACAAGGAGGCATCTAATAAGAAAATACCCTTTCATGCGGGGGAAATCATGACGAAATGTGAATTCTTATTGACCGCGGGGGCGCTGCTCGCCGTTATTGCCTGCGGCCCCCCGCCCGTCCCGCCACCCGAAGCGACACCCGAGATCGACATCGAAGCAGAAAGAGCCGCGCTGACCGAAGCCGCCAACCGCTATAACGAGAGCGGCCATTCGATGGACATCGACGCTATGGCATCCCTTTACGCAAGCGACGCTTTGGTGATGCCTCCCAACATGGAGACGCAGGAAGGGGCGGAAGGAGTCCGCGAGTTCCTGACCGCCTTCAAGGAGCTCCCCGGTTTCGAGGTCAGCTTCGGAACGCCGACCGTCGTGGTATCCAAGGGAGCCGACATGGGCTACACGCTCGCCGATATCGAGCTCTCGTTCGACGGCCCGGATGGAAAGCCGGTGAGCTCGCGGGAACGTGATTTCCATCTTTGGAGAAAACAGGCAGACGGTTCTTGGAAGATTGTCGTTGACATTTGGAACTCGCCGGTTCCCGCAGGCGAGTAGCAGAAGTTGCGAACTGATAAAAGGAGGGGCATGAGGAGCTCCTCTTCGTTGCTGTCTTCCCTTGTGCTGTTCTTGGTGTGTTCGTCTGCAGTGCCGCCCGTTCCTTCCATCGACCTCGAAGCCGAGAACGGGCGGCGCTCCACGAAGCGGCCGACGCGTTCCAGGAGGCTGCCCCGTCGATGGATGTCGAGACGTTTCAACGCGTCAGAGAATTCCACCTCTGGAAGAAACAGGACGACGACTCCTGGAAGATCGCTATCGATATCTGGAACTCGGGGACTCCCCCACTAACACAGGGCCAATGAAAATCACAGAGCATGGGAGATGTCGTGTCTATGACAAGCAAAGTGGGAAGCCTGATCATGCTGGCGGCGGTCTTCGCCGCAGGAGCGAGCAGGGCGGAGGAAAGCCCAATGGCCGGCGGCTACGATGACCTGGTAGCGCTGTTTGAAGACTGGCGGCAGTTCGAAGAACCGCCCTTGCTCGACGGGGCGCCTGACTACACGGCGGAACGATTCGCCGCGGCCTATGCAAAACTTGCGGATTACCAGGGTCGCCTGAAGGCGATCGACGCAAGTGGTTGGCCCATCGAGCAACAGGTCGACTGGCACATCGTGCGCGCCGAAATGAACGGATTCGACTTCAACCACCGCGTGCTCAAACCGTGGGTGCGTGATCCGGCGTTTTACCAATCAGTGTGGACCGAGAAGAGTGACGTCCCGGCGCACGAAGGACCGACTCACCACGCGGTGCTGGAACTGTGGACCTACGAATTTCCGCTGTCCGCCGGCGAAGAGCAGCGCCTGATCGGTGATCTGCGGGTGATTCCGCCACTCATGACACAGGCACGTGGCAATCTGACCGGCAATGCGCGCGATCTTTGGGTAGCCGGCATCCGAAACATCGAGGGACAGCGAGCGAATCTCGATCTGATCGTCGGGAAAGTAGGGCCGGATGCGAGCGCCGAGCTAGAAAAGGCGCTAAAGGCCGCCAAAACGGCGACCGACGAGCTCGTCGCCTGGCTCGAAGAGCAGGCACCGTCCAAGACCGGGCCCTCCGGCATCGGCAAAGACAATTACACTTGGTACCAGCAGAACGTCCATCTCGTCCCGATGACTTGGGAAGATGAAGTTCGTTTGCTGAAACGAGAACTAGACCGTGCCTGGTCGTCCCTGCGCCTCGAAGAGCAGCGCAACCGTGACTTGCCGCAGCTGGTCGCCGCTTCGACGCCGGAGGAATACGATCGCCGCGCCGATGAAGCGGCGACGAAGTTCATCAAGTTCCTGCGAGAACAAGAAATTCTAACGGTGAAAGACTATATGGATCCGGCTCTGCGGGAACACCTCGGTCATTTTGTTCCCGAGGAAGAACGGAATTTCTTTCGGATCGCGATGCACTACGATCCCCTGTCCCTCTATACACATTTCTATCACTGGTTCGATCTGGCACAAATGCGCGATGAACCGCACAAGAGCCTGATTCGACGAGCCCCTCTGCTTTACAATATTTTCGACAGCCGAAACGAGGGCACCGCGACCGGAGTCGAGGAAATGTTCATGCACGCCGGGCTCTACGACGATAACCTGCGTTCGCGCGAGATCGTCTGGATCCTGCTCGCACAACGTGCCGCCCGTGGTCTCGGTTCACTCTACGCGCACGCCAACGAGATGACCATGGCGGAAGCGGGGACGGTCCATGTCGAATGGACGCCGCGGGGTTGGATGAGCGCCGAGCTCGACCTCCTCAAGTTCGAACAGCAGCTCTATTTACGCCAGCCTGGTTACGGCACGAGCTATGTCACCGGGAAATACTTGCTCGAGCGACTCATGGGCGAGTACAGCAAGGAACTCGAAGCGCGCGGCGAAGAGTTTGTCATGGCTGATTTCTTCGATGAGCTCAACGACGCTGGCAGTGTCCCCATCTCACTGGTTCGCTGGCAAATGACCGGTCGCGACGACGAGATCAAGATGATGATGGGTGAGGACTAGCTCGAGAGAAAGCTCGACACTCTGGTGCGCGATTTTCCGGTCATCGATATCTCCACACTCCATGGCGCCGGACCGGCCCGGACCGCGCTGGCCCGACAGATCGATACCGTCTGTCGCGACATCGGCTTCGTTGCGGTGACCGGACACGCCGTGCCCGGCGATATCCTTGACGACATGCGGGCGGTGACGCGAGCCTTCTTCGATTCGCCTGTGGAGAAGAAGCTCGAGGTCAAAATGCCGTATGCGGGATACCCCTACGGTTACGCACCCTTCCAAGCCGAGGCTCTGGCAAAGTCGCGAGGGCACGAAACGCCGCCGGACCTCAAGGAAACGTTCAGTATCGGCCCGATTCATCTACCAGAAGGAGATATCCGCAACGAGGAAGACGCATTCCGCTTCGCGCGCACGCAATGGCCCCGCGAGCCCGAGGCATTTCGTGCGATTTGGACCCGCTACTTCGACGCGTTGGCGGAGTTGTCCCGTGTCGTGATGAGGGCGTTCGCACTAGCGCTGGATCTCCCCGAGGATTTCTTCGAGGACAAGATCGACCGCCACGGTAGCGCCCTCCGGGCCCTCGACTACCCGCAGCTTCGCGCGACGCCTTTGCCAGGCCAGTTCCGTGCCGGTCCACATTCTGACTACGGGAGCCTGACCATCTTGCTGCCCGAGGACGGCTCCAGCGGACTCGAGATTCAAACCGCGGATGGCAGCTGGCGCGAGGTGCCTCCGGTTCCCGGCGCGTTCATCGTAAACATCGGCGACTTGATGGCGCGATGGACCAACGACCGCTGGGTATCGACGATGCATCGGGTGGTCGGCTCGGCCGACGGAGGTTGGCGCCGCCGTCGGTCGATCGCTTTCTTCCACCTCCCGAACTGGGACGCGTCGATCACTTGCCTGCCCAGCTGCGTGGCCGATGGCGACGAGCCTAAGTATCCGCCCGTTGTCTCGGGCCCGTATTTGATGCAGAAGTTTCGGAGTACCCTGCTCAGCCGCAATGGTTGAGCTCGCCGCCAGCCCTTGGTCGTGTGAAGAATCGCCAACCTCGTGCGACAATGAGGTATAGCGCTCAAATCCATGGCCTTCAAAGGACGACTCGAGACCACGCCGCTGTTGGAGCTCATCCAGCTCCTCGCCTATTCGCGAAAGAGCGGCATCTTGATGGTGGAGGCCAAAGAAACGAGAAGACTGGTGATCTTCCAAGAGGGAAACGTCGTTTGTACCTACAGCCCGACTACCCATTCGTTGCTGCTCAAGGCCTCCAAGGAAACGGACCCGGACCGTCGCTTGTCGCTGCGGCGGATCCAAGCCTTGATTTCACTGGGGGAGCTCTTCGACCAGGCAGAGGGAGACTATCACTTTGTCAGGGGGTCGAAGCCGGTGGCCAAATTGCAAGACCTCAGCATCAAAGTTTTCTACGACGACGGGGCTTTGGATTCCGGTGACTTGCTGGTGGCGTTGGAGAGGACGATGTCGGCCGAAGATCCACAAGTGGCCCGGGCCGCACCGTTGCCCGAGCAGGATTATTCCGATCAACGGCGCCACCCTCGCTACGCCCCGATCATCATCAAAGGTGAGCTCGTGGTGTCGGGTAGGTGCATTAGACCAAGGGGGACCAACGAACGGATCATCTCTACCTTGGCGTCCAGCGCGAGTTCCCCGTAATCCTCGTGCCTCACCATCTCGACCTCACCCAAACGACGCGACTTCTTGCGTTTCTTGACCGAACGTAGCAGACTTCCCATCTCGGCTCCTTTCTTCGCGGCTTGATTTTGTTTTGTCCAACGCCATCAAACCACGGGGTTTGGAGCCGTTTCAATTCCCAACTAAGATTGGCACACTTTCCTGCTTTCTGGCGGGTAAGTCCGTGTTTAGAATATGAACGCTTGGCTTTGTGTTGGTGTTTTGCAGGTTGGAGCGGGGACAGTTCGGGGACAGTCATGAATCCATGGTAGCGCAATCAATAAGTTACCGCAGCACTTTGGATTGGAAATCCTCGGCGTCGGTTAGGCGCGTAGGAGTGAGAGCGAGACTCATGAGGTAGAATCCAAGAGCGAGAGTCTCTGGTGGGGGGAATGAATGTCGAGGCAACAGGGGGATGTGTGCCGAGGTCCGTGGAAAAAGAACGGTGCCCTCCACTCCGTCATCAGAGTATCATATCAGGCGGCAACCTCTGCGTGTTCGAGAACCTCGCTCAGACGTTGGTAGCCGTCGATGCGTCGTAGTTGAATCTGGCCAGAGGCGATAAGCCCAAACAGCAAAGCGACCGCGGACTCCTCGCTGGAGAACGACGCTTGGGTTTTCGTCCGGCGTCGAAACTCGCGGTTGAGATTCTCCAGAGCTTTGGTCGTTCGAAACGATTTCCACATGGCACGAGGGAATTCGTAGAAGGTCAGCAGCTGATTACCGGCCTCCTCTAGGCTTCGGACGACGGCCGGCGCGAGAGGCGTCCACTTGGCGACGAGCTCGTCATAGGCTTTGCGAGCATCGAACCCGTTCTTGGCGTAGACGATCCGGTTGTAGTCACGCCGGAGCTCACGGCGTGCGTGCGCCGGGCAATGTTGGAGCAAGTTGGCGTGCTTGTGCTCGGTACATCGCTGCAACCGGCACCCCGGCCACTTCTCCAGCGCTTTCGTCAGCCCCTTGTGGCCGTCGCTGATCACTAGCTTGGGAGCCCGGAGTCCTCGAGCCTGGAGTCCCTCCAGCACGGAGCCCCAATGCGTCGAGGCTTCGCTCACCGCCAGACGCAATGACAACAGACGTTTGTGCCCGTCTGGCGCGACCCCGAGCGCGGCCAGTACGGGTACGCTGATCACACGTTTCGCCATCCGCACTTTCAGGTGGAAGCCGTCCAGGTAAACGATCGCGTAGACCTCCTCGCTGAGAGCACGGTTCTGCCATTCCTCGAAGCGCTCCTTCAGCCGGCTAACCACGCGAGACACCGCGCTCTTCGATAGGTGCTCCTCACCGAGCAGTGGTTTCAGCGCTTTGCGGACCCGGCGGGCTATTCGCGCCCGACAAGTACGTCCCCAAGATCGCCTCGTCGACCTCACGAGTCCGGCGCGGCGTACCGGGGCAACAGCTCGCTCCTGAACTCTGTCGTCTCTCCCGTTTCCTCGTCTCGCACGCGGGCTCGTGGCACCCGGAGCTCGCGAGTTCCCACCGACGTCGTCACGCGACGGGTTTCGGCTCCGTTGCGATATCCACGGCGGTCTTCCGCACGCTCGTAGCTACCACACCCCAGCGCTTGGTTGACTTCTTCCTCGAGCACGACCTCGATCGCCTCCAGTACCCGCTTACGCAGCCGAAGTTGGACGAACTCCCGGTACTCGCTTACAGACTCCTTCGATATGGTGGTAGGCTTTTTCATGGCGTAATCCTCCTCCTCGCCTTTCCAGGCGCGGTTTCGTTTTGCTTAACCGGAGGTTACGCCATTCTTATTTCCACGGGAAGCGGGACGGATCCCAACAGGGCTACCGCTGGCAACCCTTTATCCTCTTATAAAGCCGCCCTCCGCCCGATAACAGCTCCGGCCATCACTCACCCCACGCTACAATCCATTGCAAACAAGTCACCTGGAGTCACTTGAAAACCTCCCACCGACCCGATTAGAAAGTCGCACCCGCTTTGTACACGTGCTATAAGGCAAGTGATCGATGGAACCTTCCAATAACTGTTGAACTAAACCGCTTCGCGGTAGTCTTTTACGCCACCAACCGAGTCGTTTGCGTAAGGACATGCAAAAGGCTCCCCTCGTGAACTAGGGTGTTCGAGCCAATGAATCAACCCGTTCACGAAAGGAGCCAAGTATGTCTAGCATACTACGAACCCGGATGATCGAGGATCTCCGGATCCGCAACTATTCCCAGCGAACGATTGAGTGCTACGTGAGCCACGTAGCGCGATTCGCGGATTACTTTCGCCTCTCGCAGGAGAAGTTGAGCGCCGAGCACATTCGAAGATACCAGCTTTTCCTGGTGGAGGAGAGGAAAGCGTCCTGGTCGATGTTCAACCAGGCGGTCTGTGCATTGCGCTTTTTGTACTGTGTGACCTTGGGAGGAGCGGTCACAGTGGAGCAGATACCTTACGCGAAAAGGGAGCAGAGGTTGCCCGAGGTATTGAGCGCGAAAGAGCTGGGACGTTTTTTCTGCAAGGTAAAGAATCTAAAGTACCGGACCATCCTGAAGACCATGTACTCGTCAGGGCTTCGTCTGTCAGAGGCATTGCACCTGAGGGCGGGCGACATCGACAGCGAGCGGATGGTGATCCGTGTGAAGCAGGGAAAGGGTCGTAAGGATCGCTATGTAGAGCTGACGCCAACGCTTGTAGAGCAGCAGCGTGATTACTGGCGGGAGTATCGTCCAAAGAGGTGGTTGTTTGAAGCGGAGAGCCAGGAGACTCCCGTGACGCCGTCGCCTGTCCAGAAGACTTGTCGTTTAGCGGCCTTGAAGGCGGGACTGAGAAAACGGGTGACGACGCAGACGATGCGTCATTGCTACGCGACGCATCAGTTGGAAGCGGGCACGAATCTACGGACGCTCCAACTACGGTTGGGTCACAGCAGTCTGAACACGACAGCGATCTACCTTCACGTGGCGGCGGGGGCATCTCAGATGAAGCGTGAAGTGGTGGATCTGCTCGAGAACGTTTCGGAGGCCGACGAGCTCAAGTGAGCGGACATCGGCCGGAAGTGGCCGATGTCATCCGCGAGTGCGGGGCAGCGTATCTGAAGCGCTACCGGCCTTCGCGAGAACAATGGCAAGTTCTCAATGCGGTGGTTCAGTGCCGGACGGCCGCTCTGGGAGGCCATCTGAATCGGTGTGACCGATGCGCTCACGAGGTACCGGTCTACAACTCGTGCCGTAACCGGCATTGCCCGAAGTGTCAGGGGGCGGCTCGAGCGGATTGGCTGGAGCAACGCGAGCAGGAGCTACTCGACGTCGAGTACTTTCACGTCGTCTTCACGCTTCCAAGCGAGCTGGCTCCGATGGCGCTTCAGAATCGTCGCGCCGTTTACGGGATGTTGTTCCGTGCCGCTTCCGAGACACTACTGACGCTCGCTCGAGACCCGAAGCATCTGGGTGCCGAGATCGGCTGCATGGCGGTTCTACACACCTGGGGGCAGAACCTACACGCGCATCCGCATCTGCACTGCATTGTTCCGGGCGGCGGCATCGGCCTCGACGCCGAGCGGTGGGTGAGCTGCCGAGACGGTTTTTTTCTGCCCGTCCGGGTCTTGAGCCGGCTCTTCCGGGGCAAGTTCACAGCTCAACTCCAACGGGGTTGGGAGCAGCAACAGCTCGCTTTCCACGGAGGCCTTCGCGATTTAGAGTATCCCCAGCGCTGGGAAGCTTGGCTCCAGCCACTTCGAGACAAAGACTGGGTGGTCTATGCCAAGCCTCCATTCGGCGGTCCCAAGCAAGTGCTCAAATACCTCGCCCGCTATACCCACCGCGTCGCGATCTCCAACCACAGGCTCGTGTCTGTGGAAGACGGAAAGGTCGCCTTTCGTTGGAAAGACTACGCCCACGGTAATCGCCAACGCACGATGAGCTTGGACGCCGTGGAGTTTCTGAGACGGTTTCTGCTCCATGTGCTTCCCAAAGGTTTCGTCCGCGTTCGCTACTACGGTTTTCTCGCCAACCGCCATCGAGCAGAAAAACTTGCGCGGGCACGAAAGTTCCTGGACGGAGCAAAGTCCAGTTCCGTCAACGACGACGTTTCCGAGCTCAAACAAACGGATGGGACGCTGCAGCAGCAGGTAAGGTCCAGACTTGGGAAACCTCTCACCCTCCGTCAATGACCGAACCCTTCGCTCCTTGAGAAGCGACCTAACTTCGTCGACGAACGTGCAACGCCAATCCACTTGGTCCATTCGAGCGGTACTGTGCTCAAGTTTTGCGTCACAGTAGGCCTTTACTATTACCGCAGCTTGCTCCAGGCCGATCATTCCTCCGGGTTGTGGCTTCAACGATTGCTCAATCGCCAATCGGATCAGAGTCTTTTCGATATAGAGGTCGTTGTGCCGGTACGATACCGGGCTGACTTCTAATTGCAACGTGTTCATTTTTCTTCCACCCTATTCACGGTCTCCCCGGTATCGAGCCTTGCCGTGATTGGCGAGGTTACGAGTCGGAGGCTTTGCCTCTGTACCTGCGCCAGATGAATTTCCGTTTGAACGGCGCTCGCTGTGAGTTTCTGTTGTGTCCTGTAGATCCATGTTCGGAATGTAGATGCGATCTGTCAAGGAAAATCTTTCGGGTCAGTCTTCGGCGGAGTCAAGCCCATTCTTAGTTGAAACTCTCCACGGCTCACGTTTAAGCGACCTTCTTCTTCGATACGGTTGATGTCTTCGCCTCGATCTTCAGTTCCCGCTTGAGAGCTTCGCGAAGCTTGGGAAGATGGCGGTAGCCCACCACCTTCCTCAAGCGCGGTTCGATGTCTACGAGCGCCGTTGCCAACCAGCGCTGGCGTTGGCTCGAGTTCTTCCAGTGGTCGACCTTCGCGCAGCGTTCCTCGACGAGAGCATTGACGGACTCAAGGCAGTTCGTCGTCTTGAACGAACGGCCCAGCACCGCGTGCACGCCGAGTCGATGCAACGTCAGCGTCTCCTCGAGGCCTTCCTCCAGGCTGCCAGCTGCGGATTGGTTCCGCTCTTCTAACTCACCGTGGAGTTGCTCAAGCGCAGTGAGGGCCTCTTCGTACTCCGGCCTGTTGTAGGCCCACTGGAGCCGCTTGCGCCATGACGCCTGCTCGCCCTTGGACAGGTAGCTCACTACGTTTTCACGTTTGTGCCACTGGCAGCGTTGTATCAGGGCCCGCTTACGGAATGCCTTCTTGACTGCCGCTTGGAGACCCTTGCCGCCGTCGATGATCACCAGCAGACCCTGGGAGATATCGAGTCCCCGCTCGAGCAGTGAACGCAGGAACGGCGTCAACACCTGCGCGTTCTCCGTGTCCGTCTCCACGAAGCCCAAGAAGCGTTTTTCCCCGCAAAGCGTGATGCCCAGAGCCACGACCATCGTTGCCTCGGCGAATGTCTTCCCATCCAGAAACAGCGCCACCACATCCTCGCCGGTCAGATCCCGTTCCTGCATCTCCCGCAGCTTCGCAGCGCTCGCTTGCACGAACCCTCGGGACACCGTTGAGCTCGACAGCCCGATGGCGCCCGGAATCGCTTCCGCTGCCGCCTCGTAGTTGCGACAAGAGATTCCGTAGAGAACTCGTTTCAGCAGAAGATCATTCACCTCACCGCCGTGGCTCACCGCCTCGTAGCAGCGAAGCGGAATCTCTCCTCCCTCGATGCTCCGAACCCGTGGCACACGGATCGGTACCCGCTGGCCGCCAAGCCCTACCGTGCCCGGGTTGCTTCCGGGACGGCGACCGCGCTCCAGCTCGTCCTTGCGAGAGTATCGCTCTCCCGCCAACGCCTTCACTTCGTCGTCGAGCAACTCGTGAACGTGCATTAGACCAAGGGGGACCAACCAACGGATCATCTCTACCTTGGCGTCCAGCACGAGTTCCCCGTAATCCTCGTGCCTCACCATCTCGACCTCACCCAAACGACGCGACTTCTTGCGTTTCTGACCGAACGTAGCAGACTTCCCATCTCGGCTCCTTTCTTCGCGGCTTGATTTTGTTTTGTCCAACGCCATCAAACCACGGGGTTTGGAGCCGTTTCAATTCCCAACTAAGATTGGCACACTTTCCTTCGGCGTAACGTCAGTTCGTTGTCCCATACAATCTGCCTGACAATTCTCGGCGAAGCCGCTTGCCGGGTGTGTCGCCCATGGTGTCTGTAAACCAATTCTCTGGCGCTCACTCAAACCGCACAGACCAACTGTTCCTGCTGTTTGGTTACAACTTCTGTCATTCCTCGATCTTGTATCCGACCCAGGATCCGCCCATTCTCGTACGCACCCCTCTTCATGACCGAGGAGTAACCTCCCGCTTCAATCCCACGGACCGTCTCTTTCGTGATCCAATGCTGGTTTTGAGTAAGATCGTCTTGAATTTTCTTGGCCAGACGCCGTAGCGACTTCTCGTCCTTCAAAGGGCTGCTCTCTGGCTTCTCGTCCGATGAGCCCTTCATGGTCACTTTTATCTCTTGGGATTCTTTCGAGACGCGCCCAGATTCTGGTGTCTCGTAGCTTGTTGCCACCCGCCTGAATGTTTCGAGGTGCTTTCTTCAAAGCGTCTCCGAACAAGGTTTGATTCTTGTAATACGCTGGGCTGTCCGCATTGGACCAACCATCGACTAGCTGCCGCGCCGCCACTAGCTCAGGACTCACCTGATGCTTCACCGGCTTGGGTTCCTCCTTGGCCTCGTGAGGGGACGCAGGGGGGGCTCTTCAAGAGTTGGTGAACCCTCCAGCGGGAGATATCAGTCCGCGAAGCAATGGCCCTGATACTGTGCGCGTCCTCGCGTAGCTTTCTGACCTCGGCCTCGGTCTCGGGCGACAGCTCCAGACGGGGACGACGGCTGTCTGGAAACTTGTCCGGAAGCCACTTGTCCGGAAACCTCTCCAGGCTTCAATTCCACACTTAACCCGTTGAGGCCAACCGCTGGCCGGCACTTGACGCCGTTTCGGTTGGCTGAGTTATAACCAGAAGTTGTGGATCGCCTGAATGAGAAAGGCGGCGTATCCTTCCATGTAAGACAAAGGCCAAACCGGTTTTAGCGAACCGGAGGAAGGAAACGCCACCGATGCTGAGGATACAAGATCCACCGAAGGAAACGAAACATGAGGAAGTCGGGACTGCGCTCGATGAGCTGGCTCGTGAGGGGGCGCGTCGAATGTTGATGACGGCGCTGGAGGAGGAAGTCGGAGACTACATCGAAAGCCACTCTCCGGAACGAGACGAGAACGGACACGCGAGCGTAGTCCGCAACGGTCGAGCTCGAGCCCGCAAAGTGACGATGGGCTGCGGAACGATGGAAGTCGAGGCGCCGCGAGTCAACGACAAGCGGGTGATCGATGGAGAACGTCAGCGCTTCACGAGCAGCATCTTACCTCCGTATATGCGTCGCTCCCCGAAGGTGAGTGAGGTTTTGCCGTTGCTGTACTTGCGCGGATTGTCGACGAACGATTTCGGGCCTGCGCTGAAGGAGCTGCTGGGCGAGGAGGCTTCGGGGCTTTCGTCGACGGCGATCACGAGGCTGACGGCGAAATGGCAGTCGGAGTACGAAGAGTTTCGGAAACGAGACTTGAGCCGCGAGGATTACGCGTACATCTGGGTCGACGGCGTTCACTTCAATGTTCGTCTCGAAGACGACAGGCTTTGCACCCTTGTCGTTCTTGGTGTTCGGGCGGATGGGACGAAGGAGCTGCTCGCGGTGGAGGACGGTTATCGAGAGAGCGAGGAGAGCTGGGCGTACGTGCTGAGGGAACTAGATCGCCGCGGGATGAAACCTCCTCTTCTCGCCATCGGAGACGGCGCCTTGGGATTCTGGGCTGCGGTTCGAAACGTATGGCCGGAAACCCGTCACCAGTTGTGCTGCGTTCACAAGACAAAAAACGTCCTCGACAAGCTACCGAGGCGTCTTCATGGCCGTGTGAAGAGCGCCCTGAACGAGATCGTCAAGGCTGAGACCAGGGAGCAGGCGGAAGAAGCTCTTGAGCGGTTCGAATCGGACTACGGGGCCAAGTACCCCAAGGCTGTCGCATCCCTGACCAAGCACCAGGACAAACTCCTGACGTTCTACGATTTCCCCGCCGAGCACTGGGAGCACATCCGAACCGCCAACCCCATCGAGTCGGCGTTCGCCACGGTGCGACTCCGGCAGAGAGTTACCAAGGGAGCAGGCTCCCGTTCGAAAACCCTCCTCATGGCCTACAAGTTACTCGACATGGCGAGCCAACGATGGCGCCGGGTGAACGCCCCCGCACTTGTCGCTCGGATACTTGAGGGAGAGAAGTTCGTCGACGGATTAAACGAAGAAGCGAGGAACGCCGCTTGACTCAGAAAGTTGATCCACAACTCTTGACAATATCTCCGGTTGGCTTCAAATGGACCTCTATCCGGCTGAGGGCTGAAGGTTTTCGGAGCTGACGAAACAATCTAGATCTGCTTGTACTCTTACAGTGTCAGCAGTCACGTCACGGTTTCTCGAACTCCATCCCCTGCGTCTCATTGTCTGGGCTACAACCTTCCACTTGAACCCGTACCTAGACGCGCGCTTCTTCAGGGACTTTATTTCTGAACGTGAAGGCTGGCGGGTGAACCTGGAGAGCAACGCCGACACAGTTCCCCAGGGAACCCTCTGCGACTCGATTACCAGCAAGGCGGAGGTGAGGCTGATACCCCTCTTCCAGAAAGCCTTGACGAGTTGGGCGTGAGTCGCCTTCCTGGAGCACCCAAACATGAGCTGCTTGAAGGCGGCACTCTTTCGAGTGGGAACGAAAAAGTTGGCCTTGCACCGGGAGTGCCTGTGGAGCGGACAGTCGCCAAGGAACCGCGGCCCTTTCTTGGAGAAGCCTACGACCTGGGCTAGCTGCTGAGTCTTGGGGCGTTTGAGGATTTCCTCAATCCTGTCCCGTTCGACTTGGTTGAGTTGCATGCCCAAATTCCTTCTTGACAGTCGGAGTCGGTACACGGTGGAACAGATGTTCTGAGCTCAACGCGTATTCGCTCCTATGAAAGGAAAGGGCCGCTTGGAGAGAGCAGCCTTTTCGGATCTTGGCGGTCACTTCAAATGTCATTACTACCCGGCGGCCTCTGCTTTCTGCTTCTTGCGACGTATCCAGTCTAGGACGCGCTTGGATTCTTCCTTAGCAACCACCCTCGTGGCGCGCGTGGCGAGCTGCTTGTCTATGCCCAGCTCTCGCTGTAAGCGTCTGGCCATAGCCGTCTGACGTGGTGTCAGCAGCTTCTGTTTCTTGCTAGTCATGTCGTGAATCCTTCCTTACCTAAAAGCGTAGCACGCCTCGTCCGACCTTTGCCTCGTTTGGCTTAACCGACCCCCTAACGTCTGGTAAGCCTGATATTTGCGTTAGGGGCTTTGTGCGCACCGAAGACTGGAAAACGATCCTCAGCCCCCCCCTGGATGTAACACGGGCCATTCCTCCACGATGAAATCGGGGCTCCGTCTACCAACCGATTACTAGTTCTTGCGGTATCGCTTCAGGCCGTGCGATCATGTCCACCTTCCAGTTAGGAACACCATGGATTTAGCCATTGCCGAGAGAAACCCAGAGGAAGTAGCCCCAGAGGAAATCCCCAGTGTTATTGGCCGATTGGAGGCGCTCAAGACGCGACTCAAGGCGAGGTTGTTTCGCTTCAATGACAATTCACCTGGCGAACAGAAACCATCGAATGGGGACGACCGTTGGCTCACTGCAGAACAAGTGGCCGAGCTACTCCACGTAGACATTCGCTGGGTCTACCGACAAACCGGGAAGTGGACTTTCGCTCGAAGATTGTCCCCACGAAAGATCCTTTTCAGTGAGGCTGGACTAAGGAAGTGGATGGAGAGTCGGCCTAATGCGGCGACGTAGAGATCGCGGTTCGGGAACTATTTACAAGCCCAACAAGAACTCCTCTATTTGGTGGTTCTCCTATTGGGTTCGTGGTGAGCGAATTGCAGAAAGTTCTAAGTCCAAGAACCGGACAGACGCTGTAAAGCTCCTTCAGAAGCGGCTCGCAGAGATCGCATCGGGCAAACCTACTGGGCCACAGGTGGACAAGACTTCGTTCGAGGACCTCGCCAAGATACTCATTGCCGACTACGAGAAGAACAGGAGACGTTCGACAAAGCGGGTCCAACGAGCAATAGAGAACCTGCGAGAGTTCTTTGGCGACTACCAGGCCACGCAGATTACATCGGACCGCATCTCGGCGTACGAAGTCTCTCGTCAAAGAGAGGGAGCTGCGAACGCCACGATCAACCGAGAGTTGTCCGCACTGAAGCGGATGTTTCGTCTTGGGCGCACGGCTCGAAGAGTTGCCGAGGCTCCAGAGATTTCGATGCTCCAGGAGGACAATGCTCGGAAGGGCTTCTTTGATCGAGACCAATTCGAGGCGGTAACCGCAAACCTACCCGAGGACATTAAGCCGGTCGTTGAAGTTGCATACATAACCGGATGGCGAGTCGCCAGCGAGATACTGACTCGGGAGTGGAAGCACGTTGACTTCGGGTCCCGTTTCCTCCGTCTGGAGCCGGGAGAAACCAAGAACCGTAAAGGTCGAATGTTCGCCATGACTCCGAGGTTGAAAGGGGTCCTAGAGCGTCAGCGAGAGCGGACGACAGCTATCGAGAAGGCGACGGGTCAGATTATTCCCTGGGTCTTCCATCGAGAGGGTAAGCCGATCAGGCGGTTTGATAGGTCGTGGAAGACAGCGTGCCGCAAAGCAGGCGTTCCGGGGAAGCTCAGGCATGACTTCCGACGCACTGCCGTCAGGAACCTAGAGCGGGCAGGCGTTGCGCGATCAGCGGCGAAGGCCATGGTGGGCCATCTTACGGATTCGATTTACAACCGCTACGCTATCGCGGATGAAGCCATGCTCCACGAGGGGGCAGAAAAACTCTCAGTTCTCCACGAGAGAGAGAGAGCAATCCCGAACGAAGGGTCCTTCCTCTCAAGTCTCACCAGAAGCGCGGACGCTAAGCTCAAACTAAGCTCAAATCCTTCCGAACCTGTTCTTCGGCCAAGAAAAGAGATTGTTTGTTTTGAAGGGATTAACTGGTGCCGAGGGACGGAATCGAACCGCCGACGCAAGGATTTTCAGTCCTTCGCTCTACCGACTGAGCTACCTCGGCACCCAAGGGAAGCGCCAATTCTAGCGGAGGGCGTCAAAAAGTCAAGGCGAACGCACGCCCCGGCCAGTATCCTGCCTCGTCCGGACGAGATCAGTGGGTGGTGGGCTGCCGCTCCGAGACCTTGGCCTTCTCGCGCTTGCCCTTGCCGTCGCTCGCGACATTCTCGGCGGGCTCGGTAGGAGCTGCCTCCGGGTCAGGGATCAGCCCCAACTCTTGGCGAAGCTTGGTCTCGATCTTGTTGACGATGTCGGTGTTCTTAATGAGGAACTGGCGGACGTTTTCTCTTCCCTGCCCGATGCGCTCGCCCTTGTAGGAATACCAAGCGCCACTCTTGTCGACGATGTTCCGGGCGACCGCGAGATCGAGGAGATCTCCTTCCTT
Source organism: Candidatus Marinacidobacterales bacterium (assembly GCA_965219415.1). Taxonomy (GTDB): domain Bacteria; phylum Acidobacteriota; class Vicinamibacteria; order Marinacidobacterales; family DATDRI01; genus CBDCNP01. The sequence continues at coordinate 1,172,270 of OZ244742.1, forward strand.
GGAAATGCCTTTGCCGTACAGGATGTCGAACTCCGCGTTCTGGAACGGTGCCGCCACCTTGTTCTTCACAACCTTGACGCGCGTACGATTGCCGACAATGGCGTCTCCGTCTTTGAGAGCTGCAATGCGACGGATATCGAGTCGCACCGAGGAGTAGAACTTTAGAGCCCGGCCGCCAGTGGTGGTTTCCGGATTCCCGAACATGACACCGATCTTCTCCCGGATCTGGTTGATGAAGATGAGACACGTATTGGACTTCGAAACGATCGCGGTGAGCTTACGCATGGCCTGCGACATCAAGCGCGCCTGGAGACCCATTTGAGCATCGCCCATTTCTCCGTCGAGCTCGGCGCGTGGCACCAGGGCAGCGACCGAGTCGATCACCAAAACGTCCACCGCGCCGCTGCGGATGAGGACTTCGGTGATCTCCAGTGCTTGTTCCCCACTGTCGGGCTGACTGACCAACAGATTGTCGGTGTCGACGCCGAGAGCGTTGGCGTAGACGGCGTCCAAGGCGTGCTCGGCATCGACGAAGGCCGCCATACCGCCCACCTTCTGTGCCTGCGCGATTGCGTGAAGCGCGAGCGTAGTTTTACCCGAGGACTCTGGTCCAAAGATCTCGATCACCCTTCCTCTGGGTAGGCCGCCGACTCCTAGCGCGGCATCGAGCGAGATCGAGCCTGTCGAGATGGCAGGGACGTCCAACGTCTCACGCGATCCGAGCCGTATGATGGCCCCTTTGCCGAACTGCTTTTCGATCTGGCTGACCGCTATGTCGATGGCCTTCTCCCGTCCGTTCTCAGCCATGGGTCTCCTTTCAGGAAGCTATCCTCGTAGCTCCTGGCATTGAATTCCGTTGGGAATTCCGGCCAAATCCACCAATCACCTGGCCGTGGGTTTCCTATATGAGGCTCGCGCCAGTCTAGGGCTCTGGCCTCTTCATAGTCAAGACGAAATCCGCGTGGAAAAGACTCCCTCGGAAGGGCCACAATACCACATCTCGGGCCGCGTGTTCAATTCACCACCCGATATGGGGGTTCACCAGGTGCCACCCACTTGGTACCCTGGAAGCGTGCCTACTCCGGTTGGTCATTCCTTAGGTGGACTGGCGGTTTACCTCGCGGCGCGGTGGCCTCAGAAAGACTGGTTCCTCGTTGGCGGGGTTGCGGTCTCGGCGGTACTCCCCGATCTCGACTTCGCCATCCAGCCCTTCGCCGGCCGAAGCTACCACCGTTACTTCTCGCACAGCCTCGGTTTCTCGGTACTCTTTGCCGTGGCCGCCTACCTGATCTTGAAATGGCTCGGAAGGACGTCTCCACGACGAGACGCCGTGCTCATGGGAGCGGGATACGTTTCCCACATCGTCTTGGACCTTTTCTCGCACGACACGCATCCGCCGTTCGGCATCCAACTCTTTTGGCCCTTTTCGGATGGGTTCGTCATCACGCCGGTCCAAATCTTTCCCGAGGTTTGGAGAGGGAGCGTGGCCGTTCTCTTCGGCCTCCACAACTGGTTGGCGGCAGGGATCGAATTCCTTGTGCTGCTGCCGTTCGTGGTTTCGTTATGGTGGCTTCGCGGTCGCCGCGGTCAATCCGAGTAGGTGTAAAAGCCGCGCCCGCTCTTCCGACCTAGGTAGCCCGCATCCACCATCTTCTTGAGCAGTGGGCAGGGGCGATATTTCGGATCGCCGAAACCGTCATGGAGCACGTTCATGATGCTCAGGCAGACGTCGAGTCCGATGAAGTCGGCGAGCGTCAGCGGTCCCATCGGATGGTTCATCCCTAACTCCATGACCGTGTCGATCGCTTCCGGCGTGCCCACACCCTCCATCAGCGTGAAGATCGCTTCATTGATAAGCGGCATCAGCACGCGATTGGAAACGAAGCCGGGCGCATCGTTGACCTCGACCGAGGTCTTTCCGAGTTTTTCCGAGAGGCCGCGGGTGAGCTCGTACGTTTCGTCCGAAGTTGCAATGCCGCGAATGATCTCGACCAGCTTCATCACCGGCACCGGATTCATGAAATGCATGCCGATGAAGCGATCGGCGCGCGATGTCGTTGCGGCGAGCTTGGTGATCGAGATGGAGGACGTGTTCGAAGCGAGCACCACCTCCGGGCGGACGAGCTTATCGAGCTCACGGAAGAGCTCCTGTTTGATCGCAAGGTCCTCGATGATGGCCTCCACAACGAAATCGGCGTCCTTGAGACCGTCTAGCTCTAACCCCGAACTGATTCGCTTCTTGGCGCCGTCCGCCACTTCGGCGGGAAGCTTTCCCTTGTCCACCATTCGCTTGAGGTTGCGCTCGATGTTGGCGATTCCGCGCTCGACGAACTCAATCTTGACGTCCCTCAAGTAGACGTCGAACCCGGATTGCGCGAAGACCTGGGCGATGCCGTTGCCCATAGTGCCGGCGCCGATGACTCCGATTTTGCGTATGTTCACGAAAGTGCTCCTGCACCCTCACCCTACCCTCTCCCACTGGGAGAGGGAAAAGAGGAATAAGAAACGCTCGCCGGCGGGCCTCCGGCCCGTTAGCTAAACCAGCTCCACGGCCAGCGCCACGCCGTTGCCGCCGCCCAAACACAAAGCGGCGACACCGCGCTTGGCGTTGCGATCCTTCAGCGCATAAAGCAGCGTCGTGAGAACGCGCGCACCGCTCGCACCGATGGGATGGCCGAGGGCCACCGCACCGCCGTTGACATTGACCCTTGCGGGATCGAGCTTCAACTCCTTCGTCACCGCACACCCTTGGACGGCGAAGGCCTCGTTGAGCTCGATGAGATCGACCTCATCCAACTTCCACCCTGTCTTTTGCATCAGCTTCTGGATGGCGGGGACCGGCGTCATCATGACCCACTCGGGCTCGAGGCCGGAGATCGCTTGTCCCACGATGCGAGCCATGGGCTTGAGATCCAGCCGTCGCACCTCGTCCGCCGAGGCGACCAATAGGGCCGCGGCCCCATCATTCATACCCGGGGCGTTGCCGGCGGTAACGGTTCCGTCTGACTTGAAAACCGGCTTCAACTTCCGGAGCGTCTCGATGGAGCTATCCGGTCGCACCGACTCGTCGTCTTCGAGCAAGACCGCCTTGCCCTTTCGCTGAGGAATCGAGACCGAAAGGATCTCGTCCTTGAACTTCCCGTCCTTAATCGCCTGCGCCGCTTTCTGATGACTCTTGAGAGCGTACTCGTCCATCTCCCCGCGCCCGACCTCGTACTTCTCCGAGACCAGCTCGCCGGTCATGCCCATATGGAAATCGTTATAGATGTCCCAGAGTCCATCGTGCACGGTGGCGTCGATGAGCTCCCCGTGCCCGAGCCGCAAGCCCTGGCGAGCCCCCGGAGACAAATAGGGCCCGTTGGACATGGACTCCATGCCTCCGGCAACAATGACGCCGGCGTCGCCCGCAGCAATCGCCTGCCGGGCCAACATGACGGCCTTCAGACCGGAGCCGCACACCTTATTGATGGTCAACGCCCCGACCGCGGGTGGAAGCCCGGCGCCGAGAGCCGCCTGGCGGGCCGGATTTTGTCCCAACCCGGCTGAAACCACGTTGCCCATAATCACTTCCTCGACTTGCTCTGGCTTGACTCCCGCCCGTGCCGCTGCCTCCTTGACCACCTTCGCACCGAGCTCGGTGGCCTTGAAGCCTTTGAGAGCGCCGAGAAACTTCCCGATGGGTGTGCGAACTGCGCTAACGATAAAAGAGTCCTGCATCAATTCTTCTCCTTGCCGGCCTGAATTTGAGCCGCCAGATAGCGCGTCGCGGTGCGAACCATCGATTCGCGAAGCCCGGAATCGCCGATGCTTTCGGCAGCCTCGATGATCGCGGACGAGGGCTCGACCGGCTCGGGGGCGAACGTAGACGGCGCCTCTGGCACGGTTTGCGAAATCGGTTTGCCGTCGATCACGAAACGAATCCGTTTGACGGCGCGGAATCCCATAGCCGCATTCAAGCGCGGGCGAATCTCGTTCTGGAGTTTCATGATCATACGCCCCCAAGCGACATCCTCGACCCGGACGGTCAGAATCCCGTCCTGCAAGGAAGCCGGTTCCGAGCGCGCCGCGAGCTCAGAACCCACCGCCGCGGCCCACTTGAGGCCGATGAGCTCGACCGAGAAGACGCGGTCACGGCTCTGAGGCGGTAGCGCCCGCCGAATCAGCTCGCCAACGGAACGTGGACGACTCTTCATTACCTCTATTATAAGCATGCCCAACCGAGCCACAGTATCTATCGCTCTTGTTCCGGTTTCCTGATATAGTGTGCCCGCTTTCCAGAGGGGGGAGCGCAGGATTGCAGCCCGGAGCCTTGAAATACTTCCCTTTCTCAAACCCATCTTGGAACACCATACTTCTCCCCAGTTCTGGAACCTAAGGAGGACTCATGGCACCTGATAAGGCTGACAAGGCAGATAAGAAAGAAATCCCTCCCGGAAACGGCGTGTCTCGCCGGGACTTCCTAAGGGGCGGCACCGCCGGAGCACTCAGCGCCGGGCTTCTTTCGGGTGGCCTGGCCGAAGCTGCGACGCAGACGGAAACCGCCGAGGAAGCTCTCGGCATAGCCGGTCCCGGTGCCATTCCCATGGCCTTCCGCATCAACGGAGACCGGTACACCGCCAACCTGGAGCCGCGCGTCACGCTCCTCGACGCTCTTCGGAACCATCTGGATCTGACCGGAGCCAAAAAAGTCTGTGACCGGGCGACCTGCGGAGCGTGTACGGTGCTTCTGAATGAAAAACCCGTGTACGCCTGCTCGGTCCTGGCCATCGAGGCACAGGGCAAAGAGATTATGACGATCGAAGGACTAGGCACGCCGGATAACATGCACCCGCTCCAGTCCGCCTTCGTCGAGAACGACGCGCAGCAATGCGGCTTCTGTACCCCGGGCTTCGTCCTAGCATGCAAAGCCTTCATGGACAGAAACAGCGATCCCACCATGGAGCAGATCGAAAAAAGCCTAGGAGGCAACGTGTGTCGCTGTGGAACCTACGTTGGGATCCGCCAAGCCATCCTAGATGTGGCTGGGAAAGGAGCGACCAATGGCTGAGTACAAATGGCCAGAAGCCGAGGATCGATCGCTCATCGGAAAGAGGCTCACCAGGCTGGACGGGCCCCTCAAAACGACCGGAACGGCCAAGTATTCCTTCGACGTCAAACGACCCGGCATGCTCTATGCCAAGGTCCTCCGATGCCCGCACGCCCACGCGCGCGTCACCAGCATCGATGTCTCGCAGGCGAAGGCGATGCCCGGTGTCAAGGCGGTAAGAGTGATTCAAGATGCAGGTGCGGAAGTCCAATGGTCTCTCGATGAGGTCGCCATCGTGGCCGCCACCACCGAAGACACCGCTAGAGACGCCGTCGCAGCCATAAAAGTGGAGTATGAAGTGCTGGCGCACTTCGTCAACGAGGAAAACCTGTCGGCCGCGCCGGAGACGAAACCGGCCCAAGAGGAAACGACGGGCGATCCCGCGACGGCGATGGGGGCCGCGGAAGTCAAGCACAAGGGTAACTACGGCAACGCCATGATCGCTCACTGCTGCCTCGAATCGCACGGTCAAGTGAGCGAGTGGACCGATGCGGAGCACGTAACGGTCTGGGCCTCGACCCAAAACGTCTCTGGGATACCGGGCCAGATTGCCGAGAAAGTCGGCATCCCCGCCTCGAACGTACGCTGCATCACGCCGTTCATGGGCGGCGGGTTCGGCAGCAAGTTCAGCCCCGATCGTTGGGGCATCGAAGGCGTCGAGCTGGCGAGAGAGACCGGCGCCCCGGTGAAGCTGATGCTCGAGCGAAACGCGGAGATCGCGGTGGCGGGAGGCCGACCCTCGGCGTTTGCAGAAGTCGAAGTCGGAGCCTCCCGAGATGGAAGGGTCACCGCGTGGTCGTCCAAGTCTTGGGGCACCGGCGGCGTGGGAGGCTCGGGCACTCCTCCGCTTCCCTACATCTTCAAGTTCGAGAACCAATCTCACGAACACACTTCGGTACCCACCAACGTCGGGGGATCCCGGGCGTGGCGGGCACCCAACCATCCCCAGGGCTGTCTCATCACGATGTCGGCCCTCGAAGACATGGCCGCCAAGCTGGACATGGATCCGCTCGACCTCTTCAAGAAGAACATTTCCACGGCCGGCGAGAGGGCCTCGGTATACGAAGAGGAGCTAGGGAAAGCGGCCGAGCTGATCGACTGGAAGCGAAACTGGCACCCCCGTGGAGAGGGAAGCGGTCCGGTGCGAAGAGGCCTGGGCCTTGCGCTTCACACCTGGGGCGGACGAGCGCACCGCAGCAACTGCGAGGTCATCGTCTACCCGGATGGTCTCGTCGAAGCGAAGCTCGGAAGCCAGGACCTGGGTACGGGGACGATCACGGTGATCTCGATCGTACTGGCCGAGACGTTCGGCATTCCGCTCGAGTGGACGAAGGTCGCTCTCGGCGACAGCCGGCATCCGGCCTCGGGGCCTTCCGGAGGCAGCACCACCGTGGGCGGCGTGAGCTCGTCGACCCGTCGGGGAGCCATGGACGCACGACAACAACTCTTCGAGCGCATCGCCCCACATCTCGAGGCGACCACCGAGGAACTCGAAGCGAAGGACGGATCGGTCCGGGTCAAGGGCGCTCCTCACCGAAGCATGACATGGAAAGAAGCCACGGCTAAGCTCGGCGTCAACCCCATCACCGCATCCGGCAGCAATCCTGGTCCGGGAAAACTCAACGACAGCGGTGTGGGCGGTGTCCAAATGGCGGATGTCTCGGTAGACATGGAAACCGGCGTGGTGAAGATCAACAAGATGGTGGCGGTTCAAGACTGCGGCCTCATCATCAATATAAAGACCGCGGAGAGCCAAGTCTACGGCGCGCTCATCATGGGAGTCACTTATGCGCTGACCGAAGAGAAAATCTTCGATCCGGTGACCGGCCGGCTGCTGAACGCCGACATGGAGTTCTACAAGCTGGCGGGGATCGGCGACATCGGTGAGCTGGTCGTTCACATGATGACCGGCCCCGGTTACGATGAGCGAGGTGTCATCGGTCTCGGTGAGCCCCCGGTCATTTCTCCGGGGGCGGCCATCTCGAATGCGGTCGCCAACGCCATCGGCGTCCGCGTTCCGAACCTGCCCTTGACGGCCAATCGAGTCATTGCCGCCTTGGAAAAAGGGAGGGTGAGCTAATGAACGCCTTCGAATATGCGAGTCCCTCGACCAAGAAGGACGCGGTAAAGATCCTTTCCGAGACACCCGACAAAGCGGTGGTGCTGGCCGGCGGCACCGATCTGCTGAGCCTGATGAAGGACAACGTGGCTGCGCCGGAGCGCGTGGTGAGCATCAAGTCGATCGGCGAGCTCGGTGGAATCAGCTACGACGGTAATCACGGGCTGCGCATCGGAGCGTTGGTCACGTTGGACGAGCTCATCGGGAACGCGAAAGTGCAACAAGACTACCCGTCCCTGGTTCACGCGATCGACGGAATCCGAAGCCCACAACTGCAGAGTATGGGCACGGTGGCCGGCGAGCTCTGTCAACGTCCCCGCTGCTGGTATTACCGGGGCGGCTTTGGACTGCTCGCAAAACACGACGGCAAGTCCATGGTGCTGGAAGGAGACAACCGCTATCACGCCATCCTGGGTAACGCCGGCCCGGCGTATTTCGTCAGCCCCTCGAGCATGGCGCCGGCGCTCATTGCCCTCGGAGCCTATCTCAAGATCTACGGGCCCAATGGTGAACGCGACCTGCCGCTCGAGAAGTTCTATCGGGTCCCGAAAGCGGATGGCCAGAAGGAATACAACCTAGCGTCGAACGAAATCGTGACCGACATCCTCGTTCCACCGGTTCAAGGCCACGCCAACGCAACCTACGAGGTTCGCCAGAAGGAGGCGCTCGATTGGCCGCTCGCCGCGGCCGCGGTGTCACTCGAGATGAAGGGTGGCAAGGTGCGATCGGCGCGGGTGGTCCTCGGGCATGTCGCGCCCACACCATGGGCTTCCCCCGCGGCCGAGAAGGCTATCAAGGGTAAGACGCCCGACGAGGCCAACGCCGAAAAGGCCGGCCAAGCGGCCGTCCAGGGGGCGAAACCGCTCAGCATGAATAGCTATAAGATTCGACTGGCCCGGGTGGCGGTGAAACGAGCCATCCTGCGTGCCGCCGGGAAGGAGGTTTAAGATGGCTTTGGACTTCGTCCCGACCGCCCGACAATCTCAGGAGTGCCAGCGTCTTCGCTCGAAGGGCATGTTCATCGAAGTAGAGCCCGATCCGACGGTGACCCACACCAGCGACGGATTCTTCTGGTGTACTCACACCATGAACTGCCTCGGCCCGGACGGGCGTGCGGCGGATCGTGACTCCTGCCAACCCGGTCGGAGGTGCTTCGAGCAACGCTAGATTTTGCTAAGATAGGTTCAAGTAATCCTGGCTGAAGGGAGTGGCTCAATGAATAAGACGTTCTTGGCTTTCGCGCTGGCCGCGCTTTTGGTGCCGGTCGCCGTCAGCGCAAACGGCGGCATTCGCGGCGACTATCTCGAGATCCGGACCTCGGATGTCTACACCGGACCGTGCTTCGCCAACGCCGAGGTGAATCTGACCGGCCGAGAGGCCGTTATCGCTTGGAAGGTACGAGAGGGTAGCTGGCAGGGCGTGAACCTCACCGGGCTGACCGTGGTCGCTGTGGTAAAGGCCCAGTCGACCCTGGGCGATCCGTACGAGAATCCTTACCCGGCGCGCTCGGTGATTATCGTCGACGGGAGGGCTGAGCCGGAGCAAGAGAGGGCGCTTGTCGACTTCGCTCGCACCGCCGGTGGAGAGCTCCTCGCGGACGTCGTCAAAGTCCGCAAGGAGACGATTGAAACGGACTTCGGCGGCGACAAGGGACATGCGAGTGTCAAAGCCGGCGAGCTCGTCGATCTGAAGACCCGCGCGTTGAACGACAAGGACCACCTTTGTGGAAACGAAATTGTTTATTACCCGCCGCTGACTGAGGTTTCGAATGCGATCCCGGCGTACACGCTCGCTCATGCCTTCCGGGGCGACGAGCTGAACTCCACCTGGAGCTGTCCTCTCAAGAGGAGCGCTTTCGTAGCCGAGTTCTACCGGTAGACAGGACGTCTTTAGGAACACCAGTTCAGGCTCACCCTTTGGGTGAGCCTTTTTTTTCGAAGAGGAACTCATGCGACTAAACTCTCTCGTCGGCATCATTTTGTTGGCGTCCACCACGACCGCGCTCGCAACCGATCCAAGTCTGGAACCCATCGAAGAAGCTCCGCCCGAAGAGGTCTCTGCCGCGGTTCGCGGATCCCTCGGGAGCCAAGGGTTCCGGATCCTATCGGGAGAAAAGGTCGTCATGGAGCTCTGGTTACGGAGCGAGATCCCGGTTAAACAGGGGGGCGGCAGCGGTAGCCTCGGCGTCAGCTTCGGGAATCTCGAGAAAGGGACGCTGATCGGAGTGGTTCGCTTCCCGGAGGAGTGGGAGGATTACAAGGACAATGCGATCGGCGCCGGCGTTTATACGTTGAGATACGGCATCCAACCTGCGGACGGCAATCACATGGGAGTCTCACAGTATCGCGACTTTGTTTTGTTGCTGCCGGCGAGCTCGGACACGGAAGTCGCAACCTCGCTCGAGTTCGATGCGTTGGTGATGCAGAGCTTCGCGTCCACCGGCGAACCACACCCGGGAATCATGGGGCTCTTTCCGCTCTATGAAGACGCTCCGGAGCCCAAGCTGATGCGGAACGAAATGGATCAATGGGAGCTAGCCATCGACCGCGGCGTTCTGAAGATGGGCCTCGTCGTCGAAGGCCACGGCGAGCTCGAAGGCTACTGAACATACTGAAACGGGCTAGGCAATCGATGGTCGCAGCCTTAATCCTCGCGGCTGGTGAGTCCCGCCGCATGGGCTCTCCGAAACCCTTGCTGCCTTTCGGCGAGACCACCTTTCTCGGTCACCTGCTCGAACAATTTCTCGCCTCCCGAGCGCGTCCGGTGGTGGTCATTCTCGGCCACGAAGCGGATGCGGTTCTCGCCCAAGTGCCGCTTGGGAATGCGAGGGCGGTCGTGAACCCGGATTACCGGCAAGGCATGCTATCCTCGATCCGTGTGGGGTTGCGCGAGCTTCAGAGCGAGTCGGTTTCGGGCGCGCTCATATGCCCCGTCGACCATCCGCAGGTCAGCGCGGCTTTGGTGGATTTGCTCATCGACCGATTCGAAGAAACCGAGGCGCCCATTGTGATTCCCGTACATCACGGACGCCGCGGCCACCCGGTGTTTTTTTCTCAAACACTGTTCGAAGAAGTCCAGGAAGCGCCGGATACGGTGGGGGCCCGACGGGTGGTCTGGGACCACGCATCCGAAGTACTAGAGATCCCCACCGAGGATCGGGGTATCATCGAGGATATCGACACCCCCGAGCAGTACAAGGATCTCATGGGCTCTTGACGACAGCCCCCTAGGAGGACATGTGGCACGCACTCTCGCCGACTTAACCCTCAAGCTGACGCGGGAGCTCTCCACGCTCGAAGCTCGTTGCGCCAAGGAGGTCGAACAAGTGGAGCTAACGCGCGACGTCGCGCTCGCGAAGATCGGTTCTCTCGAGGGCGCCCTCAAACGCTATGATGCCGAGCTCGCCAAGGCAAAAGAGACGCAACGGAAGGCGATGCAGAAAGCCAATGAGATCCGCGACAGGGCGATCCGCGCCGCCGAGACAACCCGTCGCCCTAAGATGTCAAAGGGGGAACGCCGCTACCGCCAAGCGAAGACCGTGGCGCTCCGAGACCGAGACATCGCCTTGAGGAACGCGGAAGCGATCCGCCAGACCGCCCGCCGGAAGACGCGCGGGCGGCCCCTGTCGCAGCATCGCGCCATTCGAAGGGCCGCCGACCGCGCTTTCGAGCAAGCGGTTCAAAAAGCCCGCGAGATATACCAAACGACCCTCGAGAAGGCACGCTTTGTTTATCAATCAGCGTCGAGGAAATCCTGGAACAGGAACGACACACCATCGAGGAGGCGACGCGCAAGGCCGACCGCGCGGTATCGAACGGGGCCATTGCCTACGAGCGGGCCGTGGCCCGCGAAGAGGCCAGGTTGAAGCGTCAAACGAGCAAGAACGGCCATGCCCGCCGTGTTCAGGAGCAGTTCGATCATCGACTCTCGCAAATCCTGAGGGGCTGCGACCGAAGAAAGGAAGCGCTCTTCAGGAAATTCTCTCAGGACCGCAAGAAACTCAAGGCCTGACGACTTGACGACGACCAGGGCGTGAAAAACTCCTTCTTGGTCCTGGCCTCGACCTCTCCGCGCCGGAGCTTCTACCTCAAGCAACTCGGCGTCTCGTTCCGGAAAGCCGCTCCCGATGTGGACGAGCGTCCCCTCCGCGGTGAAGCGCCGCGCGTCTTCGTCCGGCGCATGGCTCTCGAGAAAGCCCGCGACGTCGCCGAGCGTCGGCCGCGCGACTGGGTGCTGGCTGCGGACACGGCTGTCGTCTTGGACGGACACATTTTAGGAAAGCCGAAAGACGAACCACACGCCCGGCGAATGCTGCGAAGACTCTCCGGTCGCGCACATCAAGTCTTGAGCGGGATGGCGTTGGTGTCACAGTCGGCGGGTCGCGAGCTTTCGAGAGTTTCCCTCACGCGAGTCCGATTGCGAGAGATCGGACCGGCCGAGATCCGTTGGTATGTACAAACCGGTGAGCCGGCCGACAAGGCTGGGGCCTATGCAATTCAAGGCAAGGGTGGGATCTTCGTCAAGAGCATCACCGGGTCTCCCTCGAACGTCGCCGGTTTTCCGGTCGAAGTCTTCTATCAGTTGATGCAAAAGGCAGGGCTCAAGCTGTCCTAATCTCGAGGCGCCGTCTCTCCCTCGATTCCCGCGAGCCAAGGAGAGATCTGCTCCAGCAAATCGAAGTCGTGGTTGATGAGACAAACGTGCCCATAACCGCGAAGCACCTTGACGGTCGCTCTCGGCATACGGGCCGCCATGAAGTGAGCTTCTTCCACGGACGGGACCAGATGATCTTGATCGCTGGCGAGAAACAGTGTGGGCACCTGGAACTCCCCGAGCCGCTCCCGAATGTCGTAGGTCCGAAGGATCTCCAGCCGGCGGATGTAACCTCTCCGACCGACGGCGCGGGTGCGTTCGAAAAATTCCGCCAAATCCTCGGGCGAGGTATGAGCCGAGTGAAGCCGTGAGCGAGTGAACCGTCGGACGAGATTCATCGTTCCCCAAGGTACGACTCGCAAGAGATGGGGGGCCAGGCGCATCCGCCACCGCTTCCGAATGGCTGGAAACGAGTTCAGGATAACGAGCCCGTGCAGCTTCTCCGGATGAGCGAGCCCGAAGCTCAGACTAAGTGCCCCACCGAAGGACTCCCCGAAAAGCAAGACCTTCTCGTTACCGCCTACTCGCCCTGCGAGCTCGTACAAGCGTTGGACTAGGGAATCCATCGTGCGCTTGGAGTCGTCCGGCAAAGGAAATGTGACGACGCGGAACCGTTTCGCCAACAGTGGGATTTGCCGATAGAACAAGAGCGCCGTGCCATCGAGGCCCGGGATCAAGATCAGAGGCGGCCCCTCGCCCTCCTCGCGATAACCCTCTAGATTCGCTGGCACGTTCCAGTCTTCAACAATGCGTCCACCGCATTGTCACACGTTGCCGACAGGTCGCCCACAGGGTAACCCACACGTTTTGAACAGGTTTTTCCACAGCCTACATTCCCCCCCTTCCAGCCGTCTTGAAGCGACCGACTTTCCTATAAACGTCCTTGCGGTGCCGGATTCTGATGACGAGGATGACGACGTTGTCGTTCTCGAGGCAGAAGATAATTCGGTAGCTGCCGACTCGCGCTCGGAAGGTCTCGTCGTCAATCTTTTCAGTGTCTGGCTGAAGCGGATCCCTAGCCAAGGAGAAGAGCTTCTTGTCGACGCGCTCTCGTATGTCCTGGGGTAGCTTTTCGAAATCACGCTCAGCATGCCTTGTGAAGTCGATCTCGTGAAAATCTGGCAAGTCACTTCTTCAGGCCGAACTTCTGACGGATCTGGCTATAAGGAATCCGCTCATCGGATTCGGCAAGAGCCTCCCGGGCAGCAATGAGATCAGACTCGTTCTCCAAGGCCTCCAGGACACGTAGATCCTCCATGGACACGATAGCGAACACCTCCTTCTTATAGCTGGACACAGTGAATCGCTCACCGGCGTATGCGACCCGCTTGCCCACTTCAGAGATGTTATCCCTGACCTCAGAAATCTTTAGTTTGTTCACGATGACCTCCTCTCATGCTGTACAATATGTACAATTTATACAATTAACACATTTTGTACAATTAGTATAAGTTAGTAACCATCCGAAGTCAAGGGCTTGGCGGCTTTGGATTAAATTCTTTAGAATTAAGTGGATGGAAGCCGGCGTTTAATATCATCACCCGGGAGCCAGTTCTGTTCGACGAGCCGGGGCCCCTGATTCGTGAAACAAAGGACGCTCACCGACGCATTCTCGGCGGAAAGCCTCCGGTAGTCGGCGATGGGCATGGAGAGATAGTGGGTCAGGGAGACGTGGAGCGGGTCGCCATGGGATACGACCGTCTCCCCTTCGTTCTCCACGCGAAGTCGCAATGGGAGTCGCGGTCTCGAGCGCCCGTTGCTGGGGGCTCGAGACCACCCTCGCGATGGGAAGCTGGCCCAGGATCTCGGCAAGGGTGGCAACCTGCTCGCGACCGCGGGCATTCAATCCGACGTCGATGCGGCCGAGTAGTCTCCCCTCCTCGTTCCAATCGGTGAGGCCGTGGCGCACCAAGAGAAGATTCAACGGGAAGGGCCCTGCGGGGTGGCGGGCTCGTAGTGAATGGTAATCTCGGCGCGACCGTAACGTTCCACGATCATTTCTTCGAGCCGCTCGGTGAGGTCATGCGCTTCGCGGAGATCGTTCTCGGTGACGAACAGCGTCAGCTCCACGAATTTCCGACCCCCGTGTAAGTGGCTTCGGATATCCTCCACACCGACGACACGCGGCAGTCCGATGGCCATTTTGCGAATGGCTTCCGCATCCACCGCGGCCGCATCGAGCAAGGTGGGAACCGTTTTCTGCAGTATCTGGAAACCACTCCAGGCGATAAAGGCGGAGATGAAGAGGGCCAAGATCGCGTCCCAATGAAGGTAACCCTTCATGACGAAAGGAAGCCCCGCTAGCACGGCTGTCGTCACCAACACATCGCTTTGAGTATGAACCGCATCGGCATACAAGAACTCGCTCGAATAGCGACGCGCCGCCCGTTTCTCGTAGATCACTACGAACACGTTGACGATCAGCGTCACGATCATGACCGCGAAGGTCACGCCGGTGATCTCGAACGTGGGAGGCGCGTCCGCAAACAAGCGACCGAGTGCTTGCTTGCCGACTTCATAGCAGGTAATGAACATGAACCCGGCGATGCTGAACGCGCCGAGGGTCTCGATCTTCCCGTGGCCGTAGGGATGGCCTTCATCGGGTTCTTTGGCGGCAAGACGTAAGAGAACCAGCCCCACGACATTGTTGATGGCATCGATGGACGAGTGCAGGCCATCGGAGATGACCGCCAGGGAGTGAGCCATGATCCCGGCGGTGAGGCAGAGGACACGCCGGGTACCGGCTCGCCGAAGGCCATCCTCGATAGGTGAAGTGACCCCGCTTTCGTGGACAGGTTAAGAGTTAGGGATCAAGCGTCGCGATAGTACCTCCTTTCGAATTGGATAGGCGAGCAATAGTCGATGGCGGAGTGTCGTCGTCGCGGGTTGTACCAGCCTTCGATGAAATCGAAGGTCGCCATGCGCGCCTCAGCGTGGTAGCAAAACGACCGGCGCTCGATCAGCTCGCACTCGAGCGTCGCGAAGAAGCTCTCGCACATCGCATTGTCGTAACAGTCCCCGACCGAACCCATCGACGGTCGCACCCCGGCCTCCCGGCATCGCTGGCCGAACGCTAGTGACGTGTACTGCGTGCCCTGGTCCGAGTGATGGATGACGTCGCCGGGCTTGCGTTGGAACAGCGCCATGTCGAGGGCGCTCAAGACGAGCGACGTCCGCAGGTGGGTAGCCATTGCCCATCCGACGATGCGTCGGGGCTCCTTCTGGTACGCGTTCACCGGCTCGGACGCCGAGCCGGCCGATGTGCGCATTCGCCTCCGCGTTTTCGTCGGGGCGGAAGAAGCGGCTCTGCTCCTCGACGACAAGTACGACACGGTGGACAAAGAAACGAAATTCAACTCCTTCACTTTTTCTCCCGGTGACACGAAGATCCTATCCACAAGCGACGGTTATACCTGCGGCCTCGAGGAAACGGGGGAGGGAAGCGACAAGGGAGCAGTCTTGGTGCTCGGATTGCCCGAGAGCACGACCGACCGCCGTGTTTTGGTGCGCCTGCTCTATCAAGTGAACGATGGATCCGGGGAGTTCCCTCGCTGGACGAATGCGGTATCCCGTTCCTTTCCAGTCCCTCTCGAGCCCGGTAAGGAGAGTTTTCTCGTGCTTCTCCAAGACAACGGCGGGTTAGAGTTTTCGGGGGTCTTCAGGAAGAAAGATGAAGAACCTGGAAAGCTTCCAACTGCGGGTCCTGAGCTCCGAGGTGCGAAGCGCCTCGTAGTTGATCGGGACGGAGACTCACCTCCCTCCAAATGTCCCCTATGGACTTGACCCGCTTTCGTGGACACCTAATCCTTTGGGAGACAGGAGTCCACGATGTCAAAGCAGGGAAACAGATACGCGGCCGAATTCCGGCGCCAAATGGTAGAGCTGGTGCGAGCTGGCCGCGGCTCCGAAGAGCTGGCGCGAGAGTTTGAGCCCTCGGGCCAGACGATCCGGAACTGGGTGAACCAGGCGGATCTCGACGAGGGTCGCAGGCAGGACGGTCTGACGAGTGAGGAGCGTGCGGAGCTCCGCCGCCTGCGACGGGAGAACCGTCAACTACGGTTGGAGCGGGAGATCCTCTCAAAAGCCGCGGCCTGGTTCGCTCGGGAGACCGAGTCGGTACCACCGAAACCTTCCGATTCGTGAGGGCGAACCAGGATTCACTACCGGTTGCCACGATGTGCCGACTGCTGGACGTCTCCGCCAGCGGCTACTATGCGTGGCTTGAGCGTGCCCCGTCGGCCCGCGCGGTGTCGGATGCGGAGTTGCTTGAGAAGATCCGGGCGATTCACACCGCGTCGCGGAGCACGTACGGCGCGCCGAGGATTCTCCACGAGCTACGAGAGACACACGAGCTCCACGTCTCACGCAAGCGTGTAGCGCGGCTAATGCGCGAGGCTGGCATTCAAGGTGTTCACCGGCGCAAGAGGGCGCACACTACGATTCGCTGTGACGACGCCCGTCCCGCCCCCGATCTCGTCGACAGGAATTTCGAGGTGGACCGGCCCGACCGCCTGTGGGTCGCCGATATCACCTACGTGCCCACGTGGTCGGGCTTCTTGTTCCTCGCCGTCGTGCTGGACGCCTTCAGCCCCCTCGAATGTCCAGCGCGATCACCGAGCGGCCGGCGGGCCGCGGTGCCCGTTTGACTGGCTTCGGCGCCGGCGGTTTGGCGGTAGGCGTTGCCTTTTTCTCCGGCGGTTTCTCGGCAGCCGGCTCGGCTCCCTGGTAGTCGATTTGCTTGATGTCGGTCTTCGGAATGACCAAGTTCCCGTAGCTGGTCTTCAGAGTAATCGCACGCTCGCTCGCCCCGATCACGGACCCGTGAAGGACGTCACCATTGTGGAGGTAGATCACCTCGGCGATCCTCGCCAGGGGTAGGAGGAGTACGGTCGCAAACGCGAGCATCGCCACGAGCCTACGCCGATGCCCTGAAAAGCCTGACAAGCTTGAAAGGAAAGATACGAACGATTTGTCTTGCGCCAAGTTCCTTCTCCTGAGCGACTTGTAGTCGCGCCGTCCGCCTATTATATCTCGAACCGCCCGACAAGCTCATCGGGCTGTGCAGCCCTGACGTGGTAGAATGCCGGCCCGCCGGGTAGCTTAAAATGAAATCTCAAGACGCTACTGCTCTGCTCGTAAGCTTTGCCTACCTTTTGGGCCTGCTCGTGGCCGCGGTGTTGGCGCACCGATTCCTCAGCGTCAAGAGCCTCTACACCCGGAAGCTCGTGATCGTCGGCACCGGCATGTGGTCGATCCTAGCGGTGAGACTCTTCTCGTCCTGGGAATGGGCCATCGCGCCGCCCCTAACACTCACTCTTCTTTACTACCTCTCCTACCGCTACGACCTTTTTGAGGCGATCGAGGACCACGAGCGCGTCAACATGGGATTGGTGCTCTTCCCTGCCGCCATCGCTCTATTACTGGGCTTGTTTTGGCGACCGGGCACGCCGCAGGACGCCGGCTTCCTCGCGGTGGCAGCGTTGATGGCGGGGACTTGGGGTGACACCGTAGCCGCTTTGATCGGGCGCCGATACGGAACCCGCCGTTATCGTATGTTGGGCCATCGTCGAACGATGGAAGGAACGCTGGCGTTGTTCTTAGTATCCGGCGTCGCCATGGCCCCGGTTCTGGCGATCATGGGGGCAATGGACTGGCACCAATCGGTGGCGTTCGCCCTGATAGCGTCGACCGTCGTGGCTTTGGTCGAGATCGTCTCCTTTTATGGGAGCGACAACCTCACGATTCCCCTCGCCGCGGCCGTCACTCTATCTCTACTGACCCGGCTCAGTTGAGTCCAGGGCAACCGAATTCAGTAGCGTTCGACGGGGACGCTCTCCGATGCTTCGGCCGCTTCGGCGGCCAGGATGACGGTGCTGCTGATAGGAAGGTAGGCTTGGTACATCTTGTCCTTCACTTCCAGGGTAACGTCGTAGTATCCCTGCTCCTTGACGTTTAAAAGCCTTCCCTTAGCGCCCTTCACACCCAAGGCGTCGTTGTAGACCCGGATTGCATCGCCAGCATCCATCGAACACTCCTTTGATTAGAGGTGAGTTACTTCATTGTAAGGTAGGGCACCGGAACCCGTCAACCGCTTGAGGAAGAAGAGATTAGGCAGGAGTAGACAGGCCCCGGCTCGCGTGCGAGGCTGCTTGAGCGTCGGTATCGTTCCATTACTTCTTTCCCGTAGTCGCACTCGGCGAGATACCTGTTGTGCGCGGGACACATCATCTGGATGTTCTCCGGGCTGTGGTCACCGCCACGAGCAAAGGAGTTCGGCCGTCATTGAGGGTGGTTGCCAATCTAAAGCTAGCCAGACGGCGATGGAATTGGAGTGCCTGCCGCTCGTTACAGCGTCTACCTTGTGCGTCCACGAAGGTGCAACGGTCCCCATCGCGCTCGCTGACCGCACGCCTCACTGCGGCCGGGATATAACGTGACGACGGCGGTGTGTCGGACTCCTCGACGCTCTTTCTGGGGCTTTGGTCTTGCCAAAGCGCTTCGCCTCGAGTCGCTCGAGCTTCTCGGTCACGGCCTCTTCTATGATTGCCGCCAGGTCGCCATCGGGAACCGAGCCTCGCATGAGCCCGCGCAGACGTTCGATCTTGTCCTTCAGCTCTGAGCTCGCCGTGAACTGGACTTTGTAGCGGGCAGGCGCCAGAGGCATCATCGGCCTCGGCTCAGCGGGCCTCGGCGACACAACTGCGTCTGAACACAGTTAGGCTGCCGGTACCTTTGGGCTCGCGGGAAGCTTGCGTATTGCGGGCGCAACATCGGGCTTCGGCGCGATCTCCGCCACCAGCTCTTCGATCCTTGCCTTGGACTTATGCTCAGCACGCGGCAGAACAGTATCCCGGTTCGCCTCGGTAAGGTATGGCGAAACCTTGAAAGTGTGCCAATCTTAGTTGGGAATTGAAACGGCTCCAAACCCCGTGGTTTGATGGCGTTGGACAAAACAAAATCAAGCCGCGAAGAAAGGAGCCGAGATGGGAAGTCTGCTACGTTCGGTCAAGAAACGCAAGAAGTCGCGTCGTTTGGGTGAGGTCGAGATGGTGAGGCACGAGGATTACGGGGAACTCGCGCTGGACGCCAAGGTAGAGATGATCCGTTGGTTGGTCCCCCTTGGTCTAATGCACGTTCACGAGTTGCTCGACGACGAAGTGAAGGCGTTGGCGGGAGAGCGATACTCTCGCAAGGACGAGCTGGAGCGCGGTCGCCGTCCCGGAAGCAACCCGGGCACGGTAGGGCTTGGCGGCCAGCGGGTACCGATCCGTGTGCCACGGGTTCGGAGCATCGAGGGAGGAGAGATTCCGCTTCGCTGCTACGAGGCGGTGAGCCACGGCGGTGAGGTGAATGATCTTCTGCTGAAACGAGTTCTCTACGGAATCTCTTGTCGCAACTACGAGGCGGCAGCGGAAGCGATTCCGGGCGCCATCGGGCTGTCGAGCTCAACGGTGTCCCGAGGGTTCGTGCAAGCGAGCGCTGCGAAGCTGCGGGAGATGCAGGAACGGGATCTGACCGGCGAGGATGTGGTGGCGCTGTTTCTGGATGGGAAGACATTCGCCGAGGCAACGATGGTCGTGGCTCTGGGCATCACGCTTTGCGGGGAAAAACGCTTCTTGGGCTTCGTGGAGACGGACACGGAGAACGCGCAGGTGTTGACGCCGTTCCTGCGTTCACTGCTCGAGCGGGGACTCGATATCTCCCAGGGTCTGCTGGTGATCATCGACGGCGGCAAGGGTCTCCAAGCGGCAGTCAAGAAGGCATTCCGTAAGCGGGCCCTGATACAACGCTGCCAGTGGCACAAACGTGAAAACGTAGTGAGCTACCTGTCCAAGGGCGAGCAGGCGTCATGGCGCAAGCGGCTCCAGTGGGCCTACAACAGGCCGGAGTACGAAGAGGCCCTCACTGCGCTCGAGCAACTCCACGGTGAGTTAGAAGAGCGGAACCAATCCGCAGCTGGCAGCCTGGAGGAAGGCCTCGAGGAGACGCTGACGTTGCATCGACTCGGCGTGCACGCGGTGCTGGGCCGTTCGTTCAAGACGACGAACTGCCTTGAGTCCGTCAATGCTCTCGTCGAGGAACGCTGCGCGAAGGTCGACCACTGGAAGAACTCGAGCCAACGCCAGCGCTGGTTGGCAACGGCGCTCGTAGACATCGAACCGCGCTTGAGGAAGGTGGTGGGCTACCGCCATCTTCCCAAGCTTCGCGAAGCTCTCAAGCGGGAACTGAAGATCGAGGCGAAGACATCAACCGTATCGAAGAAGAAGGTCGCTTAAACGTGAGCCGTGGAGAGTTTCAACTAAGAATGGGCTTGACTCGAAACCTTGGCGGCGCCGGTCAGATGAATTCGACCATCCTCCAGCATCCTCAGGGGCCCCGGGTGTTTTCGCGATGCCCGGGCGACTCGGATTCGGAGATAAGCCTCGGCCTCCGACATATGTAACGCCTCGGTGCAATACGTAAACATCGAGGGGCAAGCTTCACGCGCGTAGAGGCGCCGCTCGTCCACTTCGGCAATGTGTGCGACGAGCTCTGACTCGACGCGTCGTGATTGCTGCACTAGCCCAGACAAGCGGTGGAGTAGCTCATCGTCCGAAATCGATTTCAATAAGTTCTTAAACATGTGTCGTCCCCCTCGACACTAATATAACAACGCACTTTTTTTGACCTTGAGACGACGTGAGTCGGGAGGAACGTGCTTCGACGAAATTTTTGTCTTGAAGTTACTAGGCGTTGACTAGAGCGTCAACGCACGCCTTAGAGATGGCACTGCGGAGACAACAAGGAGATCGAAAAAGCTTGTTGCGGAATCTTGTCAAGAGAAAGATTCAATTTTTTTTCAGCATGATGTTGCCCGGCTTCAAGTCTCGATGCACGACGCCTTGGCGATGGGGCCTTGTCTAAAGCGTCAGCGATTTCAATCCCGTGCCGTAAAGCTTGATGCCGTTCTCGCTGCCGATGTCGTAAAGCGTGCAGATGTGTGGATGGTTCAGGCTGGATACGGCGCGGGCTTCACGCTCGAACCTCTGGCGGACTTCGGTATGGCTGGCTACGTTGGACGGAAGGACTTTGATGGCAACGGTACGATCGAGCCGGGTGTCTTTGGCCTTGTAAACCTCACCCATGCCGCCTGCACCGAGAGGTGCCAGGATTTCATAGGGACCCAGCTTGGCGCCGGGATTGAGTGACATCGGAACCCCTCACCCTACCCTCTCCCCAAACGGGGAGAGGGAATAAAGGACGGAAGCCATCATCGTTACCCTGAAAATAGCCCTGCACAGGCTGAAAAGTCAACGAGTAGATGTGTAACACAACTGCGTCTGGACGCAGTTGGGCGGGAACGGAGTCAGGAAAATGCTCAGTTCTCTCGCTTCGAGAGACACTTCCGGATGATATCCAGCCCGGCATCAATCTCCTCTCGGCTGACCGTGAGCGAGGGCCGAAATCGCAGCGACCGCACCCCGCAACCGAGAATCAGCAACCGGTTCTCATAGGCATCATCCCGAAGCCGATCGCGGGTGGCCCGATCCGGGAGGTCGAAGGCGCACATCAAACCCCGGCCTCGCACGTTGGTGACCAGTTCTGGGAACTCCGCGCGGAGCTCCTCGAGTGCCGCCAGTAGGTAAGAACCGGCCGTCGCCGCATTCTCGACCAGCCGCTCCTCGTCGATGATCTCGAGGTACCGTTGGAACCGAACCATGTCGGTTAAGTTCCCACCAAAAGTAGAATTGATTCGAGCCGACTCCGCGAAGACGTTCTTCTCGACCTCGTCGAGACGACGGCTGGCGAGTAAACCACAGACCTGAGCTTTCTTCCCGAAACACAGCACGTCGGGTTGAACTCCGAAATGTTGGTAGGCCCACATCTTTCCTGTGAGGCCCACGCCGGTCTGGACCTCGTCGAGGATAAAGAGGAACTCGTTCTCATCGGCCAGGTCGCGAATCTGCTGGAAGAACTCCTTGCGAAAGTGGTTGTCGCCCCCCTCTCCCTGGATGGGTTCGAGGATGAGCCCGGCGATGTCGTCCTTGTTGTCGTGAAGCGCTTGCTTGATCTGCTCAACCGCTCGACGCTCCAGCTCCACCACCGACCTCTCGGACTCCTCGTCCAACGGAAAGTGGATCTTGGGGTTGACGATTCGAGGCCAGGGAAACTTGGGGAAGTATTGAATCTTTCTCGGATCGGCGGTGTTGGTCATGGAAATCGAATAACCGGTTCGCCCGTGGAAAGCCTCCTCGAAGTGAATCATTTGCTGCCCACGTTCGCCTGAGACACCGCGCTCGATGTTCTTCCGAACTTTCCAGTCGAAGGCCGCCTTCAGCCCGTTTTCTACCGCTACAGTTCCCCCCGCGACCAAAAACAGGTGCGGCAGGTCTTCGGGGATGGCGATCCGCGAAAAGGTCTCGACGAACTCGGCCATCTCGACGGTATACACGTCGGAGTTGGTTGGATTATGGATAGCCACTCCGGCCATTTTGGTGCGAAACGAATCCTCTCGAACGCGAGGATGATTGAGCCCGACCGGGTTGCTGGCAAAGAACGAAAAGAAATCCAAGAACTTCGTTCCAGACCGACTGTCGAAAAGATACGCTCCTTGACTGCGCTCGAGGTCGAGCACCAAGTCGTATCCATCCGCCAGTAAATGCTCGCCCAGTCCCGCATGCACCTCACTGGGGCTTATCTTTTTCGACTTCGTTTTGACCATGACTCGCTCCTACTCAGGACGTCCTCGAGATTGGCACAACCCTAGACTCGAATTTGGGAGTATCGGATGACTCGGCTGATTTCCGTTCGAGCGGCGATACCGGGCGGCTTAGGTAGCCCCGAACAGGTAGATCTGAAACAGAACGTGGTCTAGCTGCCTGCTAGCAATGTTCATCTGACTTGCCCCATTTTACCACCGCCTCCAGGCCACGGCCAGGCTCGCTTCCATGCCGCGACGAGAGCTATAATTCCCCCGGCTCTGTCGATGCGCGAAAACCCAATAGACTAGCGAGGAATCCGTGAGCGACGACTCATTCGATGAGGTGGACGACATCGGCTTCCTTCGCGACGCCCAGCTCTTCCGCGACATGCCCGATGAAGTCCTCCGCGCCATCTCGGCGCAAGCCAGAACCGTGACCTTCAACGCGGACGAGACGGTGGTCAAAAAGGGCGGCCCGGGTGACCGTATGTTCGTCGTGAAGAGCGGAGCGGTCGAGGTGCTAACCCCCACAGAATCGGAAGATGAGGATGAGGCTCGCCCGCTCGTCTACCTCGGCAAGGGGGAATGCTTCGGTGAGCTCGCCATCCTGACCGAGTCCGTTCGACAGGCGGATGTTCGAGTGCCCGAGGAAGCCCAGTTGCTGATCATCGAGCACGAGCTTTTCGATGAACTGATGAAGGCTCACGCGGGCTTCGCCGGCCAGCTATGCGTCATCTTGGCGCACCGTCTGGTCAAGCTGCTTCAAGGCCTTCCCATGGACGAGAAGAAGGAGCTCCAGGGAAATCTGCAGAACTTCGACTTGGCTACCATCGTCCAGACGTTGATCTCTTCCGGCCAAACGGGCGTCATGACTCTGACGTTGGCCCGGAAGCCGGTAGCAAAACTCGCCTTCCATAGCGGCAACATCTTCCGCGCCAGCTATGCGAACCGGAGCGGCGATGAGGCGGTCCATCATCTCTTTCAAGTACCACCGCAGGCGGAATTCCGCTTCTCTAGCACCGAGGATGAAGATAAAGGGAAGGGACCCGATCCGGGGATCACCGTGCCCGCCATGGCGTTGATGATGGATTCGGTCCGCCTGCAAGACGAGCTGTCCGTCTTGCGAGAGCAGCTACCATCCGAACGTACGAGCCTTAGGCGGGGGGACTCGGAGGATTTCACGCCTCCGGCCGATGGTGAAATCGGGAAAACCGCTCAGGCCATTTGGACACGCCTCGAGAAGCCGGCGACGGTCGGTGAGCTCATGGACGAGGCGGACTGGTGCCATTATCATGCCGCCATCGCGTTGATCGGGTTATTGGAATCGAAACAGGCTCAGCCAGCTTAGCATTCGAGAGGAAACTCATGAGGATTCCCCTTCTTCTGTTGCTCATCACGTTGCTGGCCGGTCTCGCGCCCGCTTGGTCCCAAAACGCCCAAGAAATCGAGGCCACCGAAGCCCCCGCCGACCTCTCTTTCCCAATTCCCGAAAACTTGGTGCTCGATTTCCGTGTGTTCGAGTCGCGAACGCAATACCCCGACTACGACGCGATGGGAGCCCTCAACTTCTTCATCAACACCGACGGGCGAACCGTCACCGCAACGCAATGGCCCGGCACCATCGCCAAGAAGGTGCCGGAGACTTTTCTCGCCGCGTTGATCTACGACACGGTGGCGGTGGTGGACGGCGTCAGCCGCTTCGAGTGGAGCAAGGGGTCTCGAAGCATCAAGTCCGAGATTCGAATCGAG
This sequence comes from Candidatus Marinacidobacterales bacterium, assembly GCA_965219415.1. Classification (GTDB taxonomy): domain Bacteria; phylum Acidobacteriota; class Vicinamibacteria; order Marinacidobacterales; family DATDRI01; genus CBDCNP01. The sequence continues at coordinate 1,196,558 of OZ244742.1, forward strand.
AAGTTCCATCCGGCGGGAACTTTCAAAGCCCAGCTCGAGTCTCAGTTCGTGCGGGGTAGCCGTACGATGAAGGAGCTGTCACGCGAGCTCGAGCTACAGATAAAACGGACGGCGGTTTGGAGCACTACTGAGCTCGAGATGGCCGCCACCGATTACATCTCACACTTCCGCGAGTACAAGGATCGCGACAATCGGGGTCAACTCTACGAGATGCTGCGCCCTTACACCTTTTTCCTGATCCTCGCGGTGACCCCCCGCGTCCTGACCGCAGAAGAGGCCGTTCCGCCTCGAGCGCTATCGCTTCCCGCCGATGCCGAGCTGCCGCTCTTGGAAAACCCGACCGGCTTCCCTCTACAGGGAACCATCGTTCTGGGCTTCGGCGTCGATGAGTCCGGGGCGCCGGTGAACCCGCAGGTCCTCCGCTCTACTCTGCCCGAAGCCAACATTCAGGTCCTCGAGCAATCGGCCCTGTGGCGGTTCCCGGCTTCGGTAGATCCCGGCCGCGGCGAGATCGAGATCGAGCTCGAAGTTCCCTGAGGGCCGCCTGGCGAGGCTGCTAGCGGCAAGCGCCCGTTTTGGCGCCAGGCACTCTTAAGCTGTTCCTGCCGAAGGTCTTAGCTTTTTGACTCACCCCAAATCTCATGCTAACTTGCTGACCAGGGCATGGAAACAACTCTTTCTCAAGACCAATTAGTTCTGGTCACGCTCCTCGTCAAACTCGGCGTGATGGCGTCCATCGCCAGCCTCCTGGGCCGCTTCGAAGCGTTCAAAAGGCTGCTTCAACGTGAGGAGCTCACGCTCACCGAGAAGTGGATCTTCGCTTTGTTCGCCGGCATGCTGCTATCGAGCGGAGTCGGCATTCGAATTCTCCTGAATTACAACGCCGCCGACCTGTCCTTGTCGGGAACTCTTCTGATCGGGCTACTGGCGGGACCCATCGCCGGAGCGGCAGTGGGATTGATGGTGGGGGCCCCGGCAGTGGGCCACGGCGAGTTCATGGCCTTGCCGCTCGGCGCCCTCTACGGCGTCGCCGGAGGCATCGTTCGCGAGCTCTGCCGCAAGGAAGACATCTGGAGCTTTTCCCCGCTGATTTTTCTCAACCTCTACCGAATCGGAAAGACCGCCATCCGCGACCGCATCTTCGATTGGCAGGTCGTGATCTTCGGCGTGACTGTGGCACTCGAGTCGCTCAGGATCTTCGTGGGCTCGGAGCTGCTGCCGGGCACGGTCTTCTACTTAGGCTCCAACAACGCGTGGGTGATGTTGGCCATCTACATCTCGACCCTTTCGTGTCTCGGCATTCCGCTCAAGATCTGGCACAACATCCGGCTGGAGCAAAAACTGCGAGACCGAGAGGTTCTGGTGGTACGGGCGCGGCTCAAGGCCCTCTCCAGCCAGATCAATCCTCATTTCTTGTTCAACACCTTGAACTCCGTGGCTTCGGCCATTCGTACCGACCCCGAGGTGGCGAGGGGCTTGATCCGCAAGCTCTCCAGCATCCTACGAAAGCTCACCCAGGAGCAGGAGAACTTCATTCCCCTGCGGGAGGAACTGGAGTTCATCGACTCCTACTTGGACATCGAATCGGTCCGTTTCGGAAGCGGAAAGCTCGTCGTTGAAAAGGAAGTCGAACGGGCCGCGTTGGAGACCTTCGTTCCTTCCATGATCGTCCAGCCGCTAGTGGAAAACGCCATCAAGCACGGAATCTCGAAGCGGTTAGAAGGAGGGCGCATCATCATCCGCGCCCATAGCGAAGACGGGCGGGCGATCATCGAGATTGAGGATAATGGGACGGGCCAGCCTCAGGAATCTCAGGACGAGCCGGGGTTGGGAATTGGTCTAACCAACGTCAACGAGCGACTTCAAGTGATTTACGGTGAGAAATGCCAGCTGGGACTCACTAGAATCTCGGGGCGGGGAACGGTGGCTCGGCTCGAGATCCCCCAGGTCGACTTGTCCTACCTAAGGGCGAGCTGACGTGGCAATACGCGCCCTGGTGGTCGATGACGAGCGGTTGGCCAGGGATGAGCTCTGCTTTCTTCTCGAATCCTTCCCGGAGGTCGAGGTCGTCGGCCAAGCTAGCAACGGCCTCGAGGCGGTGACTCGGGTCCAGCAACTGCAACCCGAGCTACTCTTCCTAGACATCCAAATGCCCGGCCTGGACGGGTTTCAGGTTCTAAGAGAGCTCGTTGGCAAGGAGAGCGTCCCTCCGTGCGTGGTTTTCGTGACCGCCTACGACCAATACGCCATCCAAGCGTTCGAGATCAACGCGGTCGATTATTTGCTCAAGCCGGTCGAGAAGGTGCGCCTCGGCGAGGCCATCGCCCGTTCCCGGCGACTGATTAGCGAAGAAGCGCCGCTGGCGGATCAGCTTGGACGCATTCTCGGCGCCCTCGACAAAGAGACGTCGCTCAAGCGCATGGTCGTCAAGGTCGGCGAGCGCTTCATGCTCGTGGACTCGAAGGACATCATCTACGCAACCGTGGAAGGCGGCATCGTGACCGTCGCTACCGACGAGTGGACAGGGACTTCCAATCTCCGCACTCTGGACGAGCTCATCGCCAACCTCGACCCCGACGTGTTTTGGCGCGTGCACCGTTCTTACGTCGCAAACCTGCGGCGCATCAAGGAAGTGATTCCCTGGTTCAATCGCACGCTGCAGCTCAAGATGGCCGATGAACGCGAGACCGAGATCCCGGTGTCACGTTCCCAAACGCGCCGGCTAAAGGAGCATTTCAAACTTTAGATCGGCGGAACGGCTCACCGTTTCGGATCACGTGATCCAGAAGAGGCGTGCCCCTCCTCGGGCCCCATAACTCTGGATTGATGACCAGCGCCCCTCTAACTGAGCTCTCGGAGACGCTTCCAACAACTTTCCTTCAAGGCCGCCCGTAACCCACCTTGCCCATAGCTGGCATCGCGCAAGCGGAAACGCGGCTTGCTGCCGTAGTCCTCGAGTGTGCGCCGCAACCCCTCCTCTAGCAAAGCACGGACCGTGATGGGCTCCTTCGCGGCAATCCGTTCGGCCTCGCGCAAAAGGGCATCGGCAATCTCGACCGTCGTCTTCATATGGGTAACCATTCTATAAAAGCCATATATGTTGCAATCACTCTCCAGTTCTCGGTCTGCCGCGACCCAGACGGGTGAGGCGTTGCCTTGCATCCTCGACGGCTAGCTGGTGCTCAGAGTCCGCACCATCCCAGAGCTCGATGAACCGACGGTAGTGTTCGATCGCCTTCTCCGTATCGCCAAACTCCTCGTAGATTTGAGCCCGCCGAAGGTGAAGCATCGCCTTGTAAGGCTCATCCCACCAAACGAAGGATTCATACCAGCCGAGAGCTTCTTGATAGCGTCCCAACATCCTAAGGATCTCGGCTCGCAGGAAGCGCTCGCGGTTCTGGAGATAGAATCCGCCGGCAACCGAGAACACGAATTGACTCGGATGGGCCCGCATTTCCGCCTCTTCGAGTAGCTGGAGTGCTACTTCCGAGCGGCCGGCGTTGAAAGCTATCTGCGCCCGTATGCCGCGGGCCAGGTCTTGCGGCAGCGACTCGGATAACTCCGGCCCCGAAAGCTGCTCCAGTTCGACCGCAAAGGGCTCGGCAAGACCGCCTTCGCCCAATTCAGTACCCACCAAACCTAATAAATAGACACGAAGAATAGGATGGAGTGCCGGTGGAACCGGAAAGTAGAAATCGGGCGAGATGCTCGATCGGGTCGAAGCCGGATCCCAATCCATTAATTCTTGACGAATCGTTTCGAGGTCGGAGCGGCTTCGGGTGACAAAAGGAAGGGCCGCGCTGTCCGCCAAGAACTCTATGCTCTGTGCGGGATAGACAGACGCCGCTTCGGCAAAGTGCTGCTGCGCTTGTTCCCAATTCTCTCCCCTTGTAGCCAAGCGTCCGAGAAACAAGTTTCCCAAACCTCTCAGATCCGGCGGACGAGACGGTTCCGTCATAAGCTTTACGATCGACGGCACGGGTCGTCCGAAAGCGAAACGACCGATCTTTCCGAGGGCACGGTCGCCTGCGGTTCGCAGCTCGGCGGTAACGCCCTCGATGGCCCGATCGTCCTTCCGCCGAAACGCATCCAAAATCCGCCCTTCTGGGCTTGCCTGAAAATCCGGCAACAAACGTACGAGACGTTCCGCTTCTTCAACCTCCACTACCCGAGCCAGCGCGAAAACGATTTGCCTATTCTGAGGATCGAGCTCGATAGCTCTTTCGAGATACTCTCTCGCCTCGGTCCGGGGACGCCCGAGCCTCCAGTTGTAGAACATCTTGGTGGCGCCCAGCATGTACAAAGCATCGATGTCCTTGGGCTGTCGCTCGAGGATGGCCTCAAAGAGTTGCTCGGCCTGCTCGCCGAGGCCACGGTTCATAGCGTCATAGGCGCGAAGGCGAAGCCGGTCACGCTCCGCCAAACGTTCAGCGTGCTCCAAGGCCCGATCCAAGAACTCGAGCGTCGGATGCATTTCCCAAGCAAAGCCGGCGACGTAGCCGAGCTTGCCCCAGGCGAGGGCAAAAGTAGGATCGAGTTCGACCGCTTTCTCGAAGGTGAGGCGCGCTTCCTCGAATTTCAGATCTCTGAGAGCCCTTTCGCCTTGGAGATAAGCCTTCAAGGCCGGTAGGGACTCCGTAGTCATGGCGGCGATGGTGCCGAGCTGTCGTTCCGCCCCGCTTCCCTGGCCGGCCAACAGCTGCGCCGAGAGATTATCCACCAGCGAAAAGAGATCATCCTCGCTGCCCTCCGCACTAGCCCGCGAGGATGCCGCCGCCGTTCCAGTCGCATCGTAGACTGTTGCTTGGATGCGTAGCCGCCCGCCCGCTTCGACGATCGATCCCAGAACATAATGTGCCGCATTGAAATGTTGGGCGATTGCTTTTCCTGCCGCGGGGTCGATCTCTCGGGTTTGTTGCTCGTTCACATGTGCCAGCAACGTCTTCGGATCGACGGTCGGTACGGAGTCAGTATCTAAGGTGGTACTGAGAAGATCGACCATGGCTTCGTCGAGATAAGCAAAGTCGCCCCTTCCTCGCACGTCGAAGGGTAGTACAGCGATCGCCCTCGGCAGGATCTGATCGACCGCAGGAGAGTTTCCGTTCGCGATCCAAATCTGCCAAACGACAACCGCGACGAGTAGTACTCCAACGAGCGTAGCGGTCGCACCTAGAAGTCCCGGTCCCCTTTTGGCACTGACGGCCGGGCGAACCGTGGTCACGGCCGTCTCGTCGCTCGGGGTCGAAAGCGCGTCGACGAACTCGCCTATGGAGGAATGCCGGTCCGCGGGCACTTTGGCCAGGGCATGCAGGATCGCATGCTCTACAAATTCCGGAACGTTCGGGCGTACTGTGCGTATTGGTGGCACGGTATCCGTTAGGTGACGTGCCAGAACCGCCTGAGTCGTGCCTCCACTGAACGGAGGATGCCCGGCGAGAATCTCGTAGAGAACGCACCCCAGACTGTAAATGTCACTCCGCCGATCTACTTCACGCCCGCTCGCCTGCTCCGGGCTGATGTAAGCCGGCGTTCCCATCGCCATGCCCGTCTCAGTCAGCTTCTCGTCGCCGGCGTCCGCAGCCGCGGTCGCCAACCCGAAATCCGCGACCATGGCGCGTCCCTCGGAGAACAAGATGTTTCCGGACTTGATGTCACGGTGAACGATCCCTTGTTGGTGTGCGTGGTCGAGGGCGTCCGCCACTTCTCGCGTGATTCGAAGCGAGTCATCGAGGGAAAGTTGTTTTTCGCGCTGTAGCTTGGTCGCGAGCGTCTCGCCATCGACGTAAGGCATGACGTAGTAGAGAAGCCCGCCGGCCTCGCCCGAATCGAAGAGCGTCAGAATGTGCGGGTGCTGAAGACGCGCTGCAGTGCGAATCTCCCGCAGGAAACGTTCCGTCCCCAGCGCTGCCGCGACCTCGGGACGCAAGACCTTGATGGCTACGAGCCGATCGTGCTTGAGATCGCGGGCTAGGTAGACGACGGCCATCCCGCCACGGCCCAACAGCCGCTCGATCCGGTAGCTATCGCCTAGTGCGGATTGAAACGTCTCGAAGAGACTCCCGTCATGGGCCTCACGCCGAGCTTCCTCGCCAAGAAGCTTCTCCAGGACGTTCCCACCACCTCCGCGAGCAAAGAGAAGGGAGTCGACTTCATTCTTGAGATCGGTATCGGAGCCGCAGGCCTCGCTAAGGTAGGACGTGCGCTCGCGCGGTGATCGATCGAGTGCCCCGCCTTGACGCGCTGCCAGCGGTCCGGTTTCACGGGTCTCTATTATGTTCGATTCTGGCAGGTGCAGGTTAAAGGCTAGCTCGGCGCCTAGCTAGTGGAAGTTCGTTACGACGAAGAGGTCGGCGCCCTCGCTGGAGTCGGACCTCTCGTACAAAAGCCATTTCCCATCCGGTGAAACGGCTAGCCCGCCGTTCCCAACACGCTTGCCGAGAAAAACGACCTCCGTGGTAGTTTCCGATTCCAGATCGAACCGCTGGGCGAATGCACCGTCCGGTCGGCCGAAGTCGATATACAAGATGCTTTGCCCCCAGAGGGTCCAGTTGGTCGACCCGATGTCTCGCTCCAAAACGATCTCTTCCCGGTCTCCGTCAGTGGTTGCTCGGAAGATAGTCGCCGGGCCGAACTTCTTCGTGTAGTAGATAAATCGCCCGTCGCTGGACAGGAAAAACACGTAAACTGTCTTCTCCATCACTCGCTGAGCCTCGCCGCCGGCCGCGGGGACCCTCCAGATCCCCTTTTCCAGTTGGCTGACGTAGATCCACCGACCGTCGGGGGACCAGATCCCGCCACCGCCCTCCGCCATCAATCTCGGATCAAATCCGCCGTCCACGTCGATGACATGGGCTGTGTGGATTCCCGTCTCCATAGTATCGGTGAAAACGATTTGGTTGCCGTCGGGGGACCACTGAGGCCACAGGGCCCTCGTTCCTAGGTTGGGAAACCGACAGCACGCGTCTCCTTCGCTCGAACAGACCCAGATCTCATATCGTCCCATTCGTTCCGATACAAAGGCTATTTCTCGCCCATCCGGGGAAAACCTCGGCTGATGGTCTCTGCGGCGGGAGGAGATAAATCTCTTGGCTTGCACCGGTCGTCCCGCGGCTGGCCCGCCGACCCGCCAAATGTCACTGTTCCCCACGGATTCGGAGTAGACCAACGTCTCCCCTGATATGGTGACCCCGTCCGCATTCTCCCCAAAGGGAACAAGGGAAGGCTCACCTCCGGTTGCCGGGATGCGCCACAATCGACTCCGGTCGCTCTCCTCTCGCCACGAGACAAACACAATCGATTGGCCGTCTTCAGTCCAGTCCAAACCCGAAATATAGACCTCATCATGAGTCAGCCTCGTCGCCTCTCCGCCCTCGACAGGCTGGAGGAAAACCTCATCGTTGGAACCCTTTCCACTTTCGCGAAGGAAGGCGAGGGTTCGTCCGTCGGGTAAGAAAACAGGACCGTGGTCAGCGATCAACAACCCCGGGTCGGCGTCCGGGAAGGGCGATGTGACTCTCCGTTTTTGGCAGGTGTCCATGGAAATGAGAAAAATGGCTCGGTGTCCTTTCTCCTCCCAGGTATCTACAGTCGCCAGGTACTTGCCGTCCGGCGACCAGTCCAGCCCTTCTCCTCTCCCGGTCCGTATCGTGGTGATCCTCCTCTCGGACCCGCCGAGCTCGGGGACGTTGAAGATCCCGTTTTCGTCTTCTCCCTCCAAGTAACGCAAGAAAGCAACCTCACTGCCATCGGGCTTCCACGTTGGGTGGGCGATTCCGCCTGAGGCCACGCGTAAAGGCTCGCCTCTTCCGCCTCCGCCCACGGCGTGGACGAAGAGCCCTGGCTCCTCAGCATCTGTTCCACTCCACGCGAACGCCACTTTGGTTCCATCCGGAGACAGGGCGGGATGGTACTCGCTTCCCGGGAGATCCGTGAGCGGTTTGGGTGGTTGTGGTGGTGGTCTCGTATCTCGAAAGATCAAATAGGCCACAATGCCAATTGCCAGTGCCACGACGGCCACGATCGCCCATCTCACTCGGAAAGGCCCACTTTCCTTCCGCAAGTCTTGAAGCGCATCCACCGACACGAACTTCCCGGAGTCCATCTCATCTCGAACGTCTTTGAGCGTCACCAAGAGATCGCCCATCGATTGCCAACGACGGTCCGGATCCTTTCGCAGCGCTCGCAGAACGAGCTTTTCCAAATCGAGCGGAATCGACGGGGATAGCTCACCCACTCGCTTCGGCTCGTCGCGAAGAATGGACGCGAGAATAGAAAGCGTCGTGTCACCGGAGAACGCTTGTCGACCGCTGATCAACTCGTATAAGACCGCGCCGAAAGAAAAGATGTCGCTCCGAGCATCGACCGTTCGGCCTTGCGCCTGCTCGGGAGACATGTAGGCCGGCGTTCCCAGGATGAGACCCTCCTGAGTCAAAGGAGCCTCTCGGTCCTTCGTCGCTCCTTCTTCGCTAGGCTCGGAGGCTTCCGTCAGCTTGGCAAGACCCAAGACCAAAGTCCAGAATCTTCACTCGCGCGTCGCTGGTCACCATCACATTGTCCGGCTTCAGATCCCGGTGCACGATGCCTTCTTGATGGGCACGCGCCAGTCCATCGGCGACTTGGATGGCGATATCGAGCTTCTTGGGAAGGTCGAGCTCTCCCAAGCGGATGACCTCGCGCAGTGTGCGTCCCTCCACGTACTGCATGACGATGAAAGAGACGCCTTCTTCTTCGGCGATATCGTGGATGGTAATGATATTGGGATGATCGAGAGCGGAAGCGGCGCGCGCCTCTCGGATGAACCTCGCCCGCCTTTCGGGATCGGAGACCGCGTCCGGGGGCAAGACCTTGATGGCGACCGGCCGCTTCAGCCTAGTGTCGAGCCCTTTGAAGACCTCGCCCATGCCCCCGGCACCGAGCCGTTCCTCGATGCGGTAGTGGGCGAGAGCGTCGCCAGGCTTCATTTTTCGAAGGTTTCTTTGTGTCCGGGAACTAGGAGAGTCGCCGGCCCGTCATGTCCGTCCCAGACTGTGGCCCAAGTATACCTCTATGCTTGAGTGGAGATGGGGATCGAACCTAAGTGTAGCTCACGGCGTTAAGGAGATAGCGGATTTCCGCCTCGACCTGATCCTCGCTCGCCACGGTGTCGGCGACTTCATCTCGCAACACTTGGCCGAAGCGGCGGCGCAAACGATGGACGCCTGTCTTAACAGCACCTTCGCTCGTCCCAAGCTCTTCCGCGGCGAGCTTGTAGGGTAGCTGAGGTTCCTCGCCCAAGAGGTAGGGTTTGAACTGCTCCAGTTGATCCGTCTTCCCCGCTTTGGTGAGCTCGAGAACTAGGCGGTCATAGACGCGCTTGAGAAGACGCTTCGCCCATTGCCGCTCGTAGAGCTTCTCTGGCGTCAACCCATCTGCCGGCTCCACAAGATAACGGCGTTCTGCCTTGTCTGTATCGAGTGAAAGGTGTAGCTCGCCGCCGCCTCGTTTCTGCGCGTGGGCTTTGTCCCATTCGTTGGCGAGAAAATGTTTCAGCGATGCCAACAAGAACGAGCGGAACCGCCCGTCTTCCTGGCGGACTTCTCTCAAATAATCTTTCTCTAGAATACGCAGAAAATAGGCTTGCGTCAGATCGGCGGCCTGGTCAGGTTCGTAACCCATCCGCCTGACGAAGGCGTACAACGGATACCAATACGCTTGGCAGAGGTTGCCGAGAGCCTCTCGACCCTCGGGGGTGCGTTTGTTTCCCGCAGCGAGGACCAAACTCCAGTTGGTGGTGTGGAATCTCTGGTTCATTCGTGAGCCCTGGGGTGAAAAATGACGTTCAGTTCACGAGTTCACACTTTGAGCATACCGACCGTTTCTCGTCAACGCAAAGAAAACATTAGGTTTGTCTCCCTAACCATCCTACCGCTCAAAGCAAGTCACCCGGCGCCCGTAACCTTTGCTCCGTTTTGCTTCTGTATGTAGTGGAGAGCGGGAAATGAAGGCGAAATCAAGCCATCCCAGGAGCTGACTAATGAAACTCTTTCCTGTTAGGGCACTCTGCCTTGGTCTCTTCGTTCTGTTCGGCTCGCTGGCATATGCTCAGAACGGCAAAATCACCGGCAAAGTCACGGATGGCCAAGGCGGCGTGCTTCCCGGCGCCACCGTCGTATCGAAGAATGTCGATACGGGGATGGGTTACACCTTGGCGACCAACGCCACGGGCACGTACGTGTTTCCCTCCCTTCCGCCAGGTGAGTACAAGGTGGCAGTCTCCATGTCTGGGTTCAGGACTTACGAGCTCAACGGGCTCCGGCTGAGAACAGGCCGCAGCCTCACAGTCGATGCTGCCCTTTCGTTATCCGGGGTCGAAGAAACCCTCACCGTCACCGCTGAGACTCCCTTGATCCAGACTCGAGAGTCGAAAGTCGGAGGCGTCGTCGACGACGTCCAAATCGAGAACGTACCGATCAACACGCGCGACGTGCAGCAGCTCGCGCTTCTCGTCCCGGGAGCGAGAATCGCGAATACGTTCGACCCCACGAAGACGCGCGTCCCCGCCATCAGCTTCGGCACCAACGGCTCCGGCCGTGGGATCCTCTATCTACTCGATGGTGGCGATAACACCGATGAAGTTGTGGGTGGCATCGTGCAGCAGGTGTCGATGGACTCGGTCCAGGAGTTCGAGGTCGTGATCTCGCGCATCAAGCCTGAGTTTGCCCGCGCCTCGGGGGGAGCCATTTCGATCGTTACCAAATCGGGAACCAACGAGTTTCACGGCTCGCTCTTCGAGTTATTTCGCGACCGGAGCCTCAATGCGAGAACCGAGCAGGAGAACCTCGCCGACCTCGAGAAGGGTCCGTTCAGACGCCACCAGTTCGGGGGCAACTTGGGCAGCCCCATCGTTCGAGACAATGCTTTCTTTTTCGTGACCTACGAAACGATCGTCGAAGACGTCTTTTCGGTTCTGGGAGTTCCACCGGAAGTTGAAGCCCTCTACGACCCCAAATTCCTCAAGGAGCATGGGGGTCTCGGGAGAGTCGATCAACCCTACCGCCGCAGCTACTTGTCGGCGAAATACACACAGCAATTCAACGCGCAAAACCGGCTCGATGTTCGTTTCGCGCTCGAGGACAACCAGCGCGAGGGTGATCACGTCGGCGGCGGACCAAGGGGTCAACCGGACCCGTGACAACTCGACGATTCAGACCAACGATCTATGGAGCATTCTTGGGCGGGTGCAGACGATCGTGGGTACGCAAGGGCTCAACGAGCTCGTCTTCCAGGCCAGCGATTGGACCAACATCATCCTGGGTGTACGACAACCCGACTTCCAGACAAGTGTACCCAACTTTGACTTTCCGAGCCTGGTGGTTGGGCAGAACGGAATCGCTCCGCAAAGGACGTTCCAGCGGAAATACCAGTTCCGGGATACGTTCTCCTACTCACTCGATAACCACGATATCAAGTTCGGCGGCGGCGTCCTGCGATGCGATCCCTGCGGGGGGGGAGTTATTCTCCAACGCGCCGTTCTTTGTCTACGCGAACGATGGTGACCCCATCGACCAACCCCTGTGGTTCACGCGATTCGAGAAACTTCCCCCGATCGAGTTCCCCAACACGGTCTACGGTGGATTCATCCAAGACGATTGGCGTATCGGCGAGTCGCTGACTCTCAACCTCGGAATCCGCTACGACTATGAGCATGGCGCGTTATCGAACGTTCCTTACGGCGACACCGGGTTGCATCTCGTCGACGATCCCCGCAGCCCTTACTTCGGCCAGGGGAACTGCCGAGGAGAGTTCAACGGCGTCCCGAACGCCTTTTGCCTCGAAGACGACGGTGACAACTGGGCTCCGCGCATCGGTTTCGCGTATGACATAGGAGCCCGCGGCGAGACGGTGGTCCGCGGAGGTTGGGGGCGCTTCTATGACAGGATCATCAGCAACGCCACGATCTTCACGTTCACCGATGCGATTGGAGTTCGCGGGATCTCCCTTTTCATGCCAAGCTTTGGACCCGACAATACGCCGCCTTTCGATGAACTCATCGAAAGCGGTGGGTTCGTGATCAATGGAGATAACATCGTGGCGCCTGGCTTTGAGCTCCCCTATTCGGACCAGTTCTCACTCGGCTTCAGTCACCAGATCACTCCGACTCTAGCCTTCGACGCCGATTACATTCGATCGAACGGGCGCGACCGCGGAAAGCGATTCGACCAAAACGAAAGGTCCGTCCCCTTTGACCAATCCTCTCGCCTGTTCTCCCCAGACGTACGCGGTCGTGTCCGCGTCATCGACTCTATTGGCGTAGATGCCTACGACGGACTCCAACTCTCTTTTCGAAAACGTTATGGGAACAACCTGCAATTCACGCTCAACTACACTCTCGCCGATCTGCGAGGAAACTCCGAGACCGGATTCAGTGGAAGTGAGGAAGCCGAATGTATTCCCTGCATTGGGGATGACCGGGATATCGGCCCCTACCGGAACGATACGCGGCACAACTTCATTGGAAGTTTTATTGCCACACTTCCGTCAGACTTTCAGGCCTCCATGCTTGTCATGATGGAAAGCGGCCGGGCGCGAACCGCGGAGTCGGTCTTCGACTTGAACGGAAACGGACGCCGCAAGGACTTCACGCCAGGCCCCACCGGCGAACCCGCAGGAAGAGGCAATTTCCGCGGCGAGCCGGTCTACAATTTCGACCTGCGGGTTGCGAAGTTCTTCCGGTTCGGCGGCCAGAAGGAGCTCCAGGCCATCTTCGAGGTGTTCAACGTCTTCAATCGCGTGCAAAGGCAACGCCACTTCGAGGAAGTGTTCGAATCACCCAACTTCGGTGAATGGGACGGCAGCGTCGCGCTTCCGCAGCGCCAAATACAGCTCGGGGTCCGATTTACTTTCTAGAGCGGCCCGAGCCCTTCTCCTCTCTACGCCTACTTGTAGTATCGTAGGCTTGTCGAGAGACGTCCCTCTCGCAAACCAATTCTTTGATCCGGAGGAGTAAACGGGTGCAATCTAATCGCTTCCTGAGCCTTGCTGCCCTCACTGTTCTAACCCTTTCGCTCACGGCTTGGCCGCAGGGAGCCAGGGCACAAGCCCAGCAAGACGGGACCGGCTGGCCGCAGTTCCGAGGACACAACGTCGACGGCATCTCGACCGAACGGGCCGTCTTCTCGAACCCGCCCGAGTTCAGCCTCGAGATCGCTTGGAAAAAGTCCATCGGTAGTGGCTATTCGGGAATCGCCATCGCCAACGGGCTGGGTGTGACGATGTTCGAGGCGGGAGAAGCCAGCGTGGTCGTGGCGTTCGATGCGGCGACCGGGGAAGAACAATGGCGCTTCGAGATCGGTCCCCGTCATCAAGGGCTCAATGGCTCATATGACGGTCCCATCTCAACTCCCCTTATAACCGGAAATATCGTGGTCGCCCTCGATCCGTGGGGGCGGTTGGTCGGTCTCGATGTGTTGGCCGGTGAGCTGGTGTGGTCGATCGATCTCCCGAAGGAGCTCGAGTCCAAGAGGCCCCTCTACGGCTATTCGACGTCACCGATTCTCTTCGACGGTACGGTCGTAGTACAGATCGGGTCGCCAGATGCCGCGGTCGCAGGACTGGATCCAGAGACCGGGAAGCGATTATGGACGGCTGGCGCCGACGAGATCGGTTATCAGAGTCCGGTGGCGCTCACGACAAACGGCCGCCGTCAAGCAATCGCCGCCGGTCAGAAGAAGTTGATGTCCATCGATCCATCGACCGGCAGACTTCTCTGGGAATACGACCACGGTGGCGGGGGCATCATCGGTGCCGCAAGCCTGGTCCCCGTCGCCGCCGGCCAGGACAGGCTGTTCCTCGCCAACAAAGACCAGTCGTCCAAACTCGTCGAGCTGACCGAGGACGCGAACGGCGTAGTCGCCCACGAGAAGTGGCAGAATAGGACAATACGCAACAGCTACACCGTGCCGCTCTACCATGATGGCTATGTCTATGGGTTCAGTAGCCGGTTCCTCACTTGCGTCGACGCTGCCACGGGACAAGCCGCGTGGAGATCGCGGCCGCCCGGCGATGGCTTCGTGATCCTCGTTGACGGACACTTGGTCATCCTGACGAAGAACGGCAGCGTACATGTCGCAAGAGCGAGTCCCGAGAGCTACCAGGAAGTAGCGAGCCTCCAGCTATTCGAAGACCTTGCCTGGACACCGCCGGCTTTCGCCGATGGCCACATTTACGTTAGGAGCCTCGGCGAACTGGCGCGGGTGGACATCCGGCCGATGACGATCCTGGCCGAGGCAGAAGCCGCTCCGAAGGATATGGCTCCTCCCCAGGAACGGTTCCAGCAGTTCTTGGTCGACGTCGCCAAGATGGAACGACCGGAGGACAAGCGAGCCGTCGTCGATCGTTTTCTTGATTCCATCGAACAGTTCCCCTTCATCGAAGGGGAGAATCGTGTTCACTTCATCTACCGCGGGCCCGGAGAGGACCTCGCCATCGGCGGGGACATGGTCGGATCGCGTCAGGAAAGCCCTATGGCCCGAGTGAAAGGGACGGACCTGTTTTACTACTCGACCGAGCTCGAGCCGGACGCCCGGGTAAACTACCTCTTCATTCGGGACTACGAGGAGATCACCGACACCCGCAACCCGAGATCGACGACCACCGGCATCTACGGGCCGGATATGGAACTCACCGGAAGTGACGACAACCCCATGGCGATGTCATGGGTGGCCATGCCCCGCTGGCAGGCGCCCTCCCATTTGGCGGAACCTCCTGCCGATGCATCGCGCGGCCGCATCGTGACCCACGAATTGGAGAGCAAGGTCTACGAGGAATCGCACAAGGTTCACATCTATCTACCGGCGGGTTACGAGGAGACCAACACTCGCTACCCGGTTGCCTATTACCACAGCGGTCGCGGCGCACTCGAAAGAGGCGAGGTGCCCAAAAGCTTGGACAACCTGCTGGGCAAGAAGGTTGCGCCCTTCGTCGCGGTCTTCATCGAGCGCGACTCGGAGTTTTTTCCGACCAAATACGTCGACATGTGGTCAGACGAGGTCGTGCCTTTCATCGATGGAAACTACCGAACCATCGCTACGCCGGAGGGACGCGCCAATATAGCCGGCGGCTTCGCTGGATTCCATGCGCTCTATCTCACAGTCAAGCGGCCGGGTATCGTCGGCAAGGTCGCCGTACAATCCGTCGCGTTCTTGGATTTCCAATTAGTTCCGTTCGAAGGCCTCGTGCGCACCGCCGCCGAGCAGCCCCTCGACATCTATATCGAGTGGGGTACCCACGACATGCAGAATCCTCAAGAGGCTTGGGACATCCGCGACGCGGATCGCAAACTCGTAGAGTTCCTAACCAGTCGCGGCTACTCCGTCGCCGGAGGCGAGGTGCACGATGGTACGGGATGGTCGAGCTGGAAGAACCGCACCGACCGTGTGTTGGAAAGCTTGTTCCCGCTCGATTGACGGCGTCTCTGCTCAGGAAATGTTCAGGAAGCCGAGGACTCAGCCCTGAGGCGTCGGACCCGAGCCGCGTAGGAGCGTGCGGCGCTCTCTTCATCCAGGCGGAGGAACTGCGCGTACTGTCGGACAAAATTCTTGAGATAAATCTCCACCGGTAGACGGTCCAGCCTCTCTTCTTCGATATAGCCGAGCATGGTCACACCAATCTTCGTCTCGTGAGAGATGGAGCGAAGATCCACCCCCGCCGCTTCGCGTGCCTTCTTGAGGAAAGCGCCCGACGCTTCTTCCTTGATACCTAGGGTGACCTTGGGACGTTCGGGAGGCTCCTCGGATCGCGCCGGAATCTCCACCAATCGAGGGTAGGCCATCTCGGGAGCCGCGGAGGACCCCGATATCGAAGGCTTGGGCGAAGTTGTCGCGGCAACCCCTGCCGGAATTTCCGGGATTGTCGGCGCCGGTTCAGGACTCGTTGACCTGGCACGACTCGAGAGGCGCTGATCGTAGAGGCGTCGGCTGTCCTCGGCAACGAGCGTGTGGTAGGCCTCGGTGACGCGCTCGAGGATCTGTCGCCGCTCTTCCGGAGTCAGGATGGCGGCCGAAACGACCGACTCGCTTGCGTAAACGTCGCGAGCTCGCTCATAGGCGGCTTGGATCTCTTCCGTCGTGGCGCGGTCGTTGATCTCGAGGACTTCGTAGTAGTTCTGGTCCGAGGGACGGTCCAACATAGTCGAACCGAGCTAGCCCGACCCGTTGCCGTTGGCGCCGTTCTTGATGGACGGGCTGGACGACTGGAGAAGATTCACCGCCGCCTTCTCGAGACTCTGACCCGCCTCGGAGTCCGGGAACACCAACATGAAGGGTTTCTTTCGGCGGTTGGCTTGCCAGACGACGTCTTCATATTTAATCGCGCCCAAACACTCGACCTCGATCCCCAGGTGCTTGCGACACACACTGGCCATCGAAGAACCTAGCCGCTCGTCTTCGGGGTAGCGAATCTGGTTGATGATCAGGCGGGGACGAAACGATCTGGCCCTCGCCTTGAGAGCCTGCCCCGCCGCCTCGTCCTTCTTCTCCACCGCCTCGAGGAGATCGAACGGCGTGCGAATCCCTCGACGATTCTTTTCGTCCATCGCTTCCTCGATGACGGCACGCACTCCGCTGCCCTTTACGGCCGACCACAGATGGCGATAGAAACTCATCTTGAGAAAGCGATAAGCGTTCTCGATCGAGCTCGGCTCGGGAACGACGACTAGAAGGCCCGCTTCTGCCAGCAGGAAAAAGTCGGCGATATTGAACGAAATTCCGGCACCGATGTCCAGGAAGATGTAGTCGGCTTTGATACTTCGGATCTTGTTCAACAGACGCGTCTTTTGAAAGTACTTGAGGTTGGATGCGGTCAGATGGTCGTAGGCACCACTGATGAGCCCGAGGTTCGGGACGCCGGTCTCCATGATGACGTCTTCGATAGTAGAGACACGGCGGCTGATGAAGTCTCCGAGGCCTACTTTGGGCGCGCTGAGGCCCAAGGCGGTATGGAGATTGGCTCCCCCAAGATCCGCATCGATGAGGACGACGCGGCGCCCTCTTCGCGCGAGGCAGATGCCCAGGCTGCTGGTGATGAGGCTCTTGCCGATGCCTCCTTTGCCACCCCCGACCGCCACGATGGACCGGCCCGGTGGTACGGGGTTCTCGTCCCCGGTTCGCTTCAGGCTTACCGCGGCTGGGACGACCTCGGCCACAGCACCGCCCCCGGCACCCATGGCGGCGGCGCTCAAGCGGGATTCTTCATGCCGCGCCCCCGGGCCGTCTAGCAGGCCTCGGGAGACACCGAACCCACTCGCTGACAGTTGACTCTTTGGGTTGGAGCCCAATCTCCCCCCCACGGAAGGCTTTTCGGGAAAAACCGCTCCCGGCGGCTTCATGTTTCGATTCCGGAATCTAGAAGAAGGATGACGGCTACGAACCAAACTGTATCAGAGGTTGGGCTTAGGGTCAATAGGCGTCTGGCGCCGCCTAAACAGGCAATCACGTCAAATGACGCCTGAACGACGACATTCCCGCCTGGGAGCTCGATGAAGGCACCGCCGTGTTTCGCGACGCTAGAACTTAGGAGCTTCCCCACACGAATCAGGGAGAAACCGACCAGATCCCCGTCAGGAAAACTTTTTGTTGCAACAACTTAGCGGAATAGGCTCATTGCGTGGACGGTCCCCCTGGCATGGAGAGCACCGCGGGCACTGGGACCCCGTTGACCGCGGCAGGCTCGAAGTCGGCGCGGACGATGGCCATCAACATAAGAGGCATCGGACCCTGGCCACTACCGGACAACTGCGCAGCTACCACGTTACCCTCGTGGTCGATGAGGAGCGCCAGGCCACTCTCTTCCGCGTCCCTCCGAGAACGGATCCAGCTGGGCCGCGCGATTTCCTTCTTGACGGTCGGCGGCTGGTAATTGGCGTCTTTCGCCTCCACCGCCCGAAGGGCCACCACGAAGGGTGCGGCGTCGTGGAGGAGGTAGTCAATATCGTCGCTGAAGGCGGAGCGGAACTCCTGTTGAGACCTCTGGAGGTCGGAATTGATCGCATAGAGATAGCCCAGTTGTAGATGCGCCTCGGTGTCCTTCGGATGCAACTCAACGAGAGCCTCGAAAAGCCCCAGTGCGTCCTCCAGGTTTCCGGCCAATGCGTGCGCGCGTGCAAGGAGGCGCAGGGCGCGCGTCTTGTCCGGCGCCGCCTGAAGCACCTCACCCAACCGATCGATCGCATCGTCGTAATTCCGCTGTGCCAACAAGGCTTCGCCAATGAGGAGCTGCGATTCGAGCCGCTCGGCGTCCGAAGAAGGCAGGAACGTGGCGAGCCAATTGATCGCCGACTCGTACTTACCTTCTTCGATGTAGACGCGCGATTTCTCGATAGGGTCCTCGACTCCGATGAATTCCAAGACCGGCTCCGGCCGGGTGGGCTTGAGCGCGAAGTGGCGGGCGGCCTCGATGCCCCCTCGTGAGAGGCTAGCCGCGAACTTCGGATAGTTTTCTTCGATTCGCGAAAGGGTTTGCTCGTACTCATCCACGACACGCCAATTGTGCCCCTTGTGCACGATCCCGGTCTGGTTGACGCCAGCGGTAATGGTTCCGATATAAACCGGCCGATCCGCCGGAACCTCGAAGGTCGGGAACTTTTCGTCGCCCCGGGGTGAGACATAGAAACGCTGCTTTACAGGCCGGAACTTTTGCGGATCCATGGCCGTGCCGCGGGGAAAGTAGGTGGCCTCGATGCCGGTGATCCGATATCGGCCGGGTGGAATGAGCTCTTCGATGTACCCCAGACCGTCCGTAATATCTAGGTATTGAGATTTTTCGGTCCCTACCTCGATCAGTTTGATCCGACGTCCCTTGAACTGGGGTCCCGAGAACTGTCCCTCGAACCGGCCGAGGACAACAGACCGCTTCTTCGAGGCCACATCGTCCCAGGATCGATCTCGCTTGAGGTCCTGCGCGAGGGCCGGCCAAGCCGTGGCCATGGCGATCAAGGCTCCGCACGTCATCACGACCTTAGCTAATTTTGGCATGTACCCTCCTCGCTGACAGGCGTATGGATACCTCGTACCACTCGAGCCGGCCGGCCGCAAGTGCGCCCCGTCACCGACTAGCGACGTCGTATCGCCCGCAACCGATTCAGGGTGCTGGACGTCTTCTGCGCATCGGGATTGCTCTTGTCCGGAAACATCTGGTACGCCTTGGTAAGCGTCTGCTCGGCGAGCGAGTAGTGTTGCTCCTCGAAGTATTCGTGACCGATGCGACTATAGAGCGAAGCGATCTCTCCTTGCAGCGTCGGGTCCTCGCCCCGCACCATCTGAGCCAGCTCGAGTTGGTCAATGGCTTCTTCGTATCGCCCGTTCTGCAAAGCCAAGAAGCGACCGTACGCCGTGTAGTACTCAGGAGCTATGTCCGGATTGATCTTTGCAGCATCCACCGCTGCTTTGTAAGCCACTTCGGCGTCTTCCACTTGTCCCAAACGCTCCAGGAAGGAAGCGTAGCATCTTTGTAACTCCGGCTGCTTCGGATCGATGGTCACCACCTTCTCGTAGGCCTCGCGAGCCAACCGCTGCGCCTCGGGCTCTCGACTCTTTCGGCGACGACGCTTGGTCGGCACGCGACGGGCATAGAGATCGCCGATGCCCATCGCGGCGTCGGCGTATCGGGGGTTCAACGTGAGCGCGGTATTGAAAGCAGCCAGACTCTGCGCTTCCTCGGAACTCAAATCGGAAGTCGGATCGACAGTCGCGGCGCTGGCAGCGGCAAGGCCGAGGTAGCAGCGCCCCACGTAGTAGAACGCGTCGGCGTTGCCGGGCTCGGTGAGGGTGACGGTTTGGAGTTGATCGGCGGCAGCTTGAAGCTGCCCAGATTCGTAGAGATCGATCGCGCCCTGAAACTCAGGCGATCTTTGATTGCCCGCATCTGCCCCGCCGCCCCCGAGGATCTGCTCGCGAAGCGCCTCGATCTGATCGCAGGCGGACACCAATCCCAGCACCAAAAGCCATGGAGCGACCATCCGTCGCATATGCTTCTACAGTAACCCCGATGCGACATAAAACGAAGCAAGCACATCGACTCGCACCGAGGCTAACCGACACTCCGGCAAGGACTATGGCGATGAATGCCCCGTCTCCGACATGCGAATCCGCTCGAGACTTGCGATCGCCCGATTCACCCAATCCGCCACCCGCGGGTCGGGATCGGTGAGAAGTGGTCTTAGGTAAGGGATGGCGTCTGGATCGCCGACTTCTTCTAACGCCAACGCCATGCCTCTTCTGACATCGGCAACGGGATCGGATAAGTAGGGAACGAGCTCCGTCAAGAAGGGGCTTCCGAGCTCCACCAAATAGCCGACCGATTGCTCGCGCAGAAACTGATCCGCGAGGGACAAAGCGATCCGATCGATGAACTCCGGTCTACCCACTAGTACCAAGGCAAAACAGTAAGCGGACTGGACTGATGGCTCCGGCTCCCGCAGGAAATCCTTCGTCAGACTGCCGGCTAGATTCTCATTGCGAAGTCTGCCCATGCCCTCCACCGCCCAACGCCTTCGCAACGGATCGGAGCTCGTCATGTTCTGGAGAAAGACTGCGCGTGCCTCGGGTGCCCCCATCCGGGCCAACGCGGTGAGGGCGCGGTCGCCCATTTCCCGTCCCTGCTCCGCCTCGTAAATAGAGAGGAGCGGTGGCGCCGCCGGCTTGTACCCGATTTCGCCTAGCGCGTCGATGGCCTCGCCCTGCATCTTTCGCGAGGGCTCCATGAGTACAGTCACTAGTTGCGAGCCCGCCTCGTGGGTGCCGATGTGGGTCAGGGCCCTCAACGCCTCCAGGCGCACATCCTTCGAGGGATCCGCCAGAGCCATCCCTAAATTGTCTACAGCTTCATCGATGCTCAGGAGACCGATTGCCCACGCCGCTTGCCGACGAATCGAAGACTCCTCGTCGCTAAGCCTCGCTTCCAGACCGAGCACCACCCTCTCTTCCACGGGGATAACCGGCTCCGCGGGCGGACGCGGTGCCCGCTCACCAAAGGCCCCGAGAAAGCGCTCCATGGGGCGCCGGTCGTCGGGATCCACGAAGACCTCGACGACGCCGAGGAGCGACTCCGTACGAACGCTCTTGTCCTCGTCGCGCAGCCCCAGCAAGAGACCGTCGAGCGTCATGGGGTTTCGATAGACGCGGAGCGACTTCGCCACTTCCCTGCGGACCTTCACTTCGGGGTCGCGCATCGCGTCGTTGAGTGGAGCGATCGCCTCCGGCCGGGCGGAACGGCCGAGGGCCTTAGCCCCCTTCGCCCGCGTGCCAGTGTTGGGGCTCCGAAGGTTCGCGAGCTCGTCCTGGAAGCCGCCCTGGAGGGCGAGGGACTCGCTCGCTCCCACCGCGACGAAAACCATGAGGAGTAAAACCCGAAAAAGACGCGTCATCGCTCTAGTCTCCCTGGGGAAATTCAGCTTATTTTCAAGGAAATCACAACGGGTGGTATGTTATCAGATCGGCCACCCCAGGATCTAGTGGTTTCGAACAAACAGGGACACGATGAAGAATGACGCGACGTGATGGGGATGGTAAGGAGGTGAGCTACTCGTCTATTCGGGGGAGCCGCCCTCGTCCTGAGCCGTTCCTCGAGCGACGTAGCCCTTCGGGTCTCGGAGGAGCTCGGCGGCATCGGGCAATGCCTCGATGGCTCTGCGGACCTGAGGGTCCTTCTTGACGTAGAGACGCTGGGCCACTTCCAGTCCCCAAATGGAAGAGAAGATCTCGCCTTCGATCGCGAGCCCTAAACGATCGCTGTGCTCCTCAAGCTCCTCCCTGGAGAACGGAATCTCTTCTTCCTCAAGGAACTTGAAGAAATCCTCGAGCAGCTCATCGTCCACCTCGAAGCCCTTGTCGATGAGACGGATATCCTCGGGGCGCTTCGTTCGGATTTCTTCAGGCTGCACGCCGGCCCCCTGGAGATCCGGGGTCCGGCCGTCCTTGGACGCGAAGTACGCCGAATAGGCCGAGATGGCCCGGTGACTCGCGAGAGCCAAGATGGGCTTGGGAGCCTGAGGGTAAGCAGCGTGGATGTCAGGGGCGATACCGCCGCCACTAAAGACTTCGCGTCCGGCATCGGTGTGCTTTAGCTCGCCCTTAGGTGGAGGCGGCTCTTGCCGACGTGCCGAAGAATAGTAGTCATCGAAGGAACCGGAGTAGTCGCGTTGAATACTGCGCCCACTGGGAGTGAAGTATTTGGCGGTGGTCAAGGCCAGGCCGTTGCCTTCGCTGATCCGGTAGATCGACTGTACCAAGCCCTTGCCAAATGTGTTCTCTCCGACGATGAGTCCTCGATCGTGATCTTGAATCGCTCCCGCAACGATCTCGGACGCCGACGCGCTTCCCCGCGAGACCAGTACCACAACCGGCAAATCGTCATGGGGGCTCGGTCGGTTGGCAACATAGTCCTGGTCGGAACCGGGGGTGCGACCCCGCGTGTAGACGATGAGCGAGCCCTTCTTCAAAAACTTGTTGGACACAGAGACGGCTTGGTCGAGCAAACCGCCGGGATTGTCTCTGAGGTCCAAGACCAGCCCAGTGAGCTCTTGCTGCTTGAGGCGCTGCAGGCTCTCCTCGAGCTCCGAGTCCGTGGTCTCGGTGAAATCAGCGATGCGGAGGTAGCCGACTCCGTCGTCCAAGTTGAACGAGTAAGGGACGCTCCGAAGTCGGATCTCGTCCCGCACGATGGTGAAATCGAGAGGTCGGTCGTAGCCGGCGCGGGTGATGGAGATCGTCACCTTGCTGCCTTTCGGCCCCCGGAGACGCTTGACCGCTTCGTCGAGCGCCATGCCGCGGGTCTCCTCACCCTCGATCTTAGAGATGATATCTTCGGCGCGGATACCGAGCCGGTACGCGGGAGTGCCTTCGAAAGGCGATACGACGGTTAGACTCCCGTCGATCATCTGAACCGAAATGCCAAGGCCGTGGTAGCTACCCTTTTGTCGCTCTTGAAGGCTAATGTAGTCACGTCGTTCTAGGAAGTTCGAGTGGGGATCCAGAGTCCGCAGCATGCCGCGGATGGAAGCGTGAACGAGCCGTGAAGCCTCTACCTCGGTGACGTATTCTTTCTCCACGATACGCAGTACGTCGGTGTACCGTCTCAGGTACTCTTGGTAGCGGTTGAAGCTATCCTGGGCTTGCTCTCCGAAGAGCCCACCCACGAGGGCGCCCGACACCACCAGGGTGAATATCATCGCCAGAGCGGGCCTTTTCATTGTGTCACTTCTCTCTTACGAGGGCGCCACAGATCTCGCAACCGGATCAAGATCCGTGCCGACGGTCTTGTGGGTTCAAACCATCGTAGCAAAGGGACCCAGTCAAGTAAAGGCAAATACAGACAGAAAAGGGGTTGTGGGGCTTGGTTTTTCGTCGGCCCACGATTTATAATGGCTCCCTGGCCCAATCAGGGGGCCACCCAAATTAGGCGGTTGCCGCGGTTGCTAATGACCCGACCTAGTCAGGGGGCGGTATTGGCACTCCCCCATTTTGGGGGGCGTCACTGCCGGTTTGTGGCAACGCCATGTTCAGGGTAGCCCCCTCTGCGCGGTGCCTCACCGGAGGGCTTTAGGAGAACAGCATGTTCGGTCCGATCGGGATGCCCGAGCTCATCGTCATTTTCGTCATCGCCCTCATCGTGTTTGGCCCTCGCAAACTACCCGATCTCGGAAAGTCTCTCGGCAAGAGCCTCGCGGAGTTCAAGCGTGCCAGCAACGACCTCCGCAGTACGCTCGAAGAAGAGATCCGGATCGAGGAAACGACGCCGAAAACCGCCAAGCCAACTGCCGCGACGGCCAAGAAGGACGATTCCCCACGTTCCAACGAGGGGCCTTCGGAAGCTCCCAAGCCGGAGCAGCCGGATTAGATTCGGCCCAGCTAAGACTCAGTAACAAACCACGATAGGCAATAACTACCAATGTCGGAGCCCCGGTCTTCGCCCGCCAAAATGACCTTCCTCGAGCACCTCGACGAGCTACGCCGGCGTATCCTTATCTCGCTCCTTGCGGTCGTCGTCGCGTTCGCCCTGTGCTTCACGTTTGCACAGCAGATATTCGACTTCCTAATGGGCCCCCTGCGCTCGGCCCTTCCCCCGGGCGGAAAGCTCATTGCTACCGCTGTACCCGAGATCTTTCTCCTCTACCTGAAAATGTCCTTCTTCGCGGGGATCTTCCTCGCCTCGCCGGTGATTTTGAGCCAGGTGTGGTTATTCGTGGCTCCGGGCCTCTATCGTAACGAGAAGCGGTACGCGGTGCCTTTCATCTTCCTGGGCACGGGTTTCTTCCTGGGAGGAGCGTCCTTCGGACATTTTGTCGTCTTCCCCTTCGCCACCCAATTCCTCACCACGTTCGGCGAAGGCATCGAACCCCTTCTCACGGTCTCGCGGGTGTTCTCCTTCTACAGCAGTTTCATCCTGGGGATGGCGGTGAGCTTCCAGATACCGACCGTAGTGTTTGTCTTGGCGAGGATGGGCCTGGTGACGCCGGGGTTCCTTTGGGCCAAATTCAAGTACGCCGTACTGCTCATTTTCGTGACCGCCGCCATCATTACTCCCACTCCGGACGTGCCGACCCAATGCCTGCTAGCCTTGCCGATGATCGGGCTCTACATACTATCTATAGGTATTGCTTGGCTTTGTGGGCGAGAGAGAGAAAATCCAGAGGAGTCCGCAACGGATCTAACCCGGCCCGATTGACGCCCCGTTTGCGCGCCAATCGGCGTTTCCCTGTACCTCATTGACTCCCGCGACCGTTTGACTGTATATTTGCTCGGTTATTTGCTATGGCGTGCCCTCGTCAAAAATGGGTTTTCCGAGGGTGCTCCGCTGGCATTCAGTCCACGAGCGACACGAAACTAGTAGGGGGGCAGCGCCGAGCCACCCGACACCACCGGACGCAGACAAAAGGAGGTACCGCTGATGAACCGCTCAGAGCGCACGCTAGCCATCGCCGTGGCGTTTCTCATCGGGACAGTGAGCTTGGCACCTGGCCAAGACGCAGATCAAGATGACGACAAGCAACAAGAAGGCGGGTATTATGAAACCGTTCCCGCCCAGGCAACCCGTTGGGGTGATACCGGTTTTTTTGACGTCTTTTCCGCCTACACGCTACTCAAAGGCAAGGTTTCGGTAGCCGGCTTTCGCGACAATATCGATCGCAGCCCTTTTAGCTTGGATGTTTCGAATCTCGCCGGGACCGTCGCCTTTGGTGCCACCGACAAGCTCGAGATCTTCGGGCGCCTCGAGGTTCAAAAGCGGATACGCGCCGAAACCATCGGCGATGCATTAATCGCTGTCTTCCCACCCCCGCACTACAACGACGAGCCGCGAGTGGACGACAGGTGGTCCTCGGGCTTCGGGGATGTCTGGTTCGGTGGCAAGTACAACATCATGTCCGAGTACGACGACGCTAGCGTCGGTCTCGGCGTTCGCGGATTCGTCAAGATCGCCAGCGCCGACAGCGATGCAGGGCTTGGGACGGGTAAGGCTTCGGGAGGCGCTCACGTCGTACTCTCCAAGAACCTCGGCGAGATGGTCGCGTCGTCCTATTACGCGGGCTTTCAGTTGAACGGCTCACCGCCGGACGGCGAGATCTTCGACATTGGAAACGCTTTTCAGTGGGGCGTCGGTATCAGCCTCCCCCGCGACAGCGCGATTCGTGGCACGGTCGAACTGACCGGTCAGTCGTTCACCGGCACCGACTTCGACCAAACCGATCCGGTCGACCTCCTGCTTGGCGTGACGTTCAAGGCCGCAGAGGGCATGTTCGTGACCGCTGGGTGGCGCACCAACCTCAACCTCGGCATCTCTGGTGAGACCGCTTCCGGATTCAACGTTGCGATCGGCTATCACCCTGGAACCCGGGGCCAATTCATTGCACCTCCGCCGCCGCCCGACAACAGGCCTCCGACGGTTCAAGTCACGGCCAATCCGCCCGAGGTCGAAGAAGGAAACGATTCGACCGTCACCGCGGACGGCGACGACCCGGATGGAGATCCGTTGACGTACAGCTGGCGCGCGCCAGATGGTCGCATCACTGGCAGTGGCCCACGGGTCACCTGGACCGCCCCCACCGGTACCGAGGGCAGCTTCCCGGTCACGGCAACGGTGGATGACGGCCGTGGTGGAACCGCCTCCGACACCGTGAACATCCGCGTGCATCGTAAGGTCGTGAAAGCGATCGAGTTCGAGGACGTACACTTCCTCTTCGACCAACACGATCTGACCGACGAGGCGAGAAAGATTCTCGATCAGGTCGCCGCGCAGCTGAAGGACAACCCGAACCTCAAGATCGAGGTCGAAGGACACTGCTGCAGTATCGCGACCGAGGAGTACAACCTATCGCTGGGTGCTCGGAGAGCCGATACGGTGAAGACCTACCTAATGCGTGCCGGAATCAGCGAATCGCGACTCAGCACCATCAGTTACGGCGAGTCCCGGCCCGCCTATGACAACTCGCGCGAGGTGACTCGCCGGCTGAATCGGCGCGCCCACTTGCGAGTGTTGATCACCGCGCCGAACGACGACGAATAGTAAGTCGTAGAAACCGAAAAGCCCGGGTTGGCCGATGGCCGCCCGGGCTTTTTTGTGCCCTCGAGTAATCAGTCATCAGTCCCCGTCAAATGTACCGACCACTGCTTACTGATGACTGATTACTAGTCAGGGGATCTCGAACTGCAACGTATCCCCGAGTTGAAGTTTCTCGTCTTTTGAGAAATTCGCAACGAGCTCGACAACGTACTTCGCCTTACGCATCGGCCCATAGCTCGGGCACGGATCTTCCTTACATGGAGGTACCACTCTCTCGACGTGTACGATCTTCTTTTCGGGGGATAACCAGATGATATCGATAGGGAATCGGCAGTTCTTCATCCAGAAGGCATGGAAATCCGACTGCGGAAACACAAAGAGCATCCCCCGATCGGGGTCCAAGCTGTCTCGAAACATCAACCCGCGCGCTCGCTGCTCCGCGGTGACGGCTAGCTCCGCCTGAACCTGACGACCGGCGGGAAAGCCGAGCGCGGTCTCCTCGAGCTTTTCTTGAGCAAGCAATCCGTGAAGACTCAGCAGGCTGGTCACCAATGCGACTGTCCCGAGACTGCCAAGACTGCCAAGACTGCCAAAACTGAACGACACGTTCATGTCTACCACTCTATGTCGAATCACCGACCAATGGAACGAAACGTACCGAGGCAATCCGCTCGACTCGAACGCCATCGGCCTCCTTGGTATGCACTTCGAGCTCCTGGCTCGAGATACCGACCGGGATGACGAGCCGCCCCCCTTCGCCGAGCTGTTCGATGAGCTTGGGCGGCACTCGAGGGGGCGCGGCCGTTACGAGAATACCATCATAGGGGGCGTGTTCTACCCAACCGCGATTGCCGTCGCCGACGCGGATACGAACATTGCGGTAACCGAGCTCGGTCACAATCGCCCCCGCCCGGTCGGCTAGATTGGGCAGGAATTCTATCGAATACACCTCCTCCGCAAGCTCTGCCAGGATCGCAGTCTGATAGCCAGAGCCAGTGCCCACTTCTAAAACGGTCTCTCCTCCCTCGAGCCGCAATGCCTCGGTCATTAGAGCAACGATGTACGGCTGGGAGATGGTCTGGCCTTGGCCGACCGGAAGAGGGTGATCGCCATAGGCGGTGGAACGTTGCGATTCGTTGACGAAACGATGGCGCTCGACCTTGCGCACGGCGGCCAAGACGCGAGGGTCTCGAACGCCTCGGCGAACCACCTGGTGCAGAACCATGCGTTCCCGCTCGGCCTCGAAGCTCGGGTCCTCGGGCGGGCCCCCGTTCCCTTTGAATAGCGCTAGACCCAGACCGAACGCCCCGTAGGCCCAGCCCGACAGCAGCGCTAATAGGCCTTGGCAAAATAGACGCGACGCGCTCCCTCCTTGTTGCACACCGTGCAGTTTGCATCCGGGCTACTGTCGACCGGAATCGCTCGAATGGTTGCGGTAGTGTCCGCTTTGACCTGGTCCTCACACTCGGTGCTTCCGCACCACGGCGCAATAATGAAACCGCGGCGATCGTTCATAACGTTCTTGAACTCCTCATAGTCAGATACTTCCGTCGTGTGATCGACCAAAAACTCTTTGGCCTTATTGAAGAGATCTCTTTGGATCTGTTCGAGAAGAGTCGGCACCTCTTCAGTGATGGAGCTCCACAAAATGGGGGCCTTGGTTCGATTGTCGCGGCGAGCGGAGAACACCTGAGATTTTTTGATGTCCTTCGGTCCGATCTCCAACCGGAGCGGTACGCCTCGCATCTCCCACTCCGCGTACTTCCAGCCCGGTGTGTACTCCTCACGATCGTCGAGCTTCACACGGACGCCCGCGGCGGAAAGCTTATCGGTGATCTCACGTGCTTGAGGCAAAATCGTCTCTTTCCAGTCGCCCACCGGGATCGGAATCACCACCGCCTGAATCGGAGCCACCCGCGGCGGCAAAATGAGGCCGGAGTCGTCGCCATGCACCATGATCAACGCGCCAATCAAGCGTGTGGTCACGCCCCACGAGGTCTGGTGTGGATGTTTGAGCTTTTGATCCTTGTCCTCGAACTGAATGCCGAAGGCACGAGCGAAGTGCTGTCCGAGATTGTGTGAGGTGCCAGCTTGGAGGGCACGGCCGTCGGACATCAAGGCCTCCAACGTATAGGTACGGAGCGCCCCTGCGAATTTCTCCTGCTCGGACTTCACACCGGTGATCACCGGAATGGCGAGCTCGTTTTCCACGAGATCGGTGTAGATCCCGAGCGCCAAGAGTGTCTCCTCTTCCGCTTCTTCGGCCGTGGCGTGGACGGTGTGCCCTTCTTGCCACAAAAACTCCACGGTGCGCAGGAAAGGGCGAGTTACCTTTTCCCACCTCACGACGTTAGCCCATTGATTGATGAGAATGGGCAGGTCTCTCCAAGAGTGCACCCACTTGGCGTACATGCTCCCAATGATGGCCTCCGACGTGGGTCGAACCGCGAGCGGCTCCTCGAGCTCTTCTTCTCCCCCGTGGGTAACCCAGGCCACTTGCGGGGCAAAACCTTCCACATGCTCGGCTTCCTTCTCCAGCAGGCTCTTTGGGATGAAGAGCGGAAAATACGCGTTCTGGTGGCCGCTCTCCTTGAGGCGCCGATCCAAAGCGTCGCGGGTGAGCTCCCAAACAGCGTAGCCGTAAGGTGGGATCACGATGCAACCTCTCACCATTGAGTAGTCGGCCATCTCGGCCTTACGGATGACATCCAGGTACCAACGAGAAAAGTCCTCCGATTTGGGTGTGATCTCTTTGACGAAAACTTGCTTGTCGGGTTTGTCGGGCATGCTTCCATCTTTCTCTGACTATCTCCAGTACTCGGATTCGAATTTGCGCCGCTCGCCGGAAAGTGTAGCACAACTGGAAGATCGGAACGTTAGAACTGAGATCGAGGGAGGTTTTGTTTCACGGATCTCGTCTAGAGCTGTGAGGGGTGAGTCCGCTGCCCCGGGGCGATCCCGGGACGCTCGGGCTTGCCCGGCTCTCAACGAAGGAGGTTCTAATGAAGATGGTGTTCCTCATTTTGTTGCTCTGCCTGATACCCGTACTTTTGATGGCCTACGACCTCAATGAGGTCGCGAGAAAGGAAAGGGCGCGGCGACAGGAATTGGCTATTTCGCGACGCGATGTGCAGATCCGGACCTTCAAGGATTCCGAACTCGAGGTCTACCATCGACTGCGAGGCGACTCCAAAAAGTCACCCCCGGAGTCAAGATGGAAACGATCCAATCGACGCCCGCTAGCGCCGTCCCGGGATCTCGTCAAGGAACGGGCCCATTGGCAAAATGAAAAAACCAAACACGAACGGGAGCGGGCTCGCCTGAACGCCAGCATACGGCGGCTCGAGTGGCGCTTGGCGGAGCGCAAGGCGAAGAAGCGGCCGGGGGAGCGTCTCCGGAAGGACCCCACCGAGGAGGTACTCGAGGATTCGCTTCTGTCACTCCGCGAACAGCGAACGCGGTTCATCGACTCGTTTCACGAGAGGGCCCGCAAGGCGGGCGCGCTTCCCGGCTGGCTGAGATAGTCATCGGGTGTCTCCGCCATCACGCTGGCGCCGGTGCGTGCACTGGTCAGGGGGAGTCCGTTCCAGTATGATTTTTCTGCAATGACAAATCGAGCCGTGCGAAGACTCCAACGATCGGAAGACCCCTATCCGGTTCTCCTGGGCGACGGGCTACTAAACCAAGTGGGACCGAGGCTCCGGGCACTGTGGGGTCGGAGGCGGATCGTCGTGATCACCCATCGTAAGATCGATCGGCTCTATGGCGGTCGCCTCCGCTCGACGATGGCGAAGTCCGGGCTAGATAGCCACTTTCTGTTCATTCCCGAAGGGGAACGCTTCAAGAATCTCGACACCGTGCAGAGGCTCTACGACGGGCTCATCCACCATGGCATCGGGCGCGAAGACGGCCTGGTGGCGCTGGGCGGCGGAGTCGTCGGGGACACCGCCGGTTTCGTGGCGTCCACGTTTCTTCGCGGCGTTGCGTATGCGCAAGTGCCGACGACGTTGCTCGCCCAGATCGATAGCGCATTGGGCGCGAAGGTCGGAGTCAATCTTCCGCGGGGCAAAAACTTGGTGGGAGCGTTCTATCGACCAGCCGCGGTCTGGATCGACCCGTCGGTCTTGGTCACGCTTCCCCGGCGCGAGTTTCGCTCGGGGTTATTCGAAATGCTCAAGTACGGCTTCATTGGTTCGGCCTCGCTCTTTCGCGACATGGAGAGCTCTCCCTCTACTTTCAAATCCCGAAGTCCAGCACTCGCGCGAGGCATCGCGACATCGGCTCGCATGAAGCTTCGCGTGGTCGGTCAGGACGAACGGGAGTCGGGCCTGCGGCGAATTCTGAATTTCGGACACACCGTTGGCCATGGACTCGAGGCGGCCGGAGAGTACCGCCGGTTGAGTCACGGCGAAGCGGTCGGCTGGGGCATGATCGCGGCCTGCCGATTGTCGCGCCGACGCGAGCTGATCGGGCTTTCACTCTGCGAGAGAATGGAAGCGGCGGTACGTGGGCTGGCTCCGCTCCCGAACGTGGGCACACTCCGGTTGGACCGAGCGCTTCGCGCCATCGATCATGACAAGAAGATCGGTCCCCGGGGAATCCGATTCGTTCTTCCCACCGCGCTCGGCAAAGTCACGGTCGTCGAGAGTGTTCCGCGAGACGATATCCGCTGGGCCCTTGAAGGCCTGGGAGTGGGCCGCCGAAACCATGCCTGAAGCCTCCGCCGTTCGCCGCATGTTCGCGGGGGTCGCGCCGCGCTACGATCTGCTGAATCACGTACTCAGCCTCGGCATCGACCGGCGGTGGCGACGAGACGTCGTCGCCGGCCTCAACCTGAAACCATCCGATCGTGTGCTCGACCTATGTTGTGGGACCGGAGACCTTGCGCTAGAACTAGCTCCGCGCGCGCGATGCTTGGCCTGCGACTTCACCTGGGAGATGTTGACCCGAGCCAAGGCGAAGTCCGCTCGGGCCGGTAACGCCGGACAGGCACTCCGGCTCGCGGCGGCGGACGCCCTCAGCCTGCCCTTTCCCGCCGATCAGTTTGACGCGGCGACCATCGGTTTCGGCGTAAGGAACCTGGAGGATTTGGCAGCCGGTTTGCGTGAATTCCGGCGCGTGCTTCGCCCGAATGGCTCGCTCGCTATCCTGGAGTTCTCACAACCGACTCATCCCCTCCTTCGCTTCCCGTACCAGGCCTACCTTCACGGATTGCTGCCCCTCATCGGTCGGGCGGTGAGCACACGGAAAGAGGCGTATCGTTACCTGGCGGAATCCATCGCCGGTTTTCCGAATCCGGAAACCTTGAGCGATATCCTGGCTGCGGAAGGTTTTCGAAGCGTCAAATACCGACGGCTTACGGGAGGCATCGTCGCAGTACACACCGCGACGGCCTGAGGGTTAGCGCTTCATCAAAAGGTGAAGGATTGCCTTTTGAATGTGAAGGCGGTTCTCGGCCTGATCGAACACGATGCTCTGCGGCCCGTCCAGAACCTCCGCGGAGACCTCTTCCTCACGATGGGCGGGCAAACAGTGCATGAACACGGCGTCTGGCTTGGCCCTCGCCATGAGTGAGGCATTTACTTGATAGGGCTGGAAGATGCCCTTTCTTTGCTCTGCCTCCGCTTCTTGTCCCATCGACGCCCAGACGTCCGTATAGACGACGTCGGCTCCCTCTGCCGCGATCCCCGGATCCTCGGTGAGCGTTACTTGCGCTCCCACTTTCTGGGCTTCTCGCTGCACGCTCTTCATGATGATCGACTTCGGCTCGTAAGCCTTGGGCGTAGCTACCGCCATGTGCATTCCAACCTTGGTGGCGCCGCAGAGTAGCGAATGACACATATTGTTTCCATCCCCGACATAGGCGATCTTGCGCCCCTTGAGCGTTTGTTTCTGTTCCAACAACGTGAAGTAGTCGGCCAACGCCTGGCACGGGTGCAAGAGATCGGAGAGCCCGTTGATCACCGGGACCGTCGCGTCACGGGCTAGCTCGACGATATCCTGATGGGCGTGAGTACGAGCCATGATGCCGTTCACGTAGCGAGAAAGAACACGTGCCGTGTCACCGACCGTCTCTCCACGTCCAAGCTGCAAATCGCCGCCGCTCAAGGGAAGGCCGATGCCCCCGAGTTGGTACATCCCCACTTCAAAGGAGACTCGAGTGCGGGTCGAGGGCTTTTGGAAGATCATGGCCAGTGTCTTACCCGCCAGCGCATCACGGTACCCATCCGGCGACCGCTTCATGTCCGCCGCCAGTTTGAACAGCCCCGCGATATCCGGGGCGGTCAGGTCTCGAATCGAGGTGAGGTGGCGTAGACTCATCGTTAGAGTGAAGATAGCGCGTCTTCGAGGTTGGGCTCGCCGATCTCTCGAAGCTCGTAGCGAACCCTGAGAGCAGGTTTATCCAGCTTCACCAAGTGCCGCAGATCCACCGGAGTCGCGAAGAGGACAATCTCGGCCTCCGAGGCGTCGATGGTCGCCTCCAGATCCTGGATCTGCTTCGCTCCATAGCCCATCGCCGGCAGGGCCTCGCCCAGATGGGGGTATTTCTCGAAGGTATCGCGGAGTGTGCCGACGGCGTGCGGCCGTGGATCCACCAGCTCCGAAGCGCCCAAGCGACGGGCGGCTAGCGCAGCGGCCCCGAACGCCATCCCGCCATGCGTGATGGTGGGTCCATCTTCAATCGCCAACACTTTCTTTCCTCGAATCGTCTCTTCCTCGTCGACGGAGAGCGGCGACGACGCCTCGACCACCATCGCCTTCGGGTTGCTTGCGGCGATGTTTTGTCGCAGCGTTCGAATCCCCTCTTGGCTGGCGGAGTCCATCTTGTTGATAACTATAACCTGAGCTCTCAGTAAATTGGCCTCTCCGGGATGATACCTCAGCTCGTGCCCGGCACGATGTGGGTCGGCCACGACGATCTCGACCGTGGGCCGGTAGAAGGGCAGGTCGTTGTTTCCCCCATCCCAGAGTAAGACGTCACACTCGGCCTCGGCTCGCCTCAAGATATCTTCGTAGTCGACCCCCGCGTATACGACAGCGCCTTCGGCCAAATGAGGCTCGTACTCCTCCCGTTCCTCGATCGTGCAATCGTGGTGGTCCAGATCTTCGAACGAAGCAAATCTCTGCAAGCGTTGTTTGACCAGGTCGCCGTACGGCATAGGGTGACGCACCACCACCACCCGCCGACCCTTCTCCACGAGAATACGGCGCACTCTTCTAGTGGTTTGACTCTTGCCCGCGCCGGTGCGAACCGCGCAGATCGAGACCACCGGCACCTTCGCGTCGAGCATCGTGCTCCGGGCTCCTAAGAGCTTGAAGTCCGCATCCGCCGCGATGGTCGTTGAGGCTCGGTGCATGACGTGCTCGTGACTCACATCGCTGTAGGAAAATACCACCTGGTCGACGCTCAACTTGGGAATGAGTTGGGCAAGGTCGTCTTCGGAGTGAATCGAAATTCCTTGCGGGTACAGAGATCCGGCTAGCTCGGGAGGATAGCGACGGCCTTCGATGTTCGGAATCTGAGTGGCGGTAAATGCGACGACCTCATATCGGGGGTCGCTCCGATAACGAACGTTGAAATTATGGAAATCGCGTCCGGCGGCCCCCATAATGAGCACCCGGGTCTTTTTCGTTCCGCTCCCCATCCGCTCACTTCTTCCTTCCCGTCGGCTATGGCGAGTTTCCAAACAGCGATCGCGACCAAGCGATAGCTCTAAGCTTTTGATCGATCGTCCCGGCGAGATATAAGACAGCCGCTTCTGCTTGTCAAGGCCAGGGCGGTGGTCAGCGTTCTTCGGTTCCGCGGCGGAGGCCACCGTCGAAGAAAAGCGCGACGGTCAGATGTCAGGCGGCCCGAGAGAGAATTGGAATCAGCCCATCCGCCAGCGAGAAACTCGAGCTCGCGGAGCGGAACCAACGAAGCTAGATGGTGCAGGACCTCCAGCACCTCTTGTGTTTCCTTGGCGAGATAGTAAGGGACGATCGCCCTCGAAAGAAGCTCCGCCGCCAAGAGCGACGGGCGGCCTTCATGAACACGGTGACGGTCCCCCTTCTTAAGGAGGAATACCCCCGCTAAAGGATAGGAAGAGGACGACACCACGTCACCCCTCCCCCGGCCAGGGTGTGCCGTAGGCCCGAAAAGACTCACCCTCACGGCGCAGCGCGATACGCTCATCGCTCAGTAGCTCCAATCCCTCGGCCGCCAACAATCGAGAGAG
Source organism: Candidatus Marinacidobacterales bacterium (assembly GCA_965219415.1). Lineage (GTDB taxonomy): Bacteria > Acidobacteriota > Vicinamibacteria > Marinacidobacterales > DATDRI01 > CBDCNP01. The sequence goes on from OZ244742.1 coordinate 1,231,306, forward strand.
GGTAGTCTTGCCATCTCCGGAGTGCCCGGCGAATACGAACGCTTTGCCATCGATGACCGCGCCGCTGGCGTGTAGAAGCAGGCCGTTGGTGTGCGCCAGGGGGGCCAAGAACAGGAGCTGATCCAACGGGATGAGGCAGCTGAAAACCAGAACGCCCGGCCGGCTCGCTGCTCCACAGTTGACCCCAGTGCGTTTCATCGAAGACGAGCTGGTAATGCTGAAAACCTGGGTCCGCGGTCGCGTGGACCAACTGGCCACGGTAAGGATGGTAGCACTCGTAGATGGTCCGGCCTTCTTCTTTCCGTACAAGCCAGTTGAGTCCTGACTCGTAAGCCAGGGCAGCGCTGGTCCGGGGAATCGAGGCCTGCGAATCGGCGGCGATCGTGATCACCGGGGAGTCGGCGCTGGCGAAGGATCCAAACGGGCCGGGAAGCTCGAGCGGGGCCTTCATGCCCGCCCCCACCGTGATCTCGGCCGCGATCCCGGCAATCGAGAAACGGCGGTGACCGCCGGGTGGAATCGATAGGTTAGACAGCTTGGGCAATATATTGAGGGTTCTCAGCGTGATACCGTGACGCCGTTACAGCACGACTTCCGTCGCCCTTTGGAACGGACTAGCTACCAATATCGAAGCAGGAATTGATGTTGCACGCCCTCGGCACCGATGCTCCGACCTTCATGTCACTCATCGTCTTGCATCCAGCGGCTAGACTCTCCTCGGGCTTGAGTTCGACGCGTCGGAGCTCCGGCTTGGAATAGGCTTTTCTCTGGTTGCCGTCCTGGTTCTGGTTCATTACCTACACCCTCCAGTCGACTGAAGCACGGGAAGCAAGACCTCACTCCCCGCTGGTTTCAAACTTCGCGTGTACTGATCGACCGGCCCATCCCAGTAGCCAAGTTTTTCGGCGCGCCGGTGGCCGACCCCGCAGCTATACTCCACGCGGGCTTCCGTATTTCCCTTTTCCATCTCCGACCAGGCAGGGCACTTGCCGCAGAGCGAGATCAGATTGCACGAATTACATTGATGATCGGCGCCCCGTATCTGCCGGTAGATGGGTGGAAACATCTCGTCCCAGATCTACCGGAAAGACCTCTCCTTCAAACTGAACTCTTTGTCGTTTCCGCGAAGCAAAATGCACATGGACATCTTCCCGTATGGGTCGATGTGAAACGTCTGACTGCCGGCACCGCAGGAGAACAAGCGACTGGAACGGAACTCCCTACGCCCCTCGTTGTAATACTGCTGGTACTCTTCCGCTCGCGACGGAATGGAAAACTCGAGGTCCACCGCTTCCTGCGGGCTGAGGCGAACGTTGCACGGTGTGAGGGAGCTGTCGAGGTTCGGATTGATCTGAGTGTCCCACTTGAAGAAAACGCCCCGACTCTCGGCGAACTGAAACATGTCCATGAACTCGTGCTGGTTGGTCTTCAACACGATGGTCTTGAGCTGCAACGGCAGGTCGCGTTCGAGGAGTAGATCCACACCGCGATAGCATTTCTCTCTGGCACCCGGAATGCCCGTCACTTTGTCGTAGGTTTCCTCGCTGTAACCGTAGAGAGTTATCTCGATGTTGCTGGGAGGCATGTCGGCGAGTCGGTCGACGATCTTCTCGGTGAGCATGGTTCCGTTGGTGAAGAGAGTCAGCAAGAAACCCTTCCGAATCGCGTGCTCGTAGATTTCGAAGAAATCGGGACGCATGAAGATCTCTCCCCCGGTCAGCAGAAGCCAGAGGGTTCCCGCATCGGCAATCTGATCGAGAACGTCTTTCATCTCCTCGGTGTTGAGGATCTCGGACGGCCAGTCCCCGTCTCGGTAGCAGTGGAGGCACCTGAGGTTGCAACGTAGATCCAGTTCCAGCGACCCGGTGATGGGGACGCGATTCTGAAGCCACTTGCCGACAACATCTTTTCCGAACTGCTCCACGGGGAGGTCCGGAATCTGCGTGCATGCCATGTGACGGTCTCCTTATTGTGTGGGACAGAATTCAGCCCACGGCCAAAGGAGCAATCTCCGTGCCACGGACCTTCCATGACGCGTGTCCCTAACAGACTTTAAATCATCCAATTAGAGCCGCTTGCTTGGGTATGCCGTTCTCCAGTGTAGAGAAATCCCCCCATGCCGAGGGCACAGAGCTCCAATTTTTGGGCGAGGGGTCAGTTGGCCTGTCGTTCGGCAAGTGCTGCCCTGGCGCGCTCCACCAGCTCGGCGACGCGGGCCGCTGATGGGTCATTCGGAGCGAGCTTCACGAATGCATCGTACTCTCGAAGGGAATCCTCGATGCGATCCAGGTTCTCGTACGCTATCGCGAGATTGAGCCTGACGTTGGGTTGCTTGGGCTCCAGAGCCGACGACGCCTCGAGTGGAGACACCGCGTCGGCGAAACGCTGCTCGTGCACGAATGCGGCGCCGAGCCCCGCGTGCCCGCGTGGGTCGCTCGGGTTGTCCGTCGCGATGCGCTCAAACACTTCCACCGCTTCGTCCGATCGGCTGGCGTCAATCAGAGCGGTACCCAATTCCAAGTTGGGTTCCTGGCTGGTTGGAGCCAGTTCGGCCGCGCGTTCGAGCTCGACGATCGCCAAGTCCACCTCACCATTTCGTCGGTGGATGCGGGCCAAGTCTACTCGCGCCTGCGCGTCGAAGGGTTTGTTCTCAACGAACCAATTCTGGAGCTCACCCGCTTCGGTGAGCTCATCGGTGTCCACCAGGAGACTTATCAAAGCCTTACGCGTTAGCTCGTCATTGGGCTTGACGCCGATGGCATCGCGAAGACTCGCCTTGGCTCCGCCGATGTCGCCTAACTTTTGCTTGCACAGCCCAACGAAAAGGTGACCGGTGTGATGGGAAGGCGAAGTGTGGAGCAAGTCCTCGAAGTAACCCAGCGCTTCTTCGTAGTTGCCGGCACGAAACGCTCCCTTGCCCTTGCGGGTCGCTTCCGCTGCCTCGCCAAACGCTTCCGGCTCGGCTCCCGATTCGGCGGACGCGACCAACGCGTTGTCTACCAAAGCGTCGTCTGCCAAAGCGTCGTCTACCAGAGCGTCATCCACGGAAAGCGCGTCGCTGGTGTTCGGGTCGGCGGAGGTCCCGCTGGCGAGCCATCGGAAGCTCACTACGAGGACACCGAGGACCGCTACCATGACGATGGCTAACTTGACGGCGGCGGGGAGCCCCGCAACACCGCTTCCCCCACCGGCCTTCCTTTTAGCGCCGGTGACCCGGGGTAGTGGTTCACCACAGCGAACGCAGTCTTCGTACTTGGGTCGATTCCTGACTCCGCAGACCCGACAGATTTTCATTAATTGTACACAGGTCCGGTTACCGAACCAGCGGTTCGAAAGGCAAGCCCGGATGCGATATTCCGCGGGTTGACGTTCGAGGAGAACGTCTTGCGGATGAAGTTCCCATCCGCGGCGGTCGCGCCTTCTGTGGACCCTTGGAGGTTCTGAGACAACGAGCGAGCCGAAACGGTGACGCGAACGCCGTTGACCATCTCGGCGGCGGTGATGTCCACGGTGACGGTAGGTTGTGGGTCGGGAGGATCATCCTGCTCGTTCGCCACGTCCGTCCCGCCGACCAGGTAGACCACCTGAAAGTCCTCGAGGTACGCCACCGGACTCCCCTGGGCGGCGAAATTCACCTCCCGCATCAAGCGGTTGGGAGGGGGACCGGATTCCACCATGCTGGGATCAGGTTCAGCGTAGTATCGGACAACCGAAATCGCAGTTACCATCGTAGGCTGGAACCCCACGGGCACCGCCACCACGTCTCGGGACTGGTACTCGGCAAGGACCGGCCCTCCTTCGTTACCGGCTGGGGGATCGGGCTCTACCGTGATATCCATCTGGCCAAGTCCGTCCGGTTGCGCGTCCCGCACGTAGCCCATGATCCAGTAACCGCTAAGAGGTAAATTGTCGTAGAGCACAACCAGATCGCCTATCTCGAGGTCGGACCAGTCGCCCGCCGTCTTGAAGGCGCAACTGGTCAAGTCTCCACCGAAAGAGGTCGGATCTACTTCGGTAGGCTCCTCCGTTTGGAACGATCCGCCGAGTGAGCCCATGATCACGATCTCATCTGGATCCGCGCCACCGTCTCCTACGTTCACATCCATAGCCGTCGTGCTAAAAGCGGGAAACTCGGGGGGAAGGCCTGCGCCGGCTTGAATTGCGTCCTTCGTCACGATATCCAGGGCGGCCCGTGCGCTCTGCTGCATATCCGCTATCTCGGGCTCCCTTTGGAAGGTAGATTGGCCACGACTCAATAGGCCGAAGACCGCGCTCATGACGATCAGCGTGATCATCATCGAGACCATCACTTCGATGAGCGTGAATCCCGACGCCGGAGATGCGTTCCCGATCGCCCGGGCCAAAATCTTTTTTTGATGTAGCTTGCTAAACATGACCATCACCCCTTCAGCAAATCCCGGCGTCCCCCGGAATGACGTCCGATCGCCATTTTGGGAAGGTACACCAAGGCGGCGAGATTCACGAAGACCGTATGGGGCTCCGGTCTCCCTCGCCAATGAATGCAATTGCAAAGCCAACGTTTCCTTCATCCTTCGAGTCGGCGCCCTCTCGGTTCGCCTCTTTGGAGTCAACAATTTGTCCCTATTCTGGGCTATTTCACCCGCAGATTTCCGTGAGAAGACCTGTAGCCACGATCCCCTCCGGACGGGGGGATTTCCCCCTCCCCGAACATAAAAGTCGACATTTTTCGCGGCGGGCCCACTACTGGTCTCCCGTCAGCTCGTACTCGCGCATCTTCGTCAGCAGGGTCCTGCCGCTGACTTGAAGCTTCTCGGCCGCGTCGGATCGATTGCCGCCCGCGTCTTCGAGGACCCGCCTGATCTTCTCTTTCTCCGCGCAAGCGGCGGCCCGCCGACCGACCTCGCCCAAAGTGCCGGAAAGATCCAAATCGCTCGGAGGAGGCGGCAGCTTCTCGCTCCGGCCGAAGCCGAGGAGATCCGGCGTGAGCTCTTGGCCGTCGCACAAGATCACCGCCCGTTCCAGACAATTAGCCAGCTCGCGCACGTTCCCCGGCCAGTCGTGCGAAAGGAGTCGCTCCTTGGTCGCTTCCGGAATGCCCATCGCCGGTTTCCCCAACTCGCGACAAAATCGCTCCACGTAGTGCTGAGCGAGGAGGGGGATATCGCCACGGCGACTTCGAAGCGGCGGGATGGAGATAGGAAACACTGAGATCCGAAAGAAGAGATCATCGCGAAAGAGCTTTTCCTCGACCGCCTTTTGCAGATCGCGATTCGTTGCCGAAATGATTCGTACGTCCACCGTGAGCGTGGCCGTACCTCCGACGCGTTCGAACGATCGCTCTTGAAGCACGCGAAGTAGCTTCGACTGAAGAGACAGCGGAAGCTCACCGATCTCGTCGAGCAGCACTGTCCCGTGGTTAGCCATTTCGAGCTTGCCCATCTTGCGACCAGTGGCGCCGGTAAAGGCGCCCTTTTCGTGACCGAACAGCTCGTTCTCCAACAGGTGCTCGGGAATGGCGGCACAGTTGATAGCTAGAAAAGGGCCGTCCCGGCGTGGACTCAGATGATGAAGCGCCCGAGCGAAGAGCTCCTTGCCGGTACCGCTTTCTCCCAGGAGCAAGACGCTCGTATCGGTCGGTGCCGCACGTTGCAGCGCAAGACTAACCTCTTTGAGCGCCGGCCCCTCCCCGACAATTCGCGGAAACCCGTAGCGGGACGCGTACTCTTCTTTGAGAATAAGATTCTCGATAAGCAGCCGACGCTGGTCGATGGCTCGCTCCATCAAAACCAAGAGATGATCGGTATCTACCGGCTTCGAGAGGAAATCGAACGCCCCCTCCTTCATCGCGGTGACCGCATCTTCGATCGTGCCGTAGGCGGTCATGACGATCACCGGGAGATTGGTGTCGGCCTCGCGGGCGGCGCGCAGCACATCCATGCCGCTGCCTCTTGGCAGCCGCAGATCGGTGAGAACGACCGAGACGCGGGAGGAACTGAGGCACCCTCGTGCTTCCACGGCGTCACCCGCTTCTTCGACGCTGTAGCCTTTCGACTCGAGTGTGCGCCGCAACATCGTGCGGAGCGAGATTCGGTCCTCGACCACGAGCACGTCGGCCCCACGCGGCGAAGCATCCGCCGGTGCTCGTTGGGCGCTGCCATCGGGACGTGCCCGCTGGGCCGAAGTGGTGCTCACCGTCGTTTCCTTGCCAGAGCTAGCGAACCCAGCCTGCTGGCACTCCTGCGCGGCGCGCTTCGTCTTGGATTTGGGCGAGCTCGGAGCGGGCGCCGGCGAGCTGGCTCTCGATCTCCTGTCTGCCGGAGAGGTTCCGTTGTCCCACCGGATTGACGTCGGTCCGCATGCCCCCGCCCCAATCGTTCTCCGGATTCTGCAGCTTCGACTCGAGGTCTGCTATCTTCTTCTTCGACTGCGCAACGCGATTCTGCCAGTACTCACGGGTCTTCGTTTCGTCGGCCTCAGACTGGTCTTCGTCACCCGCGCCGCCGGCATCCTCGGCAACACTGCCCTCGGCGGGCGCAGACTCTGGGAGCGGCGACGACCGTCCCCTGCCCAAGTCCCGCTCCGAGATGACCTTCGAACTTCCCTCAACCCCTGTCCGGCGTTTCTTCTCCTTGTCGGCTACTTCGACCAAGGATTGCGCATAGGCCGCTCCGGACAACACGCCAACAGACAGGGCCAGAGAAAAGAACCACCGAAGCCAAGAACTGCCTATCTGTCCTGTTTTATTCATGGATTCCTCCCTGTACAATCGTACTCCCCGATAAATTTACGAGCTCCCGCCCGACTTCTTTTGCGCCTGCCGCTCGGCTAGTGCTGACTTCGCACGCGTGAGCAACTTCTCGATCTTCGGAGCCAACGGGTCGTTGGGCGACAGCCGGACGAAGGCTTCGTACTCGGATAGGGACTCGGATATCTTGTCCAGGTTCTCGTACGCCTGAGCGAGGGCGAGGCGGAACCCGCCATTCTCCTCATCGAGACGCACCGCCTCCTGGAGAGGCTCCAGTGACTTGGAAAAGTTTCCAGCGGCGAGCTCGGTAACTCCCAGGGCGTGATGCGCCACCGCGGACTCGGGATTCGTCTCCGCCGCATTACGGAAGGCCACCGCCGCCTCTTCGACCCGGCCCGCGGTTTTCAAGCTCTCACCCAGCTCCAAGCGCGCAGACAGATTCTCCGGAGACTGCGCGAGTACTTCTTGCATCCCCAAGATGGCCTCCTCCGTTTTCCCTTCGGCTCGCATCGTCCTCGCCAGCTCGACCCTGGCAGTTTGGTCGGTCGGATTCAACTCGAGATACTGTTGGAGCACCTGTTCCGCCTGGGCGTCTTGCCCAGACCCCCGCAACATGGCCACCAAATAACGCTGAAAGCTCGGGCTCCCCGGAACGAGCTCGAAAGCAGCCTGCATGGCCTCGGTAGCTGCCTCGGGATCGCCCAAGTTGTGGTAAGCGAGCCCCAGGTACATGTGACCGAAGGGGTTATCCGGGGCTTCGTCGACGAACCGCCCTAGGTGATCGACCGCTGCCGCATAATCTCCATTGCGAAACGCTTGCAGGCCCTCTCGCGTCGAGAGCTTTGCGAGGCCGGCGTCAAATGGGCGGCCCTCAGGAGGAGCCACGCTTGTTACGGCCGCGCTACCCCCTGCTGCCTCACGAGTCGTCGCGGGAGCCGGTCGGGGACTCATCCTCTGCCAGATGACGAAAATCGCCGCGCCTGCAAGCACGACGACCAGCAAAGGAACGAGGAATCGGAGCGGTGAGGGTTGGAAGTCATGGGCAAACTCCAACGGCTCGGAACAACGGACGCAGTACTCGAAATCGTCCTTGTTCTTGGCTCCACAATACGGGCAACGTATCATCAGCCTTCTCCCGGGCCCGAGGGCATCAGGTTGTGTTCAAGTACTTTCGGGCGATTTAGATGCCTCCATGCTATCCCATTTAGGGCCGGGTGCTCAACCTCCGTCTCCTGCCGACCGGTCGGGTCTATCTTTGACTTCAGTGACTTCAGTGACTTCATTCGTTTCGGTCTTGAGTTTCGAGGAATCGAATCCGAGCCAATGCAAACAAGGCTGCCGGGCTTTCCAACCCGACAGCCTTAAGAATTATCAGTGTCAATGGGGTCCCTGGACCCTGAAACCGTACCTACCGGGCTCGCGCCTCTATTGAACGTTGGCCGTAGTATTTGAGGCCTGCGCAGCATCAGAGCCCTGGATCGCATCGGTATCCGAGCCTTTGGTCACGTCCGCATACCGATCTCCCGAAGCCCCGCTGGACGGAATCCGAACTGTCATCTCGAGCCGCCTCAGGGAACCCGGCTGACCGGCTTGCGCACCCTGCCAGTTGGGGGCCGTCCCTTCGGCCGTGAGAATGACCCGATCGTGGGCGACTCCCTCAGCGATGGCGCCGTCGTAGCCGTAGTCCTGGTCGCCGGCCAGCGGCCTGCGTACCCACAACGTCACCGTCCCCTCGATGTCGATGTTACCGTCCTCATCGATGTCGCCGCGGATTCCATTGCCCGGATCCCGAAAGTCGAACTGGATGGGATCCGTCGAAACCGGGTCACGAAGCACCCGACCGATGTAGATCCTCACGTTCACGTCCCGATCGATGAAGTACTGATAGTCTCGACAGCCCGCGACGGACGCATCTCCGCAGTCGACGCCTGCCTCGATTGGCGGGGCGTTCATCAGTATCGGTCCGCCCGGTCCGCGCGGAGGAGGCAGCGCGTTGACAAAATCCCCGTCGAGGACCGCGTAGGAGGCGAGGACGTTCTTCCCGTACTCAAGGGCCGCATCCGCATTGAAAAACGCCATCTCCCCATAGCGATAGTTGACGCTGATGTCGGTCTCGGTCGTGGTCGTCAGCATCAACGCCAATCCGAGGACGGAGAGAACGAACAGGACCAGAATGGAGATCACGAAGGCGGAGCCACGTTCTCCAGATCTGACCTGCGTCTTAGCGCTTGCTCCTGAAGCTGCGTTTTTTAGAGTTGGTCTATGCATCTTCTTCTCCAAACGCTGGTGCTCTCAAGTCTCATCCCACGTTGGCGGTACGGAAAGTCACCAAACGTGCGTCGCCGACTCCCAGATAGATGCCGGACTCGCTGGAGGGTAGGCAACGAACGGCAATCCGCAGCATGGCGAGAGGCATGTCGGGATCGTTGGGGTCGATGATTCGCGTGATCTGCCAACGCACAACGAAGAGCGCCTGGTTTGCCGCGCCCACCGGCTGGCCGTCCCCGTTATAGAACTGGAAGAAGCCCGCATCGTTGGTGTCGAGATCGCCACCCGACGCGAGCGCCGCGTTCATGCTGGCGATGCTCGGGTTGGCCGGGTTGGTGTAGAAAGGCGCCGCCTTGAGCAACTCGAGCTGCTGTTTTGCCAATGCCGCGGAGGCGGTCATCCGGCCGGCCAGGGCGTTGGCATTCGTCGCCACGACCATCATCTGCGCGAGGGAGAGAAGGCCAACCGTGAGGATCACGATCGCGATCATGACCTCGATGAGGGAGACGCCTCCTCGGCTCTTGTCGCTCTTCTGAGTTTTTCTTGTCTCGTTCTTTTTGATCATGGTACCTCTACTCGTACGCGCCCGTTTCGGCTAACTCGGATGTCCCGAACGAAGTCGAAACGAGGATACCGGATGGTCATCACCCAATCGAGCCCATCCTGCCTGATGAGTGCGTTACCGGAGGCGCCTGCGGTCACCGCTTCGACCGCACCGTTGGAACGAAACAGCAAGGCGTTCCACGTCCCGCCCGTCTCATCGAACACGATATCTTGCGGCAAGTTGACGATGTTGCCGTGGGGCGGCGATACGTTGTCACCCACTGCAGGCGCGACACCGTAGTTACGGTCGTTGGGATCGAAAACCGCGCTAGCGCCGGGCCCCGGATAGACGCCGCCGTATGCGCCCATCGTTACGGGATCTTGGTCTAGGGTTGTGAATTGGAACTGCCCTGGTGCCGGGTAATCGAAGTTGAGGATCAGACCGTTGCGCGAGTTCCGCTTGACGGCTTGTGACCGCGACTGCTGCATCAGCGATGCGACGCCTTGCGCCGCGGCGGTCATCTGGTAGTGGCGGATATAGTTGAGACCGTACGGGATCGCCGTGGCAGCGAGAATGGCTCCGACCGCCATGACCACCAGGAGCTCCACGAGTGAGAAACCGCGCGATGCTTCCTTTCTGAATATCAACACGTCCTCCTCCTTACTCCGATTGAAGGGGTTGTGCGGAGAAAACACACCGCCCCGGATCGGCGCAAGACTCGGGCCAGGGTAGGCGGGTCTCAACCAACCCCATAACCGCATATCCTGGAACGAGTTGCGCATGGCCTACACCAACTTCGCTCACTGAATGCGTTACCTTTGGTAACAGGGCTGAAATCGTGACACCCGATGCTACCTTTTGTGTGCCACTATTTGTAACCGCTAGATCCAGCACGGCGAAACGTCCTCAAGGGCGCGATGCACTACGCCCTAGTTCGGTTGGGAAATTGTACGAAGTACATTCTTCCTTCAGCGCAAAGGCCGATCCAATTGGCGGATCGTTGGAGACATACCTTCAACCAACTAAAAATATTGAGCTTGTCGTCTGGACGGAACCTCACTCCCTTGAATTTGAAGGATGGGCGTGTCACCGTTCGTAACAAAATCGGGACCGGGGGCCGCATGTCGCGCGTCCGCTCTGAATACGGAGACAAAACGGCAGACGGGTCAAGGACCTCCGCGTACGGGAAAAAGGGCTCGATGTGTTGACAGTGTTCAACCTGCATGGGATCATGGCGAACACCAATTCCCAGAGCTCATAACAAGATCCGTTTTTCGCTCGAGAGCGAAACTCCCCTTTCACAAATATGAAGGTCGTAACCGAAAACAACGCTGCCAACTCGAGAGCAGATAGCTCTCCGCCCGCTTCAGCGCGTTGGGCGTGGCAACGATGGGCCTTTTTCGCAGCGTTGCTGCCGCTGGTTCTTGCGTCTTATGGGCTCAGCTCGCTTCTCACTCTTCCGCTGCTAGCGATCGTCTTCGTGCTAGGGCTTGGCCTCATGGCTCGGGCTCCGGATTGGCCCAGCCGTTTACTGGCTCTCGACCTCTCCATCATACTCGCTACCGGCGTCTTGGGCGTTTACTCGATTAGCGTGGGAGAGCCAACCGGCCTGAACTTCGGTTTGGTTCTCGCAATACTTCTCGTCCTCGGCACATTTGCGTTTACCATTTACCTGGAAAAGGAGAACCCGAAGAGGGCGCCCTCGCAACGGCCGCGCCTTCGCTGGCACCATGCCCTATCCTTCGCGGTCCTGACGCTAGGAATAACCCTCGCCATTTCCAGCTGGGCATTCGGCCTCTCCGCCAACGTGACACCGTACACATGGCTGGCCTCGAGTTTCAGTTTCTGGCCGGTGCTCGTTTTTTCCTTGGCCTGTGTCATGACTGGACGACTCGGTTGGATCTTCGCATTGGTGTCCCTGGCAATTTTGGAGATCGCAACTATCTGGTACGTGGCCTCGACCGAAGTCGTTGTTTACCAGGATCACCCACTGCTTTGGGAAGAGCTCCGAAGCCGGCTCCGCGATCCGGGAAGCTGGGACATCCTCGTGGAGGGCCTCTTCTCCGTGCCGACGCTCGTGCTTACGCTGGCCATCTTCGGAGGATTCCCGATCCTCACGCACACCCTTGGGAAGCTGAATCGAGGAAGCTCCCTTCTCACGTTCGTACGGGTGCTCGCGATCGTCTTGGTGAGTGGCTCCCTTTTCGTCCAACAACGAGAAGTAGTCAACCCGAGCCGGGCCGAGCGTTACCTCGTGAACTCGTCGGCGCCGTGGGCAGCCGTCCACGATCGAACGCGCAAGCCACGCACCATTGACTGGGAGCAGGCCGCCCAATCGAGAACCCGTTTGGAATCACCGATCTGGGAGACCGGGCCGGCCGCACCGTTGGACTCTCTTGCCGGCCGCTATCAGGGGCGTTCGATTGTTTTCCTGCTCATGGAGTCACAAGCTTCCACACACATTGCCGGGCTCGGCGAGGGTGCATTCGCTCACCAGCCGAGCGCACCCCATTTTTCGCGAATGATGAGCGAGGGGCTTGTCTTTACCAACTACTTCGCGGCCGGCTTCGATACCCGTTCCGCTCTGTGGACTGTTGTCACGGGGTTGCAGTTGCCGATGGGCCAACCGGCAGGAGTGCAAAGGGCCCCCGAGGCGGCACGCGTGGGACGTATGCCCGACTTCAAGGCGCTCGGCTACCGATGCGACTGGCTGTACGCGGGCTCCCCACGTTTCGACAACTGGGACCTACTCATGACCGGAGCGGGCGTGCGTTGGTGGATCGACGCGTCCGAAACGCACGATGTTTCCCGCGACTATTGGTCCTCCTGGGGAATGCCTGACCACGCACTCTACCGCATCGCGGGCGACCGATACCTAAGCTCTGTGGAAGAGGACGAGCCGACGTTCATCGGTGTCCTCACCATCAGCAACCATACACCGTATAACTTCCCGGAGACCGTCAACGGTCAACGTCTCGCGATGGACCACGTCGGCGGGACCACGTATGCCGATCACGCCATGAACGGGCTGGTCACCACGCTTAGAGCCGATAACCGTCCGATCGTCTTCGTGACCTCCGACACGAGTTATATCGAGAACCTTCGGCAAGTAGAGCCCTGGGGAATCCTGGCGCTCGAGGGATTACGCATACCCGGCCTATTGTTGTTGCCCGACGACTTCCTTGCCGGTCAACGTTTCGAAGGGATCTTCTCTCACGAAGACATTCTGGACTTGCTCTACATGATGGTCGCGCCGGAGAACGAGACGCAAGGTGGGAAATTCCTGAGCCATCGTAGGACGGTCGGCTTCGCGAACTCCTATCAAGGACTCACCCGAAACACCTACGTTGCTTCCCCGGATCGGTGGTTCGAGATCGTGAGCGATTGGGGCGTGAGTAAGACCGAGCAACCACCCGAGCGGGAGCGAGTAGAAAAAGCGTTCGAACAGTTTCGAAGAACCAATGCTCTACTGTGGCCGGCGCCACCGTAATGAACTGCGTCTATTGATTGATGTAGCCCAGGCTCTTCAGAATCTCCCGGTCGTGCGCGTCGACTGGCTCGTCCGAGCCGCCCCCTTGCTTCCCGCGGATTTCGGCGAGGGCTCGCCTTTCCTCGTTGGGAATGAGCGCCGCCAGCTGCTTGCGTAGGGTCGTGAGAGTTTCCCTCTGACTCTCATCGGTTACCAAATCGCGCGCCTCCTCCGGATCCGCAATGACATCGTATAGTTCGAAGCGTGGTCCATCCAGTTCCGGAGTGAGAATCAGTTTGAAACGACCGTCGCGGACCGCTCTCAGCTTTCCGACCACACCGTGGTAGGGGCGCAGGGCGTTGGCTTCCATCATCTTGACGTCCGACTCTAGAAAGGCCCCGCGGGATCGGTCCTCGCGCCCCCCCCAAAATCCAGCCAAGGTTCGCCCGTCCATCTCGCTAGGGTTCCGAATTCGGGCCAGTCCGAGAAGCGTAGGCGCCACGTCGATGGAACGAACCTGATGGGATACGGTCAAGCCCTCGGGGAGTTTCTTCGGCCAGCTCAAGATCAGGGGAATCCGCACCGAGCTCTCGTAGAGGAACGCTCCATGGTGGAAGTAGTAGTTGTGCTCCCCGAGCGAGTGACCGTGATCGGCGGTGAACATGACGATGGTGTCATCCCGGAAACCGGCTCGTTCCAGTTCTTCGAGTAGCCGACCTACCTCCCCCATGGTGTCGTCGATCTCACCCCGGTAGAGTCTCCGCGCTCCTTCGTTTTCTTCCTCGGTGAGGGGGTTGTCGAACGTTAGTTCTCCTTGTGTGATCCCAGAAAGTGCGGGGAAGTTCACTTTGCTGGTTGCACCGGACGGAGAGTCGTAGCGCTTCTCCAGTTCGGGAGGAGGCAGATAGGGCCAATGCGGTTCGAAGTAGTGCGCGTAAAGGAAGAACGGCTGCTGCCGTATGCTGTGCAAGTAGCGCGAGGCGGAGTCGGTCACCGCGCGCGCCTGCGCCTGATAGACCTTAGGGGTTTTCGCGGAAGGCGTCTCGATTCGCTTTACCGTCACGCGGTCGGCGAGCACGAACCAGCTAACGTAGCGAAGGCCGCCGCCGTACTTTTCACCGAGCTCGTAGGTCGAATAGTAGCGCTCGAATCCTTGGCCAAAACCGCGTTCCTTGGACAACCAGGGATTGTTCACGAAGGCGGCAGTACGGTATCCGGCCTCTTTGAACAATCTCACCACGCTCGGCTGGTTCTCCTTGAGCTCATCGTGAAGGGTACGCAGTCCGTGATGGATTGGATAGCGACCGGTGAAGAACGAAGCGACCGACTGTGGGGTCTTCGGTATGACCGTTACCGCATCCTCGAACAGGACTCCCTCGGCGGCGAGGTTCTCAATCGCGGGCGTCTGGGCGAAGCTACCGAAAGGGCTGACGTGATCGCGACGGGTGGTGTCGATCAAAATCCACAAAACGTTCGGCTTATCGGAGGAGCCCGTTCCGGTGAAGGCTCCCCAAATCGCGATCGAGACCACGCATCCCAAGGTCCCCACCGCCACCGCGCGTGGCCAGCGAAAGAAGACCAGGGAGACCATCAACGCCAGCGCCGCGCTCGTGGCGTAGAGCCAAGCCTGCTCGCCAAGCGGATACGCGAAGTCCGGCACTCTCCCCCACAACGAGAATGTCGATGGGATAAAGAGGGCGAAGCCAACGAGGACCATGCGAAACGAACCGCTCAACCGTGTCCAAATGGATCGCGGTACCAGCCACATCGCAAGCAAAGTCGCGAGCAGCAGCTCAAAGGGCCCAGTTTCTCCAAGCAGCATCCAGCGCGCGAGGAGGGCGACCAGGGCCCACACGGTAAAGACGCCTCGGAAAAGCGGGAAGGGCTCGCGGAAAACGCGAACGAAGATCACTCCGAGCAACATCCAGACCCCGATGTGCAGTCCAGCAACCCAGGCCACGGTGCCCAAAGCTTCGAGGACGTTGGTCGAGGTCCACTCGCCCATCAGCACATCCCAAACGGGCGATGTGAATGCCCTCGAACAAGCCGACGACGACCGCGGCTTTGAAAAGCGGTAACAAGCTCTTCATTAGTCTTTCCGATTGCTTGAAAGGGAGTGGGTTAAGTTGGATCTCATGTTAGCACGATCGGTGAGACTTCGCCCGTGGGGGCGTCAATCACCGGCGGTGCCTATCTGTAACCACGTCAGACGCGTCTGCACAACATACCTCGCGTCAATCGGCGCGGTGCCCAACTGTGACTGCGTCAGACGCCCCTCACAACATGCCTCGCGTTATGCAGATCCAGGATCTACGGAATCTCGGTTACGTTTTGAAATCCGACTGCGGCGCCAAGAAATCAAAAACGCCGTAATCACACCGAATACCGCCGCTAGAGAAATAATAGCCCCACGAACGAGAGACTGCGGCCGATACACCAAACGCACGCGGTGATCTCCCGCTGAGACTCTTACCGCCCGGAACAATCCGTTCCCTCTCACTAGCGGTGCGTTCTGCCCGTCGACTTGCGCCACCCATCCGGGGTCGAACGAGTCCCAAATCACGAGGTAGCCCCCGTCGGCCGGTAAATAGGTTTGGATTTCCATGTCGTCCGAGGACTCGCCTAGGATAACGGCGCCGATCGGTTGAGGTGAAGTGGCGGCGCCCGCCGGCGGCGGCGGATCGCGGAAGAGCAGTACTTCCTTCCCCGGGTCGAACGATTCGGAAAACAATTGTTCGAAGTGTTTATCCACGTCAGGTTCGACACGCGCCCCTCGGGATATCGCGACGCGCGGCCGAGAATCGGTTCGTTCGTAGAGCGCGAGGGGCGGGTAGCCGGCAAGACGAACGATGGCGCGCGCCGATTCGTTCGGTGGTTCGTTGGTCAAGAAATATCGCGTTCCTGTCCGACCAAGGAGCCGGGTCCGTTCCCCACGCGATGCTCCGGCGAAGCGCACAATAAAATGGGTGTAGTCATAGGGCCAAAGCGCGGTGAGATCCAGGGACACCCCTTCGCGAAATCCCCACGCGGACGGGAACGAAGCGAACATCGTTTGGTACGCGGCCATCAAGGCTTCTTCACTGACGCCCGCGTGCCTAGCTTCTTGCTGGCGCGGGACATTGTCGAGGTCTCTCATCCCGGTCCACCAGGTGATGCGACCCCCGACGTACACCCGATCCCCCGGATACTCCCGTGCCGACGACACCCAGGGTGGTTCGCTCAGAAGCTCTGCGTTCAGCGTCGGGTTGACGACGGTATTCACCATCAACGGATCGACGAAACACACCGCGACAGTAGAACGGAACGATAGCGCCAGTTGGAAATCCCGATAAGAACCGAGATGACCGTACCAACGACAAAGAGCCGAAGCGCCGCGCGCCCGACCCCGGCCAGTAGAACCGGGGCCGCCACCTCCGGGTTCGCCACACGTAGCGTCCCGGCAATCTCGCTCGCGAGGCGAAGCGCTACTTCCTCCAAACCGTTAACGAGAAGGATCACAATGCCGCTGAACAGCACGAAGACGAGCGCCGGGAGCGCACGCCGTGCGGAGACACGGTTCTGCTCTTGAAGGTAGTCCCACCCCAAACCGGCCAAAGCGGCAGTCGCCAGAACCGCGGGAAGGAAGTACTTCGCCGGGTAACGCACCGCCTCGAGAGGTGGCAAGAGCGCCTGAAGAGCCGGATACAACGGCGTGTACCGCCCCAGGGCCATGATCGTCGCGACGAACCCGAGAAGCACCCAGAAACGACACCAACGGTCTCGACGACTTGCGCAGAATCCGAGGATCGCGAGCGCGACCGCACCCAAGCCGAAGTACATCGACGTGAAGAGCGGTGGGTACCCGCCGTTCAAGGCGCGGAGCCAAAGGTTGGGTTGGCCCGCCGGGGGAAAGCGTTCTCCGAAGACGGGCCACGCTATGGTCTCAGTAAGTGCCAATGGATGAAGAGCAAGGAGCTCACCGAGTTCCTGTTGCGCACGAGCCGAACGGCTGGTGGCTTCGAAGAGCGGCAACAGCTGCACCGCAACCAACAGGCCGCCCAAGCCAACCGCGACGAGAGCCAAGCCGAGGCGTTTGCTTAGACGGGGTCGCTCTCGGCCTCCCGCCGCAAATACCACGTAGGCGAGGGCGACCGCGCCGGTCACCGCGGCAGTCAGTGGTTCTCCGGCCAGGATCTGAATCCCTTGGAGCACGCTCCAAGCTGCAAACCGCACGCCACGAGGGCGCTCGTGCGAGAGCATCCGCGGCCCAGAGAATCCAAGGCACTAGGGCGAGCGACCAGGAGAGGTTGAGCGAGCTTGCGGTGGAAACAACGGGACCGGCTAGTGAGAAAATACTCGCCGCGAAGGACGCCCCCACCAACGAAAGGTGGCGCCGAAAAAAGAAAAACGCACCCGACCCGGCCAAGACGATCGGCAGCAGAACCAAGAAGTTGAACCCGAGCACCGGGGGCAGGAGCAAGCGGATTGGGAGCGTCGGGAAGAACAGAATCTGACGCACCGGATCCGCAATCGCCGATTGTCCGAACGCTACATACGGGTCCCACAGTGGTAGCTCACCGGAAAGGAGAGACCCGCGCAGCCACAAATGCTCGGGCCAGTAGAAGAACGAGAGAGCCCGATCGAAAAAGAGGCGCGAGGTGCTCAGTCCCTGGCTCATCACCAACAGGGCACCAAGCGTCGGCGGTAGAGCCCAAACCCATTCGCGGCAAGAGCTAGTCTTGATCATACGGGAAAAACTGTAGGGGAGAGGAAACACATGATTGTACCGCCCGGTTGGAGAGTGCGCAACCGTTCAGGAGAACGACTTGGCCGCGAGAACGGTGACTAAATCCGCAAGCTACAGCATCGGGGCGTTCGACACGTCGCGTGCGAAATCTCACACTTGAGGCGCGCTCTACCGCAACACACGCATGTCCCTACCCTCCATCTTTTCGGGAAGGCGTAGGCCAGGAGATATCTCCAGCCCCGAGTACTTGAGGCGCGCACTCAACACCGACTTCTCATTCCTCTTCTGGTTGAAGGAGAACGGCTACGAAACAGTCGCCTATACGCCGGACATGTACGAGTTCGACCTAGAGCTCTTCGATCACGTGACCTTCCACAAGCAGAACCCGGGTGCCGAGGCTCTGGTCGAAATGAACATGGCCACTTTCCAAAGGTTGTGGGTATGGAGCAATTCCCCACGATTGTTGACGAGGATGCTCTTGGGCACCAAGTGGTTCATCGAGTTCGGCGGAGAGAATTTGCGGTTGGTTAAGAACAGAGGGTTTACGCGGATTCGTGTGGGTAAGTTCTGACGGGAAAACAGTGTAACTCATTGTGTGGAAAAGGTATCGAGTACTTCATCAGGTGCTGAAAAGTGGTCCATTTTTAGGATAGGCTAACCGAGTGAAAAATTCCCAGTCGATCCGCTCGCTGTTCGCGCTGCCAGGTTTCGTGGTTGGTGCCGGATTGAAGGGTCTATTCGGTGACCGATACGCCCGTGTCATCCAGCTCAAGAGGCGAAAAAAACAGCTGTGTGCTCTTACTGTGGGCAACGGTGCCGGGGGCGCTATGACAAGCAAGTGTGCCGGGTCCGCGACCTGTCGTTGGCAGGCTGGCGGATCTATCTGGAATACGAGCGTTGGCGCGTCAACTGTTCTGGGTGCGGCGGTGTGCATGTAGAACACCTAGACTGGCTGGCGAACAACTCGCGCTACACCCAGCGTTTTGCGACGCATGTGGGCAAGCTGCGCCGGGATATGCCGAACAAGGCGGTGGCCGAGATGGAACGTCTGCACCACGGTACGGTGAAGGCTCTGGATACGCTCTACATGCAAGAGCAGGTCGACCGGGCGGGGCTACCGGCGCCTCGGGCCATCGGTGTCGATGAGATCTCCATCCGCAAGGGACATAACTATCGCGTCATTGTCAGCGACCTGGAGCGGGCGCGTCCCATCTGGGTGGGCGGTGAGGGTCGCAAAGAAACCGACATCGATTTGTTCTTCAAGGCGCTGGGCGGAAAGAAAAGCGCCCGTATCAAGCTGGCCGCCATGGATATGTGGAAGCCCTTCCGGAACTCGGTGATTCACAACGCGCCTAATGCGCGGATCATCTTCGACAAGTTTCATATCATGCGTCATCTGTCAAAGGCCCTCGATGAGGTCCGGCGCGGTGAGTACAAACGCCTCAGCGGCAAGGACCGGTCGTACATCAAGGGGCAGCGTTACACTTTGCTTTCCCGGCGGGAGAACCTGAGCCTAGACGGTCGCCGCGCACTCAAAAAGTTGCTCCAGGCCAACCGGCGCCTGAACACCGCCTATATTTTGAAGGAGATCTTCGGGCAACTCTGGGATTACCGCACCGAACGCGGCGCTCGCGCCTTTTTCACTCGTTGGAAAGACAGCCTCAAATGGCAACGCCTGCATCCGTACCAGAAGTTCGCCGGTATGATTGAGTCCCATTGGGATGGTATCGCCTCCTACTGTCATCCGGAGAACAAAGTCAGTCTCGGCCTAGTTGAAGGGGTCAACAACAAAATCCGTGTTCTGCAACGACGCGCCTACGGCTATCGCGACGAGGAATATCTCAAGCTGAAGATCGTGGCGGCTTTCCTTCCGCCATTACCCAGAAATGCAGTTTTCAACCCACACGAATCCGCGTAGACCCAGAACAGAAACTTCCTACCCTTTTCGGTTCCGATAACATCCTATCTGAGTTTCTTGAACGTCCTGAAGCAAGAGGCCGAGCTCCCTGCCACAGGCCGTTATACGTTGATCCACGCCGTGCTCCCGCACACTCCGGAAGTGCTCGCCGCCGACTGCTCGTACGATGTGAGGGGCAGCGAGACGACGCAAGTGGAGCAAGCCGGCTGTACGACGAAGCTATTGGTGGACTTCGTAGAGCGACTGAAGGAACTGGGACGATTCGACAACTCGCTGGTTATCGCTCACGCCGATCACGGGGTGTACGCGCCAGAGAGCAGTGCCGAGAACCCGGCGGAGAGGGTCTCGATGCGCGCACTGCTCCTGATCAAACCGATCGGCGGTCGCGGCGAACTAGCTGTCTCAGATGTGAAGAGCACCGTCATCGACATCGCACCTACTCTCTTACGCGCGCTCGCGGTCGAGAACCAGCTCCAAATGGAGGGCAAACCGTTGTTGGACGCGATGCCCGGCAACCGACTCGTAACGATGGATTGACTCCGTTGGGACTTCGAAGGGGGCTCTCACCGTTTGCCCTGCTCGTGGTCTTGGCTCTCAACGGGTGCCAATCCGGTCCGCGAGATCGAGGAAAACCCAAAGACCCGGCCGGAGCTACTTCCCCGAAGCGCCCGGTCATCGGCGTCGGGTTGATTCTCGACACCGACCCGGGAGTCACCTACAAAGCTTACCAGCCCTTGATGGATCATCTAACCTCCCACGCGCCGTTCTCATTTCAGATCCGGCTAGGAAGGACCTCGGAAGATCTGCTGAGATCGCTGGAAGAAAGAATGGCCGAGCTCGCTCCACTCGGGACGATCAGCTATCTCGAAGCTCACAAGCAGTTCGGAGCGGTGCCTCTGGTGAAGCCGCTGAATCGAAGCGGTGAGCCGCTGTCCCGAAGCGTCTTGATCACGCGAGAAGACAGCAATCTACGTTCCCTCGGCCAGCTAAAGGGCGGCTCGCTCGTTCTCGGATCGCACCACTCAACATTCGGCAACCTCATCCCTCGCCACGAGCTGATGCGTGCGGGCATCGATCCCGATGACCTAGCGAGCATCGAGCACGTGGACAGCGACGACGAGGTCGTGGCCGCCGTTTTGGAGGGCCGATTCGATGCCGGCGCGGTAGCGGATCTGGTAGCCCACGCCGCCGAAGGGGTTCGGGGGTTCGGATTTTTCATACCTCCGAGCCCTTTCCTAGCGCTCCGCTGGTGATCCGCGACGACCTCCGGGCAGTAGCATGAGCTCGAAGAGCGGTGCCGCGAAGGCAATGCGAATGCTCCTCGCATTCATGTCTTTGGTCCCGACTCCACTTACCATATCGTTCTCGATGGTTTCCAAACGGATGTTTTCGAGCTCGTTCGTTCCAGCGAGACAGAAAAGGCGTTGCGCGGCTTTACCTACTTCCCCAACAACACCGCCATCTACCACCTGACGGCGACCTCCCTTGCCTCGACCTTTGGCAGTTCACGCTACGACTATCGGAGAACTCGATCCGAGTACCTCTATGAAGCTCTGAACGGAAAGGACTCTCTCATCCAGCGGTTGAAGGACCGCGGCTACACCGCGGAGGTGTACATCCCAGCACGTCAAGAAACGCGGTTCAAGATTCCGGACTACGTGTTTAGCCACGCCGACTATGCCCGCGCCGACCTGTTGGTGATGAACACTTCATCGTTCGCTAGGCTGTGGCTATACAGCCAAGTTCCCCGAGCCTTGAGAATGCGCTTCTCCTCCGCCGCTCTCGATCCAGTCGACTTGAAGCGTCTGGAAGAAGGCCGGTTCCTCCCTTACTCCGGCCGTATCGGCCCTGGGCTTCAGTAAATTGATGAAGGAGGAAGAAAGACTGCCGGCTTCGGGTCGGTACAGCTTTACTCACTTGCTCATGCCGCACCCACCGTACGTGCTGCGGCCCGACTGTTCCTATGAGCCATCGGGAGCGAAGACGGACATGTTGGCCCAAACGCAGTGCACTATGGAGCTACTCTTTGATTTCCTAGGCGTCCTACAAACGCTAGGGCGCTTCGAGGACAGCCTGATCTTGGTACACGGTGATCACGGAGGACACTACCGGATGAGAGACGGGAAGTTGATCGACTACCGCTCCCGGTCCTTGAGATCGCTGTTGCTGGTCAAACCTGTCGGGCGGGGCCAGGAGGACCGGTTCGAGGTGTCGCCACGGAAGTCGTCGCTGCTCGATATCGCACCGACCATCTTGGACTGTGTCGGTATCGACGTCTCCCGAGAGTTTGACGCTTTCGAGGGAAACTCCCTCAGCGACGCGGTACCTTGCTCCGACTGAGAATCGAGGGAGAATTAGTATTAACCAATTTAAACACAAAAGGTTAGATGCCGTCGCCTCTCCCTTGACACTGGCAAACCCGCATGGCATCCTAACTGATACCAACTGACATCGGCGCTTTCGGCTTCGCCGTCTAACGCAATCTTGAGTCCCGATTCTCCACGACCCTTTTCCCAAACGGCCGGGCGAGTACCGGAAGGCTATTATTAACCTTGATGACGTATCTGCGCTCCTCCCTGATCCTGTTGCTCGCCCCGGCGATGCTCGTCCTTCCCGTTACGGGCTGCCATCAAGGGAGCGGAAACAGAGAGGAGGCGCCGCCGGCAGAGCCGGAGCAGAATATCTCGTCGCTCGATGGCGACCGCTCATCATGTTGTCCTTCATGGAGCCGATAGACAGCGTCCTTTCGACGAAAGCGCATCAGCCTCTCGTGGACTATCTCACCGCACAAACCCCTTTTCGCTATCGGGCCATTTTCAGCAGCGAGTCCGAGAGGAACGTCGGCTTCCTCGAGGAACGACTGGTCGAAATTTCACACCTGAGAGTCGTAAGTTACCTGGAGGCAGAGTCAAGCCCATTCTTAGTTGAAACTCTCCACGGCTCACGTTTAAGCGACCTTCTTCTTCGATACGGTTGATGTCTTCGCCTCGATCTTCAGTTCCCGCTTGAGAGCTTCGCGAAGCTTGGGAAGATGGCGGTAGCCACCACCACCTTCCTCAAGCGCGGTTCGATGTCTACGAGCGCCGTTGCCAACCAGCGCTGGCGTTGGCTCGAGTTCTTCCAGTGGTCGACCTTCGCGCAGCGTTCCTCGACGAGAGCATTGACGGACTCAAGGCAGTTCGTCGTCTTGAACGAACGGCCCAGCACCGCGTGCACGCCGAGTCGATGCAACGTCAGCGTCTCCTCGAGGCCTTCCTCCAGGCTGCCAGCTGCGGATTGGTTCCGCTCTTCTAACTCACCGTGGAGTTGCTCGAGCGCAGTGAGGGCCTCTTCGTACTCCGGCCTGTTGTAGGCCCACTGGAGCCGCTTGCGCCATGACGCCTGCTCGCCCTTGGACAGGTAGCTCACTACGTTTTCACGTTTGTTGCCACTGGCAGCGTTGTATCAGGGCCCGCTTACGGAATGCCTTCTTGACTGCCGCTTGGAGACCCTTGCCGCCGTCGATGATCACCAGCAGACCCTGGGAGATATCGAGTCCCCGCTCGAGCAGTGAACGCAGGAACGGCGTCAACACCTGCGCGTTCTCCGTGTCCGTCTCCACGAAGCCCAAGAAGCGTTTTTCCCCGCAAAGCGTGATGCCCAGAGCCACGACCATCGTTGCCTCGGCGAATGTCTTCCCATCCAGAAACAGCGCCACCACATCCTCGCCGGTCAGATCCCGTTCCTGCATCTCCCGCAGCTTCGCAGCGCTCGCTTGCACGAACCCTCGGGACACCGTTGAGCTCGACAGCCCGATGGCGCCCGGAATCGCTTCCGCTGCCGCCTCGTAGTTGCGACAAGAGATTCCGTAGAGAACTCGTTTCAGCAGAAGATCATTCACCTCACCGCCGTGGCTCACCGCCTCGTAGCAGCGAAGCGGAATCTCTCCTCCCTCGATGCTCCGAACCCGTGGCACACGGATCGGTACCCGCTGGCCGCCAAGCCCTACCGTGCCCGGGTTGCTTCCGGGACGGCGACCGCGCTCCAGCTCGTCCTTGCGAGAGTATCGCTCTCCCGCCAACGCCTTCACTTCGTCGTCGAGCAACTCGTGAACGTGCATTAGACCAAGGGGGACCAACCAACGGATCATCTCTACCTTGGCGTCCAGCACGAGTTCCCCGTAATCCTCGTGCCTCACCATCTCGACCTCACCCAAACGACGCGACTTCTTGCGTTTCTTGACCGAACGTAGCAGACTTCCCATCTCGGCTCCTTTCTTCGCGGCTTGATTTTGTTTTGTCCAACGCCATCAAACCACGGGGTTTGGAGCCGTTTCAATTCCCAACTAAGATTGGCACACTTTCTGGAGGCACGCGACCAGTTCGGAGCGGTGCCGATAGTAAAACCTCTGAACCGCGACGGTGAACCGATCTCGCGGAGCGTCTTGATCACGCGAGAGGACACCGATATCGATACACTCACGGATCTGAGAGGACGGTCTTTGGCACTGGGATCGTTTCATTCCACGTTGAGCAACCTCGTACCGCGCTACGAGCTCATCCAAGCGGGAGTCGATCCTAAAGATCTCGAATCCATGGAGCGTCTGGCCAACGACGATGAGGTGGCGAAAGCCGTTTTGGCCGGTCGGTTCGACGCCGGGGCGGTGGAGGACATCGTCGCCGAGCGTTACAGCCAGAAAGGGCTTAGAGCTTTCCACGTTTCCGGTCCGATTCCGAAAGGCCCGCTGGCCATTCGCGACGACCTTCCTCGGCGAGTCGAATCGGCGATTCGCGACGCTCTCCTGAAGTTGAACCCCAAAGGGGCAGAAAGCCGACAGGATTGGGCCGAGGAGATCCGATACGGTTTCCAACCCGCGGTGGACTCCGACTACGAACCCATTCGAAAAATTCTGAACACCGCACCTACCGGATGTCGTGAATCATGTCACGGAAGCTCTTGAAGTGAGGTTAGAAGGGAGCGCTTTGCGTCACTCTATCACCCTTGCCCTATCCCTCCTGCCCACTCCCCTGCTGGTATTTGTCTCATCCTCGAGCGCCATTTACCTGAAGAATCAAAGTCTATTGCAGTACCAGTACCAAGTGCTGACTCCGTTCGCCAAGTTTGCCTTCGTGACCCTGTTGGTTGGGATCGCGCTGGCGGTCTTGTCCAAGTACCGTCGCCTTTTTCAATATGGTTTGTGGGTCTACTACTTGGCCGGCCCCGTTTTCCTACTCTTCGGTTTCTTCCGGCCTCTCCAGGCAGAGTTGCCGGGCCTGGACGTGCTCTACCAAACGATGGCGGGGCTTGCTTTCTGGCCGGCTCTACTCGTCGTCGCGACCATCGTCCTGACAAGGCGGTTGAGAACTCAGTCGCGGGCCACCATGACGAGGGCCTTCGCGGTATTCGGTCTCGCTTTGTTCGTCTATGAAGCGGGCGGCTTGCTCTATCACGTGTCCTCCTCCGTGCCCGGCCCCCCGCTAATGTCCTCGAGGGTCGGCAACGGGCAGGCAAGGGAAACTCTTTACCCAACGTGTACCACCTCATCTTCGATGCGTATCAGACCGATCTGTTCGACCACACCTTGTCCCCTAGAGCGAAGGAATCGTTAGGAGGATTCTCCTACTTTCCCAGCACGACAGCCATATCCGCATACACGCCCATCTCCCTGGCCTCGATCTTCTCCGGCCGACAGTATTTCTATGACCAAGCCCGCGGCGACTACATCACTCAGGCGTTCAGCTCCGAGAAATCGCTTCTCTATTGGCTCAAGTCGCACAAGTACGAGATCGTGGGGTACGGGACGAACACCTGGCGCCGTCGTGATCACTTCTTCGATCGGATGGTCACCCATGGAGACGCGGCGCGGGACGACCTCCTGGCACTCAATACCGAAGCCTTTCGGGACCTCTGGCTCTTCAGTAACATTCCCGTCCCTTTGAAGCCCGCCGTCATGCGGACCACCTTGTTCGCTCAGCTCGACGAAAAGGACCTGAAGCTACTGGAAAACGGGAGATTGTTACCGTACTCGGCACCGGTGACGTCTTACATCGGCTTCAGGAAGATGATGGCCGACGAAGAGAGCCTCTCGCCCACCGGGCGATACACCCTCGTGCACGTCGTGATTCCTCATCATCCTCACAAGTTGGGCGCGGATTGCACCTACACCCTGGGTTCGACGAGAACCGGGGTCATCGAGCAATCCGAATGCGCGCTCAAGATGGTCTTGGAGTTCATCGATCATCTCGAGAATCTGGGCCGCTTCGACGATTCTTTGATACTCATCCACGGCGACCACGGCGGTCCGTATCGCACCAAGAACGGCGAATTGGCAACCGAGGCCCGGTCCCGTTCCTTGAGCACCGTCTTGCTCATCAAACCGATGGGGCAGGCGAGGACCGGTAGGCTCCAAGTCTTGGACTCGGAATTGAGCCTCATGGACGTTCCCTCCGTTGTGATTGGTTCAGTCGCCGAAGCGGCGTTAAGCGAGCCGCGAACAGTCCCTTGGGACTTGAACCAAAGATTCGTCCCTCTCGTTGAAGGTGAGCTCTTCGAATCGGCGCAACTGATTTTGAAACGGCAAGGATTCTCGCTCGGCGAGGTGAAAGAGATCGCTAACGAGAGCTACCCGGCGGGTACCGTCATCTCGCAGGATCCTCCCGCCTACCAAGAAGGCCCGAACCCCGAAGCCATCAAGATCGTCCTCTCCACTGGCCATCCGGGCGGTGCGGATATCATGCCCGACTTCGTGGGCCGCGACATCACCGAAGTGAGCGATTGGCTGAAACAAAAAAGTCTCCCCGCTTCGAGCATCCGCCACGTCGTCCATGCGTGAGCTCCCGAAGGAATGGTGGTGAGGCAGACCCCTCGTGCCGGGGCGGAAACCAAAGGCAGTGGTAAGATTGCGTTCTACGTGAGTAAGGGCAGATAGAGAGCCCTGAGCCCGAGCGGAGCGCGAACGCAGCCCTGAGCGAGCGCGGAGTCGCCTGCCGACGAAGCGCTTCCCGTTGGGGGTGGGGCCCCAACGGATTGAATGCAGTGAGTCGCGGAGCGAGCAGCGAGTGGGGGGAGCCTTCAGCCGTCGCGCAGGCACCGGTTGCCGAAGCGACGAGCACGGGGTGGGGCTCCGTGCGACTGAGAGATTGCGTCCCCACGAGCGCTAATGGATGCCCTGGCGGGCGGCTACACCCACTCTTGTTCAGTCGCCGTGGTCACATCGGGCTGCGCAGGAACGTTCAAAATAAACGTCGTGCCGTCCCCGGGTGAGGATTTCACGTCCACCTCGCCGTTGTGGCACACCGCAATCTTCTGCACGATCGAAAGCCCGAGGCCGGTACCCTCTGACTTCGTAGTGAAGAAGGGTGAAAAGATGCGAGGAAGATCCTCTTCTTGAATGCCAGGACCGTTGTCCGACACACGTACGAAGGCCACCCCGTTACGACCTCCGGCTTCCAGCCGGACCTCACCCGCTTCGCCACGCTCATTTCCTGACGCCGCCTCGATGGCGTTGAGCACAAGGTTGGAGACCGCCTTTCTGAGGAGCATCTCATCGGCCTCCACCGTTAGTTGTACTTTCGCAGCGTTGGCCTGTGGCTCGAGGTCGCGGGACAGATCTCGGGCCATTTCCGCCATATCGAAAGGCACCGCACGCAGGGTTTCCGGCCGTGCGAATTGGAGAAACTCCGTCACCACTCGATTGAGCGACGAACACTCCTCGACCAACGCGTCAACGACCGTATTGTCTTCCTCAGAAGACACCGATTGCCCCAGGAGCTTGGCGTTACCAAGCATAGTGGCCAGACTGTTGCGAAACTCATGGGCGATTCCGGCCGCCATCTCGCCGAGACGCGCCAAATTCTCCTTGATGAAGAGTCTCTGACGAAGCTCGATGACTTCGGTTAAGTCGGCGAAAAGACAGAGCGCACCTCGTACTTTTCCTTCCGTCGACGGAAGTGATAGCACGCTCGTCCCTAGATGGATCGACTCGCCGGACTGGCGTCGGTAGTCCACACGCCGTCGAAGCGACTGCGATCCCTCGGCGAGCGCTCGAGCCATCCATTCGGCAAGTACCTCAGAGCCAGGAAAGGCTTCCTGAAAACACTTTCCTTGAAGCGACTGCGCGTCCACACCGAAGATTCTCTCCGCCGCCGGATTCACCACGGTGACTCGACCAGTATCGTCGAGGCTGACAAGACCGGTGGTCATACTACGGATAATGTCGGTGGCCAGGGCCTCGGTCTCATCCGCCCGTGCCTTCTCCATTCGATGCATCTCGGCGAGCTGCTTCTCCTTTTCTTTCAGCTTCGCTACGACATCTTGGAAGGTGGAGAGAAGAAACTGGCCTTCGTCCGCGGAAGCTGAAGTGGACGTTAGATCTCCCGCTACCGAGCGGGCTTCCGCTAGGAGCCGGCGGTGAGGGGCCAGGAGACCATTGAGAAAAAGCACCAGAGTCAGTAGGACCAGGCTGAGTGCCGAGACCTGGTAGACGAGCGTGGAGCGGAAACCCCGATTCGCTTCCGCCAGCGACGACGCGGAAAACTGTAGGCGGAGCACCCCTCGTTCGGTCCCGTCCGGATACTTTAGGGCGAGGTAGCCGAATGCGGTAGCACTCTCCGGCTGGTAAGCGGGGGAGACCTCGGTCATGCTCCACCCGCGATCGACGAGCTGATACTTCCCCACCCGATCCAATCGATCGAAATCGAGCACATCTGAGAGTCGACAGTCGGACGAGCCGGCGAGGATCCTTCCGTTCCAATCCAAGAGACAAGCAGAGCCAGCGCCGTGTTTTTCCGCTAGCTCTTGGAGAAGCTTGGACAGGGCTGCCGATACCCGGAATCGATCGGCACCGGCGGAGTTCCCGGTTGTTGCCAGCAGGCCCGCCAGACGGGAGGCCATGAGCTCCGCCTTCGACCGAGCGGCCTCATCGAAGGCAGTGGTGAGAATTTTGCGCGACGTGTGCGAGAAGTGCAGACTCTGACTGTTGACGATGACCAGGACGATGATCAGGAACGCCAGAAACAGCCGGACCCGATTCTCGTGAGAAACAAAGTCAGCCACAACTAAGTGTGCGCTAAAAGAGGTTGAAGTACCAATCGATCAGCGGGGGCCCGGCGAACAGCGTGCCCACCGCGGCCACGCCGAGAAAAGTCCCGAAGGGAAGTGCGGTCTTGAGGTCCTTTCCGCGTGTGACCATGAGCGCTACGCCGACCAGAGATCCCAAGAGCGAGCCGAAGAAGATGGTGAGCAGAACACCTTTCCAACCGACGAAGGCCCCCACCATGGCCATCATCTTCACGTCCCCCATTCCAAGCCCTTCGACCTTTCTTACCTTGAAATAGACCTCGGCCACGACATAGAGTAGGCCGGCTCCCAGCGCCGCTCCTGTCAAGGCCTGGGTTACGTTGATGGGCTCACGAATTGATGCCAAAAGGAGACCGACAAGAGCTCCGGGTATGGTTATGACGTTGGGGAGTATTCGATGATCGTAATCGATGAATACCAGGGCGACCATCGCCGCAACGAATGCGAACTCGACTCCGTACTCGACTCCGAAGCCGTGGCGTAGGTACGCGATCAGAGAGGCGGCAGCCACCAACAGCTCTACTAAGGGGTAGCGGATCGAGATCGGAGCTTTGCAATGTCGACACCGACCCCAGAGCAACAGATAGCTCAGGACCGGAATGTTGTCATAGGGCGCGATCGGTTTCTTGCACTTGGGGCACGCCGAGGGCGGAAAAACAACCGACTCATCCCGAGGCAAACGGTGAATGAGCACGTTGACGAAGCTGCCCCAAATGAGCCCGAAGAGAGTGATCAATAAAGGTCCCAACCAAGGGAGGTCCCTGAAGGTCGAGATGTTCGCGATGAGCAGGCTCACCTTGAACCCGATCGTCTTCCCAATGGCGGAGGTGTTCAGCTACCGATCCGGCAGTGCAGAGAGGAAAGAGTCTTCGGAGACTTCCGCCTTCTCGTCGCGGGGGTTCAAAACGTACGGCACACCGATGGGGTCCACAGGCACTCGCCGCAAGTAGCGGGCTTCGACCAGCGCCCGCCAGCTTTCCGGAAATTGTCCAAACTGTTCTTTGTATTTTCGGGCAAGCTTCGTTAAGACCTCTATCTGATCCAGTGCGTCGAGCTGCTGCAGATGGATCTCGGCGTTGGCCTGCATTTGGCTGTTCTCTGCGGTCTCGTAGAGTATTTTCCACAATTCCCGCGCCGTTTCGCGCTCTCCACCGCGTGCCAACGTCCGTCCGGCCGTGGCCACCATCCAATAGGGTGCACCCGGAAGCTCGCTGCCCTCGAGAAAGATCTCGGCGGCGGTCTTGTAGTCTTTGAGAACCCAGAAATAAATGAAGCCCTTGTCCAAGTAAAAGCGCCAATAGTCGGGGTTGTTCTCGATTCCCTTGTCGATCAGGTTCAGGCCTTTGAGCGGCACACCCGCTCCCGTCGGCCAGGGCTCGGACAGCAAGGTCGCGCCGTAGGTGTAGGCGACATTCAGATGCGGGTCGAGAGTGGTGGTAATGTCGAGCAGCGGCTCGAGCAACTCGAATCTCTTATCCTGAGAATAAAGGCGCTGCCCGCCAAAGTACTGAACGGCCCGGAGCCAGTATAGGTCGGCGGCCACGCTCTCGAAGCCCAAAAGCACCTTCTTGAGAGTCTCTCCGTCCTCGACATAGAGGATTTCCTCGGTGGCGCGGTACTCGCCGAACCCGTCGTCGATGGCGACCTGGAGAAGCCAGACCGCGACAAAGAGCTGGGAGAGAACCGCGAGAAGGAGGAAGCCTTGGGATCGCCCGAGGGGGCTCGACGGCGCCTTATCTGTCACCTCGGTCACGAGCTCATCTCGTCCCCGGCCTTCGCCAAGGCCACGAGGTCCTCCACTTGTTGGTCGGTGAGCCCACCCATGACGTTCTCTTCGACCGTACCGCCGGGAGCGACCACGATACCGCGGTGCCTTCCGCTCTGCCGGATGTAGAGCTCGATCCCCCCTACCGCAAGGAGGAAGAGCGCTACTGCCAGCCAGCGCTTTCCCTTCACGTAGAACCGACTCCTACTTGAGATTCCGGCGATTGAACACCACCGCCGCTATAATGAGCAAAATCGCGATGTAAATCACGCCATACGCGGTCGAGTAACCGAGCATCGTCAACGGAACCGCATCGCCTGCGACGACCCGAGACTTGACGTCGAAGTTTCGGAGGTTTGGCACCACGTAATAAACGACCTGGGTCAATTGCGGCAAAAATCCCGACTCGACAACCGTATCGAGATGCTTGAGCTCGGTCGAGAAATGCCCCACCACGTAAAAGAATCCGGTAAAGACCGCGCTCAGAATAGACGAAGTGAACGTACTAAACAGAAGGG
Organism: Candidatus Marinacidobacterales bacterium; assembly: GCA_965219415.1. Classification (GTDB taxonomy): domain Bacteria; phylum Acidobacteriota; class Vicinamibacteria; order Marinacidobacterales; family DATDRI01; genus CBDCNP01. The sequence goes on from OZ244742.1 coordinate 1,262,298, forward strand.
CCAGAGCTGTGATAAGCGCCATCTCGAAGTAGAGGAGGTAGATGGCCTTCAACAGCGCCGGTTCGAAGCTGCGGGTCATGGCGAACAAAAGCGCATAGAGCCCGGCCGTCATGATCGCCACGTTCACCGCGAGCGTTAGGCAGAGTCCGAAATATTTCCCCAGAATGAAATGAACCCGAGAGATCGGTTTCGGTAACAGCGAGTAGAGGGTGCGTTTGTCCATCTCCTTCGAGACCAGGCCGATCCCGATAAAAATGGCGATCACCGAACCAAAGACGGCGATCGCTGCGAGCCCCAGATCCTTGATGATCTTGACTTCCTGGTAGACGGAGATCTGTCCCAACACGTAGGAGCAGGCGATCATGATGAGCGCGAAGAGGATCAGGTTGTAGAGCACCTTATCGCGGACCGTTTCCCGGTAGGTGTTCAGCGAGATGAAGGCGATCTTACTCATGGTCTCTCGACTCCGGTGGCGGCCACTTCACGGACGAAATACTCCTCGAGTGTCTGACGAACAGGTTGCACCGAAACGAGACGCGCTCCGTTCGACTGCACCATGCTCAGAACCTTATCCAGAACCTCCTCGCCTCCCAGTTCCAACTTGATGCTCTCACCTAACCGGTGCAGGCGAGACGCGATGGCGCCGAGCTCTTGCTCCAATCCGTTGGAGACATTCCCCAAAACGACTTCTATCGTCAGCGACAGGTCAAGGATTTCCGAGAGCTTGCCTTCCCTGACCTTCTTCCCGTGGTTCAAGATCGCGACCCGGTCGCACAAGGCCTCGACGTCGGGGAGGATGTGCGAGCAGAAGAGAACGGTAACCCCTTCGTTCTTGAGCTCTCGAACGAGCACTGTCATGTCGCGCCGCCCCATGGGGTCGAGGCCCGACATAGGCTCGTCCAGGAAAACGATACGCGGCCGGTTGAGCAGAGCCTGTGCCACACCGAGTCGTTGCGTCATCCCCTTGGAGTACTCGCGAAGTTGAGAATCTCCCGCCGCTGTCAGACCCACTCGTTGAAGCAAGTCGTTCGTTCTGCGGAGGCGCTCGCCGCGCCCGAGGCCAAAGAGTTGCCCGAAGTAGTTCAGCAACTCCCGACCGGTCAAATAGTCGTAAAAATAGGGCTGCTCGGGGAGATAACCGATCTGTGCCTTCATGGTGAGATCATGGAGAGGCTTGCCGAGAATCTTGGCCCGCCCCTCGGTCGAGAATACCAGCCCCATCAGAAGCTTGAGCGTGGTGGTCTTCCCGGCACCATTGGGACCGATCAAACCGAAGATCTCGCCTTGGTCTATGCTGAGGGAGAGATTGTCGAGGGCCCGCTTCGTCTTTCGGGAGAACGGGCCCACGGGATAGTCCTTCGTCAAACCATCGATTTCGACATCGGTCATGCGCACTTCCTCGAAAACTGTCAGAACTTGTAGGTTTCTACGTTGTTTCTGAAACTGCTTCGCGCCGAGCCTTCGCGGGAGCGAAAGCTAGCGTCTTCGTAGAGAGGCGGACTCCTTCTTAGCGACGTCTAATCCAGAGTGAACGTTCCCGAGGGAATCGGACAAGCAATGGGGTTCCCTGCCTGGTCAAAGTAAATCGCGCCTGCCGGCGTGCCCGAGTAGGCCCGCACGCCGGTCAGCCCCATGTTGATTGGTACGGAATGGTAGCAGAAATCGAATAATGATCCGGGATCGCATCTCGCCGTATCCTGTCCCGCGGCTGGATTCGTCAAATAGTCCCTGGTGCACCCCCTCTTACTGTATGGCGTCGTTCGACCTGTATGGCGTCGTTCGACCGAGGTCCCGCCCCAAGAACGCAGGCGCGGCCGTTGGATATCCCGGGATGCAGACCGAGTCGTCGGTCATGCAGACCAAAGACGCAGCGAACAGGCCGCAATTGCTCGAAGCATAAGTGACCGCAGCGGAAATGACGGTTCGGGTATCCCCAATGACCCGGGCTTCGTTAGCCGCGACGCGGGCGCGAAGAAGGCTGGGGATGGCGATTGCGGCGATGATACCGATGATGGCTACGACGATAAGAAGTTCGATGAGTGTGAATCCGTTTCTCTCTTTCATCGTGGCCCCCTCATCCATCCGCCAGAAGAAGTTGGAGGAAAGGGTGGCTAACACAGCCACCCTTTCCTCTCGGGGCTGCTACTCGCTGCTACTCGCTGCTACTCGAGGAAGAGCGAGCTGCTGTCAGCCGGGCAAGCCACCTGAGCACCATCCGGCGTGATATAGATGGCTCCCGTCGCGGAACCCATGAAACCCCGCACACCAGTGAGCCCCATGTTGGTCGGAGTCGAGTGGTAGCAGTAGTCCGTCTCGCTACTGCCGTCGCAGCGCAGGCTGTCAAACCCGCTCGGGGACGTTCCAACAGCTTGCCATTCCCGGTCGTAACCAGACTTCTGGTAGGTCGAGTTCCTTCCGAGGTCGCCACCCACGAACTCAGGCGCTGCCGTCGGATAGTTCGGAATTCCCACACCGGCGCAGTCTCCGCCGTTCCGGCACAGGTTGATCAGGTCAGAGAAGAACCCGCAGTTGGCAGAAGCGTAGGTCTGCTCTGCCGAGATGACCGACCGGGTGTCCCCGATGGCCTGCGCTTCGTTCGCGGAGACGCGAGCACGAAGCAAACTGGGAATGGCGATGGCGGCAATAATGCCGATAATCGCCACGACGATCAACAGCTCGATCAGCGTGAATCCCTTCCGATTTCTCATTTGTAGCTCCTTTTCCCTTGCTTACCCCATCCAAGGGGTCGATTGTGTTTGTGCCTGCCCTTCTTGTGTCGTTTCCGGCTTTGATGCTCAGTTGTGAATCGACTTACCCGGGGCGAGGCAAGTTCGCTGGGAACTATAGCAACCCATGTGCCAGGAGGTCCGCCAACCAAGCCTCGACGATAAATCCCTCTAACCTATTTTTTTGAGTAACTTGAGCCGCCTGCCCTGTCCACGTCACGGTCAGTCGGATAGGAAGACGATAGCGGACTTGCCATTTTTTGTCAACGCGCGAATGGCAAAAATTAGAAGGGGTGAGAGCCCCGCAGGCCCGTATTCGCAAGGGAAGAAAAAGCGAAACAGGCTATCCGGAGGCGCAGAGAACCTACGCGGTTTCCTGGCGCCGCTCGAGCAGCGCGGCTCGCAGCACCACCAGGCCGGCCAACAACAACACGACATCTTGCGCAACCGTCATCGCCCCGATACTCCTTCCTTCTCCGGAAGTGCTGAAGCAACCGCAATCGAGGTTCACGCCACGATAGAGGTTCACGGAAATCGCGGCGATGAAAAGCACGAGAAGCGCGCTCAGGAGAAGCGAGCTCTCCCTTTTGAAGACACCAATGATGAGTGCGAGCCCTGCGAACAGCTCCATCCACGGCAGACTCATCGCGAATAGGTTTGAAGCCACCACCGGCAACATCTGGTAGTTGTATACTTGTTTGGCGAAAGCGGCGGGGTGTTGGATCTTATCGATGCTGGCGTAAATGAACACCGCGCCCAGTACCAGCCGGCACGCCAGCACCAACCAGCGATTGTCAAGTAGCTTCTTCATTCGTTGTTCTCCACCTCAGAAGGCAGCCCGTCTTCGCTCCACTCCGGCCACCCGCCTTCGTAAACATAAACGCGTCGGTACCCTTTCTCGGTCAGCTTTTCCGCCAGCGCGGTGCTTTCTTCACATCCAAACCCACTGCAATAACAGACGATCTCTTCGTCAGGAGAGGGCAAGCGATCCTTGACTCGAGCGAAAGCCGCATCGAACTCCATGACGGGTAACGAAATGGCACCCGCGATGTGTCCTTCGTAAAGATAGAAGTCCTCCGCTCTCGCATCCACGAAGATGACGCCTTGATCCCACTTCTTCTTGGCTTGCGGGGTGTCTAGAAACCAAGACGCGCCCAGCTCACTTACCGCTTGCAGAGGATGCTGACCGATACCGATCCCCTCGGGAGAGATACGATTATGGATGAGACCAACCGCGGTCGCGCAGGCAACGATTACCCCCGCTCCCAGAATCGTCTTTCCCCAAAACGACACGTTCACCTCAGATCGTATTTCTGAAGAAGATAGCGAAAGGAGCGAAGATTCATGTGTAGGAACTTGGCGGCTCGGGTTTGCACTCCCCCCGCCCGCTCCAGGGCGAGCGATAGCAGACGCCGTTCAATACCTCCGATGTGGTCATGGAAATCCAGCCCGTCCTCTGGGAGCTCGACGAGTCCCTCTCCGTCGGCCGCCGCGATCGCCGCGGTGCTGCCTTCCTGAATCTTCTCCGGCAGCCTCTCCGGCAGAATGACCTGCGAAGGCTCGAGCGCCACCGCACGCTCGATGACGTTCTCGAGCTCTCGCACGTTACCTGGCCAGTCGCATCGGGTCATGAGCTCCATGGCTTCATCGGAGATCTTCGCAATGCGTTTGTTCATATCCTTATTGGCCTTCGTCAAAAAATGTTCCGCCAACATTGGGATGTCGTCTCGGCCGTTCTCGGAGCGGGACCATGTGAAGGGGATGACGTTCAGGCGGTAAAAGAGATCTTCACGGAAGGTCTTTTCCCCCACCATTCTCTCGAGGTCCTTGTTGCTGGCGGCGATGATCCGAACGTCAACCTCGATCTCCTCAGTAGAGCCGATACGGCGGATTCTCTTGTCCTGCAGGACTCGCAGCAGCTTCACTTGCATCGCTGGGCTCATCTCGCCGATCTCATCGAGAAAGATGCTCCCGGTATGAGCCACTTCGAACAGGCCCTTGTGGTTGGCATGCGCGCCGGTAAAGGACCCCCTGAGATGACCGAATAGCTCACTCTCCAGCAGGGTCTCGGGTACCGCCCCGCAGTTGACGGAAACGAAAGGATCCGACTCCCGCGTGCTGTTCCCGTGGATGGCACGGGCGGCGAGCTCCTTCCCGGTGCCGCTCTCCCCGGTAATGAGGATGGTGCTGTTGGTAGGAGCTACGGACTTGATCAAATCGAAGAGCTTGATCATCTTGGAGCTCCGCCCGAGCATCGCACCGAGGCCGTGCTTCTTGCGAAGCGTCCGCTTGAGGCTTACGACTTCCTCGGTCAGTTGCTGCTTTTCGAGTGCGTTTCTGATGGTGACTTTGAGCTCGTCGATCTTGAAGGGTTTCGCAATGTAGTCGTAGGCGCCCAGGCGCAACGCTTCCACCGCAGTTTCAGCGGACGAATAGGCGGTGATCATGATTACTGGGGTTCCCGGCGCGGATTGCTTCACTGCTCACAGGACGTCGACACCACTCATGTCGGGCATTTTGATGTCGGAAATGACCAGATCATAGGCAGCCTTCGAGAATGCCTCCACCGCCTTTTGCCCCGACTCCGCCATCGTTACCCGATAGCCCCCTTGCGAAGAGTTATCTCCAGAAGCTGGCGCATGGAAGTCTCGTCGTCGACCACCAGAATGCGGTTCAACCGATTGTCCTCCTGCCCAGCGGAAAGTGTACGGAGACCTCCGTACCCCGTGGCTCGAGACTGTCCACACGGATGACTCCGTTGTAATCCTTCACGATTCTATAGACGATGGCCAGACCTAGTCCGCTCCCCCGCTCGAACTTTCCGGAGAAGGGTCGGAATACCTGATGCACGTCACCCTGGCTCAGGCCAACGCCTTGGTCACGAAAAGCCATGACCACTTCCCCCGAGCCGTTGCGCTCGAGCTCTACCTCCAAGCGACCTCCCTCCGGCATCGCTTGAATGGCGTTGCGGGCTAAATTCCAAGTTATCTGTTTCATGTGATTGGCATCGGCGAAGAGCTTCACCTCCGACTCGGGTAGCTTCAAGGCGATCTCGTGCTCCGGCTGAACTTCCGCGCTGTTTTCGAGCAGAGCAACCGTTTCCCCCACGACCTCCCGAAGGTCGATGTTGCGGGGCTCGAACTTCGGGGGCCTTGCGTAGACCAGGAACTCGTTCAAAATGGACGAGAGGCGCTCCGATTCCCTCACAATGATGTCCATCAATCGAGAATCGAGAATTTTCTCCCGCCAGGCCCAGCTCTTCCTCGAGGACCTGAACGGAACCGCTGATGGACGCCAACGGGTTGCGGATCTCGTGAGCCATCCCCGCCGCCATCTCTCCCATCGTGGCGAGGTTTTCCTTTAGGCGGACCTCATTCTCCAACCGTTTGATCTCGGTGAGGTCCTGAAACGTAAAAAGGAATCCGCTCCTGCTCTCCCCCTTATAGAGGAGGTGGGAGACGCTCAACCCCAGGTAGATCTCATCGCCATGCCCGTTCAGATAGGCCCCCTCCATCCGACAGTAGCGACGCACTTCCAACATCGAGTCGATGCGTTCGATGAAGCCTTCGTCTTCCCCGAGGAGCTCACCGGCCTTTTGACCCATCGCTTGCGCCGCCTTCACCTTGAGAATCGCCTGCGCGGCGTCGTTGAAGAAGTTGATGCGTCCTTCGGTATCGGTGGTCATCAAGCCCGAAGAGAGTGAGTCGATGACCGTTTGGTTGAAAGCTTGAAGGTCGGCGAGATGATCGGACGCCACCTCGAGCTCGCGGCCCGTCTCGCGGAGACTCTCGGAAAGATAGCTGGTGAGAAACCCTACGGTGAAGAAGAGAAACGTGTTCAGAAAGATCGTGAAGTGCACGGCCTTCGTTGGAAAGGACGGCTGGCCTTCCAGGGAACGCCAGTCGTCGCGAAGAAATAGGATTAACTCACAGCTGGTTGATCAAATGGAAGATAGGCAGGTACATCGAGATAACGATTCCACCCACGACCGTACCCAGGAAGAGGATCAGGATCGGCTCCATCAGCGTCATCAAGTTAGCCACCGACTGATCCACTTCGTCTTCGTAGAAATCTGCGATCTTCGAGAGCATAGTATCCAAGGCACCGGTTTGCTCGCCGACCGAGATCATTTGAACCACCATGGACGGAAAAACATCGGTCGCCTTGAGCGGCTGGGCGAGCGTCTGACCACCCTCGACGCTCTTCCGAGTGGTCATGATCGCGTCTTCGACGATGGCGTTACCCGCCGTCCGCGCAGTAATCTCCAGTCCGTCCAGGATGGGCACACCACTAGACATCAACGTGGCAAGCGTCCGGCAAAAACGGGCCACCGAAATTTTCCTGAGGATCAACCCCAGAACAGGCGCTTTCAACAGCAAACCATCGAGCACTCGCCTGCCCTTGTGGGTCGCATGGTAACGACGGATGCCGACTACCGTCCCGATTGAGCCCAAGACGAGAAACGGCAGGAGCCGAACGAACCAGTTGGACATGGCGATGACGATTCGCGTGGGCAGAGGCAACTGCGCCCCGAGCCCGGCAAACAGAGCCGCGAAAGTCGGAATCACTTTCCAGAGAATGACACCCACCACCAAACCGGCGATGCTGACCACCGTCGCCGGATAGATCATCGCCGACTTCACTTGGGACTTCAGCTTGACATTTTTTTCTATATAGATGGCCAGGCGTTTGAGAATCGTGTCCAAGATACCGCCAGCCTCGCCGGCGGCGATCATATTGGTATACAGATCATCAAATGCCTGAGGATGCTTTTTCATAGCATCGGCTAGGGACGAACCGCCTTCCACGTCCTGACGCACGGCCAGAAGCACTTTCTGGAAGCTGGCATTGTCCTGCTGGGTCCCCAGGATCTCCAAGCACTGCACCAATGGGAGTCCGGCATCGATCATCACCGAGAACTGACGGGTGAAGATGGCAATGTCCTTGGACTTGATGCCGCCCCCCAACTTGGGAAGCGCCAACTCCTTGCCCTTCTCCTTGATGCTAGTGACCAGGACCTGCTCACGACGGAGCATGGCAATCACCGCGTCCTTGGAATCGGCGACCCTTTCTCCGCTGGTGGCCACGCCGCGACGCGTCTTGCCTTTCCAAACGTACGCCGGCATCCTGTGCCTCCTTTACTCCTTCAAACCAATTAAACGGTTTTGGATGGCCTCTTACACTTGGCAACCTGACGTCCGGGGCCATCTGTTCTCTACCGACCGCCCCCGGCGCGGTTGCCCGCCATCTGCGGTCGGTGGCCACCGGAAATTCCGGCGCCCCGATTGATCATATCCTGGAGCTCATCCGGGATGGATGACATCGAGAGGGCCAATTGCAGCGTGATCTGCTTCTGAGCGTAGAGCGTTGACAAGCATTGATTGAACGTCTGCATCCCGTGTTTTTCCTGGCCGGTCTGCATCGACGAATAAATCTGATGGATCTTGTCCTCACGAATCAGATTCCGGACTGCCGAATTCGGAATCAGAATCTCCATCGCCAATACGCGGCCGGTTCCGCTCGCACGGGGTAGCAAGGTCTGACACATGATCCCCTCGAGCACGAACGAGAGTTGGGCTCGAATCTGGGGTTGCTGGTGCGCCGGGAAGACGTCGACGATACGGTTGATGGTTTGAGCGGCGGAGTTGGTATGCAGGGTAGCGAACGTCAAGTGGCCGGTCTCAGCGATGCGAAGCGCCGATTCTATGGTCTCGAGATCACGCATCTCTCCGATGAGCACCACGTCGGGATCCTCACGAAGCACGGATCGCAGCGCATTGGGGAAACTGAGGGTGTCGGCATGGAGCTCACGCTGATTCACGATGCACTTCTGGTGGTTGTGCAAGTACTCGATGGGGTCTTCGATGGTGATGATGTGCTCGGCTCTTTCCTTGTTGACCTTGTCCAGCATGGCGGCAAGCGTCGTCGACTTGCCGCTCCCCGTCGGGCCGGTCACCAGCACCAACCCTCTCGGCTTGTCGCAGATCTGTGACACCACGGTCGGGAGTCCCAACTGCTTGAATCCGAGGATTTCGTAGGGAATCGTCCGATAAACGGCCGCCACCGATCCCCGTTGCATGAACACGTTGGCGCGGAACCGTGCCAGATTCTTGATGCCGAACGAGAAATCCAGCTCGAGGTTCTCTTCAAAACGATGCTTTTGGTTGTCGGTGAGCACACTGTAAGCGATCTGTTTCGTTTCCACCGAAGTGAGGGGAGGCATGTCGAGCGGACGAAGCTTGCCGTCCACCCGCACCTGAGGCGCCGAGTTATTGGTCACGTGTAGATCGGACCCGCCCATCTCGAGCATCGTCTTCAGCAACTGATGAAGGCTAACCGCCATATCTTGACCTCACTGATATTCTTTCTGGAATCCCTGTCAAGTCATGTCAAGTTTGTCACGTTAACTTGCCGCCCAAGAGTTTACCGGCGAGCATCCAAAGTGGTCCGCCCCCAGATCCTCCAAGGAATTATTTTACGGTCTCGCGAACGACCTCGTCGATGGTCGTCATGCCGTCCGCGATCTTCTGGAGTCCGCTCCGCCTGAGGGTGAGCATACCTTCCTCGACCGCTTGCTTCTTGATCTCCATCGACGAGGCACCCTCCAAGACCATCTGACGAATCTCGTCGGTGCACTCGAGGACTTCGTAGAGGCCTAGGCGCCCTTTGTATCCGGTGTTGTTGCAGGTCGTGCACCCCTTACCCTTGAAGATCGTAAGGTTCTTCGCCTCATCGGGCTCGAATCCGACATCGATGAGCGCCTGAGGAGGCACTTCCATCGGCCCCCGGCACTCCTTGCAGATCTTTCGCACCAACCGTTGAGCACAAATCAGGTGGACCGACGTCGCCACCAGGAAAGGCTCGATGCCCATGTTCATGAGTCGATTGATCGTTGAAGGAGCGTCATTAGTGTGCAACGTGGATAGAACCAAGTGGCCGGTCAAGGCGGCCTTGACCGCGATCTCGGCCGTTTCGAAGTCTCGAATCTCTCCGACCAAAACGATGTTGGGATCCTGACGGAGGAAAGAGCGCAGGGCGGCCGCGAAGTTCAAGCCGATCGACTCCTTCATCTGCACCTGGTTGATGCCTACCAAGTTGAACTCCACCGGATCTTCGGCGGTCATGATGTTAGTTTCGGGTGTGTTGAGCCGGCTGATCTCGGAATAGAGCGTATTCGTCTTGCCGCTGCCGGTCGGCCCCGTCACCAGTACCATCCCCCACGGCTTGAGGATGGCCTCTTCGAAATGCTTCAACGAAGCAACCTCGAAACCCAGCTTGGTCATGTCGAGCATGAGGTTTTCTTTGTCGAGCAATCGAAGCACAACCTTCTCGCCAAAGAGGGTGGGCAGAGTCGAAACGCGGTAATCGAGCTCTCGCATCTTGCCGTTGCTGTTCATTCGGATCTTGATCCGGCCATCTTGAGGGAGACGCTTCTCCGAGATGTCGAGCTTGGCCATAATCTTGAGACGCGAAGTGATCGCGTCGCGAAGCTTCATCGGCGGGTTCATTACAACGTAGAGAACACCGTCGATGCGGAAGCGCACGCGAAACTCCCGCTCATACGGCTCGATGTGGATATCGCTCGCTCCCCGACGCAGCGCGTCGGTGAGGATCAAGTTGCATAGCTTGACGACCGGAGCTTCTTCGCTGGAGCGTTCCAGCTCTTCGAGGTCGATGTCCGAGGTCTCCTCGAGGACCTCGACGTCGCCGGCGTCGGTCTCGGCCAGCTCGCTCATGACTTCCCTGAGCTGCAAGGAATGCGCGGAGCCATAGTACTTGTCGATGGAATCCATGATGGCGGTTTCTGACGCCACGACCGGCTCGACGTTGTAGCCAGTCATGAATTTGATGTCGTCCATCGCGAAAACGTTCGTCGGATCCACCATGGCGATGGTCAAGTTGGCGCCTGCTCTCGAAAGCGGAATGATCTGATACTTCTGGGCGGTCTCGGCGGGCACGAGCTTGATGACGGAAGGGTCGCTCTCGAATCGCGCGAGATTGATGGCCGGAACGCCGTACTGACGAGACAGCAAGCCGGTGATCTCCTCGTCCTTGACGAAGCCTAACTTGACGAGGTTGTACCCTAGCTTGCCACCGTGTTGTTTTTGATAGGTTAGGGCTTCTTGAAGTTGCTGGGGTGAAATCAGGTTTTCCTTAACCAGCAACTCGCCGAGCTTAATTGGCATCCACTACTCCGCTCGAACTCGATCTGGCCGGAGGCCTTAAGTTTCTCTGTTCACTATGGATTACCGGAATAGCGTGTTCAAATACTTTAACCTCCGGGTCGAGAATTGTCAAGGGAGAACCCATATCGGGGGGCCGGGAAGCCAGTAATGGCGGGGCTTACCGCGTGTCTGGGGGTCCGGACCCGCTTCAGAATAGCACAGTTCCCGACACCTCTCAGCGGCTGAGACTGACCCCTAGCCAAAGGGCTCCTTGCCGCCTTTTCGTGCTCGTCATCACACCGAGATCAACGATCACCATGGCAATTCGAACGCCAACCCCGAGAGAAACGCCCGGTCGTGTCATTGAACCGGCGGCGAGCTCAGTCCTCAAACCACCACGCACCGCCACCCGCCGACTTCCCCAAGCCTTTTCGACACCGACCGAAAGCTCGCGCCAGTGCTGAGTGCTCCCTGCCGGAGAAGATACCGGAGGAGACCACGGAGAATCCCGCGAAGTCAGATCGGCGTCGACCGCGACAAGAAAGTCGGACTCCAACATGAACGCCACGCCGGCGCGCGCATGTGTGGGCAGAACGATCTCATTGTCGCTTTCGGTGTGAAACGTGGGCTCGGTAAGGTTTCGTGCCATGAGACCGAGCCGGAGCCAGTCGTTCGGTTGGTAGAGAAGACCAAGGTCTAGACCAAACTCGTTTTCGATCCGGCCCTCGCCGGCGACAGCTCGATCTACTAGATCGCCAACATTGCGGTTGGCGGTTGGAACAAAGCTAGCCGGCTCACCCTGCTCGAACGCCGTACCGCGGATCAACCTGGCATTGACACCCACCGTCAACTCATCCAAAGGCAGCGATTGTACGAGCGAGACCGCAACATCCAACGTCTCGAGTCCTCGCGAATGGAGTACGTCGTCCTCTAGGAAGGAGGAGGTTTCCGTTAAACCCGTTACAGCAACACCCAACATGGTGAAGCTAGTCGAAGAGCCTATCCCATCGCCGGCATCCAGAACCGAATTGTCGCCGGGAAGCCCCTGCCGAACACCGTTCACCAGTTCGTTGCGATCTTGAAAAGAAGTGCCGGCATAGAACCCGGCTCGAATGAGGTTTCCATATACGATTCCGGCCGGATTCCAATGAAAGGCCGTTGAATCGTCGGCCACCGCCGTGAAGGCACCGGCGAGGCCAGTTGCTCGTGCCCCCAAAAACGGTGCTGACGTGTCAGCACTGGTGCTGCGCGCCATGACCAAGAGGCAAACAATCAACAGGGTCGCCGAGGCTCGCAACATCCGACCACTATAACTCCCGAGGGGAAACCGTTGCCAATGGTGACGATGTCAAAAACGAAATCGTTGTTGACACCGAAGATCCGGCGAGGATATGATTGCGAGTGCGCTACAAAGTCACCACAACATTTTCTGGTTGAATGCGGACAATAGCGGTCATACCTGCCCGCTTCCACTCTGAGCGTCTCCCCGGAAAGCCTCTCGCCGATCTCGGCGGCCGCCCTTTGGTGGAACACGTATACCGGCGTTCCTCGGAGGCACGTCTGATCGATCGAGTGCTCGTTGCTACCGATGATTCCAGGATTCGAGACGCGGTGACTTCCTTCGGCGGCGAATGCGTCCTTACCTCCCCCAACCATCCGAGCGGAACGGACCGGGTGGCGGAAGCGGTGGCCGATATCGAAGTCGATTTGGTGGTCAACATTCAAGGGGACGAGCCCTTCCTCGAAGCGCAAGACATCGATCTAGTCGTGGGCGCGTGCCAACCGAGCGAAACGGGCCCAGTGATTGCAACGCTCGCCAGTCCGATCGCAACCCCAGAAGAGTTCAGCGATCCCAACACCGTCAAGGTGGTGGTCGACCGACGCGGCTTTGCTCTTTATTTTTCTCGCGCGCCGATCCCGTTCGTGGCGACGACACAAATGAGCGGCGATACACGGCGCCCCCGTTTCGACCAAGGTGAAGACGCCGGGCTCGGCTCGTGCTTCAAGCACGTCGGCCTATATGTGTACCCGAAACCGGTTTTGCAAGAGCTCACCCGCTTCGAACCGAGCCCATTGGAGCGCATCGAGAGGCTCGAGCAGCTCCGCGCTTTGGAAAACGGCATTCCTATTCGGGTCGAGATTACCGAGAGCGTGAGTGTCGGCATCGATACGCCGGCCGATCTCAAGCGAGCGAGAGAGTTGCTTAGGAAATTGTGTAGTCAGTCCGGAGACACCGCTCGCCGGTCTCTCCAATAACGGCCAATTGCGGAGCGCAATGAAGGAGGAGATTTGATGGAGCAGGCCCCAACGAACCCTACAAAGAAAGCCAAATTCATTTTTGTGACCGGCGGAGTCGTATCTTCACTGGGTAAGGGGTTGGCTTCAGCATCCATCGGCCTTCTGATGGAATCCCATGGCTATCGAGTCTCTTTTCTTAAGTTCGATCCATACATCAATGTAGATCCGGGCACGATGAGTCCCTACCAGCACGGCGAAGTCTTCGTTACCGACGACGGTGCGGAGACCGATCTCGACCTCGGACACTACGAGCGATTCACACGCGTCAGGCTGAGCCGTGCTTCCAACGCCACGACGGGACAGATCTACGAAACGGTCATCACCAAGGAGCGGCGCGGCGATTACTTGGGTGGAACCGTTCAGGTCATACCTCACATCACGAACGAAATTAAGAGCCGTCTAGAACCGGTCGCGAAGGATGCCGACGTGGTGATCGTCGAGATCGGGGGCACGGTTGGTGACATCGAAGGTTTGCCTTTCTTGGAAGCGGTGCGGCAATTTCGTCAAGACGTAGGGCGCGCGGGTGCGATCTTCATCCACCTTACGTTGGTGCCGTACATCGGCGCCGCCCGCGAACAGAAGACCAAACCCACGCAGCACAGCGTTCGTGAGCTAAGGGCCATCGGTATCCAGCCGGACATACTTCTCTGCCGAACGGACCGGACGCTGCCTCGCGATTTGAAATCGAAGATCGCGCTCTTCTGTAACCTCGACGAGGAAGCGGTCAAGACGGCGCGCGATGTGGATACGATTTATGAGGTTCCGTTGTCACTGTCCGAGGAAAGTCTCGACTCAATCATCTTGAAGTTGTTCGATCTCCCGCAAGGCAAGAAGGATTTGAACCAGTGGAGAGACCTGGTCGACCGGATCCGAAATCCGCGCGCGGAAATCGAGATCGGCATCGTGGGGAAATACGTCAAGTTGGAAGACGCCTACAAGAGTCTCTCTGAGGCCCTCGCTCATGGGGGCTTCGCCCACGACCTAAGAGTCAAGTTGCGGTGGATCGAAGCCGAAGATCTCGAAAACAACAATGTAGCCCCTCTGGGAGGAGTCGATGGGATTCTGGTGCCCGGTGGCTTCGGCCAACGCGGCACAGAAGGGATGACGGCGGCGGCAGGCTATGCCCGGACCCAGGGCATTCCGTATTTCGGCATCTGCTACGGCTTTCAGTGGTCGGTGGTCGAGTACGCGCGCTCGGTGTGTGGATTGACCGAGGCGAACTCGACGGAATGCGAACCGGATACGAGCGAACGCGTCATCATAAAGCTAGAAGAACTCGAGGGCGTCGAGCAACTGGGCGGTACGATGAGACTCGGTGGTTATCCCTGCGTCTTAGAACCCGACTCGCTGGCGCATCGCGCCTACCGGGCCCTCGACATCGTGGAGCGACACCGCCACCGATTCGAGTTCAATCGAGAGTATGAGCAAATCCTAACCGACGCCGGGCTCCGCATCACCGGTCGTTCGCCGGACTCCAAGTTCGTCGAGATAATTGAGATACCGTCTCATCCCTGGTTCCTCGCGGTACAGTTCCACCCAGAATTCAAATCCCACCCGCTGGCCCCCCACCCGCTGTTCCGTGAGTTCATAGGAGCCGCAAGAAGCTACCGGGTCGCTCGAGAAGGAGCGGGAGCCGCCGAGATCGCCTCCAAGGAAGTCGCGCGACGCCACTCCGGCCCTAGCCCTAGTCACAGCGAGTAACGCCGGGGGCCACCGGGACAGGTCAGTTTCGGCCTCAGTCAGCCCGTTCAAGGCCAGTTCAGGTTAAGATGGGCCCGAGATCCATGCCAACAGACGATCGAACCCGCGCTGTGCGTGTCGCTGACACCACCTTTGGGGCCGGCCATCCGTTCGTCCTCATCGCGGGCCCCTGTGTCATCGAAGACGACCGCCATCCGTTCTACATGGCCGAGCAACTCAAGTCCATCGCTCGCGAGGCGGAGGTTCCCTTCATCTTCAAGGCTTCGTTCGACAAGGCGAACCGAACCGCGGTGGATTCCTTTCGTGGTCCGGGCCTCGAGGACGGCCTCGCTGTACTCGGTGAGATCCGTCATAAACTCGAGCTTCCCGTGACGACCGACGTTCACGAACCCGAGCAAGCCGAGGCAGTCGCAGAGGTCGTGGACCTCTTGCAGATCCCTGCATTTCTCTGCCGCCAGACCGACCTCATCACGGCCTCGGCTCGAACCGGTAAGCCGATCAACATCAAGAAGGGGCAGTTCCTGGCCCCCTGGGATATGGCTCACACCGCCGACAAGGCTCGTGCCACCGGGAACGAGGACGTTCTTCTGACCGAACGCGGAACTAGTTTTGGGTACAACAATCTCGTGGTCGATGTGCGCGGCTTCTCTGTCATGCGCGAGACCGGATGCCCGGTCGTGTTCGACGTGACCCACAGCCTGCAGCTACCCGGGGGGGCAGGCAAAACGTCCGGAGGGCAGTCTCGCTTCATCGCCGAGCTCGCCTCTGCGGGCGTCGCCGCTGGGGTAGACGGCATTTTCATGGAGGTACACGACCGCCCGGATCAAGCTCGCTCGGATGGACCCAATAGTTGCCCACTCGATAAATTGGCGTCAGTCCTGAAACGCCTCAAAACCATCGAACGGGCGGTCCGAGAGGGTGGGTCATGAGCCTGGAGCTTGCACGCAGGGTTCTGACCATTGAGGCCCGCGCGATCGAGAAACTCATCGAGAGACTGGACGAGAATTTCGCCCGTGCGGTAGAGCTGGTGTCCAATTGTCAGGGTCGGGTCGTGGTGACCGGCATGGGAAAGTCCGGAATCATTTGCCGCAAAATCGCGGCAACCCTGAACAGCACCGGAACGCCGTCGGTGTTCCTTCATCCCGCCGAAGCACTCCACGGTGACCTCGGAATGGTGGTCAAAGACGATGCTGTCGTCGCCGTCTCCAACAGTGGCGAGACCGAAGAGCTGGTGCAGCTACTCGAGACTCTCAAGCGTCTCCGCGTGCCCCTGCTCTCACTCCTTGGTCGCACACGCTCGACATTGGGTAATGCCTCCGACGTGGTTCTGGATGTCTCGGTAGATGAAGAGGCCTGCCCAATGGGCCTGGCACCTACCGCTAGCACCACTGCCCTCCTCGCCTTGGGCGACGCCTTGGCGATGGCAGTGTTGGAAAAGAAAGGGTTCACTACCGAAGACTTCGCGGTGCTCCACCCGCGTGGTCAGTTGGGGTTCAAGCTCCGAAGAGTCGAAAACCTGATGCACACCGGAGAGGAGCTCCCAAAGGTGAAGACGGATGCGCTGATGCGCGACGTGATATACGAGATGTCTCGCAAGGGGCTCGGTGTCACCAGCGTGGTCGACGACAATCAGAAACTCGTCGGCGTCATATCCGACGGTGACTTGCGTCGCCAACTCGGCAAAGATGCGGAACTCTTGGGCCGGAAGGCCGGTGAGTGCATGACTCACGATCCAGCAACGATCGACCGTAAGGAGCTCGCCACGAGCGCCCTCGCCCTCATGGAGGACCGCAAGATCACGTCCCTCCTCGTCCCTGATGGGGTTGGCGGTATCGCGGGCATTATTCACCTCCACGATTTGTGGAGACTCGGCCAATATTTTTGAAGAGTACTGGTGGGCTGACGCGCGTGAGGGCCGCCAAACTAGGTTATTGCTGAAGCCCGACGTGGCCAGGCGGCGGGACCTAGCCGAAGCCGTGGGCGCTAGAGGAGCCTGCCACGGCGTAGGCGGGAGCGAGCGAAGAGCGAGCACTAGGTTAAGACTGTGGACAATATCTTTAGAGAAAAAGCGAAGAAGATCCAAATGCTCCTCCTCGACGTAGACGGGGTCCTCACCGACGGCACGTTCGAGCGACACGGCAGCGAAGAGGTGAAGCGCTTCCATTCCCGTGACGGCATCGGACTCGTGCTGGCCCGAAAGGCAGGGTTAAAGGTCGGGCTCATCTCTGGCCGCAAGTCTACGGCGGTGACCCACCGGGCCAAGGAGCTGAAGTTGGACTTCGTCCGCCTGGGCGCCGGTGATAAGCTAGCCGCTCTTCAGGAAGCACTCGGTCAGGAAGGACTGTCACAGGAAAAGGTCGCGTTCATGGGTGACGACCTTCCTGATCTGCCAGTCTTGAGTCGAGTTGGACTCTCCGCGACGGTCGCGGACGCCCATCCCGAGGTCAGAGCGCGCGTCGACCTCGTGACTCGGGCGAGAGGAGGTTCCGGCGCGGTGCGAGAGCTCGTCGATCAAATCCTGACCGCCAAGGGAATGCTCGAAAACCTAGTCCAAGAATATTTGAGGTAGCCGTGCATACTTTTACCATGTTGTTCTATTTGATACTTGGCTCTGCCCTGACGATATTCTTCATCTCCAACTTCGACCAACGGGTCATCGTCTACTTCGGTTGGCCGCCGTACCTGGGATTCCAGACGGTCGACATTCCTCTGGCGTTGGCGCTCTTGGGCGCCATGCTTGCGGGCTTTGTCATCGCGGCGTTTCTTGCCATCACCGATCAGTTTCGACTTCGAACCCGCTTGAGACAGTTGCGTAAGACGAACGAGAGGCTCGAGTCCGAGCTGGAAGCCCTCCGGAATCTTCCCTTGACGTCGTTGGCCCCGTCCGAAGGTCGGCCTGACATTCCCGAAAATGAAGATACCGAGGAAGATACGAACCGGGACCCGGAACCCCGCCTGCTCGATTGAACCCGCTTCCGGCGACCATACCTAAGCGTTGATGAGTATCAATGAACTGATTTCTCTCGTGGCGCTCATCGCCTTCGTCGTCGGTGTCGCGCTGGCTCAGCTTTGGGGAAAGTTGACCGGCCGGCGCCGGCCGGCGGGGCGTAGAGGAATCGGAGAGTCTTTCCATTACATCTTGGGGCTCGAGCTACTTGCCTCACGAAACGTCGATCGCGCCATATCCGAGCTCTCTCGTGCCGCCCGCTCTGACACCGAGGCCATCGAGATCTATTTGATCCTTGGCAATCTCTTTCGGGAAAAGGGACAGGTCGAGCGTGCCATCCAGATACACCAAAGCATCTTGCATCGCCCTGGTCTTGTCCCGCGGGAGAAAGCCCATGCGCTTCTGTGTCTCGGGGTGGACTTTAAACGCGCCGGATTCCGTGACCGAGCGGTTGATACGTTGGCAGAAGTCCTGGCGATCGAACCCACGAATTCGTACGCACTCCTACACCTTCTGCGCATCCATGAAGAAGACCAGGATTGGGAAAAGGCTCTCTCCGTGCTTCAGAAGCTTGATGCGGCCAGTGAAGAGCCCAATCCCACTTTGGCCGCTTTCTTACACGACAAGATCGGCCAAGCGGCTCTCGACGCCGACGAGAAGCGAGCCGCGAGGAGCTTTGAAACGGCTATCGGCTATGACCGAACTCTGGCCCCTCCCTACCTCCATCTCGGCGACTTGTTGGAACGGCAGGGGTCCCTCTCTGCAGCGGTTGAGCAATGGGAGATGCTAGCCCGCGAGAATCCAGAGCATGCGTATTTGACGTTCGAGCGGCTGGAGAGGGTTTTTCTTCAGATTGGCGAAGAGGGGAAGCTGGATCGACTCTATCAGGACGCGATGGCGCGTGACCGCAGGGACTGGCGAGCGCATCTCGCCCTAGCGCGCGGAAAAGCTCGCAGGGGCGACACCGACGAGGCGCTCCAACTGTTGGCAACTGCCGCGGCGCACAATCCTCATGCTATCGAAGTGCATCTCGATTATTGGGATCTCCTGCTCGCCCATGGCGCGCCCAACGAACGTATCCAAAGCTATCTCGACAACGTACGCGACTCGATGTTCTTCCTCGATCCGCACATCTGCGTGAAATGCCACTACCGTGCCAACGGGATTTTGTGGCGATGTCCCCACTGCCAAGAATGGAATACTTTCGTCGAGGAAAGGCTCGCGGCGCGGCAGCATTCGCCCGCAGCCGCGAGCGGACGGAACGCCTAGCCAGCAGCGTCGCGCACCAAACTAGCCCAGACCTCCCCCACTCGCCGCTCGGTGTCTTCTAGACTCCCTGAGCTATCGACCACATAGTCGGCATAGAGTTTCTTTTGCTCGACGGAAAGCTGGGCGTCGACTCGGCGCGCCGCATCCTCGGGTGAGAGACCGTCCCGTGCCACCAAGCGCTCCAGCTGGACGTCGCGAGGACAGTAAACGACCACCACGCGATCATAATCACGATACGTTCCGGTCTCGATCATGAGTGCCGCGTCGATAACCCCGATTTGCATTTCCTCTCGCTCGGCCTGCTGCAAAAGCTTTTTCTCCTCTGCAATCACCTTCGGGTGAACGAGGCGGTTGAGCTGCCGTCGCGCGTCGGGATCCGAGAAAACAATGGCTCCCAACTTTTTTCGATCGACCGACCCATCGGATGCCAGGACTTCCGGCCCGAATTGCCGACCGATCGCTTGGGTCAACTCAGTTTGCTGACCGAGGAGCCGGTGAACGACGGTATCGGCGTCCACAGTGAAGGCTCCTCGTTCGGCCAACAGTTTCCGAACGTGGGTCTTGCCGCATGCGATGCCCCCGGTGAGGCCTACCCTCAGCATGGCGGGCGACTAGAGGAGAGGCGTCTCTGGCGCGCCAAACGCGCGGCATTGACGAGCAGCATCGCGATGGTGAGTGGACCAACACCTCCCGGCACGGGGGTGAGCGCCCCGGCCACTTCCTCCGCTTCGCGCGGATGCACATCTCCCACCAAGGTGTAACCCTTCTCCTCGAGTTGGGCGAGGCGTGGCGAGTCGTCTCCGAAGTAATCCCGCACCGCTTGCGGATCCTCGATGCGGTTGATGCCAACATCCACCACCACCGCTCCCGGCTTGATGAAGTCTCGCCCGACTAACGCCGGCCTACCGAGGGCCGCGATCAAGATGTCCGCCTCTGCGGCCACCTTGGCCAACTCCCGTGTCCGCGAGTGGCACACCGTCACCGTCGCGTGCTCATGGAGGAGTAGAAGCGCCATGGGCTTTCCAACGATGTTGCTCCTTCCGAGCACCACCGCGCGGGCGCCTTTGATTTCCACCTTTTCCCTCTTAAGTAGCTCGAGAATACCCGCGGGAGTGCATGGCCGAGGCGCTGGCTCGTTTTGAACTAGCCGACCGACGTTTACCGGATGAAAACCGTCCACGTCCTTGTCCGGCCGAATGAGAGGAATGAACTCGCTCGCGTCGAGGTGATCGGGAAGCGGAAGCTGCAGCAGAATAGCGTCCACGTCTTCCTTTTGGTTCAGAGTCTCGATCTGCTCGGCGAGCGCCTCGCGGCTGGTGTCGGCTCCGAGGCGGATGGCTTCGGAATGAATGCCTGCTTTTTCCGAGGCCCGCGTCTTGTTCCGCACATAGATCTCGGATGCCGGACTGTCTCCAACCAGAATCGCAACTAGTCCGGGAACCACTCCTCGAGCGGCTAGCTCGCTCACGTCTTGGCGGACGTCTTCACGGATAGCCTGCCCCACTTTCTTGCCATCGAGTACGTGTGCGCTCAAATTCTCTCCTTGTCCGGCCCACTTGCACTTTCGCGATGCCTCTACCAAAGGATTAACGGTAAAGGAAACCACTTGCACCCTCACCCGCCGTCTGACCGACGCCTGGCCAACTGTTTTATGGCTACTCCCTATTTTGGCGTCCCTCATGAGCACGACGTATTTTGACGGCCACTCTCCCGACCCGCCTCCGCCCGCCTCAACCCCAATGACTTCGGCGGGTCCGCCGGAGCTTCCAGCGAAGGCGGACGGGAGAGGGACTAAAGGATGAAGAAACTAAATTAAAGCACAGGTGCAGTGTCCTTCGCCGCAAAACGCTCGAGGAATCGTGTGTTGTAACGCCCTTCTTGAAAATCTTGGTCGGCGAGGATCTTCTGATGCAACGGGGCGGTCGTCTTCACGCCCTCGATGACGGTCAAGCTCAAGGCACGTCTCATTCGCCCGATGGCCGCCTTGCGAACGCGGTCATGCACGACTAGCTTAGCAATCATCGAATCGTAGTATGGGAGCACTTTGCACTCGGAGTGCGCCGCAGTGTCGACCCGAACGCCCGGTCCACCCGGAAGGTGAAAGGCGTGGATAGTCCCCGGCGATGGCGTGAAGGTGTCGGGATCCTCGGCGTTGATCCGACACTCGATACTCGCACCGTAGAAGGAGACTTCTTTCTGAGAATAGCCAAGCGGCTCTCCACAAGCGATACGGATTTGCTCCTTCACCAGATCGATGCCGGTGACCATTTCGGTTACCGGATGCTCTACTTGGATGCGCGTGTTCATCTCCATGAAGTAGAACTTCTCGTTCTCATCCAGCAGGAACTCGATGGTGCCGGCATTGACGTAGTCTACGGCGCGCGCTCCGTCCACCGCCAAGCGTCCCATTTTCTTGCGCAGGCGGTCCGTTAGTCCCGGCGAAGGCGACTCCTCGAGAAGCTTTTGGTGGCGCCTCTGGATGGAACATTCGCGTTCTCCGAGATGCACCACGTTGCCCTTCGAATCGCCCAGAATTTGTATCTCGATGTGCCTTGGACTCTTCAGGTATTTCTCGAGGTAGACATCGCCCACTCCGAAAGCGGACTCCGCCTCCTGACGAGCGGCCCGGAACGCCTTGGACAGCTCGGCCTCATTGTCCACGATTCGCATACCGCGGCCACCACCACCGGCAGAAGCCTTGAGTATGACCGGGAAGCCGATGCCTTTCGCCACCTGAACTGCTTGCTCCGCATCTTCCATGATTCCGTTCGAACCAGGTAGAACGGGAACACCGGCCTTCTTCATCGTCCGCCGGGCGAGGGCCTTGTCTCCCATCAATCGGATGGCACGCGGGCTGGGTCCGATGAACTTGATGTGGCATGCCTCGCACACTTCGGCCAAGTACGAGCTCTCAGCGAGGAACCCGTAGCCAGGATGAATAGCGTCGGCGCCCGTGATCTCAGCGGCGGAAATGATATTCGGAATATTGAGATAGCTGTCGACGCTTCGCGCCGGACCGATACAAACTTCCTCATCCGCAAAGCGAACGTGCAGCGAGTCTCGATCGGCGTCCGAGTAGACCGCTACCGTGCGAATGCCCAGCTCCTTACAGGCGGAGAGGACCCTGAGCGCAATCTCGCCGCGGTTGGCGATCAGGATCTTTTTGAACATGGATGCATCTCGCTGGGAGTGAGGGGGGGCGGTGTTCGACGAGAACCGCCGCTTAACTGTTCACCCGAATGGCAAAGAGCTCGTCACCGAATTGAACGGGCTGCCCGTTCTCGACGAATACCTTTACGATCTCACCCTCCTCCTCCGATTCGATCTCGTTCATGAGCTTCATCGCCTCGATGATACAGAGCACTTGCCCTAGTCCCACCGGGTCGCCTTCGTTGACGAACGGAGGAGCACTGGGGTCGGGTGACCGGTAGAACGTCCCCACCATCGGTGAACGCACCAGAGTCACGCCAATTTCCTCCGCCGCAGCCGCCTTTTCAGGGCGTGGCTCGGCGGTCTCCGTCGGCGGGAGGAAGGCTGCCCCCGGATTGCTACGTGCGGCAGCGATCGGGGTTGGCGGTGCTGGCGAGTCGTGGCCCTTCTTGATCTTGACCTTGACTCCCTTTTCTTCAAGCTCGAACTCGGTGATGCCTTTCTCCAATACGAGATCGAGCAACTCCTTGAGCTCTTTCAGATTCAAAGACGTTGGTCTCCGCTACCGGCACCTACTACGTGAGAAGGCGCTAACCATAACACACCCATGAAAAGTCCTGCAATCCGTCCTCGTTGCGACTGAGGAGCCGGTACCCGTCCTCGGTCACCAGAACATCGTCTTCCAAACGCACTCCACCCTGTCCCGGGATGTAGATCCCAGGCTCAACGGTGAAGACCATTCCCGGCTTGAGCCGCTCCACCCGACCCGGCGAGATCCAGGGGGCCTCGTGAACCTCTAGGCCGATTCCGTGCCCAGTTCCGTGCCCAAAAAACTCGCCAAAGCCGGCCGCTTCGATGACTTCTCGAGCTGCGGCGTCCACTTCCTGAGCCTCCACCCCGGGCCCGATCCTTTGAATCGCAGACTGTTGAGCGACGGCGACCACTTCGTAGATCCGTGCCATCTCCTTCGGCGGGTCCCCGATCGAAAAAGTCCGGGTGATGTCGCTCGCGTACCCTTCCATGACGCCACCGAAGTCCGCGACCACGATGTCTCCAGCCCCAAAATGACGGTCTGTGGGGCGACCGTGCGGAAGCGCCGAACGCGAACCTGAAGCCACAATAGTCTCGAAAGAGTTCTTTTCATAACCCTCTCGTCGCAATCGGTAGTCGAGCTCGGTAGCCAACGCTCGCTCGGTTGTCCCGACTCGGAGCGAGCCCCGTATCGAATCGAGTGCGGGCATCAAGCCGACCGCCGCGCGTTCGAGCACCGCGAGCTCGGATGCATCCTTCACGACGCGCAGCTCTTCGACCCACTCCTGCGTTCCTAGGAGTCGAGCCGTGGGCAGTTCGGACTCCAACAACTTCAGCTGGGAGACCCGAAGGTGGGCCTCTTCGTATGCTAGGCTCTTGAAAGCTCGAGCACGAGTGAATCGCGCCAGGGTCTCCTGGTAGGAACCGGAGACCAAGTGGATTTCGAGCTGGCCGGTCTCCTCCCGAGACTGGCTCTTGTATCGCGAGTCCGTGATGAGTGTGGTGGTCTCGTCTTGTTCGACTACGAGCACCGCAGCGCTTCCCGAAAATCCAGAGAGATACCGGACGTTGGGCAAGTGAGTGACGATGAAAGCCAGGACGGTCAGCCCGTCGAGAGATCGCGCCAGCCGCGCACGGCGATCCACGAACTGGAACGATGACATGGGACGAGCGAGGCGTCGAGCCCGAGCTAAGGCCCCTAAGCGAACTCTTTTTCCAGCCTAAGCGTGGCGCGCCGCATCGCGAAGCGGGCCCGCCCATGGTTCGAGCCTCGCCTCATGACCCCGAGAAGGATGTAGTCCTCGGTGATGGCGACGGCGAGGATCACGAGAAGTTCGGTAGTGATCGTGATCTCCCGTAAGTTTCCGGCGCCGACTTCCTCCGATGCTTGCCGCGTGTTCTTTAGGAGTGCGGTACACTCGGCGGCCAACGTCTCGAAGTTGACCGTCTCGTCCAAAGCGAGCTGCTCGATGGGGATGCCATCCATTCCCATCACCACGAGACCTACCCAGCCATCGACCTTCTTCGCTACGTCCTGCAAGACTTCCGAGAAAACCATCCTTACTCCTTCAGGATCTGCCGATGGCGACGAGCCACCCTTCTAACGCGCGGATCGCCTTTTCGAGAGCATGCACGTTGGGATTGGCTCGACCCGTCGCCGCACTGCCCCCCCCTCGCTCGGCAGGCGCGGGTTCCTGTGACGCTTTGACCAACATCTCGAGCTCTTCCATACGGCCACTTAGTTCCACATTGTCTGGCTGAATGGCGACCAGTTGCCGGTACACCCCCAAGGCACGGTCGAGATGACCCTGGGACGCGTAAAGCTCCGCCAGGGTCTCAGTGGCGAGCCCCGGCTTGTCTTCTTCAGCCGGTTCAGCCGATTCAACTGGCGTCGCGGTGGCACCGAAACCAACCGGCCCGATGGGCTGGACAGGCACTACAGGCTCAGTCGTCTGCTGGAGGGGTGACGGCTCGAGGGCCATCGGTTCGACACTCTCGATAGGCTCAATGGGCTCTATAGGCTGAAAAGGCTCAGCAGGGACTACGGCAGCATCGACGCCTTCGTCGACTGGAAGCACGGGTTGCCCCGGTTCTTCCGGCGAGGCCAGTTCTTGAGGTTCGGACGGTATTCCGAACTCAGATCCAGCGGGTTCCAACGGGGCCAATTCTTGGGGTTCCTGGGGTATACCAAACTCGGTGCTAGATGAAGCCGGCGGTGGTTCCGACGCAACGGTTGGGCCTTGCGGAACAATAGTGGGTGGGGTAGGCGGGGTGGGCGCCGACGCCTCGCTCTCCCGATCCTGTGGTGCCCCCGGTCGTACCGATGCCGGGTCCACCATGGGAGTCGGTTCATTGAGCGCCGGGGGAGCCGCGTCATCAGGAACTCCTGGCGCGACAGGTGGTGGCTCCCCGCTCTTGTTCACCGGTGGAGGAATGGATCCGACATCCATGATCTCCCGGGCCTGTCGCTTGAAAATCGAAGTGACCGGTTGATCTTCGAGCTCCTCCTGTATCGAACGGACATCCTCCGACAGGGAGTCAGAACCACCCATCTCGCTGGCCTGCCTCTCGATGAGGAAGGACGAAGGCGGCCTCTTCGGGGGTATCGTCGGGGTCGTGCTTTGCTCGCCCATGGGGGGCGTGCCGGCACCATCTGCGGGGCTTGCAGGCGGCGACGCAGGTGGAGCGGCGATGGCCGCCTCGACCTGCCCGATACGATCGACGAGGTCCTTGTCCTCCGGCGACAAGGTGCTCGCTAGCTGGTATTTCGAAAGCGCCTCTTGAAGATGGCCCAGCCCGTGGTACGTTTCTCCAAGAAACTTCAACGCGAGAAGATTGTCCGGCACTTGCTGGAGTACTTGCTCGAATTCCCCGCGGGCTTCCTCGAGCGAATTCGACTCGAGTAGTGCTCGGCCTAGGGCGACCCGGGCAGAGAAGTAATTGGGATGTTTCTCGAGGCCGTCGCGGCAGGTCGCGACGGCATCCTCTTGCAGGCCGGCCTTGCGGTACTCCTCGGCAAGCTGGACGAAGATTTTGGAGTTGGGGTCGGCGGCCAGCCATTTTTCCAGATCTTCAATCCGACTCATCTTGGGTTCGCTTGATACCAGTGTAACGCATAAAGGCGGAGCGGAACCAGGTCCGCTCCGCCTTTCGGATAGTTGTCGAGCGTCAAAGCCCATTTGAATCTATTCCACATGAACGCCTCCCTGAAGCTCTAATTGCCACCTTCGCTTGCAAAATCAGCGAAATGGATGTTGAGGACCGACTTGGCCGAAATCTCTCGGCCCGCGCCGTCGGTGCCGAAGAATTCGACCTCGGCGATGACCGACAGCACAACCGCTCCCCCGTTGAACGCGAGGTTGCGTAGCGGTGCCTCGAGCTTGGCCTGATCTCGTACGATGACGAAGCTTCGCGTGGCCGCGCCTCCACCGACCGCCACCGTAAAGTTCGCGGCGCCATCGAAAGGAAAGGGCACGTCCTCGCCGGGCCGGTTCCGCCCGTCGGTGCGAATGAACGTGACCCTATAGGTCCGGAACGTCACAATCGTTGAAGAACGAAGTCTGGGTCTGAAGCGGGTTCTTCAAAGTGGCCGAGAGTTGGACGAGACCGAAATCGGCAGTGACCGTGCACGTCCCCTCGGTGAAGCTATCGTTGGAGCAGATGTCGGACAGTAAGTCATCGGTTCCCGAACCGGTCGGGGACCCGGCTACGCCCTGCATGGTGTCGATGATAATGATCGTGTTTGTCGTATCCTGCTCCAACACGTTGGGGGTGCTGCAGCTAATCAAGTGCAGGCAGAACACCGCCGCAATGAGTAGGAACGCTTTAGCTCTGAAAAACGAAGTCATTCCCATGCCTCCTAAACCTCGCCCTTCCGGATCCTGGGGGTGAGAAAAATCAGGAGTTCCTGGTTCTCGTCCTGTTTCTGAGTCGTTTTGAACAGATTGCCCAGGATTGGAATCTTATATAGCAAGGGCACGAATTGTTCGGCGACACTTTGGTTGTTGACGAAGACGCCGCCGATGACGGTCGTTGATCCATCCGCAACCAGAACTTGGGTCGTTGCGGACTGAGTGATGATGCTCGGAATTCCGTTCACCGAACGACCGAAGTCGGCGGTGTCATTATTGAGCTCGATGTCGAGAATGACGGTATCCGACGAGGTGATTTGCGGCGTAACCAGTAGCTCTAGTACCGCGTCCTTGAAGGTCACGGTCACCGTGTTGTTGGCCACGACCTGCACCGGGAAGGTCAAGCCTTGTTTGATCTCGGCGGGCTTGTTGTTCTGCGTGATGATCTTGGGCGACGAGATGATCCGCACTTGACCTCTCGACTCGGCTGCTGCCAGCGCAACATCAATGCTGAAGGCTCCGGAGATGCTTCCCAACGCGAGCCCGATGGCACCGGTGGGCGCGATGGGTATTGGTAGATTCACCGCATAACCTCGTTGAGCTTCGTCGGCGCCGACCACCGGGGATAGAACGCCGGGGTTTCGTGAAGCCGGAGCACGGAACTCTTGGTCCACTTGGGAGCCTATGGACTGCCCATCGAGCAAGACCGAGTTAGGGAAGGTCAGCTCGTTGCTGTTCCCGAACGCCGCGTCAGAATGCCCGGTGAATCCCCACTGGATTCCCAAGTTGCGGGTAAATATCCGAGTTGTCACGACGACGCGGGCCGCGATCTCGACACCGGGGATAGGCGCATCCAGGGTATCGATGAGGCTATCGATGGTATCGAGACGCTCGGCAAGGTCGGTGATGATAAGGGTGTTGGTCCGTGCGTCGATGGCGATGTCGCCGCGAGCGGAAAGGTTCCGCTGCACCAGGCCCTGCACGTCAGCCGCCTTCGCGTACGAGAGCTCGCGGAGCATGGTGCTAAGTTCTCCCGCCAAGGCCTGTTCCTCGGCCAATCGGCGTCGGTCCGCTTCCTCCTGGGCCAGCTCGGTGAGCGGAGCGATACGGATGACGTTTCCCTCCACGACGTAGCCCAGTCGATGCGCCTTAAGGATGAGATCCAGCGACTGATCCCACGGAACCTCCGTGAGCACCAGGGTGATCCTCCCGGTAACGCCCGGCTGAACGACGATGTTGAGCCCACTAATATCTGCGAACAGACGAAAGATGTCTTGGATGTCACCGTCTTTGAAATCCAAGCTGATGAGCTCTCCGGTGTATTTCGTCTGATCTCCGCCGATGGTGGTCCTCTGCAGTACACGCTGACCGGGAGCATCCGCGTCGCCAGCAGTGGGTGGTTCTTGGAACGGCGGTTCGGGCAGTCCCGGCATGGGAGCAGCGAGCCCGCTATCGGGTGCCCCCTGAGCGGGGCTTAGGCTCTGCGCCACCACCGCCACCGGTTTCATAGAGGCGACCGGCGAGCTCGACGCGTCGAAACCGTAACTCGTAAACTCGCCCGTTGCATCCCGGTCACCGCTCCCGACCATGGTGATCTGAACGGTGCCCTCCGACTCGGGCAGAGGGCCGAGGGCGGCGAGGCGGTCGGCGGAGTTCGAGAAGTAAATCTTGAGGTCGTTCCCTTCGGAGACGGCTCGATGGAGAATGTCGGATTCGAGATCAAACACGATGCGAGTGATCTTCGGGTTGGCACTCTGAAACTGCGCCACCCGCACTCGATAAACTCCTACCGCATCGATGGGTATTCGCCCGGTCTCCACGCGGTTCAGCGTTCCCGCGAAGTCGAACACCAGGCGGCTCGGATCGTCCAACCGGAAGCTTGTGTAGTTCAACCAGCCATCGGCTTGAACGGACACGGCCAGGACCCCTTCGGAAATCGAGTGTGATACGGCGTCGATAAAGGCAGCCGGCCTCGTCGGTTTGGGAGGTTGAACGTAACTGGGAGCGCTCGGGGCTGCCGACGGGACTTTCGTCGACTCTGGCATCGACTCCGGCTGGTCTTGTTGAGGAAGCTCACTACTGGTCACCCGCTGTCGCTCGATCGCGACATCTGAAGCGCCTTCGTTGGCGGGCGCTTCGTTTACAGGGGGGACCTGCGCGGCGTTCTCGGAAGAGGTGGAAGGGGTGGAAGGCGACTCGGTCAGGTCAGTTAGTGGCGTCCGCTCTCCAGATTCCTCACCGGCGATATTCACAGGTCCCGACTCGGCAGGCGATTCCGCACCCTCGAAGAGAATTGTGAGGGCGTGCTCGCCCGCCGAAATCTGGTAAGGAACGAGGGAGCCCAATTTGACCTCGATTCGGGAAAGGCTCTTGCCGCTCGAGCCGTCCAAGCGAGTAGCACTAATGGACTCGACTTCCTGACTCCCGACGACGGTGTGCTCTGCTATCGCCGTGATATCGGTGCCAGGTAGATCGATGACCAGCGTCAGCGGGTCAGGGCTGTAGTGGGTGTAGAACAGCGCGCCGCTCGTCTCGAACCACACTCGAGTACGCGCCGGCTCGACGTGATAGCGGACGGCGCGAATCGCCGTCTCGCTCACCCCGAGTGGGGCGCCGCCCTGGGCCGCCACGACTGACAGACCCAACAAGACGATCACGGGAGCCAGGATCGCTGCCCGAACAATTGACCAACGTTTCATCATTGCCCCTCCTCCACCGGATGGAGCCATTTTTCGAGTCTTTGGAATTTCTCTATTCGCAAGGGGTCGTTGATTTCCTGGCGGAAAACAACTTTTTGGGAATCAATCGATTCGATCATACCGTCGTGCATTCGTACCCCTTCCCGGGCAAAGTAGCTCTTGTTGTCAGTACCCTGGATCATGGCGATGTAGCCTTCCGATGTCTTGACAAGACCCCGCAAGCTCACTTCCTGAATGAGCATGCTGCTCAGCCCGGGTGGTCTGGGTGCACCATCTGAGATGTTCAATCCCAATGCGAGACTGATGAAGGGGTCCCTTCGGCCGCGAGCGTCGTAACTGAAGCCTGTTCCCTCTACGAGTTGTATCTCGTCTGGGACGATAGGCACCGCTTGACCGACACCTTCTCCTCCGTCTTGAGACTCTTGCGTCTGCTCTCCTTCACCACCCTCTTCTTGAGCGTGGACCCCCGAGACACTCGTCACGAAGACCATCACCAAGATGATGCTCGTCGCGCAAAAAACCCTAAAGGGTCTCAAGAACTTTTCAGACCGCATGGCTTCCTGCTCCCTTAAGCCCGACTCAGCGTCGCTTCCGACCCTTCTTCGCTTTCGACGGCGGAGGCGCTTTCCTCTCGATGAAAACGAAGGTCGTGGCGATGCATGTGGCTCGAATCGTCGACGAACTTGTCGGACTCTTCTGCGTGGTGATCTTCAGGTTGCTAACGTTCACTATTCGAGACAGCTTGCTCAGGCGGTCGAAGAAGTAGGCAAGGTTGTGATACGTCCCGTTCAAGTCCAGACTGATGGGCCATTTCGCGTAGAAATCGACGGGCTGCGTCGCTTCCGGCTTGAACCGAAGGACATTCAGGTTTGATTGGGCGGCGAGTGCCTGCACTTTCCGAAGAAGGTCATCCACCTCTTTGCTGTCGGGGAGAATCCGCGAAAGCGTTTGCAGCTGTGCTTCGCGCCTCTCAACTTCCCGCTTGAATTCAGGAAGTTTGGCGGCGGTGAGTTTGCCGCTTTCGACCTCGTCGGAAAGGGCTTGGCGTTCTTGCTCTTTCTTCACGATGTCTTCCTGCATGCCGCTATAAACGAGATAGTGGAAGGCGCCGTAGAACGCTGCTCCCAGAACGACGAAAAGGGCTAGCTGAGCACCGAAGGACATCTTTCCCATATCGAGAGCCATGGCTATTCTCCCCCCACCTGGAACCGCCGGCAGCTGCCAGCTGGTCGTCCGGGGCTCCGGGAGCCTTAGGGATGACCACTTGGGCGCGTATTAGGGATGACCACTTGGGCGCGTAATTGGAAAGTGGTGAACTCCGCCTTGTCCTGCTTGGCGTCGATGAGCTCGACGTTTCGAAAGTAGTCGGTGTCCTCGAGCTTACGGATGTAGTCGGCGATACTCACGTAAGAAGCCGCCATCCCGTTCACCGCAACGCCTCTGCCGGTCTGAGTCAGGTTAGTCAACCAGATGAAGTCCGGGAGCTGAGCGGAGAGCTCGTCCAGCATGCGGACCGGCCCCTGCCGTTCGCTCATGAGGCGTTGAATGAGCTCTTCCTTCTCCTTGAGCTCCTTCAACTGCTTCTGATACTCGTTGACTTGGGTGATGATCGTTGCCAGCCGAGCTTTTTCTTGGTTGAGAGAGGCGATGTCCTCATCCAACTTAGAGAGTTCTTGCTGGGCCGACCACCACTGATAGCCGATAAACGCGAGGGACCCTCCCAAGACCACGATGGCCAGGAGAAGACCACTCTTTTCCGAAGGCTCAGAGGGAATTCCCGGTTCAGGTCCCGGCCCACCACCGCCTCCAAAAATTCCTCCCCGCGCGGCCGGCTCTTTCGATCCTAAAAGGTTGACCTTGATCACTACTCACCCGGCTTTCTCAGAGCCAGCCCGACCGCGATGGCACAAGCGGGCCCCACTTCTTGGAGATACTCTGCATCGAAATCTTTCGGGCTGTAGCTGACGCTCTGAAACGGATCGAACAGCTCGACTCGCGTGTCGAACCGCTCCCCCATTTTGTCCTGCAAGCCGACAACCCTTGCACTTCCTCCGCTCAAAACGATGAGATCGATGCGATCCTCCGACGTTGTGGCCTTGAAAAAATCAAACGTCTTCTGGATCTCCATTAACACGGTTTCTGTGACCTGGTCGATGATGGGCATCACCGAATCCATTCCCTGCCCACCCTGCCCTGTTTTGAGATTTTCAGCCTGCTCGAAACTGACGCTTAGGTCCTTCTGGATGGCATCGGTGTACTGATTGCCCCCGACGGTGGTGATGTCGCGGGTAAAGACTGAGCTGTCGCCCTTGATAGCATTGATGTTGGCCTGACTGGCGCCGATATTCACCAGGGCCACGATGCGGCCGGGCCCGGCGCCGTAGTTCACGTCGTACGCGTTCTGGAGAGCGAAGGAATCGATATCCATCACCACCGGGTTTCGACCCGCCTGGTTGATGACGCTCATATAGTCGTTGATTTTGTCCTTCTTCGCGGCCACGAGGAGGATGTCCATATTCCCGCCGGCGGCGCCTGGATCCAGAACTTGGTAGTCGAGGTTGACGTCTTGGATGTCGAAGGGGATATACTGCTCGGCCTCCCAGTGGATGGACTCTGCCAGCTCTTGCTCGGTCATACTCGGGAGCTGTATCTTCTTTACAATCACGGAATTACCGCTAATGGCCGTCGCCACTTCTTGGGTCTTGATCTTGTATTCGGTGAAGAGACGATGGATGGCATCGATCACGGTCGTCGAGTCCATGATTTGGCCATCCACGATGGCCTCGGGAGGGAGGTACTCGATGCCCACGTTGGCTAGCTCCCACGTGTCCCCCTTGGCAGGTTTGACCTCGACCGCCTTGATAGAGCTCGATCCGATGTCCAACCCTACGAGGTTTTTCTTCTTGCCGAACAGAGCCACAGGTCCGTCTCCCCGCTAACTCATCCCGATTTGATGAAGACTTACTGGAAGAAAGTTAAAGTACTGGTTGAGGCTACAGCATAAAGATTCTATCTGTCAAGAAAAAAAATCCTTCTAAAGTGAGCTTGGGCTTTGGGTAGCATTATGAAGCATGTTGGGCAATTCGTCAAGGGTTTCATGGGGCAGGGCCCCCGTGGGGAGACCCCCACTGGCTTTTCGGCACCCCGCCCTGGACTCCGACCGGTTCCCGGGGGGGTGAGCCGAATCACCGGAAACCCGCGGAAACCAACGGCCTGGCCTGCTTTTTCCTTGACACCATCGCCAAGGACAGTTAGATTGGCGGATTGCCGTCCCGAGGCATCGAAACCCAGGATGGCTTTCGCTTTCCGCTGAAACCGGTAGGCCCGGGCGGAGCTGGAACTTGGAAATGTCCACACCATTCGTCAAGAAAGCCGACATCGAGCGCCACTGGTATGTCGTGGATGCCGAGGGCCAAATCCTAGGACGGCTGGCGAGCCGCATCGCCAGAATCCTGACCGGTAAGGACAAGCCAATCTACGCCCCGTTTCTGGACACCGGCGATCACGTCATCGTCATCAACGCCGAGCGAGTTCGACTCACCGGCTCCAAGGAGACCGGGAAACACTATTACCGTCACTCCGGACACCCAGGGGGAATTCGGGAGCAACGGGCCGAGGAGGTCCGCGCCAAGCATCCGGAGAGGCTCGTCGAGGCAGCGGTCCGAGGAATGCTTCCCAAGAACAAATTGGGCCGCGCCCAGTATCGAAAGCTAAAGGTCTACGCCGGACCGGAACATCCGCACGAAGCACAGCAGCCTAAGCCACTCGAAGCCGGGGCGGCCTCCCGAGCCAGCTAAACCACTAAAACAAAACCGGATATAAAGCCAAAACACTTTGACAACTACCAACAAGATTCAATACTACGGAACCGGGAAGAGGAAGACCTCCGTAGCCCGAGTTTTTCTGCGCCCAGGCAAAGGACAAATTCTGGTCAACGGACGTCCTATCGAGGACTACTTCCCCAGCGACACTCACAAAATGGTCGTCAAGCAGCCGCTTCAGCTCACGGAGTCGGCGGACCAGTTCGACGTCCACGCCAAGCTTCGCGGTGGAGGACTCACGGGGCAGGCCTGGGCCTTGCGGCTCGGCATGAGCCGCGCGTTGTGCGACTTCAACCAGGAACTCCGCGGGAAGCTGAAGGCGGCGGGTTTTCTCACTCGGGATGCGCGCATCAAGGAGCGCAAGAAGTATGGCCAGCCGGGTGCCCGCAAGCGGTTTCAGTATTCCAAGCGTTAGGGAGGATCTTTTTGGCGTCAACTTCGGTAACGATGAAAGAGCTGCTGGAGGCGGGGGTCCACTTCGGCCATCAGACTAAGAGGTGGAACCCGAAAATGAAGGAATTCATATTCGGGGAACGAAACGGAATTTATATCGTCGACCTTCAAAAAACGCTCAAACTCTTTAGAGAAGCCCTGAAGTTCGGGACCCAGCTCGGCGCCGACGGCAAGACCGTCCTCTTTGTTGGCACCAAGCGCCAGGCTCAGGACGTCGTCGCCGAAGAGGCCGCCCGCGCCGAAATGTTTTTCGTCAACCAACGCTGGTTGGGTGGACTCCTCACGAATTTCGTTACCGTTCAGAAGAGCGTCGCGCGGCTGCGAGAACTGAACGCAATGGCCACCGAGGGCCGCTTCGACGAACTGTCGAAGAAAGAGGTTTCCCGTCTCGAGAAGGAACGGCGGCGACTGGAGAAGAATCTGCGTGGAATCCAACATATGGACC
This sequence comes from Candidatus Marinacidobacterales bacterium, assembly GCA_965219415.1. Taxonomy (GTDB): domain Bacteria; phylum Acidobacteriota; class Vicinamibacteria; order Marinacidobacterales; family DATDRI01; genus CBDCNP01. Next base: position 1,296,354 of record OZ244742.1, read on the forward strand.
GGCTGCCGGACGCGGTTTTCGTGATTGACTCGAACCGCGAGGCGATTGCAGTCCACGAAGCCCGTAAGCTCGGGATTCCAGTGATCGCCATTGTCGACACCAACTGCGACCCGGAGCAGGTCGACCATGTGATCCCGGGGAACGATGATGCGCTCCGCGCCATCAAGCTTTTCACGTCGCGGTTGGCTGATGCCATCATCGACGGCCGCCAGATGCGGGAGAGCCTACTACCGCCCCTGCCATCTAAAGAAGGTTCCGGCGAAGACGTGGAGCCTTCTGAAACCCCTGAAACCAAAGAGACGGCCCAAGGTGGGGAGCCAGGTGCGGGACCACAACAGCCCGCTCAAGTTCTTCCCCCCGCTTAGTCAAGAACTTCCTAGCTCCTTCTCCCCTTGGGCGTCAAAATAGGGCACAGTGCTATCAACGTGGCCAGACGCCGGTCGTCGCCGCTTCGCTAATCCCCCGCCACGCGGACGCCCGCAGGTCATTATTTGGGGGTTTACGCGGATTCGTGTGGGTAAGTTCTGACGGAAAAACAGTGTAACTCATTGTGTGGAAAAGGTATCGAGTACTTCATCAGGTGCTGAAAAGTGGTCCATTTTTAGGATAGGCTAACCGAGTGAAAAATTCCCAGTCGATCCGCTCGCTGTTTGCGCTGCCAGGTTTCGTGGTTGGTGCCGGATTGAAGGGTCTATTCGGTGACCGATACGCCCGCGTCATCCAGCTCAAGAGGCGAAAAAAACAGCTGTGTGCTCTTACTGTGGGCAACGGTGCCGGGGGCGCTATGACAAGCAAGTGTGCCGGGTCCGCGACCTGTCGTTGGCAGGCTGGCGGATCTATCTGGAATACGAGCGTTGGCGCGTCAACTGTTCTGGGTGCGGCGGTGTGCATGTAGAACACCTAGACTGGCTGGCGAACAACTCGCGCTACACCCAGCGTTTTGCGACGCATGTAGGCAAGCTGTGCCGGGATATGCCGAACAAGGCGGTGGCCGAGATGGAACGTCTGCACCACGGTACGGTGAAGGCTCTGGATACGCTCTACATGCAAGAGCAGGTCGACCGGGCGGGGCTACCGGCGCCTCGGGCCATCGGTGTCGATGAGATCTCCATCCGCAAGGGACATAACTATCGCGTCATTGTCAGCGACCTGGAGCGGGCGCGTCCCATCTGGGTGGGCGGTGAGGGTCGCAAAGAAACCGACATCGATTTGTTCTTCAAGGCGCTGGGCGGAAAGAAAAGCGCCCGTATCAAGCTGGCCGCCATGGATATGTGGAAGCCCTTCCGGAACTCGGTGATTCACAACGCGCCTAATGCGCGGATCATCTTCGACAAGTTTCATATCATGCGTCATCTGTCAAAGGCCCTCGATGAGGTCCGGCGCGGTGAGTACAAACGCCTCAGCGGCAAGGACCGGTCGTACATCAAGGGGCAGCGTTACACTTTGCTTTCCCGGCGGGAGAACCTGAGCCTAGACGGTCGCCGCGCACTCAAAAAGTTGCTCCAGGCCAACCGGCGCCTGAACACCGCCTATATTTTGAAGGAGGCCTTCGGGCAACTCTGGGATTACCGCACCGAACGCGGCGCTCGCGCCTTTTTCACCCGTTGGAAAGACAGCCTCAAATGGCAACGCCTGCATCCGTACCAGAAGTTCGCCGGTATGATTGAGTCCCATTGGGATGGTATCGCCTCCTACTGTCATCCGGAGAACAAAGTCAGTCTCGGCCTAGTTGAAGGGGTCAACAACAAAATCCGTGTTCTGCAACGACGCGCCTACGGCTATCGCCGACGAGGAATATCTCAAGCTGAAGATCGTGGCGGCTTTCCTTCCGCTATTACCCAGAAATGCAGTTTTCAACCCACACGAATCCGCGTAGACCCTTATTTGGTAAAGCTTGGGGCGCGGCCCCATGCCTCCGCAACTTTCTGTTTCAGCCTGGGCACGCTTCATGGGATGATGGGCGCCGGCGAGCGCTAGAAGCACCCGCAATTGGGAGAAAGTAGGCCTGAGAATTGAGCAACGTATCCGCTTCCGAAGTAAAAAACCTGAGACAGAAGACCGGCGCAGGTCTCATGGAGTGCAAGAAGGCCTTGGTCGAGGCCGACGGTGATGTGGACCAAGCGGTCACCATCCTCCGCAAGCGAGGTCAGGCGGCCGCCGAAAAGAAGGCCGGCCGTGCAACCTCAGAGGGGCTCATCGGCTCCTACATTCACGGAGGCAAGATCGGGGTCCTCATCGAGGTCAACTGCGAGACCGACTTCGTCGCCAAAACACCGCAATTCCAAGACCTGGTCAAGGATTTGGCGATGCAAGTCGCAGCGGCTAGCCCGGCCCCGGCACGGTTCGTACGTCGCGAAGACGTGCCCGAAGAGGTCCTGGCTAAAGAACGAGAGATCCTGAAGAGCCAGGCAGAAGCCTCGGGCAAACCGCCCGAAGTAGTCGACAAGATCGTCGAGGGAAAACTGGGCAAGTTCTACGCGGAAGTGGTTCTTTTGGAGCAGCCGTTCATCAAGAACCCGGACACCACGGTCCAGGAGCACGTCACGTCCGCGATCGCAGTTCTCAAAGAGAACATCCAGGTGCGCCGCTTCCAACGGTTCGAGCGCGGCGAGCCCGTCTAGGGTTCGACGCGGGCGCTCTTACCGAAGAGGTCAGCCGGACACGGAGATGCCGACGAAGAAGCCGGTCTACGAACGCATTCTGATCAAGCTTTCCGGCGAAGCCCTGATGGGCGGGCAGGCATTCGGCATCGATCCCCAGGTGTTCGACGTCATGGCGCGGGAGATCCAAGAAGTGCAGTCGTTGGGGGTGCAGACTTCGGCGGTGATCGGTGGAGGGAACATCTTCCGTGGAATGGCGCCCGCCGCTCGAGGGATGGATCGAGTCGCGGCGGATCACATGGGGATGTTGGCAACCGTCATCAACGCCCTCGCCCTGCAAGACGCCCTCGAGAAACTGGGCACCCACACGCGTGTCTTGTCCGCCATCGAGATGCGTGAAGTCGCCGAGCCATTCATTCGCCGCCGGGCCATTAGGCATCTAGAGAAGGGCCGAGTCGTCATCTTCGCCGCCGGCACCGGCAACCCTTACTTCTCCACCGATACCGCCGCGGCGCTGCGCGCCATGGAAATCAAGGCGGAGATCATCCTTAAGGGTACTAAGGTTGCGGGGATTTACTCGGCCGACCCAGAGAAGGAGAAAGACGCGACGCGGTTCGACACCATCACCTACCTCGAGGTCATCGAGAAGGGTCTCAAAGTCATGGATACCACCGCCATATCCTTATGTATGGACAACCGTCTTCCGCTCATCGTGTTCGACGTGAGAAAGCCGGGCAATATGAAGCGAGTCGTCTGCGGCGAGAAGATCGGAACAATGGTCCGCAGCTGAGCCGAGGGAAAAGCGGCTCCGCAGGTTCCCAAGGAGGTCAGCGCCATGTCAAAGAAAATTATCGACGACGCGAAACGGCGCATGGACTCATCCCTCGACGTGCTCAAGAAAGAGCTGGTGGCGATTCGAACCGGCCGCGCCTCGCTTGCCATCCTGGATGGTGTCACGGTGGATTACTACGGAACTCAGACTCCCCTAAATCAGGTCGCCAATCTTGCGGTGCCAGAAGGGAACCTGATTACGGTGCAGCCGTGGGAGCCGGCCCTACTAGCGGAGATCGAAAAGGCTATCTTGTCTTCCGAGCTAGATCTCAATCCGGCCAACGATGGAAAGCTCCTCCGGATTCCCATCCCTCCTCTCACAGAGGAACGACGTAGGATCCTCGTGAAACACGTCGGCAAGGTCGCCGAAGAAACCCGGACCGCCATCCGACAGGTTCGTCGGGATGCCAATGATCACTTGAAGAAGCTCCTCAAGGAGAAGGAGCTCTCGGAAGACGAGGAGAAGCGTGCACTGAAACAAGTGCAGGACCTTACCGACCAGCACATTAAGATAGTCGATGAGCTCGCGACGAAGAAGGAAGAAGAGCTCATGACGGTCTAGAAACGACGCGCCAAGAACCCTTTCCGCAAGAAACCGTCCTTTCTCGACATGCCCCAAACCCTGTTTACGCATTTGGAATGCGCTCGATGCCACCGAGAGCTCGATGGCGGGAAGCCGCAGCGGTTGTGCTCCTGCGGCTCTCCCCTGCTGGCGCGCTACGACCTCGACCAAGGCCGCCAGATCATCGGTGATCCTGGTGTGCTTCGGGACAGACGCCGCGACTTGTGGCGCTATGCAGAGATGCTACCGGTCCGCGACCCGAGGTTTCGCGCCGCCCTCGGCGAGGGAGGAACGCCGCTCACCTTGGCTTCTCGCCTGGGCGAACGGCTGGGCATGTCGCGTCTTTTCATCAAAGACGAGTCGCTGAACCCGACCGGGAGTTTCAAGGCACGCGGACTTTCTCTGGCGGTGTCGATGGCCAAACAGGTAGGAGTCAAGGAGCTCGCCATTCCGACGGCCGGAAACGCTGGAGGAGCGCTCGCCGCTTACGCCGCTAGGATGGGACTCCCCGCCCACATCGTCATGCCTCGCGACGTTCCACGGGCCAACGCGGTGGAATGTGAAGCTTATGGTGCCGACGTCCGCTACGTTGAGGGATTGATCACCGACGCTGGACGGCTGGTCGGCGAGCTCTCGGAAGAGCACGGATGGTTCGACGTATCCACTCTCAAGGAGCCCTATCGGATCGAAGGCAAAAAGACCATGGGTTACGAGCTCTTCGAACAGCTCGAGAGACGACTCCCGGACGTCATCTTCTACCCTACCGGCGGCGGTACCGGCATGATCGGCATGTGGAAAGCCTTCGACGAGATGCAAGGTCTCGGTTGGATCGACGATCGCCGACCTCGGATGGTCACGGTCCAGTCCACCGGCTGCGCCCCTATCGTACGTGCCTTCGAAGAAGGAACGGAGACCGCCGAGATGTGGGAGAACGCACATACGATCGCTTCCGGTCTCCGTGTACCGAGAGCGATCGGTGACTTCCTCATTCTTCGCGCCATCAGGGAAAGTGACGGCACAGCCGTCGCGGTTTCCGACGAGGCCATCCGCGAAGCCGTGTCGTCCATTGCGGCGGAGGAGGGCATCTACGCCGCCCCCGAAGGAGCGGCTTGTCTCGTGGCGACGGAAAAGCTCCTAGAACAGGGCTGGCTCGACCGAGAGGAGACGGTCGTGCTTTTCAACACCGGCTCGGGCTTGAAATATACCGAGGCGCTCTCCATCAAGTCCGCGATATAACCAGGAAACTCTATCTCGACGACCCTTACCAGCTTTCTTTCGATGGTCACATTGTGCAACGAGAGGAAACGTCGGACGGCTCCGCGGTGGTCTTGGAGGAGACATACTTCTATCCCGAGTCCGGAGGCCAACCGTACGATCTCGGAACCATCGACGGCATTTCGCTCCGTCGCGTGGAGGAGCGGGGTGAAGAAATTTTCCACCTCCTCGATCGGATGCCGGAGAAAGATCGCGTCCGTTGTGTCGTCGATGGAGCGCGGCGCCATGAGCACATGCAGCAACACAGCGGCCAGCATATTCTCTCCGCCGCCTTCATCAAAGAAGCAAACGCTCAGACTCTCTCGTTTCATCTCGGGAGCTCAACCAGTACCATCGACCTAGACGCGACGGCACTCGCTCCGGAATCCTTGTCCGCGGCAGAGCGCGAAGCGAACCGCGCGGTGCGCGAGGCAGCTCCCATCCGAAGCTTCTTCGTGAAGCCCAATGAAGCGTCGAAACTCAAGCTCCGCAAGGCGCCCGAGGTGGAAGGGATCCTTCGCATCGTGGAGGTCGAGGGTTTCGACATTCAGGCGTGCTGCGGCACCCACCCCAGAAACGCCTCCGAAGTCGGTCCCATCCTGCTCCGGAGGGCAGAGCGGTTCAAGAAAGGGATGCGGGTGGAGTTTGTTTGCGGCGACCGGGCGCTAAGAGACTACCGGGTCACGGTCGAGAAACTCCGTGCGCTCTCCCAGCTGTTCGCTGCTTCTGAGGAGAAGTTGTTAGAAGCGGCGGAAAAACTCTCCGAAGAGAAAAACAACCTTCGCAAGACTCTTCAATCGCTGCGGGAGGAACTGGTCCAACACCGGGCGCTTCGTATGGCCGAGGAGTCACCGGCGGTGGATGCGATCACGGTCGTCGTGCAGCGCGTGGACGATGTGACGCCCGCGGAATTGAGGCTCCTCGCCAACCATGTCGTCAAGGAGACCGGACGCATCGCGTGCCTGGGATGCGTCGCGGAGGAGCGTGCCCATTTGGTCTTCGGCCGCTCCAAGGAGCTAACCGTCGACATGGCCGCCTTGCTTCGCGAGTGCCTCGGCCCAGTAGAAGGCAAAGGAGGCTGCTCCCCTCAGATGGCCCAGGGCGGTGGCCCCAAGACTTCAGATCTGGATGACGCGCTCGCAATCGCCCGGCAATCTCTCGAGAAACAACTTTAGGCCCGCCGCTTCACGCCCCGCTCGCGCGAGTTCCTCTCGAATTTGTACCAAGACTTGTCTCCCCGAACGAATTCGATAATACCCTGCCAACGAGCCAGGAGAATGAGCGGCCTGTAGACTAGGAACTCGATCGAGCCGAGAAGAACGAGCTCCCCCAGAGAGCTCAAGCTATAGCTACGGGAGCCGATATCCTGTAACAACACTCCGGCATTGGTGAGAATCCCGTTGGCGAACACCTGTGCACCCAAGAAGAGAAAGAACCCCGGCCACCCGATGACACCCAACCACCAAGCGAGCCCGACCACCAACAAACTCAAGAATTCCATGAAAGGGGCCAGGCCTTCGTAAAACACGTAGTACGGCATCCCGAGCAGCCCAACTGCGCCGTAGCGAGGGTTAGCGAACAAGCGCCGGTACGCCCAGATGGCCTCCAAGATCGTCCTCTGCCACCTCGCGCGCTGTGAGATCAAAGGACCCACTCGAGTCGGACCCTCCGACGCACCCACGATGTCCGGCATGCAAAGGACCTGGTACGGCTTCTTGGAATGGAGGAAGTGCCTGTGAACCCGGAAGGTAAACTCCAGATCCTCGCACGTGAAGTCGGGTGAGAACCCACCCAGTTCCTGGACCACGTCCCTCCTCCAAACCGAGAAGACACACGCCACGCAGAGCATGATCTTCAATCGGCTCCAGGCAAGACGGTTGTTGAGGAAGGAACGGAGGAAATCTAGGTATTGGAAATCGACCAACGGTCTCCTGTCGATCACCATCTGCCCAGAGCCATTCATGAGGCGCGCCTCTGGCTGGCTGCCTACCGCCACCGGGCTGGTGATCCCAATGACTCGCGCGGGATCCTTCTGCGCCAACCGCATGGTCTTGAGCAAAGCGTCCGGGGCATAGAACGTGTCGGCGTCAACGCAGCACACATAACGATAGCGGGACAAGTTGACGCCGCAATTCATGGCATCGGCCTTGCCTACGTTCTCCTTGTCTACGACAACGAGCCGGGGCTCTTTCTTGCTGCGGTAGATGCTACGTATTTCCCGGCACGGCAAAACTCTCCGAAAAAAAACCTGGCGCAGCTCCAGCTCGAACTCTTCCTTCAGCAGATCCAACGTTCGATCCGTCGAACCGTCGTTGACCACAACGACTTCGTGCTCCGGATACTCCAATTCCAAGAGCGAACGGACGGCCGCCAGAATGATCACCTCCTCGTTGTAGGCGGGGGCGATGACGCTCACCGGGATCGTGAATCGGGACGCCGCAATGACATCGAAGTCTTCGGCTCTTTCTTCCCGGTTCCGAATCAACGCTTGCACGCCGGCGACCAGCGCCAAAGACAAGTACAGGAGTGTCGCCCCAACGAGGTAAACCAGACAGCCGAGATAGCCCCAGTAGACCAACGCCACCAACGATGCCGGAGGGGGCATCATTTCGGAGGGCCCCCCGCCTCCTCGAGCCCCAGCTCCTCGAGTAGCTCGGCCAAGCCGGGAAGCTCGCGATTACGCCAAGCCACAAACTGGACGAGACGTGCCCCTCCGGCGGAGAAAGCCTTGCGGAGGGCCTCTCGGGTGGTCTCGTCTTTGTCACCGCGAGCGGCGCGCTCGACCGCCTCCTCCAACCAGCCTCCGTTTTGCAAGACTTCGGCGGCGCCATTGCGGGCAAAGCGGTCATCATGGTCCAGTAGCGCTACGACGCTTTCCCAGGCTCCTTCTCCCATCGCCAGAAGAGATTCCTTCGCAGCCATGCGGACCCACCACTCCCGATCGCTGAGCAATGGAACAACGTGTCCGGCAAGGTCTTGGCGCCCCAGATCCCCGAGAGCACGAGCCGCGTGTGCTTTCACGTACCAAATGGGATCATCGAGAAGCTTCAACGCCGCCGATGCCGCGGCAGGTCCGCCGATAAGCCCTAAACTTTCGACCGCCGCTTTCCTCACTAGCGGTTCCGCATCCTCGGCCAGCTCGTCGAGCTTGCCCCCCAGCCAGGTCGTCTCCGGGTAGCGTGAAAGAAGAGTCGCGGCCCAAAAACGAGCCGGCGGCGACGGCGAGCCGAGCAGCGGAAGAAGTTGGTCGGGGATCGGAACCGGGAAGCCATCTAGGTGGGCCGCGATACGCGATGGCGGGTAGAGCTCGCGTGAAAGAGCGTCAACAAGAAGCTTGGCCGCCTCATGGATTCCCATGTCCCCGAGGATAACCACGGCGGCGCCAACCACATCCTGATCTCGATCGATGAGCGCCCGCTCGAGCAGCGGCAGAATGTCTTCGTAAGCAATGTGAAAGAGTATGCGAAGCGCGGTCACTCGTTTCCATTTCCCGTACTCGCGACGATGCGAGCTCGCGTACGCGAGCCAGGTAGTAACGCCCCATTTGTTTACCAAGTAGGTCGAAAACGCTTCAGCAACCCACCGCGAGGACGCCGCGTCGGCAGGCACTCTTTCCAACGTTCTTCGTGGGAGCCGGCTAAGGCGCCGCTCCATCCACCTCCCGCGCTCCTCGGATGACGCCTCGCGACCGATATCCGCCAACCACTCCCGAGCCCGGCGCACCCGCCGACGCCAATCGTAGACGGAACGACTAATTAAGATGTATGCCAAGGACGCCAACCAAAGGAAGGCGACGACGACGAACAAGGGAAGAAGAAACGAATCGAACTCTTTCAAAAGGATCTCCGGTAATTCAGAGACCCAAGCTCCGCCTATCGAAGGAGGGCTCCTCGTGGGCGACGTCGAGCACGATCCCTACCTGATCTTTGGGCGTGATACCGAAGCGCAAGTCGACGAAGGTCAGCCACCCCTCCGCCAGCTCATTGACCAGCGAAGTGACGTCGAAGATACGCTCCCCGGCTGCGACTCCCCCTGAAAGGCGAAAACGAGGTGCGACATACCAAAGTCCTCGAAGCAGGTAGGAGGCTCGAATTCACGTCGAGCGCTTGGTTGCGTACCAAGTTGACCTGCCCACCAACCTCGCCCTTCGCGAAGTAGTAAGTGGCGCCCGGCGAGACGATGCGAACCTCGGTAGAACTGAAGTTCACGTATCGATAGGCCACGGTGCCGACCAAACCCCCCGCCAGCCGACGTGAGAGCGCCCCCTCGGCCATGTATCGAAAGTAGAATTCTGGGTCGGCGGTGAACCCTGCCCGACCATTGATGGCCCAGTCTCCAAAACGCTTATAGGCGGCACCGATGAACACGTGATCGACGAGCCGATCCCGCCGCTGCACTTCGAAGGCAATGTAAAAGCCGCCGGTGGTCGGGTTCTGATAGGTGAGCTGGGCGCGGTCGGTGCCCCAAGTCACGTCACGCTCACCGATGGAAACATCGGAACGGGCGGCTCCGATTTGGAAAGACCAGAACTCGCCCTGCGCGAGTGTCTCTGGCGGGAGAAGTAAGAGGGCGACGGCTAGCGCCGAGGCAAACGCCCCCCGGCGGGCAATCCTAGCCGGCCTAGCCGGGAAGCCGCGGGCTTTCGTCCGCGTGATCACCAGACGTACTCTTGACTCCGAACATCTACACCCATCACCCCTCGACACCCCCACCCTTTACGAGGATCTCGGTCTCCCGGGCTCCGGCACACAACTGGCCGGGAGACGACGCACTCGTCGGACTTGGTTGGGTGAACAAAGCTTATACCATGGCACTCGTTCTAAGAAACCACGGAGCCCGGGAGCTCCGGCCCCGGAGGCATCAGTTTTTTGGTACATTAGCGGCGACGTCGAGGAAGAGGATCTTATGCGGATCTTATTAAAGGGTTGGGCTACGTTGCTACTAACGGCAATCTGCGTGGCGGGGTGCGCCCAAACCGAACCAGAAGGCACCGGTGCGACGCCCTCCGGGGAGAGGAAGTTCCTGAGCATAGGTACCGCCCCTCCCGGGGGAGCGTTCTTCGTGGTCGGCGGCGCGATCGCCGAGGTGCTCAACCAACATAGCGGTGCGAACAAATGGGATGTGACCGCGGAGGCTACGAAAGGATCGCAAGAGAACATCCGTCGACTCGCAAGCGGTGAGCTCGAACTCGGCTTGGCCAACTCAGCCATTACGTACTTCGCCGTCCGCGGCGAAGGGGGCTGGGAAAAAGGCTACGAGATGCGCACGGTGATGACTCTCGCTTCCAACGTCGCCCTGTTTGTTGCTCCTGCCGACTCCGGAGTCCGCGAGATTACCGACTTCAAGGGAAAGCGGATCGTCGTCGGCGTTGCGGGGGCTGGCTTCGAATACTTCGTAGGACCTTTGCTGGCAGCTCACGGTGTGACCTATGAGGACTTCAAGCCACTCCACAACACCCAGCTAGGCGCAGTCGACATGCTTAGCGACGGCGCAGCAGCGGCAGCCTTCCTCGGTGGCGCGGTGCCCACCGCCTCCATCACTCAAGCCTCCACGTCTCGGGACGTCCTGTTCGTTCCATACTCGGACGAAGCGAAAACCCAGCTTGTCCGAACGTATCCATTCTTCCGCCCGGCCACGATTCCGGCCGGCACCTACCCCGGCCAGAACGAAGACTTCGACGGCCTGGACGTTGGTTCCATGCATTTGATCACGAGCTCTGCCGCGGACGCGGAGTTGGTCTACCAGCTCACGCGCACGATTTATGAGAATCGAGACGGGGTTACCGAAAGGCACGCCGCCGGCCGGGCCATTACTCGCGCGAACGTGATTCGCGACACAGGAACGCCCTTTCACGCGGGAGCGGTCAGGTACTACGAGGAGATCGGCATCTGGACCGCAAGGCCTGCAAGACCTGCAAGGAACGACAACGCGGGCGCCGTTCAGAACTCCGAAAACCCCTAAACCACCCCCTCATGTCGAGCCGGGCACGCGAAACGAGCATGAGTGTGCTCGCGATCCTCCTCTCCGTTTTCACTCTGGTGGAAGTAAACTATCCCCTGCTCTCCCCGCAGTCGCAGTTAGCGATCTTCGCGATGCTGGGGATCATCTGGGGTTTCCTGGCGTCTCCGATGAGCCGGCGTTCAAGAGGCACTCGGATTTCGACGGCAGTCGACATCCTGGTCTCTATCGCCACCGCGGTCACCTGCCTCTACATCGTTGTGCAAACGGAACCCTGGCTCCAGTCCTTCTGGTTGGACGGGCGCTCCCTGGGTAATCGTGCCGGAGCCGAGACCGCTGCCGACTTCTTTATCGGGGCCGTCGGCATCCTGCTGGTACTCGAGGCGACACGACGCTCGATCGGTCTCGCCCTGCCGCTGCTGGCCACGCTCTTCTTGGTGTACGCGTACTTTCGAGCCTATTTCCCGGACTGGCTCTTCCCTCAACGCGGCTACTCAGTGGAGCGAATCGTCGCTCAGACGTTCCTTCACGACCTCGGAGTCTTCGGCACCGCGCTCAAGGTGATGTTCACATATGTCTTTCTCTTCGTTCTCTTCGGCGCCCTGCTCGAGGTGACCGGAGCGACACAGTTCATCATTGATTACGCGCAAAGGATCTTTCGCGGCTCCCGGGGAGGCGCGGCCAAGGTCGCGGTCCTCAGCAGCGGATTGATGGGCTCGCTCTCTGGCAGTGCAGTCGCGAACGCGGCGACGACCGGAACTTTCACCATTCCCCTCATGCGAAGCGCCGGCTTCCGGCCCCACATCGCTGCCGGAGTGACCGCCGCGGCGAGCTCGGGCGGTGCACTCGTTCCTCCGGTCATGGGAGCCGGTGCTTACATGATGCTCGAGATCATCGATCCTCCGGTGACTTACCTCGAGATCATTCGGGCCGCGGTGATACCGGCGTTTCTTTTTTATTTGGCGCTCTTTCTCATCGTCCATTTCTACGCACGGCGGGTTGGCACGACCGAACCAGTAGACGTATCTTCCGGTGGAGGTAATAGCAATCGATTCGAGGGCTTCGTCTTCGTCAGCGCGCTGGGGTCTTTGATCTCTTTCTTGCTCGCCGGCTACACCGTCTTTCGCGCCGTCACTCTTGCCCTGGTGGTGGTCTTCATCACCAGCTTCTTCCATCCCCGCACACGGATCGGCCTCAGGCGCGCCGCCGACGCGATGGGGAAAGCTGCTCGCGGGGGCATTTCGTTGATCGCCGCTTCTGCCTGCGTCGGAATCATTCTCGGCGTGGTGACACTCACTGGCATCGGCACCAAGTTCCCATCCATGATCTTGCAGATGGCTGGCGACAACCTCCCCCTCGCGTTGGTGTTGATCATGATCGGCTCCATCGTCCTGGGAATGGGCCTACCTTCAGCCGTCTGTTATCTGCTCATGGCGACCCTCATCGGATCCGTCCTCAACCAGTTGGAAGTGGTGCCCCTCGCATCGCACCTCTTCATCTTTTATTTCGGAATGATGTCGATGGTGACGCCGCCAGTCGCGCTGGCGGCCTATACCACCGCCTCCATTGCTGGCAGCGGGATCATGCGGACCGCGTTCGCGGCCTTCCGGTTCGCTCTCGTCGGCTTCACGCTTCCCTTCATGTTCGTGTTTCGGCCGGAGCTTTTGTTCATGACACCGAGCGGCGACACCCCGGGATTGACTAGTGTCGGGATCGCGGTAACGATGGCGATTCTGGGAATCGTCCCTCTCGCCGCCGGTATCGCCGGCTACCTTTGGACGCCTCTTTCCATAGCCGTGCGCGGCTGCTTGCTACTGGCATCGGCACTCCTTCTCTACCCCGGTCAAGACGATTTCTTGAGGTTGGGAATTTCGTTGGTGAACCTCATTGGCGCGACCCTACTGGGTATACTCGTTTTCACACAGTGGGCCCGAAGGCCGCAGCCCGGTCGAGCCGACGAGAATGGCTAGAATAGGGCCAGCAAACTGAGGAGCCGGTAAAGGTAATGTTCGCAGCTATCGCATTCGCCCTGGTCGTCGTGAGCGGGGCCCTCTGGTGGGTGACTCTACGATTCCTCGGCGTCTATCGACGGGTTCCGGTCGAGAACTACCTAATCCTTGCCTTGGCTGCAGGAATAGGGCTCTACGCACTGATTCACCAACCGTCCGTATTGAACGGTGCCGCAGTCCTAGTGCCCACGGTTGTTTTGGGATTAGCGGCTTGGTATCTCAACCGGCGTCCAAGTTTTCGCCATCAGTGTAGATGCCCCGGACGTCTCGGAAGCGTTTCGCACCAAGGTTGGTGCCGAGTTCACGTTCCTTTCCGACCAAGAACGAACCCTCATCGACCGGCTAAACATCAAACACGACGACCCCTACGTGGACGCGGAGATCGCGTTCCCTACCGCGATATTGGTCGACAAATTCGGAATCGTCCGGTGGATTAACGCGATGCAGTATGGGAACACTCGAATGACGCCGAACGAGTTGTTCGAGGCCATCGAGCGCATGACCCTCGAAGAACAAAACCGCGAGCTCAGAAGAGCGCGGGCGGTCAGCCAGGTAGTGCGGCAGGTCTTCTTGATGGAAAAGAGCGGTGATTTGGCGCAAGCGATCCATGTCATGAGGGAAGAGCTCCAACGGCTCGGGCTCGTTTTTTCGCTATGTTCGATCACGATTTTCGATGAGGGGGCCGACTCGCTCAAAATCTACCAGGATGCGAATGAGACCACAGACGGAGCAGCGGTCAAGAAGCGTCCGGTATCCCCGGTATCTGATGTCCCGATTCTCCAAGACCTAGTGGCGGCATGGCGGGAAACGCGTGTTTTTTGTGAGAACGTCGACATATTTGATATTCGCTCCACACTAAGCATCCCCTTCAGTCACGGAACCGTCGTGCTCGGCGGAACGGAGCCGGATCAGTTCGAGGAAGACGACATCCATACGCTCGAGGAGTTCGCAAAAGCGATCTCCGTCGGTTACAAACGCTTCCTCGACTTCCAAGAGCTGGATCGCCGCAACCATGAGCTCCAAGAGACGCAGTTGCAGCTCATTCAATCCGAGAAGATGGCCTCGCTCGGGCAGTTGGTGGCGGGAGTGGCCCATGAGCTCAATACCCCAATGGGAGCGATCAATAGCAACACTCAGATCGCCGCGACGGCTCTGGAGCGAGTTCGGAAGGCCCTCGACGATGGTCGGCTCTCCGAGGAATCAAACCGCCGGCGCTTCGGAGAGCTCGTTGCAAACCTCGAAAGTCTCAACGGGGTCAATCGGGATGCCTCCCTTCGCATGATCAGAATCGTCGACAGCCTCCGAAGCTTCGCACGGCTCGACGAGGCCGAGTGGAAGCGCGCCGACCTGAAAGAGGGGCTCGAAGACACACTCAGCCTCATGCAGCATGACCTCGGCGACCGTATCAAGGTCGTCAAGGAGTATGGAGACCTACCCGATGTTCCCTGCTATCCCAAGCAGCTGAACCAAGCCTTCATGAGCCTCTTGATGAACGCCATCCAGGCGATCGATGGCCACGGGGAGGTCCGTATCCAAACTTATAGCGACGCGGCTCATGCGATTGTCAGGATTACCGACGACGGGCGTGGGATCCCCGAGGAACACCTTGGCCGGATCTTCGATCCCAGCTTTACCACGCGCGGGGTCGGAGTGGGGACCGGTTTGGGGCTCGCGATCTCGTATCGGATTATCGAGAACCACCAAGGGACCCTGAGCGTGGAAAGCGAAGTTGGCGAAGGCTCCACTTTTACGATAGAAATACCGCTTCGCGCCGAGGCACCGCGGCCTGCGCAAACGAAGGTAGCGCACTCGCAGTAGGCGGCGGCCAAAGAGGTCGGTGCTACCAATCGACTTCGCCAGGCGGCGGGCCGATGGCAGGAAGCCGAGCAGAGCGGTCAGCTGTCCCGCAGCCACTTGTTGGCGAAGGGACCAGCCGTGGGGGTGGGGCCCCGCCACCCTGACAAAAGAAGGAACTTTTGAGCGCCCCGGACCGTTTCAACCCGAGGAGATACTCTTATGCTGGATAGAGCTTTTCGAACCTCACTCGCCCTGCCGCCGCTTCTGCTAGTCGGCCTCATGGGTCTTACGGAACGGGCTGGATGGGCCTATTCCGCTCAATCGACAAGTGGCACACTCTTCGAAGAGCCGTTGAGCCCACGCATCGCAAACTATCAGATCGACGTGAAGTTGACCCCCGAGACGCGGACCCTCGAGGGAAAACAGTGCTGACTTGGTACAACAAAACCGGAGAGACGATCGACGAGCTCCGATTCCATCTCTATCTCAACGCCTTTCGCAATTCTCGCACGACCTTCATGCAGGAATCGGGGAGTACCATGCGCGGCCACGCCATCGACGAAGAAGGATGGGGTTTCATCGAGGTCGACCGCTTGAGCCTCTCCCAGCTAGAGGAGCAAACCGACGATCGCCTGCGAGTCTATCAACCGGGGGATCGGCGCGGACTGGCGTGAGGTCTTTCGCATCAACGCCGCCGCGACGGGGGCCGACCTCACCGAAGCGATGGAGTTCATCCAACCGGACGACGGCAACGAGCACGACAAGACAGTATTCCGGGTGGCGCTACCCAAACCGCTCGCACCGGGAGAGGGGGTAGCCCTCGACTTTGAGTTTCGAGCCCAACTACCCACACCACCCTTCGCACGCACCGGCGCCAAGGAGGAATACTTCTTCGTTGGCCAATGGTTTCCCAAGATCGCCGTCCACGACCGCGGCGAATGGAACGCCCACCAGTTTCACTACAACTCGGAGTTCTTTGCAGACTACGGAGTCTACGATGTGCGGATGACGGTTCCAGAAGACTTCGTTCTCGGTGCGACCGGTTTGCAGGTAGAGACCGTAGACGGTGGCGATGGGACCACCACTCACTACTACCACGCCGAGGATGTCCACGACTTCGCCTGGACCGCGAGCCCGGAGTACCAGGTCTTCACCGGTGAAACCCAAGACGTGAAAATAAGGGCGTTGGTACAGCCGGACCACGTGGGGCAAGGACAGCGCCATATCGACGCCGCCAAAGTCGCGGTTAGTTTCTTCCAAGACAATTATGGCGATTACCCGTTTCCGAACTTGACGGTCGTCGATCCTCGACGAGGCGCCGGCGGGTCGGGCGGGATGGAGTACCCGACGCTGATCACCGCCGGAACGAGATACAACATGCCCGCTGGCATACGCATGCTCGAGATGGTGATCACTCATGAGTTTGGCCACAACTTCTGGTACCACCTCCTCGCTAGCAACGAATTCGAGGAAGCCTGGATGGACGAGGGCATCAATACCTACACCGACGGCCTGGCCGTCGACGCCCACTACGGAGGCTACCTCATTGATTTTCTCGGATTCAAGGTCACGAGCGAGGAGATGAACCGAGCGATGTACATCTCTAGCCCGAAAGCGGACCCCGTCTATCTGAAGGCTTGGCAGGGCTACAACCGCTCAAGCTACGGGGCGAACTCCTATGCCAAGCCGGGGCTCATCCTGAGAACGCTGCGAAATTATCTTGGCCCTGAAAAGATGAACGATGCGATGCGCGCCTACGTCGAACGCTGGCGTTTCAAACATCCTAAGACCGACGATTTCATCGAGGTCGCCAACGACGTCACAGGACAGGATCTCCGTTGGTACTTCGACCAAGCGATCTTTTCGAATGCAGTACTCGACTACTCGGTTGCTTCGATCGAAAGCGAAGAGGTCAAGGAAGTCGGTTACGACCTCGACAAATCGGTGGAAGAGGCATGGAACCCGTCCGAGGAAGACGAAAACGAGGGAGAGGACGCCGGTGTAGTCGACGAAGACCAAGCCGACACGTTTTACCGAAGCGAGATCAAGATTCGCCGGCTCGGCGAGTTCAGATTCCCCACCGAGATCGAGATCGTCTTCGAGGACGGCGAGACGGTTCGAGAGCAGTGGGACGGACAAGAGGCTTGGACCAAGCTCACCTTCGTGAGATCGACCAAGCTTGCATCTGTCACCGTCGACCCGGACCGAAATGTACCGCTCGACGTGAACTACACCAACAACAAGCCGCACTCTCGAACCGCAGAAGCTCGGCATCACCAAAGTTACGACGCGCTGGATGTTCTGGTGGCAGTTCCTGCTGGATTTGGTAAGCCTGTAGGCACTAGCAGGGTGCTGAACATGCACTGCACCCTGCGCGAGCGGAGCGAGCCCGGCCCGGATGGGCCGACGGCGGGAAGCCGAGCGCGGAGCGAGGCGCCAAGCGCGCGAACGAGGAGTGAGCGCGCATTGAAGCACTAGAGGTAGCACTCATGATCTGGAGATCCTTCAAACCGGGCCTGAGCCAAGTGTGGTCCACGAAACGATTAGTACTGCTTCTATACCTGGCGTCGGCGGTTCTTGGACTCCTGCTTGCCCTGCCCCTGCGTGCGGTCCTGTTGGACTTCGCGGGGCGCTCCCTCGAAGGTGCCGCGCTCGTCAATGGGGTCAGTACGGGTTTCTTCTTCGAACTGCTGTTACACAACGGGGCGGGCTTGGCAGGCCTTCGCGCGCCTGCCCTCTTCGCCTCCATCGCTTACTTGATAGTGTCTCTCTTTTTGTCCGGGGGGCGCTTGCGGTCTTGGCCAGCGGCGATCGATACCGGGCCATCGATTTTTGGGGAGGAGGTGCGAAGTTTTTCGGGCGGTTTCTGAGACTGGCCCTATGGAGCTCGCTACTCCTCGCGGCCCTCTACCTATTGCCCCTAAACGCGAGCGGGCTACAGCGACTCTTTTTCGGCAGCGATCCATACGAGTACGTGTCTTATTGGGGAGCCTGGATCCGAGGAGGACTCCTTCTGATCGCCCTCTTCTTCTTCCGCATCTGCTTCGACTATGCGCGCATCCACGCCGTCGTCACCGACGAACGCAGGATGAGGGTCTCGCTCTGGCGCGGGATCGGTTTCGCGTTGCGAAACCCACTAGCGGCGGTCGGGCTAGCCCTTCTGATCGCCTTTGTGGGAGGCATCGCTTTGTTGGTCTACCGCCCGCTCTCGGCTGCGGTGGATGGGTCAACGGTAGCCGCCGTCGTTGCGGCGGTGGTGGCGCAACAGGCGTACATCATTTGGCGAGCGGTAATTCGGCTGACTCGCTACGGGAGCCAGATCACATTGTTTCGCGAGTTGGCGGGGGATCTATCCGAAGCGCCTGCACCTGAGCCACCCGCACCGGCGAGAGAACCAGTGATCGCGGAAGCGAACTGAGTTTTAGGAACCGTCCGTTGCGGCGCTCCCAGTTTTGCCGAAACAATAGAGCGCACCGCGGGTGCGAAGGTAGATACGCCCGTCGGCGATCGCCGGAGTCGCATAACACAGATCGTCCACATCATTGACCGCCAGCACTTGCAATTTGCCGTCCGGTTTCATCACCGACACCTTGCCCGACTCGCTCACGAAGAAGATCTTGCCGTCCGCGGCGACCGGTGACGCGTAGTAACTGTCGACCGCTTCTTTGATCCGACCTTGGGCGATCACCTCTCCCGTCTGCGGTCGGAGCGAGGTCACGATTCCTCCATCGTTAATCATATGAAGCACGTCTTGATAGATGACCGGCGACGGGAGCTGCGGCACGGCGCGATGATATTGCCAGCGTATGTTTTTCTCCGACATATTGCCTTGGCCCCCGAGGGCGATCCCCAGGACGCCGTTCTTGGACGCGAGTGCCGCGCGGTAAAAATTCCACTCCTCCTCGTCTAGGAAACCGTCAACATTCAGGTCGGTGAAAAAATCCATCCATCCCTTGGCCCGCGGGTCGCCCTCCAGTTCTTCGGAAGTGAACCGGCCGTCTCCGTCGGAGTCCATCTTGGCTTGGACTTCCTGGTACGTGGCGACTTCCACCTGATTGCCGGGCTGGTTGAGTGGCGACCCGTAGCCGTTGACGTAGACCGTGTCCTGGTGCATCACCGGCGTTGACTTCATTTCGAAGGAGAGACCGCTCACCCACCAGATCTTCTCGCCGGTATCAACTGAATAGGCGGTCAACAGAAAAGAACCAGGCACCAGGATCTGGCGGGAGCCGTCGTCGGCTTCATAGAGAATCGGCGTGGAATGCCCGCTCTTCGCTTCCGGTCGCGCCGTCTTCCAGAGCGTGCGTCCATCTTCTTTCGCCACCGCGAGAAGAAACGAACCGGTCTGCTGGTCGCAAGCGAGGATCACCTTGTCGTCCACCAGAACGGGTGATGCCCCCATCCCGTAGACGTTATCGAATGGGCCCAACTGGAAACGCCATCGTTCGTTCCCGTCGAAATCGTAGGAAATCATGCCGTAGTCGGGAAAGAACACGTAGACACCCTCACCGTCGGTGACCGGGCTGGGAGAGGCGGGATTGTTGCGTTTGTCGAGTTTTTCTTCTCTTTCCCGCGGAGCTTGTCTCCTCCAGAGAATCTCCCCGGTCGAGCGATCGAGAGAAATCGTGAGGAGCTTCCCGTCCTCAACCGCGGTTAGAAAAATGCGATTTGCCCATAGAATCGGCGATGAGTGCCCGGGTGGAAGAGGTGTCTTCCAAACGACATTCTGCTCCGGTCCGAATTCGACCGGCAGTCCCTGGGTGTCCACCACACCCGAGCCGTTCGGTCCTCGAAACCGGGACCACTCGTTCGCGTCAGCGATGGTTAACCCCCAAAACACCAAGGAGACAGAAATCGCGGTTCCCCTAACCCGTTGCCCTACCTTCATCGTCGATCCTTTCCTCTTTGGGCCCTTCGCGGACAGAACTGAGGTCGCTATTCAATCACAGTTTGGTAGCGATTTGGAATCGCCAGTAGCTTCAATCGGAGAAGAACTTCTCGAGCACCGAGTCGCTCGGCGGACGGGTCGATAGAGACACCATCACCAAGACCAACGAGGCACCACAGACGACCACCACCACCGGAAGCAATCCGGTGTGGGCTACGGTATAGCCACCCCCGGCGTCTGACGACTGGACAAAGAAATAGGTCCACAGGCCGGCCACAGTGAAGATAGCCGCCATGACGCCCTCCTTTGTGCTTCTTCTCCAAAAAAGTGCGGCCGGGACGATCGGAAACAACCCACTGTATCCAGTCAACGACCACACGCCCATGTTGAAGATAGATCGCGTCGTGACCAGCGACAACAAGAAGGCTGCCGCTAAGAGGAGCATTACGAACACTCGGCCGAACAGAACCTGCTGTCTTTCCGACAGTTTGTCTCGGAAGCCGTAGTGGCGGACGATGTCCTGCGTAAACATCGTTCCGGCAGCCAGCGCCTGGGAATCGAGAGACGACATGATAGCGGCAAAGACCCCGGCTCCCAAACACCCGGCGAGAAAGCCACCGGCATTGCCGAGGATGAGTTTGACCAAAATCGGACCGTCTAGGGGCGCCGCGTAATCAATGTTGCCGACGACTCCGAGCATCACACTGGGCACCCACACCGCCGTGACACAAAGGGGGTAGAAGACGATGCTGTAACGGAACGAGCCAGCCTCACGCGCCGACAGCCAGTGACTGAAAATATGTGGGAAGGCTCCCACCGAGAAGGGAAGAAAAAAGAAAGAGAACATGCGCATGTGAGCAGTCCGCTCGCTTCCGATTGCGAGTAAAGACGGGTGGGTCGCGCGAACCGACTCCATGGCACCCTGAAGGCCGCCGTACTTCCCGAAGATGACCAGAAAGGTGATGCCACCCACGATCATGAAAACGAGCGTTTGGAACGTGTTCGCCCACGCTGTACTGCGCATGCCTCCGTAGGTGACGTAGACGAAGACCACGCCGCAGATGAGCAAGCTTCCGATCCAGGAATCAACTCCCTCTCCCGCTCCGCCGGTGATAGCGTGCAACGCGTCGCCTCCGCCTTTCACGCCGATCAAAACGTATGGAAGCATCAGGGAGACCAATACGACAAATAGCATCAGCCCTAAGACATCGGACTCGTACCTTTCCCGGAAGAATTGGACCTGTGTCAGGTAGCCTTCCTTCTTGCCGAGCCACCACAAACGCGTCCCCACGAAGTAGAAAACCAATGGAAGCATTATCGCGGAGCTCGAGCCCATCAAGGCGAAGACTATGATGCCCTCCCGAAACGCCTGACCAGAAGCTCCCAACATCGTGAAAGCGGTCATGTTGGTTCCGAAGAGAGTCATGAGCAAAACGAAAGGCCCAATCGTCCGGCTGGCCAAGAAGTAATCCTCGCCGGTGCCGCGGAACAAGCGGTGTGCCAGCATTCCAACGAACAACACCAGAATGAGGTAGGCGACGATGACTCCGAGGATCATGAGTTCCGATCCCTATTTTTTGTCCAGATAGCGAGGCCACGCCCGTCTGATGACGAGGAGCATGATCGCCGACCAGAGAACGCTCAAAACGATGTGATAGAGGAGATTGATCGGAAGTCCGGAGATGAGGCTATCGTCACTCCATAACCGTGGGCTTTGGTGCAGCAAGAGTCCGATGGGCACCAACAGAACAACCCAGAAGGGATAGCGTCGGGTTTTCAAGGGTGCCCGAGAAGTCTTATCCATCGGATGGAGAGAGAGTCGCAGCCATAGAGGAACGTGATGTTAGTTCGAGGCCGTGCGGAGATGCAACGGCCTCGAACGTCGGGCGAGCTTAGCGTCCCTGCTCTTCGGCGGCGTGCGCTTGCCGCTCGCGGTTCACTCGGATCTCGCGCCCAAGGTCGTTAACCGCCATGGCATAGTAGGCGCTTCGATTGTAGCGGGTAATGACATAGGGGTCTACGCGGATTCGTGTGGGTTGAAAACTGCATTTCTGGGTAATGGCGGAAGGAAAGCCGCCACGATCTTCAGCCTGAGATATTCCTCGTCGCGATAGCCGTAGGCGCGTCGTTGCAGAACACGGATTTTGTTGTTGACCCCTTCAACTAGGCCGAGACTGACTTTGTTCTCCGGATGACAGTAGGAGGCGATACCATCCCAATGGGACTCAATCATACCGGCGAACTTCTGGTACGGATGCAGGCGTTGCCATTTGAGGCTGTCTTTCCAACGGGTGAAAAAGGCGCGAGCGCCGCGTTCGGTGCGGTAATCCCAGAGTTGCCCGAAGGCCTCCTTCAAAATATAGGCGGTGTTCAGGCGCCGGTTGGCCTGGAGCAACTTTTTGAGTGCGCGGCGACCGTCTAGGCTCAGGTTCTCCCGCCGGGAAAGCAAAGTGTAACGCTGCCCCTTGATGTACGACCGGTCCTTGCCGCTGAGGCGTTTGTACTCACCGCGCCGGACCTCATCGAGGGCCTTTGACAGATGACGCATGATATGAAACTTGTCGAAGATGATCCGCGCATTAGGCGCGTTGTGAATCACCGAGTTCCGGAAGGGCTTCCACATATCCATGGCGGCCAGCTTGATACGGGCGCTTTTCTTTCCGCCCAGCGCCTTGAAGAACAAATCGATGTCGGTTTCTTTGCGACCCTCACCGCCCACCCAGATGGGACGCGCCCGCTCCAGGTCGCTGACAATGACGCGATAGTTATGTCCCTTGCGGATGGAGATCTCATCGACACCGATGGCCCGAGGCGCCGGTAGCCCCGCCCGGTCGACCTGCTCTTGCATGTAGAGCGTATCCAGAGCCTTCACCGTACCGTGGTGCAGACGTTCCATCTCGGCCACCGCCTTGTTCGGCATATCCCGGCACAGCTTGCCCACATGCGTCGCAAAACGCTGGGTGTAGCGCGAGTTGTTCGCCAGCCAGTCTAGGTGTTCTACATGCACACCGCCGCACCCAGAACAGTTGACGCGCCAACGCTCGTATTCCAGATAGATCCGCCAGCCTGCCAACGACAGGTCGCGGACCCGGCACACTTGCTTGTCATAGCGCCCCCGGCACCGTTGCCCACAGTAAGAGCACACAGCTGTTTTTTTCGCCTCTTGAGCTGGATGACGCGGGCGTATCGGTCACCGAATAGACCCTTCAATCCGGCACCAACCACGAAACCTGGCAGCGCAAACAGCGAGCGGATCGACTGGGAATTTTTCACTCGGTTAGCCTATCCTAAAAATGGACCACTTTTCAGCACCTGATGAAGTACTCGATACCTTTTCCACACAATGAGTTACACTGTTTTTCCGTCAGAACTTACCCACACGAATCCGCGTAAACCCTGACATAGAAATTGTTCAGTCCGAGCCAGTACTGCGGCCCGGCCCGAGTGCGCAGGCTAAACAGCATCGCGCGCTCGCTGCTCGAAATGTCCTCGATCGGAACCACCCCGAGCCACTTCCATTGCGCCACCACGTGATCGAGCCGCAGGCCGGAGTCCACGTAAGCCTCATAGTGCTCGCCACTGACTTGCGCCCGCACCGCCACCGCTGGGGATGTCCCGGCCGCTGTTGAATTTGGTCGGGTAGCGGCGGCACCTGTGAATACTCTTAGGCAGCAAACTCATCGCTGTCAAGAGATTTCTGTTTGCTTCTAAGCGCGTGAACGAAAGCGCCCATATGGCGATAGCCTTTGATACGCCGGAACTTTTTCTGCGCGGTGACGACGCCAAGAGCGGTCCATCGGCGAACCATGGAAGGACTCTTCCAACGCTTGACGTTTCTCGATACTCTGCGAATGGTTCCGTTGAGATTCTCAATGGCGTTCGTCGTGGCAAGAGACTGGCGAAGTAAGGCGGGCAGCGCGAGCTTCACGACCGTGAGTGTCTCTTCCATCCCTTCACGAAGGCTTCCGGCAGCTTCGTCGTAGCCGTTTCGCTCGAGCCACGACACCAATGCCTGAAGTCGCTTGCGCGCCTTGTCGGCACTCTTGCACTTGTAGGCTTCCTTCATCGTCTGGAGCACGTAGGCGTGACGAGACTTGGGAAGGTACGAGCGAAGATTCCGGAGTTTATGGATCTGGCACCTTTGGATGACCGCGAGGTCCCCCAAAACGTCGACGAGTGCCTTGCGGATGCCTTTGCCTCCGTCCACTACGCAGAGAATCGACTCATCGACGCGCAAGCCCCGCTCGAGAAGGTCCTGCAACATCGCGGTGCACACCCGAGAGTTCTCCGTCGAGCCCAGCCATATACCCAGGGGCACCTTCGTTCCATCTATTGTGATACCTAGAGTTACGACGACGGTCTGTCCGGCCACCTCAAGGCCATCCAGCATCAGTGCCGCAAGCTCGAACTCCTCTAGCCGCCGAGACAGGTATTCCTCGAGCTTCTTAGTCGTCTGGCTCACGAGGTGACGGCTGGCGGCACTCTTACTCGTGCCACGAGACTTCAACTTGGCCGCGGGTTTGTTCAGACTCGATTCGTAATTTCGGGTCGATACCCCCACCAAGATCTGATTCAACACTCGCTCTGGAAGCGGGTCTTCTTCGCGGAAGGCTTCGAAGTGTGGAAGCGACGCCTCCTCGCCCGACTTCGAGCGAACTCGAGGTCGCGACACTTGGATGCGACGACCACCGAAGCTCAGCTCTCCGTTCGTGCTCCCCCAGTGGTTATGAGTTCGCTCCTTCTCGTGCTTGCCCTTGAGCCCCGCGATCTCCTCGGCGTCCTCTCTGAGCAGTAGGTGCAGAGCTGTCAGTCCTTGCTCGTACACCCATTCCGTCAGTTCCGCCTTCGTGGCCGCGATCCCAGCTATCATCGGTAGCAGTATCTGACCGACTTGGCCAACTACCTTGCCCGTAGGCGAGTGCGTTTGCTTTCTTACTGGCTTCTTTGATTTCCTAGGCATTGGTGGCTCCTTGTCCCCCTCTGGAGACGGTTGTTTGGCAGACCTATTCTTAGGCCGGCCAAGGAGCCGCCGCTACCCCAAATTCAACATCCGGCGGGACATCCCCCGCTTCGACGGGTAGCCAACCGTGCCACTTCAGATAGTTTGCTACGCTTCCGATCGCGTCATCGACGTTGTCGAACAGGTCTCTCCGGCCGTCACCGTCGAAATCAACGGCGAGGTAGCGGTAGCTGCCCGGCATGAACTGCGCGATCCCCATGGCGCCCGCGTAGGAACCCCGCGCGTTTAGCGCCCCGACTACGTCCTCTTCACGGGTAAGAAGGAGGTACTGCTCCAACTCGGATCCGAAAAAATCGGCCCGCGGAGGATAGTCGAATGCGAGCGTGGTGAGAGCGTCGAGCACGCGAAAGGAACCGGTGTTTTTGCCATAGTGTGTCTCGATTCCAATGATGGCAATGATCAGTTCCTCAGGAACTCCGAATTCGCGCCTCGCCTTCGCCAGTGCCTCGGCGTGCTCGTTCCAAAACCGAACCCCTCCTTGCACTCTCGCCGGATTCACAAACATCGGTCGGTAGTCGTCCCAAGGCTTGCGCTTGGTTGCCTTGGACATCGCCTTGATGATGCGCGGCTGATGGGTCGCGCGGGCGAAAAGACTCTCAAGGGCGGCGGCATCGAAGCCGTGCTTCAAAGCCATCGCATCGATGAAAAGCTTGAGCTCGGGGTTGCCGGCGTAGGATTTCGTGGGTGTGCGAGCCGATACGGTCGAGGCCACGCCGAGGACGACCAACACAGCCAGCCCGAACTGAATCCGCGCGACTTGGCCGCCCGGACCGTGGGCAGTTCCCCACGCCCTAAACCGCTGACGTGTCGCCTTTTGCTCTGAATTGGCCCTTGTGGACATCTTCACCCGCTATACGTTCACACCACGTGCCAGCGACGATCTCGCTGACAAGCAATCCTCGGTGGGAGCTGCCCACTCGAATGCGCCTACGAGCGACAGCTTCCGCTGTCATGACCCACGGGATGGAAGAGATTATAGCGGCATCTGGCTAGGTTGAGTAGTTGCATCCTAGTCCGCGAGGAGCCATCTCCTGTCCCGAAGCCGCTTGCCCGCGAAGGGCGGTGGTGGTGGGGCCCCGCCGCACTGAGCGAAGGAGCAAGCACTCAGGAAAGCTTGCTTGCTTGACGCGTTCGCTCGCGGCATTATACCGTCGTCGCCCTATGTTATTCGAGCTTAGAGACTAACACCCGTGGCAAGGCCCTCCTACCCCTCTCCTAAAGGCATCCGAGCAAAGATGACTACCAAGAGATTTTCCGAGATTGTGTTTTTGCTGACGGCGCTTCTAGTTAGCGGCGCTGCAGCACCTTTGACGACTCCCACTTCACCTGGCGGTGACTGGACCGATTGGCGTGGCCCGGCGCGGGACGGCCGATCAGCGGAGAGCGGCCTCCCTACTCGTTGGACGCTCGACGGCGATAACCTCGTTTGGAAGCTTCCGTACGGAAGCCGATCGACTCCCATCGTGCTCGGTGACCGACTCTATCTTCAGAACGCCGCGGGTGAAGGCGACACGATGCAAGAGCGTGTCATGTGCTTCAACGCGAACACTGGAGAGCTGCTATGGGAGCACCGCTTCAACGTGTACCAAAGTGACGTCCCCCCGCATCGCGTGGGATGGGCCTCGCCGGTTGGCGATCCCAAGACAGGCAACGTGTTTGCGTATGGCGTCGGCGGAGTTTTGTTGTCGCTGAACCAAGAAGGTGAACTGCTGTGGAGCCGTCCGCTGGGCGAGGACTTCGGTTTGATAACCACCCATGGTGGTCGTACTGCATCTCCCGTCATCGAAGGGGAGCTCTTAATCGTGAGCGGGCTCAATTCGGGTTGGGGTAGCCAAGCGAGAGGCGCACAGAGATTCTTTGCCTTCGATAAGTCGACCGGGGAAACCATGTGGGTCAGCTCACCGGGCGGCCGCCCCTATGACACGACGTACTCCCCTCCCATCGGCGTGGACGTCAATGAAACCCGCTTGCTCATCGCGGGCGGCGGTGACGGCGCGGTGCACGCTTTGAAGCCACAAACCGGCGAGCCGGTCTGGAAGTACGAGTTCAGCAAGCGCGGCGTCAACTCAGGGACGGTGCTAAAAGGAACGACGGCCATCGTAAGCCACGGCGAGGAGAATCTGGCAAGCAGCGAGATGGGCTTCATCGCTGCAATCGATGCCGCCGCGACCGGCCAAATCGAGCAAAACCAAGTGAAATGGCAGGAGTTCGGATTCCTCGGCGGCTACTCGTCTCCGGTCATCGATGGCGATCGTGTTTACCAAGTCGACAACGCGGCAAACCTCGTCGCCTTCGATATCGAGACCGGCAACCGACACTGGTCACTCAACTTGGGAACCATCCAACGTGCTTCGCCGGTTCTCGCGGATGGAAAGCTTTACGTGGGTACGGTGAACGGCAAGTTCTATATCATCAAGCCCGGCGCCGAAAGCGCCGAGATCCTGAGCGAAGTCCAATTGGGAAGCCAGTCCGAAATAGAAGAAATCTTCGCGTCGGCCGCCATCTCGCGCGGCCGGGTCTACTTGGCGTCGAGTCGCGCCCTTTACTGCATCGGTGAAGGATCGAAATCAACCGGAGGCGAAGCAACTCCTGCCCCCCCCTTGCCGAAAGCGGGCTCACCGACTCATGTCCAGGTCGTTCCAACCGAATTGGTTTTGGCCCCTGGTGACACCGTTCAATTCCAGGCTCGGCTTTTCGACAAGCGCGGTCTCTTTGTCGGCGTCGAAAACGCGAGTTGGTCTCTCGATGGCCTCCGGGGCACGATCGATACCGCCGGTACTTTCAGCGCCGGGGCTTTCGAATATGGACAGGCGGGACAGGTAAAGGCAGCAGTTGGCGGCATGGCTGGCGTAGCTCGCGTTCGCGTCATTCCCCCCTTACCTTGGAACGAAGATTTCGAAGCCATCCCGGTGGACAAGCTGCCGCGACATTGGATCAACGGCACCGGCAAATACCTTGTGCGCGAAGAAGACGGAAACAAGATCCTTGTCAAGCGGGCCGACAATCCGTTTCTAAAACGCGCCCGCGCGTACCTCGGGTCTTCCGATTGGTCCGACTATACCGTCGCCGTCGACGTGAGGTCTTCGGAAAGGCGACGCCAGATGGGCGATGCAGGCGTCATCGGCCAACGATATGCGCTCGTACTCTTCGGCAACCACCAACGTTTAGAGCTTCACGCCTGGCAGCCGGAAACGAGCCGTAGCGTGCGTGCCCCGTTCACCTGGAAGCCGGACGTGTGGTACCGCGTCAAGCTCGAAGTTCAGAACCTGTCGGACGGAACGACGCGCGCGCGCGGAAAAGCCTGGCTCGCCACGACGCCGGAACCGGCCGAATGGACGGTGGAGCGGATCGATCCCATCCCCAATCGTGAAGGCAGCCCCGGGCTCTACGCCAACGCCATCAACGAAGTCTTCTTCGATAATCTCGAGGTTAAAGAAAATCCATGACCCGCAAAGTGAAATCGCCCCGATTGCTTCTACTGAGGAGCCTGCTCATCCCCTCGCTGTTCATCGTCCTCGTCGGCATTGCCTCGACACGTCCGGCGTCGGACACCGCCGGTGATTGGCCGATGTGGGGAGGCACTCCGGACCGCAACATGATCTCCTCCATGACCGGTCTTCCCGAAACGTGGGACGTGGAGGAGAAGAAGAACGTCCGTTGGGTGGCCGCCCTGGGCTCGCAGACTTACGGCAATCCGGTGGTTGCCGGCGGCAAAGTGTTCGTGGGTACTAATAATGAAGGGCTCTACGATCCCGAGAGGGCGGGAGACGCGGGGATCTTGGTGGTCTTCCGCGAATCCGACGGCGAATTTCTTTGGCAAGCGTTCTCCGAAAAGCTCGCCTCCGGTCGCGTGAATGACTGGCCGTACCAAGGAATCTGCAGCTCGCCACTCGTCGAGGGCGACCGTCTCTACTACGTGACCAGCCGTGGTGAAGTGGCGGCCCTCGACACCGAGGGTTTCCTAGACGGTGAGAACGATGGCCCGTTCGAAGCGGAGGAACGTACCAGCGAAAATGACGCCGATGTCGTCTGGGTCTTCGACATGATGGAGGAGGTTGGGACCTTCCAGCACAACATGGCCAACTCTTCACCGGTGGCCTACGGCGATCTCATCTACGTCAGTACTTCGAACGGACAAGACGAGAGTCACGTTAACATCCCCTCCCCGCGCGCACCGGCCATCATCGCGCTCAACAAGAACACCGGAGAGTTGGTTTGGGAAGATAACTCGGTCGAAGACCGAGTCCTCCACGGACAGTGGTCCTCCGCCTCGGTGGGCGAGCTGGGTGGCGTTGTTCAAGTGGTGATGGGTCAGGGCGACGGCTGGGTGAGAGGCTACGAGGCGCTCAACGGCAAAAAGCTTTGGGAATTCAATACCAATCCTGAAGATTCCAAGTGGCCACGAACGCGGAACAACATCATTAGTACGCCCGTGCTCTACAACAACCACGTCTTCATCGGCAACGGACAGGATCCGGAGCACGGCGAAGGTGTCGGCCATTTTTACGCGATCGATCCCACAAAAAGAGGCGATATCACCGACACCGGGCGGGTATGGCACTACGACAAGATCCGCCGCACCATCTCGACCGCCGCTATCCATGACGGCTTGATTTACATCCCCGACTTCAGCGGCTTTCTTCACGCCCTCGACATCGAGACCGGGGAGCCGGTATGGGTGCACGACACGTTCGCCGCGGTCTGGTCCTCCCCGCTCATCGCGGACGGCAAGTTGTACCTAGGCGACGAAGATGGCGACGTCGTGTTGTTGAAGCCGGGGAGAGAAGAGGTGGTTCTTCAGGAGATGAACCTCGGGAGCTCGGTTTACTCTTCCGTGGTTCCTGCCAACGGTTCGCTCTACATTGCCAGCCGCAACAAACTGTTCGCCCTAGCCAGGCAACCCTAAATGGCCTGGCTAGCCCTGAACGGGCTAACTGGCTGAATGACCGCAATGGAGCCTTTCGACTACCGGCCCCAAACCCGCGTGGTTTTCCGTAGAGGGGCGCTCTCGAGTTTGGGCGCGCTTGCCCAAGAGCTGGGATTTCGTCGCACCCTCATCGTGTCCGATCTCGGGGTGGTTCGCTCGGGCCATTTCGAATCCGCGAGCAAAGAGATACGCGACGTTGGGATCGAGGTGTTCGGATTTCACGACTTCGGTGAGGATCCCGACACAAGCATGGTCGAATCGGGGCGTGACGTAGCCGCAACGAACAAGATCGACTCTTTGGTCGGGCTCGGTGGCGGCAGCTCGATGGACTGCGCCAAGGGTATCAACTTCCTGCTAACCAACGGCGGCACCATGAAAGACTATTGGGGTATCGGGAAAGCCTCGAAACGCATGCTTCCGTCGATCGGCGTCCCCACAACGGCTGGAACCGGCAGCGAGGCGCAGTCCTTTGCGCTTATCTCCGACGCGGAGTCTCATGCCAAGATGGCGTGCGGGG
This sequence comes from Candidatus Marinacidobacterales bacterium, assembly GCA_965219415.1. Taxonomy (GTDB): domain Bacteria; phylum Acidobacteriota; class Vicinamibacteria; order Marinacidobacterales; family DATDRI01; genus CBDCNP01. The sequence continues at coordinate 1,326,717 of OZ244742.1, forward strand.
ATCCAAAAGCCGCGTTCCGCGTCGCGCTTCTCGACCCTGAGCTCACCGTGTCGCAACCGAAGCAAGTGACCGCCGCCACTGGTTTCGATGCCATCGCGCACGCCGTCGAAACTTACGTCACCCGGAAGCGCAGCCGCCTCTCCGACATGTTCTCCCGTGAGGCGTGGCGCCTGCTGGACGCGAACTATGAACGCTCTCTCTCCCAATCGGACGACATCGAGGCCCGCGCCGCCATGCAGCTCGGCGCCTATTACGCGGGCGTCGCGATCGAAAACTCGATGCTGGGTGCAACGCACGCCTGTGCTAATCCACTGACCGCGCACTATGGAACGACGCACGGTGTGGCGCTTGCCATGCTCTTACCGCAGGTGGTCCGCTGGAATGCACAGGTCGCGGGCCTCCGTTACGCGGAGCTCGTGGGATCGAACAAGGCTGATGCCGGCGAGAAACTGGCCAAGAGACTCGAACAACTAGCTGCCGCGGGCGATTTGTCGACCCGCCTGGGCACGGTTGGGGTGCCGGAGACCGACCTGAAGATGCTCGCCGATGAAGCAGCCCTCCAATGGACCGGCAGCTTCAACCCACGCGCCTTCGATGCCGCAGGAGCCTTGGAGGTCTATCGTTGGGCGTATTGATCTCCCTGCTCCTAGGCATTGGCGCCTCCGGCGTGACGTCCATCGCGCAAGCAAACCAGGAAAGCTGGAGTCAATTCCGCGGAAGTCCGGGACTCGTCGGTATTTCGCACTCTAAGCTTCCGGAGGCCTTGGAACTCCTTTGGACCTATGAAGGCGAAGACTCGATTGACTCCTCGGCAGCTATCGTGGACGGCGTCGTATACGTCGGCACGTTTTCCGGAGACTTGCTGGCCATCTCTTTGCGAGACGGATCCCTTCGATGGAAATACTCGACTGGGGAAGAAGGAATCGGCGAGTCCTCCCCCGCAGTCTCGAACGGTACCGTCTACGTTGGCGATTTGGCAGGTGTCGTACACGCTGTTGATGCCGTCAACGGCAAACCGGTTTGGACCTTCCAAACGCTCGGTGAGATCAAATCGTCGCCGGTCATCATCGAAGAAAAGCTGCTCATCGGCTCGTACGACGAACATGTGTACTGCCTTTCCGCCAAGACCGGCGAGTTGCTGTGGAAGCTCAGGAGCAACGGGTTCATACACGGCACGCCGGCCACCAGCAAAGGGCTAACCTACGTGACAGGCTGTGATTCCATGCTGCGCGCCGTCCGCATCACCGATGGCAAGGAGATGCATCAGATCGACTCCGGCTCTTACACCGCCGCATCCCCCGCTCTCGTTGATGGCTTCGCCTACTACGGGACGTTCGACGACCAAGTGCTCGCGGTAGACCTCGCCAAGTTGGAGATCGCTTGGCGCTACGAGCATCCGGTCCGCCACTTCCCTTTTTACTCTTCGGCCGCGGTGTTCGACGGCCGTGTCGTCTTGGGTGGGCGGGACAAGATGGTGCACTGCCTCGACGCCCGCTCCGGAGAAGCGTTGTGGACCTTCCGTACCGGCGCTCGAGTGGATTCTTCACCCGTGGTGACGAGTGGCCGGGTCTACGTTGGATCGAACGACGGACGCCTCTATGTGTTGAGCCTCGCGACCGGCGAGAAACTCTGGGAGTTCGACGCGGGTGCTCCCTTAACGGCTTCACCGGCGGTAGCCGAGGGGCGTTTGGTGATAGGCTCCCAGGACGGGGTACTTTATTGCTTTGGTTCGGCCACTGAAAAGACAAAAGAGTAATTCATTGATTGGAGCTTATCTCAAATGCAATGGTTAACATGGGTCATAGGGGCGGTTTTGGCCTGGGGGATGTATGGCGTCGCTTTGCACCGGGGGCAGGTGCTCCTCGGCAACCCGATGCGCGCCCTACTTTGTGTCGGGTTCGCGTACTTCCTCATCGGGATTCTGGTGCCGGTGGTGGCTCTTTCCTATGAAGGCGGGCTCGGCGGATTCAACTGGAACGGCTCCGCCTTCGCAACGCTCGGGGGAGCATTGGGCGCGGTAGGCGCCGCGTTCATCATCTGGGCTTTCAAGGCAGGGGGACTCCCCACCTATGTCATGCCCCTGGTCTTCGCCGGCGCGCCGCTGGTCAACGTCATCGTCTCGATGGTGGTACATCCACCCAAGACCGCACCAAGTCCTCTGCTCTACCTTGGCTTCGTTCTCGCCGCCGCGGGCGCGGGGATGGTGCTGTACTTCCGGCCCGCGTCTTGACGTAGGCGGCCGTAGGCCTGGGAGAAAGGCTGAATGAAATCGGTCGTGTTGGGCGTAGCGCTAGCCCTGGCCACGATCGGCTTTTCTCGTCTTCTGCCTAGACCGCAAACTCGTCGTCCCTTCGCAGTTCTTCTTGGGGCCGCCGCCGGCGTCTATGTCGGCGACGCTTTGTCAACTGGAGGCATGCTCTTGGCGATTCAGACCGCCGCTTTCGCAGCCTTCGTTATCTTGGCGATGCTGAGGGCGCCATGGGTGCTCGGTGCGGCCTGGATGCTTCACGGGGGCTGGGACCTGCTTCATTTACGCGAAGCGATCCCGACCACCTTGCCAGTGTCTTATCAACTGGCCTGCCTCGCCGCCGATCTTGTTTGGGGAGCGTTTCTGCTGCGCTTATCGACACAATAATAGGAGTGACTATGGTGTCCTTGATCGCTCAATCGTTGATTGCGGTTCTAATACAGAACCCCAGCGAGGCGGAAGTCCTCGCCCGAGTTGTGGAGTTTGGCGAGGCCTTCGTGGCAGCAGACGTCGAGGGGCTCGGCGAAATGCTAACCGACGACTACGTCCACTCGGGCCCGACGGGTAGCGTCCGGACTAAACAAGAGTGGCTGCGCTGGATCACTACCCGGCGGGAGGCCATCGACTCGGGAGCCTTTCGCATGGACACTTACGAGAACGATCAGCTCCTCGTTCGTATTCATGGAGACACCGCTATCGTGAGCGGGCGCAATAGCGCCACTGGCATAAGGGACGGCCAGCCTTTCAGTTGGCGGATTCGCTTCACCAATGTGTGGGTGAAGCAAGAGGGGCAGTGGCGACGCGCCGCCTTTCATGACAGCCGCATCACGGCGCCCTAAACGGTAAGGTGTTCCCGTCGCCGGCTTCGTTATCGTCCTGTTGTTGGAGAAGTAGTAGTGCCCTCCCCTGCACGGTTGCCAATGCAATAGAGATACTCGCCAGTGCGGATGAAGATCTGGCCGTCCGAGATGGCCGGCGAGCTCAGACAGTAATCGTCGAGTGAGTTCTCAGCCAAAATTTCGAACTCCGGACCCGCCTTCACCACCGTCGTCACCGCATCTTCGTTGGTAACGTAGATCCTGCCATCCGCCAGCACTGCGGAAGAGCTGTAGGTGCCAGGTGCGACACGCTCTTGTCCCCAGATTTCCTCGCCGGTCTCGGCATCGAGGCACCACATCACACCCTTGTCGTTCACGATATAGAGATACTTGCCATCGGTGACGGGAGTCGGGACGTCTGGCCCATGCTCGGTAGACCAAACACGGTGAGACTCGGTGACATCCCCGCGTCCGCCAGCTCTAATGGCGAGAAGAGGGGAAACGCGGGAAGGTGCATAAATGATGTCGTCGTTTATCACCGGCGATGCCACAATACGATAGTAGGGCTCGTTGGCCGGATTCAAACCATTGACTCGCCACAGCTCCTCGCCGGTTTCGGGATCGTGCCCGGTCACGCAGTCGCCACCAGTAATGACGAGCTCGGTCTCGCTGCCGTACCTAAGTAGGCCCGGTGTCGTGTAGGAATCCGGTGATTCACGTATCGCATCCGTCGGACGTTCGACTCGCCACAGCGTTTCTCCTGTCATCTTGTCGATCCGCAGCACATAGGAGGGATCGTCGGTCTTCATACCGTGTAAGACCTGAACGTATAAGGCGTCGCCGTGCAATAGCGGTGAAGAGGCATAGCCCCAGTTGAGCCCGAACGTTCCGTAGTCTTTTTGGATGTCGCGCGCCCATACCTCCTTGCCGGCGAAGTCGAAGCCTTTCAGAATTCCAGTCCCGGTCATGACCCAAACGTGATTGCCGTCGGTCACCGGCGAAGGGGACGACATGTTTTGCTTTCGTTGTTTTCGATCCCCATCACTCAAAAACCGTTTCCATAGAACGCTTCCTTCGGCCCGATCGACCGACCAAAGATACAAATTCCCGCCGTCCGCGACGTTGAGGAAGATCCGATCTCCCCAAATGATGGGCGTCGAACCGCTCCAGGCGGGCATCGGGAGCTTCCACGTGACGTTCTCGCTAGTACTCCAACGAACCGGGAGGTCGCTCTCCTGGCTCACACCGTCCAGCGATGGCCCTCGCCACTGTGGCCAATTGTCGGCCAGCGCCTGCGTCACGACGAACGAAACGATAAAGACCAAGATGAGAGTAAAGCTGTTGCGCACGACTTTCCTCCTCGCTCCCTAGGTGTTCGCGTTACTCACTCAAATCTAATGCCACTATGTTCTTTCGATCCCGAACGTAAAGTTTAGTTCCTACCAGCGTCGGCGGCGTCCACGCGTTCTCAGTCAACAGCTCCGTCCGAGCATGGACTTGCAAACCCTGTTGCGTCGGCGTGGCGAGCGCCAGATCTCCATTTTCGTCGACGATCACCAGCATGCCGTCGGCATACACCATCTGCGAGCGGGCGAAGCTTCGCTCCCGCCAAGCTTCCTTGCCGCTCTCGACGTCGAGCGCGGTGAAAAATGCCCGGCCCGAAGTCGCCGCTGGTACCGAGAACCAAGTCTCCGACGCGGATGGCGTTACCAAAATGCAGTCGCATACGATTATTGAACCAGAGCTCTTCGGCCGTGGTCTCGCCGCCCTCATGCGTCAAGCGGATGACGCGGTTTCCGCCGTTATAGGCGGAAGAGAAGAATAAGAGATTGCCTTTACCCCAAACCGGCGTGCTGATGTTGAGGCCGTGGTTCGTTTCGTGCGGGTGATTCCACAGTGAATCGCCGTTGCGAGGATCGAGCCCCACGATGGCCTGGGGAGCAAAAACGACCAACTGATCCTCACCGTCGACGTTGATCACGATGGGCGAAGCGGGCGCCAGTTCGAAATCTTGTCGCTTCCACGCGACGACACTGGTTACCTGATCGAAAGCGACGACCGCGTGCCCGCGCCCTCCTACCGGCAGGATCACGTTGCCACCGTAGGCTAGAGGGCTCGACGCATATCCGCGATAACCCGACATTTCGAATTCTCGATCGAGATCATGGGACCATGAGACCTCGCCGGTCTCCTTGTCGAGCGCACGGAACGCGCCGGTGACTCCGACGGTATACAACCGACCTCCCAAGAGTAGCGGTGTGGCGTAAGGACCGGGACCGGCATGATTCGACCACGTGCCGTAGTCCATGTCCTCCAGAAGGGGTGCAGGGTATCGATGCTCCCAGCGGGTTTCTCCGGAGCTCGCCGCGAGGGCAACCACGATCTCATCCGGCTCCTCCCGATACATCGTGTACAGCGTGGCTTCGTCCGCGACAACCGTGGAGTACCCTTCCCCGAGTGGACGGCTCCACAACCCCCTAGGGCCGGTGGCCGGCCAGGAGGTCGCGAGTCCGGTGGAGCTCGAATGAAAGTTGCGGTCCGGACCTCCCCACTGGCGCCATGCCGACGACCGTTCATCGGCCCCTCCAAAAGCAAGTAGCGCACACAAGAGGATCGGCCCGCTGGCCACTAGGGTTAGTTTCCGCATCCGTCATCGCCCCGCTTGGGACGACTACCGTACAACAATCCGTCGGTTCAATTCCACCGAAGACGAGCGCGGTCTAAGGTACGGGCTTGCTGAGCCTGCTGAAAATGCTGAGGGCGTCGAGCGTCTCTTTGTTCAAGGGGTCTATGACCTTGAGGTCCAAACGCCTAGGGGTCGCGGTCATGAGGACGACGTTATGCCGAGAGATCGATTGCTCAATGTAAGGCCATGGGAACACTCGGATCGTATCCAAGTCCCCGCCGGCTCCTCCGGTCACAAGGTAATGCGTATCGCCGCCGTCGGTCCTCGCCCGGCTTCCGTACTCGTAGCCGTGCGTGTGACCCGAGATCACGAGGTCGGCTCGGTTGGACTCGAACATCGGAACCAAAGTGGCTCGCGCTGCCGCCTCGCCATCGTACTTGCGGCTGAGCCACAGTGCGGTGAATGGAGGTTTGTGTAGACTCACGATCCGAAACGGGGCTCGCCGCCAAACCTCCCCAGCCATTTCCGTTTCCAGCCACTCGTGCTGCGGCGATCCGGGGACGTAGTCGACATTGGTGTCGAGAACGACGATCCTCAACGGCCCGTACGTCCGAGCGTACCACTGGCTGTTGTTCGGCATCGGCAGCATGTCGTGGGCGAGCCGAGATTCTCCGTCATGGTTCCCGCGTACGGGGAACCACGGAATTGTGCGCCAAAGTACACGGCCAGGCTCGTAGAGGTGCTCCGCCCAGTGCTCAGGCAGCTTGCCGTCGCCGACCAAGTCTCCGGCCGATATCAGCGCGTCGGGAGCAAGCTCCTCTATCAACGGAACCGTGAACTTCCCAAAGATTCGGGCACCCTCTTGGTTGTCGGCGAACAACAGGAGCCTCACGGGTCCCTCCACCCTTGGAGTGCGAAACGAGTAGACCTCGCTCGGCGTCGAGGCGGATACGACACGATAGTGGTAAGTGGTGGCCGGTAACAGTCCGCTGAGAGTGACGTTGGGATACCGGGTCGGGTCTTGAGCTCGGCGACCGAACCGAGGGCATCGTTTGTACCGTACTCGACGCGATGGAGTTCCACTTCGAGGCTCGTCTGCCACCAAACGCTGACGGACCGATCGCTGGGGGCGGTGAGCGAGGGGCCGAGCAAGATGTTCGGCTCGACACTTACAGAAGGATCTGCTCGGTCGCTCTCTGGGCCGGAACCTATCAGGAAGATAAGAACCAGTAAGGCCCTTTTCATGCGGGAGGGTTAGTGCCCTGTATCAGCGAAAATCGTCTCGCGCTTGAATCTTGGCGTCGAGAAAGTCCGCCTTCGCCAAATGAAGACGGTCCGCGATCTTCCGGACCAGATACTCCTCGTGACCCTGGAGCTCCGCATCGGAGTATGCGACTTGCCAAAGCAGCTTAACGACGCGCTTCTTTTTCTCCATGGAGAAGTTTTCATCGACGAGGCGGGTGAATTCGTGCAGAGGCGCCGACGCTTTGACTTCCTCTGCCGGCAGCCGCACGATTTCGGTGGTCTCCTCAGGTGTTAGCTCGAGAGCGCGTTGGACGGCCCGGTCAACCGCTTCCATCTCGTCCGGTTTGATCTGAAAATCCGCGCGCGTCATCTCGATGAAAAGAGCTGCCGTCGCCAACTGGAGCTGGTGTTCTGGCGTAGCGGCGTGGAGACGATCCTCGAAAAACTGCGTGACCGCTTGGAGCATGTCGACTCGAAGCTCGTCGCCAGGCTGACGGCTTGTTCCACGCGACACGGTTGGCGCCTCTCGTTCTTTTGAAGTTTATTGAGGAGTTGAAATATTGTCGCCCGCTCGCCGCAACGAGTCAAACGACTTACTCGGCGCGAAGAGACTCGAGGAGTGGAGAGCGCACCGAGGCGGCCACCGCGAGAAGAGAGGCAATCACCCCGCTCGCCAGCACGGCGACCAACAGTAGGATGAGAGAAGTGAGTGAAAAGGCTCCGCCCCTCGAGACCAACGCCGGAGCAATGGCTACGAGGGCGCACAACGTGCCGGTGGCCAGTCCCCATAAAAGCATCGCCGCGTTCTCCGAAACGACCATGAGTGAGAAGTCGCGAGCGCCGTAACCGACGGCCCGCAGCAAAGCGAGCTCGCGGCGTCGCTCCAGGACGTTTCGTAACAGCACGGCACCGAGTCCCAACGTGCCGAGTACTAGGCCGAGTCCGCCGAGAGTTTGGAATGTGGAGAGGTATGTATTCTCGACGCGATGAAATCCGGCCAAACGCTCGGCGGTGCCGGCAACGTCGAAGCCGAAATCAGCGAGTCCCTGCTCGAGCGTCTCCGTCACCCTTTCCGTTTCGCTAGCCGGGACATCGAGCAGAAAGAATCGAAAGCCTTCTTGATCGGGGAAAGCCCGCAGGAAGTTCTGCTCCGACATGAGAAGCTCGCCCTGAAAAACACTGTCCTTGAGCAGGGCGACCAAACGCAGACGAAGGGGTTCTTCCCCCGCACGTTCGAGCAGAAAATCCTCACCGAGCTTGAGGTGAAGGACGTAGGTCATCGAGTTGGCATCGCCGATGACTGGTATCGCTCGGTCCGTCTCTTCCTTGTGGAGGAGCAACCACGGATTGTCTTTTTCCTCCTGCGAGTCGGCCATCGTTCCGGCGAAGGCGAAGCGGGCGCTCTCGATGAGCTCTCGGCTCGGGGCAAGTATCCGAGGGTTTTGCGGTCGGTAGAGATTCAGACAGCTCGCGTCTTCTCCCGGGCGAGCTCGTAGTGGGAAGAAAAGTAGGTTGGCGAGACTTGGCTCACCGTCGATGCCCAAGGATTGTCTCCCTTCGGCGGTATTGGGATCCCAGATCAACGGAAGCAGCGACTCCGCCAGGAGGGAGAACCCTCCGGTTCCTGAGTTCGGACCCATGGAGGCCTCGCGGTCGTCGCGTCGGAAAGCATCCACTGCGACGATGATGAAGGTGGCGAAGGCGATCAACGCCACGCACAGGAGGCTTCGCCCCGGACGGTAGGAGGCGTTGCGGAACCCAAGCCGGGATACCGCCCAGGTTCCGGTCCCTGCAAGGAGCTCCCCTCCGCCACTCGCCAACCGTGTCCAAAGGTATGCGAGCGCTGCCACCAGGAGGAGCGTGCCGGCTCCAAAGAAACCCGCCACCTGACTCAGAGAGCCGGACCACGCTCCGATGAGTAGCCCGAATGCTGCCAGCGTGCTAGCGCCACTGAGAAGCAAGACCTTTCGTCGGTTGGAAGGCGTGGTAGCTGAATCGAGCACGGCCCCCGTCAGCAGACTACGGGGTGTCATGGCTTGAACGCAGCGGAGCGTCCAGGAGATTCCCAGAGTGGCCGCGAGGATACCCCCGAGCCCACCAAGTGCCAGCCACTTGGTGGAAGCGTGCAGGGTCAGGAGCTCGGTGCCCACCGCATCGACCCACCAGGTCCTGAGTCCGAACATGATGAGCTTCGCGTAGGCCACCGCCCCGACCACGCCGATGAGGCTTCCCATGGCTGCGAGGACCATCCCCTCTCTCAGGAAAATTCTGCGGATCTTGGCCAAGGTAAAGCCTAAGGCAAACAAGATGCCGATCTCCGGGAGTCGTTGCTCGACACCAAGCCGAAAGAAAAGCCCGGTCAGCAATAGCGCCGAAACCACCAGGAAGAAGCTGAAGTAAACGAAGTACTCGCCGAAATCCGTCGTCCCGCGCGAGGCGCGAAGGCCTTGGGCGCGAGCCGGGTAGATCGACAACCCCGTTTGGATGGGGTCGATGCTTTCTCGGAGACGTGTCTCGAAGGAATCGAGCGTGGATTCGAGATCTTCCATCCCGGCCTCAGGAAAGACACGGATCGAAGTGAGCGCGCCGTATCGACTCCGCCACAACCTCTGCCCAGCGGCAAGTGGGATGAACGCCTTTGGGGTCGTGCGATAGAGATCCCAGTACTCTTCGTCCCGGTCACGAATCTGATCGAGATCGATGGGAAAAGGCGGATCCCAGTCAGAAAGAGCATCCGACTCCGTAATGCCCGGGTAGGTCGGGGCCAAATCCGGGTCGCCCGCCGCCCCTTCGATCGGCACGATGCCCACGATTTGGAAATCCGCGTACCGGCTCTCGAGGCGACCCTCGTCCTCCCAAAAGTAATACTCGAGCGTCAAGGAATCGCCAAGGCGCACCCCCAAGTCACGGGCCGCCCAATCGTTGATGACGATCGGTCGCTCGGTCGACCCTTCGGGCAATGGCACTCTCTCGGCAACTTCTTGAAGACTGTTGAACGCTTCCGGATCCAGGGCGCTCACTAGCGAATATGGAATCGCGGCGGGACCGGAGCGGATGCTATTCGCCAGATAGGTATAGATGAAGGATGTGTCCAGGCCGAGCTCGGCAGATGCCATTTGCGCGGCAATCGCCAGACGGTCGCTGAGAAGGATTTGCCCACTTTCGAGAGAGAGGCAGTGTGCTGCTTCGAGGGCGCGGAGCCGGATGCCCACATCCGCGAGCCGGAAAGTCCCCTTGAGAATCCTAGCCAGCGTGGCGTCCCTATCGGTCGAAGCGGTGGTGTCGTCTTGGCTCGAGACCAGCAGGGTGTTGACCTTGCCTTCCTGGCCGAGGTCTCTTTGGAGGCGCTCCAAGGGAACGAAAAGCGCACGGACCCTGCCCTGCTGGGGGTAGAGAGCGAACTCGCTCACGCCAGAGTCGATGGGAAGCCCTTCCGTGGCCTTTAGCCGGATGGTTCGCCCCTGTTGCCCTCTTCGGCCATGGAGGAACTCCCCCGGCACCTCGTAGGGCTGCTCGACTCTCAAGAGAATCGTGTCTCCAGGGGTGCTATTCAACTCAAGTGCCAGGCGTTTGGTGAGAACCGCGTCCCGGCCAGCCGGGGGTGCTGGGGAGTTAGGCTCGAGGCCTTGGAAGGCCCAGAAGCGGTCGTCGACCCCGTACACCTGGACGCGCGAGCTCCGCCGACCGCTCTTCTCGTGTATGACGAACCCCTTGAGCGCAATCAGGGGGCTGGCTTCTCGGAATGTAGCGCGAAAGTCTTGATGCGCCTGGATCTCGTCCGTCAGGTCCTCCTCGAAGAAATCGAGGGACGAGATGACGTACTCGACGTTGCCAAGCCGGCCAAGAAATAGGCTGCGGAGACTCACCCGGACGGACTCCCCGACCAGTAGCGCGCCCGCCAACACCGCCACCGCCGTCGCCACCCCCCAAATGACGGCGAGGTGAGTCCGCCAGTAGTACTTGAGGCTGCGCGTCAGGAGTGTCATTCGATTTCGTACAAGTGCCACCCACTTGGTGACCGCCGCTAATTACGCTGGGTGAGCTTCCCCCCGACCAGTTGCAACCGCTGGGGGAACCGTGTGGCCAGCTCGGCGCTATGGGTGACGACGATCAAAATCCTCCTGTCTCGAGCGCCAAGCTCTAGTAACAAAGAAGCCACGGCCTCCGCCGAACGTGGATCCAGATTTCCGGTCGGCTCATCGCAAAGCAACAAATTTGGGTCTCGGATCAGAGCGCGTGCAACTGCGACTCGCTGTTTCTCCCCCCCCGAAAGCTCAGAGGGTCGATGGTCGATACGATCCGTGAGGCCCACCTGATCGACAAGGCGTCTAGCGCGCTCCGGATAGTCCTGCTCAGGCGGAGCAACCAGAGTGGGAGTCAAAACGTTCTCGAGGACCGAACATTGAGGCAGCAGGTGGTGGTCTTGGAATACGAAACCCACCTCTTCGTTTCGAAAGGAGGCGATCTCCTTGACGTCGAGATCATAGGGATTGCGGCCTCCGAGTCGTACAGTACCGGAAGTGGGCGGTTCGAGCGCGCCGAGAATATAAAGCAGGGTGCTCTTGCCACCGCCTGATGGTCCCATGATCGAAACCGCGGCGCCCAGAGACAGTGAAAGATCCACCCCCGCCAGTACGGAAAGCTCACCCCGCGGCCCGGGATATTTTTTCTTCAGATCTTTAACTTCGAGAAGCGGGGTCGTCCGATCTCGGTGAGGGTCGACGCTCAAGATGGTGCATCCTGAAACGCGCGGGCTCGGTACAAGAAGTCGATGATGTTGCCCTCGTGAGGTTGGAGCCAATTGAGGCGGATGGTGGGAACCGGCCCGAGGTTCAAGCGGTCGATCTGTGTAGTGTCCAGTAATGCACGCCGAAAACCAACGTCCTCGGTGATGACGCTGCCTACCAACGTCCCTCCAATTGAAGCAAGCATTCTTTCCTGCGGACATTCCACGACCGACACGAACGGAAACATGTATTCCTTGTTTGCTAGGGGATTCTCCACTGACTCGCAATGTATGACGGTTGGGCGAAGATAGTCACAGCGCTCACGTTTGACGAGACGGCCTTCGTCTCCACCTCGATATCTAGCCGTTACGTCCTCCGCTCCCGGACTTTCCAGGCCGCCGTCGATCTCTTCGGAGATCGCTTGCGCAACTCCCGGCACGGTGAAAGAGGCGAGTGCGCTTTCTGGGTCGTCGGGCGGATGGGGAGCGATCGGCCCGAGCCGTTTGGCAAGTGCCTCGGCGATCTCCTTCGTATGTCTCGAGGCCCAAACACCGGAACAACTGATGCAGCTACGGCCGCTGTTGATCAGCACGCTATCCGCCATCACATCCAGGTATCTCTCCCACTCGTCCACCTTGTCATCGCCAAGAAGGATCTTGCTGAAACCCGGCCCGTGTACCTGCACGCCTGGGTTGCCCTTGTATCGGTCTACGGTCGGTGTGCCACCGAAGATCAAACTTCGAGGACAGCTAGCCACCACTGCCGCCCCAACGTCCCCGAGACCCGGGTAGACCGAGATGGCTTCCTTGGGGATACCTGCCTCGAAAAAGGCCTGAGACATACGATACGGAGTCCAAGGTTCTTGAGGCCCCGGTTTGAACACCAAGCCGATCTGGAGAGGGATCACTGGTAGCCACAAAGTGTGGACACCCGGGGAGTTCGAAGGCAGAACTAACCCGAGAACAGGTGACTCGGCCTGATAACTCAGCGGGACGCCGCGGCCCTCGACTCCGTACCCTTGACTCAGTATCGAGAGATCTAAACCCCGAGTCAGGGCATCCAGAATCTCTTCCATATGCGTAAGAACGAAGTAGTTCTTTTCCATGTTGGAACGACACATGTGCTCCGGGAGGCCAGTGGTCGCGGATTGGTGGTAGACAAACTGCTCGGGCGTTTGGCTTCCATCCCCCAGAGGAAGTTCCGCCGACCGATAGAGCTCGGCAGCTTTTTTCACCATTGAGATCAAGTCGCCTATAGGGATCTCCCGTAATACGTCCCGCGCACGTTGCGCTCGACGCATATCGCGCTGCACCAGGCCAGGGTTCGCCTGGCTCACCTTCGCGAGCTCTTCACCGGTTTGAAAGTGAACGACCGTCTGCACCTCCAGGCTGGTGTACGGCTTGCCCCAACGAAGTACCGGAATGTTGATCATGCCGCCCTCGATCTCAATAGACCCCTACCGTGGTGGTGGCCGCTAGCTTTTGGTAAGGGCGTACTCCGCTGACTCCATCCCAGGGGTAACCTTGATGCGGTGCCTCCCTTTCCCCTTCGTCACGCTCGAGAAAGCCGGGGACGAAGAACTCTTTCGTCAAAGTCGTGAGCTTCACGCGGCCCGTCTCTCCGTAGTCAACGACTCGCTCGGGGGCGTCCGAATCTACGACCTCGATGACGGCACGCGGTTGCGGTGGATAGTATGTGATCTTGTAGTCGTCGTCCGGTCCAACCGGCTTGGAGGCAGCCAGTCCCATCAACGTGTTCCCGTACGTTGGCGTGATGTAAACGCCGTCGAGAAGCTCCTCGACGGCAAACCTTGTCCACTGCGGCGTGAACTCGGTACCTCCCGAAAAGATTCCGGTGATACCCGTTTCTTTTATGCTCGAGCCTTGGTCTTCCAGCGCTAGCGCGAGCGTTTCCAGAAGCTTGGGTGTCGTAAACAAACACCGGATCTCGTGGCCAGCACTCAAGGTCGTGAGCGCTTGTTCGATCACATGCGCCTTGTAGGCTTCGAGCTGGTCGGTCCAACCTTTGTTGATCAGTTTGATGACCCACCGCGGATCGAGATCGACACAGAAGCAAATGCCGCCCCGATGCTGCGCCAAGTGTTCCACTGCTAGCCGCAATCGACGCGGCCCAGAGGGGCCGAGCATCAGCCAGTTGGCCCCCTTGGGGAAGTACTTCTCTGGAAGGGATTGACTGAATAGCTCATAGTCAGTACGAAAGTCATCGATGGCGATCCGGCTTTTCGGGATCCCCGTGGTGCCCCCAGTCTCGAAAACAAAGATGGGTCGATCGGCATACGCCTTGGGCACCCAACGGCGAACCGGCCCCCCCCGAAGCCACTCGTCCTCGAAACGCGGGAAGCGTCGGAGATCCTCGAAGACCTTGATGTGCTGCCTCGGAGCAAAGTCCAATTTTCCTGCGAATTCGAGCCAGAACGGCGATCCCGTCTCCGGGTTGAAATGCCACTCCACGATCTCCCTCACATGCAGGTCGAGCGACTCCTTCGCCCCTCGGACTCTCGCGTCAATCGCTAACCCCTGACTCACTGCGTTCGACTCCTATTCCGCTCGTATAGCTTGCTCTTGCAAATCGGCTTGTCGGCGGTCCGATTTCGGAAGATGGCTTTCGTACACCTCAAGGGTGCGTCGGGCCTCCTGCTCGACACTGTAGTGCTCGTGAACACCGTGACGCCCGTTGCGACCCAATTCTTTCGCTAAATCGGGATCCTCCCGAATTGTGACGATCCCCTCGGCCACGCGGGTGCCGTCTTCGGAATCGACCAGAATCCCGCCGCCTGTTTTCTCTAGTATCTCTGGAAAAGCCCCGTGGCGGGGCTGTACGACCGGAACGCCGCAGGCCATTGCCTCCAACAGGTACATACCCTTCGGTTCCTTGTAGCCGCTGGGCACGGAGAGAACGTCCAGACCCTGCAGGAACTCAACCTTACCCGCGCGGTCGAGAGTTCCGTGGTATCGGAACTCCCCGTCGAGTCCCCAGTCGCGCATTTGTTGCTCGATACCTCGGAGGTAGGCACGGTGCTCCGGCCCCAAATAACCCGCGACCTCGAGCCGCGCGTCCGTCGAGCCACTGTCTTTGCGGAGGCGGCGGTAGGCCTCGACGAGGTTGTGCAATCCTTTCTCCGGCGCCACTCGTGCGAAGTATCCAATGGTGAAAGGCCCCGTCCGAGAACGTGGCCGAGTCTCATAGCCCTTCAGATTGATGCCCAAGGGAACCACGTACATTTTCTCCTCGGGAACCTGGAGGTAGTCCGCCATGAATCCTGCGTAATAGTCGCTCACTGCAACGAATCCGTCGACGTGCTGGATGCTCTCTCTAATCAACTCGAGCGCTCTCGCCTTGTAAGGCTCTCGTAACCCCTCGATAAAGAGATCCTCGCCTTGAAGGGTGCAAAACACCAGGCGGTTCACGGCCTTTTTGATGGGCGCGGCCAACCCGATGAGGAGCGAGTTGGGAAGGTTGATGACGTCGGGTCTCGGTTGGTTCTCGAGCCAGTGCAGGAGTTTCTGCAGTTCCTTATGATGGACGCCAGCTTCGCCCGCGAGCATCGAGATGGTGAGTTCTCCGAGAAGAGCAGGGTCGGTCGATACGGAAAAGCGCATTGCGGTTTTGATGGCGAGGGAGGAATCCCAGAGCCGATCGAGCAGCCAAGGCGTCTTGCGGAAGATCGGCACGTACTGCTGGAGATAGACGCTCACTCCGCCGAAGAGGACTTTGCTTTCGCTGACGTTGGTCTCGTCGGTCAGAGTCGGCGTGTAGACCGGCAGCAGAACAACGCTATGCCCCAGCGACTTGAGCTCCGCGGCTAATGCGTTGTCGCGGAGGCAGCTACCGCAATACATCCCGCCCGCACCGGCGGTTATGAAAAGAATCTGCATCTTCGAAAGGAATCCTACTGTGCCCATTCGATCCGCGCAATCCCACCAGGTGCCAGGCGTTTGGTGGCTGGCGGCTACGCTTCGCTGTCTCTATACTGCCCGCAGGCGAGAATTTCCGTGGTTAGAGGCGTTAGAGGAACGGCTTTGATGGTAATTGCCCTCTTCTGGCCTGGGCCTGCCTTCACGAGCGCGCAAACTACTGAGACGGATGGAGAGAAGAAGTCCCTGAAACAGTTCCTCCACGTCTACGACTACGACCCCCGGGAGCTACACGAGATCTGGCGACAATCAGAGCAGGAGAAGCACCTAACTGGTCCCTTTTGGCTTGGCGGTTACTACATCCCGCCGAGCCAACAGCCAGGCCCTAACGTGGGCCCTCCGCTACAAATCTGGGGTCGCGGGTTCGGAACTAGTCTGTGGAGGGATCCGGTCACCGGCTGGCCCACCCGTTGAACGCGCCCACGCGCCACCCTTTTGTAGGGAGTAGAACGCCAGCTTTTGTCGTCTCCTCTAAGCGTGGCAAGGAGACTTCGCTTCATACCTAAGGGGTACATGGTCGAGGTCGGGAACCGGACCATTCAGGGACGCTTCCTGCTCCGCCCAACCCCTAAGCTCACCGACATCATTCTCGGCGTCCTAGGTCGGGCCCAGCGCCTTTATGGCATGAACATTCACGCGTTCGTTTTTCTATCCAATCACTACCACATGCTCGTCTCGCCGACGAGCACCAAACAACTCGCCGATTTCATGTGTTTCGTGGACACGAACATCGCCAAGGAGGCGGGAAAGCTGGCTAACTGGAAGGGCGCGTTCTGGGCCGGCCGCTATAGCGCGATCGTTGTGAGCAGCGAAGAGCCGGCGCAAATTGGGCGGCTCCAATACGTTCTTTCCAACGGTTGCAAGGAAGGTTTGGTGGCAAGGGCCCAAGATTGGACCGGGGCTAGTACCGCATCGGCCCTTATGGAAGGCATGAACACCCTCTCCGGCCATTGGTACGATCGCACCAAAGAGTACCGAGCCCGACAGGCAGGTCGAACGGAGCTCTTTGTCGTGCCGGAGACAGTCACGCTCTCGTCCCTACCTTGCTGGGCCCACCTAGAAAGCACAGAGCGCCTCCTTCTCATGAGGCAAATGGTTGGGGAAATTGAGGATGCTACCGAGAAAATGCACAGAGAAAATGGTTCTTCGCTATTGGGCATGGACAAGGTTCTTCAACGGCATCCTCACTCCCGCCCCAAGGACTTCGCCCCTTCCCCGCTCCCCTTTTTCATGTAGCTTCCAAGCGGGTTCGAAGATTGCTCGTAGAGGCCTATTCCACCTTCGCAGAGAACTATCGCCATGCTGCAGAACGTCTGAAGGCTGGCGATCTCCAAGTTAGTTTCCCCGCCGGAAGTTTCCCTCCTGCTTGCCCGTACATACCAGCATCCGGCTTCGGATAGCACAAATCGCCGGTCGTTACGCTCTGGGACATGGGCGGCCGGACATCACTGGATCAAAAACTGAACGCTGGCGTACGCGGCGAATGGATCAGCGGGAATTACTGCAGAATTGCCGAACCCGCGAGTCTCGAAGGCGCGGTTCGTTAAGTTATTCAAGTTCAGGCTCAGCTTCCATTGGCCGACCCGATAGTAGACGTTCGCGCCGAGCGTAAAGTATCCGGGGATCTCGAAGATGTTGTCGGGGGCGATGAACTGCCTGCCAACATAACGCGCACCTCCTCCCAGTCCCAAGCCGCTTGCGAACTCCTGCATTGTCCATAGGTTAAAGATATGTCGCGGAGCGAAAGGAGCTATGTTTCCTGACCGCTCAAGGGTCACGAACGGTGGAATCGCGCCCGTGAACACGCTCTCCGCGAACTCAGTCAACTCGGAGTCATTGAGCGAGTAGGTGATGAATGAAAACCAAGTGCCTGACACCTGAGTGGTAACCTCCACCTCGAGGCCTCGTGAGCGCTGGTTGCCGGTCTGCTGGGTGAAACCACCCGCGTCCGGGATTGCGATTTTGTCTCTCTGCAAGTTGTAGAAAGCTACCGTGGCGTTGCTGCGGCCGCCGGCGAACTGCTTCTTCAACCCCGCCTCGAACTGCCACGCTTCCTCGGGCTCTCTCTCCCCGATGACGCGGCTCGAGGGCGGAGCGAAGGCCTCGCTGTAACTCGCGTAAATAGAAACGCTGGGCCGCGGCATAAAGACCCCACCCAACATCGGGCTAAACGCCGTCGAGTCTCTCGCCGTGTCCGTGACCACATCCTCATAATCGAGCGAGTCCCAGCGACCCCCGACGAAGAGCTCCACCTGCGGCGAAAAGGAGATGTGGTCGACGAAGTACGGCGCGAGCGTGACGTTCCGTGCGTCGGCTGCGGTGGACAGGCCCGGAATCAAAAAGACCGGCTCGACAGCCGTCTCCACGGGGTCGAAGAGATCGATGGTCGGCAGAAACCCCACATCGAGCGTAAACTCGTCCGCCAACCGGCTCACCTCGAAGCCGATAAGGGCGCGGTGCTCGACCCCACCCGTCGTGAACGAGACCAGCGCCTCGAGTTGATTTCCCACCACTTTCTGCCGGTCATCCAGCAACGTAAGGTTCCGAAACACATCGACCCTACCCGCGGCGTTGGGAAACGCGCCAACCAGCAACGTCCCATCGCTCTGCCAGTCCAAGTCCGTAAGATAGAATTTGTCCCGCAGCGTCACGTGCTCGTTGATCTCGGAGCTAACGTCTGCCCGCAACCGATAGATCGTCTGATCCGAGTTGTCCAGCGGAGATTGATAGGACCGCGTGCGCGGGACATCCGGCACCTCGTTGAACAATAGAGGCAGCCCGGAGTCGGGTTTATACTCGTTGCTCACATACTCGAAATTGACGGTCACGTCCGTTTTTTCATTCAATTCGAAGTAGACGACGGGATTGAGCGCGAACTGCCGGTTGTCCTTGTCATCCCGATAAAACTCGGAACTCGTATAAGCCGCGTTCACTCGCAGTGCCGCGCGACCATCCGAGCGAGAGACGTTGACGTCCGCCGTTCCTTGAAACGACTGGAACGAACCAAGACTCAGCTTCAAGTCGGCGAGGTTCTTCGCTACCGGTTGCTTGCGGATGAGGTTGACAGTTCCGGACAGAGGATTCCCACCGTAGAGAAACGCCGCTGGCCCCTTGAGCACCTCGACACGCTCGACGTTATAGAGCTGATAAAAAGTACTCTCCGGCTCGAAAGCGCCATCGGTCATGATCAAACTTGTATCCAGAGAATCGAAGCCTCGCACGGTAAAGAAATCGAAGACCCCGAAACCGGTGGCCACGTTCACGCCACTGACGTTCTGCAACGCCTCGCCGAGGACGGTCGCGTTCTGACGCTCGAAAAGGAACCGCGGCACGACTCCAACACTGGCCGGCGTCGAGTGCCGTGAAACAGGGATCTTCGCGAAGGTGGTCTCCAACGTCGGAATCGCCTCCACGCTCCCTTCCACGAGAACACGTTCCTCGAATCGAGGCGGCTTGGTTTCCTCGGCGGACGGCTCCTTCGATTTATCGTCGGATTTCTGCTCGACTTTTTCCTCGGATTCAGCCTGGTCGGCGAACCCCCGAACGCTCGATCCGAAGGCCGGGAACCCTCGGAGCAACAGTAAGATGATGACACCCAACCATCGGGCACGAATTACGTTCATCGTTTCCTTAAGCCTTTCTCGAGGAGGCCGGCTCACCACCGAACCAAGAGCCCGTATTATAGCCCGCCCCGACCAACCACCCTCAGAGCCCCCTGGCAGCTCGGAAGCGAGGTCAATACAATAGGAATCGAGGTCATGAAGAAACACAAACCGGAAGATGCTCGCGTCGGCACCTCTCCACCCTCGCTCGACTTCATCCGAACCAAGATCGCCGAGGATCTGAGGCCTCGACACGCTCGACGTTATAGAGCTGATAAAAAGTACTCTCCGGCTCGAAAGCGCCATCGGTCATGATCAAACTTGTATCCAGAGAATCGAAGCCTCGCACGGTAAAGAAATCGAAGACCCCGAAACCGGTGGCCACGTTCACGCCACTGACGTTCTGCAACGCCTCGCCGAGGACGGTCGCGTTCTGACGCTCGAAAAGGAACCGCGGCACGACTCCAACACTGGCCGGCGTCGAGTGCCGTGAAACAGGGATCTTCGCGAAGGTGGTCTCCAACGTCGGAATCGCCTCCACGCTCCCTTCCACGAGAACACGTTCCTCGAATCGAGGCGGCTTGGTTTCCTCGGCGGACGGCTCCTTCGATTTATCGTCGGATTTCTGCTCGACTTTTTCCTCGGATTCAGCCTGGTCGGCGAACCCCCGAACGCTCGATCCGAAGGCCGGGAACCCTCGGAGCAACAGTAAGATGATGACACCCAACCATCGGGCACGAATTACGTTCATCGTTTCCTTAAGCCTTTCTCGAGGAGGCCGGCTCACCACCGAACCAAGAGCCCGTATTATAGCCCGCCCCGACCAACCACCCTCAGAGCCCCCTGGCAGCTCGGAAGCGAGGTCAATACAATAGGAATCGAGGTCATGAAGAAACACAAACCGGAAGATGCTCGCGTCGGCACCTCTCCACCCTCGCTCGACTTCATCCGAACCAAGATCGCTGAGGATCTGAGGGCCGGCAAGAACGGCGGGCGAGTGGTGACGCGATTCCCTCCCGAGCCCAACGGTTACCTGCACATCGGCCATGCCAAATCCATCTGCCTCAACTTTGGCGTCGCCGCAGAGAACGAAGGCGTCTGTAACTTGCGTTACGACGATACGAATCCGGCAAAGGAAGACGTCGAGTACGTGGACTCGATCAAAGAAGACGTGCGCTGGCTCGGCTTCGACTGGGGAGATCGGGAATTCTATGCTTCCGATTACTTCGATCGACTCTACGATTACGCCGTACGGCTCGTCAAAGACGGAAAGGCCTACGTCGACAGTCTGGGGGCCGACGAGATACGACAATACCGAGGCACCTTGACCGAACCGGGCAAGGACAGCCCCTACCGCAACCGCTCGGTCGAAGAGAACCTAGACCTGTTCGAGCGCATGAAGGCCGGGGAGTTCCAAGACGGAACGCACGTGCTGCGCGCCAAGATCGATATGACATCGGGCAACATCAACATGCGCGACCCGACGCTCTACCGGATCCGCCGCGTGCCGCACCACCGCACCGGCGACGAATGGTTGATTTACCCGATGTACGACTTCACGCACGCGCTGTCGGACTCCATCGAAGGCGTCACGCACTCGCTCTGCACGCTGGAGTTCGAAGACCACCGGCCTTTGTACGATTGGACGCTCGACGAAACCAACGTCGAATGCCACCCACAGCAGATCGAGTTCGCGCGACTCAACCTCAGCTACACGATCATGAGTAAGCGGAAACTCTTGGCGCTCGTGGAGGGAGGCTTCGTCTCGGGCTGGGACGATCCCCGCCTCCCCACCATCGGCGGACTCCGGAGACGTGGCTACACGCCGGAGTCCATCCGAGATTTTTGCACCCGTATCGGCGTGGCGAAGAAGAGCAGCGTCGTGGACATGGCGCAGCTCGAGCACGCCGTGAGGGAGGACCTGAACAAGCGCGCACCGCGAGTGATGGCAGTGCTCCGCCCACTTCGAATCGTGCTCGAGAATTATCCGGAAGATCAAGTCGAAGAGATGGACGCGGTCAACAACCCGGAAGACCCCGAGGTGGGCACCAGAAAGATTCCCTTTTCACGCGTGCTCTACATCGAGCGTGAGGATTTCAAAGAAGACCCGCCGAAAAAGTTCTTCAGGCTGGCACCCGGTCGCGAGGTCCGCCTACGCTACGCGTATCTCATCACTTGCCAAAGTGCAGTTAAAGATGAGAGCGGGGAAATCGTCGAGCTTCGTTGCACCTATGACCCGGAAACGCGCGGAGGCTCGGCGCCCGACGGACGGCGGGTGAAAGGCACGCTTCATTGGGTCTCGGCGGCTCACGCGATCCCCGCGGAAGTCCGCCTCTACGATCGCCTCTTCACCGTAGAAGATCCGGGCGACGTCGAAGAAGGCGAAGACTACAAGTCCTCTCTAAATCCAAAATCTCTCGAGATCCTTACCGGCTGCCAGGTCGAACCTAGCCTAGCGAACGCCAAACCAGGATACCGATGTCAGTTCGAGCGACAGGGCTACTTTTCCGTCGACCCCGACTCCTCGAACAACTCCCCGGTCTTCAACCGAACGGTGAGCCTCAGGGACAGCTGGGCGAAGATCGAAAAAGCACAAAAGACGAAGCGCTAGCCCTGACCTCCGTAGCTAGCCGCATATTCCCTTTCCAACGCTTTCATCTTCTTGGAAGAGATCCCCCCGAGCGAATCAATCGCTCGCCGGAGCCGCATCCGAACAATGTCCAGCCCCAGAATCTCCATAGACTGAAAGAGTGGTGTTGAGGCCTTGGCGCCCGTGACCGCCACATAAAAGGGCCGCGACAAATCACGAAGAGAAACCTCGAGCCGCTCCGAGAGTTCACGGAAAACTTCCCCGATAGCGTCGCCCGTGAAGGTCTTCTCCTGCTCCAGCCGCCACGTTGCGGTCTGTAGAATTTCCTTCAACTCGTCGGGCGTCTTGCCTTTCAGCTCAAGAGCATTGGCCTCGTATGGCACCGCG
This sequence comes from Candidatus Marinacidobacterales bacterium, assembly GCA_965219415.1. Classification (GTDB taxonomy): domain Bacteria; phylum Acidobacteriota; class Vicinamibacteria; order Marinacidobacterales; family DATDRI01; genus CBDCNP01. Next base: position 1,348,895 of record OZ244742.1, read on the forward strand.
TCGGAGAAGAAAAAAGCGGTCAGGTATCCCCAATCGGAAAGCGTTTCCATCCGTGGCCGAGCCAACGGGATGATCCGGTCGAGCGAGTCCTCACCCAGACCCCAATTCTGGAGAGCCGTACGAAGCGAGGCGGCGTCATAGTCTTCCCGGATATACCGGCCGTTCAGCCACCGAAGTTTCTCCACGTCGAAAACAGGGCCGCCGAGCGTAATGGCATCGAGCCGAAAATTGTCGATCATCTTCTCGGTCGTGAACTTCTCCTCGCCATCGGGAGGCCACCAACCCATCAGCCCCATGAAGTTCCGCAACGCCTCGGGAAGAAAACCGGCGCGGCGAAAATAATTGATCGACGTCGGGTTCTTTCGTTTCGAGAGCTTCGGCTTGTTCTTGTCGTTGTTCCGCAGAAGCGGCAGGTGGCAAAAAACGGGCGACTCCCAGTTGAAATACTCGTAGAGCTTCAGGTGCTTGGGCACCGAGTTGATCCATTCCTCGCCGCGGATCACATGGCTCACCGCCATCAAATGGTCGTCGACGACGTTGGCCAGATGATAAGTCGGGAACCCGTCCGATTTAAGGATGACCTGGTCGTCCACCGTCTGCCAATCCTTTCGGATCTCCCCACGAAGCAAGTCCTGCATGACGCACTCGCCTTCCGTCGGCACCTTCATCCGTACGACGAAAGGCTCCCCGGCATCGGCGCGCCGAGCCGATTCCTCCGGCGAAATTTCTCGGCAGGTGCGGTCGTAGCCAGGAAAGAGTTTCTTGTCCCGATTGTCGGCGCGCATCTTGTCGAGCCGTTCCCTGGTGCAGAAACAACGATATGCGTTTCCGGCCTCGAGCAACGGATCGACGTGCTTACGATAGGTCTCCGTCCGTTCACTTTGCCGATATGGACCGTGAGGACCGCCGATATCCGGCCCTTCATCCCACTGGAGGTCGAGCCATTTCAGCGATGCGAGTATCGCGTCCTCGGACTCCTGGGTGGAACGGGCTCGATCGGTATCCTCGATGCGCAAGATGAACTTGCCGCCCTGCTGCTTGGCAAAGACGTAGTTGAAGAGCGCTTGGTAAGCGGTACCGACATGTGGATCGCCGGTCGGTGACGGTGCGACTCGTACTCGAACCGGGCGCTCGGTCATGAGGCCACATTGTAGCCCAGCCGACGCTTTGGGTTCTGGTGCACCAAGGGGTTCGGTACTACTCGGAAAGCTTGACGACCTTGCCACCCAACATCACGAAGCTCACATCGTGCAGTGTGGAGATGTCCTGCAAGGGATCGCCCGGCACCGCCACGAGATCCGCCAGCTTACCGACCTCTATCGTGCCCAAGCGGTCGTCCCATCTCAGGAGCTCCGCACCTACTCGAGTCCCCGCCTGTATGGCCTGCATCGGCGTCATTCCCGCGTCGACCAGCGCGGAAAACTCCCGCGTGCTGACACTGTTGGCATAACCACCAAAGTCTGAGCTCACGACAACCTTGACGCCCCGGCGGATCGCCTTCCCGACACCCGCGACGAACTCCACATGGTACTTCTTGCTCAGCTCGACCATTTTCCGCAAATCCACCGAGCCCGATCCCTCCTCGATGAAGTACTCGCCCACGTAAATCGTCGGAACAAGATACACCCCGTTCGCCAACATGAGATCGATGGCCTCGTCATCGATGAACGTTCCGTGCTCGATCGAACGAACGCCGGCCCGGATCGCCAGCTTGATCCCCTCCGCCGCATGAGCGTGTGCCATTACCGGAACGTTGCGACGGTGTGCCTCCTCGACCGCAGCACGAAGCTCCTCCGGACTGAAGTGCACGTTAGCAGGGTCGTCTCCGACCGACATGAAGGCACCCGTCACGAGTAGCTTGATCCAGTCGCTACCGTTCTTGATTTCTTCGCGGACCGCCTTACGCATCTGATCGGGCCCGTCGACCACCAGTCCGTCGGCAATCACAGACTGCTCGGGAGACATGAAGTTGACATCCCCCCCGCCGCCGGTGACCGAGATGTAGTGGCCGGCGCCCGTGATACGGGGGCCTACGAAGCGTCCCTCCTAGATGGCACGGCGAATTTCCAAATGCGCGTAATAGACATCGGCGTCGCCGGCTATACGAAGGCTCGTCCAACCTTTTTTGAGCTCTCGCTGCACGGCCTGGAGACCGATGAGAGCCTTGTAGGCGGAGGACCAGCGCATGTGATCCGTTTGGTAACCGTCTCGCTGAATGAGTGGATGAAAATGTGCGTCGATGAAGCCAGGCATCCAACGTTGCCGCGCCTAGATCGATGACCGCGGTCCCCGCCGGGATCACATCCGGACCGCCGACCTCGATGATGCGGTCGCCCTCTATCAAAACCCCTGCGTTCTTGATCGGCTGATCGCTCTTGCCATCGATCAGTTGACCACATAGAAGACCCGTGCGTTTCTCTCCCGCCACGGCTAACCCGAAACTGGTTGCCAGCAGGAGAATCGCTATGGTTGTTGAACGGTTAACCATGACCCACGCCCCCCTTGGCAAGGTTGTATTACAGATCGCTCCTTTGCCGCCACTCACCGCGGAAAATTTGCTATAACGCGAGAGTGAGTCAGCTCTCGTTATTCGGCGAAGCAGATACACCGCCCCGCGTGCGCGGTGTCGCTCCCTCCCCCGCTCACCACGCGCTCGCCCGGAAGCTACCCGAGAACGTCTATCTCGGTTGCTCGTCTTGGTCCTTCCCGGGCTGGGAGGGTTTGGTCTACGAAGGTCAGAGGACGAAGACGGATCTGGCGCGACACGGACTCGCCGCCTATGCCGCCCATCCCCTGCTCACGAGTGTGGGGACCGATCGAACCTTACTACGCGCCGCTGTCCGCCGCCGAGTTCGCCGACTACCGCGAAGCGGTTCCGGAAGCGTTCCGCTTCCTCGTTAAGGCTCACCAACTTTGCACGATGGCCACCTTCAAGTCTCCGACCGGCCAATCGACCGAGAATCCTTCCTTTCTCGATTCCAGTTATGCGCAGGACGAAGTCGTCAGCCCGTACGCCGAGGGACTGAAGCAGAAGGCCGGCGTTCTGGTTTTCCAGTTTCCTCCTCAGTCGATTGCCGCCATGGGCGGGCGCGATGGGTTCGCTGAAAGGCTTCACACCTTTCTTGAGGGTCTGCCTTCCGGGCTCTCTTACGCGACCGAGGTCCGCAACCCGGAGCTCCTGACACCACGTTATTTCGAGGCGCTTTCGGGATCGGAACGCTAGCCACTGCCACAACGTACACCCCACGATGCCGACGCTCGGGGAGCAACGGCGAATCGCCGAATCCTCTCGAGGCCCGGCGGTCGTGGTGCGTTGGATGTTGCGACGAAATCGCGACTACGAGACGGCCGGGGAAGAGTTCGCCCCCTTCAACCGTCTGGTGGACGAAGACGCGACATCTCGGCGACAGGTGGCCGATGCGATTCGAGCCGCTCCCCCGCGGCAGCCGGTGTTCGTCATCGTCAACAACAAGGCCGAAGGCTCGGCTCCGTTAACCGTATTCCGGCTCGCAGAGTATCTCGCCGGATCGCAGTGATTTGCGTCACAGAGCCCTTTCCAGCATCCGTCCTATCCTAGCCACCCTCGGTCGACGCCGGCCCGGGGTGGAGCCAGTTCTCGGCTCTGTGATATGTTCTGAGCGCGCCCGTTTCGAGGTTGGGAGCATACGCCACTTGGAGAGGCACCCATGGCTGCTCACTGTACCTGGTGCGACCGCGAGGTTCTCCCGAGCGAGGGGAGCCCCAGCGCAGAGCGCGAGGGGCTATGTCTAGACTGCACTCTTAATTTCATTAGTGGTCAACCCTCGGAGAGAAGACGCGGAGAGCGCCGCCGGTACTCCGCCAAGCCAAACAGCGAACGACGCAGCGTAAGCGAGCGCCGACGCGGCTAGCTTGCTGGAGAGTCCGGTCGTCATTCTCCCGCTCGGAGTGTACCTACTCTCAAAGCCCCACTCGGTCTGATATAGTTCTGACCTCGCTTGACCGGGGCCCCCGGTGTTGTTGGACTGGACGCTCGGGCCCACTGAAACGATGACCGAAACCGAACAAGTCAAGGCGCTCGGTTTGAAGGCCGGGGCGTTGGTCGTCGGCGTCGCCGCCGCCGACGCCTTCAACGAGTACGTTCCCGAAGGGCATCGGCCTGCCGACATTCTGCCGGGTGCCGCGTCCGTCCTCGTCGCAGGCAACCAAGGGCCAACCGCCGGGGGGTGGAGATCTTCGGATCATCGAGTCATGGAAATCACCGGCTACGACTTCCGGGAGAACGTCGCGGTCCACATCATGGCCGATTTCATTGAGCGTGAGCACGGCTATCAAGCCATTCAGGCCCCTTCGCTCCCAACCGCTGGGCACAAGCCGCCAATGAGCATGATGCTGTCCGCGGTATTGGCAGGCTTGGGGACCCGTTCTCTGGCCGCCAACATCATCCTTCACCCCGAGTACGGGCTGCTCTACTACGCCGCCCTTATTACGACCATGCGCCTCACACCTGATCACCGGCTGGAAAAGGACGTTTGTCCATCTCCGCCCTGCATCCAGATGTACGAGAAGCTGGGTACGACACCCTGCATCGCCGCGTGTCCGGCGTCCGACGAGGGGTGCCTCGATGGCGAGATCGACAAGGAAGGTCGCATTTCTTATTCCTACTACGATCGTGAACGATGCACGTCCCGCGCTATGAACTTCGGGGTGGGCGGTCTCCAGAAGGCTCTCGTTCAAATCGTGACCGAGGACGATCGGGAAAAAAGGAAGTCCATGATTCACTCCGACTTCTTCACTCAGTCCCTGTCCTCACTTGGCTTTTATAAAGAGAGCGTTGCTCAGTGCTTCGAATGCATGCGGGTTTGTCCCGTCGGACAGCCGCACCGGAAACTCAGTTGAAGGCTGCCGACAAGCCGGACGTTACTGACGTAGACGTCGTGAAGCAAGAGCTCGCCACGTTCGCGCAGAAGAACGGCGCTCTCGTATTCGGTGTCGCGGCTATCGACGGTTTCGAAGATGCTCCGGAGGGTTTTCGCCCCTCCGACCTGCTTCCCGGTGCCCAGAGCGTCGTGGTGGTCGGAGGTAACCCACCCCGGGCCGGCGATTGGGTGAGCCCTCTCGTCGAGCTCCAAGAAACGATGGGCACTAGTGAACGCACGAACGCGCTGGGGTTGAAGATCGCGAAGTTCATCGAGGCCCGCTACGGCTACTACGCCTTGTTCGTGCCCCCGGGACTGAACAAAGGAAACCGCCCTTTCTTGAGCGTCATGTTGGCGGCTGAGCTAGCCGGCTGCGGCTCGCGAAGTCTGGCGGGCCCGATTCTGAACACTCAATACGGCATGCTCTTCTATTCCGCCATCATCACAACGTTGCCACTTCCCGCCGACGGTCGGCTCGAAGCGCCCGCCTGCCCCGCACCGGAGTGCCTCGAGATGTGGCAAGAGAAGGCGACAACCCCTTGTCTCGATGTGTGTCCCATCGACCAGGGGGGTTGCCTGGGAGGTAAGTTGGTCGATGGCAAGTTCCAGGCCCGCCGGTATGACCGCGCCCGCTGCACGTCCCGCGTTCATACTCATTGGATGCCGGGTTTCCAGAAGGCTCTGGAGGCGGCGCTCAACGAAGACGATAAAGACAAGCGCAAGATGATCCTCTACAGCAGTTTTTTCACCCGCTCGCTGTGGTCGCTCACCTACTCGGCGCAGAGCCAAGGTCAGTGCTACGAGTGTATCCGCGTCTGTCCGGTGGGCAAGGAATACCGGACAAAGAAGTAGGAACTAGGAAGTAGGGAGATAGGAAGGATAGGAGGCTGCCGTGGGGTTCTTCTTCGTCGATCCGGAAACATACAAACGGTACAAGGACGAGATTCTCCGGCTGAGCGACTCATTCCAGATCAACATTCAGGAGCATCTCCCTGCCGAGACCCGTCGAAGGGGGCTATCCGACAAGGAGATCGCGGCCAAGCTCGACCTCGACGAGCGAGTCGTTCGAGAGGTGAGGGTCGTCGCCGAGCGCGACTACTACGATCTCGACGAATGGGAAAAGGCCATCGAGTTCAAGGATAAGGCATGCCGTGCCTTCTCCAAACACGGCCTGTCATACGTTTTCAAGAAGAAAAAGTCGAGCTGAGTCCGCCGTAGCTCCATCCAGGTGTGGGGTTCTGCGCCCGCGCCGAGGGGGAAACCCAACGCCCGATCCTGGGCAATCCTCGATCACTATCTCTATCAACAAGTTAAATATGGGGCCGTCTGCCAAGGTTCGGCACGAGTCTTGCTATTTTCGCAGGAGGGATCCGAATCCACGGAGAAAAGCCGGAAATGTCCGACGAACCAGCGACCGACCCGAAAAACGACGAGATCCTGCTCCTCGCGACCGAGAGTCAGGCCTACGCTTTCGATCTTTCAGAGACCTTCCGCATTGCGATTGGTCGGCACGAATCCAACGACATTCAGCTGCACTCTCGCAACGTCTCGAATCACCATGCGGAGCTATTGAGCGAGGCGGACGGTGTCCATTTACATGACCTCCGCAGCACCAACGAAACGCATCTGAACAACGAGAAAGTCCGCGAGCGAGTCATTGCGAGCGGCGACAACATCCGGATCGGCAGCCACGTGATGACCGTGCACCTCAAGCCGCGCAAAGTGGCGCGGGAAGGAGCGTCCCGGCTCTATAGCAAAGGAGCCTTCGGGATCGGCACTTCCGACAGCTTGGTTCCCGCGCGCGATACTTCCGAACAGCCCCGAAAAACGCACCCCTCGGGGAGCCCAACCGACCTTCCGCTCGCCGATCTTCTCAAGATCTTGACGACGCTCGAACGGCTCACTCTGCTGGTCGTTCGAAATGGGGCCGCGGATGAGGCAAAGATCGTCGTAGGCAAGGGCGGACTCCTCCACGCCGAGTGCGCTACCGCCAAAGGAGAGAAGGCGCTTTATCGCGTTTTCCGGTGGGATCACGCCACTTACCATTTACAAGAAGTCCCCCCCGGCTCGGACTCGATGCGCACGATAGCTCTACCCACGGATACGCTCATCTCAGAGGGTGTCCAACAGGCCGACGGAGTGGACAATCTACTCGCCCAACTGCCAGAAGCACGCGCCGCGCTCACGCTGAAAGAGGACTGTCCGCTGCCGCTCGCGGCCCTCTCCCCCGCGGAGATCGGCGTCTATCGAAGCCTGATCCGCTACGAAACGATCGAAAAGGTCCTCGAAGCCTCCCAGCTTCCCGACTACAAAATCCTTGGCCTGCTCCAGGGGCTAATGCGGAAAGGCGTCTTCGAAAACGCCGAAGCCGTGGACGGATTGCTGGAAGGAACCAGCGTTTCCCTACCAAAAACGACCGGATCCTCCTAACCCCGGCCTTCCGCAACTACCTTGGGGGAATGCTCCTTCCCCGAAAATATTGACCCGACAAAGTTGCGTTGCGTTTCGCCTGGAGTGGTCCCATTTGGCCGCTCATCACAACAGTCATATGCTTTAGGGCCAAGTATGATGACAAGAACCGACATCCTCCCGTACTACATGCTCCTCGTCTCAGTTCTCCTCGCCGGATGCGGCGGCGACTCAACCCCCAGCCCCACGACGCCTGAGACTCCCGGCCAGGTCACACTTGCTCACGTCATCGAGGCGATGTTCCTGGGCCGGGGTCCGGCGTCATCGGCAAACACCTCGTGCCCGGTGCGAGGGGCTTGGGCCTCTTTCGCGCGGGGAGCCATCGTTCGAGTCATCGTCGGATCGAGTGTCACGCAACCGCAAAGGAGAGCGATGGAGAGGGAGCTGCGAGCCTTCGAGCTCGCCAGCGGTGGCATCCTCAGGATCGTTGCCGAGGGTAGCGGCGACCCGAACCCCTTCCCCAACCCTTTCGAGGTCACCTCCGCTACGTTGACGGACGAGGAAGTGGTGGCCCTATGCGGCGCGGGTGCGGGCGGCTGTCTCGTTGCCGTCCAGGCGAGCGGTCACAAGCTGATCAGCGGGAGGACCGTTCAGAAGAATCAGTTCGCAGGAACGGTGCACGTCCACGAGTTGGGGCACGCACTCGGCCTCTGCCACATCAACGGAGCAAGTCTGCCCAATGCGGTCATGGCCAACCCACAGCAAGGCTCTTCCGACAGCTTTGTCGCCATGGAGCTTCAGGCGATCGAGGCCGTCTACGCCTCCGGCCTGGAGCCCGGGGCGACAGGGGTCGAGTTTCAACGGGCCGGGCTCATCGAGTAGAGGCAGCGTCGACAACGTGGCCTCCCGGCCTGCCAACCGTCGGCTACCAAGGTCCTTAGCATCGTCCTGGAGCTGGTGGCCCCGGCCTTTTACGTAAGGAACTCTTGGAGCGGTTCCCAGTACATCTTAGGCCAACCCGCTTCGAGATGCCCCTTCTCGCCCTGGGGAAAGCCGGACTGGTCGAAGACCAGCCGTGTCCCCTTGCCGTCCTCCCGGAGCTCGAATCGAACCACCGAATAGACTCCATCTTCCCAGTCCGCCGCCCGCCAGGCTTGAACGATGCGGCGGTCGGGAACGAGCTCCACCTGTCGCCCCACGATCCTGTCTCCGAAGCAAGAGAAGGGTCCACCTTCGTCTCGACTGATTTCGGCCGGTGCGCCGCCGGTGCCGGTCCAGCGAAGGCTGCCGTCGTTGTTCAACACTTGCCGGCCCAGGATGATCTCGGGCGCGCCGTCCCCGTCTAGGTCGGCGAGGGCGGGGCCACCGTCTCCGGTACCCTCCACGTTGGAGCTCAACCACTTGACGGTTCCGTCATGCTCGACGCAACGGTCGGGCACGCGGTAAAATACATGCATGCGACTTGTAACGGGCAAGGTGGTCGAAGGCAAGGTCGTCGTCGAGGGTGATCCTCTTAAGGAAGGGTCCACCGTCACCGTTCTCGCTCCGGAGGACGACAGGAGTTTTGAGCTCACACCGGAGCAGGAGGAGCTCCTCCTCCAAGCCATCCAAGAAGCCGAGCAAGGAGACTTCATCGATGGTGAACGGTTCCTTAAGGAACTCGACGAGCGAGGGTGACGGCGTCACGACGCGTCAGAGTCCTTCGAAGAGCATCCCGCGAGATCCGTGAGGCCTCCGCGTGGTGGGCTACGAACCGGCCCGCAGCCCTCAACGCCTTCAACGAAGAGTTCCGACGAGCCTTTCTGTCTCTCTCCAAGCAACCTCTAGTCGGGCCGCTTGTCGCCGACGCCAGGTTCCCCGGCGTCCGACGCATTTACCTTAGTCGCATTCGCTATCACCTCTACTACCGTGTGAGCGCCGACGGACATGCTGTAGAGATTCTTGCTCTTTGGCACGGCCATCGCGGATCGGAACCCAGACTGTAACAGGTTTTTTTTCGGGACACCCTATGGGTCAGCATTGTTGGCACGGGCTCGCCGTGTTAACCGCTGAAGGAACGAGGCGCTCCAAGTTTGGCTCTTCCTTCGCTTGCGCTTCTGTTTCGAACGCTCTGCGGACTCTCGATCTAAACCAGCCTTCTCAAAACCGGTTTTTCGTGCCGCAAGCCATGGGCTTCACCGTACAACGGGCTTGCCCGTTCGGGGTTCCGCCTCGTCCGTAGCCCTCATCCCCAGCGTGGCCCGGAATTCGTCACTTTGAATATCAGCTAACGCTCCCGCCCGGTCCCCCGCAAAGTGCGCACGCCCTTCGAGAAACTGAGGACGGCAGGTCCTTCGTCTTTCGTCGCACGGGACCTCCACCCAGCATGTGTTATCCTGATCTCAGTCCCACTCCCCGACATCATTAAAGGAAAGGTCCACCATGAAGGGGAGCTCTGACGCCGAACGCCTTCTCGTCGCGCTGGCGAATCACCCCGATCTCGACCCCGATGCCCTGCGCGCCCTGCTCAAAGCCACTAGACTTCTCGGCCTTGCTTGTGGAGCCCAGCTCGCCCAGTACAGAAACTCCGAGGAACCCCTTCAAGTCGCTTTTGCCGATGTGCGAAGGCTCGCTCTATTGGCGCGGTGTTACGAAGCGGTCTCCCGAATCCTGTCCGAGCGCTGGCAAAAGATTCCCGAAAGACGTCGGCCTCATTACACCCCACACCTGCGATTCCAGATCCTCGAGCTCAAGTCTCTCCTTGGCCTTTCCCAGAAGGAAACCGCCCAGCTCTTTGCGATCTCGAGAAACACCGTGGCCCGCTGGGAGCAGGAAGTCGCGGCGAACCCAGAACAAAAAACCGTGGGCTCGCTCGTTAAGCCGGATCCTCCTGTCCGGCGCTACGCCGATGTCGTCCGCCATCTCATCCACACCATACGCCTCAACGGTTTCGGTGTGGGCTTGATCCGGTTTCGTAGACGGTTTAGTTAAGCTGGCGAAGTCCTCATCCGTCGTTCAAACTCGGCCGGACTGACCTGGCCGAGGGTCGAGTGTCGTCGTCTCTGGTTGTAGAATACCTCGATGAAGTCGAAGAGGGCCATCTTGGCCTCGCCGCAACTGAGGAAATGCTCCCCAAGCTCGTGCTTGACCGTGGAGAACCAGCTCTCGATGACGGCGTTGTCGTAGCAGTTGCCCCGTCGGCTCATGCTCCCGGTCATGCCATGCGTCTCAAGGAGACGTTGGTAGTCTTTGCTGGCATACGGACTGCCCTGATCGGAGTGATGCAAGAGCCCCGCGGCCGGTTGGCGACGTTTCAGTGCCATCCGCAACGCTTTGATAACCAGGTGACGGTCGTTAATAGCACTTACGGCCCACCCAACGAGGAATCGCGAGTAGAGGTCGAGGAGCGCCGCGAGATAAAGCTTCCCGCCGCTGCCGATCACGAACTCGGTCGTGTCCCCGACCCACCGTTGGTTCGGCGCATCGGCGACGAAGTCTTGCCCGAGCACATTGGCCGCGACGGGCTGGCCATGACCGCTTACCGTCGTGCGCTTGAAGCGTTTGCGTACTCGAGCAATGAGGCCTTCTGCCTGTTTCAACCGAATCACCCGCTTCCGACTCACTCGATACCCCTGCTCGTGCAGGTCGTGATAAATCCGCGGACTCCCATAGGTGCGGCGACTCGCCTCATGGGAGGCACGAATCAACACGCGCAACTGGCGGTCCCGGCGCGCGTGGGCCGACGGCGGCCGACGTACCCAGGCATAAAAGCCACTCCGAGAGACGTTGAGAATCTGACACAGGTGAACGACCGGTACGGTGGCCTTCTCCGCCTGGATGAACGCGAATCTTACTCGCTCTCCTTCGCGAAGAAGGCCGCGGCTTTTTTTAAAACGTCGCGCTCCACCCGCAACCGCCGATTCTCTTTGCGGAGCCGCCGAAGCTCCTCGCGTTCCACGCCCGTCAAGCCCGTCCGGCCCTTCGTCCGATCGGCCCGGGCCTGACGGACCCAGTTGCGAAACGCCGATTCGGTGAGGTCAAGCTCCCGGGCCACCCGACCCACGCTCTGGCCCTCATCAAGCACCAGCCGGACCGCGCCTGCCTTAAACTCGTCATCAAACTCCCGGCGGGGTCGCCGGGGCTACGTTGTCTTTGCCATTGTGGACATCGTATCCGCCTTTCAGAAAGTGTCCACGAAACTGGATCAAGCCCAGTGGCTGCAAGCAGATCGCGCAAACGCTCGCCAGGGCCGGCTGGAAGCTCCACCGACGCACCGTCGGGAGAATACTGAAAGAAAAGCCTCCAAAGGCTCCGGTTGCTGTGAGAACAGCAGGGCCCGCCCGAACTCCCCGCGCTCGCCATCCCCATCACATCTGGATGGCCGACATCACCACCATCCCCAGCCTTTTTCGATTATTCTCCTTCAAGTTTGTGGTCGTCCTCGATGTCTTCTCGCGTATGCCGCTCGCCGCCAAGCTCTTCTGGAAAGAACCCTCCGCCCACCAAATGTGCCGGCTGATTCAACGGGCCGCCCTTCGTTTCGGCCCGCCCCGACACTTCGTCTCCGACAAGGGATCCCAGTTCACCGCCAAGCGTTTTCGGAAAACCCTTCGCCGGTTTCGCATCCAGCACCGATTTGGAGCCATCGGTCAGTGCGGCTCCATCGCAATCATCGAGAGACTTTGGAGAACTCTCAAAGACGCCTTGAGCCTTCGCTCGTTCAAACCCTTGATGAGAGTGGATCTCGAGCGCAGGCTAGAAAAAGGGCTCTACTACTACACTTACCTTCGACCGCACCAGGGTTTGGCGAGTGCGACACCGGCTGAAGTTTACTTCCGTCGAGAACCGGCCCATCTAGCCGCTGTCCATCCTCCTCGAGCACGACCTCGAGAAGGACCCGTCGTTTCTCCTTTTGAGATCGACTATCTCGACCCGGACAAGATGCTTCCGGTTCTGATTCGCAAAGCAGCCTAGCTGCTTCGCTCAACCTCAGGGAATCGACGGTCGTCGTGTGTCTGATCCCTTACGTGCGGCGTTGACAGCGCCCGAAACAAAGGACCTAGGGATCTTAGAAGGCGGGTTGAGCCTGAAAAACGATTGGATCCGCGGCTCCAACTCCCATTGCACCCGTACACGTACACACACCCATCGATCAAGACGTTTTGCCGGTAGTTGTTGAAGATCTCCCAGTTGTTGGGCTCCCGCCGCGGAATCGTGAAGGGGGCACCCAACGTTCGGAGAACTATTTCAAGCCCTCTCGAACTCGAGACTGGGTTAGCGCACTACTGCGTGTACCGTTTGATACGCAATATTATGTATGTTACTCTATCTTTAAGGAGGGTGTTATGAACCTGGTCATCTACAGCCAACCTAGCCTTAGGTCCACAGCAGAGGCGTTGATTCATCGACTTGGAGTTGAGGCGGAGTCACAGGTGAGTAGCTTTCCCGTCGCGTTGCGAGCGTTGCCCCCACGGGCTCACTGCGTGCTCGTGCTTTCCGGGAGCGAACCAACCGAGCTTATACAAAACAGCCTGGCAAGGCTGGCACGTGGAAGGCGTTGGTCTGGCAAGCTTGTTCTGTATTCCGAGATGCCTAATTTGGAATCGGTTGTTGAGTGGGGGCGCTTGCTAGAAAGGCATCTGCCGAGACGGTCCTATGTGTGCTTCATGGATAACAAGGTGGCCGACGTACTGAAACTCCGTCCTATTCACACAGGACAGGGACCCGACACCAGCAGCATTCAAGCGGGGGAGACTTCGACTTTGCGTGGTGACCTTGGCCTGACACAGGAGCAGTTGGCCGCAGCTATCGGCGTTAGTCCCAGGACAGTTCAAAACTGGGAGTTCGGCAAGGACTCTCCACAGATCGAGCGGCGACTCCGCGATCTATTGGAGTTGAGGCAAGTACTCAAGGAGTATCTGCCACCTGAGCAGATTCAGCGATGGTTAAGGTCTCTCAACGACGCCTTCGCAGGGGCATCTCCACGAGATTGGATCTTAGATGGCAGAACGCGGGACGTTCTCATTGAGTTTCGTCGTCTCCAAACAGGCGAACCCTGGTGAAACTTCAAGGGCGATGGGAACCACTACTTGCCGAGTTGCGCAGCGAGGCTTCTCCTCTCGAACGCAACTTCTTTCGCTCAGTCGAAATGCGCCACGCGCACCCCGACGACGTCCTCAGCGGTGAGGGTACACGCCGGAATGGAGGGCGTTTCGTCCGTCCCGGGGTCCGCGCCGTCTATCTTGCCAGCGACGAGGAGACCGCGTTCTGCGAGGTCACGGCGCGAAAACATCGTCTCGCGGGACACAGCCAGATCCAGTTGACGGATTACCCGCGAGTCACCTACGTCGTCCAGGTCAGACTGAAACAACATATCGACCTCGCCGGTCGGCGCACAGAACCGGAGGTGGGCGAGCTTGTCAGTGCTTGCCTCGCCTCGGATATCCGTGTGTCCCAAGCGGTGGGGGAGGCCGTTTGTAATGCTGGAGTGCAAGGGATCGTTTACCCGTCCGCGGTCCCCGAATGCAAAGGGACGAATCTCGTCGCGTTCCAGGATATTCTTCCTCGGCCGGAGCTGAAGCTTGTGAACAGAGACCGCGTAATCGCGCTTTTCAAGGAGTGGTCTGAGCGCGGCTGATCTCATTGAATGGCGGTCACGGCCCGTCTCAATCGCTCTCTCCAGCCTACCGCTTGCGATTTCAGGCACAGCCACAGCCCACGGCAAAGTGCGGCACGCCCTTCGATGGACTCAGAAACGGAGGCCCCTTCGTCTTTTTTCGTCGGACGGGACCTGCCTCGCCCACCCTGTGTTATCCTGATCTCAGGTCCACTCCCCCAACATTCTTAAAGGAAAGATCACCATGAAGGGGCGTTCTTGTGCCGAAAAGCTCCTGGTCTCGCTGGCCACCCAGCCCGATCTCGACTCGGATGCCCTGCGCGCCCTGATCAAAGCCACTCGACTTCTCGGCCTTGCTTGTGGAACCCAGCTCGCCCAGTACAGAAACTCCGGTGAGCCCCTTCAAGCCGCCTTTGCCGACGTACGAAAGCTCGCTCTGGTGGCGCGGTACTACGAGGCCGTCTCCCGAATCCTGGCCGAGCGATGGCAGAAGGTCCCAGAGAGGAGGCGGCCTCATTACGCGCCACAGCTGCGATTCCAGATCCTCGAGCTCAAGTCGCTTCTCGGGCTTTCCCAGAAGGAAACGGCCAAGCTCTTTGCGATCTCGAGAAACACCGTGGCTCGCTGGGAGCAGGAAGGTGGCGACAAATCCCGGAAAAGAAACCGTGGGCTCACTCGTCCGTCCGCACCCTCCCGTCCGGCGCTATGCTGACGTCGTCCGCCAATTGGTCCACACCATGAGGTCTGCCGGTTTCGGTGGCTGCGAGAAGATCGCCCAGACCCTCGCTCGGGTAGGTTGGAAGCTCTCCAAACGCTCCGTCGGGAGAATGCTGAAAGAAAAGCCGCCCAAGACGTCGATCCCATAAAGAACGCTAGGTTCAGCCCGAGCTCTCCGCGCTCGCCGTCCCGATCACTTCTGGATGGCCGACATCACAACGATCCCGAGCCTCTTTCGATTGTTCTCCTTCAAGCTCGTGGTCGTCCTCGATGGCTTCTCACGCATGCCGCTCATCGCTAAGCTTTTCTGGAAAGAACCGTCCGCCGGAGATATGAGCCGTCTGCTCCGAACCGCGGTGCAGCGGTTCGGCTCTCCCCAACGCTTCGTCTCGGACAATGGAAGGCAGTTCACGGCAAAACGTTTTCGAACAACGCTGCTCCGGTTGGGCATCCGACAGCGCTTCGGTGCCATCGGTCAGGTCGGCTCTATCGCGCTCATCGAAAGACTTTGGAGAACTCTCAAAGACAGCTTGCGCCTGCGTTCGTTCAAGCCCTTGATGAGAACAGACCTCGAACACAGGCTTGAGCAATGGCTCCATTACTACACCTACCTTCGACCGCACCAGGGTTTGGGCGGTGCCACCCCGGCTGAAATCCACTTCGGTCGACCACCCGCCCATCTAGCCGCCGTCCATCCTCCTGGGGCACGACCTCGCGAAGGTCCCGTCGACTCTCCTTTTGACATCGCCTATCTCGACCCGGAAAAGATGCTCCCGGTTCTGATTCCCAAAGTCGCCTAGCTTCACTGCCGAGCATCGACGATCCCACGGTCGTCGTCTGCCCTGAACCTCACCCACCGCGCCGACCTCTCTCGAAAGGGCGGATCCGGACTGCATTCAACCGCTGTTCGGATCGAAGAAACGAGTCACATCTCCCGCGCCAACTCCCATTGCGCCCCTACACCGCTCCAACTCCCATTGCACCCCTACATGATGTATCGTTCGCGCTGAGATCGCGCCCCTCGACAGTAAAAAGCTCGCTGCCGTCGAGACCACTGACAATCCGAATGGCTCCGAGCGCGCTATTACTACGCGAGGTGAAGGCCACCTCGGGGAACCCATCCACATCGAGGTCCACCACGATGGGAGTCGATATCACGTTCACCTTAGTGGGCTGTACGGGAGAGCTGTTCCAGGACCAGTTCTCCACCGGGGTCAGCGGAGCCGGCATGGGTGGGAGGAAGCTGCAGGCGGGTTCCGTGTTGCCGACATTGTTGTCCTCACGCGACTCGAGGACGGCGTTGGCACTATCCACGAAGACGTTTCTTCACAGCGTGTCTCCCTTGGAATTACGTGCCTCGTATGCCAGGTAGGGTCGGATGAACGTGAGATGTCTGTTGCTGTTCACGTCTTCAGCTCCACCCTGGAGGCGGTTAACGCCGGCCTCGGTGATGTGATCGACGCCTTCCGCCGAGGTAGCGGGCGTCCTTCAGTTCTTCGGGAATCCCATCCACGGTCTCCCACACAGGTGGTCTTCTGTCGGGAGCGACGGTCTCACTCACCGGCCGCCACCTTCGACTCCCACAGCCTCGAGCTCGCCGGAAGCATCTGCTATAATTGATTATGGCCGTACCAGCGCACGATCCTTTTCGCGCCCGTCCCGAGAAGGTTGTCCACGGTGTCATCGAAGGTGCCGTTGGCGTTCCGATCTTCGAAGATGGCCACGTCAAAAACCGACGTCTTGCAGCTACTCCGCGATATGCCCGACGAAATCGATGCGGACGATTTGATTTACAAGCTCTATCTCAAACAGAAGTTGCACTCAGCAGAAAAAGCAGCGGCGGATGGTGACACCGCCACTCATGACGAGGTTGTCAAACTGAGCGACGAGTGGCTCAAGTAGCTTGGACAGGGCCGGCCATCGAGGATCTCCGCCAAATCCACGAGTTCATCGCCCGTGATTCCAAGCGTTATGCTGGTGTTACTGTAAGGAAGATTAGGAGTGCCGCTGCACGCCTCCGAGATTTCCCAGAAAGTGGCGGTGTTGTCCACGAGCTCGCCGAGAGCCAGTACCGAATGGTGCTAAGTAGGCAACTACCGGGTCGTTTACCGCTATGTCCCGGGCAAGAAGCTCGTCTTGATACTGGCAGTCATTCACGGCAGTCGGCTTCTGCCTCCCGTCATCGAAAAGAGATAGAGACAAACCGGCGCCCAGCGGTCTAGAGGCGGGCGAGCACGAACACAGCTCCGATGGCTCTTCGTCCACCATCAAGTCCCGGAGCGCTCATCGACTCTCCGCGGACCCTCGAAACATCTCGACCAGGCTTTCAAAAACGGATTGATCGGACTCCAGATTCGAGCACCTCGTTTAGCAGCGCTGGAGCGCCCTGTTCCTCGTGGCCACGCAGGCCGCGGCGTTCCCCCGCCAAAGTGCGCTACGCTCTTCGATAGACTCAGGACCGAAGCTGCTCCTCGCTAGGTAATGGTTTCGCCGCGCTCACCATGTGCTATCCTGAACTCAATCCACTCCCCAACATTATTGGAGGAAAAAGTCCACCATGAAGGGGAGCTCTGACGCCGAACGCCTTCTCGTCTCGCTTGCCAATCAACCCGCTCTCGACCCCCGATGCCTTGCCCGCCCTGCTCAAGGCCACCCGACTCTTCGGCCTCACCTGTGGAGTCCAGCTCGCCCAGTACAGAAACTCCGGCGAGCCTCTTCAAATCGCCTTTGCCGACTTGCGCAGGCTGGCCTTGCTGGCAAAGTGTTACGAAACCGTCTCCCGAATCCAGGCCGAGCGATGGCACAAGATTCCCGAAAGACGTCGACCTCATTACACCCCACCCCTACGATTCCAGATCCTCGAGCTCAAGTCCCTCCTTGGCCTTTCCCAGAAGGAAACCGCCCGGCTCTTTGCGATCTCGAGAAACACCGTGGCCCGCTGGGAGCAGGAAGTTGGGGCGAACCCAGGCCAAGAAACCGTGGGCTCGCTCGTTAAGCCCGAGCCTCCTATCCGGCGCTATGCCGATGTCCTCCGCCATCTCGTCCATACCATGCACTCCGCGGCTTTCGGAGGCTGCCAGCAGATCGCCCAGGTTCTCACTCGGGCAGGGTGGAAGATCTCCGAACGCTCTGTCGGCAGAATCTTCAAAGAAAAACCCCTTAAGCCGCCCACTCCCGCACCATCGGCGAAACCTACTCGAGCTCTCCGCGCTCGCCACCCCAACCACATCTGGATGGCCGACTTCACCACCATCCCGAGCCTTTTTCGATTGTTTTCCTTCAAGCTTGTGATTGTCCTCGATGTTTTCTCAAGAATGCCGCTCGTCGCCAAACTCTTCCGGAAAGAACCCTCCGCCCGACAAATGAGCCGGCTCGTTCAACGGGCCGCGCGTCGTTTCGGCCCGCCCCGACATTTCGTTTCCGACAAGGGAAAGCAGTTCACTGCAAAACGTTTTCGCAAAACACTGCGACGGCTCGGCACCCGACAGCGCTTCGGTGCCATCGGGCGGCACGGCTCCATTGCCATCATCGAAAGACTCTGGAGAACACTCAAAGATGCCTTGAACCTTCGCACTTTCAAACCCTTGGTCAAAGCCGAACTGCAACAACGGCTCGAGCTCGGGCTTTACTATTACACCCGCCTTCGACCTCACCAGGGTTTGGGTGGTGCCACTCCCGCTGAAGTCTACTTCGGCCAAGCACCAGCCCATCTCGGAGCTGTCCATCCTCCTCGGGCGCGACCTCGAGAAGGACCCGTCCATTCACCTTTTGAGATCGCTTATCTCGATCCAGATCAGATGCTTCCGGTTCTGATTCGCAAAACTGCCTAGCTTCTCGGCCGAGCGTCGACCAATCCCACGGTCGTCGTCTGCCTTGAACCCTACGTGGCGCGTCGACATCTCCCACGACCAGGGATCCAGACTACATTCAACGGGCTTGGAACCGGAAAAACTACTCAGATCCGCCGCTCCAACTCCCATTGCGCCCCTACCGGATTCCATTTATTTGCAGGGGGCGCCTCGGCAGGGGGGTTCCAAGGCGGGAAACCAAGGCGGGGGAGGCGCGGCACGCCCTTTGCCCACTCCGCACTTAAGGGTGGGCGGGGTGATTGAGCTGGCGCATCGCGTCTCCGGTGACGAAGACCTCCGCGCGGAGGAAGCATCGGCCGGCTTCCGGAGCCGGGGAGGTCTCTTCCTTATTCCTCAACGACTGGCCTTCGCCGTATCACATACCTCTTAGTATAGGGTTCGTGCATGGTCGGGGGAAACCTCCACAAATCCGATGAACTGATAGACTCCTCCTCCGCATCTTTCTCTTGAGCATGACTGCTTCGGTAATAGAAAACCTCTCCATCGGAAACGTCTAGCAAGGTATTTGCCATTCTCTCCAATTCCCGAAAGATTGCGCTTTCAGTGTCTGCGCTCTC
This sequence comes from Candidatus Marinacidobacterales bacterium, assembly GCA_965219415.1. GTDB lineage: Bacteria > Acidobacteriota > Vicinamibacteria > Marinacidobacterales > DATDRI01 > CBDCNP01. The sequence goes on from OZ244742.1 coordinate 1,367,940, forward strand.
ATACACGGAAACGTAAACTTCGACCCTTTTCGATTGACAGATGTTTGGATCATTTAGTTGCTTATCTGTGAGGCCGGTCACCTCAGACTCAAGCTTACAATCGACGAGCCGTCCGCCAATCTCCTCTACCGCTAAATTGGAATTTAACTCGAATATGGCAACTTTCGACATTTCCTCTCCCGGTTTTCTTTACTTCGTAGTCAACCTTTTTGGAAAGAGAAAGTGGTGTATGTCTTCGTCTGGTGGTACGTGAAAATGAACCGTCACATTATGCTTCGGAAATACCCGCGTTACAGGATGCCAGTCGAATCGGATAATGAGACTGTTAAGCCTGAGAATCCTATGCCCTAATCTTACGCCAAATATTCTTTGCTTGTCACCCCCCCTTTCAAAAAGAATGAAACGCCCTGTTCCTCGACGGGTCAAGCTGCTCTTTCCTGGCTTTCTGGATGTTGGAAGCTGGATGACTAGTTGGTAATCCTTGATATGTCTCCTAACACGTTCCAATGTCTCTCGAACCCTCTGGCTCGTTTGACGTATCGCCTCCGGCAGAGCCAAAAAGATCACATCTCCAGTATCCCGGGCTACGTCTTGGAAGGCTTTGTAAACTTCTGAAATGGCGATCGACGGCCCTAAGGGTGCTTCCAGAGTCTCCAACACGGCAGTGCGCAATACAGCGGTTGCTGCGAGCGCCACGACAAAAACGACCGCTAGATTCGCCTCGGCGACGGTAATCTGTTTGCCAGTGGGATCTAGGTTGTTGACTGGATCCGCATGCGCATACAAGTACTTGTGAAGGCTTAAAGGATCCTGCAGCACACCTTCAAAAGGATCTAAGCTGACGAACCTTCCGACCCGCGGATCCAACCACCGAGCGCGGTTGTAGGAGAAGCCCACGTTGGGATCGAAGGGCTCTCCGGCAAACTGGTACGGCTGCGGATCGATGCCGACGTGGTCTAACTGCTCCCCGAAGGCAGTATAAGTGTAGCTATCCGTGACGTTCCCTACCTCATCAGTGAGGAACCGAATAGAGCCCAATCCATCGGCGTGGTAGAAACGAGTCTCGGTGGGTCGGGTAACGGCGAGAAGGTCGTCGACGCCTCTTACATAGTAGGCAATGAGGTTGCCCGCGTTGTCGGTCTCGGCGGCCACGTGGCTGAGAAAACCTGAGGGGTCGACCAAGAAGTTCGTGACGGAGGGCGGCCCCGTCGCGGGAGTGATTTCCGTTCGGACGCGGTTACCGTCCGCATCGTACGCGTGCGTGACGACCGTCCCGTCGGCTTTCTCCACGCGGACGAGCCTGTCTTCGAAGTCCCAGAAGTACGTGGCCTCGGTGGACTTGCTAGTGAGGTTCCCGTTGTCGTCGTAGCTATAGACGGTTCCGTTTTCGGTCAGGAGCCGATCTCGATCGTCATAGGCGTAGTTGACGACGCCGGCACCGAGGCCTGTGGTGGTTTGGACGTCTCTGTTACCCACGGGGTCGTAATCGAAGACCTTCTCATAGACCAGCCCAGTCGTGTCGCTGACCTTGTCCCCTGTCAACCGATAGAGATCATCGTAGGTGTACTCCCTGAAGGTCCCGTCGGCCTCATCGATGCGTTCCCGGTTCCCCGCCAGTCCCAGCGTGAAATCGTAGGACTGGATGACGCCCGACGGTCCCGTTGTGGTCAGGTCCGTTAGCCGGTTGAGGGTGTCATAGCCGTAACTCGTGGCCGTTGCATTCGGGTGGCTGAGTGAATCACGGTTTCCATTTGGATCCCAATCGAAATCATACTGCCCAGCATTCGGGTCGGCGACGATATCCAAACGGCTCGCGTCGTCGTAGCTGAAAGCAGTTGTCAGCACGGTCGTCTCCATTGTAGCGATCAGACTGGTCCGATTGCCATTGCCATCGTAGCCGTACTCGAGCTTTCGTCCATCCGGGTAGGTCAGAGTTTCCAGACGGTCCCTGTCATCGTACGCGTAGTTCGTGACACCCCGGGAGTCGGTGGCGGTTTCTCGCCGGCCTGTGTTCGTGTAGGTAAATTCCACGAAGCTCGTGTCGGGAAAATTCCTCCGCGTTAATCGATTGTTGACGTCATAATCGAATGTGATCGCATTCCCGTCGAACTTCGTCCAGGTCTTGAGGTTCCCGGTCGCGTCATACGCCTTGGTCTCGAACGTTCCGTCCGGGAGCGTTCGCTTGGTCTCCCGCCCGAGCTCGTCATACTCAAAGCTGGTGACGTGGTTGTTCGTGTCTTCTTGCTCGATACGGTTTCCGACCTCGTCGTAACGATAGATCGTCTCCTGATTGAGAGCGTCGATGACCTTCGTCAGCCGCCCCAAGCAGTCATACTCAAACCGAGTGATCTTGCCGACTTGATCCTTCTCGCTGATACGGCGTCCCAGGCTGTCGTAGGTTGTCTCTGTGAACGTGGTATCTGGAAAGATGGTCTTGGTTCTTCGATTCAGCTCATCGTACTCGAAGGTCGTCGTACTCGAGCTTGGCGTCCCGCACCGAGATCTGGTTGCCGTTGGGGTCGTAGCCGAAGACGGTCTCATTGCCCAAAGGATCTCGGATGTGGGTCCTCCGACCCGCCCGGTCATACTCCAAGAACGTAGACTTGCCGCGGGCGTCCACGGTTTCTACTAGCCTTCCCGCATCGTCGTAGACGCTCTCGGTAAAAGTTAGATCAGGGAAGATCGTCGTCGTGAGGCGACCCAAATCGTCGTATTCGAACGTGGTCACGCGACCCTCTCGGTCCCTCGAGGTGAGTGTTCTACCTTCCACATCGTAGGTAAACTCCTCGGTCGTTAGATCGGGGAAGGTGGTCTTGGTGAGGCGGCCCATGTCGTCGTATTCGAACGATGTCTTCCGATTCAGCTTGTCGAAGCTTTCCACCTGCTTCCCGAGCTCGTCGTAAACGATTCGCGTGGTGGTTCCGTCCGGATCCTCCGTGTCAGTGAGTCGATCCTGCTTGTCGTACGTGAACGTCGTCACCAAGGTCTCGACGCCGCTTGGAGTGGTCCTGGTCCTCGTCTCGGTGCGGCGGTTTCCGTTGCTGTCGTAGGTGAAGGTTGTCTCATTCCCTAACGCGTCGATCTCCTTGGTGAGGTTGCCAGAAGCGCTGTACTCGAACTCAGTGACACATAGCTCTCCTTCCACAAGAACAGTCTGAGTTTCCACATTACCTTGAGCGTCGTAGGTGAAGGTCGTCTCATTCCCCAGAGCATCGATGGTTTTCTCGAGATTGCCGTTGGCGTCATAGACGTTGGTGGTCACTTTCTCGCGGGAGTCCTTGACAGTCAAGACCTGGTCCCTATTGTTGTAGGTGAACTCCGTCCTGTTCCCCTCCGGATCGGTCACATTGGTCTGGTTGTCCCGATCGTCGTAAGTGAAGAATGTGGTCGGAGGATCGGCCTCCGAAGGATCATGCACGTCAGTCTCCGAAAGGCGATTGTTGTCGTCATCAAATGTCCTCAAAATGATCTTCCCATTCGGATCCGTCTCCCGAAGTACATTCCCCCGATCGTCGTATTCCAACACCCTGATATTGTCCTCGCGGTCCTTGATGATCTCCTGTCGGGTGTCGAGATCATGGGTGTACTCGATGGTCTTGCCAAAGGCATCGGTGTGGCTGATGAGCCTTCCCGACACGGGATCGTAGTCGTTGCGGATGGGCGTGATGCCCCTGGGGTCTTCGATCTCGTCCAGGTGATGAGGTATCGAAGACAAATAACCAAACGTCGTGGTGTTGTTCTCACGATCGGTGTTGGTCTCCAGATCCCCACTGCCGTCATAGACGTAGAACATGGGGTTGCCTTCGGGATCGATGATGGACTCAATCCTACCCTGAGCGTCCCGGTTAAAGACCACACCCTTGCCACTCGAGTGTGTAATCCCGCCCGGACTGATCGTCAGCCGGTTGTCATTGAGATCGGTCAAACTCTGGAGTCCTTCACTCTCGTCAATTACTAACTCTCGGCCGTCTCTCATCGTGAGACGATACCGGTCCGCGTCGTAAACCGTAAAATCCGATTGCCGGAAAAGCTGCACCGTTCCCGGGAAGGCGCCCACAACCAAAGCCAAGTTACCGTCCGCGGGCTCCAAGCTCGCTGACGCTTCCCTCGAGCAGAGTACTAGCCACGGAAATCGCCTGATCCGCTCCGGCGCTCACCACCGGAGCTTCGTTCTGGGGAAACACCGTGACCACCGCTTCGTCGAACACCGTGAACTCGGTGTCGGTGGCGGTCAGACGCAGCACATAAGTTCCCGGATCCACGAACGTCGCCGTCGTCAACGGAGAGCTCGGGTCATCCAATACGACCGGTCCAGGTCCCGTGAAACTCCATGTCGACGTCACCGTGGCACCCCGAGGAAGCCCGTCGTCGGTCACCGAGCCCGAAAGCGTCACCGTGTCCACGGGCAGGATGATCGATTGATCCGGCCCCGCGCTGACTAAAGGCGCCTGATTCGGCGGAATGACCGTGATCGTTACCTCATCGCTTCCCGTTAAATCCAAATCATCCGCCGTCAACCGCAACACATATTCTCCCGGCTCCACCATCGTCACCGTCGTCAACGGATCCATTGGATCGGTGAAAACCAGGCTCATCGGTCCACCGACCTGACCCCAGAAGGTGTTAAGAACACCGATCGGAAGACCGTCATCGGTGACCGTGCCGGCTAAGGAAACGACGAGAGACGCTCCCTCTAACGTCAGCAGCTGATCGGCTCCTGCATCGACCACGGGCGCTTGGTTCGGTGTGGCGGTCAGAAAAACCTGACCATCGACCGCGTTGTTGGTCTCATCCGATTCGGTATGGAGCCCGACCAAGCCGCCTTCATCATCGGCCACCACCCACAAGGGGAGGGCTTCCGTCCCCACCGGAACGATCAACGACACATCCCGGAACTGTCGGCCGGCAAGGCTCTCCGTCCGAGTCGTGCCCAGGAGGATTCCACCCGAAGCCGGATCGCCGTTATAGAAAGACACACCGATCTCCGGGCCCGCTGCATTACCTCCCCCGTTTCCAAGCCGCGCCGTCAACACCACGTCGCTCCCTACCGTCTCTTTCCTCACGAAAGACGCCGTCAGGTCGGGAAGGGCGTACACACACCCATCGATCAATACGTTTTGCCGGTAGTTGTTGAAGAGCTCCCAGTTGTTCGACTCTCGAGCCGGGATCGTTCCGTCGTCGTTGATGTTGGTGATGTGGTAGGTGTACTGGTTCCAAAGAGCTCGAGTAGGCACCCACCGCTCGGAAGGTGTTCCGTAGACGAAGATCCCCGCCACGGGGACGGGATTATTGAACTCATTCGCCACCACCACGATCTCCGCCTTGCCGTCCACGTCGACGTCGGCGATGATCGGGTATTCGAGCCTCGTTGCGCTTCCGATCTCCGTCTCGAAGACCACCGTCCCGTCCGTGCCGTCGAAGACACGAAGCCTCCGTTCATCCGCATACACCACTTCTGCGAAACCGTCGGCTTCGAAGTCGAAGGCCGAAGAGCCGGTGATCGAGGAGCTGCCGTCGCTTATTGGCACGCTCCACTTGCTCACACCCGTGTGCTCGAAGACCTGGTAGCGGCTCCGCCCGGCAACACCGATCTCGGGCTCACCGTCGTTATCCAGATCCGCCACCAGAGGCGGACCTCCCGTGCCTCCCTGATCGATAGGCACGGGCCCCCACTTGATCTCACCGGAGTGCTCGAAGAGAAACACGTCTCCGTTCGCCACCAGGACGACTTCTGGGAACGGATCGTCGTCGAAGTCCGTCACCGCGATCCAGCCATCGCTAAGCTCTGGGTGATCCCAGTAAATGTCGCCGTTGGCCCGGTAGGCGGTCCTACCCGCCACGATCTCCGGGATTCCGTCCAGGTCCAGATCCGCCACCCCGGCGAGCGGGTTTCCGAGACGGCCACCCCGACCGCCGGTGCCGGTCCAGCGAAGGCTGCCGTCGTTGTTCAACACTTGCCGGCCCAAGATGATCTCGGGCGCGCCGTCCCCGTCTAGGCCGGCGAGGGCGGGGCCGCCGTCTCCGGTACCCTGGACGTTGGAGCTCAACCACTTGACGGTTCCATCGTGCTCGAACGCGATTAGTCGATTCTGATTCTCCGCGACGGCCACGATCTCGACGCGGCCATCTCGATCGATATCTCCCACCGCCACAGGCGAGCCGCGATGGACGCGGAGGTCCGGGTCGTCCACGGTGAAAAGCTCGGTTCCATCTTGGCCGCTCACCACCCGGAGGAAGCTCTGCGAACGGGCCGACTTCTGGTAGGTGGTGAAGATGACTTCGGGGACGCCGTCCATATCGAGATCGGCGACCGAGGGGGTCATGATGATTTGCCGGGCATTGGGGAGGATCGAGGAGCTCGTCCACGACCACTTCAGAACCGGGGCGAAAGGAGCCACCGGCGGCCGGAAATCACACGCCGGGGCGGAGTTTACCGCGTTATTGTCCTCCCTCGTTTCGGTGACGACGAAGCCGCTGTCGACGAACGTATGAAGCAAGTTACCCACGAGCGTGAGCATCCCGGACACTGGGGCGGTGACCAGTACGGTTCCACCGGTCGAAAGCCCGGCCTGCGACTCGCTACCCACGAGGTTATCGACGCCCGGTTCGAAGGTGCCGTTGTCGTTCAGGTCTTCGAAGAAAGCGATCTCGAACGTTTCGGTGACGTCACCCGGTCCGAGGTTCGTGATCTCCGCGGTGAAACTCCCCGAGATCTCGAGCGTCTGGGCGTCGAAGCTCGCGGAGGAGGTGTCGACGGATAGGATGGTGAGATCGGGCGGCAGCACGGGCGGAGCCACCGTGATCGACACCTGGTCGCTTCCCGTAAGATCGGAGTCGCTGGCGGTGAGCTTCAAAACGTAGGTGCCGGCCAGCATCGTGGTGAACGAAGTGCCGGTTTGGCTGAGGTCGTCGAAGGAGCCCACGAGCGGACCTTCTTCTTGGCTCCAAGTCGAGCTCAGCGGTGCCCCGAGGGGTAGGCCGTCGTCCGAGATGACGCCGTCGAGATCGACCCGGATCAACCGGGGCGTGTAAAGCAACAGCGAGTCGAAGAAGCCGTCATTGCTGCCGCTGGACGCGGAGCGGGTGGCGATGAGACGGACCCGAATAACTCTCGTCCCCGCAGGAGCAAAACGGGAGTCGGAGACGAGCTCCCAGTCGGCAACGAACGCCGTGTCGCCTGTATCGAAAGAATCGAGCACCGCGGTATTCGACGCGTCTCGGTACTCGATCACGATGCGCGCCCTATCCGGCGGGTTCTGGTTGAAACTTCGCACGTAGCCTTGGAAGTGGAAGAGCAAGGCGCCGGTGTCGATGGCGCCGGCGAGGGGCGAGACGTCCATGTCCTGATGAAGCTCCGCAACGGGTCGGTTTCCTGCGTAGAAGTACGCTCCTTCGAACGGATTCGTAAAACGCTGCGTCCACGCGTCGCCCGTCACTTCCTTCCAACCCAGGATCTCGCCGTTGGCGAGCGGCAAATCATTGCCCGGGTTTTGGATCAGATTGACGCCGAGCAGGGTCGTGGGATCCCCCATGGCGAGGCTCTGATCGGGTCCGGCGTCCGCCGAGGGGGGCTGGTTCTCGGCCACCACGCTCACTTGCACGGAGTCGGATGCATTGAGAGCGGAGTCACTCGCGCTCAACAGCAGCTCGTAGTCGCCGGGAGCGGGAAACTGGGCTTCGGTCTGGGGAGTCCCGGGCGATTGGAAGACGACCGTCCCCGGACCGGTCAACTGTGTCCAGCTCACGGTGAGAGTTCCGTCGGAAGGGACGCCATCGTCGATGACCGTGCCGGTGAGTGTCGTAGAAACGGAGAACGGCGACTCGGGGAACGGTCGCAGCGACAAGGCGTCGAAGTATCCTTCGTTCGAAGAGCCGGCCTGGCGAGTGGAGAGGAGTCGAATGCGAACGAAACCTGTGTTCAGCGGCGCCAATCGGGAGTCCGCTACCGGCTCCCAATCCGTAAAGCTGAGAGAGCCGGAGTCGAACGAGGCCAAAACCGTCGTGTTGGTCGGGTCACGATACTCGATCACGATGCGGGCGAGATCGGCACCCACCGTCCTCACGTGTCCCCTGAACTCGAAACGTTGCGTCCCGGCGCTTATTGCCGACGCGAAGCCGGAAACGTCGACGTCTTGCGCCAGCTCGGCGGTACCGCTCTGGTTCCCCGCGTAGAAGAACGCCGCACCTTCAAACGGATCGTTAAACCGCTGCGTGCAACGAGTGCCGCTGACTTCCGTCCACCCAGGGATCTCGCCATCGACCAGAGGGTCTTCGGCACCGGGGTTCACGATGAGATTGGACAAAGGCGTCAGAACTTGGTCGGGCCCGGCGTCCACGAAGGGCGGTTGATTCACGGGATCCAAGATGACTTGGACCTCATCGGTGGTGGTGAGCTCGGAATCGCTTGCTGCAAGCCTCAGCGTGTAGGTCCCGGTCACATCGAACGTCGCATCAGTATCTTCCGACTGAGGGTTGCCGAAGGTGACCGTTCCCGGGCCGTCGACTTGGGTCCACTGGATGTCGAGGACGCTCCCCTGCGGCAAGCCGTCATCGGTGACGGTGCCATCGAGGGAGACGGTGTCGGTGGGAAGCTCTATGACCCGATCGGGACCGGCGTCGACTTCAGGAGCTTGGTTCCGAATGAATGTCAGGTTGACTTCGTCGAAGCTTTCGAGCTCCGGAGTCAAGCCCATTCTTAGTTGAAACTCTCCACGGCTCACGTTTAAGCGACCTTCTTCTTCGATACGGTTGATGTCTTCGCCTCGATCTTCAGTTCCCGCTTGAGAGCTTCGCGAAGCTTGGGAAGATGGCGGTAGCCCACCACCTTCCTCAAGCGCGGTTCGATGTCTACGAGCGCCGTTGCCAACCAGCGCTGGCGTTGGCTCGAGTTCTTCCAGTGGTCGACCTTCGCGCAGCGTTCCTCGACGAGAGCATTGACGGACTCAAGGCAGTTCGTCGTCTTGAACGAACGGCCCAGCACCGCGTGCACGCCGAGTCGATGCAACGTCAGCGTCTCCTCGAGGCCTTCCTCCAGACTGCCAGCTGCGGATTGGTTCCGCTCTTCTAACTCACCGTGGAGTTGCTCGAGCGCAGTGAGGGCCTCTTCGTACTCCGGCCTGTTGTAGGCCCACTGGAGCCGCTTGCGCCATGACGCCTGCTCGCCCTTGGACAGGTAGCTCACTACGTTTTCACGTTTGTGCCACTGGCAGCGTTGTATCAGGGCCCGCTTACGGAATGCCTTCTTGACTGCCGCTTGGAGACCCTTGCCGCCGTCGATGATCACCAGCAGACCCTGGGAGATATCGAGTCCCCGCTCGAGCAGTGAACGCAGGAACGGCGTCAACACCTGCGCGTTCTCCGTGTCCGTCTCCACGAAGCCCAAGAAGCGTTTTTCCCCGCAAAGCGTGATGCCCAGAGCCACGACCATCGTTGCCTCGGCGAATGTCTTCCCATCCAGAAACAGCGCCACCACATCCTCGCCGGTCAGATCCCGTTCCTGCATCTCCCGCAGCTTCGCAGCGCTCGCTTGCACGAACCCTCGGGACACCGTTGAGCTCGACAGCCCGATGGCGCCCGGAATCGCTTCCGCTGCCGCCTCGTAGTTGCGACAAGAGATTCCGTAGAGAACTCGTTTCAGCAGAAGATCATTCACCTCACCGCCGTGGCTCACCGCCTCGTAGCAGCGAAGCGGAATCTCTCCTCCCTCGATGCTCCGAACCCGTGGCACACGGATCGGTACCCGCTGGCCGCCAAGCCCTACCGTGCCCGGGTTGCTTCCGGGACGGCGACCGCGCTCCAGCTCGTCCTTGCGAGAGTATCGCTCTCCCGCCAACGCCTTCACTTCGTCGTCGAGCAACTCGTGAACGTGCATTAGACCAAGGGGGACCAACCAACGGATCATCTCTACCTTGGCGTCCAGCACGAGTTCCCCGTAATCCTCGTGCCTCACCATCTCGACCTCACCCAAACGACGCGACTTCTTGCGTTTCTTGACCGAACGTAGCAGACTTCCCATCTCGGCTCCTTCTTCGCGGCTTGATTTTGTTTTGTCCAACGCCATCAAACCACGGGGTTTGGAACCGTTTCAATTCCCAACTAAGATTGGCACACTTTCGAGCTCCGAGTCGCTAGCGGTCAGGCGCAGAACGTACGTGCCCTCTTCTTGAATCCGGACGGTCGTGACGGCGGAGCTCGGGTTGTCGATGGTGACGGGGCTCCCGGGCCGTTCACGAGCGTCCATTCGAGGGTCAGTGCTCCTCCCAGAGGCAATCCGTCGTCCGTTACTACGCCGGTCAACGTGGCCGTTCCTTCGCCGGTCGATGGCAAGAAGATGGTTTGATCGGCGCCGGCGTCGACGCTTGGCTCTGCATTCGGGCGGAAGCGGAAGACGGGTGACCCGGCAGTGGCGCCGTGGTCGTCACGGCTCACGATGCGCCAGAAGTAGGTATCCGAAGCCGCGGGCGTCGTGGTCTGAAAAGTCGTTCCCGGCTGATCGGCGGAGACGAGCGGGAGACTTCCTACTGCGTTCGCCAAGACCCAGTGGTCGTCGATGAGCCCGCCTGGGATGAGAACGTCCGGGAGGAAAGCCCGGTTGTTCTTGCCCGAGACGATCACCATCCGGTTCTCGGGTGCCGAGTAAGCAGCGGTTCCGAGCAGGCGGCCGAGAGGCGGCCCGTTGTCGGGAGTGAGTTGGATCCATTCTTCGCTTCCGGTACTGCCATCGGCGTCGGTCAACATCCAGAGGTCGTTGGCCACGAAGTTCAAGTCCTCGTCGAAACCGGCGCTCGTGCCTCCGAAGATGACGAGACGTCTCGCCCCCTCGTCGTAGACGCCGGCGTGGCCCCAACGGGGCTCGGGCGGTGTTCCCGAAGGCGTGAGCTCGACCCACTCGGGGGTGCCGTCGAGACCGTTCGCGCCGGTAAGCACCCAGACGTCGTTGACGACTTCGTCGTTGGCCTGGCGCCCGCCGAAAAGGACGAAGCGGTTCGTGGTTCCATCGAAAGCACCAGCCGGGTTGCTCCGCGGCGACGGCGACGGGCCGTTCGGGAAGATCTGTTCCCACTCCGGAGTCCCGACACCATTCGCGTCTTTCAGCACCCAAACGTCATTGAGAACGGCGTCGGAGCTTCCGATAGAGCCACCGAAAAGAATGAGACGGTTGCTCGCGGCGTCGTAGGCGGCGGCTCCTCTTCTCGCAACGGGAGCATCCGGAAGACGAACCCAGGCGGGGGCGCCGCCGAGTCCGTTGGCGTTCTCGAGCACCCATGTATCGGAAAGCGCGACGCTGCAGTCTCCTGCGCATCCGCCGTGTGTAAGATGAGGCGATTCGTGGCGGCATCGTAGGCGCTCGCCGCTTGCTCTCTTCCGGCGGGGCCGCTGGCCGCGGTAAGTGCGAGCCATGTGGGAGGGCCGCCGGTTGCGGTTGCGTTTTGGAGGATCCAGATGTCTTCCGGATGCACGCCGGGTCCGGCTTCGCCACTAAAAAGGACGAGGCGATCGTTGGTCTCATCGAAACCCGCAGCGGCCCCGGCTCGTGGTCCCGGCCCGGCGTTGACCGCACAAAGCTCGACCCAGCTCTGGCCGGCCGTGTCGAAGGTGGTTCCAAAGAAGACGTCGTGCGTCACGGGGTCGCCGTCGGGATCGCTCGAGGTCCAAGACAGGATCGGATCGAGCCCGATTCCGATCGCGCCGTTGGGAGGAGACCGGCCGGCAGGGGCGGCGGGAGGGTTGTTCGGTGCGTCGTCGTCTTCGACCGTCACCACTCCCTCGGCGTCATTGACGAAGGCGCCGACCGGATTGCCGATGACGAGCATGAAGTTCTCGTCGTTCTCACCCGCAAGGTCGCCCACGACAGGTACCTGGACGGTCTGGGTCATTTCTCCCGGGTCGAACTCCAAGGTTCCGAACTGCGTCAGGTAGTCGCAACTAGAGCGTGCCGTGCCGTCGAACGTGCTGAAATCGACCGACACCATCGACGTGCTGGCGCTCGAAAGGCTGACTTGGACGACCGCTTCGGCCATCCCGCCGTTGCCTTCCACGACCACGGCATCACTGACCGATAGCTCCACGGTGGCGGGAGGGAGCACCTGGACGTTAACGTCATCACTCGAGGTGAACTCACCGTCGCTAGCACTGAGCCGCAAGATGTAGTCGCCCGCCACGCTGAAGCGAGCCGTGGTTTGAGACTGATCGGGGCTCCCGAAATCGACGGCCGCCGGTCCGTCCACCTGCGTCCACGAAATCGTCAGAACACTTCCGGGCGGTAGTCCGTCGTCTGTAACTGTTCCCGTCAGCGTCACGGTCTCGGTGGGGAACGTGATCGTTTGGTCGGGCCCGGCGTCCACCGAAGGCGGCTGGTTGAGCGGCGTAACGTCTACGGTGACCGTGGCGACATCTGTACCATCGTGACCATCGCGGATTGTGTAGGTAAACGTATCCACGTCGGCGAATCCGTCGTCCGGGGTGTACCGGACCGTGCCGTCGGGGTTGATGGTGACCATGCCGTTCGCGGGCAGGCTGACCTCCAAGACGGTGAGTGTGTCCCCATCGGGATCGGTGTCGTTCGCAAGGACGTTGATATCGACCGGCGTCTCCTGGATGGTGGTTACGGAGTCGTCCATGGCTTCCGGCGAACGGTTGAGCTCCACCTTGGCTTGGAAAACGTCCTCCCGCCGATTGGTATCGTCCGGGACGAGTCTGGATGATTTCGATTGAAATGCGACGCAGCGGCCGTCGGCGCTGATCGAGGGGCGGCTGCTGTCGCCCCGATTCTTGTCGTCGTCACTGCTACTGCCATCACTGCTGCTATCGTCACTACTTTTGTCACCACGGCTGGAGCTATCGTCCTTACTGCTGTCGCCGCTGCTACTATCGTTGCTCTTTCCGTCACGACTCTTGTTGCCACTCTTGCTGTCATCACTACTGTTGTCGTCGCCTCCCGGACGGGCCGGACCATGCCCTTTCGCCGACGCTCAGCCGGATGGTCAGCTCACGGCTTCGATCGTGAACGAAGACGTCTTTGTCTTTGTTCGTATCGTCATCCACGAGGTTGGTGGCATCCGACTCGAAGGCCACGAAGCGACCACTGGCGTTGATGGGGGGCGCCCCGCTATTGCGATTGCCTTCCGTGCCGTCGCTATGGACGCTGACTCGGGTCGTTTCTTCCGTCTCTCGATCGTGAACGAAGACGTCGTCTTATCTTGTTCGTGTCTCCCAGGACGAGGTTTCTCGAGTCGGAGACAAAGGCGACGAAGCGCCCGTCGAAACTGATGGACGGAGTTTCGCCGCCGCGGTCACCCTCGCTGCCGTCGTTGGCGACGCTTACCCGTGTCGTCTCGCCGGTTTCCCGGTCGTGGACGAAGACATCCTGTTTGTCATTGGTGTCGAAAGGAACGAGGTTGGTCGCCTTCGATTGAAAAGCTACGAATCGACCGTCTCCACTGATGGCCGGCTCTCTGCTGGTTTTGTTCCCCACCATATTGTCGGTAGAGAGGCTGGCCAACGTGGTCTCACCGGTGTCTCGATCATGGACGAAAATCTGTTTCTTCGCGTTGGTTGAGCCAGGAACGGAGATTCGTGGCCCTCGATTCGAACGCCACGAAGCGGCCGTCGGCGCCGATGGAGGGGGCTACGCTGTCGTTGTTGGCTTCGGCGCCGTCACTCGCCACGCTCACGCGGAAGGTCTCGCCAGATAACTCGTCTCTGACGAAGATGTCGAGCTTGTGGTTGGTGTCGCCCGGCACCAAGTTGCGGGCCTGAGAATCAAAAGCCACCCAGCGACCGTCACCGTTGCTAGATGCTGCTTGGCTGGCCCGATCGCCTTGCTCGTCGTCGCTCGAGAGGCTGAGCCGTACGATGGCGATCGCGGGCGGGGCCACCTGTGTTGCGCTACTCGCGGCGACCGTCGACGCAGCAGCAGGCGTCGTAGCGACCGGCGGGAGCGGGCTGGCGCTTGGGGTCGAGGGAGCTGTCGTCACCGTTGGGATCGAAGAGGCTGGCGAATAGATCGGTTTGGTGCTTACTGAACGCACCGGTAACACCGAGCGGACCAGCTGAACCTGAGCGAACACCGTCGTCTCCAAAAAGAAGGTGACGAGGATGAAGAGACTGAGCAGCTTCCGGATTCGTTCGAGCTTCTTCGCCATCACTGGCACTTCCTCCATCGAGGAATCGCAAACGGACTCTTAGGCGGAAGAACAGCGTGGGGTACTGTCCGCTAACGGAACAGGGAGGGGGTTCTGTCCCACAAAAAAAGGACCAGCCTGGGGTGCTGTCCTATCTCCCCCATCTCGGGGGCTCACAGAATTACGGATGATGACTCGGTGTCAAGTGTGGAAAGTTAGCAAGGTTCACGCCATCTTGAGCGACGTTTTCACCCCGCCATTTTTGCATTTTTTCCCGCGCGTGTGGGCAGAGCCCCATGCCGAAGCGCCCTTTTCCCTCACCCCGGAGTCGATTTCCCACACCGACGCCACGGCCTAATGTCTATTGCTGTTCAGCATGAGGGAGCGAGCGTATATCCGAGAGCTTCGGCTGCCCTAGCCGATTAAGAGCCTGCCTACGATGTCCGGCCGTTTCAGTTTTTATCCAACCCATTTGTTTTCAGTTAGTTAAAGTACATACTCAGCCTTGACTTTCACCTAATTTACTCCTATATTGAAACTGAGGTTCTTGTAGTAAGCCATTCATTCTAAAAGGAGTAAGTGCCATGTCCCTGCCTGCCGAAGCCGTTCTGGAAATGAAGAAAGGTCTTCCCCCGAGCGAGGTCGACCGACGCCTCGTCGCCGCCGCTCGCGTGCACCGCCGCGTGGAGTCCGTTTTGTGCTTCTATCTCCAGGAGGTCGAGAACCGACGGCTTTACCTCAAATATGGTTTCGCCTCGACCGTCGACTACGCCCGCGAAAGAATTGGCTTCGAGGATCGCAAGACCCGCTCCTTGGTGAAAATGGCCGAGAGGTTCGAAGAGCTGCCTCGATTGGAGAAAGCGTTTCGCCGCGGGGACATTCCTTGGACCAAAGCGAGGGAAGTCGTGAAAGTGGCGACACCCAAGACGGAGGCGAAGTGGCTCGACCGCTGCCAGAGCATGAGCAATCGCCAGCTCGAGCAGGAAGTCCAACGCAAGCAGCCGCCGACAACGAAGAAAACTCTCTTCTTTGTGCTCGAAGGCGATCGGGTCGAAGCGTGGGAGCAAGCGCGAGAAGCACTCGAGCGTTTGGCGGGGAAGACCTTGAGCGACATCGAAGCCTTCGACCTCCTGCGTGCGGAGGCCCTTTGCACGTATGCGACGACGCCTCCTTTTGGAGATGGCGAGGAAACCGATGGCGGCTACGTCCGAAAAGTCGCCGAACGGGATGGCTGGAAATGCACGCGGCCCGGGTGCAGCAACCGAACCGCTTTAACCGCGAATCACATTCTTCCGCGGGCTCGTGGTGGCCCCGATGAGACCTGGAATCTACACACCGTCTGCGCGGTCTGTCACGCCGCGATCACCGAGGGGAGATTGAAGGTCAAGGGCCGGGCTCCCAACCGGCTGACTTGGGAGGGGCCGTTGGGAGTCATCGAAAAGCCCTTGCCCCTGCCCAGCCTGCCCAGCTTGAAGAGACGTTCTAAGAGAAAGCCATCGGGCTCCACGTCGCCACGGCGAGCCAGCGCGGGTATGATTTCCCGAGAGTCCGGAGCGCCCTATGGCGTGCGAGCCGTCCCCAGTTTTGGATCACGTGATCCAGAGTCCGGCAAGGCCCGATACGTTCGGTGGAAGTCCGATTGGAAAGCACTCGACCCGAAAGGACCTCTCGGGAGTTTGGGGAGTGAAGGTTTAGCCCAGCTTCGGCGGCCTTCGTAAACTGGCAAGGTTGCTCCCGCCGAGAATCTCGTCATTTCTTGCCTTGATAGCACCGGCCCCGGTGGCTCAGCTCGTCCGGAGCAGTAACTTGAACCACCAGGAGTATTCGTGTCGTGAGCGTTGGCTTTCTGAACTAGCATTTCGAGGCACGTCGGTTCGGGTCGAGATCGACTGGCGGCGTGGTGACCATTTTTGACTGCGAATCGATCACGTATGTCAATATCTCGTCGCCGCCGTTGAACACAAACAGGTAGTTCATGAGTGGGGACGACTCGAAACCGCACAAAGGCTTAAAAGAGGCCGCAAACCGGCAATTGAAAGCCCGCCTTCGTCACGGTCTCTGATGTGAACTACGGCGGGCAATTTTTGCGGCAAAGCCGCGAAAATTGGTGGACGGCACCGGGCTCGAACCGGCGACCTCGGCGTTGCGAACGCCGCGCTCTCCCAGACTGAGCTAGCCGCCCAAGTATTGGGTGGGATGCTACCACTTGTCGAAACGGCCGGCAACACGGCAGTTGCCTGGCTTTCGTAGTACAATGAGCCTAACTCATGTGGAGTGTGATGGTTGCCCTCGCTGTAGCGGGAGGCCCCTCTAGCCCGCCGCCCGCCGTGGATGCCGCTCTTATCCAGCGGATTCAGGCGCACTACGATCGAGTGCAAGACTTCGAGGCTCACTTCATCCAGCGCGTGGTGCACCGAATCGTTCACAAGGTCATTGAGGAAAGCGGCACGATGGCGTTCAAGCGACCGGGGCGGATGCGATGGGAGTACCAGAACCCGGAGAACAAGCTCTTCGTGACCGATGGCGAAAAGAGCTACTTTTACGTACCGGAAGACCACCAAGTCATCGTGAGCCACACCCCGGGGGGAGCGATGGGTCTTGCCGAGGGCTCTCCGTTCTCTGTCATCATGGGCGAGACGCGTCTCCTAGATGCCTTCGAGGTCAAGAATTCCGACTCGGAGCCGCAAGCGGGAGGTGAGGTGTTGCTTCTCATCCCCCGCCACCCACAAGAGGGTTTCGAGGAAGCCGAAATCGAAGTCCGGCCCGAGAACGGGCAGGTCATTCGGGTGAGTCTCCTGGACAGGCAAGGCAATCGCACCGAGTTCCTCTTCGACGAGATCCGAGAGAACCGCCGACTCGTAGACTCCATGTTTCGCTTTACCGTACCGTCCGGGGTGGATATCTTGATCGCTCCCGATACCTCCGCCCCGTCTCCGATTAAGTGAGAGCCGAACAAACAGCCAACCAAAGAGAAAGACCAATGATTCGACCGATTGGTTCATCCCTTCTCCTTTGCTTGCTGCTCGTCTCGGCCGGCTGTCGCACCTCCGCCGATTTCAAAGCGGGAGAGGTGGCGGAAAAAAACGGCCGGTTCGATGAAGCGGTGAGCTATTACACGCGAGCCGTCAAGGAAAATCCGAACAATTCCAACTACCGGAATAACTTGAAGCGAGCCCAATTGCGGGCGGCGGAGGCTCATGCTCTAAAGGCCACGAGACACAAGAACGCGGGCGATCTCGATGCCGCCCAAAGGGAATTGCAGCTCGCACTCGCCATGAACCCGACCGACACCAATCTGGTGCAGGATCTGGCCAAGATCGATGTTGCAATCCAAGAGAAAAACGCGAGGGCGGCGCTTACCAACATCGACCGGCTAAAGGAACAGGCTCGGGAGACGCCACTCGGCAGGCTGGAGCTCGCCCCCGGTGGCGAGGAGCCAACGGGTTTCCTCTTTCGTGAGGCGAGCTTGAGGGATGTGTTCCTGTCACTCGGCAAGATGGCTGGCGTCAACATGGTCTTCGACGGTGCATTCGCCGACCAGACGATTTCCATCGAGCTCCACGACACCTCCTTCGAAGAGGTGCTCCGCTCTCTTTGCCAAGTCAGTCAGAACTTCTTTTATGTGCAGAGCGAGAACATCGTAACCATCGTTCCTGACACACCCGCTAAACGACGGGAGTACGAGAAGCAGATCATGAAGACCTTCTATCTGTCTTCTGCAGACGTCAAGGAAACGATCGATCTACTACGAATCGTTTTGGGAGCACGCCGGGTGGCGCCGCACACCGCAACGAATGCTCTGACCATCGTCGACACGCCGGAAAAAGTCGCCGCCGCGGAACGCATCATCACGACCATCGACAAGAGCCGAGCCGAAGTCATAGTCCACTTGGAGCTACTGGAGGTAAACCGAACCAGCCTGGAGGAGTACGGGATCCAGCTTCGTTCCGGGATCGAGGGTGTGGAGGGCATCACGGTCGGTGTTTTCCCCGAACAAAGCACGACTTTGGACGGGTCACCTTATGACAGCTCGAATGTTTCCGTTAGCGGTCTTCCGGGAGCCGTTGTGCAGCTCCTGCGGATGGACGGAGACACGAGGATCCTAGCGAATCCGCGGCTCCGTGCGATCGACGGCCAGACCGCGACCGCTCAGTTCGGCGAGCGCGTCCCCATTCCCATCACCACCTTCACTCCCATCGCGCAGGGGGGCATCGCCCAACAGCCAGTCACGACGTTCGAGTACCAAAACATCGGCGTGAACATCGAGGTCACACCAAGGACGCATCACAACGATGAGGTGAGCCTGCAGCTCCGCGTTCAGCTAGACAACATTTCCGGGACGACGCTGCAAGGCTTGCCGACGTTCGGCAACCGATTCGTGGAAACGCTGCTCCGTTTGCAAGACGGTGAGACTTCCCTCCTCGCAGGACTCATCCTGACGGAGGAAAGAACCAGCATGACCGGCTTGCCGGGATTGGCAAGCGTGCCGGTTTTAGGACGCCTGTTCGCTGCAAACAAGGATGAAGCCAGGGAAACGGACATCGTTTTGATCCTCACCCCACGGGTTGTGAGGCGTGCCAATCTGACATTGGATGACCTTCGGTCCTATATCGTCGAGGGCGGGGCGAGCGGTGGACTTCTCTACGAGCCGCCGGTGCCAGCCCCCAGGAACCCTCGCCCCGACGACGACGAGAGGAAAAACCCCTGAGCCGACGCCGGCGAAAAAGTGGCCGGCGACGCGCTTCTAGTAGGGGGACCGCTCCCGGCGATTCTACGGCTCCGACCGAATCCCAGCCGGAAGAGGGTCCGCTTACGATCCGCCGCGTCATCAGCTTTCTTGTCCCCAGCCTCATCATGGCCGGCGCGGTGGCCGGGATTTGGTACCTTTATCAGCAATCGGGGGAGTCCAATTGGTCGGCGCCACCCAGCTCCGAGCTCCAAGCTGCGCCCGATTTCACGCTGAACGATCTGGAAGGGCATCCGGTAGGGCTCTCGAGTTACGCCGGTAAGGTGGTGATTTTGGACTTCTGGGCCACCTGGTGTGCGCCGTGCCGTTACGAAGTACCGCACTTGGTGGAGCTCCAAGAGCGTTTCGGAGCTCGAGGACTTCAGGTACTGGGCGTTACTCTGGATAGGGTGCAGACAGCGGGAGACGTGATTCCGTTCAGCCGCAAATACTCGATGAATTACCCAATCTTGTGGGCGGAGTCATCTGTCCTCGAAATGTACGGCGTGCTTTCGATTCCCGTCACCTTGCTCATCACTCGAGACGGAAAATTTTATCGGCGTTTCACCGGATTCGGTGGGAATACCGCTGACGAAATGACGAGGACCCTTCAGGAGCTCTTCTAGCCCGCCTTCGCCTCGGCAGTCGGACAGGAATAGAGGCTATCGCGAGGCTTCGCCGTAACAGGTTAGTTGGCGAGCTTGAACGTGAGTGGCACTCGGCAGAGCAGCAGTTCGTCTCCATCTTGGATCGGAGTGAGCACGCCGGTCGAGAGTTTCTTTCCGTTGAGGTAGGTGCCGTTCATACTGCCGATCTCTCCGGCGACGTAGTGGGAACCCTCTTTATACACCAGCCGCGCGTGGCGCCGACTGACATTGCGATTGACATCCTCTTCGGTGAGATCCACCTCGGGGCGGTGACCGGTGACCGAATCGTAGCGGCCGAGTAGCACCTCGTCTTTATAGACGTGATACATCTTGCCGCTGTTCTTCGCGACGAAGTAGGCGCGGGCCGTTTCTTTCGAAGGGATGGTTGGCGTGGGCGGTGCCGGGGAAAGCCCTTCTCCCGTTGGCACGTCCGACCGTGCTCCGTCCCTAGAAACCATCATGAGTTCGAGTTGCTCGGAAAACTCCCGCATTCGCATCGAGTACTTGCGAAGCATCCGAACCGCGATTTCCGGGTTGGACCGAATCATCTCCCCGAATGTCTGGCTGTTGATGGTAATCAGGTCCGCATCCTCGAGAGCCTCGGCATCTGCGGTCCTTGGGAGGCGCTCGAGAACCGACATCTCGCCAAAGAAGTCACCCTTTTCCAGAACGGAGATCGGAGCCTTCTTCCCGGCGATGACCTTGTGGATAGACACCCTTCCCGTTTGGATGATGTACATCTCATCGCCCTCTCCCTCACGGAAGATGTAGTCCCCCTTACCGTGGTGAGAGAGGAACTTGGCGAACGGGTCGGCCTTCTCCGACATAAAACCTTCGCCGCCTCGTTGGAATGAGCCCTAGACCCTTAGCTGTGAGTAAGATAGCATGAGGTCCCTGCCTTGTCAACCAGTGGTGCTCCGCCGTTGCCAGCACGACACACGCGTTTGACCTCCGGCTCATCGCATGATAGCCCCCGTCCATTGTTTTGAGCTAAAGAGTCCTCCACCGGGGCTTAATCAGCAAAAAAGGCGCCGTATCGACCCAGCTTTGGTCGAATTTGAAACCATGGCTCAGGACACCCAGTCAAACTACAACCAAAAACTGAGAATGGTCTTGGATGTAACCAAGGCCTTCCGATCCATCATCCATCTGGACGTGTTGCTGGACACCATCGTCCAGACCGCCGCAGAGACGGTAGGGACCGAGGCGGGATCCATCCTCCTCATGAACGAGGATGAGAAACTCTGCTTCCACAGCGCCTACGGAACCAAGGCTTCCGAGGTCAAGCCCTTGGTGGTAACCCTGGGGGAAGGAATCGCCGGTTGGACCGCTAAGACGAGACGCGCGGCCCTGGTCAACGACGTCGCTAACGACTCTCGGTTCGACCAACGCTTTGACGAATCCACCGGTTTCACCACGCGCTCGGTATTATGCGTGCCACTACTCATCGAGCACAGAGTCATCGGGGTGTTGGAGCTGATTAACAAACTCGACAAGGCTCCCTTCGAGGAGCAGGACTTGAACATCCTTTTCAACCTCGCCGACCAGGCCGCAATCTCCATCGAGCACGTGCGCCTTCGTGATGCTCAGAACAACTACTCGACGCACGTCATCGAAATCCTCATCGGAGCGATGGATACCCATGTTCCCGTGAAAGTGGGGCATGCCCGTCGCGTCGCCCGTTACGCCAGCTTGGTTGGACGCGGCTATCCGGAAAAATTGGAGGGCGCGGCGATTCCGCTTGGGGCCCGGATCATCGGTGCATGCGACGCATTCGACATCATCACAAGCAAGTTTTCTTACAAATCACCCCTGCCTTACGAAATGGCCCTCCGCGAAATGGAAGCCCACTCGGGAACTCAGTTCGACCCTGACGTGGTTGCGGCCATCAAGGCGCAGGTTCAGGAAACGGACACCGTCGAGAAAACACCTTCCTCCCCACCGACCAAGACCAATTAGGCCCACTCCTCCAAGTGGGCACCCAGCTCCAGGTTAGTGCCCTAGTGACGTGCGTTGGTAGAATCTTCGGACGGTGCGGCTTGAAGAACGTCGCGCTTACTCACCTCCCGCAGCAGAGTTACCAGATAGGCGTCGAAGCGGTGCGCGATCTGTATTAGCCCGGGAATGCTTTCGCACTTGAGGATCTCCACGAAGAAGAGCTCGAAACCCGCCCAGTCTCGATACATCAGATACTTCAGAGAATTCTCGTAGAAATTCGCAACAATTTCCTTGAGGTCTTGCGCCAGATTTTCCTCTCGCGTCCGCTGGAAAGCGTGGACTGCGCTTAACATCTTCACCATCGAATCCTTCAGCGCGCGTGATTGTTCGAGCTTGTTCGCGAAATGATCGAAGACCGTCTTCCCTTCTAGGTCCGCATCGAAACCCTGTGCCAACTGAATTACGGACTGCTGGAAACAATCGCGGAGAATGCCATGGGAGTTCTCGATACGCATGTAGACGGTGTCCGCCCGATTATAGAAATAAAGGTCGGAAAGCTCGGAGTGAATGACCTTTCTGAGCTCCAAAGGTATGCAGTAAACGAAGCTATCAAGCGTTTCTTGCAGGACGGTGGTTAGGCGGAGGGTCGGTGCACTCCGACGGATCGAATCTAGCAGGGTGCGCGCTTCGGAAGTGACAAGGGAGAAGATGAGGACCGTCATCCTGAGCTCGGCAGGTTTTCGCTTTTTCGGATCGGTGAACTCCAAGTAGCGAAGTAACCGAAAGAACTCCAGAAACACTGTTGCCACGAGCCGGCGCACTTCCTTATCCTCGATTCGGTAGATGATCTCGGAAACGGCATCGCTGGTTATGCGGTCGTAGGCAGGCTTGAACTTCTTGTGAGTCAAGCCCATTCTTAGTTGAAACTCTCCACGGCTCACGTTTAAGCGACCTTCTTCTTCGATACGGTTGATGTCTTCGCCTCGATCTTCAGTTTCCGCTTGAGAGCTTCGCGAAGCTTGGGAAGATGGCGGTAGCCCACTACCTTCCTCAAGCGCGGTTCGATGTCTACGAGCGCCGTTGCCAACCAGCGCTGGCGTTGGCTCGAGTTCTTCCAGTGGTCGACCTTCGCGCAGCGTTCCTCGACGAGAGCATTGACGGACTCAAGGCAGTTCGTCGTCTTGAACGAACG
Source organism: Candidatus Marinacidobacterales bacterium (assembly GCA_965219415.1). Taxonomy (GTDB): domain Bacteria; phylum Acidobacteriota; class Vicinamibacteria; order Marinacidobacterales; family DATDRI01; genus CBDCNP01. The sequence goes on from OZ244742.1 coordinate 1,390,566, forward strand.
GCCCAGCACCGCGTGCACGCCGAGTCGATGCAACGTCAGCGTCTCCTCGAGGCCTTCCTCCAGGCTGCCAGCTGCGGATTGGTTCCGCTCTTCTAACTCACCGTGGAGTTGCTCGAGCGCAGTGAGGGCCTCTTCGTACTCCGGCCTGTTGTAGGCCCACTGGAGCCGCTTGCGCCATGACGCCTGCTCGCCCTTGGACAGGTAGCTCACTACGTTTTCACGTTTGTGCCACTGGCAGCGTTGTATCAGGGCCCGCTTACGGAATGCCTTCTTGACTGCCGCTTGGAGACCCTTGCCGCCGTCGATGATCACCAGCAGACCCTGGGAGATATCGAGTCCCCGCTCGAGCAGTGAACGCAGGAACGGCGTCAACACCTGCGCGTTCTCCGTGTCCGTCTCCACGAAGCCCAAGAAGCGTTTTTCCCCGCAAAGCGTGATGCCCAGAGCCACGACCATCGTTGCCTCGGCGAATGTCTTCCCATCCAGAAACAGCGCCACCACATCCTCGCCGGTCAGATCCCGTTCCTGCATCTCCCGCAGCTTCGCAGCGCTCGCTTGCACGAACCCTCGGGACACCGTTGAGCTCGACAGCCCGATGGCGCCCGGAATCGCTTCCGCTGCCGCCTCGTAGTTGCGACAAGAGATTCCGTAGAGAACTCGTTTCAGCAGAAGATCATTCACCTCACCGCCGTGGCTCACCGCCTCGTAGCAGCGAAGCGGAATCTCTCCTCCCTCGATGCTCCGAACCCGTGGCACACGGATCGGTACCCGCTGGCCGCCAAGCCCTACCGTGCCCGGGTTGCTTCCGGGACGGCGACCGCGCTCCAGCTCGTCCTTGCGAGAGTATCGCTCTCCCGCCAACGCCTTCACTTCGTCGTCGAGCAACTCGTGAACGTGCATTAGACCAAGGGGGACCAACCAACGGATCATCTCTACCTTGGCGTCCAGCGCGAGTTCCCCGTAATCCTCGTGCCTCACCATCTCGACCTCACCCAAACGACGCGACTTCTTGCGTTTCTTGACCGAACGTAGCAGACTTCCCATCTCGGCTCCTTTCTTCGCGGCTTGATTTTGTTTTGTCCAACGCCATCAAACCACGGGGTTTGGAGCCGTTTCAATTCCCAACTAAGATTGGCACACTTTCCTTCTTGTCCATCAAGAGGGACAAGTGCTCGTCTCGCCGGATCTCGCGGTAGATCAGGCGGCCGATAACTCTGAAAGGTTGCATAGGGGACGCGCGAGAGCTTGGTCAGCTCGGAAAGGATGAGGTACAGGTCCTCGAAGCCTTCTCGCAGAAGTGTGAGGCCCACTTGGGGGCTGCTTTGGTGAAGCAGCCGTGCGACGTAGGGATCGGTGACGTCGTCCGCACGCAGGAAGTTCTCCACGTACTTGTCGAAGCGTTCCTGATTGACTCGGTCCTCGCTTGCGAGACTGGTGCACAGTTGAGTGACCCGATGAAACGGCGCTGGCCACCAAAGTCACTTCCTCGTAGAAACTCCGGAGCGCGAGGGCGTTACCGGAATCGGGAAACTGGGGCTGGTTGCTCACGCGAAAATAGCGCTCGAAGCTCTTGAGCCACATCTCGAGTTCGAAGAGGTACTCGAGCCGTTCCGATCGGCCGAGGTCCTCGATCCATTGGGACATCTGGCCGATCAGAAACTCTGACCTATCAGACACACTACCCTCCCCCGGGGTGAGGCGCTAAGCTCATTCAGTATGGATACTTACCTTGGATTCTATCATGGCCAGGTGGGCCCACGAAAGCGGCCGCGGGACCATAGACGGTGTAACGGAAATCAGGTAAGATAGTTATGTATAATCCTGAAAGAATCGGAGCTCCGGGGACGGGCCGGACTTGTACGACGCATAGGAGCATCCTCACCGTTCTCGGTCCAAGTCGGGAAATGTCGAAGCCCTGTATTGTCTGCGTGGACGAAGAGCCAGCGCGTCTCGAGCGCTTGGCCGCCCTCATCGAGTAGAGATTCGGAGAAACCCACCAGCTTCGGTGTTATTCCTCGTCCGAGGAATGCCTCGAAGGGTTGGTTGCAATGGCAAAAGAGAATCCCCAGCTACCCGCCGTTCCTCTCGTGGCGGTGGGTCGCATGATTGGGTCGGTGGTTCACGATTTCAGGAGCCCCCTGACCGCGGTGCGCGGCTATGCGGGAATGCTGGCCACACTCACCGTCTCGGAAGAGCACCGACAAGAGTACGCGCGCCTCATCGTCGAAGAGTGCGATCGACTGGGAGGCCTGACCGACGAACTGTTGGAGCTTACCCGTGGAAGCCGCACCAAGCCGGTCATCCGGAGAGTGGAGCTGTCGGACTTCTTCCGCGACCTCGAACCGTCCCTCGAGGCTCAGTTCATAGACAGCGAAGTCCGCCTCAAGGTCGAGCTCGGATACCGAGGCCCGGTGGCCATGGACGCGGACCGTATGACCCGCGCGATCCTCAACGTGGCCGCCAATGCTCGTCAGGCGATCAATGGCGCGGGCTCGTTCGCCGTCCGATCCAAGAAGGATCTCGAGCACGTCGTCTTGGAGTTCGAAGATACGGGCTACGGTATTCCAGAAGACATTCGCCATCGCATCTTCGAGCCGTTCTTCTCCTACGGCAAAGCGCAAGGAATCGGGCTGGGGATGAGCATCATTCAGCGAATCGTACAGGAGCACGGCGGCGAAACGAGTCTGAGCAGCGAGCCTGGAGTCGGAACGATCGTGAAGTTCTTGCTTCCTCTCGAAGGGGTGTTAGAGGCCGAGACTTCAAAAAAAGTTGCCGCCGTTGAACACTCCACGGCCGGAATGGGTCGTGGGCGCCGCCCGTAGGCTTAATAGCCAGACGGTCTCCAGAACATGCGGGACGCCAAAAAAGGATGTGCCACCAATCAACGTGGCCAGGCGTCGGTTCGTGGCAATCCCGTCCTTTGGACGCCCACTCACCAGTTCCAGTTATAGCAACCCTCACGACACTCCACAGAGGCTTTGAAGAAGTTTCTGATGAAAACCTCCGAAGCCGCCGTTCGACATCCCCAAGACGACATCCCCATCATCGAGACGTTGAGTCAGGAAGTCCACGATCTCCTCGACCTCGGGGATGAACCAGGCCTCGACCCCTGCGGCACCAAGGGACTTCACGACTTCTTCCTCCGAAAGCTCTTGCTCCGACGCCAGTCGTCTACTCGAGTAGACGGCGGCTAAAACCACTCGGTCCGCAAGACCCAGCGCCCTAGCGAACTCGTCCTGAAATACCTGACTTCGAGCCGTGAAGGACCGCGGCTCGAAAACAGCCCACATCTTCCGTCCCGGCCAGCGCTGCCGAGCAGACTCCAGGGTGTGACGGATCGCCGTCGGATGATGGGCGAAATCGTCGACGACGGTGACGTCGCGCTCTTCTCCACGAACTTGCAGGCGTCGAGCGACGCCCTGGAACGAGCGCAAGCCGACCGAGATCTCTTCGGTACTCAAGCCCAAGCGATGGGCAACCGCAATAACCGCGAGAGGGTTCTTCAGCGCAGCGGCCCCCCAGAAGGGCCCGGCCATGGACGCGTAGCGCTCACTCTCACGCCACACTTCGAAACGGCTTCCCACTTCGTCGACTTCGATCTCACGTAGCTCCCATGTGGCGGCACCACCCACTGCGAAGGTCTCCACCGGGCAAAGGGCGCGCTCCGCGATCTCTACCGCGGGCCGACTGTCCGCCCCAACGACCAACAGGCCACCCCGGGGAACCAAGTTAACCAACCGGCTGAAGGCGGTCACCACCGAATCGAGATCGGGGTAGATATCAGCGTGGTCGTACTCGACGTTGCCTAGTACTACTAGCTGAGGAAGATAGTGAAGAAACTTCGGCCCTTTGTCGAAGTAGGCAGTATCGTACTCGTCTCCCTCAATGACGAAGTTCTCTCCGGTCCCCACTTGATAGCTGTGACCAAAGTTGAGCGGGATGCCACCCACCAAGAATCCAGGATCACGCTTGGCGCTTTGAAGGACCCAGGCCATCAACGACGTCGTCGTGGTCTTCCCGTGAGTTCCCGCCATCACCACCGGGGATCGCTCCCGCAAGAACAGGTCCTTCAAGACAGCCGGCATCGACGTATAGGGCAGATTTCGATCCAAAACCTCTTCGAGCTCGGGGTTGCCTCGAGAGATGGCGTTTCCGACCACAACCAGGTCCAGGTCGGTGGCTAGGTTGTCGGGACGGAACGGCGAGTGAACGGTAATCTCAAGCTCGGCCAGCATCTCCGACATCGGTGGGTAAGTGTTTTCGTCGGAACCCGACACCCGGCAACCCTTCTCTTTGAGCATCCCGGCAAGAGACGCCATCGCGGTGCCGCAGATCCCGAGTAGATGTATCCGGGCTCCATCGGGTATCGGGGAGCCGAGGCTCAAACGACCGCCCCCTCCAAGAGACTGAGCCCGTCGTCGTCGATTCGCACTCGGACCCCGAAGGGTAGAGTCTGGGCGGGAGAAACCGAGTGCCCAGAGGGGAAACCGGACAACACGGGTACCCCGAGTTGCCGGGTGGCATCCTTCAGTACTTCATCCAAGTCGTACCCTTGTGAGGCGTGCTGCTCACAATTGGGCATCTCGCCGAAAACTAAGCCCCGAACCGCGTCCAGGTGTCCCGCCATCCGGAGTTGCTGCAACATGCGATCGATTTGATAAGGCTTGACCGCCGTGTCCTCGAGAAAAACGATGGCGTCAGAGAAACTGGGTAGATACGGTGTACCGACCAGAGCGGAAACCAGCGAAAGACAACCTCCCAACAACGTCCCCTCTGCGGCACCTGGGTGGAGAACTCGCACCGACGCGGGAAGCCGTCCTGCTGGTTCCGGGTTACCGAGGATTCCAAGAAGATTTTCGACGTCGTACGCGGAGTCCCCTCTCGCCATCTGCTGCGCCACCATCGGGCCGTGGAAGGAGACCATGCCGGCTTGTCCTGCCAAGAAGCACAGCAAGGCGGTGGAATCGCTGGCTCCGAGAAGGATCTTAGGGTTGGCCTTCAGACGATTCGGGTCCAACCGTTCCAGCAAGTCCAGGCTGCCGTATCCACCGCGCGCACAAAAAATGCCGGCCACCTCCGGATCTTCCCAAAGCTCCACGAAATCGGCCGTGCGCTGCTCGGCGTCGCCCGCTGTAAATCGAGAGCGAGCATAAAGCGAGCTCCCTAGCCGAGTACGAAACCCAAGCCGGGAGAGCTCCGCCAAGCCCCTCTCCATGAACTCGGCGCGCACCGGGCTTGCTGGCGCGATGACGCCGACTGTTGCCGACGGTTTCAGAGCGGGTGGTTTAAGCATGGACTCGTTGAACGGTTTTGTAGAAACGGGGAACGGCTTTGAGACGGTGGAAATCGGCGGAGCCTATTTTGTCTCCTCTGCCGCATCTTGGGTAAGGGCCTGCAGTCTTTGGCGAACGCGGGCGTTCACCGCTTTGCCGTCCACGGTCTTTCCCGTGGTCTGGAGGCGAGCCATGGTTCCTTTCATGACCGCCCCCATATCCTTCGGTCCTTGAGCCCCGAGCTCCTCGATGACTCCCGCCACGGCCGCGTCTATCTCCCCTGCTGAAACCGGCTCCGGCAAGTAGGATTCGATCCATGCCTTCTCCCGCCGTTCCTTTTCTGCGAGGTCGGCTCGGCCGCCCTTCTCGAATTGCTCGATGGCCTCCACCCGTTGTTTGAGTTGAGTTTTGAGGACCTGGACGGCATCTTCGTCGGAAAGTTTGGCCTTTTTTTCAATCTCTTTATACTTTAGGGCGGCCTTCATCATGCGAAGAACCGACACCCGAGCCGGCTCCTTAGCCTTCATTGCCTGGACCATATCCTTTTGGATTTGCTCAACTAGATCCATGGAATTCGAAACCTTTTATTGTGCGGGCTTCTTAGACACTACCACAAATGTCGGTCCCTCGGCACATTATAGACGGGGGGCCGTCTATAATGTCGACCATGCTGTTGGCGTCCTGAGGAGGTCTTGATGAACCAATGGTCTATGGTCATAGCTCTTATATTGGCGCTCGCCACGTTTCTTCCGCGAGGCGATGTTCGCGCCCAAGAAGAGGGGCTCGATCCCCCGCGTTCCGCTTGGCTGGGTGCGAGCCCTGCCCTCCGCGACACCATCGAACACCACGCAAGGGGATACAAGGCTTTCATGAACGGCGCCAAGACCGAGCTCAGCTTCGTTTCCGAAGCGGTCGAGATCGCGCAACAAGCGGGCTATCGGAAACTACGGGGGGACTCCGATCTCGTTCCCGGCGCCCGTCTCTACGATGTCAACCGTGACCGGACTCTCACGTTGATCGTCATAGGCCAGGAGGATATGCGCAGCGGCTTTAGAATCGTGGGCGCACATATCGACTCTCCAAGGATCGAGGTTAAACCACGCGCCCTCTATCAGGCTGAGGAGTTTGCGCTCTTTCAAACCAACTCCCACGGTGGCCTCAAAACCTACGAGTGGACCAACATCCCGCTGGCGCTCATGGGCAGGGTCGACAAGAAGGACGGCACGACGGTTGAGATCTCGTTGGGGAACGAGCCGGGCGAGCCGATCTTCATTATTCCCGATCTCTCACCCCACGTTGACCGAGACCTGCGGGAGCGCAAGAGTCGCGACGTCGTCGCCCACGAGGAATTGGACCCGTTAGTGGGTCACGTACCCAAAGAAGGCAAAGACGTGAAAGCGGCGATCACCTCGTATCTCAAATCGACTTACGCCATAGACCGAGATGACTTCGTCTCTGCAGAACTAGCGTTGGTTCCGGCGTACGCGGCACGCGATGTCGGCTTCGACCGAGGTTTAATGGCGATTTACGGTCAAGACGATCGTCTTTCGGCCTATGCGGCGCTTCGCGCCAACATGAACGCCGATGCCCCTCGCTTTACGGGAATCGCCTACCTCGTCGACAACGAGGAAACGGGGAGCTACAACAACACCGGCGCGCGGTCGACCTACCTCGTGGATCTCATGAGCCGACTCATGTCGACCAAGATGGCCGACGCCTATCAGGAACGTTGGCTCCGGCGATCGCTCAGTGCCACTAAGGTAATCTCGTCCGACGTGAATCCGGGGATCAACCCTCTTTGGCCTTCGGCGTGGGAGCCAACCAACGCTCCCCGGCTCGGCTACGGCGTCAACCTCAAGCTGTACGGGAGAGGGTTTAACGCGAACTCCGAGTATATTGCATGGATGAGGAACCTGCTCGACGGCGAAGAGATCCCTTGGCAGACGGCTACTTACAAGGTCGGAGGAGGCGGTGGCGGTGAGGGAACGATCGGCCTGTTCCTCTCGGACGACAACATGGAGGTCATCGACCTCGGCGTCCCGGTGCTATCGATCCACACGCCCTACTCAATCAGCTCCAAAATTGATGTTTACTACCTTTACCGCGCAATGCTGGCTTTCTTCTCAAATTGAAGCAACTGCTCCACGGCCCGCGAGGGCCGTCGGCCGGGAGGAATTGGCTCAGCGAATCCGGTAGCCAAGGGAACCCGGCCGGGTTTGGGGCGCGAGCGAGGGTGGGGTCCCCGCGAGCATAAATAGATTGAAGCAACTGCTCCACGGCCCGTGAGGGCCTCTCACCTAACGAGGGTTTGCTCGGAGTCGGAGTCCGAGTCCGAATCCTCGGACTCCGAGACACCGGAATCGGTCGACACCCCGGACGACCGCGCCAGGCCCACCAGGGCGATCGATCGCCTGGGATAGTTTCTCCATCTCCGGGTAGTCCTTGGGGGACGGAAGGACCGGCTTCTCACCTCGCCCAAAAGACTTCACGACTCGGGCGAGCTCGTCCACCGGTCTCACTGTTAAGTGCCTTGCCAGGACCACGCTGGTATAGGCCCATCCCACAATGAGTGGCAAGCCGGTAAAAACCGCGACCAACGCCGAGTTCGTTCTCAAGGCGATGCTCGCCAGTATGAAGGTCACGATCAATCCAACCCCGGACAGCACGAGGATGAACTTCGTTTGCCAGGGCAGAAGAGCAAACCGCTCCGCGCTTCGGAACATGAAGGCAGCAGCAGCCTGGCGAGACTTCACGACTTGGGTCAATTGAGCAGTGCGACGTTTCACGACGCTGGCGAACGGCTCTCGCTCGGGAACCAAAACGGCGTCCTCCGCGACGCGGGCCGAGGTGGCCGCTTCTTCCGCGAAGTTTCGAGTTTCGTCTACTTCACCCTCAACCGCGTGCGCTTTTTCACCGGCACTCAAAACGACCGCCGCGGAGCTTTCCTCCGATTCAGCGGGCTCCTTGCTAAGACTACGGTCGCCGCCGAGCCTTCCTCCGGGTCGGCAGGCTCTCCGGCTAGAACGACCGTCCCTGAGTCCTCCTCTGAGTCGGCTGCCGCTTTCGCGAGAACGACGGTCCCCGAGCCTTCCTCCGGGTCGGCAGGCTCTCCGGCTAGAACGACCGTCCCTGAGTCCTCCTCTGAGTCGGCTGCCGCTTTCGCGAGAACGACGGTCCCCGAGCCTTCCTCCGGGTCGGCAGGCTCTCCGGCTAGAACGACCGTCCCTGAGTCCTCCTCTGAGTCGGCTGCCGCTTTCGCGAGAACGATGGTCCCCGAGCCGTCCTCCGGGTCGGCGGGCTCTTTAGCCAACACCACCGTTTGCGGGCCGTTACCTCCGTCGGCCGAGTCTTGGGAGTTCGGCGCTAGCATGATGGTCTCGTCTGCATCGGGCTCACCGCCGGCCAGCACTACGGTCGCATCGGCGCGATCCTCGCTCGGCGCGTAAACCACAGCGTTTGCCGGCTGGCCGGGTCGCAAGGCAACGGTCTTGTCCGTTTGGGGGGCTGGCAAAATGATGGTGGGCTCTTCACCCTCCAGGATTTCCGGCTCGGGGTCCGCTGGCACGCCGTCTTCTTCGAACGCGATCTCAAGGCCGCCCAACCGGATGGCGTCACCGGGTCGGAGCAAACGCTCGCCGACCTTCTCCTCGTTCACCCACATCCCATTGCGACTCCCCAAATCGACGAGCCTTACGCCGTCCGGGCCGGGCTCGATGCGGGCGTGCCGGCGGGAAAGCTTCTGGTTCACGAAGAACAGATCGCAGTTGGGGTCGCGGCCGATTACGATCGCGGAATCGCCGAGCTCGTGGCTAGTCGTCCAGTCACCGTTGGTGACGATAATTCGCTTTCCCACGCCGAGATCTTCACCTGTCGGAACCCGCAGCAGCGAGGTGGCGGTGCGGTACACGGTTCGAGACAAGGATCTGAACCGAAGCGAGGCATGAAATCAACTGCCCCGGCCGGGGTGGTGGGAAATGGCGGGGGAGCACGCCGGAAAATCGGGGAATCGGCCCGTAGAGCGCGCCTGGCAGCCGTCTATTGCCCCAGCTCCCGGAGTTTCCTCTCCGCCAACGGCATCACTCGCGGCCCGTCGTTCGATTGGACGGTCGCTTCAGGAAACTGGAGGGCCTGTTGGAACATGCGGACGGCCTCGGCCTTCTCATCGAGGCGCTCATAAGAAACGCCCGTGTAGTAGTAGACCGTCCCCTGCGATATCCCCGGTTCCGAGGGGAGCGTTATTCGAGGAAGGTGCTCGCGGAGCGCGGTTTCGTAGTTACCCAGCTCCATGTGACAGAGCGCCAAGTTGAGACGGGCAAGGGGCTCGACTGATGGCTCCACCACCATCCGATGCCTGAGATCGATGATCGCCTTGTTATAGAGGAAGTCGGGGCGATTCATGGGAATCTCCAACGGGGTCATCCCCACAGAGATTTGAGCGTCCCGAGAAGCCCCCTGCCTCTGTAGTCTTACCGACAAGGTGTCGCCCGGCTCTTTCGCAACCACTTTCGAAAGAAGTGTCGGCGTATCGTTCACCGGCTGGCCGTCGACATCCACGATGACGTCCCCCAGCTCGATACCCGCCTGATCTGCCGGTCCGTTGGGGCCAATCTTGAGAACGGTGGGCCCGCCGCCGAGGTGGGTGTCTACGCTTTGAAGACCGATCCAGCTGCCGTGGATCGGAGTCGAGCTGGACAGCACCTCCACGAAAGCGGGCATGGCCCCCTGATCCAAATAGTTGAGACTATAGATGTCCGGCGCCGTGGAGCCGGTTGCCCAGAGGTTGAAGACCACATCTTTCGTTAGCTTTTGCGCCTGGACGTACCCAACCAACAAGGCTTCGACCTCAAGCGACTCGCCGACCTTCTCCGACAGATCGCGAGCGAGCTCGGGGTCCGCTTGCGAAAGTTCCCCGGCAACGTCCTTGGACACGAACTTCATGAGCCCGTCCCGCCCCAGCAGGTCGATCGCCTGCTCAGCCGAGACCTGGATGAGGTTCATCGCCGTGAGCTTCTGCAGCTCTGCCGTTACGTTCGTGCGCACATCCTCTAGATCCCGGTTCGAAACTCCCGGTTCGACGGCTATGCCGAAGAAGGCGAGGCTCGGGCGAATCGGGCACTCCAGTGACAGATCCTCGTCCCTACCTAACTCGATGTCTGCCACGTACTTGCCGGTGGGGTGCTTGACCTCCACGTGGTGAGGACCGGAACAAACCCGGCCGAGGTCGAGCGGGGTATTGCCCTTGTACTCTCCGTCGATGAACACACGCGCCCCGTCCGGGGTGCTGGTCATCCTGAGCTGGCCTATCGAGTCCTCCAGTCGGATGATCTGTGCCGTGTAATCCTTCGGCTCTTCGGCCTCGAACGCGATCTGAACCGATTCATAGCAGTCCCGGCGAAACTCCACGGTGTGCCGACCGACCCGAAGCGCGGCCAGGTCAAAAGGAGCGGACAGTTGCTCGACATCGTACTCGGCGGGCATGAAACTCCGAAGGTCCGGGGGGAGGTTCCCCGCCGTCTTTCCGACAAGCTCGCCGTCGACCCAGACTTCGACGTCGGAGGGCTGGGTGATGATTGGAAGCTTGGCACTGTTCCGAACCAGCGTGACATCGATCGTCCTGGTTTCGCCAGGGAGGATATCCACCTCCGCCCTGGAGACCGGATCGTGCCCAACGAGCTCGATTTCTACCGCTGCGATACCGGTATGAACCTCGACCGGGAAGAAGTTGGTGATTCCCACCAAGTCACCATTCACCGTAACCCGGGCTCCGGGAGGTTCGGAGTTCACGGCGATGAATCCGACTAACCTCTTCTTCTGATCTTCGAAGAAGTCGATGATTTTCGGCGAGAGCTGCTCCTGATCGAGAGCATAGCGGGGATTGGCGAGGATGAGCTGGCGGAAGTCATCGGCCGCCCCCTGGACCTGGCCGGCGTTGAAGTAGGCCCGAGCCCGGTGTTCGAAGGATCGTTGCTGCAACTCCTTCAATTCGTCCGAGATTTGGTCCCGCATGCGTCGCTCGTCATCGATCGCCTGGACGATTTGAGTAAGGAATTCGATGGACTGTGACTGCCGTTGCGGGTCCTGGAACAAGTCCATCGCTTCGGAATATTGCTGTGAAAGCTGGAACAGAAGCTCTTGATCCCCGATGGAGACCTCTTCTTGAATCGGTGCCAGGCCGCACATCGCGAGCGCGGCAAGCCACAGTAATGGGTATCTACCGAGTCTATCGAAACCGGATGACTGTTTTTGCCTTATCATCATAAACATAGAGGGCTCCAGTCCCGTCCACATCGAGTGTCTTGGGTTTGCCGAGCGCACCGCCGCCCAAATTGCTGCCGGTGAGGAGTGCGACGAACTCGTACGAGGGATCGAACACCGCCACCTGTCCCGAGTTTTCGTCGAGCAGATAGACATACCCGGCGGGTCCCACCGCGACGTCGACGGGTTTCTTGAGGTTCCACTTCGCGCCGCGCTTCTGCAGGCGCGCGGTCCTGACACCATCGGGAGTATAGACCTGCAGACCCCGATCCTTCTTGTCCATGATTATGATGTTTCCGGAGGTATCCACTTCTAGGAGGAGCACTTCCCGAGGCGTCGTGTCGGGAAACGGACCCTTGACGTTCCCGCTGGGATCGAAGCGTAGTACTTTCTTCTGGCTTTCGTCGTAGACGTAGAGTTCGCCGAACCGATCCCGCGTCGCCGCCCTGATCTTCTCGAGTGGCTTCGGCCCCTTCTCGTCCGGAACCTTGAGCACCATCGCCCGTCCCCCGATGATCAGTGCCTTCTGGTTCGCCACTACCAGGATACCCCAAGGGTCGATCGACAACGACCGAGGATCGGCCGCCGCCTGAGTGCCGGCGAGCCTACCGTTGTTATCGAATGTTACGACGCGCTTGTTCCCCTTTTCTAGCACATGGATCCCGGATGACGAGACCCGCACCGCCAGCACGCCCTTGAACTTCTGGACCTGAGGATTGAAAGCGGTATCCTTCTGGAAGGAGATCGGCCGGCCGAAACGAGGATTAGCGTAGAACCGAAACACGAGCGTCAGCAGATCGAGTGCCCCTGCTGCTTCGGCGGAATCTGGCCACTGGTTTCGCGCCCGTTGTAACTCGAGCATCCCCTGAAACGGATTGCCCAATCGCACCGTACTGCGACCGATCCCCACTTGTGCACCGGGGGCGGAGCGGGAGTTGGTGTGCTCGGTCACGACCTGCGAATAGACGTCCACCGCTTCCTGCCAGCGCCCCAAACGCTCAAGGGCGAGACCGGTCGCGGTGAGGGCGGGCGCCACGAACTCGCTCTGCGGGTAGAGGCGGATCACGCGTTGGAAATTCGCCATCGCGTCGTCCAAGGCCTTCCCGCTGCGGTCGGATCGAAGGGCCACCTGACCTAGGAAGTAGTATGCGCCCGGCGCCTTGTCACCGGTGGGATAACGCTGCAACAATGCGGCGAAGCTCTGTTCCGCCTGCTCAAAATCCCTTTCGACCTCCAAGTAGTACTCGCCGATGTGTAGCATCGCGTCATCCGCGTAGTCGGTCTCGGCCATCGAACTAACGATGATTTGAAAATCGTTGAGAGCCTGCTTGTACCGCTCCTGGTTGTAGAACTGCAGACCGCTCTCCAAGTGCTTGCGGGCGATATCCGACGGCCCGTCCTGGACCGGAGCTGCCGAAACCGCGCCGCTCCAACCGAGCAAAACCAACCCAGCTATGTTACGGATGCGCATTATGGGAACCCCTTCTAACGATTCTTACCGACTCCGGCCGGTCACGTAAGTAGTCTTGCCCAGCTCCACTTCCATAACGTATTCTCTCGTCACACCCGACCATTCGAACTGAAACGTGTGCCGACCTACCACTATGGCCTTGTTGTCGAACGGGGGAGCCTCGGCGGCGACACCGTCGACGGTCAGCGTGCACTTCTCCGGGGACGCACGCACCGAGAACCTTCCCAGGGCCGGTGCGTCGATGGTCGTCGTCTCCCCTTGTTTGATTTCTGCGGTGACCGCTCTGTTCAAGAACACCTCGGGAGCGACCAGACTAACCTCGTATCGCCCCAGCATCAACTTGACCGACGGCGAGGCGGCCCCGCTGGCCAGCGAACGACCACCCCTGACCACGGAGACGGGGTAGGAGCTTCTAACTACGAGGGTGCCCGGATCGACCGTCGAGCTGCTTTGCGCCCCGCACCTGCTCGGGGGACATATAGTGGATGGTGCCCACCATCATTCCGCTCTTCGTGATCTGCGTCTCACCCTCGATCCGGGCGATGCCGAAGTCCATGATCTTGACCATGCCATCATCCATCCATCGTACGTTGGATGGTTTCATGTCGCGGTGAACGACTCGTTTGCGGTGAGCGAAGTCGAGGGCCTTGCAAAGCTGCCCTGTGATGTCCAGCGCCTCGGAGAAAGGAATGGACTTTTCGGCGTGGATCAAGCCGGCGAGATCTGCGCCCTCGAGATACTCCATGACGATGTAGGGCTTTTCGTTGCCGCCGAAGTTCCCCAACTCGTAGATGGTCACGATGTTCGGATGTTGGAGCTGCGCCGCGGCCCTGGCTTCCCGTTCGAACCGCTCGCGAGAATCCGCTTCCGCGATGGCATCGGTGGTCAAGGTCTTGATGGCTACCCGCCGGTTGAGGCGGGGGTCATGGCCCTCGTAGACGTAACCCATTCCGCCGCGGCCTATCCGCCGCACGACAAAGAATTTCCCTATTCGTGGCTCGAGAGCACTCATATCTTCGTCTTCTCAGGAATACGACGGTCGCGACGACCGCACCAGCCGCTCAAGAGGCGCCTTCGTCTTGATTGTCGCTGAAAGACAGCGCGACGGTCGTAATGTTGTCTTCTCCGCCTGACTCGTTCGCCACGTCGATGAGCCCACGAACTACCTCGTTGACTTTGAGAGCCCGGGAATTCACAACTTTCAGGATCTCACTGTCCTCTACCATCGATGTAAGTCCATCAGAACAGATCAGCAACAGGTCGCCGGCTTGAAGATCCAACACTTGTAGGTCAATCTCCAACCCTTCCTTCCCTCCCAGAGCGCGGGTAACAACGTTGCGCAGTGGGTGGGACCGCGCCTGCTCGCTATCGATAAGTCCCGACATCACCTGTTCGTTGACCCAGGAGTGATCGCTGGTCAGTTGGCGGATCGCATTGTCCCGAACTAGATAGACGCGACTATCGCCGACATGGGCGATCTGTGCTTGATTCTTGTCGAGCAGAACCGCGGCAACGGTGGTAGCCATGCCTTCATACTCCGCGCTCTCCTGAACCCTTTCCAGCAGCTTCCGGTTGGCAAATCGGATAGCGGTCTTGAGGCGGTTTCCGGTTAAGGAGAGCTTCTCGTCGAGCCCGAAGGGCCAAGTAATATCGGCGTCAGAGCTGGTGAGCTTGATGAACTCTTCGATCGTCTCAGTAGCAAGCTCCGACGCCACCTCTCCCGCCGCATGGCCTCCCATCCCGTCGGCCACGACGTAAAGGCCTTCTTTATCGTTGGCGCAGTAGTTGTCCTCGTTCGACTTTCGCTTGCGCCCTACATCGGAGATCGAGCCGGAATCGACCCGCATACAGAGGACACCTACTTTCTCCGGGCTTTGTCCGCCGCGGCGGTCGCCTGGGACACGTGCTTCTTGAGCTCTGGATCGCTAGGAAACTGTTGGAGGCCCGACTCATAGATACGCCGGGCCCTGGTGGGAAGCCCGGACCGATGAAGCAATTCACCGAGCTCCAAATACAAATCCTTGCGCTTAGGATCCTGTTGGATGGCCTTGTTGTAGAGTTCCGCGGCCGGACGCGCCTTGGAACGATCGGTGGCCATAACTCGCGCCGCCGCGCCAGTATAGAGTGCGTTTTCCGGTTCCAGACGGCTGGCTTCGAAGAAGAACTTCCGCCTCGTTGTAGTCCTTCAGCTCCTCGCGCATGACACCATTCCTATAATATCGCTCCGCCTGCTCCTTGGGCGGCAAAGATTCCCGGGCAATCTCTTGATCGTACTCACGTCGCAGCCTCTCATCTCGAAGGTGGTTGTACGACTCGTTGATTCGCTGAATCGTCCCCGCCGCTTGCGTACGCTTCTCCGGATCTTGAAACCGATCCGGATGATTCTCGCGGGCCAGCTTCATGTAGGCCTCTTTGATTTGAGCCTTGCTCGCCGTCTTGGGTACGCCAAGAATCGCGTAATAGTCCATCCCTTACCTCTACGCTTGAGACCGTTTCAGCTTGCCAGCCTGACGTCGCACCGCCTCGGAGACGTTACGATCGGTTGCGAGACGCTTCAAGTCGCGCGCCGGCAGTCTTGGAAGGAGTCGCATCGTGATCTCGACCGGCGTCAACGGGTTCCTGACCAATTCGTGTGCCACTTTGTGTCGCTTGGTCCATTCTCTTTTCGCTCCGATGGCGCGTAGCACCTCGGAAGATACATTTTTCATTGCCGCGAAGCCCTCAATTTCGGAGTCGGTGAGCCGCGGACTGCTGAGCACGGCATTGTAGACTACGCGGTTTCGGTCCCGGATCAACATCCCCCTGGTCACTCGATCCCCTTTGAGGCCCTCCATCATTTTCTCGGCCGCGGTCATTTTCACCAGACGCTGAAAATTCGTGAGCTGGGATTGGAGTTCCTCCTCGCTGATCTCCCCACCATCTCCATACTGGGCCACGGCATCCTCGATGGTCTTCGGTGGCGGCGCCTCCTCTTCGGGAGGTCCGGTCTCCAAATCCATCAACGCCGCGGCCGCTTCGGGTGGTGGAGCCTTGGCTGACACCCCCGTTTCGCCAATCTTGAAGTCGTGTCTGAGCTCGGTGAGACGACGGCGCTGATCATGATTCAGGTTCTCGCTCGCCTCGAGTGCCTCCAGGAGCGGGATGTGACGAAGCACACGCGTCTGATTGATGACCACGATCTCAAGCAGGTTCGCTGAAAGCCGCGGGGCCATCAGTTGGATAGTCTGGTCTTCGGTTTCCGAGTTTTGCAGGATGATTTCGAGCAAGTCCGGCGCTTCCAGTCGCGTGCCGAAGAACTCTAGCACCTTTGGGCTGGCCGAACCGTCTTTCAGCACACCCTGCAAACTCTCCGGCGGTATCGCGAGCAGGCTGGCCTCAGCTTTGTTTCGCACTTCGTCGTCTCGGTCGCGAGTCAGTAAATACAACAGCTCCGCCTGATCCATCGGTTTGAGGGGGAGCTGCCCGGCGGCCGCGGTCAAGCGGACCCCGCGGGATACTCCACCCTTGCGAAATTGGTCAACTAACGGTGAAGCCATCTCTATCCTTCATGGGAACGCCTACGATGTGAAATCGGCGATATTCTCCGAGGTGATGCAGATGTTCTTTCGAACCTGCCCGGCCTGCCCCAACGGCCTGCCGACTCGGCCGTCGATCCAATAGGACACCCCGCCTGCGTTTCCCACCGACAAACAGATTTCGGCAGCCTCGAATTCCTTTCGGAACCCGACGAGCTTGATCCCCTCGTCGACCGATTCGCCGTCGGTTTGCACTTCCAACCAACAGGGCTCTTCGATCTTCAGGGTCAGACGGAGTTTCTTGGCTGCCGGAAGATTGTCTTCGTCGGCTCGCTCCGACTCCAGCTCGTTCCTGACGAATGGTAGCCGCGCCGAGTCGGCCACCCTGCTGGTGGTCCTACTGGTTTGGCCCGCCGATTGGAACGCCTCCAACTGGCTGGGCGTCGGACCCGCTTCGGGCGCTCGCCGCCAAACCGCCGCGGCCGCGCCGCTCAAACCCACTCCCGCGATAACCAACGCCGCCCATTTGACCGCTGATGCGAGCGGGAGGTACGGCAAGGTCCGCGCCGCCGGTGATGATCCGGGTACTCTGCCACTCGTCGCGGCGAACTCGTAGGCGGTCAGTAGCCGCTTTTCGTCCAAGCCTAGATATCGTGCATAGGCCTTGACGTAGGATCGCTGATAGAAGCGGCCGGGTATAACGTCGACGCGACCGGATTCGATCGCCTCCAGAAAACGCACTCCTACCCTTGGTTGTCTCCGCGATCTGAGCGAGACGAATTCCTCGACTCTCGCGCTCACGCTTCAGTTCGTCACCAAACGAGAACATTTATCGAACCTTGTGGAAAGGCGAAGGGTCTATCCTCTTCGGGACGTGGTGCTTCCGGGCACACGGAACCCAGGCTAACGTCATTTTGTCAGACCCGCACGGACCTGTCAACGTACGGCCCAAAAACACCCTCACCTCGTTGCTCCTGGCCTAGACAGGATGCGTTCCGCACCCAATCGGACGACAGGGGGGAGCTCGTTCTTGTCGACCAGTTTCGCGACCACCGACGGTGGGAGGGCCGCCAATGCTTGAAGTGCGGTGTGAACCGGCGTCCTCTTGTTTTTGATGACCGCCGTCCTTACCGCCGGACGGCTCGCCCATCGCTCGGAGTCGGCCAAGACCCGCAGAATCTCCGCGGTACTCCGGGGATCTTCGGCGATCTGCAATACCTGAACTTCACGCAGGCGCGGATTATTGAGCAGCGCGGCGACGACGCGCGAGTTTTTATCACCGATCAAGCCCGGGACTAGGCCGGCGGTGGCGGTACGGGCCAGAGTTACTCGCTCCCCGAGCTCTAGCTCGGGGAGTCGGTCGCGCAAGTACCGCTCCGCGGCGGTCCGAACTGGCATGGGGAGGCGAAAGTTATTCGCTATCTTCAACAGCTCCTTCCAGAACAGCTGGTTTATCAACCGAAGCGCTAAAGTCTTGGGCGTCTTGGCGTGATTAACGATGGCGGACTTCCATCATGGCATCACCAGACCTCCGGCGGAGCCGATTCGCTACGTCCCCCCGGCCTCCCGGGCCTCCCCGGCCTGCTCAGCCTTGGCCATCTCCTGCTCGACTACAAGCGACATTAGCGAGAACGCTACGCGAGGGGGGGAGCTCCGTCTGGGAAGCTTCTCCGGTCACGATCGAAATACAAAACGGGTTTACGCGGATTCGTGTGGGTAAGTTCTGACGGAAAAACAGTGTAACTCATTGTGTGGAAAAGGTATCGAGTACTTCATCAGGTGCTGAAAAGTGGTCCATTTTTAGGATAGGCTAACCGAGTGAAAAATTCCCAGTCGATCCGCTCGCTGTTTGCGCTGCCAGGTTTCGTGGTTGGTGCCGGGTTGAAGGGTCTATTCGGTGACCGATACGCCCGCGTCATCCAGCTCAAGAGGCGAAAAAAACAGCTGTGTGCTCTTACTGTGGGCAACGGTGCCGGGGGCGCTATGACAAGCAAGTGTGCCGGGTCCGCGACCTGTCGTTGGCAGGCTGGCGGATCTATCTGGAATACGAGCGTCGGCGCGTCAACTGTTCTGGGTGCGGCGGTGTGCATGTAGAACACCTAGACTGGCTGGCGAACAACTCGCGCTACACCCAGCGTTTTGCGACGCATGTGGGCAAGCTGTGCCGGGATATGCCGAACAAGGCGGTGGCCGAGATGGAACGTCTGCACCACGGTACGGTGAAGGCTCTGGATACGCTCTACATGCAAGAGCAGGTCGACCGGGCGGGGCTACCGGCGCCTCGGGCCATCGGTGTCGATGAGATCTCCATCCGCAAGGGACATAACTATCGCGTCATTGTCAGCGACCTGGAGCGGGCGCGTCCCATCTGGGTGGGCGGTGAGGGTCGCAAAGAAACCGACATCGATTTGTTCTTCAAGGCGCTGGGCGGAAAGAAAAGCGCCCGTATCAAGCTGGCCGCCATGGATATGTGGAAGCCCTTCCGGAACTCGGTGATTCACAACGCGCCTAATGCGCGGATCATCTTCGACAAGTTTCATATCATGCGTCATCTGTCAAAGGCCCTCGATGAGGTCCGGCGCGGTGAGTACAAACGCCTCAGCGGCAAGGACCGGTCGTATATCAAGGGGCAGCGTTACACTTTGCTTTCCCGGCGGGAGAACCTGAGCCTAGACGGTCGCCGCGCACTCAAAAAGTTGCTCCAGGCCAACCGGCGCCTGAACACCGCCTATATTTTGAAGGAGGTCTTCGGGCAACTCTGGGATTACCGCACCGAACGCGGCGCTCGCGCCTTTTTCACTCGTTGGAAAGACAGCCTCAAATGGCAACGCCTGCATCCGTACCAGAAGTTCGCCGGTATGATTGAGTCCCATTGGGATGGTATCGCCTCCTACTGTCATCCGGAGAACAAAGTCAGTCTCGGCCTAGTTGAAGGGGTCAACAACAAAATCCGTGTTCTGCAACGACGCGCCTACGGCTATCGCGACGAGGAATATCTCAAGCTGAAGATCGTGGCGGCTTTCCTTCCGCCATTACCCAGAAATGCAGTTTTCAACCCACACGAATCCGCGTAGACCCTACAAAACTTATGAATGCTTTTCGTGGGTTGCGACGGCATGCGGCTCTCGGTCGTTCCTTGTCGAAGTGCCACGGTCCGTTGACCCGTCTTCGAGCGGCACCCCACCTGGAAACAACGAAGTAGAGGTCGAACTCCGCGCCTTGCGTCCGATGACTTCATTCAGCCCGATGTAGATGTTCGCGACTCCGAGACCTGAAACGGCGCCGCGGAACATGGGATTCAAGACGACGTCGCTGAGCGTCGGGTACGCTTGAAGAAAGTAATTACGCTCCCAAATCATGGACCAGGGAACGAGCAGCAAGAAAACCCCTACTTCGAGACAGATCAAGACATACAGCACGAACCACTGGCGGTCTCCCATTACGTTGCTCTAGGGGCCACCGAGTGCCGGTCTAGTACCGTCTCAGCCAACTTGTCGAAAAACCTCTTTTTCACGGAAGCTCGAAGGCGGTGAACCTGATGTCCGGTCGGATCGGCTCGGCGCACGCTAGTTCTTGGCGGCCTGTAGGCTGCTCACGCGGTCCTTGACGTCGCGAAAACGAGCATTCACACGATAAATATCCATGAATAGCTCGAGGGCGCGATCGGGTTCACCGGCTGACTCGTATGCGATCGCCAGATCGTATCGGAGACCGTGCTGCTCTTCTTCACCCCGTCCGGGAGAGTTGAGCCCTTTCTCGAACCATTTGATGGCAATCTGGGGCATTCCCTTCTCCAGGAAGCAAAGCCCCAACATGCTGCAGCATTCGAGAAGTCTACTCTCGTCCTTGGACGCTAGCTGAAACTCTGCGATGGCCTCATCGAGAAGCCCCATCTCTTTGTAGGCAATACCGAGGTTGTAACGGGTGTCGTAGTCTTCGGTGCCGAGCTGCTTTTCCACTCCCTTTTTGAACTCTCGGAACATTTCATCGAGATCTGGGTCGGTGACGGCATCGGTAGGATTTCCGGTCAGCGAGGTCTCCTCCACGGCACTCTGCGTTCCGAAGACCTCATCGGAGAGCTCAGAGGCCAGGTCGACGTACTCACCCTCGATACCGGCCGGACCGCTCAAAACCGACTCGACCTCGTCTAGCTCGGCGACTCCCTCCAACGCGGCCAGTGGGTCCTCTTCAACGTCAGGGACTTCCGTCGTGGGAAACCCGGGGACGCTTTCGGCCCGGCTAACCGGGGCCGGTTCAGCTGCCTTGTCCTCTGGCACCGAAGTACTCGCCGGAGAAACAAGTGACTCCTCGACCGGGGCAGCCGCTCCGGGAGCGGTCGCCGGGGCCTCCACTTCTTGCTGCAGTTGCTCGACCGAAAAGCCGACCTCGTCGATTTTTGCCAGAACCTGTGGGTCGTCGGGTCGCTGCTTGAGAATCTCTCGGAGCGTATCACGCGCGTCTTCGTAGAGTCCCAAGGCCATGTACTCGTCCACCTCGGCAAGGTCGTCTCGGGCCGGGGGGGCGGCCGGCACAGCTGCCGGAGGGGGCGCGACCTGCGCAGCGGGAGGTGGGCTGGCGGCCTGACCGGGCGGTACCGTTCGATCTTCTTCTTCGAAAAACGAATCCGTACCTGACGCGATGGAAGGCTCAGGCGTCTCGGGAATTTCCGCAGCCCCCTCGTCGAACTCGACCCGAACATCGTTGTCCGGCTCTTCACCCGTGAGCCCCTCTAGATCGATCTCTACATCCCCGCCGGCAGACGACGACTCGCCACCGACCGAGAATTCGTCACCGGGAATGCTCAACTCGTCCGTTACCGGCGAGGGCGGGGCGGGCAGCTCCTCCGCCAACGGCTCCTCTTCAACAATGGGGGCAGTTGGCACGGCTGGCGCAGACGTTTCCTCTACGATGGGCGCCGGCTCATCGTCCGAGCCAATCTCACCGGCGACATCGTCCATGTCGACTTCCACCGAAAACTCGTCCGGTCGATCGTCGATGACGACTTCAACGTCGTCTGCTGGAGCGGAGACGGAGGGTTGTTCCTCTTCCTCCTTTTCAACAGCGAAGGGCAATTCGTCTTCGCCCATCGAGACCGCTACGTCCGGGTCGATGGTTTCCTCTGGGGTTTGCTCCGGCGATGCGGCGACGGGCACTTCAACGTCCATCGCCAAATCGTCGTACTGTTCCGGGGCCTCTGGTGTGAGATCGATTTCGTCCTCCGGCACCAAGGATTCAGCGGGGATCTCTTCCAGGGCCGGGTTGATGCTGCGAGCCTCGATGCGAGCCTTCTCGGCGTTATCATTCTGCCCCAACCGCGTATAGATGGTGGCCAGTTGAGTCAGCTCTTCCGCCGCTTCGTTGCTCATGCCTTGATCGCGATAAATTTCGATCAACTTCTCACGGGCCGCGGTATGAAAACGGAAGCGGTCGAGAACATCCTTGAGCTGCTCGACCGCTTTGTCCACTAGCCCGTATCGAACGAAGACCTCGGCCTCCGTCATCTTCTCCTTGATATTCTCCTCGTCATCAGAGCTCAAGGATGTGACAGCGTCGATCTCCTGCTGAGTTTGCTCCGACGGAGGCTCGGCCACCGAAGGCTCCACCTCTAGGGGCCCGGAGAGCGCTTCGTCGATGTCGATGACCGGCTCCGATAATTCCGATACATCCATCGGTGCTTCCGCAACATCGGTATCCAATTCGACCACAGGCGGTAGATCCTCATCCATAATGGCCGGGACTCTAGGCGCCTTCTGAGCGGGCGGAGCGGGGACACGAGGAGCAGGCGCGCTGGCAGCGGGAGCAGGTACGGACGGGGCAGCAGGAGCTCCCAGCTTGGATTTGAGGAAACGTACTCTATCCTTGTGTTGAGAGTTCTCGGGCTCGAGCTCGATGAGCTGCTCAGCGACTCGAACCGCTTTCTCGTAATCGCCGTGCTTCGAGTATGCCTCACAGAGCTTGTCGTAGGCGCTCGCCCTCCCAGCATCCTGTTTCAAGACCGTCTGGACTTCCACCAACTTCAAAAGGGTCTTGGTGTGGTGCGGATCGCGGTTCATAATCTTTTGGAGGTAAGCAGAGGCTTTTTCGCCTTCTTTGCCGGCAACGAGACGATCCACCGCGGGCGCCAAGAGCTCGAGCGCTTGGTCGCAGTTTCCTTGGCCGATCGCCAGATCGGCCAAGCGGCTCGTATGATCCGCGTTATCCGGCTCGAGGTCGGCGAGACGCCTGAACATGGCCTCGGCCTCGGCGGAGCGACCTGCACCCATATAGGCTTCGCCGAGGCGCGAGAGCAACTCGACATCTTGCGGGTGTTGCTCGCGCACCTCCTCAAGTAACTGAATGGCCTTGTCGTGGTGCCCTTGAAGGCTGGCCGCTTGAGCCAGCTTGGTCCTCAGCAATCGACTGGTGTTGTCGATCCGGAGGCCCTTCTCCATGATCTGGATCGCCTCCGCCACCAACCCCTTGTTGATGAACTCATCGGCGATGCCCACGTACTCGGCGACCGCCTCCTCGACCTTGCCTTCTCGCTCCAGAAACTCGGCAAACTTGTAGCGGACTTTCAAGTCAGAGGATCGATCTCGGCGAGCTTCTTGAAGACTTCGGTAGCCTGCCGTTTGTAGCCGGTCTTCGTGTAGAGCTCGACCAAGGCTTGATACTGCGCCTTGGCCTCCATCAACAAACCCTGAATCACCTGCAGCTCGGCTAGATTGCGCATCGCCGTTTCGTTCTGAGGATCCAGGCGCAGGATCATTTTGTGAGTGGCGATGGCGCGGACGTTGAAACCATCCTGACGGTAGTAGTCCGCGATCTGCGCGTACTTCTTTATGGCTTCGTTGTTTCGCCCGATGCGGGCATAGAGGCCGCCGATTTGGCAAATGGTATTCCAATCCTTGGGGTTGGCGGCCACCCATTTTTCGTACTCGGCGATGGCCTTCTCGACCTTACCGGAGTGGATATACTTGTCGGCGGTCTTGAAGATCCGGTCCCGGCTCAGCGCCATCCCTCAGTTCCTCACCGTATGGACATCCCGACGGGCTCAGAGGTCAAACTCATGCCCTGTTGACGTTGCCGATCTTGCCGGCCTTGTCGAGACCCGCTGTTCCGTTCGCACATGGCGTTAGTTGGTGAGCCCTCTCTTCTCCCGAAGGCGGGCGGCCTTACCCTTCCGACCCCGCATGTAGTAAAGCTTGGCTCGGCGCACGTGATGGGATCGAAGGACCTCGATTTTCGCGATCGTTGGTGCGTGGATGGGGAAGATCCGCTCCACACCATGGCCGAAGGACGTCTTCCTGACCGTCATGGTGGCCCGCGGCCCACCATGCTTGAGCGCGATGATCATCCCCTCGAAAATTTGAATCCGCTCCTTGTCGCCCTCTTTGACCTTCACGTGTACCTTTACGGTATCTCCAGCCGTCAAGGCCGGAACACCCTCCTTCAACCCTCGTGAATCTAGTTCTTCCATCACATTCATTTCTAAACCTCTCAAGTAATGCAAATCAAATTAGGACTCGTTTGAACCGGGCTACCAGAGCCTCGGTTACACGACGTTAGTGCCTCGCCGAGCTCTTCACCAAACCTTCGAGCTCGTCCAGAATCTCGCGCTCCTCTGTATCCAATTCCGCACTCGCTAGCAGCTCGGGCCGACGGGCTCGAGTTGCGTGAAGTGCTTTTTCCTTACGCCAGCGTCGGATTGCCGCATGGTTGCCGGAAAGAAGCACCTCCGGCACCTTCATCCCTCGAAACTCTTCCGGCCTCGTGTAGTGAGGACAATCCAACAGCCCGCGACTGAAAGAGTCTTCTTGGGCGGAAAGTGGATCCGAAATGGCGCCGGGAAGCAACCGTACGACCGCATCCACGACGACCATGCTGGGAAACTCCCCGCCGGACAGCACATAGTCTCCGATGGAAATCTCCTCCGCACCGGTAGCGTCCAGGAACCGTTCGTCCACGTCCTCGTAGCGACCAGAAACGAGCACCAGCTGGCTCAGCTTGGCGAGCCGCTCCACCCGGTCCTGGCGCAGGGGAGCGCCTCGCGGTGAGAGCAAGACCACCGCCCGTTCATCGTCCGGTACGCGATCATCGGTCACCGCTTCGACCGCCTCCACCAAGGGCTCGACTTTCATCACCAGGCCCGGCCCGCCGCCGTAGGGTGAGTCGTCAGTCGTACGATGCCGGTCATGGGTCCAAGAACGAAGATCGTGAACACGAATATCCACTCGTCCCGCTTCACGGGCCTTGCCCAGGACGCCCCACTCGAGCGCCCGAAACATGTCAGGAAAGATGGTGACGACGTCAATGCGCATTGAGTGCTACCAGCCCTTCCGGAACATCTACTTCCACGCGCCCTCGCTCCGTGTCAATGGACTTACAGATCGCATCACAAAGCGGAATGAGAGTCTCCCCTGCTTTCGAGTCCCTAACCACTAACAGATCGGTGCCGCCCGTGGTTAAGACCTCCTCGACGACGCCCAGATAACCGCTTTGGCCATCCCATACGCCGCAACCACGAACACGAAACTGGTAGTGGCTGCCTTCCGGCAGCGGCTCGAGCTCCGACTCCGGGATGCGAAGCTCCCGCCCCGACAACCGTTCCGCCTCTCCAATTCCCGTGATCCCCTCGAACTTGATGATCGGCCTTCCGCCTTGCAGGCGAACCCACTCCACCGGTAATACGAAGACGCTCCCATCATCACGGTCGGTAAACACTCGCCCCAACTTCTCGAATCGATTCGGAAAATCGGTAAGCGGGTTTACCGCGACCTCGCCCTTTCGACCTTGAGCGCGAGCCACGCGTCCGACGGCGACCAATTCTTGCCAGCTTGGTACGACATCCATATTAGGCCTTCATCGTCTCGTTCACCCTATGCCTACGCCTTGTGCCCTATGACTTATGACTTACTCAATAATTTCAAGATGAAACCGCTTGCGTAACTTCATCCCAGCAGCGGACAGGATCGTTCGGATCGCGCGAGCCGTACGCCCTTGCTTGCCGATGACTTTTCCCAAATCCTCCTGAGCCACCCTGAGCTCGAGAATGGTGGTTTGCTCCCCGCCCACTTCCGATACTGCAACCTCATCCGGGTTGTCGACTAGTGCTTTCGCAATGAGCTCCAATAATTCCTTCATCTCGGTCCCTCCCGCTCGCTTCGGTTCAGTCGGTGTTGGGCTCTCTACGAGGGTGTACGCTTCAAGAGACTGCGGACGGTGTCTGTTGCCTGGGCTCCCTTCGAGAGCCAGTACTGGGCCCGTTCTCGATCGAAGACCGCCGCTTGGCCCTCGCGCTTGGGCTCGTAGGTTCCAAGGTTTTCCACGATGCTGCCACCGCGGCCGGTCACAGAATCTGATACGACTATCCGATAGTGCGGTCGCTTCTTGCTACCTATGCGTGCTAAACGAATCTTTAACATGGGTCTTAATTCTCACCTCCCCTCAGGTTCTTAGTTTTTGGTTCGCCTATCTCATTCGGCTCATCTTTGCTAGTTGCTTCATTTGACTGCCGAAGCCTCCCTTAGAGTGAGCCATCGCTTTCGCCATCTTCCGAGCCTCAACGAAACGCCTCAACAATCGATTCACGTCTGAGACCGCGCAGCCGCTACCGCGAGCGATTCTCCGTCGCCGGCTACCATTGATGATCGACGCATTCAACCTCTCCCCGACGGTCATGGAGTTCAAAATGGCGAAGAAACGGCCGATCTCGGCGTCGTCGAACTCAGAAGGAGCCCTCGGCAGGTCTCCACCGCCACCGGGCAAGAAATTCATAATCTCAGAGAGAGACCCCATTCGCCCGATCTGTCGGAGCTGAATACGAAAATCCTCGAGTGAGAGATCCTCTCGGCGAAGCTTGCGCGCGAGCTGCTCTGCCTGGTCTTGCTCGACTGCCTGTTCAGCTCGCTCGATCAGACTCAGTACGTCACCCATACCCAGAATCCGCGAGGCCATCCGCTCGGGACGGAAGGGCTCCAGGGCATCCAGCTTTTCTCCAATCCCGACGAACTTAATTGTGCGCCCGGTCGTGGCGGCAAGCGATAGCGCGGCACCTCCTCTGGCGTCACCATCCAGTTTCGTCAGAATGTGTCCGGTGAGTGGCACGACTTTGGAGAAAGCTTCGGCGCTACGAACAGCGTCCTGTCCAGTCATCGAGTCGGCAACGAACAGCACCTCGACCGGAGTCGTGGCGTCCACGAGCTGTTTCAGTTCTTCCATCAATTCCGGATCGACGTGAATTCTTCCAGCCGTATCCACGATCAACACGTCGAAGCCCGCATCCCGCGCCTGGTTTTTCGCTGCCTTGGCCCGAGCTACCGGCTCCATGGTGTCGGGCTCGAAACAGTTGAGTCCCGCCTGCCCCGCGAGCACGCGCAGTTGCTCGATGGCCGCCGGGCGTCTCACGTCGACCGAGACCACTGCCGGGTGCCTTCGCTCCGCGGCGAGCCACTTGCCAAGCTTGGCGGTGGTCGTTGTCTTGCCGGAGCCAGAAAGCCCTGCCATCAGAATGACGGACGGTGTTTCCCGACCGTAATTTATTAGTTTCGACGGCTTTTCCGTCTCGGGAAGCGCGGACCCGCCCGGTTCGGTTCCCGCAAGCAGGCTCACTAGTTCATCCCGCATGATCTTGAGAACTTGTTGCGGCGCGGTGAGTGATGCTAACACCTCTTCTCCCACCGCCCGCTCTCTGACGCGAGACGTAAAGTCTCGAGCCACGCGGAAATGTACGTCGGCCTCCAGCAGAGCCATCCGCAACTCCTTAAGCGCCACGTCCACGTGGGCTTCCGTCAGACGCGCCTCGCCTCGGAGCTTCTTGATAACCCCTTGAAGCTTCGATGAAATTTGCTCAAACATCTAGGGTGGCCTCAAACAAAAGGCGGCCCCCCCCCTTAAATGGTGCATCTATTAATGTTAGAGAACGTGGACACTAAAGTCAAGAGCAATCGAAGTCAGGAACACGCTTCCAACCGGTTGAAGGCGTGGAGGTTAAGGGGGTGAGAGTCGCGCCGGTGTAGACGATGTAGAAACGATCGCCCTTAGCCCCCTCCTCGAAAATGACTGCGCCCTTCTTGTAGTCTTTCACCATCCCGAGCATGAGGATCTCGTCGGCTAGCTGGTCGTTATTTAACCCCTGGAACAGGCCCACGCCCTTCAAGAACTCAGCATTCACGGAAGGCTGCCCTCAGATCTTTTCCAACAAGTGTCCGAGCTTTTCCTTTTTGGTCTTCAAGTAACCCGCGGAGCTTTCGGTGGCGGCAACCTCAATCGGTACTCGCTCCACGATGCGAAGGCCATACGCCTCTAGCGCAATGAACTTGCGAGGATTGTTGGTGAGCAAACGAAGATCCCGCACCCCGATTTCCGCTAGGATCTGTGCACCGATCCCATACTCGCGTTGGTCTGGTTTGAATCCCAGCCGCTCGTTCGCGGTCACGGTATCCATTCCCTGATCCTGCAACGCGTAGGCGCGGATCTTGTTGACCAGGCCGATACTTCGTCCTTCCTGATGGAGGTAGAGCAGCACCCCCTTGCCCTCTTCCCCGATCCGCTTGAGTGCAGAATCGAGCTGCGGACCGCAATCACAGCGCTCCGAGTGAAACACTTCGCCGGTTATGCACTGGGAATGTACTCGAACCAATACGTTGTCTCCCGGTTGAAAATCGCCCAGGACGAGAGCCATATGGGTCGTGCCATCGATCAGGGAGTCGAAAGCCATGATGCGGAATTTTCCGAAGGGCGTCGGTAACTGGGCCTCCGCCACTTTCTTGACAAGTCGTTCGGTGCTGAGACGATAGCGGATCAGATCGGCTACCGTGATGATCTTCAAACCGTGCTCGCTCCTGAACTTAGCCAAATCGGGAACCCGGGCCATGCTTCCGTCTTCGTTCATCACTTCGCAGATGACCCCAGCCGGATAAAGCCCCGCGATCCGCGACAGATCGACCGCGGCTTCGGTTTGGCCCGCACGCACCAGCACCCCACCTGGCCGAGCACGGAGCGGAAACATATGTCCCGGGCGCGCCAGATCGCTGGGTAGAGTCTGCGGGTCGATCGCTGCCAAAACGGTGCGCGCGCGATCGGCCGCCGAGATGCCGGTGCTCACTCCCTTCTTGGCCTCGATGGAAACGCAAAAGGCGGTGCCATGCATCGAAGAGTTGTCGGTCACCATCAGCGGTACTTGCAGCTCGTCCAGCCGCTGCTCGGTCATTGGCATGCAGATGAGCCCGCGACCGTGGCGAGCCATGAAATTGATGGTCTCGGGACTGATCTTCTCGGCGGCAATGGTCAGGTCGCCTTCGTTCTCACGGTTTTCGTCGTCGACGACGATGACCATCTTCCCCGAACGGATGTCCTCCAGGGCGGCCTCAACCGTGGAGAACGCCGAATTTTGCTCTGAGTCTAGTCTTTTCTCCATGAGTCCTGCCTAATCTCCGCCAACCGCACCAAGTACTTCGCCAGTATATCGTATTCCAAGTTCACACCATCTCCCGGCACCCGCTCCCCGAGCGTCGTGACCCGCAGGGTCTGGGGAATGAGCATGACCTCAAACCAAGCCTCTCCGCAAGCCGTCACCGTCAAGCTAACGCCGTCGATGGCGATCGAGCCCTTCTCGACGATGTAGCGGTCGGACTCCCGGGGGTGCTCGAAGCGAACGACCCGATCGGCCGCGCGCTCCGAGGTGGAAGCCACGTGCCCCGTTCCGTCCACATGACCCTGCACAAAATGGCCATCCAGCCTGCCATCGGGCCTGAGGGGCAGCTCGAGATTTACCCGGCCGTCGGTCGCCAGGGCGCCCAGCGTTGTGCGATCTATGGTCTCGTTCGAGACATCGACCGTGAAGCGGGGTCCCGCGAGCTCGGTAACCGTGAGGCAGACACCGGACACCGCGATACTGGCACCGACTCGAAGCTCGCCAGGAAGAAGGTTGCCTTCGAAGGTCAGGCTGAGTTGCCCCTTCTGCTCGACCCGTTCGACGATGCGGCCTACGTCCTCGATGATGCCGGTGAACATAGCTAGCTCCCCCGCACCTCTGCTTCCACGACGATCTCCGACCCCACTCGGTAGGAGACCATGTGGTTCAACCGCGTCGCATCCACAAGTCGCCGAGGCCCTTCTCCATCGACCAACGAGCGCGCCTCCCTTCCGCCGATGATTCGCGGCGCGAGATACAGTACCACCTGGTCCGCCAACCCCTGCTCGAGAAAAGAGGCGTTGACCTCACTACCACCTTCGACCAGTAAGCGCGTCACGTCTCTCTTGGCCAAACGCCTTAGCGCCGTCCGGAGGTTGAGCCTGCCTCGACGTAGCGGCAAACGTTCTACGATCACTCCCGCGTTTTCGAGGCGTCGCACTCGAGACGGCAAAGCCTCCGGGCCTGCGAACACCAGAACCGGTCCTTCTCCGAGCGTCGAGAGCAGGCGCGCGCGAGGCGCCATACGCAAAGAGGTGTCCAGTACGACCCGTAAGAAAGGGCCCGTCTGCCGGTTACGGGGACGCACCGTGAGCCGCGGATCATCGGCACGAACGGTGCCAATACCGACCATGATGGAGTCGTTCTCGCGGCGTAAGAGACGTGCGTGCTCGCGGGCCTCGTCCGACGTGATCCACATTGCGTCTCCGGTTCGCGTCGCGATTCGGCCGTCTAGACTGGCAGCACCCTTCAACGTCACCAGCGGAACGCCCTGTTTGACGAACTTTGTGAAGGCGCGGTTGAGCCGGGTCGCATCGGCGCTCATCAGTCCAACTTCCACCGCCAAACCCTTTCGCCGAAGCCACCGAAAGCCCCCGCCATTCACACGAGGATCGGGATCCCGGATGGAGGCGATCACTCGCTTCACCCCCGCCCACTCGATCTCCTGCACGCACGGCGGCGTGCGACCGGTATGACAACAAGGCTCGAGGTTCGTATAGAGCGTTGCACCGCGGGCCGCACCGCCCGCCTGTCGCAGCGCAATGACTTCGGCGTGAGGCTCCCCGGCCCGACGATGAAAACCCTGGCCGATGACCTGGTCGCCCTTCGCCACCACCGCCCCCACCATCGGATTGGGGCTGGTGCATCCGCGGCCCATCGAAGCGAGAGCTAACACCCGCCTCATCATTCTCCGTCCGGTCTCTGCTTCGCGAGCCGCTATCGACGAGCTGCGTTCAGCCACGGATCTCTTCTCCCACCAGCGCGTCAACGAACTGCTCCGCCGAAAAATCCATCAAGTCATCTTCTCCCTCACCCACCCCGGCATAGACAACCGGAAGGCCGAGCTCACGCGCGACGGCAACCACGATGCCGCCCTTGGCAGTGCCGTCCAATTTAGTTAGGACAATGCCATCGACTCCCAGCGACTCGCTGAAACGCCGCGCCTGCACCAAGCCGTTGCCGCCAACCGTTGCGTCCATGACCAGCAGCGTTTGATGCGGGGCTTCTGGAATCAGACGCCCCGCCACCCTCTTCATCTTGGCAAGCTCGTCCATCAACGGTTTCTTGGTATGTAGCCTACCCGCCGTATCGACGAACACGTCGTCGGCGCCGCGGGCGGCGGCAGCCTGAAGCCCCTCGTGCACGACCGAGGCGGGATCCGTCCCCTCATCTCCTCGAATCAGGTCGACCTCTAGCCGATTGGCCCACGTCTGGAGCTGCTCCAACGCGGCGGCGCGAAAAGTATCCGCCGCGACGATGAGCGGTTTGCGG
Source organism: Candidatus Marinacidobacterales bacterium (assembly GCA_965219415.1). Lineage (GTDB taxonomy): Bacteria > Acidobacteriota > Vicinamibacteria > Marinacidobacterales > DATDRI01 > CBDCNP01. Next base: position 1,421,745 of record OZ244742.1, read on the forward strand.
CCCACGCGGGCCGCACGATGAGCCAACCTGGCAACCGTGGTGGTTTTCCCGACGCCGTTGACTCCGACGACCAAGACGACGTTGGGAGGAGCGGCAGCCGTCCGCAAGCCGTCCGGGTTGGCGTGACGAAGGATAGTTAATAATTCGTGGCCCAGAACCGCACGGATATCTTCACCGGTCCGGCGTCCCCGACCGCTGCGAAGCGCCTCCACCAACTCGACGCTTACGGCCGCACCGACGTCCGCGGAAACCAGCGCTTCCTCGAGCAGGTCCCAGTCAGGCTCATGGCCCGCTGTCGCAAGCCCCAATCCGCTTGCTAGGTTCCCTCGGGTCCGGGCCAGTCCTTCCTTGAGACGTTCGAAGACACGCAAAGGAGCTTCTCGACATTCACAACAGGCGCGAAACGAGATGCCCGATCTCAGGTGCCCGGCTTCAAAGAGTCGAGCCTCCCGAGACTGAGCTTACCCAAAGTAGAGAAGCGCCCCGCTTCCACGACGCGGCGGTAGTACTTCCGGGCTTCCGTGACGTCACCCCTGTCGTCGTAGATGCGAGCCGTTTCATAAAGACTCGGAACGTCTGATGGGTCGTTCTCCAGCGCTTTTCCGAACTGTTCCAAAGCCAGCTCGGGCTCCCCGAGCACCCGATGAATTTCGCCCATGCCCCGATACCCCATCGCAAACTTGGGCTTCTTCTCGACCGAGCGGTGATAGTACATCATAGCCAGCTCGTAGTTCTTTTCGCGGAGGTACAACGAGCCCATGTTGTAGAGCGCTTTCTCTGGCGTCGGATAGGTCGAATCGCGGATCACGGTGGTGAATTCCGCGAACGCCCTTTCTTTGTTTCCCATCTCCGAGTAGAGCACGCCCAAATTGTTGTGCACATCGGTCAGATCCATATTGAGCTTGATAGCGGTCTGAAACGCTTTCTCCGCCCCCCTGAAATCTCCGACCGCGGTCATAGCCAAGCCCATGGCATTGAAGATCCAAGGGTTCTCCTTATCAAGCTTGAGGGAGGCCTGGTACTGTTCGATCGCCTCGTCCAGACGACCTTCCTGATGCAGGTACTTGGCCTGATTGAAGATCGTAAGCGCTTCGTTGATCTTCGCGTCGTTCTGTACCGCCCCCATCAACAGCAGGGTCAACGAAGCAATCAAGACTCGGTGTTGGGATCCAAGAGTCATGAGAGTCCCTACCTCCTTTAGTGCTCGCTCCGCTCGCGCAGAGCCGCCAGCTGTCCCGCAGCCGTTTGCCGGCGAAGGGACAAGCCGTGGGGGTGGGGCCCCGCAGCATTGATGGAAAGACGCACTGAATTCTTCAACAGCCTGCTACTGTCTCGAACGATTCAATGGCACCGGCTCGGAAGACACCCCGGCCACTTCTTCTTCCCTACGTACCGGCTCGGCGTCGGGAATACCGTTTGCCGGGTCGGCATGTTCGGACGAATCAACCCCTCCTCGTATGCCTTGATGAGAGCTTCTACCACCGGTCGATCGAATTTTTTACCCACGAAACTTCGCATGCGATCGAGCACATAGCTAATGTCCATCGCCTTCTGATAGGGGCGATTCGTCGTCATAGCATCGAAGCAATCGGCCACACTCACAATCTTAGCAGTCAAGGGGATTTCGTCTCCACGAAGACCCTCTGGATATCCAGTACCGTTGACGTTTTCGTGATGGTATTTCATCCCGGGAATCATGTCTTGCAGCTGCGGAACCTGCTCCATGATAACCGCTCCCTTAGTGGGATGGGTCTTCATAATCTCGTACTCCTCGTCGGTGAGAGGACCCTCCTTGCCCAAGATTTTGTCCTCGATCCCGATCTTTCCGACGTCGTGCATGAGTGCCGAGACACGGACCACCTCGACGTCGTGCTCGGACAGGCCCAGCTCGATGGCGATCTTCTCCGAAAAATGGGAGACCCGCTCCGAGTGACCCCGTGTGTAAGGGTCCCTGGCGTCGATGGCAGCGGCCAGAGAGCTGACCGCGCCCATGAACATTTTCTTGTTCTCCTCCGCCGCTTTCTGAAGACGTTGAACGTAGTTCTTGATCTCCGCCTTCATGAGTTGAAGGTATCGGCCAACTCACCGAACTCGTTTCGCGACGTAACTTCGATGTCCCGCGAGAAATCACCCGCCGCCAATCGGCGCGCCCCCTCCGCTAGCCGCGCGATCGGCTGCGAGAGCCGACCCGCCGAAACCACCGCGAGCACGATAGCCAGAATGATCGAGAATCCGGCCACCCTGTAGCTCGTGCGTTCGATGTCGCGGACCGTTGAGTAGACCGCTTCCTCCTTAGCCTGCACGATCGCGCCCCAATCCAAGGCGCGCAAAAAGGCGGTCTGCGAGCTCCGGTCCCCGATGGAAGTGTAAGTGCCAACCATAGCTTCGACATCTGATTCGGTGGGTTGCTCGAAGTTCACCAGCCTCGAGGCGTGTCCAGAGGACTCCTGAAACGCGGTAACCATGACTTCACCCGAGAAGTTCGGTTTGGTAAAGAGCGTCTCTCGGTTGGAATGCACGACGAGACGTCCGTCGCCGTCCACCACGAAGACCTCGCGCCCCAAGTGGCTCTTGGCCTCGACCATTTCCTGTATGGGTTGCAGGCTCACCAGTACCGAAACGACACCCGCCACCTCATTGGTAGCAAAGATGGGCGCGGAGACCACGACCACGGTATCCAAGATCGTCTCCGACACATAGGGGGGTGATACGTAATGCCGACCCGACAGCCCTTCTAGAAAGGACTGACGGAAGTACTCTCCCACTTCTTCTCGCAGATCGTACCCGGCGTAGGCGCCATCTCCTCGCTGGTCATAGACGGTAATCGACAGGACATGGCTTCCGTCTTGTACGTATCTGATCAAATCGTCACTTTCCGAAACCCTAGAGATCCTCGCCGCCACAACCCAGGGTTTGTCACCGATGCCAAACGTTTGCGCAATCCCCACAACTTGGTCGTGCATTGCCTGAAGGTAGAGTCGGGCTTGCTTCGCGATGGTGCGGGTCTGGTCGAGTTGGACGAGCTCTTCTGATAGGGCGAGCGCTTCGCGATTTCGCTCGATGAGTATCGTGCTGGTTACCAGCAAAGGCGTCAAACCGGCGAGCATCATTACGATAACCAACGCGTAGAGTATCTTCCCGCGCCTCAGCCGCCCCTTGTCGTCTTCGGTCGGTTTGACCAGCGCGCCCGGTTGGGCAGGCTGAGCCAGCTTGGCTGACCGCGATGTCTTGGTAGGTCTGGAAGGTGATCGCACTTCGTCTCCGATTTTTCTAGTTGACCCGCGTCTCGCTGCTCTTTTTCTCGGATAGGACCTGAAACGCCCGAACGGCTTTCTTCTTCCCTTTGAGAGTAACCGTGCCGAGATCCTCGAGCTCGAATGAGTCTTTCACGAGCTCTTGAGTCCGTTCTCCCACCACCACCTGCCCGGCCTTGGCCACCATCGACTCGATGCGAGACGCGATGTTCACGGTGTCACCGAGAACGGTGATCTCTTTTCTCTTGTGAGATCCGATCGGGCCGGCAATGACGTTGCCACTATTGATGCCCATTCTCATTTCTATCGGCGGATCCTTGGCGAGCTCCTTGTTCAGATCCCGGAGTCGCCTGCGCATCTCGAGGGCAACTCGGACGGCGCGTTCGGCATGGTCTTCCTGTGGGTAGGGTGCTCCGAACACCGCCATGATGCAATCACCGATAAATTTGTCCAAGGTCCCGTCGTACTCAAGTACGACATCCGCCATGCGCGAGAAATAGTCGTTGAGAAGCTGGCCAACCTCGAGCGGCTCCATTTTCTCGGCCATCGGTGTGAAGCCAACGATATCCGAGAAGACCACCGAGACCTCGAGCTCCTGAACTTCCTTTTCTCCCTCCGACATGATGCGCTCGGCGACGGCGGGGGAGAAGTATTTCTCGAAACGCTCTCGTCTCACCTTCTCCTGTTGAACTTTCTTGTTCAAGTTGGCCTGCTCGATGGCAATCGCTGCGTAGTTCCCCAGAGCCGGCAACAGCTCCAGATCGGCTTCCCCGAAAGTATTGGAGGCCATCGGGGAGTCGATGTGGATGATCCCGACCTTGTCCCCCCTCCACAGCGGCGCACACATCGCGGAGCGTATGCCGTGAAAGCGAATGCTGTCGCCGGAGGCGAAGCGGGGATCGACTTGCTGATCGTGATCTTGCCTTCGTCACCACCGTGACGGTATTTGACGACGCGTGGCTTCAGGTTGCCGTCGTCGTCGTACAACATCAGAAAGCCGCGGTCCACCGGGATGTGCTCGAAGACCGCATCCATCACCCGACCCTCCACCTCCTCCGGCTGAGCGGTGATAAGCGCTTTGGCGAGCTCGGAAAGGCTCCTCAAGATGTGATTGGTCTTTTCGATGTCCGCCGCTTCGAGATCGGGCACGGTCCGGGACGCCGTGGTCGGAAGATGGGTTTCACCTTTCGACTTAGGCGGCTCCACACCCAAGTACTTCTGGAGCTCGCCGACGCTACGAATAACGGTACCCGCTTCTTCCAGCAACGGTATTTGCTCGTCCAGGACGACCTTCTCATCGAGGGTCCGTCTAAACTGGAGAATGAACTTGCCCAGCGCTACCTGATCGCCATCGTTCAGGATGGCTTCGAGCACCGCCACACCGTTTACGTGAGTTCCGTTCTTGCTCTTGAGGTCGACCAATCGACACTGTTTACCGTCGACCATTACCTTGGCGTGATGGCGGGAGACCCCGAAATCCTTGATCACGATGTCGCAGTCAGGCGAACGGCCCAGCACGACGCCTCCCAAATCGATGGGAACCGCCCGCTCGTTACCTTCTTCTTGGTACGTCAGCTCGAACATCAGGAGTGGACTGCGCCCGACCCAGCGCCCTCTGCCGGAGGAAACAACACCTTTCATTATACCAACTTTCGCCGGCCAACGCCTCTACCGCCAAGACGTGGCTCGACGCCGCGGCGGAGCCGAGAGACATTTCCGTGGCGGCGCGCCACGATGACCGCGCCGACGATCGCACTGGCGATAGTAACCGCCCGAGACTCTCCCCACCCCAGACACAGGGGGCGACGGAGGCGGCCGCCGTCATCGATGCCAGCGAGACGAAGCGAAAAGCCCAAAGGACAGTAGCGAATAGCGCCATCGCGATGAGGACTGGCTCAGGCGCCAGAACCAGGAAGGCCCCTAGAGCCGTGGCAACTCCCTTACCTCCCCGAAAACCATAGAAGATCGGGAAGAGGTGGCCCAAAACGACCGCCACTGCCGCCGCGGGAAGGGCGCTCCCGGCCGGCGACACCGCCCCCGTCAAGAGCACCGCCGCTGCCCCCTTGGCCGCGTCGAGCACGAGAGCCGCCGCGCCTGCCCTCTTTCCTGCCACACGCATGACGTTGGTAGCTCCCGGATTTCCGCTCGCCGACTCACGGGGATCCATCCCCTTTACGGCCCGCGAAAGGATCACCCCAAAGAGAACCGACCCCAGCAGGTAAGACCCAATGAGAACTAGGCTGTTCGTGATCACCGATCGGCTCCACCCATCATCGAGGGCTTCCCAGCCTGCACCGCGAGAGGAAACCGCGCCACCGCATCGTAAACGGCTCCACTCGGCTTCAACGTGCTGCGAATCAAAACCAAGTGCTCGACCCGGACAGTTCCAAAAGCCCTATCCTCGAACCCGGATCGAATTAGCCCGAGCTCCTTCTCCGGTTTCCGGAAGCGCGCGAAGGTCAGGTGCGGTTCGAAACCTCTCTCCTCGGGAGGAAATCCATGTTTCGTCACGACTCCTTCGATCTGTGCGTGCAACCCGTGGATCTCACGGGGGGGATCTTTGACCGAAGCACACAAAACCCTAGCGCGCCGAAAGTTCGGCAAGACGGTGAGGCCTCGAAATTCGAGATGCAACGGAGCAAACCGCGCCACAGTTGCCTCGAGCTCGATCGACATGTCTCTCAGGCGCTCCTCGCTGGCTTCCCCTAGAAAGCGGAGGGTCATGTGGAGATTTTCGGGAGGGACCCAACGGGCACTTTTGAGGGATTTCCGAAGCTCCGAAACGAGCAGGCGTACCGCGTCACGCACCTCCGATGAAACTTCGACCGCGATGAAGACACGCATCGATCCAGACCCTTTAGCGACCGAGTCAGTATTACTCGAGGATGTGCAACCGCAACAAGTTGAGCGCGGCCTGCGAGCTCCACCATTTCACTTGCGAGCGAGCGCCGGGGATCCGCAGCCGTCGCACGACGCTCACCTTTCCGTCGCTAACCGCAATGAAGACGAGCCCTACCGGCTTTTCGACGCTCCCGCCGTCAGGGCCCGCGATGCCCGTGACCGCCACCGCGAGATCGGTACCCGCTTTGTTGCGGGCCCCCTCGGCCATCGATTTCGCCACCTCTTCGCTTACCGCACCATGGGCACGAATGAGAGCGTCCGGAACGCCGAGAAGCTCGACCTTGCTCTCGTTACTGTAGGTGACGAATCCCCTTTCGACGTAGCGGGAGCTACCGGGCACCTCCGTTAGACGATGAGCGATAAGGCCTCCGGTGCAAGATTCGGCCACCGCAATGGTGAGCGATCGCTCGCTCAACAGGTGGCCCACAACTGCCTCCAAAGATTCGCCCGTCTCGCTAAAGATCTTCGTTCCTAGTACATCGCGCAGTTTGCTCGCTAATTCTTCATTCCCGGTATCCGCTTCTGTCGGAGTGCTCGCCCTGGCGGTGAGACGAATCTCGACCTGGCCCGCAGATGCCAAAATCGTGGTGCTAGGATTGTCGTATTCGCCGTAGATCGGGCCCACCTTCTGCTCTACCGAGGACTCGGGTAGTCCGGCTATAAATAGCTGTTTGGTCCGGTAAACCACGCCGCTGGCACGTTCAGCCAGCCGGGGAAGCACCTGCGATTCGAAGATCGATTGAAGCTCGTGAGGGGGACCGGGGAGAAGCACCACATCCTTCGCCCCACCTTTAATCGCCGGAGGAGTCGCCGTGATCCAAAGGCCGGGCGCGGTGCCGACATCGTTTGCCAGAACCTTCGCACCTTCTGGTACCAGCGCCTGCTTTCGATTGACCTCGGCCATGGTGAATCCGCGTCGTTCGAACCGAAGGCGAATGCCCTCGAGCACGACTTCATCGAGATCCATGGCGAGACCGAGAGCATCCGCGAAACCCTCTCGAGTCACGTCGTCGGAAGTCGGGCCGAGACCCCCAGTAGCGACTACGAGGTCGGCGCGGGCCAGCGCTTGCCGAGCCGCTTCGGCGATGGCGTCCCGATCGTCTCCGACCGTGGCGCGAAAGACTACCGGGATACCCGCCGAGGCCAGTCGTTCGATCAAGTAAGCCGAGTTCGTGTCGTTGCTCCCCGGCGTCAGGAGCTCACTCCCAACGATTAGAAGCTGAGCGTTCAACCAGTCTCCGTTCAGCTCGCGATGACAAGTGCTGGCCAAACCACGCTCGCTAGCCGCAACACGATGTTTGCGTAAACCCCCGCGATCAGATCGTCCGCCATGATCCCCAATCCTCCATGAAGCCCTTCGGCTCGACGACAAGGAAACGGCTTGATGATGTCGAACAAACGGAAAAGGAGGAACCCTACCAATAGACCGATCCAGCTCACCGGAATCAGAAAGAGGGACAGGAGCATTCCGGCTATTTCGTCGACCACCACCGCGGAGGGATCTTTCTTGGCGAAGTGCTTCTCCGCCACGTTAGACGCCAACACGCCGGCCACGGAAAAAAACGCCACCGCGAGTCCGTAGACGATATTGGATTCAGTCAGGCGCAACCCACGATCGATAAGGATCGCCAACGCGGATCCGGCGGTCCCCGGAGCGATCGGAGAAAACCCAACGTACGCGCCGGTTGCCAGAAAAACCGCCGCTCCCCGTGATATCGAGCTCATTTTCTTGCCTCCAGATTAGGCTTGCTGGGATCGGGTTGCAAACTAGTCAGCTCGTCAACTGGTCGACATGTCAGGCTTTCCGTTTCCGTCTGCTTCGGACTCTGGTAGCTCCGGCCGAACCCTAATCGTTCGGTATTGACCAATGCGAACCGTTCCAGGAGGGGCCGCTGGTATCTTCCTTACGTTTTTCCGAGGACAGTAGTGAACTTCCACCGCAGTGGAACCGCGGCCTTTGCTCAGATACGCAGCCACCGCCGCCGCTTGCTCGATCTGTTCGCCCTCGGAGATTCCACTCGTCGGCCGGCGCAACACGACGTGTGCCCCCGCCATCCCTGCGGCGTGAAACCAAAGCTCGTCTGGACGAGCGATCCCGAACGTCAGCTCTTCGTTGGATCGTGCCGAACGCCCGGCCAGGACGATCGCCCCTCCCGGTAGTCGAAAACGTCGCGGCTCGAGCCTGCCTTCGGAGCGCGTCCGCTTCACTCGACCTTTGGGCGTTCCGGCCACCGGTCGCGTCGAGCGCGACAATCCAAGCAGGCCCGCCTCACGCATCTCCTGCACCAGCAGCGCGAGGGCGTCGCCCCCGGCCGCGTCTCGGAGGCCGAGTTCGAGTGTCTCCAAGTAGTCAATCTCCCCCGTCGTCTTTCCGATGCGTTTGTCTAGCGAGGCTCGGCTCCGCTCCGTTTTGCGAGCACGGCCGAAGTAGCGACGTGCGTTCCGCGGCAGATCGAAACGGGGATCGACGGGGACTCGCACCATCGGTAGATCCGGGTGATAGGGGTCGGGAACGATGACTTCTCCGTCGGCACGCTGCGCCTGGTGGAGACCGGCAAGCAGCAGCTCACCCCAACGCCTAAGCTGATCTGGATCCTGAAGGCTGTCTCGCTCCCGTTCCAAACGATCTTTCAGTTTCCCGACTTTCTTCATCCGGCGCCTTAGGGCACCCATCCCTTCGAGGTAAAGGCGGCGCGCGGTACCGAGTTCGAAGGATTGCGTGACGAAGGCCGCCGCCGTTTCGTTGCAATCCGAGAATTGGCTCGCCGATCGCCCGGTTTGAGACGATAGCGAAATCGGAGATACCACCAGCGACGGTGCGTTTCGCTCGAAATCATGGGAAGAAGGGGAAAAAAGCATCGGGTGAGGAGCTACACTTAATTTCTCGACGATCTCTGCGAAGGCCGACTCAAGAGAGGCTCCGTCGTCAACCATGGCATTCATCTCCCTGACCAACATCGGGCTGAGCCCGCTCGCGCAACTAAGCGCGCGAGATTCTTTGAGGCCTTGACTCCGCGCCTCCGCCAGTCGCTCGGCGAAATCCTCGGGGCTGGTCGCGACGGGTCGCGATCCGGGAGGCGGTTCGAGACTTTTGAAGGTCTCGCCCGAGACCAGGCGCGGTGTGCCCGGGCTGACGACCTCCAGTACTTCGCGACTCTCGGAATCCACGAGAAACGCACCGGTTCTGGTCCCCGGCCACTCAAGAATCAACTTGAGGGTCCGTTCGGCTCCACTCGCTTTCGTGTACTGCCAATCGAGCGTCACTACCCGATCCAGGGATGCAGCTTCGATGTGTATCACGGAGGCTCCGGCGAGAAGTTTTTTGAATCGAGCCTGCCCAACTTGACGGACCTGACCGAGCCGACCGGCCGTTCCATCCGGGCGCCCCGGTGGTCGTCCCAGGTAGAAGCCAGGCGCTTGCGGCGAGAGGCCCACCACGAGATCGCGGCCGCGCTTTGTCCCAAGTTGGATCGTGAAGCCCAAGCCGGCATCCCAGGGATTGTGACTTCTTGCGCGCCGTCCGACCAGTTGGGGCGCCACCTCGCGCACCAACGCTCTCAAGAAGAAACGGTCCATAGCTCGTGAGGAATGTAGTGAAGAACCGGAACGTGGAGCCGGTCAGATGCGAACGACCTTGGTGGAAGCGAGTCGATCGTGCCAAGCACGTCTTCCGATGTCGCTCCACAACCCAACAAACCCGGCGCCGAGCGGAAGTATCGAGAGGCCTACGCCCAAGGTTCTAACAAAGGCTCGCCCGAAACCGAGAGGCTGGCCAAGCGGATCCACCACCCGCGAGCTGGTCAACAGTTTCCCCATCGTTTGCCCGGAAAGACTCCAAAAAAATAAGAAATACCCCGCCGCCAAAAGGAATCCAACACAGCCCAAGGCGGCAACCGCCGGTCCGGGCAGCGCTCTTAGAGGTTGACCGACGAGATTCGTCGATAGGTAGGCCAATCCCAGAAGGAGCAGGCTGAGGAAACCGACATCGATGAAGCCGGCCAAGAGCCTTTCGGCGGGTGAAGCAAGCTCGAAGTGCTCAATCGTGTCGCTGCCGATGCTGGGCCGACGCGACAGTCTGATCTCGCCCGGGTCTTGAGGCACCATTGGAGCATCGGGCAGCTCCACGTCCAACGTCGCGGCGGCGGAGGAGGTGGATCCGCCTAGCCGGTCAGGCTGTTCAGCTTGCCTAGCCGGCCCCTCCCCCGCGTGGATCCCCACCTCACCCGCGTCGACCATGGCCCGGACCCGGTTTCTGGGTTGCGAGAGTTTCTGCTCGACGCGGGCACGAATCTCCGCCCTCCGCTGGCGAACGCGGTCCTTTTGTTGATCGGCCTCACTGACCGACCCGCTTCGGCCGGCGTCATTTGTCTCGCCGAAGATGGTCAGCTGTCGTGCGACTTGCTCTCGCTGAGCTTGCTGCTGCTTGCGAAGCTCCTTCCGCCGTTGGACCGTCTCTCGGATTTGCTGGCGCCAATCAGAATCAATGTGCTCGGCAGGATCGGCAACGTGTCCCGGCTGCTCCGCATAGGCTGGCCTCATGGGCTGCATCGTGTGGACCGACGGTCTGGCTTCCCTTGCGGGTCGAGTCCTCTCGACGTGGCCGACATGGCCCAGATGAGCCACCCGGCTCGGAGATCCGCACTGAGGACATACACCCTTTGCAGGGTCGATCTCGGATTGACATCTCGGACAGGTCAAATCACTCTCCTTTGGGGCTTCGGACAATCTGAACAAGGGGTTCCGCCGTGACGGAGCCTCGCAGCAACCGTTCTTCAATCCTGAGGATGAGACTTCGCGCTTCTTCGAAGTTGGGGCTCCCCCGTTCTACTCGAGCAAGCTCGCCCAGAGCTTCGCGGTAGAAGCCTTTCCCATGAAGCCGAGCTCCGTTGAAGTAGTGAAGCTCCGACAGCGCCGGCAGGCTCGGCAGAGCTCGGGGATCGGCTGGCCCGGAGTTCGGCGGCGCGTTGGGTCCCGAGCCGAGTGAGGTCGAGCCTAGGCCATCGCTCACCAGGAAGTCCCAATTCAGATGCAGATAGAGTGCCCCTGCGGCGAACAGACAAAGTGCGCTGAACAGGAAAGCCGCCATCTTGAGGGGCGATGCGGGCTCGGCCTCGATTGCGGGCTTGACCACTACCCGCCTACGCCGGCTCTTTTCGATCTCGCCGTCTTCCGGTGGCTTCCCGGCAACCGTCCCGGCGCGGGCCTCGCCACGTCGCTCTTGTTCTTCTATCTTCTCTAACAGACTGCGCCCCTCCGCGTGGCGTGGGTCGAGGGACAATACTTTGGTGAGTCGCTGCTGTGCTCCGCGCCGATCCCCGGTGGCCTCGCGCCGAGCCGCTTCCAGCACCAAGGCATCCAGCTCTCGCTGTCGTTCTGCGATCACTCGCTTTGCTCTACCTATGGCGTCACGAGCCGCCCGGTTGTTCCGATCTAAGAAAAGTATGCGAGTCCATACGTGAATGGCCTGCTGGAGGCGCCCATGGCGGAAGAGGTCCCGCCCCTGCTGGAGGAGTCCGCCTATCTTGTGCTGCGCCTCATGACGGTCGGGAGTAGCCTTCTCGTCTGGCTCGTGAAGATTGTCAGGCTCGTCAAGATTGTCAGGCCGATCCGGTCCGCTCAGAACGCTATCGTCTCCACCGACGCCGTCACTCCTGGCACTATTCGCGGGATCGCTAGGTGCGGAGCCGCCGCTGAAACGAGCCCCACCATCGTTGTTTTTCATCGACTCCGCTCTAGAGTGCCACTAAGTGCCTTCAACCTCTTCATCGGGCGCCATCGCGGAACACCGGGGGCACCAGACGTAGGTAATCCCACCCCAGCTTTTCTGACTGGGGGACCGATCCGCGACCACCATGATACACCTACCCCATTGTGATAATGATACATACAACAGTAAGTGCATCTAGGTCAAGCACTTTTGCGGACGACTCCGAGGAGAGGACCGACTCCAACTCCCCTCCCGCGGGCCAGGGCTGCCCCCCAGGCGGAGCCGACATGACGCGCTCGATCGACTTTGGAGGGCACAAACTGCTCGACAGCCGAACTCGGAAACCAACGGGGAAGTAAAGACTATTCCCGTCCCGAGCGTCTAGTGCGGCTCCAACTAGACTCGCGGCACCAACAGAGACCTTGGCCAATCGCGCTTTGGGCGAATCAGGTGGATACGGCACTAGCCGTCATCCTCGGTCTTGTACGGGGCGATGCCGTACGACTTCATCTTTCGATACAGATGGGAGCGCTCGAGCCTGAGGGCCTCCGCGGCCTTCGAGACATTCCCGGCGTTCTCGCGTAGCTTTCGTTGAATGTATTGGCTCTCATACGCTTCTCGCGCAGCGGCTAGCGAAGGAAAATCCCCGTGCAAATCGAAATGTGACGGACCGTTCTGCTGTAGAGGCGTCGGGAGATCCTTCGTCTCGATGCGTTCCGACGGGACCATGATCACCAGCCGCTCGATGACGTTCTTCAGCTCTCGCACGTTGCCTGGCCAATGGTAGCCCACCAAACGTTCTAGGGCGGCCGATGCGATCTCTTTCCGCCTTTTGCCGTTCTCGTCGGAGAACTCGGCGACGAAGTGACGCGCAAGGGCGGGAATATCTTCACGTCGCTCCCGGAGCGGTGCCATTTGGAATGGGATCACGTTCAGCCGAAAGAACAGGTCTTCGCGGAAACGACCCTCCTTGATTTCCTCTTCCAGCTTCTTGTTGGTGGCGGCGATCACGCGGCAATCGACCTCGACAAAATGTGTGCCACCAACCCGCTCGAATTTTTGCTCCTGCAACACACGAAGTACTTTGGCCTGCGTTTTCAAACTCATGTCACCGACTTCGTCTAAGAACAAGGTCCCGCCATCGGCCAGCTCGAACTTCCCGTTCCTGTCGCTTACCGCACCCGTGAAAGCACCTTTAACGTGTCCAAAGAGCTCACTCTCAATCAGCTCCTCCGGGATAGCGGCGCAGTTGACCTCCATGAATTTTTGATCAGCGCGCAACGACTGGCTGTGAATAGAGCGGGCGACCAACTCCTTCCCAGTTCCGTTCTCGCCGAAGATCAGCACGCGGCCGTTGGTGGGCGCGGCGAGCGAAATCTCCCGTCTGAGCTCGCGCATAGGAGGGCTATCACCGATGAGAACGTGTTTGCTCTCGAATCGCTCCCGCAAGTAACGGTTCTCTTGCTCCAAACTGCGATGCTTGAGTGCATTCTTGATGACGATGACCGTCTTCTCCAATGACAGAGGCTTCTCGACGAAATCGTAGGCCCCTAGTTTGATGGCCTTCACAGCCGTCTCGATAGTTCCGTGACCGGAGATCATGACCGTCGCGACGTCCCGCCTCTTCTCGCTAATCTTCTCGAGCGCCTCCACACCGTCCATCTGGGGGAGCCAAACATCCAGGATGACTAGATCGAAAGAATCTTTTTCCAGGTGGGCTAGCCCCTCCTCGGCACTGGAAACCGTATCCACACTGTAGCCTTCGTCCTCCAAGACGCCTTTCAAGGAGCTGCGGACCCCGGCCTCGTCGTCCACGACCAAGATGCGTTCCCTAGCCATCGATCAGGTGACGGCGCCGACCGGACGTTCGGCGATGGGGAACTCGAGAATGAAACGGGAGCCACAGGGCTCGTTGTTTTCCACCCGGATCCGCCCTCGGTGCTCGGCTACGATGCGGCTCACAATGGCCAAGCCCAGACCGCTTCCGCGACGCTTGGTTGAGTAATAAGGGACGAACAACTTGTCGCGAGCCTCGATAGGAATGCCTGGGCCGTCGTCTGCGATCTCGACGAGGACGACATGGGCCTCTGCATCGTATGAGGTAGCGACCAACACGTGCCCCTTGCCGGAGGTGGCCTCGATGGCATTGTCGATGATGTTGATGAACACCCGACGGATAAGGTCGGGATCCAAGCTCACCTCGGGGAGGTCGAGCGCGAAGCGCTTCTCGATGGTGAGCCCTTTGAACAAACCGTCGTACAACTCGAGCGTTGCGTGCAATAGTGGCTGGAGCGGTTGGCGTCGCGTCGAGACCGTCGGCATTCGCGCAAACTGCGAGAATTCATCGACCAAGCTCTTGAGCGAGTCGACCTCCTCGATGATCGTCCCCGTGCACTCCTCAACGATTCGGGGAAGCTCGGCCGTCTTGGAACGAACGTGCTTGCGGATTCGTTGCGCGGAGAGCTGAATCGGAGTCAGCGGGTTCTTGATCTCGTGGGCCAACCGTCGCGCCACCTCCCGCCAAGCTGCCACTTTCTGCGCACGTAGGAGCTGCGTCAGGTCATCCAGCACCATGAGGAGTCCAGTCGGCTCGCCGGAAGCCCCAGTAAGCGTCGTCAGATAAACCGCGAGATGAAGCTCTCGGCCGCCCACGACGACATTCACTTCCTCTTCCCGGGCACGGTGACCGTCGCCCTCCATTCCTTCCATCAAGGGTTGAAGCTCGGTGAGCCCCTCCCCACCGAACACATCGCGGTGGTGCCGCCCCACGACGTTCTCATCGAGCTCTAACATTCGGAGCGCCGCAGGGTTAACGGTGGTCAAGATTCCGTCTCGGTTCATCGACACGATTCCGGTGGTGATATTCTCTAGCACGGTCTCGATGTACCGCCGGCGTCGTTCGACTTCGGAGTTTTTGACCCGGAGATCGTGGCCCGACTTTTCCAATCGTTCCTGACTGGCCTTGAGCTGCGCAGTCATCTTATTGAAAGACTCCATGAGCATCCCGAGCTCGTCCACCGCGGGTCCTGATACCGGATGGTCCAAGTCGCCAGCCATGATCCGTTCCGTCGCTTCGGCCAGCTCGCGTACCGGCACGGTAATACGCTTAGCCAAGTAGAGGCCGATCCAGGTCGACGAAAAGAGAACCAATAGCGAGACCATGACGAAAAAGGACAGGAACAAATCTTGGATCGGTTCTTTCTGTGCTTCCGCTTGACGGTAATCGTTGGCGCGATCGTTGACAAGGTTCAACGTGGTGGCTAACGACTTCGGAATGTAGTGAGAGACTACTACCGCGCCGACCACCTCTTCGGTCCAGGCTCCGTAAATCGGTGACACGTAGCGAACGAGCGCCCCGCCCCCGAGCGCATCCTGGTGCAATCTCTCTTCCCCGCGGAATCCGATCTCTGCCAAACGAATCGAAGAGTCGGGATTGTAATCACTCAATGGAAGCCCCGGATGCACCAGGGTGGCGAGCTCGCCTTCCACGGAGAAGACATTGATCATATCCAAGCGGTATTGAGTTAACCGGCTCTCCATCGTTTGAAAGAGCTGACGCACCCTATTGGGTGAAAGCAAGCCCCGGCGTGATGTCTCGTTGGAGAGTTTACGCGCATAGAACGTCGCGCTTTCCTGCTTTTCGCGGTAGTAACTTTCCACGACGTCCTGAGAACCCAACAAGACGGTTTCTACGGGCTGGTTGAACCAAAGTTCCACACTGGTGGAAATAAGTCGGCTCCCGACCAGAATGATCAATGCGGACGGAAAAAGCGCAAAGCCGACGAAGATCATCACCAGCTTGGTCTTGAATTTGGCTCCCAGTACTGCGCGACGCCTCTCGATGAAGAGCTTGATGAGGTTTCTGGCCAAAACGAAAACCAGAACTAGCAACATGGTGAGATTTACCACCGTGAAACCGTACAGAAACACGCGTGCTAGGAAACTGGGTGAAAAGGACTGTGATTTCCCAATCAGGTAGGTACTAACAATGGGTATGGCGGCTAGCAGAGCCACCGCAGCCGTGAGTAGGCGCGGGTTGTCCTTGAACTCCTTCTTGCCGGTGGGTGGGCCAAGGCTCGCCATGGTCGCGGGTCGACTACGGCAGGTAGGTGAAGTACGTTTTCACCCAACCAGAATCCTGATCCCAAGGAATGACTAGGAAGAGATTGCGTTCTTTCACTAGCCCTTTCGCACGTAGATAATAATCGCTATTCGGCTCCAAGAGCGAAACGTCGAAAAGCTCGAGACCGTCCACCACGGTCATGAAACGCATCATCTCACTCGTATCGGCGACGACCGCTGTTGCGACGATTTCACCGTCGATGTCCCTGGAGAGAGTATAGCGTTCGGTGAGGTTGTCGTACGTAACCGTGTTGGTGATCTTTCTGGTATGAACTTTCTGGTTGAACCAAATGGTTCGGACCTTTTTGAGCTGCACCTCGAAGCGAAAGCTGACCTGTAATCCACTCTCGATCGACCGGCCGATGTCTTCATTGAACACATCGGCCATTCGAAACGTAACGGAGATCTTGTCGTTCTTGATCAGCAGGCTCAGGTTCGTGAGCTCGGCCGCCGTAGCGGGTGCTTGACCCGCCACGATGATCCCCAGCGCGAGAAGTGCACGGCGCACTCGGCCGCCCATAAGATGCGATGGTACAGTAGTCACAATGAGAGCACAACTTCATTCGATCGCTTACCCCTCCTTTTCCGTTGTGTCCAAGAGTCCTCGAATAGTCTCTACGAACTCGTGGGCATCTTTGAAGTGTCGGTATACCGAGGCGAACCGAACATAGGCCACTTGGTCCAAACCCTGCAGCTCCGTCATAACGAACTCACCGATGTTGGTCGTCGAGACTTCCTTGTCTGGACTCTCCTGCAAACTCTGTTCCACGGATTCTACGATGCTCTCTAACTTGGTCACCGAGACCGGACGCTTTTCACAGGCCTTGAGAAGCCCATTCAGGATCTTCTCTCGATCGAACCGCTCTCTCCGCCCATCCTTCTTAACGACCATATACGGGATCTGATCGATCCGTTCATAGCTGGTAAAGCGACGTTTACAACCGAGACACTGGCGACGCCGGCGGATCGCTTCGCCTTCCTTGCTCTCTCTCGAGTCGACGACTTTGTCTCCTAGGTAGCCGCAGTAAGGACACTTCACAGCCCCAACCTCCTATCTCGGCGCTCGTCCGGGCGCCGACCGCTCGAATTTTTCAACTAGCCGTCCCCAACCGTCTCACTTCGCTCAAACTCATCCCTTCCCGCACGAAATACACCAGGCCGAGCAGGCTAACCGGTATGAACGCGATGGCGTGGCTCGCGAGCGCGATCGCCTTAGCGGTGTTGTCATTGACTCCGAACAGCCAAGTGAGAGCGAGAGCGCACATGTAGTGGTATCCGCCTACTGCCCCCGGCGTGGGAACAGCCACCCCTACGGTGAGGAAACCAATGACCAAGAACGCACCACCTACGGGGATATCGATGTGGAACGCGCGGGTTCCCAACCAAAACGCCGACGAGATGTTGAGCCACAACACCAGGGATAATATCCCGGCGCGCGCTAGATTCCCCCGATCGACCAAGACCCCCAGTCCCTCGCCGAAGCTCTTGACGAACCGAAAGACCGGCCCCGCGAGCCTACGAGGGAGCCTCTCAACACGCGGCTGCAGCCAGGCCAGGGCGGAACCGCCGGAGCGAACATTGTGGGCGAAGAGGAACATGGCCGCGAGACCGAAGCCGGCAGCCACCGATGCCGTGACACCACCAACCTTGAGAGCGTAGATCGCTTTTTGGCTTCCTGCCCCGATAGGCGTCGGGCCAAGCATAAGCCAGCTCCCCACGAGAAAGATCACCGTAATCAGATCGAGCACCCGCTCGAGAATAATGGTGGCAAACGTGCTCGAGGCGGACAGCCCCTCGCGTCGCGCTAACAGATAGGGCCTCGCGAATTCACCCAGCCGGCCCGGCGGCACCAGAAAGTTAACCATGAAGCCGATCACAGTGGTCTCGAAACAAACCCTGAGTCGAGCCGGTCCAATAGGGGCTAAGAGATACCTCCACCGGAACGCACGCACGACGTAGCTCACCATGGTTAAGGAAATCGCGCCCGCGATGATCCAACCGTTGGCGCCCGCAAAACTGGCCGCGATCGCCGTAAAATCGGCGTCCTTGAGGAAAAACCCGAGGAGGACGAGACCGACGAGAGCAAGAGCCACCGATTGGAGCTTACGAGATCCGAGCCATCCGCCTCGAACTGGGGCGGCAGACTCTGTGGAGTCCGCAGAGTGTAGAGGTTCGGCCGACCCGGCTCCGCCCGCGGGCCCGCTAGGCGCTCCCCCCATCGAATCTGTCAATTCCTCTCCACGAAGCTCGTCGTTCTGTGGGCCGGACCTTCTCCGTCGTCTTCAAGCAGGCCTCAAGCAGGACCTCATTCACGAGATGAGAGGATTATCTTACTTTTAGCCGGGGAGCGGAATCTACTAGAATAGGCCCGCAGAAGTCAAACACGGCCAGTAGTTAGAGAAACTCGCCGCGGAACCATCCAACGCCGAAGCCAACATGACACGAGGTAAAGTCTGGCAACCAGACGAGGTAACGGACTTACGGCACCGACCGACCCATGGCCAGAAAGGGTTTGAAACATTGAACCTTGTCCACCCACTCTTCGTTTTACCCGGTGAGTAGGGGCGACGGGGAGTAGGGTTTTTGCTATCCGACGAGGAGCTTGCGAGCCGTTGTCAGCGCGGAGACGACCAAGCCTGGGAAGTCTTGGTCAAACGCTACCGGCGCGGAGTTTGGAACGTTGCTTATCACTTCACGGGACGGGTTGACGAGGCCGACGAGCTTACACAGGAAATCTTTCTGCATGTCCTGGGAGCCCTCAAGAATTTCGATCCAAGCGGCAATATGGGCGCATGGCTCCGGCGAGTGGCACGTAACTATGCTATCGACCAGTACCGGTGGCGGCGGCGGGAAAAAGCACTCACGTCCGACAAGGAGCTTCCCGAAGTCAAAGCCCCCGCTCACCGGTCCGATCCCCATGCGGCTCTCGAACACAAGGACTTGGCGGAATGGATTCGATCGGCCCTCGCGCGTCTACCCGAGGAGCTCGGCCAGGCCGTTGTCCTTAGGGATCTGCAAGAGATGAGCTACGAGGAAATGGCTGAACTGCTCGAAGTACCGCTCGGCACGGTGAAGTCTCGACTCAACCGCGGGCGAATCGAGCTGGCCCGCCATCTGAAACGCCGCCGAGGCGAGTGGAGCCACCAATTAGAGAGTGGAGGCGAAGGGTGAAGTGTCGGCGCTCGGAGGAGCTTTGGAGCGACTACCTCGAGGAAACGCTCTCCCGCCCACTCACGAAGGATCTCGAAGACCACTTGGCGGAGTGTTCCGCCTGCCCGGGGCTCCTTGAAACCTTCCGAGAAGTGCGGTCGGCTCTCGAGACGATGCCCCATCCGCACCCTTCACCACAGTTGGTGGAGCGCATCCTCTCGGCCAGCCGGCCCCCGCTGACAAGGCTGGCAGACCTCTCGAACTTCTCCCAGCGGGCCCGGTTCGTCACCCCCCTTGTCCCCAGCCTCTCTCCGGGAGGTTGGGCCGCATGGGGTGCTGCCGCCGCTCTCGTTGCGGTCTTGATCCTTGGTCCAAGCCAAGCCTTTACCCGCATCAACCAAGTCGGCCATCAGGGCTACAGCGTTGGGCTCGGTCTCTATCGAGATACGGAAGGTCTGATTGACGAGCTCAACGTCTTGCGGATGACAGTCGGAGTTGCATTCGAAGATCGCCTCGATCGCCTCAACGAGAGGTTGAAGGACTTGGAGGAGGCACGGCGAAAGAACGACGATGAGCCCGATCAAAGCAATAATCTCGGCTCGCTGCGACTGTCCTTCCAACCCAGATCTGATACCAGTTCACAATCAAGGAGCGATTCATGAAATGTTCACCCGCAGCCGCAGTTTGGCTGTCTCTCTTGCCCGGTCTGGGCCACATTTTCGTGGGTCAGACACTCCCGAACGCGACGGCCAGGAAGGCCTACGTCACCAAGGGATTCCTTTACGCGCTCATGACTGTGGGGTTGATCTATCTGACCGATCAATCCGACGGACCGATCGGGATTCTGATTCCAATTTTCTGGGTGTACGTCATGCTAGACGCACATCGTAGCGCCGTCGAGGCGAACCGCATCATCGAAACGGGAGGACAGGATTCGCATACAACGATGGACGGAACACCCTGGCTGGGGTGGAGCGCGGTGGGTTTGGGCACCTTGCTTCTTCTCAATAATCTCTTCGATTTCGATTTCGACTGGCTATGGAAGTTTTGGCCGGTGGCGCTGATTCTCGTCGGCGTGAAGCTCATTCGGGGTGGATCGGGCTTCAACCGCGATCCTGTTTCATCTCCACCCCCGAGCAACGTTGACGCGGACTCTGTTTTGGAGGCAGAAAGACATGAGCCAGCCGAGGACGAGTAGAAGCGGTTGCGCCCTGACGCTGGGCGTACTCCTCGTCGTCACCGGATCTCTGCTCCTCGCCGGGAACCTCTTCGGATTCTCGCTTCTGGGGTTTCGGACCGAGGCCCTCATTTGGTTCTCACTGTATTGGCCCGTCCTCTTGATCATCTGGGGCGCCAGCAAGATCTACCAACGCGTGCGCGATCCCGAAACCGCCCGGGTGGATCCGGGGAAAGTCGTTCTGTTGATTCTTATCGTCTGCGCCGGAGTCACTCTGGCCGCGGCCCGTTACGTGGCTGGTAACTTCGCGACGGAATTCTCGTTCGAGGATTTGCTCGAGATCGTCGAGCCCGAAATCTCCCTGGGCCCCGCGCATCGCTTCAGCGAGGAACACGTCTTCGAGCTGCCGGACGGGGGAAGTCTCACCGTGGAGAATGGCCGCGGAGAGATCACGGCACGCGGTTGGGATGAGGTCGATCTGAAGGTCGTGGTCACCAAACGCGTCTACCGACACGCCGAAAACGAGGCTCGCCGTTTGGCGGAGAACGTCTCGGTTCGATTCGAGATCGCCGATGAGAGCGGCGCCAGCCTCGACATGGACCGGGAGCCAGGTGGCCGAGGTGCGGTCGAGACGGATCTGGAGCTTTGGGTCCCGCGAAAAACACCGCTCACGTTGACCAATGGCCGGGGTGCAATAAGAGTGTCCGATTTGCAGGCCCCGCTCCGATTGGCGAGCTCCTACGACGCAATCGAGGTCGCCGACGTCGAGGGTCGTGTGACGGTAGACGGTCGGCACGGAGCGATCCGCGTCGAAGGTGTCGTCGGGAACGTCGAGGCGCGCAACCGTTTCGGCGACCTGACCGTCAACGATGTCACCGGAGACGTACTCGGAGAAACCACCCGCGGGACCATTGTAGTCGAACGGATTACCGGAACGGTTCGACTGAGCAATCGGTCGTCTCGTATCCGAGCGATCGAGATCGGCGAGAGCCTCACCGTCGAGGGTTCCCATACCGAGGTTGCCGTGGAACGAGTGGGGGCCGACGTCGCAATCCAGACGAGCTACCGACCGGTCTTCGTAAACGATGTCGAAGGCCGGGTGACCGTCGACGCACATAACTCGGAGGTCGAGATTCGGCTGGTGCGAGGCGATGTCGGAGTGGAGAGCATTCACCGACCGGTCACCGTTGTGGGCGTGGGCGGCGGTGTCCAGGTCGATGCACAACACGGCGCGGTCCGGCTCGACGAGATCGTGGGACCGATCCAAGTCAAGAGCTCCGATAACCCCGTCGAGATCGATGCCTTCGAGTCGAGCCTGAGCGTTGAATCTAAGCACGCGCCCCTGCGAATCACGACCAACCTTCTCAATGGCGAACTTACCCTCCTTACCTCCTACGGTGATGTCGACCTCGGCCTGCCGGCGGAGAGCTCGTTTAGCCTCAAGGCGAGGGTTAAGTCGGGAGACATCGACTCAGAGCTCGCTGAATCCGATTGGACCCGCCGCGAGGACGGAGATGCAGTGGAGCTCGTCGGATCGGTGGGGGACGGTGCGTCGCCGATCTCTATCCGAACCAGTTACGGCGACATCATTGTTCGGCAGCTTCGCCGACAAGGCCAGTGATGAACCTCAAAACAGCCGCCATCGTCGTGGGGAGTCTGCTACCCGGTTGCGTCCATCACGGGAGCGAGGAAAGCGTGACCGAGCGCTTTCGCTTCGACGTCGTAGAACGCCCCCGGGTGGAGGTCGAGCTCGACCGTGGCTCCATCGAGGTCCTCGGCATCGAAGATTCAACCGAGGTCTCGGTAGTCGTCAATAAGCTCGCTCGCGCCGTCAACGAGGAAGTAGCCCGGTCTTCCCTCGAGCGACTGTCAGTTCGGGCCGAGCCGAACGGCGAGACCATCCGGGTCAGGGTGAACCGTGAGGGGGGATGGCGAGAGTCTCACGGGAGTCTGAGATCGGACGTCGAGATCAGCGTGCCACGAAACTCGGACCTCAGGCTTATTACTCACGATGGGCGAATTGAGCTCCGCGATGTGCGAGGTGAAATAGAAGCCGAGTCCGGGGATGGACGCATACGGCTTGACACGGTCGAGGGTGTCGTAAGGACGCGTACTGCCGACGGTTCTATCGTTGGAGAGAACCTGAGCGGCGACTTCGATAGCCGCACCGACGACGGTCGCATCCAGTTGATGGGTACCTTTAGCGGTCTGGACGCTGTGACCTCCAACGGATCGATCACCGTGGATTGTATCGAGGCGGTTCCGCTGACCCGGAACTGGATGCTCAGGAGCTTGGACGGTTCCATCACATTCGGTGTCCCCAAAGGCCTCTCCGCGAAGCTCGAGGCTTCGACGAGTGACGGACGCATCGAGAGTGCGCTGACCCTCGTCGATGCAAGGGTGGCGTCCAACCGTATCAAGGGAACCCTGGGCGAAGGGGGGAAGTTGGTGCTCATCAAAACCAGCGACGGAAGTGTACACCTCCGTATCCGCTGAGCCGCTCTGATCCAACCTGCAGGGGGAAGGACCCCTCCTCCGCAACGCCCCCCACTCCTCTTGACTCGACCATCCTGCTTTTCTAAAATACGCCCACTTTCGGCTCGGCTCCAGGCCGGTCATGGCCTGACTGGAATCGAGAAACTCTCAGCCGATAGGAGTATTACTTTGAATGAGTCGGTCTTATTCGAAACTGCACTGAGCGACCTCCCCGTCTACCGCCGCGGAAAAGTGCGGGACGTCTACGAGGTCGGAGACCATTTTCTGATTGTAGCAACCGACCGCATCTCCGCTTTCGACGTCGTCCTCCCGACCGGCATCCCGGACAAGGGTAAGATCTTGAATCAACTCTCTCTTCACTGGTTTGCGGGGACGACGCACATCCAACCGAACCATGTAGTAACTGCAGACGTCGAGGAATACCCTGTCTCCCTCGGAAAGTGGCGGAAGCACCTCGCGAAACGCTCGATGCTCGTCAAGCGCGCCAACCTGATCCCCTTCGAATGCGTTGTCCGAGGCTACCTCTATGGAGGCGGCTGGGGAGAGTATCAGCGTTCCGGCGAGGTTTCGGGCATCGCGCTTCCGCCGGGGCTCAAGCGGGCCGAGAAGTTCACCGAACCGCTTTTTACGCCATCCACCAAGGAAGAATCGGGCCACGACGTCCCGGTAAGCGAAGACGTCTTGGTCAACGAGCTCGGCGCGGAGCTGGCCACGCGCCTGAAAAACGTCTCTCTGAAGCTCTATCGATTCGGCAGTCAGGAAACCGAAGAAAAGGGAATCATCATCGCAGACACGAAGTTCGAGTTTGGATTGGTCGGCGACGAGCTCATCGTGATCGACGAGCTAATGACCCCGGACTCATCGCGGTTTTGGCCACGCGAAGGCTTCGCGCCTGATCGCACCCAGCCAAGCTTCGACAAACAATTCGTCAGAGATTATCTGAGCACCCTCGACTGGGACAAGACACCCCCCGGGCCGGAGCTCCCCGACGAAGTCGTAGCCGGGACTCGCGAGCGTTACTGGCAGGTGTTTCGAACGCTCACCGGGCGAACTGCCCTTTGAGGCGCGCGGGCGAAACGCGGTGCTCAAACACAAGCTCGAATCGCTCATCGCAGAAATGATCGGCAAGGGAATTCGCTTCCGAGAGGCCC
This sequence comes from Candidatus Marinacidobacterales bacterium, assembly GCA_965219415.1. Lineage (GTDB taxonomy): Bacteria > Acidobacteriota > Vicinamibacteria > Marinacidobacterales > DATDRI01 > CBDCNP01. Next base: position 1,445,703 of record OZ244742.1, read on the forward strand.
GGCGCGAGTTCGAGAAGCGATTCATCGCTCAAGTCTTGGAACACGAGAACGGCAATCTGTCTCGTTCCGCCAAGGTGCTTCGCATTCACCGAAACACCCTCAGTAAGAAAATCCTTGAGTACAAACTCAAACCCCGTTGAGACCCGAAAAGGCTCAACCCTGCCGGAGACTTGATGCATAGCCGAACCTGCCGTTTGTTGACACGACAAAACCGAGCGACTAACATGAATCTCTGCGATTTTAGGATAAAGTCAGCCGATGTGACGGCGTTACACGGAGGAGTCAAGGATGAAAGTTAGACCCTTACACGACCGAATCCTCGTGAAGAGGATCGAGGAGCAGGGGGAAGTGAAGAAAGGCAGCATCATTGTTCCCGACAGCGCAAAGGAAAAACCTCAGGAAGGCGAGGTAGTTGCGGTGGGCAATGGCAAGATCCTCGAGGATGGTGGCAAGCTAGACTTGGAAGTCAAAGCCGGCGACCGAATTCTGTTTGGAAAGTACGCCGGTACCGAGATCAAGCTCGAGGAGCAAGACTACCTCATCATGCGCGAGGACGACATTCTCGCGATCATTAAGTAGGGCTTGAGATTGGTGACAAGAGGGCGGCCGTCAAAATATTGAGGTGCTGTTATTTAAGCGCGCCAGACGGCGGTTGCCACCCACGTTCGATGACGCTGCACCCGTAAGGGGCAACTTCTGAACGCCGTCCAAAGCACCGCCAGCAGCAATCAGCCAAATGCCTGAAAGACGACGTACCAGGCGGTTCCAGCTAGGGACCCTCGTCGAGGTCCTGATCCAGTCCCAAGGCAGAAGGAAACGCGGCCGCCTCATCAACCTCAGCGAAGGAGGAGCGTTTCTGGCTATGCGCACCGATGTCCACGTCGGTGAAGAGCTCCGGCTCACGCTCAAATTCCCCGCCGAAGCCGGTGGCCGCCTCCGCACGCGCGTGGTGGTGGTTTGGCGCAATACCAGACTCGCGCCAACGGTTCGCTCGCTACCGACCGGTTGCGGGGTGTTGTTCGAAGGGACCGAGATGCAGCAGCTACAGACGGCGTTCGAAGTGCTCAAAGTAAAAGGGTTACTGGTGGAAGAGGAGCCGCCCGGAGGAATCGACTAAAACGTAAGCTCTTGTTCCTTTATTCCCTCGCCCCCGTTGGGGGGGCTGCGGGGCGTCAAGAAATGTCGTGCCGCTAAACAGTGGCGTCAGACGCCGGGTGAGGGGGTCAGATTGAGCCAAGCTCACCCTGGGCGCTGCCAGGCACCGCCGTCGTGCGTGGCGAGAGATTACTTGGAACGGTACGACGCCGGGCTTGGGTTCGGCTCTGTTTTCTGGCTACCTCCGGCGTCCGCCACCCCCGGCGCGGCGACCACGACCGTGCCTATCCTGCGAACCGCCTCCTCTTTCTTCCCGCGCTTCACGTCCCTCACCGGCCTCACCGGCGCCCCCGGACTCCTGCCGCGACTCGCCCTGCGGCTGTCCATCGGATGATTCGCCGCCCTGTTCTTTGAGAACGGCCTTCCGCGAGAGCTTCACCTTGCCCTGGGGATCGATGTTGATGACCTTAACCAACAGCTGGTCGCCTTCGGAAAGCTCCTTATGGATGTCCTTGACACGATAGTCGGCAACCTCCGAGATATGGAGGAGTCCATCGGTGCCGGGCAGGATTTCCACGAAGGCTCCGAAGTCGACGATTCTCTGAACCTTCCCGAGGTACGTCTTCCCCATCTCCGCGACCGCGGTGAGCTCTTCGATGATCTGCATCGCCTTTCGCGCCGATTCCTCGTCGGACGAAGCGATCGCAACCGAACCATCGTCTTCGACGTCGATCTTTACTTGCGTCCTCTCCACGATGCTACGGATCATCTTGCCGCCGGGACCGATGACGTCTCGTATCTTCGCGGTCGGTATGCGCATCGTAAAGATCCGTGGTGCGTAGCGAGAGATGTCCTCGCGCGGCTCGGCAATCGTCTCCGCCATCTTCTCCAAGATGAAAAGCCGTGCCTGGCGCGCTTGCTCTAGGGCTTCCGCCATGATGGCGGGCGTAATGCCAGAGATCTTGATGTCCATCTGAAGCGCCGTGAGTCCGCTGGCCGTGCCGGCGACCTTGAAATCCATATCGCCATAATGATCCTCGGCTCCTGCGATGTCGGCCAAAATAGCGTAATCGTCTCCCTCCATGACCAAGCCCATCGCGATTCCGGCTACCGCCGATCGCACCGGAACTCCGGCATCCATCAAAGCGAGGCAGCCGCCGGTCACAGTCGCCATGGAGGAGGACCCATTCGATTCCAAGATGTCGGAGACAATTCGAACCGTGTAGGGGAAATCCTCATCGGAAGGAAGGACCGGCGACAAGGCTCGCTCGGCGAGCGCGCCGTGCCCTATTTCGCGGCGTCCTGGACCCCTCAAGAACTTGACCTCTCCTACCGAAAACGGAGGGAAGTTGTAGTGGAGCATGAACCGCTTTTGCGAAACGCCTTCCACCAGGTCGAGCTTCTGAATATCGGAGGATGTACCAAGCGTCGTAGTCACCAAGGCTTGCGTCTCACCTCGGGTGAACAAGGCAGAGCCGTGAGTACGAGGCAGAACGCCGACTTCGCTGGTGATGGTCCGGATCTCATCAAAACGACGGCCGTCCAACCGCTTCTTATTCTGAAGGACTTCCGACCGTAACAACTTTTCTTGAAGACTCTTGAAGGCGCTCGACGCCTCCGCTCTCTCGTCGGATTCTTCGGGGAAGCTGTCGATAAGGCGTTCTTTCACTTCGCCGACCTTCTTCTGACTTTCAAGCTTGCCGGCAAGGCACATCGCCTCGAGTAGCGGAGCCGCAGTGGACTCCTCCACCTTGCGAAAGAGCTCCTCGTTTCGGGCCTTGGTCTCAACCACGCGTTTGGTCGGCTGAATGGCACGATAGAGCTCTTCCTGCATGTCGATCAATTTTTGAATCGCATCGTGAGCGACACCAAGCGCCTCGATCATCTTCGCTTCCGGAACCTCGTCTGCCGCGGCTTCTACCATGACGATGGCTTCCCGGGAGCCTGCGACCGTCAAATTCAACTTGGATGACGTTAGCTGCTCGATCTTCGGGTTGACGACCAATTCGTCATCCAGAAGTCCCACTCGTACCGCTGCGATGGGAGTCGTGAACGGAATCTCGGAGCAGTACAACGCTGCCGAAGCGCCGGTAATAGCCAGGGTGTCCGAGTCGTTCGCTGCATCTGCGGACAAGACCATCGCCACGACCTGGGTCTCTGAGTGCCAGGCCTCGGGAAACAAGGGGCGGATGGGCCGGTCAATGAGCCGGCAGGTCAGTATCTCTTTCTCGTTGGGGCGCCCCTCCCGTTTGAAGAAACCACCCGGAATCTTTCCCGCTGCCGAAAAGCCCTCTCGGTAATCCACGGTCAATGGCAGAAAATCAATCCCTTCTCTTTCCGTGTGCGCAGCGCAGGCGGTCACCAGGACCACGGTATCTCCGAGTCGTACGAATGCGGCTCCGTCTGCTTGCTTGGCCACTCTCCCCATCTCAATGGAATACGTTGCGCCGCCAAGCTCTATTTCTTGTCGATGAACCATCTCTACCTCCAATAACCAACCAAAAGGCCGGAGTATACCGAGCCTTTCACTGTCCTATCTAGAATGAGTGCTGGAGAACAAACCGCGATCCTTGTGTGGGCGGCGTTTCCCGAATCTCTTATGATGCAAAAAATATTTGTTGTTTAAACACCGACGAGGATAAGACCTCAGTCCGACTGGTAACGAAGGAGGGAGAGCTTGAAGGGGCCTGCGGCAGTCCTTGTTCGTCTTGGGAATTCGCGGCGGGGGATCCCGCCGGGGGCACTCACTTTCGAATTCCAAGCCGCTGGATGACCCCACGGTACCGTTCCATGTCTTTTCCCTTCAAGTAATCCAGGAGGCGTCGACGCCGGCTCACTAACTTTAGCAGTCCGCGGCGGGAGTGGTGATCCTTCTGGTGTACCTTGAAGTGATCCGTAAGGTATCCGATCCGCTCACTCAGGAGGGCGATTTGAACCTCGGGTGACCCGGTGTCAGTCGAGTGCTGCCGGTAGTCTCCAATAATATTGGTTTTCCTGTCTGGGGAGAGTGTCAAATGAGGTTCCTCCCTACTTCTTCCTTGTCTTTCATCTATACGGCGCAAATCATAGCACAGTGGGTATACCCTGTAAAGAATGTCACAAAGGTGAAGAAGGTCTACTTAGATCAACCGAACCTCGGGACCACCTAACTCGGGGTCGCAAGGACAACGAGCGGCCGGAATTGGGGCAATTCCGCAGTCGCCACTCCAACTGCGAGGAGCTCCCCTTCGGGACCCAAGAGCCGGCAAGCCTGCCCTGCGGGTACGTCAGGAACTAGCCCCTCGATATCGGATGGCGTTATCGTGCGACCGTGACGAACCCGTGACGCCGCCTGGGCCCCTAATCGAAGCGCCGGAAGATTAGAAAGGGCTTCGGCTGGATCCAAAACTGCGCGGGCCACCCCCCCTTCTCGCGCCAAGGACTCCAGTTTGGGAAGCGTCCAAGCTTGCTCCACTCGAAAAGGCCCCACTCGCGAGCGGCGAAGCCCCACCAGATGTGCGCCGCACCCCATCCGTTTCCCGAGATCATGGGCCAAAGAACGAATATAGGTCCCGGCCCCAACCTCGGTCTCCAACGTGACCCGGTTGCCTTCCATTTCTACGAGCCGGATAGAGTGGATCACGACTTTGACCGGGCGCGCCGGGGCCGGTCGACCGGCCCTTGCCAATTTATACATTCTTTGGCCGTTGATCTTCTTCGCCGCAAAAGGTGGCGGCACTTGATCTTGATCTCCGAGGAACTCGGCGAACTCTGACTCTATCGTGCCTCGGTCCAAGTTGACGTCCATCCCCGGACCCAGCGGGCGCCCTGTAAGATCGTACGTGTCGGTGGCGAACCCGAATCGCAGCACCGCAACGTACGTCTTCGCAGCGCCGGAAACGAAACGGGCGAGGCGCGTCGCGCGCCCCAGGCACAGCGGCAGCAAACCCGTCGCGAAGGGGTCGAGCGTCCCGGTGTGACCGACGCGCCTCTGACTGGTGAGGCGCCGAACCGACTGCACGACGTCATGGGACGTGGGCCCTTTTGGCTTGTCGACGAGAACGATACCGGTCATGAGCGTCCTAAGGTTTCTTCTTCCGGATTCTCAGTGAAATCGTCCGGTGCGTTTGCACGCGCCTCCTCGATGAGCTTTTCGAGTCGTATTCCATACTCGACGGAGGGATCGAACGTGAAACGCACTTCCGGCGAGACCCGGAGACCAAGTCGCTGTCCGAGAAGCCGACGCACGAACCCGGAAGCGCCATCCAAAGCGGCCATCGTTCGTTCCTGCTCCTCCGCAGCCCCCAAAACGCTTACGTAAATCTTGGCCACCTTGAGATCCCCCGACACTTGAACTCGCGTGCAAGTTGCAAGACCGACGCGGGGATCTTTGACATCACGTTGCAAGATCACCGCGATCTCCATACGGATCTGTTCGGCTACTCTCTCCGGTCGGATGCGGGCCCCATTTCTCGGCACGGCTGATCTCCCTCCGATTGCATCATAGGCTATGGTCGCGGTTCAGTCGATGAGCTCGATCGCGATGTCGACCAACTCCGATGGGTACCGGTCTTCGACGTCGTGGGCCATCGATTCGAGCATCGATTCGAGATGGCGTCGGTCCGCGCTGACCGATACCGCGGACACCATCGCCCTCTGCCATAGTTCCTGGTAGCCCGTCTCGGCGACGGCGGCGTTGAAACGTGCCCGCAGACGGTCCTTGATCCCCTTGACCACCATACGCTTTTCCTTCAAGGAGTGAGAATGAGGAAAGTGAAGCTCAATGGTCAGGAGCCCGAGGAGGGGCTCGCCCTTTTCGATACCGCGATTCTTGCTCTTCCGGCGGCGGGACACCGGTCTACTAGACCGAAGCGGCCGGGACCTGCTCGACCGCGTAGATCTCGATCACGTCACCAATCTTAACGTCGTTGTAACCCGCGATTCCGATACCACACTCGAAGCCTTGCTTGACCTCTGCTGCGTCATCCTTGAAGCGCTTCAAGCTCTCGACCTTGCCCTCGTAGATGATGACGTTGTCTCTAAGTAGGCGAGCACCTCCAGAGCGGGTCACTTTGCCGTCGGTAACGTAGCAGCCTGCTATGGTGCCAACCTTAGGAACCTTGAAGGTGTTGCGAATTTCCGCGCGTCCCACGGTGGTTTCCTTGAAGGTGGGCTCGAGAAGTCCCGTCAAAGCCTTCTTGATCTCATCGGTGACGTTGTAAATCACGGTATGGAGGCGGACGTCGATACTCTCTTTCTCCGCCAACTCTTCCGCAGTCCTCTCTGGTCTTGCATTGAAGCCGACGATGATCGCGTTCGAGACCGAGGCCAAGTGTACGTCGGCCTCGGTAATGGCGCCGGCTCCGGCACGAATGATCTTCACCTTCACTTTTTCCCCGGAAAGCTTGGTCAGGGTGTCGGACAAAACTTCCACCGAGCCCTGCACGTCGGCCTTCAGCACGATCGGCAGTTCCTTGACGGTGCCCTCTTCCACCTGTTGGTGGAGCTGATCCAACGTCAATCGGGAGCTTTGAGCCTGCAGGCGCTCTTTCAGTTTCTGCTGCCGGAACTCGCCGATCTGCCTAGCCTTGGTGCTCTCGAGTACCTGGAACTGGTCCCCGGCCTGGGGCAACGACGCGAGTCCCAAGATCTCGATTGGCGTCGCGGGATCGACTCTCTTCACTTTGTGTCCCCGATCATCGATCATGGCGCGGATCTTCCCATGCACCGCTCCGGCGATAAACGAATCGCCGATCCGAGCGGTCCCATTCTGAATGAGTACGTGTGCGACAGGGCCTTTGCCTTTGTCAATTTTGGCTTCCAACACCGTACCCATCGCCGCCCGCTTTGGATTTGCCTTGAGCTCCTGAATGTCCGCGACCAGCAGAACCATCTCCAACAATAGGTCCAAGCCTTGTTGTTGTTTCGCCGATACTTCGACGAAGACCGAGCTGCCCCCCCAATCTTCGGGCAGGAGACCGAGATCTGCTAATTGTTTCTTGACGCGCTCGGCATTGGCCTCCGGCTTGTCGATCTTGTTGATCGCCACCATCAGCGGAACCCCCGCCGCCTTGGCGTGGTCGATGGCCTCCACGGTTTGAGGCATGACGCCGTCGTCGGCCGCGACCACCAGGACCACCAAGTCGGTCACCCGAGCACCGCGGGCACGCATCATCGTGAAAGCCTCGTGGCCGGGGGTGTCCAAGAAGACGATGCTACGCCCATTCACGGCAACCTTATAGGCGCCTATGTGTTGGGTAATGCCCCCCGCCTCTTTCTCCACGACCTTGGTCTGCCGAATGGCGTCGAGAAGACTCGTCTTTCCGTGGTCGACGTGACCCATAACCGTGACCACCGGCGCGCGCGCAGCGAGATCCTCCGGTTTTTCCTCGACCGTCTCCTCTCGGAAAACATCTTCCTCGAAAGACAGTATTTCGGCTTCCGCCCCAAATTCGCGCGCCACCTCGACCGCGAGCTCGGTCTCTAAGGTTTGGTTGATAGTAGCGAGGAGTCCGCGGTTCATCAAAGACTTGATGAGGTCCTTGTGCTTGACCTCCATCTTCTCCGCAAGCTCTTTCACGGTGACACCTTCGGTCAAGGTGATTTTGCGAAAGACTTGGGGAGCAGCTGGCTTGGCGGTTTCTTTCGGTTCCGGGATCGCCTGTTCTTCGACCTCTGCCGCGGTAGCGCGCGCCCTTCGGTGAGATTCCTTGGTCCGCGGTTTGGCATCCGGGCGCCGCCGATGAACGGTCTTGATCGGTGCCGCCGGTCGCGGCGGGGGAGGTATCGGCTTCATCGCGCCGCCCCGTGTCTGGGCTGGCTGCCGCGGCCGAATCACCGTCGACGTCGGACCGGGAACGAACGCTGATGCTCTTGTCGCACCGGCCCCCTGCCCGCGCGCCATCGATGGCGCACCCGCCATGGCGCCGCCAGTCGGGGAAGAGGGTGCCACCGGTGGCAGTGGAGGCGTCCTGGTGGCGTGCGGAGCCGGTGAAGGCGCTGGTTTCTCCGCACGCTGGGCTCCGAGCTCGGCGGACAACGCTTCGGTCCCTTCGGCCCTTTCGGGCAGGCGCCTACCTGCTGCGTCGACTTCGGCGACTTCAGCGACATTAGCACCTGGCGCCGCCTCCGCATCTTCCACCAACCCTGAATCGACTCGGGCACGCTCATCCACTTCTACCTGAAGAGCCTCCTGCTCCTCGAGTAGCGCGGCCAGTCTGGCTGCTTCTTCTCGCGCAGCTTGTTCGGCGGCTACTCTCTCAGCCTCTTCACGCTCTTGGGCCGCTCGTTCCTCGGCCAGCTTTCGTCTCTCCTCCGCGCGCTCCTCTTCTTCGAATTCGGCGAGAAGCGCCTTGCGAGCGCGTGCGGCGCGTTCCTTGCTCGAGCTCCGCGCTCGATCTTCCTTGGATTGAGCAGGATCGGTAACGCTCGCCCTAGCCTTCGCCTTGGCAGAACCAATGGCACCGGCCCCTTCGAGGCGAATGAGCCTTTTCAGCTTGATCGCAACGTCTTCTTCGATGGTACTGGAGGCAGACTTGACCCTGATCTGGAGTTTGTCCTTGAGAAGTTGGATGGTCCGAGGGCTAGTGATACCGATATCGCGAGCCAGCTCGTAAACCCTGACCTTGTCCATCAGTGCTCACCTCCCGAACCTTCCGATTCTGGCTCGCCGACGCTCGATTGTAGATCGTGCGCGATCTCGCCAACCGGAAGTGGTTCTTCGGTGGCCTCCAGCAAAGCCGGCTCTTCGACCGGCGCCACATCCTCCGTTGTTTCGCTTCCCGTGGGCCCTTCGGCGAGCGGCGGCACACTGGCTAAGTGATCCCTAGCAGCAGCGACGATTTTCTCCGCGGTTTTTGCTCCAATGCCTGGAATCTCGGTCAAGGAATCGGGTTCGAGCGATGCCACCTCCTCCACCGTGGTGAAACCCTGCTCCGCCAGCCTCTCTAACGTTTTCTCGCCGAGTCCTTTCACGGTGCTGAGCGGCGTCTGCGTGGTTGCCATGGCGTCCATCTGGCTTTGCACTTCCAATTTCTTTTCTTCCTCACTCCTGATGTCGATTCGCCAACCGATGAGCCTGGCCGCCAAGCGGACGTTCTGCCCCTTTTTTCCGATCGCCAACGAGAGCTGCTTGTCCTCGACGATGACCTCCATGACCTTCTCTCTTTCGTCGACAATGGACACGCGGCTCACCTTGGCAGGGTTGAGCGCGTTGATCGCGAACGTGCGAGGATCGTCGTCCCACTCTACGATATCGATTTTCTCTCCTCGCAGCTCGCGGATAATGTTCTGAACCCGCGACCCCTTGATACCGACGCAGGCTCCCACGGGATCCACGTCTTTGTCTTTCGAAAAAACCGCGACCTTGGCACGATCTCCAGGCTCCCGCACCGCATTTTTTACCACCACCGTGCCTTCATAGATCTCGGGAACCTCCATTTCGAACAACCTGGCCAACAGCGCGGGGTCGGTTCGAGACACGACGACCTGCGGCCCACGCGAGGTACGCAACACCCGGACGATGGCCACTCGAATACGCTCTCCGGCGTTGAACACCTCGGCTCGCGACTGCTCCCTTCGAGGCAAAACGGCCTCGGTACGTCCGAGGTCCACCACCAGGTCGCCGTTTTCTGCCCGCTTGACAATTCCCGTCAGAAGTTGCGCGATACGATCGCCAAACTCGCTGAAAATGTTGTCCCGCTCCGCCTCCCTTACCTTCTGGAAGATCACCTGCTTTGCGGTCTGGGCTGCGATGCGACCGAGGGCGGCGGTGGGCTTGTGTACTTCCATTTCCTCGCCAAGTTTCGCGCTGGATTGGGCGTGCTTTGCTTCCCTCAAGGAGATCTCGATATCGGGTGTGATCACCGAATCCACGACGGTCTTGAGGGTGAAGACCTCGATGTTCCCAGTTTCTCGATTCAGCCGAGCGCGGAGATCCTCTTCAGTCCGGTAGTACTTCTTGGTAGCGGTAACGATCGCGTCCTCAACGGCACCGATGATCACGTCCGGATCGATGCCCTTCTCTCGACTGATCTGTTCGATCGTTTGATATAGAAGGCTACTCATTACCTTTTTCCTGTCAGCCGACGCTGCTCCGGCGAGAACTCTACCTCCAACCGGGCACTCTCGATGATCGGGAACCGAATACTAGTCCGCTCACCGCTTTCCTCCAAAAACACTGACTCTCCCTCGACTCCCGCGAGTCTTCCCCGGAACTGATTTTTCCCATCAAGCTGCTCCCGGGTCTTAATCTTCGCCAGCCTTCCAGTGAAGCGCTCGTAGTCCTTCATGCTCCAGAGCGGTCGATCCAATCCTGGCGTACTGACCTCGAGTGTGTAGCTCGCCTCAATGGGATCTTCCACGTCCAGCAGCACACTCAGACGTTCGTTGACTCGCTCGCACTCTTCGAGTCCGACACCTTCCTCGCGGTCGATAAACACTCTAAAGACCCCGGAACCACCGGCTTGCTTGAGCTCGACCCAAGCGATCTCGATACCCAGCGGCTTGGCGGCCCGATCGGCCAGCTCCTTTAGTCTGGGGAGCAGGCTTTCGTCTTGCATGACGGTGCTGGGCGCAGTACAAGTGCTGATTTCGCCCTCCTAATCCCTCTGGCTGTCCCATCGGGAGCCGCCCGAAAGGCATTTCGGGCGGTCAACCAATAAAAAAAGTGGGCAAATGCCCACTCTGTGGACTCTCGACTGCGTACAACTATAGTCTAACCGGCTAGCTCAGATCAAGCATCAGATGAACGACTTGAGCCAAATGAAGCACTTACCGGGAATCGCCTTCCGTCGTCCCCATCAGCCAACGATCCGACCCACCAAATCATAAGGATGGGCCTCCGTTACCTCCACGGTTACAAAGTCGCCAAGTTTCGCGGCGCCCTCATTGATTAATACCCCACCGTCTATCTCCGGCGCCTGACCTTCCGTCCTTCCCCGAAGGAGCAGACCCGTCTCCCCCGACGGGCCCTCCACCAACACCCTTTGACGGCTCCCCACGAGCTTTTGATTCTTGCGCAGGGAGATGGTGCCCTGCTGTTCCATCAGCAGGTGTCTTCGTTCCTCTTTCTCCGCCGAGGACACGGTCTCAATCTGCACGAAGGCTTCGGTATCCTCCTCGTTCGAATAGGTGAAGACCCCCACATTGTCGAGCTCCACGTCGCGGCAAAACTGCAAGAGGTCGTCGAAGTCGACTCTCGCTTCGCCCGGGAAGCCGACGATGAAGGAGCTGCGCAACGATACCCGTGGTACGGCACGACGGATGCGTTCGAGCAGCTTTTCATTGCTCGCTCTCGTTCCTGGGCGTTTCATTGCCTTGAGAATGCGGTCGCTCGCGTGTTGCAGTGGTATATCGAGGTAGAGGCAGACGCGAGGCTCGGTTGCCATGACCTCGAGCACTTCGTCAGTGACCGTGGTCGGGTAGGCGTATAGCACGCGCACCCATTCGAGTCCGTCCACTGCCGCGAGCCCTTGGAGCAAGTCGGCAAGGCTGGCGTTCTGGTCGAGCTCCGCACCGTAGCGGGTCGTGTCCTGTGCAATGAGGACCAGTTCTCTGATCCCTTGCTTCACGAGGGACTCTGCCTCAGAGAGAATGGACTCCGGCGTCCGGCTTCGATAGTGCCCCCGTATCTTTGGAATGATGCAGAAGGTGCAGGGGTAGTCGCAACCTTCCGAGATCTTCACATAGGCGTAGGGGCGCGGCGTGGTGAGCACGCGGGGGGCGAGGTGATCGTAAAGATAGACGACCGAACCGTCGGCCCGGAGATTCGGAACCTGCCGGTCTTGGCCCTCCGACGCGGACACAATCGAGTCCAGTTGGTCCAGTCCAATCACCGCATCCACCTCAGGAATCTCCCGGGCGATCTCGTCGGCGTAGCGTTGCGCCAAACATCCCGAGACGATGAGACGTCGGCAACGTCCTTCCTGCTTGTGCCGCGCCATCTCGAGGATCGTATCGATGCTCTCCTGCTTCGCTCGGTCGATGAATCCGCAGGTGTTGACGACCAATACCTCTGCCTCCGACGGATCTGAGGTGGGCTGGTACCCCGCCTTGGTTAGATGCCCCAACATCACCTCCGTGTCCACGAGGTTCTTGGGGCAGCCTAGGCTTACGAATCCAATTTTCTTCATGGGCAGGCGTTCAGCGTAGCGAAAAACCGATCGGCTCGCAAATCCCCTGCAAATTTTGACGCTAGGGGGAGAGTCGGTAGAGCATACGTGGAAAGGGAATCGATTCTCGAAGATGCTCCAGCTTGCAGATCCAGGCTACCACTCGCTCGATACCCATACCGAAGCCGGAATGCGGAACGCTTCCATAACGGCGCAGATCGAGGTACCAAGAAAAGGCCTCTTCCGGCAACTTGTGGTCCCGGATCCGTTTCCGGAGGAGCTCTAGATCATGTATGCGCTGACTCCCACCTATGATCTCGCCGTAGCCCTCCGGCGCGAGAACATCGACGCACAGTGCAGTCTCCGGCCGATCGGGATCGGGCTCCATGTAGAAAGCCTTGACCGCGCTCGGATAACAGGTGATCGCGACCGGCCGTTGGTGAGCCCGCGACAGCATCTCCTCATCTTGCGCACCGAAGTCGGAACCCCATTCGAAAGCGTTGCCCTCCCTTTTTAGCGACTCGACCGCCTGGTCATAGGTGATTCGAGGAAACGGTTTTTTCACTTCCTCGAGGGGCGCGAGGTCCCTTTCTAAAACCTTCAGCTCTTCGCGTCTCTTCTCCAATACGGATTCGACGACGAAGCAAACGAAATCTTCGGCGAGCTCGATGATGTCATCCAAAAGGGCATAGGCGACCTCGGGCTCGATCATCCAGAACTCGATGAGATGGCGCCGTGTCTTGGACTTTTCGGCCCTGAAAGTTGGGCCGAAACAGTAGGTCTTACCCACCGACATCGCGACCGCCTCGTTGTATAGCTGGCCGCTCTGGGTGAGGTACGCCCTCTCCCCGAAGTAGTCGGTCTCGAAGAGAGTGGTCGTCCCTTCGCTCGCGTTGGGAGTGAAGATCGGAGTGTCAGCCAGTATGAAGCCCCGGTCGTCGAAAAAATTACGGCAGGCGGAAATAATCTCGTGTCGAATCCTCAGGATGGCGTGTTGACGGCGGGAACGAAGCCACAGATGTCGGTTGTCGAGCAAGAAGGCGACGCCGTGCTCCTTGGGGCCTATCGGATACTCTTCCGCGATCTGCACAGGTTCTAGGTCGCAAAGCTCCAGCTCATAGCCGCCCGGAGCTCGGTCGTCCTTACGTACTTTTCCCCGAACGACGAGGGAGCTTTCCGTGGTGAGCCCCTTGGCGCGCTCCCAAACCTCTTGGGGCACTTCCGCCTTGGAGATAACACCCTGGATGAAGCCGGAGCCGTCTCGCAGGATCAAGAATTGGATCTTCCCGCTAGAACGACGGTTCACGAGCCAGCCCTTGAGCGTGACCTCCTTTCCGCCGTGGCTAGAAATGTCTCCGATATATACCTGGGTCGAGCTCATCGAATCAGCTCCTTCATGTCATTTCCGGGAGGTGGGCAGCGAGCACCCGTCTCAAACCATCCCACGCCGTCCGCTCAGAATGCCGTGCCAGATTGGACCTCACCATCTCGAGCGTATAAGGAACGTAGCGCTCATAGAACGACTTGCCCCTGACCGCAATCTGATTGCCGAACGTGCCAAGCGCTTTCAAATTTCGTTGCAATGCCGTCAAATCGAATTCTTCCTCGAGGCTCCTGCGATCGGTCGACGTGGCTAGAAGGAACTGTTCTTTGAACTCCTCGACAAACTCCGCTTCCAGTTCCACGTACGAATCCCGCAGCAGCGAGACCAAATCATAACTTACCGGGCCCATACGCGCGTCCTGAAAATCGATCACCACCAGGTCGCTCCCCACGAGAAGGAGGTTCCGAGAATGATAATCACGGTGACAAAGAACACGCGGGCGAGCGGCAAGCTCGGTGGCGATGTTCCGGAAAGCGCTGTCCAGCGCCTCCAGCTCGGGGGCGCCGAGCAAGACCTTGCGGAACCCCTCGAGAAAATGCTTCCTAAAGAAAGATAGCTCCCAATGGAGCTTGTTTTGGTCGAAAGCCAATCCGTAGGGGAGATACTTGGTGCTTTCTAAAGCCACCCCGCGCTCTTGAACACGCGCCAGAATGCCGATCGACTGCCGATAGAGACTCTTCTTCGTCTTGGTGTCGGCATTTTCCACCACCGTCTGGAGGAGCTCGTCGCCACAATCCTCCAACAGCAAAATGCCTTCCGGGCCAGAGACATCATGTATCTTTGGAACGCGCACCGGCATCTCTTGGAAGAGCCGAGCCACGTTCAAGAAAGGCTCGCGCTCCGGGTCGAAGGGCTCTGGCAGCAGCGCGAGCACCATGGTCTGCAGCCCCGAACCACCGGATAGGTCCACTCGGTAGTAACTGCGTGTCGAGGCATCCCCGGCAAGAGCCGTTACCGAACCCACCGGAAGACCTTCTTTATTTCGACGACCCAGGTAGCGAACGATCCTGGGATCGATGGATTGGTCTGCGGGGTCTATCGACATCAAACCTTGATTTCCGCCACCACGCAGTCTCCAACGACTTCCCGGGCTCGGATCGCGGCCCGTTCCGACTGGAGGCGCACCATAACCTTCCCGACGGTACTCGTGGAGGCGGCCAAAGATACGTCACTCGCTATTACGCATTTGCGAACCAGTGCGTCTTCGGAAACCGTGACCCGGTCCCAGAGCACCGCGCTTTGTATCCTTGCGCCGCGCTCCACGACGCAGTCCGCACCGAGAATCGTTGTGCCGGAGAAATGGGCCCCCGGATCGACCCGAGTGCCAGGACCGACTAGTACGGTGGTCCCCGGAGGCGAGCCGGCGGGCGGCTCGATGGATTGACTCTTGAACAAACCCTTCTCCACTAACTGCTCGCAGGCATTCAGGTACCGTTCTGGCGTCCCGATATCGAACCAAGTCGTATCGGCAACGTAACCAAAGACCGAGCCTTCGGCGATGAGCGTCGGGAGTAGGTCCACCTCGAGCCGGGCGAAGCGGCCTCGGTGCAGATGCTCGAAAACGGAGGGCTCTAGCACCCAAACCCCGGCGAACATGAGAGGCGAGGCAGAAGGGTCCGTTTTGTGACTCCTTTGGCCGATCGAAATAACGCGGCCGTCCTCTGCGATGCCCAACTCCGTGTAATCGCTACGTGAAGGCTTGGGACGCAAGAGCAAAGTAGCCGTCGCATTCTTGCCACGATGCCAATCGATCAGTCCACCTAAGTCGACGTCGACGATCGTGTCTCCGTTGAGGACCACGAAGCTCCCTCCCGCGAGAAGCTCCTCGGCCTGCTTGAGTCCCCCCGCTGTGCCGAGAAGCTCCGCCTCTCGAGAATAATGGAGGGAGAAATCCTGGCGCTCGTCCATAGCCTCCAGCACTTCGACGATGCTCTCGGGGTGGTGGTGGAGGTTGACGATCACTTCGCGAATGCCCGCCTCGCGAAGTAGCTCCATCGCAAACTCAATCGGGGTGGCTCCCAGGAGAGGGATCGCCGGTTTCGCCCAATAAACGGTCAGCGGCCTCAAACGCCGCCCCTCCCCTGCCGCGAGCACCATGGCCATGGCCTTCACCGCTCTCGTCGGCGGCGTCATCGAGGTTGGCGGTCTTCCGGATACCGCGGCTCGAGCGCCTCACCCCGGGCGTTTATCAACATCGCCTCACCTTGCTGCCACGACGACATTGGGAATTTGACTTCGCGCTCGACCTTAATACCCAAGCCGGTTCTCTCCCCGCGGTCTCGAAAACCGTTCCCTAGTGCCCGCTATCAGCGACACTAGATGATCGAGGATAGTAGACGGTACCGAAAAAGGAAAATTGCGCTTCTAGGCGTGTGGCGCGGGCGCGGTGACGACCGAGGCCCTTTCTTCGAGTTTCACCGAGACCAGCTTGGAGATCCCCGGCTCCTCCATGGTGACACCGTACATTTGGTCGGCGTGCTCCATCGTTCGGAGGTTGTGGGTGATAACGATGAATTGGGTTGTCTTCCTGAGCTCGGCCAGCATGGAGAGGAATCGGCCGACGTTGGCCTCGTCGAGCGGAGCGTCGACTTCGTCCAAGAGGCAAAAGGGCGAGGGCTTGTAGCGGAATATGGCGAACATGATGGCGATCGCAGTCATCGCCTTTTCCCCTCCCGAGAGGAGCAACACGTTTTGAAGCTTCTTCCCCGGCGGCTGGGCAATGATATCGATGCCGCTATCCAAGACGTCGTTCTCGTCAATGAGTCGAAGGCCGGCTCGCCCGCCCCCGAAGAGCTGTTTGAACGTCGCCGCAAAGTGATGGTTGATCCCTTCGAGGGCTTCCAGGAACTTCTGCCGAGAGGTGGAATCGATCCGCTGAATGGCCTTTTCGGTAGATGCGATGGAGTCGAGAAGATCTTTGCGCTGACCGGTGAGGAACTCGTCCCGCGTCTCGAGCTCGAGATACTCTTCGTCGGCCATCGGATTTACCGGTCCGATGGAATCCAGCTTCCGTTTGAGCTCGGAGAGCTCGGCCTTGAGCGTCTCGTCGTTCTTGCTGAGATCACCAGGGCTCAACAAGTGGGCCGCTTCCGGGAGTGTTATCTCGTGCGATTCTTGGAAGCTCTGCCGGAGATGACTCATCTCTGACTCCTCCCTGGTCAGAGCGATCTCTTGGGCGGAGCGTTTTTCGCGCGTCTCCTCCAGCTCTTTTCGCCGGAGCTTGAGAGCCCCTTCCGTTGACTCGATGCGCCCCCGAAGCCGGCCCGCCGCCTCCTCGAGCCCGGTGAAGCCCTCCCGGAGTGAGTCCCTCTGCGTGAGCGACCCGGTTAGCTCGGTCTCGGCGTGCGCGAGCTCTTCTTCAACCTCGGACAAGCGCTCCCCGAGCCCGAGCTGCTCTTTTCGGCCCGCTTCCGTGCGCGCCCCGAGCTCACTCACGCCTTCCTGCAATCGTTCGACGTCTACCCTGACTGCCTGCACGCGCTCTCGCAGCGCGGCGACGGTGGTAGCCTCTTCCGCGGCTTTGCCTTGGAGACCCTCGACCTCAGTCCGACGCTCGGCCAGGCTCAACCGAGCTTCCTCCGATCGAGACTCGATTTGGTTCTTAGCTTCTTCCTCGGAGGCAAGCGAGGCTTCCATTTCCACCCGTTTATCACCCAAGTTGCTCTTCTCGGAATCGGCGCGTGCCAGCTCGCTCGACAAGACTTCGGTTTTACGCTCCGCCCGCGTCCACTCCTCGTCGAGCTGGCGGCCCCGATGCTCGAGGCCAACGAGTACCTTATCGAGAGAGTGTTGTTCCTCGGAAACCGAAGCCAATCTTTCCTCTCTCGCCCCGAGCACTTTCTGGATTTCTTCCTTGCGGGTTTCCTGCCGACTGAGTTCGGTCGCGTTGTGGGATAGCTTCTCCTTGAGCTCGCGGATTTCTCGCCGGCTGCTGAGCAGCCCCTCGCTCGGTCCTCCAGGACCCGCCCGTAGCACTCCCGGTGGGGAGAGAATCTCTCCGCTCGCTAAGCTCACGTAAGGAACCCCCGGCTCGAGTCGGAAAGCTCGAAACGCAGCCTCGATGCCATCGACCACGATCGCGTCGGGAAGCGAACGTCGTAGAAGCTCGGACTTGCCGTTCGTCCAACGAACCGCGTCACTCAGACGCCCCACCACGCCGTCGACGCCGGTACGTCGAAGATTCTCGAGGGCGTCTCGGACTGGCGAAGTCCTCATCGTGCTCGCGAGAGACTCGATGAGGAAATCGCAGCGTCCCGCGTCCTCCTTTTCGAGCCATCGCTGAGCCGCCAGGGCGTCCTCTTCATTGTCGACCAAAATGCGCTGGAGAGACTCCCCGTAGAATCGTTCCGCGGCTCGCTCGAACTTGGGGTCGACCTCCAACGAGTCCGCGAGCACGCCTCCGAGCCGAACTTTTTTGTCAGGTCTGTCAGGTATGTCAGGTAGGTCCGACCCGGCGGTGAGCAAATGGCGCGCTCCTGCCCCGAAGTGCGTTCTAGACGTCACCAACTCTTCGAGAGAGGCGAGCCGCCCCGAAAACGAAGACGCCTCTTCCCGCCCCCGCAGCAGCTCCTGATCGACGTGCGCCAGGTCGCGTCTGAGGTCAGCGACCTCCCGCTCCGTGAGCTCTCGCTCGCTGGCGAGCTGCGCGGCGTTCGCCCGCCGCTCCTCGAGCTCCTTGGCGAGCGCCTGCTTTTCTCCCTCCAGGCGCTGGCGCTCAATCGTTAGCTCGCGCATCTCCTCTCGAAGCTTCAATGCTTCCGACGAGACCTTGTCCACATTCGCCAGAACACCTTGCAGAAAATTGTTGAGCGTCGCGATCTTACTGATGCGATGCACGAGCTCCGCACGGCTCTCTTCGATCTCTTGCTCCGTCTCGGCGAGCGAGGCGGTTGCTCGAGAGAGCTTCTCCTGAATCCGAGCCGCGTTCGCTTCCAGCTCCGTGAGTCTAGCCGCCGCCTCCTCCTCGTCGTTGCGCCGAACCACTAGTTGTCGCTCCGCCGGACCCAGGCGCGTCTCGAGATCTTCGAGCTCCTGTCCGAGCTGGCTCTGGCGACTGTCGACGTCTTTCAATTGTTGACGGCCCCGCGCGATCTGACTATCCAGCCGCTCGATGGCGAGCTCCAATCGGTGGAGCTTCTCGCGGGCATCCTCCAAACTGGATTCTTGTTCTGCCTGTTCCAACCTCAATCGCTCGAGATAGTTCTCCGCGGTCACCAAGCTGGTGGAACGCCGCAGCTCTTCGTCGGCCACCGTCTTGAGCTCTTGTCGCAAGTGTCCAAGCTTGCGCTCGAGCTCTCGGCACTTCTTCACCGCGGCGATCTGTTCGAGATGACTCATCGAGGCGCGCAGGCGTTTGTAGCGCCTGGCTTTGCCGGCCTGACGCTTGAGCGAATTCATCTGGCGCTCGACCTCGTAGACGATGTCGTTCACGCGCAAAAGGTTTTGCTGAGCCGCCTGTAGTTTCAACTCGGCGGAACGGCGACGTACCTTGTACTTGGTGATCCCAGCCGCCTCCTCGATCACCGCACGTCGGTCGGACGCCTTGCTGGAAAGAATCAGCCCTATCTTCCCCTGCTCGATGATCGAATAGGCCTTGGTGCCCATCCCGGTGTCCATGAAGAGCTCGACGATGTCTCGCAGGCGACACGGACTGCCGTCGAGCAGGTATTCGCTGTCCCCGGAACGATACAAACGCCGTGTGACCACCGCTTCCCGGAGGCCCGATCCGTTCCCGTTGATGTTGGATAGGCGGAGGTTGACCTCGGCGAAGCCGACGGGGGGGCGACGCTCGCTGCCATTGAAGATAAGGTCCTCCATCCTTTGGCCCCTGAGGCTCTTGGCACTCTGCTCCCCGAGGGCCCACCCAATGGCGTCCGAGATGTTGCTCTTGCCGCACCCGTTGGGCCCGACGATGGCGGTAACCCCTTCGTGGAAGGACAGTTCTGTCCGCTCACCGAAGCTTTTGAAACCTAGGATGTCTACCCGGTCTAATCTCATGGCCGCATGGCGTCGTAAATTGTCTGCAGAAAGCGGAGTTTAGCACAGCTGGTGAGTAGCATTCAACGCGGAACGCTAGATGTGGTGGAAAGGCTTTCTAGCCCTACTATATCTGTGTGCGACTGCGGAGGTCTTAGATATGACCGGCACCCAAGATTCGGAGCTGCAAAGCAGAAACCTAGTAAAGCGGAGCGTGCCGTCGAGTGTTTGGCCATCTCTCGAGCGCTGTGTTAATTTGGATCGGGCCTCTTAGATATCG
The DNA here is from genome assembly GCA_965219415.1 of Candidatus Marinacidobacterales bacterium. Classification (GTDB taxonomy): domain Bacteria; phylum Acidobacteriota; class Vicinamibacteria; order Marinacidobacterales; family DATDRI01; genus CBDCNP01. Next base: position 1,465,528 of record OZ244742.1, read on the forward strand.
TCGAGTATCGCCTCGGCGCTACCGACTCCCCATGCTGCGCATTCTCGACCGATACACCCTACGTGAGATAGGCCCACCGTTCCTGCTGGGGCTTGGGGTGTTTACTTTCGTCTTCCTGCTCAACGAGATCCTTCGCTACGCCCAAATCCTGATCACCCAAGGGGCTAGCCTCGACAGCGTGATTGGCATCCTTGTCAATTTGTTACCGAGCGTGCTTTGCTTGACGATCCCGATGGGGGTCTTGCTCGGAATCCTCATTGCGCTGGGACGACTCGCCGCGGACAGCGAGATCACCGCGCTTCGCGCTAGCGGTGTCAGCCTTTACCGCTTGCTCATTCCCATTATGGTCGCCGCGACACTTGGCTGGATGGCTACTTCCTATTTGATCATAGAGGTACTACCCGACTCGAACCAGGCCGTCCGAAGGCTCCTTTTTCAAGTCATCGCCTCTAAGGCAAAGACGGACATCCGCCCACGAGTCTTCTACGACACGCTCTTTCCTAACTTCATGTTCCTGGTGATGGACATGCCATCGGGCGACGAAGACTGGAGCAACGTATTCCTGGCCGACCTGACTTCCCCTACTGCCCCGCGGATCACCCTGGCTCACGCGGGGCAGCTGGTGGTGGATTCCGAAAAGCAGACGGTCAATTTCTACCTGCGAGACGGCGAGGTGCACCAGGTGACCTACGCACGCCCCGGCGAGTACGACCTGCAGACCTTTTCCGAGACCGTGCTTCCGCTGACCAACAAAACATTCTTCCCCCCGGAGGATATGGACGTACCGCGCGGGGCGAGGGAAATGGGAATCCCGCAGCTTTTCGAGTCCTATCGAAAATCCGGTCTTCCCATTTATTTGGTCGAGATTCACAAGAAGTTCTCGATCCCCTTCGCCTGTTTCGTCTTCGGTGTTCTGGGGCTTGCGCTCGGGATTCGCAACCGTCGCGAGGGGCGTTCTTGGGGATTCGTAGTGAGCATCGCCGTTATATTCGTTTACTACGTTCTCATTCAATTGGGGGACGGCGTCGCCAAGCAAGGAAATCTTTCGCCTTCGCTCGCGATGTGGATGCCCAACGTGGCGCTCGGCATTGCGGGACTGGCCCTCCTCTTGAGGAATGCTCGGGAATCGTCCGTCGGCCTCTCCACCATCGGGTACGCCATCAAGGGTGGCATCCAAAAACTCTGGCGTTTGGCCAGACGAGCCCCCGCCGATTCGAAGGCTCTTCCCCAAGAATCCAAGCGCCGCGGTACGGGACCGGTCGTCGTGCTCCACATTCCCCGTATCGTCCTGCGGTTCCCGAATACGCTAGATCGCTACGTCTCTCGCGAGTTCTTCCGTTACTTCGGCCTGGTGCTGTCCGCCCTCGTCGTGGTCTATGTTTTGGGATTGCTGGTGGACGTGATCCCGTCCGCCATCGAAAATCGGATCAAGGGCAAGCTCGTGGTCGACTACGTCGGTAACGAGATGCCTCAGATTCTTTTTCACATGTTGCCCATGGCGACACTCATGGCCACGCTCATCAACTTTGCCCTTCTTTCCAAGACCAGCGAGCTCATCGCCGCCAAGGCCGGCGGGATCAGTATGTACCGCGCCTCGATTCCCATCGTCTTGATCGGCTTTTTCGTCAGCCTGTTCTGTTTCGGAATCCAAGAATATCTGCTCCCCTATACCAACCGACGCGCCTCCGAATTGCGTGACGAGATCAAAGATCGGCCGGTCCAAACGCACAACTTGCTCAACCGCCGGTGGATATTGGGTCAAGACGAACGGATCTACAACTACGCCTACTACGACGCCGAGGAGCGTCTCTTCAACGGACTTGCTGTCTACGAATTCGATCCCGACCGCTTTTCACTCACCCAGCGGTTTTATGCGCAGACCGCCGCCTGGCACCAAACCTCGGCCCGCTGGATGATGCGAGACGGCTGGTTTCGTCACTTCGATGCCCAAGCCGAGATCGAGCGCTTCGACGAGCTCGGCATGCTCGCGATGGAACCGCCCGATTACTTTACCAAGGAGCGGCGCCAGTCGAGCCAGATGACCTATCTGGAGCTCGCCGACTATATAGGTGAGTTGAGTCAGTCGGGATTTGATGTGGTGCATCTGAAGGTGGCCCTATACAGCAAGATCTCCTTTCCGTTGGCGGCGCTGGTCACCCTGCTGATTGGGGTCCCATTCTCTTTTACGCCCGGCAGGAAGGGAGCCCTCTACGGAATCGGGATTGCGATCGTCGTAGGCCTGACCTACTACATCACGACGCGCGTGTTCGCCTTCATGGGAGACTCGGCTATGCTGCCTCCCCTCATGGCGGCGTGGGCTCCCAACGTACTCTTCGGCGTGGCCGCCCTGTACGCGCTCTTCATGGTGAAGACCTAGTGACTTAGTGCGGACGATTGGGCCTGCGCGCGGAGCCATCAGCTGTCCCGAAGCCGCCTGCCGGCGAAGGGACGGCGGTGGGGGTGGGGCCGCCGCACTGATAAAGGGTGCGTGAATTTGTCTGCATCCTGCTAGTTTTCGGCCGCGCAAAACTCAAGCCCGCGCACTTCAATCAAACCCGACGTTCCGGGACGGGTGTTGCCTGCGTCAAGAACGAAGAAGAGGCCACGCGTTTGATCGAGATCGAGATGCCCGTCGGTCGTCTCGCTGATGCTGCGGAGCTTTTCGAAGGGGAGGAGGACGTCGCGCCACTCGCCCGAAGTCGTGAAGGAGCTCGCCCACCACTCGGTGTCTTCCACCGACGCACCGGCCCGTGCGTCGCGAAGCTGCACCGTGACACGGTACATATCCTCTCCCCGGACTTGGAATCGGATGGCGTCGAAACCGGCAATGTCACGAGGAGTCCGATCGGCGACCGAGCACCAGACGTAGGGTCGGTCGTCATTAGGCTCGGAGAGGTGGAATTCCATGCGAAAGGCACCGCCAGTGGAGAGCGCGCCCTGTTCATCCATTCGCGATGCGGGATCGTGCTCGGCGTGAAACGCCATCTTCCATGGTTCCTCACCCACAGGATGGCAGGACATCATTTCCTCGGACGCCGCGGACGAATGTCGCGGAGATTCGGTCCTGGGAGCCTGCCTACGCTCCGCGACCTCCCCTGATGAGACTGACGAGACGAAGATGGGGTTCGAGACGATCCAAGGCTGTTCGCGTCGGCCGGGGACGAATCGCGAATCGAGAATAGCTTCCACGCGATAGATGCCCGGTCCATCGATCGGATGCGACAGCGGGCGGTCAGTCGACTCCACCAGCGAAGTTCCATCCTTCAGTAGGCGCAGCCGCGTTCCGGCCGGAGCCTCGACCGAGGCGACGAGTCGGAACGAGCCGGCCTCGACCACGTCGACCGGAATGTGGCTCCCAATTGGCCATTCGCGCGAACCATCTTCGGCATGGAATCGGAAGCGAGAGCCGTCGGCCAGTCCATCGAAGCTCATGAACCCGCTACCGTTCTTGAGAGCGCGGTAGATCGACGCCCGGTCTTTCACGGCATCGCCGACGAGAGGTTCATTCAATATCAAATGGTTGCGTGCCATCTCGAAAACCGATCCATAGCTGGGCCAGGGCAGCTCGAAACCCCAGGGCAATGTGGCGTGACCGTGTGCGTCGAGACCTACCCAGGCGACCACATCGCGCTCTTGAAGCATTGCGTCCCAATCTTCCAAGAGACGCGGCTCCCAATCCAAACCGGCAGCCAGAGCGCGCCGCGGTGAGAAGGGATAGGCGGCGGCCGCGATGGCGACACTCCATCCGCTCTGACGCCTCCATCCACTGAAGAAATTGAACAGCTCGATGCCGGTGAGGCCCGAAACATCCCAATTGGCCCAAGCGAAATTGGCCCTCCGGGCGTAGGGATGGGCGGCGATGGCAAAGCCCCCCATCTCGCTGATGTTCCTGAGCGTCTCCGCAGGGCCGGTTCCGAAACGAAGGACCGGATCCGGGATGTCCAGCGCTAGAACGTGCCCCCCCTCGGTCGCCACCTCGCTTCCCGCGAGAAGTAGCACCCCTCCCCGATACTCCTGGCCCTCGTTTCGAAGCGCGACGGGGTCGCGGTGATCGGTGAGCACTACGAAGTCGAGGCCCGTCTGCTTCGCAGCACGGAGGATGTCGGCCACGCTTCCCGAACCATCGGAATAGCTGGAGTGCACGTGAACGACACCGACCGCACGCCGCTCGACATACGAATCTGGGGCGGCGAGCGAGAAAGGCGGTGGCGGCGGATTGGACGGAAGGCTCGCGACAATCGCGATGACGGAGAGCCCAAGCAGTATGGAGAACGCTATGGAGGCGGCGCGGAGAAACCGCATTGCTCAGGGTACACCACGCCGGTAATCCGGGGACAGGTTATTTATTTCGCGCTGCCTCGGAAACTGAAATGGATAACCTGTCCCGATTTTCTCTAAAGCCCGGCGTCGTTGCGAAGCGCGTCGGCCTTATCGGTTTTCTCCCACGTGAACTCCGGCTCGTTGCGACCGAAGTGCCCGTAGACGGCGGTTTTCTTGAAGATGGGTCGCCTCAGTTTGAGCGTCTCGATGATCTCTCGCGGCGTAAGCGCAAAATGCGAACGGATGAGCCCGCTGATTTTCTCTTCGCTCACTTTTCCGGTTCCAAACGTATCGACCATGATGGACACCGGCTCCGGCACTCCGATAGCGTACGCCAGTTGGACCTCGACCTTCTTGGCCAATCCCCCGGCGACGATGTTCTTCGCGATGTGCCGTGCCATGTAAGAAGCCGAGCGGTCCACCTTGGTTGGGTCCTTTCCGGAGAATGCTCCGCCTCCGTGGCTTCCCACACCCCCATAGGTATCGACAATGATCTTTCGACCGGTGACGCCGCAGTCGCCCATCGGCCCGCCGATCACGAAGCGACCGGTGGGATTGATGAAGTACTTAGTGTCCTTGTCGAGCAGTTTTTCCGGGATAACGTGCTTAATGACCTGTTCTTTGATCTCCTCACGGAGGGTCTCGTTCTTCACGAGGTTGGAATGCTGGGAAGAAATAACGACCGCCTCGATGCGAGCCGGGCGCTCCCCCTCGTACTCGACGGTGACCTGACTCTTACCGTCGGGCCTCAGATAGTCCAAGATCTCTTTCTTTCTGGCTTCCGCCAAGCGCTGCACCAGTTTGTGCGCCAACATGATCGGCATCGGCATCAGCTCTTCGGTCTCGTCGCATGCGTAGCCGAACATCAATCCCTGGTCGCCCGCGCCTCCCGGATCGACGCCCTGCGCGATGTCCGGGGACTGCTCCTTGACCGCCGAGATGACACCACAGGTTTCGTAATCGAAACCAAACTTGGCGCGCGTGTAACCCACGTCGCGTATCGTACTGCGCACGATTTCCGACAGGTCTACCGATGCCTTACTGGTGATCTCCCCGGCGATGATCGCCAATCCGGTCGTCACAAGAGTCTCGCAAGCGACGCGGGAGTTCGGGTCGTCCTCAATAAGGGTGTCGAGAATCGAGTCCGAGATCTGATCTGCAATTTTGTCCGGATGGCCTTCGGTGACCGACTCGGATGTAAAAAGGTGCTTTCCGTCCTTGCTCATCTCCTCCTCCAAGCCTAAGACTGGGTCTAACTGGACCTTACTGGTAGTTCCCAGTCCCGAGACTAAGTCTTCAGTGGACCGTGTCTAACGGATCGGCGACAAAGCCAATTATTGTAACATACCCTTAAAGCCAGGTCAACGGAAAACGCTCGTCATCCATTGGTAGGCATGGCCTGGCCCGGCATGCCACTCCCGGCGCGCTCGGCCCGACAGAAAGAGCCACTTGAATCCTGGACCGGTTTTCGATTGAATCGCAGTGGAGTGCACCGAAAAACTCCAACTCGGCAACCTCATGCGCCGCGCCCCCACTCGGGTCCGGTTCGTCCCACGCCGCGGACCAGGCGGGCGCGCGGTTTTTCCGACCGACCGTTTCTTCGCGATCTCTTGCTCGCCTCCGGGATTTTCGCAATCGCGACGGTGGTTCTCACCTACCCCCTTGCCATTCACCCAACGAGCTTGGGCCGTTTCGATAATGGAGATGCCCGGCTCAACGCTTGGGCCATGTCGTGGGTTGCGAACCAACTGATTCATGATCCCCTACATCTTTTCCAAGCGAACACCTTTTACCCGCTGCCCAACACCCTGGCTTTCTCCGAACATCTTTTCGTTCCCGGCCTCATGACGCTGCCCCTTCTCCAGGTAACAAACGACCTCGTCCTTTCCTACAACGTCGTTTTCCTGTTTTCGATTTTCCTATCGGCGGTCGGCATGTATGTCCTCACCGTGTCTCTTACCGGCAGCCGGTTGGCCGGTATCGTGGCTGGACTGCTCTTCTCGTTCGCGCCGTACCGATTCAATCGCCTACCCCATATCCAGATGCAACTCTACGCTTTTCTTCCCCTAGCTCTCGCCTGCCTTCACCGCTTTCTCGATACCGGCAAACGCAGTTGGGCGTGGTGCACGGCAGGCTTCTTCTTGCTGCAAGTGCTTTCGGGTACCTACCTAGCGGCGATGGCGACGGTGGCTCTCTCGATCGCACTGGTCACCATGGCGCCTACCGCCGGAAGAACGCGACAGGAGCTGTCTTCCCTTGCTCTTGCTCTCGTCGTCGCCGCGTTGTGCATTTACCCTTTTGCGCGTCCCTATTTTTGGGTCAACGACCATCTGGGCGTCGAGTGGGATCTTGCTGGCATTGGCTCCCTATCCGCGACGCCCGAGAGCTACTTGGCTTCGTCTAGCCGGCTCTATAGGCCGGTCACAGACGGGTTGGTCGATGAAGACAAACGCCGCGATTTTCTTTTCCCGGGCTTGACGCTGCCCTTGTTAGGGCTTGTCGGGTTGATGGTGCTCGTCGCGCGGCAAGGAAACTTCTCCCGCCCATGGGCGACCGCGCTCTGCTTCTTTCTGATCATGGCCGCCGGCGTCCTGCTGTCTTTGGGACCGCTGACACCGGTCTATTCGTTTCTGCACGAGCACCTCGTTTTCTTTCGTGGACTCCGCGCGCTCACGCGATTCGCCCTGTTGCCCCTTTTGAGCCTCAGTGTCCTCGCAGGCTTCGCGCTCGCGTGGCTCTTCGAAGGAAACGGCCGGTTGCGCAATCGACGGTGGGCGGCAGCAGCCATCGCCATCTTCTTCGTCGCCGAATCCACCGCATTGCCGTACTCGCTGGAAACTTTCCACGATGAGCCTCCCGAGGTGTACCTCTGGCTGGAGGAGGAGGCGGAACCCGGCCCGATCGTGGAGCTACCGTTTCTGGTTCTAGACACCCGGTACATGTTCTGGGCGCGACATCATGGTTTCCGACCCATGTTGAACGGAGACAGCGGCTTTGTTCCTCCCTCCCATCGTTGGATGAAGAATCTGTTCTTGCGCTTTCCTTCGCCGGACTCGATCACGTTGCTACAAGAACTCGGCGTGCGGTACGTGATTCTTCATCTGGGAGCCTACCGGGATCGGGCCCTCATCCGTTTGCTCAACGGACTGGAGCGACACCGCGCGGAGCTCTTGAAGATCCGAGACTTCGGCCGCGACATGGTGGTGGAAGTGATTCCACCTAAAACCAACATAGGTCCGCCCCCGCCCCACATGGTTCTTTCCGCCATCGGTCCGCCAACTCGGGTAGTCCCGGATCCCGACGAGCCGCTGGTGGAGTTCGTGTTGTCGCTTTCGTCCGCACAACGAGTGACGGGAGTTCGTTTGCACTACGGTCGGGTGCCTCTTTCGCCGGTGACTCACGTCGAGCTTCAGCTCCCCGCTTTGGAAGAAGACGTCGGAGGGGAGGTCCGTTGGGAGCAGGCATGGGCAAGCCCCGAGGACTGGCCGGCGTTGACCGAGTTGGTACAGGGACTACTCGAGCACCCCCGCCACGGCTCGCAATACGTAGAATTCCGAACCGCTGATCCCTCTGATTCGCCTCATTCTTTGGATGAGTTCGTAACCGACCGTCTGAGGCTGCGGCTGACCGGCTACGACGGTCCCCCCGATGTCACGAGGATCGAAATGTTAGGAATCTCAGGGGCGCGCTGAGGCCTTACCGCCGGTTCACCTATCCTTCAGGAATCGACGCCCTCTCACTGGCCAAATATCTCATTGAAGAAGCTCTGCATTTCCTTCCAAGACATGGTGTCGGCGACCTCGTTGTAAGCGAGGGGAAGACCGAATTCGCTCCCGTACTGGTCGGCGTCCGGGTTGGTGAAACTGTGGACCGCGCCCTCGTATTCGTGGAAACGATAGTCGACCCCGACCTCCTCCATCTCTGCCTTGAATGCATCGACCTGTTCCGGGGGAACGAGCGGATCATCGCCACCATGACACACCAGCACTTTGCCCTTCACCGAACCAGGTTCGGCTTTATGGTGCGAGGATAGATCGCCGTGGAAACTCACCACGCCGTCGAGATCCGTGCCGACACGGGCCATATGGAGCACCACTCCGCCGCCAAAGCAGTAGCCGATAGCCGCAATACGATCCGGATCGGTCGACTCTTGATTCTTGAGAAGCTCGAGCGCGGCGCGGAAGCGGCCTTCCGCCACATCGATGTTCTGAACCAACTCGCCCGCGAACTTGCCGGCGTCGTCAGGATGATCCGCCTGTTTCCCATCGCCATACATGTCGACCGCCAGGGCGGTGTAGCCGAGCTCCGCCAACATGCGCGCTCTTTCGCGCGCGTATTCATTGTGACCCCACCATTCGTGAACGACGAGGACTCCCGGCCGTTTCCCTTTAACATTCTCGTCGTACGCCAGATAGCCCTTGAGCGTAACGCCGTCGGCCGAGTAGTCCACTTCTTCAGTGTGCGTCACGGACGACGGAATTTCGGTGGCGGGAGGCGCCGGCTCGACCTCCGCGCCGCGATCGGTGCAAGAAAGAGACACTAGTAGCAAAAATAGGAAGCTCACTGGTTTCAAATTACCCTCCGATAGCAGGTCAACCATCCTCGCGGCTACGATGAAACGTGCGGGGCCTGCCGATCCCAGCTAAAAACCGGGAATCGGAGCACGGTCCGAAAGCCCATTGATTCGTAGAGCGAGACGGCCCTCTCGTTGGTGTCACTCACCATGAGAGAGACGGTGAGGTAGCCGGCTCGGGTCAAGGCATCGATTGCGCGACCGAGAAGGAGTTTGCCCAAACCCAAACCCTGAGCGGACGGACTAACCGCGACCTGCGCAAAATGGGCGTGTCGAGGCGAAATTTCAGTCGCCACGATGAATCCAGAAAGCATTCTGGACTCCGGACGTTGAGCGACCGACGAGGCCATCGGAATCGGTTCTCCACATCCCTGCAGTTGAACAATGTTTTCCAGCAAGGTGCGGCACCCCTCTGGCTTTCGGTACAGCTCGTTCATCTCGGCGTCCACCCTCCCGTCATGTGCTTGCTGCATCAGCAAGGCGGCGCGCGACAGGTAAGAGGAGCTCCAAGGCTTGAACTCGAACAAATGACTACCGGAAGAGCTCGAGACGCTAGCCTGAAGTTCGCGGCGTAGGAACGCTCGGTCATGCGCTCGAAACCCTTCAGCCAAAAACGCGTCTCGCAACCAAGGAAGGCCGAAGGGTATGAACTGACTTTCGACGCGTGTGACCGCGCCCTCCGCCTGCACAGCCTTTACAGATTGCACCGACGCAATGAGACTCGCAGCGAGCGGAAGTCCTATCGTTGGAACTCTCGCGTCAGGTGCAAGCATGAAACTTCCTAGCACCGCCCGTTTGCCATCCACGATGTAGTACCCGCAGCCAACGACCTCGTCCCCGACTCGAATGGCTCTTCCAGCAAGGCTCCGTCTCTTCACGGCGTCCCGGACGACTGAAATGGCGGGCGTGGTGTCCCACAAGAGCTCACTTTGCCAGAATCTTCTCTCCTCGGCCCACAGACTCTCGAGGTGCGCGGGGCGCAATCCGACCAAATCGACGATCTCAGCCAGCGAAGTTTCGGTGGTAGTAAGGAAGGGGCCGGCCATTGTGCAAGAACCTGAACGATTCTAACAGAGTCTCGAGGTAAGGCGGCAAGTCCTTGTTTCGTCGTTTTTGACAATCTGGCGGAATCGAAGGATCTTTGGTTCGGAGGTTGGATTGGACATGACCGCTTCTCGGAAGAGCGCACCTTTGACTTTCGTCTTATTGATGAGCATCGGCTATTCGGTCACACCGCCGCCGCTCCTCGCCGCCTTACCCCTCGCCTCCCCAACTGCGCAGGCGACGATCCCGGCCAGAACCTTCACCGGCCCGGACGGGAACCCCCTGCCCTTCGAGAACGACGACGAGATGATGAAATTTCTCAAAACAGCCAAGGTGACGAAACGGTCTGACATTGGTACAGGGATCAATCGCTTCAAGAAATTGACGCTTAAGAAGGACGGCGTGCAAGCGCATGCGATCTTCCGTGATGCCGACGTGACGGAGCACAACATCCGGGTAGGAGATCGGCGCTACCGCGTTTTCCGCGACAGCTACCTCTTCGAATGCGCCTCTTACGATCTGGGCCAGTTGCTCGGAATTACCAAGATACCGCCGGTCGTGCTGCGGCGCCTCGGTCGGACCGAGGGCAGCCTCCAGCTATGGATCGAAGACGTTCGAGACGAAAAACACGAGGCCTTCGCGCCACCGTCCGCCCTCGCTTGGGCGCGGCAGGTCCAAGAAATGCGCTTGTTCGATAACCTCATCTTCAACGTGGATCGGAACCCGGGAAACATCCTCGTGACTCACGACTACACGTTGATCTTGATCGATCAAACGCGAGGATTTCAAGAGGTCGCCGCTCTTCTCGAACCAGAGGGCGTCTCTCACGTGAAACGGGCGACCTGGGACAAGCTACAGAGTGTCTCCGAATCGGAGCTCCGCGACGTGGTCAGACCGTACCTGACCGTTGGGGAGCTCAACGCGCTAGTTGCGCGGTGGAAGCTGATGGTTCAGCGTTTCGAAGAGTTGATAGAGAACCGGAGCGAGGAGCTCGTCGTCTATTAGCTTGGCATTAGCCAGGCATCAGGCAGGCACTAAGCAAACGCGTCGGGCTACGGTGAGAAAACCAAGCGAACGAGCGGGAATCCCGCTGTACGAACGAAGCGGATCTTGCCGCGATTGCGATAGAAAAGAACCCCCTCCACACCGAATCGCCTCCACAGGTCGAGCGCACCGTCCGGCCCTACAACAAAACCGGCGGTCGACAAAGCATCGACCGTCATCGCTTCTCCTAGGTTGCCGACAACGGTCGCCGACACGGAATCCTTCACCGGCCATCCGGTACGTGGGTCGATGATGTGTGACAACCAGACGCCATCCTCCTCGAACCCTTGCTCGTCGCCTGCCGATGTCGAAACGCAACCTTCTTCGATCTGGAGCTTGACGCGGGGGGCGTTTCGAGGGAAGAATATCGCCCCGGTCGGCGCATAGCCAAAAAGAGCAACGCTGCTCTCCCCGAGGTCGACCATCGCCCGTTGAGCCCCGGCCGCCCTGAGGTTGGCGAGCGCCTTGTCCACCGCGTATCCCTTGGTGAGTCCTCCCAAATCGATCTCAACTCCATCCGCCGCGAGCTCGACCGATGACGTAGTCGGATCGAGGCGAATCTGCCGAAACCCCACCCGAGTGTGAGCGTTTGCGAGCATGATCCGCGCCGGAACCTCACCCCCTCCACGATAAAAGCCCCACATCCTTACGACGGAACCAATGGTGGGATCGAAGGCGCCGCCCGATCGATTCGCGACACGAATCGCCTCGCTCAGGACGTCGTAGGTCGAATCAGAAAGCGGAAAGGGAGTATTGGAGGGCTCCCGGTTCAACCGATTCAACTCACTGTCCTCGCGGTAGAGGCTCATGAGTCGGTCGACCGATTCTAGCTCTCTGTAGGCGAGGGCGATGGCCGCATCCAGCGCGGGCTCCTCGAGTCCGCATGCCTCGATGCGCGCAACCGTGCCCATGACGTAGAAAGCCTGCTCGCGGCATTGGGGCGGGTCGGGGGGTGGGTCGAGCGACGGGTTGGCCGCGATCGCCCCGACCATCGCAAGCCAGGAAACAATCGACACGTGCGCGCCTATCGCGACCGAACTAACGGGAAGGGTCTTTCGTTCCGACCGAAACGAGGCGATCCTCGGCGCCGGTTTTCTTAGGTATCAAAATCTCGCGAGTCATTGCCCGCCCGTTGTGTCCGTTGGGAGGCGAGCCACTCCAGAGATTCCATGCGACGACAACGAGGAGCGTGCCGAGCAGTGCCTCGAGAGCAAAGAACCCCACGATCTTGACCGGAGCAAGAGAGGGGCCGACGAATCGCACCAGCCAACCTCCCGACTCAGAGGCAATCGCCGCACCGAAGGTGGCCCAAACGAAAAAGAGCTTCAGACCCTTTCCAAAAGGCGAAAAGATCACCAAGTGCGTCAACACGAGCAGCACCATCGCCATCATGGCGAGGTGAGCGTGGGTGACTTCGAGCATCGACCCCATGGTTCGCGGCGGTAGGAACTCCTCCTCCGAACCATTGTAATAACTGACGACGGATTCCGGACTCAGTCCCATTTTCGATAAGTATAGAACGAGGTTCGTTACCCAAAACCCCACAAGCAACAGCAACGTCAGCCCGATGGTCAATCGCATCAAAGGGTGGTTTTGGAAACCGCCGGATTCCATGTATTTCACGACCCGCCCTCTCCTCCGAGAACTGTGTAAAGGGCCAGCGCACGACGGACGCTTGCCGCCAGAGCTCTCACCGTCAGTGTGGCACCAGTGACCCGCACGAGATGGCGTCCCACGATCATGTCATCGGTCAATTCCTGATCATTCATTCGGTCCAGCCAACTCTGCCTAACCTTGTAGTCCTCCGGTTCGTAAAACGCGAGAATCTCCACTCGACGCACCGTACCGTCTGGCTTCACCAAGACCATGACCGTCTCCGTGGTGGTGCGCACGACGTGGGTGTCGAAGAATGCGGCTCCCGCGGGTCGGCCGTCTTCATCGACTCCGACGTAGTAGTGGACGATCTTGGAATCGAGCCGCGCTCGTGCCAAGCCTTCGATCTCCTTCGCCTGCTCGTCGGTGAGAAAAACGGACTTCCGTTCGATCGCTCCACCTGGAAACGCCTCCGCCAAAGCCTGCTTCTGCGTCTTATAGAGACCACCTCGGAGCTCACCGGGAAGAATGGAAACGATCGCTGCCAATCCCCAGACGAGTCGCGTCTGACGCCAATCCCCGAATCGTTGCATTGCGTTCGACCCTAGAATTGATAACCGATTCCGAAGTTCCACTGGTTGGTTCCGGTGCCGGCTCGATTGCGGAAATTCTGGAAATCGAGCTTCAGCACGATGCTGTAGATCGGTTCCACCTCGAAGCCGAACGTGGTAACGGCTCGGTCGTTTACAGGGTTCCTAAGAAACCCGCCGGGCACCTCCGCTTGTGTGTCGAAGTCCTCGTAGCGAATGAACGGCGTCAGCGCCCAGGCCGCCCCGGTGTTTCCGAGACCAACGAATTCGTAAGCCCCCTCCAGATACCATCCCCGGAGCTCGGAGCCGATCGACGAGGCACCGGTAAGGCCGAGGCTCTGGTTGATGAGCGCCGCTTCGCCGATCGTTCCCATCACGTAGAGTCCTCGGAGCTGTAGCCCCCGGTAGTTGTACTGACCATGGACATCGAACAGGCTGACCCGCCCGCCAATTGCGCTTCCAGTCAGCAACGTCTCTCCTTGACCCGAGTCACCGACGAAAAAGCTGCCGCCCACCAGAAAGCCGGGATAGCCGGTGAGATCCAGGCGGCCAGTCCAGCCGAAGTCCTGGGCGATGGATTTCGAGCCCTTTTGCCGACCGCCGCGAAGCCCGGAGCTGGGAGAGAAACCAGTGCTCGTCAGACCGACGACCACATAGGAGCGATAGGTGAAGGGACCTATGTCACCGAAAATGCCCCCTCCGTTCTCTCGCCAGGTGGTCGGAATGATGACCCTTTCCACCTGGGGCCGGGTGACTCCGTAGAAGACGGTCGGCTCGTGGAGCTCATTGAGAAAACCCACCGGTATCAAGACCATCCCGCCGCGAAAATTGAGCTGCGGACGATAGAGGAAGTCGAGGTATGCGAACTCCACCGAGACGACGCCCGACTTGTCGGTAGAGGCATGCTCGAATTCGATCTCCGAGTTGAAGAGGAATTGATCGTTCCACTTGTAGCCCAGGTAAACGATCGCCCTCAAGAAATCGAACTCATTCAGTGCACCGGAAGCCGATCCGTCGTCGCTGTCCGTGGCCGGATTCTGAAAGATGGCCTCACCGTACCCACCGATGGAAGCGCCTCGTTCTACTCCATATATCTTGGAGGCAGATGGCGCCAAACCATATTGACCCCTTTGGCCCCTTTGACCCTTGCCGGGCTCCTGCTCCTCTTCCGCCACGGCTCCCAACTTCAGCCTCTCGATTTCTTCGCTCAGGAGTCGGATCTGCCGCTCGAGCTCCGCGAGGCGCTCCTCTTGGGACGGTGGATCCTTCTTCTCTTCCTTCTCTTCCTCTTCTGCCTTCTCGATGGTGATGGCCGAGGCGGCCTCTGCCCAAGTGAGCAGGGCGAGTGCGCCCGAAAGAAGAGCGATCCCGAAAACCCTGCGAGTTCTCGGCGGTGTCACACTCTGGGGTGTCATGACTCTACCTCCACCGTTGTCTCTTCACGCCGCGGGCCCTTGGGGAAACTAGTGCGAACGGGTGGACGCGTTTTTAACGCCGACCTTGGTCTTACGACGGCTACTCTTTTTCTTCGAGCGCCGCTGATTGCACTTTTGGCAAACACCGAATATCTGATGCCGGTGCGAGTCGATGGTGAATCCGTAGGCCTCGGCAATTTCGTCCTGGAGCGTCTCGATCTCCTGACTCACGAACTCGATGATCGTGCCGCACTCGATGCAGATCATGTGATCGTGATGTGCATGTTTGTAGTGATGCTCGAAACGAGTCAGCCCGTCTCGGAGCTCGATCGATTCCGCCAACTGCGCGTCACACAGAAGCTTCAGGGTTCGATAGATTGTGGTGCGACCGATCTCGCGGTGCTTGCGATGGATAACTCGATGGAGATCGTCGACCGTCATGTGGCCTCCGGTCTCCAAGAAGTACTGGAGGATCACTTCCCGCTGACGGGAGTGCTTCAGCCCATTGTTTGCGAGATACTCTTCGAGGACACGGAACTCTTCTCGACCGTGGGAGGACTTACTCGGTGTCATCCGAGTCGCCTCCTCGCGGGCCTTCCCGGAGTACGTAAATATCTTCGGCCAACGCCTCTTCGAGCGCCAGTTGCGTCTCGTCGCATTCCAAGACGAACGCGGGCGACCGCTGGTGCAGCTTCACTTTGACTCCCGGGGTGAAACCGAAAGAAGAAAGCTTATGCAGTCTGGAGTAGTTCTTAGTATTGACATAAGCCACTCGCGCCGTCTCGCCGGTGTGCATCTGGTTGGCACTGACCACCACTGCCTCGATGCTACGCCTCGTATCTTGGCAGCATCGTCCTTCGGGAATGGGCCGACCATGAGGGCACTGGCGCGGGTGGCCGAGCAGCGTACAGATGCTTTCGGTAATGCCGGGGGCAACGAGATGCTCGAACTCGCAAGCGTTGACCTCAATCTCGGGCATCGGCATGCGCAAAATGTCGTTCACCAAACGTTCCGCGAGTCGGTGACGTCGAATGATGGCGCGGGCCCTTTCTCGACCGGACTCGGTGAAAACCAGCGAGCCGTCCTTTCGTTCTTCGATCAACGTTCGCGTCTTGAGCTCTTCGATGAGCTCCTCGGTCAAGGCGACGTCGACGACTTGGGCCAAATCCTCCCGCCGGGTCGCGCCTCGCTCGTCTCCTGTCCAAAGCGCCTCCAGGACTTCCTCGAGCGCCCGGTGCGGTGGTTGCGGAGAGCGACTGGTCTCGGTCGAGGTTGTGTCGTTCATAGCGGCAAACCGGTCCAGCGCAGAAGGAAGTTCACCCCAGTGCCCACCGCGATGGCATAAGGAATGATGAAGCCCACCATGAGCGCGGCCTTGCGAAAATCGAGTTCCTTGATCATAACCAGGAAGTTCGCAACACAAGGGACGAACAAGGTCATGGTGACCAGAGAGACGATGATCTGCGTGTCATCCATCAAACCTTGGCGGGCCAGATCGAATAAGCCTGCCGCACCGTAGTCGCGGCGGAGGAATCCCATCACAAAGGCCTCCCCGGCCTTGGCCGGCAAACCCAATAGACCCACCACCACGGGCTCCGCGGCCCCCACGATAAACGGCAGGATCGCGAGACGGTCCAAGACAAACAACACCACGGTTCCCAGAACGAATAGCGGTACCGCCTCCCTAAGGAACCATCGTACGCGGGACCATGTTTTTCGAGCCAGGTTTCCCCACACCGGAAGTCGCATCGGGGGTAGCTCCACCATGAAGTCCGATCGACTACCGGGTAGGATCTTGTCGGCGATCCACCCCACCACCAGAAGCTGCGACAACAAAATGCCGAAAAGAAAAAGTAAGGCGCCGAAGGAGACCCACGCGAGCATACCCAAGACCACGCCGAGCTGAGCAGCGCAGGGCACCGCCAGGGCGAGGAGCAACGTAGCGAGAACGCGCTCCTTACGAGTAGACAGAATTCTCGTCGCAAGGGTAGCCATGGTGACGCAGCCGAGCCCGAGCACCATCGGTAGCACCGCTTTCCCATTCAATCCCATGAAGCGAAACATTCGATCGGCGAGCACCGAGAGCCGAGGTAGATAGCCGCTGTCTTCGAGAAATCCGAACGCCATGAAAAAAGTCGTCACCACCGGCAACACGATGGCCACCGAGTACGTGACGCCCATCGATATCGCACCGTACGGCCCCACCAAGAGATCATGGATAAAGGGAATCGGAAGGAACCGGTCGACCAGCCAAGTGACTCCCGGTACCAAGTAGGCGCCGAAGATGGTCTCTTCGACAAAATCCACCGCCGCACCGGCCCCGAAGACTCCTACAAAGTAGTACATAAAGAGCAAGGCGCCGATGAGGATGGGAAAACCAGTCAGCGGCTCTCGACACAAGCGGCCGAGCCGATCGGCGAAGGCGGAAACTTCCCCACCTGTCACCTTCCGTAGGGTGCCGACCGTGGAGTCGATCCATTGGCTCCGCTCTTGAACGATCGCGGCGGCGGCAGGACGGTGGTGTCTCTGCTGATAGAGCTCTAGAGAATGATTAATGGCGCGAAGCCGCGCGTCGCCGGTGAGTACAGGGAGGGTACCTTTGACTCCCTCGTCTCGAGACCATAGCCACTCCGCGAAGAGCCCCATGGGTAGTTGGCGGTCGCCATCGCCGCCAGCCGGGACGTTGTCTTTGAGCTCGGCGATCATCGCTTCCAACTGCGGTGAGGGATTGCGTGGAACCGCGGGTCTCGCGAGCGCCCTCTCCAAATCCACGATCCCGTGTCCTTCCGTCGCCACCGTCTCGACCACCGGGATGCCAAATAGTCCACCGAGCGCCGCGAGGTCTACTTCTATGCCACGCTTCCTCGACTCGTCCGCCATATTGAGATCCAGGACGGTGGGAAGACCGAGCTCTACAATTTGGATCAATAAAAGGAGGGTCCGGCGAATGTTCTTTGCGTCGGCCACCACCAAGACGATATCGGGACGCTCTGCGAGCAGAATGTCCCGAGTCACGCGCTCGTCCTCGGACTGCGGGACTAGGGAGTTCACCCCGGGGGTGTCGACGACCTCATAGCGCCTACCGCCGACCTCTGCGGTACCACGGGCGAGTGCCACGGTGGTCCCGGGGTAATTGGAAACGTAGACGTATTGGCCGGTAAGGCGGTTGAAGATGACGCTCTTGCCGACATTGGGGTTTCCCACCAACGCGATCTTGGCTTTGGTTGATTGACTTCCTTCGTGACGGGCCGGCGGGGCCTTGGTGGCTAGTTCGGGAAGGGCCGTCGTGTTGAGGCCGCTAGGCTCGGGTGGCATTTCGGCGTCCGTCCTGGGTGAAAATGAAAACCGATTTCAACTTACCAGGCCAGTCTACCGGACGTCCCTGGCAAGTGTCAAGCTGTCATTTTAAGAATCTGCAGCGAACGCCGGGCGACACACCAACCGCCTCCGCTCTTCCTACCCAGCAGCCTTTTTTTGTTGGGGGTCCCCTTCTAGCTGGTAGCATTCTCTCCAGATGTTACAAGCCGTTCTCCTCGCCGCCGGGAAGTCGACCCGTACCTATCCGCTGACCACGACCCGGCCCAAACCACTGATTCCGGTCCTGGGCAAGCCGTTGCTCGAGCACTTGCTCGGACAGCTCCAGGGCCTAGTGGAAGAAGCGATCATCGTGGTCGGTTATCGCGCCGACGCGATTCACGTTCAGCTCGGCGATCGATTCGGCTCCCTCCCCCTTCGCTACTTGGAACAGCGGGATCAACGGGGGACCGCCGACGCTCTGCTCCAAGCGTCTCCATTGATCGAGGACCGCTGCTTGGTCTTGAACGGGGACGATCTTTACCATCGCCACGACTTGCAGGCCTTGTCGAGACATCGGACTGCGATCCTGGTGACACCGGTACCCGATCCCCAAAACCGAGCCGTCGTGACTGTCGCTGGTGACCAAGTGGCTGACATCGTCGAAAAACCCGCTTCGGCTCCACCCAATTCTTTGGCCAGTGTCGGGGGGTATGTCATGGAACGGGAGTCTCTGGACAAGCTGCGCGAGATCCAGTTGAGCCCTCGCGGCGAGCTGGAGCTTCCCGATTTCATCAAACTCCTGGCACGCTCGTCGGTCGTGCGTTACCACCGCATCGAGAAACTCTGGCTGCCTCTAACCTACGCGTGGGATGTCCTCAGGGTGAGCCTGTTCTTACTCGAGGACGAGGAACGGGCGGCGGAATTTGGCGTGAGCGTCGAGAGTCCAGGCCAACTAGCCAAAAGACGGGATATCCATCTGGGAACGGGCACAGTCATCCAGGGCCCGGTCATTATTGCTGCCGGTGTGACGCTGGGGAGTTTTTGTCGGGTGCAAGGCCCAACGGTTATCGCCGAAGGCTCGACGATCGGCGATCGGGTGGAACTGGAGCGATCGGTCCTTTTCCGCGCTGCCCAGGTCGCGGACTTTGCTCGCGTATCTCATTCGGTCATTGGAGAGCTAACGCGAGTGGGGTCTCACACCGAGATACTTTCAAAAGCTCGAGCCGATCAGCCGATCGATGTCGAGCTTGGAGGGAAGATGATCCCCACCCGCCTCGACCGGCTCGGTCTCGTGGCGGGAGATCACGCAATCGTGCCTGAGGAGTGCGTAATTCCCGCCGGGAGTCTCCTAGCCTCCGGGGAAACCTGGAGCGAATCCTAGACAGAGAAGCTAGCAGGGTGCTGAAGAATGCACTGCACCCTGCGCGAGCGGAGCGAGCCCGGCCCGGAGGGCCGACGACAGGTAGCCGAGCGACGAGCGAGGCGCAAGCGCGCGAACGAGGAGTGAGCGCGCATTGAGGTACCCCGAGACTACCGAACCCAACCCGGCGGCACGTTCGCGCGGCGCGCGTCTTCGCGAAGCTTCCGTCTGGCCTCGGTAGCAGCATCTAGCTCCGCTTTGGACTCCGCAACCATGCCTTGCAGCTGCTCGACGGATGTAATGACCGCCTGGTTGTTCTCATCCACGTAGACGGCCCCGGAGCTCAGGTGGAGCCTGCTAACGAGCTCGTAGCGTCTCCGCGCCTCCTTGATCCGTTCCCGCGCCTCACTGCTCCGCCTCCGCCAATCCATTTCTTGTTGCGCGCGATCCGTTTCGTTGGAAGTGCGATGCTCGGGCTCGAGTTCGGGTTCCTGCTCTCCTTGAGGAGCCGCGGTGCCTAGGACAGGCGTGGGCTCTTCTCCTTCTTCCGTAATCCCGATATCCCCAATCACCAGTGTAGGTCTTTCCCCTCGCTTCCGGTTGTCATCGCGACGTTCCTTCTCCTTGCGAGCCACGTCGCCTAGAGACTGGCCAACTGCCAGAACCGGAACGAGGAGCAGCATCAGAGCGAGTGTACCCCTCCACATATTGGCTCCTCCGAACTATTCGGTTGTGTTGGGGCACGTTTAGAATAGCAGCCACGGGCGGATCTGTCGAACGATTCCTTGTTACCCCGTGTCCGGCGCGCTCTGGGCGCGCGGTTCAGGAAGACGCTGCCTCAGGTCCCGTCAATTTTGTCAGGCGTTCCAAGGCAAGAATCATCGCTTGCGTCCCCAGGGCACCATCCCCTGAGGCTTCGAGACCACGGTAGAGCTGCTCGGCCAGAGCTGTGCTGGCCAGGGGAACGTTCAAGCGACGGCCCAGCTCTTGGGCGAGAGACAGATCCTTCTGCATGAGACGTATCATGAAGGCGGGGCCAAGTTCCCGCCGGACGATCTTCGGGCCCAAATTCGTCAGCTGCCAAGACCCTCCGGCCCCACCACCCAGCACTTCGAGGAATTGTTCCAAATCGATTCCCGCTTGCCCCGCCAACAACAGAGCTTCGGAAAGAGCCATCATGTTCACGGCGCTAAGAATTTGATTGCACAACTTCAGAGACTGACCGGCGCCGCTGGGCCCAACGTGATGAACGCCCTTACCCATGGCTCGAAGAACCGGCAGGACTTTCTCGAAGGCCGCCTTTTCTCCACCCACCATGATCATAAGAGTGCCCTGCTGTGCACCGACGTCTCCGCCGGTTACCGGGGCGTCGAGCAGCTCGCAACCCTTTTCTCGAAGGATGGTGGCCATCTCCCGCTCTCGATCCGGCGAAATCGTGCTCATGTCGACGATCAGAAGCCCCGGCCGCACCGCTTCAAAAACACCCTTAGGCCCGAGCAGCGTGGCTTCCACATCTGGAGTGTCAGGGACCATGGTAATGACGACATCGGACTCGGCGGCGACTTCGGCGGCGCTCGCGGCAACTTTCGCACCCGCATCGGCCAGTGGCTTTTCCTTCGAGCGCGTGCGGTTGTGCACGGTGAGGGAGAACCCGGCCGCCAATAGGTTCTCCGCCATGGGACGCCCCATGATTCCGAGCCCAATAAATCCGATTCGCGGATTCCCGTCTTTCATTCGCGTGCCGTCGGTCCTGACCTTCGATTCCGTGGTTTAGGATTCCTTCTTTGCTCGCGACCGCCTCCGCCGACCGCGTCGCTTCTTGGCCCCGCTGGGTTCTGTGGCGGCCTCATTGCTTTCTGTTGGAGGGGGTGTTGCCCTGACAGACTGGTGCGACTTGTCCGGCTCCAGCTCGTCTACATCCACCGGACCACCGAAATCCCGGCGCATTAGATAAGCGATGAGCCGCCGATGGTCGGGATGAGCGGCAACGGCATCGGCGACGTCCTCCAAATCGAAGAACTCCGCCTCGCTCATCTCGTTCGCTTCGTCCGCAAGCCGTTGCAGGATGCGCTCTGTCTTTCGCTGCTTAATGTCTTCGTCGCTCGGCACATCGCGCTCGACCACCTGGAGTCGATAGCGGTTGACGAGACGATTGAAGCTCACCAGATCCGCTGCGGACACCAAAGAGATCACTTCTCCCGATTTTCCGATCCTGCCGGTGCGCCCGGCCCGATGGATATAGACCTCGGGCGAGGACGGCGTCGAAAAGATGAAAACGTGCGACAGATCCTCGATATCGATACCGCGGGCTGCGACATCCGTAGCCACCAAGTGCCGGATGGTTCCAGCGCGAAATCTCGCCATGACCTGTTCACGCTTCTTTTGCACCAAATCACTCGAGATCATCGCCACCGGCAGGCCTTGGCGGGCTAGAAAGCCGGCGACGATTCGTACCTCGCCGCGCGTATTGCAGAAGATGATCGATGAGTTCGGCTGATCGTGCTCGATCAACTTGTAGAGGACCTGCTCTTTCTGCATGTGAGGAGCAATGACGTAGGCGTGGGTGACTTCCTGGACGTAAGCGAAGTCCTCGGACAGGAGAACCCACTCCGGCTCCGCCAGGTAGTTGTAGATGAGCCCTCGAATTCCGAGCGGAATGGTGGCCGAGAAAAGAAGGGTCTGCCGCTCCTCGGGCATGAATTGCATGATCTCACCCATCTCTTGGGCGAAACCCATGTCCAACATCTTGTCCGCCTCGTCGAGCACGAGGATCTTCACGGAATCCAGCCGTAGAGTGCCTCGCTTCAAATGATCGAGTATCCGACCCGGTGTCCCGACCACCACGTGAACCCCGGCGCGGATGGCGTCGATCTGACCCCCTATTGACTCTCCTCCGTAAACGGCGTGCGTTTTGAGCTCGCGTCCCTGGCCGATCTTGTCGAGTTCCTCTGTGACCTGGACCGCCAACTCGCGAGTCGGAGTGAGCACCAAGGCTTGCGCCCGCGTTAGTTCCGAATTCACCTTCTCGGCGACGCTGATCCCGAAGGCCGCGGTCTTGCCGGTTCCGGTCCGAGACATCACGACTAGATCGTGGCCCGCAAGAGCACCGGGGATAGTGTCTCTTTGAACGTCGGTCGGCGAAACGTAACCCATCTCGGCCAAAGCACCGAGGGTCGGGCCGGAGATACCCAAAACGTCGAAATCGGACTGGTCGTTGGATGTTTTCACTCTGCTCTAGTCTTTCTTAGCCTGACCTTCGGTCAGGCGCCATAGCCTGACTTTTGCGTCAAGTGGCGTAGCCGGACTTTGCGTCAGGGACACAGCCTGGTCTTCCGCCGGCACTGCGTTCACCTGCTGAGACGGAAACGTATCATACGGGCGACGCCTTCCGAATTACAACGGGGACCTGGCGTTCGGCCGGCGTGAGACTCAACCGGGTGAGGGTAATGAATGCTGGCTTCCTTCCCTTACTCCCTCTCCCTTCCGCCTACGCTAAGAGCTTCGGCGGACCCGCCGAAGTCCTTGGAACACCGGGGACGAAGGCGGGCAGGGGATTGTGGGCGTCAAGACGTGTGGTGGCGTTATCAATGGCGTCAGACGGCGGGTGAGGGTGGTCATCTCTGGGAGGACGTTAAGGTCGTTGGTTCTTGGATAGCGAACGATAATATTCCTCGACTAGCTTTCGATAGCCGGCCGGCACGTGATCTGAACCGGAAAGCAGGAGCTCTTCCTTGCTCATACCCTCTAGCTCTCGCCTTAGCCAGTATTCGAATTGCTTGAGCTCTTCGACCAGCGTGCTGAGCTCCTGCAAACCACGCGGGTCCTCATAGACCTTATAGACCTTCTTCGAATCGTAGGCTTCCATCCGCTCGATGATGCTCTGAAGGTCTGGAACCTGCAGGTCCTGCCGTTGTAGTTCTTGCCTCAAGCCCTGCGCTTCTTGAGCTCTCTCCCTGAACTCACGGCGGAACTGCCGAATATCTTCGGAACTGAACGTGCCCGGCTGAAAGCTGTTGGCCCCTGGCCCCACGAAGCCCGGCGCATTCAAAGAGCGCTCGGGGTCGCTGCCCTGTTGGCCCTGTTGGCCCTGCTGACCTTGCTGCTCCTGTCCTTCTTGTCCAGGTTCTCCGCCGGACTCCTCCCCACCCGGGCTTCGGGGATTCAGACCCTGGGCCCGCTCCTGAAGTCGTTCATCGAGCGACTCCAGACTACGAACCAGCTCCCGCGTCTTCTCCAACGCCTCCTCCGCTTGAGCCCTCTCGCTCTTTCCGATGGCGCCTCTCGCTTCTTCGATTCGATCGCGCAACTCGGAAATGTCCTCGCTGATCTGATCCTCGAATTGCCGTGCGTACTCCGGCGTCCGGCCCTGTACCACGCCCTTGGAGTAGCGGATCTTCTCTTTGAGCTTGCTGTCGCGGATGGAATCGGCCGCCTCGCGAAGCTTTCTCGACGCATCCTTCTGTTCCTGGCGCGACTCCATAGACATTCGATCCATCTGTGCCTCGAGATCTGCGACTTCGCTGGCTAGCTCGCTCTTCCGTTCCAGCAAGCGTTGCATCCTATCGGCATTTTCCCGAGGGCTAGTCTGATCCAGCCGACCGACATCGGATTGAATTTTTTCCTGCTGTCGAGTGATTTTCTCCGCACGGGAGCGGATATCGTCCATATCCCTCTCGAGTCGAGAGGCCCGATCTTTCTCCAACAGCCGGCGCGCATCCTTCAGCCGATCGAGCGCCGAGATGCCCTCGGACAGAGATCCCTCGCGCCCTTCGCTTGCCGCCCGTCGCATGGAGCTTGCCGCCTGGTGGAGCCGCCGCGCCGTATCCTCCAACCCCTTCTCGGATTTCTCTCGAGCCAGACGCTCCAATCGACGCGCCAGCTCTTCCGTCTCCTCGGCGACATCGCGTTGGCCCCCGCCACCGCCGCCGCCGGGGAAGTTTTGTGATTTGGAGCGTTTCATGCGCTCGTTTTCCTGCTGCTGCCGTCGGGCAAGCTCCTGCAGACGCTGCAAAGCCTCGTCGACCTCGTTATCCACGGTCTGCCGCTCGCCCCTTTGCACGGTCTCGTACTGGTTGCGCAGCTTGTCCATCTCGAGCTCGAAGAGGTCCGCAAGATCTTCGACGTTCGACTGCTTGCCGCCACCCATTCCACCGCCACCAAAGGCTACTTGCACTTCGCGGAACACCGCTTCGGCCCGCTGCAAATGTTGAAGGGCTCGTTGCTCAGGTGGAAGCGCTTCATCGGGCTTCTTCTCCAGGAGTTTTTCCTCAGCCGGCTCCATCGCTTCGGCCGCTAGACGAAGCGAGGCGGCGATTTTCCCAAAATCCGTATCCCCCTCGACGATGCCGCGGTTGGTCATGCGCCGAAGCAGCGTCCCGACCTGCTCTCTCAAACGACCCTGCATCAAGGCAATCGTCGTCAGATTCTCCGAGTATTCCTTTTCGGAATAGCTCTTCCGATCGCGGGCGATCTTGAAGGTTGCGGCCACAATCTGGCGCTGCCTTTGAGATAGAGCGTTGTCCATTCCTTGCCCGGCGCCCCCCATGCCCTGCTGCGCCTGTCGATACTGCTTTCCAAAGGGGCGTACCTCCAAGAAATAGATGTCGGTGCTCGCCGTCTGAGCGCCTTCCACGCCATTGCCATCCGTAGCGCGGCCGAAATAGGAAACAAAATCACCCGGCTCGAGCAGGAGGTCCTCCATAAAAAAGGTGTGGCCGGAGGAGACTTCCTTCTTCGGCGGAGAACCCTCGCGATGGAGCCAGACGGACTGCTCCTCTCCTCCGTTCACCGAATAAACGAGCTCCAACTCGCGAATCCCGTAGTCGTCCTCGGCCCGGAGCTCGGTAAAGACCTCCTCGATGGAGCTGACCTTGGTGTCCCTGCCCGGTTTCAGAAACGCCACCGATGGCGGCTGGTCGCTCAGGATCTCGATCGTGAAGTCCGGCGAGCCCTTGTGCATCTTGCCGTCGAAGGCGGACAGCTCGATGCTATAAAACCCCTCGGTGTCGATGTGAAGTGTCGCGGACAAGGTCCCGTCGTCCGCCAAGTCCATGGGCTGGGACTCTTTCCCTTCGACGCGCACCGTGCCTCCCGCAACACGAACGGTCGGCGTCGCTGCAACAACTACATTGGTCCCCTTGAGGGTCGCGATGTCGCCACCGTCTTCAATCGTGCGCGGCGATAGGCCAGTGTACTTGGGGAACCGATACTCCAGATCCACTCTATCCACGTAAGGCAAATCGGACACGCCGATGCGAAATACCGGAGAGCGAACGCCGCTAGACTCGACGAAGTAGTCGGTCGTACTGTTGAGATCCAGGAGCATAAACATGAACTGGCCCCCATCGCCATCAACCGTCATCGGCCAACGTTGAAACTTTTCGTCTTCCTCCGTTTTCACTCCGATTTCCACCCGGTCGCTATCGAATCCCTCTAGTCGAGCCTGAACCAGCTGGTCCGCCCCCCGCGCCACGCCGAGGTGACCGGGCGCCACCACGATGAAATACGGATTGGCGGCGCGAGCACTCCGCCAAGGATTTAGGAATATCGATGCGCCGTGGCGCAGAAACGCCGGGCTCAACAGCACCGCAAGCATTCCCAATAGCGCAACGACCGCCATAGTGCCGGAAGCGCGATGGAGGCGCTGCCGCTCGATCAGTCGTCCAAACTGGTTGCTCTGGCAGCTATCGTAAGCCGCCTCCACCAACCGTTCGATGAGCGCCGGTGACGAGCCCGGTCGGTTCTTCTCATCGTCGTCCTTGCCCTTGGCCCCGACCTCGACGGCACTGACTACCGCCGCTTGGAGCGAGGGGTCGTTCTCCTCGATATAGAGAGCGACTTGCTGGTCCGACACACGCCTCCCGAGAGGAAGAATAATGAAGCGCAACGTCAAACCAATGAGCCCGAGGTACGTGAAAACGCGGAAAGCCCAAACCGCCGAGTCGCTGTAGCGCAGCTGATCGATTCCAAAGGCCGACACCGCCAGGGCGAGAAGACCGGCCGCCAAGACAATGGCCGCCCCCCGGAGTGCCAGCCGTAAGCGCCATCGATTCCTTACGTGGCGGATGACGCGAAGCAGCTCGTCGTAGCTGGACAAGATGGGTGCGTTCAACATGCGTTGACCCCTCTAACCATTTCGCCCCCGTTGGGACTCGGTTCGGGCATTTTCAACATCTTCTTCCGTATTCGGCTGCACGCGGAAATATTCA
The DNA here is from genome assembly GCA_965219415.1 of Candidatus Marinacidobacterales bacterium. GTDB lineage: Bacteria > Acidobacteriota > Vicinamibacteria > Marinacidobacterales > DATDRI01 > CBDCNP01. Next base: position 1,491,972 of record OZ244742.1, read on the forward strand.
TGAGCTAGCCAAGCGAGATAACCGATTGGACCAACGTGTCTCGATAGCCAGCAGCACGAGCGCTGCCGCCAAGAAGTACCACCAAACCCGCTGGCGGCGATCCTGGTCTGCCGGCGTCCATTGTCCGCCGGTTTGAATGTTCTCCACCTCCCTCGAACTTATCGCAGCCGCCACCTCTTCGGGATCGAGCGAAGACAGATCGGACTCCGTTAGATCCAGATTTACCGCCAGACTGACCGGATCTCCCGACTGGCTCTTCATGAAGCGAAACTCGTAGAACCCTTGCTCATCCAACGTGAGCAATCGTTGATCCTCTTGCCGGGAGAGAAAGGACTTCTCACCGGAAGGGGCCACCGCGACCAGCTCCGCCGAAGCCAACGGGCCAGCCCCGGCTTCCTTGACCGCACCGCCCGCATTCGCCAGCTCAAGTTGTCGGGACAGATCCAATACGTCACCCACCTCGTGCCAGGCGTTCGCCTCCGCGTAACCGGAGGCGTACTTGACCAGCTGATGCACGAACGGCAAGAACACAGGCTGCAATGCCAAATCGTTCCAAAAAGTGTCAAGCGTCGAGCTCCAGAGCAAGACTCTACCGTCCCCTATTCGCTTCTCGGCGAGGGCCACCTCTCCATCATCGAACCGTGCCAAGATGCCTTGAGGTAAACCTCCCTCGATGTTGCCTCTGAGGGGTCGGTAGCGAAAGAACTTCGCGGGCGAGAAGTCTCCGCTGCGAGGAGCGCTGAAGAGCTCGAAGACCGGATGGTCATAGTCGATGTAGGCCAACGCACCCCCCCAGTCCGTCGACCTATCCACGGGAGAACCCCATGTCGCGGGCAGGAGCTCGGCTGCCGATCCGGTCCATCCCTTTGCGCCACTGCGCTCGCCGAGCACCACCACCAGGCCCCCGCCCGAGGCGACGAAATCGCGCAGCAGCCGAGCCGCCGACGCACTGGGTTCTGGGACATCGTTCAAGAAGACCACCGCGCGGCCGTCCAGGTCCTTTCGCTTCACGCTCGACCCCTTCTTGACATCCATTCGAAAGGCGGGGCGCTCGCCGAGTGCTAGCACTCTGCGAAGGTAGAGGCTTCGCCGTACTCCCACCCCCGGCCCTTCCAAGACCAGAATCGAAAGTGACTGTCCGGGCCAAATCACGAAGTGGAAGGCGTTGTCCCGGGGTAACGAATCCTCCGCGGTTCGGACCGTCCCCCGAGAAACGCCGTCTGGAAGGGTGAACGGCTCGAAACGAACCGTGGCTGAGCTATTGGGCGGGAGGCTGATTCTCTGGTCACGAAGCACGCGGCCACCGAGCTCAAGGGAAACCGGAAGCTCAGAAACCGCCTCTGCACCTTTATTGATGAGACGGGCCGACGCCACCACACGTTCTCTTCCGGAGACCGGCGCGCGCTCTAGCACCACCGTCGTCACCGCCACGTTGGACGTTTCGGGTTCGGACAGATCGAAGGTGTTGAGCTTCGTCCCGGGCGGGAGCACGACGTCTTCACGCCCCCCCCAACCCACGCGCTGGAAGTCGCTAATGAGAGCCACTTCCTTTCTTGGCAACTTCGACTCGTCGAGAAGCTTCTTGGCGAGCTTCAAGGGCGGACCGTAGCGAGTGGTCCCAGACCCCAAGTTGTGGTTGTCGATGAGAGAGTGGAGCCGGGCTCGGTCCGACGTGGGTTGGTTCGCGGCGATAGCCCGATCCGAAAAGAAAACCAGCGTAGCTCGCTCCGACGGCTCGATCTCGTTGACGATGCGGTGCGCGGCGTCGACTGCCTGCGTCCAGTGATCCTTGTACCCCATGCTGTAAGACCGATCCACAAGGATGACGACTTCCCGGGCGCCGGTCAGCGAAGTGACGGCACGGCGCGGCCGATCGAGGAACGGGCGAGAGAAGGCCATCACTAAGAGCAATAGCGCCAGACATCTCATCAGGAAGAGAAGCCAGTGCTTGATCTTCTGACGCCGCACCGAACGATACGGAATCCTGTTCAGGAACATCAGCGATGGAAACTCGACCACTTCCCGTTTCTCGCGATTCGTGAGGTGGATGATAACGGGGATGGCTAGCGTAATGGCGCCGATCAAGAAGGCCGGAGTTAGAAAGCTCAAGCCCATCAGCGCACCCTGCTCAGACGTTGTCGATTCGACAGGTAATTGAAGAGTGCGAAGTCCAGAGGGGTCGAGGTATCGAAGAGCGCGTAATCGATTCGGTTGTCACCCAGCCAGCGGGACAGCCGATCGATGTGCTCCGCCACTAATTTTCGATACTGCTCGCGCAAGTACTCGGGTATGACCGGGATCGCCTCTTCGGTTTCCAAGTCGCGGTAGTTGGCGATTTCGTCGAACGGGAACTCGACCTCGGCGGGGTCCAACACGTGAAAGACAATGAGGTCGTTTCCCTTGTAGCGAAGAACCTTCACCGCATCCAACACCGCCTCCGGCTCCTCGTAGAAATCCGAGATGAGAACCATGATGCCGCGCCGACGCACAGCTTCCGCCACCTTGGCCAGCGGTGGGCCCAAGACTCCTCGCCGGCCGGGCTTCATCCGATCGATCTTATGCAGAACGACCTCGAGGTGCTTAGCAGAGGGAGGTACGAAGTCGACGATATCTTCGTCGAACGTCACCAATCCCACTCGGTCTCGTTGCTTGTGCGAGAAATAGGCGAGGCAGGCAGCCAGATAGCGCGCGTAATCCAACTTCGTGACACCGCTACTGCCGAAAGTCATGGAGCGAGAGAGATCCACAATGACCGTAAAGCTAGTGTTGGTGTCGGCTTCGAACTCCTTGACGTAAAACCGATCGGCGCGCGCGAAGAGCCGCCAGTCGATTCTACGGATATCGTCGCCTGGCATGTAGGCGCGGTGCGCGGCGAAATCGACGGAGCGGCCGACGTAAGGTGATCGATGAAGCCCGCTGATGAACCCTTCGACCACGGTTCGCGCCAATAGCTCCAGATTGTCGATCTTCCCCAGAATCTTGGGGTCCATAAAACGGGTGGATGCGGTGGGCTCGTTCGTTGCTCCCTTGCCTCGCATGACGTCTCTCTAGACTCTCCGGGACTCGCTGGTCTTCTCAGGCATTCACTTCGCCCCTACATCCGAGACTTCGGCGCGGTTACCGCTTCTAGCAACTGATCGATGATCTGGCTAGAAGTCACGCGTTCCGAATCGGCGTGGAAGTTGGTCAGCACGCGATGCCGGAACACAGGATGAGCCAGCCCACGAATGTCCTCGAAGCTCACATGGTAGCGTCCGTTCATCAGCGCTCTGGCCTTGCCTCCAAGAATGAGGTACTGCGCGGCACGCACGCTGGCACCATACTCCACCCACTTCTTGATGAACTCCGGTGCGTCGGGTGCTCCGGGCCTACTGATGCGGGCCAGGTTGACTGCATAACGCATGACCGGCTCCGATACCGGGACTTTTCGCACCAGCTTCTGAAAGGCGGTCATGTCCTTGCCGGTTACCACCGGTTTGAAGTTCAGGTCCTGCGGCGATGTGGTAGCTCTGACCACCTCGAGCTCCTCATCTTCCGGTAGATAGTCGATGATGATGTCGAACATGAACCGGTCCAACTGCGCCTCGGGAAGCGGATAGGTTCCCTCGAGCTCGATAGGGTTCTGGGTGGCAAAGACGTAGAAGGGCTCTTCGAGAGGGTAAGTTCGCCCTTGGATGGTGACCTGGTGCTCTTGCATGGCCTCGAGCAGCGCCGACTGTGTCTTCGGTGGCGTTCGATTGATCTCGTCCGCTAGCAAGATGTTATTGAAGATCGGCCCGGGCATGAAGACCATCTCCCGACGTCCAATAGCGGGATCTTCCTGAATGATGTCCGTGCCCGTGATGTCGGACGGCATCAAATCGGGTGTGAACTGGATGCGCGCGAACTTCAAATCCAAGACCTGCGCCACAGTATGGATGATCAGGGTCTTGGCCAGTCCGGGCACGCCGGTGATGATGCTGTTGCCACCGACAAAGAGAGAGAGCAACACTTGCTCGACCACTTCATCCTGTCCGACGATCAGCTTTCGCAGCTCCACCAGGATCTGCTCGCGCGCCTCCTTCAATCGATCCGCCAGAGCAATATCATCCGCCGACTCGAGCTCGACTCTTTCTTCCCCCATCGAGACCTTCCCTTTCGTGTTTTAGTGTGTCATTCCGTAGATGACGTAATTCACGCCCAACTTGTACGCCTCGTTCGAAAGCTCAATCGGGATCCATTCGGTGTCCGACCACTCCCAGTAGTCGCCGATGTCGTGGTTGTAATTGGCGATCACCATCAAACGTTTCGATGGATCGTTATCCTCGAAGATGCCGTAGTAAACAGGTTTGACTTCCGGAAAGTTCGGATGATCGAAGTCCAGCGTCTCGATGTGGAAGAAGGAGTCGAAGATGGGATGGGTAACCTCGAGCTTGACCAACTGGGCACCGGGCAGCACCTTTCGAATCCCGGCCTCGAAGGAGTCCCAGTGCCACATCATGAAATCGTCGACCACAAGGAAGCCACCTTTTTGGAGGTAACGGCGTAGACTGGTCGCCTCCTGGTCGGTGAGCGCCCAGAAACCGACTTCGCATACGTAGGCCCAGGGATATTTGAACAGCTCTGGGTCATCCATGGCCAGAATGTTTCCACCGTGCGTGTTCGGAGTGAGGTAGGTCAGCTCGCTCAGAATCTTGGTGAAATGACTTTCTCCTCTCGGGTAATCGTGATTCCATTTGAGGTCCAAGCCCCAGGCGTAAGGCCCCGGTCCCCAGAAGGTAGGAGAAAAGCGCAGCCGGACAAAGGTGAACTGCCCGTTGTAAGGAACGTTGGAATAGGGCACATCGGGAGCGTCGGCAAGGCCGGCAGAAAGCGGGATGGCGGCCATCACCAGCAAGACAGTGAGTAGCCAGAAGCGTCTCATCGCGTGCCCCGCTCGCTTGTGGCTCGACTTCCTCTACCGGCCCTATCGGCTCCAATGGCAGGCGGGTTCTCGACAAGGCTCAAGAGAAGCTCCTGCGCTGCGTCGAAATTGGGGGCGATCTCGAGCGCTCGCAACACCTCACGCTTCGCGGACAAGCGGTCCCCGGCGTCGAAGTGGGCGCGCGCCAGCTCATAGATCGCCTGCGCCCGGTCGACCTGCTCCAGTGCCACCACCGCCTCGCGCTCGCGGATGACCGCGTCATGCCGGCCGAGCTCTCGATGAAGATCGGCCAGCTTCTTGTGCGGCTCCATTTCGAGCGGGTAGATAAACGCGGCTTTTTCGAACGCCTCGGCGGCTGCGGGTTGATCTCCCAAAGACTCCTGGATCTCCGCCAGCTTCAGGTGCGCTTCATAGTGGCTTTCATGAATCTCGGTCAACGTCGTGAGCTCTTCCGCGGCTCGAGCGGCGTTTCCTTGCTTCTGATGAATCTGAGCGAGGTACCAATATGGGCTGTCGTTGCCCCCGTACTCTGGGAACAGAAGCTTGGCATGCTCCAGATAGGTCAAGGCTTCTTCGAACTGTCCCAGCTCGAAAAGAGATTTCCCCATGGCCAGCTGCGCCGAGAAATCCCTTGGGTCTTCCGCCACCCGATTCTGAATCGCTTGTCGGGTTAGGACCTCCATCACGTTTCCTTCGGGAGGAGGTTTCACCGCGGTTAGCGGCCCGGCAAAGCGCTCCCTCACGTAGGAGTCGAATTGCTCGTCGAAGGCTTTCGGCTCCAAGCCGAGGACCGTCTGGAAAACTTCGCCGGTCCTCAGACCCTTCTTGTAACCCTCAAGCATCTCCAGAACCGCCTCGAAGCCATAATCCCGCACGATGAGCTCGAAGACCAGAGACGCCTGGTAGTAGGAGTTACTAACTTGATGGGGGTAACTGGGGCGGATGAAGCCGTTGTTGAGCTCGGCAATCGGAAGCAGTTCGCCCTTCTGTAGCGCAACCAAGAATGGAATGCTGACATCGTCACCCCAACCGGTCCGCGCGTGGTGCTCCTCGTATACCGAAAGCCCCTCCGATACCCATCGCGGGACTTTGTGGTCGGTCGTTCCCAGCGTAACCGTGTGAGCGAGCTCGTGCCAAAGGGTGGAGCCCCAATTGAATCTACCTTTCTCGCGCGCCGATGGAGAATCGATCGCGATCACCGGACCGAAACAGACGCCGAGGGCCCCCAGGCCCGCCAAGCCGATGGTACGGACCGAGAAGTCGGCGTGGGAAGGATAGACCTCGACGCGGATAGGCGTGGGAGGTCGGTAACGATAACGTTCCGCCAAAGCGTCATACGCTTCCTCGGCAAGCGCCATCACGTAGGGAGAGAGAATGTCCGATTCCTTGGCGTCGATAACGAGCAGGAAGCGGTCGCTCTCTGTCTCCTTGTAGTTAGGGAAGGTGTCGAGAAGGTCGAGCGTATTTTTGATCCACACATTATAAGGATCACCGGCGAAGGACCGTTCCAGATTCTCTCGCCCCTCCTCGATATCACCGAGGCGGAGCTGATTGAGCCCGAGCAGTCCGTACCCACGCCAAGATTTTTCATCGAGGAGTATGGCCTGGCGGGAAAAATCCACCGCCTCTCGATAGAGCCGGTTTTGCACGCAAACATCGGCCAGGATGTTGTAGAGCTCAGCGTAAACGGGGTTCTGTGTCAAGATTATGTGGCGCGTGTTCTCGAAACCCTCACCGTCACCACTCAAGAAACTGGACGCCGCCAAAATGGAAAACGCCTCCAAGGAGACCGGATTGATCGTAAGTGCCAGCTCCGCCTCGGCGCTCGCTCTTGCGTAGTCCTCGAGATCCAGGTACTGGCGCGCAAGAAAAACCCGCGCCGGGACGAATCGGGAGTTCACCTCGAGAGCCCTTTCAACGAGCTTCAAAGCTTCTGCGGAACCGTCGGTGTCCACGACCTGCGCCAAACCAACGAGGGCTCTTGGCTGATTGGGGTTCTCGCTCAGAACCTCCCGAAACGTCGCCCTCGCATCTGTGGTGTTGTGTTTCTCGAGGAAGAGCTCGCCGATCGAGAGGCGTGGCTCGAGGTTGAACGGATCCATCGCCGCCGCCTCGTCCAATGCCCGCAGCGCATCCTTAAAGAGCTGCGGACTGTCGGCGCCGAGATAGCGACAAGCGTTCCCGACCGCGGTCAGGTCCGAAGACGAAAGTTGCACCTTTCCGCCAAGGTTGTAAACGTCGATGAACCGATCGAATCCGTGCATGGCTTCAGCACGCTTGCCTCGTCGGTAATCGAGAACCGCCAGGTTGAGCGCGGCGGTGAGCGCATCGGAGGCTTTACCCTTTGTCGCTCGTTCGAACGCTTGTTGCGCGGCCGGCAGGTTCCCGGTTTCATAGAGGAGCTCTCCGAGACTGTTCGAAAGCTCCATCGAGTCGGGGAAGGCACGTGCGAACCGTCCGATCGCTTCCTCTGCATCGTCGTAACGCCCGGTGTCACGGAGGGCTTGAACCAGCGCGCGACGGGCCAGCACGTCGCCTTCCTTGCTCTCGAGGTGCCTGGTAAGAAGCTTGATGGCTTGCGAATAGTCGCCTTTTCGCAGAGCCACGAGTCCATCCTCGAGGGTATTGGCTTCAACCGGACCAACGCTCAGCGCGCCGGCGAGCATCACCGAAAGGGTGAGTCCGGCTGACATTCGATTCATTGGGCGATTCATTGGGGCTGCTCCGCCACGGCGGCGATCGCGCGGTTCTTCCTGGCAAGCTCCACTAGAAGCTTTTCGAGATCCTCGAAGTAAAGCTCGGAAGGCATCGTCTCCTTCTGCAGCTTCAACACCTCGATCCGTTGCTCGAGGGCAAGTTTGTCCTTGTAGAGCGCCACCAACTCGGGATCCTCAGGGACTCCCGCTCCCGAACCAGCGGAACCGGGCATCGTACCGGAGCGCATGAAGGAGAACTTCGCTACCGCGCCATCCCCAGCCGCTTCTGTCTCGAGCGGTCGCTGAGTACCTTTCTGGTCCCCGTTGTCGTCCAGAACGGCGTGCTCGGTCTGGAGCTGGTTACCTTCCTCGTAGGCCTCGGCCACATGAAGACGCGCATACTCGAACGCTTCCAAGACCGACACCCGCTTGTCTTTGTCCACATCCGCCCCTTCGACGGCAAAGGCCTCTATGAAGTACTTACCGAACAGGGTCTCGTTTCTTTCCATCCCCGATTTGGTAGCCGTCACAATGACCCGGTTCTCACCGGACAGCGCCTGGACAAACCCTCCGCTTGCGCTCGCGGCATTGACGAAGACGATCTGCTGCGAGTCGAACCGTTCCAGGAGGGCAGCGAACTCATCGGCAGTAAGGTCGGGCCCCGGAAGATTGAACCGAGACTCTCCGGAACGATAGCTACCGTGCCCAATGAGGACAATGAAAACCTGATCGTCGGGCTCCACCCGCCCTGCGATTTCCGTCAACGCAGTCTCGACGGCCTCTTTGGTGGACTTCCCTCGAATGCGTTCTGGATCCCGCTCGGGTTCTTCGCCTAAATACCAAATATCCTCCGCCGGCAGGCCAAACCGAGTACTTGCCGCCTCCAGAAGCGCCATCGAGGATTCGTAGAATTGATCCCGATAGGCTGACTCTCCTCCCAACCCACTTACGATGAGGAGGTAGCTGCGACCCACGGATTGAGCGCTCGCGAAATCGCTCACCGCCATGGCAAGGATGGCAATTCCTAGTACGCGCTGAACCGGCTTCATTTCATATCAATCCGGCCTAGGCTGGCTTAAGCCAGTCCTCGGGCTTTACGGTATCCCCACTCGGTCGCAACGAGTCCGACAACTAGCAGAAAGAGAATTGGCATATCCCACAAGTCCTTCTCTTCGAGAACGGAAGTACCACCTTCGACATAGCTCATATCCTCGGGGAGCTCCGCCACGTTTTCGCTCGTGTAGAAGCGTCCGCCCGTATCCTCAGCGATTCGCTCGAGAAGCGACGTATTCATTTCCGCCCCGAAAAACTCATCGGCGAGTTCGGTAGTCAAAATGTAGGACGAAGATTCGCCAAGAAGGTTCCCGGACCGCCGAGCCGCCACCCGAATCTCGTGCAAACCCTTCTCTTCCGGAAGAAAGCTGGCGCGGTACTGGCCGTCGGTGTCCACCGTCCACTCCATCGCCAATTCCAAGAGCTCCCCGGAAGGAGTCTTGACTTCAGCCACCACCTCCGCGTTGTTCACCTTGAGGAACGTGTCGTCGTCGACCTCGGCGGTCAGGGTCACCGGCTCGCGGGGTGAGTAGCGATCCTTCTCGGTCGTCACTTCGACCGGGTCGGGAACATAGCTGACTAGCCATCTCAAGAGCTTGCGCCACAGCGTCTCGTGGGTCATGTCCTCGAGATCGATGTCGGCATGCATCTGCCACTGCCAGGAGTCGTGGGCGGTCAGCGCCAACGCCTTGCCGCGCCCGTAACGTTGAAACGCGAGCACCACCTGTCGCTCAGACGTTTCCAGCTCGGTGCCGACGAGCAACGTCGTTGCGCCCGGCTTGGTTTGCCGGACCGGGTTCAGTGTGGAAAGAGCCGGAAGCTTTTCCCACCGTGTGATACTCTCCTCCACGCCACCGCCGAATTGGGTCACGGGGTGGGTCTTGCCTACCGGCGTGGGCTCGACCGTCAACTCCGCAAAGTATGGCTCGCCTTCGTCTCCATCGAGCTCTTCGAGCGCCACCGGGAGCACTTCGGCCACTGGAGTGCCAGCGTAGCCGCCTTCGGAAAAGGAGTGCCGCCCGCCCAGCATCAGAAACCCTCCCCCCCGCTGGCTCACGAAGTCGGCCATCATTCGGAGCTGGTCGTAGGTGAAATAGCTGGCTTCTACGCTCCCCAACACCAAGCCTCGGTAGCGGAAGAGCTCCTCCCTCGTCTTGGGAAATCCCGATGCGAGCTCCTCAGCGTCGCTCACATCGAGTCGCAAGAACTTGTTCTCAGCAGTTCGCTGTAGCACAACGACTCGAAGGTTCTTGTCTTTCGACACCGCTCGACGAATGAACTTCAACTCGAACCGAGGCTCACCCTCAAAATACAAGATCTTCTCGCGCCGGTCCTCCACCACGATGAGGACGTCCTGCTGGTTGTTCTGCGTGACCATTTCGCCCGATTGCGGGTGAACCTTGAAACGGAACAGGCGTGGCCCCGCGTCGGATGCGGTGAAGTGCACGCGGACCGTCGAGACGTCGCCTTCGGACGCGAGCTCAACTTCGCGTGAGTTAACGATTCGACCGGAGTCCTCGACGTCGAGCCGTACTCGAGATCCGGGGAAGCCCCGCTGCGATATTCCCACGTCGACCACCAGGGCTGAGCCCTTGAGCACCGAACGAGGAGTGTCCACGCGGGATAGCTCGATGTCTTTGGAAAACCGATCCCGACCAAGCCCCACGGTATAGACGGGAACGGATCGGGCTTTGAGCGCTAGCAACGTATCGCTGAGTATGGCGTGTGAATTATCGGCGCCGTCACTGACCAGAACCAAGCCCGCCAGTGGTACCGCAGCAAGCTCGTCGGCGACCCTTTCCAACGCCCGCCCGACATCGGTCCGCGGCCCGGCGAAAGTGAGCTCAGATGAGCTCGCGACCCGCTCGGCATCGGATGAAAAGCGGAAGAAACGGATCTTGAATTTTTCCGACAGTGCATCGAGTAGTGGGCTTCCCTCGGGACCGAAGGTCGAGTGGATGAACTGCGAGCGCGGGGCGCCGTCCTTGTCCGCGATCTGAATGCTGCGGGTGTCATCCAGCAAGACGCCGACGAAGCTCTTGAGTGGCACCACCGTGGAGAGAACGAGAGCCGGCTGGCTCAGGCACAAGAGGATGACCGCCAAGACCGCCGCGCGCAAGAGCGCCAAGATCAGTCGGTCGCGTTGGCCAGTCTTTCCCCGCACGGCTCGGTACTTGAGGATGGTGGGCACGGCCACCGCAACGACAATGAGAGCGACCAAGTAAGACGGCCACGAAGCCGCAAGTGTCAGGCTTCCCTTTTCAAAAACGACCGGCCGGTACTTGAAAAGAAATTGAAAAACGGACTCGAAGAGGGACTCCATCATGCGATTAGTGGCTCATGCCGTAGATTATGAAGTTCACACCCATCTGGTACGCGTAAGTCGAAAATTTCAGTGGGTAGTATGGGTTCTCCGCCCACTCCCAGGCATCGCCGAGGTCGGTGTTCCAGTTAATCACGACCATCAGACGACCCTGGTCATCGGAAATCCCGCGAAGCACGGGCGTGTACCCGTCTTTTTCCCACGTCGGTCCCCCGGCAATCCCTTGGCCGACGTTGGGCACCTGAACAATTTCATTAACGTTGTAAAAACAAGTGAACACCGGATGGTCCCGAGGAACATCCACGACCCTTCGTCCGGGAAGTATTCGCTCGAACTCCAACTCGAAGTTCTCCCACTCGAAACTGCCCCAAAAGTCATCTATGACCAAGAAACCACCCGCCAGCAAATACCGTCGGAGGCCCAGGACCTCCGATTCCGACAACGCCATGTAGCCCACCTCGACGGCGTAGAGGAAGGGATAGCATCCCAGATTGGGGTCGGTCAGCCGAATGGGGTTCTCGGCTTCATACGCGTCGAGGTTGGTGAGCCTTCGAAGACCGATGAGGAACTGGCGGTCCGCCTTCGGGAAGTCCACACTCCAACTCCGGTGGTTTCGAAACCCGTAGCCGGTGTAAGCGGCGCGCGTGAAGTAGAACTCGCGTGGTTCGCCGGGATGCCGCAGCAAGGGGAGCACGAGCTCGTCGTCGAGGGAACCGGCGCTCGGAGACGCTTCTATCGGAGATTGTTTGCTTGAGGCTTCGGTTACGGTCACTGATCTGACAGTGGGGAGCACGCTCCCCGGCTGCAAGGCAAGGATGGCGAGGGGCGCTCCAAGCACACCAAGAGTCAGAATCCCAACGGAGGCTAGCGTTTCGAGCCGCATTCAGGAACTCCCTGTCAACAATTACCGGGATAACTGCGATAATCGCGGTCGCGACGTCGAGACAGGTCCAAGGCCCACTCGCTAGTGACTTCCATGAAGAATGACGGCAAGAAAGATGCCAGTACCACGGCCTGCCAGCCCTTCCTGGTGCGGCTTCCAGCCCCCATAAAGCCTACAAATTGCGGGCCTATCTAGGTTTATTATAACCTGACAGACTCCTTTCTCATAATACGGGGTCGCTCGACTCCGAACTGTGGAGCTTCCCTCACAACCCCGCGAAGCACCGGGGGGGCGGGCAAGAATGGCCACTTGGAGGGTATGCCCCACCGGAAGCTCCTTGCCCGTGGCAATGTCTCGCTGATAGGGCCGCTCCTGAAAGCGAGCAAAACAGGGCTAGCAGTCGTTCGGTTTCTTGCCTATGATTGCGGGCAAGTTTGGTGGCGACTCGCGTAACCAGGAGGTTATTTCATGAACAGTACGGCCAGCCGATTCAGTCCGTCGAGTGCTAGATTCTCCGCAAGCCCATACATTATTGGTACCGCTCTCATCATAAGCTCTTCGGCTTGCCAGCCGTCCCAGCCCGTCGAGGAATCACCTCCAGAATCGGCGGAAGGGGACGCGACTAAGATCCCTTCACCACCCGCGGGCTTCGATGCGGTCCCGGTACCTGAAGACAACCCGGTCACGGTGGAAAAAGTCGCTTTGGGCGAGCAGCTCTTTTTCGACAAAAGACTCTCAGCCGATGGCACCCGATCTTGCTACTCCTGTCATGTGTGCGAGAACGGCCTAACCGATGGAAAACCAGTCGCGGAGGGAGCGCTCGGCAAGATACTCACCCGAAGCAGCCCATCCTTGTGGAACGTCGGTTACCAGTCTGAGTTCTACTGGGATGGCCGAAGCCCCTCTCTCGAGCGCCAAGCAATGGCTGCCTGGACCGGCGGCAACATGGGCGCGAACGCCGAAGACGTGGTGGGAGCACTGAACGAGATCGGCGGATACCGCGCCCAATTCCAAGAAAGTTTTCGGGGAGGACGCCACTCCTGACAACGTAGTCGCCGCGATCTCTGCCTACGAGAGGGTCAGCCTCCTTTGCGGAGAGACGGCCTACGATCTCTGGCGCGGCGGCGATGAAACCGCAGTGAGCGACGGCGCAAAGAAAGGAGCGGAGCTCTTCGTCGGCAAGGCCGGTTGCGGAAACTGCCATTCCGGCGTGCTCTTTACGGATATGAAGTACCACAACGTCGGAATCGGAATGGATGCAGATGAGCCGGATGTCGCACGAGCCAAGGTGACGGGAGACGAGGCCGACACCGGTGCCTTCAAGACCCCTAGCTTGAGAGACATCAGCCGGAGCGCGCCCTATTTCCACAACGGAAGCACCGCCACCCTCGAGGAAGCGCTCGACCTCATGCTCGGCGGGGGAATCGATAATCCCTACATCGATTCCGAAAATTTGAAAAAAGTAGATCTCACCGCGGAAGAAAGAGCGGACCTCTTGGAATTCCTGAAGGCCCTCGACTGTCCGTGCGATTTGACGGAGCCGAAGCTCCCGGGACTCTAGGCCTCTTGGATCCAGCGATGATCGACGACGAAGGAAAATTGTGGTTTTAGTTTGCGGATTAGGACCTCCGCCGCAAGGGATCGCGCGCAACCTCGAGCCAAGAGCTCCTCGGCCGAGCCTCCCTCGGTGGCAGCTAGTTCGTCCGCAACTTCGATCGCACGCGGGGTTAGTTTGAGGGTGCCCTCGACCGACTGCCCCTCTTGACTTCTCACCGCGACCGAATAAAGCTTGAACTTCTCGTCTTCGGTATCGGCAGGGCGTATATCCGCCTGGTATTCTTCTTCGCGCACTTTGAAGCTTGCTCTCATTTCTTTTCTCCGCGAGTTCGTTAGCGCTCGCCATCCTGGTCAGGTTCGTCGAGAGGACCGGTGTAGCCTTGTCGGGCTCTGACCTTTGTCCCCTTGTGTGCAACCTCTACTTTGATCTTGCGATAGCTGCCGTCCCTCTTGGTGTTGGTGGAGATATAGCCCAGCGTGTACTGGCTGAACAGCTCCTCCAGAATGCGATCATAAAACTCGTCGATCTGCTCCAGAGATGTCGCAACAGCATAAGAGCCTCCGGTCAGCTTCGCAATCTGACGGAGGAACCTTCCTTGAGTGAATAGGCGCGACGGGGATCGTCGCTGTCCACCGAAATGGATGGTGTGGATCGTAACCGAGGATGCCTTCACCATGTCCAAACAGTCCCCGATTCCGAGCGTGCTGCGTGAGTCGACCCCATCGCTGAAGACGACGAGTGTTTTCTTACCGTCGTAGTGGTAAACGCGATCAAGTACCGTGCCGATGGCGTCGTAGAGTGCCGTCCAACCCTCTGCTTCCATCTTGTAGACACGCTCGGCGATCTGCCGTTGATCGTCTGAAGAGTACTCGGAAAGACGAATGTTCTCATCGAAATCGAGAAAGAGTAAATGCTCGGTCGCGGGAATGTTATCGAGAAACTTGAGCGCCGCCGATTGCACCAGGCTCATCTCGTCATCCATGCTTCCGCTTGTATCCATGATCAAGCCCATGACCTGCTTGCCCGACATGGCCTCCTTCATGTCCAGCGACATCCCGACCCACGAACCGTCCAGACCCTTCGCGAAGAGGCTGACCTCTTGTTCGACACCATCTTCGTAGACGGTGAACAAGCTGGAGTCGAGGCCTGGGATGAAGTTCCCGTCTTTGTCAGTCACCGCGACCGGCACCGACACCATGTCGACTCGAGCTTTGAAACGAAGGGGCTTTTGAGCGGTAAGGAGTAGGGCGGAGCTAATCAATAAGAAGGCTTTCCAATACATCAAGTGTCCAAATAGAAGCCGGCTTCCGTCCGTTATTCCCTCTCCCCTCTGGGGAGATTCGCGGGCGCCAGGAATCGTCGTGCCACTATCAGCGGAGCCAGACGCCGGGAGAGGGGTTAATACTGCTACCCCTTTATTCTGGCCGGGCCGAAGAGAGCGAACCGTAGCACGACTCGCCACAGAGGGTCAATTCAGCGAACAATTTTCGTCCGCTGCGTTCACCCTGTTCAAGCAAATGCCGTGGGCACTTCTTACACTTGATCCTGGGCCGGTCCCTCGGGCTTCAGCCCGAGAACACTGGTCTGGGGTGCCAGTGTTTGATCTTCGATGCGGTCGGCCAGGATCCGTCGCGCCTGACCGTAGTAGTCACCGGGTACACGAAGAAAATCGTAGCACTGTCGAAGAAACCTATCCTCGACGCGGAGAGCAAGGACAATGTCCGGCCTCTCACGCCAACCGAGCCAGCGAATCTCCTGGTAAGGAAGGAAGCGATGCTCGGCCCAGATGCCCGAGGCATAGAAACCCTTTCGAATCCGGAAACTCAGAGGAAAGACGACGGTGTAAAAGACCGCCATGAGCCCCTGCGCGACAGTGTGGAGAGCGGGTCGGTGCAAGATGAAGCCGCTCAAGAAAGTCATAACGATCATGAAAAATCCGATCCCGAGACAAAGGCCGAAAAACCAGGGACGAGGCGTCTCCCAAGAAAGGATAGAACTCGATGCCAGGCTTCGGAAACGGCGATACTTGATTAGGATGTAGACGATCCAAGCCGAGAAGAAGACGGACAGCCCAAAGAAAGCCACCCCCAGCAGATCATCCATGTTCATTCCATTCTAGCTCTGAACCGGAACCAATCACGAAGCAAAAGGCGGTGACCAGGCTTGCCCTCGATTTGAGTCGCGGAGCGCAGGAAATCCGATCAATCAAACTCGCGAGGGCCCCACTCTTCTCGTACTCGAGCTCCGTCGTCTCCGCCGCCGATGCCCGGTTCGCCACGGGCATTCTCGAGCCCGCCGGGCCGCCTCGAGGGAATGCCGCCTACGAAAGGCCGGATGAACAACCGAAACGCGTCCCGCTCACCGTGCGCACCGAGCGCCGCGGACTCTAGGCGTTCGCCACCTGGGAGGGATCGCCCTTCGAACTCGAAGAGCCCCAGTCGGGACTTTTCCGGTCGCACGGTAAAGATCGTCATGCCCGCTTGGTCGGCCCAGCGAAGGTCGTTCTCCAACGATTGGCGGACGGCGGCGGCGGTGAGCTTCGCTGTGACGGCCGTTTCGTCCGGACTCGCCGCGGGAGAACCGCTGACATAGATCACCTGCTCAGCACCCGCGGATATCGCATCAGCGATGGTAGAGTGACCGGCAAGGAGACTGGAGGCAAATCTATGAACCTCGCCCGCGTGCCTGCCGACCAACGGCAGTCGCAGCGGTACGCCGGGAGCGAGGCTGGGCGAAGAGACGGAGGCGGTGAGGGCATCGAACAACAGCGGACCCGACTCGCCGGCGAGACTGACCGGCTCCGCGACGAGCGCACCGGAGCCGGGGCCACGAGCCGCCATTCGATTCAGCCAACGATCCTTTAGCAGTACGAACGGAACCTCTTGGCCACTGTCCATATCCAGAGCGTAGAAGATGAGCTCACTAAAGCCTGGCTGTCCGAGGCTCGCGGAAAGGATGTCCCGGTAACAGTTTCCTATGTCGGCAACTTGGGGTGGATGCGTGTCGGTAGAGGCCCCTCGGACCGCTTCCCAAAGCGTTCGTCTGAGCGCTTGCGAGAACGGTGTAATCTGAATGAAGCCATCGCCTAGGAAACGGGCGACCCACCCACCCCCGGCCTCGCGAGTCGTCGGACGAAAGAGCCCAGGTAGCAACCAACCGACTAGCAACATCGCGAAAAGGATGGCCATGGGAAACGCCATCGCTCGAAGGTAAATGGGGTCGAGCTCGGCGGAGAAAGCTGTGATGTGCTCCTGCATCCTGCCGAACAAGGAAGCCATCGTCGCCGGCGCGACGATTCGAGCCGCGGCGATGAAAGGGAGGGCTAACAAGAGCAACACCCCAAGCAAGGCCGGCGAAACGAAGACAGCGAATGCCGCGGTAAGACAAATCAAAGCTAGTCGGTACGGCGTACGAAGACTCCAGGCCCCGGTGTCTTGGATCGACGAAAAAAGACCCCCCTTACCGAGCAGCTTGTTCGAAGACTGGATGGCACCAAACGCCGCCACCAATGCCCCGACACCTTTGCCCAGAATCAAGTCGATGCGCACGCCAGCTTTTTCGAGAGCCTTGAGGGCCCCGGCCAAATAGGCCGCCGAGGTTCCTTCACCGATTAGAACCAATGCGGTGCGGCGGGACGGGTTATAAGAATGGATTCCGCCGCCTGGGCCGGCAGATGAGGGGAGGTGACTCTCCGGGAGCTCACCGGTCATCGACACATCATACTCTACGGCGCCCCTCGGCCGCGATTCTCACAGACCTAAATGAGGCTCCCACCTCAGCTGCGTTAAACTAGGGCCCTGACACATGGCGAACAACGTTCAGCAGCTCTTAAAGGAGCGACTCGCGGCGGAGGTGAACACCCTCTTCGGAGTCGAGCTTCAGGATATCATCGTGGAGACCCCGCCCCAGGCGGAGCTCGGCGATCTCGCCTTCACCGTTGCGTTCGACTTGGCCCGTAAGGCCCGGAAAGCTCCCCGAAAAATAGCCGAAGACTTGGCCCCCGCACTTCGGGAAACAGAGGGCGTCGAGCATGTCGACATCGCCGGGGCCGGCTACCTGAATGTTTTCTTGGCTCGCGGTCCGTACCTGACGGCGTTTTGTCACGGAACGGATGTCCACGAAAAACCGAAATCCGGCAAGGTCATCGTCGAGCACACCAATATCAATCCCAACAAGGCCGCCCACATCGGCCATCTTCGTAACGCGGCGCTCGGAGACACCTTCGTTCGCGTGCTTCGATTCTGTCGCGAAACGGTTGAGATCCAGAACTACATCGATGATACCGGGGTCCAAGTCGCCGACGTCGTAGTGGGCTTCGTGGAACTCGAGAAAAAAGGCCTGAAAGAGATCCTTGCCCTCGCGAAGAAGGAGCGGTTCGACTACTACTGCTGGGACCTCTACGCCAAAGTGACCGAATACTTCGCGGCCGATCCCCGGCGCGCAACCCGTCGCGAGGCAACCCTCAAGGCAATTGAAGACGGAGCGCAGCCAGAAGCAGCTATTGGCCGTGAGATCGCCACCCGCATCGCAACATGTCACCTCAGGACGATGGAACGAATCAGCGTTCGGTACGATCTGATGCCTTGGGAGGGCGACATTCTCCGCCTGCACTTCTGGGACCACGCCTTCGCGCTAATGAAAGACAAGCGTGCGGTACGACTCTCTGAGAACGGCAAGAATGCCGGCTGTTGGGTCATGGATTTGCCTGAGGAGACCGACGGCGGGGCATCGGAAGAGAAAGTGATCGTGCGCTCGAACGGTACAGTGACCTACGTGGGAAAAGACATCGCTTACCAGCTTTGGAAGCTAGGGCAGCTGGATCTCGATTTCGGCTATCATCGTTTCTATAACTACCCGCAAGGGGAGACGGTTTGGTCAACCACCTCGGAGTCGAGCGAGCCAGGAGCTCCCAATTTCGGTAACGGCACCAAAGTTTACAACGTCATCGACACCCGGCAGTCTTACCTCCAGAAGATCGTTCAGCACGGAGTCTCGCTGATTGGCTCGGAAGAAACCGAAGGCCGGTCACACCACTTTTCCTACGAAATGGTGGCCCTCACTCCAGCCACCTGCCGGGAACTGGGTTTCGAGGTCAGCGAGGAGGAGTCGAAGAAGCCCTACGTCGAAGTCTCGGGACGCAAGGGACTCGGCGTCAAGGCCGACGATCTGCTCGACGTTCTCGAGGAGAAAGCACTCGGGGAGGTGGCGGAGCGAAACCCCGAGCTCTCCAAAGCGGAACAGGGCGAGCTCGCGCAAACCATCGCCCGAGGTGCACTTCGCTATTTCATGATCAAGTTCACGAAGAACAAAGTCATCGCGTTCGATTTCTCTGAAGCCCTGGCCTTCGAGGGCGACACCGGACCTTACCTTCAATACGCGATGGTTCGAGCCAACAAAATCATCCAAAAGGTGGGTCTAGAATCCGAGCTCGGTCCCCTTACCCCCCCCGCAGAGCTGACGGACGGCAAAGGCTTCGAAAAGCTAACCAAGGAGGAGGCCAACGAGCTGTGGTCGCTAGCCTTCACTTCGACCGGGCTCCCGCAAGTAGCGGACCAAGTGACGCGAGCCGAAGAACCGGCTCTGCTCGCGAGGTTCGCCTTCCAACTAGCTCAAAAATTCAATGCCTTCTACCACCGGTATCCCATCCTTAGAGAGTCCGATGCCACGAAGAAAGCCATGCGCCTTTTTGTGGTGCAGATCTTCCGGCGACAGATGGCCGCCGCGATGCAGTTATTGGGCGTGTCGGTGCCAACCCGAATGTAGCAGCTAAGAACGAGGGGAGCGGCTAGGCGTCCGGATCGATCCCGTGCTCCCGGAGCCATTCGCGCGCGCGTGCCTACCTTCGCGGCCCTGAAACTGTGCCATTGTTTCCGTCGGGTCGGGTATTTCTGAAGCGCCTCTTCGAAACGCTGGAAAGCTCCCTTACCGATGAGGGCTTGATTCAGCTCTTCGATCAAACCGTCGTCGGGAAGCGATTCGACGAAATCCTCCATGATCTGGAAACGCTCGTTGGTGGTAAACGGAGAGATGTGGAGATATCGATCGGCCTCTGTCTCCATGTCACCGGGACCCTCGCCAAACTCTTCAGACACCATGACCACCTCACCGGTTTCGCGGTCATAGTAGTTCTGGATGGTGTCTAACTGCGACTCGAGCGCGTGGACCAGCGCCTCTAGACTCGCGGGGGAATCCATGGCCCGACGGCTTTCCTTTCTTTGTGGGCGTCAAAACGCGCTTCGGCCGTTACGAATCGCTAAACCAATCTTGGTTGGCCGTGGGCACATCCTATGACACCGAACGCCGTCCGCCAAGTGGAATCCCGCTCGAGGGCTCAATTTCGCTCGGGGCGCCGGCGAATGAGCCGGCTCCACCACGCCGGCCGGAGTAACCGCTCGAGTTCCGGCATCGATCGGCGCATCTCCTCACGACCGGTTTCGATGATCTCGGGAGCCTGGTTCAGATCCTGCCAACTCACTCCCGGCAGTTCCGGAGCTACGACCAACTCTGCACCCGCAACGTACTGGCTCGTCACCTCACGGCTCATGAGATAGACCGATTGCGAGATCACCTGTAGCAAATTCAGTGGCTCCCCGAGTCGTAGCACCCCCTTGGTCGGGTCGATCGCAAGCACCACCTCCCCGCCCATGTCTCGCGCAAGGTCGGCCGGGACGTTACAGGAAACACCGCCATCTACCAGGAGCCTGCCTCCTTGCTCCACCGGTAGAAAAACTCCCGGGATGGCGCAGCTCGCGAGGAGCGCAGACACCAACTCTCCTTGGTCGATAACGACCCGCTCACCGGTGTTCAGATCGGTGGCGACAACGGTTAGAGGGATCGGTAGGTCTTCGAACCGAGTCGCGGGCACGACTTTGCGAATCAAGGCCTCTAGCCTCTCCAGCGAGAGGAGACCGCGACGAGAAAAGGCGGGGCGAGCCAGGGATCGCCAAGTGAGCGCTGCGGCTTCCCTCTCCAGAACATCAGGATCCGCGCCGGCAGCGAAGGCGGCTCCGATGATGCTACCCGCACTGGTTCCGGCGATCGCAGATACTCGGATACCGTTGGCGACCAGTACCTGCAGGACACCAATGTGAGTCAGGGAGCGAGCCGCCCCACCACCCAGGGCGAGCCCGAGGCGGCGGTTGCTGGCCCGTTTCAACGGATGGTTCCGAACTCGCGGGGGGGCCAAATACGAAGAAAAGCCTTCCCATAGATGTATCGCTGCGGGACGAGTCCCCAACTCCGGCTATCATTGCTACCGCGCCGGTTGTCACCGAGAACGAAGTAATGTCCCGCACGGACTTCCTGAGAAGGAGAGCTTCGTCGGTCGACGTGCTCCGGCTTCACGTACGGCTCTTCAACAAGCTCGCCGTTCACGAGGAGCTTGCCGCGCCTTATTTCGACCCTATCACCGGGGAGAGCCGCTACCCGTTTGATGAAGGAGACGTCGGGATCTTCCGTGTACCAAAACACGACGACATCGCCGCGGGCGATGGGACGAAAGTTATAAATGAACTTGTTGACCAGAATGCGCTCGCCGTCTGCCAGCTCCGGAGCCATGCTAGTCCCCTGCACCTTGAACGCTTGGACAACATAAGTAATGAGCAGCGCACAGATCACGACCGCGATGGCAAGATCGTGAAGCAGATCGATGACGTGCCGAAAGGGGCGAACCCTTGGTTTAGAAACGATCGGCACGCCGAGGGTGGTCGACTCGGCGGCGGGTGCCGGTGCAGCGGGGTCGTCTTCAGTAATAAAAGGTTCCGTCAATTCCTTACTCTGGGAGTTGCGCGTGCGCGTGAGGCGTCCGCTTACCCGCCGTCTGTTCAGGACCGCCAAACGACGCAGGTGTCCGCCAGCCGATCGTGAAGCCCACGCTTGTCATCAGAAACGGCAATCAGCAGGAAGCCGATACCGAGCACGAAGCTATTGATAGTGTATCCCATCAACCTCAACATAGCGCGCCGCCATCCAATAGGCGTCTCCCCGGACATGGTGACTACGCTAAGGCCGAGAATCTGCTTGCCGGGGGTCGCCCCACGTAGTGCCCAGAAGTAGACCGGATACACGATGGAAAGCACGAGGGTAACGATTCCGCCAACGATCGGGAGAAGAAACATGCTCGGCGTGACCTGGGGCAGACTACCCATCGTACCCTGCTCCATGAGAGAAAACGCCCATACCCCTGTGGCCAAGATGATCGGCAAGCTCACGATGGCGGAATCGACGGAATAAGCCGCGAACCGTATCCAAAAGCCGGCCGGCCGGCCCATCGTAGCTTGAGACCCCGTTGACGGTCGTCGACTCGCGGCTCGCGGCGACGATCGAATTTGCCGGATCGGTGCGGGCGCTCTTTGTGGTTCGGCCGGTTCAGGTTGAGGAACCACGGAGCCAGAGACCCGGCCCACTGGAGCCCCGTCGTCGGGAGGCACTCCTATGGCATCGCGCGGGTTTTTGACATCAGCTGGCGCCGAGCTCGGTGCTGCGCTTCCTGGCGCGAGCGAGGAGTGAACCGGCACTGGTGGAGCGATGGGCGCCGGTTGTGGCTTCGCAGGTGCGACGGGCTGAGGCTGCGCAGGTGCAACGGGCTGAGGCTGCACTGGAGCGGGTTGAGGTTGTATTGGTGCAACGGGTTGAGGTTGTATTGGTGCAACGGGTTGAGGCTGCGCTGGAACGGGTTGAGGTTGTACTGGTGCAACGGGTTGAGGCTGCGCTGGAACGGATTGAGGTTGTACTGGTGCAACGGGTTGAGGATGCGCAGGCGTGAGGGGCTGAGGCTGCGCAGATGAAGCGGGTGGAACAGGTTGAGCCGGCCCGCCGGCATGAGGGCGCGGCACTTCGCTCAACAGGACTTTTCCGCAAGCCCCACAAAACTTGGCGGGAAGCATCACTACCGCACTGCAGCTCTTGCAAGCGATCTGCTTGGCGGAAGAGTCGGGTAGCTGTTCACCACACTGGCGGCAAAAGTGGTCGAAAGGACTAGCCTGCTCTCCGCAGGCGACGCACGAGAGTCCGGCCTGGCCTGGTTGGCGCGGGACCCTTGGTAGCGCAGAAGGAAGTGGCGAGGCCGGTGTGACCGGCATGGGTTGCGTGGCCAGCGGGCCAGCAACCGGAGGGGATGCGTCTACCGCGTTCTCGGCGGCGAAAAGTAGCCGCGCCGACCCGATGGCGATGAGATCGCCATCTCGGAGCGGTTGCTCGCCCACGACTCGATCGCCATTGACCAGAGTTCCATTGGAGCTACTGTTGTCGCGGATCACAAACTCTTCGCCCCGGCGCTCGAGGATCGCGTGACGACGTGACACCATCGCGTCCGATAGCACAAGATCGTTCGAGGGATCGCGGCCGATCGAAACGATCTTGCCGTCAACCGGAATTTCCTTCTTCGCGCCGGACGTCGGGTTGATGATCAACTTGGCCAAGACTCACTTACCCCTTCGAAATGTAAACCGCTTGCGCATTCGCAGCTTGACGCGGACGCCATTCTTGGTGGCCGGCTCATGCCGCCAAGCGCTTATGGTATCGATGACCGCTTGGTCGAAGACATCTCCTCCGGACTGCTCGACTTCAATCGCTTCCACCGTTCCCGTCTCGGTGACGATGAAACTGACTTGCACTGAGCCTTCCAGCTTCGCTCGACGAGCCACCTCGGGGTACCTCACCCCTGGGCACTTGATGCATTTGGGGTCGACAACTCCCGGCCCTCGCTCCACCAGGTCGCCCTCACTCACCTTGAGAGTAACGGGCGCCGGCTGGGGTTGTTCCTTTTCGCGTGGCTCAAGCGTCGCGGAGATGCGCTCGGTCGCTCCAGCTCTCAGTGCGATTCTTGTTTCCCATCGGTTCGAAGCCCATCTTCTGCAGCCGAATCGTGCGCTGGCCCGGATGGGCCCGGAGCCTCTGGAGCGGTGTGGTTCCCGCAGGCTTGCCGTCGACTAGAACCTGAGCGCCTGCCGGAGTGCTGTCGACACGGAGAACGCCAAGCTGAGGTTGGGGAGCCGGCTCACTCTTCAAAGGGACACTCAAGGTGGCACGCGGGTTATCGGCATTGAGCTCGGCACTCAGTTCCTCGGCTTCGTACCCAGTTTTTTCCAAGCCGAACGGTGTAGCTCCCCAGCTCCAGCTCGAGAATCTCGAGTGGCGTCAATCCCAATTTCGCCCCGTTGATCAACACACTAGCGCCGATCGGCTCACTTTCGATCGAGAGAATGCCGCCCGGTTGCTCCAACACATCGGTGGCCACAGGCTTCGCTGCCGCAAGTTCACTCATCGCTACACCCGCCTCACTCACAGACGATGACGGCGACTGGGTCTTCCCTCCCGAGGTAGATAGCGTCATCACCGCTACCAAGCCGACGACGACGACAACCAACGCGGTTCCAACCGCAGCGACCAGTCCACACCGCTGCTGGCATAGTTGATGAACTGCTGCCAAGCTGGACGGAACGTGCTCACTCACCGATCGGGCGATTCGCGTCGGCAGGTTGGCTGCCGGTACTCCGGTGCGGGTCGGCGCTAAGCCCCCCGAGACGGTTCTGGTCTCGTCGCTAGGAGCCGAATCACCGCGTGCCGGAAGAGCTCGGGAGGAAACGGACTCTTTCGGCGTCTCTTCACTCGTCGAACCGATGTTCGCTTCCGAAGAGCCCCAGAACGCGGGGTTGTCTTTCACCGTCTCCGCTCCCCCTTCAAAAACCACCTCTTCGTCCTCATCTTCGACTCCGTCGTCCACTTCCATGAGATTGGCCGGCGCGGGTTCCTTTTCTTGCTTCTCGGGACCCGGCGGTGGCGGTGACGGACTACGGGAGGATGCAATCTTGTCGGGCGCGGTCATGTAGACTGTTTCACCCTCGAGTGACCCGAACCAGGAGCCTAAGACAGAGCTCCAGCTCGGAGACGAAATTTGCTCCCGTCCCGTACCGATCCGGCGGGTTTTTGGAAAGGACTTTGGAGAACACTTGATGCCATTTGTCCGGCAAGAGTCCGAGCACCTCGAGGTTGGGAGGTCGGACTGGATCGGCGTGGACGAGCTTGTACAAGATCGACGTCACGTTGTTCCCGGGAAACGGTTGCTGCCCGGAAAGCATCTCGAAGGCAACGACGCCCAGAGAAAAGATATCGGACCGGCCGTCCAGACTCTCACCCATCGCCTGCTCGGGCGACATGTAGCTAGGAGTACCTAGTAGAGATCCGCTGTGCGTGATGTCCGAGTCCCACCAGCTTCGCGATGCCGAAGTCGGTGACCTTCACCTTCTCCCCATCGTGAACGATGATGTTGGAGGGCTTGATGTCCCGGTGGATCACACCCTTGGCATGAGCGTAGTCGATGGCCGCCGCCATCTGGGATACCAACCCGATGACTTGCTCGGGCCGGAAATGTCTCCCTTCGCTCAAAACGTCGGCAATCGTTTCACCCGCGATGTACTCCATCGCCAGGAAAGGAACTTTGTCGTCCGTTTCCCCGATGTCGAAGAGGGTGACGATGTTGGGATGGGACAAATGTCCCAGAGATCCTCGCCTCGTGATAGAAGCGCTCGATGAACGTGCGGTAATGCGGGCTCTGCGGTGGAATGTCCAGGCGGATGGTCTTAATGGCGATCGTTCGCTTGATCAGCGGATCGAAGGCTTTGTAGACCGCGCCCATCGCGCCGAAGCCGATCGACTCGACGATCTGATAACGGCCGACTTTATTCGGGACCTCTTCTCGAGGAGCGTTCAAGGAGACCCTCCAAGGGCCAGGACACTAGTCCGGAAACTCAAGAAGCTCGACGCCCAGAACAACAACGGTAACTGCCTCTAATTTAATTAACTTGAACCTATCATAACCCTTTACGAGTGTCAATGCGGTTTGCTCCGACCACTTGGCGATTCGGCCCATTTCGCACTTTTCAATTGCCCCGCCCCGACCGGTCGAAGTTGCCACTCGAGTTGCCTAATTGTAAGACCGGTTACATCGTCCCCGCCAAGAGACCGTTATTCTCGGGACAGCAGGCACCGATATCGGAGGGAAATACTAACACGTCGAGTGGGGCCGCTGGGCCGGACGCCGATTCCGTCCGAGCCATCAAAGCAGTCGGCGACCGCACCCGTCTTCAGATTCTCCACATCTTGCTCAGCGGCGAGGAGTGTGTGACCGACATCGCGCGCCAGCTAGGACTCGCCCAGCCGCGCATCTCCCACCACCTCACGATCCTGCGAAACTCCGGACTGGTAAGGGACCGACGCAACGGCAAGCAGATCTTCTACTCGGTCAATCCCGACTTCCGGGTCAATTCCAACGGCGGCCCCACTAAGAACGCTATCCAGGTGGACTGCCTATGCATCGAGTTCCCCCGGAGCTGAAGCTCCCGCCTCTATCCCACGCGAAACCCAACGTTTACACCGAGCGCCGCGCTCGTCTGCGGGGCGAGCTATGATAGCCTTCGGACCGGGAGCGCGATCGAGACGGAACGAATGATGGACTCGGCAAAAAAACTGGATTACCGGGAGCTCGCTTCCTACAAGCCCCTTTTTCTCGACTACGTTTATCGTTTCGATCGCTTGGCGCCGTATTTCTCCGGCGACCCTGGTGATCCCGACGCGTGGCGTCGGGTAGCGAAGAAGGTCTCCGACTACCCGAGACAACCCGAACGTGTCGCGAAAATGCTGCACCGACAAAACCGCAAGATGGGGGCCGACCCCGCGGTATCGAAAGCGCTCGACGCGCTCGCGAACGGCGCCTTGGCCATCGTGACTGGCCAGCAAGTAGGCCTCTTTGGGGGCCCTCTTTACAGCCTGTACAAGGCGCTTACCGCCGTTCAGCTTGCAAGAAAAATTAGCCCCATGGTCGGCCGACCGGTGGTCGCCCTTTTCTGGATGGATGCCGACGATCACGACTTCGAAGAAATTAGCTCGGTGAATTTGATCGACCCATCGCAAGAATTGCTCGCGCTGAGCTACCAACCGCCGGAGCTTCAAAAAGGTGCACCGGTCGGAGCTCTTCCCCTCGAGAGCTCCATCGAGGAACTGGTAGCGCGCGCCGGGGAGTGTCTCGGCCCGTCGGAGTTCAAGGAGGAAATCCTGGAGGCGCTGGGGGAAAGCTACGCGCCAGGAAGGACCCTCGCTGAGGCTTTCGGCAGTTGGCTGCTCCGCATGACCCGAGGAACCGGCCTGGCGGTCGTCGATCCCACCGCACCGTCACTCAAGTCCATGGCCGCTACGCTCTTTCAGCGTGAGACCTCTGACAAGTCCGAGAGTACACGGCTCGTCGAAGAGACGACCCGCAAATTGGTATCCCAGGGCTACCACGCCCAAGCCGGCACCGCCGACCATCGGCTGAACGTGCTCTATTCCGATCCCGTTCGTTCCCACATCACCGTCGAAGACTCCGGCTTTCGTCTTTCCGACCATGGCTCCGCAATGAGCCCGGAGGAGCTTTCGAAGCTAGTCGACGAGTCACCAGAGCGTTTCAGCGCCAACGTCCTGCTGCGTCCGCTCGTTCAGGATCATCTGCTTCCCACGATTAGCTACGTGGGAGGGCCCAACGAGTTGGCCTACCTCGCTCAGCTGG
Source organism: Candidatus Marinacidobacterales bacterium (assembly GCA_965219415.1). Classification (GTDB taxonomy): domain Bacteria; phylum Acidobacteriota; class Vicinamibacteria; order Marinacidobacterales; family DATDRI01; genus CBDCNP01. Next base: position 1,518,928 of record OZ244742.1, read on the forward strand.
GTGCCGTCTACGACCACTTCGGGGTTCCCATGCCCCTGATCGTCCCGCGCTCCAGCATCACCGTTGTAGAGAAGGCAGCGGCAAAATTCTTGAGCCGCCATGGACTCAAGCTCTCGGACTTGCGCGCCAACGACGAATCGGTTTTGAACGATATCCTGAAAGACCTCGCGCCGCCGCAGCTAGACGAGGACCTTGCACGCGCCCGCACGTGCATCCAGGAAATCACGCAGACGTTGGAGAAAGATCTCGCCGCCGTCGATCCGACGCTAGCTTCGACCGCCAAGTCGACGCGTGGCAAGTTACTTCACCACCTCGGGGAGCTCGAAACCAAGAGCCGACGCGCGATCAAGAAAAAGAACGATACGCTGCGTCGCCAGTTCTTCTCCGCCCGAACCGCACTATTCCCGAATTTCGATATGCAGGAGCGACAGCTGTCGCCGGTTCAATATTTGGCCAAGTACGGCTGGCACTTCACGGATATGGTGCGAGAGAGTATTGACATGGAGGAACCGGGGCACGTGTTGCTATTTCCTTAATTAGAGGTCGGTCGCCTCCTCTCTCAGCTGCACTCTCACTCTTCGTTCGGGCGCTCGCGCGCCGTCGGCAAGCGACTACGCGCGGGCTGAGGGCTCTGGCTCCCTCCCGGCGCTCGCTCTTCGCTCGCGCGAAAAACCATGGTTCCCTTACCCTGCATTCCGCCAACAATTCCTCCCGACCCGGCGGTGCTCACGCGCCGTTTGGCGAGGGCCCCCCGCCGAGACGCAGCGATCTTCTCTTGAATAAACGCCACGCCAGATGCAGCGGGACACTGCTTTCTTCTCCCTCGAGGCAACCTGACCCGAAACTACCCTCCGGAAGCCTGGGGAGTGAGGGTGTATCCGAGAGCTTCGGCTGCCTTTTGTAAACCGTTGATGTGGTTTTGGCGAAAACGGTCTTCGAAGGCGCGTTCGCCGATATCGATGTAATCGTGGCCATATTTGAGCATGCGGAAGACGAGCTGGGCGAGCTTGCGTGCTGTAGCAAAGACGGCGGTTTTGCCATCTTTACGGCGAGCAGTGCGGCGATAGTAAGCGCCTAGGGCGGTCTTGGAGCGGGAGAGAGATACAGCGGCCATACGTAAGGCACCGGCGATGCGATTGGAGCCGGTGCCGTTGCGGCGTTTGGAGAGTTGTTTACCGCCGGAGATAGGGCGACGTGGGGCGAGATGTAGCCATGAGACGAAGAATTTTTCGAAAGGGAAATCAGAGAGGTCGAATCCGATCTCGGTGAGGACAATGGCGGCGGTGGTTGGACTGATTCCGTCGATCCTGGTGAGGTCGCATCCAGCAAAACGCCACAGCTCGTTGCGCAGTTCGCTCTCGCCCCGATGCTGCATGTCGTATCGTTTTTGCGGATTTGGATGAGCTGGCACGTTGTGGTGTCTGCGTTGTGGCGGCTGGAGTTCGATGAGCACTTCAAGGATACGCTGGTCGAACAGTTCGACTTCGGCTTGTAGCGCATCGTAGAGACGCAGAGCCGATGCGAGGTTGAAAAGATGCTCGTCACGCCAAGTGCCGGTAAGATGCTCGGCGATCTCCTCTTCGCTCTTCTTGCAGCGTTGGTCACGAAATGCAGCCAGCTTTGACGGGTCACGCTCACCATCAACGATGGCGCGCACGATGAGCATGCCTGTGACGCCGGTAATGTCGGTCACTGCACGATGGACCTGAACGTTCATTTGGTCCAGAGATTTCTGTATCCATTGAATAGCTCGACTACACTGCTCGATGAGGCTGCAACGCTGTCGGTGAAGCGAGCGTAGGCGGCAGATCGACTCACCAGGACGAAACGAGCCTCGCAACAGACCACAGCTGTGTAACAGCTGCAGCCACTGACAGTCATGCATATCGGTTTTACGCCCGGGGACGTTTTTTAACTGTCGAGCATTTACCAGCACCACTTCAAGACCCCGCGATTCAAGCAACTCATAAATCGGAATCCAATAGACGTAGGTGCTTTCCATCGCAACCGATTCGACTCCTTGCTCGATGAGCCAATCCCCCATTTGATTCAAAGACGGTGTCGTTGGGGAAAACACCCGCACGTTCACTTTACCGTCCGACAAGGCCGGCCCACATACCCAATGCTCACGACTGCCAATATCGATGCCTGCTACCTTCGACCTTGTCACCGGCAGCGATTGCGGCGACAGATTCTTCGACTTCCTACCACTCTTTTTCACGCGCTTGTGCATCACTGACCTCACATGTATTTTTGTGAGTGAAGGCTCCGGCCCGAGATGGCGATTGTTAGGATTCTGACCCTGGGGAGTGCTTCCGTTCAAAGCCTCGCCAATGATAGGGAGCCGGATCGGACCCAAGCTCGTCCTGGGGCATTAGTGCACCAGTGGTGCTACGGGGTTTAGCTGCCGGGGCCTTCACCGACAACCCTTTTATCAGCTCAGGTAGTTTCTCGCCTGATAGGGCCGGCCTCAGCCGGCGGCCTTGCTCGTCCGGACGAGGTTTTTCTCTGGGAGCTGCGGTACCCCGCTTCGCCTCTTTCGCGAGGCGCCGAGTACGGACCACCCGAAAAAGGCGGGATTATGCACTTGACAAATACGTATTTGTCAAGTGCATAATCCCGGAAAAAGGCGTCAAATATTCCTTGACATGAATATTCTGTTATGAGAATATATCTGAATGATCGAAACGTTCGTCGCGCTTGCCGAGCCTAACCGCTTGCGTATCATCGAGTTGTTGCGTGACGGACCACGCCCGGTGGGCGAAATCGGAGACCGACTTCGCCTGCGCCAGCCGCAAACATCCAAGCATCTGCGAGTCTTGAAGAAAGCTGGACTCGTCGACGTGCGCCCCGACGCTCAGCGCCGGGTGTACCAGCTGCGTGCTCAGCGGCTTCGCGAGCTCGACACGTGGCTGGATCCTTATCGGCAGTATTGGAGCGAAAGGCTCGACGCCCTGGAGAACATGCTTCGGAGTGAATCAGAGGAGTGAACCTATGAGCTCGACCGCACCAGCAACCAAGATAACGCGGACCATCAACGCCCCCGCCGCCAAAGTGTTCGAAGCGTGGACAGACGCGGACCAGCTGAAACGTTGGCTCGCACCCCATCCGTACGAGGTGCGCGAAGCGGCCGTGGACGCGCGACCAGGCGGTCGTTACCGAGTCGTCGCGGCGATCGAAGGCGAAGAGCCCCACACGACGACGGGCAAGTACCTGGAACTAGAGCCGGGGAGCCGCCTCGTGAAGACTTGGTTCTACCAGGGCCCCCTCGGTGACGACGTAACGCCCTCGGTGGTCACCGTTGATTTTCGTGAGGTCGCTCCAGGAGTGACCGAGCTCACGCTGACTCATGCGGAGCTCCGCGATGACGCAGATGCCAGCGAGGGGTGGACGCTCATCCTGGACCAACTCGTGGCACTCTTCAAGGGGACGGAGGAGTAATTCGACGTTGAACCGGCCGACGTTCTAGCCTAGAGGCTATGGGGAACTTGGCCTCTGCCTCCGAAACGGACGTGGGCTCAAGGCTGTTTCGACAAGTGCCGGTCCAGCCGCGCCAGCACACCCAACAACGTCTCCCCCACCACCTGAAGGCTCTCGGCGCTGACCTTGTCGAGAGAATCGTCCGGGGAATGCCAGTAGCCGTTCCCCGGTCCGTATGCAAAATCAATCAAATCCACGACCGCCACGCCGCGGCGGGCAAAGGGAACGTGGTCGTCTTCGATGTAGAGCCGGGCATCTAAGAAGTGTTCTCCGTGTCCCAACCGTTTCGCCTCCGCCCACACGAGATCCTGGAGCCACTGAGTGGAGTATGCATCGCGATGAATACCCAAGTCGCGATCTCCTACCATATCCACGAGAATGAACGCCGCGAGGCGGTGGAGCTCTTGGGCCTTGTCCATCCGAGCCACCATGTGTCGACTTCCGTAGAGCGAATCGGTTTCGGTCCAATCGATCACCGCTTCCTCTCCATCGAGGAGCACAAACCAAAGCGTGGTCTTCGGGGCGGGGTCGATACGAGCCACAGACCGCGCCAGCTCCAAGATCAAAGCGGCGCTCGAGCCTCCGTCATTCGCGCCCACGAAATTCTCGCCCTCGAAACGCTTCGTGTCGTAGTGGCCGGCGAAGACGATGAATTTCTCGGTCTCGCCTTGATGCGCCGCGATCAAGTTGGACATCGGTATCGCCCCCACCGGCGTCTCCGCGGTGAAGTCGTCGCTCTTGACTTCGAAACCGGTAGCCTCGAGCTCGGAGAGCAAGTACTCCTGAGTGCGTCGATGGGCCTCCGACCCTGACGGGCGGGGCCCGAACCCAACCAACTTCTCCAAATCGGCAAGGGCTCGTGCGCCATCGAAACCCGTACTCGCTCCCGTGTTCCCCAAGGCGAGGAAACACAAGATGCCAACTGAAAAAGCGCCGAGGAACGGGATTCTAGTGATTGAAGACATAACCCATTCTAGTCCGCGGCCGGGGGAGGCGAAATCTCTCCCTCCGCGGCGGCGACCCAAGTCGCGCCGACCAGTTGCCTGGTCATGTTCACCGAAGTGCGCAGCATATCGAGAGGACGCTCGACTCCGAGAACCAACGCGGCGCCTTCGAGAGGAAGGCCGAGCGCGGACAAAATGATCGTCAAGTTCACGAAACTTGCCGCCGGCACCGAAGCCACTGCCAGGGCGGCCAAGAGCGCCGTGAGGATCAATGTGCCGAGCTCCGCCGGACCGAGAGTCTGATCGTACACCTGAGCGATGAAGAGAACTGAGATCGCTTGATAGATTCCGCTGCCATCCCGACCGAGCGCCGTGCCGAGCGGAAGGACAAAGCTCGCGACGCGATCCGACAGGCCCATTTCCGATGGCATCACTTTCATGGACACCGGCAGGGCTGCCGCCGTCGAACACGTACCGAAGGCAATTAGAAATTGGGGCCGAATGGTGCGGTAGAAACGAAACAAGCTCTGTCGGGCCAGGACGACGAGCACGAAAGTATAAGTTAGGGCGACGTGCGCACCAAGCGCCAGCGCGACCACCAAAACGTAATAACCGAGACTTCCCACCACCGAAAGGCCGGAACGTCCCACCACCGCGGCCATCAGCCCGAAGACTCCGATCGGCGCGAAGAGCATGATCCATCCGACCAACTTGACCATGACGTCCGACACCCCGCGAAGTACCTGAAGCAGAGCTCTCCGCCGGTCTTCTGCAATGGCGCTAGCCGCCAATCCGAATATCACCGACACGAACAGCACCTGCAGGATGTTGCCCTGTGCGGCTGCACCCACCATGTTCGAGGGCACGACGTCGAGCAGGGTGTCCCAGATTGAGGGTCGCTCGGCCGGCGGCACCGCGGCTGATGCGGCGGACGGATCCTGCGCCGCATGTAGCGCCTCTCTCCCTTCTTCGGTAAGGCTGGTGCCGGGATGAAACAAAAGCCCGAACCCGATCCCGATGTGAAGAGCGATGAGGAGACTAACAATAATGAAAGTAAAGGCGCGGACTCCCAGACGTCCCAAAGCGCCGCGCCCCGGCAATCCAGCGATGGCAACGATCAAAGACGAAGCGATCAGGGGCACGATGACCATCCGGATCAATCGGATGAAGAGGGTTCCCAGCGGCTCCAGGACTTCCGCCCGGGGGCCGACGACCGCACCCACGCAGACGCCAGCTACCAGACCGAGTGCGACGCGAGTGTGGATGCCCAAGATCGGTGCCGGATCGATTCTCTAAGGAAGTTTGGCCGGCGTAGCCGAACCGTAATAGAGCGTGTTGAACAAAAGCTTGAACGTGCCATGCGTTTGCCCACGGAACTGAGACCGAAACCCAATCAGAATCACTCGGCCCCCTCCGTACGGCATGTCCACCACCGCCGCCTTTCTCCGAAGAAGCTCGTCACCGAGAATCCAGCCCGATAGCAACGGGTTTCGATCGGGATACTTCGCCGCCACCCGCCCGTTCTTCGATTCGAAGTCGGGAATGAGATTGTACGTATGGCTATTCTTGAAGAACGCGACGCCGGTCTTGTTCATGCCGTAGGCAATGGGGTGAGCGGGATCGAGCTCGATCTCGAGAAGAGAGCCGGGACAATAGAATTCGCTCTCCTCGACGTCGGTAAGAGCGCTCTCCACCGGAATGTCGAAGTATTCGATGGGAAGCTCGGTGGCGGAATCCAAACAGACGAGCGTGCCTCCGCTTTCGACGAATTTGCGTAGGTTCTCAACGCCCTCCGCTCCCATTCCGCCCGCGTATTCGGGAGGCACCGTTCCCGCCTCGTGCCCCTGAACGAGTTGCTCCAAGGAGCTCTCGCCGGGAAGCACGACGACGTCGTACCGATCACCGAGCTCCGACTTCCGTAACTCCGCGTCATGCAAGCTCTCGTATGGAAACTCGAACTGCTCGAGAAGCCACCGACTCCAGCCTTCGTCCTTGCTCGGAACGAACGACTTGTACAGCGCAACACGCGGCGGCTTGATCTCGAAGCCCGCTCCCCCCACCCGAGAGACGGCTCGAAGCGTCAGGCCCAACTCCCGCGTCGCCGACTCGATGTTGGCAGCGCCTCTGATGACGAAAGTGCCCTCCGGCCACGCGTCAGACGTTTTTCCCACCGGGTGTTTGGTGCGGAAGACGTCGGCTCCGCCTTCGAGGAGTCGGTTGACGGCAACGAAGCTGTCATTCACTCGTGGGTCGAGAAGATAGACCCGCCCGGCCCCATCCACCCGGCCCGGCGGCGCCTTCGCGCTCTCGATCGGCGTGAGCTCTGCTTCGAACGACGAGTTGGCCTCCACGGTGCGGACTCCCATGGCCAAGGGGAGTGTCCATCCCGCGACGTCGTATGGCCGTTTGGGAGGTCCGCCGGGGTACTGCGTCTGGTTCGGATGCCTCTGGGGCTGCAACAGATCCATTAAATAAGGACGGAACGGCTGCGAGGCGAGAAAGACAAAACTTCCTTCCCCGTATTCGACTCCGTCCACGACGAAAGGACTCTCTGCGCGATGAGCTTCTACCCCACCGGCGCGGAGGGTGTTCACCATTTTCACGGCGGTATTGGGATCGGCCTGATCGGAGGGAATGATGAAAGCGTACGGCGGCTCCGCCCTGCCCTTCTCGATGCTCTCCCTTCCCATTCGATAAATTCCCAAGAGCCATTTCTCTTTGTGGCGGGCCCCTACGTCCAGCAGAGACAAAGAAGCCGTCATCATGTAGTCGATCGCATCTCGGAGCCTCCACCAACCCCCCCGCCAAGGATTAGGGTAGAAGGTCGAGGGCTCGGTGGCGCTCGTTCCGTTACTGAACTCATTCGGCAAGTCCGCCGTCGGATAGAACTTGGGGGTCGCGTATTTGTAGAGCGCGGTCTCGGTCAAAATACCGATCATGTTGTGGAAATACGGAGAGGTTCTGAGGCCACCGTTCCACCAGGTGCTATAAACCATGCGAGACACCACGCCCGACTTCCCCTCCTCCGCAAAAGCTTGGGCCATGCCTGCGCCGATGACCTGAACACCTCTCATCACCAGTGGATGAATATTGGGGTTCATCGGTCCATCGAAAGGCGGGAGAAAAATGCGCGATGGGAAAGGGACCCCTTGGTGATGGTTGTAGACGATTTGCGGGAGCCACTGGTGGTAAATCACACGACCGACGTTTTGGGTCTCGGTCTGAGTGAACATGAACCAATCCCGATTGTTGTCGTGTCCGACGTACTTTGCATATAACTCGGGCAGAGGGCTGACCTCGTATGGCGAGCCCAGATTGCGTTTGTACCAATCGGCCACGATGTCAAGCCCATCCGGATTGACGCAGGGGAGTAACAGCAGGACGACGTCGTCGAGAATTCGCTTGGTTTGCGGGCTAGAATCGGAGGCCAAATGATAGATGAGCTCGAAGGCATGCTGGGAGTGAGCGACTTCCGTCGCATGGAGGCCGCTGTCGATGTAAATGACCGCCTTGCCTTCTTCCGCGAATGAGCGGACCTGCTCGTCGGTCAATCCGCGTGCGTGCGCGAGACGCCGAGAAATCTCCCGATAGCGCCCCAACTTCCTGAAATTCTTAGGTGACGTGATGACTGCCATGATCATCGGCTTCCCCATAGATGATGGACCGATCTCGCTCAGCTGAACGCGGTCTGACGCCCGGTCAACGAGTCGAAAGTAGCCGAGCATCTGGTCGTAATCTGCGATCTTGTAGTCGGCTCCGGGACGAAACCCTAGGAAGGATTCGGGGCGGGGCACGTTCTCGTTGGCGAGGAGGGGGTCGGTCGCGGCGCCCAACACCAGCAGCGCAAGAGTGATGGTTGCCCGCACCGATCTGTTCAAAAGAATGTCTTCTTTCACTCCGGATACAAAACGGGGCGGGCACTCCCGGCGAGCCCGCCATCGAATCCGGTGTAAACTATAGCCCACAATGGCGAATCCCGTGCAGAACCAGTTACAGCAGATCCTCTCTCAGCGCATTCTCGTCTTCGACGGAGCCATGGGGACGAATATCCAGGCCTACAAACCCGACGAGTCCGACTTTCGTGGCTCGATGTTCGGCGACCATCCCAAGGACTTGAAGGGCTGCAACGATCTCTTGTCCCTGACTCGTCCCCAGATGATCGAGGAGATCCACCGCGCCCACCTGAAAGCCGGTGCCGACATCCTCGAGACCAACACGTTCAACGCTAATGCGATCTCCCTAAGCGACTACGGGCTCGAATCCCAGGTGTACGAAGTGAACCGCGCCGCCGCCGGCATCGCCAAACGAGTGGCGAACGAGTTCTCGGAGAAAGAGCGTGACAAGCCTCGTTTCGTAGCCGGCTCGATGGGACCCACCAATCGCACCGGGTCGCTGTCACCGGACGTGAGTAACGCCTCGCTGAGGAACGTCACCTTCGAAGCGCTACGGGAGGCATACCACGAGCAGGCGCGCGGCCTTTTAGACGGCGGCGTCGATATTCTTCTGCCGGAGACCTCTTTCGACACCCTCAACATGAAGGCGGCGCTCTTCGCCATCCAGCAACTCTTCGATGAACGGGGCGAAGTGATGCCGGTCATCTCTTCGGTGACGGTGGTGGACGCCAGCGGCCGCACACTCTCCGGGCAAACTCCGGAGGCCTTTTGGAACTCGGTGTCTCACGCGCCTCTGTTTGCGGTGGGCATCAATTGCTCGCTCGGCCCGGCGACGATGCGTCCGTACATCGAGGAGTTGGCCACGGTCTCCAATCTCTTCGTGAGCTGTGTGCCCAACGCGGGCTTGCCAAACGCGTTCGGCGAGTACGATGAGACCCCGGAGCAAATGGCCAATGTCCTGGGCGAGTTTGCACGAGAGGGCTGGCTCAATCTGGCGGGAGGTTGCTGCGGGAGCACTTCGGAGCACACCGAGGCCATCGCGGAGGCGGTCCGTGGCGTCCGCCCCCACACGCCATCGAAGCCCGAACCGTACTCTCGCTACAGCGGCCTCGAACCGCTGACGATTCGACCCGAATCGAGCTTCATCGTGATCGGCGAACGCACCAACGTCACCGGTTCGAGGAAATTCTCCCGACTCATCCAGTCGGAAAACTACGAAGGTGCTCTCGAAGTGGCGCGCGGCCAAGTGGAAGGTGGCGCCAACATCATCGATGTCAACATGGACGAAGGCCTTCTCGATTCCGAACGAGTGATGACCACGTTCCTCAACCTCCTGGCGACGGAGCCGGATGTCGCGCGGTTGCCGGTGATGGTCGATAGTTCCAAGTTTTCGGTCATCGAAGCAGGTCTCAAGTGTCTACAAGGAAAAGGCATCGTCAACTCCATCAGCCTCAAGGAGGGTGAGGAGAAGTTCCGCGAGCAGACGCGCCTGATCCGACGCTACGGCGCGGCGGTGATCGTGATGGCGTTCGACGAACAAGGGCAGGCGACGTCGACGGCGCAGAAGGTGCAGATTCTTGAGCGGGCCTATCGCATCTTGACCGAGGAAGTCGGTTTCCCGCCCCAGGACATTATCTTCGACCCCAACGTTCTGACCGTCGCCACCGGCATCGAAGAGCACAACGAGTACGCCAAATCCTTCATCGATGCGACACGACAGCTGAAACGCCGTTTCCCCGGCGCCAAGGTGAGCGGAGGGATCAGTAACCTCTCCTTCTCTTTCCGCGGCAACAACCTCGTCCGCGAGGCGATGAACTCGGCATTTCTGTATCACGCGATTCACGCCGGCCTCGACATGGGCATCATCAACGCCGGCCAGCTGGCCGTTTATGATGAGATCCCGCAAGAACTTCGAGACCTCATCGAGGACGTTCTCTTCAACCGTAACCCTGAGGGAACTGAGCGCCTGACCGACTACGCTCAGTCGCATGCCGGCCCCGGCAGGGTTCAAGAGAAGGACGAGGCATGGCGAGATGCGACGGTGGAAGAACGCCTCAAGCACTCGCTCATAAAAGGAATCGCCGACCATATCGAAGCGGACGCCGAGGAAGCTCGCAAAGAATACGGACGTCCGCTTTCGGTCATCGAGGGTCCTTTAATGGACGGCATGAGCGTCGTCGGGGATCTCTTCGGTTCCGGAAGGATGTTCCTTCCCCAGGTGGTGAAGACCGCGAGAGTGATGAAAAAGGCGGTGGCCTATCTCGAACCGTTCATGGAAACCGAAGAGGCAGAATCACCGAGTACTAACCATCAAGGAAAGCTACTACTCGCCACCGTCAAGGGCGACGTTCACGATATCGGTAAGAACATCGTTGGTGTCGTTCTAGCGTGCAACGGATACAAGATCATCGACCTCGGGGTCATGGTCCCGGCGGACAAGATTCTGCAGACCGCCAAGGACGAAAAAGTCGACATCATCGGGCTAAGTGGACTCATCACGCCATCTCTCGATGAGATGGTCCATGTCGCATCGGAGATGGAACGGACCCGTTTCAAAGTGCCGCTCCTGATCGGCGGCGCCACCACGTCCCGCAAGCACACCGCGGTCAAGATCGCGCCCGCCTATAGTCAGGGCACGGTGCATGTCGTGGACGCCTCCCGCGCCGTCGGCGTGGTCAGTGACCTCATGAGCGCCACCGCGAAGCCCGACTTCGTCGACAAGAATCGGCAGGAGCAGACCAAGATTCGTGAGGATTACGAAGGCGGCCTAGCTCGCGAGATCATTCCCTACGAGGAGGCTCGACGCAGGCGTGTCGAGATCGATCCTCATCCCGCGCTGATTGCAAAACCGGAGTTCCGCGGAGTCAAAGTGCTCGACGACATCCCGCTCGGGGAGATCCTTCCCTACATCGACTGGACGCCCTTCTTTCATACCTGGGAGCTCCGCGGCGTCTTTCCCGACATTCTGGACAAACCCGACGTCGGAGAGGCGGCTCGGGAGCTCTACGACAACGCGCAGGTGTTGTTGAACGAGATCGTCGATGAGAAACTCTTGAGGGCGCGTGCCGTTTACGGATTCTTCCCCGCGAACTCCGAGGGTGACGACATCATCGTCTACGAGAACGATTCTCGAAAAGAAGAACGCTCTCGACTCCACACCCTGCGGCAGCAACAGGTCAAGCGGGATGGCCAGGGCTACCTAGCTCTCGCCGACTTCGTGGCGCCGGTCGGGTCGGGATTGAACGACCACATCGGTGCCTTCGCCGTGACCGCGGGGCACGGAGTCGAGGAGCTCGTGTCCCGCTTCGAAACGGATCACGACGACTACAACGCCATCATGGCCAAGGCCCTCGCGGATCGCATGGCCGAGGCCTTGGCGGAAAAACTCCACGAGGAGGCTCGCCTCGAGTCGGGATTCGGTAAAGACGAGCGCCTGAGCAAAGTTGACCTCATGCGCGAACGTTATCGGGGCATTCGTCCCGCTCCCGGCTATCCCGCGTCGCCTGACCATACCGAGAAGGCGACGCTATTTCGGTTGTTGGATGCGGAAAGGAATACATGCATTTCCCTCACCGAGACGTTTGCGATGCTGCCCGCGGCGTCGGTGAGCGGCTTCTACTTCAATCACCCCGAGGCACAGTACTTCAGCGTCGGGAAGATTGGAGAGGACCAGGTCGTCGACTACGCCCGCCGAAAGTCCCTGACGCAAGCCGAGGTCGAGAGGTGGTTGGGACCTTATTTAGGCTATGACCCGCAGGCCTAGGCTTATTCCGAGCTTCCAGGCTCTATAAGCGGGTGGCGCTTTTTGGCTATGACCCGCAGGCCCAGGCTTATTCCGAGCTCGAGCTGAGCTACCCTCAGAAGGTGTGGAAATAAAGTAAAGGCGGAGTAACCTTCCGCGTCACGAAACACGGCCTGAAGGGGCCAACGGAAGGAGACACCGCCATGAAGGAAAAGACCACAGGACGACGGAGCTCGTCAAGGGTGGCTTGGGAGTCGCTGGAGAAGTGGGCGAGGCTCGAGATCCAGGATTGGGTGCAGGAGCTGATGGTAGCCGAAGTCACGGAGCTTCTCGGGCGTGAGAAATCGGAGAGACGGAAGCCCGTGGACACAACGGCGGGCTATCGAAATGGATACGGTAAGCCTCGGAAGCTGACGATGAGCGTGGGCACGGTGACGGTTCGCCGGCCGAGAGTACGGGACGTGGAGGAGAGGTTCGAAAGTCGAGTGCTTCCGCTGTTCAAGCGTCGGAGCGAAACGGTGAGCGAGTTGATTCCGGAGCTGTACCTGCATGGACTAGCTCACGGAGATTTCGATTTGGCGCTCCGCGGGCTTCTAGGGGAGGACGCTCCACTTTCTCCCAGCACGGTGTCGCGGCTGAAACAGAAATGGCAGGGAGAGTACGAGCAGTGGCTAGCTCGCCCACTGGACGAACTCGAGCTCGTGTCCCTGTGGGTAGATGGCGTGTACGTGAAGGCCGGCCTTGAGAAGGACAAGGCGGCGGTGCTAGTTGCGGTTGGTGGCCTGTCCGACGGGACGAAATCGTCCTGACGCTGGAGGCTGGGCATCGAGAATCCGAAGCGTCATGGTCGTCGCTGCTACGGAGACTGAAGAAGCGCGGTCTGAGATGTCCCCGTTTGGTGATCGGTGACGGTCATCTCGGCATCTGGGCCGCGACCCGAAACGTATTTCCAGAAGCTGAGGAGCAGCGGTGCTGGAACCACCGAATCCTCAACGTACTGGACCGGATTCCGAAAAGGGACCAGGCGCAGGCCAAGCCGCTGTTGACGGCGACCCCCTACCCCACCAGCCTGCAGGAGTGCGAGACGAAGAAGGCCAAGTTCCAGGATTGGTGCTTGCGCAAGGGTCTTCCGGGGGCCGCGCACGTGCTCGACGAGGACTGGGAGCGGATGGTCAGCTTCTATTCCTTTCCCAAGCCTCACTGGCAACACCTTCGCACGAGCAACGTCGTGGAGTCACCGTTCGCTGCACTGAGATTGAGAACGGATGCGGCCAAAAGGTTCAAGAAAGTCGAGTCCGCCACTGCGACAATCTTCAAACTGCTTCTGGTTGCGGAGAAGAATTTTCGCCGGCTCAACGCACCGGAGCTGATGCGAGAGGTTCACCTGGGCGTTCGATTTGAAGATGGAGACAGGGTAACGGAGTCGTCGAAGGTTGCTGCTGCCTGAACTTTTTTACACACCTATTGACAAGAGCTCTCCGAGCTTCCAGGCTCTATAAGCGGGTGGCGCTTTTTGGCTACGACCCCATGGCCTAAGTTCCTCTCGGACACGGCATGGAGCCGGTAGTCGCGCTCTAATTCCGGCAGTCAACGAGTCATCGCGTAAGGCCCTCCAACCAGGGGGCTTGGCCATTTTCAACGCTTTCCGCAAGAGACCACGCCAGCTAAACGCTTCATTCAAAAGAGTTATCTAGCCGGACCGAACCCGAATAGATCGGGGTCCAAGTGCCGCCGGCTTGGAGCGCCGATAAGGCTCAACCGCCCTCCACTAGATATGGGGCCCGAAGGGCTTGACAGGGGCCGAATATACCTATACATAGCGTAGGTACCCCCGAGAGAGCCTGATTGGCGCATAGGTCTACGAACCATAGGCTCTATCAAGGCTGGGCGCACTACCGGCCCATATTTGGAGGGTTCTAAATGGCAAAGCGGAGAAAGAAAAAGGCTGGCGGTTCCGCCGCAGCGATCAAGAAGGTTAGGGCGACTGCCAAGCGAATCGCCAACAAGGCAAGGGCGAAAATTCGCAAACAGCAGCGAGAGATCGCACGGTTGAAGAAGCAGAACTCACGCCTCAAGAAAGCGGCCAAGAAAAAGGCCTCGAGACGCCGCAAGAAGTAAAGCCTTTTACGCGGTAACCACCTAGCCGGGACCTCCCGATTACTGGCAAGCGCCGGTGATCCCGAGGTCCCGGTGTCCTTTTTTAGTTGCCGGATCCGGCAACTTTTTCTATTGTCCTATCATCATGTCTGGAATCAACCTGTCCTTCCACGGTGGCGCGGGCACGGTCACCGGCTCCCGTCATCTACTAAACGTATCCGGACGCCGACTCTTGGTGGATGCCGGTTTGTTCCAGGGGTTAAAAAAGCTGCGGCTTCTCAACTGGCAGAAACCGGACTTCGATCCTCAGGCGGTCGATCATCTATTTCTTACCCACGCGCACATCGATCACAGCGGCTACCTTCCCCGGCTCGTTCGCCAGGGTTACTCCAATCCGGTCTACTGCACCCCGGCAACTTTGGATCTGGTGAGGCTCCTCCTATTGGACTCGGCGAAGATTCAAGAAGAAGACGCCAACTACGCCAACCGAAAAGGATTCAGCAAACATCGCCCGGCCTTGCCGCTCTACAGCAGTGCAGATGCCGAGGCCGCCTTCGAGTTGATGAGACCTCTACTCTACGGCGAATGGCTAGACGCTGGAGAAGGAGTTCGTGCCCGTTTCCACAACGGTGGGCCACATACTAGGCTCGGCCATGGTTGAAGTACGCATGCCGTTCGGGAGCGGGGAGCAATGCATCGTGTTCAGCGGTGATGTAGGCCGTTACGACGTGCCGCTCCACTCCGACCTCACGGAACCCCCAGCCAGCGACGTTATGGTCGTGGAATCGACCTACGGGAATCGCACTCACGATCCCAAACCGCTCGCCGAGCAGATCACCGAGTCCTTCAAGGAAGTCTTCGAGCAACAAGGAACCGTTCTAATTCCTTCTTTTGCGGTAGGTAGGGCCCAGCTCGTAACCTTAATCTTGCGCGAGCTCATGAACGATGGTCGTCTTCCGGAGGTTCCGATCCATATCGATAGCCCGATGGCGGTCAACGCTACCCGCATCTACAGCAAACATCTCGAGGACGGAAGTCTCGATGACGATTTGTCGGAGGACGGAAGCAGCCGTCTCTTCCCCCGAAACGTGCAGCTTCACCGTACCGTCGACGAATCGAAGGAGCTAAACGAGCTGGACGGCCCGCGCATCATCATTTCGGCGAGCGGCATGCTGACCGCCGGCCGCGTCATTCATCATTTGCGCCGCCGCTTGCCAAACAAGCGAAACCTCATTCTGCTGGTTGGATACCAAGCCGCCGGCACTCGCGGTCGCGCTCTGTTGGAAGGCGCGAAAGCACTTCGGATGCACGGGAGGGAGGTACCGGTTCGCGCCAGGTTTCAATCGGTACACGGCCTCTCTGCGCACGCCGACCGAGATGAGCTCCTTCGCTGGCTCGGCTCCTCGAAGTCTCCTCCCCAGACGGTATTCGTGACTCACGGCGAGCCCAAAGCATCCAAGGCGCTCGCACAGCGTATAAAAGAAGATATCGGTGCTCGCTGCTTCGTACCCACCTTGCGAGAGAGCTTCGATCTCTCAACACTCTAGCCCTCCCTTATTCAGCGCCAAGTCTAGAAACACGCATAAGGACTCTTGCCATCGAGCAGAGTCGTCGGACCGCCGGATTGACTTGGCATGGTACTGGGCATACAGTATGCGCCGAAGGCGCTCATGCATATAAGCGCATCAAAGTGTGTCGCTTGCGGGAACTGTGTGCCCATCTGTCCTTTGGGCGTAATCGCCATCAACCCGGCGTCGAACCGCGCAGAGATCGATCAGGCCAACTGCGTCGAGTGCTATCAGTGCTTTCGCGGAATGAGCCAAGAGCACCTGAACCCAACGTTGGTGCGTGCGCTCCGAAAAGCATTGGGTTGGATGCGTCTTCGTTTCGAACCCGAGCCGGACGTTTGCCCAACCGCGGCGTTCGAGCCCGATGAGCTTTCCTGGCCCCGCGTCGTCAGACGAGCCTTCTCCGACGTTACCGCTACGCACGAAAGCACGGGTATCCACGGACGCGGCACCGAAGAAGTCAAGACCAACGATGTGACCCGGCGCGTTCAGAGTGGCGAAGCGGGTTTCGTGGTTGAGTTCGGTCGCCCGAGCGTCGGGGTGTGGTTCCGGGATATCGATCGCATGACGACTCGACTCGCCGAAGCCGGTGCTGAGTTCGAGCAGAATAATCCGGTCACCCACTTGATGGCCGATCGTACCCGGGGCCGCATTCGAGAAGATGTTCTCGGTGAGAAGGTCCTGTCGGCGATCGTCGAGCTCAAAGTACCCCTCGGGCGAGTCGATGAAATGCTCGACGTCATCGAGTCCACCGCCCCGACCCTCGACACCGTGGTCTCCTTGGGAATCGGTGCCGTTTGCGATTCAGACGGGGACAACCCGGTGCCGGAGATCATGTCGCGCCGTGGCTACTCGGTCATCCGCGGGAAAACCAATCTCGGCCTGGGGCGGGCCACCAATCCGCAAACGACCGAGCCGGAGCTCGAGGTGACGCGGTGACCAATACGCTTCATCGTTCCGGTCAACCCGACGATCTCAAGGACGACTACATCCTGTTCGCCATGTGCACCCGGGGAAAGAACGATGTTGGAGCGCCGGAACGCCTGAGAGAGTTCCTGACAATCTGCGCCCGGCACAACCCTGTCAACATGGGTGACGGTAGAGACGGCGGTCTCCACCGTCCGTCTCGCAGTCTGAATCCGCTGGTCCATTGGCGTCGTCCCGAAAACGGTTCGATGGAAGACGTCATCGAAGGGATCACCGCCCCCACCACCGCCGCCGCCGTCTTCGACAACCCCGACTCCCTTCGCCAATGCCTCCAAGAGGTTAAAGCCGCCGATCTGGGACTCTCGGTCAACATCTCCGGGCTCACGGAAGACGCGAGGCAGTGCAGCGAACAAGCGGGCATCGATAGGCACGCGGTCGAGTACTCACTCGGGTTCTTGGGGAAAACGAGCAAGCTACCGGAATCGAACGTTCTTTCGCTCATCACGATGTGCGGCCACGGAATGGTCTCTAGTGCTTTTGCTCAGAAGATGATCGATTGGGTCAAAACCGGCCGCAAGTCTCCTGCCGAATGCGCCCGGTATATGTCGCGTTTCTGTGTGTGTGGTGTTTTCAATCCAGTACGAGCGGAGCGTTTACTCCGACAAAGGTCGAACAATGCCAGCTAACAAGCTCAAGAACAAGATGGTGGAAAGGCATACCCTCGCCGATCAAGTTTACGCCTCCCTCAAGAAGGCGATGCTAGACGGCGATCTTCGTCCTGGCGAGCGCGTGAAGGAGCTCGAGATCGCACAATCACTGGGAGCAAGCCGGACACCCGTCCGAGAGGCGTTGTCTAGACTCGAACAGGAGGGCCTCGTCCAACCCTTCCCGTCCGGCGGGCTGACCGTCGTCGAACTATCGCCGAACGACGTTGAACAGCTCTTTGGTCTCTTGAAGGTCGTGGAGCCCTATGCCTGCAGTCTCGCCTTGGAGAACATCACCGAAAGGGAGCTCGTGAAGATTGAGGCGATCTGTGCGCGCGCCGAGGAGCTCACCCAAAAGGACAACGAGCGTCGCATCGAATTGAATCGGCGTTTTCATGACGTGCTGATTGAGGTGACGGGACACCGGCGGCTCATAGAGCTGGTCACCAACCTTCGCGCCGCGATACAACCCTATCGCATCATCACTATGAACTCGCCCGAGTTCCAAGCCTCACCGGAGTTCCTGGACCTGATGGTTCGGGACCACACCGAGATCATCCGGGCCTTGAGAGCGCGCGACGAGGAGCGGTTCGTTAAGCTGGTCATTGCTCACGACGAAGTGGCGAAACGCAGCTTGATCGATTTTATTTGGGGGAAGGGTACAAAACACGCTTAGAAGCTTCCGGTTTGGAAATCCCGAACCGCCTGGATCAACTCCTCCTGAGTGTTCATCACGAAGGGACCGAATCTAGCCACCGGCTCGGCGAGCGGCGCCGCCGCGAGCAGTAGGAAGCGCACCGCAGATTCTTCTGTCTCCACGGCGATAGCATCTCCGTCCTCACAAACCGCGAGGTGTCCAGCGCGGAGTTCTTTTTCACTACCTAACTTGCCCGCACCCTCGAAGGCGTAGACAAGCGCACTGTGCTCCGACGGAACGGACTGCTCGAAGCGTGATTGGGGCGGGACTTTGACATCTAGATAAAGAGGAGCGGTGGCAATGCCGACCACCGGGCCGGACACGCCCCCGGATTTGCCAGCGATCACTCGCACCTCGGCACCATCTTCGAGAGTCAACGCCGGGATCTCGTTCGGCGGGATGTCCTGGTACCTCGGATCACACATCTTGTCCTGCGCCGGAAGGTTGACCCAAAGCTGGAAGCCCCACATCAGGCCATCTTTCTGCTTCGGCATCTCGGAATGAATGATTCCCCGTCCGGCGGTCATCCATTGGACGCTGCCAGCGGTCAAGGCGCCGGTGTGGCCGGTGTGATCCTTGTGCTCCATCGCGCCCGCCAACATGTACGTAACGGTTTCGAAGCCGCGGTGCGGGTGATCAGGAAAGCCAGCGATATAGTCCGCACTATCATCGGACTTGAACTCATCTAGCAACAGGAACGGATCGAGGTAATCGAGGGAGGGGGTGCCGAGACTGCGTTTGAGCTTGACGCCCGCCCCGTCAGAGGTTTCTCGCCCTTCGACCACCTTCACGGCCTTGCGTAGGTTGGACATGGCTCTTTCCGGCCCACGATCATGCCAGGATCTGCGCTCGAGGTAAAGCCCGCCATCCCATCCCCGCCGCCACTAGTTCGGCGCGGAGACCGGTGAGGCGACACGAAATCCAGCGTCTTCCTCGCGAGAGAATTGCAGCGCTTCTCTATCGAGAACCACCCCGGCCTTGACCACGGTCTCGATATTTCGGGTGTCGCTGATTCTTCGGTCCGGACGTCCGTTGACGATTATGAGGTTGGCCAGGCGACCGGGCGCGAGCGTTCCCCACTCCTCCTCAGCGCTCATGAGCTTGGCGGCATTCGAGGTCGCGATCGAGATCGCCTGGAGCGGCGTGAGTCCTGCCTCGACGAGAAGTTCCATCTCCCGGTGGATTCCTTCCCCGAAAAAGACACCCGGATAAGGAGCGTCGGTGCCAGCAACGAGGAGCACTCCCGCGTCCAAGAGTTTGTTGGCATTTTCTTGTCTTTGTCGAAACCTTCGCTTGGCCCGATCGACCCCGGATCGCTCGGCGTCCGTGAGTGGTCGGGACATTTCCTCTCTCAAATCCTCCAGAAACCAGGGTGGAGTGGTGTCCGCGACGAGCGGATGGCGAAGGAAGTCGAAGCTATCGAAACGACGCCTCGTCCCAAACTCTGCCACCGCCAGAGTCGTGATGACGCGAATGCCTTTGTTGGTCATCAAAGCCAGCCCCTCCTCGTCGATCGTCCGGGCCGGCAAGTGAGCGAAAACCGTCATGTCGGTGCGCATCAAATCGGTGGAGCCGTTCAGCGACCACTGATCGACAACCAGCGGGAGGGAAACTTTCTTGGCCTCGGCCGCAAGAGCACTCACCATACGGTGGGAAAGCCCACCGTATGCTTTGATGACATCCACGCCTGCCGCCTTCAGTCCTTCCGCGATCTTCGGTATCTGTTCGAGCGAGGCTGCGGAATGGGAAATAGGAGGCCAAGCGGGGTCGCTACCGTCGACCAACGCGCCGGCGCAATAGATGCGGGGCCCAGGTATGCGTCCCGCGGCAACCTCTTGCCACATTTGAAGAATGAAAGGCTCGACGTTGCCAACATCGAGGACCGTCGTGACACCGTTATAGAGAAGAGAATTCAGGTATCTCTGATAGCCGAGCATGTCGACGCGGTGTCCGTCCCAACCGCCCAAGAGATGAACGTGCATGTCCGCGAGACCGGGCAATACCGTTTTCCCCATCGCGTCGATCACTCGAGCGTCGGAAGGGATCTCGATCCGTTGAGACGGCCCCACCGCCTGAATCCGGTCGCCGCTTATGATGACCGTTCCGCTCTCGAGAGGAACGCCACCTTGCCCGTCGACGATGACCGCGTTGGTGATGGCCAGCCGCGCATCCTGTCGCGATACGAGGCCCGTCAGAAAAACGACAGCGGTTAGGTAAAGGACCACGTTCTTGCCCAATAGACCCTCCTTCCTTTCAATCAGGGAAGCGCCCGCGAGGATACGAAAGATCTTCTAGATGTACAATCTCCCCGTGGCAACTGTTTACATTACGGTCGCTCTTCTTCTGATCGCCGGACTCTTGGGATCGTTCCTCCCCGTCCTTCCGGGCACGCCGCTCATCGTGGTGGGAGCGTTGCTATATGCGTATGTGACCGACTTTGAGACGATCGGCGTCGGGAGGCTTCTCATCCTGGTCGGGTTCAGTCTCCTCGCCTACGCACTCGATTACACCGCGGGAGCGCTGGGCGTCAAGAAATTCGGAGGGAGCAGTTGGGCCGTCGTGGGGGCCGTGCTGGGAGCAGTAGTAGGAGTCTTCTTCGGCGCCATCGGTCTCGTGCTCGGCCCGATCCTCGGCTCGGTCCTTGGTGAGCTGCTTCGCAGCCGCAAGCTCAAGAATAGCCTTAGGAGCGCTCTCGGAACCGGTGTGGGCATGCTACTGGGCCTAGTGGCCAAGCTTTCCCTCGCCGTCGTCATGGTCGGCCTCGTGCTCTGGTGGATGTGGAACGGTTAGCCCGATCCTCCACTAGCTGGAGGGCGCCGGATCCATAGCCGCGGATCCTTCGTCTGCGGGCACGTCGCTATATCCGTCGGCGTGGATTCTCCAAGAGCCATCGGGGACTCGTTTCAACACCACGACGAATTTCCCCTTGCTCCTGCTGATCTCTCCTCCGTCCTGAGTTCGGATCAACGTGTAGTAACCGATGTCGTAGGCGAGATCTCCGTCGATGTCGCGGTCGACACTGTTGAAAGACAGCGCCATCTGGACCCCGCCTTCCGACATCCGAGCCAATCCGCCCTCGAAGGATTGCTCGATGGTTATATCCCCTCGTCTTCACTCAATAGGCCTCATAGGCGATCCTTCCCGTGGCACGCCATTTTCGCCGAAAGCAAAGCATTAGCCAAAAGGATTCCTTGTCGCCCCGAGGAAGTATCTGTTCTTGAACTTCTTAGCCATGGCCAGATTGTGGTAAGCTCGTGCCTCTAACTAGCGGTACCGATTCTTGCCAGGAGGAACCAATGGCCGACTCACCGGCAACCACCCTATCGAAAAAGACCCAAGAGCACCTCTCGCTCGCCGAAACGCATGGGGCCCACAATTATCATCCACTGCCCGTCGTCATCGAGCGAGGTGAAGGGATTTGGGTATGGGACGTCGACGGAAAGAAGTACATGGACTGCCTATCTGCTTACTCAGCCGTGAACCAGGGTCACTGCCACCCTCGACTCATCGAGATCACCAAGAAGCAGGTGGAAAGACTCACCCTCACATCACGGGCCTTCCATAACGATCAGACCGGCCCCTTTTTCCAAGAGCTCGCGGAAGTCTGCGACATGGACACGGTGCTCCCTATGAACTCGGGCGCCGAAGCCGTGGAGACCGCCATCAAGACGGCTCGCAAGTGGGGCTACACAAAAAAAGGCGTCGAGGACAACCAGGCCGAGATCATTGCTTTCGAGAACAACTTCCATGGCCGCACCACGACCATCGTCGGCTTCTCCACCGAGGCTCAGTACAAGCAGGGTTTCGGACCCTTCACTCCTGGATTCCGCACGGTGCCATACGGGGACTTGGACGCGGCTCGGGATGCGGTGAACAAGAACACCGTCGGCATCCTGGTGGAGCCCTTACAAGGTGAAGCGGGAGTCGTTGTTCCCCCGGAAGGGTTCCTCCGCGGATTGAGAGAGCTCGCGACCGCGGAGGCCGTGCTGCTCCTGGCAGACGAAATTCAAACCGGACTGGGTCGCACCGGCCGGATGTTCGCGTGTCAGCACGAGAACGTCCAACCCGACGCCTACATCGTCGGCAAGGCGTTGAGCGGGGGCTTCTACCCTGTCTCGGCGGTGGTCTCCTCCGAAGAGATCCTAAGCGTCTTTAGTCCCGGCGATCACGGGTCGACCTTTGGTGGCAATCCTTTGGCTTGCGCGATTGCCCGCGAGGCGCTCCGCATCCTGGTCGAGGACAAGCTACCCGAGCGTGCCCACGAGATGGGCACGTACTTCATGGAAGGGTTACGTCAGATGGGTTCTCCGCACGTAGAGGAGGTGCGGGGCAAGGGGCTCCTCATCGGAGTCGAGCTGAAACCAGAGTCGGGACCGGCGCGACTCTTCTGCGAAAAACTGATGGAACGAGGCATGCTATGCAAGGAGACTCACGAGAGCGTCATCCGCTTCGCGCCGCCGCTTGTCATCGAGCGCGAGGACATCGACTGGGCACTCGCCCAAATTCGCGAGGTCCTCTCCTAGCTGCAAGAGAACCGTCAACTTCCCCGATAGGGCCGTTTGAGATAACGGCGGGCTTTCTTGTGAGAGTCCCCGACACGAGGAAGACCAAGCACCGCGTCGTATTGTGACCGCGCCCTTTCTCTACTTCCCTTCTTATCCAGTAGGAGCCCCGCCCCGAGATGACAAAGCGCTTGCTCTCGGGCCGGCGTCTTTACGTCTTCCGTGCAATCGACGAACTGCGGGAGCGCCACGTCCGGGCGACCTAGACGGACGAACCTACTTCCAAGTTTGTACCGAAACGTTTCGAGGGGGAGCCTGTAGTAGTTGGCTCGTTGCTCTTCGGCCAGTCTCACTACCGCGAGATAGGTCCTAACGGCCTCTTGCTTTCTGCGCATTCTCTCCAGGATCTGCCCCTGGTTGAGATGGAACAAGAAGTTTCGGGGGAACCGTCGGTGCAACTCACTGGCGCTCGCCAGGGCGTCCCGGTTTTGCTTCTCGCGAAAGTATACGACCATCAGCAGCACGCGGGCTTCGTCTGGAACTGCTAGGCCTTTGTCGCGAGCGAGCTCCAGGTACTCGATGCCTCTTTCTTCACTGCCGCGATATCCCACGATCTTGGCTGGCCATTTGAAGTACCAACGCAAGTTGTCGACGATGTACTCGTACAAACCGACGCTCATATAGGCATCGTAGTATTCGGGGTTTTCCGCCAGGAGCCTCTGATGATCGCGGTAGGCCTTCTTGGCGTGACCAATAGCCCCCAACTTGCTCCGGTCGATGGTGTAAGAAAAAGCGGCCAGCAGAGCCTCGGCACTACCACGAAAGAATCGTGCGTCTTCGTTCTCCACGTCCTCTTCCAAGATCGCCGCAGACAGCTGTTGGCTTCGCTCGATATTTTCGAAGAAAGCCTGTCGATGCGTGCCCGGCATTTTGCGGGCGGAGGACCTGTTGAAGTAACCGGGGGCTACGAATCTATTGAGGTTGAGTTCTTGGCGCTCGAAGAGCTCGCGTAGCCAAATCGCCGCGGCGACGACGAGCGGTGGACCGGGATGCGCGGGATATTTGGTCCTCCCGTCGGTGAAGGTCGCGATCGCTCGCTCATAGTCCAAGTTGTAGAGCTGCTCGAAACCCTCACCAACGAGAGCCACGTACTCCGGATCGCGGAGGGGCGTCTGACTAGCTCCATCTCTGGCACCCTCGCCTACTGACGCCCAGGGGAGTCCGTACGTCGAGTCCAGCTGCACCGATAGAACTAGCACCGCCGCGATAGCCGGAACACTTTTCAAACCGAACCCTCGTAGATTGCCAAAATGTAGGTGATTTCCCCACGGGTGTTGGGAAACCCCAACGCCCTCCTCCTTATCGGGCCCGGCTAAAACCGGTGGCTCCGGCTTGCAACCCACTTAAATACACCGTCTTCCAGTCCCGCTCTCCCCGGATCCGGAACTGGTACCTCCCTTGCTTGGAAGGGGTCTCATACCGAACTTGCCAAGAACACTTTCAGCCCTAGGCGACCCGACCAACGGGTGGTCCCCTTCGGCTGACGGAGCCAAAGCATGAAAACGATTCTAGGGTCGATGGGGCTTCTGCTCGTCTTCAGCTTAGCAGCCGCTCCCAACGCTGGCACTTGCT
Organism: Candidatus Marinacidobacterales bacterium; assembly: GCA_965219415.1. Classification (GTDB taxonomy): domain Bacteria; phylum Acidobacteriota; class Vicinamibacteria; order Marinacidobacterales; family DATDRI01; genus CBDCNP01. The sequence continues at coordinate 1,543,114 of OZ244742.1, forward strand.
CCCCGCTCGCCAAATCAGACGACGCCTCGTCCGAATCGGAGCCCGACGACCGTGTACCCGCGCAGAGTGAAATCGACGAGTCCAAAGTACAAGAGGGAAAAAATGGACAGGGTCTCTACCGGTTTTTCGGAGCCATCATGTTCGCCGCATCGGCGGGAGACCTCGCCTCCACCGAGTGGGGTCTGTCGAAGCCCGGGATCTACGAAACCAATCCCTTGGCGATGAATCGGAACGTTCGTGTCACTGCACACGTCTTGGTACCGACGGTCGTCTGGTGGGCCACCAACAAGATGCGAAAAAACGGCCATCACAAAGCGGCGCTCTGGATTCGTATCGGCGTCACCGCGGCGTACGGCTACGCGGTCATGCACAACCTGCGGACGGCAGGATCCGCAAGCCCGATCTATTAGAAATACTTAGCGTCGCCCCGCATCAGAGGCCGGAGAGCTCAACGTCAACACCCCCACCTTTTCGAGCATCCGAAAGTACTCTTCAAACTCTTCGAGTGGGGCAGGACCATACTCCGCCGCAAGCCGCTCTCGAATTTGCCCCAAATTCAATTTTCCGTCCGCGAAATTTAGCGTCTCCCACGGGTAGTAACGGCCGCGACGAACGAGTCGGATCTTCTTTATGAAATCCGGATCCTGGAGTTTTTCCTTGAGCCAGTCCTGGCCGTATTGGTGTCGAAATAAATTCACCGGCCCTCTTATCTCCGTGTTGCGCGTGGGAACCAGAAGAGCGATTCCGCCAGTTGGTGGAGACGACGGTTCGACCGCGCCCCATTCACGCATTTCCGCGACCGTCGCCGCCTGCTGGCGCAGACGCTTCTGGGCGGCCGGCTCCCGTTCGGCCACACTCCGGGCGGTCTCCGTGACATAGTCCTTCGACTTTCCGTCGGAGGCGAAGACTTCGAGCGTCGCGAGCGCTTCCGCTTCGCGCCGATAGGCTTGGGTGATGATAGTCCGGGCCAACCAGTAGTCGTCCAGCACGGAGGCTTTCGACGCCGCCCAGAGCACGTCCATCGCCCGTCGCTCCTCAGCGGACAAACGGGCGCCAGCCTTCTGGAGCCCGTTCTGCGCTAAGTTGGGAACCTCGTCCGCACCCGCCGATGCCATGACCAACGCGGCGGTCCCGGTGATCACGCCCGCTCGCTTCATTTGAGTAGCATCTGCCCGCTCGGGTGTATCTTCCTGCGTGCCAATGTACGGGTCCGGCCAGGTGTTGAGCAAAACGGCGTGCAAACCAATGCTCGCCTCCCCAACGTCCTCGTGATCACTCGGCCCCCAAAAATCCTCGATCTTGTAAAAAAATTGATCGCTGCTTCCCGCGGGATCGACGATGGGAAGTAGGAAACCACTTTCGAAGGTTGGGCCACGTCCGTTGCGAATGGAGATGTTGTTGCCTTCAGCGACCACCTCGAACATCTCCTGCACGATGTCGTTCACGAAAGAGGGACGTGAGTCTGGCGTGCGATAGAGGCGCAGTATCGACTGACTTAGATGCTGATGGTCTCCCACCATGTCCAGATCCAAGTAGGCCAGGACTCGCTTGGTGTTCTCAGGGTATGTATAGAAGTAGTAGAGGCTGGCGGTGTGCTCCGCTCCCCAGGTGAAGCGGATACCGCGACGTGGCCTTGGAATCCTGCCCCGCTCGACGAGAGTAGCCAGGCTTCTGGCCAAGTCCAGGGTCGTTCCAACCCCCGTCATATTGTTGCCTCCACCGCCATTGCGGTAGTTGGTGTGCGCCTGAATCCAAATCTCAGGCAGCTCGGGCTCGGTCCCCTTCACCACCGCGTGAACCTGCGGGTAGTAGCCAGCCTTCGTTTCCGCTTCGATGTCGGCCCGCACAACAAGTTTCTCCCCGGCGGCGAGCCGGTTCGACAGTCCCTTTCCCGAACGGAAGGACACCGAAATGACGAAACCCGGGGGCTCGCCATTCGGGCCGTCCCGGGGAGCGATCTGCACTCCGGGAATGAGATCTGGCTCGCTAATGTGGTTCGAGGTTCTATATGCGATCACTCCCGCGGCACCGTGCTCCCAGACCGCCTTCGCATGCGCCATCCCCGGCGACCCCGAAGCGAGCGCGATCTTCCCGGAGACGGACTTGCCTTCGTAATCCGACGGCTTGGTGCCCGCTCCCACATCGACGAGCTCGGCCGTCAAGTTGGCGCTGCCGCTGAATCGGGCGAGGTAACCGCGATAGGCGTCGAAGCTTGCGATTCTTTCCTTGTTGGGCTCGACCAGCCATATTTCCGCCTTCTTCCCCTCCCACCAGGGCTCCGACCGAAAGGCCCAGTAGTAGAGCTTTCCATCGGAAGGGAACCTCTCTATCTTCACGTCCGAGAGTCCCCATCGCCGTGCACTGTCGGCGATGTAGTCCGCCGTCTGATCCGCGCCGAGCGAAGGCGAGAAACCCGAGAAATTACTGACGATGTGCGTGAAGTGGTTGAGTCCCATTTCACCGGACGTTTCCGCAATCAGGGCGTCCATGACCTCGCGGTCGATCAAGGTAGAGTCCTGGCCGCGGGTGATAGCACCGCCGCCAAGAAGCGCGATCAAGGCAACCAAGACTTGTCGCTTCATCGGTTCATCTCCTCCCGCCCTCTTCGGGGCGATGCGCGAGGCGTCGGCGCCTCGCCGTTTCTCGAGTCGCTCCTGACCATCCTTTTAGCACAACGCTCTTTCTGAGATCGACCACCCTCAAGTTTCCGACAGCACCCACCGAGCGGCCGCCAGTCCGGCAAGTTGGCCGGACCGGCGGGCCTCGTCTTCGTCCGCTGGGCTCAGAACGTCTCCGGCTAGGAAGACTCCCGGAAGTGTGGTGCTTCCTTGAGAAGATACTCTCGCGCGGTCACCTTTGAGCTGTGGATCGTAGTGGGTCTCGCAACCGAGGGCACGGGCGAGCCCGAGGGAAGGAGCTCTTGTTCCTTCGACCACAACCGTATCCACATCGACATCGACATCGACCTCGCCTTCCGGGAGAGCGCGCTGGTCGGGATCGGCGGCGACCAGCCTGGCGCCCGATACTCGGAGCTTTCCCTGGGCCGAAGCCAAGATCATTTCCTGCCCCATCACGATGACGTGCTCGGCGCCGAGTCGCTCCAGGCGCTCGCCGAGTCGGCGTGCTCTCTCCGCCCCTCCGCAGAGCAAGAATCGTGAGCCGGGCAAGAAGCTCTTTTCCACGAAGCGCTCCGTCAAATCCATCGGTAGCACACCAGGAAGCGTCGAACCCGGAAACGAATGCACGCGATCGAAGGCCCCGGTGGCAACGACGAGCGCTTTCCATTTCAACGGGACCCGCGCGCCGTCTCGCAAACAGAAAAGCTCCCGGTCCATCACCATCGTCGGTTCCGGAGACCGAACCGCAGGGAGTGATACCAACCTCGCTTCCAGAACATCGATGTCTTTAATTCCCGCATCGCGTGCCGCACGAGCGGCCTCGAGGCCCGCGGGTCCGGCTCCGATGACGACGATGCTGGCGCGGCGATAAGCCTCGAGCCGCGGCGGATCGACGATACGACTCAGTGCGTTCTCCTCACCGGAAGACTCCGAAGTTCTGAGCGAGAGATCTGGACACAAGGGAAATCGACAACACGGCAAATCGGGCAGGCCATCCACCAGAACATTGCAGTCTCGGCAACTTCCATTGCCACAGAACAAGTATGGGAGCTCGCTCGACGGAGGAATTTCGGAGTCTTTGCGGAAGTGCTTCATCACCGCCGCGCCAGCAAACTCGATGGAATCGCCTGCGGCTAGTTCTTCACCGTTCAAGAAAAAAAGGCTCATTTACGTATAGTATCTCGGTCATGAGGTGGTGGTGGGTCGCATTGCTGGCGTTGGCCGGTTTTCATTCCTGCTCTTCCGGCCCACCCGCCGATCTGATTCTCCGTGGCGGGAGGATCTACACCGTAGACCGAGAGCAGCCTTGGGCGGAGGCGGTCGCGATTCGCGGGGACGCGTTCGTCACCGTGGGAAGCAACCAAGACGTGGATCGTCTGCTCGGCGCCGATACAGCCGTCGTCGAGCTCGATGGCCGACTGGTCCTTCCTGGCATTATCGACAGCCACATCCACTTCCTCGATGGCTCACTTCTCCTAGACCGTGTCCAACTCGGCGAGGCCACGTCGCTCGAGGAGATGAAGGACATCGTGCGCCTCTATGCGGAGGCTACCCCCGAGGCTTCCTGGATCATCGGACAGGGTTGGAACTACACCCACGTCGATGGCGGACGGTTGCCCACGCGACACGATCTGGACGAAGTCGTCGCCGACCGCCCTGTGTTCCTCATGGCTTATGACGGTCACACCGCGTGGGTGACCTCGAAGGCTTTCGTTGCCGCCGGGTTGGATCGTCAGTCGAAGCCATTGGGCCCAGGCGAGATTGTTCGGGACCCCGAAACGGGAGAGCTAACCGGAGCACTCAAGGAGGAAGGAGCGATCCAGTTGGTGCGTCGGATCATTCCCCGGCCCACGCGCGAGGAGTTACTAGCGGCACTCCGGAAGGGGATCGCCTATGCGCACCGTTTCGGCGTGACGAGTTTCCACTCCGCCATGGGGATTCCCACCGAGGCGGATGCCGATGGATATCTGGATAGCGACGTCCTCGATCTATTCGCGGAATTAGAGCGACGCAGCGAGCTGACTCTACGGGTCTATTCGGCGATGACGGTCGATGAGACCACGACCGACGAGGATTTGGACCGGTTCTCCGAGCTGGCGGCGCGCCACCGAGGTCCTTGGCTCAAGACGGGTGCCGTTAAAATCTTCATGGATGGGGTCATCGAAACTCACACTGCGGCGATGCTCGAGCCGTATGCGAACGATCTTGAAGCAAGTGGAACTCCCAACTACTCACAGGCCGATATCAACGCCCTCATCTCCAAACTGGACGCGCGAGGCTTTCAGATTTTCACCCATGCCGTTGGTGATCGAGCGGTACGCATGGTCCTCAGCGCCTATGAAGCGGCCGCGAGCGAACATCCGGAATCGCGTGGCCGTCACCGCATCGAGCACATCGAGGTCATCTCTGAGGTAGACATCCCTCGTTTCGCCGAACTCGATGTCATCGCAGCGATGCAGCCACACCACGCAACCCCCGATTACGTGGGAGTGTGGGCCAAGGGAGTAGGTCCGGAGCGGATCGAGCGAGCCTTTGCGTGGAAGAGCCTGCGCGATGCGGGAGCGCGAGGCATCCACGGAAGCGACTGGCCGGTGGTCACCATCGACCCGTTGGTCGGCCTCCACACCGCCGTCACCCGCCAGGATCTCGACAGCCGGCCGGAGGGTGGTTGGATTCCCGATCAAAGATTGACGCTCCCGGACGCGATCTCCGGCTACACGTTGGATGCCGCCTTTGCGACTTTCGAGGAGGACGTCAAGGGTTCCATCGAGGTCGGGAAGCTGGCCGATCTAGCCGTTCTCTCGCAAGATCTCTTTAAGGTACCGCCGCGCAAGATTGCGAGGACCGAGGTCATGATGACCGTCGTCGGAGGAAGAGCAGTCTATGTCTCGCCGCGCTTCTTGCCGCAAGAGCGGATAGAAACACTGCCGTCGATGAGTTCCCAAGGAGAGCAGTGATGACGAGTGTAATGGAAAGGATTGCATTGTTTGTTTTTGTGATGGCTGTGGCTACTGCTTCCCAGGCCCAGGAAAAGATCAAAGTGATCGTTGACCAAGATGCGCGCGGGCCGTGCAGCACCGACATGCAGTCGATCCTGATGTTCGCTCAATCTCCGAACGTGGAGGTTCTAGGCGTCACCATCGTTAGCGGCGACTTGTGGATGGATCAAGAGACGCTCCACACCCTCCGCGCTCTCGAGATCGCGGGCCGAGCTGATATTCCGGTTTACCGCGGGGCGGTGTTTTCCTTGCTAAACAGCAAGGAAGAGGCGGAACGCTGGGAGACGCTCTACGGCGAGCATCTTTATAAGGGAGCCTGGAACGACGAGATGCCAGGACCGTACGAGCGCGTGCCCCTCCCCGAGGGCGAGCCGACGACCGAGCCCGCCGAGGGTCACGCCGCCAACTTCATCGTAGAAGCAGTCAACGCTAATCCGGGGGAGGTTGTGATCTGGGGCGGAGGCCCGCTCACCAACATCGCGCTCGCGCTGATGCTGGATCCGAAGCTTCCGGAGAAGGCCAAGGAGTTGGTGGTGATGGGGGGTGGGATGAGCTCTTGTTCAATAGGTGTGTAAAAAAGTTCAGGCAGCAGCAACCTTCGACGACTCCGTTACCCTGTCTCCATCTTCAAATCGAACGCCCAGGTGAACCTCTCGCATCAGCTCCGGTGCGTTGAGCCGGCGAAAATTCTTCTCCGCAACCAGAAGCAGTTTGAAGATTGTCGCAGTGGCGGACTCGACTTTCTTGAACCTTTTGGCCGCATCCGTTCTCAATCTCAGTGCAGCGAACGGTGACTCCACGACGTTGCTCGTGCGAAGGTGTTGCCAGTGAGGCTTGGGAAAGGAATAGAAGCTGACCATCCGCTCCCAGTCCTCGTCGAGCACGTGCGCGGCCCCCGGAAGACCCTTGCGCAAGCACCAATCCTGGAACTTGGCCTTCTTCGTCTCGCACTCCTGCAGGCTGGTGGGGTAGGGGGTCGCCGTCAACAGCGGCTTGGCCTGCGCCTGGTCCCTTTTCGGAATCCGGTCCAGTACGTTGAGGATTCGGTGGTTCCAGCACCGCTGCTCCTCAGCTTCTGGAAATACGTTTCGGGTCGCGGCCCAGATGCCGAGATGACCGTCACCGATCACCAAACGGGGACATCTCAGACCGCGCTTCTTCAGTCTCCGTAGCAGCGACGACCATGACGCTTCGGATTCTCGATGCCCGGCCTCCAGCGTCAGGACGATTTTCGTCCCGTCGGACAGGCCACCAACCGCAACTAGCACCGCCGCCTTGTCCTTCTCAAGGCCGGCCTTCACGTACACGCCATCTACCCACAGGGACACGAGCTCGAGTTCGTCCAGTGGGCGAGCTAGCCACTGCTCGTACTCTCCCTGCCATTTCTGTTTCAGCCGCGACACCGTGCTGGGAGAAAGTGGAGCGTCCTCCCCTAGAAGCCCGCGGAGCGCCAAATCGAAATCTCCGTGAGCTAGTCCATGCAGGTACAGCTCCGGAATCAACTCGCTCACCGTTTCGCTCCGACGCTTGAACAGCGGAAGCACTCGACTTTCGAACCTCTCCTCCACGTCCCCTACTCTCGGCCGGCGAACCGTCACCGTGCCCACGCTCATCGTCAGCTTCCGAGGCTTACCGTATCCATTTCGATAGCCCGCCGTTGTGTCCACGGGCTTCCGTCTCTCCGATTTCTCACGCCCGAGAAGCTCCGTGACTTCGGCTACCATCAGCTCCTGCACCCAATCCTGGATCTCGAGCCTCGCCCACTTCTCCAGCGACTCCCAAGCCACCCTTGACGAGCTCCGTCGTCTTGTGGTCTTTTCCTTCATGGCGGTGTCTCCTTCCGTTGGCCCCTTCACGCCGTGTTTCGTGACGCGGAAGGTTACTCCGCCTTTACTTTATTTCCACACCTTCTGAGGGTAGCTCGGTGGGATCGACCGTGCGCTCTACCGCAAGGAGTTCAACTGGTGGTGGGATCCGGAAGCGGCCCGGATGGTGCTGCGGGCCCCCTGGAAGAAACTAACCATCACCCCGGTCGACATCTCGGTCAAGACACGCCACAGCGAGGAGTTGGTGGCACGCATCGGCCGGTCTCCCAAACCCGTGGCGCAGTACATCAAGCGCTTTCACCGAAAATCACCGCCGGACGCCGATCCCGATTGGGTCCCCTGGATTTTCATGTGGGATGAGGTAAGCGTGGCGAGCGTTCTCGACCCTTCGATCGTTACTGACCAACGGCAAATGTTCGTCGACGTCGAGATCGACCATGGTATCGACCACGGTATCACACTGGCCTGGGAGCTGGATCAGCATCAGCCACCTGGTGTGGGAAGAGCGTGGGTTCAGTTCGATTTGGATCTAGATCGCTTCTACGAGTTGTACGAGGAGCTAATGAGCCGCCAAGCAGCCACCGACTAGCTTAGTTTGTAGTGCCGGGTTGCGTGATCTCCATCCGCTCGTTGATCTTGGCTTCGCGGACTACGCGCCGTACGTCGGCCAGCAGCGCCGGCGCGTCATAGATAATGCCGTCCTTGATGGTGTACCGGACGCCGCCAACCCGAATCGGTTGGTCGTCGTCGTTCAGCTTGATGGCTCCGGTGCCATACAGCACCTTGAGATTCAAAAGCGGGCTCTCCTCCAAGATCGCGAAGTCTGCCAGCTTGCCGACCTCTACCGATCCGATCTGATCCGACATCCCCAAGGCCTCGGCGCCCTCGAGTGTCGCGGACCGAATGACCTCTAGAGGATGGAACCCCGCCTCTCGCAAAAGCTCCAACTCTCGAATGTAATCGAAACCGTACAACTTGTAGATGAATCCCGAATCGGATCCCGCGGCCACTCGCCCGCCACGGTTCTTGTACTCGTTGACGAACGTCATCCACAGTCGGTAGTTGTTCTTCCACGCCACCTCGTCTTCGGTCGTCCAGTAAAACCAGTAAGACCCGTGGGCCTTTCGGCTCGGCCGGTAGAAACGCCACAAGGATGGCAAGGTGTAGTCGTCGTGCCACTCAGCCCTTCGCGCCCGCATCAAGTCTCGACTCGCCTCGTAGATGGTGAACGTAGGAACTAACGTAAAGTCGAGCTCGAGGAGCTCGTCCATGACCTTGTTCCAATGTCCACTGTAAGGAGGTGCCGCTTGTTTCCAGAGTCGCCCGGCCTGTCCGAAGCGATCCTGTTCGTTGCTGTAGTTGTAATCGAGCGGGAAATCCTGGACCGTCCGATCTGTGAACAAAGCCTCCGGCAATCCGTACCAATGCTCCATGGTAGTGAGCCCCAGTCGAGCGGAGTCCAGTACGTTCATCCACGCCACGCCCATTTGGGCATGATGGCAGGCGGTTCGAATTCCCTGTTCCTTGGCTTCATCGATGGTGGCCGCCATGATATCGGGGCGGAGCGACGTGAGTTTCAAACCATCCGCCCCCTGCTTGGCCACTTCCGCTACCCACGCCCGAGCCTGGTCGGGAGACGCGACCGGAGCGTCCCGACCTTGGCCGAATCGGATGTAGGCCTCAATGCGTGGTGCGGTGATCTCGTTCTTCCCGCTCTTCTCCTTGTGGCGCAGATTCCAATCCAACCCGTTACCGCTCCCCGGGTCGCGGATAGTCGTGATCCCGTGCCCCATCCAAAGCTTGAAAACGTACTCTGCCGACGTGCCTTGGCTGGCGCCACCGATATGCCCATGCATGTCCACCAAACCGGGAATCACGTACATTCCCTCAACGTCGAGCTCCTTGTCACCCGGCTCGGCCTTTGGTCTCTTATCTTCATCAATCGGAACGCTGGGAAATCCAACATTCTTTATCTGCACGATACGATTCTGCTCGACGACGATGTCAACCGGACCGATTGGAGGTGCACCGGTACCGTCGATGAGGGTGGCACCGCGCAGTATCAAGCGATCGAATGGTCCTTCGCCTTCCGCGCGCGGCGGCGCATCGGGAATCGGCTGCGGCTGGCGTTGCGCAGAAACCCCCTGGCTCAGTAGCAAAGCTACAAAGAGCGATGTTTTTGTAAGGTTCCGGTTGGTCACGGTTCGGCCTCCCCTCTCAGGCAAAGCTCGACGGAATATATTACATAACGCAGCGATTGGCGATTCGGCAGCTGACACCTCGCAGTCACCGTTGCTACCGCGCAACGGAATGCACTATCCTCTATCCTAGTTCACGGAGTTAGACATGAGACTTGCTCGTTTCGAGAACTTCTTTGCAACCCTCGCCTGCGCGGCTTCTTTCCCGGTGATCGTCGCCGCGCAGTCGGAACCCACAGAGCAGCAGAGAACGGAGAGGTTCCGCGAGGTCCGACAACAACTCGTCGAGGCCTTCGAGAAGGATCCCGAGGCACGGGTGGCGCTCGCAGATCTGGATCTGCCACCGCGGATGGCCGAACGGATTGATCACAACCGCGACGGTTTCATCACCCGAGACGAAGCCCAAGGCATCTTGGAACGCCGGAGATCGCAGAGCCCGAGAGACCGATCCGACTTCACACATCTCAACGAGGAAGGCTATCCCCTGAACGTCAACCCGGAAGTGGTCTCGGCGGAAGATGCCCCACTCGGTGATGGTGACATCGTCATGGGCGTCGTCGTCGCGGGCGAACCCCGTGCCTACCCCGTCAACTACATGAACGGTCCGACTAACGAGGTCGTGAACGACACACTCGGCGGGACCGACATCGCGCCGAGCTGGTGACCGATCGATCACAGCGGCGTAGTCTACGCCCGCGAGTTCGACGGTAAGGCCTACGACTTCGGCGTGGTAGGGGTCGACGAGGGCACCCTGATTCTGTACAACAAACAAACGAACTCCTGGTGGAATCAGCTCTTCGGAAAGGCAGTGAGTGGTCCCATGGAGGGAAAGCAGCTCGTCAAGCTGCCTTCCACGATGACGACCTGGGCCAAGTGGAAAATCCTTCACCCGGACACAACTGTCTATGTGAAACGGTCGATTCCCTATGATCAAAGGTTCACCCGGGAGACGTTCGAGAAGATCGCTCGGATGGAGGACGGCCCGATCCGCTCCAACGACCTCGTGGTTGGACTCGAGGGGCATGTCACCTCGAGGGCTTATCTAGTCCGTCGGCTCACCAAGAACCGCCTCGTCAACGACATGATCGAGGGACAACCCATCGCCGTTTACCTTAGCGAGGATCTGACCACGGCGCGGGTTCTCGACCGCAAGGTCGACGGAAAGACGCTTAGCCTAGAGATCTCTGATGGCGATCAATTGCAGGATCGAGAGACCGGGACCTCTTGGGATCCTCTAACCGGCGAGGCGGTCGCGGGGCCGCTCAAAGGGAAGAGACTCGAACCTCTCGTCTCAACCTATTCGCTCTGGTTCGCGTGGAAGAAATACCGTCCCGACACCGAAATCTATGGAGAGGTTTCCTCGGAGTGAGACAGGGTATCACGGGATGATGAGTGTAGAGCCGTTCAAAAGGTGGTCGGTAGTCGGCGCGGTATCGTTCGCCTTCTTCGCGTGCCAAACACCTCGACAAGAACCGAGCGAAACTATCGCCGCCGTCTTCTCGGGTGACGGAGCCGAGTGGATCGACATGAGTTATCCATACGACGAGACGACCCTCTCGTGGCCCACCGCCCAACCCTATGAGCTAGAAGTCGTCGCCGCCGGCATGACGGAAGCCGGCTACTATTATGGAGCCAATAACTTTTGTACCGCCGAACATGGCGGCACGCACCTGGATGCTCCCATCCATTTCTCGGAGGGGAAACACACGACCGATCAGATCCCGGTCGAGCGGCTCGTCGGCCCCGCTGTGGTCGTGGACGTCAGCGAGGCCGCGGCGTCCGACGCAGACTATTTGATCGGTGTGGACGACCTCGAGGAGTGGGAGTCGACTCATGGCCGCATCCCGAACCAATCGATTGTTCTACTCAAGACCGGCTGGGGAGCGCGCTGGCCCGACCGCCAACGCTACTTGGGGACGAATCTGACCGGGGAAGAAGCGGTGCCGGAGCTCCACTTCCCGGGCATCGCTCCCGACGCGGCTCGTTGGTTGGTCGAGAACCGCACTATCGACGCCATCGGCATCGACACCGCAAGCATCGACTACGGTCAATCGAGCCTGTTCGAGACCCATCGGATCTTGCTCGGAGAAAATATCCCCGCCTTCGAGAACGTAGCATCGCTCGGCCGCCTGCCACCAACCGGTGCCTACGTGATTGCCCTACCCATGAAGATCGGGAGCGGGACCGGAGGCCCGCTTCGTATAGTAGGTGTGATCCCTGCCATATCGGGCCGTCCCTAGACCTTCTTACCGTTCCGTCAAAAACGCTCTCCCATCCTGGTAACCCAAGTCGCAGGCCCGCTCCAGTTTTTCTCTGTCGCGTGTGGCCCTGCCGACTCCCAGCGGTCGAGATGGACGCAGAACCACGATGCGGGACTCCGCGGGGGGTGCTGTCATTACCGCCGCGGCGTCTCGATAGCGCCGGTGGCGTTCGTTCAGCGCGTTCCGAACTCCCGATGCGGTCGACAGCAGGCGATTCCAAAGTGGTGCCCACAACCTACGCATTCCCCGTTTCTCGATCGTGCTCGTCAGGACGACAACGACTTCCCGCGCGCCGAGAGCAAGCGCCTTGAGCACCGGAACGGGGTCACTGATCCCTCCGTCTACGTAGCGCCGTCCTTGATAGACGACGGGGCGACGATAGAAGAGGGGCAATGCACAGGTCGCCCGGAGCGCGGTCAGCAAATCATCCTCGTGGTTGTTCAAGTAGCGCACCGCTCCGGTTTCGGCATCGGTGACACCGATGTGCAGTCGGGTGGGGCTCTTGCTCAACGCCTCGAGATCTAGAGGGCAGAGTTTGCCGTGAACGTCGTCGGTCAAGTAGTCGATATCCATCACATCGCCGCCGCTGAGAAGACGATGCCAACGAATGAACCTTGAGCCCGCGAGGTACTCGAGATACACCGTGCGGTTACGACCGGCCTGACCGGCTAGAAAAGACGCCGCGGTGCAGGCTCCGGCGGAGCACGCCACGACGAAATCAAAGCCGTGCGACCCTCCGTTCTCCGCGAAGGCCTCCAGCACTCCGGCGGTGTAAGTGCCGCGCATGCCACCGCCTTCCAGGACCAGGGCGCGTGAGGTGGCATTCATAGGTAGAGCATTCTATTGAAAAACGGCCGAGCTCGCTCGCCCATCAGCCTCAGCATCCCACATAATAGATTCACCATGGAAAACGAGTTCTCATTTCGGACGCGCAATCAAACCTTGAGAGACGCCGCCGCCGAAGAGCTCGATCTGGTTGTCATTGGGGGCGAGATCACCGGCGCCGGCATCGCATGGGATGCCGCCTCGCGTGGTATCCGGACCGCGGCTTTTGAGCGCTCAGACTTTGCGCACGCCACCAGTAGCAAGACCTCCAAGATGATCCACGGTGGGCTCCGTTATCTGCGCAACTTGGAGTTCTCATTGGTTCGTGAGTCCTTACGGGAGCGCAAGTTTCTACTCGAAAACGCTCGGGAGCTCGTGAGTTGGATGCCCCTGGTCATCCCGCTTTTTTCTCCATGGGACATGCTGAAATTCCGCACCGGCCTGGCGCTCTATGATGCCCTGGCTAACGAGCCGCGCCGAAAGCATCGCCGCCTGGAAAAAGAGCAGGTGGTGGCGAAATTTCCCTTTTTGGAAACACCCGAGTTGCGAGGCGGACTTCAGTATTGGGACGCCGTCATGGATGACAGCCGGCTGAACCTGGCGGTCATGGTTTCCGCCGCAAGAAGTGGGCCCTGACTGCGAATCACGCCGAGGTCGAGGACTTCGTTTTCGCGGACGGTCGAGTGTCTGGAGTTCGCGTCCGCGACCGAATCAACGGCGAGAGCTTGGTGGTTCGAGCACGTCAGGTCGTCAATGCGACGGGCCCCTGGGGCCAAACGCTCGACCAGAAGGCTGGATCGTCTGCTCCCATTCGGCTACGACCGAACCGGGGCGCTCACCTGATTGTATCGGCGCGCCGACTTCCGACGGAGTCCGGGCTCGCAATGCCACTCCCCGGCGGACGACTTCTTTTCGTAGTCCCTTGGCAAGGAAGGGTCGTCTTGGGCACGACCGAGTCGGTGTTTGCTGGAGATCTGGATTGCGTCGCCACGGAGGGTGACGAAGTGGACTTTCTCCTGGAACTCGCGGGGCGTTTTTTTCCAAGGGTCTGTCTATCCCGGAGCGACATTCTCGCCAGTTTCGCCGGGGTACGGCCTTTGGTGGACGCTGGCAATCGATCCCTTTCCCGGACTAGCCGTGAGGCCAAGATCGTGACTTCCTCTTCAGGGCTGATCTCGGTGGCGGGAGGCAAATACACAACTTTTCGGCGGATGGCCGAGAGGGTCGTCGACCGCGTCGCCGAACACCTCCAACGAGATGGCAGACGATTGCACCCATGCCGTACGAAGGAGATGACACTCGACGGCGTACTTCCCCCGTCTCCTGATAAAATCCCGTCCGCGGAAGCCATTCGGCGAAGCATCCATCGGGAGATGACCATGACCCTGGGCGATCTCTTGATCCGCCGTACCAAGGCGGTTTTACTCGAGGAGGATCAAGGGCTAGGCTCGGCCGAGAAAATCTCCCGCATCATGGCCGATGAGCTCGGTTGGACCGACGCAGAGCGCCAAGAACAGTTGTCGGCTTTTCGTGACGAGGTCTCGCACTGTTTCAAACGGGGAGCTTTTATGATTCGATGGATGACTACGAAAGGGCCTGGGACGTTTCGCCTCTCAAGTAGGTCAAGAGCTGCAAGACACCCACGCTCTTCATCAGCGGTGCATGGGATTACATCACCCCCGTCTACCAGGCAGAGGAAATGTTCATCGCCCTGAAATCCTTAGGCGTTGACGCGGCTCATGCGTCCTATCCGAACGAGGACCATGGAGTTCGAAACCAACCCCGGCACACGCATGACTACTACCAGAGAACGGTCGCTTGGTTCGATAAGTACTTGAAGTAGTTCAACCCTGGTACTTGCTTCTCGATGTTCGGAATCAAGTACTCATTGAAAGAGCGGTCGAGATCGAACACCGGCTCCCAACCCCAGTCCCTTCGCGCCGCAGTGTCGTCGAGATCGGCAGGCCAGGTGTCGATGATCGCCTGGCGCTTCTCGTCCACTTCAAAGTTGATCCGGGCATCCGGAAACGCCTCGAGAACAAGGGCGCGTATCTCCTCGGCGGAGAGGCTGAAGCTCGTGACGTTGTAGACCAAACGGCGGAGGGAATCGCGGGGTGCTTGCGCCAAATGAAGCAGAGCCTGCACGGCGTCGGGCATTATCAAAAAAGGGATGCGTGCATCGGGACGCACGAAGCACTCGTAGTGCTCTTTTTTTGCCGCGGCACATTAGTGCGTTTACACTCCCGAGTGGCGGGACCAGCGACTAGGCTCCGGAGATGGAGTCCCGGAAAACGCACACCGCGAAAGTCCACCATCACCGGCTGCTCGGCTGCCAATTGTTTGTAGTTCTGGCAGAAATAGCTTCCCAACATTTCGCAGTAGAGCTTGTTGCACCCGTACATCGTCGTCGGAGAGTTCCACTCCCACTCGCGCACTCGGGCATAGCGGTCCTTCGACTCCCGATCGGGCATACCATAGGCAGCGATCGAACTCGGGAAGATGAACTGCACCGGCCGACCCCGCCACTGCGACTGCTCCGAGGCAAGTTTCAAGAGCTCCAGCATTCCCTCCACATTCACACGGTGCGCCCTTTCGGGGCTGAACTCGGCGCGAGTCGAGAGCAAGGCGGCGAGATGATAGATGGTGTCGATCTCGTATTCAGAGCCACCAGTCGGTCCAACAAGGCCCTATCGAGGATGTCGCCTTGGATATGCGTAACATCGCCCATATCACTCGGGAGCGTTGATAAATCCAGAGTGACCAAGCGGAGGCTCTTGGACTTCGAGAGTTTCCTTGATGAGCGCCTGGCCCACTTCGCCGGCCGCACCGGTGATCAAAACGATCTTCTTTCGCATGCTCCTAACGCCTTTTCATCGAGCGACCGATCGTAGTCCCTCCCCCGCAACCAAGCAACCTTCCAGCCCATCTGAATTGAGGCACCCCGACCCACATGTTAGGATGAGCCGCCCGAAAATGAGTAAGGCTCCCACCCGTCGGCCAGGAACCCCCACGCTGCGTTTTCACCCGCTCACCCTCGAAAGATGGCCGGACCTCGAAACTCTTTTCGGTAAGCGCGGAGCCTGCGGTGGCTGCTGGTGCATGTACTGGATCCGAAAACGTTCGGTGTTCGAAAAACAGAAGGGCTCGGGAAACAAAAAGAACCTCAAGAGAATGGTCGCCGCCTGTGAAACGCTCGGTCTCATCGGGTATGCCGGGAGCGAACCCATAGGGTGGTGCGCTCTCGGCCCGCGAGATCGCTACTCGGTTCTCGAGCGGTCCCGAATCCTGAGTCCGGTTGACGATAAGCCTGTTTGGTCGGTGGTCTGTTTTTTCGTGGCGAAACCGTTTCGACGGTCGGGCGTCACCGTCGCTCTACTCGATGCGGCCGTCCAATACGCCAAGAAACACCGCGTTCGCATTCTAGAGGGCTACCCCGTCGAGCCCAAGAAAGACCCGATGCCGGCGGCTTTCGCATGGACCGGACTTGCAGCGGCCTTCCGAAAAGCCGGCTTCACCGAGGTACTAAGACGCTCGGAGACACGCCCTATCATGAGGTACGAGATTCGTTGAATGGAGAGAAGATGAAACTCTGCCACCATGTCCGCCCCCTTTTCCTTTCTTCCTTAGTTTGGATCGCTGCACCCGGCTTGGGCTTTTCCGAGAGGCCGGCGCTGGACACTCTCGACTCCTACGTCGGGGAAGCGATGAGTACGTGGGACGTGCCCGGGCTCAGCCTTGCGATCGTAAAGGATGGCGAGGTTATCCTCGCCAAGGGATACGGCCTCCGTGAGCTGGGAAAGATGGACCAGGTCGACGGCATGACGATTTTCAGTATCGGCTCTTGCAGTAAAGCATTTGGAGCCACCGCCGTCGCCCTCCTCGTCGAGGACGGCTTGATGGCAGAACTGACAGCGCGAGAGGGGCCGATCGTTTTCCAGCTCGAACACTGGCACATCGATCAATTCACCGCGACGTGGTGGGACGTGAAGTTCTTCTTCTCTTTCGTGATCAACGAGCTGGGCGCGGTGACCGAGCTAAAGCTGAGCCACTATGGAACATTCCAGAGAGTATCGGAAAAGCCGTACGAGGAAGTTGCGCGATAAGTTGGATTGTTGGTCCGAACGTCACGGGGTTGGAACTAGCCAGCGGCGGGTGATGCTGATTCAGACCTCTTCGTCTTCATCCATCACCTCATCTTCGTCGTCGTCGAAGTCGTCCTCGTCCTCTGTCTGTTCCTCTGCGTCTTCCCCGAAGTCCTCTTCTTCCTCTTCATCCTCGTCGACGAAGTCATCGTAGTCCTCTGCTTCGCCATCCCCGCCCTCTCCATCGAGCACTCTGAGAAGTGGAAGGAGTGCCTCGGACCTGCCGGGCCTGTCAGGACGGTCGGGCTCCCCGAACAAGTCTTGAACCCGCCTGGCGTACGCTCCCCCCCAACTATTGATCAGCAAAGACGCCACCCCTTTTAAAGACGCGCGTATTATAGCTACCGTGCTTAGGGCCATCAAGACTTCGAAGATCGCCCCTATGTTATTATCCCTCCCCGCGTCCATGGGAGAGAAGAGTAATGAGCGCGATTCTAGTCAAGACCAACATTCCCGGCCCTCGCTCGAAGACACTTCATCGCCAGAGAGAAAAGGCCGTCCCGCGCGGGCCATTCAACGTCACGCCGGTCTATGTGGCCCAAGCCGAAGGGGCTTTGCTAGAGGATGTCGACGGTAACCGCCTGATCGACTTCGCGGGTGGGATCGGGGTACTCAACGTCGGGCACCGTGCCCCCGAGGTTGTAGCGGCGGTCCACGATCAGGTCGATCGGTTCACTCATGCTTGTTTCCACGTGACTCCGTATGAGGTCTACCTCCGCCTCGCGGAACGCCTCAACCAGCTCGCTCCCATCGACGGGGAGACGAAGACCTTCCTCACCAACAGCGGTGCCGAGGGGATCGAGAACGCCGTCAAGATCGCCCGCGCCCACACTGGTCGGCCAGCGATCCTCTGTTTCGAAGACGGCTTTCACGGCCGCACCCTGCTGGCACTGTCCCTCACAAGCAAGATCACTCCCTACAAGGCGGGAATGGGCCCGTTCGCACCGGAGGTCTACCGCGTTCCCTACGCCTATTGCTTCCGCTGTTCGTACAATCTCTCCTACCCATCTTGCGATATCTTTTGTGCCTCTCATTTGGAGGATGCGTTCCGGCGCCACGTCCAGCCGGAGTCGATCGCCGCGGTTGTGGTGGAACCGGTTCTCGGCGAGGGCGGCTTCGTGGTGCCACCCTCCGAATACTTTCAAGTTCTCCAGGAAGTGTGCCGCAAGCATGGAATCTTGATGATAGCGGACGAGGTTCAGACCGGAATGGGTCGCACCGGACGCCTGTTCGCCAGCGAGCACTTCGGTCTGCGACCCGATCTTCTCGTCTCCTCGAAGTCCCTTGCAGGCGGACTCCCCCTCGCCGCGGTCATTGGCAAGGCCGGCATCATGGACGCCCCCGAGGTCGGAGCCTTAGGAGGCACTTTCGGAGGGAATCCGCTTTCTTGTGCCGCGGCACTCGCGGTGCTGGACATCATGGAGAAGGGCGACCTCCTCCAGCGGTCGAACGAGATCGGAGAACGTGTCCGGAACCGAGCGAAAAAGTGGAAGGAGCGATTCCGCCTCGTTGGCGACGTACGGACGCTCGGTGCGATGGCCGGAGTCGAGCTCGTCACCGACCGTGAAAGCAAGTCGCCCGCCAAGGAGGCCACGCAACGAGTGGCCCAGTTGGCCCTCGAGCACGGGTTGATCACCATTACCGCCGGCACCTATGGAAACGTCATCCGGACGCTCATGCCACTCGTCATTCGAGACGAAGAGCTCGAGGAAGGACTCGATGTACTAGAGGACGCGCTCGCAGAAGTAGACCGAGAACACGAAAGCGCCCACTAGAATCTGCCGGCCCACGTGAGTTGGCGACAGCGGGCTTGCCCCGCCGAAGCTTCGCGGAGGGCGGAAGCTTTAGCGAAGAACGGCGAGCGAAGGCGGGGACTACTCGTAAAGCAAGTAGCGAGATCGGATCTCGCGGAACCGCTCGACCTCAGGCTCCATCGAGGTGAGAATCTCAGTCACCGAGTCTCCCCGGTCCAAACGCTCGCGGGGCATCGAGCTCCCTAGCAGTCGGTCGATCCAGTAAACACCGGCACGACTCTCCCAACGGAACTGCTCGGAGTAGAGTTGTTTCAAGACGGCGATGGCCGAGAGTCCGGTCCGCACTGCTTGAAAACGAGCCGGGTCATGGATCTTCAACCGGAATCCGTGGCAAGTCTCATCGGGATAAATGGGATGGAGCGATTCCGGAATCACGCGCGGCCGAAACGAGTCGACCAGAAACTCGACTCCCGGAAGCGCGGACCGGCCGAGCTCGGCGACCAGTCTTTCGCTCTCTATCCAAGGCGCTCCGGCTAGAAAGAAAGTCTCGTGCGTTCCTCGCCCATCCGAAACGTTGACCCCTTCCAGCAGACCCATGGCGGGATAGGCAATGGTGGTGGCGGCGGTGCGGATGTTCGGCGATGTCGCTCTCCACGGCAACCCGGTCTCACCCCAGGACATGTCCCGCCTCCAACCTCGTGCGCGAACGACTCGGAGGCGCACTCGCCTCCCTCCTTCGAGAAAACCTTCTCCGTTGAACAGACTCGCCAACTCACCCACCGTCATGCCGTGGACGAGAGCAATGGGAGCGATCCCAACGAAAGACGCGTGCCGGGGTTCGAGAACCGGTCCCTCCACCCGCGTTCCAGTATTCGGATTAGGGCGGTCGAGTACGACCACTTCGATCCCGGCTTCTGCCGCTGCGTCCATCGCCAATTTGAGCGTGCTGATGTACGTGTAGAACCTTGCTCCCACGTCCTGGATATCGAATACCAGACTGTCGAGCCCTTCGAGCATCTCGCGAGTCGGCTTGCGCGATGCCCCGTAGAGGCTAAAGACGGGAATGCCTTTCTCTGATTTACGGAAGCCCACCTTCTCCCCGGCGGCAACGGTACCGTCCAGACCGTGCTCGGGCGAAAAAATGGCCCGTAGCGGAAGTCCGAGCTCTAGGAGTACTTCTGCCGCCGGTGTTCCATCAATCGTCTTGCCCGTTTGGTTGGTGATAAGACCGATCGAATCATTGCGTAGTCCCTCTTCCAATTCCCTCAATACGTCCAGCCCCGGCGAGACCTTTGGTTTCGGGGACGAAGAAACCGCGGCCGTCGTAACGAGCAAGAGGAGGAACGGCCCAGACAATCTCAAACGGCTCACCGGGCTCACTACGGTCGGGGCTGCGGTACGTCGGTGAGTGCCTCCATGATCGCGTCATGGAAGGCGGGGCGAACCTCGCGAATTCGGGTGTTGTCCCGACTCGGATGCACGCGGTTCGTCAAGAGGACGACGAAGAGCTTTTGTTCGGGGTCGATCCAAAGAGAGGTTCCCGTAAAACCGTATTCTCCGAACGAGGACGGAGAGAAGTAACGGCCGGTGGAGCTAGCCTTTGGTGGAAGGGACGGCGTGTCCCAACCCAAGGCGCGACTACTACCCGGGACCAGGTCGGCCCGTCGGGTGAACCGCTCGATGGTGGAACGCTTCACGACACGTTGCCCATCATAGACTCCGCCGTTCAGCATCATTTGGGCGAAGACGGCCATATCGTGTGCCGTGGAGAACAAACCCGCGTGGGGTGCGACACCCCCGAGCGCAAACGCATTCTCGTCGTGAACCTCGCCGGTCACGATTCTTCCGCGCCAAGGATCATCTTCAGTAGGAGCGATACGCGGCCCGAGGGACACTGGCGGATTGAACCACGTATTCACCATTCCAAGCGGCTCGAATATGGCGTCCGTCGCCATCTCGTCCAATCCCTGCCCCGAGACTCGCTCGATAATCTCTCCTAATAGAATGAAGCCGAGATCCGAGTAGACCGATTTGGATCGAGACGCGTAATCGAGCGGGAGTCTAGAGATTTCCTCCACGTAGCGTCTCTTCACGTCGACCGCCGAGCCTTCGCGGAGAGTCTTGTAGTAATCCTTCCACCAAAGAATCCCGCTCGAATGTGCGAGAAGGTCGGCGACGGTAATCACGTCCTTGCCTTCGCCTACTAGTTCGGGCAGGTATTCTCGGAGGGTCGCTTCGAGTCTCAGCTCCTCTCTCTCGAAGAGGATCATCGCCAGGGTTGAGGTGACAACAACCTTGGTCAACGACGCGACGTCGTAGATCGTGTCCATCGTCACCGGCGGGGCATCCTTCGCGTAGCTTTGCCGACCGAAGGCACGTTGCATGGCGAGCTTGCCCTCCCGACCCACAATCACCACGCCGCCGGGGAAGGCTTTCGATTTCGACGCGTCATCTAGGAGACCGGCGGCGCCCCGCAGCCGACCCTCGGAAAAGCCGGCGTCCTTGGGGGATTCGATTTCGTCCAGCTCCATCTTTTTTCGCTCGAATGAAATGCCGTGACCAACAGGATACTTCTCGGAGAGCCGCACGGGAAGTGTCCCCCCGATATCGATCTCACCGTAAACCGCCTTGGCAATCGCGCGCTGCGACGGCATGGAAAAATCATAAGCGGTGACAGCGGCCGAAACATGCGGAAGGTCAACGATCGTGTACGGATCGCCCATCGCCGCTACCACGACCTTCCGTCCGCCTTTTACCAGCCCATCGAGCGCATCCCAAAGCTCCCACGGAACGGCAGGCTGATCATTTGGTCGGCGAGACCTGACGAAACTCGCGAACACCACGACGTCGGCATTGTTCGCCAGCTTCGTCAACTCCTCGGTCCTCGCGGAAGCGTTCTCGGGTGTCAAGGTCAAGAACACGACATCCTCGGATCTCGCTTCGAGTTCATCCTTCAATGGCGCATCCAGCAGAGGGCCACGTCGGTCCCGTTCGTAGATATAGCTGACCACGAGGACGCGGGAGGTGTCGGCGAAAGGCAGCACATCGACCTCGTGCTCGAGCATTGTGATCGAGCGGTCGGCGATTTCTTGGACCCGCTGCTCGAAACGGGGATCGGCGACAGAACGAGGGATGTTTCGCAGATCCACGGTTCGCGGACGCTGAAGGTTGAGGCGCGACTTGGCCTGCAGAATGCGTCTCACCGATTGATCTATTCTCTTTTCTGAGAGCTCGCCGCGACCGACGGCTCGTGTCACCGCGTCCCAGGCCGTCAGCGGATCGGGCGGTACGAGAAGGACGTCGCATCCCGCCTTGACCGCTGCGATCGCCACCGCGCCCCCCCAAGAATCACCGCGCGCTCCTCCCATATCGAGGGCGTCGCTCACGATCAAACCCTTGAATTGCATCTCTTCGCGCAACACCCCTTGCAGGATCTCGGGGGAAAAAGTTGTAGGGCGATCGTCCCGCCCGTCGAGGGACGGAACTGCTATGTGCGCGGTCATGAAAGCGGCAACGTCCGCTCCGATGGCGGCCCGGAAGGGCTCGAGCTCTACTTTCTCCAGGCGAGTCCGCTCCAAACGAAGCACTGGGAGCCTTCGGTGCGAATCGACAGCTGTGGCTCCATGCCCCGGGAAGTGCTTGGCGGTCGCAAGGAGCCCCCTCTCTTGAGCACGGGCGATGAACGCCGCTCCAAGACGACCCACTCGTTCCGGATCCTCACCATAGGATCGCGTGTTAATGACCGAATTGGCCGGATTCACGTTGAGGTCCAGCACTGGTGAAAGGGTTAGATGAATACCCATCGCGCGGGCCTCCCGAGCGGTTACTTCCGCCTGAAAGCGAACATCGTCTTCACTCCCGCCCGCGCCGATCGCCATGGCGCTCGGGAACCGGGTGGCGCCTCGAACCCGAAAGGCGGCTCCCCACTCGTAGTCCGAAGCCATCAACAGTGGCACTGCCGCAACCGTCTGCAAGCGATTCGCGATGACCGCGGTGGCCAGAGGATCACCTTGAAAGAAAACCACTCCGCCGATCCGACCCGCTGCGGCTGAGTGTTCCAAAGCTCGCAACTCCGGGGCGTCCTTATGCACGAAGAAACCGTCTGCCCGAGCTAGGATCATCTGACCAACCTTCTCGCCAAGGCTTAGAGAGGCCAGTGTTTCGCTCGCCCACCGATCTCGTATGTTTGGCGGCGGTGGAGTGGTCGACCGCACGCACGACACCATGACCAGCGCTAAGCCGATTGCGAACCGGAGTCTGGGGCGCCCAGGGTCCACCAACGCATCTTACTACCGGTCCTTGCTTGGGAGCGCCTCCCCTTTCGGCGTCCAGTCAGCTCCGAGGTATACTGCGGGTTATGAATAAGACCGTCTTGGTACTAGGACTATTCGTTTCCGTGGCCGCGGTGGCTGCGGGCGGTTCTCATCAGGAGACGACGCAGGGCGCCAAAGCCACGTTTGCGGGAGGCTGCTTCTGGTGCATGGAAGAAGCCTTCGAGAAGGTCGATGGCGTCACGTCCGCCGTCTCCGGCTACGCCGGAGGCACCAAGGCGAACCCGACCTACAAGGAAGTCTCGGCCGGTAGGACCGGGCACACCGAAGCCGTCGAGGTCGTCTACGATCCGGGAACCGTGACTTACGCCGAATTGCTGGAGGTGTTCTGGCGCAACATCGATCCTACCGATGGAAGCGGGCAGTTCTGCGACAAGGGCTCCCAGTATCGTTCCGCCATCTTCTACCACGACGAGGAACAAAAAGGACGCATCGAAGAATCGCTGCACTCGCTAGAGAACACGAAACCGTTCGATGAGCCAATCGTTACGGAGATCGTGCCGGCCTCGATGTTCTATCCGGCCGAGGACTATCACCAGAACTATTACCAGAAGAATCCCATCCGCTACCGGTATTACAAGTACGGCTGCGGCCGAGCTCAGCGCCTGAAGACTCTCTGGGGACCAGAGAAATAAAAGAAAAATAAAAAGGAATGGCGGACACGCCCCCCTCCGAACTAACCGCCGCACTCCTCGCCCTCGTTCCCTCCAACTGAATACAATAGGTGTGTTTCCCTATTCCGAAGCGCTCAGAATGTCGAGAAGCCGCGAACTTGAACAACGCCAAGAAAAGCCCAAGCTCGTTCTCTGTGACGGTTGGCGGGGGGTTCAAGAACACCTTCTAAAATCGATCCGCTCTAGCGGTTCTGTGCGCGCTCTCGAGGTACGTGAGACCGTCATGGTGGTCCCTACTGCGGCGGCCGGCCACCTCCTTCGAAATACACTCGAGCAACAGTTGCTAGAGCAGCGGGTGGGGACATTTCTGCCAACCATCACGACGATGAGTGCTCTCACCAGGAACCTCGTGGAACGTTCGCTGGGGCGCGTTCGTCTGGTCGATCCGCTCCTCCGTGAGGCGCTCTTAGAGCAGGCGCTCTCGGAAGCCGCTGAATCAGGGGCACGGCCACCCTTCACATCGGGAGAAGCCCTTTCCCCGCGCATTCTCAGCTTCTACGACGACATTTGGTCGGCGGGCCATCGGCTCGAAGATCTCGTTTCTCGCGCCAAGGAAGAATTTGATGTCACCGAGGACGTTGGCGCCGAACGCATGTCTGAGCAAACCCGCTTTCTCGGCGAAGGCCTAAGACGCTACCAGGACAAGCTCTCCGCCCTGGGACTCGATGATGGGACGACGGTGTTCGCGGCCCTCATGAAGCGTGGCACGCCGTTTCCGTATCGGAGAGCCTTTCTCATCGGGCCGAGTGCGGTTACGCCCAGAGAGCTCTCCTTCCTGAGCTCTCTCGCCGATCTAAATTCGCTCGAACATCTTGTTCCCGAAAGCATGGCGCGCGCTCACCCTGTCCAAAGGCTGCAAGGTTCGGCGGCATTCGAATCGATCGGCGAATCGATGGGCGCGCCCACGAGCAGCGCCTCCCCCACGTTGCTCAGACCCGAGGGAGAGAAGGCGATCGCTTTCGTGGGACGAGATCGGGAAGAGGTGCTGGTCGGAGTCGCCCGTCTCCTCAAGGCGCGAGCGGCAACCGGTGGTCTTCCGCACTTGGAGCGGATCGCCGTCGTCGTCCCCTCCCCTCTCCCCTACCTTTACCTCGCCAAGAAGGCCCTCGGTCAAGCGGGCATTCCGTATCAATTGCAAGACGACTTTCCGCTAGCCACAGAACCCTACTTGGCCGCTTCCGATCTGGTCCTGTCTTACGTGCAGCTCGAGGGTCGCCGCAGCGCGGCGCTCGAACTGCTGCGCAGCCCATTCTTTCGTTTTCCCGATGTGGGTGCGGCTGCGGTAGCCGCCTTGGATCGCGAGCTTACCAAATCACGTGAAGTGGGAGGTTTCAGGGTTTGGCGTCGTATGCTGGACGACTTCCAGCGACTCCCCGTGCAATCCCCCCTACCCGGAATGGAGGAGGAGGAGCACACCGAGCTCGCCGCCGTTTCCGCTTTGGTGCACGCGGCCAAGCGTTTGGCTCCGTTGACTGATTCAGAAACCAGCCTCAGCGAGAAGGTCGATTCGTTTCGGAGTTTCCTTACGGAATACGGACGCCCGCCAGATGAGGAAGGCGAGGAAGACGCGGTGGGTGAGCCGACGCGCCACCAGCGCGCACGCGGAGCACTACTTTCGATCCTGGAGCGTCTATCGGAAGCGGCCCGTGTGGTCGCAGATCCTCCGATTTCGTTCCAAGCTTTCCAAGACAAACTCCATCGCGCCATCGAATCCCAAACGTTCTCTACTCGCGCCGGCCGCCGGGGCATCCAGATCGTCGATGCCCGCTCGGTGGGGCTAGGTGCTTTCGAGATAGTCGTGCTGGTCGGGCTCAACGAAGGCGAGTGGCCGGCTCGCTCCGATCGAAACATCTTTTACCCCCAGTGGCTGCTCAAAGACTTCGGTTGGCCCAGCGACACGGAGTTGCTCGCCGCCGAGCGCGCGTCGTTCACCGAGCTGCTCAGGTTGTCTTCGGATTCGGTGGCCGTGTTTCGACACGAGTTGGAGGAAGAAATCCCAACCGTGGCTTCGCCCTTTCTGGAAGAGATCACCCGAGCGCTCACCGGGAAAGAAGAGCGTGTACCTACAGAGACGCTCGAAGGACTCGTAATCTCGCGTGTCGAGGCCTTGCGCACAGGGCTTGCGCCGGTTGCCGACCGCTTCGTCAACGATCGGAATCCCGCTATCGGCGAGCTTCCTTTTCTCGAGCCAAAAACTGTCTCCGCAACGGCCTTCGAACTATATCTGAGGTGTCCCTTTAAGTACTTTTCGCGACACGTTCTCGGTCTCGAAGAAGAGGACGTGTTCGACGAGGGCATGACTCCGATGCAGCGGGGCATTCTCATGCATGAAATTCTGAGAAAGGGCTTCGAGCAGTGGGACGGGTTCGCTGATCAGCCGCGCTCTATCACCGAAGACAACTACCACGAGGCGATGGCCGTGTTTCGGAAAGTGGCGGCCAAGCGACTTCCTCCGGAGCGACGTTCGTTGGAGATGGAGCGGCTTTTCGGAGGTCCGGGCCAGACCGGCGAGATCGAATGGCTACTCCGCCAAGAGATGGAAAAGGAGCCGCTGCGCCGTCGACTCGTGGAACACGGCTTCCAAGGTCACTTTCAATTTCCCGAAGGCCCCGATCAAGAAAAGCCCTGGTTCGTTCGGATCAAGGGGCGAGCCGATCGTGTCGACATCGATTCACGCGGATTGCTCCACGTCCTCGACTACAAGAGCGGAAGAGCACCAGAGGCAAGGTCGTCCCTGCAAGTGCCGCTCTATGCCATGTGTCTCGAGCAGCAACTTGGGGCTCGAGCCGTGGAGGCATCGTATTTGAGCCTTCGCGAACGGAGGGCCGTTCCCCGTCAGGATTTCCAAAAAGTAACAACGCTGCTCAAGGACACTTACCGGAATGTCTCCGAGGGACGCTTCGCTCCTCGCCCTTCGCAAGACTTCCTGTGCAACACATGCGGCTACGTGGGCGTTTGCCGCAAGGAAATCGAAGAGATCTCCGGTCGCGAACGGGAGAACGAAACCGCATCATGAATCGAGATTTTCTGCCCGAAGACCGTTTGGCTCGCGAGCAGGCCGCAGACCCTCGCTTCAACGTTGCGCTGGAGGCCTCTGCCGGTACCGGCAAGACGAGCGTCTTGGTCGACCGCTACGTCCGCCTCATCGAGGAAGGCGCTTCGCCTCGTCACATTTTGGCGATTACCTTTACCCGCAAGGCCACCGGGGAGATGAAGAGCCGCATCATCGAAGAGCTTGGCCGCCGGGGCAAACTGTGGTCGGTGATGCGGGAAAGGCTCTTCGATATCCACATTGCCACCATCGACGCCTTCTGTCTCGGCCTCCTAAAAGAGTTCCCCCTCGAGGCCGGACTCAACCCTGACATCGAGCTACTGGACGAAGTCGACACCCAGCGTCTCACCGAGATAGCGGTTGAAGAGTCGTTGGCGGATCCGGCTCGGCCCGAGGGTCCAGACATGGGCTTCTTGACGTCGGTCTTCGGAGAGCCAGCCCTTCGCCGTAGTCTGCGGGACCTACTACGAAGTCGTTTGGTAAAAGAAGAAACCCTCCGGCGCTTCGTGGGTCGCCACATCCCACGTGAACTCGACCTAGAATCCTCTCTTCGGCGCATGGTCGCCGGCCTGAGCGATGTTTTGGGAGGTCGAGAAGGCGTGGAGCAGCTCTTGTCCTCGGGGCCCGATCAGTCACCACGCTCTCGAGCGTTGGGATTCGCCTTCCGGCGGGCGATCGATCCCGAGCGGGCGACACCACTCGACGTCGAGCAAGTCGTGTCTTATTTTCTGACTCAGGACGAACGCCTCCCTCGCAAGAAGCTCGCGAAGGTTTTTAGCGCACGAGATTTTCCTGACCGCGCCACCTACCAGAGCCATCGAGACCATGTGCTCGCCCTTGCCCCGGCCGTATCCGAAGCTCACGCTCGTTGGTTCGGCGATCGGGATCTCTATGGAGTCCGGGAGCTCTGGAGGCTTTTTCGCGTTGCTTCCAGGCGTTTCCAAACATTGAAGGAGTCCCGGCGGGGACTCGACTTCACTGACGTGTTGTTGCGCGCGGTGAAGCTTCTCGAGCAACGCGAGGAGTTTTCTCAGAGTCGCTTCCGATTGGAGTCTCGATACCATCATCTCCTTATCGACGAGTTTCAAGACACCAACGACGTCCAGTGGCGATTGCTACGGGCACTCATCGATTCTTGGGGTGAGGGCTCGGGTCTGGTGCAGGATGCGATCTTGGCCGAGCAATCGGCCGGAAGGGGCAGCGGCGTGCTTCAAGAGCCTTCCATCTTTATAGTCGGGGATCGGAAACAATCCATCTACGGCTGGCGAGACGCCCGCGTGGAAGTGATGGAAAAAGCTGCTCGGCAGGTGTTGAGACTGAGACCAAGAGGGGGTCGGCGTTTGACGATTCGCCAAAGCTTCCGCGCGCAAGGAACTCTCCTCGATTTCTTGAACGATGTTTTCTCCGGTGTGCCCCAAATCGGGCCAGGTCTCGAGTGGTCCTTTCGATACGGCGAGACGGACCACTTTCCGGTATTGGAGAAAGAAGAGGGAGCGCAGCCGATCGGTCTGGTCGTCGAGCCCGATCTACCAAGAGCGGCTTCAGCCGTTGCGGACCAGGTCGTCCGGCTCCTCGAAGAGGAGAACTGCCGCCCCAAGGACATCGCGATCCTATTTCGAAGCCGGACTCACTATCGAGTCTACGAGGAGGCTCTTTCGGAACGAGGCGTGCCGGCTTATGTCTACCGAGGCCTCGGATTTTTCGATTCACCCGAGGTCAAAGACATCCAAGCGTTGGTACGGTTTCTTTCCGAGCCAGGATCCGAGCTTCGTGCCGCCGAGCTCCTCCGTTCTCGATTCGTGGCACTCTCCGACAACGGGCTGGCCCGCATCGCGGCCGGGCGGGGACGACGTAGAGGCGAGGGCCCGTTGGCGAGACTGCTTCGAGGCGGAAGCCGGTCAACAGACTTCCCACCCAATATGTCCGACGAGGATCGCGCCGCCGCGCTGCGGGCCGCCACCACCGTCCCGAACTGGCTGCGGCAGGTAGACCGACTACCTCCAGCGGACCTGATACTGCAAATCCTCGAAGAAACCGACTACCCGGCCTGGTTGACCGGGCGCAAGGGACAGCAAGGCTGGGAGAATTTAAAGAAGGTCCTGGAGATGGTTCGACGCGCGCAAAATCGCGGATACTTGACACTGGCGCGCCTTGCTGAACACCTCGATACCGCTTCCACCGGAGAGGAATCGCTCGCCGTCCTAGAAACCGTGGACGCGGTCAACCTCATGACCATCCATGCCGCCAAGGGACTGGAGTTCGATACTGTCTTCGTTGTCAACATGGAGCAGAAAACGCGGACCGATACGTCGCTGCCTCGCATCAAGGAAAAACCGAACGGAGAAGCCGAGGTCCACGCCTTGGGCAAGCCGGAGGCGGAAGGCCCAGCTCGAACCGTGGAGGAAGAAAAGCGGCTTCTCTATGTCGCCCTGACCCGGGCACGCAAAGGGCTCTTCCTGTGTGCGTCCGACCTAGCAGGCGGCGACACACAGACAACTTTCTTGCACTTGTTACCGGAGGAACTGCGCGCCGTTTTCCACGAGGCGCTCGAGAGTGACAAGCGGGAGTTGTCTTGGACGCCGAAGCTTCAAACGCACCGACTGAGACGGATCCGCCCGGCGCGTGAGCCGCGTCGACACCGAAGCACGCGAGAAGAGCCGATCTACCGCGACGCGCTCGCGCCGCTTGAAGATGCAAGACCAGAACGAGTCACGGTGGGTGAGCTGGTTCGGGCGCAAGTCGGGGAGACTACCGCACCATGGGATCTCGAGCCGAAGGACGTTGCGGTCGGAAAATTGGTCCACCGCATGTTCGAGTTCGATGTGGCCGATGACGCCTCCCTAACCGACGTCGCGCTGGCGCTTTCCGCGGAGCTTTTCGACCGAGATCCCGCTGAGCAAGAGCGGACGGCGCAGGCCGCCGCAAAGCTCTACCACACCCTGCGAGCCAGCAGCCCTTTGCGGGAGCTGCTCACTCAAGGAAAGGTGTTTCGGGAAGTTCCGTTTTCGTTTCGTCGCCCCCAGCAAGATGCCCAAAACGGCCAGGTTGTCCGCGGCACGATCGACAGCCTCGTTATCCTCGAGGACCGCATCGTGGTCGTCGATTACAAGACCGGCAGCCGAAATGATAGGCATCGCCTACAAGTAGAGCTTTATGTCGAGGCGGCGAGGGAGTTATTCCCGGGCCACCCGGTCGAGGGGCTCGTCTTTTACGCGAGCGGTTCGCCCCTCCGCGTCGCGCCCGAAGAGGGTGACGGCAAACCTGGAGCTCAACTCGAGCTCTTCTAGTTAACGCCTTTATTTAGTATCGTTTGCGGCGAACCTCGTTAGAGGACCCCGGGACGCCTTTCCTCCGAGATCCGTTCCGTAGTATCATCAAATTACACAATCAAATACATGAGCTCTGCATGACGACCGCAGAAAACCAGCGCGGCCGGGGCGGCGGTGTGACTATCGCCTCGTCCGGATCCCTAGAGGATACGCCTCTCGCCGACGTGATCCGCCGCACTGTGCTCGATGAGCGAAGCGGAGAGCTCCGCGTCGCCGCTCCTCCCGCGGTGAAGACCATCTCCTTTGATCGAGGCTTCATCGTATACGCCGGGAGCAATCTGGAAAGCGACGGCCTCGGGAAGCTGCTGATCGATTCGGGCCGTATCTCGAAGCGTGAGCTCGCTCTCGTCGGCATGTTGACGAGAGCCCCGAGGAGAGCGTTCCTCTTCGGCGAACGGAACTTTCGGGACGGCTCCCGAGAAGACAGCCGAGCTTCAAAGTCTTCGTTTCGTCGTCGGCGGAGACTTGGACGGTCATGGCTATTGCCGTGAGGCGGAAGATGGCTATGGCGTCTTCGACACCCTGGACAAACTGTCACCTGATTTTTTCGTCGCCAATGGCGACATGATTTACGCCGACACCGAATGTCCAACCGAAGGTCCCGAGGAAAGGCACAATGTCCCGGGAGATTTTTCGAGAATAGACTCCCCCGAAATCGACTGGACAAACGAAGCCCAGCTTCAAGAACTTTATTGGCGCCACTGGCGGTACCATCGAGCCGATCCCCATTTTCAACGTTTTCTCGGTGTGACTCCCGTCTACGTGCAGTGGGACGACCACGAGGTCATCAACGATTTCGGAGCGCGCTGGCCTCTGTGGCCCCCCGATCGAGACCGCGAGGGATTCGCCAACGTGGTCGAAGCCGGTAGGAATGCTTTGTTTCATTACAATCCCATCGACCGACATCCCGACGAGCCCCATCGCAACTACCGTTCTTTCCGATGGGGTAAAGACATGGAGCTCTTCTTGATCGACGCTCGTTCCTATCGCGACCGAAACGATCGACCCAACCCCGCCGCTCATCCCAAGTCGCTCCTGGGAAAGGAACAACTCGCGTGGCTCAAGCAAGGCTTGGCCTCATCCGATGCAACGTGGAAAATCGTCAGCTCCGACGTTCCGCTTTCCGCACCAACCGGTAGCCAGGCCGAGACCTATGGCAGAGACGGCTGGGCGAATGGAACCAAGACGGACTTCTC
Organism: Candidatus Marinacidobacterales bacterium; assembly: GCA_965219415.1. Lineage (GTDB taxonomy): Bacteria > Acidobacteriota > Vicinamibacteria > Marinacidobacterales > DATDRI01 > CBDCNP01. The sequence continues at coordinate 1,574,319 of OZ244742.1, forward strand.
GTCGCAAACCGGTTTCGAACAGGAGCTCCTGAACCTACTCGCCCATCTCGATGCTTCCGATGTCGAGAACTTGGTGTTTTTCGTGACCGATGTCCATGTCGCGCTCAGCATACGGTATGACGCGGACGCGGACGGTGATGGAGATCGGTTCGTATTCCACGAGTTCATCAGTGGTCCGCTGATCGCCGGGAAACTTCTCGCCCCCCCGAGCTCGACCGGACCCTGCGACCGGTCATCCTTTATGCCGAGGGAGACCTCTTCAATTTCGGGTACTACCGGCTGAAGAGAGGTCCCGACGGCAAGGTGCATTTCCTGGCCGACGTCCGCGATGACGAGGGTGCCGTCCGCCCTGGCTCGTCTTTCGACCTGGCGCCTGAGAAACCGTAAAGGTTCGGAGGCGCCCCCCGATTCGCGTCGATTTGGTGGCAGTTTGCCGGCCGCGGCGGATTTCGTTATTGTCAGGCATCATGCCCAAACTGCGAGGATCGGCCGGTTGACCTACTTACCGACTTTGGTCGAAGGTGGCAAAAAACCCGAACGCGCCTTGCCGGCGGGGGTTGTTGACGCTGTGACCCAAGCGTTGAACGGTGGGACTCTCCCAACCGAAGCCGCACACCGACTCGCGTCATGTGAAAGCGATGCCCTCCCGGCACTCTGTCGCGCCGCTTCCGAGCTTCGTGACGGCGGCAAGGGCCGAATCGTTACCTTTTCTCCCAAGGTTTTCATTCCACTGACCCGGCTTTGTCGAGACTTCTGCGGATACTGCACCTTTCGCCAATCTCCGCTCGAGTCCGAATCGCTCTTCATGACGCTCGAAGAAGTCGTTGCGGTCGCCAAGGCAGGAAAACGGGCCGGCTGCACCGAGGCCCTTTTTACATTAGGCGAGCGACCCGAGCTGCGCTATCCAGAAGCCAAGGCCTGGCTACGGGCAGCGGGATACCGAACGACCTTGGATTATGTTCGCGATGCTGCGGCGGCCGTCGTCGACGAAGTCGGACTCTTGCCCCATTTGAATCCGGGCACAATGGGCCGTCGAGAGTTGGCCTCGCTACGTCCCGTGAGTGCATCGATGGGAATCATGCTCGAGAACGCAAGCCCACGCCTCGCCGAGATGGGAGGTCCTCACCACCAAGCACCGAGCAAGTGGCCCCTGGCACGCATCAAGGCCCTTTCGCTTGCGGGCCAGGAGGAGGTGGCCTTCACCACCGGGCTCCTGGTCGGAATCGGTGAGACCCGTGCCGAAATCATCGACTCCCTCATCACAATTCGGGAGATCCATGAACGCTATGGCCACATCCAAGAAGTCATCATCCAGAATTTCCGGGCAAAGCCGGACACGGCCATGAGTGCTCACGCGCACGCCTCGACCGAAGCGACCTTATGGACGGTGGCGGTAGCGCGTTTGATTCTGGGCCCGAGGGCAAACATCCAGGTTCCACCCAACCTCAATCGAACCGACTACCCGACGTACTTGATGGCGGGTATCAACGACTGGGGCGGCGTGTCGCCGGTCACCATCGACTACGTGAACCCGGAAGCCCCTTGGCCTCACCTCGATCATCTCCGAGCCCAAACCGAGAGGCTCGGGTTTCAGCTGAAACCGCGTTTGCCTGTTTACCCGGAGCTCGTTACCGGGGATGGACGCCTTATCCCGACCGACTTACGCGATCGGGTCCGCGCGAACGCGGATGATGAAGGTTATGTAAGCGGGGGAATCGAGCGATATGCACCTTCCGAATAGTCAAGGTTCGAACGGGCAGTCCCTGGATGCCATGCTGCCAGGCATCGCGATCGACGTCGCCCGCGTGCTCGGGAAAGCGCTGGATGGTTACGACCTGACGGTCGACGAGATCGTTCTGCTGTTTCGGACCACCGGAGCCGAGTTGGAAGCCACCGCGAAAACGGCCGATGAGTTACGTAACCGAGCGAACGGCGATCTGGTGACCTACGTCGTCAACCGCAACATCAACTTCACCAATGTGTGTATCAAGCGTTGTGGATTCTGTGCCTTTAGTCGTGATTTTCGCCAAGAGGAGGGTTACCTCCTCCCCACCGAAGAGATCCTTCGCCGCGCCAAGGAAGCCTGGGATCTCGGGGCAACCGAAGTCTGTATCCAAGCGGGTCTTCCCCCTCAAATGGAAGGTGACCACTACATCAAGCTTACCCGAGCACTGAAGGAAGCCCTGCCTGAGCTGCATATCCACGGTTTCTCGCCGGAGGAGGTCTTGTACGGTGCGGTTCGCTCCCGGGCATCGATTCGCGAGTACTTGCGCGAGCTCAAGGAAGCTGGCGTGGGAAGCCTCCCGGGCACATCAGCCGAGATCTTGGATCAAGATCTTCGAGACCTCATCTCTCCGGGCCGGATCCGCGTCGATCAATGGATCGAGGTCATCACCACCGCCCACGAGCTGGGGATACCCACTACGTCGACCATCATGTATGGACATGTCGAGGAAGAGGTTCACAAAGCGCGTCATCTCGTTTTGATTCGTAACCTTCAGAAGACCAGTGGCGGTTTCACCGAGTTCGTCCCCCTGAGCTTCGTTCACACAGAAGCGCCCATGTTCACGCACAACACCGTTCCCGCGGTAAGGTCTGGAGCCTCCCGCGAGGAAGTGATCAAGATGCACGCCGTGGCCCGTATCGTGCTGAACAACTGGGTACCGAATGTGCAGGTGTCTTGGGTCAAAGAGGGGCTACCCACAAGCCAGCTCCTCCTCACCGCGGGAGTGAACGACATGGGTGGCACTCTCATGAACGAGAGCATCTCCACCGCAGCAGGAGCACCCTTCGGGCAGTTGGTCGCGCCGGTCACTTTCCGCAAGCTCATCCGTGACGCGGGTCGCGTCCCCGCCGAGCGCTCTACGACGTATCGTATTCGACGAGTCTTCACGGACGAAGAAAGCGCTGCTACCGCCGATACTCTGGATGGAATGGGGCGAGACTCGGAGGAACGTCTAGGCTCTTACCAACGACTCATCAAGATGAAAGACTTTCGCTATCACCATCCGCGCCGAAAACCCGCAGCCGTCACGAGTGGGCCTAATAAGGATGACAAGTGAGCTCGGAGGGAGTCCTCGCCTTTTCTGGAGGCGTCGGAGGTGCGAAACTGGCGGTGGGGCTTACTCGGGTACTCGCTCCCGAACGATTGACCATCGCCGTGAACACCGGCGATGACGAGGAGTTCCACGGTCTTCACGTGGCACCTGATCTCGACACCGTGATGTATACGCTCGCCGGAGTGGTCAACGAGGAGACTGGTTGGGGTGTAGCCGGTGAATCGTTCCGGTCTCTCGACATGTTGAAGCGCTACGGCGCGCAAACCTGGTTTCAATTGGGGGACCAAGATCTCGCGACTCACATTCTTCGAAGACAGCGGCTAGACGAAGGCAGCACGCTATCGGAAGTGACTGAAGAGCTCTGCCACCGATTGGGAATTCGTCATCGAGTCGTTCCCATGTCGGACCAACCGATCAGGAGCATCGTCGAGACCGATGAGGGAGACCTTGCCTTCCAGAGTTACTTCGTGGAACGAAAATGTGAGCCGGTAGTGAAGGGTCTGAGGTTCGAGGGATCTGGGGATGCGACGCCGTCACCCGAATTCGCTCGGGCACTCCGCGATGCGTCTACGCTGGTCTTCTGCCCGTCGAACCCATGGTTGAGTGTCGATCCGATACTATCGGTACCGGGTGTCAGGGAAGCCGTCCAATCTTTCCCGGGTCGACGGCTCGCGGTGAGTCCCATCGTCGGCGGCAAGGCTCTCAAGGGCCCGGCGGCCAAGGTCATGTCTGAGCTTGGCTATGAAGTGAGCTCGGTGGGAATCGCCTCTTACTATCAAAACTTGGTTGACACATTGGTGATAGATGAGAGCGACCGAGATCACACGTCTTCCATCGAGGCGCTCGGTCTGTCAACGCACACAACGGGAACGGTGATGCGCACGCTCGAAGACAAGGTCAGGCTGGCGCGAGAGATCTGTCGGATCGCAGACGTCGGGTAAGGAAAATGAACTTGCCGGTGACGATAGTGATTCCGGTGAAACCCTTGAACGAGGCCAAGAGCCGACTTGCATCGGTACTCGGCCCGGAGCCTCGCCGCGAGCTGGCCACCGATATGTTGGGAAACGTCCTAACCGCCGCCAAGCAATCGAAGGTTAGGAGGATGTTAGTCGTCACTCGTGATTCGATGGTCGGGGCGATGGTCTCGGCCGCCGGAGCCGAGTGGACGCCCGACCCTGCTACGACGCTCAACGCTAGCTTGCAGGAGGTCTTCCGCACTTGTTGGGAGAGTGGAGAAACACCGCTCTACGTGCCTGCCGATCTTCCACGGCTGCGGGCCTCGGAGATTGACGGGATCCTCAGTGCTTGGGACGGCAGGGAGCGAATTGTTTTGTCCCCTTGCCACAAAGGGCAAGGAACGAATGCGCTGTTGGTGCCCGCGGCGTGCGAATTCGAACCTCGATTAGGTGATGGAAGCTTTGCTCGGCACCTGGCGAGCGCATCAAGCGCCGGTATCGTGACGGAGATTTACCGGGCTCCCGGCCTAGCCTTCGACATCGACACCCCGGAGGACCTGCTCATCCATCGTTACGCCGCCCGAGCCACTCAGGTTCACGCGCATTGAGCGCGGCACGACCCTCCCTCGGCATCCTTCTCCCCACTCGCGGACTTCTACTGCAAGACGAGCGACCGCACAGCGCAGAGCTTGTCCTTTCCCTGGCAAAGACCGCCGAGGAAGCCGGTATCGATTCACTGTGGGTGGGTGACAGCCTGACGGCGAAACCTCGCCTCGAGCCCCTAACTACCCTCGCAGCGGTTGCGGCCCGCACCACCCGCGTTGGTATCGGCACCTCGGTGCTCCTTGCGGCGCTGCGGCACCCGATCACCTCGGCACACATCATCGGGACCTTGGATCTACTGTCCGGGGGACGATTGAAATTGGGAGCCGGCGTCGGAGGCGCGTTCGTCGACGCCCAGAAAAAAGAATGGCGAAATGTGGGGGTCGATTCCAAGGGACGCGCCGGTCGCCTGGAAGAATGGGTGCAGATTGTGAAACGGTTGACCCGCGGCGACACAGTGAGTTTCGAGGGCCGGCACTTTCAATTGGATGATGTGACGGTGCAGCCTCGTTCACCACAGGACGGCGGTGTACCCATTCTGCTAGCGACGCATTGGGCGACAGGAAACGCAAAACAGCAGCAGCGAGTGATTCGCTGGGCAGACGGCTACATCGGAATCAGCGACTCACCCTCCGACTTCGCCAAACTGAGCGAGCGTCTTCACGAGCTGGCCAGCGAGAACGGCCGTGATTTCGACTCCATGGACTCCGTCTTCTATATGACCGTGAATCTCAACGACGATGAGCGGCGAGCCGAAGAAGAAGCCGACAGCTTCATCCGGCGTTACTACGGTCTCAACTTCTGGAAGGACAAGTGGGGACCTTTCGGCCATCCCGACAACGTGGCGCGAAAGATCCGGGAGTACGCCGAGGCCGGTGCGAAAACGGTTGTCGTTCGCTTCGCGTCCCTAGAACAGGAGCACCAGCTCGACGTCTTTTTAGCACGGGTACTCCCGAGCGTACGCTGAATACCGGCCTACTGAATGTAGCCGAGGGCTTTCAGCTGATCCAGCATCTCTTCGCGCCCCTCTGTTATCACCTCCTCGTCAACAGAAAGCGACGTATCGATGTCGGCATAGCGAGGCGGATGGGTCGAAAGCCACGAGGCTTCGAAGATCTGAGGCAACAATTTTCCATCCATGTCCAGAGGGATGGGGGCGCCGAACATATGAAGAAGGCTCGGGGCGATGTCTAGCACCGAGGCGCCCTGAAACACGACCCCCCTACGAATGGCTGGGCCAGATGCGATGAAGATGCCATAGGGTGCATGGTCTCCTGCCCCCGAAATAGGCTGCTCACCGTGGTCGGATAGGACGATCACGGTAGCGTTCCTTGGCAATATGTTCAGTAGCTGGCCGAACCAATGATCCATCTGCACATACGTCTGATCTACGGCCGATCGAACGGACTCGCCACAACCTTCGCGAAGGGGCGCGCCGTGTCGCCAATGCAACGTCACGTGGCTGACCACGTCGATGCCCCGGAAGTAAACCGAGAAAAGGCCTCGCTCCATGGTCGGTAACAGCTCGCGCGCAATACGCAAATAGTACTCGTCCTGAAGCAGAATCTTTTGGACGCCTGTCTTGTCTTTCAGAAGAGGCGGGTCACAGTCCGACAGGTGCAACCTCTCGAGGATAGATCCGATCTCCCGCGAGTCCGGCGTCAATTCGGAGAGCTCCGCGGCGAGCTGGGGCGGCCAGGTTAGACCCGAGCTCCCCCGACGCTTATGCTTCATTCCCATTCGGGAGGACACGAGGAATCCGTTGACCTCTCGCGCCGGGAAAGTTCCCCAGTGCCCGACGATGCCCACACGATGTCCGATATCACCGAGCAGCGACCAGTAAGGCATCGCCCGCCAATGAGTACTCTGGATCTCGGTTACTTTCCCGCGAGGCATGTAAAAGCCACGGCCGAGAGAAAAGCGCTGGTGAACGGGATCTAGGGAAAAAACTCTCACGCCGCGACTATCGACGACTTTGACAGAAGCGAGCTCACAGGCGAGTTGGCGTCGATCGGCGGAGCTGCCGTGTTCAGCGGGCCGAATTTGCCTAGAGAAGACCAACACCAGCTCGTTCCGAACCGGTCGCAGAGCCTCATCCGGGATCGAAATCGAAATGTCTTCCCATTTGACCGGGACCGAGATGGATTGCAACGGTGTTTGGTTCAAGAACAGCTGAACGGTCTGCTCACCGTTGGGCGCGAAGGAATGAAGCCGTAGTTGCAGCGTCAAGGGGCGCCGGCCAGTCAAGTCGGGGAGGGTCAGCGTGGCGCTGGCCGGGGTTTCTTCCGAACCCATCCAGACCTTAGAGGTACCCCGTACCGGCAAGACGAAATCACGTACCCCGTGTTTCTCCGGGACCTTGCCTGTGGCGATCGAGGTCCAGAGAATAGGAGAATGAAATCCCCGGCGAGTGTTCTCGTTCATGAGGCGCCGAGCAGAGCTCTTGTCAATAGGTGTGTAAAAAAGTTCAGGCAGCAGCAACCTTCGACGACTCCGTTACCCTGTCTCCATCTTCAAATCGAACGCCCAGGTGAACCTCTCGCATCAGCTCCGGTGCGTTGAGCCGGCGAAAATTCTTCTCCGCAACCAGAAGCAGTTTGAAGATTGTCGCAGTGGCGGACTCGATTTTCTTGAACCTTTTGGCCGCATCCGTTCTCAATCTCAGTGCAGCGAACGGTGATTCCACGACGTTGCTCGTGCGAAGGTGTTGCACAGTGAGGCTTGGGAAAGGAATAGAAGCTGACCATCCGCTCCCAGTCCTCGTCGAGCACGTGCGCGGCCCCCGGAAGACCCTTGCGCAAGCACCAATCCTGGAACTTTGGCCTTCTTCGTCTCGCACTCCTGCAGGCTGGTGGCGTAGGGGATCGCCGTCAACAGCGGCTTGGCCTGCGCCTGGTCCCTTTTCGGAATCCGGTCCAGTACGTTGAGGATTCGGTGGTTCCAGCACCGCTGCTCCTCAGCTTCTGGAAATACGTTTCGGGTCGCGGCCCAGATGCCGAGATGACCGTCACCGATCACCAAACGGGGACATCTCAGACCGCGCTTCTTCAGTCTCCGTAGCAGCGACGACCATGACGCTTCGGATTCTCGATGCCCGGCCTCCAGCGTCAGGACGATTTTCGTCCCGTCGGACAGGCCACCAACCGCAACTAGCACCGCCGCCTTGTCCTTCTCAAGGCCGGCCTTCACGTACACGCCATCTACCCACAGGGACACGAGCTCGAGTTCGTCCAGTGGGCGAGCTAGCCACTGCTCGTACTCTCCCTGCCATTTCTGTTTCAGCCGCGACACCGTGCTGGGAGAAAGTGGAGCGTCCTCCCCTAGAAGCCCGCGGAGCGCCAAATCGAAATCTCCGTGAGCTAATCCATGCAGGTACAGCTCCGGAATCAACTCGCTCACCGTTTCGCTCCGACGCTTGAACAGCGGAAGCACTCGACTTTCGAACCTCTCCTCCACGTCCCGTACTCTCGGCCGGCGAACCGTCACCGTGCCCACGCTCATCGTCAGCTTCCGAGGCTTACCGTATCCATTTCGATAGCCCGCCGTTGTGTCCACGGGCTTCCGTCTCTCCGATTTCTCACGCCCGAGAAGCTCCGTGACTTCGGCTACCATCAGCTCCTGCACCCAATCCTGGATCTCGAGCCTCGCCCACTTCTCCAGCGACTCCCAAGCCACCCTTGACGAGCTCCGTCGTCTTGTGGTCTTTTCCTTCATGGCGGTGTCTCCTTCCGTTGGCCCCTTCAGGCCGTGTTTCGTGACGCGGAAGGTTACTCCGCCTTTACTTTATTTCCACACCTTCTGAGGGTAGCTCAGCTCGAGCAGGTAGTGACTGCAAGGGGCCGTAGATCCCGGAACGAATCAGCTTCTCGAACGAGGGCAAGCGGTCGGCCGAACGAAGCTCGTCGATGACACTTGGAGTCGCACCGTCGAGGCAGACCAGCAGCACGAAGGGCGACTCGTCGCCGGTCCCCCCGCATGCGGCCGCCAGCATCACGACGAACACCAGCGCGCGCACGGGGGTGAAGGTAGCATCCGGTATTCCTATATAATGAGGCCTGTTTCGAAATCTCATGAGCAGCTCGTCCGATTCATTCGTCCTTCACGATCTTCGTGTGACGGTTGCGGAGATCCGAGGCCGGTCGGTTTGCGGCCTCAAGGTAGGAGACTTTTTTGAAGTTCGCAACAGCAGCCAGGTGGTGATCCCACCAGATAGGCACTTCTGTATGTTCGCGCTGGCGGCGGTACTTCCGCTATTGCCCGCCAAGCAACGCGAGCTCCATGAGAACGACTGGTTGGCCGAAGACAGCTTGGTCGCCTGCCCGGACCCGGAAGAGCAGCTGATTATGAGGATCGAGCGCATCGCACCGGTGACGCTTCGAAAAAGCGATTTGACTTAAGTCTTCTAGTGCGCGTGGGGCCCCACCGCCGCCTGGCTAGCTCCAGATTGGCAACAACCTATTCTGGCGGCAAGCGGGAACTGAGTGCCCGCCTGGCTAGCTCCGGTCAACTCAACCACGCAGTTTGGCGGCCGAGTGGGGCTTCGCGCGAGCTGAAGGCATCCACCAGTGGTCCGGGGCCCCACCCCCAGACCACGCGCTCCGTCGGCAGGCGACTCCGCGCTAGCTGAAGGCTCTCCGACCGGCGGGCCTACGGCCCGTTAGAAAGCCGGCAGCACTTCATCACCTAGCAGGCGAATCGCTTCGGCCTCGTTTTCCCCATGCGGCGTTCCGAATTCGAAGACGTCGACACCGGCGTCGAAGAGCTCTTCCATGCGCCGGACGATGTCAGCCGGAGTCCCGAAACAGCTGAAACGTCGAAGGGTATCGTCCGAAATGGCTCGCGCCGCTCCTTCGAAGTCCCCACTCAACATCCCTCGCTCCACGGCTTCGATCTCTTCGGGAAACGGCGAATAGATCGGATCCAACCTACCAATCGCAGAAACGTACGTCGCCACCCGGTGTCGTGCGATGTTTTCAGCCCGTTTGCGGTCTCGATCCACGACGGTCACCGCTCCGAAAATCATGCGCACCTCCGAAGTGTCACGCCCCGCCCGCTTGGTTCCGGCGTCGATATAACTGCGAAAAATCTTTGCCGCGTCCGGATTTACCGACCCGCCTATCTTGACCATGTCGGCGATCTGGCCCGCCAGCGCGGATGTCTTCTTACCCCACGTACCGAGCAGAACGGGAACACGACGACCAGGGATCGGAAAACGCAGATGAGCCTCCGGCCCCAGTCGAAAGATCGAACCCTCATAGGGCTGGTGCTTGTGTTCGCCCGCCAACAGCGTCTGCACCGCCTCGACCATCTCGCGAATCGCGGTCAAGGGGCGTGGTTGGGGAACTCCGATGTGCTCGAAAAAGGCACCCTTCCCTACTCCCAGGTAGGCGCGGCCACCGCTGGCTTCATCGAGCAAGGCCAGGTTGGCGGCTATCGGAACCGGATGGTTCAGATACGGGTTCACCACGCCCGGCCCGAGAAGCGAGTGTCGCGTGTTTTGAGCGAGTTGGAACAGCGCACCCCAAGGCGGCTGATACAGAAGATCGTCGTAGACCGAAATCGTCTCGAACCGATAGGACTCGACCAGCTTACCGAGCTCGACGTAATCGGCAAGCCTCTTATCGGCGAGAAAGGAAATCCCTAGCCGTCCCATTTATTCCCAACCCCCCGAACCTTGCAATGCATTCGTGAACACGATTCAAGCTAAGTCGGCTTGAAGACCATGAAGTAGACGTTGATCAGAGGAAGGACCGTGGCGACCACACCCCAAATCGTCTACTGAGGAAATGCCGAGGGCGGAGTGTCTTGGTAGCCTTCGCCTTCGAGCGCCTCCATGAACGCCACCAAGGCGTCGATCTCTTTACCCGTCAAATTGAGTGGCTCAATCTTCGGATCCAGATGAGGATTCGGACGACCGCCCTCGACGACCGCCCTCATCGTAAAGCTCGACGACCTCGCGAAGCGTTACCACCGATCCGTCGTGCATGTAAGGGGCGCGTTTCGTGACCTCTCGTACGGACGGCGTCTTGAAGGCACCCAGATCTTTGTCCTCTTTCGTCACCACGTAGCGGCCTTCGTCGGCAAACGACTTGCTCTCCTGGTCCCAACCGACTCCCAGGTTGTGGAACGTGCTGTCGGTGAGGTTTTGCCCGAGATGACATTGGTTGCAACCGGCCTTTCCGAAGAAGAGCTCGTCACCCAGCTTGACGTCGTCCGAAACGGCGTCTTCCTGACGCGCAATTTTCCAGCGGTCCCAAGGAGAGTTCCCGCTCATCCGGGTTCTCTCGTAGTCGGCGATCGCCTTAGCGACGCGTTCCCCGGTGACCCCGGGACTCCCGAACGCTTCCTCGAAGTACCGGCCGTAGCCTTCGATCCCCGAGAGGGTTCCCAACATCCCGTCGATCGTATGACCCATCTCGATGGGATTCTCGACCGGCCCCAGAGCCTGTTCCTCGAGAGAGCCCGCTCGACCGTCCCAGAAGAAGTTGGGGTAGAGCGTCCAGGCTAGGTTGAACGCGGGAGGCGCTTTACGTCCACCCTTCTGCCCGTCAATGCCGGTCGATACGGCCGTGGGCTCGGAGAATGCGTTTTCCGCGCGGTGGCAGGTAGCGCAGGAGATCGTGTTGTCTTTGGATAAACGAGTGTCATAGAAGAGCCATCGGCCGAGGCGAACGCGCTTCGGCGTGGGCGGCTCCTCGAGATCCGCGAAGGTCGCGTCGATTCCCAACGGTGGCTCGGGAATCGGTACCACTGGATTGGCGGCTTCCCACTCCGGGGTACGCTCGGCGCATCCTGCAACAAGTCCCAACGCTAGGATCAAAACTGGCGTAACACGCGTTAGTTGAATCATCAGAAGCTTCCCGAACAGTGCCGGCCACTCTGAGATTTCTTGCCGGCCCGACCTGGCGAGGCGGAAACCGTAGCACGGGCGTAGAAAAACTGTCAAACAATCGCGCCCACTCTTCATTCTCCACCAACGCGCGCCCCTTCCCCAAAACCAAGCGCACCAAGGGAGCCCTGTTCCGGCCTGGACTCACAGGGGGTTTGGTTGTAGAGTTCCGACCTTACCTGAGGAGGAAGTCATGTTCCATCGCGTAACAGGAGAGGCTTTGATCGCTGGATTGTTGCTGGCCGGGCTCATCGGGTGTGAGCAAGCGGCCCCGCCGCCGGCTGGTGAAGCACCGCTTTCCGCAGCGTTTTTCGGCGCCACCATCATCGACGGGTCCGGCGCTGACCCGATCGAAAATGGAGTCCTCGTCGTACGCGACGGCAAGATCGAGGCCGTCGGACCTGCAGAGGCGATCGAGGTCCCGGCGGATGCCGAACGAATCGACGTATCCGGCAAAACCATCATCCCCGGAATCATCGTCACGCATGGACATGTCGGTCAAACCAAGGGACTCGAGTCGGGTCCGGACAACTATACCGAGGCGAACGTGTTGAACCAGCTCGGCCGCTACGCGCGCTACGGCGTCACAACCGTAGTGAGTCTGGGTGGCGATCTCGAGCCCGGATTCCGCCTCCGCGATGCCCAAGAGACGTCTGAACTCGATCGGACAAGGCTCTACGTGGCTGGGTCAGCCCTCGCCGGACAGACTGCTGAAGAGGCGGTGGCAATGATCGACGAGAAGGCCGATGCGGGTGTGGACTTCATCAAGCTGCGAGTTGATGACAATCTCGGCACGATCGAAAAGGCATCACCGGAGTTCTACCAGGCCGCGATCCAGCGCGCCCACGAGCGAGGATTGAAGGTCACCTCGCACCTGTACTACTTGGAGGATGCAAAGGGTCTTCTCAACGCCGACGTGGATTTCGTGGCTCACAGCATACGCGACCAAGAGGTAGACGATGAGCTGATCGGTCTGATGAAAGAACGCAATGTCTGCCTCACACCCACTCTCACGCGGGAGATGGTGAGCTTCGTTTACGAGGACGTCCCAGAGTTTTTCGAGGACCCCTTCTTCTTGAAGGAAGCAGATCCCGAGATCCTCGAGCAGCTCAAAGCGCCCGAGCGGCAACAAAGCGTCCGCGACAGCAAGGCGGCTCAAACCTACAAGCAAGCACTGGTCGTCGCGTCAAAGAACGTCAAAACCTTGGCCGACGGCGGAGTCACCGTGGCCTTCGGCACCGACAGTGGGCCGCCGTCTCGTTTCCAGGGGTACTTCGAACACTTGGAGATGGAGCTCATGGCCGAGGCAGGGCTTACTCCCATGCAAGTCTTGACCGCCGCAAGCGGCAACGCTGCCCGCTGCCTCGGACTCGAAGGTCTGGGCATGCTCGCGGCAGGAAACTGGGCCGACTTTGTGGTTCTCAACGCGGACCCCCTCGCCGACATCCAGAACACGAGGAGCATCGAGTCGGTCTGGATCGCCGGGAATGAGGTGCCGGCTCGTGCGAAGGAGGATAGCCCGGAGACGGAGTAGCGGGACTAGCGGAGTAGGGTTTCTTCGACGAGGGCTTCCGGCAGATTCATCGGATGGCCGAAGTAGGCGACGTTACCCTGACGATCGATCAAAACGCTTCGAGGGATGGCTCGTACCCCATACGATTGAACAACGTTCGATTTGAAGTTTCCCTGGTCGAACAGGAATAGAGAACTATAGCCGCCATCGTCGATATAGCGCAGAACGTCTTTGCTCGGCCCCTCGATGTTGATACCGATGACCTCGAGGCCTTGTCGCTGGAATCTCTGGTGGAGCTTCTCCACCGTGCATCGAAGAACGACAAGGACCACACCACGTGGCCCAAAAGTCGACGAGCACGGTCTTGCCATGGAACTCGGAAAGGGACACTCTACGTCCATGACGGTCCTCAAGGGTAAACGACGGAGCGGGCGAGCTAGTCACGATATCCCCGCTTGGCCTCGCAGGCGTGACCGCTGCGGCCTCGGGCGAGGAACCCTCTGAGGCGGCGCCTGCTGTAGGGGGCTCCGTCGCCGCGTGAGCGGCTGTGGTCTCGATGTCCTTATCGGTCAAGGTCAGGACTGAGGCTCCGCCGTTGTGTTTGCGGCGCTCCTTTTCCTTCTTCGCAACTTCGCCGAGCGATTGCCCGAGGACCAAAGTCGGAAGGAGCGACAAAAGGGACCCCGCGAGAACGCGTTTGAACATTCAAGCTCCTATTTTCAGGGAACGCTTCGATCTTAACATGGCGTGGGAGGTCGTTCAATAAAACCCGCGACCCATCGCGAGAGGGTCTTCTACTGACCGGACTTGACGGGATTCGGGGTCAACTGCGAAGGGCCGTGCTGGGTGACGCCTGTTACAGACCGTCCCTCAAGGAGTTGCTGGACCGAGACCGCTCTCGGCCGCGACCACTCCTTCGTTGGGATGCGCAGGGTCGTCCAGCATGGCAGCATGGGTTGTACCCGGCCAGCCAGATTGCTATGCTTAGACAGGCAAAGGCATAGCTCGCCTTTGACTTGAACGCCCGCCGCTTAGGCTCACGACACAACCGCAAAGCGACGAACCACTGCGCGCGGGTTGGACTGCGCATTGCCGTACGCGTCCGGGCGTCATGAGGAAGGAGACATCGAAATGACTACCGAACTGAAGAAGGGACTCACCTTCGACGATGTCCTCATAGAACCACGTCGCTCACGGGTGAGAAGTCGCAAAGAGGTGGAGACCCGCACTCAGTTCTCTCGCCACATCGATCTCAACATCCCCATCGTCAGCGCCAACATGGAAACGGTGACCGAGGCGGACATGGCCATCGCCGTCGCTAGAGACGGCGGTATCGGCGTGATCCACCGTTTCATGCCCATCCCCGAGGAAGTCGAGCAGGTCTCGCGTGTCAAGCGGTCGGAGAACCTCGTCATCGAGCACCCGTACACGATATCCCCGCAGCAACGTTTGGCAGAAGCTCGCGAGATGATGGAAGCTCGAGGCGTCACTTCGCTGCTCGTGACCACCGAGGCCGGCAACCTCGCCGGAATCCTCACCCATCGTGACATTCTATTCGTCGAGGAAGACTCGCGGCTCATCTCGGATCTGATGACACCTGCGGACAAGGTGGTCACGGCTCATACTGGGGTGACTGTAGCTGAGGCGAAGAAACTCTTCCTCGAACACAAAGTCGAGAAGTTCCCGATCGTCGACGACAAGGGTCGGCTGCTCGGTCTCATTACTATTGCCGACATCATCAAACGCACCCGCTACCCCATGTCAACCAAGGATGCCAAGGGGCGCCTTCGCGTCGCCGCCGCGGTGGGAGTACGCGGGGATTACCTGGAAAGGGCACAGGCCCTCGCCGATTCGGGAGTCGACGCACTGGTCCTCGATGTAGCGCACGGTCACTCCGACCAGGCGATCGACGCAGCCGAACAACTCCGCAAGAAGCTCGGCGACATCGAGCTCGTCGCCACCGCGCGGGCAATCCGTGATCTCATCGAGCTCGATGTGGATGCGATCAAAGTTGGGATAGGGCCCGGTTCGATCTGTGTGACCCGGATCGTCACCGGCTCGGGTGTACCTCAATTTTCGGCCGTTCAGGAATGTTCTCGCGAGGCCAAGAAACGAGGCGTTCCCATCATTGCCGACGGCGGAGTCAGAAGCTCGGGTGATCTCACCAAGGCGATTGCCGCCGGTGCCTCGAGTGCCATGCTGGGTAGCATGCTGGCCGGCACCGAAGAGAGCCCGGGAGTGATGGTGATGCGGGGCGGACTCCGGCACAAGGTCTGTTGGGGAAGCGCTTCGTTCCGTGCGCAATGGGCGGGACAAGGGGGTACACGACAAGATCCCGAAGAGGCTGCGGAAGTCGTGCCCGAAGGGGTCGAGGCGGTGGTTCCATACAAGGGTCTCGTCTCCGAAGTGATCCACCAGCTCGTGGGGGGGCTACGCTCGGGAATCAGCTACGCCGGGGGAAGAAACATCAAAGAACTGCAGCAGAATGCTTCGTTCATTCAAGTCACGCCGGCGGGACTGAAAGAAGGACAAACGCACGACGTAGACCTAATCAAGTGAGCCCACGGAGCTCACTGGCGGGCCGGAGCCCGTCACTCACTGCCGGCCGCCAAATTACGTTGTTGCCAAGCTGGAGCTAGCCAGGCGGCGGTGGGGCCCCACGCCACTAATCGATTTCTCTCACTAGCTTCCTTCAGCTTCTTCCAGCTGCGGAATCAATATATCGAGCACCCGAGAGTGGCCGGGCGCCAGCACTAGCGCTCGCTCGTATGCGGCCCGCGCTTCCTTCAGCTCTCCTTTTTGCACCAGAACGAAGCCGATCCAAGTCTGGACCTCTACCCTCCCCCAGTTCGGCCAGGGTTGGTCGTCTGATTGCTGCTCGAAAAGTGCCTCCGCCCGTCGAAGCTCCGAGAGCGCTTTGTCCTTTCCGCCACCGAAGAGTCGAGGCTTGTAGAAATTGGCCACTGCCCGGTTCAGAACGACTCTCGGGTTGTCAGGTGAAAGTTTGGCGGCGCGGCCCAGCGCCCCTTGCGCTTTGCGTCCAATGGATAGCTTTTCCCAGGTGTTCGTAATTTGGCCACCATAGACCGCGCCGAGCAGTGCGTGCCCTTCCGAATCCTCGGGGTTCAATTCGAGTAGCGCCTTCAAGTGCGTTTCAGCTTGCTCGAGAAGAACCCTTCGTTCGCCGATCACTTCGTGGCCAGGCAGATAGGCGAGGCGCCATTTGACGTAGGCTGCGGTGTAGAGACATAGCTCGCGATTCGAGAGCTCCTCGTGCTGAAGCCAACGCTCTAACGTTCCTGCTTGCCGATCGAGCTCGGCGACATCGCCGTGTACCGTCGTTTCCGAAATCTGTTTGACAAGGCCGTCCAGATTCGAATCGGGAGTCGCCGCCTGTAGCCAAAGGAAAAGAAGCGCTGGTAGGTAGCTCACGATGTCTCCTACGCGCAGACTAACGCAGAGATGCGTCGAGCAACTGTGAGGAACCCCACTTTTTCATGACCCGGCACCCTAGGGCGCGGCGAGGACTAGGGTAGCGTTCGTTCCGCCGAACCCGAACGAATTCGAAAGCGCCAGTCGAAGTTTCCGTGAGGTCGGAACGAGGACCGGAGGATAATCCTCGAGCTCGGGCTCGAGTGGCTCCGCATTCACCGACGGAGCGATCCACCCTTCTCGGAGCATGGCCAGCGTGAAAATGGTTTCGATCGTGCCCGCCGCGGAGACGGGGTGTCCGGTGTACCCTTTGGTCGACGAATAAGGCAAGTGCCGGTCGTCCAAAATTCGGCGCATCGCTCGCACCTCAGACACGTCGCCCAGGGGAGTGGAGGTCGCGTGCGTGTTGATGTAATCGATCTCGTCGGGAGTCACTCCCGCATGTTCGAGGCCTCGCTGCATTGCAAGCACCGCACCCTCCGAGGAGGGCGCCACCATCTCGCGCGAACCGCCCGACGACATGCCGTACCCCCGCAAGACACCTAGGATGGGTGCCCCGCGACGGGTGGCGGACTCCCGTGTCTCGAGAACGACCAGACCCGCACCCTCGGAGAAAATGAAGCCGGCTCGATCGGCGGCGTAGGGTCGCGATGCGCGCTCTGGGTGATCGTTATCCTGACCGTTGTAGGCGCGCATAGAGTCGAAACCGGCAAAGAAATGGATGTCGGCTACCTCCACGCCACCTGCAATAGCCCCGTCGACCCGACCCTGCTCGATGAGCTCCGCCGCAAGTAGGACATTGTAGGCTCCGCCCGCGCAGGCGGCGGTGGCGCTAAACGAAGGTCCGGTAGTCCCCAGGACCGTTGCCAGGTTTGCCGAGACGGTCGAGGCCATCAAACGTGGGATGATCGTCGGCGACACTCTTTTCGCGTTCTTGGTTTGCGCGAGCTTGTTGTGAATCTCCACGTGGGCGTCCACATCGCCGGTCCCGCTTCCTACTACGACTGCCAACTCGCTGGGCTCGATCCTCGATTGCTCGAGCGCAAGCCGGGCGGCACGGACCGCCATGAGGGCCGCTCTTCCCATGAAACGTGCTTGCTGCTTGTTGATCCCGAGGTTTGCGGGAGAAAGGTCGTTCGGGTACGCCCCGATCAGTTGGCATCGGGCGCCGTAGTCGACCGCCGGCTGCCAACGCGTAAACGGCGTCGCCCTTCCCTCTCGTAGTGCAGCTTCGATGGCCGGCAAGTCGTCGCCCATGTGGCAGCAGACGCCTCCTCCGGTAATCACGACTTCACGCGATGGGTCTCTCATCTCTTTCTACATCCAAATCCAGGCACAACTACGACACGAAAACCCCGTTGAACTTGGAAGGGAGCTTGGCGGAGTCCGTCTACGGCTCGATCGTAATCGGAACCACCTGATAGTCGAGCGCGGTCGCGAAGCGTGCGGTTGCGACGGTGATCGAATGAACTCCCTGTAGTCCGTTGCGAGGGGTGACGGTGACCACACCGGTATCGAAATCGACCGTGTAGACGAGATCCGCATGCGCTCTAGCCGGCACGGGAACTCCATTAGAATCGAGTCCGGCCTCGTCGAGAAAGAACGCCGCATCTCCTTCCACATCGATCGCGCTCAGTTGGAATGTCACCGGGGTATCGACTTTGGTCGAAACAGGAGGGATGTCGGCCAGGAACGGATCGCTGTCGACCGTGTCGGGTGAGACGGTCACAAGAAACGTCCGGCTGATTTGGGCTCCGTCCGGGCTGCTCGCGGTAACCGTGACCGTGGCTTGACCGCTCGCCCCCTCGGCGGCCGCGAGCATCAGGACGGCGTTCTGATTGTCCTTGAAAATCCGCACCGGTTGCATGACGACATCGGTGATGGGACGATCACCGGTACCGACGGGAACCCCGCTGATCTCTGCCCGCACGTCTTCGCCTTCCACCAACAAACCAAAGATCGAATGGTTGAAATCGAGATGGCGTGAGGCTCCTTCGGTGATGAAGAACTGCGAGTCGTTCGTGTCGTCGTCCGTTTTCGCCATCGAGAGGAGCCCGGTTCGGTTGTGCTGCAGATCGACATGGAACTGATCGTCGAATGAACCCAGCGTAGAGCCGCCGGCGCCGGTTCCGGTTGGGTCACCACCCTGGATGACGAAGTTATCGAGCACACGGTGAAAAATGACGCCGTTGTAGAAGCCGCTTTCGGCCAACCTGATGATCCGGCGCGTCACGCAGGGTGACCGATTCTCAAAAAGCTCGAAAACCATGTCCCCGAAGCCAGGCACCGTGACCCGCATGCTGCGGTTTCCCTTGGTGATGGCGGTGGTGACCAGTTCGCTATTGCTGCTGGCGGTAAAAGACAATGATTGACCGCTGGCCTCGAACCCGTCGAGCGGAATATGGAGAGGCGAGCCTGATAGTAGGGCGGCGTCGCCGATCGGCTCGAGAGTCGGGGCCAGCGCGACGGCAAGGAACCCTGCCGGACTACTGCTCACAAACACCAGCAATACCAATTGTTGGAGTCGAATCCTCATGGGTGTCGGTTCGTGGTCCTTGGCCGAACATGGCCGCGGATGCTAACGAAGTACAGCATTTGCCAGTAACTCGATGTTTTGTAGCGGATTACAGCAAGAATCGCAAGCATCACTCCGCCCTAGTAATGTCTTCTATCTTGGCGGGGTGCCGCCGGTCAAGAGGAATTCCTCGGAATCTTCTGCTCGACAGATAGGCCGGCCGGTGATAAAAGGACGATGACTTTAAGACCGGAGTAAGGCGAAGGAGACGAAATCATGCGTAATCTAATCTTTTTGATAACTCTTGTTTCATTCGTGGGCTGTCAACCGGCGGAGGAGGCGGCGTCGGATGCGGTCACCGAGGATGCGGCCTCGACGGATGATTCCACGGACCCGACGGTATCCGAGCCCAATCACTACAAGGTGGAGTTCGAGAACGACCACGTACGGGTAGTGCGGATCACGTATGCCGCTGGCGAGGAGACCCAGATGCACTCACATCCCGCATCGGTGTCAGTCTTTCTGACAGACGCCGAAGGCGTGCTTGCCTTGGAGGACGGGAGTGAACAGGAGTTCAACAACAAGGCCGGAGACTCGATGTTGATGGACGCGCAGAGCCACCAGCCCCGAGCGAAAACGGACTTCGAGCTGATCCAGATCGAGCTCAAGGGCAGCGGTGGCGAAGCCGAGGCGGCACCGGAAGAGGCGTCCGGCGAGTCATTGGATGCGACCGCCGTGGAGCCGGATCATTACGCGACGGTTCTCGAGAACGACCACGTGAGGGTACTGCGAATTACTTATGCGGCAGACGATGAGGCCGCTGTTCACTCACATCCGAACGCGGTCTTGGTTTCGCTGACCGACGGCGAGTCAGAGCTTATCCTCGAGGACGGGACGAAAAGGGAGGCCAACTTCAAAGCCGGTACCGCAGCGTGGGCTCCGGCCGAGACGCACCATGGCAAGGCCCATACTGCCCTGGACATGATCTTGGTCGAGCTCAAGTAAAGAAGTCTATTCTTTCTGGGAGAGGAGCTCCCCGAGCTCCTCTCCATCAACTCACTAAGCGGCAGCAGCCGTCTTGCTCCTGCACCCTGCCCTCTTCTTGCAGCTTGATAAGTCCCGAGGCTAGCGAGCGACCCGCCATCTCCCACATTTTCTTGTCCACGTCGGCGTAGACTTTGCTCACCAGCTCCGACACCGATTGTGGCTCGTCCGAGAGAGCGGCCAACAGTTGATTCTCTCTTTGCTGACGATGGCGAAGCTGCGCTTGAATAGCCTTTCTTCCCTCACGGGCCGGGGGTCCATGTCCCGGATAGACGGTGGCTTCCGCCACCGACTCCAAGAACTTAAGGGACTCCAAGTAGGTAGCGAGGTGACCGTCGCGAGGGTCGATTAGGATGGAGGACAGGGTCGATAGCAAATCTCCTACGATGAGTGTCTGGTAGCGACTCTCCTGAAACGCCAAGTGGCCGGGTGCGTGACCAGGAACGTGAAAGGCGCGCAGCGTCCACCCCGGTTTCCCGTCGGGCGTGCTCCCCAGATCGAGGTCCTGCTCGTGTTCCAACGGCTCCCCAAAGTCGAAGCCGCCGAGCTCCGCCATCGTATCTCGATGCGCACGCACCGGGAGTTTATAGCGACGCTGACACTCCGCGACCGCTCCCACATGGTCCGGATGGTAGTGCGTCAAAAGTATCCCTTCGAGCATCCGGCCCTCGGCGAGGAACTCGTCGAGAAGGTCCCAAAGCTTTGCCTGCTCTAATGGCTCCACCGGAGCGGGATCGACGAGGTAAACTCTCTCCTCTCCCACCAAACACGTGTTGGTGTGCGTGGCGGGTGGTTTGGTCGGGGTCTTCAATGCGGCGAGGAGAACTCCGGGTGTGAAGTAGACACGATGAAGCTTCCCGTCGTCGTAGGACGTGAATTGCTGCATCCAATTCACGAAGTCTTCCTTGGTCGAGTTTGCCAGGCGTTGGAGGAAGATGATCACCGGCGGAACGATCAAGACCTCACCTTCCCGCCATTTCTCCAGTGCGTCTTCCGGCTTGGCGAAACCACCGCCCACCAGCTCCCCCTCGATGATCTCGACTTCGCCCCCTTTTGGAAGCTGGCAGCCCAGAAACCAGGTGTCATAACGGCGCGGTGTGAAAGGCGGTGTCGTGATGCGGCACAGAGGAGTGAAATCCAGTGCGTCTATCCGTTGGCCCCGCTGCTTCAAGATCTGAACAAAAGACAACTCATCGGCCAACATCAGACGCCGGTCCTCGTCCAGCGAGCGGCCCGATTCATCGACTCCTCGGCCTAGCCAAACGCCGGTCTCTTCGAAGAGCTCCCGCGCCGCGGCCACGACGAAGGATGGGAAGTCTTTTCCAAGACTTTCTCCTCTTTCCTGAGACAACTTATCCAAGTTGTCGACTGGTACCTTTGCGTCCTCGGGCTCGAGAGTCCCCCCCGGAAACGCCTGGTAACCTCCGAAAAAAGACAGCTTGGGATTACGATCGATCAGCAGGACTTCGTCCCAACTCTCGTTCCGACTCAACAAGATGCTAACGGCGATGCGGGTCATGGACCGTTATAATACCCGTGCGCGAGAAACCGCGCCATGAAAGGAAATGTCGATGATTGCCCTGAAGAGTTACGCAAGCGGAACGTGGAAGACGGGCAGTGGGAAGGAACGCGTCTTGCAGAACGCCGTCACTGGCGAGGACATTGCGACGTGCACCAGTGTAGGCCTCGATTTCGCGGCCATGCTCGATTGGGCTCGCGCCAAGGGTGGTCCGGCTCTACGTGCGTTGACGTTCCACGAGCGCGCCGGGCTTCTCAAGAAGATGACGGGTGTTCTGAACGAGCACCTCGATGAATTTCATGAAATCGCTGCGGCCTATGGGGCGACCCGCACCGACGCGATGATGGACGTGGAAGGAGGGATCGGCACGCTCGGTTACTACGCGGGCCTCGGTGCCAAGAAACTCCCACCGAGCACCTTCCTGACCGACGGCCCCCCGGCCCGACTGTCCAAACCGGGGAACTTCTTTGGACGGCACATCTACGTGCCGCTCGAAGGGGTGGCGGTTCAAATCAATGCCTACAACTTCCCCTCTTGGGGCATGCTGGAGAAGGTGGCGCCATCGATCCTCGCCGGCATGCCGAGCATCGTCAAACCGGCGACGCCGACCGCTTGGCTCGCCTTCCGCATGGTGGAAGTGCTTATCGAGTCCGGAGTCATGCCGGAAGGAACTCTGCAGCTCATCTGCGGGTCGGTGGGCGATCTCCTCGATCACCTAACGTGCCAGGACGTCGTATCTTTCACTGGTTCAGCTTCCACCGGTCACAAGATCCGATCCCACCCCAACATCGTGAAGAACGCGGTGCGCGTGAATATCGAGGCGGATTCGCTGAACTGCATCATCCTGGGGCCCGATGTGACTGAGGGATCCCCAACGCTCGACTACTTCACCAAGGAAGTCATCAAGGAGATAACCATCAAGGCCGGACAGAAGTGCACGGCGATCCGTCGGCTCGTCGTACCTAAGGACAAGGAGTCGTTGGTCATTGAAGCTCTGAAGGAACGTCTAGCGAAAATCCGCGTGGGCGATCCGGGAGTGGAGGGAGTGCGCATGGGGCCGCTCGTCGATCGATCGGCACTCGAGTCCGCCCGCGAAGGCGTCGAGAGCTTGAGCCGCGAAGCCGACGTCGTCTTCGGAGATCCGAAGCGCGCGAGTTTCGAGGGTGCTGGCACCGAAAAGGGCTTCTTCATGGAGCCGGTCCTACTTCGCGCGAACAACGCGGAAGATGCCCGACTCGTTCATGAAGTCGAAGTCTTCGGCCCGGTGGGGACGGTGCTCGGCTACCAAGACGTCGAGCAAGCGATTCGCCTCGCGCGGCGCGGCGGAGGCAGCCTAGTCGGTTCGATCTACAGTGAGGACGAGGAATTCATTCACAAGATGACTTTCGGCCTCGCTCCGTATCACGGTCGTCTCATGGTCATGAACGCGAAGGCGGCTCCCGAATCCACAGGGCACGGTGTCGTCATGCCCCACTTGGTGCACGGTGGCCCCGGTCGTGCGGGTGGTGGAGAAGAACTGGGGGGACTAAGGAGCGTCTACCACTACATGCAGCGCATCGCTCTACAAGGGGATCCGGAGAGGCTCGACAGGCTCTGCGCGCCCGCGGTCATGGAGTGAACGGCGCTAGCGCAACCCACGAACCATCTTCTCGCATTGGCGCTCAGCGGACTCTTGTGCATTGCGACGCCCTGCTTCGCTCAACAGGGCAGATGGACCTCGAAAGCCGACATGCCCACGCCGCGATGGTCCCTGTCGACTAGCGCTGTGGCCGGAACGGTCTATGCTATCGGAGGCTTCGAGGGGGGCTTTGTACCCTCGCAGGCTGTGGAAGCCTACGATCCAAAAACAGACACGTGGACCAAGATGGCTAAACTGCCAACGCCGAGGTCGTTTCTCGCGAGCAGTACGGTGGAAGGGAAGATCTATGCGGTTGGTGGTGCCAATCTCGAATTGGGGCAGCTTGGGCTCCCCACCGTGGAGGAATACGACCCGGAGACGGACACCTGGACCAGGAGAGCTGACATGCCAACCCCGAGGCACGGGCTTTCGACCTGCGTGCTCGATGGGAAAATCTACGCGATTAGCGGCTATGACGGGTCGAATATGGCGACAGTGGAGCAGTACGACCCATCATCGGATACGTGGACCACTAGGGCCGACCTCCCTACGCTCCGATCGCATGTTGCGACCCAAGTAGTCGGCGGCAAGATCTACGTCATTGGCGGCTGGGATAAGCGGGACGGGCCGCACACGGCACTCTCATCGGTGGCTCAGTACGAGCCGGGGACTGACACGTGGACGAGACGAGCCGACATGCCGACTCCGCGATGGTTGCCCGCCAGCAGCGTGGTGAACGGAAAGATTTACGTCATCGGCGGAACGGCAGTCGAGGGCACGGGGAATCAGCACAACCTCCAGACAGTAGAAGTCTTATGACCCGGAGACAGACACATGGACTCAGGAGGTCGACATGCCAACGACCCGGGGTTGGCTCTCGGCAAGTGTCGTCGACGGAAAGTTGTATGCCATCGGCGGAGGCTTGCGCTCTCAACCCGGAACTTCTGAGCCCATGGTGCTGGCGACGGTGGAGGAATTTAGCCCTTGGTAGCTTTCAGTCGCTCATCTGCTACAACGCACGAATCTCCCCGCCGTTCGGCAAGCGCTTCCGGCGAGAGTCATCGATCTTCTCTTGAATGAAAACCACGCCGAACGTCCGCTCTGCAGTGAGGCGATTGTGGGGCGCACAGTGAAGGCGCAGGTTCCTCTCGTCGTGGCTCCCATCGAGTGCGAAGGCCCGCAGGTGCTCGATCTGGAGTCCTGTTCGCGCGCGACAACGGGTCCCGTCTGGACCTCGGTACTCGCACTGGTAGCCTGCACGTTCGTGCACGCGCTCGCGGACCTCGGAGGGGATGTAGCGGGATTTCTGTGAAATCTTGCCCGGGCGAGATTTTTCGTTACCTTTCGACACCCTCTTTAGCCGCCGTTCTCGCTTTCTCTTCACGTCCTTCTTATCGAGGGCAATGTCCAGGGCCTGCTCCATGACCTCGGACATGTGCAGGAGAGGGTTCTCCACGCCAAGGACCTCAGCCAGGCGCTCGAACTTCTCCTTGAACTCTCGGTTCGCGGCGAAGCGGAAATTGAACACCTCCGGCCTCGCCGGCTCGAGGATGTTCGGTGACACCCGGGGCCTTGGGCGCACCGGAACTGGCGGAGGCTCGGGGGGCGACATGGTTGGTGCCTTTCGAATCATGGGCGCAAACACGGGCTTCGGCCGGAGGGCGACGAGGTACTCCTCGACCTCCCGCCTGGTCATTCCCGCGCAATCGCCAACGAGCTTCTCGACGTTGCTCTCAGTGAGGACCGGAGCGAGCATACCGGCCACGGTGAGACTCAATCGGTTCTCAGCCAGCGCCACGAGTATCTGAGGATAACGGCGCGACACGTTCGCCATCTGGATCCGCCTAGCGACCGACCCTTCGCTTAGGTTCAATCGCCTGGCGCAATAGTCGAAGAGATTCTTATAGCCGCAATCAAGTTGGCCCTTTCTTCTCGACATCTCCGCGATGTGAGCGACGACGAGTGCCACGTTTCGTTTCTCGGCGCGGACAAGCTTCTCGGTTGAGCGGTCGAGTTCTTCAGTGGATAGACCCTCGAGCGTTTCGGAGTACGTTTTGACTTTTTCGATCATGGCAATTGCTCCTTCCCGCTTCTTCTAATATAACGACGAGTTTTTCCGGAGCCTCACGTACCATCAGGAGTCTTTTTTCGAATTTTTTTCACCAGTTCTCAATCCAGCCAGCCGTGCACTCGGTCCATGAGATCTTTGTCACCCAGTTCCTTACAAAGCTCCTCCAACTTTTCTTTCTGCGCCCCCTTCCACCTTATATCCTCGAGCTCCTCGGTAAGGGGCACGTCGGTGCGCAGTGTTGCCAGCAACCTGTAGAGCTTCAACTCCTCGCGGTTGCTCCGAAGGTTCGCCGCCAATCGTTTGGCGCCTTGGACTTTGACCTCCCACAAGAACGCTTCTTCCGGGATGTTCTCGATGTGCCGATAACGGGCCAGGACACGCGACGACGACTTGGCGCCCCAACCCTTGATGCCCGGGATTCCATCCGCGGCGTCGCCGACCAGGCCGAGCCAGTCGGGAATCGATTCCGGCAATACCCCGAACTTTTCTTCGACCCCCTTTTCATCCAACACCCTTTGACGACGACGATCCCAACACACGACCCGCTTTCCCACGACGCACTGCGTGAGATCCTTGTCCGGTGTGCAAATCACGACCTGCTCGACGCCCTTCGCATCCCTCCACCGGGCGGCTCCAGCGGCCAGGGCGTCGTCCGCTTCGAACTTCACCATCGGCCACACCACCATCCCGAGTGCGTCCGCGGCTCGCTCGGCGAGTGGGAACTGCTCCCATAGTACGGGTTCGATCCCCTCTCCGGTCTTGTAGCCGTCGAAGAGATCGTTACGGAAGGACTCGATCACGTGATCGAAGGCGCAAGCGACGTGCGTGACATCGTCTTGGAGGAGTAGCGCAACAAAGCTGCGCATCAACCCTCGAGTGGCGCCAACCTCACGTCCCTTTGGATCGAGCGCGCTGGGGGCGCCGTAGTAGGCCCTAAAGAGCTCATAGGTCCCATCGACCAAGTGGATTTTCATCGGTGCGTTGCCCGTCCAGTTCGCATTCTATGGATCGGGGGGCAGAGTTCAAACGGCAGGATGTTTGGCGAGTCGATACTGAACGTGGAGTAGGTAGGCTCCCCAGATCAGGGCGATCACAATGAGAACCGACCCCGAAAGATGGGCCAGGCGGGCGAGGGTGTGATCCCACGTGAGAAGACCCAGCTGCGACAGAAGGCTGTTCCAGTCGTGATAGCCGGGTACATCCCGGCCCGTCACGCCGCCCAGTAGGATCATCCTTTGCGCTCGGGCGTCGTTAATGCACGGCGCGAGCTCACACATGCTCTGACCCGTCGCGCGACAAAATCAGATGCACGAAGCTGGGTGCCAATTGGGATCGCTCGATGGACGCGAAAACGACGCTCCAGCTCAAAAGGAATAGAGCTATCCAAACAACCGGCTCGGCCGACCAAGTCCACGTGCTGGTGTGGCTGGGAAGATAGAGGGCGCGTCGGAGCAGGTAATCCGTGACGTCCCGCTTCATGTGGGAGGACCGTCGCAACGAGCTTGGCTTGGCTAGTACTTCCTTGCGTCCACGCGCACTTGGGCGTCTAGGAAGGTCTGATAGAGTCGTGTGCGCTCGTACATTGTGCTCCGCAGCAACTCGTCGGACGCCCCGATATCTTTGGGACTAAGCACCAAATCGACCATGGCGGCAAAAGCCTGCGTCCCGTCGCCGGTGCTCAGATCGCTCCCCACCAAGACGAGGAATAGATTGCGCCGGGCCTCGGGCGCGAACGTGATGATGCGATTGTAGAGCCCCGCGCCGTTCGCGTTGCCATTTCGCGCCGTCGCGACGAGCGCGTAGCTTTCCCGTTCCAAGAAGCGAACCCCCTGATCTGCATCGGGGACAACGTCCACTCCGAGTCCAATCCGTTGTAGTGCGGCAGCCATCACGTTTTGCACGCTCTGATCGTCGAGCACGATGAGGGCGCGCCTGCTGGAACCATCGTCCTGACTCGGCTCGCCGACGGAAGCGGGTTGCGATTGTTGAACTGGTTGAGACCGCGGCGTCGGCGAAGGTGGCGCTGCCTGAGCCGGTGGTGGAGCCTGTTTCGACGCAGGTGCCTGCATAGGTGGTGGCGCGGGTTTCGGTTTGGGGACGGCCGGCTTTGGTGACGGGGGAAAAGCAGCCGGTTGGGGTGGTTCCTGAGCGGCCGCACTTTCTCCCGTCGGTGCCGCACCTGCCTTGCCGGGCAATTTGATAGCGTTCTGACATTTGGGGCAGCGGAGCATGAAAGGCCCGGCCGGAACTTTCGCATCTTCGACGACGAGTTTTTGCGAACACTTCGGACAGTTCGTTTCCACGTTTACCTCTCGATCAGCGTGTCCATATCCGAGCCTGCACCCACACTCGCCTCGTCACTGGTGGAGGTGCCCGCACTGCCCTCGCCGTCTTCGATCCCGTCGGCGTGGGAACCGAGGCGCAGACGAAGGTTGGTTGGGTTGGTCGCATACGTCAGCGCTTCCCCAGCCCCCAGGTTGCCCGCTTCCACGAGTCTTTGGAGCTCGGAGTCGAACGTCTGCATTCCATCCAGCGCTCCATCTTCCATGGCGTCGTTGAGGCTCTTCCCTTCCCTTTCACCCTCCTGGATGTACTCGCGAGTCCGCGAGTTGGCGCGCAGTATCTCGCAAATAGCTCTGCGGCCCCCGCCCTCTTTCGGAATCAGCTTCTGGCTGACGATCCACTTGAACGATTGTGCGAAACGCATACGTATCTGACGCTCTTCGTCCTTGGGGAAGACACCCACGATGCGATCGATGGTCTTGGCAGCGTCGATGGTGTGGAGCGTCGAGAGAACGAGATGTCCGGTCTCCGATGCCTCGAGGGCGGTGGAGATGGTCTCCAGGTCTCGCATCTCACCCACCAAGATGACCTTGGGGGCCTGGCGCAGGGCGGCCCTCAGGGCGTTGGCGAAATTCTCGGTGTCGGTGCCAATCTCTCTCTGATTGATGGTCGCCTTGTCGTTGCGGTAGAGATACTCAATAGGATCCTCAATCGTGACGATGTGTATCGCCTTGTCGTGGTTCATCCGGTTGATGAGCGCCGCCAGCGTCGTGGATTTGCCCGAGCCGGTAGGGCCGGTCACCAGCACGATCCCGTTTCGCTCCCGCGTGATCTCATTGAGTTGGCTCGGTAGTCCGAGCTCTTCGACCGTCGGGATCCTGTTAGGGATAACCCGCAAAACTACGGAGTACGTCCCCCGCTGGGAAAATATGTTGACCCGAAACCGAGTTCGCCGGGGCAAAGAATAGGAGAGGTCGGCCGAGCCGGTCCGTACAAGCTTGTCCGCCAAGTCCTTTTTACCGCGCATCAGCCGCAAGGCGATGAGCTCGGTGTGGTAAGGCATCAACCGTTCGATGGAGGCATAAGGAACGCCGCGTAGTTGCCCGTCCACCTCCACCTGAGGGGGTCTCCCTACAGACAAGTTCAAGTCGGATACGGTGGGAGCTGTGTCCAACATCGCTTCTAGCAGCGGGTTGAGATCAAAATAGGGCATCCGCGATCCTCCACACGGCCTGCGGCGGCAATTTCGTTTTTTTTAGTTACGGGATAGATTTTCACTATAACATACCTTCCGAACCCTAACCAGGGACTCACAGGTTGATGAGCACTTCCAAAGAGCCGATCCCGTTTGCTGGGTGTTTCCGAAACGATTCCTCGCCCGAGTCCAACCTTGTCTTCGTTGGGATTCCCGACGACTCCCAATCTTCCTATCGCTTCGGTTGCGCGGATGGACCGAAAGCCATTCGCAGCGCGTACGATGGGAGAAGCTTCAACTCCACGACCGAATCCGGCGTCGACCTCGTGGCCGCGATCACCGATCTGGGTGATTTGGCGCCGGAGGAAACGTGGGAGGCAAGCGCAGAAAATTACCGCATTCACATCCATGACTTGCTCCGTAAGAACCAAACACCTTTTGTTGCCGGAGGAGATCATGCGGTCACGGTTCCGGTCGTAGAAGCTTTCGCCGGGATGGGAGCCCCGGTACACCCGATACATGTTGTCCAGATCGACGCGCATCCGGACGTCTATCCGGATTTCGAAGGGAGCCTGTCATCCCATGCGTGCGTAGCGGCGCGTCTGCTCGAAATGGAACACGTCGCATCGGTGACCCAGCTAGGCATCCGAACGTTGAATGCCGAGCAGTCAGGCCAGTTGGACCGCTACTCCGATCGCCTTCGCATCCTCTACGCCAAGGATCTGATCGGTGACCTTCCCAAGTTGTCACATATAGCAACCGGAGCGCCCGTTTACATCACCGTGGACCTCGATGGGTTCGACCCGTCGGTCGCTCCCGGCGTGTCCCATCCCGTGCCCGGCGGATTGACGTCGCGGCAAGTCCTGAGCTTCATGGCGAGCGCCGACCGGCGAATGGTGGGAATGGACGTGGTGGAGCTCAACCCCTCCGCCGACTTGAACCAGCTCACCGCGATCCTGGCGGCACGGTTGCTACACGAAGGAATGGGTTACGTTGCGTCGAGAAAAGAGGTCTAAGAAAACAACACTCTAGACAGGATGAAGAGGGCCTAACTAAGCGATCGGAGTTTCTTCATGAAGTCTCTCACCCGGCTTGTGTCCACGGGATTTTCGACCTTCCCGCCGACCTTGAAGTAGCTACCCACGATAAGCCCATCGGCCAGCGCCAAGTAGTCCTCGACCGAATCGAGAGTGACCCCGCTTCCCACGAAAACCGGGGTCTCACCGGACACCGCCTTCGCACGTTCCAGTTCCTTCACATCGGCCGCTTTCCCGGTCCCGGTGCCGGACACGATGATCCCATCGGCACCAGCGCGATCGATGAGATCGGCCACTTCGTCCTCCAACTTGACGGTCCCCAATGGAGCCGAATGCTTGACGTTCACGTCCGCCAGGATTTTCGTTTTTTCGGCTCCAAGTAGCTTTCGATCCCGCAGGAGCTCGTGGGCAACGCCCTCGAGAACTCCTTGATCCGTTACCCGTGCGCCGGCCAGGACGTTCACGCGAATGAATTGAGCGTCCGCCGCGTGAGCGACGGCGAGCGCCGCCCGCGCATCGTTCCGTAGAACGTTAATGCCCAGCGGGATGTCGAATCGCCGACGGGTCTCGACGGCGAGAGTCGCCACGTGGGCCGTGGTCCACGGCGGGACATTCCGAGGAAAAAACGGGCGATCTCCGAAGTTCTCCAGCATGAGACCGTCCACACCGGCATCGACTAACGCCTCGGCGTCCCGCCACAATCCAACGCGGATGGCTTCGAGCTCACCACCGAAGGCTGGCGATCCGGGAAGCGCCGGCAGGTGCAGCATTCCGACTACCGGTTTGCTTACCGACTTCCAAGCATCGATCAAGGCCATTGAATACAATCTCGCATAACCACGCTCAGAAATCGAACCCAAATCTCATACCTGCCGAGAGCGGCACACTGTCCGCGAACTCCCCGAAGAACGGACTACCGATATTGCTATAGACGTCGCGGGGGTTGAAGTGACTCGTGGTGTTGAAAATCTGAAAGCCGATGCGAAACGTCTTACGGTGAAACGTGAGCTGCTTCATGACCCGAATGTCGAACGAAAAGAACGTTGGAAACCGGCCGCCCCGGTTGCGCTCACCAACGACACGGTAGTCCGGCGTGAAAGTAGTGTATGGAAAACCCGAGCGCCACTCGAATCCAGGCGTCAGAAAAATGTCATGAGGCAGTTCGACCACACCCCACAGAAGAAACCGATGCGGCACGTCGAAGGGTTGCAAGGAGAACTCGTTGTCGAGCAGGATCGGGCTTCGTCGATCGCGGTAGAGCGTCTCAAAGTTGTTCAGGTCCGATGAAGTGCGAGACTTGACATACGAGAAGAAGAGTCGCCCGCCCGAAGAAAGGTTCTTCCGCACCGTGATGTCGAACTCCTTACTGTTCGAGTTACCGTCTGACGACAGCAGGAGCATCGGCCCCTCCGGGGTCTCCTCCAGACGATTGATGACCATCTCGTCGTTCCCGCGCCGCTCCTGATACTTGACCCGCACCAGCCAATCCTCGCCGAGCTGATGGTTGACCTCCACGTTCCAGGTTGTGCTAACCGGGACGTCCAAGTCCGGGTCGATCACATTGCGGAACACCAATGGCGGACCGACCGGCTCTCCATCCAGCCCAAACTCCGTCTCCACCCGTGTCTGAAGCGACTCGAAGTCGCCGGCATGGAGGAAAACGTGGTCGAAGAACACGCCCCAACCACCCTTGAGAATGGTACGCCCTTCTTCCCACGGCGAATAGGCGACCGCGAACCGAGGCGCAAAGTGCTGACTACGGGTGATCCGGTTGTAGTCGTAGCGGAGGCCCGCGTCCAAACCGAGTCTCGACGTGGGGCGCCATTGATCTTGAACGTAGCCTGCGATGACCCAATCCGATGCACCAACTTGGGGACTGCCCATGAACTCCGTCGTGCGAAGTATGTTTCCGTCCGTTCCCAGCGTTTCAATCATGCTGCTTCGATCGATTCCGCTGAACGTCGCGTAGGAAATATTGCTACCGATCTTGAGGACATGATGGCCGCGTTTGCTGGGAATGAAGTGGGTACAGGAGTTCTTGAACTCGAACAAAAGGCTCTGGCGATCGATCTCATTGAAGTAGTTTTGGCGAAGTCCGTTCACCGTTAGAAGCGAGTCGCCCTCCCCCTGCGACGTGACCCGGACATCGTAGTTTTTGACGGCGAACAGGGTCTCCCACAACGTGTTGGAGCTGGTCGTGGCTCGCTCCGCGATCGCCAAATTCCACCCCGAAGCATGGAACTCGGGGGTCGCAGTCTCGGGCTGCAAGACGCTCAGTCCCCAGTTCTCGATCTCCACGGGGAAATAGGAGAACGTCGTCGTGAGAGAGTGAACCTCGTTGAGCTTCCAATCGAATTGCGTGAAACTATCGATATTCTCGACGATCTCCTCGTCCGAACCGACGATGTCTTCACGCACCCGAGAGCGCACGAACCGATAGGCGACGCCCTGGGAAATCCAAGCCTTTCCTTTTCGCAGCGGACCGCTTACTTGGACGCGAGGAGTCCATGAGTTGATCCCTTGAACCTTCCCGCTGCGCCATCTGAAGCTGGGGAAGAGCGCACCGAAATCGACATCCCACTCGTCACTTCCAGCCCGGGTCACCACGTTCGCCACCGCTGCGGTCACGCTCCCGAACTCGGCCGAATAAGGAATCGTGTAGACCTCGACGCTATCCACGGCCTTCAACGGTAGCTCGAAGGCAAACTCCCCGGTCAACGGGTCGGTCGCGTTCGAGCCGTTCACCAGCAGCATGCTTTGGGCGGAACGGGCACCGTTGAAGTTGAGGCGCCCCCTTCGCCCCCGGACCACGCCAGGGAGAAGGGGTAACGCCTCTTGGAATCGATCGGTGGGAAGAGGTAGTACCTCGAGGATATTACTGCTGATTTCTTCCTCAGGCACGGGACTCGTAACGTCATTCAGCGGTGTTTCTTCGACGCGTACCTCTTCGGAAACCGCCAGTCGAAGATTCAAGGAGATCTGAATCGTCTCGCCAGACTCTAGGTCGAGGGGCGAGTGGATGAAATCTCTGAAACCCGCCAACGCCGCGACCGGAGTGTAAATAGCGGGAGGGAGCTTGGTAAAAACGAACTCCCCCGATTCATCTGTCGTCGATACCCGCGCCGTGGAGGCGTCCGATGAATAGAGTGAAATCACCACCCCCGGCAACGGAACACCGGTGGGGTCGTAGACGGTGCCCTCGATAATGCCGTCGGAACATAGAGCGTCCGCCGAGAACGCGGAAAGAAAAAACAAGAGCGATAGATGCCCCACGTGAAAATGACTTGGGATGGTGTTTCGTAAGAGCTCGAGCAAGGATGACCTGGGGAAACGGCCATGCGGGGTCCCGTAATCTCACCATCCTCAATAGCATCTCTAAGCGCGACGTCGGCGTCTCCGCGCCCACCCACGTTGCGAACAGTAGTGAAACCCGCGTCGATCGTTTTTCGCGCGTTGACGACTCCATGGATCGCTCGCCTCGGTATCGAAAGAGTCAGCTGGCGGTAGCCGTGGTAGCGATGGTCACCCGTCAAATGGACGTGCAGGTCGATGAGGCCTGGTAGGATCGTCGCTCCGCCGAGGTCGATCACCTTCGCCCCATGAGGCACTTCGACATCGTCCCAATGTCCGACTCGTTCGATCCGGTCTCCACGGATCAGGATCGCCTGATTCGAAACCGTGTGACCGGAACGGACGTCGAGGAGTCGTCCGGCTCTTACGTAGACGGCCTCCTCCTGTGCGACCAAGGCGTTAGCTAGAAAAAGCGCCGAACAAAAAGACGATTGGGTTAGCAGTCGTTGCATGGCGGCCTCGTAGGAAAAGAAGTAGCGGCGCTATACTAGCATGCGATGTAGACGCATCGGGCAACCCCATGAAAGAATAGCCTCCCAAGAAGGCCGACTGGGTCATCCTGTGGCACATAGGCGACATCCATGAAACCGGCTGTTGGTGGGGATTACATGAATAGCAAGCTCAAATTTCGTTCTCTCCGGTTCTCCAGCTCTCTCGCTCTTAGTAATGATTCCGACTTGTGGGGGGTACCGGCTGGGCACAGGACTCGGCGGCTACAAAGAGGAATCAGCTGTCACCAGCGTCGAGGTCAATCCGGCGGAGCTTTCAGCCGAAGCCGGGCAGGTGCTCACTTTTACCGCGGTCGCAAAAGACGAGGCGGGTAACGCGCTCGACGAGGAGCCGAGTATATGGTTCGCGGCACCTTGGGATCTCGCCGCGATGGAGGACGGGACAGTAACGCTTCATCGTGCCGGCAAGGTGCGCGTGGGTGCGGTCATCGGTGGCAAGACCGGGTATGCGACCATCGACGTGAAGCCGGCCGCGATTGCCGCGATAGATCTCGACCCGCCTGACTCTCCCGTGGTCGTGGGGGGCGAGGCGAAGCTCGAGGCCACGGCGCGCGACTCCCGAGGGGATCCACGAGAAGACGTGGTCTTCGTCTGGAACGCCGAGGCTCCTTCCATCGCTACGATCGATGAAGGGGGTATCGTCAGCGGAGTATCTCCGGGCCGCGCGACCTTCTCGGCGAGCGCTTAAGGAACCCTTGGCAGAGTCAGCGTCGACATCGTTGCTGGTCGGGTCGCGTCGTTGTCGATCGCGCCCCGGCCTCCAAGGTCCGAACCGGAGATGTCGTACGCTTCGTCGCCACCGCGGTGGACAGCGGCGGTGCTCCCGTGGACGATCCCGCCGTCCGCTGGGCGGTCAGTGGCCAGGGAGCCACGATCGAGGAAGACGGAGCCTTCGTGGCGGAGCGAGCCGGCGTCTTCCCGGTCTTTGGGATCAGTGGAACGGCGGTGGCTTCGGTCTCGGTCATCGTCACTCCCCGCAACGCGGAGCGAGAGCTCGAGCTCGTCGGAAGAGTGCTGAACAATGAATTTCAGACCGCCGAGCAGTGGATCTTCGACGACTACGCGTATCTCGCCTCCATCGCGGACAAAGTACAAGTCTTTGACGTGACGGATCCGTCCGCACCGAAGCAGACCGATACCATCACCGTGGATGCCCGTCTCATCAACGACGTGAGTGTCACCCCGGACGGCAAGATCGGGGTTCTAACGCGTGAAGGCGCTTCCAGCCGCAAGAACGGTATCGTCTTTCTGGACACCGCCGATCCCGCCCATCCTCAGATCCTCTCGGAATACACCGAAACGGTGAGCGGAGGTGTCCATAGCGCTTTCATCGACGGTCACTACGTCTATCTCACCGACGACGCGACCGGTTCTTTGCGGATCATCGACTTCGAGGACGTGCATGCCCCGCGCGAGGTCGCGCGATGGCAAGTGGAAAGCCCGACCGCCAAGACCATCGTCATGAAGACACCGGAGGGCGAACATCGAGTCTCCTCCGGCAGGTACCTTCACGATGTCTACGTCAAAGATGGTCTTGCCTACCTCGCCTACTGGCGAGACGGCCTCGTCATTCTCGACGTTGGCCGCGGCGTCAAGGGAGGCAGCCCGGTGAAGCCACAGTTCGTGAGTCAGCTCCGCTTCAACTATCACGAGCTCTATGGAAACGATTGACGAGGTCTTCCCCGCCCAGTTCGATCTCAGTTCGAAGAATCGCTTCCCAGTGCGGGGCATTGCCTTTGTCGTCGACGTCTCCGACATCGAGGCCCCGCGCAAGGTCGCGGAATACAACGTTCCCGAGGCCGGTGCTCACAATATCTGGGTCGAAGACGGCATTATGTATATGGGCTACTACAACGGTGGGGCTAGGGTGGTCGACGTGTCCGGCGAGCTCCGCGGGGATCTCTATCGTCAAGGCCGCGAAATCGCCAGGTTCTGGACCGGCGATCCGGACGGCTTTCGGGTCAATCTGCCTTTCGCCTGGGGTGCGAAGCCCCACGGCGACCTCATTTACTATAATGACCTCAACAACGGGCTCTGGATCCTGAGACTGGGGAAACCGCGGAACAAAGGATCGACGACCGCGCCTGGCTACTGAGGAGGTCTATCGTTCGACCGTCTTCCAAAAGGCGATCCCGGCGGCCTGCTCACCCACGTCGACCGTGGCAGCAGTCTCGAGGGTCGAGAGGTCGATGACCTCGACGGTGCCCGGCTCTGAACCAACCCCTTCCACCGATATGAAGACGTACCGATCATCGGGGGCCACCGCCGCTCCATGCACGACTTTCCTCTTGGTCGGAATGCGGGCCAGTTCCTTGCCGCTTTCCAGATCGAACACCGATACCGACTGACCGCGTTTATTGGTGGCGACTAACCGGCCGTCGCCGGTCGATGCGAGGTTGTAGACCCCAGAGCCCGCAGGAAGACGACGGGTGACCGTCCAAGAATCCGTGTCGACCTCGACGATCTCGTCGGACTGGTTACAGGCCACATAGACGAACGCCCCGTCGGCCGAGGGCTCGGCCCACGTTGGCGAGCACGAGATCGGTTGCCTGGGCTGCGCTCCAACTGGCGCTCCGTGCCTTCCGCTCTCCTTGCCTTACGAGAGTAGAAAATGACGCGCCACCCGGAACGTCCGTGTATCGATCTCGACCAACGTGTCATCCATCATGCAGGTCGAGTACTGTTTCGTGCCTTGCGGGTTGATCCGAGAACCGTGTGGCATTGTGCAGGTAGGAATGCGTGCCACCTCGAGCATCTCATCCGTGGCAACGACCGAGACCGACGAAGGGACCGGATCGCCGTGAAGATTGAAATTGACTACGAAAGCGAATGCACCGTCGGGTGTCACCTTTAACGTTGCCGGAAACAACCCCAGGCTGATCCGACTCACCACGGAATCGTCTGCGGCCCGATATTTCCAGAGTGAGCCATACGGACGTCCGTGGCCGAGAGACACGTAGTAGAACTCTCCATCGGGAGACACATCGACACCATGCGGGCCATCGATATCCACAGGCATCATCCCGGTTTCAATTTCGCGGTCGACGCTTGCACCATCCGGTCCGAAACGAACGCGAACCACCGTGTCGGCCGATTCGCAAACGACGTAGACCAGATAGTCTTTCGCAGGCGGGTCGTGAGAAGGAGCGAAAGCAAGAAGGACCAGCGGGGCAAGAGCGAACCACATATCGCGGGCTATTGCTCTCGAATTTTCTTCAGGCGATCCAAAATTCGACGATTCTCCGGGAAATCGACCAGCAAGGCCTCGAGCGTCTCTTGTGCTGCGTCTTTTTCACTGGCCGCTTGTAAAGCATCTGCTAGGAGTAGTCCTGAGCGGTAAACAAGGCGTCGATTGTCCTCGGAGATCGTAATTCCGTCGAGCGCCGCAAGAGCCGCGGTTGCATCCCCGCGATCTTCCAGCAAGGACTCCGCCGCCATGAGTTGCACGGAAGCACTCTCTGGAAAGCGTCGGGCCATCTGTTCGAAGAGTCTCGCCGATTCCTCCGAACGCCCTTGTCTCCTTTCGAGCTGCGCTTGATGATAGATTCCCGCGAGCAAGAGCCGGCCAACATCCTCGGGGTCCCCGGAGCGAACACCTACTCCACCAGCGTATGAGTACACCAGCTCTCCCCCATGCTCGCTCGCTTCGTAGAGACAAAAGAGTCCGCCGAGGCCGACCAGCGCGCTCGCGATGTGAAGTGGTCGCGAGCGTCCTCGTTTCTTCAAAACCAGAGCCAGAAGCTCGAGCGCCACCACGAGAAGGAAAACGTTTCGGGTTCGTTCTCCCCACTCCTCGTGCTCCTTGACCATATCCCTCGATCCCGGCACGCGCTCCGCCGGTCCGTGGGCATCGTCACCCGATTTAACCGCGACGACGGCCGCTCCGGTGCCCAGCAACAGCAGGGTCAGTGCGGCAGGGCCGGTGAACGCCACGCGCCCGGTCAAGGAAATCAACCTGAAGAGGATCCCGACCACCAAGAGAGCGATCGCGAAATGGACTACCGCTGGGTGGTAGTAAGCGAGAGACGGCACGACGCTAGTCGCCCAGCTGAGCGTGGAGAAGCGAGAACATCTCTCCCACTTTTTTTCGAACCTGAGGATTAGCCCTGGCCAGGTCGGTAACGATCTCGTCCCGCCGTGCCGAGATGCTTTTGAGGGCCTGCAGCTTGCTCTCGGAAAGCGACGGACTCTTTTCCAAATAACTCGTCAAGCCGTCGAAAAATGGAGTCACCTTGTCCGCGGCTATCCCGAAGTTGTTGTCGTTGACATCGATGAAAATCTCCCCGAGTCTTCCCAAGAGGTCCGCCATTCCAAGGACTAGCTGCGCTTGCTGGAGAGCCGCCTGGGTTTTTTGAGTCTCGGCCTCGGCAGCACCCACCGATGCCTCCAAAACGCTCATGGCCTGGCGGGCAGGAAGATGGGCGGTCGGATAGCCGGCACCGAATGCGACCACAATGGCAACCAAGCCGATTATGGTCCACTTGCCGCTCGACATACTTGACATTGGGGGACACCTCCTCGTTCGACGGCGAAGAACAGACGTTCTCGAAGCCGGCATCATAACATGCGGTAAAGCCTTTGCTATAATCCCCTTTCGTCGGAGGTACAATCTTGGCTTTCGGTTCTCATTTCAAGCGTAGCTTGTTCGCCGGTCTGGTGGTCGTCGTGCCGCTCCTGGTTACCGGTTTCGTTCTGGTCTGGCTTGCCCGGCTCATCGAAGGCTTGATGGCTCCGGTATTGTCGTGGGCTCTCGGTAGATCCGTTCCGGGGCTCGGCTTCGTCGCCGCGCTGACGGTGGTCATCGTCGTGGGCATCGTCGCGACGACCGTGGTGGGTGGCAAGATCCTGGCGCGGGGTGAAGACTTGCTGACTCGGATTCCTCTTTTCAAAGACATCTACGTGCCAGTCAAGCAACTGATCGGTGCCTTTTCCCCGGCGAACGAATCCGGCTTCAAAAAAGTCGTACTGGTTCCCCACGCGCAGGGAGGTAGCCTCCGATTAGGCTTTCTCACCCGCGAGTTCGAGATGAATGATGCGGACGGCCGAGCCGTGAGCTGGGCGGCGGTCTACCTTCCGACCAACCACCTGTACCTGGGCGACGTCTACTGTTTTCCGAGAGAGTCTCTGGTGGACCCGGCGCTAACGGTCGAAGAAGGGGTGCGAATCGTCCTCACGGGGGGGACGTCCTTCCCGCCTAAGGTAAGACTCGAACCGGAGTAGGTGTAACGCGCTTGCGGCGCGAGGTCGTCGGGCGAAACAAAATAAAAGTAAGGTCATCGGCCTTCGAAGGGGCTCTGCCGCTATCTTCCCTCATACGCGAACGCCCGCGCTCCGCCAGCCATGTTCATGGCCTTGGCCAGTGATCCTTTCCTTATATAGTCGACGATCTCTTCGTTCTTCAGGTTATCGACCAGCCCATCGCTGGCGATCAGCAGAGTGTCTCGAGCCGCAGCTCGAGCGCAGAGCCGACGTCGATTCGCATGTCGTCGACCCCCACCACGTTGGAAACGATGTGACGATCCTCATGCTGCAGGGCCTCCTTTTCGTCGAGGAAACCTCCCTCGAGACCGTATCCCACCGGCGAGTGGGAAATGCTCTGCAACTTGATCTTCCCTTGCTGTCCAACTGCAAGAATCGGTGAGTCACCTACGTGATAGGGCCGGATCTTCCTACCCTGAACCTCCACCACCGCTAACGTCGTCCCGGCACCCACTCCGAGGCCTAACACGGCGCGGTTGGCCGCTTCGAACCCATCCAGAATGGCGCCTCTCAAGTTTCCCTTGTTTCCGAGACCGTTCTCGAACACATTTTTCAGGGCCCTCACCGCGAGGTTCGACGCTTCCATCCCGGCGCGAGCCCCTCCTAGGCCATCGGCGACCGCGAGTACGCAAGCCTCGTCACCACACGGAATGAGCACCGCAG
Organism: Candidatus Marinacidobacterales bacterium; assembly: GCA_965219415.1. GTDB lineage: Bacteria > Acidobacteriota > Vicinamibacteria > Marinacidobacterales > DATDRI01 > CBDCNP01. The sequence goes on from OZ244742.1 coordinate 1,613,835, forward strand.
CGTCCTCATTCGGCGTTTCCTTTCCCGGACAACGCGAGGGATAGACCGCGGCCACGCCCGACCCAATCCCCAGCAACAGACCCTCGTTCATGTCCTCGTCGACGACGACTCTGGTGCGTAGCTCCGAGAGGAGCCCGTTTACTTCCATTGCATCATCTCGAGGTGCTGTCGGAGGTGCGAGGTGGTCGGGAAGCGGTCGAGGATCAGCGAGCGTTTCAGCCCGCAGCAGATGTCTTTGATTTCACCAGGCTGATTCTTGTAGCGTGCCGACCCCCCGGTCGCGTCATAGAAGATACGAACTAGGTTACAGATGTCGTCTTGGATGTTTTCCCTCTTGGGCGCCGTCCAATGGAACATGTCCAGCAGTTTCAAGTCGAAACGCAGTCCGTAGCGGCTGACGATGATGTTCTCATCGTGGAGATCCCCGTGGTACTCGCGGAGGCTATGCACGGCCTCGATTCCCACTACCAAAGAGTGAAGGAGGTGCACTGCCTGAAAGGGGCTGATGCGTTTACCCGGTTGCTGCTTAAGGAACTCACTGAGAAGGATTCCTTCCACGTACTCGGACACGAGAACGGTAATCGCGGCGCCACGGAATTGAATCGTCTCCTCGGTGTTGTACTGAATGACGATTGGGCAGTGGCGGAGCTTGTGAAGCTTCCGAGCGTAAAAGCTCGAGGTCTTGTTACGAACGTTCCGCTGCGGGAAAAATAGCTTGGCGGCACGTTCGATACCGGTGTTTTTCTCTCGAATCTTATAGACTTCGCCTTCCCATCCGGCTCCGAGCAACGAAATGACTTCGTACTTGCGCGCGATGACGCGTCCCGGCGACAAGTCGAATGAGTCTACCTTCGCCTCTTGCTTCCCGTTCTTTGGCACTCTTCGGTCGATTCTTGTGTGTTTGAGGGTTGTTGTACCCCACTGCGCGCTTCACTGAATAGACGTTCCGCCAGCGTTTAATCTTCAACTAGTCGTCGAACCTGCCCCTCCTGCCCGAGCTGTCCAGCCTATTCCAGGCGTTGGTTCCCGCGTCTTGACACACGGCGGGGATCGAGACACAATCTCCCGTCGTCTATCCTCTCCTACGTTTTCGAGGCGCGGTTGTGACCCCGCTGACAGCCTGACAAACTGAAAAGGCCGCGGTCCCTACCGAAAAAGGACGCAGTGAAAGCCAAGTTCACCAACAAGGAAATCAGCTGGCTGTCGTTCAACGCCAGAGTGCTCCAAGAAGCGGCTGACCCGAGCGTCCCACTCCTCGAGCGCCTGAAGTTTCTTGGGATATTCTCGTCGAATATGGACGAGTTTTTTCGCGTTCGGGTGGCAACGCTTCGTCGCCTTTCCAACATCGGCAAGAAAGCCAAGAAGGTGGTGGGCCAGGATCCGAAGAAAATCCTCAAGAAGATCGGAGAAATATCGGTCGCCCAGTACAAGCTGTTCGATTCTGTCTACGAGGAGATCCTAAGAGGGCTGGCAAAGGACAGGATCTTCATCATTGACGAGAAACAACTCACCGCCGAGCAGGGTGAGTTCGTCAAGTCGTATTTTCGGCGCAAGGTTCGTCCCAAGCTCATGCCGATCATGTTGGACCAAACGTCAACCTTCCCCCGTTTGCGCGACGACGCCATCTATCTCGCGATTTCCTTCCCCAAGGATCAAAAGAGCTCGAAGAACCGATACGCCCTGATTGAGGTTCCCAGCAATGGCGTTTCACGATTCCTGCTGCTTCCGCCGATCGATGGAGCCCAATATATCGTTTTACTCGATGACATCGTCCGCTATTGTCTCCCGGATATCTTCTCCTTGTTCTCCTTGTCCGATATTTCAACCCTTGAGGCCTACACGGTCAAGGTAACTCGCGACGCAGAGCTCGACATCGACAACGATCTCACGGAAAGCTACGTGAGGAAGGTTTCCAAAGGCGTCAAGCAAAGAAAGAAGGGCAATCCGGTTCGGTTCGTCTACGATGCGAACATCTCCGAACCACTACTAGAATTCTTGACCAAGAAACTTCGGCTAACCAAGGAGGACACCCGAATACCCGGCTCGAAATATCACAACTTCAAAGATTTCGTTGCCTTTCCGAAGGTCGGCCCCAGTAGTTTGCGGTACGGGCCCAAAACGCCGGTTCCGGTGAAACGCCTCGAGCCGGCCAAAGGTGTCCTCGCCGCTGTGGCCAAGAACGATATTCTGCTCCACTGCGCGTACCAGTCGTTCGACCACGTCCTGGCCTTGCTGAGAGAAGCCGCCATCGACCGGAATGTGACCTCCATCAAAATCTCACTCTACCGTATCGCGCGGGACTCCGGTGTGGTAAGCGCCCTGATCAACGCCGTTCGCAACGGTAAGCAGGTCACCGCAGTCGTAGAGCTTCAGGCTCGGTTCGACGAAGAGGCCAACATCCTCCTCTCCACCAAATTTCAGGAAGAGGGAGTGCGTGTCATTTACGGTGTACCCGGACTGAAGGTTCACGGAAAGCTGTGCCTCATCACGAGGAAACAGCGGCGTCGAGAAGTTTTATCCGCGTGCCTCGGCACGGGAAATTTCAACGAAGATACCAGTACCATCTACAGCGATCACTGCTTGCTCACCTCCGACGAGCGATTGACCCACGAGGTCGCATCGGTGTTCGACTTCTTCGAGAACAAGTACCGGTTCGGCAATTACAAGCACCTACTGGTGTCCCCTTTCAACGCACGTAAAAGGTTTGCCAAACTAATACGAACCGAGATCCGAAATGCTCGCAAGGATAAAAAATCGTACATCATTGCGAAATTGAACAACCTGGCCGATCCGGACATGATGCGGCTGCTCTACCAGGCCAGCAACGCCGGCGTCAAGGTGCAATTGAACATCAGGGGCATGTTCTCGCTGGTACCCGGACTGCCCGGACTCAGTGAGAATATCGAAGCGATAGGCATTGTCGATCGATTCTTAGAACACTCTCGCATGATGGTGTTCTCTAACGGTGGCGCCCCGAAGTACTTCTTATCCTCCACCGATTGGATGACGAGAAACCTGGACGGGCGCGTCGAAGTGACGTTTCCTATCTACGATGCTTCTCTTCAAGAAGAGATTCGATCTTTTCTCCAAATTCAATGGCAGGACAACGTCAAGGCTAGGCTTCTCGACGAGAAGCTAGGGAACACCTACCGTGAGGCCACCTCACCAGAGAGAGTCCGCGCCCAAGACGACATCTATGACCTATTAATGAACTTGCACAGCGGAGAGGAAGGAAAGCCCAGTCAACCTAGCCGACCCAGCAAGGTCGCCCAGTTCCCCCGAACAGCATCATCCTCTTGAGTGAGCAACGTTAGTGACGAAGCTCCCGCCCGAGCTCTTGGATCGGCAACCCGAGGAAGTGTCTCGCGTTCTCGCCCTATCCTTGGTCGAGGAGGCCGCCACTGCCCTGGAGCGGATGGGAAACCCCGAAGATGACGAGGCCCTGCACGATTTCCGCGTCGGGCTGCGTAGACTTCGGAGTGCTATTCGGGCTTACCGCCTATACCTGAAGGATAGCGTTCCCGCGAAAACACGGAAGGCACTCCAGTCTCTCGCTGCATCCACCAACAGCGCACGCGACACAGAGGTTCAACTAGCCTGGATCCAGGCCCAGGGGCCACGATTAAACGAGACGGAGAAGATCGGAGTTCGCTGGCTGGCCGAGAAACTGGAGGCGACCGGTGAGGACCCTCGCGACGACCGGCTACGGAGCCTTTCACAAAGTTTCAACCTGATTCGGAAAGTCCTGACCAAAAGACTTTCTTTTTGGAAAGTTCGTCTCGACGTCGCCGACCAGGACAAGAATCCGTCGTTCCGGAAAGTGACAGGCACCATCTTACTGCAGCAACTTGCGACCCTGGTTGCCCAGCTCGACGCCATCCACGCACCCGAGGACGACACTCAGGCTCATTCGGCCAGAATCAGTGCTAAACGACTTCGCTACCTGTTGGAACCACTGAGCGGAGCCGTTCCAGGGACGAAGGCCGTAGTGAAACAGTTCAAGCGGCTGCAAGACCTACTGGGCGACCTGCACGACAGCAATCTCATGGTCGCAGAGATCGGTTCTGCGATGGAGGCCTCGGCCATCGAACGGGCTCGCCGTCTGCACGAGCTCGCCTTTCGGCACGAAGAACAGGTCAATCCGGTAGGCCCGGACGAAAACCCCGGGTTACTCGCCCTGGCGAGATTGCTAAAGGAGAGACGCCAAGCGCTCTTCACGCGAGTCAAAACCGAATGGCAAGGCGCCCGACTCGCGAAGTTTCGCGCCAAGCTCGAGGAGCTCGGAGACCAAATGAGCTCGTTCGGAGATGATCGGCGCGCCATCCGCCGTTACGTTCTCCACCGAGCGCCAGACGAGATGAGACGCTACCCCAGCACGTTGATCCAGGAGGGGTGGCTTCCAGGCGCTAACATCGAAGAGTTTCTGAGAAGGGTGCGCACCAGTGAAGGCGTTCGCTACTTCCGCATCATTCCCGAGAATACAGAAACCAGGGGAACCGCTCGGGAAGAATCCATATCCCGGCGGATCTTCGAGAGTTTTTGGCCGTTGACTGCGAAGCGACGGATAAGAAAGCGGCGCTACGAGGTTTCGGACGGTTCCCGAACGTGGCACGTCGACGTCTTCGCGGGTATCGGGCTAGTGCTTGCAGAGACTAACGCGCTCCCCGATGAGCCCCCTGAAGAAGAGCTACATCTGCCCGACTGGCTTGCCGGGTACGTGAAAAGAGAAGTCACCGGCGACAACAAGTACTTGCGCCCGTATGCGATTCGCCAAAAGGGAGTACGGCGACGAAAGACTAGCCCGTTGAGCGCTCGGGCGAACTCGAGCCCAACCCGGCCCCCGAGGAGAAGGGCGGTCCGCGTTTTGGAGGAAAAGCCTCCTAGCAATGGGCGCGATAGAAGCCTTCCTCCTCAAGCCTCCCCGGACGTCGGCCCGGAAAAACAGTAGTCAAGCAATACTCGAGGTCTCGTCGCAACGGCCTCAGACATCATCGGCGAGCGGCTCCTGGAAGATCTCCCGATCTTCCAAACGGACCGCGGTCAACGCTCCGCCCCACACGCAACCGGTATCGATCGCCATCAGACTACTGTCCAACCGTAAGCCCAATGCCGCCCAGTGTCCGCAGACGACGGTGCCCGATCGGCGAGATCCCGCAGGCAATTCGAACCAAGGAACGCAGCCTGCGGGGGCCGCGCCGGGGGGACCGCTGAAGTCCATGCACATGCGCCCGCCCTTGGTGCAGGTTCGCATGCGGGTCAGGGCGTTGGTAATGACTCGGAGACGTGCCGGACCGGAAAGGCTCTCGTCCCACGAAAGAGAGTCTCTGCCTTCGAACATAGCCTTCAAAACGCCAACTCGGCCTTCGCTGCGGAGCGCGGCTTCTACTTCTCCTGCCAGCTTCCGCGCTTGGACCACGCTCCATGCCGGCAGCAGTCCCGCATGCACCAAAACGAACGACTCCTCCACATGGATCAGGGGGCGACAGGCCAGCCAGTCCAACAGTTCCTCGCGATCAGACGCCGCCAGAATTTCGTCCAGTGTGTCGCGAGGCTTGGCTTTCCTCACGCCGGCGGCGACGGCGAGGAGATTCAGATCGTGGTTACCCAAGACCGAGGTCAGCCGATCCCCAAACGAGTGGGCCCAACGCAGGACATCGAGCGAGCGGGGTCCTCGATTTACGAGGTCTCCAACCAACCAAACACGATCCTTCCCTGGGTCGAAGCCAACTCGCTCGAGCAGCCGGGTCAGGGTTTCGAAGCAGCCCTGTATGTCACCGATCGCGTACGTCGCCATTTGTCGCTACAATTCTAATCGAACGTCGAGCCGGCTATGAGTGGCAAAGAGAAGTCCGACATGTACGGCGCCGTCGATTTGGGATCGAACAGCTTCCACATGTTCGTGGTCCGCGTCGCTCAGAACGACGTACACATCCTCGACCGGCTCCGGGAGAGAGTGCGGCTGGCGGCTGGCTTGGACTCGAACAATCATCTCACCGAGGACGCCGAGGCCCGTGCGCTCCTTTCGCTCGAGCGCATCGGGGAACGTCTTCGCGATCTTCCTCCTCATCAAGTGCGCGCAGTGGGAACGAATACCCTACGTCGCGCCCACGACTCCGCAGCGTTCCTCCGCCGCGCCTCGAAAGCGCTGGGACACCGGATCGAGGTGATATCCGGACTCGAAGAAGCGCGCCTCATCTATCTCGGCGTCTCACACACGCTGCCCGACTCCCCCCAGCGCCGATTGGTGATCGATATCGGTGGCGGCAGCACCGAGTGCATCGTGGGCGAACGCTTCGAGCCACTCGAGGTAGCGAGCCTATACATGGGCTGCGTTTCCTATAGCATGAAATTCTTTCCGCGCGGCGAGATAAATGAAAAGAACATGTTGCGAGCTGAGACCGCGGCACGTGTCGAGCTAGAAACCATTGAGCGGAAGCTGAGAGACCTCGGATGGGATATGGCCTTCGGATCTTCGGGCACTGTCTTCGCTATCGAGGAAATCCTTCGGCAAAACGAGTGGAGCGACCACGGCATTACTCGCAAGGGACTCCGGAAGCTTCGCAAGGCTTTGTACCGAGCAGGCAACACGGAAGAGTTGGCGCTTCCGGGTCTCAAAGCAGACCGCGCGCCGGTACTGCCCGGAGGGCTCGCCATTCTCAACGCGGTCTTCGACAGCCTCGAGATCGAACAGATGAGTCCGAGTACCGGTGCCTTGCGAGAGGGTATCCTCTACGATCTGCTTGGCCGTATCCGCCACGAAGACGTTCGTGACCGCACCATCCAGCGGCTCGCCGAACGCTACCACATCGACCGTGCGCAAGCCGCACGCGTCGAGCGCACTGCCCTCAACTGCTTGACTCAAGTAACCGACGCATGGGAGCTAGGCGGCGAGGAGTTTCGCCAGGTCCTCGCGTGGACCACCAGGCTCCACGAAGTGGGGCTAACTGTGTCTTATAGCGGCTACCAAAAGCACGGCGCCTACTTGCTGGGGCATTCCAACCTACCGGGCTTCTCGAATGACGAACAGCAGCTCCTGGCATCCCTGGTAGGGAGTCATCGCCGTAAGTTATCTCGAGAGCCGTTCGAGGACCTCCGCTCTGTTTCTATCGATCAAGCGCTCCGACTCTGCGTCCTACTTCGACTCGCGGTCCTCGTTAACCGCGGCCGGAGTCCGCGTCCTATCCCCCGTTTCAAGCTGAAGCCGGAGAAGAACAAGCTCGCCATCACCTTTCCTGACGGCTGGCTCGAGGAGCATCCCCTAGCACACGCGGACCTCGAAGAAGAGGCGTCCTTCTTGAAAAAAGTGAGTTTCCAACTCGTGGTAAGCTGAATCCCCGCTTCACGCCAAGGACGACCGCTTTCATGTTGGAGAAGGTAAACCTATCCCAGAAAACCTCCAAAGACGACTACCGCAACAAGATCTCGGAGTTGGAAAAAGAGCTCGGTAGCCTGCTGAGGCGGGCGAAGGAGCTCAAGATTCCCCTGGCCATCGCGTTCGAGGGCTGGGGAGCGGCCGGCAAAGGCACAGTCCATCAACCGCCTCATCCTGTCGATGGATCCGAGACAATTCAGCGTTCACCTCACGAGGGCGCCGAATGAGGAGGAACGGTCTCGGCCTTTTCTATGGCGGTTTTGGATCAAAACACCGGAGCGAGGAAGAACGGCTGTCTTCGATCGATGTTGGTATCGCCGGGTTCTCTCGGAGCGCATCGACAGGGTCGTCAAGAAGCCCGTATGGTCCAGAGCGTACGGCGAAATCAACTCCTTCGAACGACAACTGGTCGACGGTGACACGGTTATCATCAAATTCTTTTTTCACATCAGCAAGAAGGAACAAAGGAAGCGTTTCGCGAAACTTCGGCGCAATTCGATCACCGCGCTCAGGGTCACCAAGGAGTACCGAAAACAACACAAGCATTACGGAAAGTATCTGCAAGCGACGGAAGACATGCTAGCCAAGACCGACACTGCAGTCGCTCCCTGGACGCTCGTGCCCGCGCACGATCGCAGGTTCGCCACTATCAAAGTATTTCGAACCGTCATCGGCTTTCTCGAGCAGAAGATCAAAGCCATCTAAGAAAAGTCACCCCCGGCGGATGCCGGTTACTTTCAATTGCCGAGCCCTACGTCCTCCGTTCTCGACGAGGCCGACTTGAGCCTGTCCCTCACCCGGACTGAGTACGAGAAAGAGCTGAAGCGCTGCAAACATCGACTCGTCGAGGCCGAGTATCGAGCCTACGCCAAGAAAATCCCGGTGGTGATCGCCTATGAAGGCTGGGACGCAAGCGGAAAAGGGGGAGAACATCAGGCGGCTCGCACAGGCGATGGATCCGCGAGGCTATGAAGTGATCCCCGTTGCCGCTCCCACCGGGGAAGAAAAATCCCATCCTTACTTGTGGCGTTTCTGGAAGCGATTCCCTAGGGCCGGGCACATCGCCATCTTCGATCGCTCGTGGTACGGACGTGTCTTGGTTGAACGCGTGGAGGGCTTCGCCACACCGAACGAATGGAAGAGGGCCTACAACGAGATCAATGAGATGGAGGAGCAATGGGTCCACTTCGGCTCGGTTTTGGTCAAGTTCTGGATGCACATCGACCAGGATGAGCAGCTAAGAAGGTTCCGGGAACGCCAGGAAAATCCCTTCAAGAAATGGAAGATCACCGACGAAGATTGGCGAAACCGAGAGAAGTGGCCTGCCTACAAGCCTACAAGTCTGCGGTGGACGAAATGCCCCGCCGCACGAGCACCACCTACGCGCCCTGGACGGTCGTCGAGGGAAACAACAAATTACACGCTCGAATCAAGGCGCTCCGAACGGTACAAGCTGCCATTGAAGACCGTCTCTAGCAAGCTAGACGCAATATATATCATGAAACACTTTTGGGCCTCGGGAGCGCTGAGCGCGCGCGAGGTTCATGAGCGTCTCCGACCCACCACCGAATGGGCTTACTCGACCACGCGCACCACGCTCGATCGCATGGTGAAAAAGCGCCTGCTGACGAAGAACGATTTTCACGGCATCAACCTCTATGAGGCTCGGATCACGAAGCCGGTCGGGATCGCCCAGCTCGTCCGAGACTTCGCGGATCGGGTTCTCGAAGTGGAGTCAGCCACCGTGGTGTCGCTGTTTGCGAAAAGTGAGTCCCTCACCGAGGAAGAAATGAAGGAATTGTCCGCAGCCTACTGGCAGGAAATCAGGTTTCCGTCGTGGACGGGGCCCTGCCGGTCTGGGAGGCGAACCACACGATTCACTCGGTGACTTCTCTTCCAGATCGGTATCTCACGGTTTCTTGGCGCACCGTCGTTCAAGAGGAGGTTCTCGATGCGAATCCGACACATTATGAACGATGGGTTTACGCGGATTCGTGTGGGTAAGTTCTGACGGAAAAACAGTGTAACTCATTGTGTGGAAAAGGTATCGAGTACTTCATCAGGTGCTGAAAAGTGGTCCATTTTTAGGATAGGCTAACCGAGTGAAAAATTCCCAGTCGATCCGCTCGCTGTTTGCGCTGCCAGGTTTCGTGGTTGGTGCCGGATTGAAGGGTCTATTCGGTGACCGATACGCCCGTGTCATCCAGCTCAAGAGGCGAAAAAAACAGCTGTGTGCTCTTACTGTGGGCAACGGTGCCGGGGGCGCTATGACAAGCAAGTGTGCCGGGTCCGCGACCTGTCGTTGGCAGGCTGGCGGATCTATCTGGAATACGAGCGTTGGCGCGTCAACTGTTCTGGGTGCGGCGGTGTGCATGTAGAACACCTAGACTGGCTGGCGAACAACTCGCGCTACACCCAGCGTTTTGCGACGCATGTGGGCAAGCTGTGCCGGGATATGCCGAACAAGGCGGTGGCCGAGATGGAACGTCTGCACCACGGTACGGTGAAGGCTCTGGATACGCTCTACATGCAAGAGCAGGTCGACCGGGCGGGGCTACCGGCGCCTCGGGCCATCGGTGTCGATGAGATCTCCATCCGCAAGGGACATAACTATCGCGTCATTGTCAGCGACCTGGAGCGGGCGCGTCCCATCTGGGTGGGCGGTGAGGGTCGCAAAGAAACCGACATCGATTTGTTCTTCAAGGCGCCGGGCGGAAAGAAAAGCGCCCGTATCAAGCTGGCCGCCATGGATATGTGGAAGCCCTTCCGGAACTCGGTGATTCACAACGCGCCTAATGCGCGGATCATCTCCGACAAGTTTCATATCATGCGTCATCTGTCAAAGGCCCTCGATGAGGTCCGGCGCGGTGAGTACAAACGCCTCAGCGGCAAGGACCGGTCGTACATCAAGGGGCAGCGTTACACTTTGCTTTCCCGGCGGGAGAACCTGAGCCTAGACGGTCGCCGCGCACTCAAAAAGTTGCTCCAGGCCAACCGGCGCCTGAACACCGCCTATATTTTGAAGGAGGCCTTCGGGCAACTCTGGGGTTACCGCACCGAACGCGGCGCTCGCGCCTTTTTCACTCGTTGGAAAGACAGCCTCAAATGGCAACGCCTGCATCCGTACCAGAAGTTCGCCGGTATGATTGAGTCCCATTGGGACGGTATCGCCTCCTACTGTCATCCGGAGAACAAAGTCAGTCTCGGCCTAGTTGAAGGGGTCAACAACAAAATCCGTGTTCTGCAACGACGCGCCTACGGCTATCGCGACGAGGAATATCTCAAGCTGAAGATCGTGGCGGCTTTCCTTCCGCCATTACCCAGAAATGCAGTTTTCAACCCACACGAATCCGCGTAGACCCTGAACGATAAATCCTGGCAGGGTCCACGACCCCTTCTATCAGTAACCCTCGCACTGGCACTGGCCTCGCTGCTGTTGCCCATGGCCGATAGCGGCGCACGCGAACTGCGAGTCGAAAGCGCTAGGCTCCAATCTCCTCAAATGACTCACCCCCTCTGCGAAGGAAAGTTGACCTCCGGCTTTGGATCCAGAAAGGATCCTTTTAGTGGTCAAGTTGTAGACCACCCGGGCATCGACATCGCCGCACGAGCGGGCGCCGACGTATTGGCACCGGCCGACGGCACGGTAGAGATCGCGGCGGCGAAGTACAGCGGTGGGGCCCGCCTTGGGACGGTCATCATCATCGATCATGGCAACGGGCTCAAAACGTTCTACGCCCATCTAGGGAGCCTCACGGTGGAGCCCGGTCAGAACGTGCGCGGTCAAGAACCCATTGCGAAGGTCGGGTCGACCGGAGAGTCCACCGGCCCCCACCTTCACTTCGAGATTTGGGAGCGTGGCAACCCGGTTGACCCGCTACGATTCGTCGCTCGATAGCAGAGATTCAATCCGAGAAGCTGACCAGCACGGGGGCGTGATCGGAGGGTTGCTTTCCCTTGCGCTCTTGACGGTCGACCTCGGCCGCTTGGGAGCGACCCGCCAGTTCGTCGGTGACGAAGACATGGTCGAGTCTCAGCCCGTCGTTCTTCGGAAAACCGAGCTGCCGATAATCCCACCAGGAATAGAGGCCGTCCTCGGTGCGTCGCAGTCGGAAGGCGTCCACCAGCCCCCATTCGCACACCGCTCGGAGTGCCTCTCGCCCCCCCTCGTGACACAAAACGCTACTGCGCCATTTGTCGGGGTTGGCCACGTCGCGATCTTCGGGGGCCACGTTGAAATCTCCGCAAAGCGCCAGGGGCTCGGAGGGGTTGTAATTCGCGTCTAAGTAGGACCGCAATCGACGCATCCAATCGAGCTTGTAGTCCCACTTGTCGGATCCGACGACCGAACCGTTGGGCACGTAGACCGAAACGACCCGTACGCCATCCACAACGGCGGAAACGAAACGAGCTTGAGGATCTTGGACCCCATCTTCGAAAGATTTCCGGACGTCCTGCGGCTCGGAACGGCTAACAATGGCGACACCGTTATAGGTCCGCTGTCCTTGCACCGCGGCGAAGTAGCCGGCCTCTCGCACCGGCTCGAAGGGAAACTGCTCCTCGACGGCCTTCAGTTCTTGCAGGCATAGGACGTCGGGCTGGTGTCTTTCCAACACTCCGAGCAGCCGATCCAGCCGGATGCGAATCGAATTCACGTTCCAAGTTGCGATCTTCATTTGGTAAGGAAACAGCGGCTTGCTAGACTCGACGCGATGCTAACCCAAACGATCCTCGCATCGTTGTCCGCGGCTGCATTGGTCCTGGTTCCGGGTGAGCCTCCCGAACGAGGCTTCGAGAACGGTGTGTTCACATCGGAGCGGCTCCCCCGAATTCGGATGAGGGTAGACCCGGCTTTCGCATACATCGGAAATGTCACCTTCGAGCTCAAGAACATTGCTCTGGTCGATCGACACGTATTCGTCGACGCTGACGGTGAGCGCATTAACCGAATGATCGTGCTCCAGTTCGAGGGTTTCCTCGATGACAATGACCATACGTACGTCTGGGACATCACCAACCCGATCTCTCTCGGAGAACATGAGTACAAACACAACACGTTCTTCTTCGACACCTCCAAGGCCATGGAGGAAAATCCCGGCGCCGAGACGGACCACACGGTGGACTTTCTCGAACGGGAAGGGTACCAGTTAGCGAGCGAGCAAATGGTTTCACGTTTCGCCCGAGTCGTCGATGCTGCACGACGCCACGAGCTAATCATCTTCTATCACGAAAACGTCCGGGACTCGGGACATTCTCTCGGCGAAATCTCCGAGGATGGCGGGGTCCTACCTCAACACGCCGCTATCGCCGAGGCTTTGACCGAACGGTCTCTCAGCAGCCTTTCCGTGTTAGACGACTAAGCCCCCGACAGGCTAGCCGCTCAATGGGTTCGTTCGCTCCGCCGTCGAAGCCAAGCGTCTGATCTCAATCCGACGATCCCAGAGACGCCGCCGGGTAAAAGGATGCAATTCTTACACTCCTAGCAAGAATGGGAACGCGGTTCCAACGCCCTCCGGGCCCGAAGGGGCTGAAACTCCGCGCCGCAGCTTGCCGGTAACCAAACCATTCGGATAGGCGCCTAAACCTCGCGGATAGCCTGTCATCATTGAAGCAAAAGGTGCCGCCATCGCTGGACACCGTAAGCTGCCACACTTCAACGCTTAGCGCCTTCCCACCACGGCGCTTGCTGACCCGGCCCCTTGGCACGGACGTTGCACAACTTCGCAGTGGAAACTATCGACGGAAGGGGTCTTGCCATGCACCAAGGACGGACGCTCCCACCTGCGCAACAACTCCCCTGTCCGAACTGTTTGAGCTACGCCCTCGAGTTCAAATCACGCTCCGTTCCCGGTTACTCGGAAAGTGTCCGCGTGGCTCGATGCGAAGGCTGCGGCTACCCCCTGCTGTTCGACGGTCCACTCGAACAGCGCATGAGAAGGGCGAGAGTCTCTGGAAATGGGCCGCTGCCCTCTCTGCGGTTCCCCAGACACGAAGCCGGGCGTTTTTTCTCAAGCTAGGTCGCAACAATCTCTCCTGTTAGGTCAGTGCCACACCTGCCGACGGCAGTTTGCTCCGGGGACGGCGGCCTAGCTCGGGCCGCCTGCCGACTTCTCTTAAAACACACCAACCTTCGGCGATTATCCACTTTACACAACCAAGCAAAGGGTATATCATGACCTCATGAAATCAGGAACGCCTTTTTTGTCAACGGCTTCCACAGCTTTGTCTAGCTCTTTCTTGAGGCGTTTTCCGAATACCTTTTCTGCTAACTCTGCGTCCGTCATTTGGGTCGCGGGCTTGCCTTTTCTCTTCTCTTTCTTAGGGGTTTGACTCATGGACATCATCTCCTTGTTTGATCGATTCCGTAATGACGACGTATGCAGAAAGCATCTTGAGAGTTTGCGCTGGCCTGGGGGCGTCGCATGTACCCGCTGCGGAGACATGGCAGTGACTCCGATTAAGAGGCGAGGTCAATGGGACTGCCAAGGGTGTGGATACCACTTCAGTGTCAAGTCCGGGACCGTCATGCACGATTCCCATCTTCCCTTGCGTAAGTGGTTTGCTGCCACCTATCTGATGTGCGAATCGAAGAAGGGGATGTCCGCTCTCCAACTCAAGCGCACTCTCAATGTATCGTACAAAACGGCGTGGTATCTGTGTCACCGCATCCGCGAAGCGATGGGTAACGACAAGTTCGAAGGCCCAACGCTCTTCGGTGTCGTCGAGGTCGATGAGACCCTGGTCGGCGGGCGTAAGCGTGGCCGTGGCAAAGGCTACCGGGGCAACAAGACTTGGGTCGCGGGAGCCATCCAGCGCGGCGGTCAAGTCCATCTCGCCCGTATCCCTAACATCAGAAAGCATACCCTCCACAAGTTCGTCGCCAGCACTATCCGGGACGAGGCCGAGGCCATCTACACGGACGAGCTTCGGTCCTACATCGGCATTGAAGACGACGACACCATCCACCGGACGGTCAACCACTCGGCTGAAGAGTGGGTTGTCGGAGACGTTCACACCAACAGCATCGAGGGCGTCTGGAGCCTGTTCAAGCGGTCCATCATGGGGGCGTTCCACAAGGTCAGCACCAAGCACCTCGACCGCTACCTCGAAGAGCTGGAGTGGCGGTTCAACAACCGAAACAACCCGCACATCTTCAACGACACCCTGTACCGGATCCTGACCGCAGACCCTCTCACCTATCAGAATCTCGTGGCATGACATTATAGAATTCCACGCTCTCGCTCATACCAACAGAATTTAGAAGTCAAAACGTCCTTCTTGGTATGCCTTTATAAGGCGTCGTATGAATTGAAGCGTAAAAACCTACGCGGAACCTACGCGGAACATCCTGCGACGGATTTGCCATCAACCAGAGCATCAGACGCTCTATGAGGGGATACACGTGAATTCCTAATCCTTTAGAACCCAGTTTGCTAAACTCACGACCCACTCAGTGGCGAGCACCGAAAAATAGACGCCTAAAATACCAGCAAGAATGGTTGTAACCATAATCATCGCCAGGCCAGCAACGTAACTCCGCGTAGGCTGATCCTTGTAAACTGTGACCCATGCTTGGAAGTCTGATCGAATCCCAGCCTTGATGGCTTTAAAGTCAAATCGGCGAACCAGCCATTCCTTCGTTCTCTCCACCGCGAAGATGAAAAGAAGTGTACCGCCTGAGAACAGAAAGAAGTCTCCTAATCGATCACTCATACCTAACCACCGCTTCCAAGTTGTCCCGTCATCGATCCAGCCGGGCAATTTCCAAAGGATGAGGAGAACGACACCGAACGGGCCAGCCCAAAAGCGCTTACGCTTACGCATCCGCGCATGCTATTCTCTCCTCAATGGTTGTGTCAAGTGGATAATTGCCCAACCTTCGGCACCGCCCTGTCCGACAGTCAGTGTGTCGCTTGCCTCGCAGGGACTTTCGACTATGATTCCCCGATGCCGACCCTCACCCAATTGCTCGAACGAGGCAAGGACGACGTTATCGCAATGGGGGCCCCTGGCCGCCAGCCGCACACCTATGCGGATTTGCGTCGTCACGTAACGGAGGGCTTCACCGAGGGTTGGTTCCGGAGCGGGATCAGGGCGTCATCGACGACGCGGTTCTCGCTATGACGAGACTGCGGGCTCGCACCGCTGGGTGAAACGTGTCGGGAGAAAAGAACAAAGATCTCGAGGACTTGGAGCTCCCTCGCACCAGTCCGGGCAATCTCTTAAGGTTGTTTGGCCCGGGCATGATCTTGATGATGACCGGTGTTGGGACGAGTCACATGGTGACCGCCCCGGTAGCCGGGGGCCGCTTCGGCTATGCCCTACTCTGGTGCATTCCCGTCGCCTACATTTTCAAATACTACGGGTTCGAGATGGCCTTCCGCTTCACGCACGCCACGGGAAGGAGCATGCTCGATGCCTATGCCACCGCCTGGAAACGGTGGCCCTTGTGGTACGTGCTGGTCACGACATTGATTCAATGCGTCGTCGGGCAAGCGGGGCGATTGGTTGCCGCATCGGCGGTGGTCTACTACTTCCTTGCTGAATATGTCGGCGTCAACGTTCCGATCCCGCGTCTCGGATTGACGTTAGGCCTGGTCGCGGTCGGAATTATTCTACGTGGCCGATACGAAGTGGTCGAAGTCGCCGCCAAGATTGCGGCTGGCGTTCTCATGGTATCGAGCTTGGGCATCTATCTCGTCGAGCCTGCTCCTTTGTCCTCGATGAGTCACTTCTTCTTGCTCGACACTCCGGAGGGATCCTGGCTCGTCATCGCCGCGTTTCTAGGACTTCTACCCACCGGAATCGACGTCTCCTTGCAAGCATCGGAGTGGGGAAAAGCAAAGAAGGCGGGTATGGGTGGAATCCGGGAGCGACTCGAGCAGCTCGGTCTCGCGCCCACGTTCGATCCTTTTGCATCACGCAAGGGAGATTTGACCGTCGACACTTCGAAGCTATCGCCTCACACGCGGGCGTACTGCCGTCGCTGGTTCAAGATCGGATTATGGGATTTCCGGCTGGGTCACGTGATTTCGTTCCTCACCGCCTGCGTGTTCCTCTTGCTGGCGGCAGTATGGCTCTATCCGAGTCCGGTCGAGGGCGCTGCGGTGATGGGAGAGATTGCGAAGATCTTCACCTTGAGCGTCGGGCCGTGGATGATGATCGTATTCCTAACTGGCGCTTTCGCCGCAACCTATTCGACCGCTTTCAACTATTTCGATGGCTGGCCGCGCGTCGTGGCCGCGTGCTGTCGGAACTTGTTCAAGCCCACGGCATCACTAAAGGGAATCGCGAAGGAGGATCTTACGCCCGAGCATCGAAGCAAGTGGTACTCCGAGTACAACATCTACCGCATGACGATGCTCTTCTCTCTGGTGGCCTCGGTCTCCATCATCGCCGGCGCGCCAAAACCGGTGTGGTTAGTCCTAGTCGCTTCGGCGCTGGCGTTTTTCATCGCCCCAGTGGTCTTCTATCTGAATCTCTACTATTGTTTCTCCGTGATCCCACGAGACGATAAGGAGTTCTATCCCTCCCGTTTTGCGACGTGGTTCAGCTGGGCCAGCCTGGCGATATTCACAGGCATGACCGCGCTACTGATACTGGCCCGCGTTCTTAAGGTCGAGTTTTAGCTACCCTGCTTCGGACGAACCTTGAGATCGTTCTCGAGCGTCTTCACCATCCCGCCGACGGACAGTACGGCGCGTGAGGCCGTCTCTTTGTCTTCCTCGGAAAACACGTAACCCATGAGCTTGACGTCGCCCTTTACGACGACGATATGCATCGGGTGAGGACCGCGGGGCAAGGAGCTCTGCGCGCCGACGGCATAGTACATCGCCTCTTTCGCGTAGGGTTGCATGGTGGTGTAGTAGATTGAGCGGTAGATTTGCCGGCGGAGCTGTTCGTCCGACTTCGGGGTCCGGGTAAACTCAATTTCGTTTTTCACTTCCTTGACCCCTTTGACCTTCTTGACCGCCGCGGGAGCCTGGGACCTAAGAGAGGTCCGGTGCGCGAACCCCCTCAAGTAGACGACATTGTCCTTGATGCCGAACGTAAGCCAGTCATAAACGGTGTAGTCAGGCAAGTTCGCGATGACGGACAGAATGTCCTGCGTCATCTTCATCAGTTCTTCTTGATCTGCCTGTCCATGCGCGTCGACGCGGGGCGCCACCGTCATTGCGGCCAGAATCACTGCTAGTGCTGCGGGACGTATCCGTTGACGCGTACTCATTCATCTCCTCCTCTGTGACCACCTTCGGCAGGTGGCGTCGGCCCGAAATTTCAAACCGGAAGGATAGCCGGCCGGACAGCTTATGTAAAGCCCAGTACAAAGGGGGGAGCGAATCCTCGATGTGATAGGATTCTGCGAATTTCAGAGCGATTGGAAGGCTCGGATGAAAGATTTCTTTCCCATGCTCAAGAGTGAGGGCCGGTATCTGTGCGCCCTGCTGCTTTTCTCCATCCTCGCCTTCCTCCCTTGGTGGCGGGAAGTGTATGTCGCCGGCATGTCCGTGTTTGGGTGGCTCATGGCCATCCTCATGGTCTTTTCTCCCGCGACCGCCTTGATCCTCTTCCGTTGGGAGCGCAAGCGAGACTCATGAGTCTCGAAATGGCGTTGGTTCTCGCCTACCTGGGTGGGTGTATCGGGATTGGTATTTTCGCCTCACGCAAGGTCTTGGCGTCGAAGGACGAGTACTGGGTGGCGGGCCGTCGGATAGGAACTTTCGTCAATTCCATGGCGATCATGGCGACCCTCGCTAGCGGCGGCTCGATCATCGGTGTCATGGGATTGGCGTACTCCCGCGGTATCCCCTCGACGCTGGCGTTGTTTGCAGGTGCCGTGCTCGGATTCCCTATCGCATCGGTCCTGGTCGCGCGACCGCTCAGGAATTTCGGCAAATACACCATCACCGACTTTCTCGCCTTCCGCTATCCCCATCCCGTCGTCAGATATCTCGTCCCTTCCCTCATCGTAGCTAGCTTCACCGTCTACATCATCGCGCAAATGAAGGCCGCGGGGATTACTGCCAACGTCATGTTGGGAATTCCGTACGATGTTGCGCTCACCTTCGCGACCTTGGTTTTCATCCTCTATGTTTCAGTGGGAGGCATGCTGGCCATCACCTGGACCGACGTGATCCAGGGTGTTCTCATGTTCACTGTCATCATCGGCTGCGCGCTGGTGTTGATTTGGCGCGTCGGATCCCCACTGGGCTTGATGGCGCAAGCGACCACCGCAGCGCCCGAGCTCGGTCAAGTCTCGGGGCAGTCACTAGGGAGTTACCTCAGCTTTTTCGTCATTTGGGCGGCGGCTATCCCGGTTATCCCCCACATCGTCATGCGCGTTTTCACCGCGAAGAATGCTGAAGGAGCGAGGCTTTCGCTCAATATCGCCATGCTGTTTTACAGCATCATGATCCTGGCAGCGGTGCTCGCCATCGTGCCGGTTGGAAAGATGTATTTCCCCGACCTCGCGGATGCGGACCAGGTTTTCCTGATGGTCATGGGACAAGAATTCCCTCCGATCTTTCGTGGCATCGCCGTCGCCGCGGTGCTGGCGGCGGTCATGTCCACGACCGATGCCCTGTTGCTCGCTTGCAGCTCCGCGATCTCCCACGACCTGCTCGGCAAGTGGACCGACAAGCTCGGGCCGAAGGGGAGTGCCTGGGTCGGGATCGGATCGGCCTGGGCCATCGGCCTCCTCGCTCTTTACTTTGCGTATTCGCCCCCCGAGCTCATCAGTGAGTTTTATACTTCGGCGGTCGGGATCTTGAGCGCCGGCCTCTTCGTACCGATGATCGCCGGACTCTGGTGGAAGCGTGCCAACCTGCTGGGCGGCGTCGCCGCTTTGATGACGGGAAGCTTCCTCTATCTTTACTTGCAGCTTGCCACTTCAGTCCCCGCGATTCTGATCGCGTTGCCAGCCAGCGCCATCGCCATGTGGATCGGAGGCCGAGTCGGAGCCCCGGAAAAGTCCGAGATGCTGCAAGCGATTCATCGCTTGCACCAGAATTGATCGCAACACCGTGGAAGAGAGAATCAAGGAACTCGAGGCGACGTCCCGCGTCTTGGAACCGGGACCCGGGGCGAGGCGATCTCAGCTCGACGCGGTCGTTGCCTACTGCGATCGTTTTCTCGATCGGTTGCCGGAGCTACCCGCCTTCGAGCGGACCGAAGACAAGGGCATCGGGCTCTACGACGCACCCGTCTCCGAAGACCCCGTCGCGATGGAAACGCTGTTGAATCTCCTCGATCACAACGTCGTTCGGCCCGGCTTGAACCCCGCTTCCGCAGGACACCTCGGCTACATCCCGGGCGGAGGAATCTATACGTCCGCGCTGGGCGACTACATCGCCGCAGTCACCAACCGTCATGCCGGGGTTTTCTTCCCCGGCCCGGGGGCGGTGCGCATGGAGAACTTGCTTCTCGATTGGATGGCCGAGCTCGTGGGATACCCGGCGAGCGCCGCGGGGAGCTTGAGCTCGGGGGGCAGTATCGCCAACCTGGGCGGGATCGTCACCGCACGGGACGCCCACGGCTTGATGGCCAGGGATTTCGAGCGCTCAGTGATCTACTTGACCGATCACGTCCACCACTCGGTGGATAAGGCGATCCGCATCGCCGGCGTCGGTGAGTCGGTTCGGACGATCGTACCTGTGGACGAACGTCGCCGAATGGACTCCGAGGCCCTCGAGAAGGCGATTCAGAAAGACAAGGCCGCCGGACGGAACCCCTGGCTCGTCATCGCCTCCGCGGGTACTGCCGACACCGGCGCGGTGGATCCGCTCGGAGACATAGGCGAGATCGCCAACCGGCATTCTCTCTGGTTCCACATCGACGGCGCCTACGGAGCGTTTTTCGCCTTGTGTGAGGAGGGAAAGAAGATCCTTCTGGGTATGGATCGCTCCCACTCGCTGGTGATGGATCCACATAAGGGGCTCTTCCTGCCGTACGGATCGGGAGCGGTGCTGGTGAAGGAAGGAAAACACCTCTCCAATGCTCACTACTACCACGCCCACTACATGCAAGATGCCGCCAAGAGCAGGGACGAGCTTGCACCCGCCGATCTCTCCCCCGAGCTCAGCCGGCATTTTCGCGGCCTCAGACTTTGGTTGCCGCTGAAGCTTTTCGGAGTACGACCCTTCCGGGCCGCTCTCGAGGAGAAGTTGCTTTTGGCTCGCTACTTCCACGAAAAAATTCAATCCGTGGACGGGTTCGAGGTCGGTCCTTACCCAGACCTCTCAGTGGTCACGTTCCGGTACCTTCCGCAGCAGGGCGATCCCGACGCCTTCAACCAACGGCTCACCGACGAAATTCAAAAAGACGGCAGGGTCTTTCTCTCCACGACCCAGTTGGATGGGCGCTTCGTTTTGCGGCTCGCGGTCTTGTCCTTTCGCACTCACTTGGACACCATTGACCTCGCCCTCGAGATCCTGAAGGAGAATATCAAAGCGATCGGCTAAAGCCGACCAAACGAAAGAGCCAAACGCAAAGACAAGCTCTGGACCAGGGCCTTGCTTCTCACCCAGACGAGTCAACTTTGAGCCCGCAGCGCAAGGCTGCCCTTCGACGCCGATGGGCCCATCTCATCCGACGGGTGTTTGAAGTCGACCCGCTCAGCCCATTCGTTAGCCCCCAAGGCCGGGACAACTCCGCGTCGTGGCCTTCATCACCGAGCCACGAGTCATCCGAAAGATCCTCGACCCTCTCAAAAAGCCTAACCGCAATAACCGGGCCCCGCCTCAGCAACAACCCGTCTCCCTCATGGCCTAGGCCCCACCCAACATCTGCCAATTCGACGCCCGTCGTGTATCTCCTCGAGGAACAGGCTTCGCTACCAGCACATATACCCTTTCCCCATTACCTCGAATGTGCTATTTTCCGGACCTACCGACAGCCGAGGCGGTCTCACCAACATGAACTCACTCGTTTTTGCTCACGCGGCCACGGTCAAATTTCCTATGTTTTTCAGTCGCCCGCGCGGTTTTTCTCTAGACGCTCGTCCACGAGAGTAACGATCTCGTTCACCGTCTCCGACTGCAAGTCTTGTTGTTTTGCGATCTGGCGCACCAGGCAGTCGACGCGCTCGATGTCCTTGGCGCCGCCGAAAAGCGCACGTGCCGCGGACGACGGTTTCGCTAGCCCTTCCGCCGCTTTCGCGTATTTCTCGAAGGGAACCAGGTCGGCATCCGCAGCTCCGAGCTTCGTACACAGTTTCGCGGCCCACGCGTAGATGTCCCGAGACATCTCGAGATCGGCGTGCACCGCGTCCTTGATCGGAATCATTTCGTCACGCCGGATGCAGCGGTAGTTGCCGGTGACGAGCATCGGCCACTTGGCGAGTGGCACGAAGAGCGAATCGTGCACCTTGAGCTTTACCGGAATCTCGATGGCGCCATCGCCGGGATCGAACCGGATGGCGTCGATGTCGGACTCCAACTCGCGAAGAATGTTCGTGTGCTCTTCGGCTTCGAAGCGCGCCGCCTTGAAGTTCGTCGGCAAACCGACTTGAAGAACGTTCTTCGGCTCGGCGGGCGGCCGAGATGCTTGGGGATCGGGACTCGCGAGGGTGACGAGCGCAGGTTCAAAGCCTTCCCAAACGCCGGGGTCCGCAAAACACTGCCTCAACGGCTCCGTCGAAAGTCCGGGAATGCGCTCGAGGTAGGCAAGTGGCGGCATGTTCATGATCGCGAGGCACGGTACCCGTGCCGTAGCGATGCGTTCCATTAGCTCGCGCACGCCGTCGGAGCCGTACTGAGCTTCCTGCATGCCGAACACGACCAAGTTGAAATCACCGGGCTCGACACCCTCTGGTGTGTTTGCGGAAAGCTGACCGTCGAGACCCTTCGACGTGATCTCGACCGGCGTCTCTCGGCCGCGGATGGGGAAGCGGACGATGGTTCCGTCGCGGTTGATCAGCTCGGCGGTGAGCTTCGTACAGATCAACGTTGCGGAGTGTCCGGCGAGCAACAACTTTGTGCTGAATAGTGAACCGTAAGAGGCACCGAGAATCAGCACGTTGTATTTCACCGTGTCAGATCGCTCCCTGCTCGCGTGCCGCCTCGATTTCCTTGTCATCGAGACCGGCGACGGTTTTGAGGATCTCTTCGGTATGCTCGCCGAGAAGCGGTGCGCGCCGGACGTCGGCGGGCGACTCAGACAGCTTGATCGGGTTCCCGACCGTCAGATACTTGCCGCGTTCGGGGTGATCGACCTCGACCACGGTACCAGTCTTCCGAAGAGTTTCTTGTTCGGCGATCTCTTTCATGGACAGAATTGGACCGCACGGCACGTTCAACGGGTTGAGGATGTCCATGACCTCCATCTTGCTTTTGGTCAAGGTCCACTTCTCGATCTCATCAAACATCTTGTCCAGCTTGGGAAGGCGTGCCTTGGGCGTGTTCCATTCGGGGTCTTCCAGCCAATCTTCATGACCGATGGCCTTGGCCAGCCCGGCGAACGCGGCCAACTGGGTGATGACGTATATGTAGGCATCGGGATCGGTCTCCCATCCTTTGCATTTGACGATCCAGCCCGGCTGGCCACCACCGGATGCGTTACCGGAGCGCGGCACCGCATCGCCGAACTTTCCGTTGGGATACTGCGGGTACTCAGTGAGTGGGCCGTGGGCGAGTCGCTGCTGGTCGCGGAGTTTCACTCGACAAAGATTGAGCACGGCATCTTGCATGGCACATTCCACGCGCTGACCCTTGCCGCTTTTCTCGCGGTGCAGTAGCGCGGCAAGGATGCCCGCCACGAGGTGGATCCCAGTACCGGAATCGCCGATCTGGGCGCCGGTCACCATGGGAACCCGATCGATCTCGCCGGTGGTCGACGCTGCTCCGCCGGTGCATTGGGCGATGTTCTCGTAAACCTTGCAATCCTCGAACGGACCGGCGCCGAATCCCTTCACCGAGGCGTAGATCATGCGCGGGTTCAGCTCCTGAATTTTCTCCCACGGAAATCCCATGCGATCGATCGCGCCGGGCGCGAAGTTCTCGACCATGACGTCACATTCCTGGATCAGCTTGGCGAAGATTTTGTTGCCGGCTTCGGTTTTGGGATTCAAGGTGATGCTGCGCTTGTTGGCGTTTAGCATCGTGAAATACAGGCTGTCCACTTCCGGAATGTCGCGTAATTGGCCTCGTGTGGGATCGCCGGATCCGGGGCGTTCGACCTTGATGACGTCGGCGCCGAACCACGCCAGGATCTGGGTGCACGTCGGTCCGGACTGAACGTGAGTCATATCCAGGATCCGAGTACCTTCGAGAGCTTTTCCCATAGTTCTCCTCTTTTTCAATTGGTGTCGGAACGCCTGGTGGAGTTTCGACTTCGAGGCGATCAGCCACGATATTATCAAGCTTGCCGTCCGGGCGAAAATGGGCACCTGGGACGCGGGGCTCATTTCGTTCTCGCCTTCGGCCAGCCGGTTGGAGCCCGACGGCGAGAGAATCATGCTCGCGAGCTGGAGCGGTGCTTGGTGAAAGAAGGAGAAGGTCAAAGGAATCGGCAAGTGCCGTTCCAACGACACTCGCCTAGCGCGATGGTAGCCTAGTGGCAACGCCAAGAACGATGTGTATCACGCTCTAGGCGAATCAAGTTGGAACGGCACTAGGTCTGCAGTTTCGATCGAAGAGCCTTAGCGGTTACCGGATCCAAGCGGAGCTCTCGTTTCAGAAGAATGGAGCGCCGAAGCTGCCTTCCCATGAGTCCCTCATCCCGGTGCGGGTGACCGGGGAGCGACAGCGTGAACGATCTCGTGGGCCAACACACGACCCAAAGCGCGGGCGACTTGGCGCCACCTCCCCACGTTGCGTCGGAATGAAGACCTAGAGTTCGAAGAACATTCGGGAGAAAAACAAAGACGGTGTGAGTCCGTCCAGGTGTCTCCTGATTCCTCACCGCAGCCCCCATCACTTGTTCCTCATGTCCCCAATCGCTGGAGTCCACACGCAGAAGCACGAGACGGATCGCCATCGAGCCCGGGGGCTCGTTCTCACGCCACAGCCCATGGCTGCCGTCGTGCCAGCAGACCTCTACTCCACACGCAGAAGCACGAGACGGATCGCCATCGAGCCCGGGGGCTCGTTCTCACGCCACAGCCCATGGCTGCCGTCGTGCCAGCAGACCTCTACTCCGATCTCCGAGAAGATGCGTTCTACTTCGCGGGACATGGCGCCGAGAGAATGTGAGGCCAAGCGATAGCCGTCGTACCACAGGAGCGTAAGCCGGGGACGATGGTCGCCCTCGAAGAGGCTCTTGATGCCGGCTTCGCTCCCGTCCGAGCTTGGAGCGGTCAGAAAAGTGACGAGCAGGAAGATGAAAATGAAGGAGCGCTTGCCCCGGACCGCTCTCAAGGTTCGTAGATAGACCTCCCAAGTTTTCATTCTTTCCTCCGAGGCTTTCAGTTGTCGACGCAACGAACCAATCGCTCGCCAGTGTTTGATCTATGAGACGTATTCGTCCTTCGATTGGTTCTACATTTTTCTTAGAGTGCCGACGATTTGTGTAGGTCGTTGGCGAAAATCAATTTCTTGAAATGAAATCCAATATTTGGTTCATCGTGCGAGAAACTTCGGAGATAGAATAAGGAATGCGCTGGAAGGAAATGTCTCGAGCCAGGCTTATCGCCTGGTCGGTCGCCTTGACCTCGGGGCCGACGACGCTTCTCGTGATGGCGATCGCTTTTCGATATCCAGCACACACCGAGCGCATCTACGGCAGGTGGCTCTACCCTCGAATCGCCAGTGTGCTGGGGACACTGAATGGAGCGTTCCCGTTCTCACTCGCTCAGTTAGTGGCTTTTTTCCTACTAGTCGGAGGAATACTCTATTTTGTCTTGCGCAGACGCCGTAGCGGTTCGTGGCTCGCCGCAGCCGGGCGTGCGTTCCTAGTCGTTTGGGCACTAGCCGGGATCCTCGCTTTCTTGTTCGTAACCTCATGGGGACTAAACTATGCGCGACCGGCATTGGAAGAACGCCTGGAGCTTTCAACCCGGGACATCGAGCTCGAGGAAGTACTGGACGCCGGCAAACGATGTGCATCGCTTGCCACGGAGCTCCACACGTCACTCGAGCAACCGATTGACGAGCCCACCGTTTCACCCCTGAGTTTCACTCGCCTGAACGAGCTCATCGACCGAAGACTCCGGGACCTTCGGCTACCCGGCGACCGCATCACCGCTCCCACTTCCCCCGCGAAGAAGCTGTGGGGCTCGAGCGCCATGGCCTACCTCGGGCTCAGCGGGATATTCGTTGCCTTCACCGGGGAGCCATCGGTCAACTCGATGGTGCTAGACGCATCGCTGCCCATCGTCGTTGCTCATGAAAAAGCCCATCAACGCGGCATTACCAACGAAGGGGAAGCCAACCTGGTAGCTTTCATGGCGTGCTCGGGGGAATCCGAGTCGACGTACGTTTCGTACTCGGCCTATCTGTACGCGACCGGACAACTCCTCGGGGCCGCATCGCAGCAATCGCGGGAAGAGGCAGAGTCGGCCTGGGCCACACTCGGGTCTGGTCCACGCCGAGATCTCGTCGCGATCCAGGAGTTCTGGAGCCGCTATCATGGGCCCGCTGCTGAAGCCGCGAACAAAGTCAACGATGCCTATCTTCGTTCTCTCCGCGTGCCCGGTGGCGTTCACAGCTATCGGAGAGTGGTTCAACTGTTGATCGCTCTGGACCGCAGAGGAAAGCTTTAGGGGGCATCCCCGCTATGTCCAAGGTCGTCGTGATCGGCACGGGTGTCATTGGACTCTCCTGCGCCTACGAGCTCGTGCGCAAGGGAGCGGAAGTCACCGTCTTGGACAAAGGGCGGCTCGGTGAAGGCGCGGCTTGGGGAAGCGCCGGCTGGGTCACCCAGATGCTCTCCGCTCCCCTTCCCGCGCTCGGGCTGGTGGCAGCGTCCCTCAAGTGGATGACGAAAAAGGACAGTCCCCTCTACATCAAGCCATGGGCAAACTCAGCACTCCCGAAATGGCTATGGGATTTTTGGCGACACTGCAACCGGCGTGATCACGAGAGAGGCCTCGGGGCGATGGCCGCCTTGACGCAGCACACGATGACCTTGTATGACGCGCTTGCGAAAGACGGGATCGAATTCGAGATGGAAAAAGCCGGAATGCTCTTCGCTTTCACGAGCGAAGAGGGACTGCAGCACACTCACGACGAACTTCGCGCGATGGAGAAATACGGCTACTCGGCACCGCCGGTGCTCGACGGTGATTCCGTTCGCGATGCGGAGCCCGCCCTTGCCAAAGCGGTCGTGGGCGGTATGTTGGTCGAGTCTGAGCGCCACGTGCGTCCGGAGCTCCTAACTACCGGTCTCTCCCGCCGACTTGCGGAATCCACTGCAGAACTGAAGGCGAGTACCAAAGTCACCGGCGTCAAGCGGCAAGGGTCGAGGATGACCGCCGTCGTGACAACCGCGGGCGAGGTGACGGGCGATGGTTTTCCCATTGCAGGTGGTGCCTGGTCCGCCTCGCTCGCCCGGATGGCGGGCTTCCGATTACCCGTCCAGTGCGGAAAAGGCTATAGCGTGACGATCGCCGAGCCCTCGGTAAGGTTGCGACGGCCGCTCTATCTCGGCGAGGCGAAATTGGGCGTCACACCCTTTCGGAACGCCCTCCGCATCGCCGGGACGATGGAGCTTGCCGGGATTAGCGAAGCGTTGGACCCTCGACGCCTCGCCGCCATTCGCGCATCGGCGGATCAATTTATCGTCGGTTGGCGCCAGGGTAAGAGCGAAGAGGAATGGGCGGGCATGAGAGCAGTGACGCCGGACGGCCTCCCCACCATCGGGCGAGCCCCCGGATACGACAACCTTTATGTCGCAACCGGTCACGCCATGCTCGGCGTCACGCTAGCACCCGCCACCGGTGTTGCGATAGCAGAGCTCATGCACTCCGGTAAGTCGGAAGTCGACTTGCGGCCCTTCGATCCGAACCGATTCTCTTAGCGAGAGGATTTCAAGAGTCGGGCCACCCCAACCGTGAGCAGAGGTAGCGCGTAGAGAAGAAGGAACGCGTAGGCCATCGCCCCGTATCCCTTGGCTACCAACGTAATGATGCCTATCCGAGAGAGCACCGCCGCCGACAAGAGCAGTCCAACCGTCACCACTACAATCTGTCTCGGCGTAAGTGCCTTTCTGCCAGTCTCCTCGAGGCTGACCGAGACCCGGTCTGTCACCGCATGGATGAGCCCGGTACTCGTCTCGATCCAGAGTCCATAACACGACCAAAGCGTAGACGGTGATGACGCCGGTCCCGGAAACCTGCTTCAACATCACGAGCCAGGGCACCGGAGCCCCTAAGACCTGTTCTTCTGGATAGAACCCCATCACCGCGAAGTAAGTGAGTGCGAACGGGACTTCACGAACGTTCGATAGTCGTAGGCGCGATTGAGCCGGGCGAACTCGTAGGTCAGGCTCACGAAGATCGTAAAGCCGGCGAAGATCGCAGCCACACTCCAAATACCGAGCGAGCCGAACTTCGCTCCGTACTCCAAGATCTCTCGGCCCGTCGCATAGGCGCCGCCGATCAGAACAGATTGAAAGATGATTCCAGGAAGGATGTATTGCTCGAAACGGGTCTTGAGGGAACTCACCGGCCCGGTCCGTTACTAGGCTTCAATAGACGCCCGGGATCAGCCGCCGGGTCTTCGCACTGTATTCCTCATAGAGAGCGCCATACTTCTTCCCGCATGTGGGCCTCTTCCCGCCGAATCCTCCTCAGGATAAGCGCAACCCACGCTATTGCGAGAAACCATCCGAGGACACTGGCGAAGAGGAGTGAAAAGGCGACGCGGCTAGCCATGATGCCGGTGTAGCGAGGGTGCCGCACAAGAGCATAGGGACCGGCGGTGATGATCCTGCTACCCATGTCGGGATGTCCGAAGTGCTCCCGCAAGTACTTGTCGGCCCAGAGAAGCCACAAAGGCGTCACGGCCCAGATGACTAGGCCGGTCGACTGAAGAACCGGTTGGGCTAGTTCGGGGAGCAACCGCCAATGCCCGTAGTCCAAGAAAACCGCCAGCTCGACGAGGGTGAGGGGTATGACCCATTGGTGAAGGCCCGGATCATACGTATTGCCCAGCGCCTCGTCCTGGAGTTCCTTCGTGGCGCTCACGCTCTTCAAGAATGTCCGGTTCTCGAAGAACCAGAGCGGCGATAAGGCGAAAAAAAAACCCGAGAAGAGATCGATGTGCGACGCCGGGTGTGGGCTTCCCCACTGCCAGAGGGATGCCCATGCGGCTGCCAGATAGACTGCGAAGAAAAAACCCACACCTCTCGGCCCGGCTCTCGTCTAAGCCCTCTTGAGGGCACCCACGACCGCCAGCAAGACGACCGCACCGACTGCCGCGACGAGGAGCGATCCGATGGGACCGGATCCCGCGATGCCTAGGAGTCCAAGGAGATGCCCCCCCAAAAACGCCCCCACCACGCCCACCACCATGTTGCCGACCAGGCCGAAACCCCGGCCCTTCATGATCTGACCGGCGATCCAACCGGCCGCAACGCCAATGGCTAGAAAGAGTATGAGTTCCATAAGTTCCTCCTAGGCACTCAATACTCTAATCGCGTCTGGCATTTCAACCTCATAGGGATGGCAGGGCCAAGGGGCCTGTGCTAGATTCTGCCCGTCCGATACGGAGGTGTCCCGATGAAATGCTCTGAGAATCGTCGACCGCCCACGCTCCTCACAAGCCTCCTGCTTAGTCTTGCGATAACAGCCACCGCCGGCCCGGGTGCCCAAGAAACAGAACCGCGCCAGTTCGGAGGCACCTACGATCTGCTGGAGCCCGGGCAACGGGGGCTTATCGACGATTGGGTCCGCCGATTCGATGAAGTCACCGAGCGCGACACACCCCCCGACGTCTTGTACAACGTGATCCGACTTTCCACCCGCACGACGTTCGACACGGTGACCCATGCTTTGACAACAACGGCGCTTACTGACGAGTCTGGACAATCGCTAGGCACGGCACTCGATCTCATCGACTACATGGAGACGATCAAGGGTAAGGTCAAGGGAGAAGGAGGCGACCGGCAGTTCCGCATGTATGCCGTAATGAAGCCGGACACCAAAGAGATCCTGACAAAAAGCCAAGAGTTCAAACGTGGCGCGGACAACACGATCTATCACAAGGGATACCCCGTCAATTACCGTCAGGCTGGAAAGATCCCTTCGATACAGATCTCTATGGCGAGAGAAGGGAACCGAGCCGACATTGACGTGGACTACCGTTCCTCCGGGTTCCCGCAGGCACTCTTCAACGGCCACTTGAGCAGCACCAACTCCGACGTTCGTGCCGGGAACAACCATGACTGTCATGTGAACCGATGGGGAACCGGACTCGAGGACTGGTGGCGAGGCATCTTCGGAGTGCGCATACGTACCAGCGGAGACGATGTGGGCGAGGAGCTGATTCCCCAGCAGCCCCCCGCCGGCAAACTCAAGTTACAAGCAGCGGTCCACGATTTTCTCGAGCTCTGGTTGGTGGAAGGGGCAGTGAATGTGGCGATGAGCTACATGTCCGATCGCGCGTTCGAGTGCCTGCAGCTCGAAACAAGAGACACGACTCGACCGAGGAATGGCACCCATCATGCTCCTGAGAGGGATGGGAGCGGTGCACGAAGCTCTGGGCGACGTATCGAGCGTGGCGGACGCCACGGTGGGGGTGCGCCTCAACCATCCCGAGCTCAAGGTGGTCGAGAATAAGCATCATGCCCAATTCGTTCTGTACGATGTCCCCACCGACGTCGCAGCCAGTTTCGAGTGCATCAACCGAACGGAAGCGGTCGCGCGAACCTCTGCGAAAGCCGACCGTCGCTACGGAGAGTACTACGCCTCGATCTTCTACATCGGAGGTCCGGTCCGAGGCGAGACCATCGCTCTTCTCTGGGCCAAGGAAAACGGCTTTTGGAAGATCGTCTCTTACGAGAGCGAGGTCGAAGGTGAGGATCCCAACCTCCCCGACATCCGGCCTGCCGAAACCATCGAGGTCAAGCGAACCGAGGGCGATCCACACCTGATTTCAGTCGCCGAGGACTTCCACCGCACGTGGCCCATCGAGAAGAATGCCAAGCGGGCGCACGAGTTTCTCTCACCACGCGCCTACTCTTGTTACAACTTATTCAGACCCGCGGACCGGCCGGAAGCCAAAACGTCCGAGGAGGCGGGTCGCTATCTTCTCGAAGGACTGGAGCGCGTCACGCGGGACGTGCCGGATGCCTCTAGCCTGAATGAGATTATCGAGGGGGTCGAAACCGTCGATGCACAACTCCTGGTCGTCACCCATCCTGACGAGAGCGCATTTGCGCTGGTGGCGGGCCCGGATTACCAGGGAGAAGGTGCCGACTGCGCCAAGCGGGCCCAGGGACTAGAACCGCGCGACGTCAAACCGACGCTCAAGGACTACGGCAACTACTTCGCCACCGGCTTCCAGTTCAAGGTCGACCAGGGTCAGGGAGCTACCTTGGCACTCGTTTGGGCCAAGGTAGGTGGCGAGTGGAAGATCGTCGCCTACGATGTCAAGACGCCCTGATTAACTAGACGGCTCGGTCCGCACCTCTATTTGGAGTAGCTTTCGAAACGTTGGCAGAGATCGACCAGCATCTTGAGCCCGAAGCCGGTGGCACCTGCTCCGTAGTACTTCCAGTTCTTCTCCAGCAAGAAAGGCCCCGCGATGTCCAGGTGAACCCAGGGGGTTCCCTCCGGCACGAACTCCCGCAGGAATAGGGCCGCGGTGATCGTCCCCGCCATCTTGCCGCCGACGTTGTTGAGATCCGCGTAGGGCGTCTTGAGCGTCTCCTTGTACTCTTCGACCATCGGGAGCTCCCAATACATCTCGCCTTGCTGCTCGCCAGAACGAATCACGGCCTGGATCAGATCTCGGTCGTTCCCCAGGACTCCCGCGACCGACTCTCCGAGCGCACGAACGACGGCACCGGTGAGCGTCGCGATATCGATGATGTGAGTGGCTCCCTCCTCGCCGGCACGCGCCAACCCATCGATGAGTACTAAACGACCTTCCGCATCGGTATTGTCAACCATCACCGACTTGCCATTCTTGGCGATGAAGATGTCCCCCGGCCTCTGGGCACGCTGACCGGGAAAGTTCTCGGCGGTCGGCACGATGCCGGTAACCCGCACCGACGGCTTCAACCGTCCGATGGCCGCCATGGCATAGATCACCGCCGCGCCGCCGGCCATGTCCCCCTTCATGGTGAACATCCCCTCGGGAGGTTTCAGTGAAATGCCACCGGTGTCGAACGTGATCCCTTTCCCCACCAAAGCGACATGGTGTTTACTCTTCTGGCGTGGCTCGTAGCGAAGAACGATCATCCGCGGCGGCCGCATACTTCCCTGGCCCACAGCAATCAAGCCGCGGTACCCCTGTTTCTCCAGCTGCTTTTCGTTGAGGACGGTACACTTGAGCTTGCTCTGCGACGCGACTCTCTTGGCAAGTCGGGCTAGGGTCTCCGGATAGATCACCGCCCCGGGCTCGTTCACAACATCTCGGCAGCGGTTCGCTTCCTCCGAGACGACGTTGTAGCGACGGAGCTCGGCATCTGCAGCGGCGCGGTCCTCGGAACGGACAAGAATGGACACCGTGATCTCATCCTTCGTTTTCTTCTTCTTGTACTTATCGAAGCGATATCCACCCAGCAAGTAACCCTCGGCCACCTTTCCGACGAACGGTGCTCCGTCCGCCGCACACAGCAGAAACACGATCCGGTCGAAACTGTAGCCTTTCGCATACCCAAAGGACTTGGCCGCGAAGATCTTCAGGTTCTCTTGCAACTCGTAGTTCTTGGACAACGTCGTGGAAAAAACCAGCAGATTCTTGATGGGCGATTGCCCGGAAAAAGAATGGAAGAGCTCGCGCTTCTGTCGCTCCTCTTTGAACGCCCGTTGAGCACCCTGTAGGACGCGTCGTACCTCGGGTTGATCCACTTTGCATAGGGTCTTGTCGGGATCCAGCACCGCCACGGCCAGATCCGCTTTCACTCGAGAAGGCGGTTGTGTCACAACGGTTAGCTTCATCATTCTATCAGGCCTCTTCTTCGTATTTCTCCTTGAGTTTCTCTACCACTGCCGGATCGGCGAGCGTCGTCGTATCCCCCAGTGCCTTACCCTCGGCAATGTCTTTGAGTAGCCGTCGCATGATCTTGCCGGAACGCGTCTTGGGAAGGTCGGCCGCGAAGATGATGTCATCCGGGCGGGCTATGGAGCCGATTTTCTTGACCACATGCCCTTTGAGCTCATCGATCAAGGAGTCGCTCGACTCGACGCCTTGCTTCAGGGTCACAAAAGCGGCGATGCCTTCACCTTTGATCTCGTGCGACCGGCCGACCACGGCCGCTTCGGCCACGTCCTGGAAGTCCACCAACGCACTCTCCACCTCCATCGTCCCGATGCGATGGCCGGCCACGTTTAGCACGTCGTCCACGCGACCCAGGATCCAAAAGTATCCGTCCTTGTCTCGCTTGGCTCCATCACCGGGGAAATAGGTCTCCTTCGACCACTTGCTCCAATACTGCTTCACGTAGCGATCGGGATCGCCATAGATGCCGCGAAGCATCGCCGGCCATGGCGACTTGATGGCCAAGAATCCGCCCCCGACTGCGGTCGACTCTCCCTTCTCGTTCAAGATATACGCCTCGATCCCCGGAAACGGTCGCGTCGCGGATCCAGGCTTCGTGGTCGTTACGCCCGGCAGTGGAGTGATCAGAATCATGCCGGTCTCAGTTTGCCACCACGTGTCGACGATGGGACACTTCCCGCCTCCGACGTTCTCGTGGTACCACATCCACGCTTCCGGATTGATCGGTTCGCCGACCGTACCCAGCAGCCTGAGAGAAGACAGATCGTGCTTGGCCGTCCACTCGGTTCCCCACTTCATGAAGGCCCGAATGACCGTCGGCGCGGTATAGAACACAGTCACCCCGTACTTCTCGACGATGGTCCAAAAACGATCGTTCTCCGGCCAGTTCGGAGCGCCCTCGTACATGACGCCGGTGACTCCCAGCGACAGCGGGCCGTAGACCAGGTAGCTGTGCCCAGTTACCCATCCGATGTCTGCCGTGCACCACCAGACATCATCTTCTTTGAGATCGAAGACAAATTTGGTGGTGGTGTACACACCGGTGAGGTAGCCGCCCGTTGTATGTACGATTCCCTTGGGCTTACCCGTGGTGCCCGAGGTATAGAGAATATAGAGCATATCCTCGGCGTCCATCTCCTCAGGCTCGCAGCGGTCACCGGCATCTTTCATGAGGTCGTGCCACCAAAGATCCCGCCCCCTCTGGAAATTGATTTCGAAATCGCCGCGGTTCACCACCACTACGTTCTCGACCGATGGGGTTCCAGCTACGGCTTCGTCCGTCATATCCTTGAGCGGAATCACACTCCCGCGGCGGTATCCGCCGTCGGCGGTGATCACCAACTTGGCCTGGGCATCATTGATCCGGTCGCGGAGCGACTCCGAGCTGAATCCCCCGAAGACGATGCTGTGAACGGCGCCGACTCGCGTACACGCGAGCATCGCAATGGGAAGCTCCGGAATCATGGGGAGATAAATGGCCACCCGATCTCCCTTTCCAACGCCCAGCTTCTTTAGGACGTTGGCAAAGCGATTGACCTCCCGATAGAGATCCCAATAGGTCAGCGTTCGCGTATCACCGGGCTCACCTTCCCAGATGAGCGCCGCCTTGTTTCGGCGCCAAGTTCTGACGTGTCGATCCACGCAGTTCACGCTCACGTTGAGCTTTCCACCCACGAACCATCGTGCGTGGGGAGGCTCCCACTCCAAGACCTTGCTCCACGGCTTCATCCACTCGAGCTCGCCCGCCATGCGGGCCCAGAAACCCTCCCGATCCTCGGCCGCCTCGCGGTAGACCGACTCGTCCCGAATCGTCGCCTTCTCGCGGAAGGAATCAGGCGGAGCGAACCGACGCCCCTCCTGAAGTAACGTCTCGATCTCCATCGACGACGGGTCTTTTTTCTCGGGCTTGTCAGGCGTATCCGGCATCCAAGAGCCTCCGTACCAGCTGCTGAGTGGCCATCTTATGACAAGCAACCATGCCAGGGCCAGTTGCGTTGGTACCCGACGGGGGCGCCGAAACCCTTGTGGCGCCGCGCTTTCGAGTTGAAAAGAATCGCGAGCCCCGCAAGTCGACCCGGCGACCGGCGTGACGGCGATCACGTCTCGGCGAGGGCAGCAACTTTTCGGGCCGCTGGAAATGAACTACAACGTAATCAATCAGTTCCAATTGAATAACGAGGTTGGGGAGCGCGCCGAATGCTGTGCTTGTCTCTATCGGTCTTGCTGCTGTTGGCTCCACTTCAGCCCAACGACGGAAGCCTGCTGGGTGGGGTCCTCGAGAATCGACGACTGCACCTTCGTGTGCGACCGCCGGTGGGCTGGAAGATCGTGAGTGCGGGTGTGACGGAAGACGAGCCCATCGAATTCTGGAAGGATGGTGAGAACGGGCCTCGAATCCAGATCACCTCGTACCCTTACCCGATATCCGAAGGCTCCGACATCGACAAGGTTCAGGCGGAGCTGAGCGAAGCTCTCAAGCGCAAGTTCCCCAATCTACGCGTGGACCAGGAGACGAAACTGATCCACCAGGGTAATCCCGCCATCGAAGTCATGGCCACTCTTCCCGCGGCCGATACCTACTACCATGTCATCCAGCGCTGCCTCTTCGCTCGTGGACGCATCTTCATCATTACGTGCGCCTCGTTCGAATCATCGTTCCTTTCCGACCTCAGCAGCTTCCGAGCCTGCCTGGACGGTCTCGAGGTCCTCGGCGAGATCTTCGAACCCGATCCCGCTGGCGACGGCGTTCCCCTATTCACCGTTCGCACCGCCGGGTTCGTAGGCTTCGGATTCCTGGCGCTCGGTTTCTCCGCCGCTTCTCGGCCGCCCGACTCGACCGCATCGGACGTTGACCAATCATGCCGATCCCTCTCACGCACGAACAGATGACGGTCCAGCGACTTCCCTGGATCACCATCGCGATGGTGATGGCCAACGTCTTTATTTTTCTTTACACCCACCCGCAGACGCAGAGAGACGAAGACCGGCTCTACGAGGTGATCGACGAGCTCCACGAGTTCGCTGCGGCCAACCCTGGAATGTCGCAGGAGGATTTTTCGAGCGAAGAAGAGCTCGGGGAGTATCAGCGACTCGTCGAGAAGTTCAACAACATCAATCGGAGTCGCCTTTTCGGCCGCTACGGCTTCGTACCCTCACGCCAAGAGTGGCCGGACGTCATGAGCTCCATCTTTCTGCACGGTGGCTGGATGCACCTCTTGGGCAACATGTACTTGCTTTGGCTTTGTGGGTGCTGCATCGAGGATATGTGGGGGCGCCCGGTCTTCGCTCTGATCTATCTATCGAGCGGGCTGGTCGCGTGCATGGCCCACGCCGCCGCATTCCCACTGAGCGACGCTCCCTTGGTAGGGGCGTCCGGGACCGATCGCAGGGCTGATGGGGGCGTTTCTGGTGCGACTCTACGCGACCCGCATTCGTTTCTTCTACATGTTTTGGATTCACTGGGGAACGTTTTATTCGCCAGCCTGGGGTCATGTTGCCCCTCTGGCTCGTGAGTCAACTCTTCTACGCCGTGATGTATCGCGACGGAAGTCCGGTGACATTCTGGGCCCACGTAGGCGGATTCGTCTTCGGCGCCGGCGTCGCGCTTTTCATCAAGCTCACGCTGGTAGAAGAGGCTTTTCTCGCTCCCGCCATCGATCAGAAAACGAATCTCTTCGCCCAGAATCCAAAGGTCACTTCGGCGCTGCATCTCATCGACAGCGGGAAACACCTGGAAGCCGTTCGCCCTCTCTTGGGAGCAATCCGAGACAATCCCGACGACGTCGATGCTCTGGACCTGCTCGCTTCATCTTACCAGTCGATGGGAAATGAAAAGGACGCCGCGCAGGCCCATGCGCGCAAGGTCCGGACCCACCTCAAGCGACGCGAGAAGGATCTCGCCATCGGTGCCTACTTCGACATGGTGGAATGCAGCCGAGATGTTTCGTTGCCTCCGCGGGAGTCGTTGGCGATAGCGCCCGCACTGATGGAAGACGACAGCCGCGACGAGGCGGTGGTGCTTTACCAGGGAGTCATCGGTTCGGCCAGCGATCCATCCATCAAACTGCGGGCGTCCCTCGCGCTGGCCGATCTGTACATTGCCGATCACAACGGAAAACGAGCCCTTCAAGTTCTGAACGCCGCCGCCCCCCTGGCCGAAACGCTCCCCGAGTGGAAGCTGCACCTGGAGGAAAAGCTCGAGGCGACGCGGAAGCTCGTGCCAGCCCTTTCCCCCGTTGAGATCTGATTCCGTCGCCAATCAGTCTCTGCGCCTCAAGAGCCGTCTGGCGAGCCAGTTCGTGGCACCGCCCTCTTTTGACGGCCAAACTGTGCCCAGCTCAGGCCCTACGCCTCAAAAAGAAGAGAACGAGGATCGTATAGAGCTCGAGTCTTCCCACGATCATCATCAAGGCAAGTAGCAGCTTCGCCAACCCCGGTAGCGCCGCATAGTTCATCGTCGGTCCGACCGCCCCGAATCCTGGGCCTATGTTACCCAAACACGCGGCGGATGCGGAAAAGGCGGACAGCGCATCCACGCCCATTAGCGTGAGCAACATCCCCCCCGCGGTGAATAAGACCAGGAAGAGCAGGAAAAAAGTGGTGACCGCGGAGACCACATCCTCGGGGATTGCCTTGTCGCCTATCCGCAGAGGCAGCATCGCGTGGGGCCGAACCATGCGTCGCAGATCGACCGCCACTTTCTGGACCACGATGAGGATCCGTACCACCTTCACCGAGCCACCGGTGGATCCGGCGCAGCCACCGACGAACATCATGACGAACAGCAACGTGCGGGAAAAGTCGGGCCATGCGTCGAAGTCGGCGGTGGCGAATCCCGTCGTGGTCACGATAGTGCTCGCTTGGAAGAGGGCGAACCGGACCGCCGAGCCCACCCCCTCGTATGTCCCTTGCCAAAGCAAGTCGGACGCAATCAGGAGCGCGCTCACCGCTACGATTCCGATGTAGACCCGGAACTCGGGGTCACGGAGTAGAGGCTGAGCCCGACCGCGTATCCAATGAAAGTGAAGCGCAAAGCTGGCACCGGCGAGCAACATGAACAGAACGATCGTCATCTCCACAGCCGGGCTATCGAACGCGGCTATGCTGGCGTTCCTAGTGGAGAAACCGCCAGTGGCCATGGTGGCGAAGCTATGCGTGACTGCGTCGAAGAGCCCGAGGCCCAGGGCCGTCAGGATGAGAACTTCCGCCCCCGTAAAAAGGATGTAGATGCCCCAAAGCGCCTTGCCGGTCTGGGCCAAACGAGGCGTCAGTTTTTCCTTGATCGGCCCCGGAGCTTCCGCCCCCAAGAGCTCCATACCGCCGATCGCCAACTTGGGAAGTATCGCGATCCCCAACACGATGATCCCCATGCCCCCCAACCATTGTGTAAGAGCCCTCCAAAGAAGAATGGAATTCGGTTCGCTTTCTACGTTCGGTAAGATCGAGGCGCCGGTCGTCGTGAAGCCCGAGACCGACTCGAAGATCCCATTGACTATGAACCCAGGTCCCTTGATGAACACGTAAGGCAGCGTTCCCACCATCGTCGCCACAACCCAAGCCGAGGCCACCAGAACAAACGCCTCGTGCCGGCCAAAGGAGAACTCCTGTCGCTGAACGAACTTCCGTTCCAAAAAAATTCCTGAGACCGCCGCAACCCCCGCGGACATAAGAAAGGCGACCAACTCAATCCGTCCATCGGAGAAGTAAGCGACGGCGGCCGGAATGAGTAGGGCTACGGAGAGGACGAGAAGGAGGCGACCGAGAAGGAAGAAGACTCCGTGAAGATTCATTTAGCGCGAAACATCTTCTCGAGCGCCGGTTCGGCTTTCAGGAGAGTGAACACCAAGGCCCGGTCGCCAGGCTGAAACGTGAAATCGCCACCCGGGACGTGACGTTCGTCGCCGCGTATCACGGCGCCAATGATCGAGCCTTCCGGAAATTTCAAATCGCGCAGCGGATGGCGGATGACGGTGCAGTTGTCGGGCACTTCGAACTCCACGACCTCGGCATCACCACTCTCGATCAGATCTAGGTTCAGAATCTCGCGCGGGTGAATCATTCGCAAGATTGTGCCGGCGGTGACGAGCCGCGGCGAGAGTGCGATATCGACGCGCGCGGCGCGAAGAACGTTGAGAAACTCGGGCCTCTGGTAGAGGGTCACGACCAGGCGGGCACCGAGCTCCTTCGCAAGAAACGAGGAAATGGCGTTCGCTTCATCCGCCTGTGTGGCGGCGACGAAATAATCGGCGTTATGCACTCCCGCCTCCCGGAGGAGGGCCGGATCGGTGGCGTCACCGCGAAGCACCAGGGTTTCCGGCGCTTCCGAGGCCAACGCGAAGGCCTTCTTTTCTTGGCGTTCTATCACCGTCACCTGGATCTTTTGTTCCACCAGCCCCTTGGCGAGCCACTGACCCACGTGGCCGGCACCGGCAATGACGACGTTGCGCGGCGGAGCCGACTCCACGCCGATCGCCTGCAAGAACTCCTTGATGGTCTCGGTTTGACCGACGGCATAGATTTCCTGGCCGGGCATAAGCACGGTGTCCCCCCGAGGCACAGTTAACCGGAGACCTTGCAGCACACCCACGAGAATCCACCCGTCTGGTCCTTCTAGGTGTCTTAACGGCTTGCCGTAAATGTCCACCGACATCGACGGCCGTGCATGGAGGAGCACCAGTTTGTCATCGGCGAAGAAGTGAGCCTTGGTGGCGCCGGGAACTTTCGTTAGCCCGAGAATCTCCTCGGCCACCAAACGTTCCGGATAGAGAGGAATGATCTCTGGATCGGCTTCAAGTAGCGGATTCGATCCGTGATAAGGATCCCCCACTCGAGCCACGCATCGTTTCGCACCCATTTTGCGAGCGGTGAGCGCTACGAGCAGGTTGGTGGGATCATTGTCGGAAACAGCGAAAACGAGCTCGGCGTCTTCGACGCCGTGCTCTTCGAGAATTGCCGGGTTGCAACCGTCACCGGTGACCGCAAGGACATCCAGCTCGCTTTGCAGACGCTGAACTTTTTCCGGATCGCGCTCGATGACCACCAGGTCATGACCTTCTTCAGAAAGCGAGCGGGCGATGTGAAAACCGACTTCGCCGACGCCGACGATGAAGACCTTCATAGCGCGCTCATACTAGCATGGCTCATCGAATCAAATAGAGCTCGCTCTGTCTCCCGTCGATCCAATGCCAACCATCTTCAAGAAGAGCCGCGTCTTCTTCCAGCGCGAATCGCACTTCCTTGCCGCCCCACTCCGGCACCTCCTGCTTAACATTGAGCTCGACGGAAAGCCAAGTGTTGGCTCGAAAGACAAACTCTCCTATTCCCGGAATTCCGTCCTGATAATCGGTCATGCCGATGGACGCGCCGGGAGCGTGACCGTAATAACCGATTGGGTGGCTATAGATCATGGGGTCGAGGCCTTCTGCCTTGGCTTGCTCCAACGCCTCTGCGAGAGCCTGATTCCCAGTGCGGCCAATGCGCGCCTTCTCCATGATGATGTCTTGAAGTCGGTTGCCCGCCCGCTGACCGGCCGCCAAACCTGCCGGCGCCTCCGATTCTCCTGGCCGGAGAACGTAAGCGTTATGCTGGGTATCGGTGGCAAGACCCAAGTAGCGGACGCCGAAGTCACAATGCAGGAAGTCGCCGCGCTCGATCACGTCGTAGCCAGGCTCGCCGTCTTCCGGTAGCTCGCCACGACGTTGGATGGAGACCGACGGATGAAACCACTGCCCCAGCCCGAGCTCCGCGACTCTTTGTCTCATCCACCACTCGACATCGGCGGTCGTCGTCTGCCCCGGAACAATGACGCGATTCGAAAAGGCCTCCCGAATGATTTCATGAGCCACCTGCATGACGTGCCGGTACATGTCCGTCTGCTCAGGAAGCTTCACTTCGACCCATCCCACCGCAAGGTTCTCGGCCGAGACGACCCGGCCCGCGTACTTGGGAGTAAGAGCGTCGATCAGTTTTTCATGCTCGGTGAAGGTCAACCCGTCTCCGTGGTACCAAATGTCCGAGGTATTGATCCCGATAACCTTAGGGTCGCGTTCCTCGACGACTTGGCGAAGTCCCTCCCACTGTTCGTCATTCTTCGTCTTGTGCACTTCGAAAAGGCCCCGATAGTCGAAGCGCCCGATGGAAAGCCGTTCCACTGGTGTTTCCCCGCCCCGGTCGAAGAAGACGAGGATCGTTCGGCGACGAGACGCGTAGGTGGTAAGGGGCGCCATGGATCGAAAAACAGGATCATCGTTGTACTCCCGCGACACGATGATCCACATGTCGATCCCCTCGCGATGCATGAGTCCTGGCAATAGCGTGTCGAATTTTTTCTCGATCCAGCCGTACGCGATAGGCGCCTGCTCGCGGTGGGTAAGCACGCGATTCGTGAGCCGCTCCTGACTCGCCGCCGTACCGGCCAGCATCAGGCCGCCCGCGAACAGAACGGAAACCCTCGCCAAACTACGCATGGAAATCCCCCCTTTGATGGCTGCGGATTGCGCGCAGAGTCTAGCATGGATTGAAGTATCCTCTTCGCGATGGGTCCCCCTCTATACCGGCTGCTCCTACCCCTGGCCCGCATCTTGGTCTGGCTCTTCTTCCGAAAAGTGGAAGTGCGCGGCCGAGAGCACGTGCCGCCGGATGGCCCGATCGTCGTCGCGTCCAATCATCCCAACATGCTCATGGACGCCGTCCTCCTCGGCACGACGCAGCCACGAGCCCTGAGCTTCCTCGCCAAAGCGACCTTGTTCAGCAGTCCCCTACTGGGACGTTTTCTCGCGGCGGCCGGCGTCCTGCCGGTTTTCAGGAGAAGCGACAACCCCGAGGAGACGGGCAAGAACGAACTCACCTTCGGCGCCTGCTACGAGTTGCTTGAGAACAGCGGTGCCCTCGCCATCTTCCCCGAAGGCGTCAGCCACGAACGGCACGCGGTGCCTCCGTTGAAGACCGGGTGTGCGCGCATCACGTTGGAGGCGGAAGAGCGAAACGATTTCCGCTTGGGCGTCAAAATTGTGCCCGTGGGTCTCTACTTTTCCGCTCCTTCCATATTCCGAAGCGATGTCCTCGTCGCCTACGGCCCCGCTATTGATCCGCAAGAGTACTTCGATCGCTATCGTTCCGAGCCCCAAGAGACGGTCCGCGAGCTCACCACCGCGCTCGGGCGCAGGCTAAGAGAGCTCACGCTCCACGTACCGCAGTCCGGGGACGAGCCACTGTTGAGCGCCTTGCGCCAGATATTCCCCGCGGGGCATGACATCAGCAGTCGCCTCGAGGTCGATCAAGAGCTCTTCAAGGCCATCAAGCACTTCAGCGTTCACGATCCGGCTCACTATCGCCGCTCGCGAGAGGATGTGCTGCGCTACGTTCGGTTGTTGGATGCGTTTGGATTGGAGCACTCTCAGGTGAAGCGGCGTTACCCATTAGGACCGGTGCTCCGCTACATGCTGCCAAGAGTGGTCGTAGCTTCGCTGGGACTTCCTATCTTTCTGTACGGTGCGATCAACAACTTCTTGCCGTACAAAACACCCGGCTGGCTCTCACGCCTAGTTGCTCAGCACCCGGTGGAGATCGCGACCGTCAAGTTCGTCGCCGGGCTCTTGAGCTTCCCGCTCTTCTACGCCCTTCAGACCTGGGCGGTGGGCCACTGGACTGGAGTCGGCACTGCCATCATCTATTTAGTATCACTACCCATGACCGGCCTTCTTGCTCTCGACTACCAAGAAAGAATGTCCGGCTTCTTCGAAGAGGTGCGGCTTTTCTTCGTCCACCTGTTCCGGCGCGATGAGATTAGCCGGCTCCAGCAGCGACGCGAATCCATTAAGCGTGAGCTCAAGCTCTACCGCGAGGAGTATCTGAAACTATAGCAACTGCGTCCGGACCTAGTAACCAAAGGTAACAA
This sequence comes from Candidatus Marinacidobacterales bacterium, assembly GCA_965219415.1. Taxonomy (GTDB): domain Bacteria; phylum Acidobacteriota; class Vicinamibacteria; order Marinacidobacterales; family DATDRI01; genus CBDCNP01. Next base: position 1,656,205 of record OZ244742.1, read on the forward strand.
CTTCGCTTCGGTCTACAAAGTGTAAACAAAGAGTAACGACGCGGCCGTCACATTGAACGCTATACCGAGCCCACACATCTCAGGCGACGCTAGACGTCAAATCCGTCCTGTCAAGAAAACCGCCCCTCCGTAGGCCTTTCACCACGGCCAGCCAGCGGCGCCGGCGGTAAGCTCTTACCAGCAAAGACCTTGATCCCGATTGTCCGCGGCACAAAGCTTGCACCTTTTTTGGGAAAAATGTCGGCCGCACATCCAACCAAAGTCGGGAAGTACGACGTCTCATCGGTCTTGGGACACGGTGCCATGGGCGTCGTCTATCGCGCCGTCGATTCCGGGCTAGGACGACAGGTCGCCATCAAGGCGATGTCCACCGACCTTCCGTCCGACTCCGAGTTCAGGATTCGTTTCGTTCGAGAAGCGCGGGCGGTCGCCCAGCTCCAACATCCCAACATCATTACCATCCACGAGCTGGTCGAAGAGGAAGGCACGCACTACATCGTGATGGAGCTCCTCGAAGGTGCTTCACTCAGCACGCTCATCAGGAAGCGACCGATGGATCTGGCGGAGAAGCTCTCCATCCTTCGCCAAATCGCGGCCGGACTCCAGTGCGCACACGAAGACGGAATCGTCCACCGCGATCTCAAACCCAGCAACTTCTTCGTGCTGCGAAACGGTGTCGTCAAAGTCTTGGACTTCGGCGTCGCCAAGATAGGCGAGGGTGAGTTGACCCGCGCAGGGACGGTTTTCGGGACCGTTGAGTACATGTCACCCGAGCAGGTACGTGGCGAATCGGTGGACACCCAAGCCGACATCTTCTCTCTCGGCGTCGTGGCCTACGAGCTTCTCATCGGACGCAATCCCTTCCGGGCCGAGACACTGGCCGCCTCGGTTTTCAAGATCCTTTCCGATGAACCGGGGAGCCTTGCGAAACAAGCAGAGGGCATCACCTCGGGATTGGAAGATCTCGTCTTTCGCGCCATCGCCAAGAAGACGGCGGCACGATTCGGAAGCATGGCGGAGTTCAGCGAAATCTTGGACGCCGTTGCGCTGGACGCCGGGATCGAACCTCGCCCTCCGGTGCTCTCGGACGACGACATCGAGACCGGAAAAGAAGTGGTACCGGAGCACGCCCCTACTGCCGATCCGGTAGTCAATCAGTGGTCGCGTGTGGCCGAGGTCGCCGGGCAACTCGAAGAGGTCTATCAGCAAGGCCTCGACAAGTTCAACGCTCAGGATTACGAAGGCGCCGTCCTTTCGATGAGCCAAGTCCTTGGACGAGGTGCTAGTCCACTCGATGGCGCTCCACTATTTATCTCAGAGCGAAGAGAAACTCCGACAGAAAAGCTTGGATGAATCCAAACACCAAGAAGCGACGACACTACTGGTCGCGATGAGAACGGCACACCGGCAAGCCGATCCCAAAGAAGTCATCGACATCGTGACCAAGGTCCTCGCGGTCGATCCGGAATCGATGGAAGCCAGGTGGTACCGGCGCGCCGCGGAAACAAGGCTCACGTCTTCGTCGCACACACGGGGTGGCTCGGTCGTCTCACCAAGGAAGGTCCGCAGCCGATTGCAGCAGCAGGACGCCGCCGCCTTGAAACCGACACTCGTCGTACCGGTCATGTCCTCCTCCGCGCAGCAACGCTCCCTCGGTGTTTGGCTCCTCGCGGGCGCGGGCGCGCTCGGCTAGTTGCCTGCGAGCTCGGACAACGTCCATGTCGCTATCGGCTTCATGAAGTCGCTCAAACCCGGTGGCGGGACGAATCTCTACGACGGACTTTCTATGGGACTCGAGGACCTGGACGACGATCGAGCCTCTAGCATCGTGCTCGTGACGGATGCGGTCACCAACACCGGCATCGTGGATCCCAAGGAGTTCCATCAGCTGATGCAGAGGGTCGACGTGCGGGTCTTCAGCTTCCTAATGGGGAACAATGCGAACTGGCCGCTGATGCGGACCATCACCGACGCGAGTGGGAGCTTTTGGAAGCCGATCTCGAACTCCGACGACATCATCGGCGAGATCTTGCTGGCCAAGAGCAAGATTACGCATGAGAGCCTTCACGACGCCGAGATCAAAGTGCGCGGGGTCAAGGTCTTCGATGCCACCGACGAAATGATCGGAAAGATCTACCGCGGGCAGAGCTGGTTCTCTTCGGGCGTTACGAGACAGGCGGCAAAGCGAACCTATCACTGGATGCTCGCATGACTGGCGAGGACAAAACCTATTCGACGAGCTTTGACTTCCCGGACATCGATACCGACAACCCCGAGATCGAGAGGCTCTGGGCGCTCAATCGCATCGAGACCATGGAGGCCAAGCGAGACGCAGGCTTCCTGCCGGAGAATGAAGCCCGGCAGGCCATCGTTGACATGGGCGTCGCCTACCAACTCGTCACCGACCACACCTCGATGGTCGTACTCTTCTGATGAGAGTTTCGTAAAGCGTGGAATCGACAGAAGGAATCAGCGTCGGACTGGAATCGAGCGCCAAGCCCAGGCGGTTCGGAGCAGTCAGCCACCCAGCAACCGGCGGGTGGACCAATCGTCACCCATGTTCAAGCACCGCGCACCGAGGCCCGGCCGCAGCCGAGGGGGCGGAGCCATCGATCCCTTGACCGGAACGATGGCACTGGGTCTCGTCGGCTGGGCGCTCGCGGCGCGCCGGCGCAGGAAGACTCTCGATCGGTAGGTCGATGAAGTTAAGAGCACTTGGTGATGTAGCGAGGCGCTTTCCGTGCGCCTCGCTGCTCCTCGGTGCCCTTGCAGTCGTGGTCTACGCGTTTCCGGCGCTCGCGGATGGGCTTCAATACGATCGGGCGGCGGTCCTAAAGGGAGAGCTTTGGAGGATCGTCACGTGCCATTGGACACATTGGTCGCTCGATCACCTGTTATGGGATCTCGCGATCTTTGTCGGGCTGGGCGCCGCGTGCGAGCAGATGAATCGCTCGCGCTACCTTGCCGGACTGACGCTGTCCGCGATCCTCATCCCCTTGACGGTGTTGGTTCTCCTGCCCGGCATCGAGACCTATCGTGGCCTATCGGGTCTCGACTCCACGCTTTTTGCGCTGCTCGTGATTTTCAACCTGGACAAGAGATTGAGCCTCGGCGTGGGGTTTTTCGTTGGCTTTCTTCTAAAAACCGCCTACGAGTTGGCGACCGGCGGGACCGTCTTCGTTTCGGGCTCCCCCGACATCGTGTCGGTCCCGTTGGCTCACGCGGTCGGCGCGGCGATTGGAATACTCATGGTGCTCGATAGGCGTGGATTAGGAACAACGACCCGCCCCCAAGCTCTTTGTGCTAACCTCCGTGACAACCGGCGGAGGGCCTTCCGTTGCTCCTCGATTTCGGAATCATCGCCAGCTACTTTCTGATCGTTCTTCTCATCGGATTGTGGTCCCGAGTGGGCAAGGACGTTACTCCCGATCAGTACTTCCTCAGCTCGCGCTCACTCAAGTGGCCTTCCATCGCCATCTCCACCATCGCAACGAATATCCATGCCGGACACTTCGTCGGAATGACTGGCTCGGCGTATCTCTACGGTTTGGCGCAAGCGAACCTCGAGATCAACGCCATCTTCGGCATTGTCATCGCCACACTCTTCTTCGTGCCGCTATTTCTGCGACAACGAGTCACGACGATCACCCAGTTCCTCGAGAACAAACTGGGACCCTATGTTGCCCTGGCCTACTCCTCGTTCATGATCCTCCTGTACGGGTTCTTGTTCATGGGCTCGGCCCTCTTTTGGGCTTCCTATGCGATCGATGGACTGTTCGGCGAGCTCATCGGAACCTCGGCTCTCGCCCCCCCCTGGGGTCTTTTTGCCTTGTCCATCGTCCTGGCAGCGTTCTCCGCCTTCTACACTTACCTAGGAGGCCTCCGGGCCGTAGTTCGCACCGATGTGGTTCAGTTCGTCCTGCTCCTCGGTGGTGGACTGGTCACCGTTTTCTTCGCCATCAAAGCGCTGGGTGGATGGCCGGAGCTCTGGTCCCAAACCCCGCAACTGATGCACTTGCACTTGCCGCGAGATCACGAAGCGCTGCCCTGGATCGGGCTCTTCGGCATGAACCTCCTCAATCTGAACTATTGGGGAGCCAATCAAGTCATTCTGCAGAGGGCGCTGGCAGCCAAAGACCTTCGACAGGCTCAAATCGGCCTCTTGGTGGGCGGCGCCATCAAATACGTCATGGTCGTGATCGTGATCGTTCCGGGAATCGCGCTCGCCGGAATCCTCCGAGACGATCCGCTCGAGGATCCCGATCAAGCGTATCTGACTCTGGTGAAGACTCTCCTTCCGGTGGGCCTCCGGGGGCTCGTCCTCTGCGGTCTTTTCGCTTCATTGATGAGCACGGTCGACTCCATCTACAACTCGGTGTCCACCATGTGGTCGGTGGACATCTACAAGAGGCACTTGAGACCGGAGGCGAGCAATTCTCAGATGGTGCGGGCCGCCCGAGCGGCCATGGTCGGCACGATGCTCTGTGGCTTGGCTTTCGCGTTCATGATGATCAGCGCCAAGCTCGGCAGTCAATCGTCGGCTTTCACGCACTGGTTCAACGAGCTCTCCTACTACGTCAAGAACGGTTTCGTGTTGCTCATTCTGGCGGCCGTCCTTCTCATCAAGCCGGCTAGAGCTCTCGTTCTGATCGTTCTAATCTCGAGCTGCTTGCTGTACTACGTTTTGAGCTTGGCTTTTCCAGCTATGAATTACTTCGTCCGCTCGGGCTGGGTCATCGTGGCGAGCTTTGCGATCGTCGCCATTCCCACTGTCTACAGGAACGGTTGGCGGCTGCCCGAAGGTAACTTCCTCGAGGTTTCTCATCCGCGGGTGGGGCACTTTGCGCTGGCCCTACTCGCTTCGCTCGTCTTCTGTCATATCGTTTTTCACTGAGGCAGGGACATTTGAATTGACTTGACGTGCGGGTTCTTTTGATGCATTGTGAGGACGCCTTCGAGCTTCTGCCTGTTGAAATCACGCTGCCGGGGCTAGCCTGAATCTGCTCAGGTAACCAAGCGGGGTCGCGCGGCAAGCGAGACCGCTCTTCTTCAACTTGGCATCACGCAACACGCCCCAGCTCAGCTGTCCCGGAGCGCGTGACTCTCCGGTGTTTCCAGGGAGGACAAGTGTGAAGAGAGGACAAATCGCTGTCGCGAACGGGACCGCCGAACACTTCTCGGTCATCGCACCACGCTACAGCGATCTCCGCACCACCGACCCGGAAGTGATTTCTCGCCTGATTGAAAAACTACCGGCCCGACGACCACTCCGCATCGTGGACGTCGGTTGCGGAAGCGGCCGGTACGATCTTGAGCTGCTTTCCCGGTTGGGCCAGACATCGAGCTTGATTTGTCTGGACTACAATTTCGAAATGCTCCGTACCCTTCACCAGGAGCTCCAACGGCAGTGCCTGGCCGGCTACTCCGTGCTACGAGCTTCTGCGTGCGCTCTCCCTTTCCGCAAGCAATATTTGGATTCCGTGCTGACGTTCAACGCTATCCATCACTTCAACGTCCCGGCGTTCTTACGTGAATGCGCCCGCGTCGTGCGTCCCAACGGCTCGGTTCTCATCTATACGCGAACCCGCTCTCAAAATCGCAGCAACATCTGGGGGCAATATTTCCCTTTGTTCTCCGAAAAGGAGACGCGGCTCTTCGAGCTCTCCGAGCTCGAAGAGCTCGTTACAAAAACGCCGGGGCTCAATCTCGAGGAGGTCCAGGAGTTCCGATTCGATCGTCTAGCCTCGATCGATTGGCTGATCGAGCAAGCAACAAATCACCATTACTCTACGTTCGCGCTCTATGAGCCCGACGAGCTCGACCGAGCGATGGGGCAATTCAGGGACAACGTCCGCCGCGACTACCCGGATCCGGCGCACGTGACTTGGCAAGACACCAACACGCTACTCGTTGTGCGGTCAGGCTCCTGACATTTCCCGTGAAAAGGGTCAGAATTTCCGCGACCACTCCTTGGGCCAGCGCTCCACGACGACTTTCGCCTGCGTAAAAAATTCCACCGCGTGGCGGCCTTGCGCGTGGAGATCACCGAAGAAACTGTCCTTCCATCCGCTGAAGGGGAAAAACGCCATCGGCGCGGCAACGCCGGCGTTGATGCCGATGTTCCCCACCTGAGCGTCGAAGCGGAACTGGCGTGCCGCGGCTCCGCTGCCGGTGAAGAAACAAGCCATGTTTCCATAGGAACCGCCGTTGATGAAAGCGATCGCCTCTTCCACCGTTTCCACATGCATCAAGCCCAGAACCGGCCCGAAGATCTCGGTGCGAGCGATTTCGCCTTTGGGATTCACATCCCGCAGAACGGTCGGACCGACGAAGTTCCCTCTTTCGTACCCGGGGGTCGAGGCCCCTCGACCGTCCACCAGCAGCTCGGCCCCCTCGTCGGCACCGGTTTCTATCAACCCCTCGATCCGGGATTTGCTTTGGGTCGTAATCACCGGCCCCATCTGTACGCCGTCTTCCAAACCGTAACCGACGACGCGCGAGGAAGCCGCCTCGGTCAACGCTTCGGCGAAAGGATCGCGTGCCTCTCCGACGGTAATCGCAAGTGATGCGGCCAAGCACCGCTGCCCCGCACAACCGAAGGCACTGTCCGCCGCGATGCGCGTCGTCATCTCCAAGTCGGCGTCGGGAAGAATAATGATGGGGTTCTTGGCCCCACCCTGGCATTGGGCTCGCTTACCATTGGCGGTCGCTCGGCTATAAACGTAGCGGGCGACCGGTGTGGAGCCCACGAAACTGACGGCTCGAATATCCGGATGATCGAGGATGGCATCCACCGCCTCCTTCGTGCCGTTCACCAAGTTGACGACCCCTTTGGGAAGCTTTGTTTCGTCCAGCAGCTCGAAGATCTTAGCCATCGTGAGAGTCACTTTCTCCGAAGGCTTCAGCACAACGGTGTTCCCACAGGCAATGGCATAGGGCAGGAACCAAAACGAGATCATCGCCGGAAAGTTGAAGGGGCCGATCACCGCTACCACGCCAATGGGTTGACGGATCATCAGCTCGTCGATGCCTGGGGCGATGTCTTCCGAAGTCTGCCCTTGCATCATGGCCGGGATACCGCACGCGACCTCGACGTTTTCGATAGCCCGCCGCATCTCACCACGGGACTCCTCGAGCGTCTTGCCGGACTCCTTGGTGATGATGTGAGAAATCTCCTCCAAGCCTTCCTCCAGTAGGACCTTCAGCCTGAAGAGATACTGAATGCGTTCGCCCGCAGGGGTTCGCCTCCAAGACTCGAAGGCGACCGAAGCAGCCCGCGTCGCTTCCTGAACGTCCAGAGCTGGGCTGAGCGGAACCTGGGCTAACACTTCGGTGGTGGCGGGATTCAATACCTCCAGCGCCTCGGTGGCCTGTGAGTTTCTCCAACTGCCATCAATATAGTTATCGAGAAATTGGCTCTCTCCCATTTCCCAGGGCCTCCAGAAACAGAACCTGTTTGTTTCATCCAGTATAGCGTTCTTTTCCCTGTGTTAGAATCACGGCCAATGCAGAGGACTTCGAGTGGCTGACTTTCTTCCCCTGGGCAAACTCAACCCACAACTGTTGCGGGATTTTCTGACACGACATGGTGTCTCCGATCCTCGGGTCTTGGTTGGACCCCAGATCGGTGAAGACGCGGCCGCGGTCGACCTAGGAGACCGTTACCTCTTGCTCGCGTCCGATCCCATCACGTTCACGCCAGAGCGCATCGGTTGGTACGCCGTCCAGGTAAACGCCAACGACATCGCGGCGATGGGTGGCACGCCCCTCTATTTTCTGTCTACCGTCCTTTTGCCGGAGCAAGCGACGACGCCCGAGATGGCGGAACGCATATTCGCAGACGTAGCCGAGGCCTGCCGAGAGATCGGTTGTACGCCGGTGGGAGGTCACACCGAGATCACGTCGGGTGTCGATAAACCCATCCTGTCCGGCACCATGGTCGGAGAGGTCGAGCGAGACCGCCTCGTAACATCGTCTGGTGCGCAAAAGGGCGACATGTTGATCTTGACGAAAGGGATCGCCATCGAAGCAACCGCAATCCTGGCGCGGGAAAAGTCTGATGAGATAGTCGGGTCGCTGGGAGCGGACTTCCTCAAGAAGTCGGTAGCGTTTCTCGAAGTTCCTGGTTTGTCGGTGCTCCCGGCAGCTCGTGCCGCTTGCTCGGTCCCCGGTGTCCACGCGATGCACGACCCGACGGAAGGTGGGATCGCGAACGCCCTCTGGGAACTGGCCGAAGCGTCGGAAGTGGGACTGATCGTCAGCGAGACCGAGATCCCTCGCTACTGGGAGTCCACCGAGCTTGCAAAACTCTTTGGCATCGATCTGCTCGGCGCCATCGCATCGGGTGCGCTGTTGCTGACAACCGAGGAAAAGAAGACCCCGGCCGTATTGCAGAGCCTTAAAGACGCCGGGGTCGAGGCCAACGTCATCGGCCGCGTGACTGAACGGGAGAAGGGTATCAAGCTCTTGCGAGGTGACCGCCCGGTCAATCTCCCCCGATTCGACGCCGACGAGCTCACTCGGGTCCTTTAGACATCTTGGTCTATAATGGGGGTATCCCCGTGGATCTTTAGGAGAGCCTTTATGAACCGGAGCGTCACCCGACTCCTCGCGATGCTGCTCGTCATCCTCGTTCCTCTAGCCGCAGTAGCCTTAAAGAGGAGAAGGTCGAGGGCTATGCGGAGTGGCAAAAAGGCAATCTGATCATCGTAGACGGCCAGCGAGTCCGGCCGGCTCAAAGGGTCAAGTACAAGAAAATCGCAAGCCTCTACGACATTCATCTGGGTTGGGAAGTCAAAGCCAAGGGGGACGCGGGCCGCGGACGGCACTCTCGTCGCACGGGAAATCGAAGCTAAGCCCAATGGAAACGCCATGTTCGAGTCGCAGGTCTTGGGGGCCACCAACGAGGTCGAGCAAGCCTGGGTCAAAGAAGGCAAGATATTTGAGCCCGGTCTGGGTGGAAAAAACAAGACCATTGGGGAACTCTCAGAGTCCGGACCGCGCGTCGATCGAGTTCGCGAGATCACGACGCGTCTCACGCCGCCCTACATTTCCTCGGACTCGGTTCGGGTGCGGGTAGTCGAGACCGACGAGTGGAACGCCGCAGCCATGGGCAACGGAGCGATCTGGGTCTACAGCGGCTTGATCGATGCCATGAGCGATGACGAGCTTGCCATCGTGCTCGGGCACGAGTTGGCGCACTATACGCACGAACATTCCCGACGTAATGCCAAGCGAAGGGATGTGGACTCAAATGTTGGCGGTCGGGGCGATGGCCAGCAGCCGGGCCATCGACAGCGGCGCCACACGTTCCGCGGTGGAGCTAGGCTCGGTGCTCGGCCTCTCCGCCTTCGGAGTCGGCTACAGCCGCGACCTCGAGGATCAAGCCGATCGAGTGGGACTTCGCTACGTTCACGAAGCGGGCTACGACGTCCATCAAGGCCCGACTCTGTGGGCGAAGTTCCGGGAAAAGTATGGCGAGAGTGACTCGGTCAAGAACTTCTTCTTTGGGAGCCATTCCCGACCCACCGATCGCATCCGCAACATCGATAAAGAGCTCGCCATCAACTGCGGCCCTCGAAACGCTACGGAACGTTAGTCGCACCCGGCTGGCCGTTCGCTCGGGCTCCGGCGATGAAAGCCGTCACATCGGCCTTCAACTTCTCGAGTGATTCCTTTTGGATGTACATCATGTGGCCCGCTGCGTATTCTCCCGTCGAGATGTTGGCCCCGTGATGAGGGATGAAGCTCCAGATGACTAAGCGTTGTACTCGGTCGCGAAGTAGGGCGTAGCCATGTCGTAGTAGCCGGAGGCCACGAAGACCTTCATATAAGGATTCTTTGCCATCGCGCTCCGTAACGCTTCACTGGTGTCGGGAAAGCCGCCCACCGCCGATCCCCACTCCCATTCATCGAAACCCCCACCGAGGATGTAATAGGGTCGGTCGTTCTCGTACCCCAGCTCCTGACGCACATAGTCGTTGAACGCCGCGGTGTAGGGCGGTCGAATCGCGGCCATGCTGGGGTCGAAGTCGGGCCGTTCCGCGGCCGCACTGGTATCGACTCCCTTGAACCGACTGTCGAGTCTTCCCACGGTGCGGTTCTCGCTTCGCAGTAGCTCCTTTCGAAATCGACTCGGCTCGATACGAAGATTGGTACTCTCGATGTAGTCCTCGCCAAGGCCGGTGAATCGAAGAGAGAATGCCCGCAATGCGAGCGCGTTCGTCCGGCGACAGGAAATCTCCTTGGGCGAGCGCGCCCCAATAGTCGTTCCACGCCCACGCTTCCACTTCGTCGAGAGTACCGCGAAGATCGGACTGCAGCTCCGATCCGAGTTTTTTGTGATACCAAGCGGTGGCGGTGTAAGTCGGCAAGTACAGCAAGTAGGGAAGATCGTTCCCCTTGGCAAAGAGTGCGGTCTGAAAGTTGAGAATAGAAGAAACGAGAATCACACCGTTGAAGGCGATGCCACGATCGACGAGGTGGCCGGTCAGCCCCGCGGCACGCGTCGTACCGTAGCTCTCCCCAACCAAGAACAGCGGCGAGGTCCACCGTTCGTAGCGAGTCAGATAGAGCCGGATAAACTCCCCGACCGACCGAATGTCCCCTTCTACTCCCCAGAATTTCTCTCCCTCTTCTTCGAGCGCACGACTGAAGCCGGTCCCTACCGGATCGATGAACACCATGTCCGTCAGATCCAGCCAAGACTGCTCGTTGTCGACCAAGCGGTATGGAGGGCTCGGCATGCCACCCTCCTCCAGCATTTCGACCCGGCGGGGCCCCAGAGCACCCAAGTGCAGCCACACCGAAGAAGATCCCGGTCCACCGTTGAAGGAGAAAGTCAGTGGCCGCTCCCTGCGGTCGTCCGCTCGGTCGGCGACGTACGCCATGAAGAAGATGTGGGCCTGGTCCTCCTCGTTTTTCTCGTCCTTCACAGGGAGCATTCCGGTGGTCACCGAGTACTTGAGCGCCCTCCCTGAGATCGTAGCCTCATGGCTCGTTACGACCGGCTCGGCAATCTCGGTCTCGGGCCTCGACTCGGTCTCTTGCGGAGCCTCGTTCTGAGACGCCGAGGCGTTCCCTGCGATGAGACCGAAGAACAGGATCGATAGACACGGCATACGCATAAGGTGCTCCCCTCCCTTCACTTACAGATTTGTTTGCTTCGCAACCCTTCCTACCGGAAAATCGTCATAATAGATATGTACCGCTCGGCCTTAGTGCTGCTCGCGGCACTCACCACCTATCCTTTACATGCCGGTGAGACCCTTCAGCGGAAGAGCTATACCGCCACGCGGATCGAGGCCGAAGAAGCCCCCGTCATCGACGGTGTCCTGGACGACACCTGTTGGAAAGACGGCGACTGGGGGGCTGGCTTCCTCCAGCGAAAACCCTACGAGGGCGAAGCGCCCAGCCAAGTCACCCGATTCCGGATCGCCTACGACGAACGTAACCTCTACGTCGCGATTCGCGCCGACGACAGCGAGCCCGATCTCATCGAGAAGCGCATCACCAGACGAGACACCCAAGAGGGCGACCGGGTCACCATCTACCTCGACAGCTACTTTGATCGCCGTACCGCTTTTGCCTTCACCATCAGCAGTGCCGGCGTCAAGAGCGACGTGCTGATTTCGGAAGACGGAGACAACGAAGATCCCAATTGGGATGCGGTATGGCATGCCGAGGTTGCGAGCGATCACGAGGGTTGGGCTGCAGAGATGGCGATTCCATTCAGCCAGCTCCGGTTCGGCGACACGGAACAGAAGACTTGGGGCATTCAAGTGAGACGCTTCTTGCATCGCAAGGAAGAGGTTTCCGGGTGGCAGCTCATTCCTAACGACGCGCCGGGCTTCGTCAACTGGTTCGGCGACCTCCACGGACTAGACGCCGTCCAGCCCCGCCGTCAGATTGAGCTCATACCGTACGCGGTCGCCAAGACCGAACGCTTCGAGCCCGAGGCCGGCAACCCCTTCGCCACTGGGAGCGCGAGCGAGGTGACGATGGGATTGGACGGAAGAATGGGAGTCACCAGTGATCTGACGTTGACCTTCACCGTCAATCCGGACTTCGGTCAGGTAGAGGCCGACCCCTCCGAGGTCAACCTCACAACATCGGAGACGTTCTTCGAGGAGAGGCGGCCCTTTTTCATCGAGGGAAGAAACATCTTGGACTTCCAGGTCACCGGCGGCGATGGCGGCTTCTCACGAGACAATCTTTTCTACTCTCGGAGAATCGGACGGCCACCTCAGTACGAGCCCGAGTTCTTGGACGACGAGTACGGGACTTCCCCGTTCAACACTTCGATCATCGGCGCCTTCAAACTGACCGGTAAGACGCGGAACGGCGTTTCCATCGGAATCCTCGACAGCGTCACCGACCGCGAGTACGCGGAGATCGACTTCCACGGCGAAAGACGCCGCGAAACAATCGAGCCGCTTACCAACTATTTCTTGGGGCGGGTCCAAAAGGATTTCGATCGAGGGAACACGATCCTCGGCGGCATATTCACCGCAACCAACCGAAGCCTCGGCGAGAACGACCCGTTGGCCTGGCACAACGCCGCCTATACCGGCGGCGTCGATTTCACACACCAGTGGAAGGACCGGACGTATTACTTCTCGGCGAAGAGTATCTTCAGCAACGTGCGCGGCGATCCGGAAGTAGTCCTGGAAACACAAGAGTCCCCGGTTCGGTACTTCCAGCGCCCGGATGCCGAGTACGTTTCGGTGGATCCCACACGGACTTCCCTCTCGGGACACGGCGGTACCGTCCAAGCAGGAAAGGGCGGGAGCGGTCACTTCAAGTTCTCGGCTGGCGCGACCTGGCGCTCCCCGGGGCTCGAGCTCAACGACGTGGGGTTTCTCCGCCAAGCGGACGAAATCATGCATCGGTTACCAAGTCTGGAAGCCTTTCTCTATATTCCGGGACCTCCGTTTGGGTCTGAACCAATGGAAAGGATGGGACTTCGGGTGGACGAAACACCTTCGACGGCGGAAACGTGCACGGCAATGCTCAGCTCAAGAACTACTGGGGGTTCGGCGCCGGGATCACCCGCGAGGGCGAGACGCTATCCTCGAACTCACTCCGCGGCGGGCCCTCGTTACGCGAGCCGGGCGGTTGGGGAAACTGGTTCAACATTCGCTCCGACGAGCGGAAGAAGCTGCAGTTCAACTTCGGCGGCTGGAACTTCTGGGGCGACGAAAGCGCCCGAAGAACAAAGAACCTCTTCGTTGGAAGTACGTATCGTCCAAGCAACTCGCTGTCCATTTCAGTCGAACCCTTCGTGCAGCGTAATCAACAGGAGCTTCAGTACGTCGATACGCAAAACTTTGGTGCGGAGCAGCGCTATATCTTCGGTAGCCTCGACCAGACGACCGTCGGCATTACGATTCGCCTGAACTACAGCATTACCCCGGACCTTTCTGTGCAGTACTACGGACAACCGTTCGTTTCCGCGGGCGATTACACGTCGTTCAAGCACATTACCTCCCCGCAGGCCGATTTGTTCGACGACCGGTTCAACACCTACTCGGACGCTCAGATCCGCTACGATGCCGAGGCCGAAGAATTCCACGTCGACGAGACCGGCAACGGCGCCACCGACTACAGCTTCTCCGACCCAAACTTTCAACTTCCAGGAGTTCCGCTCCAATCTCGTCATCCGCTGGGAGTACAACCCGGGCTCGACGCTCTTCGTCGTTTGGTCGCAAGAGCGCGGTGGCGAAGGTATTCCCGGCGAATTCGCCTTTCGCGACGACTTGCGCGGCTTGTTCCGCGAACACCCGCACAACGTGTTCCTCGTCAAGCTCAGCTACCGATTCCTTCGCTGACCGCCTGCCTTGTGCTGGGCTCGTCTTCGAGTGAAGATAGAGCGCCCGCATGGAAATCAAGAGCGTCTTCGAGCTCCAACGATCCAACCGGCGACGGCTCAGAGCGTCGACGGTCGGGGAGCGAATCGAAAAGCTCAACCACCTCCATCGAGCAATCGAGAGCCGCTCCCAAGAGCTCGTGCAAGCGGTTCGCGAGGATCTGCGAAAACCTGAGCCGGAAGTCCAGCTCAGTGAAATCTATCCCGTCGTTACTGAAATCAAGCACGCGCGAAGCCACCTTGCCGATTGGGTAAAGCCGGTCTCGGTTCCCTCTCCTCTCGTGCTCTTCGGTGCGCGGAGCGAGGTCCGTTACGAACCGAAAGGGGTCGTCCTCATCATTGCCCCCTGGAACTTCCCGTTTCAGTTGTCGCTGTCGCCTCTCGTCTCCGCGATCGCGGCTGGAAACGCAGCCATCGTCAAGCCGTCGGACCTCGCCCCACGAACCACCGCCTTCACCCGTAGTCTCCTCGGAGAACTGTTCGACAAAAACGAAGTAGCGGTGGTCGAGGGCGATGCCGACGTCGCCCGGTCACTCACCGAGCAGGCGTTCGACCACATCTTCTTCACCGGCAGCCCGGGAGTCGGTCGCCAGGTCATGGCTGCCGCGGCCGCCAATCTCACCTCGGTGACTTTGGAGCTCGGCGGGAAATCCCCGGTGATCGTCGACCCTTCGGCAGACCTCGCAGAGGCCGCGACCAAGATCGTTTGGGGGAAATGTATCAACGCCGGCCAAAGCTGCGTGGCCCCGGACTATGTGCTCGTTCCAAAACACCACCAGGCCCGCTTCATCGAACTAACCCGGAAGGCGCTAGAAGAAAGGTACGGACCGGGGGAACGGCTGGCGGACAACCCCGACTATGGGCGGACCATCAATAAGCATCACTTTCGACGCCTCGAGAACCTGGTGGGTTCCGCGCTGAAACGTGGTGCCCGCATCGAGGTGGGAGGGACTTTCCGGGAGGAGGATCTCTTTATCCCGCCCACGTTCTTGAGCGGCGTGCTGCCGGACTCGGAGATCATGCAGGAGGAGATCTTCGGCCCGGTACTGCCGATTCTCTCCTACGAGACCCGTGAGGATGCGATTGCCCTCGTCACCACGCGGCCGAAACCCCTCGCCCTGTACGTCTTCGCGAGGGACCGGACTGCGGTCGAGACGATCCTCGGCGAGATCGACTCCGGCGATTCCGTCGTCAACGACGTCCTGGTTCATTATGCGAGTCCCTACCTGCCCTTCGGAGGCGTCCATCACAGCGGCATGGGGAAGACACACGGCTTCTCTGGTTTCAAGGCTTTCTCCCATGAACGGGCGGTTCTGCACCAGAGGAAAAGGACCCTCCCCCGGCTCTTGTATCCTCCTTATACGCCGTTAGTAAGAAGGCTTATTCGATTTACCCTTCGCTTCCTCTAGTTTTGTGACAAAATAGTAGGATCGCGGATTTTACCGAGGATTTTTCCAATGGGTGTAGTGCGTTTCAAAGATAAAGACCAAGAGGTGGCGGTCGGCAAGATCGTTTGTATGGGACAAAACTACGCTAAACACATCGAAGAGTTGAAGACGCGCGTCCCGGACAAGCCGATGCTCTTCTTCAAGCCTTCCACCGCCTTGCTGAGTCCCGGGGAGCCGATCCCACTGCCGGATTTTTCCAAAAATATTCACTACGAGACCGAGCTGGTAGCGTTGATCGGCAAGCCGACGCGCCACGTCCCCTCGGCGGAAGCGCTTCAATTCGTAAGTGGCTACGCGATCGGCCTCGACCTGACCGCGCGCGACGTACAAGTCAAAGCCCGTCAGCACGGGGAAGCCTGGGCGGTGCCGAAGGGTTTCGACGGATCGGCTCCTATGTCAGAAATCACTCCCGCCAGCGAGGTCGGAGACCCCGGAGACCTGGAAATCGAGCTTCGATTGAACGGAGAGGTCCGTCAGTCGGCACGGACTTCGGACATGATCTTCAAGACCGAAGACATCATCTCCTACGCCTCCAGCATTTTTACGCTCGAGCCCGGTGATCTCGTCTTCACCGGCACCCCATCCGGAGTCGGCGTCATCCGTTCCGGTGACGAACTGCAAGCTCGGATCGAACGGGTGGGTACCGTCCATTGGAAAGTGAAATAGTGGTCGAAAGACGGTTGACGGCCTTGGAAGGAACGCAGGTCGAACGCCTGGAGCTTCTGCTCTCGGTCGCACGGGACCTTACATCGATCCTGGATCTCGATCGGCTCCTCAACCGCGTCGGAAACTTGCTTCAGGAAGTCATCCCGTACGAACATTTCAGCATCTTCCTCTATGACACGGAGAACCAGGAGTTGGTCTGGAGAGTCGGGATCGGCTACTCGGAAGAGTCGCGCCGATGGCTCCAGCGTTTCTCGGTCAACAAGGGACTGGTAGGAAGGGCGGTGCGTACGCTTTCGCCGGTTCTCTCGAACGACGTCTCGCTCGAACCTGACTTCCTCCCCGCCAAGACCGACCGCGGCGAAGTGCCCCGCTCTGCCCTATCAATCCCTCTCATACATCAAGGCGAAGCGGTGGGGGCGATGACTCTCGAGAGCACTCGACGCTGTGATTTCAACGAGGAGCATGAGCAAGTCTTGACCGCCATCGGAAACATCTTGGCGATCGCCATCGCCAACGCGGGACTCTACGAAGAACTCCTCTCCCGAGAAAGGAAGCTCGAGAACGACCTTCAGCTGGCGCGCCAGGTGCAGCTCAGTATGTTACCGGATGAGCCCCCCGCGGTACCGGGATTCGAGCTCGGAACCGCCTACCTTCCCGCAGAAAGCCTAGGTGGTGATTTCTACGACTTTCCACGTCTCGCCTCGGATAAGCATGGGCTCCTCATCGCGGATGTTTCCGGTAAGGGCGTTGGAGCGGCAATGATCATGGCGGCCTCGCGCGGCGCGATCCGCTCCGCGGCGCAACATGACGAGCAGCCCGCAGCCGTATTACATGCCGCCAATCGTCGACTCTACCGGGACATCAAGCGGAACGTTTACGTGACCGCTTGTTACGGTGTCCTCGATCCCGCGAGCGGCCGCTTCACCTACGCCTCGGCGGGGCACTTTCCACCCGTCATCGTCCGGCAGAACGGGGAGGTCTCCTACCTGAACGCCGGGGGCACGGTTCTCGGCATGTTCGACGGCACCGGATTCGAACAAGAGACCATCGAGCTCCGCTCCGGAGATCTGATTTGCTTCTACACCGACGGCATCGTGGACGCCTTCGACCGCAACGAAGAAATCTACGGTGAGGACCGCCTCGAGAAATTGCTCTTGTCAACCCATCGGCTCCCGGCGGCGGAGATTTCCCGCTTGCTCGTTGATTCGGTCCAAGAGTTCGCTAGCGGGCGGGCGCAGCACGACGACATGACTGTCATCCTGTTGAAATCGGTATAGGATCCAGCCGATGCGCTGGTGGCCAGCCGTACTGATTCTCGTCGGCGCTTTCGTTGCCCTCGTCTTCATCTGGAGCAGCGACGCTCCGGTCCGGCAGATACAAGTCGTCAACACCGGCCTCACTTTGATTTTGTTCACCGGGCTACTCCTGCTGTGGCTCACCTTCTTCTCGAAGCTCCCCTGGAAGAAACGCCTCCAGGGTTGGGGCATCGTGATCTTGATGGTCACGTTATCTTTTCTTACATTCCGCTTTCGAGGCGTGAGCGGCGATCTCGTTCCCATCCTCGAGCCACGGTGGGCTGGAGCCGGCGAAGGGGTTACCGGCGATAGTCTCGACGAGCTGGCCTCGGCTTACGATTACCCGCAATTTCTTGGCCCTTCCCGAAATGCGACCGTACAGGGCGTGCACCTTGAAACCGATTGGACTACACATCCACCGAAACTGATCTGGCGTCGCCCCGTCGGAGCCGGCTGGTCGAGCTTTGCGGTCTCTGGCGATGCGGCCGTGACCCAAGAACAGCGTGGGGAACAGGAAATCGTCGTTCGTTACGATTTCCGAACCGGCGAGGAGGTTTGGGCCACGGGCAATCCCGCACACTACAACAATCCTATCTCCGGCGAAGGCCCGCGGACGACACCCGCCATCGTCGCCGATCGCGTCTATACCGTAGGGAGCACCGGTATTCTCAACTGCCTCGACCTCGGGACCGGCGAGCGAATTTGGTCTCGCGATTTCATGAAGGACAACGACACCGAGGTCCCCCAATGGGGCGTCGCAGGCTCCCCTCTTGTCGTCGACGACATCGTGATCGTGAGCGCCGGAGGCACGGACGGCAAATCGCTGGTCGCGTACGATCGGGAGACTGGCGAGATCGTCTGGCAAGGTGGGAACGACAAAGCCGCCTACAGCTCCCCGTTACTCGCGACCCTCGCCGGCATGAGGCAGATTGTCATCTTCAATGGCGCAAGCGTGGCCGGCCACGATCCGGTGGATGGACGAGTGCTTTGGACTCACAAGTGGCCACACCAGCAGTCCAACGTGGCGCAACCCGTTCCGGTTTCCAGCGATGGACTCATCGTCTCCGCCGGATACGGCATCGGCGCCAAGCGTTTCAAGATCGAGCCCGGTGCCGACGGCGGTCTCGGTGCGAGCGTGGTTTGGGAGAACAATCGACTCAAGGCGAAGTTCGCCAACTTCGTCGTGCACGAGGGATTCGTCTACGGACTCGATGACGGGATCATGGTGTGCCTGGACGCCGCGACCGGCGAACGCCAGTGGAAGCGAGGCCGCTACGGCCACGGCCAGATGATCCTGGTCGAGGATCTGCTCTTGGTGCAGACCGAGCACGGTGAGATGGTGCTCGTCGAGCCTAACCCCGGGGAGCTCCGGGAGTTGGGGCGGCTGCGCCTCTTCGATGGGAAGCTTTGGAATAGCCCGGCGCTCGTCGGCCAATATCTATTGGTCCGCAGTGACCGGGAGGCGGCGCTCTTCGAGCTTCCCTGGAAGAATTAGACTCTCAACCCCTCTCAATCTGAATCACCGCTAGCCCTAGCTGTCTTGCCGCATCGCACTGCCGCATATCAGCGGATATGAATGAGTCACAACCCGTGCGGCGTGCGGTTGCGATGTGAATCGCATCCATCGCGCGAAGGGGGGCGGATTCGAGGCAGAATATGGCTTCCTGCAGAACCGTGGGCGAAATTTCGACGAACATAGCTTGACGAAAGTCGGCAATTGCGTCTTTCTTCAGAGAAGAATATTGCTCGGCGGCTATTGAATCCTCGCGCCGCAGACGGCTAAAAGCAGACACCAACTCCGGTAGGCAAATCACGCTGACAACGATTTCAGTGGCCTTCGAGCACTTCTCAAGCACCGCTTCCGTCCCAGGCTCACGAACATACCGCTTGGCCAGGGCCGAGGTGTCGAAATAGCTGCGCACTAACGCCCTTCTTCCCTCTCTTCGAGAATAATCCTGCTCAAAGAAACTCCGGAAACTTCGAGAGGGTGAGCACGGGTCCAGCGTTCCCCTTTCCCCGTTGAGTAGGGTGAAAGTATGGCGACGGGCTTGCCGTTCCTATATACCTCTATGGTTTCTCCCTCCTCGACCGCGTCGAAGTACTTCTTGGCGTTGTTCCTGAGCTCTGAAAAAGTAACTGGGATCATTATTGACATTCCCTAGTTAGAGACGAGTTTTCTTCGTTTTTCCCCAGCCATCGTGAATGACATTATAATGTACAATACTATGTATTTCAAAATGGAAATCCAAGTCCGAGCGCGGCCGACTTGCGAAAGTGGGGAGCACTGTGTTAAATGTGAAATTGTGAAAAATATCACTGTTTCACTGCCAGATGATGTCTATCGACAGGCGCGCATCAGGGCGGCGGAGCGAGACACTTCCGTCAGCGCCATGGTCCGGGAGTTCCTGCTGAACCTGGGGGAGGAAGAATCCGACTTCGAGCGACGCCGCCGGCTTCAAACGGAAGTATTGGACACGGTGAAGGGCTTTCGAGCTGGCGTCCGTTTGACCCGCAAGAAGCTCCACGAGCGCGATGCGCTTCGTTGACACGAATATCCTTCTCTACGCAGCGAGCAAGTCGCCGGACGAGCAGGAGAAGTCCCGGATCGCTCTTGCCGTTCTCGATTCCGAAGACATCGCTCTATCGGTGCAGGTACTGCAGGAGTTCTACGTGCAGGCCACCCGGCTAGGCAAGACGAATGCGCTGAGTCACGAGCAGGCGTCGCTTCTCATCGAGTCTTTCCTCCGTTTTCGTGTTCAAGAGACAACCGTTCCGTTGATGCAGTCCGCTTTGGATTTAAGAGACCGGTTCCAAATCTCCTATTGGGATGCAGCAATCATTGAGGCGGCAAGACTAGCCGAATGTCGCACCGTTCTCACAGAAGACCTGAACGACGGACAAGACTTTTCCGGTGTCATTGTAGAGAATCCATTCCGCCAGCTCGCTTGATTCGTATCTTCGTCCGGAGGGAGTAGCGATCGAGCCACCCGCTTCCGCGCGTGTGGACAGCCGACCCCCTCGGGCAACTACACGAGATGGTTCGACGTCTTCCCCGACGGCCAGCACTTCGCTATGCTCACATTTACCGAAGCCAACTTGCGGGACCTTACGGTTATGGTCAACTGGTCTACCGAGATCTCTCGACTGTTCTCCGACAAAAAAATTGAATTTTTTTTCTTGACAAGATTCTCCTGGCACATTTTTCTTCGAACTTACCCTCTCTCTAAGACGCTCTGAAACGCTACCGTCGGTCTTCAGATCACTCTTTAGAAGCTTCGACACAAAAAGGTTCGTCCGAAGACTCGCTCGGTCCTCCTTGGTCGCGTCAAGTCCCAAAAAAGTGTGCAGTTATATTACTTGTAAGGGAGGACGACCGATGCTTGACAAATCACTGACATCAATTCCGGATGATGCGCTACTCCGGCGCCTGTCCGAGCTGTTACAGCAATCCCGGCGCGTCGAGTCAGAGCTCGTCGCCCACGTGGCCGAAGTGGATTGAGCGTCGGCTGTATGCACGCGAAGCATTTCCGTCGATGTTTGCGTATTGCACCGAGAAGCTGAACCTGTCGGAGCACGAGGCTTATTTGCGCATCACTGTGGGGCGCGCGTCACGAAAACATCCGGTCTTGCTGACGATGCTGGGAGAGGGGCGTCTTCACTTGAGCGGCATCGCCAAGCTTGTGCCACACCTCACCGACGCCAACCGAGAGACCCTTCTGGCACAGGCGACCGATAAATGATTGAGGAGCTGGTTGTCGAGCTTGCACCCCAGCCGGACGTGCCAGCAAGGATCCGAAAGTTGCCGGAGCCTCAACTCGGTCCGGACCGAGTTGTGTCGCCGAAGCCCGCAGGGCTAAGGCCGGTTGAGCCTCTCGCACCTGCCCGCTACAAGATTCAATTCACGGGGAACGCCCAGCTGAAAGAGAAGCTCGAGCGACTCCAGGCGCTCAGACCGAACGGCGATCTTGCGGCAATGATCGAAGAGGCCGTTACTGAGAAGCTCGAACGGCTCGAATCCAAACGCTTTGGGAAGACGAAGATCCCGAGAAAGAACCTGGAACAGACCGACACCTCACCATCCTCGCGTTACATCCAGGCCGCGGTGAAGCGGGCGGTCAGCGAGCGCGACGGGCTCCAGTTCCACCACGACGACCCCTATGCGCGCGGGGGCGACCACAGCCCCGACAATATCGCGATGATGTGCCCCACGCACAACGCATATCTGGCCGAGTGCGACTACGGCAAGGAAGCTATGAAACGCTATAGTCGTTCCCGGGAGCCCGCGCCGGTCTACGCCTCGACGACCTAGGTCTTCAACGTCGGGTGCTTCTTGTGAAAATCCGTTGAATTCTGGTAAGCGCGCGCGACGGCCAAGGTCGTCGCCTCACCGAACAGCTTCCCCATGAAGCTAATACTGGTCGGAGTCCCATCTTCCCGGAACCCATTAGGCAGAACAACACAGGGGTGACCGGTCAGGTTCGTGAGCAGCAGGTTGTCGCCCACCCGCGAGGGTGCCACGTAGACGTCGACGTCGGACAGCTTATCGGCCATGGCGTGCATGAGCATGGTCCGGACACGATTGGCCCGGATGTACTCCACAGCGGGTACAAGCCGAGCCTTGCGGAAGGCGTTCGGCCAAGCGTTCTTGATCTGGCGGACCAGGACGTCATCTCGGTTGCTGCGGGTCAGCTCGTCGAACGCAGCCGCGGCTTCCGCACCCAGTATGAAATTCAAGGCGCCGATGGGCAGGTCCGGAAGCTCGATCGGGACTAAGTTCAAACGCATTGAGCGAAGTTTCTCTAGCGTCGCCTTGTCGATCGCTTTCCACTGCTCCTCTTCTTCGCGCTCTTCCTCAAACGCTTTTTCGAGGTAGCCGATCCGAAGCGTCTTGATGTCGAGCCCGGCGTCCAAGTTGAAGGGCGCGTCGATCACGTGGAGGTCCTTGCCGTCGGGACCGTGAATCGTATCGAAGACGATCGCACAGTCTTCGACGCTCCGGCACATGGGGCCGATCTTGTCCATGCTCCAACTGAGGGCCATGGCGCCATCACGACTCACGCGCCCGAAAGTAGGACGAAGCCCGGTCACGCCGCAGGCCGAGCTGGGCGACACGATGGAGCCCCAAGTCTCGGTGCCGATGCTGAATCCAACAAGGCCCGCGGCAGTCGCCGCGCCGGGTCCGGCCGACGAGCCGCCGGACGGTTTTTCGTAGTCCCAGGGGGTGCGCGTCTCACCACCGTACCAAACATTTCTCCAGGCCAGCGCGCCGAGGGTCAGTTTGGCGACGAGAACTGCGCCTGCCTCCTCGAGCCGTTTCACGATCGCGGCATCTTCTTCGATGACTTGATCCTTATAGGGCATCGCGCCCCACGTCGTCTTGTAGCCTTTCACCGCAAGCAAATCCTTGGCTCCCCAAGGAATTCCGTGTAGTGGGCCGCGGTACTTACCGGCTGCGATCTCTTCATCGGCGCGGCGCGCCTGCTCGAGCGCAAGCTCCTCGGTCAGAGTGATCACGCACTCGAGCTTCGGTCCGTACTTCTCGAGTCGGCCGAGATACATTTTTTAGTCAGGTCGGTCGAGCTCACGCGTCGCGACTCGATGAGCTTCGAGAGATGCGTGACCGGCCAGAAGGCGACTTCTTCCAGGTTAGCGGGAACCGAATCGACCCGGACTTCGCTTAGCCGGATCGGGCGGCGCTCGCCGTCCATGGACATCCCCGGTAGGCGAGGGTTGAAGTAGAGCGCCGGAGGCACACCGTTGGGGATGCTCACGGTGCGGAGCTTCTCGTAGTCGGCGAGATGTTCATTCACCCCCTCCAACATGAGCTCCCGCTCTTCCTCGGTGAACTGAAGTCCCGCAATCTCCTCCGCATTCTTCAACATGTCCTTTGTGACCTCCGGGGGTAGCGCCGCCGAGAGACCGGCGGCCGAGAAAACCGCAAGAAAGCGGCGGCGGTTCAACTCGTGCTCCGGGAGTTTGGTGGTCATGGGACCTCCTTAGCGGTCAGCGTCGCGGGCAGCGCGACGCTCACCTTAACTCCAAGCCGGTAAACCCGTCAAAGCGCCGACTTTCGACCTATGGTGTTGGCTTTACCCTACGGGTCCGGTCGATTCCCCACAGTCTTGAATAAAGATGCCCGCAACACACGAACCGGGCAGCCGCAACCGACTACTAGTCTTGTACTTAGTGCTTTCGGCGCTCGCCGCACATGGCCTGGAAGTTGCATCGAAGCGGTTCGCGAGGATAGGTGTGGCCGTAGACAAAACAGTCGAAGCGAAAAAGACCGACGACGGCGATGTATCTCAGCGGGCCGCTGCCCTCCGAGATCTCATTCGTCTCTTGGTCAAGGCGCGGAAGGCGCTCAGGCTCTACCAGGCCAATAACGCCATCGCGCACCGCTTGGAGAAGGAACTCTACGCGAAGCTCTTTGCCCACTTGGAAGAGGCAGGGGAGTTCGAGCTCACCGTCCAGGAATTCAAGATGCTTCTCGGTGAAGACATTCTCTACGAAAGTAGCGACCGCAACGACAGCCTCTCCTTCACGCTGTTCCGGGACGGCGTTCGCAGGATCAGCTTTCATCCCGGCATCGAGGATAGGGAGCTTCACGGTTTTCTAACCTGTTTGAATCGCGTCGGGGTCCACTCCAACAACCAGGACGATCTGGTAACACTTTTTTGGGAGCAGGATTTCAAATCCATCAAGTACTACGCGATCGAAGAGCTGAGCAGCGAGTCTTCTGGTCCGAGTCTTCAGCAGCAACTAGAATCCGGGGCGCATGGAGAAGGCGGCGGTGGTGGCGCTGCCACCGACAGCGTCAGCCTCAAGGATTTGGAGCAGCCAACCGCTCATCTTCCCAACGATGCCTGCCGACTCACGGAAGACGAACTCGAAGCCTTGCGTGCGGAGCCCTTGTCGCAGGAAAACGAGCCCTTCTCTGGCTCGGTCGTCGAGCTCGCCATCGAGCTCACTCTACAGGAAAGGCGCAAAAGAAGGGCGTCGAGATCGTCGTGGACCGCGAGAGCAACGTGACAGACTTCAACGATGCCGCGGGGGCCGCGAAGACGAAGCTTTCGGTACTCATCGAGCTCGACACCGGGACCAACCGCACGGGAATCGAGATGGGCAAACCGGCCATGGATCTGCTGCAGTCGATCGCCAAGAGTCCGAACCTTACGTTCGGAGGAATCCAGGCTTATGCGGGCCAGGTTCAGCACCTGAAGGGCTACAAGTATCGCAAGATGCGGTCCGAGCAGGCGTTGTCCCGGGCGCTCACGATGAAACACGAGATGGAAAAGGCGGGCTTCGACGTCCCGGTGCTGAGCGTCGGCGGTACGGGCACTTACAACATCGACGCCGCCATCGAGGGCGTCACCGACCTCCAAGCGGGGTCGTACTTGTTCATGGATGTCGACTACCGCGGCATCGGCGGCAAGAGGGACGCCGTTTATGATGATTTCCAGCCCTCGCTCTTCGTGATTGCCACCGCCATCAGTCAGCCGATGAAGGGCCGCATCACCATCGACGCAGGCCTCAAGGCGTTCGCAACCGACAAGACGCCGGCCCTCAGAGACATTACCGGTGTCACCTATCGCTTCGCGGGCGACGAGCACGGGATCCTCGAGTTCAAAAATCCCTCGAAGGAGATCCAGGTAGGAGACAAGGTCGCGTTACTCGCCTCACATTGCGATCCAACGGTCAATCTCTATGACCAGTACTACGCGTACCGAGGCGAGCAGGTCGAGGAAATCTGGCCGGTGGCCGGAAGAGGAAGGTCGCAGTAAGAGTTTCGGGGGACAGGTTACTTGTTTCGAGTAGCCTGTCCTTTTTTTTCGTCAAGCACACGGCCATCCTTGGCAAGTGTGCCGGGCAATTCCAACCCGTTACTCAAACGTATCACCCCCTCGTAGAGCTCGCCCCGCTCTTTACGCAGTTGTTGGATGGCGTCGGTGCGCTGCGCGCGAGTAAACCGGACCCGGAGCGCTCGCAGCGTCTCCTGAACCAGTCGTTGGTAATGGAGAACGACGAACCCACCGAGCGCACTCAGGACGAAGGCCACGACTCCTGTCAGAAACGGGGCGTTCGGAATCGTGGGGTAGATCGTATGGAGCGCTGCGACCCCGGCGCCGGCGAGAATCGCGATCACCAGCCACGTGAGAGGAAAAGCGACGGCTCCCAAGAGCAGCTTCGCGGTGGCCTCGTCCTTGTAGGCCCGCGACACGGCTTTGGACACAGCCGTCACCAAGAGAGCGGTTGGTACGTTGGCGACGAAGCCCACGAGAAGAATGGGCGGCAAGAGTAGGTAAACAAGGACCACCTGAAGGAGAAGAGCTGCCGCCACCCAGTGCGAGCGAAGCCGCGGATTGCCGTCGAGCTCATGATCGTGGAACCCGAAGGACCGGAGATCCTGGTCGTACTCGCCGACCCGAGACAAAAGCGCTTCGACTTCCTGCGGATGAGTCCTCATGAGCGCCCGGTAACCGGTCCAAAGACGAGCGAAACCCAGTTGACGCTCCGTCATGTCGGGACGATTGAGAGAGGCCCCCGCCCGGCTCGCGCGCTCGGCCCGAATCAACTTTCGGCCACGATGTAACAGATGATGGAGCTCCCAACTCTCGGTTGCATGGACGACCTCGTGAAGGGCCCGCTCGATCTCGTCGGTGAGTCGACGATACTTCTTTCTGGCTTCCTCGAAGGAAGCTTCCGGAGCGGGGGGCTCGGCCAAATCGGGATCGAGCTCGAGAGGAGGGTGAAACGCCACCAGTGCGTTCGAACCAAACACTCCCTTCTTGTCGTAGTGGAGACCGACCGGAATGATAGCGGGCTTGACGCCGGCCTCGGACGTCAGCTCGGTTGCTCGATAGAAGAGTCTCGCCGCGCCGGTCTTGAGCTCTTGCGGTTGCGGCTCGTCGTGGCTCACTCCTTCTGGGAACAATGCGGCAAACGCTCCGTCTGCAACCGCTCGGGCCAGCGCATCCAAGCTTTGCGTGTTCGCGTCCGGTCGCTCGGAGTTACCTTCTCCGGGTACTACGTCCTGGCGGCGATAGATCGGGACCGTTCCCAGTTGCCGCATGAACCAGCCGAGTATCGGCCACCGAAAGAGGCCATGCCGCGCACCAAAGATGATCCGTCTCGGAAAGCGCGTCAGGATTAGGCCGCCATCGACGATAGCATTGGGATGCCAGGACACGACGATGCCACCGCCGCCGGCGGGCACGTGCTCAAGCCCAGTCACCTCGATCCGGCGAAAGAATAGGCGATTAAGAAGGCCGAGCGCCCGGACCGTTTCTCGATAGGCGAGAGCCATAAGCTAACTCGGCTTATGACCGCGCTCTGGTTGGAGATACCGCAAGTCCCTCCAGAAGCCTGACCAGCCCCCCGAGGCCCATCGACCGAACCGGTTGCTCGCCGATACTAATGGCGAGCAGGCGATCGAAGAGCTCGGGTTTGCGAGCGAACGTTGCGATGACCCGCCGCCGGAGCCATGGTTGGCGAGCCACGGTCAGGAGGAGTCCAGTCATCCAATAGTAAGCTCGACTGAGACGCCGGTACTCGTCTTCATAAGATGCCAACCGCCTGCCTTCGGCCACCGTCTCGGCGAGCGAGCGCGCACAGTGGAAAGCGAGCGACAAGCCCTCGCCGGTAATGGCATCGAGATATCCCGCGGCATCGCCCACGAGCGCGAGATTGTCTCGATAGCGGCACCGCACTCGTTGGCGGAAGGGTCCGGCTCCAGCCGCGTCACTTGCCACGGCAGCGTTTCCGAGCCGCTCGCCGAGACGCGGGAACTTGCTCAGCAAACCTACGAACCCTCCACACTCCTCGCTCGAGAGCAAAGCGACTCCGACCTCCTCCGAACCGACGGGCGTCACGTAGGCTTCGCTTCCATCGGCCCAATACACCTCAACGAAAGGCGACCACGGACGAGCTCGAAAGTGACGTCGCACGCCGAAGCGCTTCTCACCGCGCCGCCCCTTCTCCAACCCCGCCTGTTTTCGAACCTTGCTATGAAGCCCGTCCGCACCGATGAGAAAGCGCGCCTCGATGCCCTCCCCTGCCGTCTCGACGACGGCACGCTCGCCGTCGTAGCGCCAGCTATCCACCGCCACGCCGTAGCGAAGCTCGACTCCCAACTTCTCGGCGCGCTCCAACATCGCCTGAACGAGGGCGGTGCGCCGGACACCCCAGCCGGGTCTTCCTCGAAACCGCCCCTCGGCAAGGATGTCTCCATCGACATAACGAATGCCGTGGAACGGAGAGTGCGGCACCTGGACACCCATCTCCTCGAGGAGTGCCACACCAGGCGGCATGATCCCCTCGCCGCAAGGCTTGTCCAATGGAAGAGAGCGCCTGTCGAGGACGGTCGAGGAGAGTCCCCCGCGCGCCGCAAAGATCGCGGTCGCCAGCCCCGCTGGACCTCCACCTACGATAATTAGATCGCTCGTCATTTTGTTGCGATCACTGCGTTGCGTGTAGCTACCATTTCTGCGCGTAGTGTATCCCGCTGGAAACTTGGCTTCCAGCTACGATAGGCTAGCTCGATGTCGACCATTGGAGCGAGCTCCCGCCGAAAGGAAGGACCGGAGAAACTCTGCGGCGTAACGAAGTACATCGACGACTACAGACTCCCCGGATGCCTTTACGGGGTCACCCTCCGTTCATCGATTCCTTACGGCCTCATAAAGAATATTCGTTTCGCTCCGAAATTCCCCTGAGACGAATGCGTCATCGCTCGCGCCGAAGACATTCCTGGCAGAAACTACGTGGCCTTGATCGAAGAAGACCAACCGCTATTGACCGAACATCGAGTGATGCACGCGATGGAGCCCATTCTGATCGTTGGCCATCCGGTTCGCCAGACCGCGTACGAAGCACTCCGGCACATCGAGGTGGACTACGAGGAAAAGAGGCCCGTCCTTTCGATGGAAGAATCCATCGACCTCGAGCAAGTCCTTTATTCCTCGGACAACGTCTTCAAACGCCTTTTGATCGAGAAAGGAGACATCGGGGCGGGCACCTCGGCTGCGGATTTCCTTGTCGAGGGCGAGTACCGGGTCCCCTACCAGGAACAGGCGTATATCGAGAGCAACGGAGTCGCGGTCTGGGAAGAAGAAGATGGCACGCTCGTCGTGATGGGCTCGATGCAATGTCCCTACTACGTCCACAAGGCGATGAAGCCGCTCTTCCCGAGGCCGGAGGACAAGATCCGGATCGTGCAGACGACGACCGGAGGCGGCTTCGGCGGCAAAGAGGAATACCCGAACGTAATCGCGGGACACGCGGCACTTCTAGCTATCAAGGCGAGACGTCCGGTCAAGATGATCTATGACCGGCACGAAGACATGCTCACCACTACGAAACGCCATCAGGCCCGCGTCCGGCATCGTACCGGCGTCCGCAAAGACGGGAAACTCCTTTCGCAAGAGATCGAGATCGTTATGGACGGGGGAGCCTATGTAACGTTGTCACCGGTAGTACTGTCTCGAGGGGCACTTCATGCTACCGGCCCTTACGATTGCCCCAACGTACGGATTCTCGCGAAAACCGTGGCCACCAACAATCCACCGAGCGGGGCATTTAGAGGGTTCGGAGCACCGCAAACGTTGTTTGCCGCCGAACTCCATATGGAGAAGATCGCGGCGACTCTAGGTGTCGATTCCCTAACCCTGAGGCGGCGCAACCTCTTCAAGGAAGGATCGGTGACCGCCACCGGCCAGATCCTGCGAGAGAGCGTCGGCGCGACCGAAGTTCTCGAACGCACCGTCAAGCGTAGCAGGTACGTCGACAAGCAGAAAGAGTACGCCCGCTGGAACCGTCAAAAGAATCGCTCGAGCTGGAAGGGCGTCGGGCTTTCGGTCGTTTTTCACGGGGCCGGCTTCACCGGTGCGGGCGAAGTGCATCTTGCGGGTCGAGCTGGAGTCTCGCTGACACGTGGAGGCGAGATTCACATAGAATCAGCTTCCACCGGGATCGGACAGGGCACCAACAGCATGTTCGCTCAGATCGTGGCCGAGACGCTCGGGCTACCCTACGATTGGATCCAGACCGACACCCCCGACACCAGCAAAGTGCCGGACAGCGGGCCGACGGTTGCGAGTCGAACCTGCATGGTGGTGGGTGGACTCCTTCGCCGCGCAGCCCTCCGTCTCAAGGCGGCGGCTACGGAAGCCGAAGTGAGTTTTCCACGAACGCGCCGCGGTCTGCGAAAGGCGGCGTCGAAGCTCGCAAACGGAGATTCCGCGCTCCGTTTCGTCGAACAGTACGAAAAGCCAGAGGGTATCCAGTGGGACGACGACAAGTACCGAGGGGACGCCTACGGTGTTTATAGCTACGCGGCGATGGTGGTGGACATCGAGATCGACAAACTCACCTACCAAGTGAAGATTCGAAAGGTGACCACGGCGCAGGATATTGGCAAGGCGATCAATCCCCTTCTCGTCGAAGGCCAAATCATGGGAGGAACCGCGCAGGCGCTCGGGTATGCGCTCTTGGAGAACGCCATCTACGAGAACGGCGTGATGCAAAACGCTCAGTTCACGAACTACATCATTCCCACCACACTCGATACACCGCCGATGATGGTCGATCTCATCGAAAGACCATACTCGCGTGGCCCCTTCGGCGCCAAGGGGGTAGGCGAGCTACCCTTCGATGTACCCGCGCCTGCGGTGTCCGCGGCGATCTGGAGCGCCACCGGCCTTTTCATCCCCGGCTCCCGCTGCTGCCAGAACGAATTTGCAGAGCCCGACATGATCAGACTGAACATCAATAGGAAACGAAGGCTCTACAAAGGAGACGCATTCAAACGTCTCATCGACGTCCTGCGCGAGGATTACGACCTCACCAGCACCAAGGAAGGCTGCGGCGAGGGTGAGTGCGGCGCCTGCACGGTGCTGGTGGATGGCATGCCGGTGAACAGCTGCCTCATCCCCGTCTGTCAGATGGAGGGGCGGAAGGTTGAAACCATCGAATCTCTAGGCAGACCCGAATCTCTGAACCTGCTGCAACAGTCGTTTCTGAACGAAGGAGGCGCGCAGTGCGGGATCTGTACTCCGGGCTTCTTGATGACGGCATGGGCCTACGTACGTCGGGGCGGCAGCGAAGACCCAAAGTCGATACGCGAGGTCTTGGCGGGGAATCTCTGTCGTTGCACCGGCTACCAGCACATCGTGAACTCGGTCATCGAGACGGTTCGCGAGAAGAACAGGCTTCGGAACAAACGACGAAAGACTCCCGGGAAGAAAGTTAAATGAGGGGCGCATCGTTCACGATGGAGGTGTTGCGCCCCAAGGCGCCCCGGGATGCGGTGCGTATGCTCGATAGTCATCCCGACGCCATACCCTTGGCCGGCGGCACCGACTTCATGGTGGCCTGGAATGCTGGGGAGCTTAATGGCAAGACGATCCTGGATCTCTCCGCCATCAAGAACTGGACCCGTATCCGATCGCTCGAGCGTGGTCTATGGTTCGGCTCCCTCGTCAACCATTGGCAGATTCAAAACCACCCAGGAGCGCAGAAAGCGTTTCCGTTGCTAGTGGACGCTTGCGGAACTATCGGAGGCGCGCAGATCCAGATTCGCGGCACGTTGGGCGGCAACATCGCCAACGCTTCGCCGGCCGGTGATACGTTTCCCGCGTTGGCAGTTTACGGCGCGTCGATCCGCACGGTGTCGCCTCGAGGCGAGCGAACGATTCCCTTCTCGGAGATCTTTACCGGAGTCAAGACGACTTCACTGGGTCCCTCCGAGCTCATCGAGATCATCGAGATCCCTTTTCTCTCCAGCCGGCCACGGCGGCAGATGTTCTGGAAAGTGGGAACCCGCGCCGCTTCCGCCATCTCGAAGACGGTCGCGGCCGGTCTCCTGTGGCTCAAACGAGACGGCGCCGTCCGCGAGCTACGTTTCGCGCTCGGCAGCATGGCCCCCACCGTCCGCCGATTGAAGAGCGTGGAAGACTTTGTCGTCGGGAAGAAACCGGTTGGCAAAGTGCTCGACGAGGCCTGCGACCTCCTCGAGAAAGACGTCTCCCCCATCGACGACATCCGCTCCACCGAGGAGTACCGTATAGAGGTATCGAAAAACCTCCTCCGATCCTTCCTCGATCCCGCGAGCATATAAGTGCCACCCATTTGGTAAACACCCTCGTTTGCCGAAAAACGCACGTTTTTTGTAAGGCGAAGGAGACAAAACACCCTTATTTCTCTGGTGGATAGTGTCGTCCGGACCGCCTGGCCGTGGCGCTCTTCTCGCCACTTCGAATTGCTTCGTTAAGATATACTTGCCCCTGCACAGGATGGGGCCCGCGACGTGGGCCCCATCTTTTTGTATTGTTGAAGGATAACCGGCACCGAGGAGACACCGACTCATGCACCCAATTCGCTGGGCGAGCTTGGCAATAGCCGCCCTCACCACGGCCTGCGCTCAACCCGGCGAGGTTTCCTCCCCCGGGATCGAGGGCGCCCTCCAAAGCATCCGCCCGGAAGCCATTGAGGCTCATATCGCTTTCCTGGCGGACGATCTGCTCGAAGGCCGTGAGGCCGGGACCCGGGGTTACGATTTGGGTGCCAAATACGTCGCCACGTCCTTCCAAGCGATGGGATTGAAACCGGCAGGGTCGGATGGTACTTACTTCCAAAACGTCCCGCTTCGCGGCACAAGGCTCGACCCCGGCGGGAGCTCGCTGACCCTATGGCGTAAAGGCTGGACCAAAACGCTGCTTCCCGGAGAGGACTCTATCGTCGCGCCAAGCGCGACGAGCGAACAAAGCGAGATCCGCGCCCCACTAGTCTTCGTTGGTTTCGGCGTGACCGCACCGGAACTCGACTATGACGACTACGCGGGTGTGGACGCGGCGGGCAAGATCGCGGTGACGTTGTCGGGTGCACCTGCCAGCTTCCCTTCCAACCAGCGCGCGTATTACTCGGGTGGGGCGAAGACGGAAAACGCAGCGGCTCATGGAGTCGTCGGAATTCTCACCATCCTGACACCGGAGTACGAGAAGCGAATGCCTTGGGCCAGAATGTTGCGCTCCGCGGGCAGGGCGCGCATGAGGTGGCTAGATGATCACGAAACTCCTGCGAACGCATGGCCGCAAATCAAAGGCGGCGGAGCTCTCAGCCGACCCACTGCAGAAGAAGTGTTCTTCAACGGCCCGGCATCCCTCGAGGACGTCTTCGCGGCCGCGGAGTCTGGGAACTTGAAGAGCTTCGATCTGCCACTCGAGGCGGAGATCCGAACGACCTCAGTCCACGTGGAGCTCGAAAGCCCGAACGTCATTGCAATGCTCGAGGGCTCAGACCCAAAGCTCAAGGACGAGTACATCGTCTACACCGCGCACTTAGATCATGATGGGCTCGGAGAGCCCATCGACGGCGACGGGATCTGGAACGGCGCTTACGATAACGCGTCCGGCACCGCAACGGTTTTGGAAGTTGCTCGAGCGTTCACGAATCTACCCCAGCCGCCGAAGCGTTCGATCCTTTTTCTCGCCACGACGGCTGAGGAAAAAGGACTCTTGGGCGCTGACTATTTCGCGCTCAACCCCACCGTGCCCCAAGACGCCATCGTTGCAAATCTCAACATGGATGGCGCGCTCATGGTTTATCCTATGAAAGATCTCGTGATCTACGGAGGTGAGCACTCGAGTCTCGGCGAGGTGTTCGAACGAGCGGCGGCGCGAATGGGCGTTGAGATTAGTCCCGATCCAATTCCACAGGAAACCATTTTCATCCGCAGCGACCAATTTCCCTTCGTGCGCCAAGGCATCCCAGCCGCCTATGCTTTTGTTGGACTTCAAACCACCGATCCCGACATCGACTCCGAGGCGGCCTTTTGGGAGTGGATGGCCACTCGCTATCACACCCCCAAGGATGACATGAGTCAGAAGATGTACTTCGAATCGGGCGCCCGGTACGCCGGAGTGAATTTCTTGGCCGGCTACCTCGTGGCACAAGACCCGGAGCGCCCGGAGTGGAACGAGGGAGATTTCTTCGGAGATAAATTTGGCTCCAAGAGAAGAATTCATCGCGATGAGTGACTACGAGATCGTATTCCGGGGCGGCACGCTCATCGACGGCACCGGTGCCAAAGAACGAATAGCGGATGTCGCGATCGAAGCCGACACCATCGTCGCCATCGGTGAGGGCCTGCGCGGCCGCCGGGAGATCGACTGCACGGATCTCGTCGTAGCACCCGGATTCATCGACACCCACTCCCATTCCGACCTGAGAGTCCTTACCGAACCCGGACTCCCGATGAAGCTTCGGCAAGGCATCACGCTCGAAGTCTTGGGCCAGGACGGAATTAGCGTCGCGCCGCTTCGACCGAATCATACTCCCGATACTCGCCGTCAACTGGCCGGTCTTCTGGGCGATCTACCAGAGGAGGAATGGCGCTGGGAACGAGTACGCGATTACCTGAAAGTCATCGAGGACAACCGTCCCGCGATCAACCTCGCCTACTTGGTGCCGCACGGAACCCTCAGGACGTACGTGATGGGACCGGAGAACCGAAAACCCTCCCCCGCCGAGCTGGTAAGACTCAAAGCGGAGTTGGGTCGGGGCCTGGACGAGGGAGCTCTTGGCCTCTCCACCGGCCTCATCTATCCCCCATGCTGCTATTCCGACACCGACGAGCTGGTCGCTCTAGGCGGGGTCCTCGCTCCCCGAAAGGCACCCTTCGTCGTCCACATGCGCAGCGAGTCGGATTTCATCGAGCGTGCCATCGACGAGATGATGGAAGTGGGCCTACGGTCTCGATGTCCCATTCACATCTCCCATTTCAAGATTGCGGGGCGAGACAACTTCTCCCGCGCCGCCGCAGTCGTCGAACGCATCGAGGACGCGCAACGCCAAGGCGTATCGGTTACCGGAGATCAGTACTGCTACGCTGCGGGCTCTACGATGCTAGGAGCGATCTTGTCGCCCTGGGCCCATGACGGAGGCGCAACGAAAACACTCGAGCGTCTTGCCGATTCTACCGCCCGACAGAAAATGCGTGAGGATATGGAGAAGAAGGGTGCGCTGGCGTGGGATTCCTTTTGGAAATGGACAGGCCCGGAGGGCATCGTCATCAGCGACATCCCGAGCGGCCGGCATGCGGAGTGGGTCGGAAAGACCGTGTCTCTAGCGGCACGGGATGCGGGCCAGGATCCCTTCGATTTCGCCTTCGACCTCTTACGAAGCGAGGAGATGGGCGTGGGAATGATCTCGCACTCGCAGAGCGAAGAGGTTCTGGACCGTTTGATCGGGCTTCCCTACTTGAACGGATGCACCGACGCACTGCTCGGCGGAAAACCACACCCCCGCGCATACGGTACATACCCTCGATTCTTGGGCCGGCACGTTCGTGAGGACAAAATACTCGAGCTTCCGGAAACGGTTCGGAAAATGACGAGTCAAGCCGCTCACGCGATGAACCTCTCCGGCGTCGGCGAGGTGCGTGAGGGTTTCCTTGCCGACTTGGTGGTTTTCGATCCCGCCACCATCAAGGACACGGCAACTTTTGCCAAGCCGGCTTCGTATCCAGAAGGCATCCTCCACGTGATGGTTCGCGGCGAACTGGCGCTCGATAACTCTGAAGTGACGGAAGTCCGCGCCGGACGAATAGTCCGCCAAGACGCAGGGTAAAGTCATGGGCTTCGACCTGACTCTCAACGGAAGCGCCCGGACGATCGAGCCTCGCGAAGGTGAGTCTCTTCTCCACGCCCTCCGGAGTCAGTGCGGTATCACTTCCACCAAAGACGGTTGCGAGCCGCAAGGCCAATGCGGCTGCTGTCTCGCATTGGTGGACGGGAGCCCCAAGGTCACGTGCGCGATGCCGGCGGAAAAAGCAGCGGGCAAAGACATCCTCACTCTAGAGGGAGTCAGCGAGGAGGAGCGCGAGCTCTTCTCCCGCGCCTTCGTCTCCGCGGCGGGTTTGCAGTGCGGATTTTGTATTCCCGGGATTCTCCTCCGTGCCAAGCACCTGGTGGACAAGAACCCGAGCCCGACCCGGCAGGACATCGCGAAGGCGATCGACGTTAACCTTTGCCGCTGTACCGGCTACGTGAAGATCCTCGACGCCATCGAGCTCATGGCGAAGGCCAAGCGCGGCGAGCCCATCCCCGAGCCCATCACCGACGGACGAGTGGGCCAATCGCTCCGACGTGTAACGGGCGAGGCGATGGCACTGGGATGTCGTCCTTATGTGGACGATTTGGTCCGCCCCGAGTTGCTACACGGCGCCGTCACGCTTTCGCCGCACGCACGAGCCAAGGTCAAGCGGATCGACACATCCAGAGCCCAAGCGCTTCCGGGCGTGGTCGCCGTCGCCACTGCCAAAGACGTGCCTGGCAACCGCTGGTATGGCCTCATCCACAAGGATTGGCCGGGGTTCGTCGCCGAGGGTGAAGAGACGCGCTCGGTAGGTGACGTCCTCGCTGCCATCGCCGCCGAGGACAAACTGACTGCCCGTCGGGCGGCGGCGCTGGTGGAAGTCGACTTCGAAGTCCTCACTCCCGTGCTCGATCCGGAAGAAGCCATGAAGCCGAGGGCCCCGACCGTCAACCCGAACAAGCCCGACAACGTCCTATCTCGCTCTGCGATTCGCCGCGGTGACGCCGCCGGTGCTCTCGCCCAGAGCACCCACGTCGTCTCGGGAACATGGAAGACCCAACGCATCGAGCATCTTTACCTGGAGCCCGAGGCGGCGCTTGCGGAGCCTCTCCCCGATGGACGCCTGCGGCTTTTGACTCAAGGCCAAGGTATCTTCGACGACCGGCGGCAGGTCGCGACTTTTCTCGGTGTCTCGGAGGATCAAGTATTCGTGGAATTGATCCCCAACGGCGGTGCCTTCGGTGGCAAAGAAGACATGTCGATCCAGGCGCAGACGGCGTTGCTGGCCCAAATGACCGGTCGCCCCGTCAAGCTGGCGCTTAGTCGGGAAGAATCCATTCGCCTCCACCCGAAACGCCATCCGATCACGATGCACCTCACCCGTGGGTTGCGATGACGAAGGAAGACTCACCGCGGTCAAAGCACACATGGTGGGTGACACCGGTGCCTACGCCAGCGTCGGAGGAAAGGTTCTAGAGCGCGCCGCGGGTCATGCCTGTGGCCCGTACCGGGTTGCGAACGTGGACGTCGAGTCGGTGGCGGTCTATACGAACAATCCACCTTGCGGTGCCATGCGCGGCTTCGGTGCTAATCAGGCGGCGTTCGCGATCGAAGGGGCGTTGGATCTTCTGGCCAAGAACGTCGATCTCGATGGCTGGGAGATGCGCTGGCGCAACGCGGTCGAGGTCGGAGACGTCTTCTCCACCGGCCAAGTCCTCGAGAAATCGGTAGGTATCAAGAAGACCCTCGAGGCGGTCAAGGATATCTACTACGACGCCGAACGCCGCGGCAAGGCGATTGGTATTGGCTGCGGAATCAAGAACTCCGGAATCGGAAACGGCGCCAAAGAGTGGGGTAAGGCACGGTTGGTAGTCGAGAAAGACGGAACGGTGTCCCTTTACAACGGTTACACCGAAATGGGACAGGGACTTCTGACCGTGCTCGTTCAGTTCGCGGTGGAAGCGACGGGACTGCCTGCTGCCGTCTTCCGACCCAAGGTCGATGCCACCTATGCCCTCGACTGCGGTCAAACAACCGGATCCCGCGCCACTCTATTTGGTGGCCGCGCCGTCTTGAGCGCCGGTGAAAAACTCAAAGCAGATCTCGACCGCGGGCAAAAACTCTCAGATCTCGTCGGCCATGTTTACGCCGCCGACGTTCTTACTGAAGACACCACAGCCCTCGGAGCGAAAGTCGACAAGATCAAGACGCATACCGCCTTCAGTTACGCCACACAGTTGTGCATTTTGGACGAGGACGGCCATCTGGAACGTTTCGTAGCCGCTCACGACGTCGGTCGAGTGGTGAATCCGGACCTGTGCACCGGTCAGATCGAAGGATCGGTTCACATGGGGCTCGGCTATGCCCTGACCGAGGAGCTGCCCTGCGTCAACGGGATGCCGGTCACCTTCAAGCTTCGCGACCTTGGAGTTCTTCGCGCCCGAGATATGCCCGAGGTCGAGGTCATCCTGGTCGAGGAGCACGAGCCGGAAGGACCGTGCGGCGCAAAGGGCGTGGGGGAGATCGGCTTGGTGCCAACCGCCGGGGCGGTAGCGGGCGCACTCGACGCCTTTGACGGAAAAAGACGGTTCGAGCTCCCTATGAAAGACTCGCCCGCCGCCCAGCACGTGAGTGTCGGTAAGATCCGGACCAAGATACCGATGGACTCTTGGCGCTGACGGCGCCATGGCCGCTACCCGACTCTATCTCGAGACCGACGATTCCCTCCGATCCGTTCTGATCGAGGACGGTGGCATGAAGGGAGCCGGAAATCCTTGTCCGGAAGACACGCCGCGCCTCGACTGCAAGGGAGCGGAGTTGAGATCGAGTTATCTCAACGCCCACACCCATCTTTACAGCGGACTCGTACCCTTCGGCATGCCGCCCCCCTCGCAAACCCCGGAGAATTTCGTGCAGATCCTGGAACGGGTGTGGTGGCGTCTCGATCGTGCCTTGGATCGAGACAGTCTGCGGGCCGCCGCACGACTCTACGTGGCGGAGGCATTGCTCTGCGGCACCACCGCGTTGATCGATCATCACGAGTCACCAGAGATCATCGAAGGGTCGCTCGATATCTTGGCGGACGCTTGCCAGGAGCTGGGTATCCGGGCCCTGCTTTGTTACGGGGCCACAGAAAGGAATCGTGGGACCGAAGAGGCGAAGCAAGGACTCGACGAGTGCCGAAGATTCGTGCAATCGAACCGGAGACCTCT
Source organism: Candidatus Marinacidobacterales bacterium (assembly GCA_965219415.1). Taxonomy (GTDB): domain Bacteria; phylum Acidobacteriota; class Vicinamibacteria; order Marinacidobacterales; family DATDRI01; genus CBDCNP01. The sequence goes on from OZ244742.1 coordinate 1,694,282, forward strand.
GGTCCGCGGACTGGTGGGGCTGCATGCATCGTTCACCGTTTCGGACGAGACGATCCGGATGGCCGGAGCCATGTGCCGCGAGCTAGCAACGGTACTCCACGTCCACATCGCCGAGGATGTCGCAGACGTCGACGACGCCAAGAAGCGCGGCTACGCCGGTCCCTTCGAACGACTGGCGGAGCTCGATGGTCTTCTGCCCGGCTCGATACTGGCCCACGGCGTCCACCTGAGCCAACCAGGTCGAAGACGTCGTCGGCAGGGGTTGCTGGCTGGTGCAGAATCCTCGTTCGAACAAAGGCAATCGCGTGGGCTATCCAGCGGCCCTATGGGCAAGCCACCGCGTGGCGCTCGGTACCGATGGCTACCCCGCGAACATGCTCGCCGAGCAAGCCGAATTGACCGTGCTTTCGAAAGCACAAGGTGACCTGGAGGCGAATGCCGCCGCCAATCGACTCGCCGCCGGTTGGATGGTTGCGACCGAGCGATGGGGTGGGTTCTTCGGTATGCCGGCCTCCGGAACCGTCGCCGATCTAACGATCGTTTCCCCGGGGACGGACACCCCGAGACACGTGATCGTGGGCGGGCAGGTTGTTGTCGAGAACGGGGTCTTGAAAACCGCCGATATCGAGCAAGTCCGAGCCGAAGCCAATGAGCAGGCTTCCAGGCTTTGGCAAAGAATGGCGGAAATCAACTAATCCCTCGCGGCTTCCGCAGATACTGGGACAATTCCTCCTACCTGGGGCACCTTGATTCAGTCGGGGTGCGCCATTATCCTGTGCCCCCATGTCAAAATGTGTAGCCCTCTACCTCCAGGACGCACACCCTCTTGCCGATGGGATCCGATACGCACAATACGCCGAAAGCAAAGGGTTCGAAGCGGTCTGGCAGGCCGAGAGCCGACTCGTCCGCGACGCCATCGTTCCAATGGCCGCCTTCGCGGCGGTAACATCCCGCATTCGAATCGGCTCCGGGGTCATCAACAACTGGACCCGCAACATCGGGCTTCTTGCCGCCACCTACCTCACGTTGGATGATCTGGCACAGGACCGGATCCTTTGCGGGATCGGAGCCTGGTGGGATCTGCTGGCCGCCAAGACGGGAATCAAACGACGGAAGCCGCTTCTCGCGATGCGGGAGACGATCGAGGTCTTTCGAAAGCTCCTTCGCCTGGAGAACGTTACCTTCGAGGGCGAGTTTCACCAGGTCAAAGGGATCGAGCTGGACGTCGTGCACGGACGGCGCGAGCCAAGAAATGTTCCCGTCTATATCGGCGCGACCGGAGACAAGATGATGGAGCTGACCGGCGAGATCGCAGACGGCGCGTTGCTCAACTACTGCGTGCCACCCGAGTACAACGACCGCGCGATGGAGCTCCTAGCGAAAGGCGCCAAACGATCTGGCCGCAAACTCGACGATCTCGATCGACCACAACTCGTTGTTTGCTTCGGTCGATCGCGATCGGGCTCGTGCAATCGAAAGCGCCAAGGAGTTGATCACACAATACCTCGCCCAGCAACCTCACATCGCGAAGGGCTCGGGAGTTAGCCAATCTACGGTCGATGAGATTCAAGCGATTTTGGGCTGGCCCGCAACCAAGGAGCAAGTTAGGCAAGCGATGCACCTCGTTCCCGACGAGTTAGTGCTTCGAATCACTGCAACTGGAACCCCCGAAGAAGCGCGTACCAGAGTGGCAGAGTACGAGAAGCGAGGGTGCACTTGCCCAGTCCTGTATCCACTTGGCGATCCAAATACTCATGATGGACACCTTCGCGGTGGAAGGTGACGCAGAAACAAGCTGACTCCCTTTCCGAGACAACCCTTGCCTTCATCCTGAAAATGTGCTTGAATAGTTCGTATTCGACGGAGATAACTGTTCGTGACGCGCCGGTAGCGATCAGGCCCCTAATCCCTCACGTGCAACCGTATTTCTTCTCTCTCACTCGAACCTGTCGGCCTGATCGTCGAACAAAGCCGTCGTGAGGTCTCCGCTTGGCAAACAGGAGAGACATGGAAGATGAATATATACGTTGGGAATCTCCCGTTTAGTACTACCGAGTCGGATCTAAAAGAGGCGTTCGAGGGATTCGGCCAAGTTGACTCCACAAGCATCATTATGGACCGACACACGAACCAGTCTCGCGGATTTGGTTTCGTGGAGATGGCCGATTCCGGTGAAGCAAAGGCGGCCATCGAGGCTCTGAACGGCAAAGACATGCAAGGACGCGCGCTCCGAGTGAATGAAGCGCGCCCCCGGAACGACCGCGACGATCGGAAGCCGCGCCGATTCTAGTCCCAGTAAACTTTACCAGCCCGTTATCCCACCCTTTTACAAACCAGGGCCGGTCGGTTAGGCTCTCCGCGTGGAGGAAGGGCCTAAACCCGTTGGACTCCGTGTCACCGACCTCACTCTTCGCTTCGGCGGCGTGGCCGCCCTCACCGACATAAACCTCGAATTGCGGCGAGGCGAGGTCCTCGCCATCATTGGGCCGAACGGCGCCGGCAAAACAAGCCTCCTCAATTGCATCAGCGGACTTTGTCGTCCCCAACAAGGCTCGATTCAGTTCACCGACAGAGATCGAGCCGCGCACGAGCTCACCCGCAAACGACCGCACCAGATCGCTCGCCTCGGAATAGCTCGCTCGTTTCAGAACATCGAGCTCTTCCGCCATATGACGGTGCTCGAAAACCTGATGTTGGGGCGCCATGTCCACATGCGAGGAAACGTGCTGAGCTGCGGAGTCTACTGGCTCCGACAACAAGACGAGGAGATCGCTCACCGCAAGCACGTCGAAACGGTCATCGACTTCCTCGAAATCGAGAACATCCGACATCAGGCGGTGGGCACACTAGCCTACGGCCTTCAAAAGCGCGTGGAGCTCGGCCGAGCTTTGGCGCTAGATCCCCACACCCTTCTCCTCGATGAACCGATGGCAGGAATGAACGTGGAAGAAAAGGAAGACACGGCTCGATTTATCCTCGACATCAACGAAGAGTGGGGCGTCACCACCGTTCTCATCGAACACGACATGGGCGTGGTGATGGATCTCTCTAACCGATTGGTGGTTTTGGACTTCGGACGGAAAATTGCCGAGGGGACACCTCAAGACATACGCCGGGATCCCCGTGTGGTCCAAGCCTACCTGGGAGAGGAGTCCCGGAGCAGCTCGTGAGCGACACCCTTCCCCAGCTGCTTCTAGAAAACGCACGCCGCTCGGGCAACAAAGTCGCCCTGCGGAAAAAGGAGTTCGGTGTCTGGCAAACCGTGACGTGGAACGAGTACCTGGAGCGGGTGCGTAATTTTTCCCTCGGCCTCGTTCACCTTGGCCTGGAACCCGGAGACAAAGTCGCTATCGTCGGGGACAATCGACCAGAGTGGATCATCGCCGAGCTAGCCACACAAGCCGCCGGTGGAACATCGATCGGAATCTATCAGGACTCGGTACCTTCGGAAGTACAGTACCTGGTGGACGCCTCCGACGCGCGGTTCATCGTCGCCGAAGACCAGGAACAGATCGACAAAATTCTGGAGATCTCGGACCGGTTGCCGAAGATTCGGAACGTCGTCTACTACGACCCTCGAGGGCTGAGGGGCTATCAAGAGTCCATCCTCATCCCGTTCTCTAAAGTTGAGGACCTCGGTATCGAAGAAGGAACGACACATCCCGGCCTATTCGAAAGAAACGTCGCCAACGTCAACACGACCGATATCGCGATCTTCTCCACGACCTCTGGAACAACCGCCAAGCCGAAACTCGCCATGCTGTCTCACGCGAACCTCATTAGCATGGGTCGCATGCTACCCCGTGTCGATCTGATGAGCCCGGATGACGAGTTTCTTTCTTTCCTTCCATTGGCATGGATCGGCGAGCAAACGTTCGCCATCGCCTGTGGCCTTTGTGTTGGCTTCACGATCAACTTTCCCGAAGAACCAGAGACCGTTCAAGAGAATTTGCGCGAGATTGGACCGCACTCCATGTTCTCGCCTCCCAAGATTTGGGAAAACATGGTCTCTCGCATTCAGGTAAAGATGGAGGACGCCTCCCGACTCAAGCGCGCAGTCTATGATTGGGCGTTGTCCATCGGATACCGAGCCGCCGACCGCGGGGTCTCCGGCGAAAGCCTACCCGCATCGTTACGCTGGCAGTACGTTTTGGCGGAGTATCTGTGTTTCTTTTGGATCAAAGACAAGCTCGGCCTCCGAAGATTGAAGCGCGGCTACACTGGAGGCGCGGCACTTGGCCCCGACATCTTCCGCTTCTTCCATGCTATCGGCGTCAACCTCAAACAGATCTACGGCCAGACCGAAGTCTCGGGTATCTCGGTCCTTCATCGCGACGGCGACATCAAGTTCCAAACCGTGGGCTTAGCTACCCCCGAGACCGAACTACGAATCACCGAGAACGGTGAGATCGTGACCAAGAGTCCGCGCGTGTTCCACGGCTACTACAAAGATCCGGAGGCAACGGAGCAGGCGCTTGCGGATGGATGGCTCCACTCGGGAGATGCCGGATACCTCGATGAAGCCGGTCATTTGGTGGTCATCGATCGGGCAGCCGATGTCATGACGCTGGCGGACGGAACCAAGTTCAGCCCGCAGTTCATCGAGAACAAGCTCAAGTTCAGCCCTTATGTCAAAGAGGCGGTGGTGTTCGGCGGTGACTGGCCCTTTGTCACATCTTTCATCACCATCGACTACGAAAACACCGGCAAATGGGCGGAGAAGAGACAGATCCCCTACACCACGTTTACCGACCTGGCCCAGAAGGATTTCATTATCGGGCTGGTTCGTGAGCAGGTCGAACGCACCAACCAGGACCTGCCACAGGCGGCACGAATACGACGATTCCTGTTGTTGCACAAAGAGCTGGACGCCGATGATGCCGAGCTGACCCGGACCCGCAAGGTCCGCCGCTCATTCATCGGCGAACGATACCAAGCACTGCTCTCGGCTCTCTACAGTGAAGCCACCTCGGTCAGCATAGGAACGACTATCACTTATCAGGATGGCCGCACCGCAAACATCCAAACCGAGCTCGAAATAGAGACGGTGGGGACCTGAGTGGACGTCTTTCTTCAACTCACTCTCTCGGGAATCAGCAACGGAATGATCTACGCGCTCATCGCCGCGGGCTTCGTCATCATTTACAAGTCGAGCGATGTGATCAACTTCGCACAGGGCGAGTTCCTTTTACTTGGAGCCTATATCGCGACCGCCTTCATCGCGCAGTTCGGTTTGCCGTGGAGTGTCGGCGTTCTCCTGACTCTAACTGCGGCCATTCTGCTCGGGCTCCTCGTCGAGCGACTGGTGCTGCGTCCTCTCATCGGCGAGCCTCTGATCTCGATGATCATGGTGACCATCGCTCTATCGAGTGTGCTGAAGGCGGTCGTCCTTGCAGTGTGGGGCACCAGACCGCGTGCCTTCCCGAGTTTCATACCCTCCACAGAGATCGTCGCCGGCACGGTCACATTAGGCGCCGATCGGTTCCTGATCATCGGCCTGACCGGTCTTCTCCTAGCCCTGGTGGGTCTTTTCTTTCGCTTCACGAGAGACGGCATCGCGATGCGAGCGATCGCCGACGACCAACAGGCCGCCTTGAGTATGGGGATCAGTATTCGCCGGATTCTTGCGGTGGCCTGGGCGATGTCAGCCGTTTGCGCGGCCGTCGGGGGAATTCTCCTCGCCAATATCGTGGGTGTCAGCCAAGAGATTAGCTCTATCGGTTTGAGGGTTTTCCCGGTGGTGATTCTGGGCGGGTTGGACTCCATTGCCGGAGCGATCCTCGGTGGAGCCATCATCGGTCTCCTCGAGGCGTACACCGCCGGATACATCGGCCACGGGCTGAATATGGTCGTGCCCTTCGTCGTTTTGATTCTGGTACTCATGGTGCGCCCCTATGGTCTCTTCGGCCGCGTGAAGATCGAGCGGGTGTAGAGCGCGCATTAAGGCACTAGATGGAATCCGGAATCTTCCACACCACCTACCAGGCCGACATGGCCTTGAGACGCCGCGTCTTCGAAAAAGTGAGACTCGGCCTCTTCGTCGCCTTTCTAATCGTGTTCCCGTTTTTCGCCACACCGTACGCGTTGAGTCTGGCGAACCAGATCGCCATCGCGACCGTGGGTGCCATCGGTCTCAACATCTTGGTTGGCTACACCGGCCAGATCTCTCTGGGTCAGGGGGCTTTCATGGCCATCGGAGCCTATGGTGCCGGCATCTTCACGGCCCGCCTCGGAATACCTTTCTGGCTGAGCATTCCGATGGCGAGTTTACTCACGGCGGCCATCGGCCTCGTCTTCGGCTTGCCGTCGCTTCGCCTCAAAGGCCTGTACCTGGCCATCGCGACTCTCGCCGCGCAGCAAATCGTGGAATGGACGGTGACACATTGGACCGGATTGACCGGTGGCACAGAAGCGCTGGTGGTGCCCGCACCCACGCTGTTCGGGGTGCCCGTCAACAGCGGTTTTCGCTTTTATTGGATCTCGGCCGGGCTCGCAGGCTTGACCGCACTCTTTACGGCGAATCTGTTCCGATCCCGCGTCGGGCGCGCCTTCGTTGCGATTCGCGATCAAGACATTGCGGCGAGCGCACTCGGGGTCAACGTCTTCTACTACAAGCTGCTGGCCTTTGCGACGTCCTCTTTTTTCGTCGGAATGGCGGGAGCCCTACTGGCTCACTACCGCACCATCGTGACGTGGGAGCCTTTCACGCTCGAGACCAGCATCCGCTATCTGGCCATGATCATCATCGGAGGGTTAGGATCGATTGTCGGTTCGTTTTTCGGCGCAACGTTCATGGTTTTGCTGCCCGCCGTCATCACCACCGTTGGCCGCAGCCTTCAAACAACGGCTCCCACCATGGCCAGCCTTCTGCCGGCCGCCCAGCAAGCGGCCTTCGGGATCGTCATCATCCTTTTCTTGACTTTGGAGCCGGAGGGCCTCGCCAAAATGTGGAAGAACGTCAAGAACTATTTTCATGTTTGGCCCTTTTCCTACTGAAACCGCCCACTCGATTCTGAATGAGGCCAAAAGGCAGCACCCCTCCATGACAAGATAAGCGATTCCCCAGCTTATAGATCGCCTGAGCTCGTGGGGATATCCCCCCTAGACATTTTTCTCCCGCTCGCGCCACGTATCCTTCGTTATAATCGGGCCCGAAGGAGCCTGCCATGAAACGGTACCGGCTTGTTCCGCAAAGGAATTTCCAAGCGATCGTCCTGTTACTGACTTTGCTGGTTGGCCGGTCCGATGTAACGGCGCAGACCCGCGAACGGCGTAACTTCTACGGCATGCACAACCTGAAGGACGGCGGAACCTCCATCCCCGAGGGCATGAATTGGACCCGACACATGGTCGGCGAGGGGGGGGTTGGGTCTTCGACTGGGTGCGCGGGGACTACGGCAAGTGGGTCGTCGACGCGATGGATCGCGGCCTCATTCCCGTCCTGAGAGTTCAAAGACTGCAACGGAGGATGCGATCCGGGAGACGGCCATCCGGGAATCGTCGCCTCCATCATCAGACAACACCTCGAAACGCATCGACCCGAATATCTCGACCGGCTCGTTTATTTCCAGATCTGGAACGAGCCGGGCGACTCGCGCGATTTCGTGAGCCCCGCTCGCTATGCCAGCCATCTGGTGGCGGCTTACGACGGGGTCAAGCGAGCCGATCCGAACGACGTCTTCCGCGTCATGACACCGGGCCAGAACGGCGAGGCGTGGTGGGAAGAGGCGATACGTGCCGTCCCAGCCGTGTGCCAGGCCTTCGATGTTTGGGCCACCCATCCCTATCCGGAGTCGTACCCTCCTCGCTACAACCACCACGACGGGCGTTCCCTTCATCAACCAAGTCAAGACCATCGACAGCTACCTACTCGACCTGGACGTGGTAGGGCGTGTCTGCGACGAGGTGGGCTCACCCCGGCGGGGCTTTCCGGTCATGATCACAGAGACCATCTACGGAGACCATCTCGGGATCTCGTTCGAGGGCTACCCCAAAACGACGCGCGGCGCTGCCTGCAGCCCGGATGGACCCTGCGACTTCCAGATGGCGGCCGAGTACAACGTGGCGGCGTTCACTCAGTTTTGGCACAACTGGCCGGAAGTCCTCGCGGTGCACCCCTTCATCCTCAATAACTGGGCATGGGATCACTTTGCCTTGGTCAGCAAAACGAGTGGCTCGCGCGACTTCGATCCGATTCCGCCGTGGTGTCCGCCCCAGGATCCCGGAGCTCAGACGTCGTGGCCCCCCGGGTATTCCGAGGGTGCGCAGCGATGTGGACTTCCCGACTTCCCCTACCCACAGTGCGTCGCACTCCTTCGAACTCCGAAGCCCCTACCGGCTAGCCTCGAACCGTATCGGGGATCGGTAGGGAGCATCCGCGGGTTTCTTCGGCGCAGTGACACCGGCGAGCCAGTCAAGTACGGCACGGTCTTCACCGATGGGCGTGAGTTCGGCGGGCCTTCTTTGTTTGACGGTCAGTACGCCATCAACGACATTCCGGCGGGCACCTACACCCTGAGCGTCGAGAAAGTAGGCTACCGATCGGAGTCAACCACCGTCACCGTCCAGGAAGGTCAGGAAGCCCAGGTGGACTTCAATCTCCTCTTCCAGGGGAAAGTATCCAAGGGCATCTACTTCCAGAACCAAGGCACCTGCAGTAGCTGTGATCTTTTTGGCCCCTTTCTGGGTCAGACCGTCACGATTGCCGACGACGTGGGTTTCATCCAATTCGTTGCCGGCATGCCCAACGTCGGCAACTTGACGATCAAATTCTCCGTTCTCGAGGGCGGCCCCACCGGTCCCCAAGTCGGCCCGTCCGTGACAGCTCCCCTCGAGTGGGGAGGCGAGATGATCGGCGTCGAGTTTCCGGGCGACGGCGTTCCGGTCGAGCCCGGCCAGACCTATTTCATCAAGATGGAGAGAGAGGACGGGCAGGGAGTTTACATGTATGCCACCGACTCCGATCCCTACCCCGATGGCATCGCCTACCGCGGCAACGACCCTCTTCCCGGGATCGACCTGTTCGCGACGGTGCGCGGGCGCACGGTGGCCATTAACAGCGCGGCGGGTAGTATCGAAGGTTTGGTGGAGGACGCGGGCAACCTACCTCTCGCCGGTGCTCACATCTCCACGAATCCCGGCAACCACACCACCATGACCGACAGTAGCGGACAGTTTCTTTTGAGTGGGATACCAGCGGGCGTCTACGAGGTCACCGCTTCGTTTGCCGGATTCTCGTCCCTGACACTCAACGATGTCCTCGTCGTCGAAAATCAGACCACCACGCTGCCGTTCACTTTGGCAAAAGACATCAGCACCGGAGCCGTGACCGGCTCGGTTCTGGATCCGACTGGCGCTTCTGTTCCCAACGCCACGGTGCAGCTCCTTCCCGGCGGCCCTTCGGTCGCTACCGACTCGGCCGGAACGTTTTCGCTCGCCGGAATCGCTCCGGGAACGTATGACATGCGCGCAACCAAGACCAGATTCGTGGCCGACGAGAGGAGCGGAGTGCAAATCGTCGGTGGCGAAACGACGAACGTGGACTTCCAGCTATCTCCCGAGCCGCCGCCCCCGCCCCCAGACAATCTCATCGTCAATGGCGACTTCTCTCAGGGGGTCGACGGCTGGTCGGTCTGGACGGAGCGTGGAGATCTGACCCCAACGGTCAACGGAAGCGGTGCGGTTCATCTGTCTGCGGTCGGACACAACGGCGGCGTCTATCAATCTTTTGAAACCGGCGGGGCCGGCAACACCATCGATATCTTCGGCTCATGGGCGAGTGAGCCCACTGTCGTCCAGGCGCAGTGGGCCGAGGTACTCGTCATCAACGGTTCGGGTGTTCCGGCGACCGGGGTCGATTTGAACGAGAACACTCCCGGCGTCGTCATGATCTACAAGAACGACACCTGGGCCTCCCCCGGCGGATGGTCGGGCGAAATGGATCAAACGGCTCCCGTCAACAACATCGGTTCGTTCGTGGCGGCCGGCGACACCGCCACCATTGTGCTCAAGAGCGGGAACCTACTCGGAGTGAGCTCGGGAACGCTTTTCGACGACATCGTGGTCCGTGGCCCTGCCGTCGTTCCTCCCCCTCCTCCTCCTGATAACCAATCACCGGTGGCCGCGGCCCAAGCCGATCCCGACTCGGGTAATGCACCCTTGACCGTGAGCTTCGACGGTTTCGCGTCTACCGATCCCGACGGCGACGTATTGACTTACAGCCGGAGCTTCGGCGATGGACAACAGGGGTCGGGCGCGATGGTGAGTCACACTTACGCAACGCCCGGCTCGTTCACCGCGGCGCTCACCGTTACCGACGGTCACGGCGGTTCCGACACGAACTCGGTGACCATCACCGTTAGCGATACCGTTCCTCCACCCATTCCTCCTTCGGTAGAGTGGGACTCCAGACTGGACACGCTAGGAGTGTTCTTGGATGGGGCGGATGTTGCGGTCGGCAGCTTCTACTGGAGGCTCGTGAGTGCGGACTTCGAAAGCGACGGGGAGATCCTCCCGCCGCCGGGAGGTGGAAACGAGTCCGGAGGCAGACACGCGGTTTTTGTCAAAGCCCTCAATGAAGACGGTTCCCCGGTTGAGAATCAGAAAGTCATCGCCTCTTGGCCCACCGGAAACCCTATTACCGCGGTCGATGTTTTAACCAAGGGCCCGCTCGACGATTTCTGGGGCGACTTCCCCATGTCCGGCGGGAATTGGTGTCCTTTTTTCCCCGAAGGTCCTCGCGGCCCTTTACGGCGCCTACATGGCCGACGCCACGAGCGATGCCGTCTGGGGCATGGGCATGCCGTGCAACCGTCGCGTCAGCTTTCGGCTGGTTTGGCGGTGGACCCGGAAAGCCGCAGACGATCCAAACAACGAGCCGTCCGCCTCGGTCTCGGCCGATCCCATCAACGGTAACACTCCGCTGGTGGTGACGCTCGACGGAAGTGGCTCGAGCGATCCGGACGGAGACCCGTTGACGTACGCCTGGAGCTTCGGGGATGGGCAAGCCGGCGCGGGCGCCGTCGTCTCCCACACTTATGAGCAAAGTGGATCATTCGACGCCACGCTGACGGTGGACGACGGGCGAAGCGGCACCGCGAGTACCACGATCCGCATCGAGGTCGGAAGTGTGGCGAACGCCCCTCCTATTGCGTCGGCTTCGGCCAGCACGACCGGCGGCATTCAACCCTTGACCGTGACGTTCGACGGAAGCGGCTCTTCGGATCCCGACGGAGACCCCATCGGCTACTCATTGGATTTCGGAGATGGCCAACAAGGCTCCGGGGTGAGCGTCAACCATACCTACGAATTCGCCGGCAACTTTACCGCGCTTCTCACCATTGCGGATGGCCGGGGCGGCACCGACACCGCCGCCATCACCGTGACGGTGAGCTCGGTAGGCGGTGGAACCGGAAAAAGCAAGCTCACCATTCACGCCGGGTTCGGAGGACCTCTTTCCATGCAATTCGTGGCCGAGGCCAAGCCACGCATCATCAAGATCCTGGACTCCTTCAGCGCGGCCCCTGAAATCAAACGCATTTCACCGGAGACTCAAATCATCGGCCGAGCCTTTCTCGCCAACCAACCGATGGATGGTGATCCGATCCAACGCGCGCAGGAATGGTGGAGCGGAAACGCCAACCTGATCCAGCAGTTTCCAGATGTGGACTACTGGGAGGGTTACAACGAACCCATCGTTCAGACGGTCGAGCTGATGGGTTGATACGCCCAGTTCGAGACGGAAAGGGTACGAATCCTAGCCGAGCATGGACTCAAGGCCGTCATCGCAAACTTCTCCGTGGGTAACCCCGACCTACCTCTGTGGCCGGCGTTTTATCCCGCGATCGATGCTGCCATCGCGCACGGGGGGATCTTGGGACTCCACTCCATCCTTTGCGCAAGCCGACGGCGGATCACCGTATCGTTCTGGTCGAGGCCCATCGCGATCGCTTCGCGATAGAGGATTTCCTCGCGAATAAACTGCTTGATGAGACCTTCGAGCTCTCTCTCAGTCGGGGGACGCCCTCCATTGCCGCTGCCAAAGGGCGCGCATGCGTTCGATATCATCGGCCATTACCTCGACTCGATTACCCCCGTCGGAAGGACCTCTCTTGAAAAGCGTGTACAGCCCGAAAAGGACGACCACGATAGCGAGGAAATGAAGCAAAGGATTGCGCTGCCATTTCATCGGTCAGAACAATACCCGGACTCAGCGGCCGGTGGAACCCGTAAAACTACGGGCTTTCTCGGAGGAAGCTTAATGAGCACGTAACAGCCTTTATTTCAATGGCTTGCACACACACCCGGCGTGTCCAGAAACCCGGCGGCGGCTCGGTTGAACGCTCCAGGGTTCTCCAAGTTCGAGGTATGCCCCGCGTCCGGAAGAACGACTCGTTTCGACCCTGCTATCTTCTCGTGGAGGAAGCGGGTGCGCTCGTGCAAATCGATATGGTCGAGCTCGCCGACCAAGAGCAGCGTTGGCACGTTGATGAAATCCCGCTCAAAGAAATCGAACTGAGCGTCCCACTGCCGCGAATCCATCGCGCTACCACCGCCGACGAATACGATCGGGCAACCTCCTCCGGCCGTCTCGTAGTAGAGGGGCGTGGCGGACACGACGCTCAACACGGCCGTCCAAATCAAGACTGCATGCTTCATGGCATTCTCCAACGACGCTGGTACGCTCCCTCCTGCACCTTCGTCATTGATGCATACTAGCAATTCTCGACGGACCGGCCTGGACGTGCGAGCCGGTCGGTCTTAGAATCGGGTGGCGACGTACCGGAGGACCACGTGCAAAGGTATCTGCCTGTCGTAGCTTGTCTCATCGGTCTAAGCCTCAGCTTCGGCTGCGGGAGTGGGAACGACGAAGCTGCTGGCCCCGCCCCAATTAAGATTGGCGCCATCTTCGCCCTCACCGGGCCCACCTCGGATGTCGGGACCACGTACGCCGAAGGTCTCCGTGGCTTCGTGGAGTGGACTAATCAGAATGGCGGCGTCGAAGGTCGGCCCCTCGAGCTCATCTTCCAGGACTACGGGTACAAGGTCGATCAGGCCGAGCTGCTTTATACGCAATTCGTGCAAGAAGGCGCGGTGGTGTTCCAAGGATGGGGCACCGGGGATACCGAGGCACTGCGAGGTCGTATCGCGGCCGACAAGGTTCCTTTCATGTCCGCTTCTTACTCTTACGTGCTGGGAAACCCGGACGAAGCGCCTTACAACTTCCTGGTGGGAACCAGCTATAGCGAACAGCTTTTCATCCTTCTTGATTGGATCCTGGAAAACCATGAGAGGCCTGAAGCCCCATCGGTCGCGCTGATGCACCATCCGTCACCTTTTGGGCTTTCGCCGTTCGAGCAGGGAGGTAAGGGCTACGCGGAGCGCAAGGGAGTGAAACTCACGGCGCACGAGATGGCCCGCGCAGCCACCGACTACACCGCCGAGCTCACGAAGATCCGCGAAGAAGGTGCTCGGTACGTCGTTTTTCAAAACACCTCCGGACCGGTGTCCTTGGTGCTCAAGAACGCGCGCCGCCTAGGCCTCGACATCGATTTCCTTTGTCTCAACTGGTGCACCAACGAGCTGCTCCCCGAGCTCGCTCTCGAGTCTGCAGAGGGAGTCGTCGGCTCCATGCTCTTTTCCCCTCCCGGGCCCGGCATCGAGGGGCTAAAGGACGCCGAAGCCTATTTGAGCTCGCGAGGAGACTCCCTACAAGAAAAAGGAAGCGTCTACGGCCAGGGTTGGTGGACGATGGCGGTGATGATCGACGGTGTCCGCCGAGTCGTCGCGGAAGGAAAGGAGCTGACGGGAGAGAACATCAAGGTGGCGTTGGAGAGCATCACCGATCTCGACACCGGCGGAGTCACCTTTCCGATCACCTTCACCGCTCGAGATCATCGGGGCTCCAAAGGCATGAAACTCTTTCGCGTCGAGAACGGAGAGTGGCAACCGCTCACGGATTTCCGGACCAGCGACCATGCTCCGACTGAATAACGTCGAAGTCATCTATGATCGGGTCATCCTCGTCCTCAAAGGCCTATCCCTTCAGGTCGAAACGGGTCAGATCTCAGTCCTCCTGGGTACCAATGGCGCCGGCAAATCGACGACCCTGAAAGCCATTTCCGGGCTCCTCAAGCCCGAGAACGGCGAGGTGACCGACGGCGCCATCGAGTTTCTAGGAGAGCCCATCCACCATCTCGCCGCCGAAACCATCGTCCAACACGGGATTTTTCAGGTGATGGAGGGACGACGGGTCTTCGAGCACCTGACCGTGGAGGAGAACCTCCTTGCCGGGGGCTACACGCGCCCCGATCAGAATCGCATGCGTTCCGAGCTAGGGCACGTATTCGACTATTTCCCTGCCCTGAAAGAACGCTCCCACCAGCACGCCGGTTATCTCTCCGGCGGCGAGCAGCAAATGTTGGCCATCGGACGCGCCCTCATGGCGCGGCCCAAGCTGATGCTTCTGGATGAGCCTTCTTTGGGCCTCGCTCCCATTTTGGTGCGGGAGATCTTCGAGATCGTACGGCGCATCAAGCGCGAAGAAGGAACCACCATACTCCTCGTCGAGCAGAACGCGGCGCTGGCACTCGAGATCGCCGACTATGGGTACATCATGGAAGGCGGGCGCGTCGTCCTAGAGGGCGAGCCAGAAGTGCTTCGCCAAAACGAAGACGTGAAAGAGTTCTACCTGGGACTCACAGAAATGGGTCAAAGGAAATCCTACCGCGACGTTAAACACTACAAGCGTCGAAAACGTTGGTTGTCGTGAAGTGACTTATTGCTATAATCCTGCCATGCGATACACGACGCTTTTCACCTTGACGCTACTTCTTTTCGCGGCCGCCTGCGGCGACTCAACGACTGACTCTACCGAGCTCTTGACGGTGAGAGGCGTCGTGGTCTCGGACCAGGCGGTTACCTTTGATGCCGACTCCGTCCTCATCGTCCGCTTGTCGGACGTCAGCCTACAAGACACTCTCTCCCCCATCGTCTCTGAACAGGTCATTTCGGGTCCGCGCGAGCTTCCGGTCCCGTTTCCTCTGCCATATTCTCCGGAGCAGATCGGCGAGGGCAATACCTACTCGGTAGGCGCCCGCATCGAGCGTGGGACCACCCTCCTCTACATCAGCACGACGTCCAATCCCGTGATCACCAACGGGAACCCGGATCGCACGGACGTCGAGGTGGAGCAAGTGAATTAGCGCTGGTCCGCAGTAGCGGGCTAGACGCCTTCCCGAACAACAGATTCAATCGAAGGGTAGGTAAAGGGGCTCGGCGTAACGCGATCCTTTTTTTCAACCGGGGACGCTCGACGCATCGCGATGCCCTGTGGTAGACCTTCGATCTCGAATGACTGAAGACCGCGCCGTCTACATGCCCGAAGTGGAAGCAGCTTCCCCGGAAGCTCGCTCGGCGTACGAGGACGATCTGGTGCGGCGCGCCGTCGCCTTTGCGGCTGAGAGATCCACAGAAATCCGCGAACGACTGAGGAAGGCCGGAATCACCCCTGAAAGCATCGGCGGAGTCGAAGACCTGCCTCGAGTTCCGGTGCTGTCCAAGGAGACGCTGCCAACACTTCAGGCGGGCGCACCGCCCTTCGGTGGGATGCTCGCGGTGTCCGCGTCGAAGCTCCGGCGCGTATACATGTCTCCCGGTCCCATCTTCGATCCAGAGGGCGATCAAGATGACTTTTGGCGCTGGGCCCCGGCGCTTTGGGCTTCCGGGTTTCGGCCCGACGACATCGTGTACAACACCTTCTCCTACCACCTCACTCCGGCGGGAGCCATGATGGAGGAAGGCTTGCGCGCCATCGGATGCACCGTCATCCCCGGGGGCGTTGGAAACACCGAGCTTCAGGTGGAGTTTCTCTCTAAGGCGGCGGCTACGGGATATGTCGGCACGCCGGCATTCTTGCTAACCATGATGGAACAAGCCAAGGAAAGAGGCCTGGCGCTTTCGCTCCGGCGAGCCTTTGTCTCCGGAGCCCCGCTCTCTCATTCTCTGCGTAGGACCCTGCAATCGGACTACCGCCTCTCGGTCTTCCAGGGCTACGGCACCGCGGATGCAGGCGCCCTTGGGTACGAGTGCGAGAAAGCGGAAGGGTGGCACATCGCACCGGGCGTCGTGATCGAAGTCGTCAATCCTGCCTCGGGGCAACCGGTCGAGCTCGGGGAAACGGGCGAAGTCGTGGTCACGGCACCCAATGATGTCTACCCTCTCGTCCGCTTTGGTACAGGGGATCTTTCCGCCTTCATGGCCGCGGCTTGTTCCTGCGGACGAACGACGCCGCGCCTCGTGGGCTTCCTAGGGCGGGCCGGCGACGGCGTGAAAGTACGCGGCATGTTCGTCCATGCCAGTCAGCTCGCAAAGGCGTTTTCGGAGATCGAGCCCGTCGCTCGCTATCAGGCGGTGGTCAATCAAGTAAGTCACAAGGACGAGCTCACTATTCAAGTGGAGGGCAAACCGGGAGCGACACTCGATAAGGAGAAGCTTACCGACATCCTCCGGGGCGCGTTGAAGCTCCGCGTTGCGGTTACTATCTTGCCGCCCGGCTCCCTCCCCGACGAAGCGAAACCGCTAGTCGATGAGCGGACGTGGGACTAGGGGACTAAGGCGGCGGGATTTGCTTTACTTGCTTTACTTGCTTCATAGGCCTGGGCAAACTATTGATGACTATTCCGCCCCGCTCGTGATGAAGTTCTGATTCAACCAGGAGCCACCCGTCAGTGACCAACCCTCGTCTCGTCCTTCTCGCCGCAACGCTAGCGCTTGGACACGCGGCCTGCAGCGGTTCCGCGCCGTCTCCGATAGGCCCTGAACTCGTTTCGCCCACCCCTACTCCGAGCGTTCAAACCGACGCTGGTTTACCGGTGGCCCCTCAAGTGCGGAAAGACATCCCCTTCGAGAGAATCCTGTGCTTCGGTGATAGCCTGACCTTCGGCACCACCTCCCGTGGGGTGTTGGAGCACTTCACGCTCGAGCCGGTGGAAGGCTACGTGCCGAAGCTGCGCCGGCTCCTGAGACGGGAGTTCGACTCCACCGCTCAGGTCATCAACTCCGGTCGTGGCGGCGAGACGACCGAGCGGGGTTTGGCGCGCTTGAAGAACGAAATCCGCTCCCAGCGCTTCGACTTGGTGCTGCTCTTGGAGGGAGTGGTCGACGTCAACAACCCCAATCCAAAGTTCGGGGAGGCACGAGCCAACCTGAAAGAGATGATGCGTGTCGTCAAGGGGGAAGGCATCCCGGTCATCATCGGTACCGTTCCTCCTCTCAGCGGAGATGGGTTCCGGATCCGCGGCATCGAGAATATCCCCAAGCTCAACGACATTATTCGGGAGGAAGCGAACGCGGAAAGAGTCCCCGTTGCCGACCACGACCAGGCCTTCGGCAATAACGAGGGGTTCCAGGGACCCGACGGGCTACACCCCAACGACGCAGGTTACGAAGTCATGGCGCAAACCTGGTTGGAAGAGATTGAGAAGCTTATCGAAGAGATGTCGACTTAGGGTCCGCGCAAGAATAAGACTAGTTCGTCCCGTCTATGCCGTTTATGAAGACCCGCTGGGCGGGTTGAACCGCGAGGCGCGTAACCGTGGCCCCGTCTAAGAACACGATCTTCACATCGTAGGTGGCGCCGGCCGGCACACCAAAGTGGAGTATGGGCGAGTTCTGCGCGCAATACCCTGTAGCACTTTGCGACTCACGGAAGCCCCTGAGATGTTCCGGGTCGTCGAGATGTCCTGCATCGTAGACATACGCCTTCGCACCGAACGCGCCCGCCTCGCCTTTCGGTGAGCGAAGCTGAACCTGCAGCCAATTGTCGTCGTTGAGTTGGTTCCGGAAAAGCGTATTCTGACCGCGCTTGCTAACCAGGGCGAGGTCGAGATCACCGTCGCTATCGATGTCGACGAGGGAGACGGCGCGGGGATTCGCACCGATGCCACCGATTCCGGGTGCCGACACACGTTTAAAAACACCCTTCCCGTTATTCTCGTAGACGGCCTGGTTGCCGCCGAAATAAATGTCGAGGTCGCCGTCGTGATCCAAATCGCCTAGACCCGCGGTGAAGTCACCACGGCCAAAGATCTGAGCGAACTCGAAAACACCGTCTCCTACGTTCAGGTAGAGCTTCGCAGTGTCTTGTCCCACGACGAGGGCGTCGAGGTCGGCGTCGTTGTCGACGTCGCCGAACGCCCAGCCGTTACCTGGCGTGTCCTCCTTGAACCGGATCCCGCTCTCCCGTGTCACCTCGATGAAGGTTCCATTGCCTCGGTTGCGATAGAGCGCAATCGGACCCTGCGGCAAGTCGACTGCTTTCCATCCCGTAGAAGCCAAGTCGAGATCGCCGTCCCCGTCGAAATCGGTGAGCATGATTCCTTGGTTAGACAACTCCCGGCCGTCAATACCGAGCGTATCCTTGCGCTCGAAACGAAAGGAACCTCGATTGATGTAGGCGATGTTCTTCTGTCCGTCCCAAGCACTTAGGACGATATCCACCCGCCCATCCCCGTTGATATCGCCAGCCGCAACCCCTCGAGACTCGAGGTCGTCGATCCGAATGCCGGCACTCTCCGTGAGGTCGACGAAGTTTCCGTTGCCGTCGTTCCGATAAACTCGGCTGCGGCCGGTCCAGGTGTGGGCGTTGAAGAGGTCGTAGTCGCCGTCGTTGTCGAAGTCTGCGAAGATCGCGGCGTGGCTCTCCTCGCTGTCGCCGTTGAAGAAGCCGTCGTCTTCCACACCTGCCTCCAAAGCCTGCTCGATGAAGCTCGCATTGCCTTGGTTCACGAAGAACAGCTCCGGGCGGTCCTCTTTTGGATCGGCGATGTTGGTCACGTAGAGCTCGGGGAGCCCATCTCCGTTGGTATCGGCCGCCTGTACGCCGTGCCCCCCAAAGTTCCTCAAAGAGACGAATCCCGACTGGTTGGTGATATTGCCGAACTTGAACTTCGCCCGCTCGCGAGCCCCCGCACCCTCGGGACCGGACATGGAGAATCCGATCACAAAGAGCGCCAGTAGAGACGCAAGGGCCACGGAGATTTTCAATCGAAGCATCAGGGAATTTCCTCGGCGATAGGTTGTACCTCTCTTAATACATGAAACGGCGGGACTTGTCAAGATCCCTGGGCTTGCGGTCTTGCGGTCAGGCGCCGGTTCGGGGAAGATGACGGCGGTGACTAGAGCCATTGTGTGGCGATTGGGGTTGCTCGGGTTGCTGCTCGTGACCGCGGCAGTGGCCATGGTTCGGATGACGAGCTCGACACGTGACTACCGTCTCGTCGAGCACCTCGAGGAATCCAAGGCGACGACCGAAGGCGGTGTCTTCGCCTCGTTTGCCGGCCAACCGAGCCTCTCCGGACCGGTCTCGCTCGCCGGTGATCGGCGCGCCGCCCTGACCCCACCGATCCCGTCGAGGCTCGACTTCAATGTCACACTCCCCCCTGACCCGTCACTGCACTTCTCGATCGGAATCCAAAGTGAACGCGAGGTCGGTCGAGCCAAGGTGGAAATGGCAGTCAACGTCGCGTACGAGAACGAGAGTCTGGTCGTCTACCGCGAGGTATTCCGCGCCTTCCAGCTCAACCGGTGGTATCCACGCCGAGTCGACCTCACGAAGTGGTCCGGGAAAAACATCAAGCTCCGGCTCGCCGTTGCGCCGGCGTTCGGTGCCCCCGATCCGCCTTGGGCAGAACGAGTCCGGGTCGCCTGGGGTGATCCGGTTGTTGGTAGCCGACCGGACCTGCGTCGGCAAGGGTCCAGCACGCGAGCCGACGATCGGCCTTCGATCGTGTTCATCCTCGTCGACACTCTGAGAGCCGATTATCTCGGTTCTTACGGTTTCGATGGAGACATTTCGCCGGGACTGGACCGGTTGGCCGCGGAGTCGTTGCGATTCGAGAATGCTTTTTCGCAAGCACCGTGGACCAAACCCTCTATCGCGACTCTATTCACGTCTTTGTATCCGGAGGTTCACGGGCTGACCAACCATGAGGGACTCTTTTGGGGAAAGGGTCGTCCCAATATGAGAACCGGCGTGCTTCCGGAGGAAGCAATCACCCTCGCCGAGATCCTGCGTGAGAACGGCTATCGCACAGCATCCTTCATGACCAATCCGATGTTGGCTCCCACCTACGGATTCGACCAGGGATTCGAGGTCTATGAGGTTCACGAGATTCGCGATTTGAGCAACTTGGTCATGGACGCCGCGACCCGATGGATCGAGTCCATACCAGACGACGAGCCCTTCTTTGCCTATCTTCACTTCATGGACGTTCATGGTCCCTATGATTCGCCGGAAAAGGATTTCGAAGCCTTGAAGGATAGCCCCAGCTTGGGTGGCGACCGGGCATTGAGGGAAAAGGAGTACGACGAGATCTCGGACTACTTGAAGCGTGTTGATTGGGCCCGCGAGCCCGAGGCGCGGAGCGTCCGAACATGGCGGGCGCGCTACGCGGCCGGCATTCGGGACTTCGACCGTCGGCTCGCGTCATTTTTGGAGGGGCTTCGATCCTCGGGGCGATTCGATAACGTCTATTTAGTTCTCACGTCTGATCACGGCGAAGAGCTCTTCGAGCACCAAGGGTGGGACCACGGCCATACTTTGTTTGGGCAACAGCTTCATGTTCCGCTTTTGATTCGGCGGCCAGGGGGCGAAGGGGCCCGTGCCGTTACTGATGTTGTTGGCCTCATCGACTTGATGCCCACGCTGCTGTCCCTGGCTGGGATAGAGTCATCCGCGGGCGTTCAGGGACGAGACGTCTCCGCTCTTCTCGACGGCGACGCGGTCGAGAGCCGTGGTGTGTCTCGCGCCACCGCCACCAGCGATCGGCCCAGCCTCCATGCTATGCGCACGCCCGACTACAAGCTCATCCTGGATATCGATACCGGGGAGACTTGGCTTTTCAATGCGCGGAAAGATCCTAGCGAGCAAGAAAATCTCTCCGCCGAACGACCGGAAATTGTAGAGGAGCTACGTGATCGCCTGTTGACCCGGATCGCGGAATCGACTGCGGAGGGAGCCCTCGGCAAGCGATTGGCACCTATTCCGGACGAGCTTATCGAACAGCTTCGGGCTTTGGGGTACGTTCAGTAGTGCTGGCTACGGTGCCGCGACGACCGAACAGGCACGCGGGTTACGAGGAAGTGAACGGCTTCGGGCGATTCTTGTTGACCTTCGGGGTGTGAGCGGTCTTGTACTCGGAAAGCTCGGCTTCGGTGACGGTCATGTGCGATGAAGGGTAGCCCTCGCCACTCGCGTCGAGCTCGCGCTGCAACTTGAGGAAGCAGATCTCCGGAGCATCTTGATAGCGGACGCGGTTCGCGAGAAATGCCTTGTTCGAAATGGCCACTGTAAAAAGGCGGGGCTCGCCGTCGGGCCGCATTACCTGCAGCTGGTACTCACGGGTTCTCTCGTTGACAGTAAAGCCAACGTACTCTGCTCTTGGGTCGTTCGCCATGGGTCTCGGTCCTCCCGCAAGCGCGTGGAGGGGCCAGGGAGACCCGCGCGAGCTCACTGCTATATCTTATCATGATCACCTTGGGATCGTCGTGCCCTTTACCGAGTTAGCCGATAAATAAAGACCGCCGCACGCTGGGTGGCGATGGGGATCGTCGAAAGATCGAGATCTTCATTGACCGAGTGCGACCCCGCACCCACCGGTCCCAACCCGGCGAGAGAATCTATGATCGGCGCGACGAAGGAAATATCGGCGGCGCCGCGGGACCCTGGATCGATCGGTGTGATCGCCCCCAGGCCTAGATCCCGGCTGGCCAGCCCGAAGGCTTGCAGAAGATCGTAGTTCCCCTTGCTAGGCGACATCGCGGGGTAATCGTCCTCCCCGAAGTGAATCTTCGCCGAAGTCCCCGACAAGCTGTGGCTGACAATCTCGCGCATTCTGGATTGCGCCTTTTCCTTCTGCTTGTCCGAAATGAAACGTAGACCTCCCTGTGCTGTCACCGTTTGCGCAATGACGTTCGATTTTCCGAAAGCGGTCCCCTTCTCGGCTTCCGGGTCAAACTCTACCGCGGTGCCACCGACGATGACTCCCGGACTGAAAGTAAGGTATTGCTCGCCGCCGAGCTCCTCGCGGAAAGCGTTCAGAATGCGGGCGGCTTCGAAGATGGCTCCGTCTCCGAAGGCGGGGCTGAAGATCCGAGAGGAATGGCCTCGCTTGCCGGAGACCTCGAGCGTCCACGTACTGGCTCCTCGTCGTGCCACGGTTGCGTTTTTTCTCCCCACGCCCCCCTCGAACCCTAGGCCGATGTCACTTTTCTTGGCGGACTCGATAAGATCGCGGCGGACGACGCGAATGGGTCTTCCCGGTTTTTCCTCATCACCGATCAAGGCCACGGTGATGGTGGTGTCCTCGAGCGCTCCCACTTGATGGAGTGCTTTGAGGGCATAAAGCATCACCACGTCGCCGCCCTTCATGTCGGCAACGCCCGGCCCCTTTAGACGCTCGCCCACTCTTCGCGTGCTTTGGAATGGGCTGTCTTGTTCGAAAACCGTATCCAAGTGGCCGATCAAGAGGAGTCGCTTTCCCCGGCTGCCCTTTCGTTCGGCGAAGAGATGTCCGGCGCGTCCGACTTCTTCCGGTGTCGAGACCCATCGCGTCTCGAAACCGAGGGCGTCGAGCTCGGAACGAAAGACTTGCCCGACTTCCTGGACGCCGTCCAGATTCAGCGTGCCACTATTGATGTTGGCAACTCGTTCGAGGAGGGCGACCGCTTCCCCGTTGTGCGCGTCAACATATCCCTGAATCTTTTCTTCGGTGGCCGACAACTGTGCGGTCGAAGCCAGGAAAAAAGCGAGGGACGCCAGTGTCATCAGTACGTCTTCCGGTGAGGTGACTTCCTCCAGAACTCGAGGAACTCGCGGCATTCCTCGAGTAGGATCCCTCCTGTTGATCGCACGCGGCTACCTCCGAGGCGCGTGAGGGTTCGGTTCGAGATCACCAGCTCGTTGAACCCCAGCCGCTTGACGTCGCGGACGGTGGTACCGAAATAGATGCGGTTGATCTGGGCCCAGTTGATGGCGGCGAAACACATTACGCACGGCTCGCCAGTGGAGTAAAGCACGCATCCCTTGAAATGGGGCGACTCCATCTTCTTGGCGGCCCGGATGATGGCGCAGACCTCGGCATGGCGAGTCGGATCGTTGGTCTTGAGTACCTCGTTGTGTCCAGTGGCGATGACTTTCCCCTTGTAGACGATGCACGAACCGAACGGCCCTCCGTGTCCTTTCTCGACACCACGGTAGCCTTCCGCCAGGGCAATCTCCATGAACTCTCGGTGTTGGTCTGCCATCTTCGGCGCCTCCTGTCGAGCCACGGGATTATACTCCAGCGCCACTGTTC
The DNA here is from genome assembly GCA_965219415.1 of Candidatus Marinacidobacterales bacterium. Taxonomy (GTDB): domain Bacteria; phylum Acidobacteriota; class Vicinamibacteria; order Marinacidobacterales; family DATDRI01; genus CBDCNP01. The sequence goes on from OZ244742.1 coordinate 1,717,636, forward strand.
TCTAGCCAAACCTACCGCTCGCTCTCATCGCCAGCGATTTTCAACAGGTTTTCCGATGGCGAAAACTTCATGGACGGCGCTCCGTCATCGTTTGCGGGGATCATGTTAACGTGGCATTACTATCCATGAGGAGGATGATAAATGCCAACCCGCCGGATCTCGGGGCTCCCCTGGCCCAGAGCGCGTAGACTGAGTCCACTCTTCACAGCGCCCGCGGCGCTTTTGTTCTTGAGCCCCATTATCGGAGCAGAGGAGTCTAAGGGAGAGGTCGACGAGAACCTCTTCTTCGAAGACCGAGACAAGATTCCGCTGCAGTACCGCTGGGACCTCGACGCCATTTTCCCCAATCGAGAAGCTTGGGAGGCGGCGCGCAAAGACGTCGAGGACGCGCTGCCCGGTCTCGGCTCCTACCGCGGTCGTCTGGGTGAGTCGCCCGAGGTCTTGGCCGAGGCCCTTCAAGCGAAGTTCGATCTGGAGCGTCGTTTCGAAGACGTCTTCGTCTACGCTTTCCAACTTTTTTACGCCGACACTGAAGATGCGACCGCCAAAGAGCTCTCCGGTCAAGCGCAAGCGCTGGCCGGCAAGGCCCAGGAAGCCGCATCCTTCATCGAGCCCGAGATCGCACAGCTACCCGCCGAGCGCTTGACCGAGTTGTTGACCGCGGACGGCGTCAAACCCTTCGGCCACTACATCGACAACGTCGTGCGTACCAAAGCCCACATCCGCAGCGCGGAGATCGAAGAGATCCTTGCGGGCTCATCGCTCCCCGGTTCCGGCCACCAGCAGGCGTTCACCAGCCTAGAGAACTCCGACATCGAGTGGCCGACGATCAAGAGCGAAGACGGGAAAGAGCAAAAGGTCGTCCCCGGGCAGTACATTCAGTTCGTGATGAGCTCGGATCGCCGGGTCCGCCGCGAGGGTTCCTTGGCTCTCTTTGGCGTTTACGACCAGTTCGCGAACACTTTCGCGTCTACTTTGGGCAGTAGCATCCAGCGGGACGCTTGGATGGCTCGCACTCGCGGCTACGACTCGAGCCTCGAGATGGCGCTCGATTCCACGAACGTGCCGCGTAGCGTCGTAGACACTCTCGTCGAGACGGTGCACGACAACATCGAGCAGGTCCACGGTTACGCCGCGTTGCGTAAGCGGATGCTCGGCCTCGATGAGCTCCACGTCTACGATATGTATGTCAACCTCTTGCCGGGTCTCGATCGTACCTACACGTTCGAAGATGGTTGGAGTCTGGCCATGGAGTTCTGGCGCGAGACGTTCGGCGAAGAGTACGCCCGAGCGGCGGAGCGAGCGCGCAAGGAACGTTGGGTCGACGTGTACACGAACCAGGGAAAACGGCCGGGCGCCTTCGCATGGGGTACCTACAACTCCCACCCCTACTTGTTCCTCAATTGGAACGGAAAGCTAGATGCGGTCTCCACGCTGGTGCACGAAATGGGGCACGCCATCCACAAATACCTCACCGACGAGAACCAACCCTATCAAACTTCCAGCTACAGTCTTTTCGTCGCCGAGGTGGCTTCGGTAGCGAGCGAATCACTCTTTCTCGAATGGTTTCTGAAGAGGAGTGAAGATCCCGTGGAGCGCAAGCTTCTGCTGAACCAGGCGATGAACAGCATCACCGGTACGTTCCTTCGCCAGATCTTCTTCCACGAATGGGAGGCCGCCGCCCACGCTATGGCGGAGCGCGGCGAGCCCCTGACGAAAGAGTCCTTGGGCAAGCTCTACCGCGATCTCTGGCAAACCTACTATGGGCCCGATCTCACGGCGGACGACGTCTACCAATCCGGCTGGGCCCGCGTGAGCCACTTCTATCGAACCTTCTATGTGTGGGTCTATGCCACGAGCTTCGCAGCCGGGGAAGCGATCGCAAAGCGTTTTCGTGATGGCGACGACACCGCGGTCCAGGACTACCTGGCGATGCTCAGGCTGGGAGGTTCTGTCTATCCAATGGACGCCGTCAAGAGAGCCGGGGTCGACATGAACGACCCACGAGTCATCCGTGCGGTCATGGTGCGTTACGGCGAGCTCCAGAAGCGCCTCGATAAAGAGTTGGTCGGCGAGAGCGGACGCTAAGACCTTTCTCTCAGAGCTGCGCAGTCGGAAGGAACCGTGGGGGCTTCCGAGCCTTTGTCGCCTGCTCGAAAGCGTAGGCGAGCTTGACGAGGGTGGGCTCGCTCCAAGCGCGGCCGAAGAAAGACAATCCCACCGGTAGTCCGTGAACGAAGCCCGCCGGCACGGTGATGTTGGGGTATCCAGCCACGGCGGCAAAGCTCGAGCTCCCGCCGCCCGAGAAGTGATCGCCGTTGACGAGATCCGTCGTCCAAGCTGGCCCACCGGTGGGTGCCGCGATGGCGTCGAGTCGGTGTTGGTCCATGGTCCGGTCGATGCCCTCCTTCCGGCTCAACCGATGGTTGGTCTCGAGCGCCTGAAGATATTCCTCGCTGGTGAGGGGCCCTTTTTCTTGCGCTTGCAGGAAAATCTCCTGGCCGAAGTACGGCATCTCCTCATCGCGATGTGCCTCGTTGAATGCGATGAGCTCGGCGAGCGACTTCGCGGGAGCGCTCGGTCCCAGACCCTCCAGATAAGCATTGAGGTCCGCTTTGAACTCGTAGAGCAAGACCTCGAACTCCGTATCTCGACTCTCGTTGGCGCCCTGCGAACCGAGTTTTCCGCTTGCACTCGGCAGCTCCACCGGGTCGATGATCGCAGCACCTCTTCGCTTCATCTCTGCGATGCCTTCTTCGAGAACCGCATCCACTTTCTCGTGAAAGCCAAACGTTTGCCGCAATACACCGATCCGTGCACCACGGAGACCGTTGGCGTCCAGAAACGCGGTGTAGTCGGAATGCAAATAGTTCCTGCTTTCCGTGGTCGCCGGATCCCGCGGGTCGACTCCGGTCATGGCGCCGAGGAGGATGGCGCCATCCCCGACCGAGCGCGCCATGGGCCCCGCGGTGTCTTGGCTATGAGCGATGGGGATGATGCCGGCACGGCTCACGAGCCCCACGGTCGGTTTGATCCCCACCAGCCCATTCGCATTCGACGGGCAGACCACCGAGCCGTCGGTCTCCGTGCCGATGGCGGCGGCGGTGAAATTCGCCGAAGTGGCGGCTCCGGAGCCCGAGCTCGACCCACATGGATTTCGATCGAGTGCGTATGGGTTGCGACATTGTCCACCCCGACCGCTCCACCCACTCGACGAACGCGTGGAACGGAAGTTGGCCCACTCGCTCAGGTTGGCCTTCCCGAGAAGAATCGCTCCCGCCTCACGCAGCCTCTGCGCCACGAAAGAATCACGTGGGGGGCGGGACCCTTCGAGGGCAAGGGAGCCGGCCGTCGTGGTCATCTTGTCACCGGTGTCGATGTTGTCCTTGAGCAAAATAGGAATGCCGTGCAGGGGCCCGCGAGCTCCCTTGGCTTGGCGTTCCTCGTCGAGCTCACCGGCGAGGGCGAGAGCGTCCGGATTGGTTTCGATCACCGATCGTACCGTCGGGCCTCGTCTATCCATGGCCTCGATCCGGTGAAGATACATCTCGGTGATGGATCGTGCCGTGAAGCGGCCCGATCTCATGCCTTCTTGCAGCTCGGAGAACGTCACCTCCTCGAGCTCGAAGCGTTCCGGCTGCGGCTCTGTCGATGACATCGCTCGCTTGGGTAGAGCGGCAGGCGCGAGGCTACCGAGAAGACTCTTTTGGATGAACTCTCTCCGCTTCATGGGGCACTCTCCTTTCTTTGCATCGAGAGGATGGCTTGCGGAAGACGAAGCTTTCGATGCTCAACGACTTACTTCGCTCGCGGGGCAAGCGACTGGATCATTCTGCTCGCCATCTTCCAAGGCGCGAATCGCTTGGGCGGCCGCAGAGTCCCCGTTAGGTACTGTCTGCGGGCCTCGTTTCGCCGAATCTTGCCGTTCGACGTTCTGGGCAGCGTTCCCGGTTCCAGAACGCGCACGTTGTCCGTAATCAGTCCGATTCGGTCAAGGATCCTTTGACGGATCGCGGTGATGGTCTGCGAATCGGTCGAAGGGTTACTGGCGCTGCTTCTTTCTGCAAGCACGACGAGCTCTTCCCTTTCACCGTTTTCGGGAACAATTCCGACCGCCGCCAAGCATCCGCTGCGCACGTCGGCGAGACCGTCCAAAGCGTGCTCGATATCTTGAGGCGCATAGTTACGCCCGCGCAGGACGACGAGGTCCTTGTTCCGGCCATACAAGTAGAGCTCCCCGTCGAAGAGGAAGCCCGCGTCCCCGGTATCCAGCCACCCGTCCTGCAACCCCTCACTCGTGATAGAAGGCCCGCGGGCCAGCACGCGACCCACCCGTCCGGCTTCGAGCTCCTCGCCGTCTCCGTCGGCGATCCGGATCTCGTATCCTGCGAGCGGAGTGCCGACGCTGGCAAGATCCTGCCCCTCGGCCGTGATCCGAGCGATACCGTCTCCGGCCAGGGCACCGCGGTCGAAGGTGTGCACTTGCACGGCCCTCAAGGGATCTGAGAAAGTCAGCGCAAGAGTCGCTTCCGCTAGTCCGTAAACAGGAGTAAGGGACTCCTCGCGCAGGCCGTACCGACGAAAGCGTTCCTGAAACCGACGCAACACGATGGGCGTGACCGGCTCCGCGCCGTTCAACGCCAGGCACCAGGAAGACAGATCCACTCCTTCGAGCTCTTCATCACGAATGCGATCGGCGCATAAACCGTAAGCGAAGTTAGGGGCCGGGCTGATCGTCCCGTGATAGCGAGAAATAATGCGTAGCCAAATCGCGGGGCGGCTCACGAAGTGCTCGGGTGGTATGAGGATCAAATCGCTGGGATGTGCCAGGCTGGTAAACACCGAGCCCACCAATCCCATGTCGTGATAGAGCGGCAACCATGATACGGCGGTGTGCCTGAACTCAGGCCCTTCCGGGTACGGTTTCAATATCGTCTCGCGGATCGCCTCCACGTTGGCTAGAATTTGACGGTGCGTTAGCCGGATCGGCTTGGGCTCGCTGGTCGTGCCCGAGGAAAACTGGATGAGTGCCAGATCATCCGGCAAAGAGGCGACCGGTGCTAGTTTTTTACGAGGCAGGTCTTCCATCGCAATGAACCCCATCTCGATCTCGGTCAGCTTTCTCGTCCGACCCAAAAGCCTCCCCAACATCCGTTGGGTCAGCACGAGTCGCACTGCACTCTTCCTCAGCATCGCCGACGTTCGTTGATGGTATTCGTCCAATCGACCGAGGCGGAAGGGCGGATAGAGCGCGACGGGTACAGCACCGGCGAGAACGACTCCGAAAAATGCTTCGTAAAAATCGATCGAAGTGGGAAGGATAATGGCCACCCGGTCTCCCGGCCCGATTCCCAGTTCCTGCAACCCTCCCGCCGCCTGCGACGCTCGACGATGGATCTCCCGATAGGAGTAGAACGTTTCCCTCTCCCAACGATCGATGAAACGAACCCCGCGTTGGGAGGCGGATGCGCCCTCAACGAGATGTCCTAGGGTCATTTCAGACACTTTGGTGACTCTCCGCGAGTCGCCGATCGATGAGCCGAACGACGTCCCCAACCGTTTCGAGACCTTCTTCGTCCCCAGAGTCGAAACGAACCCGGAAGTGGTTTTCGAGCTCGACAACCAACGTCAGTTGTTTCAAAGAGTCGAGCTGCAAATCGTCAATGAGATGAGTCTCGTCGGTAACGCGAGAGCTCACTTGAAGGTGATCCCGAATCACCTTGCGCACACCCTCTAAGATCTGTTGCTGGGTCACGCGGACGGCCTCGCAGGAATGAACCTGTGTCGGTTGCCTAGGTGCTTCGCGTATCCACAATGAGTGGCGAGTGCATTTTCCTCGCAACGGATTCGCGTGCGGAGTATCCAGGCGTTCAAGAGACTGAAGCCAATCGCTGTAAACCAGGCGGTGTGAATGAGAGGGATAGCTAGACCTTCCATAATCACCGCGACGTAGTTTGGATGGCGCAGGAAACGGTAGGGGCCACCGGTGACCGGGCGCGCGCCCGGCACGACGATGACACGAATGTTCCAATAAGGCCCGAGTGTCAGGACTGCCCAGTATCGAAGTGCCATGGCGCCAATGGCGAGGACAAGCATGGGGTAGCCGAGAACGGGAACGAAGGCTCGGTCGAGGAGGACGACTTCCGCGCCACACGAGAAAAGAAAGACGCCATGAAGCAACTTCATGAAGCCGGCGTGCTCTTGGCCAAACTCCTTGCCACCTCGCTCGAAGGCCCACGCGGCGTGCCGGCGACTCAAGCCGACCTCGAAGAGGCGCTCCGCCGCCACGAGCCCTAGGAAGACAAGATAGGGTGTCACCATCGCAGTAGCACGAGCTCCGAGCAAAAACCGGGCCCCATGGCCAGCATCAGGCCATGGCTCCCCACCGGTGGTCGCTGCCGTTCCATCGTGTCGCGCAACACCATCAGGACCGATGCACTCGAAAGATTTCCCACCGATCTTAGGCTCTCCCACGTAAGCGCCAGGGCCTCGGGGGGCAGCTCGAGGACCTCCTGGAATGCTTCCAAGACCTTGGGGCCTCCCGGATGGCACACATAGCTCGAGATATCGCTGCGGCTCAATCCCCGCTGGGATAGAAATTTGTCGACGTCTTCACCAATGTGCTCTTGAACCATGCGCGGAACATCAGCGGACAAGACGACACGGAAGCCCTCTTTTGTAATGTCCCAGCCCATGACGTTCTCGGTGTCACGGTAGAAAACCGATCGGCTGTCGACCACCGTGGGACCTCCATTCGCTCGGTTGCCGCCCACCAGTATGGCTGCCGCCGCACCGTCCCCGAAGAGTCCGCTGGCGATGATATTTGGAATCGATAGATCCTTGCGTTGGAGCGTCAGACTGCACAGCTCGACGGAAAGGAGTACCGCGACTTGATCCGGGTGGGCGCGCAAATAGTCCGCGGCCCGTGCCACCCCCGCCGCGCCGGCGAGACATCCCAACCCAAAGATGGGCGTGCGCTTCATGTCGGCGCGGAGTCGCAGTCGGTTCGCTATCAGCGCATCGATCGATGGCGTCGCGACGCCTGTGGTAGTGACGAAGAAAATGTGATCTATCTCCTGAGCATCGAGACCGGCGGCCCCCATGCCGTCGATGATGGCTCGAGCACCGAGCTCTACCGCACAACGGATGAAAGCATTGTTCGTCGCGGTAAACGAATCGAGCTCCTCGTACTCCTCGAGCGGCAGAGCCAGGTGGCGCCCCCCGACCAAGACGTTCTGGTGAAGGCTCTCCAACCGGTCGACGTTGTAGTGGCGCTTCGCCCAATGTTTCTTGAAGGCATCGACGAGCGTCTTTTGATCGTAGTAATTGCTAGGGAAAGCGCGGCCGACCGCGGCGACTTGCATTTTACTTCTCAGATGGTCCGAGGGCCGTCTCCGTGAAGAGCTCCGGGGGCAAGTTCTGGTTGATGCGAAGCTCGTTCAGTGAGAGGACGGTTTTGCTTTCGCCGATAAGACTTTTCATTTCGATGCGGTGGGCCATGGGGACAGCGCCTACTTCGCGGATGTCGGTGAGACGGGCCTCTTTCAGCGGGTCGAGGTCCTCGTCGAAAAATACAGCTTGCACCGTCACGAAGTTGTCTTTTCTCACTCAGCCGCGGAGCTTACCGTAGGCAATGCGGTGGCCGAGGGACTCCTTCCATGACGTAGCAGGGAGTGTCGTCGATCGATTCCTCGCCGACTAGACGATGCTGCAGATCGTCGAGATGGGCCGCCCCAGCCAGATCGGCGTAAGAGATGTCCGACCGAGAAACGGATCGTCCTGATTGCGCCCGGCGATCGGGCGGACCAAATCGAAATTCGGGAAGTAAGCCCACTGGCGGTTACGTTTCCCGCGTCGGGCGACGATTAGAAAGCGCGTTCCCTCCAATTCCTCCGGTTCGAGAAGCGTGATGACGGCGCGATAATCGACTCCCGCCCGCCGCATGATGAGCTCGAAGACTCGTTTCTTCACCTTCCCTTCAGCAACGATCTCCATGTGGACTCGGGCGGAAAGATCTTTGATCTGCAGGTCGAGTTCTTTCGCATGAGCCACGATCGCGCCGGCGGAAAGTTGCGCAAGGAGCAGGAACCCGATCAAAGGGCGGCCTCCTCGCGTCGCAAGTAGAGCTTCATACCGGCCACGAGATAGACGATTCCGAAGATCACCAGAGCAAGCAGGCTCGGCGCAATGTCGGCGAGGCCCCGCTCACGCAACATGAGGTCGTTGAACGCTTCCATCGCCCACGCGGTTGGAAATAAATGCGCGAGTTTCTGGAGCCACAACGGCTCAATGGTGATGGGCCACCAACAGCCTCCGATCGCGGCCATCGCCATGATAGCGATGGTGCCCAAAGGAAGCACAGAATCCCGGGTCGGAGCGAGAGAAGCCACCAACAACCCGAACGACGCGGCTGCGAAGCTCACACCGATGATGACCAGCCCTATGGCCAACAATGAAGGACCGAGGCTTACGGCAAAGACGGCGCGGCCGAACGCGAACAGGATCAACATCTGCACGACGCCGATGATGCAACGTGAAGCCACTTTGCCGGCGACGACGCTTCCCGCGGAGGTCGGGCTCGCGGCAAGGCGATACAAGATCCCCCAACCCCGCTCGTCGACGAGACCCAGGCCCACGCCAAGGAGCATCCCCAGCATGAGGAATGTAACGCCGAAGCCCGGAACGTTTTGGTCAAATGCATTGAAAGAGGTCCGTGCGCTGGTCAGACTTTCCTCATCGAGGACCACCGATTTGCCGACGAGGCGCGAGGCGAGCTCACTCGCGTCTTCGGTCACCTCCTCGAAGTCCACGTCTCCCGCGTAAGTCAATACTTCGACGACCGCGACGCGCGCCGCCACTTGCGTTGTCACCAATGCCGCCTGGGCGCGACGCACCTCACTCTTGATCCTCAGGAGCTCCAGGTGCTTCACCGGATCCGTCAACAAGAGGAGACGCACCGATTGGCCCTTCCGAAATCCGCTGGTGAACCCGTAGGGAATGACAAGCGCGGCGCCGGCCTCGCCCGTCTCGGCAACCAGGCGCCGGGCCTCTTCGTCGCCAACCTCTTGGAGCCGCACTCCCGACGCTTCTTTGAGCGAGGCAACGAGCTCGTCGGCAACGTCGCCACCGTCCAATTTCGCGACCGGCAAGAGGAACTCTGTCTCCGAACCTCCCCGACTCCCGTAGAACGTGGAAAGGGAGAAACCCGCTACCGCGATGACCACGATCGGCGCAAGTACCAGGAAGATTAACGCTACGCGATCGCGCGCAAGGAGGCGCAGGTCCTTGGCTACCAGCACCAGCAGTCTTGTCAAAGCGGTTCCCCCCCGGGCCCGGTCGCCCGCAAGCCCCATACTAGCCGCTTATCCTCGCGGGAAGGACACGAAATACCGTTTGAGGTTAAGCGATTTAAAGTCAATTACTTGTAATACTTGACAAAAAAGTCATATATCTGACACAATAGGCTCGCCATGAAGGTCACCGCCCAAGAGGAATACGGGATCCGGTGCCTGCTTCAGTTGGCTCGGCGAGCCGGTAACGAAAAGCCGGTCACCGTCCGGGAAGTTGCCGCCTCGGAGAGCCTATCGCCCGCTTACGCGGAAAAGCTCCTCCGAGTGCTCAGCCGAGCTGGCCTCGCAGAGTCGATTCGAGGCACGCGGGGAGGGTATCGCATGACAAGTTCTCCGGAGCGAGTCACCCTGGGCGACGCCGTCCGTGCCCTCGGCGGTTTCGTGAGCCAGCCAGAGATGTGCGCGAAGTTCACCGGACACGACGACTGCTGTGTCCACACCACCGACTGCGGATTGCGCCCGGTGTGGTTCACGGTGAACATGCACGTCCAGAAGATTCTCGACAGCATGCCGTTGAGCATGGTGTTGCAGGCGGAAAACAAAATCACCACGCGATTGGACGAGACCATCACCTCGTTGAACCGCAGCCTCGTCCCGTTGCAGATCTCTGCGAAAGTGTGACCGACATGAAAGCCCTATCGAGCCTAGCAGACCCAACGTGGTCACAGGTGGCTCCCGTCGATGAAGATTCGAGTGTCGGTGTGAACACCTGGGCCGAAGAAACGCAGGAGGGGATCGAGGAGGAGACCGAGAAGACCGAGGAAACCATAGCCAGTGAGACTACCGAGCAGGCGGTAGCATCCCCCACCGATGTCGGCTACTTTTTGAATGTCGCGGGCCGCTATCCACTGCTCACGGCAGACCGAGAAAAGGAGCTTGCTTCGATTCTGTGGAGCGCACGTCGACGCCTGGTGCAAGTGATCGGGCTCGCGCGCCGAACGGGAGGCAACACTAGAGTCGAAGCTCCCGCCCCCATCCGCACCCCATCGAGGATATTGTCCCCGAACGCGCGGCGACGCTTGATCGCCGCAGAGGAATATGCGGGGAGGTTGTTGCGCGCGGTCGGAGAAACGAAACATGCGGGCGAAGGCTTCGACCGATCTCTGGCCGTCCCACCGCCGATGGAGCCGGCTCCCAGGCGAGGACGTCGAAGCCGCAACTCGGTAACGCCGTTACTCACCAAGAAACAGATTCGTTCCATCCTGCCGATTCTCAGAGAGTCCATGGAGCGCATCCGGACGGTGCGCGAAGAGTTGGTGGAACACAATCTCAGGCTGGTGGTGTGGGTAGCCAAGGCGTACCGGGGACGCGGCCTCGACTTCGTGGATCTCATCCAAGAGGGAAGCCTGGGGCTCCTCCGTGCCATCGATCGATTCGACCCGGCGGTGGGAACACGTTTCTCTACTTTCGCTACCCACTGGGTCCGACAAGGCATTCGGAGGGCGCTCGCCGAGAAGGCACGCACCATCCGCCTTCCCTTGAATCGTCTCCCGGAGGCGCGGGAAGCAGTCTACCAGCGCTTCCAGCTCACGAAGAAGTTACAGCGAACACCGACCCTTATCGAGATCGCTGCAGAGATGGGACTACGACCCGAGAAGGTCCAAGAACTACTACCGGCGCTGGCCCCGATCGACTCGCTAGACGCTCCCTTGGCCTCTACCGATCTACGTCATGCCGATCTCTTGGCCGATAAAGGAACCTCCCCGCTCGAAGAGGCGATCGAGGAGGAAACTACCCAATCGATCCAGGCGTTGTTGGAGCGGATGCCCGAACGAGAGCGGATCATCTTAGCGATGCGTTATGGAATCGGGTATCCGCAAGAATGCACTCTCGAGGAGATCGGAACCGCGCTCGGACTGTCGCGTGAGCGGATCCGCCAGATCGAGCAGCTCGCGCGGCAAGAGCTCCGCTCGCTCATGCTCAACGTCCAGCCCGATCTAGCCAACTCATAGCCGCGGGGCGAGAGGGCCGCCTGGCCACGTTGCGTAAGAGTACAGCCTATTTTGGCGGCAGACAGGTCATTTCAAGGTGCTAGTCCCTGAGCTCCTTGCCGGTCAGGTGGAGGAGACCTCGCCCAAGTTGGGCTGGTGGACGACGAGCTCCTTGATGCGGACGTTCTCGTCAGAAGCGAGTTGGAGAAGCTCTGGGATGAGCCGCTCGACGACGAGCTCACCGGCGAGCTGGAATCGGTAGGTGCCGGCGTGCCGGGAGTCCTGCTCGAGAAGCTGGGATCTTAGCTTGGCGGTCGGCGCATTCTCGAAGGTAACGACCACCGTCTGCCCCCTCCCCACTCTCGCCGCGAGTTCCTGAGACGTTCCTTCGGCGACGAAACGCCCCTCATCCATAATGGCGACGCGATGGCAAAGCCTCTCCGCCTCCTCCATATAGTGGGTGGTATAGAGGACGGCCATTCCTTGCTCCGCAAGCCCCTCGACCGAGGAAAAAATGCGCTCACGCGACTGAGGGTCCAACCCGACCGTCGGCTCATCCGAGCAATAGCAGCTCGGGCTCGTGAATGATTCCACACGCAAGGTTGAGCCGGCGTTGCATGCCGCCAGAGAAATCGGCCACGTTGTCGCGCCGCCGTTGGGCGAGTCCGACGAGCTCGAGCATGGCTTCTACGCGTGACTCGAGACGGGCGCCGTCTAGACCATACATCCGACCGAAAAACCGCAGGTTCTCTTCCGCAGTCAGCGTCGGATAGAGACAAACCTGCTGCGGAACCAACCCCACTCTTCCTTTGACCGATTCCACGGCGGCGGCAATACCCAGACCATTCAAGCGCACCGCCCCCGCGGTGGCCGAAACGATGGTGGCGATCATTCCGATGGTGGTCGTTTTCCCGGCGCCGTTCGGCCCTAGAAGCCCGAAGATCTCCCCACGGCGAATGGAAAAGGAGACCCCGCGAACGGCTTGGCGTTGCCCGTAGCTCTTGGATAAATCCGAGACTTCCAAGACCACCGGGGCTTGATCAGTGTTCACGAGCGTAATCTGATTTATACGTTGAACCGCCCATGTGGCAAAGCGCGTGTGTCGAGCCGGTCGAGCTATTCGAGGAGCGATAGAAGAGACAAGCGATAGGCGTAAAGCTCCCTCTCGCTCAGGAACCAATCCTCTTTAACGGACCGACTCCTCTTGTTGGGCCAGCGATCGTCAGAGCCCATCACGATTTCGGTCTCGGCATCCTCGTCCCGCCAGGTGTCACTATCGAAGTCTTCGAGGATTAACGTCGGCATTTCGTCCTCCCGCTCCCTAGTCCCATTCTAGGCACGGGATTCAGAAAAGCCCGTGGAAGATCCCACAAAAAGGAAGAAATCGCGTCGCCCACCCACCTCACCCCCTCTGGGCATTACTCAATCGATGACGAGTTTCTTCACTTCCTCGACCAGCCTCTCAGGAGTAAACCCGAGTTTTTCCCAATTGACCGAAGCGGGCGCTGAAGCACCGAACCGATCGAGCCCAACGATGGCGCCCTTGTCTCCCACCCAACGATGCCAGCCGAGCGTGGCCCCGGCCTCGACCGCAACGCGCGCCGTCACCGATGGCGGGAGAACGGACTCGCGGTAGTCTTCACTCTGTTCTTCGAACAGCTCCCAGCAGGGCATCGAGACGATGCGGCAGCGAATTCCCTCGCCGTCCAATAGCTTCCGAGCTTCCATCGCCAAAGAGACCTCGGAACCGGAGGCGAGCAAAATCGCTTGGAGCGAACCACTCTTTGGGTCGTCCAGCACGTAGGCACCGCGAGCGAGTCCTGAAACATCAGCGTTCAGTACCGGAAGCCCCTGCCTCGTTAGCACCAAGGCGACCGGCCCTTCCTTCCGTTCGATGGCCCATCGCCAGGCTTCCGCCGCTTCGTTCGCATCGGCGGGTCGCACGACATGGAGATTGGGCATCGCTCGTAGCGACATCAAATGTTCGACTGCTTGATGCGTCGGACCATCCTCACCGAGACCGATGGAGTCGTGCGTCCACACGAAAGTGACCGGGAGATGGCTGAGAGCGGCCAAGCGCACCGAAGGACGCATGTAGTCCGAAAAGCAGAAGAAGGTTGCGGTATAGGCGCGGACGCCGCCGTGATAGGCCATACCGTTCGCGATGCCTCCCATCGCGTGCTCTCGTACTCCAAAATGAATATTCCGGCCGGCACCGGTTCGCCCATCGAAAGAATCCTCACCGTCTAGCGCCGTCTTGGTAGAGCCCGACAGATCGGCATCGCCGCCGATCAGCTCTGGCAAACGGGGCGCGATGGCGTTGAGCGCTTTGCCGGCTGCGGCGCGGGTCGCGACTTTATTACCAGGCTCGAACCGCGGAATATCTTGATCCCAACCTTGCGGGAGCTTGCCCGCCATCCGCCGCTCCCACTCCTTTGCAAGCTCCGGGTTGGCCTCGGAGTATTCTCGGAGGCGCGTGTTCCAGTCGTCCTGTGCCTTTTGCCCCCGATCGACGGTTCGCCGGAAGTTCGCGGCGGCTTCGTCGGGAACGTAGAAAAACCGCTCGGCATCCCATCCCAACTCTTTTTTCGTAAGCGCCACCTCTTCGTCTCCCAGCGGGCTGCCGTGTGCGCCGGAAGTCCCCGCCTTGTGGGGAGAACCAAATCCGATCGTGGTGTGAACGTTGATCAAGGAGGGACGCCCGGTATCTGCCTTAGCCTCCGAAATCGCTGCGTCGATCGCGTCGAGGTCCCGATCGCCATCCTTAACATGAAGCACCTGCCAACCGTACGCCTCGTAGCGTTTACCGACGTCCTCGGTGGAAAAAGTCAGAGAGGCCGGCCCATCGAGAGTGACGTCGTTCGAATCGTAGAGGTAGATCACTTTGCCGAGCTTGAGATGACCGGCCAAGGAGGCGGCCTCGGCCGAGATCCCCTCCATGAGGTCTCCGTCCGACACCAGCGCGTAGGTGTGATGGTCGACGATCGTCTGCCCGGGGCGGTTGAACTGATGCGCCAGGGCACGCTCGGTCAATGCCATCCCTACCGCGTTTGCAGTTCCCTGCCCGAGTGGTCCTGTGCTCGCCTCCACACCTGGAGTCATGAAGGATTCCGGGTGACCGGGCGTATTGCTCCCCCATTGTCGGAAATTCTCGAGATCGGCAAGGCTCAGGTCGTAGCCGGTGAGATGGAGCAAGGTGTAAACCAGCATGCAACCGTGCCCGGCCGATAGGATGAATCGGTCCCGGTCGGGCCATTCCGGGTCGCGCGGGTTGTGACGGAGGTGACGTTGCCAAAGCACGTATGCCATCGGGGCCGCGCCTAGGGGCAACCCTGGGTGGCCGGAGTTCGCCTTCTGCACCGCGTCGATAGCCAGCGTTCGGATGGTGTTGATACACAGCTCGTCCAGCGAAGCCGTTGCTTTCATTCCACTCTCCCGTGTTGACGAAGATGACGTGGCGCGTGCCCGCGGCCGCGCCTCCAAGTCCAAGTAAGAACGATGGAGAATACCAAGTGAGCAAGGCTCCGACAAGACCCGTGGCTAGGCGTGGAAACCTCAATTTGCGCACCGGCTCCCCCTGGACTAAATTTGACTGAGGGCGTCTCGCACCCTCGGTCAAATCATGGCCTCCAAAAGCAAGCTCTGGTACTTGAATCGTATGGACCTGTTTCGCCATATGAACATGGATGCCATGAAGTTAGCGAACCAGATCAGCGTCATGACCGAGCTCAAGAAGCGCACGCCGGTCTATCTGCCTGGAGATCCCGCCGACAAGATCTATCTCATCAAGCGCGGTGTCGTGAAGATCTCGACGCTAACGGACGAAGGGAAAGAAATCGTGCTCGCATTCCTGCACCCGGGTGACGTGTTCGGGGAGCTCGCGGTGGTGGACGCATCGCCGAGAGACCATTTCGCCGAGATTTACGAGGATGCGCTCATTTGCATCTTCGCGCGCAACGAGTTTCTGCAGTTCATGAAACGATATCCCGACCTCGCTTTCCAGGTTGACCAAGATTCTCGGGCTTCGGGTCCGCCGGCTATCCAATCGTGTCGAAAACCTCTTTTTCAAGAGCGCCCATGCGCGGCTGGCCCAGACGTTGCTCGACCTCTCGAATGAGTACGGCGTGCCGGACGCGGCAGGCGTTCTGCTTACCCTGAAACTGAGCCAGCAGGAGCTGGGAAGCTTGGTTGGTCTCAGTCGCGAGTCGGTCAACCTATGCTTGAGCGATTTCAAGCGTCAGGGGTTGGTGGAATCCTCCGGGCGCTCTCTGCGACTTCTGGAGCCGGAGAAGCTGGCGGCCCTCCGATAGAACTCTCCTGAAAGTTAAGAACCTAACAGCCGCTTCCCGGCTTTCGCTCTAATGTGTCCCGTGAGGGGAGTTCAGAACCAGCTTCCTTAGGGGGGGAAGCGTCGCGTCTCGCCCGCGATAGTGACCGGCTCGGCAAGTCACTCTTCCATAAAGGTTTGTTCTCAGGGCTTGCTGTGTTGGCGGGAGATCACGTCATGGCGACACAGATTGCGTTCACCAGAAAAAACCTGGACGTCCGACAACTTCCTCAACAAGAGGCGGCCGGACGTTTCTTCAGCGGCACGCGCTTGTTTCGTAGCTTGAAGGAGAGCCAGGTCCGGAGCCTCGCCGCCCGAGGCAGCTTGAATCGAGCCGAACGGGGGCAGATCCTCTACTGCGAGGGGGAACTGCTCAACCATCTATACGTGGTCCAGTCGGGCAGCGTGAAGCTCGTTCGGAGCTCCGAAGAACGGGAGGGAGCTCATTGTGAATCTCGTCGGAGTCGGTGAATGCTTCGGCGCCATGGCTCAGCCACTGCTGGCTCCGAGCCTCGCACAAGCACTGGCGAATTCTGTCGTTCACGTGATTCCCCTTCCGGGCGTGCGCAGTGTGGCTGCCGACAATCCTTCCTTTGCGCTCGATCTGCTGGAAGTCAGCGAAGAACAATGGGTCTCCGCGCAAGCGACAGCCGCTCGCTTGGCTTTTGAAAGCGTTCCGCGCCGCCTCGCGACTTTGCTGCTCGGCATCTCCGACCAGCGGTACGGGACGCTGAACTTCCCGCTCAATCAGACCGAGATCGCGAACCTCATCGGCAGCAGCCGGGAGACGGTGTGCTCCATATTGAATCGCCTGCGCCGTGATGGAATGCTGTCTATCGTGACGGGAAGAATCCGACTCGTCGATCGAGTTCGCCTCGCAGAAGTCCGTTAAACTCGCCGAGCGAGCCGCCACTCAAGCCCCCACCGAGGCCAGCATTCCTCTTTCCTCGACCGATGGCCTGGGCATAGAATCGAGTCTCCATGCCCGAACAAGCTCTCCGCTGGGTCGTCTTCGGTTCCATTGTGCTGATCATGCTGGCCCTCGATCTCGGAGTGTTCCACCGGCGAGCCCACGTCGTCCGACTGCGAGAAGCCATCGTATGGAGCGTCGTATGGATAGCACTATCGCTTCTCTTTAATCTAGGCGTCTACGTCTACCTCGGCCCGCAAGCCGGATTGAACTTCCTAGCCGCCTACCTCATCGAAAAGTCGCTCAGCATTGACAACATCTTCGTGTTCTTGCTCATCTTTTCCTACTTTTCGGTGCCGGCCCAATTTCAGCACCGGGTTCTTTTCTGGGGAATCATCGCTGCCCTGTTCATGCGGGCGTTCTTCATCGCCGCTGGCCTGACTCTCATCCAGAGGTTCGAGTGGATCGTCTATGTCTTCGGAGCTTTTCTGGTCTTTACCGGAATCCGGATGGCGATACGCAAAGAGGGCGAGATCCACCCCGAGCGGAACCCGATCTTGAAGCTGTTTCGGAGATTCTTCGCCGTCTCTAGCGACTACCAAGGTGCACGGTTTCTTGTCAGGAAGGACGCGGGTTGGATCGCGACGCCACTGCTCATCGTCTTGCTAGTCGTCGAGACTTCCGATCTCATTTTTGCGGTCGATTCCATTCCAGCGGTTCTAGCGATAACCATCGATCCGTTTATCGTCTACACATCGAACGTTTTCGCGATCCTAGGCCTGAGGGCCCTCTACTTTGCTCTTGCGGGCATTGTGGAGCTCTTCCATTACCTTCACTACGGCCTTTCCGCTATCCTCGTCTTGGTAGGGTTCAAGATGCTCATCTTACACATCTACCACGTCCCGACGGTCCTCGCCCTCAGTTTCATTGCCGCGACGATCCTGATAAGTGCGGTCGCTTCCATCCTCTATCCTCCGAAGAAGAGTATCGAAGAGTGAGAACGATTTAATGAGCGGCATGCTCCTAGCCAAGATCGCTGTCGGGGGAGCGATCGGAGCGCTGGCGCGATATGGGATGTCCGGCGCGATCTACGCGGCCATGGGCGCTCGACTTCCTTGGGGTACGCTGTCTGTGAATCTTCTGGGTTGTTTTCTACTGGGTGCATTGTTGGAGATAGCCAGGCTCACCGCCTGGGTCTCTCCGGATACGCGGCTCGCACTGGCGATAGGATTTCTCGGTTCTTTCACGACGTTCTCTACGTTCGGTGTGGAAACGTTTCGGGCCATCGAAGCCGGTAGTTGGTCGACGGCGATGTGGAACGTGATGCTAAACGTCGTCGGCGGGCTGTTTTTCGTTATCCTCGGGGTTGGCCTCGCTCGCGGGGTCATCCACTTGCGGAGCGGTTAATGAGAGAGCTCGAAGGGGAACAGGTCTTGATGCGGATTTTCATCGGAGAGAGAGAACCGTTGGAAGGGAAGAAGCCTCGTGGACTGCCTGGTCGAGCTCTTCAAGAAAGAGGGATTCGCGGGAGCGACGGTCTTGCATGGGACCCAGGGCTTCGGCGCCCACTCCCAGGGGATCCATCGCGATGCCATTCTGCGCCTATCGCAGGACTTACCGGTCGTGGTGGAGGTCGTCGACACCGACCAAAGAATCCAGGAGTTGCTCCCCACGCTGGACGAGATGATGGGGGGAGGCCTCGTCACCCTCGAGAAGGTCCGGGTCATTCGATACCGTCCGCGCGGAGCGGAACCACCCTCGCGCGACTAGGCCCCAGCCCCCAGATTCGGGCCTTTCTGCACCCCATATTTAGTTGTCCCTATGGCAGGCCACCCAATATCTTGACCTTTGTCCGCGGAAATGCTACTTTCGCGTGTTCACGAAGCTCAGGAAACTGGCTCAGAAACCCGAATCGAGAGGTGATTCTTTATGTCGAAGCGCTGGCTGATTAGCGGGCTGCTGCTCATACTATCCACTGACGTCCCGAGCGCAATGGCGCAGGGGAGCTTGTTTCCCAGCGTAGGGGCGATCAACCGCGCGATGTCCGGAGCCTCCGTCGCAGCTCCACTGGACGCCGCTGGCGCTACTTACTGGAACCCCGCGACGATCAGCGCGTTTTCGAAGCAAGAGATCTTCGTCGGAGGCGACTTCGTCTATGGAGACACTTTTCTGGCCACCGGCGTGGTAGGCGGTACGGCGGGAGAGAATCGAAGCGACAGCGGTCTGGCCGCGGCTCCAGTCATCGGGGTCATCAGCCGGCCCAAGGACTCCACGTTCACCTTCGGTCTGGGCATCTACTCCATTCTCGGTCGCACCATCGATTTCCGGGGGAGCGACTCCAATCCCATCTTGAGACCTTTTGATCCTCCCAGATCGTTTGGCGTCGGGCCGGTGTCGGCAGAGCTCTCGGGACTTCAAGTGGCGTTGTTGATGTCGAAACAGATCTCGGACACCGTCTCGGTGGGCGGCGGCCTCACCGTGAACAGCGTTTCACTCGACCTGGATCCGGCTTTTTTCGCGCCGCGGAACTCGAACGGCACCTTTCCCGCAGCAACAAACAGCCGACCCAATTGGGGGGCCGGATTTCAAGTCGGCGTCTACTACGACAGTCGCGACAAGTGGAAATTCGGCGGGGCCTTCAAGAGCCAACAGTGGTTCGAGACATTCAAGTACAACTCCAAGGATCAGATCGGACGCGCCCGCGAGCTAAATCTAGAATTCGCACTCCCGTCCATCTTGACATTCGGTGTCGGCTACCAAGCGTCGCGGAGCACGCTGATCGCGGGAGACGTCCGTTATTTCAACTATGCGAGTACGCCGCTCTTCGGCCATTCTCCGGAAGTCGGTGGCCTCGGCTGGCGTAGCATCTGGGCCTTCGCGGTCGGAGCCCATCACCAATTCAACCAGATGGTTTCCGCACAGTTCGGATACGCGTACAGTCAAAGCCCGATCGAGGATGGCGAAACCATCTTCAATATGCAGCTCACTGCCGTCAATACCAATTCCCTGTCCGGAGGGGTAACGGTTGCCTTGACCAGGTCGGTGGACATCGTGGGAAGCGCCGTCTATGCGTTCGAGGAGAAGAGCCAGGGCACTATCCTTCAGATTCCTGGCACCGCTATCCAGCTCAAACAGAGCCTCGGTACGTTCAGCCTGGGGCTACGCTTCAAGCTATAGGCTCAATCCTGAAGGTATCCCAGGGCTCGGAGTCTCTCGATCGCTTGGGAATCGACGGGGAGCGGTGCCTTCTCGCTACTCAAGCGATCGATCAACGCCTCCAAGGTGGTCTGCAGTTCGTCCGCTTCTCTCGATGCCTGGTCGATACGGTTGCGGGTCTCGTAGGGGTCACTCGCAAGATCGTAGAACTCGTCATCGCCATGGGTATAAAGAAGGTACTTAGAATCCAACGTCCGAAGCGCGTAATTCTGCCCCTTGGTCATGGACTCGAGCCGCAACTTGCGACGCTGCGGGTAGAGGCTCCTCTGCGCAAATGCGACGCGTTTCGAGTAACCCCCGCCCAACCCGCGCATCAAGGGCAGAAGCGATTGGCCTTGGATCGGCAATATCTGCTCATCCAGGGCACCCTCCGCCTCAACGAGATCCATGACGGTCGGAGCGAGGTCCACGTGCTCGACCACCCGATCCGTAATGACCTTACCGGCATAGAGATCGCCATCGAAATGGAAGATGAGCGGCACGTGCAGCTGGACGTTGTAGAGCTGTTTCGAGTGCCCAAACCACCCGTGGTTCTCTAGACCTTCTCCGTGGTCGGCGGTGACCACCCACAAGCTACCGCGGTCGAGCCCGCGCCGCTCCAGTTCGGAGTAGAGCCGCTGGAGCTCGGCGTCCACGAACGCAATCTCGCCATCGTACAAAAGGATCTGTCTTCGCAGCGCGCCGTTTGCGGAAGTATCGAGGCGGTGTTCCGTCTTAAGGAACTCTGTGTGCGCAAGCCGTTCGGCCACGTTCTTGGGCCACAATCTCTGGAGATGCTCTGCCGGTGGTTCGCGCGGACCGTGAGGATCGAACAGGTGTACCCAGAGGAAAAACTGCTCTTCAGGTGACACGCCGTCCAACCATTGAATCGCAGAATCGATCGTCTCGTTCGCTGGACGGTACAGCTTTTCGTCAGGATTCCTTTTCTTATCGCGCGTTGTCGACCCCTCTCGAGCCAGCTCGTCGTAGTGATCGAACCCCTGCCGAAGGCCGCCCCAGTCGAAATGAGCGTCGGTGCTGGTGAAAGCGGCGGTCGCGAATCCTTGTCGGGCGAGAAGCTCCGCGAGGGTCACGAAAGACTCCTCGAGGCGGAAACCGTTGCGGTGGACGTTGTGCTGTAACGGATACAAAGACGTAAACAAAGACGCATGGGACGGCTGGGTCGTACTGGACTGAGCGTAGGCTCTTTGGAACACGACCCCTCGCTCGGCAAGGGAGTCGAGAAACGGCGAGACCGGCCGGGGGTAGCCGTAACTTCCGAGATGGTCCGCGCGCAGGGTATCGACCACCACCAGGACGATCCGCTCCGGGGGCGAGGGCTCGGGCGCCGCCGGCTCAGGAGGCGCGGTCGATTGGCACCCCATCGGAGAAAACGTGATGGCAACGACAGCGAGCAGCGGACCCACCAGACCACGGCGAAAGATGGCGACCTCCTTACGTGTATGGTCGAGGTATGATGTCAGACAAATCTCGTGCTCGCCAAACGCATGACGTTCCGATCGCTCTCACCTGCGATTCCGACCGTTTTGATCTGTACGATTTCCTGGGCGGCAGGCACCCAAAGGGGAAGTCGCGGTGACCTTCGACGATCTCCCGGCCATCCAGATGCCCGCCTCCGATGCCTGCAATCTGGCAAGCATCGAGAAGATGACCGGACGCCTGCTCGCGAAGGTGACCGCGAGTCGCGTTCCCGCGGTGGGCCTAGTGGTCGAAAGCCGGCTCTGCGACGAGCTCCGAACACGATATCTAGCGCCACTGCTCGAACGATGGCTCGACGCCCGGCTCGAGCTCGGAAACCACTCCTACTCCCACTTCGACTTGAACCAAACTCCGCCCAAGCAATACCGCGAGGACATCGTACGGGGCGAATCAACCACGTCACGCCTTCTTGCCGATCGAGGCAGGAAGCTAAAGTATTTTCGCTACCCTTACCTTCATACCGGCGACGAGTTGGAGAAGAAAAAAGCCATCCAAACGTTTCTCGTTGAGAGAGGGTATACCAACGCGCCGGTAACTATCGACAACCAGGAATGGATCTTCGCCGCCCTCTACGCGCGCGCTCGAGACCGGGGAGACGGGTCGATCGCGAAGAAGGTCCTCGACGCGTACGTCCCATACATGGAGACGATGTTCGAGTATTACGAGGACTTGTCGATGAGGGTTTTTGGTCGTGAGATCCCGCAGGTGCTCCTACTTCACGCCAACCCGATCAACGCCGATAGCTTCGATGCGCTGGCGAAGATGATGACCGGTCGAGGCTACTCTTACATCTCACTCGAGAAGGCGCTGTCCGACGAGGCCTACCGCTCGCCGGACACATACGTGGGCCCACAAGGATTGTCGTGGCTTCTCCGTTGGGCGGAGGCAGCCGATGTCCAAATCTCTAGGGAGCCACGGGAGCCCCAGTGGCTTGCGGAGCTCTTCCGCACCTACAATTAAATAACCCGTCCCCGAACTCTACTTGTTTGCGACGTCCCAGAGCTGCTTCATCCGGGTGAGGTAATCGTCTTTGCTTTCGACGCCAGGCGAGAATTGAACGTCGAGCACCAGCTCGTGAGCTCCAATCTCCCGAGCCGTGGCGATATCGGCTCCGATCTGCTCGATGGTGCCCGTAAATTCGGCGCGGTCGCTACCAGAAGGTAAGTCGGAGAACTCGCAAGGGTTACCACGAACGATCAGCTCCAATTTGGAGGGGTCTCGACCGGCCTCCTTCGCCATCGCTTGGATCCCCCCGAACATCTCCGGCACCGCCTTGAGCGGAATACCGACCGGAAACCACCCGTTCGCCTCCCTCGCCATTCTCTGAAGAGCGCTTGGCGTGAAGGCTGCCATGTAGATGGAGGGATGTGGCTTCTGAAACGGCTTGAGCCCGATGATCGATTCCGGAATCTGAACGTACTCGCCTTTGAACTCCACCGGATCGGTGGTCCAAATCGTTTTGATCGCCCGGATGAGCTCATCTGCGCGTTTGCCCTTCCCGGACCACGACGTTCCCGCCGCCTCATACTCATCCGGCGACCATCCCATCCCGAGCCCAACGCGGAGCCGCCCGCCCGAGAGCACGTCGAGACTGGTGAGGGTTCGCGCGAGCAGTGTTGGGTTGTACCAGGGCAGGTTCAGCACACTAGAGCCGACGGCAACGCGCTTGGTTTGAGCCGCTGCGAATGCGAGCGTTTGCAACGGATCCAAGGACGTCTTGTATAGAGCCGGGAGACTTCCGTCACCGACCGGGTAGGGCGCACGCGGCTTTATCGGCCACAGCAAGCGGTCCAAACACCCAAAGGCTGTCGTAGCCCAGTTCCTCTGCCCTCGTTGAAACCGCGGCCACCGCTTCCGGGCCGGCGGCCTTTCCTACTTGTGGAAGTGCAAATCCTAGACGCATGGGAACCTCCTTGCTAGGAGCCCGCGGCTTCTAGCGAATTCTTTGGCAAACGGATGATAAACGTAGTTCCTTTTCCGACCTGGCTTCTCCACTTCGATATCGCCGCCATGTTTCCGTACGACGTTTCGCGCCGTCACCAGGCCCGAGCCCATCTTAATGCGCGAGCCAGTCGCCGAGAAATCGAAGTCGAACAGCCGACCCAGCTTTTCTTCCGGAATCCCCTTGCCGGTATCAGAGATTCGGACGTGGATGGAGTCTACGTTTTCCCTAGCTTGGATGCGAATGGTCCCTCGCTGGTGCTATCGCAAAGAACGAAGTGCGAGCAGTCCGAGGATGGCCACCGCGATCCCGAGGGCAACCCATAGCACGATCGGGTGCCGCTCACTCCAGGGCTCCGGGCTCAGGTAACCGGGGTTCGTCGCCTCCGGGCCGAGCTCGCCTGCGGCAGCCGACTCGAGCTCGTCTCTAGGAGTAATCCGCGACAGATCGTACTCGGGTCGGGAAGTGCGGCTATTACCGTACAGAAGTTGATAGGTCGTTCCCGGTTTTTGGCGAAAGACGACGTGGCGTGGCGTCCCTTCTAACGTGGGAAGCAATCCTTCAACCGGCGAGTCATTCCGGTCGAGCACCGCGACGCGCCAATAGCGGCCACGGGCCTCGGGGAACCGAACCTGCAGCGACGTGCGTTGATCCTGCTCCTGATCACTCGCTCCGGGTTTCGGGTAGCGGTATATGTTTCCCTGTCCGACGCGTCGCCATTCTTCCCCGTCGATGCTCACATCTACTCGTACGGTTCGATGAAACTCTGCCTGCTCCGCGTGAAAGCGTACGAACGAAGCAGGTACATACTCGATTCCGAGATCAGCTTGCCATCGACTCTCCTTCGAAGCTGTGCCGCGTTCCGGTCCGAGAACGGGGAGGTCGACGAGCTCCGGGGCTTCGACGATCTCGTACGCGACGCGACAGCCGTAGACCGCGAACCGTCTTTCCGGTTCGAGAATCTTCAAACGCAGCCAACGGGCTCGAGAGTCTGGATAAGAAACCACGGTCTTGCCTTCACGCGTATTGTCGAACCGAAAGATGGGTGCCTTTTCCTGCAGCACATGCCAACTCTCCCGATCGTCACTGGCGGCGACTTCGACCCACGCGAAGAACTCGTTGACACCGGTTTGTATTTCGAGGGAGTTGTGTGCGTCGTGGTCGGAGCCCACGTCGACCACTAGCTGAGTGTGCTCCCCGGGGATGAACCCGAGGTCGGCGATCTCACCTTGCCGCCATTGCCGCTCCTCCTTACCGACGCGCGCAAGTAGGACAAAGGGAACTTCCCGCCCGTTCGCCCCGATGACGCGCACGTCGGCGAGACTCTTCTGGGCGCGGCCAAACGTCTCGAGTGGTAGGGTCACACGCACCAGACGGGGCTCGACAGCTGACTCTAAGGAGATCGGCCGGGAGTACCGCCAGTTCGTCCACGCGTCGGGAATCTGGGCCCGCACCGTGGGTGCCAAGCCACAGAAGACCAGGACGGCAAGCGGGAACGGCTTCTTCATCGCTCCTCGCGCTCCGTGGCCACCTTCTGTTGATAGAAGAATGAGACCACGACCAACAACACTCCCAGGACCGCGAAGGAGGCGATTCGGTAGACGCGCTCTAGGAAGGAGAGATCGTACAGAAACACCTTCACCACCACGACCGAAAAGAGGGCCAGCCCCAACCACCGCACCGCGGCACTACCACTTCGAACGCCCCACAACATCAGGCCGGTCGCGTAGAGGGTCCACAACAGGGAAAGCGCCAGCTGCTGAGTGAGTCGCGTATCCGCGCCCAGATCCAGACGCATCCGGCCGAAAAGGCCCCACACTTCCAACGACAGCGACGAGACCAACAAGACGTTTGCGGCGAGGCCTACGACTTCGAACGCGAGACGCTCACGCTCCGACAGCATGCCGCGATGGCGTCGGGAGAAGGCGAAGGCTGCGGCAAACGAAGCCACAACGATGGCGTAGGTCAGGAATCGAGGGTTCCATAGAAACTCCTGCGCGGACACTCTGAAGAGCAGCAGGCGGGCGCCGGCGATGACGAACAATACGATGCCGGCCCATCGCAACAATCTCAGGTTCACCTGAAAGCCACTCCAGATCAGCACTGCTCCTTCGACCGCCCAAGCGATAGTGATCCACTTGCCGTCCAGCCTTATGGGAATCGCTAGTGTCACGAAAGTGAGAGCCAAACCCGCGAACAGCAGACGTGAGACTGAGCGCTCACCCGTCTTTGAAGCTGGAAGGAGTCGCGCCGCTCCCAAGTGCGCGGCACCGAGAGCCAGCACCGCGACGGTCAAGACCCACCGATGATCTCCATAGAGGAGATACTGGAGCGCGCCGAGAAACGCCCCTGCGTTCGCCAACACCAAAATAACGTGCTCCGACGCCATGTTTCCTAGTCGACGCGATGGAAGGATGGGAACCGCTGCGAACTGCACGAAGAAGAGCGTTGCAAAGAACGCGGTGCGCCCCAGTTTGGCGACTTTGTAGAACTCTTCGATCCAGGCCCAGAAGTAAATCGTCGTACCTGCGAAGGCTACCAACTCTAAACTGCGCCAACTACGTAGACGAGCGACGACGAGCATTCCTCCGTTCAACACCGCGAGGTAGATGAACAGAGGGATCTGCGCGTCTTTGCCTGTGCTGAGCAAGATCGGCGTGAGTAGACCACCGATTTGGGCAAGCAAAGCCAGCGGCTGCGAGTCCCGCCCCAGCGCAATCGCGACCATCGTTCCGGTCACGACGATCATCCCGGCGAACGCGACCGGTTGGGGAAGGAGTTGATAAAAACTCCAGGCGGCGTACAAGGAAGCGTACAAAACACCGGCTGCCAAACCGGCGATTCCGCCCGAGAAATAGCCGTAACCTCGCCGCAACAGCCACTGGCTGAACACCAGTAGGCCAGTGCCCGAAAAGAGACCTAAGGCAACGCGTCCACTGGGACCAACCCATTCGTTGTCGAACGCGTACTTGAGGAAGAAGATCGCGGCGAGCAGCAGCGCGATGATTCCGACGCGGTTGAGCCAACGACCGGCGATCAGTGTTTCGAGATCGAGCCCGGCCTTCGCGGCGACCGGGACCGGGTGCTTAGGCGCCGCGGTCGACGGAGGCAACGCGTCAATGGCAGCAGGGGCAGGAGGGGCCGCAGTTTCGGAGACAGGAACCGGCGCAGCTTTTGGTTCGGCGAGGCTCGGCGATCCGCCTAGCTCTCGGAGCCTTCGAGCGAGTTGCCCGACGGTTCGCTCTAGCGCCGAGACTTTGACCAACGCGATGATCGCCAGGATCGGCCCACCCAACAGAATGAGCCCGGCGACAATGACCAGCGATAGGAACTCCATCGGACGTTTTACCTCCCCGGTTGCTGGGAATGCCAACTAACCACCGAGCGACCTAGCAGCATGAATCGTGCCACCAAGGATGCTTTCCAGGCATAACCAACTACATTTAAATCACTTAACTCGATTTCGGCTTGGGATTTGCGGCCCAATAAGAACATTCTGTGCGGACAGTTCGTGCCATGATCTGTACAATCCTTGCACATCGGTTCTTTCGACCGATACGGCCCCGCGTACGAGCTTCTTTTGTCTGGATACCGGGAGAAGGCTTCGTCCGCCTTACGTCACATTATAAGTCAGCCTGTCAGGCCCGCGGTTCAATGCCGTTACGTTTGCTGACTTCCACTGCAAATTGTCGAAGGAGCTCGTCTAGAAACGCAGTGTACTCTTCCGTCGAGGCAAGGTAGGCCTTACCCATCTTGTCCTGTACGAACCCATCGACATCTTTGAAGAACGGATCGTCCTTCAATTCGGGGAATACCTCCAGTAAGCGCGAAATAGTCTCGACCAGACGTAGGGTTGCGGTGTAAACGCCCTCGTCGATTCCGCTCCGAGCCGCACTGGCAAGAAACGCGAAAACGGGAAATAAATCCTGATCTAGCTTCTTCTTGTCCCTCATAGTAGTGGCCCGTATCGATTGTGATAGACGGCGGCCCCTTGCTTGTTCGCCTTCACCGACTTCGGAGCTGCAATGGGATGACCAATGGGGATGATCATGTCTACGCGACAGTGATCGGGGAGTCCCAGAACAATCCTAATGCCGGCCATTGCTGCGATCATCGTGAATTGCGATCCAAGACCCAAAGCGGTTGCCCCCAGAAGCACGTTTTCCCCAGCCGCCCCTGCGTCCACCAAAGTACAGCGTGCAGCTACCGGCCCCACTGTTTGGTATGCCACTTTTTCATCCGTAAAGATGATCATCAACATCGGTATGTAGTTGCGATTCAGCGAAGGTGAAATCTGCTGTATGGCGCGGATGACTCCAGGGTCGTCAACCACAATACAGTGTCGATAAGGTCTGTTCGACGCCGTCGGGGCGCGACTTACCGCGTAAATGAGCCTATCCAATTGCTCACGAGACACCGGGACCTCCGAAAATGCGCGGCATGCCCTTTTCTTGGCCAAGACCTCGAATAATTCCATTGTCTTTCTCTAGCCGGAGCTTCGGCTAAAACGGATTTGGTTACCACTCGGGAAGAAGATCACCATTTCGTCGCCCTTGATCTGGAAGCGGCAAGGTTCGGTCGTCGGCTCGGCGTGCTTGATCTCCATGCGGAGCGGCGCGGCCGGAAGGGTGCCCAACTCCTCTCCCGCCGACATATGGTACTGGTGAGAGAAGGTGAGGCTATCCCCGTCCAGGACATAGGTTCCCGCCTCGCCCGAGCCACGACGCGGCTTCTTGTCCGAATCTAGAGTGAAGAACAACGTGACCCAATCAGTCCCCGTAAAGAAGATGAGGCCATCGAGTGCGTGTGAGGAATTGTCTTTCAGATCATAACTCTCCGCCTTCCACGCACCTAGAATCGAAGATTCTTCACCCATAGCGGGCGAGGAAAGGGCGGCGACCAGGGGGATCAAAACCAAAACGAGCATCCATCGAGACGACGACATATTGAATCTCCTTTCGCGACCCTCTCCACTACCTGTCGCGACGGGAATTTTCAAGTGCCATGGGGCCATGGGCTAGGGGGTTTGTCCCCGGAGAAGCACCGGGGTCAGAGCGAGAGAGTTATTCCGCGAGAAATTGCCAGGCTTCCGCGCTATTTGGAGAGCCGGGGTCGGCTTGACTCCAGAGTGCAAGGAATCTCTCGTACTGTTGCCGGGCGGCAACGAGATTCCCCTGTTTCGCAAGAAGACGGGCCAGTTCTAAGACATGCAGAGGTTCCAAGACTCCGGTCCATCTCTGAGTGATGTCCGGCGTCAAGAGTTTGCGGTACATCCGGATGGCTCCCGGCAGATCGCCTTGTTGTGCCCTGGTCCGCGCCGCCCCATCCCGAAGAGGTAGGTTGGCGACGATGCTCCCGAAGATCTCGGAGCTCGAGAACCACATCTTGAGCTCCGGCTCGCCGTCAGAGAACGCAACTTCCGCGGCGCGGAAGTCTCCCTGCGCCAAAGCGATCTCACCCTGCAGTAAGTGATACCACCAATTCTCCTGTGGATCTTTCACGTCGTAGAGCGCTCGCAGGGAATCGAGATTGCGGCTTGCGTCTTCGAGCCTTCCGTCACAGGCTTGAGCGACTCCGGCGCACAAGCTTGCCACCATCAAGATCTGCCGCCTCCCGTTCCCACTGAGGCTCGGCACGAGTTCCATCGCCCGATCCGCGAGCCGGACCGACTCAGTCAGCCTGCCCTCCTCGAGAGCAAGCATGGAGCGAAGTATTTGTGTCCGAGCCTCGAACAACCTGTGCTGCCCGCTTCTAGCCAATTGGACCCCCTCGAGCAGACTCTGCTCGGATTCGCGATATCGGCCGACGCGAGAAAGAAGAAACGCCTGAACGAGAAGCAACGAGGGAGCCGACTCGGTGGGCGCGTGATGTGTCTCGTCGAGATACGCGAGCGCCTCATCGTAGTGCCCCATCATCGCACTCGGTAGTGCCCCATCATCGCACTCGCCCAACTGCGTCCAAAACTCGACGAAACCAATGAACCGTTCCCCCCCGGGGCGCGCGAGTATTCTTCCAACGCTCGGTCGGGCATCCCGGCAACGAGATACGCCTCTCCCAAACGCTCGTAAGGGTTGGCGTCGGCAGGATACATCTGGGCGTAACTCTCGAACTGGCGAAAGGCCTCGGGATACCGTCCGTTTCGCAGCATCCCGTATCCGTAGTAGGAGCGAAGTAGCCCCGAGTCCGGCACCGCCTTGATGCCGCTTGCGAGCACCGCGAGTCCTTGATCGCGGCGGTTCGATGTCAGATGCACGATGGCCAAGAGCACGTACGCGTATTCTTCCTTCGGGTAGCGAGCGAGGCTCTCCTCAAGCAGCTCCACCGCCTTCTCGTGTTGGTCCTCCTGGACGAGCTGCCCCGCTTCCGCCAGAAGCTTCTGCCGCTCCGGTAGCGTGTCGCTGTGGGTTAGCGATTGCTGAAGGTACTTCTCGGCCGCAAACGTGTCGTGCCGAATCAGGGCCACCTTGTGCAGCTGCCAGTAGGCCAGGCCGAAACCAGGATCAACGGCCACCGCCTCCAAGAACAATCGGTGGGCGTCGCTCAAACGAAGATGCCTACCGGCCTCTATTCCCTGTCCGTAGAGCCGGTAGGCTTCCAGGGACTTCGTGGCTCCGGAAACCCGCGTCGTGGGTAAGGGGTCGTCTAGTTCCAGTGCCTCGCCCATGCGCCACGCCAGATCGTCTACGATCTGGAAAAGGTCGGTCCCTCGAACCGAGTACGCCGAAAGGATGCGTCCGTCCGTGACGTCTTCGAGTTGAGCGTCGATCCGAATCTCCGCACCGTGCTTGACGATGCTGCCCGCTAAAAACGTCTCAGCACCGGCGCGCCTAGCGATCTCGGGGAAGAAACTGGCGTCTAGCTGATCTGTCTCCTCCTCTTCGCCAATTTCGCGAACCGCCTCTTTTAGCTTCTCGTCGCTTACGACATTCAGCGCCGGAGTGCCGTCCAGCCCGCCTTGAAGCATGCGACACACTCCCTTCGAAAGCCAGCGGTACTCTTCGGCATCGATGTGGTTTTCGAAGTCCATGATGGCGATGGATGGACTGCCCTCGGCTGGAGGAACGATGGAGTTCCAATTGGACAACACGTACCAGCCAACTGCGATGGCGACAACCGTAGCGGTGGCGACACCCAGCACGATTAACCCCAACCGCTTCCGTTTGGGTGCGGTTTCGTCGTGATCGTGGCCGGCCCTCCAGAAGCTAACCGTATTCCAGACGTCGGCACTCGAAACGGAACGTCGCGAATCGACGAATCTGCTGGTGGCCGGTAGTGTGGAGACCCCTGTCCCCTCCGAATCTGCTTCCCGATGAACAGTCGCGATCAGGCGGTACCCTCTCCGCGGCACGGTTTGGATGTAGCTGGGGTCTCTCGCGTCGTCACCCAGCGCTTTTCTCAACTCCCAGATGGAGTTCGTCAGCACCTCTTCGGTAACGTAGCTGTCGCTCCAGGCGTGCTGGATGATCTTGGACTTGGGGACGACGCTGCCGGCGTTCTCTGTGAGATAGGCCAGAACTTCCATCGCCTTGGGCTCGACCCTGACCTCGCGGTCGTCCTGGACAATTCTGTTCAGACTGGGCTGAACGAGCCAGTCGCCGATTCGGAAATCACCGTCCAACCGCCGGTCACTCCTTCCCGCGGTCGGCTGAGCAGCCTCCCGATGGACACTGCGACGAGTTCTGGACGAACATTCTGGACATTCTATGAGGTGAAGCAAACGGTATGCCACAGCACCGCCGTCCGCTTCGGCGCTGGCTCAACCCTCGTAACCGATTGACCCGTCGGCACCCGGAGCAGTGGCACCCCGTCGCGCGATAAGTTTTTGTCTGAGGATGAAGATCGCGAAATTTACAGGGCTAGCGTGGACTTTACAGTTCCTCGATCCTCTTGCGAGGCCCCGAAACTACCTCTTATCGCGTTCCACCAGCCTCAAGACGGACCTCTCTGTTTGGGGAGCCGAACGTGCCGGAACGCCTTCGGCAATCGCGACCGGTAGCGTAACCGGTGGCGCCAAAAGACCGTCGAGACCCGAAACGAACGCCTCGACCAATCGCTCGTCGAGAACCACCTGGTCCTTGACGAGAAAAGAATACGCCAATCCCCTTCGCATCAATCCGCCCGGGGCGTGGTGTTCCGCAGGGGCGACGGCGTGAATCATCTCATGGGCCACGACGCGGCCCAGAGCGCGGGACAGACGCCTGAGCTCCCGGATATCGAGAAGGCGAGTGGGTCGGTCGTGAATCTTCACTGCGCTTACCAAGTTTCGATAGAAGACGTACAAGGAATGAGAACGTCCACCTCCGGGGAGAAACGCGCCCATGACATCTTCCTCCAAGCCCCAATCTGAACCGGATGGCTTGGATGGCATGAGGACGATTCGTAGCAGAACCGTGTTTCCATACAATGGGGGATCGTCGAGCTCCGCCTCCATCCACTCGATGTCGAGGCCGACGGGACCAACGAGTTTTTCCACTTCGCGAACCATCCCCTGGAAAGTTCCATTGGGAGCCAGACCATGAGCATCGTGCCAGACCATCAGAAGCCGAGGCCCACGAGTTCGCTGTTCCTCGATGCCCTTTTGAGCACCTACCGTCTCAGTGATTCCAAACGAAAACGCCCCGATGAAAAGGACGAGCCGAACCACCCTGCCGTGAATCATCCCTCACCCCCATTGGCTCTCCCTCAACGTGATCTTTTATGGCTATACGTTGAGCAACGACAAAGAGATCCGCTAGAGTTCTCAGTTTTGGGTAAGGTTTTTCTCAGGCTTGGTCCTAGGGTGCCGCGTTGTGTTGGAAGAAGAACTCTTCCTCTCCGATCCCTCCCGCCGAGTGGATGGCTCCCTTTTCCACGAGAAGCTCGACGATGTGCTTGGGGCTCTTCGAAACAGATAACAACAACGCGGACGCTGTGACTTTCAGGAAATGAACCGCGGAGACACGAGCAGTGCAATTCAACCGTGGGCAGAACCGGGACAGATCAGCACCGTACTGCTAGACGCCGGCAATACACTGGTCTTCTTGGACTACGGCGCGATCGCCGACGCGATCGAAGCAAGTGGATTCTCGATCGATGCGGCTGCACTCGAGCTCTCCGAATATCGCGCCCGCCGGCGTGTAGACCAAAAGTACCTCGAGGGTGGTTTTACCGACGCCAGCATGTGGCAATGCTACTTCGACTGGCTGATGGAGGAAGCGGGTGTATCATCCGCACCGCGACCCGAGATCTTGGAGCGACTTCGCCAACGCCATGCGGAATCCAATCTCTGGAGCCGTACCAAACCCGAAGTGCGGGACGCGATGGCGAGATTAAAGGACAGCGGTCGAATCGTCGCCGTCATCTCGAACTCAGATGGGTCCTGTCGCGAGCTGTTGCGGCGGCTAGGCCTTCTTTCCTATTGTCATGCGGTGTACGATTCGGCGGAGCTTGGAGTCGAAAAGCCTGATAAACGTATCTTCCAGATTGCGCTGCGAGACCTCACGGTTGAACCGACTCAGGCTTTGTACATAGGAGACTTGGAAGCGATCGATGTTCTCGGAGCGCGACGCGCGGGCATCCTACCGGTGCTCGCCGATCCACACCCCAGGGGAGACGCGGTGGATTTTCCGGTCCTCCGCGGTGTTAGCGAGCTACCGGACGCCCTGGGGATAGCGAACCAAACACAACTAAAGGAGCTCTAACTCATGCCCCGCATCAAATGGATCACCGACGAGGAAGCCACCGGCGAGGCGGCCGAGGTCCTCGAGGAGACCCGGCGCCGTTTCGGTGGACACTTGGGAGACGAGACCCGCTGCTTCAGTCTTCGTCCCGACTTGATGAAATTGACCACCGACCTGTTTGTCCAAGGACATTTCCGTCCGGGTTTTCTGAACCGGCGGCAGAAGGAGATGATTGCTACCTACGTGTCGGCGGTGAATCACTGCCAGTACTGACGGGACTCCCACGCACACTTCCTGCGGGCTCAGGGAGCAGATGAGAAAGTCGCCGCGGCGGTCCAGAAAGGTGACCTCACGGCGGTTCGAGAATCCGGCCTCGACCCCAAAGAGGTCGCGCTTGTCGAGTTGATCGACACCGTCACCCGTCACGCGCACCGCGTCACGGATGACCAGGTGCAAGGCCTCCGCGATCACGGATGGAGTGACGAGCAAATCTTCGAGGGAGTCTGGGTGGCTGCCGCCTTTGCCTATATGACGCGCGTCGTCGACGCCTTCGGAATCAATTGGAAACCAGAGATGCTCAACTCGAGCGCGATGGGCCCGAAACGAATCGATTGATATCGGTTCTTCAACGAGCATGGGTTCCGGTGAGCTCGAAGCCATCTGGCTAAAGCGGATGAAGCTCGGCCCCATGGATCCTCACCGGAACGCCACGCTAAAGGCGGGCCGTGGGTTGGTCGATAACGCCGACCGAGGGGGAATGCGTCAAGTGACTTTGATGGACGCCGAGCGGTGGGCCCGCATCGAAGAGACGATCGGCTGCTCCCTCGACCCCTCGGCCCGACGGGCCAACCTTCTGGTGAGCGGTGTGAGCCTGGCACAGAGTCGGGGGCGGATCCTTCGGGTCGGCCCGTGCCGACTGCGCATCGTCGGGGAAACAAGACCGTGCGAGCGAATGGACGAAGCCTTCGGGGGGCTTAGGCGAGTGATGCAAGAAGACTGGGGCGGGGGTGCCTACGCCGAGGTGCTCGACGACGGCGATATCGTGGTGGGTGACGAGGTCCGCTGGACGGAGTAGGCGGCTTCACCTTACTCGTGAATGTGTTCCGCCAGGTATTTGTCCTTGCCGATCTCATCGACGATGTGAAGCTGGGCCTCTAGCCAGTCGACGGCTTCTTCTTCTCCCTTCAAGATCCCTTCCAGTAGCTCTCGCGTGCCGTTGTCGGCCTTGTCGCGGCAAAGCGCAATCCCGTTGTTCAATCGCTCCACGGCGGCTTTCTCCAGGTCTAGATCGGCCCTGTGCTGCTCGACGGGGTCCTCCCCCAAACTGATGGGGCCAAGGCGCTGCATGTTGGGCACACCTTCCAAGTAAAGGATCCGGTCGATGATGGCGTCGGCGTCTCGCATCTCTTCCATGGATTCTTCGCGTTTCTTCTTGGCCAGCTTTTGGTAGCCCCAGTTCGCGCACATCTTGGCGTGTGCGAAGTACTGGTTGATCGCCGTGAGCTCGGCCGTCAAAACCTCGTTCAGAGCCTCGATAACCTGTGAGTCCCCCTGCATGTGCCTTCCTCCTCAGCTCTCTTCTCTTGAGCGTGGCGGGCTGGTGCGAGCGTGGAGTCGATATACTAGTCTCTCCCTGGGGGTAGAGCAACAGGAGCCGTCAGCCCGAGCGAAGCGCGAGCGACCCGACTTCGCCAAGGCTTCGTCGGGTCCGCCGAAGCTCTGAGATGAGTCGCTTATGCGGAGGCGGAAGTGAGTCGCGGAGCGAGAGCCGCGTTCCGCAGCGAGCCTGTCGAGCGGAGGGCTAGCCCGACCGAAGGACGGGCGCATTGCGAAGAAAGTGGCCCCGCGGCCTTGATGAGCGTTGGAATGCTAGCTGGCCGCGGCTAGCTTTCTCCGAGGTTGGTGCTCGATCTGTTTTTCCGACTCGAGTATCGAGACGAGGGTCTCCTGGCACCCTCCGCAGCAGGCACCCGCGGAGCAGCCAAGCGCGACGTCATAGAGACTCGAGGCTCCCTCGCGCACCAAGCTCCTGACGGTGCGGTCGGTAACTCCACGGCAGACGCAGACGATCACGAGGGAAGCGCCTCTCGTTTCGTGGTTGGCGCCAAACCATCGAGGTGCTCGACAGCAACATGGCCAGGCGCCTCCGGAGCTGTTCTCCAATCCATGGGATGATTGTAAATCCACTGAAAGTGAAAGTCAATTTCATTTTCAATTAATACGCAAAAATATCGTAAGCCATTGATTTAATGGGGGTTACGATCTAGAGGCCGAGACTAGGGGAGTCGCAACGAGTCTAATTTCACCTGGAGCAGCTCGGCCGGCGAAAGATCGTAGTTGAACCCGCTCAATGCCGCCTCCCAACCTCCATATTCGGGATTGGGAAGGACGAACCACTTGCGGCCCCAGTACTGGTCGTAGTCTCCAACGACCGCATCCCGCTCCGTGAGAGAGCTACGCATCCCGGAGACGAAGTCGTTCAAGTCGTCTCCGAAAAGCAGCAACACCCGGTATCTGGAAGCGATGTCGGCGCGCCGCGACGACTTGTCGGAGAGGTTCCACTCCTCCCTTTCACCCCGGGTGTAGACCGTGTCCTCATCCGCCTTCAGGGGGAACCCGGCCTTCTCCAGGTTGTTTCGAGTGGCCTCCTCCACCGCGTGCCGGCGATTCGTCAGGTACACCACGGTGACCCCTCGCTCGGCGGCGTATTTCGTGAACTCGAGGGCGCCGGGGATAGGGAGGGCCTTCTCTTTACGACACCATTCCTGCCAGTGCGGCCGTCCGAACTTGATGTTGTCGACGATAAGCTGTGCCTGGTAGTCAGAGTTGTCCAGAACCGTTTCGTCCACATCGAGGATGATGACCGGGGGAAGCTTGGAGACTCCCTCTCCCTGCTCGAGTGCCGCGGTCCATTCAGGATCTTCGAGCGCGCCGTCCAGTATCCGCTTGGCCTGCCGGTAAACCTGTGTTGTCAGGGCTCGGCGCTCCGCGGCGCTCTGGATCCATAAAACGCTGTTGAGAAGCTCCCAAGAGTAAGGCGTCTGGGATTCCCGCGGATCGGGTCTTTCCGGCAAGAAGTGACTCGCCAAAAAGAGTGCTACCCCGAGTATCAGGACGACTGCCAGTGACCCCATCGAATTCTTCATTTCCCTGCCTCGGCTCCTCGTAGGTTTTGGGCGTTCAATATAGAATGGAACCGGTCGGAAGCCAAAGAGAAGGCCGGTTCCTTCGTGGTTTCCGCCTAGAGCGTTGTCGATGATGGACCTAATACCCGCCGCTTCGCTGAACGCGAGGCTGAGCCTTGCCCTGCTCGTCCTCGTCGGCACGTCGTGTTCGCTGAAGGCGAGAGCTGTCAACACGCTATCCGAGGTGCTCGCCGAGTCGGAAGTGGTCTATCTCTCCGACGAGGATCCCGAGCTCGTCGCCGAGGCCATGCCCTTCAATCTGAAGACGATCGAGACTCTTCTTGAATCCAGCCCCGAACATCAAGGGCTGCTTCTTTCCGCAACCACCGGCTTCACTTTCTATGCCTACGGTTTCGTGGAACCCAAGGCCGATCGCGCCGAAGACGAAGACTTCGAGCTGGCGGAAGAGATCCGTGCCCGCGCCGCCAAACTCTACTGGCGCGCGTACCGCTACGGGATCCGTGGGTTGAACGTGAATTACCCGGGCTTTGGGAACACGTTGTCCGTCGAGCCCGAAGAGACCGTCGCACCGCTCGAGGTGGACGATGTACCTCTGGCGCTATGGACAGCCGCAGCACTGGGAGGAGCCATCGGGGTATCCAAGGACGATCCGGAAGCCACCGCGGATATTGCGGTGGTAGGGGCGCTCCTCGAGAAATGCCTCGACCTCGATCCAAGCTACGGCGACGGCATCCTGTACGGATTGCTCGTGATTTATGAATCCCAGCGATTCGGCGGATCGCCGGAAACCGCGCGCGAATACTATCGCCGTGCGCTCGAGCTTTCTCGTGAGACCCGTGCCTCCACTTGGTTGCTGTGGGCCGAGAACTTCTCGGTCCCGAACCAAAACGTCGTGGAATTCAAAGAACTGCTCGAAAGAGTTCTGGCTTTCGACGTCGACCAGTACCCCGAAGATCGACTCCTGAACATTCTCGCTCAGCGGCGCGCCCGATGGTTGATGGGTCGCGTCGATGAGCTGTTTCTGGAAGGTGACGACCCGTGACAAATCGATCGCTTTCGCGCGTGCTGTTCACGCTGCTGGTCTTTCTCAGCTTAGGCTTCCTATCGACCCTCGACGCGAAAGTCGTCATCCGCCTGGGAACCCTGGCGCCCAATGGCTCCGCCTGGCACAAGATCTTCAAGCAAATGGGGGCCGATTGGCGGAAATCGACCGACGGGGAGCTCGTCCTTCGGATCTACGCGGGCGGCGTGGTAGGAGACGAAGGGGAAATGATTCGCAAGATGCGGATCGGTCAGCTCCAATGCGCCGCCATCTCGAATTCTGGCGTCGCCGAAATCGATCCCGCCGCATACGCCCTGATGCTTCCGATGATGTTCGATAGCTACGAGGAATGGGATTACGTGCGCCAAGAAGTGAATCCGACCTTGGAGGCAAAACTCGAGGCAAAAGGATTCAAAGTGCTCGCCTGGTCCGATGTGGGTTGGGTCTACTTCTTTACAAAAAACCCCCTCCGGAGGCCGACCGACCTGCGAAAGATGAAGCTGGCCGCCTCGGCAACCGAAGCCGCCACCGTCGAGATCATGAAGTGGGCCGGTTTCAATCCGGTACCGATCTCCTCCGTGGATATGGCAAGCGGTCTCCAGACCGGTCTCATCAACGCGATCTATCTTCCCGTGATCTTGGCCGAAGGCTCGCAGTTCTACCGGCACGTTCGCAACATGACCGAAATGAAGTGGGCACCGTTACAAGGAGCTCTCGTCATGCACGATCGCGGGTGGAAGAAACTCGATGCCAATCAGCAAGCCACGATCACCCGCATCGCGAAACAAGTGGGCACCGATCTTAGGAAAGACACGCGTCGCCAAGAACAATTATCTCTGGACGCGATGAAGAAACGCGGGCTCGAGATTGTATCGGTGGACGATGGTGATGTCGCCGCTTGGCGACAGACAGTAGAGAAGGCCTACCCCAAAGTCCGCGAAAAACTGGTCCCTCCGGAAATGTTCGATCGGGTCAAGAAGCTGCGCGATGAGTTCCGAGCCACGCGGGGGAAATCCAGCCAGCCTTAGGACTCGAAATAACCAATTGTGAAAAAAACGCACCTTATCGAGGACGGCCTTACCGTCCTCGCCCTCCTCACGATGGCCCTCCTCCCTCTTCTGGAGATCGTGATCCGCAAATTCTACTCGAGTGGCATTCCCGGCTCCGCGACTTGGGTGCAGCACTTGGCGCTCTGGGTGGGTTTCCTGGGCGCCGCCATCGCTGCCCGCAAGGGAGAACTGCTTTCGCTCGGCACGGGCGGCACATTCCTTAAAGGAAAGTGGAAGACCGCGTCCGAGGTTTTCACGGCGGGAGTCGGCGTTGCGGTGTGCACCATCCTGGCCAGAGGAAGCCTCGAATTGGTTCTGGTGGAGCGGGAGGGGGGACGCGAGCTCGCCCTAGGCGTTCCGGTCTGGCTGGCCGAAGCCATCATGCCCATCGGCTTTACCGTCATCGGCCTCCGCATCCTTAGAAGAGTCCCGGGAGGTTGGCGGAGCCGGCTCATCGCCGCGGGCTTCATCCTGATCCCGATTGTCTTAGGTCTGCTCGAGAATCTCCCCGGAAGCGGAATTCTCGTCCCACTTCTTCTCGCCGTGATTCTTGCGACTGCGCTGGGAGCCCCCATCTTCGTGGGCCTAGGGGGGGTGGCCGCGATACTCCTCTGGAACAACTACGATCCGGTCTCGGCAATCGCCGTCGAGACCTACAACCTTGCGCTCAAACCTATCCTGCCCACCATCCCGCTTTTCACGTTGGCCGGCTTCATCCTCGCGGAGGGAGGAACACCGCATCGGTTGGTGGAGCTCTTTCGAAATCTTTTCGGCTGGATGCCGGGTGGGGTGGCCGTCGTTGCGATCGTGGTGTGTGCTTTTTTCACGAGCTTCACCGGCGGAAGCGGCGTGACCATTCTGGCGATGGGCGGACTGCTCTACCCGATGCTTCTCGAAGATAAGTACCGCGAGAACTTCAGCACCGGGCTTCTGACGTCCGCCGGCTCACTGGGACTCTTGTTCCCGCCGTCACTCGCGGTCATTCTCTACGGGCTCGTTGCTCAGATTGAGATCCGGAAGCTCTTCGTCAGTGGCTGGGTCCCTGCGACTCTGGAGATCCTCCTCGTCGCCGCCTTCGCGCTCTTCTACAGCCGACGCACCGGCATCACCAAGGTCTCGTTCCACTGGCGCCAAGCTGGAAACGCCATTTGGAAAGCGAAGTGGGAGATCGCGATCCCGGTCCTGGTGCTGGGAAGCATCGCGGGAGGATTCGCCACGCTGGTAGAGGCGTCGGCCGTCACCGTGCTCTACGCCCTGTTGCTCGAGTTCTTCATCCACCGAGATCTGCAAATACGCCGGGATTTGGTACGGGTGGTCGGAAACGCCGCAACCCTCATTGGTGGCGTTCTCATCATCCTGGGGGTCGCCTTGGGTCTCACAAATTACTTGGTGATCGCCGAGATCCCTCTTCAAGCGGTCGAATGGGTCCAGTCTTTCGTTGACTCCCCCCTATTTTTTCTCCTTCTGCTCAACATCTTTCTCCTCATCGTTGGGTGCCTGATGGATGTCTACTCCGCGATCGTGGTGGTGGTCCCGCTGATCACGCCGCTAGCTTTGGTCTATGGGGTCGATCCCTTTCACTTGGGAATCATCTTCCTCACCAACCTCGAGCTCGGCTATCTGACCCCGCCAGTCGGTATGAACCTCTTTCTCGCCTCCTACCGATTCAAGAGACCTCTGCCCGAGGTCTACCGAGCCGCGCTCCCCTTCCTCGGAATCCGGGCCGTGGGTGTCCTGCTAGTGACCTACGTGCCAGCGCTAACGGCCTTTCTCCCCCAGCTCTTGGGAATGGACTAGCCGCTAAGTCCCACTCCAACAGACACATACCCTCTCCCCTTGGGAGAGGGTGGCGTCACGCACCGTCGTGACGCCGGGTGAGGGCAATAGGCGTCTTGCTTGGGCCAGCATTCTCCATTTCCGGGGAACAAATCGGCCCCGAATTACTTATATATCCCTGAGGGTCGGCAAAAACCCCTCGCAACAACGTGATTTGAAATGGAGGGACGATTTATGACGGCTTCGCCCAGCACCGAATCGGGATTAAGAAATGGCGCTTTGATTAGCCTCCAAGGGGTGTCCAAGATCTTCTACACCGACGAGGTGGAAACGCACGCATTGGCGGGCGTCGTTTTGGACATCAACAAGGGAGACTACATCTCCATCGCTGGACCTTCGGGCTGTGGCAAGTCCACGCTCTTGTCCATCCTGGGCCTTCTGGACTCGCCCTCCACGGGAAGCTTCACGCTGAACGGACAGGCGGTGGCCAACCTGAAACTGTCCGACCGGGCACGCATCCGGAATCGGGAGGTCGGTTTCATCTTCCAGGCCTTCAATCTGATCGGTGATCTGACGGTGTACGAGAACGTCGAGCTTCCGTTGACCTACCGGGGCATGCCCTCGTCGGAGCGCAAGAAGAAGGTGCAAGCGGCACTCGAGAGGGTCGAGATGGCACATCGAATGAAGCATTACCCCTTTCAGCTTTCCGGGGGCCAACAACAGCGGGTGGCGGTGGCCCGTGCGGTCGTAGGAGATCCCTCGATCGTGCTGGCGGACGAGCCCACCGGGAACCTCGATTCCGCGAACGGCGAAGCGGTGATGGATCTGATGGCCGAGCTTCATCGCGGAGGGGCGACCATATGCATGGTGACCCACGATCCGCGCTATGAGACATATGCCGATCGCTCCATCAGCCTCTTCGATGGCCAAGTCGTAGAGGAGGAGGGAGTCGCCACCGCGACGGCCTAAGCGTTTCCAACGCTAAACACGAAACAAGGGGCTCCTCGGAGCCCCTTTTTTTGCCTTTTTTCGACTATGATATGGGGCCAGCAAGAATGCCGTCACCTTGCTCTCTCCCAGCCCGCCTCCGTCCTGAGGACTTCGGCGGGTCCGCGGGTCCGCCGAAGCTGTAGCGAAGGCGGAAGGGAGAGGGAATAAAGGATGGAGACCATCACCGATAGACGGAGGAATGATGAAGAGCTTGGCCCTGGTCAAATATGTGCCCGACACCAACTCTCCTTTCCGGATCAATAGCTCCGGGACCTGGGTGGACGACGCGAACCTGAGCTTCGTGCTCAACGAGTATGACCGCTACGCGCTCGAAGTGCTGCTAAGGCTCAAGGACGACGGCAAAGTCACCGAAGTCGTGGCTCTCACAGTGGGCCCTGCCGGAGCTTCTTCCGCACTTCGCACGTGCCTCGCCACCGGGGCCGATCGCGCCATCCACATCAAAGACGATGCACTAAACGGAAGCGATCCACTGTCGGTGGCCAAGGTCATCCAAGCGGCTGTCAAAGATGAAGGATTCTCTCTGATTGTGGCCGGTCTTCAGGCCGACGACGATAACCACACCCAGATCGGGTCCCTGGTGGCTCGTCTCTTAGACTGGCCATGTGCTACCGCAGCTTTGGGATTAGCGCTGCAAGACGAAAACACCGTTCGCGCTGAGAGAGAGCTCGAGAACAACCGCCTCCAAGTCGTCGACTTGACGCTTCCCGCGATCGTCACGGTGCAGACCGGCATCAATACACCGCGGTATGCCAGCCTCAAGGGGATCATGGCGGCAAAGAAAAAGGAAGTCCGCACCGTCGGCCTTGGCGATCTCGGTCTCGATGCCAATGAAGTGGGGGCGGGTGCGACGCGGATGAAGACCGTCGCATTCGCGTCTCCACCAAAAGGCAAGGGTGCGGAAATCCTGAACGATAGCCCCGATGAGGTGGCGCAAGGGCTCTTGAAGCGAATCCGCGAAAACACGGGGGTTGTCTAGCGATGGCTTGCAAAGCATTGATTCTGGCAGAGCACGAGGATGGAGCGGTCAAGGACATTTCTTACGAGCTTCTCGGCATGGCGCATCGATTGGCCAGTGAGGCAGGCTGGAGCACGGAGACGGACATCAAGGCTCTGCTATTGGGACACGGTGCGGATGGCTTGGCGAACGAGCTCGCGGGACGCGGTGCCGCAGAAGTGATTTACGCAGACGGTCCAGCAGTGGCGGACTACACCGGCGATGGTTATCGAAGAGTCGCGGAATCCGTCATCAAGGAAGAGTCACCGGAAATCGTTCTCATCGGACACACCCCCAACGGATGGGACGTGGCTCCGTTGGTGGCGGCGGGTTTGGGAGTGCCCTTGGCCACCGGGTGCTCCAACATCAAGTTCGAAGAAGGTAAGGCTCGGTTTGTGCGCAAAGCCTTTAACGGCAAGTTCGTGCACGAAGTCGAGATCGAAAACGCGTCACCTTGTATGGCGACGTTGGATAAGGGTGCCTCGGAGCCGGTTCCCGGAAGCACTCAGGGGACGGTGCGCAAGATCGACGCCGGCGTCCAAGAATCGGAGGTCAAAGCAAGATTCGTGGAGATCAAGAAGGGTGAATCGGGAGGAGTCGATCTGACCCAAGCTCAGATCATCGTATCGGGTGGGCGCGGCCTCGGAGGGCCCGACAAGCTCGACGTCGTTAAGGAGCTCGCCGCAGCCTTGGGCGGTCAGGTGGGTGCCTCGCGTGCCGTGACCGATGCCGGCTGGCTCCCGCACGAGCATCAAATCGGTAGCAGCGGCGTGGTGGTCAACCCCAAGCTTTATATCGCCGCCGGCATCTCGGGTGCGATCCAGCACGTCGTGGGAATGAAAGGCTCGGGTTACATCGTCGCCATTAATAAAGATGCCGACGCCCCCATCTTCGGCGTGGCCGACGTCGGCGTCGTGGGAGATCTTTTCGAGTTCTTGCCCGCCCTCACGAAAGCAGTGAAGGAAGCCAAGGGATAGGCGGTTATTCCACCGGGCTCTAAATCGCCCGAATCAGTGCCAGAGGGGGATCGACCTTCACCGCGTTGCCAACGTCAACACAACCCGTAGACCCGGCTGGTTGTCCTCGAGAAGGAGCTCGGCCAGCGCCATATAGAGCAGCGCCAGGCGGAAGGCGGAGCTACGAAGCAGCTTCTGTGATTGCACGGAGGACATAGCCCGCGCCGCGGACGGTATGGATCAAGGGATAGTCGAAGCCCTTATCGACTTTGCTCCGAAGGCGGCTCACGTGAACGTCGATGACGTTGGTTTGTGGATCGAAGTGGTAGTCCCAGACTTTCTCTAGGAGCATGGTTCGTGTGACGACCTGCCCGGCATGGTGCATGAGGTGCTCGAGGAGTCGGAACTCCCTCGGCTGCAGCTCGATGGTCTGACTGGCGCGCCGAACTTGTCGGGTCAAGAGATCCATCTCCAAGTCGGCCACTTGAAGCCGAGTCTCCACCGCCTCGGCGTCGCCCCGACGGACTATGGCTTCGAGTCGTGCGAGCAGCTCGGAGAAGGCAAAGGGTTTTGACGAGGTAGTCGTCGCTTCCCTTGCGAAGTCCCTCGACGCGATCGTCGATTTCACCCAGCGCGCTGAGAATAAGGATGGGAGTTTTCTTCCCCGACGAGCGCAGTGTCTGAATAACGGAGAGGCCGTCGAGGCCGGGTAACATGCGATCGACAACCAAGACATCAAAGGATTCCTCGAGCGCGAGGAATAAACCTTCTTTTCCATCAGGGGCACCCTCGGCCACGTGACCGGCTTCGTTCAGGCCTCGAACGATGTGGTCCCGTGTTTCCTGATCGTCTTCTATCACGAGAACGCGCATGCTTTTGGGGGCTGCAACAGCAACCCCTCACCCTACCCTCTCCCCCAAGGGGAGAGGGATAAAGGATGAGGAGCCTTGCTCAAGCTTATCTCTTCTGCTCAAGCCAATGGAACAGGCACGAACTGCCGGGCGTTACCTCGCGCTACCTGAAGTAGTACGCTTCCCCGGTCGTCGTCCGACGCTTTCTGGATCTCCTCGACCGCATCGGACGGATTGGACACTTCCTTTTGTCCGACCATGGTCACCACATCGCCCTTCCGCA
Organism: Candidatus Marinacidobacterales bacterium; assembly: GCA_965219415.1. GTDB lineage: Bacteria > Acidobacteriota > Vicinamibacteria > Marinacidobacterales > DATDRI01 > CBDCNP01. The sequence goes on from OZ244742.1 coordinate 1,761,558, forward strand.
GGCCCATCTTCGCGGCCGGGCTTCCCGGCTTGACGTCGACGATGAGCGCACCGTCGATACTCTCGTCCACACGATAGCGCTGGCGTGTTTGAGGCGCCAGCTCGGCGAAGGACAGGCCCAGAGGTGCCCGCATATCTGACTGAGACCCACCTCGAGCCACGACCGCTGTTTCCTCAGGACTTCTGCCCAAGTCCACATCCAACGTCTCGCGATCGCCGGAGCGCCACACGTCGATGGTGGATTTTTCCTCGGGGCTCGCTTCCGCGACCTTACGGGTGAGATCCTTGATGTGCTCGATGTCTTCACCGTTGAAGCCCAGGATGACGTCACCGGCGCGAAGCCCTGCTTTTTCGGCTGGGCTGCCGGCCACCACGCTGGCTACCAGAGCACCCTGTGATTCGTCGAGCCCGAGTCCTTCCGCGATCTCTTCGGTCACGGCCTGAATCTGAACGCCAAGCCAAGCCCGCTCCACGCGACCCGACTTCTTGAGCTGCTCGATGATGGGCGTCGCTTGCTTGGCTGGAATCGCAAAGCCGATGCCCACGTTGCCGCCGTTCGGCGAGTAGATGGCGGTGTTGACGCCGATCACACGGCCCGAAAGATCGAAGAGCGGTCCACCGGAGTTACCCTGATTGATGGGTGCGTCGATCTGGAGAAAATCATCGAAGGGACCCGACTGAATGTCTCGGCCGCGGGCAGAAACGATACCCGTGGTGGCGGTGCCACCGAGCCCAAAAGGATTGCCGATGGCCACCACCCAATCACCGATACGAGTGGAATCGGAATCCCCGAAACGAGCAAAAGGAAGCGGCTCGGCAGCATCGATCTTGAGTACTGCAAGATCGGTCTTGGCATCGCTGCCTACTAGTTCCGCATCGTAGCGCTCACCATCATTCAAGATGACCTGAATCTTCTCCGCCCGATCGATGACGTGATGATTCGTCACTACGTATCCATCCTCATCTACGATGAAACCCGAGCCCATGCCGCGGATGGGAGCCGCGCTGCCCTGAGATTTCTGGAACGACTGCCGCTCGAAGAAACGTCGCAAGAACTCTTCGAACGGCATGTTGGGTGGTACAGGATTTCCCGGAGCGGGTCCAGCGAAAGGGTGGTTCGTCATAGTGCTGGTGACCGAGATGTTGACGACGGCCGGCTTCACGGCTTCGATGACATCTGCGAAGCTCGCCGGAGCGCCCGTGGGTGGCAGGACCTTTTGATCGACCGGGGCGCCAGCGCTCGCCTCGGGGAGCTGTCCCCATTGCCAAATTCCAATGGCGGCCGACAGAGCCAGCGCGCCGATAGCCATTCTCAAGAATCGCCCGGATCTCCCGTCGACCCTGTTTCCCGTAACAGTCATTCTGACCTCCTAATGTTTTGTGATGGGTGCGCCCCGAGAGGCGCACCCAAGGTCGACTTTGTTGACCGTCCTCTTGCTGTAATCGACCTGAGCCAGAGTAGAGAAAGTCGTATTACGAGCCTCTTTCCGCAACATGAACTTTTTGTCATGTTCGGTAAGGCGAGACTTGAGGGGGGTTACTCGCTGCCTATGGGCTTGATCCGGTTTCGTAGACGGTTTAGTTAAGCTGGCGAAGTCCTCATCCGTCGTTCAAACTCGGCCGGACTGACCTGGCCGAGGGTCGAGTGTCGTCGTCTCTGGTTGTAGAATACCTCGATGAAGTCGAAGAGGGCCATCTTGGCCTCGCCGCAACTGAGGAAATGCTCCCCAAGCTCGTGCTTGACCGTGGAGAACCAGCTCTCGATGACGGCGTTGTCGTAGCAGTTGCCCCGTCGGCTCATGCTCCCGGTCATGCCATGCGTCTCAAGGAGACGTTGGTAGTCTTTGCTGGCATACGGACTGCCCTGATCGGAGTGATGCAAGAGCCCCGCGGCCGGTTGGCGACGTTTCAGTGCCATCCGCAACGCCTTGATAACCAGGTGACGGTCGTTAATAGCACTTACGGCCCACCCAACGAGGAATCGCGAGTAGAGGTCGAGGAGCGCCGCGAGATAAAGCTTCCCGCCGCTGCCGATCACGAACTCGGTCGTGTCCCCGACCCACCGTTGGTTCGGCGCATCGGCGACGAAGTCTTGCCCGAGCACATTGGCCGCGACGGGCTGGCCATGACCGCTTACCGTCGTGCGCTTGAAGCGTTTGCGTACTCGAGCAATGAGGCCTTCTGCCTGTTTCAACCGAATCACCCGCTTCCGACTCACTCGATACCCCTGCTCGTGCAGGTCGTGATAAATCCGCGGACTCCCATAGGTGCGGCGACTCGCCTCATGGGAGGCACGAATCAACACGCGCAACTGGCGGTCCCGGCGCGCGTGGGCCGACGGCGGCCGACGTACCCAGGCATAAAAGCCACTCCGAGAGACGTTGAGAATCTGACACAGGTGAACGACCGGTACGGTGGCCTTCTCCGCCTGGATGAACGCGAATCTTACTCGCTCTCCTTCGCGAAGAAGGCCGCGGCTTTTTTTAAAACGTCGCGCTCCACCCGCAACCGCCGATTCTCTTTGCGGAGCCGCCGAAGCTCCTCGCGTTCCACGCCCGTCAAGCCCGTCCGGCCCTTCGTCCGATCGGCCCGGGCCTGACGGACCCAGTTGCGAAACGCCGATTCGGTGAGGTCAAGCTCCCGGGCCACCCGACCCACGCTCTGGCCCTCATCAAGCACCAGCCGGACCGCGCCTGCCTTAAACTCGTCATCAAACTCCCGGCGGGGTCGCCGGGGCTGCGTTGTCTTTGCCATTGTGGACATCGTATCCGCCTTTCAGAAAGTGTCCACGAAACTGGATCAAGCCCACTATCCCCTCAGGTACGGCCGAGAGAGCTTGCGCCGGGACGAGAACCGGCGGGGGCTCACCTACGGTCAGAGGAAATCGTGCAGAAGTACCGCTCGCTAACCTGCTGTAACTTTTCGACCCAGATTCGGCTTTGGTACACGTTTGCCAAACTTGGTCACTAACTCGGTTGCGCTGCAGTACCTTCTCCATCAGCGCCGGTCGGCGCCACTCGAGCTCAGCCGGCGCCCGCCCCTTCAATCCAATCGTTGCCGCGTGGATCATGCGGTGGTGAAAAACGCAGACTGAGATCAGATTCGGGGGGGAGTTGCTTTCGGCTCGGCTCTTTCGCCCGCTGCGGCTCCGGAACCTAATGTGATGCACGTGTAGCTGCGCGCGGGCAGCACAGTCGGGATATTGGCACCGATAGTCGTCCCTCTCTAGCACGCCGCTCCAAGTCCTCCCGTAGTCCTGGACGATCCGCCAAGGAAGCTCATCGCCGTCGGGGCAGATGCGCTGCTCGACAAACTCAGCCGGCGCGCTCTCTTCGTCCGAAAGAGTCGGCTGCTCGGCGCAGTCGTCGACGCTGTCACTCTCCGCCCGCTCCGGCCCTAAGTGCGCATACGTCGCAATAAACTCCGCCGACATAAACTCGAGGCAGCGTCCGATATCGAGATCCTCACCCGCTACGCGACGGCAAAGCTCGACGGCATAGTCGAACACCGGCGGCTTGATCTTGCGTCAACCACGCCCGGACCTTCACACCCGCGGCGTCCCGCTCTCCCTCGATCTTCCGATCGAGCTCGCGGACGGAAAGGGAGAGCGCCGAGTCGAGCCACGTCGCTTCGTCCTCGCTCGTGGCAACCCGGGCGACTCGGCTCGCTTTGGTCCAACCGAGCCGACCTTCTTCCAATGCCTTTCTCAGCTGCGGAAGGTCGCGAAGCTTTTGGCCCAGTTGGAGAAGGTAACGGGTCTTGCGCGGGGAGAAACGGAAGCGCTCCTCCGCATAGTAATAAATGTCGATGAAACCGAATTTCTCGTAGCCCCGTCGATCGCGTATCGCCACGAGGTATTCGCAAATAAGCCTTTCCGATCCCTCATGCACTCGCACGATCTGTTCGAGATTGAGATCGAGCTCTTCGATGGAAAGTTCGAGGTCGGGCGAACCAACCTCCGTTACCTCTTGCGTCAAAGTCGCGGTCAAATTTGCGGTCATGAGGCACACCTCCAGCACTTGGTTTGTAGGCTTTATCCAACCGTCCGGCGGTGAGAGGGACTAGCTTGGCTATAAGTTAGATGAAAGTGTTACGTTTGTCAAGTTTTCGTCCCTCGTAAGGCTATATTTATCAGTGGGTTAAGAGAAATTTTTCCCCTGCCGTGCGCGATTATAGGGCCGCATCTCATTGAAAAATAGAGGTTTGTCGCGGAGGTTTCCGGGCGTCTAACTTTTTTTCGGTCTGGAATATCGGCCCTAGATTACGCTAAATAGGCGCGCTACCTGGGTCCGCCCTACCAGCGTGGCACGAGCTCCATGAGTGCCTGCTCCGCGTCGGTCAGGGGCGACGGGGCCTGAGCCGCGACGGAAGCGCCGAAGATCCAGAGCAGGGCCGCTAGCATCGAGCGTCCATCCGTTGGCTTGAAGTCACTTTTGTGAGCGAACGATCTTGACCAGCAAGGGGAAAACAGCAGCGAGAAAGGCTACCAAACTAATGGGCGGTAGACCGCCCGGCCAGCCGGCCGGGGCGAGCCATCCGGGGAGCCCCAGGACGATCAAATGGACGGCGACGAGGGCAAGCGTCACATAGCCCATGCGCTGGGTCCGTTTCCAGCGGAAGCCGCCGATACTCTTGGCCATCGTGGGCAGCGTGGTGATCCCTGGCACGGCGAGCGCCCAAAGAGCCACCACACCCACGGCGATTGCGAGCTCACCCTGGAGGGTTAGTTTGCCGCCTTCCGCGAAGTAGGCGGGGTAGTAGTGGGGTGTCCGGAGGCCGAGCGACATGAGACCGTGTATAGCTCCAAGGGACAGGCCCATTAACCCGCAGAACTTGATGACGATGAGTCGGATTCGGGGGTCGTCGTTGTGCCACCGCAGCACGTACCCCACCAAGTACGAGCAGGCCACGAAGAACACCGCCGCAAGAGACACCGCCTTGTTGAGGATAAATAGCGGGAAGTGGGACCACTCCACGCTCCCAATGATGTGGTAACGGACTACCGCGTAGGCGAGGGCCGCGCCGAAGAGCACGGCGAACCATCGAGCCGTGACCGGTTGCAGTAAGCGGCTCTGCTTCGAGAGCTCGCTTGCAGTAGAAGGGCTCATTCAGTTGCCCCCCCGCCAGGACAACGTGCTGCCAAACCAATATCGGAACACGATGGCGTGTTGTGGCGCCCATTCGCCGGCGCGATTTTTCGTGTATTGGAACTGATAGGCGAGACGAATCTGCTGCTCTCGCCTGAGGTTCCATAGGAAACCTTACCCGCGTCCGGGTGCGAAAGAAACCCCGCGCATGATCGAAGAAAAGATCCGTTTGCCCCCACGGCTCGTTTCGGATCCCGTCCCCGCGCACCTCTAACCTCGTCCGGTAGACGTTGAAGTCGTCGATCGCGTCTCCGCGGAAATGGCGCTCGTAGAACACGCCGCCCCTGAAGCGGATGTCGTCGTTCCAGAAACGAAGGAGCGTCTTTCGGAGGGGCATCTGAATCCGATGGGAATGTGGTCCGGCTGGCGGCACCACGGCCGCGCGGACGCGTCCAGCCCGTCTCCTCTTTGATCCCGCAAAGCTCGTACGAGACCTTCCTGACCGTTCTCGACGAGTTGCGCGAACAGTGCCTCACGTTCTTCCTCTGTGCTCCATCGGGTGATGTTGATCTGGAGTGTCATGGTCGTTCCCGACGGAATGATGGGCGGGTTTGTCACTCCCATCGCGACCGCCCACGCCTCGAACGTTTCCAGAAACTCCTCTTCCTCGCCGGCAAAGGCGAAGTTGGAAGATGCCAAGAGTAGAGCTACGGCAGTTCCAAGACTCAATTGTTTCAACATTGTTCTTCCCTCCTTAGGTTATTAGAGTTAAAACCACGGCTTCACTTCCTAAAACAAGGCTAGGGCGTGTACCAGATCGGCGACGTGTAGGCACGATCTTGAATCGTCGCCGGCACGTTGTCCGGGAGACCGATCCCGAAAAACGCGGCATCGTATGTGGTCCAACGCGGGGTCGGGGTCTCGAGCACCCGCACGTAGTAGAAAGCCGACTCGTCTGGATCGAAATCCGGGTCGACCCAGTGGGCCGACATGACCGCGTCGCCGATGGTGTTGGTAAAGGTGGCGGTGGTGATATCCACCGTGTTGCCGACGGGCTGCCGGGCGCGTCCGTCCGCGCCGACCTTCCGGCCGTCGGAAACGGCGACGTCGTAGATGCGCTCGTGCGTCTCTCCATCTGAATCCAACCACCCCTTGATGATTTGAATCCGATCTAGATTGGCGCCATCCGGATCCCGAAGCGCCCGGATCTTCAAGGTCGGCGCCTTACCAGCCGGTGCCTTCCTCAGGTCACCACCCATCGGCACGCCACGCCGATAACCCTGAGAGACGAAATCGGGTCGCGACACCTCGTCCGCCTCGAAATCCCACCCGGCGAAGACACGCACCCGGATCCGCGTGCCGGTTGTCGCGTAGACTTCCTTCCGCTTCAACGCCCCGAAGATCGCTTCGCGGGTGTTTTCGCGCGCCCACACCGCGGTCAGCCCAGAGGCCACTTCCTGAGAGGTCATGATTCTCAGGGCTGGGTCGTCTGCAGGAATGACTTCGTGGTTATGCCGGTTCGGCGACGGCTCGGTCTTGGCGTACTTTGCCGAAGTAGTTCTCTTCCCGGGTAGTAGAGAGAGCAGTGTGGGTGTCGGAAGCGCCGGTCAGTCCGAACTTGTACGGATTGGCACCGAGCTCGTTGCCAAGCTTGAGACCCAACTTGAGCGCGGAGCGGCCATACTCGTACTGCAGCATCCAGTCTTCCTTGGGCGTCGATCCGTCGATGTTCGCGACATCCCAGTTCTCGAAGCCCGCGAACTCATCCTCGCTGGACAAGAGCGGGTGCGTCTCCCCGTCGCCCTTGATTTGCGTCACCTCGATGATGGGTTCCCAGCGCATCCTTGTTTCCGTGTACGCGCGGGTCAGGCGGTCACCCGAGAAACCCTTGTCGGAAAACATGATGCCGTTGCTGAGGTTGCCGTTGTGGGGGATGGCGATGGCGCCACCTCCGGTAGCGGTCTCGTAGTTCTGCAGGTATCTCCAGAGATCCTGGGGATCCTCGCTGTCGAACGCCCCGAAGGGCAGGGTTTGGCTCGTTTTGTCGGCGCCGTCCCGGAAGACGACGACGCGATGGAGGTTGTTCCCGCCAGGCATCGTGCTCCACTCAAAACCAGTCATGGTGGTGAAGCTGCCGGGCTCGTCGTACGCATCGGCAGTCTTGACGAACTCGCGCCAGATGCTGGAGACCATTTCCGACTGCCCGAGTCGGTTGTTTCCGGTTGTTGCGTCGTTGATGATTGACGCGAAGGCCTTCACGGCGCCTTCGGGGCCCGCGGAGAAGTTCTCGTAGAGGAACTTGCCGTACGGATCCGACAGCAGGATCGGATTCGCGTCCCGGATCATCGGCGCGAGCCCGATGTACTCGGCGTGGTCGGTGACCACGAGGAAATCGAGCGGCCGGATCAGCTGCACCCGCTGGCCGGTGTTCGAAACGACCGTCTCGCCACGTGCGAATCGATAGGCATCATGTACATCCAGCTTGGTCCCGATAAGGCCCGCATCGGGCGAGAGATTCGTATGGACGTGCGTGTCGCCGAAGAGAACCTGGTCCGGATAGGCTCGGCCGGCGTACGGCGAGTAGACCTCTTCCTGACCCACATCCTCCTCGGTGAGTCGAAAGGTCTCGGGCTCCTGAGCGCACAGAAAACCGGGATCCACTAGAAGACCGAAGACGGCCAGCGCGAAGAACGAACCGACAATCATAGTGACGTTTTTCACAACATGTGTTCCTCTACTCGTACTCTGCGATGGGTTTGAAGAAAAAATGGGGCCTCTGACCGCGCGGTTGCATTCCGCATGGCAAACTCCGTTGGCGATGTAGTCGTCAACGCTGTGGACGCAAGGTGAGCAGCCTAATGGCGGGACATGACCTGAGTCAAATGAGAGTAAGAGAGTTCTGGTAGCTGATGAGCCGAAGCGCTAGTCTCGAACCGACGACCAGTGCTTCACTGACGTCACTTCGATGCGGATAATCAGGCGGCGGCCGATAGCCATAGAACGGTACTGGGGGTACTTCCCGCGCAAGAGGTCGACCGCCTTCGAGTGCTCGTTCGCAAAGCGACCGCCGGGCTCGATGGCCTCGGCCAACCCCCGCACCAGAACGTAGCCCAGCTGTGACCAGTCTTCCGAGTAGTCGTCGATGACAAGCGAAACACGTGGATTCGCTTCGATGTTCCGGAGACGCTTGAGACGCCCCCAAGAGATGGACTTGGGTTTTTCGTCGATGGCGGAATAGAAGCGCTTGCCTTCGAAGACGTAGCAAATAGGGATGACCGCCGGTTGACCCTTGGCATCGACGGTGGCGAGCCGGGCGACGCGATGGGAGTGGATGAATTTTCGCGTGCGCTCGTCGATCTGCAGCGCGGCCTCTATGGTCAAGCTAGATTTTACTCCTTGCCTCTTCCACGCGGTCGCGGTCGAGATCGTCGTCGTCCCAGAATTCCACGAACTGCCAGTAGTAATTGCGCGCCTCATCCATCTCGCCGCGCTCTTCGTGGATCTTCCCGAGAAAGTAGAAGCTTCGAACGTATGGGATAGGCGCAAGGATATGCTCGGCGGTGCTTTCGGCGATCCGAGTAAACCAAACCGCGGCGTTATCGTCATCGCCGGCCTGCAGATACGCGTCGGCCAGCGAGAACCACACCGGAACGTGGGGAGGAGCCGCTCCCGGCCCATGAAGTGGGAAGCCCCTTGGCGGAAGCATCGAGCGCGCTCTATCGAGCTCCTCGATCGCCTTCTCCTTATCGCCCCGGGCAAGAGCGATCTCACCCAGAAGCCATCGATAGCTCCTCTTGTCTCTTTCGCCGGGAATCGACTCCGCCTTGCGGCGAAGCTCCTGGGCCGCGCTTTGCGCCTCGTCCCACTGCTCCAGCCGGGCATGCGCTAGCGCCATCTGGAACATCGCCTCCAAGGCAACGTAGCCGCCCTCCTCTTCACGCTCCGCTCGCTTCGCCTCCGCTAGGGCCCGGGTCGGCTCGTTCTTCGCGAGTAGGAGGTCCGAGGAAAAAACCGCGGCGGCGGCCGTCATGCCCCCTGGTTCCGCATAGGCACTCGCTGCTCGTTTCGCCAACCCGAGCGCGTCACCGGAACGACCTCGGTAGAGTTTGGTGACCGAAAGGTTCATCGAGCGCAACCAATCCGAAAACGGTTCCCCTTCCGCCGCGATCCTCTCGGCACTTGCTTCCGCCTGCGCCCACTGATCGCGAAGGACGTCGATCTGCCAACGACCATCCTCGAAGGTCCCGTTGTCCTCGGGGGCAAGGGCTTCGGCTTTCTGGAAGGCGTCGAGCGCTTGGTCCAGCTCTCCGAAACGAAGGAAGTGCAGACCAAGATGGCCATAGCCGTGGCCGTTCGCCGGGTTCTCGCTAACGAACTCCTGCATAACCTCTAGGCTTTTTTCCTGCTCACCCGTGGCTGAATAGGCCTCTAGCAAATTGCCAAAGCTCCCCAAGAGTACGCTGTCGACACCGCCCCGCTCGGCGACTTCCTGAACCACATCGAACGACGTAATGCGCTCGTCCAAGCGATTCATGTCCCTCAAGATTTGATAGAGACGGTCGGTGGTCAGGACTTCGATCTCTGGAGACTGTGAGAGGTCGGTGACGAGCATGTCAGTGAGAGCGGTGCGAAGCCAATCGAGCTCCGGCTCGCCAGTGTTGTTCTCGAAGTAAAGTACGGCGATCGAAGGCTTCGTTGGCGTGTCCGACGCCGCCTCCTTCGTGCTCGGCCGCAAGAGGAACGAAACAGCCGCGGCTAAGCTCCTCTAGGATCTTGTAATGGGAAGTGTGCGACCAATCATGGAACCCTCACCCGGCGTCTGGCCACGTTGACCGTGGCACCGCGCTTTTTTGACGCCCAAATCTCCCAGAGGGAGAGGGGGCAAAGGAAGAAGAGACCATCATTTGCGAGGCATTCTACGGTGCCCTTCCGGTCCCTTCAAGCACGACGAGAATGCTAGCTCCCTTCTTGGTCCATCCCCTTCTCGGCCCTAGCCAAGCCCTCGAGAACAGAAACTCGGCCAGGGGTGCGAGCCAGAGCCTGAGTGTAGGCATCATAGGCCTTGCTGGCTCGGCCGGTAGCGAGTAACAGCTCGCCCAGTAGCTCGTGGGATGGCAGGTCGACGAAGGGCGGTCCAAACATCAAGTGGAATCGATTCTTCCAGCTCGACCGCCTGACGAGCCAGCTCGATGGCCTCGTCCATCTTGCTTTCGGCGCGGGCGAGCAATGCTTCGATCTCGAGCTCGAACACCTGCGGCTCGCTTGAGTGCCAGTGGGGCGAAAGCGTTGCCCGTCTTGGGAACAATCTGCTCGAGCTCGGACCTGGCGGCACTTAGATCCTGCAATGCCTTCTCGAGGCCGTTCTCGTCACCCCGGCCGGCGGCGGCAATAGCTTGTGCGGATTCATAGGTCACCCGCTCGGCCGCCCCGACGTTCGGCGAGTCCATCTCCCATTGAGCCGCTTCGCCACTCCAGTCGGCGGTATCGACCAGATAACGGGATCTCAATTGAAGGAAGGAATGAAGTGCCGAATTGTCGGGATCGAAGACGGACTCTTCCGCTCCTGCGGCGGCGGCATCTTTCCGACACTGGTCGAGTATCCTCGTTGCATCGTCGACGCGGCCCTGCTGCAGGTAGCCGTAGAGCAGCCAGAAATTGTAGTGGCCGCATTCGTATTCGGACTGTCCCCGTGCGGTCCGCTCTTCGTTGGTCACACGAGCAGCATTCTCATTCGCCTTGACCACGTCGTTCCACATCCCCATCGCGACAAAAATGTGTGAGGTCATATGCTGGGCAATGAGCGGCCGCCGGTGCCACCTCTGCGTAGGTGCGAGCCGCACGCAATCCGAGCGGTGCATGGATCGGGTCGTCATAGCAGTGAATCAGATAGTGGAGCACACCGGGATGCCATGGATTGTCGGGATAGACTTCCTCGAGTAGAGCGGCCGAACGCATGTAGGTCGCGAAGTCACGCCCTTCGTGCGCAGTGCCGAGCAGGGACAATGCGTAAAACGCCGTCACCTCTACATCTCCAGGATAATTTTCATGAAGCTCGGCCATCGCCTTGGCGTAGGCCCGGTCGCGCTCGCGCTTGTCGCCTTTACCGTAAAGAATCTGGAACGCTTCTATCGCTGAACGGTACTCGAAGTTATGGAGCAAGGCGATGCCTCGCTGAAAGGGCTCTTGTGCCTCAGGTGCACCCGAGTTCGGAAAGCTCACCGTGCCGACCTCGGACACCGGGTGCGGGGTGTTCGAGCACGCGACAGCAACCACCAGACACACGACAGGCCAATAAGGGCTGGCGAACTTTCTCATATCCATTCTGTGCTCCCCGAGAATTGTACGACAAGACAACTGCGTCCGGACGGAGTCGTTCTGCCGGCGCTAGCGGACCCGGGCGCCATCGGGGACGCCCGGAGGATGGTTGAGCGGGTGGGCGAACCGAACTATCCTTTCAATCGGACAAACGCCATGGGCCAGCCAACCGTCACCGTCGTCATCCCCACCTACAACCGGAAGGGCCTCCTTCCCCGCGCGTTGACGTCGGTTGCCCGCCAAACTCGGCCTCCTGACGAAGTCATCGTGGTCGATGACGGCTCGACCGACGATACCGAGGGCCTCGTGCGCCGGGAGTTCCCCGACGTGCGATACCTCCAGCAGGAGAATCGAGGCGTCGCGGCGGCCCGGAACCGCGGAATCCGAGAGGCTAAGGGAGAGTGGCTGGCCTTCTTGGACTCCGACGACGAGTGGCTCCCCCAGAAGCTAACGCGTCAGCTCGATGAGCTTCGCGAGCAGCCCGAATTCTTGCTCTGCCACACGAACGAGATCTGGATACGTCGCGGCAGGCGAGTGAACCCGATGAAAAAACATGCGAAATCCGGCGGGTACATCTTTGATAAGTGCCTGCCGCTTTGCGTCATCTCTCCCTCGTCGGTTCTTATTCACCGCAGCCTGTTCGAGCGGGTCGGCCCCTTCGATGAATCCCTCCCCGCTTGTGAAGACTATGACCTCTGGCTTCGCATCACGTCGATACTTCCGGTTCTGTACCTGGAGGAGCCTCTCATCTTGAAATACGGCGGGCATACCGATCAGCTCTCCCGCCGCCATTGGGGGATGGACCGATTTCGCATCCGCGCCCTGGAGAAGGTGACCGATACCGAAGCGCTGTCCCCCGAGAGTCGACGCGCGGCGGTGAGGATGTTGGTCGAGAAAATCGACGTCTATCTAGCGGGCGCGCGGAAGCGCGGCAAAGAGAATGATGTCCAGGGCTACGCAAGCAAACGAGACCACTATGCGAGCCTTCTGGACGTCAGCGTGGCCTCATGATTCGGCTCGTAATCGCTCTACCTTCAGAGGCGAAACCACTCCTTTCTCACTACCAGCTCAAGCCGATCGAGAACTCCCGCGGTTTCAAGGTCTATCAGAAAGACGATATGGCGCTCGTCGTCTCCGGTGTCGGCAAGTCCGCTGCGGCGGCCGCTACCGCCTACCTCCAGGCCGTGTCCGGTAATGAGCCCGATCGGGCGTGGATAAATATCGGAATGGGCGGACACCGAGAGCTCGTGTTGGGTGAAGGCATCTTGGCTGAACGAGTCAAGGATCTGGCGAGCGGCCAGACCTGGTATCCGCCTCCGGTTTTGGACCTATCGTCACCGCCCGCCTCGGTGCTGACAGTCGACAGAGTGGAGGAAGACTTCGAGGGTCCGTGGGTCTTCGAAATGGAAGCGGCGGGATTCTTTGAGTCGGCATATCGCTTCGCCACTGCCGAGCTGGTGCAGTGCTTCAAGATCATTTCCGATAACCGCAGTGTCCCGCCCCGCTGGATGTCGACGCGACAGGTCGATGAGCTCATAGAGGCACGACTCACCGAAATCGATGCCGTTGTGTACGCCACCGCTGCCCTGGCCCGTGAAATGGCCGCGCTCACCGAAACGCCACCCGGGCTAGATGCGGTTCTCGAGCGTTGGCATTTCACCGTGTCGGAACGGCGTCGGCTTCAGAGACTCCTAAGACGCTGGCACGTTCTCGCTCCGGAATCCCGCATCTTCGATGAAGAGCTCAAGCAGCGACGGACGAGCAAGGAGGTCCTTGGCCACATCCAAACTCGCATCGAAGTGCTTCCGGTGAGCCTCACCTGAAGAAATCGTGATCCAAACGCTCTACATCGAAGAAGAAGTCTCTGCGCACACGCGCACAAAAGAGATCTGTTCACGCTTTCCGAGCGCGGCTCGCATACCGATCCACCGCTACGGAGAGGTATTCAACCGCAAGGGACAAAACTTCCGACTGCAGAAGAAGCGGCCCGCTCTGATCTTGGCGAAGAAGTACGGTCATTTCGTGCTTCCCGCTCCTGACGGCTACGGCGTGGGTGGTCGGCGGAACTTCTACTTCTCACACATGCTGAACTGTATGTACGACTGCCGCTATTGTTTTCTACAAGGCATGTACCGCTCGGCACACTACGTGCTGTTCGTAAACTACGAGGAATTCGAAAAGGCAATGGCCGGCACCCTGCAAGAGGCCCCCAACGAAGAGGCGTACTTCTTTTCCGGTTATGATTGCGATAGCTTGGCATTGGAGTCCGTCACTCGTTTTTTCGAAAGCTTCTATTCCTTCTTCGCGGAGAACGACCAGGCGTGGCTAGAGCTTCGCACGAAGAGCGCTCAAATGAAGCCGCTTCTCGCCGCGAAACCGCTGCCCAATGTCATCGTGGCCTTCAGTTTCACGCCGGAATCGACGGGCCGCATCCTGGAGCACGGTGTGCCGCCCCTCGCGCAGCGTCTGGACGCCATCAAGGCTCTCGAAGACAAGGGCTGGAACATCGGGCTTCGCTTCGACCCGATGATCTACACCGAGGACTATCACGACCAGTACCGGCGCCTCTTCGCCGATGTATTTGGTGAGGTGCGAGCCGATCGCCTCCATTCGGTGAGCCTTGGACCCTTTCGTTTGCCGCGACCTTACTTCGAGGATATGTCGCGACTCTACCCGGACGAACGCCTGTTTGCCGGACCACTGGTGACGAGGGGCAGGATGGTATCGTACCGGAAGGATAAAGAAGAGGAGATGACGAGCTTCTGTACACGGGAGCTTTTGCCCTACATTTCCGAGGAGATCTTCTTCCCCGCGAGGATGATGGAGACCGCTACCGGGTGAAACAAGGACCGAGGAAGATTTTGGTGACCGGCGCGAGCGCCGGCATCGGCGCCGCGATATGCCGCCGCCTCTTGGCCGACGGTCATCAGGTCGTGGGCGTGGCGCGAGATTTCAGCAAGTTCGGACCCGCGGTGGACCGATTCCACGCGGCGGAGATCGACCTGTCCGAGCTAGAGCCTCTCCCCGGGCGGCTCAAAGGCTTGGCGCGCGAGCACGACGACGTCGACGCCGTCGTTTGCAACGCCGGGCGCGGGCAGTTCGGCTCCTTGGAAGAGTTCTCCTACTCACAAATCCGATCGCTGGTCGACCTCAACTTCACGAGCCAGGCGTATGTAGTGCACACGTTCCTCCCCAAGATGAAAGAACGCGTAGGGGGAGACGTCCTCTTCATCGGTTCCGAGGCCGCCCTCAGCGGAGGACGAAGGGGAGCCGTCTACTCGGCCAGTAAGTGGGCGCTCCGCGGTTTCGCGCAAACGCTCCGTGATGAATGTGCCCGAAAGGGCGTGCGGGTCGCAGTCATCAACCCAGGAATGGTGAGAACGACGTTTTTCGATGACCTCCATTTCGCTCCTGGAGACGAAGAGGCGAATGCCCTGCTGCCCGAGGAGGTCGCCGAGGCCGTCGCGTTCGTGCTCTCTTCGCGACGAGGGGCAGTCTTCGATGAGATCAATCTTTCCCCCCTCAAGAAAGTCCTGAAGTTCAAAGACGGAAAGGAGTAGCCGCTCGCTATGCGCTACCAATTCCTAATCGACACTTACAAAACCGAAATCGCGAAAGTCCTAAGCACCTGGGCGATGTTCGACGACAACGACCAGCACCAACGACCTCACCCATCCGACAAACGGGGTCGCAACTTTCTCGAGCACATGGTTCACCAGAGCATGAGTGAGAACCTTTGGTTCAAGACCATGCTTGGGATTTCGGTCACCGAAAACCCTCTCCCCCCCGAAGAAACCCGCCTATCGTTCATGAGGCACTACGCCGCGAATGCATCCAAGAGGTTGGCCGTTCTCGAGCAGAAGGACGAGCCCTGGTGGGAAGAGATGGTGGATTTCTTCGAAGTGAAGCGATCCCGGGCGTGGGTGATGACCAGGCGCATCGCTCACACCTCCCATCACCGCGGTCAGCAAACCACGCTACTGCGCATGGCCAATCATGACCTCTACAGCAACTACGGCCCGAGTGCCGACACCGGCGGCCTGATGGCGAACAAGGCACCCGTCATCTACGCTTATCCCGATGTCGAGACGCTCCTCGAAGAAGAGTCGGGCGACCGAAAGAAGAGCCCGCTTCCCGGGCCGGGAGACAAACCACCCACGGAGCGACCTTTGAGCTGAGGTCAATGCAAGGCCGGCAGCGCGAGCAGATACAAGCGGCGGCGCTAGCATTGCTGACTCTGCTGTTTCACATACTGACCGCTGAGGGATATGGATATTTTCGCGATGAGCTCTACTACATCGCTTGCTCCGAGCAACTGGCATTCGGCTATGTCGATCACCCGCCGCTCATCGCTCTCGTAACTTGGCTCACCCGAGCCGTCCTCGGCGACTCCGCTCACGCACTACGATTTTTTCCCGCGATTTGTGCTGCAGGTACGGTCTACTTCACAGCAACAATCGCACGCGATCTCGAGGGTGGTCGATTCGCCCAACTGGTCGCCGCCATCGCTGTCGCGTTGGCGCCGGTCTATCTCAGCCTATTCACCATCTTGTCGATGAACGCCCTGGATATCTTTCTATGGACCTTGGCTCTATGGGTCGTGACCCGCATTCTGAAGTCGGGAGATCTGCGTTGGTGGCTCGTTTTCGGCATCGTTGCCGGAGTCGGGCTCCAAAACAAACTAAGCTTCCTCTTTCTTGGGTTCGGTGTCGTCGTCGGCCTTCTCGCCTCCCGCGACTGGCGTCATTTTACTAGTCCATGGCTGTGGCTGGCGGGATTGCTGGCACTTCCAGCACCGCTGCTCCTCAGCTTCTGGAAATACGTTTCGGGTCGCGGCCCAGATGCCGAGATGACCGTCACCGATCACCAAACGGGGACATCTCAGACCGCGCTTCTTCAGTCTCCGTAGCAGCGACGACCATGACGCTTCGGATTCTCGATGCCCGGCCTCCAGCGTCAGGACGATTTTCGTCCCGTCGGACAGGCCACCAACCGCAACTAGCACCGCCGCCTTGTCCTTCTCAAGGCCGGCCTTCACGTACACGCCATCTACCCACAGGGACACGAGCTCGAGTTCGTCCAGTGGGCGAGCTAGCCACTGCTCGTACTCTCCCTGCCATTTCTGTTTCAGCCGCGACACCGTGCTGGGAGAAAGTGGAGCGTCCTCCCCTAGAAGCCCGCGGAGCGCCAGATCGAAATCTCCGTGAGCTAGTCCATGCAGGTACAGCTCCGGAATCAACTCGCTCACCGTTTCGCTCCGACGCTTGAACAGCGGAAGCACTCGACTTTCGAACCTCTCCTCCACGTCCCCTACTCTCGGCCGGCGAACCGTCACCGTGCCCACGTTCATCGTCAGCTTCCGAGGCTTACCGTATCCATTTCGATAGCCCGCCGTTGTGTCCACGGGCTTCCGTCTCTCCGATTTCTCACGCCCGAGAAGCTCCGTGACTTCGGCTACCATCAGCTCCTGCACCCAATCCTGGATCTCGAGCCTCGCCCACTTCTCCAGCGACTCCCAAGCCACCCTTGACGAGCTCCGTCGTCTTGTGGTCTTTTCCTTCATGGCGGTGTCTCCTTCCGTTGGCCCCTTCAGGCCGTGTTTCGTGACGCGGAAGGTTACTCCGCCTTTACTTTATTTCCACACCTTCTGAGGGTAGCTCGTTCGTGCTCCCCCAGTGGTTATGAGTTCGCTCCTTCTCGTGCTTGCCCTTGAGCCCCGCGATCTCCTCGGCGTCCTCTCTGAGCAGTAGGTGCAGAGCCGTCAGTCTTTGCTCGTACACCCATTCCGTCAGTTCCGCCTTCGTGGCCGCGATCCCAGCTATCATCGGTAGCAGTATCTGACCGACTTGGCCAACTACCTTGCCCGTAGGCGAGTGCGTTTGCTTTCTTACTGGCTTCTTTGATTTCCTAGGCATTGGTGGCTCCTTGTCCCCCTCTGGAGACGGTTGTTTGGCAGACCTATTCTTAGGCCGGCCAAGGAGCCGCCGCTACCCCAAATTCAACATCCGGCGGGACATCCCCCGGCGTATTCCCATTCGGCCTCGGTGGGCAAGCGTTTTCCAGCCCATTGGGCGTAGGCGTTGGCATCGTTCCAGCTCAGGTGCGTCACCGGATGTTTGTTCTTCTCTGCTTGATGCAAATCACCCATTTCGTCTAACCTCCAGTTGATCCCCGGTCTCATCACCCAGCCTTCTCCACCCCAGGTATAGCCGCCATCATTTTTCTCGGCATCAGTGACATAGTTTGTGGCATCCACAAATTTTCTAAATTCTTCTACAGTGACTTCATGGGTATCCATATTAAAACGCATCCCCTTCCACCTCGTGAACCGGTTTCTCCATGTCCTGACCGTTGGCATCACCCATCATGAACGATCCGCCGGGAATTAAAACCATCCCGGGAGGGGTTTGTGATGCCTGAGAATTGAGAGTGAGGGCCATTGCCGTGATACCCATCAACGCGACTGAAAACAGTTTCTTCATCGTTGTATCTCCTTAATGATTAGGGGCGGCGATTCTTGAGCTCTGTCCGGAAAGAGTGGAAACAACGGGCTCGGTTCACGAACCGTTGTCGCAAAACTATAGCTTGCCAGTCGGCGGTACTGCTCCATCTTGTCTTTGCCGTAGTCCATTTCCGCCATATAGAGATTGTGAGGACGACACAAAAGTCTGACATTGTTGGCACTTCGATCGCCGCCGAGCCCGTGGAGGTCGTGGTGATGGAATTGCAGCCCTAGGCGCTCGGGACATCGTCTACCGTTGCTGCTCTCAAACGTGCACTGAGCCTGATCGCGCGCCCACACGAAACGCCTCACCGGAACGGGGATTCCGCGCGCTCCCGGCGACGTGTCGGCATCTTTGAGGCTCTTTCTGGTAGTGGTGAGGTTGCGAGTTCCTTGTCCAAAACCATCTGGTACTTCAACGGCTAGCTTCTCTATCTTCACAACGGCCCTTGATGGTATTGAAATGCCGCCTCGTACCTGAGCACACTGCTGGTGTGGCACGACGAGCTTATACTCAGGGGTGTCTTTGACGAGCCAGCCCACCGACTTGACCGTCATATCGGTCGGATCGGTGTCGTCAAGCGCCTCCCATAGGTCGTGGTAAACTGCGTCAACCCACTCGACAAGAACGAGTTGCACTTAACTCTTCTTTTTCTTGCGGTGTTTGCCAGGACTTTGAGAGAGAGCAGCTCCGGCAACGCTCCTTTCGTCCTTAGAGGGCTTCAGGATCTCTGAGAATATTGGATGCCTTTTTGGCAACTCGCTTTGAGGTGGTTTTCTTATGCGCCATTTCGTAAGCGCTCCATTCGGCACATCACCGGCTACACGGCAGCATCCTCAAAACCATCGGGCCATCTTTCGGACTGTCCATCCAACCACCACTCCCCGACGGGGCTCTGCCGGAACCCTCCGATGTTGCCCGCCGATACATTCGCGCCTTCGATTACCTCGCACCTCGCTCGGCTAAAGTTCCAAGCCCATACGGACAGCACTGGCAGTCAGTATCTTCCGGACAAGACGTACTTCGGAGAGCCGGAAGAATTCGCTGGGATATGGCTTCCATCTGCGGACGTATCGAACAATGCAGACAACGTGGCCGCTGTTACGAAAAGGGACCAGGAGTACCTGACGCTCCCAGCCGGTACGTGGGGTCTGGAAGTTGTGATTGCAGCTAACTACAGTTTTGCGAACGCCATGTTGGGTCTTTTGAAGGTCATGGACAACTCGGACGATATCATACTCTATGCTCCGGCGATTACTCAAAGCTCGACAGGGAGCTCCTTGTTAACCTCATCCGACGTGCAGTATGGAGTAATCACTATCAAGGAGCCGCTTGTTGAGTCCGACGGAACGGCGCAACTGGAACGGTCGTAGAAGTAGAACTCAACGTCATCGTCCCAGTCGGTGTGCAGGTTGTTGACCGCATCATCGAGATCATCAGACGGGCCGACCCACCACGCCACTTCGGAATGTGTGCCACTCTTAGTTGAAATTTGAAACGGCTCCCTCTCGGGTGGTTTGATGACGTTGTCAAAAGCGAAATCAAGCCGCTCAAGAAAGGAGCCGATATGGGAAGTCTGCTACGAAAGGTCAAGGAAGGCAAGAAGACGCGTCGTCTAGGTGAAGTAGAGGTCATGGAGCAAGAGGGATACGGGGAGCTTGAGGTGGACTCGAAGGTCGAGATGATCCGCGCACTGGTGCCTCTCGGCCTGATGCAAGTTCACGAGTTGCTGGACGCCGAGGTCAGTGAGCTTGCGGGAGAGCGATACGTTCGGAAATCGGAGACGGTGCAGGGACGACGTCACGGGACGAATCCGGGCACGGTGAAACTCGCGGGTCAGCGAGTTCCGATCCGCGTTCCCCGTGTTCGCGGCCGCGACGGAGAGATCCCGTTGAGCTCGTACGAGAGTCTGAGTCACCGCGGAGAGGTGGACGAGTTGGTTCTACGAAGAGTGCTGTACGGGATCTCGTGCCGGAACTATGAGTCGGCGTCGGAATTGGTCCCGGGCGCGATCGGTCTGTCGAGTTCGTCGGTGTCGCGCGGCTTCGTCGAAGCAAGCGCAGCGAAGCTGCGTGAGATGCAGGAGCGTGATCTCTCGGGTGAGGACGTGGTGGCGATGGTCCTGGACGGCAAGACGTTCGCCGACGCGACGATGGTGGTGGCTCTCGGCATCACGTTATCCGGGGACAAACGCTTCCTCGGCTTCGTGGAGACAGACACTGAGAACGAGCGTGTTCTTAGGCCGTTCCTGCGTTCATTGGTCGAGCGGGGTCTCGATATCTCTGAAGGGCTGCTGGTGGTCATCGACGGCAGCAAGGGGCTGCGAGGAGCCGTGACCAAGGCCTTTCGCAGGCGGGTCGTCGTGGGCCGTTGCCAGTGGCACAAACGAGAGAATGTCGTGAGCTATTTGTCCAAGAGCGAGCAGTCGTTGTGGCGCAAGCGGCTGCAGCGCGCGTACGGCCGGCCGACGCACAAGGAGGCGCTTGAGGCCCTCGAGCAACTCCACCGCGAGCTGGAAGAGAGGAATCAGTCTGCGGCCTCTAGCCTCGAAGAGAGGCTGGAGGAGACCCTGACCTTGCATCGTCTTGGCGTGTACGGGGTGCTCGGTCACTCACTAAAGACGACGAACTGCATCGAGTCCGTCAATGCGCTTATCGAGGAACGTTGCGCGAAGGTCGATCACTGGAAGACTTCGAACCAACGCCAACGCTGGCTCGCGACCGCGCTCACCGACATCGAGCCGCGCCTCCGGAAGGTGATGGGCTACCGACACCTTCCAAAGCTGCGTGAAGCGCTCAAGCGTGAACTGAAGATCGAGACCGCGAAAAAGAATACGTCGAGGAAGAACGTTGCTTAAACGAACCGGGAGCCGTGGAAAATTTCAACTAAGAATGGGCTTGACTCCCACTTCGGAATCGAGAGCCAGAAGGCTCTCTTCCAGCGGCATCGACCTCCACAGATAGGTCCGAAGCTGCTGGTGGTAGTACGATATACGCCACGCATCGTTACTCGGCCTGTAGTACAGCTTGTTGGCAGCTGTCACCGCAGGATCGGTTTCTCGGATTCCCTCAAAAGCGGAGTTGGAGAACGCCTCGTCGGTGCCAGTGGCCCGAACCGCTGCGGTGGTGTTTCGTATCGCTAGAGCGGCCTGCTGCCGGTACGAGTCAACGAACATCCGTCCGTGGTCCGCTGGGGTCAACGCCCGCTTCGACTGGCCGGATTCGTCGACCACATCATTGATGCCTGGAGGTCGGTATGGAACCCCCAACTTCTCACTGTGAGACGCTGCCCCTGCGGTGTACGCGGTGGTCGCCCATATCGCCCTGCCGCCGCGCTCGACTCCAAGCTGTCCGGCCGCGGTCCACGAGTTGTCCAGTTGGGCCAGCGTTTGCTCAATGTCAAAGAACGGAAGGGAGATGTCCACTCCAGCCGTCCCAGCAGATCCGTTGGCAAAGTCGAGGTCTCCGTCCGCCTGGAAGTTGGAGTCCACCTTGTCCGTGGTGCTGATAGCGCCGAGGTAGTCGAACCCGACCGAAATTGTTGAAGGGTTCGCCAACACCTGCGCGATGGCCGTAATCGTTGGTGCATTCGCACCACCGTCCCTTGCCTTGACGGTTATCGTAAGACGTTTGTCCGATGTGCTTGCAGAAACCGATACCAGTGCCGTTTGCGATGAGCTTGTCGCTATACGAAGAGTCCAGTCGTTTCCGTTCTCTCCGATCTGCGCTGCACCCTTGTCGGTCATGCTGATTCGCAGACCATTGCCGTCGTCGTCGCCGGCGGTGTAAGCCAGATCGACATAGGCACCGTAGGGATACACCTTGTCCCATGGCTCGCCGCTGGCGTGGGGGTCGTAGTCGGCCCAGTTCGTACCGTCGTACTTCCGGTAGCGTCCGGTTGAAGTGTTGTAGTAGAACCTGCCATCGAACAAGTACCCGATGGGGACAGCAGCATCGTTCGGCCAGAAAAATGCAAAGGTGGATGCGTAGTTGGGGTTGACGATCCGCTGATCGACGTTGCTCACGGGGATGGTCACATGCCGGTTGGTCAAGTTGAACCGCGTCACCGACCGCGTGGACCCCGCAATGTGAAGCACCTCGTTTTCGTATTCGACGCCGTCGATTACGTAGTGGTCGCCGTCGACCAAGCCCGAGGGTGCCGCATCCGCTGATCTCAGAATCTTCGCAGCATCCGCAGTGAGTTCCGCAATCGCATCACCGGCAATCGTAACGTCAATGGTGTACCGGCGGATCGTCAGCGTGAAGGATTCGGTGTGCGACCTTCCAAGCCTCGCCCATATCTTGTTCGCCTCGTCCGACTTTCGGACGAGCAAGGTGTCGTGCCCGAAGGCGTTGGAGTCCCCATCCTGGATTTTGAAGGGTATGGCCCCGTTGAAGTTTGACGGCGCAGCACTCGCCGCCGTGGTCAGGTCGATGATGTCCTTGGACGGGACCATCGCATAGCCACCCGCGCCCGCGCCAGCTTCCGAAATACGTAAGGCATAGGGGTATCCCCCCACAATTTCTTCGGTCAGCGTGTACTCGCCCCACGAGTTGTCAATCGCTCCCTCATCAAGGATGACCGTCGGGTCGGACAGTTTGGCGGTGGCTTCAATATCCTCGACATACTGCTTGATCAGTTCTTCGCTGCTGCCTTCTGGAACGTGCCTGATGCGAAGCAGCATATCGCCGTCGGTGAAGGTCGTTCCGCCACCGTCACGAACGGCAATCAGCAATTCCCTGGTAGTGACGATGGTGGCAAAGGTCACGTTCCTGGCCCAACTACGTTGCCAGTCCGCCATCACAATTCCAAGGGAGTTTGCTCCTGTGCTTGTCGGCACTGTTCCAGCCGTGGAGTTACGGGCAACAAGCGTCGCGCAGTCCAATCTTCCGTAGAGAGAGGGCCGAGATTCGTCGAGCCGGGCGATGGCCCGTTCTCTAGTCGAAACGGGCGCTAACGCTTGCGCTACTGATTGTCGAGGTCGGATTGTCTTGTTTGGACGTTGGTGACGAGCGAAACGGTAACACCAGGCTCCCGCTGCACTGAATAAATCGCCTGAGCCAGCTTCGCCCCACGCCTTCGCAAGGATATCCCTTGGACCTCGGTAACCACGAAGTCGAAGGTGGTTCGCGTCATGCTCCCAGTGGATATATCGTTGTCGTAAGTCGCCGTGCCCGTGCCATCTGCGTTCACGGCATACCAGCCGACGCTATTGAACACGATGAGCCGTCGCCCGCCTATTCCGTCCGGAGCGTTCACCGTCACCCGGCGAGTCGTTCTCCCGTCGCCGTCGTAGATGACTATTCCGAGCCCAACTGAGACATGGTCGTCACCGATCGACTGCCACGATCCCACCGGCCGCGATCCTGGTCGGACAGGAGCCGTAGAGAACCATCCCGGGGGGTCGACTCGACCCGGCAGTCGCGCCGCCTGGAGAAGCATGAGCGCGAGTAGCGCCCGCACCTTGGGTAGCTTCGTCGCCGGCCGACTCGCAACGAGAGAACACAAGCGCATCGCTTCTCCTACGAGATCGTAGCGTATGAGGTTTTCCCCCTGATGGGCACTGTAGCCCTCGTTGAACATCAAGTAGAGAACCTTGAGAACGGAGTCCAATCGCTCCGGGATGTCTTCCGGGGCGGGAATGCCAAACGGCACGTCCTCCTCGCGAAGCTTCCGTTTCGCGCGAACGATCCTTTGGGCCACCGTCGGCTTCTCACTCAGAAACGCGCGAGCGATCTCGGACACACCGAAACCGCCGACGGTCTTGAGAGTCAAGGCCAAGCGTCCCTCGGGGAGGATTACGGGATGGCAACAGGCGAACATCATCTTGAGTTGGTCGTCTGCGAGCTCATTCTCAAAACCAGGCCCCGACCCGTGTTCCTTACCATGGACCTGGTTGAGCCACTTCTCGATCTCGGGCTCCTTGTCTCGAAAAGACGATCCACGCCGGAGCACGTCGATGGCCTGATTCTTCGCCACTTGAACGAGCCAGGCGCTGGGGTTCTCGGGAACGCCGGAGAAGGGCCATTGTCGCAGCGCCTTGAGGAGCGCTTCCTGAACCACATCCTCGGCCAGATCCAAGTTAGAAGGCCCTAGGATCCTCGTGAGTGTCGAAACCATCGCCCCGGCTCGATGCCGGAACAGGTGATCGACGAGCTCCTGGACGTCGGACATTGGATGGCTTCGTGCTCGCTCCCGCTCGTACTAACGAAGTGGATACCACCTCTTCTACCTCTCCCCCGACCATGGGGGAGCGGTCGCCCGCCCGTGATGGACGCCAAAACAGCGTGTAGCTATCATCAACGTGGCCAGGCGTCGGGTGAGGGGGCTAATGTTCCAGAGGATCATGCTCCCTAAGAGTGACCCAGCCGTAGGTTAGATGCGGGCAATCCTCCGCCAACTTCACCGCTTGATCGTAATTCTCAGCCTCGATGACGAAGTAACCGGCGATCACTTCTTTGGTCTCGCTATAGGGCCCATCGGTCACTAGGACGCTCGAACCTTCCTTGCGAAGCGCCCGCCCACCCTCGTCGCGCAACTTGGCGTGCTCATGCATCTTGCCTTGAGTGAGCATCTTTTCGACCCAGGCGATGTACTTCTGAATAACCTTCTGGTTCTCCTCGGGTGAGTAGCCGTCGAAGGCTCCCGGCGTTTCATGTAAGAGCATCAAGTACTTGGCCATAATCGACTCCTTTCAGTCTCGTGGTTCTCACCCTATAGACGATCGGCATTGCCCCGAATCGACACGAGTACCGAATAATCGGAGAAGAGAAACCGGTCTCTCGGCTTTCCTAGGAGTCTTTCTTACCGCCGACCATGTTCTCGGGTCGGACCCACTCGTCGAACTGCTCCGCAGTCACCGCGCCCAGCTCGAGAGCCGCCTCGCGAAGGGTCGTTCCCTTCTCGTGAGCCAGCTTGGCGATCTTGGCGGCGTTGTCGTAGCCGATGTGGGAGTTTAGAGCCGTGACCAGCATGAGAGAGTTCTGGACATTGTGCTGAATCTTCTCTTTGTTGGCTTCGATGCCGACGGCGCAGTTGTTCCGAAAGCTGTCGCACCCATCGGCGATCAATCGCGCACTCTGGAGGAAGTTGTAGGCGATCAGCGGTTTGAAGACGTTGAGCTCGAAGTTTCCGGAGGCGCCGCCGATATTCACCGCGACGTCGTTGCCCATTACTTGGGCGGCCAGCATGGTCACCGCCTCGGACTGAGTGGGATTCACTTTGCCTGGCATGATCGAGCTGCCTGGTTCGTTCGCAGGAATCGTGATCTCCCCGATGCCGCTCCGTGGGCCGCAGGCCAGCCAACGGACGTCGTTGGCGATCCTGGTGAGAGACGCCGCGACTGTCTTCAAGGCGCCGTGGCCATGCACCATTGCGTCATGGGCGGCCAGAGATTCGAATTTATTGGGAGCGGTAACGAATGGGTGTCCGCTCAGCTCTGCGATCTTTTTGGCCGAACGGACCGCGAACTCGGGATGGGCGTTGATACCCGTTCCCACCGCCGTACCGCCGAGAGCAAGCTCGTAGAGATGTGGCAGGGCACCCTCGAGGTGCTGGACTCCGTGATCGAGCTGACTGACATAGCCGGAGAACTCCTGCCCGAGCGTGAGCGGCGTCGCGTCCTGCAAGTGGGTGCGTCCAATTTTGACGATGTCGCGGAAGGCCTCCGACTTCTCGGCGAGCGCATCGCGAAGTGCGGCGACGGCGGGAGTGACCCGGGAACGTAGCGCCTCGACCGCCGCGACATGCATCGCGGTTGGGTAGACATCGTTCGAGGATTGGCATTTGTTCACGTCGTCGTTCGGGTGCACCAGGCGGTCCGGCCCGCGTTCCCCACCGAGAATCTCGCTGGCGCGGTTGGCGAGCACTTCGTTGGCGTTCATGTTGCTTTGGGTGCCGCTTCCGGTCTGCCAAACGACGAGAGGAAACTCCTCATCGTGCTTGCCATCGAGGACCTCGGCGGCGGCGGCCACGATGGCCTTGACTTTCTTGGCGTCGAGGAGACCGAGTTCCGCATTCACTAGGGCCGCAGCCTTTTTCACCAGGATCAACGCACGGATGATCTCCCGAGGCATGGTCTCGGTCGAGATCTCAAAATTCTGCAGCGAGCGCTGCGTTTGTGCCCCCCAGAGCCGATCGGCCGGGACCTCGATAGGACCAATGGTATCTCGCTCGGTTCGAGTCTTACCGGCAGTCGTTTTGGTCGTCATTCTCTCTCCCACTTTCTACCAGCCGAGCTGGCCCAATACAATTATACGCCACCCGAGTGAGTGAGACGCGGGCGGATGCTATAATTTCACCGAGGGCTTCCATGAGCGAAGACATTTCGTCCGAGCTTGATCCAGATTCCATACCGTCGCGTCCAACGTTCATTTACCGAAGCTTCGTCCATTCCGACGACCTCGACTCTTTGAAATTTCTCAACGGCCAGCGATTCATCGTCCATGTCGAATGAGCCATCACCGCCTTCTACCGGAGCCTCGGCGTCCCCTGGGATGTCGAGGTGGAAGAAAACCCCGATCAGTGCCAGCACGTGCGGGAGATCCAGACAACGTTTGCCACTCCGTTTCAGGGCACGGGTGATTTGATCATTCACATCTGGGTAGAGCGGCTGGGCGAGTCGAGCTGCGTGTATGGCTTTGTCTGCACGAGCCCGGAAGGGCAAAGGGTCCACGCACGGGGAACGAAAACCGTGGTCAAGTTGGATCCGGCAACTATGGAGCCGACACCATGGTCAGAACCCTTCAACCGTGGGCACCTCCCACTCCTATGAACAGGTTCTCTCCCAGGGTTTTTCCGCGATCCACTCCGACACCGCAGTCTCCAACGGATCGAGCTTTCCGGTGAAGAAATGATCGCTGCCGGGAACGACCTTCACCGCAAGAGGCTCGGGGAGTTGCTCCGCGAGTGCGTTAATCTTCTCACCGCTTCCCGAACTCGTCGTCTTCGCCTTGGACGAAGAGTCGGGGCTTTCCGCTGCCGTTCAGAAACGGAGTATCCGAGACCCGATCGATCGGGAAGCCGAGAGCAAATATCGCTCGCACTCGTGGATCGTCGGCGCCGACCTTGAGCGCCATAAGCGACCCGAAAGAGTAGCCTCCTAGGACCAAAGGAAGTCCCGGGTACAACCTCTCCAGCTCATCGAGGGCCGCGCGGACGTCTTCCTGCTCTCCCCTCCCGTTATCATGAACACCTTCGCTCGCCCCCACACCCCGAAAGTTGAAGCGAAGCGCCGGCAGACCTTGTGTCAAAAGCGCCCGGGCCGCTCGGAACATGACCTTGTAGTGCATGATGCCGCCGTGGAGCGGGTGGGCGTGGCAGACCAATCCCGCCGCGATGGGATCATCGTCGGGGGTCATGATGACCGCTTCGAGCCGGCCGGGCCTGAGATCGTAATCGAACGTGTTTTCGACATTGCTGAGATTATGCCGATCGTACCCGGGAGGATCAATCCAACTCGTTGGCTGGCCGGCACTTTTTGCGCTAGAGTCCGCCTATTGTGGTCCTGAAAATCGCCCCACATTCTCCGAAGGATTTCTCCCTTTTGGCCCCTCTAACGGGTGAGGAAGCGATCGGGTGTGAATTGACTGATCCTGGCACATGTGACCGTGCTCTCGTGGCACGCATGTTGGCGGGCGAGGAAGCCGCCTTCGAGGAGTTTTTCAAGACCAACTTCCCACGCCTGTACCGGTTCGCCCTGGTCCGCTTGGGCTACGACGAAGATACGGCGGAGGAAGTCGTGCAAGCAACCTTGTGCAAAGCGATCGGGAAGCTCGATACCTATCGCGGGGAGGCGGCGCTTTTTACCTGGCTTTGCACGTTTTGCCGTCACGAGATGAGCGCCCACTTCAAAAAATTGAAGCGCTCACCAAGCGTCATCGGTTTAGTAGAAGACTCGCCCGAGGTGCTCTCGGTGCTGGAGTCTCTCGCTCAGACCCTGGATGACCCCGAGGAGTCCCTGCATCGAAGCGAGATCTCTCGCCTCGTGCAAGTCACTCTCGACTATCTCCCTCCCAAGTACGGCGACGCTCTGGAATGGAAGTACATTCAAGGCCTCAACGTCAAAGAGATTGCGGCGCGATTGAACATCGGGCCCAAGGCAGCGGAGTCGCTCCTGACGCGAGCGAGGGAGGCCTTTCGGGATGGTTTCGAATCCTTGATGCGGGGAGCCAATAAGCGGGAATGGATGACACCATGAGTGGCGAGGAGCGAAGAGAGCGAGAGGACGCGGTCGCCCGCCTCTTGCAATCTGCCGCACCGCGTCCCGCTGTGCCGGCGGAAAGGGCGGTACGCGTGCGAGCCGCGGTCCGCGAAAGATGGACCCAGAAGGTGTTGTGGCGACGACGACGCAAAGGAGCACTGTGGGGATTGACGGTGCTGGCGACGGCTGCGACCGTTCTTCTAGGTTTGCGCATCGACTATTGGAGCCCGGCGGACGTCGTTATGAGTCCGCCCGCCGGAATCGTGGAGTCCATGAGCGGCACCGTTCGACGCGTCGAGTCTGGCGCTCGAACCCGTGTGGAAGTCGGCGACACGATTCCTCCCGGTTCTTGGCTGGAGACAGAGGGGCGCGGCCGAGTGTCCGTTCGTCTCGATTCTGGAGTCTCGCTGCGCATGGACGTTGAAACTCGTCTCAGCCTCGATTCCCCTTCCGTAGTTCGCTTGGATCGAGGGGCCGTCTATGTGGACACTGGCGTGGGCCATGAGGGTGGGCGCGCCCTTGAGGTTCGCACCGAGCTGGGTGTGGCTCGGGACATCGGAACGCAATTCGAGTTACGCCTTCGAAACGAAGACATCTCGGTGCGCGTCCGGGAAGGGATGGTCCAACTCTCTCGCGAGGGCAAGACCCATGACGCTCCCGCCGGGAATGAAGTAAAGGTGAACGCAAGCGGCACGATCGAGCGCCGCGCCTTACTACCACACGGAAAAGAATGGGACTGGATCGCGGACCTCGCCCCTCCTTTCACCTTGGACGGCGCTTCACTCGAAGAATTCCTCGGCTGGGTCACGAGAGAGCACGGTTTCCGCCTGCGCTTCGACGACCAGACGTTAGCCGATGCTGCCTCTACCATTCTTCTGGAAGGACCGGCGCTTCACATGACGCCAGAAAGGGCGCTGCGAACCGTGCTTCCCACCTGTGGGCTGAGCCATCGCATTGAGGACGGCACGCTGTGGATTCAGGATTCCGAGCGTTGATTCACGAACGAGTCGTGCCGCGAAGGCTGGCACTCTTCGCCCTAGCGACACTCCTATATAACGTTCCGGCGGCGGCCGGCGAGAAGAAGACCCTCTACGCTGGACGCCCGCTTACGGAAGTCCTCGAGGAGCTTCGCTCCGACGGCCTCAAGATCTTTTACAGCAGCCGGCTGGTGCAGTCGAAGATGCGGGTGGTAGAAGAACCTTCCTCCACGGACTCCCGGCAAATCCTCGATGAAATCCTTTCGCCTCACAACTTGAAGGTGCGGTCGGGATCGAATGGCAGCCTCCTCATTATCAGAAAACCCAAAGAATCGCCGCCCGATCCTCCCCCGGAAGAGGTTTCTACCGAAATCCGTTTTCGCGAGACCGTAGTTGTGTTGGGTGACGCCGATCGTGGCGGAGTGGGGACCGACGTGATCTCCTTCGACGGGCAAGACGTGATGGAGGTAACCGGCGCGGTGGACAACGTGTTTCGCGCGCTCCAGACCCTGCCCGGTGTAGCGGCCACTTCCGAGTTCGGAAGCAGCATCGCGGTTCAAGGAGGTGCGCCGGAGCAAAACCTGATCATCATGGACGGTGTGGAAGTCTACAATCCCTATCGACTCTTCGGCTTCACGAGCGCCTTCAATCCCGAGACGGTGGATACTTCGAATTATCGCGTGGTGGCTTCGGGACGCGCTTCGGAGATCGGCTATCGTCGGTACTCGTGGTGGACAACCGGCTCGGCACCAGTGACAAGCTCCTCCAGGGCTCGGTGGGGGTGAGCATTACCGATGCGAACTTCGTGCTCGAAGGAAAGCTTCCCCGCGGCTCCTGGCTCTTCTCCGGTCGCCGGACGTACTACGATCTCATCACCAACGCAGCCCTCCTTACGACATTTCCGTCTTTCCGAGATCTCCAAACGAAAGTGTCTTGGGAGCTCGGCGGCGGCCGACGGCTTTCTGTCACTGGTCTACTGGGCAGCGAAAGAAGGAACCTCGACACAGGCAAGTTGGATACCCCAGGCCAGACGGTCGAGCTCGGACCGACATTTGATCTGTTTTCCAACACGAATAGCGGAGAGGACGTCCACGTAGGTGGGGAGACGCGAACCGCGCTAGTCGCGCTCAACTTCGTGTCCCCTCTCGCCGACCGGGTTTTGCTCAAAAGCACCGTATCCTTCTACCGTTTTCAGGAGGACTTCGACTTCTCCGGGCTCATCGACAACGGGGTGCGTGACTCCCGTTCCCCCCGCCCGTTCTTGGTCGACGTGGGCTTCTCCCGCAACGTCGAGCTCGAGGATCGGGCCTTTCGGCAAGAGCTCATCCTGGATCCGTGGCGAGGTCACGAATTCGAATTGGGCTTTGAAATCCACTCGCTGGCGACGGCGTGGGCATACGACATCGACGGCGTGCGAAGTGCGGTGGAACCCAATGCGTCGGGCATCTCCCTCGATACCCACCTACTACCCGGGGTAAGCGTACCGGCCGAGCTCGACTCGGAAGTCGATGGCGTGCGCTGGGGTGCTTGGGTCCAGGATCGTTTCTTCGCCACACAACGCATCACGCTACAACCCGGACTACGCATCAGCCGAAGCGGGATCAACCGTAAGACCGGCCTCGCCCCTCGGCTTCGCGCGACGTTCGATTTGACGCCGGAGACACAACTGCGCGCCGCCACGGGGCTCTACTTCCAGAGCCCGGGGTACGAAAAGCTCTTTCAGGCGGACTACTTCGTCGACCTCTCCGACGAGTCGTCTCGGACCGAGCTCGACAACGAGAGAGCGTTCGTGACCACAGTCGGACTGGACTATGTATTCCATCCCGGACTGACTTTGAACATCGACGCCTATTACAAGCGTCTCTCGAACGTGTTGGTCGGCAGGTTGGAAACCGAGACGGAGCGCGCCGCGCGGATCGCGCGGTACGACTTCCCTACGGCCTTGCAGAGTGAGATCCCGCAGGCACCGCTCATCACGGTGAATCCGGTCAGTGACGCGGAGGGTCGCGCTTGGGGATTCGATGTAACCCTTTCGAGAACGTCGAGCGCTACGCGCGAGCCCCGGCTTACGGGGTGGATGACGTACAGCTACGGTGTTGCCGATCGACACGCCTACGGACAACGGTTTCCTTTCGACTACGACCGGACGCACGCGGGAAGTCTTGTCGCACGATGGCGAATCAGCCGTTCAATGGACATCTCTACGACCGCTCGATTCGCGTCCGGCTTCCCGCGGACCCCGGCACTCGGCGCCCGGGTCGCGGCAGAAGACGATGGTAGCGCGCTGGTTCCGGCGCGCGATGACGCGGGTCTCTTGGTCTACACGCAGGACTTCGGCGACGTGTCGAACCTCATTTTAGTCAGGTTTATCGGATCACGGAGTCCAGCCAGGGCAGGAGGTCGCCCCAAAAGTCGATTCGATCGCCGCTGCCGACGTCGCGCAGACCATGACCAGTGTTCGGATAGACGACGACGGAGAATGGCCTACCCAACGCCTCGGCGATCTCCCGAACGATCTGAGCACTCTCGCGCGCCGGGATGATTCGGTCCTGATCTCCAAGCAGCCAGAGCCCGGGTGCGGCCATCCCCTCGATGAACGGCCGGGGGTCGAAGTCGCCGGCCGGCCGCTCGAAATCGGCGAGCCTGGCCGAGAGCTGTGAGATCGTGAGGTTCATGTCGTCGGCAATCTCGTCCCAGAAATTGTGCTCCGCGACCGTGACCGCCGGTCCCGACAGGAGGATGGTGAACGAGACGTGTGCCGATCGCGTCGCGACCATTGGAATGATCCAACCCGCCTGGCTCGAGCCCATCAAGCCGATCCGACTCGGGTCGACTCAAGTATCTTGAAACACGAAATCCACGGCTGCCACGAGGTCGCCCGAAAGCAGCTCGAAGTCGGCGAAGCCGCGCCGATACACACCGCCCGAATCTCCGACGCCTCTCTTGTCGAACCGGAACACCGCGACCCCATTCTCGACGAGACGCAGGGCCCAGTCTTTGTCTTCATTCTTGGTGTTCGGACCCGAGTCGTGGCCGAACACGACCATGGGGTAGGGCGGGGAACCGGCCTCCGGGATATCGAGGGCGTAGCTGAGGCGCGTCGGCCCGGAAAAGAAGACCCCTTCCTCGGTCGTGGCCGAGGGTCCGAGTACGGTACTTCCGCAGCCGGCGGAGCCAGCCAACACAGCGAGACAAACGGACCGAAGTATGTTTGGCACTACGTTCCTCAGAAACTCCCGAACTTGAAAGAAAAACTCATTGTGGGAGCGCTTAGATCCAGGCGGGAATCACCCCCCGAGACGAATCGGTAGCCGGCCCCAAAACCAATGCGAAAGTTCCTCAAAACGTTGAGCGTTACGTGCGCCCCTGGCTCGGCGACGAAGAAGCCCTCTTCGTGCCCGTGGTGGCCACGGAAGGAATCCACGCAACCGCCGCCAACCAAGGCGCTGAAGGAGTAGTTGAGAAGCTTTTTCGAGTTCAGAAAATACTCCAAGCGCAGCCCCCCGTAGGCCATGTCCACTAGATTGTCGCTGGTACTACCCAAGACAGTGAAGCCGATGAGAAACGAGTGGTTTATGATCCAGCCGCCTTGGAAACCAGCGAAGTTGGTGAAGGAACCGTTCACCTCGGAGAGCTTGTCCTCGAACGAGATCATCCATCCGTTGTGAACCTTCCCTTTGACCAAGGTCTCCGTTTCCTCCTTGTCCTGGGCGTTTGCATTCGCCGCGGCCAAGAAAAGAAGAATCAAGACGACCGATGACAGTGCGTTGAACCTAAAGACCCTTCCACCAGCTGATTTTTCCATTGACTTCTCCTTTCCTTAGCCACTGGCTACCGTTTGTGAACCGCACCAAGCCCGTCGACATCCACCGTCGGATCGCCGATGTACTCGACCGAACCGGGCGCGTCCACTCTCCCGCGAAGCTCTTCGCTTGCGTTGACGACAACTCGGGAAGGGCCCGAGACATCGACCACGACGACTCGGCTCTCGAGGTTCTCGGCAAAGTTAGTTGCTAACCCCGGAAACAATGACGTCCTGTCGACCGGATCTCCCCTCCGCCGAGACATTGCTAACTCCAGAGACGCTGACGTCCAATCTAGGGGTGTCGATCCCGCGGGCATCCACTTCGACCACGCCGGCGGCGGTGAGCGCGGTCAGGGTCCGAACGGACAGGGTGAACTCAATTGGGGCGGTTTGCGTGATATTCGTGTCGGACGCAAATCCGAGAAAGAGCGTCCGGTCCCGGACCTCCGATATCAAAAGGGGCAGGATATTGTCGTCGGCGGAGATGGTGAGGGATTCGGTGCCTGTTTGCTCGAGGACCAATCGAGCTACGCCCTCGAACGAAACTGCTTCGAAACCGCTGACGTTTCGGGACTGCGTGATGACATTCCCCGATCCCACGACTTGGCCTCCCGATGGGCCTATCGAGTCGGGCTCGAGCAAATTTGTGGCACGGTCGCACCCGCCCAAAACGGTTACGGTTGCGATCCAACCCAAAAAGATGGTACAGGCGCGCATTCTTACCTCCGGTTCTCGTTTCGAGGGCGTCTTCGAGAACTCTGTGGCCCTCACTAGGTAAGAGGGATGAAGGCACGAGAATCCTTCGCCCCCGGCTAGCGATTTGTTCTCGACTCGTTCAAACTGCCGCAGGGACGCCAAGGAGGCACGATGGCCGCAAACGAATACCTGGATTCGCTACAGTTGTCGGCAGAGAAGATGCGGGAGCTCGGTTATCGCGTAGTCGACATGCTGGTAGACCATTTCGACCGACTACCCAGCGAGCCCGTCGCCACAGTGCCAAGCCGACGGGCATTGGAAGAGAAACTGCGGGAGCCGATTCCGGAACGGGGAGTCGACATCGATGCCGTCCTGCAGCGCGTGGAGCAGGACGTACTCGGTAACATGATGCACGTCGACCACCGTCGGTTTTTCGCTTTCATCCCGAGCCCAAGCAACTACGTCTCGGTCATGGCAGACGCCCTCGCAACGGGCTTCAACGTGTTCGCTGGCACCTGGCTCGAGGGCGCAGGCCCCGCCCAGATCGAGATGGTCACCGTCGACTGGCTTCGAGAGCTGTGCGGCATGCCGGAGGGGACGGGCGGACTCTTCGTCAGCGGTGGTTCGATGGCTAACCTCACGGCACTGGTGGTGGCCCGTCAGGCTAAGCTTCCCAACGGTATCGACAAGGCCACTGTCTATTGCTCCGAACAAACCCACGCTTCCATCGAAAAAGGAATGCGAATTCTCGGGTTCCGCAGCGACCAGCTCCGTAAACTCGATGCGGACCGAGAGTTTCGCCTTCCCCTTACGACGCTTCTGAGCGCCGTGGCATCCGATCGCAGCGCCGGAAAGCGCCCTTTCTGTGTGGTGGCCAACGCGGGCACAACCAACACCGGCGCGGTCGACCCTCTGTCCGATATTGCCGATTTTTGCCGCGACCAGAACCTTTGGTTTCACGTCGACGGCGCCTACGGCGGTGCCGCCGTTCTTTCGAAACGCGCCGCCTCTCGTCTGGCCGGCATCGGCCGAGCCGACTCGCTCTCCCTCGACCCTCACAAATGGCTCTTTCAACCTTATGAGACCGGTTGCGTCTTGGTTCGAGAGGGGCGCCGGCTCGGCGAGAGCTTCCGAATTGCGCCCGAGTATTTGAAGGATGCCGAGACCAAGGAGGAAGAAGTCAATTTCTACGAGCAAGGAATTCAGATGACCAGAAGCTTTCGGGCGTTGAAGCTTTGGATGTCGCTTCAGGTGTTCGGGCTCGAACGATTCCGAAACGCGATCGACCGCGGCATCTCACTCGCCGAGACGGCGGAGGAACTCCTCCGCCGATCCTCTTGCTGGGAAATCGTGACTCCCGCAGAAATGGGAATCGTCACGTTCCGATATCGTCACCGCGGCGGTGCCGCAGACGAAGACGCCTTGAACCGGCGGATCGTCGAAGGGATGACCGCGGATGGCTTCGCGATGCTGAACTCGACCGTCCTCGAGGGTCGCACCGCCTTGCATTTGTGCACCATCAACCCCCGCACCACCGTGTCGGATCTTGAGAAAACGGTAGAGAGGATGGAAGTGCTCGGTAGCCGAGCGTTGAACCCCTAGGTTCTTGAGACGTCGTGTTTTATCTCGACGCGTGGGATTCGCACCACATAGCTTCCACGCGAATTCTAGGTTACAATTTGTAAGTACAATCCCCAGCTTCAAATAAATTCCCCCAACCTAGAACGCGGAAGGGCCAGCTCATTGTGGCTGCGACACGGCATCTCCTGGGCAGTTGTGGTCTCGATCTTTCTCGTCTCACCACACCTCGAAGCTCGAGATAGGCTCGAACGCTTTATTATCCAATGCACGAATCCTTGTGACGTGATCATCGCGACCATCCAAGAGCTGGGTGGCGAAGTGGCCAAGCAATACACCAACCTGGATGCGGTTGCCGCGAGCCTCCCCGTCGGTCTCCGCGCGGAGCTGGAATCGATGGAGCTCGTCAAGGCCGTCGACGACGACTTCGTGGTACCTCCCCCGAGACCGGTGGAAGCAGTGAGTCTTGGAGACGAGGAGCAAGGGGTCTCACCACAGGTGGTGGGAGGAGAAAGGCTGGCCGCTCTGAGGGGCGCCCATCCGACCAACTACGTCTTCAGTAATTTACTAACCGGGGCCGCGTCGCTTCACAACCTCGGTCACCGCAGGGACGGTGCCATCGTCGCCGTGATCGACACGGGCACCGCCAACGATCCGGTCACGACTCCGGCTCTCTACGACTTCACGAGCGGAGAACCTAAAGTGATCGGAGGAGAGAGCTTCATCGCCGGCGCCTCCGAACCTTCCGCCACCAGCGTTCTGAATCACCCACACGGTACTTGGGTCGCTTGCATGATTGCCGCCGACGCGGGCTTCGTCTTCCCCAACGACGACCCCTTCACACCCATTGTCGCGGCGGTATCGAAGTGGGCCCCTACGAGTGTCATTCCGGTGGACAGTACTTCGTCCATGGTGCCGATGAGAGGCTCCGCGCCCGATGCCCGCATCTACGCCATGAAGGTCTTCCGCGCCTCGGGTAGCGGGTCAGCCACCTCAACGATCATCGCCGCCATGGATCGTGCCATTACGCTGCGTCAGAACTACAACGACGGTGTGCCGTCGGTTCCAGTGAGCGGTAGTGGCACCGCGGACGACCCCTTCGTTTACGACTCCTTGCGCATCGACGTCGTCAACATGAGTCTTACCGGTCCGACATTGAAAGCAGGCCGGAACATGATGGACCAGTTGACTCTCAAGATGCTGGGCGTCGGCATCGTCCCCGTCATTTCCGCCGGCAACAGCGGCCCGGCGGCCATGACCGGAGGAAGCCCAGGAACGGGCATTGGAGCTCTCACCGTGGGAGCCGCCTACACCGCCGAACACGAGCGGATCGCCGCCGAGGTTGGGCTGATCTTCGGGGCGACGCCGGTCAACGGTGGCCTATACCACCCCTCGGACCACATTCAAACCGCACACTTCAGTTCCCGCGGACCGACCGCGGACGGAAGGAATGATCCCGAGGTGTTGGCGCAGGGCGTCTACGTCTTCGTCAACGCACCTCGTCGAACGTCCGCCAGTTCCGTGTTGCCGTATCCTGTCATCACTTGGGTCTCGGGAACTTCGTTCTCCTCGCCGGCGGTAGCCGGGGCGGCGGCCCTTCTACGTGAAGCCGCGCCTTCGGCAAGCGCCGGGCAAATCCGCAATGCCTTGATCTCATCGGCCAATCCTGGCGTTGTCGGGGATAACTCTGGCAAGATCGACCAGGGCCAAGGCTTCATTGATATCCCGCAAGCACTGGATCTTCTGCAGACCACGAAGGTAGACGGCCGGATCCGAGTCCGCAAGCCTCCGAAGAAATTGCACAAGAGAATTCGGAGACTCGGTTATCCGGTACTCCAACGCGGAGGCCAGACTACGCTCAACGATCTGATGCCGGGACAAGTGAAACATTTCTTCGTTCGGATCAAGAAAAAGACCGCGCGCCTCCACGTGACGGTGCGAAATATCCGGCCCGCACTCGATCCTGCCGATCAGAATCCTTTCTTCGGGGACGGCCTGTTGGTGACGGTGGTCGATGCGCCCACTTCGTTCGCCTGGACGCGGGCCGCGGTGTTCGCCAAGAGCGATGTGACCGTGCCCATCGACAACCCCCAGGAGGGATTGGTGCGGGTTGCCATAACCGGTGGATGGTTGAACGCTGGCCCCATCTCCGCCGATATCGAGATTACGCGAGACAAATCCAAGCCGCCTCGGATATCAGCCAAGGGTAAGACTCCTCGCACCGGCGTCTGCAGCCTCGAGACGGTCAATGTGCCGACGGGTGTTGCAGAGCTCCAAACGATGCTGACCTGGAAGTACAACTGGGGCATGTACCCTACCAACGATCTCGATCTGATTATCGTAGACCCGAATGGGAATACGAACGCGAGCGGCGCTACCTTCGCCAGCCCCGAGCGCGTGACCATTGCCAACCCAACCCCCGGTGGATGGAGCTTTCTCGTCTGCGGCTATGAAATCCACTCGCGGGACAGAGCCAAATGGCAACTGAGAGTGAGCGGGGACGGGAAACGCCTTCGGGCTCGCTGATTCGCGAGAGCGTTGACTAGTGCCCTAGCGCCGATCGCGCTCTTCAGGATAAGAGCACAGAAGGACCTGTTCCATGTCGGCGTGGTTCTCCCCTTCTCGACGATCCCGGTTCTCCTCCCAATAAAGGTCCAACTTTTCGCGCAAGGCCTTGGTCTCGACGACTTCGGAGCGCTCCAGCGGAATAAGCTCGAAACCGTAGAACGAAGGATCAATCGCCTGCACTCCCCCTTCGATCATAGAAACCCACGCTCTTCCATAGTCGTCCCCCAGGGAGCGGGCGTTGTATCCAGATGGGTAGCGCTCCGAGATCAATCGTTGTTGCGACGACTTCAATAGGGTCTCTTCGCTCGGGTCTTCTCCCAATGCCGATAATCGCATGAACTCGTATAGGCCAAAGGAGACTCACCGAAGCCCGCAGCGTTCCCACACTCACGTTTGAGGCACGCACGAATAGCGGCACGTGGATGAGCACCTGAGACAGACCATACTCGTGGCCCACTCTCCCCTCCTCACCCAACTCCTCCCCGTGGTCGGAAGTAATAATGATGATGGTGTCCTCGCCGAGGCGCTCGTCGATCCATGCCAGCAGCTCCTCGAGATTTCGATCGATCCACCGCAGCTCTCCGTCGTAGAGATCGGTCAAGTACTGCCGGCTCTCCATAGGCAGCTCAAGCCAGCGCTTCGTCAGCTCTCGGCGCGAAAGATAGCGAGAGAACGGTCGCCCGCCGCCGATCCGCTCGGGTGGGTTGTACGGTGAGTGAGCATCGAGGAAGTTGACGAAAAGAAAGACCGGCCCCGCTCCCTCGGGCACCGACCGTTTGACGATGCCGACGACTTCTCGCGCGTCTGGATACGGTATTCGCCAGCGAAGACTTTCGCTCAGACTCGGAAAAATTCCCCATTCGCCATCGACGAAACCACCGATGGTGCGGCTCCAGTCGATATGGCGCGGAGCAATGACCGCGTCGAAACCGCGCACCTCTTTGGGAACGGCCAAGGGGTTGGCCGTCACCGCGCGGCAATCGTAGCCCTCCACCGCAAGCAATTCCGGCAGCCACTCGATATCTCTATAGGCGCGGGTTCTGAAGCTCGTTTCACCATAATGAATCCCATGTTCGGAAACCGTCTTTCCCGAGAACATCGAAGCGTGGGAAGGCGCGGTCCAGCCGGCGGCAGAAACGGCTCGACGGACTACCAGCGCACTCTTCGCCCAGCTCGAAAGGCGTGGCATCGTGGCTCGCGAGTAGCCGAACTCCCTCAAGTGATCGGCACGCACCGCATCCAAGACAATGAGAACCATGTTGGGTCGCGCGGTTCCAGCCAATCTCGGGCCGATTCTCTCGGCGCGCGGGTAGATCGTCGAGCCAGCCGCTAGCGCCACGGCCAGCGGAACGGGCAGCCAGGAGAGCGACGACCAGCGCCGCGCGAGGAAACCTAGTGCAAGGACGGTCCCACCAAGGGCCCCGACCATCCGGCTTGGCGCCCCCCGTGCTCCAGCGCGTGCTGGACGTACCCCACGACCAGCGGGGGAAAGACGAC
The DNA here is from genome assembly GCA_965219415.1 of Candidatus Marinacidobacterales bacterium. GTDB lineage: Bacteria > Acidobacteriota > Vicinamibacteria > Marinacidobacterales > DATDRI01 > CBDCNP01. The sequence goes on from OZ244742.1 coordinate 1,800,784, forward strand.
GTAAGCCACGATCTTGCCGGGCCGCCTTTTACTGCCTCCCCTCCAAAGAAAACGTATGCCCAGCCAAACGAGTAAGGCAGTCAACGAGGCCCAGAGCATGCTGGTCCGCGGGAGTACGACGAGTCCGGAGTGCGTCGCGGAAAGAATCGGAACCGCCCCTTCCATCGCTTTTCCATGGATGAGACGAGCGAGTGTCCAAGAAAGGGCCACCGCCAACAGAGCGGCCAGTATCTCGGCCAGGAATAGCCCTACGTAGTCGCTCCAACTCACGACCGCCCTATCGTCGAGGACGAACTCCTCGGCGAGCTCGAGATTGACCAGAACGTCCAGTAGCCAAAGGCTCACGACGGAGCCGACGAGCATCCTACCCAGGCTTACCGGGCTTCCGAGCATGGCATCGTTTCCGCCGCCGGATGGCGAACGTCAGACGATGCTACTACTACAGGGCTCGGGCGATCGAGTGAGGATGTCGGCGAGAATGCGGAGACCGCGGGCAAGACGATCTCTTTCACGGATGGAGCCGAGACAAACCCGCGCGGCGTGCGGAAGTCGCTCTCGCCCCACGATGAAAGCGCTCGGCGGCGTTACCACCACCCGCTGCTTCAGGGCCTAGAGTTTGGCCACCCTGTGCGAAAAAGAAGACCTTTGGCTACACGTTGACGGAGCCTTCGGCGCCATGGCCGCTCTCTCCCCGAACCTACGTGACCTCGTCAAGGGCATGGAGCGCGCCAATTCGCTGGCATTCAACTTCCACAAGTGGATGTACGTGCCTTATGAAGTCGGCTGCGCCTTGGTTAGAAGCGAGCCCCAGCACCGCGGAACCTTTTCCCTGATTCCGGACTACCTGGCCCCGGCGCGGCGCGGAACATCGGCGGGGCCCACGCCGTTCAACGAATACGGCGTCGAGCTCTCGAGAGGTTTCAAAGCTCTCAAGGTTTGGATGTCCTTGAAGAAACATGGAGTGGACAAGTACGCGAGGCTCATCGAGCAGAATGTGGCGCAAGCGGGTTACCTCGCGAAGCGCGTCGAGGCCAGCTCGGAGCTGGAGCTCGTGGCCCCGGTTCCACTGAATGTGGTCTGTTTCCGGTTTGTCGTACCGGAGCGGGACGACCGGGCGTTGAACGCGTTGAATCAAGAACTGTTGGTTCGTTTGCAAGAGAGTGGCGTTGCGGTTCCCAACTCTACCAGGATTCATGGGAAGTACTGCCTCCGCGCTGCCATCACCAATCACCGGACACGGCGAGAGGACCTCGACCTGATGGTGCGGGAGGTCATCGCTTTAGGCCGCGGCGTGTTGCAAGATAGGGAGCCATGACGAGACTCGTCGGTCTTGCCGGGATCGCCACCATCTCGTTCTCGGCGATCTTCGTTCGCCTGGCGGATGTTTCACCGACGACGGCAGCGTTTTTCCGAGCCGCCTACGCGATCCCAGCGCTGTATCTAGTCGCCCGGATGATCCGCGACCGCGATCGGCGAGAACCGCGGATGCGCTGGCTGGCCTTCTTTAGTGGGACCTTCCTCGCTATTGACCTGAGCTTCTGGCACCAAGCCATCGCCTGGATCGGCGCCGGGCTCGGGACCGTCTTGGGCAACACCCAGGTAGTCTTCGTCGGGGTCGCAGCGTGGTTCCTTCACAAAGAACGTCCCAGCCAGTCCGCACTGCTCATGATTCCCATCGTGTTCCTGGGAGTCGTTCTCATCTCCGGCTTGGGTGATCCCGCAGCGTACGGGGCCAATCCGGTAGGTGGAGTGATTTACGGAATATTGACCGGTCTCTTTTTCGGCGGGTTTATCCTGTTGTTCCGAGCTTCGAACAAAGGGCTGGCACCGGTTGCCGGGCCTCTTCTCGACGCAACGTGTGGCATGGCGGTCGGCACATTAGGGGCAAGCCTGTTCGACCCCGGTTTTTCGGTAGTGCCGTCCTGGCCTGCCCACGGTTGGTTGCTCGCCATGGCGCTGGGCTCCCAGGTGATCGGTTGGCTTTTCATCTCCTATGCCCTGCCGCGCCTCCCGGCGCTCGAGACGTCGGTTCAACTACTCGTGCAGCCGATGTTGACGATTCTCTGGGGACGACTCCTTTTCGGTGAGTATCTTTCCACGCTGCAATGGACGGGAGCGGTACTGGTTCTCGGGGGAGTGGGGTTTTTGTCCATTCGGGGCACGGTCGAGAAACAAGACGCCGAGCCCGTGATGCCTCCTGCAGCCGTGGATGTCATCACCATCGAGTAGGGCCGTCTGACTTGGTCCGATTACGGAAAACAAAGAAGGAGGTCCCATGAATTGCCAGGAACTAGACATTCCGACGCTCTACGGAAAGGGCGATTTCCCCGATGCTTATCGGGGAACATCGACCCGGGACCTGCTCACGGTGTACAAGGCAGGTCCCACGAGACTCGGCGGAGTCCTGGTGGGGTTGGCAGACGATGAGCTCAAGCAAAGACCACAAGAAAATAGGTGGTCCATCCAGGAAATCGCGATGCACCTCGCCGACACCGAGATCATGGGTGCAGCCCGGTTGAGACAGACCCTTGCCGAGCCCGGTGCTTCGTTTGCCCTTTACGATCAGGACGCTTGGACCGGCGAGCTCGGCTACCGAGCCCGCGATCGCAAGGCGCTCGAAGACGCCGTCCGGCTGTTCTCGGTTCTTCGCAGCGGGAGTGCTCTTCTTTTGGAAACCGCCAAGGAGGAGGACTGGGCCAAATGGGGTAACCATGCGAACTGGGGGCCGCTCACACTCCGGCAGCTTCTCGAGCTCTACGCCGACCACGGCGAGCGGCACGTCGAACAGATTCTTGACGCGCGGGCGGTGCTCGGTAAACCAATGGTCGTTCCACGACTATTACCCAAACGTCTATACTAACGTCCGATGAACGCCAACGACGCCGAGCTCGGGGCCGCCTACCTGGCTGGCGTTTCCAGCCTCCTGGGGGGGGTTAAGGAGCTCGGCGAGAAGGCCATCGCCCAGCTATCGGATGAGGCCCACTTTTATGCGCTCCTAGACAAGGAATCGAACAGCATCGCGGTTCTCATCCGACATCTTCGCGGCAATATGCTTTCCCGTTGGACGGATTTTCTAACCACCGACGGTGAGAAAGACACCCGCAAGAGGGACACCGAGTTCGTTCAGGACGTCAAAGCGACTCCCGACGAGTTGGTCGAGGTATGGAACGAGGGTTGGGATCGCCTCTTCGAAACACTCTCTTCGCTAACCCCGGCAGATCTCCGAAAGACCATCACCATCCGTGGAGTCGAGCACACCGTGATGGAGGCGATCCAGCGCGGGCTCGCGCACTATGCGTCTCACGTGGGGCAGATCGTCTTCTTGGCAAAGCACTTCCAATCGAAGGAATGGGACTCACTCTCCATCCCGCGCGGGCAGTCTCAGAAGTTCTTCCGTCAAGAATAGACTAGGCAGTCCCGGAGGCCTGCTTCGCACTCTTCCCCGACAAAGCGACCGCGACGCCGCCAAACAGATTTCCGACTAGAGCGGTGTACGCGATCCAAAATGTCATTTGTGGAACCACCCCGGTAACGATCCACTCTACGATCGGCGACATTGCCGCTGCGTCCGGTGCCGGCGCGTCGTAGTGCGTTCCCCAGTTGCCGAGGATCGCAAAGAGCATTACCAGCACTACGGGGATGCGCGCCGCGAGCGCATAGGCCACGAGCGTCTTGATCAACTCCGGCCAGCCCTTGCTCAAAACGAACAGTGCCAGTACAGAGCCAACAGCGCCGCCGCCGATTTGTACAACAAACGAGCTGCTAATCGCGCCTGCTCCGACGAACCCCACTGCGATAGCGAGAATCGCCAATAGAGAAAACCCAGCCACCTTCCAACCATTTGCTGGCCCATGCCCGGCGTTGGCAAGCTTCAAAGCGAAATAGACGCCGAAGATGATGGGGAGCCAGGAGATCCCGACGATCGCTCCCCCACCTCCCGGTTCGCGGCTGAACAAGGCCGGCGCCCAGTTGTTGAGCTCGCCCACTAGTCGAAGGATGGTAACGCCCAGCGTGATGACCGCAGGAATGAGAATCAGCTGTCGAATATTAAGGTTTGACCACGCCATTGAGAACCTCCTTTGAGAAAGACGAGGTAGTCTAAACCCAGGCTTGTTCCGCCACAACCGAGGCGACCAAGGCCACGCCGGCCAAATCCGTTGGCCACCCTGGGAACATCAGAAGCAACGCTCCTGCCAACAGTACCCCGCGGGCAACGGCACCGGTCGACCGGAACAAATATCCTTCCACGCCGGCGGCCAGCGAGATCACACCGACGATTGCGGTCGCCAAGGCGAGCAGCAACCCCGGTACGGTGAAGTCGTACAAGAGCAGTACCGGCGAGAAAATGAAGATATACGGAACGACAAAGCCCGCGGTCGCCAGTTTCACCGATTGGATCCCGGCCGCCAGGGGCTTGGCTCCCGCGATGCCAGCCGCCGCATAAACCGCCAGCATCACGGGCGGCGTGAGATCGGCCAGCGTCCCGAAGTACATGACAAAGAGGTGGGCGGCCAAAGGCAGTACACCGAGCTCGAGGAGAACCGGCGCCGCCATCGTGACACAGATGATGTACGTCGGGATGGTGGGAAGCCCGAATCCGAGAACGATCGAAGCGAGCATCGTAAGTACCGCCGCGGCGAGAACCGAGCCGCCCGAAAGCGCAAGGATGGCGCCCGAAAGCTTGAGCCCGAGCCCAGTCTGTGTAACCACGCCCACGATGATCCCGACGACCGCGCAGGCAATGGCGACGGGGACGGCGTTCCGCACACCCCTTTCGACAGCGTTCGCCAGATCGGAGACTGCGACGCCTCGCCGATGAAAGGTCTCGGTTGCACCTTGCCTCATGTCCACCAAAGCGCGCGCCGCGCTCACCACGATCGCGAACAGAATCGAGTAGACCGCTGCGTACGTCGGCGTGTAGCCGGCAATCAAGAAGTACAGAAGCGCCGCCACCGGTAGCAACAAATAGCCGCGACGAAGGAGTAAAGGACCAAGAAGAGGGAGCTCCTCCTTGGCGAGCCCGCGATGGCCTTCGCGGGAGGCACGGAAGTGAATCATCGCCCCCACGGCGAAAAAGTACAGAAAAGCAGGAATGATGGCCGCGGTCGCGATGCGCACGTAGGGAATCGCCAGCATGTCCGCCATAATGAAGGCCGCCACTCCCATGATGGGCGGCATCAACTGCCCCCCCATCGACGCCGTCGATTCCACCGCCGCAGCGTACGTCGAGGAAAACCCGCTACGCTTCATCAAAGGGATCGTGAAACTTCCAACCGTCACGACGTTGGCAATGGCGCTTCCGTTAATGGTTCCGAGCAATGCGCTCGAGACGACCGATACCTTCGCCACGCCGCCACGAGTCCTCCCTGCCAGCGCCAACGCGGTCTCGTTGAAGAAGTCCATGAGACCGGTCTTTTCCAGGAAGGCGCCGAAGAGAATGAAGAGAACGATGTAGGTAGAGGAGACGCCTAGCGCGACGCCGAAAATCCCTTCCGTGGTGAGGCCCGTGTACTCCAAGATCTCGGAGACCGAGTACCCGCGATGACCGAAGCGACCGGGAACGTACTCACCCAGATGCGCGTAGAGTAGAAATCCAACCGACAGGATCGAAAGGGGCGGACCTAAGACCCTACGACTCGCTTCCAGTACCAACAACAAGACGGCTGACGCTGCCACGAGGTCCCACCCGGTGGGGAGTCCCGGCCTCAGGGCGATGGACTTGTATGTTAGAACGAAGTACACGCCCAAAACCAGGGCGAGGAGGGCGAGGACGTCGCGAACATAGCGCCTTCTTCCTTTGGACTTCGGCGTGATGAGAAAGGCCAGCGCCAACATACCCGCGAGATGCACGGCGCGATGCTGATACGCGACCAGCTCGCCGAAACGAGCGGAGTATAGATGAAAGAGACCGAGTGCGATCGCTAGCGTCGAAGCCGAGAGCGGCCGCCAACGGTCACGGGCGGGACTCTGTTGTTTCGCCCCCGGCTGCACTTGTCTCTTGCTCCTGGAAAAAGCGTTCCGCACCTGGATGGAGCGGGATTGTAACATCACGCCAGCGCTCGAGAGATAGACTCGTGGCCGCTTGATGCGTCGTCTCGAGGTCGCCCCGTTTTTCGAACAGAAGGCTCGTCAGTTCGTAGACCAGATCTTCTTCCAGACCCTCGCGGCAAATCAGAAGGTTCGTCACACCCATCGTGGGTAGGTCGGCCGGGATTGATTTGTACGTCCCTCCCGGCAGCACGGTCGGAAAGTAGTTCGGATCGAGAGTTTGAATGGCCCTGGCGCGATCAGGCGCGATGGGAATAATCTTGACGCCGACCGAGGCATCCAGGTCCATGACCGCGCTCACCGGGTAGCTAGCGTTGATGAAACCGGCGTCGATCGTTCGATTCTTCAGCTGTTGCACGATCTCCGAGAACGAAAGGTAGTCGGCCTTGAGATCGGAATACTGGAGTCCGTGCCCTTCGAGAACCCGCCGGGCGTTGAATTCGGTCCCACTACCCGGCGCACCAACTCCAACTCGTTTCCCTCGCAGGTCGGACACGGTATCAATGGCGGAGTCACGATACGTCACCAACTGCACCACGTTGTCGTAGAAAGGCACCATCGCCCGGATGCGTCGATAAGGCTCGGGGTCGACATCCGTTCCCCGGTTGTAAGCCTGGTACGCCACGTCGGCCATCGTGAAGGCGACGTCGGCTTGACCTCGTTGCACCGCACCACAGTTGAAGAGCGAGCCCGCGGTGGATTGTGCGGAAGCGTTGATCCCGGGAAGACTCTCCGTGTAGATACGGGCCAACGTGCCGCCCAACGGGAAATAGATCCCCCCGGTTCCACCGGTGGCTATGGTGAGATGTCGAGTTGGCCCGTCACCGGTGCACGAGGCGACCGGGAAAGACAGAAGGACGAGAAGAGTTACGATTCGGGCCACGCGGTGTCATGGTTTCGCATGAGAGCACGCGTGTCAACATGGTGGCAAGCCGGTGAAAAAATCAAAAAAAGACTTGACAGATTCTGCGGAGCAATTTCTCATAGTGATCACTCACCTGCATGAACTCCTTCCTGAAGCGCACAGTCCCTCCCTAGCATCGTTCCCTCTGAAGTCGAGATTTTTCTTCAACCCGACTCGGTTTGTGCCCGTGGACGGCGCGTGAGGCCCGAGAAAAACCCGTTGCTATATTAGCGTGAGGCTGAAGAGTACCTGGTCGCGCTCCGGCCAAAGCCCGTCTTTGCGCCGTCGATTCGAATGACTCCCCGTCGGTCGGCTCCGACCCTGCCTCCGACCGTACATCCTCAAGCGGTGCCTGAGACCCCACGCCCAACCCCCCGGTTGTCACCGACTATCCTCGAGCCGGCAAGACCGGAGGTGTTCAATTTCCGCTTCGCCGCCGACCACAAGTTCAAGGAAAAGTTCGAACGCCTGGCTGAGGTCCTCGGCGTGGAAAACTCCCACCAACGCATGGCCGAGATCATGGAGCAGGCTCTGGACATCGCCCTCGACAAGAAGGACGTGATGAGGAAGCGTGCGAGGCGACGACAGAGAGTGTCGAAAGGTAACAAAAAATCTTGTCCAGACAAGGTTTTCGCGAAGTCCCGCTACATCCCCCCAGAGGTCCGTGAGCGCGTGCATGAGCGGGCCGGATACCAGCGCGAATTCCAGGGTCCGGACGGGACCCGGTGTCGCGCACGAACCGGACTCCAGATCGAGCACCTGCGGCCCTTTGCCTTGTATCGCAGCCACGATGAGAGATATCTCCGACTCCATTGCGGTCCGCACAATCGTTTAAATGCAGAGCGAGTCTTTGGTGTCGTATTCGTCCGAGAGAAAATCGACGCTCGCAGGAGAGCTTCGCCTAAACGCTAGACGGCCAGGAGCAAAACGCGTATGCTTCGAACTAGTTGACCCATCGGCGGCTCGACTTATGATCGGGACCACGATTTCCCATTACAAGATCGTCGAGAAGATCGGCGAGGGAGGAATGGGAGAGGTTTACCTCGCCGAAGACACAAAACTCCGACGTAAGGTCGCCCTGAAATTTCTGACCGGCGATCTCACCCGCGATGAAGAACGAAAGCAGCGCTTTGTTCAAGAGGCACGCGCCGCCGCCGCCATCGAGCATCCCCACGTCGCCGCCGTCTACGACGTGGATGAAGCGGAGGGTGGGACGTTCATCGCTATGGAGTACGTGCGTGGGCAGAGTCTCCGGCAAGCCATCGAAGAAAAGAAACTTGATCTACGCAAATCCCTGGAGCTCGCGACGCAGATTGCCGAGGCTCTTTCGCTTGCCCACGAACGAGGTGTCCTCCACCGCGATCTAAAACCTCAGAACGTCCTCGTCTCCGAGCAAGGCTACGCCAAGGTCATCGACTTTGGTCTCGCCAAACTTCTTGAACCTCTCACCGAAGGGAGCGAGGGCGACACTGAGACCATGCTCAAGACCCGAGAAGGACGCGTCGTGGGAACCGTTGCTTACATGTCGCCGGAGCAAGCTCGCGGGCAAACCGTCGGCGCGGCAACCGACATTTTCTCTTTCGGGGTCGTTCTCCACGAGATGCTCTCGGGCGAGCATCCATTCATACGACAAGGCTCGCTCGAAACGTTGAACGCCATCGTCCACGACTCTGCCGAACCGCTGGAGCTTCCCTCTGGTGACACTCCCGCGGAGCTCCAGCGCATCGTCAAGAAGGCGACGGCCAAGGATCCGGCTGGGCGTTACCAGACCATGAAGGAGCTGGCTTTGGACCTCAAGGAGCTGCGACGCGAGATAGAAAGCGGCGAGCGTCCGGCCACTAAGGGGCAGAAGAGCTCGCACGTGAGGCGGTGGGGCTGGGCAGCCGCTATTGCGATAGGCATTGCGGCAGCGGTCTACGTCGCTGGCAAGAGTTCGGATCGACCACCACCAGGCATTGGGGCCTCGGGGAGGCCTGCCATTGCCGTCATGTACTTCGAGAACAATACGGGTGACGAAGAGGTTCGCTGGCTTTCGAGAGGCCTTCCGAGCATGCTCATTACGGATCTCGCTCAGACGCCGGGCTTGGACGTCGTGAGCGCCCAACGCATCCAGGAAATTCTGGCTCAACTTGGGGAGGAGGATCTCGAGACCATCAAAAGGAGCCTGGTCCCCGAGATCGCCCGACGTGCCGGCGCCGGTGCGGTCGTGGTCGGAAGCATCTTCAAGGCCGGTGACCAGATCCAAATTGACGTTCAGATCGAAGACGTCGAAAGCGGGAGAGTTCTCTCCGCGGAGAGCGTAAGGGGCGCGGACGTTTTTCCACTTGTCGATGACCTAACCGGCCGCATCCGAGCCAGCCTGGAGTTGACCGATCGGCCGGCGGGAAGTCCCATCGCTCAGGTGACTACGGCTTCTCTTGAGGCGTATCGGCTTTACACCGAAGGTAAGGAGGCCCAGGTCGCGTTTCGTATGGCGGAGGCCGTCAGGCTGTTTGAAGCGGCGGTAAGATAAGGACCCTTCTTTCGCCATGGCCTATTTCGAGCTAGGAACGATGCCTCGACGAGCGATTCGCACCGGCCAAAGCCCGGAGCACTACCGCCAGAAGGTACTCGAGAACCTCGAGCGTCTCCCCGAAAGGGACCGGCTTTACGTTGAGGCGATCTTCACAGAAGAGGAAAATCCGCAAGTGGCAGCCGATCTTCTGGAGACGCTCATCGCCCGCTATCCCGATGAAGATCGCGCTTACCGCGCGCTCGCTGGGCTTTATAAAGGCGACCTCACCGGCGGAACGTTTTCCGCGCATGGAAGCAAGCAGCCCGAGAGGGCCATGGCCATCCTGGAACGAGGCGTCCGAGCGCTTCCTCATTCGGCTCGCCTTCGTTTTAGCTACGGTTTGAATTTGCTCTGGGACAACCGGTTCTCCGAAGCCATAGGAGAGTTCGAAGCGTACGCTCAACTGAAACCCGATGAAGCCAACCCGTATGATTGCTTGGCTGAAGCTTGCATGATTTCCGGGCAACCGGAGAGGGCGGTTGAGAATTACCGCAGAGCGATTGAGATCGATCCCACTTTCTTTTTCGGGCATAGCGGTTTGGCTTGGGCGTACGGAGTGCTGGGACGCTACGAAGACGCTTACAATGGAGTGAGCCGGTTCACGGAGGTCGCGGAAACCGAAACTCAGGTGATCCGCTCTTGGCGTTACAACTACCCGCCACACTTCATCGAAGCTTTCATTCTCTCGCGCCTCGGACGTTTCCGTGAGGCAGAAGAACACCTGACCCAGGCAATCGTAGGTGCGATCGAAGATAAGGATGTGGAAAGACAGATCGCTATCCATCTCTTGGAGGCCGTTCTGGCGATCGAAAAGGAAGATTACGGCGCCGCGCGCGAAAGTGTCGGCAGGACGGAGCCGCTTCTTTCAGGCGTTTCCGAAGATCTCGGGCCCGCGAACCTTCCGCCGCAGAAGGAGGTGTTGCCCATGCTGGCGTACTTACTCGCCGGCGCGGCAGAGGCGCGCTCGGGAAATGTGGATGCTGCCCGTCGCCACTTAGATCAACAAATCGAGATTCACGACGCGGATAACGTGGTGGCGAACTGGTTCCATCACGCTCTCCGTGGAGAGATCGCCTTGGCTGACGGAAGCCCCGGAGAAGCCGATTCGGCCTTCGCCGCCGGGCAGCCAGAGGCCAAGATGTGGCTGAACATGTTGTCGCCCGGGCCCGGTGTTTTTGCGAACAACCTTCCCTTCCGTGACGGTTCGGCGCGAGTGAAAAAGGCGCAGGGGGATCTGCGCGGAGCGATCAAAATCTACGGCGAACTGAACACGCCGGGAATGAGCTCCAAATGGACCGCCTGGTTCGAGCCTCGCTACGTCCTCAAGACCGCCCGGCTGCTCGACCAGATCGGCGACAAAGACTCCGCCCGGACGGAGTACGAGCGTTTTCTCGAGTACTGGAAAGACGCGGATCCGGATTTGCCAGAGCTACAAGAGGCGAAGAAGTACGTCCGGAGATAGCCAAAGCAGCTATAATAACTCTCCGTGAAGCGGACTCTTCCCCTCCTCCTGCTTTGCTCCTTAGTCGCCGCTTGTGCCGGCCGCGGGCCTTCTCCAACCACGCCCAGTGGCACTCCTGCACCGATACCCACGCCCGGTACGACCATGGAGGGGTTGGCGTCTTGGTACGGCGTAGAAGAAGAAGGCCGTCCGACGGCAAGCGGAGAGCCCATGGATCCGGAGCGGTTCACTGCGGCTCATCTGACCCTTCCTTTCGGCACCGTTTTGCGTGTCACCGATCCCGAAAACGGCCGCAGCGTCGTCGTGGTGGTCAACGATCGGGGTCCTTACATCGACGGCCGGATCCTGGATCTCTCCTATGGCGCGGCGAAGGCGATCGACATGGTCCGAAAGGGTGTCGCTCCGGTTCACATCGAGGTCATTCAAGTGGACCAGACTCGCCTCGCCACGAGGTGGAGAGTCCAGCTTGGCTCGTTCCGAGACGAGTCGGCCGCCGAAGAGCTCGCGGATGAAATCAAGCGGGAAGGCCATCGTCCGGTCGAGATCTCGAGGTTCCGCAAAAGCGATCGGCTTTACTACCGGGTCTGGGTCGGCGAGTTCGTTTATCGGGCGGATGCCGAAGACCTGGCTCGGGAGTTCCGTCGTGACGGGCGGGAAACCGTGGTCATGCAGACGCCTTTCGGCGACGCTCGCTAGGCCCTCCTACTTCCAGATCACTTCCATCGCAAAGAAGTGATCGAAGCTCTTTCGCTTGGGGTGGTTTCGCTCGTCGGTCTCCGGACTCCGGATATAAAAATCGATCTGCTGCGTGGCGGGATTGACCGCACCGGCCTCGGACTTCCGATCCGGCTTCGGAAAGAGCACTGCGAACGTTTTTCGCTCGCGAATGCCCTGCGTCACCATGAAATGCATCTCGTAGTCTTCATATAAAGGAGCGCCGTCGAGAGTCGCTTTGCCGTAGCCCCATCCGGCGAGATACCCGAACGTCTTCGGCCAGTTCGTATCGCCGCACCCGGAGTCACCATGCTCATAGAGATAGGCCGCGATACCACCCGTCTTGGCACGGCGTGAACTCGTGGAACCGATCGGTGACTAAGTCCAAACGACCCCTCCGGCAATCGCAGCCGAGCGCGGACGCGTCCGGTGTTCTCGATCTCGTTGACGTCGATCTCGACCGATCCGCCCACCGCCTGCACGTTCTTGCCGTCGTTTCCCATGTGATCCCAAGGCGCGGAGTCGTAGAGACCGCCGACCTGATAGATCTTCTTGCCTTCGATGTTGAATCTCCCGTTGTAGAGGTCGTGTGCCTGCGGGCGGTAGAGCGCAATCGTGTCCCCCGGCTCTTGCTGCGGAGTCGCCTGCGGATCGGCCGAGAATTGACCGAACGCCACGAAAAGGAAGGCCGTTACCAAGCTCGGTTTCATACGATAGAATCTCCCTCCTCCATTATCTCCGAAACGAGGGCTGCAAACCAGGATTCGAGAGTTGCCTGTGTCGGAGGTGGATTCTATCTTAGGGGCGACGAAGAGGAGACCGAATGACAATCCGTCCGTACGGGAGCTGGAAATCCCCCATCACTTCCAAGGCCATTGTAGCGGGAGTCGTCGGGATCGGTAGCGCGATATTCGACGGAGAGGATATTTGGTGGGCGGAAACGCGGCCGCAGGAAGGCGGTCGCAGCGTCATCGTTCGGCGAAGAACCGATGGTACGGTGGCCGATGTCATTCTCCCGCCTTTCAACGCACGCTCCCGTGTCCACGAATACGGCGGCGGGGCATTCACCGTGAGAAACGGAACTGTCTACTTTGCTAATTTCAAGGATCAGCGCGTGTATCGCACGGCGGGGGGGTCGGCGCCGGAGCCGGTGACGCGGCAAGGCTCGATGCGATACGCGGACTTCGCCGTGGCTCCGGGACGCGAACGCCTCATCGCGGTGCGCGAAGACCACAGCGACGAGGATCGAGAACCGGCCAACGCGCTCGTCTGGTTAGACCCGGTCGACGCGGACATCGGGACCGTCGCGACGGAGGGGAACGATTTTTATTCCTCGCCTCGTTTCAGCGCCGACGGAAGCCGCCTCGCCTGGCTCACGTGGAACCGCCCCAACATGCCGTGGGATGGAACCGAGCTCTGGGTCGCGGCAGTGCACCCGGACGGGACGTTGGTGGACGCCGAGCTCGTCGCGGGTGGATCCAAAGAATCCGTTTTTCAGCCGGAATGGTCGCCGGATGGCCTGCTGCACTTCGTCTCCGACCGAACCGGATGGTGGAATTTATATCGCGCGAAGGAGGGCGACACGGAAGCCCTATGTCCTCGTGAATTCGAGTTTGGACTTCCCCAGTGGGTATTCGGCATGACGACGTACGGTTTCGAGTCCGCCGGCAACATCATCTGCAGCTACCATGACGCCGGGCGTGTTCATTTGGCTCGGCTCGATACGAAATCAGGCGACCTTGGCGAGATCGAAACACCCTACGCCGAGATCGAGAACCTATTAGTCGGAGCCGGTCAGGCGCTCTTCCAAGGTGGGGCGCCGGATCGACAATCGGAGCTCGCAAGGATCGATTTGCGCTCGGGTGAGACCGAGGTCCTTCGCCGTTCGAGCGCGCTCGAGATCGAACCGGCCCTCCTCTCGATCCCGGAGGCCATCGAGTTTCCCACTGGGGACGGCGCCACGGCCCACGCATTTTTCTATCCACCGAAAAACGATCGCTTCCAGGCTCCCGAGAATGACAAGCCGCCCTTACTCGTTCTCAGTCACGGCGGACCCACCGCTGCCACCGATACGGCATTGAATCCCGCCATCCAGTACTGGACTAGCCGCGGCATCGCGGTGGCGGACGTGAATTATGGCGGGAGTACGGGCTACGGCCGTGCCTATCGGGAACGACTAAAGGACCGGTGGGGTATCGTGGACGTGGACGACGCGGTGAACGCGGCGAAGTATTTGATCGATGCGAGCCGAGTGGATCCGAAACTTCTCGCCATTCGAGGCGGGAGCGCCGGCGGCTATACGACGTTGGCCGCTCTCACGTTCCGAGATCTATTCAAAGCCGGCGCTTCGTATTACGGGGTCTGCGATCTAGAGGTTTTGGCTCGAGACACCCACAAGTTCGAGTCCCGCTACTTGGATTCATTGGTGGGGCCTTACCCGCAGAAGGCCGACGTCTACCGAAGCCGCTCGCCCATCCACTTTGCCGAAAAACTCGCTTGCCCTATCATTTTCTTCCAGGGACTCGACGACAAGGTCGTCCCACCTAACCAGGCGGAGCTGATGTTCGAGGCGGTGCGCAAGGCGGGTCACCCAACCGCTCACATAGCGTTCGAGGGAGAGGGGCACGGCTTCCGCAAATCGGAGAACATCAAACGGGCGCTGGACGCGGAGCTCTATTTCTACGGCAGGGTGTTCGGTTTTTCACCCGCCGATGACATTGAGCCGGTGAAGATAGAGAACCTTGCGGACTGAGAACACGTAACCGTCTGCCAAGAACTGCGTCGCTTTGCTATGCAGCTCTTGGCAGTCCGGGTTAACGCGCTGGTCGGGTGACTTACTTCTCGCTCTGCTCGTCCAGAATCTTCTGATTCTTTTCCTTCTGCCTCCAGGCAGCACCCATGCTTTCTCTCAGATTTTCTGGCAAGTCTTCCAAGGGAACCACGAGGTCACCTTCCACAGGCCAATCCTCGAGTAGCTCAGGGTAGTATCCCTTGGGATAGTACTCTGCAGGATCGATTTGCTGGTCGCGCACAAACGGCTCTTGAATCTCGTTACGACTGGTTGGCGGGTGAGGCACAACCAACTGGCCATTGGTGAAATCAAATTGCGGAGCACGGCTGTTGGGAAACTCGGGCAGGATACCTTCTCGAACCCAAATCATATCCTTGGTCATGTTGACGACAATCCCGTCCGGCGCTCCAAAATGATACGGCCCCTTCCAGTGTTCGCGAACCTCTGCCACGGTTTCTTCATTGAGAAATGGATCGAAGTTCATATGGGTGGTCATGAACATTCTCGGCTGGATTTGATTAGCCAAGTAACCCGAGGCATATGCGGGGGTATGATGCGTATCTACGGTGTAGCGCGCCAGGAACGGTGGTACGCCTTGTACGCCCGAATTAATTTCCACGAGTTCCGGCTGTAGTTCTGTGCCATAGAGGTCGCAGCCTTTGGCGTACTCGGTATCGAGCTTGCTTGCACGGCCGTCCCCGGTCCAGACAAAACACATGCCGTTCCAATCGAGGCGATACGCGGATGCACCGTCTTTGGCATGTGAACGCTGCCAATGAATGACTTTGACGCCATTCTTTTCATAGACCACGCCACCATTGTCACGACAATCGAATTCATTAACCTGTATGTCATGGCCCTGACCTACCGGGAACACACTAAAGGCATCTCGATGCCAACCCAGCATCATCTTCATGCCTTCAACCATCGTTCTTGTACCGTATTCAGGTGTTCGCCCTGAAGGCCCGTGAATGGTCAAGGGTTCATGCCAGCCACCGGCCCAGGTGCCAAACATCCATAGATAGGGAAGCGAGCCAAAGTGGTCCACATGCAAGTGTGTGATAAAAAGGGGTCTACGCGGATTCGTGTGGGTTGAAAACTGCATTTCTGGGTAATGGCGAAAGGAAAGTCGCCACGATCTTCAGCTTGAGATATTCCTCGTCGCGATAGCCGTAGGGCGCGTCGTTGCAGAACACGGATTTTGTTGTTGACCCCTTCAACTAGGCCGAGACTGACTTTGTTCTCCGGATGACAGTAGGAGGCGATACCATCCCAATGGGACTCAATCATACCGGCGAACTTCTGGTACGGATGCAGGCGTTGCCATTTGAGGCTGTCTTTCCAACGAGTGAAAAAGGCGCGAGCGCCGCGTTCGGTGCGGTAACCCCAGAGTTGCCCGAAGGCCTCCTTCAAAATATAGGCGGTGTTCAGGCGCCGGTTGGCCTGGAGCAACTTTTTGAGTGCGCGGCGACCGTCTAGGCTCAGGTTCTCCCGCCGGGAAAGCAAAGTGTAACGCTGCCCCTTGATGTACGACCGGTCCTTGCCGCTGAGGCGTTTGTACTCACCGCGCCGGACCTCATCGAGGGCCTTTGACAGATGACGCATGATATGAAACTTGTCGGAGATGATCCGCGCATTAGGCGCGTTGTGAATCACCGAGTTCCGGAAGGGCTTCCACATATCCATGGCGGCCAGCTTGATACGGGCGCTTTTCTTTCCGCCCAGCGCCTTGAAGAACAAATCGATGTCGGTTTCTTTGCGACCCTCACCGCCCACCCAGATGGGACGCGCCCGCTCCAGGTCGCTGACAATGACGCGATAGTTATGTCCCTTGCGGATGGAGATCTCATCGACACCGATGGCCCGAGGCGCCGGTAGCCCCGCCCGGTCGACCTGCTCTTGCATGTAGAGCGTATCCAGAGCCTTCACCGTACCGTGGTGCAGACGTTCCATCTCGGCCACCGCCTTGTTCGGCATATCCCGGCACAGCTTGCCCACATGCGTCGCAAAACGCTGGGTGTAGCGCGAGTTGTTCGCCAGCCAGTCTAGGTGTTCTACATGCACACCGCCGCACCCAGAACAGTTGACGCGCCAACGCTCGTATTCCAGATAGATCCGCCAGCCTGCCAACGACAGGTCGCGGACCCGGCACACTTGCTTGTCATAGCGCCCCCGGCACCGTTGCCCACAGTAAGAGCACACAGCTGTTTTTTTCGCCTCTTGAGCTGGATGACGCGGGCGTATCGGTCACCGAATAGACCCTTCAACCCGGCACCAACCACGAAACCTGGCAGCGCAAACAGCGAGCGGATCGACTGGGAATTTTTCACTCGGTTAGCCTATCCTAAAAATGGACCACTTTTCAGCACCTGATGAAGTACTCGATACCTTTTCCACACAATGAGTTACACTGTTTTTCCGTCAGAACTTACCCACACGAATCCGCGTAAACCCATAAAAACTTGCTTTATTTGATTGAGAGCGACTCGCGCGGCAACGTAATTGGCTACCGCACCTTCTCCCATATCAAATACGAAGTTGTCACCATTGCCCAGCTCAACGTAAATTGATGTATTCACCTGCCCTGGGCGAATGTTAGGTGCCGTGCCCATAAATGTTACGCGCATTTTCATTGGGCTGAACTTCTTCGGTGCCCGGGAACCAGTTGGCTGCACTTTTCAGCCAGGGCATGGGCCTGATGCCTTCGAATAGCAAACCTTCTTTCCACCGTCCCATGGGGACGCCGCCGGTCAGCGCCTTTTTGATGGCCTCCTGGTCGGATGGTTCCTGCACCGGAGGCGCCTGGGCATGAATCGAATTAGAAACGGTACTCAGCAGCAGAACCGCCAGTACACTAAGAAGTCGGGATATTTTCTTTCGCAATGAGATTCTCCTTTTGAACAAAATGTTGTATTCGTACGAATCGAGGAATTGTTCGGGCGAAGCCGACGACAGATGATCTTTTCTCAGATCAAAAATCGCACAACAAGCGATGGCAGGCTGAAGACCGCGACTCTTCCTGCTTGCTGTTTATTCCGCGCGGTTCTACAAGTTCATCATCCCGAAGAGAAGTCACAACGCGATTGCGTCGCGCAACGGCTACTGCTCGGACCTAGTCTAGTTGCCCCTGCCGAGCTCTCTCTTGATGGCGCTGACGATCTCGCCGGTTTGTCCCACGACAAAGACTTCTTCGAGACCGTTCTCTTCATCGAAGGCTTTGAGCGCACTGACGAGCGCGCGGGTCGTCGCCGCACCGGATGGAAGCGCCGGAATGGCCACCGACCGCAACCCGCTCCCCGCCGCGCAGCGAAGAGCGGCGAGGGTGGACTGCTTTACGACCTCGGGATCGAGGGAATCCGATCTTCCGCCCATCGGGGCGTGGATCACGTACTTGCAGCGAAGGCGTCCTCCGGTGGTGAGCATCGCTTCTCCGACCTGAACCGGACCGCGGGCGACCGCCTCTGATTCGACTTCACGCCCCGCCCGCTCAACTAACCTTCGAGGCTTGCGAGCCGTGCCGCCGGCCTGGCCGATTCCCTGTGAGGTCGCGTCGGCAGGGTTCACCACAGCGTCCACGTCGACCTCGGCGATATCGCCCCGAACGGCAAGTATCTTCATCTTCGACTCCCCGGAACCCCTCAGTTAACCGGTGACATTAAAGCACTTGTGAGAAGCGAACCCCCGCTCCCCCGCAGCCGCGCCAAGCTTGTTGGGGTGGAAAACGAACAATGCAACCACGTGATGTAAATGTCAAGTCCGAATCGGCGCATCCCCGTTCACGGACGCGACGGAAGCTGCGGAAGCAAAACCCGCAAGGCGTTGGGGCGGATCTCCAACTGAACCGGTACTTTTCCGGCAGGCTCGCCGTCCAGTTGGTAGTGCTGGCCGGCCGTAGCCACCACCTCCAACCGCTCGGCGTGGAAATGCACGACGTCCTTGAACTTCACGTGAAATCCACCCGCCACCCCGAAGAGGTAGCGGAGGTAGTCGAACCCACTGCGTCCTTGAAACACGACCACATCCAGCATCGGTTCTTCGAGACGGGCCTCGGGCGTGATAACGTAACCGCTCCCGTAGCACCGAACGTTCCCGGCCACGACCCCTGTTCCCACGACCTCTTTGCCATCCACGAGAACCTTCAAAGGGGCGAACGCATAGCTGGCGAGCAATCGGAAACCCAGCAGCCAGAAGGCGAATGTTCCCAACCGCTTCTTGAATCCCGCATCAAGGCGATGAACCACTTCCCCGTCGATCCCGATTCCGGCCATCAAGAGGAACGGTCGATCTCCCGCCATTCCCACCGGGATGCCCCTCGGCTCACCTTCGACCAGTAGGCGGCAGGCCTTATCCAAGTCGAAGGGAATGCCAGTGTCTCTGGCGAATACGTTCACCGTTCCACCGGGGAGAACGCCTAACGGCGTTTCGGATCCGAGCATCCCCCGGGCGACCTCGTTGACCGTTCCGTCGCCACCCCAGGCGATGACCAACGGGATTTTGCGCTGGAGTGCGTCGCCGGCAAGCTCGGTGGCGTGCCCCGGCCGACGCGTGGGCGCAGGCTCGGCTTCTAGGCCGAGCGCTTCCAACCGCGACAAGAGATCGGGAAGCCTAAGCTCTTTTCGCCTTCCGCGCCCGGACTCGGGGTTGTAGACGAGAATCGCCTTCGTCCCCCTGGTCACCATGACGGCCTACGACGGCGCTACCGCCACTTCGAACTCGTCGTGAAGAACTCCGTAGTCCGCGACCTCGGTGTCGAGGGAAATAGTCCAGCGAATTCGCCCTTGAGAATCCTTGAAGGTTGTCGGCGCGTCCGAGGGTACGGGAAGCTCGATTTCGAAATGCTGGCTCGCGCCGGGTGAGATGGACAACCCCTCCGAGACAACGTTGACCTTCTCGTGCAAGGGATTCTCTACCCGGCCGCGCGGGGTGATTTTCTGATCGATGCAGCGAAGCTGAACCGCGACGCGTGTCAAGCTCAAGGCTCTTCGCGCCTGGAGCATGATCTCGAGACGAAATGCCTCACCGGGCCGAGCGCGATCGTCTTCTAGTCCCAGATCGAAACGTGCGAACGGTTGGCGGTCCCAACGATATAGGCCACCCAGGCCGGCCCGAAAAAGATTGACTAGGATCAATGCCCACCCCACTCCTAGCAACCAGCCATCAATTCGCCCCTGATAGTAGCGGGCCAGATAGAGATAGACCAGGGAGAGCAGCACCGCAAGCAAGACGGACATCAGCAATCGTCGTTTCCCCTGGGCGATGAGCGAAGTCCGAATCATGTTCGCCTACTATATTCTAAACCGCACAACCGGTCTCACTACGGATTACAATGCGTGCAATGGTCTCTTCTTCCTTTAACCCCTCTCCCTTTGGGACGCTAGAGCGTCAAATGAGGCCGTGCCGCTATCAAGGTCGTCAGACGCCGGGTGAGGGCTGAGCGATGCCAATACGCGGGGGGCATGGGCAACCGGTGGACTTCGTCGGGGTGGGCCATCTCGCGATCGATTATCGGGACGGCGAACGGGTCCTCGGCGGGGCGGCGGCCTACGCGTGTCTCACCGCCGCACGATTAGGCCTCTCAACCGCTATGGTCACCGCGGTGGGTCGGAACTTCGATCTTTTTGGCCCCCTTGACGGAATCGAGATCCACTATCGTCAGTCGAATGACAGCACGACTTTCCACAACGAATCCCGGCGTGGCGAGAGGCACCAACGCCTGTCCAGCCGAGCCTTCAGTATCCGGGAGCAAGATCTCACTGCGCTCCGATCGAAGCTTGCCGAAGATGCCGCCGTCCTCTATTGTCCTATTGCTCAGGAGGTCGAGGCACCGTTGAGTCGTCTTACGCGGCGTGGCCGCTGCGGCGTGGCACCACAGGGATTCTTTCGTCGATGGGACGAAGGAGGCACGGTTCAACGATGTGCATGGAAAGGGGTGGCAGCAGCATTGACGGAGGTCGATCTCGTCTCTGTAAGCGAGACGGATCCGCCCGATATCGACCTCATGGTTCGCTTGGCCGTCGATAAGGCGACGCTGGCCGTTACTCAAGGGGTGCGCGGAGCCCGGATCTATACCAAAAAGGTCTGTTACCTGGTACCGGCTTTCGAACGAAGAGACCATGACCCGACAGGGGCCGGTGACGTC
Source organism: Candidatus Marinacidobacterales bacterium (assembly GCA_965219415.1). GTDB lineage: Bacteria > Acidobacteriota > Vicinamibacteria > Marinacidobacterales > DATDRI01 > CBDCNP01. The sequence goes on from OZ244742.1 coordinate 1,821,396, forward strand.
TTCGCTGCAGGTTTTCTGGTCGCGCTCCGGGAAGGCCAGGAAGCAATCGACGCCGCGCAGTTCGCCACATGCACCGCGTCCTTCGCCGTAGAGAAGGCAGGCGTCATGGGCGTACCTCCAAGCCGAGAGGCGGTGGAGGCGCGCCTCTCGGAGTACCGTGCCCACTATCGACCTCGAGAGCTCGAGCCGTGAAGGATCCCCGACTCGAATCGTACTGCGAGCAGGTCGAGACGTTCTTCTTCCGCTGGAAGGAGCGCCCGGGTCTCTTCTCCCCTGAGGACTTCGCCCTCGTAAAGAAATGGTTTTCCGACGGGGTTTCACTAGGCGTCGTTCTAGAAGCCATCGAGGCGGCGTTCCAGTCGAGGCTGTCCGGGCAGGAAGTCGAAGAAGTGAATAGTCTCAGTTTTTGTGAGCCCTTCATCCGGCAGGCTATGGCTCACCGAAAGCATACCCCCGGCTAGCCTGGTTCGCCTGGCTGGCCCGGTTAGAAAAACTAGGACGAGACGATGCTGTCTCGCATCCTCAACGAGCGACAGGAGAAGCTCCTCGCCAAGGAGCGAAAATTTCTACGCGCGTTGCACGTCGCCCTAGTGGACCTCGAGGTCGATGCCGAAGATCGAGCGACGTTCGAAACCTCCATTCAGCAGCTCGACGAGCTCTTTCTCTTGGTTGTCGTCGGCGAATTCAACGCCGGCAAAAGCGTATGCATCAATACGCTTATCGGCGCCGCCGTCCTCGAGGAGGGCGTCACTCCGACGACCGAGCGCATTTGCCTACTCAAGTATGGCGAAGAGACCGGACGGCAGTCCGAAGATGGTCCCGTCGACATCATCACCGCACCGGTGGAGCTCTTGACGGAAATCAACGTCGTCGATACGCCGGGTACTAATGCCATCCACCGCGAGCACGAGACCATCACACGCGATTTTGTGCCTCGCTCGGACTTGGTTCTTTTCGTCACGTCGGCGGACCGTCCGTTCACCGAAAGCGAACGAGACTTTCTGGAGAGCATCCGCGATTGGGGCAAGAAAATCGTCGTCGCCATCAATAAGATCGACATTCTGGAAAGCGAAGAAGAGCTGAGCCGTGTCGTGCGTTTCGTGTCGGAGAACCTGAAATCCCTCCTTGAAGTTCAACCGGAGATCTTTCCCATATCGGCACGCCAGGCCCTCAGGGCCAAAACAGAGGGCGAGACGGCTGTCAACAACGGCAGCGCCTTCGACAAACTCGAGCAGTTCATCATGTCCACCCTGGACGAAGGGGAGCGTGTTCGCCTCAAGCTCCTCAATCCGATCGGAGTAGGTCAGAATCTAGTCCAAAAGTGCCTCGCGCAGGTAGACACCCAACTCGAGCTCCTGACGGTGGATTTTCGCGCTCTGGAAGAAATCGAACGTCAGCTTTCTCTCTACAAGGAAGACCTGGAAAGGGACTTTTGCTTTCGACTTTCAGACATCGACAACGCGCTCCTCGATTTCGAGACCCGCGGCAACGAGTACTTCGAAGAAACGATGCGCCTAGCTCGGGTCTTCGACCTCGCGAACAAATCGAAAGTCAAGAGTGACTTCGAGAAGAAGGTGGTGGCCGATCTGCCTCAAGTCATCGAGCAACGGGTGACCGGTGTTATCGACTGGATGATCGAAGCCGAGCTGCGTCAATGGCAAGCGGTGACGGAATACTTGGAATCCCGTAAGACCCAGGAGTCCGAGAGAATGGTCGGTAAGGTGGGAGGCTTCGAGTACGACCGCGAGCGCCTGCTCGATACCGTCGGACGAGCCGCACGCCGCGCCGTCGACAGCTACGATCGAAACAAAGAATCCACCCGGCTGGCGGAATCGGTTCAAACCGCAGTGACCGGGGCCGCACTGCTAGAGGTAGGGGCGGTCGGCCTCGGGACGATCATGACGATGGTCGCAAGCACGACCCTAGCCGACATGACCGGCATTCTCGCCGCCGGCGTCTTGTCGGCCCTCGGCTTCCTCGTCATACCCGCGAAACGAAGGAAGGCCAAACGAGAACTCCACCGTAAGGTCACCGACCTTCGCGAACAGCTGATGAGCGCACTCAACTGGGAATTCGATCGCGAGATCGAGCAGAGCTTGGCCCGCATCCGCGAGGCGATTTCACCGTACACTCGGTTCGTCCGCGCCGAGCATATCCGACTAAGTGACGGACAGAACGAGCTCGCCCGTATCCGCGATGGACTGAATAAGCTCAAGTCCGACGTGAAATCGCTCTAGCAGGGTGCTGGAGGATTCACGGCACCCTGCGCGAGCGGAGCGAGCCCGGCCCGAGTGGGCCGACACAAGGAGCGCCGAGCGTGGAGCGAGGCGCTAAGCGCGCGAACGAGGAGTGAGCGCGCATTGAGGCACTAATTTTCCGCTAGCGCTCCGCCGCTACCGTGCGGAACTCCTGCCCAAGCTTGGTTCACACCCACCGTGAACTCCACCAAACGACGCTCGAGATCCGGTCCGTATTCATCGAGTGTGGCGAGCAACGCCTTACGAAGCTGAGAATCGTGGGGCGAGGCCACCGCCTTGGGATGTCCTCGCCCGAGCTGGACTCCCACATCGTAGACGATCTCCGCCAGTTCCTCGGGGCTCGCGAGGTCACTTATGGAAACTTCCCAATAATGATCCACCCAGGTATGCACCCAAAAGCTCGAGCCATCCCAGAAATCGGAATCGAGGCCGTGGTCGCCGGTTCTTCGCGGATCCAGGTAAATGAAACCGGTGAACTTGTAAGGCGTATAGGCGATGCGTGATTGGGCGGCTAGGATGGGAAACGGATCCTTAGGCCTCCGATGAATGCAGTCAATGCCGCTCAGATCGCGGACCTCCTTTATTTCGACGAGAACATCATCGTCGGGCTCGGGAGTGGGACCTTGCACGCGTGCTAGATACTTCTGATCGAGGGCACTCGCGACACCCATTCGCAAGCGACCCGCCTTGACGACGTCGAAATATTGCGGTGGCAGATCGGGATTATCATCGAGGATCACCTTGGAGAAGAGGTCGATCGCGACTTGCCCCGGCAATTCTTTCAACGGCTCGGGCGTCATCAGAGAGTCGGCCCAGGCCAAAAGAGACCGGCGGTCGGAGTCGAAACTGGCGCGGATGCGGGCCACGATTTGTGGCTCGGGCGCGGTCGTCTCTGGGTCCTCGAGCGCCTCTCGGTACCCTCGTAGAAATTCCTCGACTAACTCCGCCTCCTTGTCGAACCATCCCTTCTCTCCCGCGGCCAATTAGATGGAGACGGCGAAACGAACGATGTCCAATGCGGCGGGGCCGGTCGAGGCGTCGTCGAAGTCGGTGAGGCCCCGACCCGACTCGGTCACCGAATACTGCTCGACGTGCGGATCACCATGGAGGTTCACGGTCGGCGTGCCCGCGAGCGCTTGCTCGAGCGTCTCACACATGGCCTGGGCGAACCGCTTGTTGATGAACCGAAAATACTAGTAGGGGGACGAAACGATTCGTTTCAAGAGCTCGGGGTTCGCGCTGAAATCATAGGAATCGAGCGGAACGTAGAGGGCCGGCAAACGGCTCGCGTCGGCGTCGGTACCGTCGACATCCGAACCGGGAGTGCACTGAGTGATGATCAGTAAAGGCAATGCAAGCACGAGCTTCCGAGAGGCGGAAGGCATAGCGAAGGAGTTTGTCGCAGTAGGAGTTCGACGTCAAACGCAGCCTGGGGGATAATGCCTCCGACTCGCGACATTTCGACAATCGAAGGAGACCGTGGATGCCGTTCATGTTCAGCGTAATCGCTATGTTGTTGTTGGTTTCGAGCGGGTCGTTGGCCGCTCAGGAGGACCACGCCTGGCCGCGTGAGATTGAGGCGCCGGCGGCGAAGATCCTCGTTTACCAACCGCAGCCCGAAACGTTCAAGGGGGATCGCCTGACCGGCCGGGCGGCGGTCTCTGTGACACCGAAGGGAAAAACCGAGCCCGTCTTCGGCGCGATGTGGATCAATGCGAGAGTATCGACGGATCGTGACACTCGGATGGTCGACATTCTGGATGCCACAGTCGAGAACGTGAGGTTCCCGGAAGCGACGACCGAAGAGGAGGACAAGTTCAAGCGTCTGGTGGAGACGGAAGTTCCCAAATGGCAACTTGCCATCTCGCTCGATCGTCTCCTCGCCTCGCTGGAACTCGCGGACAAAGAAAAGATCGTTGCCGACAAGCTGAACATGACGCCGCCGGCGATCACGTTCTTCACCTACCCGGCGGTCTTGATCAGCATCGATGGTGCGCCCGAGCTCCGTGCTGTCGAGGACTCGACGATGATGCGCGTGGTGAACACGGCTTTTACGATCCTCCAGGATCCCGGCAGCAAAACCTACTATCTCTACGACGGCGTGAACTGGCGCAACGCAACGAACATCAAGGGCCCATGGCAAAAAGACCCCAACCCTCCCAAGAAGGTGTCGGAGTTGACGCCGAAGCCAGAACCCGAGGAAGTCCTCCAGGACCCCAAAGACCAGCCCGCGGAGCCTGACGAGGCTGACGCGGAACCGCCCATCCTCATCGTGGCGACCGAGCCCGCCGAGCTGATCGTGTCGCAGGGTGAGCCTGAGTACTCTTCAATCGATGGTACCGACCTTCTCTATATGAGCAACACCGAGAGCAATGTCTTCAAAGAGATTGCTAGCCAACAGGACTACGTTCTCCTTTCGGGGCGGTGGTTCCGGAGCGAGTCCCTGAAAGGGCCCTGGACCAACGTCCCCTCCGATAAGTTGCCCGCTGATTTTGCGAAGATACCCCCGGAGTCCACCAAGGGAGACGTCCTGACGTTCGTAGCTGGAACTCAGCAGGCAAAGGACGCGATCATGGACGCCCACATTCCGCAGACCACGGCCGTCAAACGCAGCGGAGACAACACCGTGACGGTGAGCTATGACGGATCACCGAGGTTCCAGAAAATCGAGGGCACCGAGGTGTCCTATGCGATCAACACCGACCAGGCTGTGTTTTCGATCGGCAGGGAGTACTACTGTGCCTACGCGGGCGTTTGGTACGTCTCGAATATGGTCTACGGCCCGTTCGAAGTCGCCACGTCCGTCCCCCGTGAGTTGATCGACGCCATCCCGCCGGAGAACCCGCACTATAACGCCAAGTATATCTACATCTATGACTCCACTCCAGACGTCGTGTACGTCGGGTATACGCCTGGCTACACGACGACCTACGTGTACGGCGGCACCGTCGTATACGGAACGGGATACCACTACCCCGGTTGGTACGGACCGACGATGTACTACGCCTATCCCAGCACGTGGGGATTCCATGTTCGCTATCACCCTTATGGCGGGTGGTCGTACGGGCTGAGTTACAGCACCGGCCGGTTCACGTTCGGAATCGGCTACTCGAGTCGCTGGTACCCGTACGGTTACCGCGGCGGTTGGTGGGGCCCCACCGGACGTTACGGTTACCGGGGTGGCTACGCTCGGGGCGCCCGCAACACGCCGCGACGTACCCCGGCGGGAACGTCGCGTCGCATGGCCGCCCCCGCGGGTGCGGGTAGGAACAACGTCTACGCCGACCGAAACGGAAACGTGCACCGCAACCAAAATGGCAACTGGCAGTCACGAAGCGGCGGCAGTTGGTCTGGAAGCAAGGGCTCCGGAAATCTGAACAACAACTATAGCTCCCGGCAGAGGGGCACCGCTCGCACCAATAGTTATCATCGGGGGGGCGGGGGCCGAGGCGGCGGCCGGCGCTAGTAGGCTACGGGCGGAGGGCGGCGGCGAAGTCGATCGACATTCGAAACGCGTCCTCCCCTGCTACGATCTGATCCACCGATAGCTCGTCGAATGTAAGGCGTCCGACGTTGCTGGCATAGGCGCTGGCGCGCTCGATGCCTTCCTTTAGTGGAACCCGCAACTGCTTCTCCAAAGTCCGTCTGATGAGCGGCGCCACGACCTTGAAGTAAGAGCTACCGGAGGATTCCACCGACAACTCGTTCAAGTACATCTCGCCCGCCGAATAGTCAGGCACGCCGCTGATGTAGATATCGAAGTTGTCCCCGGCACCCACGCACTCACCCCGGACGCTCACCGCGGCCCGGCCGCTAAAGAGTAGCGTGATCCGCAGCCTTCCAGAGGCGGCGTCCACACGAGGTTCTTGAACGAAGGCGTACTTGCAGGGCGTGGACGGATCACCCTCCATGTAGAATCTTCCGCCGTCCGTCATCAGGTGGGTCACGATGAGCCTTTCGATGCTCCGGTAGGCGATTTCAAACGTCCCGGCCACTACCGACTCGGGCGCCGCAACAATAAGAAGGGTCAACGCGAGAAGCGCGATGGGATTTGATCCACGGCCACTCCAACCACTACTATCGACGCGCTTTTGGCCAAGGAGGGGGGCAGTCTTGTCGACCACACCACAAGGAAACCGCATGTCGAGTCTCCTTATAACGCTTTTCTCTTTCTTGCTGATTGGCACCACCGTTCTCGAGGAGGACGAATCCTGGGACATCGAGGCGGATCGAACGCCTTCCAAAGCCTTCATTTACCAAGCCACCGAAGGCACTTGGACCGGCGTCGACGTCTCTCCCGACGGTCGCCAGATCGTATTCGATCTCCTTGGACACATCTATATCATGCCCATCGGGGGCGGTCAGGCCACGGCGCTGACCCATGGCCGTTCCTGGAACGAGTTTCCACGGTATAGCCCGGATGGCAAGTCCCTCGCATTCACCTCGGATCGAGGTGGCAGCGAAGACCTCTGGGTGATGACGCTTTCCGACTCGAGCCTCGAGAACGTCTCCCAGATGGACCTTCCGGTGTTCCAGGGAACCTGGTCCAAGAGCGGTCGCCACCTCTACGGTACGGGGCTCAACATCAAGGTGAGGTTCCCCGTCTATCAGTTCAATTTTTTCGGCACCCGCCAAGAATTGCTCCCCGCCGACGAGCGCGCCCCGGTGAGCCACCTGGTGCCTCATCCCACCGAAAACGTCCTCTACTTTGAGCACAACGACAAATCGCTTCCGGCCAGCGGTCCGCGCATCAAGAAATACGATCTCGCAACCGGAGAGACGTCGGTCTACATCGACCGGCCGGGGGGAGCCGCGAACCCGAGCATCTCTTCGGATGGAAAATATCTGGCATTCGTCCATCGGGACGATCAGAAGACCGTTTTGATGTTGCACGATCTGGAGACTCGGCAAGAAAAAGTTCTGTTCGACCGACTCGACCGAGGCCGCTTCGAGTCGCGAAGCTTCTACGGCTGCTATCCCAACATGGCATGGCATCCGAATGGACAGGAGATCTTCATTTCTTATGGGGGAACTATTCACGCTATCGATATCGATTCGCGCGCGACACGAGTGATCCGCTTCGAGGCCGAGGTTCGGCGGAAGATCGACGAAACGATACGTTTCCCTGTCGACGTACTGGATGAAACGACTCGCACCCGTGCCCATCGATGGGCCCAACGAACCCCCGAAGGAATCCTGTTCGAAGCATTGGGCGACTTGTATCTGAAGTCCGGGGACGCGCTCCAGAATCTCACCGAATCGGCTTCCCATGAAACGAACCCGGTCTACGATCGATCCTCGGGACAGGTCTTCTACGCCTCTTGGAACGACGACGACCTGGGTGGCATCTACTCTTTGGTGCCGGAAGGTGGCTCGCCATTGAAGCTCACGACGATTCCCTCGCAGTACGGCTCGCTGGCCTTATCTTCGGACGGCGAGACGTTAGCCTACGTGCGCGGGCGGGGCGATCTCATCAATGGAACCAAACTCGAGAACCAAACGCGATTTGAATTGCTGACTTTAAATGAAGGACGGGAGCAAAAGGTCACCGACATCGATTGGACCAGGAATCGATATGGGAAACGTCCTCCTACGGTTCTTTTTTCGCCGAACGACGAGTTGATCTACTTCACCGAGTATGTCGAAGATGCCCTAACACTCAAGAGCATTCATCCTAACGGACTTGGTGAGAAAACGCTTTACACTTTCTCGAACGCCACACGGGCCATCGTCTCTCCCGACGTAAGGTGGATCGCCTACCGCGAGTACCACCGGACCTACGTGACGCCCTTCGAGTACGCGGGACAGCCCGTCACCATCAGCGCCGCCGACGACAAAGGATTCAACAAACGCGTGGACCCGAAGGATGGAGACTTCACCGAGTGGACGCCAAAGTCCGACGCGCTCTACTGGACTCGCGGGCGTTATCTCTACGAGAAGGCACTCGAGAACGTCCTGGCGGGAACAGAGACGGCACAGAAGAGCGACCTCTCCATGGAGCTCGAGGTCGCGGCCCCGGAGTCCGTGATCGCAGTCAAGGGAGTACGGGTCTTGACCATGAACAGCGATCGGGACGTCATCGAAGACGCAACCCTCTTGATCCGACGGAATCGGATCGAGGCGGTCGGAACAGACATCGAGATACCGAGCGATGCGAAGGTCTACGATCTGGTCGGCGACACCGTGATGCCGGGCATTTTCGATGCGCACGGCCACTACGGCAGTCGGATCTCGCCCCTCAACGTCATCGAGCAACGGCTCTATGGCCTGCGGGCCAATCTAGCTTACGGTGTCACGACGATGTTCGACGTCTACGGGACGACGCAGAAGGACTTTTGGGTGTCCGACATGCTGCGAGCGGGTTCTCTAGTCGGTCCGCGCATTTTCTCGGTCGGCGATCCCATCTTTGTCACCAAGTACCGCACGAAGATGCACCGCCCCATCGAGTCCTTGGAAGATGCGCTGGAGCATGCTCGCTTCAACAAAGATCACGGCGCCACAACCTTGAAGGACTATTCCAACCACACCCGCGCCGCCCGCCAGAAGCTGGCCGCCGCCGCCCGCCAGGAGGGACTCAATCTCGTGACCGAATCCTTCGCCAACCCGTCGATGAACTTGACGCAGTTGATAGACGGTTTCACCGGCATCGAGCACACCATGGGGCTCACTCCCCTTTATGACGACGTCCTTCAGTTCTTCGCCGCTACCGAGGTCGGCATGACACCCACGCTCATCGTGGTCTACGACGGCCCCTCGGGAGAGCGATACTTCCACCAATCGGAACGCCTCTGGGAGGAGCCGAAGCTTCTCAACTTCTTCCGCAAGGACGAGCTCCTTCGCCTGCGTCGGCCGACCCACTATTGGGACGACGACTTCTCGCACAAAATCATGGCGCGGGAGGTACGCAAACTCTACCAAGCAGGCGTTTCCCTCCAGATGGGCGCTCATGGGCAGATGATGGGACTGGGCGCACATTGGGAGATGGAGCTTTTCGTCCACGGCGGCTTCACCCCGATGGAGGCTCTCGAGATCGCGACTATCAACGGCTTCAAGCACCAGGGACTCGACCGCGAGCTCGGGTCGCTCGAGCCGGGAAAACTAGCCGACCTGGTTATCCTGGAGGAGAACCCGCTGGATGACATCCGTAACACGCGCTCCATCCGGTATGTCGTGAAGAATGGCGTCGTCTACAGCGGCGAAGACGCATCCCGGGTGTATCCCGACCCTCAGCCTGCGCGGTCGCTCTACTTCAAAGAAAGGACTCCCTGAACGAAGATGGCTCAGCGCGGGGGGAGACCACGATGGTTCTGAGAGGAAAGACGGGTATGAACGACAAGGACCAGTTTCTGGGAATGGACCGCTCCATCACCAGGCGGGATTTTCTCCAGGGGGTCGCGTTGAGCATAGCCGCGTCCCGGATGGGACGAGCCCAAACCACGCCACCCACTTCCTATCCCCCGCTTCTTCATGGCTTGCGCGGACAAGACCCGAGCTCGACCGAGCTCGGTCACCGCATCCGCAACGGCAAAACCGAAATTCCAACCGACGTGGTGGACACCGGGGAGCGCTACGACCTCATCGTTCTAGGAGCGGGCCTCGCCGGTCTCTGCTCCAGCTATGTCTATCACCGTGAGAGAAACAGCGCGCGCATTCTCCTCTTAGATAATCAGGACGATTTCGGCGGCCACGCCCGTCGCAACACATTCGAATGGAATGGGGCGACCTTGATAGCACCGGGAGGCACGTACGCCCTCGAGAACCCTGAAGGCTCGCCGCGGGGCGCGAAGGAGATCCTGGAAAGCCTCCAGATCGACCTCGACCTCCTCGAAGGCTATCGAGATCGGAACTTCATCAGACGCTATGGACTCTCCGATGCCGTTTTCTTCGATCCCAGGACATACCCTGGCATCCAACCCACTTGGGTGAACCAGTTCTCCGACATACCCTACCGGGAGTTTTTTCGCCGTTCCGGGATTCCCCAAGACGCGCAGCGTGAGCTCGCGAGTCTCTACACGTCGCGGAGAATGTACATTACTGGACCCGAGCGGGAGACGACACTCGCCGGCATGACGTGGGAGCAGTTCATTCGCGAGACCATGGGGTTGGGGGACAACGCGGTCCGATTCGCGAATCTCTACTCCACCGACCTCGTCGGGCTCGGTTGCGATGCGGTGTCGGCGCTCGACGGATTCGAGATCGGTCCAGGCTTTTCCGGTATGGGAGGTCCAGGGTTCGTCGATAGGAACGGAATCCCGCGTTACGGCTACCGACCGGTGCACCGCTTTCCAGACGGCAATCACACCATCGCGCGCCTTTTGCTCAGGAGAATTCTTCCCGCCGCGGTCCCCGTGGAGGCCGCGGAAGACGAGACCGAAGACACGATGGCCCCCGTCTTCAACAGCCACATCCGCTACGACCAGCTCGACCGGCCGGAGCATCGGGTGCGGGTACGCTTGCGTTCCTTGGTCATCCGGGTCGAGCAGATTGACAACGGCCAACGCGTCGCCGTCTACTACACACAGCCCGACGGCCGCGTGCATCGCGTGACGGCTCGCGGGGTGATCGTCGCTGCCTGGGGAATGGTCGCAAAACACATCGTGCCCGAGCTGTCCGCGGAACAAAAGAGTGCCCTGGAACAGTATCGATATTGTTCGGCGCTCTACATCAATGTATTGCTGAAGCACTGGCGCCCCATCGCCGATCTCGGCGCATTCCGAATGCAATGGCCGGACGGTTATTGCACTTGGATGCACGTTTCGGATCCTCTGGCGGTGGGCGACTACCAACCCGAGTACCATCCGGAGAAGCCGACCGTCTTGTCGATGTACAAGTACCTCTACACGCCGGGGCTCCCGCCCAGCGATCAAATGAAGCTCGGGCGTTACGAAATGGAGCGCAAGTCTTTCGAAGACTACGAGCGCGAGATACGATCCGAGCTGAACCATGCGCTCGGCCCGTGGGGTTTCGACGCGGCCAAGGACATCCTGGCCATCACTGTCAATCGATGGGGACACGGTTACAACTTTTTCCAACCCCGGCCGGGTGAAGAGAAGCCACCTTACGAGATTGGCCGGCGTCGGGTGGGCCGGATCTCCTTCGCGGGTGCCGATGCGGGTGGAAGTCCTTGGACGCAGGAAGCCCTGCAACACGGTCGGCGAGCCGCCTACGAGCAGCTCAGTCGAGCCTGAGCGTTCTCGTCGGAGGCTGAGCCGCGACCTGAAGGGAGGCACAGTGGTCACGCAGCAAGAGAAAGCGGACCGGTTCAAGAAACTACACGAACAAGCTGGGGCCTTCGTCATTCCCAATCCGTGGGACGCTGGCTCGGCACGCATGCTGGAGGGGTTAGGCTTTCAAGCCCTGGCGACCACAAGCTCCGGGTTTGCTAATACCCTCGGCCGGCTCGACGGACAGGTCACTCTCGACGAGAAGCTCGAACACTGCCGCTCCATTTGCCGAGCGACGAGTGTGCCCGTGAACGCGGACCTGGAGAATGGCTTTGCCGATGACCCCGAGACCGCGGCACGAACCATGGTGCGAGCCGCGGAAGCAGGAGTGGCTGGCGGGTCCATCGAAGACTACAGCGGCGAGGCGATCTACGATTTTGAACTGGCGGTGGAGCGCGTGCAGGCGGCGGCCGAAGCGACTCATGCTATGGAAACACCGTTTATGTTGACCGCGCGCGCCGAAAACTTGCTCCGAGGCCGTGACGAGCTGGACGACACGATAAGGCGCCTGCAAGCGTTCGAGGCTGTAGGCGCCGACGTGCTCTACGCACCCGGTCTGAAAACTCTCGACGAAGTACAGACGGTCACGAGCGCCGTTAGCAAACCCGTGAACGTGCTGGCGGTCATGGTGAAGGGGGCCACGGTGGATGAGCTGGCATCCGCCGGTGCTAAGCGCCTCAGCATCGGGGGGGCGCTCGCTTCGGCGAGCCTTGCCCCTTTGCTCCAGGCGGGACGAGAAATGTTGGAGGCGGGAAGTTTCGGCTGGCTCTCCGACCGGGCATCGGCCAGTGATCTCGAACGGCTGCTGGGCCCCTAGTGTCCCCTCACATGCCGAACAGACTCACCACTCTGCGAAAACATCAACGATCGCTCGCCGCTTGCGACCGCTGTCCCAAGATGCAAGGGCCGGTCGTGCTGGGCAACCCGGTGGTGTCCAAAGTGCTCCTTCTGGGACAGGCGCCCGGATTCAAAGAGATAGAAGTTCACAAACCCTTTGCCTGGACCGCGGGTAAGACCATGTTCGGCTGGTTCGCGAGTATCGGCCTCGACGAAGAAAGCTTCCGCCATCGTGTCTATATGGCAGCGGTGTGTCGTTGTTTCCCTGGGAAGAACCCGAAGGGCGGCGACCGGGTACCGAATCCCGAGGAAATCGCGAACTGTGCGTCTTGGTTGGAGGCTGAAGTCAAATTGCTCGAGCCTGAGCTGGTGATACCCGTCGGCAAGCTCGCCATCGAACGTTTGATGCTCGTTGAAAAGCTAAAGGATATTGTAGGGCAGAAGTACCGGCTCGACCTGCACGGAGTACGAACCGATGTCATTCCCTTGCCGCACCCCTCCGGCGCGTCTACGTGGCACCGAACGGAACCGGGAAAAACGCTGCTTCAACAAGCGTTGAGTCGAATCCGGAAACATCCCGCCTGGACGGCGCTGGAAGGCGGTAGAGTGTCGTAGTCGAGCTCTTGGAGGACTCGACTGGTGTTTGGTACTGGAGGAAATTCTATGCGACTTTCTTATATTGTTATCGTAGCTGTCACGTTTGGCCTCACGAGCTGCAGGCCAGCCCCCGATACTGCCGCCCAAGTCCCGGAGTCTGTTTTCTTCTTGGTGCGGCATGCCGAAAAGGTCGATGAAAGTGAAGACCCGCCGCTGTCCGAGGTGGGCCACCAAATAGCGCAAACGTTGGCATCCCTCTTACGTGACGCTCGAATCGAGAGAATCTACAGCTCTGATTTCGTCCGCACCCGCGATACCGCCACCCCCTTGGTTGAAGATCTCGGAATCGAATTGAGTCTGTATGACCCCGGCAACCTCGATGAGCTAGTGAAGGAGCTCCTGTTGGTGCCCGGCCGCTATCTAGTCGTGGGGCACGGCGACACTACGCCGGAGTTGGCGCAATTGCTTGGCGCCGAGCCGGGCTCGGACATCGCCCGGAACGAGTATGATCGCCTCTACGTGCTGGTTCGTCGTCCCGGGTTGGGCACCACGGAGACTTTGCTGCGATTTGATACGGCTCTGCAAGAATGAAGATCGCCGAGAAAAATAATTCACTTTTTTCTTGACAGCTTAATCGCGGTGATGGCGCCGCATCTTACCGACGCCAATTGCGAGGAGCTCTTGGCTCGAGCAACCCACAAGTCCAAGCGCGAGCTCCTGGTGCTGGTGGCGGAGATTGCGCCGAAACCGGACGTCTCGACCTCCATCCGGAAACTTCCGAAGCCGCGACCGAAGCCGATAGACGAACAAGCGATAGTTTTGCAACAACGGTTCGTGAACCGAAACCGTCGTTTCCACCCTTTCCGGACAGAGTTCATGAAACGCCGCCCCCTCCGCGTTCGAACACCGGCTCGCCACCAACGAAAGTCCCAGCAATTTTGATCTCGGTCAGCGCTTAAGGCTCTAATTCGAGAGGGTTTTTGTCGAGCACCACGAAATCCGCCCACTTGCCGGGTGCCAGATCACCGCGGTTCGTTGCGTCTCCGCTCGCTAAGGCCCCGCCCATGGTATAGGCGTAAAGCGCCTCGGCAACCGTAATCGCTTGCTCGGGTGCGATGGGACTCCTATCCGGATCTCCTCTCAGCACGGCCGCTCGCATGCCGAGGAAAGGGTTCTCGTTTTCCACGACCGGAGCGTCCGAGCTCAAGGCCAAGGGCAACCCCGCGTCGAGCACATCTCTCAGGGGGTAGCAGCGAGGCATGTACGCGTTCGGAAGATAGCGGCGGAAGTTGCCACCGAGACTGTGGAGAAACACGGGTTGCGCCGCGACATGCACGCCAAGGTGGGCGGCTCTTTTCAGTTGCTCCGCGTCCGGCAAGGCAAAGTGCTCGAACCTCCTGCGCCTTCGTGGCCGCTTCTCGGCCAGCCTCTCGTAAACTGCCAGGACGCGGTCGATGGCGGCATCGCCAATGACGTGGGTTCCGACATGAAGGCGGTGCGCCTCGGCTCTGCTCGCCACCTCGTAGAGCTCGTTTTCCTCCATACGCAAGACGCCTTTTGTCGGCGCGTGGCGATAGCGCTCGCGAAGTGCTCCGGTGGCACCCGAGAGTCCCCCATCCGCAAAGAATTTCACGGAGTCGAAACGAAGATAGTCGGATTCGTAAACATCGGGAAGAGCGCTCGCTGATTCCGTGCTCTCGTGGAGCAGCATCACGTTGAAGCGCGATCGCAACATCCCCTCGTCCGCCATCTTCCGATACGCCTCGAGGAGAGCGGGACGAACTCCCGGATCGGTGGCGCTGGTGATTCCAAATTGATGCTGGCGACGGCTCGCCGCATCGATCATGTTGCGGTAGTCGCTTTCCTTTGGATCGGGAATCGCTTCGTTGAGCAGGTCGATGGCGTTTTCTTGAACCAGTCCCGTTGGTTCGCCGGTTTCATCTCTCACGATCACGCCACCAGGTGGGGCGACCGTGTCCGCCGCGATCCCCGCTGCCTCGAGGGCAGCGCTATTGGCAACACCCATGTGACCACAGGTTCTCGTCAAGTAGACCTTGCGCCCGGAGGCAGCTTCATCCAGATCGCTGCGGGTGGGGTGCCGGCGCTCGGTCATGCGCTCTTCGTTGTATCCTCTTCCCAGAAGCCAAGCATGGCGGATCTTGTAGTCTAAGTGAACGTGTTTGGTATCGCGGAACCCTTCGAGTCCCTCGATACCGAGCTCGCGCCCCATCCCCGAGAGGCGCATGCCTCCAAACGGCCCGGCATCGTTGTCGGTCAGGGGGTCGTTGATCCAAAACGTACCGGCGCGGATGTTAGCGGCGGCAGTCATGGCGTATTCGAGGTTATTGGTATAGATGCTGGCACCTTAGCCCATATTTGGAATCGTTGGCGAGCGTGGTCGCTTCGTCGATGTCTTTCACGATCATGATGGGTGCAATCGGTCCGAACGTTTCTTCGTTCATGAGCTTCATCGAGTGATTCACACCGGTGAGGACGGTCGGCTCGAAGAAGTAACCCTTGGAAAGGCCTCCGGGTCTCTTTCCTCCCGCTACCAGCTCGGCCCCTTCCTTGCGCGCCGCCTCCAGCTTCCGTTCCACTTTGTCCCGTTGCGCGGCACTGACCATGGGCCCGAGGTCTACATCCGGCCCCATGGGATTGCCGACTCGTAGAGCCTTGGCAACAGCGACGAACTGATCCAAGAAGCGATCCGCGACTTTCTCGAACACATAGAACCGCTCCGCTGAGGTTGCAGACTTGCCCCATGTTGAGGAAGGCCGCAAACGCAGCGCCCTGGGCCGCCACGTCGACGTCCACATCGTCGCAAACGATGAAAGGATCGTTGCCCCCCAGTTCGAGGTGCAATTTCTTGAGCTGGTCGGCAGCCGCCCGCGCGATCGCCCGCCCGATCTCGACGCTGCCGGTAAAAACCACCACGTCCACCCGGGGATGGGTCACCAGCGCTTCACCGGTCTCACCGTGCCCGGTGATGACGTTGACCGTACCCGGCGGTAGACCATCGAAGACTTTGTCGAGCATCAACGTGGAAAGCGGCGTGTACTCGGACGGCTTGACGACGACCGTATTTCCGGCGGCCAGTGCCGGGGCCAGCTTCCAGCAAAGAAGAAGCAGCGGGTAGTTCCAGGGAACGATCGCCGCCACTACGCCGTAGGGCTCCTTGACCACGAAGTTGAATTGGTGCTCCCTGACCGGCGCGATGACGCGACCGCGGTCGTTGCGCCCGATCTCCGCGTAATAGTCGAAACAGGCAGCGCACCAGTCCACCTCGTCGATGTTTTCGAGTAGGGGTTTCCCACCCTCCTCGGTCATGGTGTGCGCGATGGTGCCTTTGTTCTTCCGAAGCCGGTTGGCAACGTCGTGAAGGAGATCGGCCTTCTCTGAGCCGGGAACTTTCCACCACTCTTGGAACGCGTGAGCCGCGGCTTCGACGGCGCGGGGAGCAGTGTCCAGGATCTCCTCGGTCGCCGGGTTCTCGACCTCGAAAGACTCTCCGCTATCCGCTTCGATCAGCTCCCCACCGATCCATAGTTTCTTCATCGCCTAAAACTCACGGAGAAGGGTGCTCAATCTGCTTACGGATGAGGCTTGGCTCTTTGGGTCGAGCTAGCCGATCACTATCGAGAGTAACGGATTCTGAATGCCCACAAAGTGGGAACGAGCCGTTATAGTTCTGGCGCTTCTCGCCGTCGCGGCCAAGGTCTTCGTGGCGGCGGGCTTGCCGGGGTAGACCACCGAGCCGGTACCGACCGAAGCGCTCGTAGTATCGCTCGATCGACTTGTCGGGGACGCGCCGACCACGCCGGTGTCGCTCGGCGAACATTTTGCGACACGCCGTGTCGAGCGCTAGACGATCGTAGGAACCCAGTAGCAACCCCAACCCCGCGGCAGCGTATGGACCGACACCGGGCAACATGCGCAGGCGTCGATGGAGCTCCTCGCCATCGAGCGGCTCGGTCCGCAACGACTCTAGATCGACTTTCCCAGACGCGACGCTCTTCGCGATCTGGTGGAGGTAAGCGGAACGGTAGCCGGCGCGTATTTTGCGATCGAAGGAGGCCGGGCCGTCGGCGGCGATCGCTTCTGGCGTTGGAAAACTTTGGCCGGCGACGGAATCGGAGACTCCATAGTTTTCCACCAAGCGTTTTGCCATCGCGGTGGTCTGACTCCAGGTGCAGTTCGTCGTGCAGATCATCTTGACGACGTCTTCGAACACCGTCGGCGCCCGCATCATCCTCCCCGCACCCTTCCGCCTGGCCCAACGTAGAGCCGGCTGAGCGGAGAGTGCACGGTAGAACGGCGATAGATCCTCGTCGAAACGGAGAACGTTCGCGATTTGCCTTCGGGCATCGGCCAGCGCCTTGGAATCGAGCTTGGTCGACGACTCCAACCTGGCTACCAGCGTTCCGCGATTACGCGGCCGAGCGAGCGACACACGGGTCAGCCGACGCCCCGGAAGCTCGAGGACGCCGTTGAGCTTCTGTTGGTCTTCGTCGACCGAGAACGGTGCAAGGATGCACCAACCGTGACTGCACACGGTGTTCCAAAAGTGGAAGTTCGGTGGTGGCGTGCTGAAACTAAGCCGGCCCACGCGCCCCATGGTTGTTTATGCTAGCATCAACAAGACATCCCTGGAGTAGAAAAGGGACATCCCCGGCGCAGAAGAGGATATCCAAGGAGGAGAAAAACGTGGCCCGTCTCGCGATTTCGGGCATTCTCGCCCTAAGCTTTTGCTCCTTACCTGTCGTCGCCGGAGAGCTGCAAGAAGATCTGCGAGCGCGACGCGCGCGGGTCATGGAACAGCTAGGTCCGCACTCGATGCTCATACTCTGGAGCGCTGACATCAAGAATTACTCCAACGATGTCGAGTACGAGTTCCGCCAGGACAGCGACCTCTACTACCTGACCGCCATGGAGCAAGACGAGACCATACTCGTGCTCATGCCCGGCAACGAGACGCGAAAGGAGATCCTTTTCATCAAGGAGAAGGACCCGGTGAGAGAACATTGGGAAGGTCACATCATGAGCCAGAACGATGCGACCGTGCACACCGGCATCGAGAGCGTGTACTTGGTGGATCGCTTCGATTCCTTCGTGAGCACCATGCTAACGGGTCGGCCATTCGATGTTCCGCGGTATCGTGCCTCCACGGAGTACAGTGCCTTCTTCGAAGCCCTCGCGGATAACCGCGCCCGGATGGCACTCGTCCTCACGCAGCTACCCGAGCTCGAAGGTGAACTGTCGTATCCCCTGCGGTTCGCTCGGCAGATCCGAGAACGCTATTTCGGTCTCGAAGTTCAAAACGCCGCCGACATCATCCACAAGCTGCGACAGATCAAAACGCCGTACGAGGCGGGACTGCTGCGGCAAAGCGGTTTGGTCGCGAGCAAGGGACACTTGGCCGGCATGCGCGCCGCTCGCTCGGCACAGTACGAGTACGAGATCGAGGCGGCGATGGAAGCCACCTACATGCGCTTGGGAGCCCACGGATCGAGTTATCCGGCGATCGTCGCGAGCGGACCGAATGCGACCATCCTCCACTACTCGACATCGCGCCGCAAGATAGAACCGGAGGATCTACTCCTCGTGGACTCCGCGGCGAACTACCAGTACCAAACGGTAGACATCACTCGCACCTATCCGGTGAGCGGAACGTTCAACCCGTTGCAAAAAGACATTTACCGTATCGTTCTCGCCGCGCAGGATGCGGGTATCGAAGCGGCGGTGGCGGGGAGCACGCTCAACGACGTCCACCTAGCCACCGTCGAAGTCGTGAAGCAAGGCTTGTTGAATCTCGGCCTCATTACCGACACCAGCGGAGACCAATATCGAACCTGGTACACTCACGGCGCCTGCCACTGGATCGGCATGGACGTGCACGATGTCGGCGAGCGAGACCGGTCGCTCGAGCCGGGCATGGCCTTCGTCATCGAGCCCGGCATCTATATCCGGGAAGGCGCGCTGGTTCACCTTGCGGACGACTCCGACAACGCCACCTTCGTCGAGAAAGTCCGGCCCACCTACGAAAAGTACAAGAACATCGGCGTGCGTATCGAGGACTCTTTCCTTCTCACCGAATCGGGTCTCGAGCGCCTGTCCGGAACGGTTCCCCGCACCATCGACGCTATCGAGCGATACATGAGCTCAGGCTCGACGACCAGTGGATCGCAGTAAGACCTCTCCAGGAGCCCTCTCTCTTCACGTCGTGCTCCTCGAGCCGGAGATTCACTGGAATACCGGAAACGCCGGACGGAGCTGTCTCGCACATGGCGCCAAACTCCACTTGATCGAACCGCTTGGTTTCTCATTGGGCGAAAAAGAAGTCCGGAGGGCGGGGCTAGACTATTGGCCTCGCGTCAAACCGCAACTGTGGCAGAACTGGGCATCGTTCGAGTCGCAACTCACCGAACTTGGAGAACCCTATTTCGTCACCCCAGACGCGCCACGGCGAATCCAAGATGTGCGCTTCCCTCGAAAGACGGTCTTGGTATTCGGCCGAGAAAGCAGTGGTCTGCCCACTGCGATGCGCGAGACCTACCGCAACCGATTGATCTCTATCCCGATGCTCGATCCGGAGATCCGGTCCTTGAATGTGTCCACCTGCGTGGGCATCGCGCTCTACGAGGTTCTGCGGCAAAAAACATAGTGCTTCGAGGGCTTGAGGCCCAACGAGGTTTGTTGGACTTCGAAGTGGTGTGCTAGCATCGATTTTCGTGTCGAAAAACTCGAGTACGCCTCGGCAAACTAGCTCTGGCATTCCCGTCGCCAGCGTCTACACGTCCGAGAGTCTGCGCGGATGGGACGCCGAGCGGCAGCTCGGCCTTCCCGGTGCACCACCCTTCACCCGCGGTAACCATCCGGGAGGATACCGCAGCCGGCCTTGGACGATGCGCCAATATGCAGGCTATGCGACGGCCGAGGAGTCGAATCGGCGCTACCGCTATCTCCTCGAGCAAGGACAGAGCGGGCTATCGGTCGCCTTCGATTTGCCGACTCAGTTTGGCTACGACTCGGATCACTCCCTGGCACGAGGGGAGGTAGGACGCGTTGGAGTCGCCATCGACTCTCTCGAGGACATGGAGATCCTCTTCGAAGGCATCCCTCTCCATCGGGTCTCGACGTCAATGACCATCAACGCGACGGCCGCGATACTCCTCGCGCTCTACATAGCGGTGGGCCGCAAACAAAACGTGCCGGAGGAGAAGTTATCCGGGACGGTGCAGAACGACATTCTCAAGGAGTACACAGCCCGGGGAACGTATATCTACCCCCCCGCGGCTTCCATGAGGATCACGACCGACATCATTGCTTTTTGCGGCCAATCGGTTCCACGTTTCAACCCCATCAGCATCAGCGGTTACCACATTCGGGAAGCGGGCTCGACCGCGGCTCAGGAATTGGCGTTCACATTGGCCAACGGCATCGAATACGTCCAGGCGGCGGTCGCCGCAGGCCTGGACGTGGACGACTTCGGCCAGCGACTGTCTTTCTTCTTCAACTCGCATCGGAACTTCCTGGAAGAGATCGCAAAGTATCGGGCGGCTCGCCGAATCTGGGGAAAAATCCTCCGCGAGCGCTTCGGTTCCAAGAATCCTCGTGCCCAAATGCTGCGCTTCCATACCCAAACCGCAGGCTCCACCCTCACCGCCCAGCAGCCTCACGTCAACGTCGTACGCACCACGTTGCAGGCGCTGGCCGCCGTGCTCGGGGGCACCCAATCGCTTCACTGCAATGCGCTCGACGAAGCTTTGGGGCTACCAACCGAAGAAACGGCAGAGCTCGCACTCCGAACGCAGCAAGTGCTGGCGCACGAAAGCGGTGTTTCCGATACAGTGGATCCTCTCGGAGGCTCCTACGCCGTCGAGTCATTGACCGATGCCGTCCAAGAAAAAACCGAGGCGCTGTTATCCGAGATCGACGAGCGTGGGGGGGCACTCGAGGCCATCGAGGCCGGCTGGGTCCAGACGCAGATCCGTGACGCCGCCTACCGCTTTCAAAAGGACCTCGACTCCGGAGAGGCTACTGTGGTGGGAGTGAATGCCTTCACAAAAGGTGAGAAGCTACCCATCGACGTGTTCACGATCGATGCCGAGGTGGAAAAGCATCAAGGAGAGCGACTAGCTGCCTTGAGGTCTCGCCGCGACGCGAAGGTCGCCGCGAGTGCTCTCGATCGGATAGAAAGAGCGGCGCGTTCCGACGAAAACCTGATGCCGCCGATCCTCGATGCGGTGGAAGCGTACGGGACGCTCGGTGAAATCTCGGATCGACTGCGAAGGGTCTTTGGAGAGTACCGAAGCAACTAGGGTGCCAAAGAAATTGACTGCATCCTGCGCGAAGAACCGTCAGCCGTCCCGCGGCCGCTTGCCGGCGAAGGGACTAGCCGTGGGGGTGGGGCCCCGCGGCTCTGATCATTGAGACATTAAAATGCTGTGCGCGATTTGCCGGGGAGACCACCCCGAAACCGATTCTCGGGCGCTTTCGATCCTCGCCTCGACACCACGCCGCTTGGAGAAGCTTCTGTCTTCGGTCGGACCTCGGGATGCGGTGGCCCGCCCGATGCGCGGAAAATGGTCGATCAAAGAAATCGTCTCCCATTTGACCGACACCGAGCTCGTCTATGGATATCGCTACCGCAGGACGATTGCCGAACCCGGCGCGCGTCTCGGTGAGTTCGATCAAGAGAGCTGGGCGAAGGAGCTTCTTTATCGAAGACAGCCACTCGACACGATGGAAGAAACTTTTGGCGCCTTGAGAAAGCAGAACCTCATTCTGCTGAAGCTGGTTCCCAAGGGTGTCTGGTCGCAACACGCCTCGCACCCCGAGTACGGGACTGTCAGCTTGCGGGAGATGGTTACGCATATGGCGACCCACGACCGCACTCGTCTTGCTCAGATCGAGCGCCTCGCCGCAGTGGTCGGCAAACGCTCGAAGAGAAAGACAGCAAAGAAACGCCCCTCCCGCAAGGCGAAATGAACGAGACGCTCCTCGAAGTCCGTGACCTCTCGGTACAATTCGACACCGCGACCGGTCCGATTCGTCCGGTGGATGCCGTGCACTTGAACATCGCACGGCGTGAAACGGTCGGTTTGGTTGGAGAGTCCGGCTGCGGCAAGTCCACGTTGGCGTACGCCCTTCTCCGACTCGTTCCGCCACCGGGAAGCATCGTGGGGGGCGAGATCCTCTGGAAGGGCAATGATCTCCTGAGGCTCCCCGACAAGGAGATTCGGCGGGTGCGCGGAAGAGAGATCGCACTCATCTTCCAGGAGCCTTCCGCGGCGTTGAACCCAGTCCTCACCGTGGGCGATCAAGTCGCGGAGCCTCTTCGCGTACACCAAGACATGAGTCGGCGAGATGCCTTGGCGAAGGCGGTCGAGCTCTTCCGCGCGGTGCGCATCCCCGACGCAGAGACACGGGTCGACGACTACCCCCACCAAATGAGCGGTGGGATGAAGCAAAGGGTCTTGATCGCCATGGCCATCGCCTGTGCTCCCGATCTTCTGGTGGCAGATGAACCGACCACCGCGCTCGACGTCACCATCCAGGCGCAAATCCTGGAACTTCTCGAGCAACTGAAGGAACAGTTCCAACTCGCCATCCTGTTGGTGAGCCACGATCTGGGAGTGGTCGCGCAAAACGCCGACCGTGTCGCGGTCATGTATGCCGGGCGAATCGTCGAAGAGGCCCCGGTCGATTCGCTTTTCAAGGATCCGAAGCATCCGTACACCTCCGGACTGCTTCGCTCTTTGCCCCGCAGCGGGACATCGAGGATTGGCACCGGGGGCACGGGACGCGTGAGAGAGAGGTTAGAAGCCATCCAGGGCACGGTTCCCGATCTCGCCGAGCTCCCCCCCGGCTGCGCCTTCGCACCTCGTTGCCCGCTCGAGTTCGATCTGTGTGGCAGCGCAGTACCGCCTCTGACGAAGATCGAATCGGAACACCTCGCCGCCTGCTACAAACACCAAGAAGTCGTAAACGCGCGGAGCTCGTGAAGGAATGTCGATAGATCCCCCGGTTCTCGAGGTACGAAAGCTCGTAAAGCATTTCCCTGTCCGGCGCGGTGTGTTCCGACGTACGGTGGCACAGGTTCACGCGGTTGACGATGTGAGTTTCGACATCCGTCAGGGCGAGACACTCTCCCTCGTCGGCGAGTCTGGTTCCGGAAAGACCACCACCGGCAGGTGCGTGCTGAGGCTGGTCGAGCCCACTTCCGGCGAAGTCCGGTTCGAGGGTCAGGACGTTCTCGGCTTGGACCAACGCTCGCTGCGCAAGTTACGGCGTAAGACCCAAGTCATTTTCCAAGACCCCTACAGCTCTTTGAACCCTCGCATGAAGGTCGGCTCGATCGTATCCGAGCCCTTGATCATTCACCGCGTCGGAACACGACGAGAACGGGCGGAGCGGACCGCGGAGCTCTTGACCATGGTGGGCCTCGATCCTCAAGTGGGCTCTCGCTATCCACATGAGTTCAGTGGTGGACAACGACAACGGATCGGGATCGCACGCGCCTTGGCGCTTAATCCACGCTTTATCGTGGCGGACGAGCCTGTCAGCTCTCTAGACGTATCTATTCAAGCGCAGATCTTGAACCTCTTGGTCGATCTCCAGGAAAAGCTCAATCTGTCGTATCTCTTCATCGCGCACGATCTGCGAATCGTCGAGCACATCAGCGACCGCGTGGCGGTCATGTATTTGGGGAAGCTCGTCGAGTTGGCACCAACGGCGGAACTTTATCGGAGCCCACAACACCCGTACACCCAGGCGCTCTTAGCTTCCGTCCCCGAGCCCGATCCCGAGAAAGCCAAAACGGTCCCCCTCGTGAATGGTGACCCACCGACGCCGCTCGATCCACCCTCCGGATGCCGGTTTCACCCCCGTTGCCCGGTGGCGGTGGACCGCTGCCAAAGCGAGGAGCCGCCCCTATTAGACGTCGGAGGTGGTCACCTAACGGCCTGCCACTTGGTTCCCGCAGCTGGTACTATTAAGAGAGACCCCTGACACGGAGAAAATATATTGTGGCCCAACGAGGCTCTCTCGAACGCGGTCATCCGATTTCTGACCCGAGAAGTCCACAACTATCAGCGTCGCATCCCCAATAACCTCGAAAAACTGAAGAAGCACATTCGACCGGGCGATGTCTCGCTGGTCGAGGGCAAGTCGCGCATCTCCCAGATCATCAAGTACCTGACCCAGAGCTCATGGTCCCATTCTGCCATTTACGTCGGCGACCACATCGAGATTAGGGGACACCCCATGGCCCAGCAGTACCGGGATCAATATGGGGAGGAGTCGCGGCACCTGCTGCTCGAAGCTGAGTTGTCGTCGGGCGTGACGGCGGTGCCACTTACCAAGTACCTCGATTATAACTTGAGGCTATGCCGTCCTTACTCTTTGTCGATCGATGATCTCGAGAAAGTGCTCGGTGAGGTCATTGCCCATCTCGGCGATACCTACGACCGCAAGGGGCTCCTCGATCTGGGGCGCTACCTAACTCCGTTTTCTCTCATTCCGGCACGCTGGCGCAAAAAGGCTTTCTTCCACGGCGCCAGTACCTCACGAGCCGTCATCTGTTCAGGCCTGATAGCTCGAGCGTTTTCGAACGTCCACTACCCAGTTCTCCCCCTCCCATCGAAGAATCCACGGGAGGAAGAGGAAAAGGGCCTCTTTCCGTTCGGCAAGAAATTCCGGGGCTTTCCTCCTTCCTTCACACTGCCGCGCGACTTCGATCTATCACCGTACTTTCAGATCGTGAAATTCAACCTGGTGCGAGAAGGCCCGATCGATTATCGGGCTCTGGAATGGGAAGGTGTGTTAAACTCTGGCGATCCCTGAAGAGTTTTGATGACGCGACTCGTCGTCTTCGATCTTGATGAAACGCTTTGGAGCTTGCCGGGCGGATACTGCGCGCAGATGACGCCTCCTTTTCGTCGCGACGGCGATCGAGTGCGCGATGCGTCAGGCTACCAACTCACCTTGCGACCCGATGCTCGGTCTACGCTCGAGTCTCTAGAAAACAAAGGCTCCTCATTTCAGTTGCCAGCCGATCCACACCCGAGACCGCCGGCGAGATACTGAAATTGCTGGGCTTGCTCGAGCGTTTCAGGTGTCCGTGCTTCGCCTGGCAAGACAAAGACCTTTCCCTGGATCGCGTCCTGACCGACCTCCGAGAAAAGGAAGGAATCCGCGTCGAACCTCCGGAGGTCCTGTTCGTGGACGACTGGCCATCTAATATTCGCGACGCTGCGAAGCTCGGAATCCCCGGTCTGGTGTTCGGCCAAGACATTCACTCTCTTTCGGAAGTTCTCAATCACCTCAACGGTTCAGGAGACAAGAATGCAGTTTGATCTTTTTGATACGGGCTCCAACACGATACTCGGCTCCGGCTCTTACGACGAGCTCAAGACTCGATTGGTAGAAAGTGGTTGCACCAAGTGCGGCCTACACGCAGGCCGGACACAGATCGTGGTCGATCGCGGTAATCCGGACGCCGCGGTCATGGTGATCGGAGAAGGACCGGGTGAGCAAGAGGACCGGCAGGGTAAGGCTTTCGTCGGACGCGCCGGTCGGACCTTCGATCAAATCATGAACGCGGTGGGGATCGATACCAACGAGGACATGCTCATTGCCAATGTGGTCAAATGCCGGCCTCCGGAAAACCGTGCGCCCCATGCCGACGAAGCGGCGGCCTGCCTACCCTTCCTGAAGCGACAGATCGAGCTGGTGCGACCGCACATCATTCTGCTTTTGGGTGCCACCGCGCTCAAGCATTTCGATAAATCCAAGACAAACTTCCAGATGTCGGAGGAGGCGGGGAAGTTTTTCACCTTGACGGATTTCCCGAGCACTCAGTTCATGGTGCTCTATCATCCCGCCGCGCTCCTCTATAACGCCAAGCTCAAGCCCGCCATGTGGCAACACGCCAAGACACTCCGACGCCTTCTCGATCAGCGTGGCTTGATCAAAAGTAAGCTGAAACGCGCCCAATAGAGTTTGTAGTCAGATCTAGGGACGCTCGGCGAGCTGGACGCGAAACTCCACCGACTTTCCGTCACGCTTCACCACCACCGGTACGTCGTCGCCCGGTTTATGGCGTCGCAACGCATCGGTGAAGTCTTGAAGAGTATCGATCGCGCGCCCGTTGAAATAGATGAGGACGTCGCCTGCATGGAGACCGGCCTTGTGAGCGGGTCCCCCTTCCCGGACGTCGTCGAAACGAACGCCCTTGCCCTCGTGTCCGAAGTCCGGCACCGAGCCGAAGTAGGCCCGGTAGCCACCGCCTCCACCCTCGCGGCGTTTTCGGGGGGCGGGTTTCACGAACGCCGGGCGCTCGGGTAGAGCCTGGACATAGTCTGCCATCTGGTAGGCCAATCTCAGAACGCGCTCTGCTCCGGAAGCGTTGATGTCATCCCAGTCGTCCGAAGGCTTGTGGTAGTCCCGATGAAGACCGGTGAAGAAGAAGAGCGACGGCACGCCTTCCATTGTGAACGATGTGTGGTCACTCGAACCGTAACCCGAGAAGTTGAAGCTGAGCGCGAGATCCTCCTCTGTACCCAACTCGTCGAGCTTCGATTGAAAAACCGGTGACGTTCCCACGCCGCCGACATAGAGCTTTCCCTCACGGAGGCGCCCGATCATGTCCAAGTTGAGCATGGCCACGGTGCGTTCCAGCGGATACGTCGGGTGCCGCGTGTGATAGCGCGACCCGAGCAGCCCCAGCTCCTCGCCGGCGAATGCCGCGAACAGCACACCGCGGTTGAGATCCTCTCGCTCTCCTGCCAACACGCGTGCGAGCTCCAAGATTCCTGCTGTTCCGGATGCGTTGTCATCGGCACCGTTGTGGATCCGCTTCTCTCCCCCGCCGCGAGCCGTGGAATGCCTTCCCCCGAACCCCAGGTGATCATAGTGAGCACCAATCACGAGCAACTCGTCGTTGTTCGAGGGGTTTGCCGGGTTGGAAGATGCACCGGCGGGCAAGTAGCCGAGGACGTTCTTCACGACACGTCGCTCTCGCTGCACGTCGGTGCGGAGACGCACTCGAACGCCGGTAAGCTCGAAAGAAACCGGCTCGAGGTTCTTGTCTATGTTCTCTTGCAATGCCGGGAGCTTCGCGACTCCTTCAGAAAGTAATTGCTCTACGACCGCTTGCTTCAAGTGCACAACCGGGATCGCTAAGTCGTCGGCTCCCAGATCCTGGCCGAACTTCACCAAACCCTTGGGATCACCGGGATGATTCACCGGATCGGTCACGACTAGAACCGCAGCCGCACCATGAGCCTTGGCGTTCACGACCTTGGCTACGAAGGTTGCATGCCCGCGGCGCGGATCGAAGGGACCGTCTCCGTTCTCGCGCGGGGTGTGCCGCATCACAAGGACGGCTTTTCCCTCGACGTCGATCCCCGCATAGTCATCGTATTCATGCTCGGGCGTGGTGATTCCGTAGCCCGCGAAGACAACCCGAGCCGCCTCGACGTCTCCTGTGTCGGAGAAGGTCATGGGCTCGAAATCACGATGGAGGCGTAGGTCCGTCCCGCCGCCTGGACTTTCGAAGCGCAAGGAATTGTCCGGTCCCAACGAGCCCCCCAGGTTCACCTCGAACGGCTGGAAGTAGCTGTCATCGACACCGGCGGCTTCAGGCCGAGCTCTTCGAATCGCGCTGCAATATAGGCTGCCGCTTCATCGAGCCCCTCGCTTCCGTTCCCACGTCCACCCAACGCGTCCGAAGACAAGAAGCGGATGTGCTCGAGCGCCGAGTTACCGCTTACTAACTCGACCGACGACCGCTTGCCCCGTGCCGACACCACCGCGGCGACGAGAGCTAACAGGGCGATCCCGAAAAACACATGTCGTCCTTGCACGCGGCGGTAGAAAGGCAGGAGATCTCTCATTCAATTCGCTCCAAAGACCATTATAGGCAGGCCGCGGTTGGCATCCAAGGCGGGCTTACCGGTCGATCTTTTCCGACCGGGACTCAGCTAGGTGGGTCGAAAAGTGGTAGGGGCGGTGGATCGAGCTCGTTGAGAAGTTTCCAACCCCAACTCCGGCGGGTCTCCGGCGGAAGCTGCCCATAGCGTTCGTGGTATCGTCGGAGGAAGTCCGCGGTGGCGGCGTTCACGTAACCACCCCCTCGAACCTCCCCGAACTCATCGCGATAACGAACTAAGATTTCCTCGAAGAGACGGTCGCGAACGTCCTTCGCAATGATCGACGCGGCTGCTACCGCAACATGGACGCCCTCGCCGAAATCGTGAGCCTCCAGGTGCGGATACTCGCCGGCAAGGGCTCCGAACAATCTCTGTCCATCCGCAACGATGCGTCGTACCGGCTGCGTCCCGGCGATGATGGCTCGGGCACCGCGCCGCTCGAGCTCGTTCAGTAAGCCCTGCGACGCAAAGTCGTCCACGGTTCGGTGGTCGAACACCTCGACATGAACGTCCTCGGCAAGACGGCGAATATGAGAGGCGAGCTCGGCTCTCTTTTTTCGCGCATCGTCCCCGGCCCCGAAGTCTTTGGAATCCGACACCCCGCGGCGCGTGAGGGCGCCGGCTCTCGGCGGACGGAGTACGACACCTGCCACGACCATGGGACCCAGCACCGGCCCCCGACCAGCTTCGTCGATACCGAGGATCATGGTCCATCATGTTCGCCGATTCCTGCCCGGCCTTGCAACGAAAAAAGCATCCGGGCAGGATGTAGGGCTAGAATTGTAGGCCCGCTTACTGGGGATTGGACGCCCATATCGTCATAATGGGGAAGCTCATGGCTCACGCGGAGGAGAAAGGCCAAGGGAAGTACAACGTCGTCGTGATCGGCGCCGGCACCGCTGGCCTGGTGACCGCGGCTGGGACTTCCGGCCTGGGTGGCAGGGCGGCGCTCATCGAAGCCCACAAGATGGGCGGCGACTGCCTGAATTTCGGCTGCGTCCCTTCGAAGGCCCTCATTTCGTCCGCGAACCTCGTCCAACGAATGAGGCGCAGTGAAGCCTTCGGACTGCAAGCGACCGAACCACAGTTTCGCCTGGAGGATGTCTTTGCCAGCATGAGGAAGAGACGAGCGACCATCGAGCCTCACGACTCGGTCGAGCGATTCGAGGGGCTGGGAGTCGACGTCTTCTTGGGCCGCGCCCGTTTCGTATCGCCACACGAAGTCGACGTGGACGGCACACGCCTCCGTGCCCGGAACTTCGTCATCGCTACCGGCACCAAGGCCTTGGTGCCCCCGATCCCGGGCGTCCAAGAAATTTCATACTACACGAACGAAACGATATTCGATGAGATGCCTTCCTCACCCGACTCGCTCCTAATTCTTGGTGGAGGCCCCATCGGATGTGAGTTAGCACAAGTCATGGCGCGTCTCGGAGTATCGGTGACGGTGGTGGAGCTTCTGCCGAGGCTTCTTCCTCGAGACGACCCCGATGCCGCCGAGATCATCACCAAACGCCTCAGCGAAGAGGGTGTTCGCGTACTCACCAGATCCCCCTTGACCAAGTTCGAGAAAAAAAACGGAAAGGTCGTCGCTACGGTTGATGGCCCAGACGGAAGCCAACAAATAACGACGGAAGCGGTCTTGATCGCCACCGGCCGCAAGCCGAACACCGAAGGTCTGGATCTGGAAGCGGCCGGAGTCGATTACGGCAAGACCGGCGTCTTAGTCGATGCAACGCTAACGACGTCCCAACCGCACATCTTCGCCTGCGGCGACATCGCCGGTCCTTACCAGTTCACCCACACCGCCGATTACCAGGCGAGGATCGTGGTGCGCAACATCCTGCTGCCCTGGTTCAAGACCAAGGGAGACTACACTTGGGTGCCGTGGGTTACCTACACCGATCCCGAGGTCGCCCAAGTGGGGCTCACCGAGAACGAGGCGAAGACGCGCGGCCTTCCTCATTCCGTCTACCGCTCCGACTGGAACGACCTCGATCGAGCGATTACCGAGAACGAGCAAACCGGTTTTATCAAGGTAGTGACACCACCCGGTAACGACCGCATCTTGGGAGCCACGGTGGTCGGCGTCCACGCCGGCGACGTGCTCCACGAGCTAGTTGTCGCTGCGAAACACGGAGTGGGGCTTGCAAAACTGTCCTCGACGATTCACGCCTATCCGACCCTTTCCCAATCCGTCCAACGTGTCGGCGATCTTTACCAGAAGGGCCGTCTGAGCCCGAATGTCTCGAAGCTCTTTCGCTGGCTCTATCGTGTCCGCAGGTCCTGATGACCGCCCGAACCTACGCCAAGATCGGTGCTCTCGTTCTGGTCGTTGCCGCCCTGGTCGTGGCGGCGAGGATGTTGCCATTCGCGGAGTGGCTCGAAGTCTTGAACGAGTGGGTACGGGGACTCGGACCGACCGGCCTGCTAATCTATTCCGCAGTATACGCGGTGGCCGCGGTTCTGCTGCTTCCCGGGTCGCTGTTGACGGCGGCCGCGGGCGCCGTATTCGGCCTGTTGCCGGGCTTCGCCACCGTTTTGTTGGGCGCCACGGCGGGAGCGGCGCTCGCTTTTCTGGTTTCACGCCATCTCGCGCGGCGTCGGGTGGAGAGTTGGATCGAGGCGAAGCCCCGGTTCGCGGCGGTGGACAAAGCGGTAGCTAAAGAGGGATGGAAGATCGTATTCCTAACGAGGCTTTCGCCGATATTCCCTTTCAATTTTCAAAACTACGCGTACGGGCTGACAAAGATCTCTTTCTGGCACTACACGCTAGCGAGTTTGATAGGGATGATCCCGGGCTCGTTCCTATACGTGTACATCGGCTACTTGGGGCGCAGCAGCCTGGAAGCCGCAGCGGGTGGTGACAAAGTGGAGACGTTAGAGATGATCTTCTGGATCGTGGGCCTGGCGATTACCGTGCTGGTGACGGTCTTCATTACACGCATCGCCACCAAATCCCTCAAAGAGGCTGGGATCTAGTTTCTAGTCGCCACGAGATCGAAGGTCAGCTCGAGCTCGTCCTTGGTCTTGACCGATCCCCCCGCCGCTTTGATCTGCGGCACACCGAAATCGCTTCCCTTGATCTTGAACTGGCCCTGCGCTCGAACATTCTGGTCGTCGACCGTCAACCTCAACGGAAACTTGACCTCGCCGGTCACCCCACGAAGGGTCAACTCGCCCTTGAGATTCGCCATACGCTCCCCTTCGCCGCTACTCAGCGAAAGCTCTTTAGAGACAAAGACGATCTTCGGATAGCTCGTGACATCGAGTGCTGTGCTCTCCATCTCCGCCTGGACGGTCGCCCGATCCGCGTCACTGATATCCTCGTCGATCACGGCCAGAGAGCTTGCATCGATCTCGATACGAGTCGAAGACATATTGGGGCTATCCGGCCGCCAATCCACGTCGCCCACGATGTCGCGGATCTCGATCAAATGGTCATGACCAAATGCCTTCAGGAACCCCGCTCTGCCTACTTTCACCGTGAAGCTGCTCTCCGTCGACTGGACAGAGAAATTCCAGGTGTCTTCTGTAGACGCCTGGGCAGACGATGGAGAGACCGAGCCGAAGACAAAGACTAGACTAACGATGAGTCGATACATGCTGCCTCCTCGAAGTTGGCCCAGTCTACACCAAAAAAATTTCCGCTCCTTGATCCATCCCACCCTCGCAGCTAACATCGACCAGTTCGCGACAGATCCATACCGTTGACGAGCCGTAGAATCAGGAGATGATATGAAAACCCCCGCAGCCTTACTTGGCATACTGATGTCCTTGGCAACCCTCGCAGGCGCCTGGCAACCGGCGCGAGAAACGAGTGAGACACCGGCCTTGCCACGAAACTTGGAGACCGAATTGGCCCTAAGCGCACTGCCTCCGCATCTTAGAGACGACGCGACTGTCTATATTGTGGGGACGTCCCAGACATTCGAGATGGCGCGCGATGGAAGCAATGGATTCCATACGTTCGTTTCTCGCTTCGACCCAAATGCATTCAACGGGGACTGGCCCTTCACGGAATACCGGGACGACATTCTCCTCCCCATCGCTTTCGACGATGCCGGCTCCCGAGCACACATGCCGGTCTACTTCGACATGGCAGAGATGCGCGCCTCGGGAACATTCGCCGAGGAACTCAAGGCCATCGTAGTCGAGCGATGGGAGAACGGGCACTACAAGATTCCAGAGAGAGCGGGAATCTCCTACATGTTGGCACCGATGTTTCGTACCTATCGCAACCCTGATATCGAAGTGAACAAAGTAACGACGACCAACGCTCCCCACTACATGTTCTACGCCCCCGGTGTCTCCAACGAAGACATAGGCGGGAAGTTCCTCAGCGAACATCCCTTCGTGCTGAATCGAACGCCCGGCCCCCATGGATACATCATTCAGTTCGTCGGGAAGGCGGAGAAAGAAGCGATCAACGAGGAGTATGCGGATATGCTGGCACGGCTTTGCGAGCTCAGGGAAAGCTATTGCCTAGTCTCACCGATGTCTAACTCCCCTTCTCATAAGTCCCCATGATCTCGGCGCGGGCGAGGATATGCCCCTCCATCGCCTCCTCGAGCTCCTGCTTCGTCGGGCTGCCGAGATCAGGAAGCACGGTATCCAGCGCATAGAGCTTGTGAAAGTAACGGTGACGCCCGATGGGTGGGCAGGGTCCGCGATATCCGGTCTCGCCCCAATCGTTCTTTCCCTCGCCGGCGCCCTCGGGTAGCGCGTCGGATGAGACCCCTTCATCCAAGCTTCCGGCGACGGCCGGTAAGTTGTAAAGCACCCAGTGCGACCAGATCGTCTTCGGTGCCTGCGGATCAGGGGCATCCGGGTCATCGACGATGAGTGCCAGTCGTTTCGTGCCGTCCGGCAAATCCGACCAGGAAAGCGCCGGCGACACGTCTCTCCCTTCACAGGTGTGCTGGGCGGGAATCTCCCCTTCGTGGGTAAAGCTGGATGAGCTCAGTACAAAGGCCATGGCGATCCTCCTTTAGGACAGGGACTCGTGTCATTTCATTTGATTATATCGGTGCCATCCCTCTAGAATCTTGATACGGAGGAATGGTGACATGATGAGAAGTGGCAACCCCGCACTGACCGCCAACACTTTTACTGCAATGGCTCCCGCCGCGTCGAGCCAAGACGCCATGACCATTCAAGGGGCGGTGAACAAGACCGCCATCCTGCTGTTTCTCGTCGTCCTGACAGCGTCCTGGACCTGGAACATGTTCCTCACCAGCCCGAACCCGGCCACCGTCATGCCGTGGTTGTTGGGAGGCGCTATCGGCGGATTCATCGTCGCCATGGTGACCATCTTCAAGAAGACCTGGGCGGGTTTCACCGCGCCCATCTACGCCCTGCTCGAGGGCCTTTTCCTGGGCGCCATTTCCTCGATGTTCGAAGCGCGGTTCCCCGGAATCGTCATTCAAGCAGTCGCCCTAACGTTCGGAACGCTGTTTGCGCTTCTCCTCGCGTACAAATCTGGCCTCATCAAGGCCACCGAGAACTTCAAGCTCGGTGTGACCGCGGCCACCGGCGGCATCGCGCTGGTTTATTTCGCGACTTTCGTCCTCGGCTTTTTCGGGGTCTCGGTTCCGTATATCCACGGAAGCGGCCTGATTGGAATCGGCTTCAGCCTCTTCGTTGTCGTCATCGCCGCACTCAACCTCGTACTGGACTTCGATTTCATCGAGAAGGGAGTCGAGGTAGGCGCGCCGAAGTACATGGAGTGGTTTGGTGCCTTCGGACTCGTTGTCACTCTGATCTGGCTCTACCTCGAGATTCTGATACTACTCTCTAAGCTATACAGCCGCCGTTAGCGGGAGACGCGATATTACCGATTCGACACCTCGGCTCCTGGAGCGTGGGGATTGGGCTCCCGACTTCGTCCTCCCGTCTCAGCAAGGCGTTCCGACCCGGTTCATCGGCAAGGCCGGAGGCACGCCGACCGTTCTCCTCTTTTACGACACGAACCAAAACGAGTCGTCACTGGAAGAGCTCGAGCAGTTCACACAGGCTCTCGCCCATAAACAGCTCGGCATCTTCGCGGTGAATCGGGAAACACCGGACTCCAATCGGCAAGCTTTCGAGAAACATTCGATCCCGTTTCTCGCATTTTCGGACACCGATGGTGCCGTGGCCTCTCACTACGGCGTTGGCCAGGGGAGCAAGATGACGGTGTTCGTATTGAGCTCGAACCTGCGAGTTCTCTTCGCGCACTCCCTTAAGGAGACCGAGACGTGGGCCGGTCGGGTCGCCACGCTGTTGGATACGTTGCCGCAACAGCAAGCAGTCGAGGTCGAATCGCAAGCCCCGGTTCTCTTCGTCCCCGACGTCTTGGATGACCGATACTGCGAGCAACTCATCGCCGTTTGGCGAACCGAGGGCAACGTGGAAACGGGTGTCGAGCAATCTGAGGAACGTGGGCGGGCGGACGTCATCGCCCCGGAAACGAAGCGGCGGCGAGACCACACGGTGGAAGATGCGGAGCTCCTACGCGATCTGACCTCTCGCGTTGGACGGCGTGTCGTTCCGGCGGTCCGGCAGGCGTTTTCTTTTCGAGCTACTCGATTCGAAGGCTTTAAGATCGCCCGCTACGACGCCGTGGAGGGCGGCTTCTTCGGAGCCCACCGGGACAATCTAAGTCCCACCACCGCCCATCGCCGTTTCGCATTGACGCTGAACCTGAACGAGGGCTATGGGGGCGGGCACTTGCGATTCCCCGAGTACGGATCGCATCTCTACCGGCCGAAGCGAGGCGGAGCCATCGTTTTTTCCGGCTCCTTGCTCCATGAGGCCCTCGAAGTCACAAAAGGGCAACGCTTCGTCCTACTTTCGTTTCTGTTTGGGGAAGAAGACGCGAAGAGGTTGGAGAACAGCAGGAGCGCTGAAGGTCCTTCGTGACACCGCCACCCCTTCCTGAACCCAGCGAACCACGTGCCTCTTCGAAGGAGGCCCGACTCCTCATCGTAGCAGCGGCACTTTTCTGCTTGAGCGGTATCGCGGCGCTCATCTACCAAGTCACCTGGCAACGCATCCTAGCGCTCCATAGCGGCATGGGCATCTATTCGGTGGCGATGATTGTCGCTTCGTTCATGGCTGGCCTGGGTATCGGGAGCCATCTGGGAGGAATCGCAAGCACGCGAAAGAGCCCCCGGACCGCCCTGCGAATTTTCGCGACCTTGGAAATCGCCGTCGCTGGCTTCGGTGCTATCAGCTGTCCCCTCTTCTACGACGTGCTATATCTCGAGGCTTCCTGGCTCTACACGACCTCCTGGCGGGCGGGCCTCTTTCATTTCTTGGCGCTGCTGCCTCCGACGTGTCTCATGGGCATGTCTCTACCGTTCCTCGTGCAGGCCATGGTGCGGGACGTACGCACGGCGGGGCGAACCATCGGCTACCTTTACGGATTCAACGTGGTCGGTGCGAGTATCGGTGCTTTTATCACGCCTTGGGTCTTGATCCGCTTTCTCGGAGTCCGGGAAGCGGTGTTGGTGGCGGTGGGATTGAACCTTCTTGCGGGGATAGGAGCGCTCGGCATCTCAATGGTACCGACTCGAGACGCCCGCGAAGAAGCTGCCCCGGCTCTACCGGATGAACCGGAAACGACTCTCGGGCCGGCATTTCCAACTTGGTTGCTTTTGTACGCGCTCAGCGGCTTTTGTGCGCTCTCGCTCGAGATCCTTTGGTTTCGCTTGGTCGACGTCGGTGTCCGCGGGACGGCGTTCGCTTTCGGAACCGTGCTTTCCATCTATCTGTTCGGACTGGCCGCCGGGAGCCTGCTCGGTGCCCAATTCATCGACCGACTGAAACACCCTCTGCGCACGTTCTTGATGTGCCAGTGCGGCATCCTTCTCTGCTCGGGCGTCGTCTTGCTCCTGTTCGCGGCCTTACCCACCGATCTGCCCGGTTACGCGTGGTTTTTCGCAGGAAGCGGTGAAGAAAAGAGTCGTTGAGTTTCTCGCCGAGCGAACCCCAGTTACCATCGATGGAAAGGCCGTGGAGGGCATTCTCGACCGAGTTCACTTCATCTACCGTAACTTGAGGACTAGCGGTGTCATCGATCCCCCCCGTGACCTCGACTTGATATCGGCGACCCTGGGAGTGATCTTCTACTACCCGACGAGCGGTCTCCCACAGGAAGTCACTCTAGAGTGGGAGCTCTTCGACGATCGAATCGTGAGGGTTCCTGCGTCGGCGACCGACGAAGCCGGTGCGCTGCCGTACTTTCTCTTCCCCGACGACCCTGTCCTGAAGTGGCAGAACTTCCTCAAGAACCCGACGATCCCCGGTTTGGTGGAAGTCCAAGCGCCACCGACGCTCGGTAGGCTCTGGTTCGTTCTATTGACGCTTCTGAGTGTCGGCGGTTTGCTTTTTCTTGCCGTGCGGTATCGTAAGACCACGCCTCGCGGAAAGCTGCTTTCGTGGAAGCCCCTGACCGCGATGACCGGGGCGGTCGGATTGGTAGGACTCGGCATCTTCGCGATCCCCCAGGCGGTGAGCCCGTCTTATGTATCGGATGGTGATGCGGCCACGATCGTCACCGGCCTCCTCGAGAACATTTACCGCTCGTTCGACTACCGGGACGAGAGCGTGATCTACGACAGCTTGGAACGGAGCGCCACCGGCGAGCTGCTGACCGACATCTATTTGGAGACTCGTCGCAGCCTGGAGCTCGAGAACCAAGGCGGTGCGCGTGCCAAAGTCAAGGAAATCGAGATGCTCGCGTCCAGCCAAGAACCGTTGCCAGGGGAAGTAGGTTTCATCGCTCTCTGCACGTGGAACGTCTCAGGCTCGGTGGGGCATTGGGGGCATATTCACCAGCGACGGAATCAGTATGAAGCTCGTGTCGTGGTGAAGGCGGTGGACGGAGCCTGGAAGATCACCGACCTAGAGTTCCTGCAAGAAGAGAGATTGTAGTCGCCTTCGGATATGACTGAGCATGGTGCACCGGTCATCCGGGTTACCGACCTCCAGTTCCGTTACGGCGAGGGGGATTTCCGACTCCAGGTCCCGAGTCTAGAGATCGCGAAAAATTCGAGCGCCGCCTTCATCGGTCCGAGCGGCTCCGGCAAGACGACGTTACTGCACCTGTTGACAGGCATCGTGCTGCCGGGGGCCGGCCGCATCGAATCGAGCGGTGTCGAGGTCACAGCCCTCTCGGACGCCGAACGACGCGATTTCTGTATTCGCCATGTCGGCTTGGTCTTCCAGGAGTTCGAGCTTCTCGAGTATTTGAGCGTACTGGACAACATTCTCCTTCCATACCGCATCAACCCCTCGCTTCGGTTAGAGCCTTCGGTTCGGGAGAGGGTGGAAAAGCTGGCGGAAGACGTCGGCATTCGTGACAAGCTGCATCGCTACCCTCGGCAATTGAGCCAGGGGAAGCGCCAGCGGGTTGCGGTTTGTCGTGCGGTACTGCCCGAGCCGGTGCTGCTCTTCGCGGATGAGCCGACCGGGAATCTAGATCCCGCCAATACGACGCGGGTGTTGGACATTCTTTTCGGCTTCGCGGAGAGGAGTGGATCTACCCTCGTCACCGTAACTCACGATCACGAGCTACTCCCGCGATTCGAGCGCGTCGTGGATTTCAAGGAATTCCACGTCGCGGCGGCGCCCCAAAACCCACCGTCATGATCCAAACTCTTTACCTGGCGTGGCGATACCTCGCTTTCCATCGGCTCAAGACGGCGATCCTGGTCACCTCCATCACTCTGATCCTGTACGTACCGGTCGGGCTGCGAGTGCTGGTCGAGCAAAGCTCCCAGGAATTGACGGCGCGAGCCGTGGCTACCCCACTGGTGGTAGGCGCGAAAGGCAGTCCGCTGGAGCTGGTGCTCAACACGCTCTACTTCCGTGCCGAGATCCCAGAACCGATGCGTTACGGGGAGGCGGCACGGGTGGAGAGTTCCGGCCTTGCGCAAAGCATTCCGGTGTACGCCCGATTCCAATCGCGAGGCCATCCCATCGTGGGGACGACGCTGGACTATTTTTCGGCTCGCGGACTTGGTGTCACAGCGGGCCGCCCGCTCGCGATCTTGGGAGAGTGCGTCGTCGGCTCGCGAGCCGCGCGGGCTCTCGGCGTCCGGCCCGGAGATCATGTGATCTCTTCCCCGAAGAGCGTCTTCGATCTCGCGGGAATCTATCCACTCAAGATGCCGGTCGTCGGGGTGCTGGCCTATTCGGATACTCCGGACGACGATGCCATCTTCGTCGACATCAAAACGACCTGGATAATCGAAGGCATCGGCCACGGGCACCAGGACTTGGCCAAACGCGAGGCAGCGCGAGCGGTCCTTTCCCGCGAGGGGAACCGGATCGTCGCCAATGCATCGGTCGTGCAATACAATGAGATAACCGCCGACAATATCGACTCCTTCCACTTCCACGGCGATCTTTCCGGCTATCCGCTGACCGCGGTCATCGTGGTGCCAACCGATCAGAAATCATCGGCCTTACTTCAGGGACGCTATCAAGGGGATGATGAGCCGGTCCAGGTCGTTCGCCCGGCAACCGTTATGGATGAGCTCTTGGGCACGATTCTCACGGTGCAAAACTTCGTCGTCGCGGGTGCGGTGATCGTTGGGTTGGCAACGCTTGCTTCTGCGGCTCTCGTTTTCATGCTGTCTCTGCGATTACGGCGACGCGAGATCGAGACCCTCTTCAAGATCGGGGGCTCCCGTCTAAGCGTCGGCGCCGTAATGGCTTCCGAGATTGTCGTCGTTCTTGTCACTGGAATCATTCTCGCCGGCGGGCTGACGGTGCTGACGAGTCAGTTCGGCTCGGCCGCGATCAGAGCTTTCATCCGAATGTAAACGGAAGGCAATCATGCGATCTTGTTTAAGAAGTGTTGGGCCGGTGGTCCTCGGAGTCGCGTTACTTGGCTTGGCCTGTTCGGGCTCGAAGCCCGCCGACGAAACGACCGATGCGGAGACGTCGAGCCTAAACGACACGAAGCTCTTGGTCTACACGGTCAACTATCCGCTTCAATATTTCGCGGAGCGCATCGGAGGCGACCGAGTTCGCGTGGAGTTCCCGGCTCCCGCCGACGGAGATCCCGCGTCTTGGTCTCCCGACGCGGCGAACGTCGCCGCCTATCAAAAAGCAGACGTCATCCTTCTCAATGGAGCGGCCTACGCGAAGTGGACGGATCGGGTGACCTTGCCGTCGACGGCCCTGGTGAACACCTCGCGGTCCTTCGAGGAAGAGTACATCTTCATCGAGAACGCCGTCACGCACAGCCATGGTCCGGAGGGCGACCATAGCCACGGCGAAGCGGCTTTTACCACATGGCTCGATCCGACGCTGGCCATCCGCCAAGCCGATGCTATCCGCTCGGCTTTCGTCTCGGCAAGGCCGGAGCACGAGGCGACATTTCAGAAGGGTTTCACTTCCCTCGAGCGCGATCTCGTCGAGCTCGACGAGTCGCTCGAAGAGGTCTTCTCAGAAAATCAAAAACCGCTTCTTGCTTCTCACCCCGTCTACCAATACTTCGCGCGGCGTTACGCGATCGATTTGCGAAGCGTCCACTTCGAGCCCGACGCTTATCCGGACGAGAAGAGCTGGCGTGGCTTGCGGGAGCTCATGGCCGAGCGTTCGGCGAGTCGGATGCTTTGGGAGGCGGAACCACTCGACAAAACTCGCAAAAGGCTCCAAGAGCTCGGCGTCGAGGTGGTGGTCTACGATCCGTGCGGCAACAAACCCGGGGCAGGCGATTTCCTAGCAGTGATGCAGAGAAACACCAATCAGCTTCGTGAGGCCTTCACCCTTTTGACCTCCGATTAGCGGGGACGCATCGATGGGACCGGTGGGCTGCGGGACGCCGCCCGCCGGTTCCTGGGTCACGGCGACCGTTACCGCGCCTTCAAAGGCAGGCAAAGGCTCCGAGTCGAGGCGAGCGTTGCCAGTCGAGTCGACGCCGAAAGTCCCGACGCTCACCGGTGTGCCGTCTACGATGAGCCACAGCTGGTAGGTCCGGCCCGCCGGGGGAGCCGGAAGGTCGTACACGTAGAGGAAGAGTCGGCGATTCTCCGGATCGACGAACGCCCTCGCCTTGGCTCCAGGGGTCAGCCCTTGGCCCGCGAGGGACACGGTTTGGATATCGGGCGAGGTGAAGGCGCGGACCGAATCTTGGGCATGCGCGAGCTTCTCTTCCAGTTCGAAACGTGCACCCCTTTCCTGCTCGATGACTTGACGCATGGAGAGAACGTGGAGCGCCAACCCGGTTGTAAGGGCCACGCTCGCCGCGGTCGCCAGGGGAAGCCAAATTCCTCGCTGTGATCGTTGGGCGCTGCCACTCTCCGGCTGTTGGTCCTTCCGCACACGCGCAAGCAGTCGTTCCCGCACTCTAGCCGAGGGCGTGACCGGAGCGATCGCATGGACGAGATCGTCGGCTACGAGGCGCGCTTCGCGCAAGGCGGACTCACAAGCATCACAGCCGGAAGCAAGGTGAGACTCTAGCTTCTGGCGCTCCTGGTCATCGAGATTGCCAAGAGCGTAAACGGCAACTAACTCTTGGTATTCCTCGTGCCCCTTCATGACGTACTCTCCACCCCGCGCAAACTCAGTTTGAGCTTGTCCATGGCCATCTTGATGCGGCTCTTGACCGTACCCAGCGGTTCGTCCAAGCGCTCGGCGATCTCTCGATGAGTCATCCCCTGATAGAAGGAGAGCTCTAGAGCCTGTCGCTGTGCGGACGGTAGTTGCCCTAGAGCCGTCAAGACATGACCACGACGCTCGGCAATGAATGCGCTTTCCTCCGGATTATCGGACGCCAGCGGCCCGGAGGAGTCAACCGGCAAGGGCTCGGTACGTGGTCTCCGCCGCTTGCTGCGTAGCCGATCCAAAGGATCGGCTACGAGTAATGACGAAGAGCCACGTGCTGAAACGCCCCTGGGCGGGATCGTAGCGGAGCTTGGTCTTCCAGAGCTGCCAGAAAACGTCCTGCACGACTTCCTCCGCTTCCTCGACACTCCCCAATACGCGAAGCGCCAAGGCGTGGACATACCCACCGTAGCGATCGTAGAGAGTCTCCAAGGAAGAGATCTCCCCAGAATGAAGCCGAGACAGTAGTTCTCCGTCCGACAAATTGCTAATACGCCCTGCGAGATCTTCACTCAACGGGCGCCCTCAGAAGAAGATACGTCATCCTGTCCATGTTGGATGGGTCCCGGCGCAGCGAATACAGCAACGTCTTCCGCCGATCAAACTCGGCCAACCGCCAGCCCCTTATAAAGGTAGGATCCGACCCGCGGCCCATCCATATAGACGTTCTCGATCCGCTCGAGCTCGAATCCAGCCTCTTGAACGATAGCGTCTATCTTGCGGTTGAGATGGCATCCGCCGCTATACAACCGGTGAAACGGCGTGAGACGGTCCTGCCAACGCGCCACATCCAGATCGCTAGAGCGGCCATGCTCCACGAAGTGGAAACGGCCTCCGGGTTTCAACACCCGCCCAATCTCCCGAAGTGCCTGCCCCGGCTCCGCGATCGTGCAGAGGGTCCAGGTGCAGACCGCGGCATCCACCGAATCCTCGGCGAGGGGAATTCTCTCTCCTTCGCGGTCCACGAACTCGACGAACTCGACAAACTCAACCGGGAATGGGCAATCCGCCAACCTCCCCGCCGCCAGCTTCCGTCCGAGCTTCGCCGGATCCAGCGCGTAGAGTTTTTTCACTTCCGAAGGGTAGTACGGCAGGTTGAGCCCGGATCCGAATCCGATTTCGAGCACGTCGCCGCTGACGCCTGTAAGGCAGTCTCGTCGATGCGGCCCGAACTCATCTCCAGCCATGAACCGGTTGATGATGCGGGGAAGAATCCGATCGGCGTAAAAGCCCACCCTACTCCTTCCGGTGCTCATACCCCGGGACCGACCACTGCCCGGCCATCCGATCTCTCATCGGGTGGTCCGTAAGATCGAGGTGCAGAGGAGTCACCGAGACCACACGATCCCGAAGCACAGCATTGCAGTCGCTCCCTGGGATGTCGTCGTGCTCATACTCACTGCCCCCAATCCAGTAGTACTTTCGCCCACGCGGATCTACTTTCTCGACGACATCGAATCCGTACGTGTGTTTTCCCAGCTTGGTCACCACGTAGCCTTCTGGATCCACACCGGACGGAACATTCACGTTCAGCA
Source organism: Candidatus Marinacidobacterales bacterium (assembly GCA_965219415.1). GTDB lineage: Bacteria > Acidobacteriota > Vicinamibacteria > Marinacidobacterales > DATDRI01 > CBDCNP01. The sequence goes on from OZ244742.1 coordinate 1,863,383, forward strand.
ACATGTTGGGTGGAAGAGGCCGACCCAGGGCGGCGGTCGCCAAGGAACGGGCAAAACGCGCCGATGGTTCGAAGTCGAAATCGTCGCGGCTGACCAAACTGAAGGCGATCGCCGGAACCCCGAAGAGAGAAGCCTCCATAGCCGCCGCCACGGTGCCCGAATAGGTCACGTCATCCGCCATGTTCGGTCCGTGGTTGATGCCGGACACCATGAGCTGGGGACGGCGGTCTTTGAGGATGTGATTGATTGCCAGATACGAACAATCGGCGGGCGTACCGTCGACCGCGAGCCACCGCGGTCGGACCTCGCGAATGCGAAGCGGCCGATGTAGAGAGATCGCGTGCGAGGCCGCACTCTGCTGCGATTCCGGAGCGACGACCCACACCTCGCCGAGCGGTTCCATGGCACGGGCCAGCGCCTCCAAGCCCTCGGCCAGATATCCATCGTCGTTCGCGACAAGAATACGAGGTCGTTCCGAGGATTCCATCAGGCGTTCATTGTACTCCGGACCGTGGTATCTTCGGCGAGCATGATCGTTTTGATAGTTATCGCGCTGCTCCAGGGTTCTATCGAACGCTCCATCCTCGAGACCGAGGATCGCCGTGCCGAAGACGTATCGGTAGTCTTGAGAGCTCTCGCGAGCTCCGACGCCGCTGTTCAGCGACTGGCGGTACGGACTCTCGGTCGATTGGAGCGGCCCCGATACGCCGATTCGGTGACGCCACTCCTGCGTTCACCCGACCAGGCAGTTCGTCAGGAGGCGATCAACGCCCTCGGTCAAATGGGAACCCATTTCGATTTGAGTTTGCCGCTCGCCGATGAGCCTGACGAGGAAGTTCGGGGCGTCTACTACGAAACCATTGGGAGACTCCCCAATGCCGACGAGCGGTTGCTCGTGAAAGGCCTTCAAGATCGTGGATCGCATGCCCGCACCGGCGCGGCCAAAGGCTTGGAATCTTACTTCCGTCTGACCGGAAGTAAACCCCGGCTCGAAACGCTCCACGCGCTGCGCACCGCCCTCCGAACAAATGAGTCGCCCACGCTGCGCCAACTCGTCCTTTTGACGTTGAACCGTGCAGAAGATCGGGACATCGCGACACTGACCGCCGCCTTGGCCGACAGCGATCCTTTGGTGCGGCGCCTGGCCGTCATCGGCCTCGCAGAACCGAAAGACGACCCCTCTCCCATGGTCCGTTACGAAAGCCTGAAGTTATCGAAAAGCTGCGCGCGGGCCGAGGAGGGCCTCCAAGATCCGAGCGAGCACATCGTTTTGTTGGCGATCGAGCACCTGGGAAACAACTGCTCCGCCGAGCTGCTCACAAAGCTAACCGACGAAGGCAAAGACTGGCGACGACAAACGAGAGCACTCGTTGCCCTCGCCCGAGTGAACCCCGAACTGGCGCAAGCCCGTCTGCCGAAATTCCGCACCCATCCGTCCTGGCAAGCCCGCACCTATGCCGTGGCGGCCGCCAAGTTATTGAAAGACGCACAGACACTCGAGACCCTTCGGCGCGATGCACATCCCAACGTCGTGACGGCAGCGCTGGTTGGCCGCGGAGACGCGTTGGCCGCCTTGGAGAGTCCCGACTATGGTTTGCTGATGGTCGCCCTGGAACGACTGAAGGGCTGGTCTCAGGGTGGCACGGCCGTTCCTATTCTGCTCGAATCGCTAAAACGCGTGAGCGACCAGAAGCGCGCAACTTCGCGAGACCCGCGACGACGAATGATGGAGCGACTGCGCGAGCACGGCGGCGAGAGCATCGGCGACAAGCTTCACTACCTCCTCTCGGATTTCGATCCGATCGTTGCAGCGCTCGCCGCGGAGATCATTTCCGAGAAGAGTGGACGCAACGTCTCACCGATCACGCTGCGCTTCGAAACAGAACCCTTGCCCTCGGCGAGCGTCCTCGAAGCTCTCGACGGCGCGCGGGCTCGAATTCGCATGAGGGACGCCGGAAGCTTCACCCTCGAGCTCATTCCCGAGGAGGCGCCGATCACGGTTGCAGCTTTCGCGCGCTTGGCCGAGCAGGGTTATTACGACGGGCTCACGTTTCACCGCATCGTCCCCAACTTCGTCATCCAAGGAGGCAGCCCGGGAGCCAACGAATACGTGGGAACCGCCGGATACATTCGTGATGAGGTAGGTCTGGTGTCGCACGCTAGAGGAACGGTCGGAATATCGACACGCGGCCGTGATACGGGCGACAGTCAGATTTTCATCAACTTGGTCGACAATTACCGTCTGGACCACAACTACACAGTCTTCGCGAGAGTCATAGACGGAATGCGCGCCGTAGACCGAATCCAGGAAGACGACATCATCGAATCGATCGAGATCGCGAGAAAGTAGGAATGGGGTACCGCAGTCTTCGCGAGTGCATCCTCGACCTCGAGCAGAACCGCCACTTGGTCCGGGTGACCGAGGAAGTCGATCCGCATCTCGAGATGGCGGAAATCCAGAGACGGGTTTACCAGGCGAAGGGGCCCGCGATTTTTTTCGAGAATGTAAAGAACTGCCGTTTTGCTGCCGTCTCGAACCTCTTCGGAACACTCGAGCGCAGCCGCTTCTTGTTCCGAGATGCGCTGGACCGCGTGACGCGGATCGTCCAACTGAAGGCAGATCCCTCCCGCGCGGTACGATCGCCACTTACCTTCCTGGCGTCGCCGTATACGGCGCTGACCTCCTTGCCGATGGAGGTGTCGGGCGGACCGGTGCTCGAGGAGACGACCACGGTCGACCAGCTACCCCAGATCACAAACTGGCCGGACGATGGTGGTCCGTTCATCACATTGGGCCAGGTCTATACCGAGAACCCCGACCGCGGCGGTGTCATGAGCTCGAATCTCGGGATGTACCGAATACAGCTCGCGGGAAATCGGTACCGCGCCGGTAAGGAAGTCGGCCTTCACTACCAAATCCACCGAGGAATCGGAGTGCACCACGCTATCGCCGTCCGGCGCGGAGAATCGCTCAACGTGAGCGTTTTCATCGGTGGCCCCCCGGCTCACACACTGGGAGCGGTGATGCCACTACCGGAGGGGCTTTCCGAGCTCTTGTTCGCCGGAATGCTCGGCGGAAGACGTTTTCGATACACGATGAGGGATGGCTTCGTCATCTCATCCGACGCAGACTTTTGTATCACCGGGACCATCGACCCGCAGCAAACTCTGCCCGAGGGACCTTTCGGAGATCACCTCGGTTACTACAGCCTCGCGCACGACTTCCCGGTCCTCACGGTCGACAAGGTCTATCACCGCAGGAATCCCATCTGGCCATTCACCGTCGTTGGCCGCCCTCCGCAGGAGGACACGTCTTTCGGAGCACTGATCCATGAGATCACGCAACCGATGGTGCCGGTCGAGCTTCCCGGTGTGAAAGCCATTCACGCGGTGGACGCTGCGGGCGTCCATCCGTTGCTCCTCGCGATCGGAAGTGAGCGCTACGTCCCCTACGGTGAACGGAGGCCGCAAGAGCTCCTCACCATCGCCAATGCCCTACTCGGCTTCGGGCAATGCTCGCTGGCTAAGTACTTGTTCATCATTGCCGGTGAAGACGACCCGCAGATGGATATTCACGACATCGAGGCATTTCTTCGCCACATGTTGGAGCGGGTCGACTGGACACGAGATCTCCACTTCCAAACCCGCACCACCATCGACACGCTAGATTATTCGGGCAGCGGGCTGAACGCCGGCTCTAAGCTCGTCGTCGCGGCGGCTGGACGTAAGAAGCGCGAGCTCGCGCACGAACTGCCGTCGCGCCTGGAGCTGCCGGATGGCTATACCGACAACAAGCTAGTGATGCCAGGAGTCCTCGTCGTGCAGGGACCCCGTTTCTCGGAATACGATCAGGCTACCAAGGAGCTGGAGGCCTTGACCAAGCGTCTCGACAAAGGCAGCGACCTAGAAAGTATCGCGCTTATCGTTTTGGCCGACGACGCCGAATTCGCCGCGGCGAGCCTACGCAACTTCCTTTGGCTGACGTTTACCCGCTCCAACCCTTCCCATGATATCCATGGAGTCGGAAGCTTCGTCGAGCACAAACACTGGGGCTGCCGCAAATCCTTGGTCATCGACGCGCGACTCAAGCCGCACCACGCTCCGCCACTCATGGAGGAGCCCGGTGTCGCGAAGACAGTCGATTCCCTAGCCGCCAAAGGCAAGAGTTTGCACGGGATCTGGTGAATCGCCATAATTGGCGGAAACGCAGGCTGCAAACCACGCCCTAGGAGTAAAGTTTTTGACGAAGCCGGGATCGCCCGCGGGTTATGATCGTGACAAGCTCGATCTCTCTTTCGAGTTCTATCCACCCAAGACCGAGAAGGGCGAGAAGGTCCTCGCCGGGACCGTCGACCGGCTCGCCCAGCTGAATCCGGATTTCGTCTCCGTCACGTTTGGCGCCGGCGGCAGTGTGCGGGAAGGGACGCTTCAAACCTGTCTCGGTATCGTCAAGCAATCGGGACTCACCACCGCGCCTCATATCTCTTGCGTGGGCTCGACCAGGAAGATTCTGAAGAACTACCTCGAGCGCTATCGCGGCGCCGGCTTCAAAAGCCTCTTCGTCTTGCGGGGAGACGTTCCGACTGACAAATCGGCGTCACGAATCGGTGATTTCTCCCACGCCAACGAGCTGGTGGCCTTCGTCAAGGAGTTCGGAGGGTTCAAGATCAACGTCGGGTGCTATCCGGAGTTTCATCCCGAGTCTCCGGATCCACAGAGGGACATGGAACACTTCGTTCGCAAGGTGGACGCCGGAGCGGATGTGGCGGTCACCCAGTATTTCTTCAACAACGCTTCCTACTACCGCTTCGTCGAGGATGTGCGTCGCATGGGCGTCACGATTCCCATCGTCGTCGGCCTGATGCCCATCGCGAACTATGCTCAGATAGCGAGCTTTTCGGAAAAGTGCGGCGCCGATTTGCCTCTTTGGATACGCAAACGCATGGAGGTCTACCAGGACGACCCCCGGTCACAGCTCGAGCTAGGCGTCGAGATCGCGACGGTGCAAGCGGAAGACCTGCTTCGAAATGGAGCCCCGGGAATCCACTTCTACACGCTCAATAAAGCCGAGGCCTCGGTTCGCGTCTGGGAGCATCTTGGCTTACCCAAGTCTCGAACACCTCGAGGATAAGGCTGCGCCCATGATAGACTGAGCGCCGAACGGAAATAGCACGTTCGAGAGCCCTCAGCCCACTGATGAAGGAGATCCAATGAAGGTCGCCACCATCGTTACCAAGCGCGGAACCATTCGCCTACAACTTCACGACGACAAGGCCCCTCGTACGGTCGCCAACTTCGAAAAGCTCGTCGGCGACGGCTTCTACAACAAGCTCACGTTTCATCGGGTCATTCCCGATTTCATGGTCCAGGCGGGTTGCCCGCAGGGTACCGGAACCGGCGGGCCAGGCTATACCTTCGAGGACGAGTTTCACTCTGATCTCAAGCACACCGGCCCAGGTGTGCTCTCGATGGCCAATTCCGGCCCCAACACCAACGGCTCTCAGTTCTTCATCACCCACGTACCCACGCCTTGGCTGGACGGCAAGCATTCCGTTTTCGGTCAGGTGCTCTCGGGGCAAGAAGTCGTCGATGCGGTCCAACAGGGGGACGTGATGGAGAGCGTTGCCGTCGCGGAAGAGTAACTCCGAACCAATTCGCTCCTGTTTACCCGGCCGGCCCTTTTCCAATCCTTGAGAAGCCTTCCGTGGAAACCGAGAACCAGAGCTTGAACACACACCAGAAGGCACTCCGCGTCAACCTCGACAGCAACAAGTACGGAACCTTCGCCGAGATCGGCGCGGGACAAGAAGTCGCACGCTGGTTCTTCAAAGTCGGGGGAGCCTCGGGGACGATTGCCAAGACCATCAGCGCTTATGATATGGCGTTTAGCGATGCGATTTACGGGACCGCCGATCGTTACGTCAGTCGGAGTCGGTTGGTAGCGATGCTGGATCACGAGTACCGGTTGGTCGAAGAGCGATTGCGAGACAAGCGTGGAGAGAGCACCCAGTTCTTCGTCTTTGCCGACACCGTTACCGCCAGCAGCTATTCGAGGCGAGGTCCCGGTAATGGCTGGCTCGGGGTGCGGTGCTTGATGCAGCCCGGAGCCACTCCCTCTGAAATCATCATCCACGTACGGTTGCTGGACAAAGACAACCTGCGGCAACAGGAGGCGCTCGGCATCCTGGGCGTCAACCTCGTCTACGGTGCCTTTTATCTCCATCACGATCCGGGGCTACTACTCGGCTGCTTGCTCGATGGCCTCACGGAAGAGCGGCTGGAAGTGGATATGGTCTCGTTTGGTGGTCCTGCCTTCGAAGGCGTCGACAACCGGCTCATGAGCTTGCAGTTGGTTCACCGGGGACTCACGGGAGCCGCGATGTTCAACGCCCAGGGTGAGGCGGTGCGGCCGGCGGACGTTTGCTATAAAAAGAATGTCCTGGTCGAAAGAGGAAGTTTTCGACCCGTCACCAAGGCCACGCTAGACATGTTTGAACGTGCGCAAAACACGTTCTTCGCGGAGCCGGGGGTGCGTGAGGACGGGACCGTCGCCATCGCCGAGCTAACGTTGAGAGATCTCGTTCGCAAAGGAGAGATCGACGACGAGGATTTTCTGGACCGGGCCGATACGCTCGGCGCCTTGGGGGCAACCGTGCTGATATCCCGCTACGGCCGATACTTTCGCCTCGCGGAGTACCTATTCGCCTTGACCAAGAAGAAAATCTCCATGGTCATGGGAATTCCAAGCCTGCAGGAGGTCTTCCTAGAAAAATATTACGAGGACCTGGGAGGCGGGATCTTGGAGTCGCTTGGACGCTTGTTCAAGAACGAACTCAAGCTTTATATCTACCCGGCTATCGACGATACGACTGGGGACGTCATCACGGCGGAGACACTTCAGGTCGAACCCCATTTGCGGCACCTATATGCCCACCTGTACGAAGATCACGGCATCGAAGACCTAAAGGGGTGCAACCTGAAGTATCTACCGATCTTCCCGGCCGATGTCATGGAAAAGATCCAAGACGGCGATCCTTCGTGGGAGGATATGGTCCCTGGCAAGGTCGCCGAGTTAATCAAAGAACGCGGAATGTTCTCTTATTCTGCTTCCCCGGATAAGAAAAATTAGAACGGATCGCGAGGGAGTCGTTTCTTCGGTGGACGGTGTGCCCATCCGCTATCACGCCGAGGGCGAAGGCGCACCGGCTTTGGTGTTCGTTCACTGTTGGACGTGTGACTGTCACTTTTGGGACCACCAGGTGGCACACTTCGCGAAACGGTATCGCGTCGTCACCCTGGACCTAGCCGGTCATGGTCACTCCGGTCGCAACCGGGAAGACTGGACCATGTCCGCCTTTGGCAACGATGTCCGCGCGGTGATCGACTTCCTGAAATTAGAACGCTTGGTTCTGATCGGACACTCGATGGGCGGACCGGTGGTCCTGGAGGCGGCGCGTGGGGTTCCGGAGGAGCGGCTGGCCGGGGTGATCCCCGTCGACTCACTTCACGATCTCAGCGAGACCTTAGACGCGTCGACCATCGACGAACAGCTTCAGAAATTCAACCGCGACTACAAGCTGGCCACCGCGCGGTTGGTCCGGGAAGTCCTCCTTCTCCCCTCTTCGGATCCTATGCTCGTCGAGCGGGTCGTCCGGAACGCAACATCGGCGCCGGAGAGGATCGCGATCTCGGCGTTACGAAACGCCTGGGCCTACGACGCACGGCAAGCGTTGGGAGGGCTCCGCGCCCCCATGCGAGCCATCAACACCGACCGCTTCCCCACCAACCTGGAGGCGAATCGGCAACTATGCCGCGACTACGACGTTGTGATCATGGAGGGCCTGGGTCACTATCCGATGCTGGAAGACCCACAACGCTTCAACCAAGCTCTCGAAAGCGCATTGACGGGGCTCGAGCTCCGAGCCAACGGAGGTTAAACGATGAGATACAGCCTGGCGGCAGTTCTCCTCCTTCTCACATTGGCTTGCGATGAAACGCTGGATCGAAGCTCTACGAAGCAACCGGCCCCGCGGAAGCAAGAAAGCGAGGAGACCGGCCGGGTCTCGATTAGCGGCAACTCGACCGCCACCGAGGGGGAACCGATCAAACTGACCGCCAAGGTCACCAACGCAACCGGCAGCCTGGACTACGATTGGAGGCTAGAAGGTCGCGGCTCCTTGGTGAGCCGGCAATCGGATTCGAAGCACGCGACCGTGATCGCGTCAAGCTCGGGAACTCTCTTCGTCACCCTGACCGTGTCCGAGAACGGCGTCGAAATCGGCAGTGCCCGCTTAACTCTCAGGAGCACCGACTGAGCCTTCGGCGAGCGAGAGCTCTTGCTCGATTCCCACGACCGATCGTCCATTGCTGTTTCGCAGATAAACTTCGACCGCTTTGTTCCAGTTAGGCTCCTTTTCGCTCCGGGTACGGATGCGAACCATAAGGTAGTCCGCGCGGGTCTTCCCCACGGGGGGAATCGGGAGGCTCGGCTCGACCGACTCCCCTGACTCCCCTTTCAGGCCCAGCGGCGTGGCCTTCGAAGCCGCGTTATCGAACACGAACCACTCGTATTCGTAGGCTTGGACGTCCGCCAGGCCCTCACCTAGATTCCGAAATTCGAGCCTCGAACCGTTCACGCGGAAGCCATCCAAGGGGTTCAGCTGCCGAAAGTAGTGGGCGACTATCTTGTCACGACGCTGAATGATGATATCGGCGAGAAAACGCTCCGACTCGGGGTTCAGGTAGATCCCCCGGTGAACGATGGCACGGCGAACTGGGGGTAGGAATATTTCACGCTCATCCAAGGCCGTTCCCAGACGCCGAATGTGTAGGCCGTCTTCAGCATCGGCGGGATCTCCAGCAAGTATTCGTTACCCGCCCGAGGATCTTGAGGCGAGATGTTTCGCTTGACGTCGGAGCCGCTACCCAGAATCGAACCGAAGTCGATTGAGATAATGTTTCACGAAACCGGAGCCTTCCTCCTGGACAAAACTATCCATCGTGTTGATGCTTCGGGAATCGTCGTGATTGAGCCAGGCACAGAAGACCCGGTAGCCGCGAAGCTCTCGGCGGTGCTGGTGCGGGAAGATGTCGTTGCCATCGTCGCTTCGCGTCCCGTAAAACTAGAACGGCCCGAGAAGTTTACCCGGAAGCATGAGACTCGCGACGGCACGGATGCTGCCATCCGGATGGTGAGCCACCTGCTCGAGCATGAACTCGACGTACTCCTCGTCGAGGGGTGCCTTCTTACCGCCGGACAGCGATACCTCGGCACCCGCTTCGATCGAAAAGTCTTCGGGCCGAAAATAGACGATGTAGTTCTCCGGCACGTTGTAGCCAAAGGCGTGGAAAAACAATTTGCCGATGACGTCCACCGAGGTGGACAAGTTGGGATCAGCTCTCGGATCGAACTTGATGAAGTAGACGTTGCCGCGGCGATCTCGGGCGATGCCCCCGGGAGTGATCCCACCTTGCTTTCCGGACGTGATCGTCATTGGCTCCGAAAGATCGGGACGGCCGACTCGGTTGGGTCCGCGAAGCAACTCTTCAATGGCCAGGGTGCGGACCCCCATGCGGTTGGTGAACCAGCTGGAGTCGGGGACTTGGGCGATCGTGTTGACGTTCATCGCCCTCGGAACAGGTCCCTCGAGTTTGTTCACGAAGGAATTTTCCAAAATGTCGTAAGTAGGGCTGAGCTCTAGCTCTGCTGGCTCAGGGATGGGTAGATTGTCCCGGTCCCGGTTTTCCTTGATCGGGTCATCGGGATAAAACTTCTGAGCGTGAACGACGGCCGCCGGTGAGAACAATCGCGAGCCCCGCCACTGCTACAGGCTCGATAAGGCGAATCGATCTCATTACCATCTCCTCAAAAGGAAGCCGACGAACGAAAGAGAAAACGCCAGGTCTCATCACTCCAGGCCACATCCATCCTGATAAGCACAGACTGAAAGTTCTTGAAACGAAGGCCAAAGCCGTAATCCCACTTGAGAGTGGAGAAGTCCAAGTCTCCCCGGGGTGCGCTCACCGTACCGGTATCGGCAAATAGGGCGAGCTCCCATATCTGATTGGCCTCCCATCGGTACTCCAACTGGTAGAGCATCGCCTTCGGCCCTTGGAAGCGAAAGCTATTGAAACCCCGCAGCGTGTGGCTTCCCCTGTCTTACTCTTCTCGAGGATCTCATCAATCCTCCTACTACATCGGTCCATGTTGTCCATGGTACTTTTGAACGCACCAACTGGAGTATTGATTTCATGACCAACGCCGGCGGTAAGTTTTCCAAGTGCCGCCATCTTTTCAGATTGAACCAATTGGGCCTGCGTTTCGCGAATTTCTTTTGTTTTTTCGGCTACCTGAATCTCAAGTTTTTTCCTTTTGGGCTTCAATATTTCTTATCCTCATTCTATACGAGCCAATACGAGCCAAACGCAATTCCCAGTACGGAAGCTGGACTTGACCCGCTTTCGTGGACACCTAATCCTTTGGGAGACAGGAGTCCACGATGTCAAAGCAGGGAAACAGATACGCGGCCGAATTCCGGCGCCAAATGGTAGAGCTGGTGCGAGCTGGCCGCGGCTCCGAAGAGCTGGCGCGAGAGTTTGAGCCCTCGGGCCAGACGATCCGTAACTGGGTGAACCAGGCGGATCTCGACGAGGGTCGCAGGCAGGACGGTCTGACGAGTGAGGAGCGTGCGGAACTCCGCCGCCTGCGACGGGAGAACCGTCAACTACGGTTGGAGCGGGAGATCCTCTCAAAAGCCGCGGCCTGGTTCGCTCGGGAGACCGAGTCGGTACCACCGAAGCCTTCCGATTCGTGAGGGCGAACCAGGATTCACTACCGGTTGCCACGATGTGCCGACTGCTGGACGTCTCCGCCAGCGGCTACTATGCGTGGCTTGAGCGTGCCCCGTCGGCCCGCGCGGTGTCGGATGCGGAGTTGCTTGAGAAGATCCGGGCGATTCACACCGCGTCGCGGAGCACGTACGGCGCGCCGAGGATCCTCCACGAGCTACGAGAGACACACGAGCTCCACGTCTCACGCAAGCGTGTAGCGCGGCTAATGCGCGAGGCTGGCATTCAAGGTGTTCACCGGCGCAAGAGGGCGCACACTACGATTCGCTGTGACGACGCCCGTCCCGCCCCCGATCTCGTCGACAGGAATTTCGAGGTGGACCGGCCCGACCGCCTGTGGGTCGCCGATATCACCTACGTGCCCACGTGGTCGGGCTTCTTGTTCCTCGCCGTCGTGCTGGACGCCTTCAGCCGACGCATCGTCGGATGGGCAATGGCTACCCACCTGCGGACGTCGCTCGTCTTGAGCGCCCTCGACATGGCGCTGTTCCAACGCAAGCCCGGCGACGTCATCCATCACTCGGACCAGGGCACGCAGTACACGTCACTAGCGTTCGGCCAGCGATGCCGGGAGGCCGGGGTGCGACCGTCGATGGGTTCGGTCGGGGACTGTTACGACAATGCGATGTGCGAGAGCTTCTTCGCGACGCTCGAGTGCGAGCTGATCGAGCGCCGGTCGTTTCGCTACCACGCTGAGGCGCGCATGGCGACCTTCGATTTCATCGAAGGCTGGTACAACCCGCGACGACGACACTCCGCCATCGACTATTGCTCGCCTATCCAATTCGAAAGGAGGTACTATCGCGACGCTTGATCCCTAACTCTTAACCTGTCCACGAAAGCGGGGTCACTTCAAAGCAGCTGCGACAATTCTAAACCACCAGGTCTGTCAAAATGGGGGGGTAATGGTTATCTCTAAGGACGTTCCTTCCTCATTCCACACCCCATCACTGTTCGAGCCCCTAACCCGAAAAACGTACTGTCCAGGATCTAAATTCGTGTAGGTGCTGAATCGCCGGGCCCCTGATTGGATCCAATCATCGTCGAAACCTTCCATCGTATACGCGTATTGATTCTTGGCTGGATTCGTATAGTGCAAGGCAGCAAACTCGAACGAAAAGACGTTCTCTTCATGGGAGAGAACAATCTCCTCGGTTTCGGTAATATGCTTTTCTAGGAGTGAATCGGGATCGGTCCCTAAGGCTACCGATTGATTGAATATCAGAAAATCAGTAATAACGATCGGTGGAGCATGGGGGTTACCTTCGACGCTGTCAGGATAAAAAGCATTGAAGCCATTGACGCCCCCGAAAAACACTTCGCCACTTATTCGACTCTTGTGAACCGCCCCGGGTTTTCCGGAGACTGTTTTAGTTGAGTCTCGCCATCTCCAGCGAGCCTTCCTGCGACCGATAGTAGTTCATCTCGTACTCGACGGGGGCGACATTTCCGATCGGCTCCAAGAGTCGTTGCGTGTTGTACCAATGCACCCACTCGAGGGTGGCGAACTCAACGTCTTCGAGACCACGCCAGGGCCCACGTCGACGGATCACCTCGGTCTTGTAGAGGCCGATGATGGATTCAGCCAAAGCGTTATCGTAAGAGTCGCCTCGGCTGCCGACGGACGGCTCAATGCCCGCCTCGGCGAGCCGCTCGGTGTAACGGGTCGAGACGTACTGCACGCCGCGATCGCTGTGATGCACCAATGGATCTTCTGGGTTTAGTCGGCGCTCGTGCAGCGCCTGCTCCAACGCATCGAGAGCGATGCCGGCAGTCAACGATGTCGTCGCTCGCCAACCGACGATGAGTCGAGCGAAGACGTCGATGACGAAGGCGACATACACGAAGCCGCGCCACGTGGCGATGTAGGTCAGGTCCGAAACCCAGAGCTCGTTCGGGCGTGTGGCGTTGAAGTCGCGCTCCACGAGGTCCATCGGGCGAGCGCCGCTCGAATCCGGCTTCGTCGTCTTGAATCGACGTCCACGGACCGCCCCCTGGAGACCCATTTCACGCATCAGACGGGCCACCGTGCATCGAGCCACGTCGCGGCCCTCACGGCACAGCTGACGCCAGACCTTGCGCACGCCATACACGTCAAAGTTATCTTGCCGTACACCACGAATCTCGCCGCGGAGTTGGACGTCGCGCTTCGCTCTCGCTGGCTGGCGGCTTGGGTCCTTCTCTCTCGCTTTCTGCTCGTCACCGGAGAAGCATGACTTGGCGCGGGCTATTATAGATCGAGAGCGTAGTAGGCGGCGCCGATGAGCGGAGCTCGAGGATTGAGTGCCACACAAACGCGCATGCTGTGGACCAACTCCGTGAAGCGCCCCTTGTCTCGATAGCCATCCATGAAATACCCCGTCTGCAACGCCGGAAGGATCTTAGGGGCGATTCCCCCACCGATGAAAACGCCGCCCATGGCTATGCACTTGAGGGCCAAGTTGGAGGCTTCCGCCCCGTAGATGTTAGAGAACAACTCGAGGGTCCGAACGCTCAAGGGATCCTTGTCCTCGAGGCCAGCCTTGGTGACGACGGCGCTGGGGTCATCCACTTTGAGTCGGTCCGCCATCCACTCCGGCTCGGGAGCGTAACCCGTATCCCGGAGAAAGCAATAAACGTTGAAGAATCCAGGACCGGAGAGCACGCGCTCGTAGCTGACATGGCCGCCATGTTTCTCGCGCAGATACTTCAGCAGCTCGACCTCTCCGTCGGTTCGCGGGGCAAAATCGGCGTGCCCCCCCTCTGAGGCGATGACATGGTGGCGCTTACCATCCCAAAACAGCATCGCTTCACCGAGGCCGGTGCCCGCCGCGACCACCGCGACGTTGCCCTTCCGTCCAGGGTCTCTGCCCCGGTTCAGTTCGTAGAGCTCATCATCCCGCAAATGCAGCATGCCATAGGCGGCTGCTTCCAGATCGTTGATGAGCCTGGTTTGAGGAACTGCCAACGTCTCCGCTATGTCTTGCTCGTCGACGTGCCATGGCAGGTTGGTGGGGTCGCTCTTTCCATCGATGACTGCACCCGCGATTCCAAAACACGCGGCCTGGATGGGTGGCGTCTCGTCTTCTCGAAGAAATTTTGCGAGGATCTCTTCGAGTGCGCCGTGCTCTTGGCTCGCGAATACCGACTCGCGAATCTCCACCAAACCCTCTACGGTGTCTTTTAAGAGGGTGACGACCGTCTTCGTCCCACCGATGTCGCCCGCAAGAATATGGCGGCGCCCCTTGGTCATCCCAGGCGCGAATCCCGGACGCTATCGCGCAAACGATCCATAGCGGCACCAACGCCGTCTTTGGCGCCGAAAACGGCGGAGCCGGCAACGAGGACGCGGGCACCGGCCGCGACCACTTTGGGCGCGCTGGTGGCGTCGATCCCCCCATCGACTTCGAGCTGACACTCCGGATTCGCTTGATCAATCATCTGACGAATTCTTTGAATCTTCGGTAGCGTGCTGGCAATGAATTTCTGCCCACCGAATCCTGGGTTCACCGTCATCACCAGCACCTGGTCGACATCGGGAAGGATCTCCTCGATCAACGCCACCGGCGTCGCCGGGTTCAGAACCACTCCCGCACCAATGCCCAACGATTTGATATGACCAATGGTTCGATGGAGGTGTGTTGCGCCCTCTACGTGAACCAAGAGGGACGTCGAGCCGGCCCCCGCGAAGGCCTCCACATATCTCTCGGGGTGCTCAATCATTAAATGCGTTTCTAGGGGAAGTTTTGTAACTCGTCGGAGGGCCCGAACGACCACGGGGCCGATTGTAATATTCGGAACGAAATGACCGTCCATGACATCGACATGGATCCGATCGGCGCCCACCGACTCCGCCTCCTCGACCTGCTCACCGAGACGCGTAAAATCGGCCGAGAGGATAGAAGGAGCTAGCTCAACCGTCGGATCACCCACGTTGTCGCTCTTCGACATCGGCACCTCTCTGGATCAGAACCGTATCGACCATCCCTAGAAAAAGTCCACTCCCCACGACACCGGGGATGGAAAGGATCTCCCCCTCGAGTCCGGCAGGGTTCGCTATCGGACCGACCCCGCAATCGAGGATGCAGTTCCCGTTGTCGGTTTCGAGCGCCTTTCCGTTTTTCATCCGTAGCTCGGGTCGCAAACCCAATGCTTCGAGTCGCCGACGTCCTAGGCTCGCCCCGAACGACACGACCTCGACCGGCAGCCGGCCGCGATCCCCGAGCACCTTGACCTCTTTCTCGGCGCCGACCAAGATCACGAGGCGCTTACTGGAGGCGGCCACGATCTTCTCACGCACCAGGGCACCCCCGTAACCCTTGATGAGGTCGAGTTGCGGATCGACCTCATCGGCGCCATCTATCGTGAGATCGAGCTCGCCTGCTTCTTCGAGAGTCACGAGCGGGATCCCGAGCTCGGTCGCCAAATCCGCCGTCGCCTGCGAAGTCGGAACGCCGGTGACTCTCAGACCGCTTTGGACACGCTCACCGAGACCACGCACGAACGCGGTTGCGGCCTTTCCGGTACCGAGCCCTACGACATTACCGTCTTCTACCGCTTCCAGCGCGCGTTCGGCGTTGGTCATTTAATCCTTTCGGCGCGGAACTACAACACGTCCTGAATGATTCCACGCAGTCTGGCCAAGTTGCGTTTCACCTCCGGGCCCAGATGCACGCGGAGAACACGGCGCCCCCGCTCCACCAGAACTTCGAAATCCCCCTGCGCTTGAAAGCGCTTCAGGATCCCGAAGGAGTATTTCTGGCCGGGGATCGCGAGGTCATCGGCGTCCTCGGAGGTAATCTGGAGAAACACCCCACTATTGGGACCGCCCTTGTGCAATTGCCCGGTGGAATGGAGAAAACGCGGCCCGTAACCGAGAGTCGTCGCAACGTTCTTCGTGGACCGTACCGAACGTCGAATGGCGTTCAACTCCTTCTGGTTCTCCTCGTTCATCTCCACGTAGGCGTTGATGGCGAAATAGTCGCCCGCCTCCAGACGGCCGAGGTGAGCCTTCAGGTATTCCCGGAGATCCTTGGACTTGGCCGATGCTGCCATGGCCTCCGTATTGCGGGAGTCGGCAAACAGGCTCAGATCGCCATCGGCGAGAAGCGGCCTTTCCGAAAGTAGCTCGCGGGTCTCCTCGTAGGCAGTAGTCAGCCTCCGCGTCGCGACCTTGCTCACTTCCACGTCTGGTTGGTTGAAGGGGTTGATGCCCAGAACCGACCCCGCCGCGGCAGTAGCGACCTCCCAGCGGAAAAACTCCTGCCCCAAGTCCATGCTCTCCACCAGTGTAATCTTCACCACTGGGTGCCCCGCTCTCTGGAGGGCCTCGGCTGCGACGTCCTGCTCTTTCGAAGGAGCGGGAGCGAGTCGGAGATGCACGAACACTCTGTCATCTCCGTACGCTTCGGAAGGTCCTAGCGGTTCGTCGTCGATGGGAACCAACCCCTTCCCTTCCTTGCCGGTCGACTCTGCGAGCAGCTGCTCCAGCCATGCACCGAACGACTTGATTCCGGGGGACGCGATGATCGTCACCTTGTCACGCCCTCGCTTGGCGAGGGTGCCGAGGATGATGCCCAGCTCGACGCCGGGGTTGACCTCGGGCGGCACAACCGATGCACAGGACTGCACCATAATCTCTGCGTTGTCCAAAAACCTCGGAACGTCCACACCCATCACCGCAGCGGGCACCATTCCAAAATGGGACATCACCGAGTACCGGCCGCCGATGGTGGGCACACCGTGAGCGATGTGCCGAAAGTGATTCGCTTTGGCCAGACGGTGAAGCTTGGTCCCCGGGTCGGTGACGGCGATGAAGTGCGAGCCAGCTTTTTCCGGCCCAACCTCCTGCTCGACCTTGTCGAAGAAATACTGCTTGAAAACGTTGGGCTCGGTCGTGCTTCCGGATTTCGACGACACGATGAAAAGCGTTTTCGCTAGATTCACCCTCTTCTCGAACGCCCTGACCTGTGCCGGTACCGTCGAATCGAGAACGAGCAGTTCAGGAAAACCATCCACAACGCCAAAGCTCCGCCGCATCACCTCGGGCCCCAGACTGGATCCGCCCATTCCCAACAGGAGGATGTGCTCGAACCCTCCCGCCTTAACATCCTCCGCGATGGCCTGAATGTGCTCGGGATGATCGAGTTGGCCACTCACGATGTGCAACCAGCCGAGCCATTGATCTTCATCCGCGCCGGACCAAAGCGATGTGTCCCCCCGCCAGAGCCGTCTGACCTTGCCATTGGTTCGCCAGTCGTCGAGAGCTTTCTGAACATCGCTCTCTGCTTCCCCGAGAAAGTAGGACTGCTTGGCCAGCTCGCCTGCCAATAGGGATCGTCGTTTCCGTTCCACGGCGGCGAGAAGCTTGTCGAAAGCGTTCGAGAATTTTTTCACCCCGTCGGCAAGCAGATGGTCGGTTACATCCTCCATCGAGATTCCGACCTCACCGAGGGTGGCCATCGTTTCCTCCGCTTGCTCGATGTTCTCCGCCCAGTTCTCAGTTAGGCTCGGCCGTGCGCGGCCCTTGGATCGAAAGGACAAATAGGTCTCGGTGGGAACTGTGTTCACGGTATCTTCACCGATCAGTTCATCGACGTAAAGAGTCTTGGGATACTTCGGGTTCTTGGTGCTGGTGCTTGCCCACAAGAGCCTCTGTGTCTTGGCCCCTTGATCGGCCAGCGACTTCCATTTCTTTGCGGAGTGGAGCTCCCGGTAGAGCGCATAGGCGACCCTAGCGTTGGCGATGGCCACTTTCCCAACCAAGCTCTTCAACTTCTGACGCCTCTCCGCTTCCCTCGTGGCGTCGAGAGCCTCACAAACCTTCTGGTCGACGAGCGAATCGATACGACTCACAAAGAAGCTAGCAACGCTCGACACACGAGAGAGGTCGCCTCCCGCCGAAGCGAAAATCTCGAGACCATCCATATACGCGTTGGCCACCGCCTCATAGGACTCGACCGCGAAAAGCAGTGTGACGTTGATATTGATGCCCTCTCCGATGAGCTGCTTGATCGCGGGCACGCCCTCGGGGGTCGCGGGAACCTTGATCATTACGTTCGGCCGGCCGATGGACTTGTGCAGACGGCGGGCTTCCTCGAGCGTACCTCCGGTGTCGTTGGCGAGGTAGGGCGACACCTCCATGCTCACGAAACCGTCGCGGCCTGAGGTCTGCTCGTAAACGCCGGCCAGAACGTCGGCGGCTAGTTGAATGTCCTCGATGGCCAAACCTTCGTAAATGTTCTTGGCGTCCCCGGTATCTTGCGAGACCAGCTTCTTAGTCGCGGCGTCGTAGTCGGTGCTGCCGGCCAGGGCCTTTTCGAAGATGGAGGGATTCGATGTCACGCCCAGCAGACCGTCTCCCTCTACCATCTCCTTGAGCTCGCCGGATGTAATGAGGCCGCGGCGAATATTGTCGTACCAGATGCTCTGGCCGAATTTCTGGACGTCTTGGATTGGGTTGGACACGGCGCTAGCCTCGAATCTTTCCATTGAGAAGTGTAAACCGCTAGGTTCCCTGTAGATGTAACCCATTCGGAGAAACCAAGCAAGAGCTTACTTAAGCGGGCGGGCGCCCGCTTGGCGCCCGCGGCTCAAGCTGGGCACTCGCGTCTTACGCAGCTCATCGGACGCAGGACATCAGGCTCTGGCAGCGCAGGTCCTCGGCTACGTCGACGTCAAGCAGGCCGTCGTCGACGATCTCGTGTACGCGATGAGCGATCCGTCCGTGGACGTCCGGAACAACGCGATGCGGACGTTATGGGTGTTCACCGCGGCAACGCCAAGTGCGGCGCGCCCTGTCCCACGTGTTCCTTATCAACCGTTCATCATGTTGCTCCACTCTCCGGATTTTACGGATCGGAACAAAGCGTCACTAGCACTTCGAAGGGTCGGGACCCGCAGCTTCTCAGGAGGCTGCGTAACGAGGCCATGGCGCCGCTCGTTGAGATGGCCCGCTGGAAGAGCGAGGGGCATGCAATGGCTGCCTTCATCATCCTCGGGCGGATCGCTGGCTACTCAGACGAGGCCGCAGAGGCCGCCTGGCATCGGGGTGAAAGGGAAGAGGTCATCGGCGCAGCGCTCAGTCGACATGGGCCGGCCGTCTGACTGCGCTGTTATACCGCCCGAATTCATAAAGTAAGTGCAACACAGCTCCCGGATGAGGTGACCTGGAATGTGCCACGATTCCTCAAACAACCAAGAATGGGGACTCGCTAATGACTTATTACCAGATCACCTCGGAAGAACGATACACCATCGCGGCGCTGCGACGGGAGGGATTTTGCTCGGCCGAGATTGCGCGGCGCCTGGGGCACCACCGGAGCACAATCTCGAGAGAGGTCAGGAGGAACAGCTCACGTAGTGATGGATGCTACCGGCCGAGCAAGGCCATCGAGAAAACGAACGGACGACGATCGCGGTCTCGCCGGAACCAGTACTTCACAAAGGCCGACTTTGCCCTGGTGGAGAAGAAGCTTAAGGCTGACTGGAGCCCAGAGCAGATCTCCGGCCACCTGCGCCTTCACGGCGAGCTCTCGATCAGCCACGAGACGATCTACACCCACGTCTGGCGGGACAAGGAGGCCGGAGGACATCTATACCGCCACCTTCGATGCTCGCCCAAACTTAGACGCAAGCGCCACAACAGCTATGACAGCCGAGGCCACCTGGCCGGGAAGCGTCATATCTCCGAGCGGCCGCCTTGTGTCGACAAGCGCAGTGCCGTTGGCCACTGGGAGATCGACACCGTGGTAGGAAAAGGCGCGCCGGACTGCGTAACCACGCTCGTGGAACGAAAGACGGGCTATGCGCTGATCGGCAAGCTGTCCGACCGCACCATGTTCAGCACTAGTCAGCGAACGAAGATGTTGCTCCGGCGGGTGCCGGAGCAGGTCAAGACGATCACCGCGGACAATGGTACGGAGTTCCACGACTACGAATCCGTCGAGGAAGCGACCGGCGTCAAGTTCTACTTCGCGACTCCCTATCACTCATGGGAGAGAGGCAGCAACGAGAACTTCAATGACCTGCTACGACAATACCTGCCGAAGCGCACCAGCCAAGCAGCGCTCACGCAACGCGACTGCGATCGTATCGCAAACAAGCTCAACTCACGGCCCCGCAAG
Source organism: Candidatus Marinacidobacterales bacterium (assembly GCA_965219415.1). Lineage (GTDB taxonomy): Bacteria > Acidobacteriota > Vicinamibacteria > Marinacidobacterales > DATDRI01 > CBDCNP01. The sequence goes on from OZ244742.1 coordinate 1,883,335, forward strand.
AGACTCGGCTACGGCACTGAACCGCCCCGGGTTTCCCGGAGACTCCACCTCTTGAGAGGATGGAGTCATGACAAGACGAAGGAGGTATTCACCGGAGGTAAAAGAGCGCGCAGTGGGGATGGTTATCGACCAGCAGGCTGAGCAGGAATCTCAGTGGTCAGCGATCTCATCGATTGCGTCGAAGATTGACTGTACGCGGGAAACGCTACGCACGTGGGTGCGTCGAGCAGAGCGTGATGCTGGGAAACGAGCGGGACTGACGACGGACGAGGGTCAGCGGCTGAAGGAGCTTGAGCGAGAGAACCGTGAGCTAAAGGGGGCGAACGAGATCCTTCTCAAGGCGTCGGCGTTTTTCGCCCAGGCGGAGCTCGACCGCCGACCGAGGTGAATGTGTTGTTCGTGGACGCGAACCGTGAAAATTAGGGGGTCGAGCCGATCTGCCGGATGCTTCCGCTCGCCCCGTCGACCTATTACGAGCAGAAAGCGAGAGAGAAGGACCCAAGCCGCCAGCCAGCGAGAGCGAAGCGCGACGTCCAACTCCGCGGCGAGATTCGTCGTGTACGGCAAGATAACTTTGACGTGTATGGCGTGCGCAAGGTCTGGCGTCAGCTGTGCCGTGAGGGCCGCGACGTGGCTCGATGCACGGTGGCCCGTCTGATGCGTGAAATGGGTCTCCAGGGGGCGGTCCGTGGACGTCGATTCAAGACGACGAAGCCGGATTCGAGCGGCGCTCGCCCGATGGACCTCGTGGAGCGCGACTTCAACGCCACACGCCCGAACGAGCTCTGGGTTTCGGACCTGACCTACATCGCCACGTGGCGCGGCTTCGTGTATGTCGCCTTCGTCATCGACGTCTTCGCTCGACTCATCGTCGGTTGGCGAGCGACGACATCGTTGACTGCCGGCATCGCTCTCGATGCGTTGGAGCAGGCGCTGCACGAGCGCCGACTAAACCCAGAAGATCCATTGGTGCATCACAGCGATCGCGGCGTGCAGTACGTCTCGACCCGTTACACCGAGCGGCTCGCCGAGGCGGGCATTGAGCCGTCCGTCGGCAGCCGAGGCGACTCTTACGATAACGCTTTGGCTGAATCCATCATCGGCGCCTCTACAAGACCGAGGTGATCCGTCGACGTGGGCCCTGGCGTGGTCTCGAAGACGTTGAGTTCGCCACCCTCGAGTGGGTCCATTGGTACAACACGCAACGACTCTTGGAGCCGATCGGAAATGTCTCCCCCGTCGAGTACGAGATGAACTACTATCGGTCGCAGGAAGGCTCGCTAGAGATGGCGAGACTCAACTAAAACAGTCTCCGGAAAACCCGGGGCGGTTCACACACCGGAGGAACGTTTCCATGGGCTCTAACGAATGGTGCGCTTCAAACTTGAAGTCACACCGTGTCAAATCTGGGTGCTATTGATATGCGCTTTATTGCTTTCATTGTTCCGGGGAGTACCGACTACCCATGACGATGCCCTGGAGAGTCTGAAGTCAACGGAAGCGAGGCGCCTCGCGGCGTTGAATGCCCGAGATGTGGATACGATTGTGGAAATTGAAGGTGGTGCGGTCGGGTTCGGTCGGGCATCCACAGTTCCGCGAAGAAATGAACCCGCGTCCTTCAAAGCAAGAATCGAAAGCTGGTTCAGCACCATGGAGAACCTTGAGATCGAACTACTCGACGAAGACTATCGGGTCGTTGGCAACACCGGTTTGGTGGTCGGAACGCTTGTGCGGAGGGAGAGGCCCATCGGAGGTAAGCCCTTAACTCGACGACTACGGTATTCAGCGACTTATGTCCTGCAAGGGAAACAGTGGCACATGGTTCAGTACCATCGTTCACCGATTCCGGCAGAAGCAACCTCTTGAGATGGATCTCCGCGAGTATGATTTGCATGGAGAGTGACGAACCAGCATAACAATTCGCTGCGGCTGACGAGTGGCTCGAGTTGCTTGGAAGAATAAGACGTTCTTATTGGTGCGCCACTCGCAGCTGAGCTCGACTGTTAGGCGACTCTCGGGACGGTCCGGAGACATAGGTAACAAAACAGTCCGGGGACATGGGTGACAGTAGAGAGGTACCGGGAGGTGCCTCGTGGGATGGAGGTCAACGTCACCTATGGGCGAGCGAGTGCGTTTCATAGTGGATGCTCCAGAGCAGGGCGGCAGCCTTAAGAGCCTTACGGACCAAGGAGGCATCAACCGAAATCGTCGAATAGGATATGGTGCGCAGGGCGAACGAGCCAACAGGGGCAGGCACTAAGAGGCACGAAATCCTACCCATCCGAGAAATTGGATGGCTCTCGATAGCGCCCATTTGGGGTCTGTTGGTAGCAGGGCGGTAGCAGCCCCCAGGCTCTACATTACGATATACCTCCGCTGCGACCTGTGTGCCACCGCAGGGAACGCGCATCCTCCCGCCTCTGATCGATCTCGGTCGCGCTAGGCTGACTCGAAGCCGTAAGTGACGGCGAAAACCCGCATCTCCACTGTAGATTCTCTCACTCCGACACTGAGGTACGGTACCGTAGAAGACGGCATCTTGCGGGCTTTATCGGGACCGTAGATCGATCCACATTTCGCCGAGCCGATAGGAACGACGGACCATTTGCCGGATTCTCCATCAGGTGCACGGACCTAGCGCGACCCAAATCAGTGCGTCGTGACTAGATGCCCGCGTTGCCGCACAGTAAGCCACTAGCCCTTTTGACTTTTCAGCCTGTGCGGGACTATTCTCAGATTGATCGGCCAGCCCAAAGCAGTTGGAGGCTTTCCCATGGCCAACGAACATCGTCAGCAGGTGGAAAGGCTGGTCCGGGCTGCGCTTGAACACCCTCCCTCCGAGAGAAGCCTTTTTCTGGAAGGCGCGTGCTTGGAGGACGCGTCCCTACGAAAGGAAGTCGAAGCCATCCTCGCTTCTCGGGAGCCTCCTGCGAGTTCTCCCCAGGAGCCCCACAGCACCCGCCGGATTTCATCGACGATAATGTGCCCGCACGAAGTGCGGAGTTTGTCTGTTTCCGAAAGGAGGATCAGATGACGAAACTCAAGAAATGGATCGCGAGTGCGACCCTTGCGTGCCTCTGGGCCTGCGGCAGTCCGGAGCAATCGACCATAGACCAATTCTTCCGTGCCGCCCGGACCAACGACCCTACAACGCTTGCTTCCATGTCGGCCGTCGGCCCTCCCGTGGAGGTAGAGTCGTGGAAGGTGGTCGAGGTTAGCTCCCGATCAACGGAGCCTTTCGCGTTGCCGGAGCTCCTCGACCGGTTTGAGGCCGCCACGAAGGAACGAGACGCCGCGGTGGAGGCAGGCCAAAAGTATGCCAGCGACCAGCCGGATGCTCTCGAACGGATCATCCCAAAGCTGCGAGAGGGTTCAGATTACAAGTTCCGTGGAAAGATGGGTGAGATTCAAGAGGAGTGGTTGAGGCTGGTTGAGGAGCGCAGAGAGAAGGAAGGCACATTTCAAGAGCTCAAACGGGCCGTACGTAGTGAAACCGGACTCGCCACCAAGTCGGTGATGCGCCAGGTGAACGTCGAGAACCTAGACGGAGACGTCGCGGTGACGGAAATGCTGCTCCGCCTCAAACCCCGGGATGGCGACGAGCTGCCCTATAGGGTTGTGCTTCGAAAGTACAAACTCTCTGAGCCGGAGAGCGATCGCATCGAGCCCGCGCGTTGGGTCATCCTCGACATCGAGGGGACAACCCCGGAGGCTCGGGCCGCGGCATCCGCGCCTGCCAAGGCGAGTGAACCATCCTCAGAATCGGCAGACGCCACCGAGCCCTCGAAGGTTGCCGACAACCAAGGCGCCGCCGAGAGCAAGCAGCCTGCCCGGAACGAGCCAACGTACCGGCCTCGAGAGTTACGCGGCCTCGCTAGAGTTCAGATTCTCACCCCCGAGACAAAGGTCGAAGGCGACGAGGTGATCACCACCATCCGGGTGCGCAATGTGTCGAAGGACTGGATAACGCGGTTTATGGTGACGGAGCACTGGTACGACGAGCAGGGCAACGCGGTGAGAAGTGGTTCGCGAACGCACCAAAAGCAGTTCATGCCGGGCGAGGTCATAGAGATGGAGCTGCGGACGCGCAAGAACCCGAAGTTCTACCAGAACCAGTTCGAGTTCTCGCACGCCAACGGTGACGTCAAGGCCTTTCCCGTCGGGAGCTTCCCGAAGGACACTTAAGAGTAACGCGACTACCCGGTCGAGCGCGGCTGGGGCGCATAACTCTTTGCGTGCAGGACAACTGATCCGCATTGGGTCGGTTGACACCCGCATCCACGCCCCGAGTACAGATTCGCCTCGCGCTAGGCACGCCGCTTTCGCCGTAGTGGGACGCGGCCATGTCGCCGCGATAGATTGATCCTCCGCCTGCTAGGTCGAGCCAAGTGATGAGGAATCAACGAAAGGCCCCTTGGGTCCCATGTGATTGGCGAAAAGCGACGCTGCGATTGTTTCACGATCGCGAGCGCCGCTCGCACGTCAACGTAGAAGCAGAAAGCCTTACGGACCGAGAAGTTATCAACCGAAATCGTCGAAGAGGATATAGTGCGCAGGGCGAACTAGCCGACAGGGGCAGGCACTAAGAGGCACGAAATCCTACCCATCCGAGAAATTGGATGGCTCTCGATAGCGCCCATTTGGGGTCTGTTGGTAGCAGGGCGGTAGCAGCCTCTGTGGATTCCCTCTCACAGACACCGAGGATCCGGCACTGTAGAAGTCGGCATTTTGCGGGCTTTGTCCGGGCCCGTCAGAATCGATTAGCATTGGCTGATCTGATAGGAACAACGGGGCGTTTCCCGTATTCACCATCGGGTGGACGGACCTAGCGGGAGCCAAATGAGTGCGTGGCGTCTAGATGCCCTAGATGGGGGTTTGTCGTGGACAGATGGCCTCGTATTTATCAACCCGTCAGACGCCGCTGCGATAGGCGAAATCGCTCCGTGAATGCACCTGACCGTCTCTGATGATCAAATCGATCTCTCGAATGTCGCGGATGTCCTTCAACGGATCGGCGTTCAGAATGAGCAGATCGGCCCACTTCCCCGCCTCCACGGTTCCGAGCTTGTCCTCCACGCCGATGGCCTTGGCTCCGATACGGGTTGCGGCGACCAGAGCCTCCATGGGGCTCAATCCACATTCGACGAATAACTGCACCTCCCAGGGAGTGTTGTAACCTTGAAAGTTGTAACCCACCCGCCCACCGCCGTCGGTTCCGACCGCGAGCTTCACACCGGCCTGGTGCATCTTGGTGACGTTCTCTTTAAAAACCGGGATCTTCTCAGCCACCCACTGGTAGATGTCCTCGCCCGCGATTTGCCGAAAACGCGCGTTCTCTTCCGCCATGAAGTCGGCACGGCGCATCCGCTCGAGTAGAAAAGTGGGCACGCTGCCCACGAGGATGGGGTCGTCGAATCCGTCCGGCCGTTCATCGTAACGAAGGAAGGCCTCGAACAGGCTGACGGTGGGAATGATGATAATGTCATTATCGACCATCTCTTGCAGGATGGGATCCCCTTCCGGGATAGGGTCTTCCAATCCGTGCACGATGCCCCGCGGTCGGATAGAAACCGCCTTCCTGTACTCCTCGAGATTGATGGCGTGCACATAGATTGGAACGTCTTCCGCTTCGGCCACTTCCACGATCGCCTCGAGCATATCGTCGGGCATCACCGGGACGGTACCGGAACGGTCTGCCATTCCGTCTTCGATGACGACCTTGAAGCCGTCCGTCCCCTTAGCGACGTAATCGAGGGCCCGCTGCCGGGCCGCCTCGGCATCTTTAAGGGTCCTTCCGAGGTGGTTTCCCCAGCCTCCTTCTGGAATGAAAGCGCGTCCCATGGCGTAGATCCTCGGCGAGATCAGCCGACCTTCCCTTTGCGCCGCACGCCTCGCCCAAATCCATTCCTCGTCGGAAGAAACGTTCAGTACGGTGGTGACACCGTTATAGAGCAGGGCGTTGCCGTTGTGTTCGATGATCTGTTCTCTCTCTTCGGGCGAGATCTGGTAGGCGATCGGGGCATCCAAGTGGATGTGAGCGTCGATGAGGCCGGGGACCACGAACTTGCCGGTAGCGTCGATGACCGTCGCTCCTCGCGGCGGCTCGAGATCGGTCCCTATCGCCTCGATCTGATTTTTGCGAATCCAGATGTTCGCACCCGTTTGCGGAGCGGCGCCGGTCCCGTCGATGAGCGTTGCATTCTGTATGAAGACGCCCTCTTGAGGCGGCTCGGCACTGCATCCCGCGATTACTAGCAATCCGCCCAGAAGAATCGTGCTGACACTTTTCATCGCTGACTCCTTTCTCGCGGTCAGATTCTAACCCGCTTGTCCACCGGACACGCTCATCTCACCGCCAAGGATCGATCTAGGCCCTGCTGGGCTGATCCGAAGCCGTAGCAAACGGGGAAATCCCTCATCCTCGCTATCCATTCTCTCACGCGGACAGTCGGAGTGCGGCACGGTGGGAGTCGGCATCTTGCGGGCCTTATCGGGACCGTAGAATCGGTCAACATTTCACCGATCTAGTGGAACGACGGTCCATTTCCTCCCGTCGCTAACCGTAGCCTTCTCCTAGGACAGGCGGAATCGGTTTGTCGCGGCGAGATGAGCGCGTTCGCTCAGCAAAATCAAGCTGGCTCTTCTTTCCCGAACTCGGGGTGAGCCCCGACCAAAGGGCGGTGGATCGGGTCACAGCAAGGATACAAAAAGCCTTTCGCCGAACGGCTAGACGGGCACAACTGCCGGGCCATTTCAGCGTTCATAGTCTGAGACACACCTACGCAAGCCTGTTACTCCAACAGGGGGAATCTACCGTCTACGTCCAGCGGCAACTGGGCCACTCCAGCATTCGGATAACGGTAGACGTTTATGGCCGCTGGCTACCAATGGGCAACCGCGATGCTGTGGATCGTCTCGCAGGGATTAACGAATTTGTAGCGCGAGCGGCAAGTGGTAGCAAAATGGTAGCAAACGCGGCGAGAAAGAGCAGAAAGCCTTACGGACCAAGAAGAAATCAACCGAAATCGTCGAAAAGGATATTCTCCGGTTCCACTCCCAGGCCGTCGAGCATTTGCATGCAAGCCTTGAGCATGAGCGGTGGACCACAGAGGTAGTACTCGATGTCCTCGGGCGCGGGATGATCCTTCAGGTAGTTGTCGTAAACAACCTGGTGGATGAAGCCGGTGTAGCCGGTCCAGTTGTCTTGGGGTAGCGGCTCGGAAAGGGCGAGATACCACTTGAAGTTGTCGAACTCTTTTTGAATCTTGTCGAAGTCCTCGATGTAGAACGCCTCGCGCAGACTCCGCGCCCCATACCAAAAGGTGATTTTACGCTCAGCGTCGATTCGGTAGAACTGATCGAAAATGTGTGAGCGCATCGGCGCCATTCCGGCACCGCCGCCGATGAAGAGCATCTCCGCTTCGGTCTCCTTGGCGTAGAATTCGCCGAAGGGGCCGGAAATGGTCACCTCGTCTCCTGGCTTCAAACCGAAGATGTAGGACGACATCTTGCCCGGCGGCGTACCTTCGGGAGCTCGCGGTGGCGGAGAGGCGACACGCACGTTGAGCAAAATGATCCCCTTCTCCTCCGGGTAGTTGGCCATCGAGAACGCACGAGTGACCGGCTCGTCCACGGTGGAGACGTAGCGCCACATGTTGAACTTGTCCCAATCCTCTCGGTATTCCTCTTCGACGTCGAAGTCCTTGTAGTTGACGACATGCGGCGGGGCCTCGATCTGTATGTATCCGCCGGCGCGGAACGGAACCGATTCCCCCGGGGGAAGCTCCAAGACCAGCTCCTTGATGAACGTAGCCACGTTGTGGTTCGAGCGAACCTTGCACGTCCACCTGCGAACATCGAAGACCTCGGCCAACACTTCGATCTTCATGTCCTGCTTGACCTTCACCTGGCACGACAGGCGGACGCCGTCGCGAGCTTCCCCCCGGCTGATATGGTTCTCCTCCACCGGGACCATAGCGCCGCCGCCTTCTTTGACGGTGACCGTGCAAACACCGCACGTTCCCTTTCCTCCGCAGGCCGAGGGGATAAAGATCTTGTTCGCGGCTAACGTGCCCAACAATGTTCCCCCCGCCGGCGTGGTCAGCACCTTGTCCGGATCGTCGTTGACGGTGATGGCCACGTCCCCGGTGGCGACAAGCTCTCGCCGGGCGACCATCAACAAGCCCACCAGCGTCACGATGACGAAGGTGAACATGAAGACCCCGAGTGCGATAGTGACCATAGTGCGTCGTTTCCTAGAGCTGGATGCCTCCGAAAGCCATGAATCCGATGGCCATCAGACCGGTGATGATGAACGTGATCCCCAAGCCGCGGAGGCCGGCGGGGATATTGCTGTAGCGAAGTCGCTCTCGAATGCCGGCCAGGGCGATGATGGCGAGCGCCCAGCCCACACCCGAGCCAAACCCGAAGACCACGCTCTCTCCGAACGCGTAGTTGCGCTCGACCATAAAGAGTGACGCCCCCAAAATCGCGCAGTTTACGGCGATCAAGGGCAGAAACACGCCCAACGCCGCGTGCAGCGTGGGTAGGAAGCGATCGAGCGTCATCTCCACGATCTGCACCATCGCCGCGATCGTGCCGATGTAGGTGAGAAAACCGAGAAAAGACAAATCGTAGGACGCCAGCTCCGGGCTGACCCAAGCCAGCGCGCCTTCCTTCAGTAGGTACGTGTAGATCAGAAAGTTCATGGGAACGGTGATGGTCAGAACGAAGACGACGGCGCTACCAAGACCGATCGCGGTGTCCACCTTTCTCGACACCGCGAGAAAAGAGCACATACCCAAGAAAAAGGCGAGGGCCATGTTCTCGACGAAGATGCTCTTGATGGCTAGATTCAAATAGTGTTCGAACATGTCAATCCGCCTCCACTTGGTCCGGCTTCCAGGTTCTCAAGATCCAGATGAAGAGTCCAATTATGAAGAACGCGGCAGGTGACAACAGCATGAGAGCGTTGGGATTGTACCAACCGCCCTCGGTCACCAAAGGCATCAAGGTGATCCCGAACAGGGAGCCGGATCCAAACAACTCCCTCAAGAACGCAGTTAGCATGAGAATGAGCGAATACCCTAGGGCATTGCCGATCCCGTCCAACACGCTCTGCATCGGCGGGTTCTGCATCGCATAAGCCTCGGCGCGGCCCATGATGATGCAGTTGGTGATGATGAGACCGACAAACACCGATAGCTGCTTCGAGATTTCGTAGACGTAGGCCTTGAGAATCTGATCGGTGACGATCACCAAGGACGCGATGATGGTCAGCTGCACGATGATCCGAATATTTGTTGGAATCTGATTTCGGAGCAGGCTGACGAATAGGTTGGACAGCGCCAGTACCGCGAGGACCGCCACGCTCATGACCAGAGCGGTGTCCATTTTCGTAGTCACCGCGAGTGCCGAGCAGATTCCCAACACTTGATAAGCGATTGGGTTGTTGTTGAAAAGCGGATCGGCGAGCGCGTCTCGCGCCTTGCTAGTCATCAACTGACTCCTTCAGTTTTCCTCAATCGGTCGAGGTAAGGGCCGAAGCCATTTTCCGCAAGCCAGAACTGAATCATGTTGGTCACGCCGCGGCTGGTGATGGTGGCACCCGAGAGACCGTCTACCCGATAGGGATCCTCGGCGGGCGGTCCGGCACGCCCCTTGACAACGGTAACGACGGGTTTGTCTTCGTCGTCGAAGGCCAAGCGTCCGTCCCAACGAGCCTTCCAAATCGGATTATCGACCTCGCCGCCCAGACCCGGGGTCTCTTTGTGCTCGTAATAAGTGATGCCGCGGATGGTGTTGAGATCGGCACCATCCAGCGCCAGAAAACCGTAAAGGGTTCCCCAAAGGCCGTAGCCCTCGATGGGCAGAATCAGAGTCTGAATCCCCCCGCTGTCATCTTGGAGCTGGTACACCAAGGCGTTGTCGGCGAGGCGCTGAACCCGCGAGCGATTGTCGGGGGCGGCTCGACTGGTACTGGGATCCATCGCTGCCTTCCAGTAATCGAAAGTCGCCGGATCGATTCCTTCTGTCTCTTCTCCCGTCTCGAGATCGATGACCACCTGCCGGACAGGCGTGAAGCGCTCCTCGATCTCTTGGCGGCTCAACTTTTCCTCGTCCTTCGCCAGCCCGGCGGCGATCAGCACATTCCGCTGCTTGTCCAGCGCCGCGTTGACATCTTGCCGGTCTTTCAGAGAGACCGCGGCCCATGAAACGAAAACCGCGCAGACAACCGACACCACGGCCGCGAACCACAGGTTGTATTGGACGCTATGCTGCATAGCGAGCCTTCCTACGTTTTATATTAGCCTGCACAACGAAATGGTCAATCACCGGAGCAAAGACGTTCATTAGCAGGATCGCCAGCATCATCCCTTCCGGATAGGCCGGATTGACAACCCGGATCAGCACCGCTAACACCCCGATTAAGAAACCGTAGATGTAGGCGCCACGGTTGGAAGTGGGAGCAGACACCGGGTCGGTCGCCATGTAAACCATGCCGAAGGCCCAGCCGCCCAGCACGAAGTGCCACCAGAAAGGCACGTCGAAGAAGGGATTTGTCGAAGAACCAACGCCGTTGAGGACGAGCGTCATGGCGATCGTTCCGAGGGCGACGCTCAGCATAATGCGCCACGAACCGATTCCGGTGATTACGAGAAGGAGCGCGCCAGCCAAACATGCAAGAGCGGACGTCTCTCCCATCGACCCCGGGACGAACCCTATAAAGGCATCCCACCAACCAACCCCCCCGGCAATGGCAGCTTGTCCACCTTCCACGGCGTTCGCCAGCCAGGTCGCGCCGCTTACCCCGTCGGCGGCCGTCACCGCGGCAATCCATACCTGATTTCCCGTGATCTCGGCAGGGTAGGCAAAGAACAGAAACGCGCGGGCAGTGAGGGCCGGGTTCAAGATGTTGAAACCCGTCCCCCCGAAGACCTCTTTACCAATAACCACACCAAAGGTGATGCCGAGGGCGACCTGCCAGAGAGGGATATTGGGCGGAAGAATGAGTGGGAACAAGAACCCGGTGACCAAGAAACCCTCGTTCACCTCATGCTTCCGGACCACAGCAAAGACGACCTCCCAGATGCCGCCAACCGCGAACGTGACGATGAACACCGGAAGGAAATAAAGCGCGCCGTGAACGATGCATGCCCAGACGTTTCCGGGATCGAGGCCTAACCCCAGCGCTCCCATCGCCTCGGTCTGCCACGTGGTTAGCGGAGCGGCCCCTTTCGAGATCGCGAGGTTCGCCTGGTAACCGGTGTTGTACAACGCCATGTACAGGCAGCCGGCCAGCGAGATCACGACCGTCATCATCATGCGCTTGAGATCGAGGCCGTCGCGCGCATGCGCGGCTCCCTTTGTGACCTCGCCCGGCGTGAACAAGAAGGTATCGTTCGCCTCCCAGAGCGGATAGAGCTTTTCGAGCTTTCCGCCTTTTTCGAAAAGCTTGGCCTGCTTGTCGAGTAGGTTGCGTAGGAGTTTCATGAGCAGGTTTGGCTAGCCTTCTTTCTCGACCGTGGTGAGGACGTCACGGAGAAACGGTCCGTAGTCGTTTTTCCCCGGGTCCACGAAAGTGCACAGTCCGAGATCCTCCTCGGCCAGCTCCAGGCACCCAAGTTCCTCGGCACGCACGACGTCGCGCATCAGGAGCGAACGCAGCATCGCCGTCGGCATGATGTCCATCGGCATCACCTTCTCATACATACCTATCGGAACGATGGCGCGGACCGATCCGTTGGTGGAGGTGGTGAACGCGAACTTCTTCCCCGGGATGAGCTTGGACACAAAGGTATTAATGATAGAGAACTTGTCGAACCCAGGCCCCAACCAACCGAGAAACTCGCGCTCCCGCCCCTCGCGAAGAACGGTCACTTGTCGATCATACCGTCCGAGATAACCCAATATCTCTCCGGAAGCCTCGCGTCCCGAAAAGACAGAGCCTGAGATGACACGGTTCTCTCCTTCCCTTAGCTCGCCGTCAAGGAGATCCTCCGTCGACGCGCCCACCCTCGTCCGCACCAACCTAGGCTGCCGCACCGCCGGACCAGCGATTGCGATCACACGCTCCACATCGAGCTTGCCGGTCTGAAAGAGCTTTCCGATCGCCACCACATCCTGATAGCCAGCGTGCCAGACCGTCTTGTTCCGATCGACGGGATCCAAACGGTGGATGTGAAGGCCCACCGTGCCGGCGGGATGAGGGCCCTGGAACTCCTCGTGACGAAACGGATCATCTCGAGGTATTGGGACCCGGCTTCCTGGCGATGTGCAAACGAAGACCGGTCCGTCAGTCAACTTGGAGAGTGCGTTGAGACCCTGCTCGAAATCGGAATGTCGTCCTTCGAGCACAACGTCTACCGAAGGCGCCAGGGGATGCGTGTCTATCGCGGCGACGAAAACCGAGTGCGGCTTGTCGTTGGGATGGGCGATGTGGCCGAAGGGGCGCCCGCGCAACGCAGTCCACATCCCGGACTCGATGAGGAGCCCAGCGACATCGTCCCGCGAAAGACCGTCCGGGTGCTTCCCGGTGAAGGACGAGAACGAGGCTTCTTCGGGCCCTCCACCCCGGCCCCCCCTTTCGTTCTGGCTCAGCTCGATGACGACAGATTGAAGAGCTCGGCGCTCGCCCCGATGAATGGCCGCCACCTTGCCCGCACCCGGCGACGTGTAGCCCACCCCGGGCGTCTTTTTGTCCTCGAAAAGGAGCTGGCCGTGGCGAACGTCGTCCCCTTCCGCGACGAGCATTGTGGGGCGCAAGCCCACGTTGTCACTGGCCAGGAGCGCGACCTTCCCTGGGGTGCCACCATCCTGAACGGCTTGCTCCGGCTCCCCCGAAATAGGCAGCCGAAGGCCCTTTCTGATCTTGTGTAGTCCCATTTATCCGCTTAGCAACGCGCTGGCTACCAACAAAACCCTATATTTTAGCGCAACCGCACGCCTCCCGAACACTATTATTGCTTCCAATCTAGATCGGTGCTCACGCCGGACCAGAAATGACCAAACCCGTGTCCAAATTAGCGACCAGGATTGCAGGTTTGCCCGTAGGGGCGGTCGCGTGCTAAAGACCAAACGTCTCGCTGGGGGACGCACGCACCCCGCACCCTGTCCCCGAGCTACAATAATAGGTAATGCCTTTCGCAAGCCGTCGAAGACTCCGCCCCATGGGGCTCGGGGCCTTGTGGTTGCTCCTTTGCGGCCCTGCCATCGAAGGCGGCGAATCGAGCCCAAGGGCGAGGGTTCCTGCTTTAAGGCAGGAGACGACGCGCTTCTCGGTAGACGTCAACGCCGTCGCCCTGGACGTCGTGGTGACCGACCGGAAGGGTCGATTCGTGAAGGGTTTGAAGGAAGAGGATTTCGTCGTTCTAGAAGACGGCGTTCCGCAAGAGTTGACATTCTTCACCTCCGGCAACACCCCAATCACCGTGCTTCTCCTCTTGGATAGCTCTGCCAGCGTCCGCTCGCACCAAGAAGAGGTTCAGAAGGACGCCAACCGGTTCATCAGCAAGCTGCAAAAGGGAGATCAGGCTCGAATCGGGTTGTTCCACAACGAGGTGATCTTCGGTCCCAGATTCACGGACGACATGGACGAACACATCGCAATGATCAACCGCATGCGCCCGCAACGCAGCACCCACCTCTACGACGCGCTCCTGAGTGGCCTCCACGAACTGTCTGTGATTCCCGATCGCAGGGCCCTGCTCGTATTCACCGATGGCGCCGACGGAGGCAGCACCGCGACCCGAGAGGATGTGCTGGAAGCGTCACGTCGATCCCAAGCCTCGGTATACACAGTCGGTCTCGTGGGGTGGAGCTTCGAGGAAGGGATGAACACCAACCAGCAGCTGCTCACGCAGATAGCCGAGTACACCGGGGGCCGTGCCTTCTTTCCGCAAAAGGAAAAGGAGATGCGGAAAGCCTTCGACCGCATCCGAGACGAGTTGCATCGCACTTATCGCTTGGCGTACTTCCCCCCAAGAAAGGTGGACCACGCCACCTGGCACTCGGTCGAAGTACAACTCGCTAAGCGCAAGAATCTCGTCGTGCGGACCCGCTTGGGATACTACAGCTATCCCGGCCAGACACAGTAAATGATGACGTCGATTCGCCTCGCGCTGCTGTTCATCGCACTCTCATCCTCCTCTCAGGATCCCGATCGGCAGCTCCGCGACTGGTCGGCCTCGGGACGAACAGACGCGGTTCGCAAACTCCTGGCAGAGAGCGAAACCGTGGACGTCGGCACCCGCGATGGCATGGGTTGGACCCCTTTGATGTACGCGGCCGAATCCGGACACGCTGAGATCGTGGCTTTGCTCATCGAAGCCGGCGCCAACGTTTACTCCGAGAACAACGACGGCGCAACGGCGCTTCATCTGGCGGCCGAGAAGGGCCGTACGAAAGTGGCGCGGATTCTTTTGAAGGCGGGAGCCGACTTCGACGCCCGGGATGGCGAGGATCGAACGCCGCTGTACCGAGCGTTCGACAAGCGTCACGGAGAAATCATCGAGCTCCTGCAGCAAGCGGCCCTGAAGGAAGCCGATCGCAAGGCTTCGGTCGAGACGGGGCGAGTGCAACAGGACACGCACCCCCCGAAGCTCATCGAGTCGTCTCCGGCCGAGTACACGAACATCGGTTTGAACCGCGGTATCGAAGGAACCGTCGTCCTCATGATCCTCGTCCGCAGGGATGGATCGGTCGAGCCGGTGAGCGTCTCGGAGGGGCTCGAGGAGACCCTCGACGAGAGCGCGCGGAGAACCGTCCGGAAATGGAAGTTCGAGCCCGCCACGCGAGCCGGGAGTCCGGTAGAAATCATCATGGAAGTAAGAATCGACTTCGAACTTCCGACGGAGCCGTGAATTCTGTTAAAGGGAGGGCGAAGCCTATCTAGTTCTTGACCGCGGTAGTAAGCGTGTCCAGCTGCGCGCGCGCCGACAGGTAGTTGGGATCAACTTCGAGGGTTGCGCGGAACTCTTTGATCGCCTTCTCCGTATTGCCTTGCTTCAAATAGCACCAGCCCAGATAGTATCGAGCGTCGGCAAGGTCCGGCTCTTTGGAGATGGCTTTCTTGAACTGCCGGATCGCTTGGTCGTACTGCTCGAGCCGGAAATGAACCACGCCCAGGTGGTGAAAGAAATATCCGTTCGACCCGGAATTCTTGGTGGCGAGCTGGAACTCTTTGATCGCGTCCTCCTCCCGTCCCTGATAGAGGTAGGCCGCGCCGAGATTGGAATGCACGTCCCCGAAATTCGGCTCGTCCGCGATCGCCTGCTTGTATTGCTCGATCGCTTCTTCGACATGACCGCGACGCCTTAGGGCCACTCCCAAGTTGTTCCGGGCGCGCACGAACTTGGGCATGATCTCTAGCGCGAGCTCATACATCTCCAGCTCTTTTTCCAGAGGATCGAAACCGAGGTCCTTCCCTTCCGTCTCGGTGAAGTAACCGTAGAGGAAGCCCTGGTTGTTGTAGAAGTTCGCGATCGCCTCCAGGTCATCGATGACGTCGTACCCAATGTATTCTCGCTCCGGCGTGCGCGTGAAATCGATAATGGCGATCTTGGTTCCCTTTCGGTACCCGGCGGTGATGTGCCCATTGTTGACAATGACTTCCGCCTCTCTCGACACGCGCTCGATCATCGTCACGTCGACGTAGACCGCTTCGATTCCTACTTCTCGGGCCATCCCCACGAATAGATTCGAATAGGCCAGGCAATTTCCGCGGCCCTCCCGGAAGACTTCCTTTGCGGTCTTGTTGGAAAGCCAGTCGTAGGAGATGGAAAGACCGGTCAGATCGATAATCTTGTTGACGATCGCGCGCACTTTGGTGCTGTCATCACTGGCGCTATTGGTGATGTCATGGGCGACCTGGCGGATCTCGTCATCGATCTCGAAAGGGATAACGACCTGGTCTCGCATTTGAGTGGAGACGCGATCGTCATAGGCCGCGGCCACCTCGTCGGTCGTGTAGATCTTCTTCTCCGCCGAGAGGCAGGCGTTCAGCAGAAAAACTGGAAGGGTGGCCAACAAGAGTAGCCGAGTGTGGGTCCAAAACATCGGTGTCACCGATAGAAACCATTATAGCACGGACCCTTTCGCCACAAGATTAGTCCAACCTACGGCTAGACGGCACGCGGCGCTAGCCCCTAAAGAGTGCTATATTTAGCGGTTTATGTCTGCTGGGAACAGCCTGTTTAACGCTCGGTTTTTCGTCATCTGCGCTTTCAACTTTACGGTCTTCCTGTCCGGTTTCATGCTGTTCCCTACCGGTCCGTTTCACATTCTGGACTTGGGAGGGAATAAGTTCACCGCCGGGCTCTTCTTGGCCTTTCTGACCTACGCCTCCGCGTTTTCGGCTCCCTTCACGGGTGCTCTGGCCGACCGAATCGGCAAACGCCGCGTCCTGATCGTGGCCAGCCTAACCCTGGTAGTCATCTCCGCCCTATACGCGGTGAGCCCGACGTATACGATCTTGTTATCTTTGGTTCCCATTCACGGGTTTTTCTGGTCGGGCCTTCTCGCCGCCTCTGGTGCGTATCTCGTGGACCAAATCCCCTCCTCCCGGCGCGCCGAGGGTCTAGCTTTCTGGGGGCTCGCAACGGTCGGCGCGATCGCCATCGCGCCGCCACTCGCCTTTTGGCTCTATGATTCCGGCGGATGGCTGTGGGTTTGCATTGCATCGTCGGTGTTCAACGTCTTCATGGCGGGGATTGCTCTCAACCTCCAGGAGGGACAGCGCCCAAGCCCGGAACACAGTCTCGAACCAACGTTTGTCGAATGGCGCGTTCTCGGAATTTCTCTAACCCTCTTCCTCTTTAGCTTCGGGTACGGCGGGGTCACGAGCTTCGTAGCGCTTTACGCTCAAGCTAGCGGCACCGCCTCCAAAAGCATCTACTTCACGGTGCTCGCGATCGTCATTTTGGTCACCCGCCCACTCCTCGGCTTGTTGGCCGACCGCATCGGTCATAAGAAAGTCTTCATTCCCTGTTTGGCGTTCATAGCGGTGGGGTTAGCCCTTCTGGTACCCGGCGGAACGCTTCGCTGGCTAGTGAGCTCTGCCATCTTCTTTGGCATCGGTTTGGGCTCGGCGCTTCCTGTTTTCACTGCCTACATCATGCAGCGCGTATCCACGGCCCGGCGGGGAGCGGCGTTCGGCAGCATGTTGGCAGCCTTCGACACCGGCATTGGGACCGGATCGATGGCTATGGGGTATGTCATCGAGGCGACTAGTTACGGCCTCGCGTTCGGCATCGCGGCCTTGCTCGCAACGCTGGCGATTCCCTACTTCCTCGTGTCGGAGCGAAGGTTTCTAAGGGAAACCGAAGAGCCCGGCTATACTACAGCCGAGCCGAAAGGAGAGATCCCATGACCTCCCTGGACCGCCGCAGTTTCCTCAAGTCCACCGCCGCCGGATTGGCCTCGGTAGCCGCCGCCCGCGGCGAGACGCACCCGGCGAACGATGACCCCTTCGGAGTGCGCGCGGAGTTCCCCATCACCGAGACCCAGGCCTATCTCAATACTGCCTCCTCCGGCCCTTTTCCCCGGGCAGTGAGAACAGCGGCACTCGCGTTCGCGGAAGAAAAGACACTACGCCCGACACCCGGCCGCAGACAGGAGACTCGTGCCAGCGCGCGGGCGAAGTTTGCGAAGCTCTTCGACGCCAAAGAAGAAGAGGTGGCCTTCCTCTATTCCACGAGTGACGGAGAGAACATCGTCGCCCGCGGCCTCGACCTGCAAGCAGGCGACAACGTCGTGATCGACGAGCTTCATTTCATCACCAGCTTCGTGCTCTTCCGCCAACTCGAGGAGGAACGAGGCATCGAGCTTCGCGTCGTGCCACAGAAAAACGGGCGAGCCCCGGTCGAGGAGTTCGAGGCACGCGTCGACCGGCGCACGCGACTCATTTCCGTAGCTTGGGTATCGAACCGTAACGGATACCGGCACGACGTCCGTGCCCTTGCCGACCTCGCTCACAGTCACGGGGCGTTGCTCTACGCGGATGCTATCCAGGCGTTCGGTACTTTCCCCCTCAAGCTCAAAGAGCAGGGTGTGGATTTCGCGACCGGTAATTCGTACAAGTGGATTTACGCCGGCTATGGAGTCGCGCCTTTTTTTATTCGCGCAGAGCATCTCGACCGTATCCGCCCCGATCGCTACGGTCATGCCCAGGTGGCGGAGTCACTCCCCGACTACGAAAACCGCCTACAGAAAACGGCTCGAAAGTTCGAGTATGCGAACCCGGCTTACGGTCCCCTGTATCAACTGGACGCCGCCCTTTCGTTTCTCGAGGATGTTGGGCTCGCGCGGATCGAAGCTCATGGCGTAGCGCTCGCCGCAGACCTCCGTGACGGAGTGAACAAACTGGGGTTTGAGGCCTGGACCCCGCCGAACAACACCTCTCCCATCGTCACGTTTCCTCATCGACAGAAGCCCGTGGACATGGCGCGACTTCTCGAAAAGGAGACGGTCGTTGTCACGCTCCGCGAGGAGGGGGGATCGCACATACGGGCTGCGATAGGCATGTTCAACAACCGCAGCGACATAAATCGACTCTTGAGGGTACTCAAGAGAATCGCCTAGCAATCAAAGGAGGGCACTCAAATGAAACGATGGTCTCTAAAACAACTCGCCGTTGGAGTGGCTCTGGGCGGATTGCTTACAGCATCCGCGGGGTTCCAGAAATCTTCGGCGCCGCGGTACATCACTTTGCCTGAACGCACCGATGATCGGCCTTATAGCAACGCCGTGCTCGTCGGCGACACGCTCTATCTCTCGGGCGCGATAGGGATCGACCCGAAGACCGGTAAGCCGCCGGCGGACGTCAAAGAGGAAGTCAAGATCGTCTTGGACAGCATGAAGCGGCGGCTCGAGATGGTGGGAATGACGATGGACGATCTGGTAACGGTCCAGGTCTTCTGCCCCAACCTCGATCTATACGGCGAGTTCAACGACGTCTACCGCACCTACTTCAAAGAGCACTTCCCGGCGCGGGGATTCATCGGCTCGGGTCCCCTCTTGGCCGAAGGCAACTTCGAAATAATGGGGGTCGCAGTCAAGCGTTAAGGCGGCTCGACTATTTGTGGACTGACGAGACTAATTCTTCTTGTCATGTCGTCTCGTCAATCGATCTCCCCTTAGATGAGAGGCCACTCCTCGCCCATGGAAAGTAAATGTTAGAAGCAGGAAGGCGACTCGGCTCGTACGAAATCGTTGCGAGCCTTGGTGCAGGTGGCATGGGCGAGGTCTACCGAGCGAAAGATCTCAAGCTCAGGCGTGAGGTGGCGATCAAGGTGCTGCCGGAGGAGTTCGCTTCCGATTCCGAACGCCTAAGGCGATTCGACCAAGAAGCCCGGTCCGCTTCGGCGCTCAACCATCCCAACATCATTACTATCCACGACATAGGAGAGCAAGACGGCACGCACTACATTGCGATGGAGCTGGTGGAGGGAAAGACGCTACGTGAAGAACTTCAGGACGGTCCCGTACCCGCCGCCAAACTGATCGACTTCGCGACCCAAGTCGGGCAGGGCCTTGCGAAGGCTCACGCAGCAGGCATCGTTCATCGTGATTTGAAGCCCGATAACCTGATGGTAAGCAACGATGGCTTCGTGAAGATCCTCGACTTCGGGTTAGCCAAGTTGTCACCCCAACTCTCGGACCTCGGTTCGCAAATGGCGACGTTGAGCAAGATGCAGACCCCAGAGGGTGTCATCCTCGGTACGGTGCAATATATGTCCCCGGAACAGGCCGTGGGCCGGACGGTGGATTTCTGCTCTGACCAGTTTTCCTTCGGATCGATTCTCTACGAGATGGCGACCGGCAAGCGTGCCTTCGAGCGCGAGAGTTTCGCGCAGACGTTGACCGCGATTATCGAAAGCGACCCAGAACCGGCGACGTCACTGAACCCCAATCTCCCTGGTGGTCTCGGCGTGATCTTGAAACGCTGTTTGGCGAAAGATCCGAGCAAGCGTTACGAATCCACGAACGAGCTGGCCAAAGAGGTTGGACTGGTGCGCGCGGAAGACGTCGGTTCCCAACGAAAGGGCCGGCGATGGATTGCAGCGGGGATCTTGCTCGCCGCGCTTGCTGTCGTCGTGGGGCTCAACTTGGAAGGACTACGCGAC
Organism: Candidatus Marinacidobacterales bacterium; assembly: GCA_965219415.1. Taxonomy (GTDB): domain Bacteria; phylum Acidobacteriota; class Vicinamibacteria; order Marinacidobacterales; family DATDRI01; genus CBDCNP01. The sequence continues at coordinate 1,903,458 of OZ244742.1, forward strand.
CGCCTGCCTGGCACGCCGATGGAGGCGGTGCCGGCGCCACAGATGATCGTTGTCCTCCCGTTCGAGAACCTCGGCCCTTCCGAGGACGAGTACTTTGTAGCGGACATGACCGACGAGATCACCAGCCGCCTCGGTGCAGTCAGCGGGCTCGGGATCATATCGAGGAAGCGTGCGCTTCGTTACGCCCACACCGAAAAGACCACGAGCGAGATCGGCGATGAGCTGGGGGATCGGCTACATCCTCGTTGGAAGTGTGCGCTGGGCCGGCGGCGGAGACGGTCCTATCCGAGTACGAATCACGCCGGAGCTCATCCGCGCCTCAGACGGCACTCAGCTTTGGTCCGAGCCCTACGATAGGGTCATAGACGATATTTTCGAGGTGCAATCGGACATCGCCGGCCAGGTCATCCAGCGGCTGGGCGTTACGCTTCTCGACATAGAGCATGCCCCTCTCACCTCCCGACCGACTGAGAACCTGGAAGCCTACACTCTCTACCTAAAGGGGCGGCACTTCTGGAACAAGAGAACCGAGAAGGACATCCAGACCGCCCTCGACTATTTTCAACAAGCCGTTGATCTGGACCCTGGTTACGCGCTAGCTCACGTCGGAATCGCCGACGTTTGGATCTTTCGCGGATGGTATAGCGTCCTGGCCCCGAAAGAGACCTTCCCGAAAGCCAAGGCGGGCGGTGCTCAAAGCGTTGCAGTTCGACGAAACCTTGGCAGAAGCGCACACGTCACTCGCCCATGTACACTTCGAGTTCGATCACGACTGGGAGGCGGCAAGGAAAGAATACGAGCGCGCCATCGAGCTCAATCCGCGCCACCCCACCGCCCACCACTGGTACGGCGGCTTTTTGTCCGCCATGGGAGAGCATGAGGAGGGGCTAAAGCAAGCCGAGGAAAGCGCGGGAGCTGGATCCGTTATCACTGATTATCAATACACGGGTAGGCCTCCGTCACTACTTCGCCGGGCGATACGAGGTAGCCATCGAGGAATATCACAAGGCTCTGGAGTTGGGTCCTAATTTCGGCCCCGGGCATTGGCATTTGGGGTGGGCCTACGAGCAAGCGGCCCGCTACCCGGAGGCCATCGGGGAAGCGCAACGAGCGGTGGAATTGTCGACCGGAAACCCACTCTACATCGCCTCACTCGGCCACGCCTATGCCAAGGCAGGCAAGCAGGACGAAGCGCGAACGGTTCTCGACCAGCTGGAGCAGGAGTCTGCAACAAGGCACGTGTCCGCGTACCACACTGCGGTTATTTTGACGGCACTTGGGTGTGACTTCAAGTTTGAAGCGCACCATTCGTTAGAGCCCATGGAAACGTTCCTCCGGTGTGCGGTAGCCGAGTCTCTTGCGGGGCCGTGAGTTGAGCTTGTTTGCGATACGATCGCAGTCGCGTTGCGTGAGCGCTGCTTGGCTGGTGCGCTTCGGCAGGTATTGTCGTAGCAGGTCATTGAAGTTCTCGTTGCTGCCTCTCTCCCATGAGTGATAGGGAGTCGCGAAGTAGAACTTGACGCCGGTCGCTTCCTCGACGGATTCGTAGTCGTGGAACTCCGTACCATTGTCCGCGGTGATCGTCTTGACCTGCTCCGGCACCCGCCGGAGCAACATCTTCGTTCGCTGACTAGTGCTGAACATGGTGCGGTCGGACAGCTTGCCGATCAGCGCATAGCCCGTCTTTCGTTCCACGAGCGTGGTTACGCAGTCCGGCGCGCCTTTTCCTACCACGGTGTCGATCTCCCAGTGGCCAACGGCACTGCGCTTGTCGACACAAGGCGGCCGCTCGGAGATATGACGCTTCCCGGCCAGGTGGCCTCGGCTGTCATAGCTGTTGTGGCGCTTGCGTCTAAGTTTGGGCGAGCATCGAAGGTGGCGGTATAGATGTCCTCCGGCCTCCTTGTCCCGCCAGACGTGGGTGTAGATCGTCTCGTGGCTGATCGAGAGCTCGCCGTGAAGGCGCAGGTGGCCGGAGATCTGCTCTGGGCTCCAGTCAGCCTTAAGCTTCTTCTCCACCAGGGCAAAGTCGGCCTTTGTGAAGTACTGGTTCCGGCGAGACCGCGATCGTCGTCCGTTCGTTTTCTCGATGGCCTTGCTCGGCCGGTAGCATCCATCACTACGTGAGCTGTTCCTCCTGACCTCTCTCGAGATTGTGCTCCGGTGGTGCCCCAGGCGCCGCGCAATCTCGGCTGAGCAAAATCCCTCCCGTCGCAGCGCCGCGATGGTGTATCGTTCTTCCGAGGTGATCTGGTAATAAGTCATTAGCGAGTCTCCATTCTTGGTTGTTTGAGGAATCGTGGCACATTCCAGGTCACCTCATCCGGGAGCTGTGTTGCACTTGCTTTATGAATTCGCGGGGTGATACAGACGAAGCGTTCGAACGGCTAGAAGGTGCTTTCGAGGAACGCCCCCTTGGATCGGCTATATGAAGGTCGACCCGCGGCTGGACCCACTCAGGTCAAACGCGAGATTTGGCGAATTGCTTCGCAAGGCTCGTCTCGACTTTTGACGAGAAGCGCCGATGGCGTACGCCGCTCGTCCCATCTGCACGAGTTTTTGCCGACGCTCCTTTCTAACTTCCCGGAGGCTTGTAGGAAACGGCCTTCTTGACTGCTTCGTCCATGTCCTGTGGTGTCATCAGGGCGGTGGTCTTCACCTTCACCGCACCGGAGGCGTTCGTCGCCAGCGACAGCGCGGTGACGGTCGCGTGGTCCGGCGCGTCGAGAACGAGATAGACATCGTCGTCTCCGAGCGCAAAGTAGAACGACTCGACTTTGCCGCCAAGGGGCCCCAGGGCCTCTTCGACAGCTCGAACCCGCTTCGACCCACCGTCCTTGATTAGCCTCTTGACGCCCTCCGTCGTGTACGACGCACGAATGAGATACTTAGCCAATGACTCCTCCTTCGAGAAACTGGGACCTCCCGATCATCAGGAGTCGGACCCACGAGGACGAGGGGTGGTCAGGAGGTCCCGGGTCTTGCCCTTCGGGCGCGCCCCGGAGGAGACTTCCCCTGCGGGACGATTCGCCGAACGGGTAACGGAAGCATAACGGACCGGACTCCGGGGAGTCAAGTGATCCGGGTTGACGGCGGGAACCGTTGCTAGCGCGCGAAACCTAAGAACACGCCCCGCAAGAATCACCGTGGGCGTAATGCCCGGGCCACGCGGACTTGGAGATGGAGAGCGTTTTCTTCTCCTTGTGACATACGAGGATCTTGTTGGATTTTTCCGGGTCGGCCGCGATGCATTCCGGAACGTTTCCGTTGCCAACGTCCGTCCGGTCGTCGTCTTCCTCTTCCTGTAGCTTGATTTCGCGAGCGAAGACGACCTGCGTACCATCCACCGTCCTCCACTCGCCTTTCACATGCACGCGCTTGCCGTCCACGTCTTCCAAGGGGATCCTGCGATTGCCCTCGCGTATCGCGGTCTCGCCTCCGCTCGAAACGACCAGCTCGCCGTTCACGCGAAGGGTTCCATCGTTGGGATGGCCGTCCCCTGGCTGTACATCACTCGCCATGCCCTCGAGCTCGACGTCACCGTGGCCAATTCCGTTGCGCTTCTCGGAAAGCAGGTCTACCGTACCGTCGTCGGCCAAATCCACAAGGATGGTAATTTGTTGGTTGGGCAAGACTTCCCTAAAACGAATCCGGCCGATCCGATTCCCGTTCTCGTCTCGGAAAACAAGCGTGAAGGCACCTTCCGGTAGTCCTCGGAGTGTGAAGGAACCGCTGGCGCCGACCGCCACTCGGATCCCGGTGTCGTTGCCTTCACGATCCAAGACTTCGACGGTAACTCCCTCGAGATCCGTCGCGGACTGCGCACGAAACGCAAGCGGCGAGCGACCGTCCGATACGAATTGCCCCGTTAGGTTGACTCCGTCTTGTGAGGGAGAGGTTGGGCTAGAACCGCCACAGCCAACAACAAGAAAGCTCAACAGCGCGACTGCGAGCGATGGCAATATTGTTCGATGAGGCATCGTCGTCTCCCTTGGGCTCTGAACGCACACTTCTCGGGTTGTGGCTGGGGATCAATAGATGATGGTAGCAAAGAGGGCCCGGAGACGACATGATCTGGGTCACTCAAGGGACTCCCAAATTCTGTGGGGAAAATCCAACGCTTGCCCTTTGACCCTCACCCCGGCCCTCTCCAGGAGGGAGAGGGAGTAAAGGACTAAGAAACCATCATTAAGGCACGATCCCGAAGATGCGGCTGGACGCCCCAGAGCCACCCTGGATCTTCATCGGCGCTACCACCAACCATGCGCCGGCGGCGGGCAGAGCCTCCACGTTCGCGATCAGCTCGATCTGGTACTTGCCAGCCCGGTGCATCTCGATATGCACTTGATTGAAGGGATCCGTGTTGAGAGAAATGCCTAGGGCGTCGGTGGACAGGGAATCGGTCGCAACCGCGTTGATGTCACGGTTCTCCAAGAGCCATCGAATGGCGTCCGGGGAAAAACCTGGGAAGTGTAACTCTCCGGCATCGTTCAAACCTAGAAACGCCGTCGGATCGGAGTACTTGTCACTCCACCCGCTGTTCATGATGATCACCGCGCCCGAGGGGATCTCTCCATTCGCTTGTTCCCAGGCCGCGAGGTCATCGACCGAAATCATATAGTCGGAATCAGCCGCCGCCTTTGCCTTCACATTCACCACAACCGCTGGCGCCACCAATCGTTCGAGCGGTATCTCATCTATGGCTTCTTTGTCTTTGCCCGGGAACCAGTGGTTCGGAGCATCCACGTGCGTACCCGAGTGCTCCGTCACCTGATACCAGTTCCAGTACCAAGTGTTCATGCCCGGTTCGTCCCATTTCGAGATCTCGTTGAGCTTGAAGGGAACACCCTGCCCCAAGTGGGGAGGAGCCTGGAACTCCGGCATCCCCTCATAGTAAGGATGGGATAGGTCGACCAGAGAGTAGTTCCCCGCTGCGAGTACTTCCGCCACCGTTGGCGGAGGTACCGCGGGAGGTGCACAAGCGACGAGCCACGCGATTCCCCCGATCCCCAGGACAAGCGTGATGAGTCTCATTCTTTTCCTCCCCGAGAAATTGTCTTCCAACGCTGGCGACCCCTCTTGCTCCGCCAACAATAATGGAAATCGAACACAAGGATCAAAACTCAGAAATGACACCCTGACCGTTTGCCACTAGTATGAGGCGGCCATGGTCCCGGAAGGAAGCCCGTCGAGCCCCGAACGCCATTTCCTCAAGGCCCTCGGCCCCGGTTTGCTGCTCGCTGCGGTGGCGGTGGGGGTATCCCATCTGGTTCAGTCCACTCGTGCCGGGGCGGTGTACGGGTTCGCAATGTTGGTCTTCATCGTGGGCGCCGTCGCAACGAAATACCCGACCTACCGATTTGCCCCGCAATACACCCAGGCGACCGGCGTCTCCATGGTCGAAGGATTCCGGCGCCAAGGCCGTTGGGCGCTTACCCTGTTTGCGCTGGTCTTCCCGGTCCCGGCGCTCGTCGCAGTCGCCGCGGTGACGATTGTGACCGCCGGGGTCGCCAAGGCCGCCTTCCATCTCGGTGCGAGCCCCACCAACATTACCATCGCGATACTGGCTATCACTGCCGTGTTATTGATCACCGGTCGGTATCACTGGCTCGACCTTTTGATGAAACCGCTGATGTTGGTACTCACCGTAACGACAGTGGCCGCGGCGGTACTGGTTATCCCTTACATCGATTGGTCCCACTCCGGAAGCTTGTGGCCGGCCAACTTCGACATGAGGACGATACTATTCACCGCCGCACTGATCGGATGGATGCCCGCCCCACTCGAATCGGCGGTCATCCATACCTTGTGGTTGAGAGCCAAAGTCCAGGACACCGCCTACCGGCCGAGTGAAAGAGAATCGTCGCTCGATTTCCACATCGGTTATGTCGCTACGCTCCTGCTCGCGGTCTGTTTTCTGGTGCTCGGCGCCGGGGTCATGCACGGGAAGGGTATCTCGTTCGAGGCAAGCGCCGGAGGGTTCGCCGCGCAGGTGATGTCCCTCTACACCGAAACCCTGGGCAACTGGAGTCGGCCGCTGATTGCAGCCGCCGCGCTGGCGGTGATGTACTCCACCGTGATCGCAGCGATCGATGGATTCTCCAGGATCACCGCCTCGATAATCTCGTGCTTTCGGGGCCCTGAGAAACCGGCGCAGGAGCATGGCTTGGATACGTGGAACGTTCTCTATGTCATTTCCATCGTGGTGCTCTGTGTGGGCGCGGCGACGATCATCCTTTTCTTCTTGAGATCGTTCAAAGCACTGGTCGATATCGCGACGACCCTCTCGTTTATCACTACGCCCGTATTGGCTTTACTGATCCACAGATCCATCATGAGCGCCGATGTCCCCGCAGAAGCGAAGCCCGGACGGGCTTTCTGGGGCTTTAGCGTGTTTTGTATCGGAGTGTTGACGACCTTTGCCGTCGGGTATTTGTTCTTGCTGGTTGTGCGGTAAACATCTTTCTTAGAAAGGACGAGTCCATGATCGCCGATCTTCGCGCCGTACTGGATGTCTTCGAATCCAATAACGAGTTGATTCGGATCAAAGAAGAGGTCGAGCCGAACTATCAAATTACCGCGTTTTGTCGCTTGGTTTCCGACGCGGACGGCCCCGCCCTTTTGTTCGAGCGTATCAAGGGACACTCCGTGCCTTTGGCGGTCAACCTTTTTGGGACACGAAGGCGCATCGCGCTGGCCCTCGAGACCACCGAACACGAGATGACCGAGCGGAATCTGGAATGTCTCAAGAAACCCTTACCTCCGAAGATGGTGGAAGCCGATCTCTCTGACTGGGTGGTCATGAAAGGCGGAGACATCGATCTGTATGGCATGCCGCATTCGATCTGGAACGTGGGAGACGGGGGTCCCTTCGTGACCGCGGGCGTGGTCATGGCTCCGCAGGCAAGCGGCGAGTACAACGCTGGAATTTATCGCATGCAGATACACAGCAAGAATACCTGTGGGGTGTATATGGCCCCCGATCACCACGTGCGACGGCTCCTCGAGACGCCAGGGCGGAGTGAACCGGTAGAGATCTCGGTCGCGCTCGGACCTCCTCCTGCACTATTTCTCACGGCCAGCTCGGATTTTGCGGTCAACGAGAGTGAAGTTTCGATGGCGGGGGCGCTCCAAGGAGAACCCTTGGAGTTCGCGCCCGGTCTAACGGTGAACGTGCCGTGGCCGATTCGGTCGGAGATCATCATCGAAGGCACGCTGGATGGGACTCTGGCGGAAGAGGGCCCTTTTGTCGAGTTCACCGGCTATACCACGGGTTCTGGGCCGGCTCCGGTCATGAATGTAACGGCCATTTATCACCGGCCACGGCCGATCTACCATGCCGCCTATGTGGGCAAGCCGCCGAACGAAACGGCAACCGTCTGGCGTGAAATAGAAGAAGCGAAAGCACTTCGGGTGCTCCAAGAACGCTTTCCCATCGTGAAGGGAATGCACCGGCCCCCTCAGATCGGACGAGACTTCTGGTGTGTCATCTCGGTGGACTCCGAACGTGCCAAACCCGGAATGATCGGAAACTTGCTACTCGGCGCCGCCTACTGCCTCCCGCGTCCGAAGTTCCTGATCGTTGTGGACGATGACGTCGATATCTACCGGCTCGAGGATGTGCTCTGGGCTTTGAGCATGCGCGTGAACCCTCAGCGCGATAGTTTTTTTGCACCCAATACAATGACATCCGGGCTGGATCCCTGTGGACCCACTCCCCCGCTGACCTCGAAGCTCTTGATCGACGCCACCAAGAAAAAGGGTTTCCGGGGCCGGCTCGGGGTGCCGACCGACGAAGCCTTCGACTTCGCCCGCAAGACGTTAGCCAAATACCTAAAAAACAGAGACTAAGGAGAGCAGTTGATGGAATTCGGAGTCTACTTGCCCCACGCGGGACCACTCTGCGGCGCGGAGGCGGTCCGCGACGTCGCTCAAGCGGCCGAGGAGCTCGGCTTCGCTTCGGTTTGGGTCAATGACCACATCCCACACACGCTCAAGTGGTCAGAGAAATTTCTGTGTGTCGGCTCGCTCGATGCACCCAATAGGCCCGACCACCTCGAAGCCATTACCTCACTGAGTTATGTCGCCGCCTCCACGAGCAAAGTAAGACTCGGCTTTACAGTCCTGGTCTTGCCGTTCCGCCCGCCTGCACTGCTGGCCAAGCAGTGCGCCACTCTCGATGTGTACTCCGGGGGCCGCCTGATCTTTGGCGTCGGTGCCGGAGGGGTCGAACCGGAGTTTCGAGCCTTGGACATTCCCTTCAAGGGCCGCGCCGGCGAAACGGTTCGCTCGATACGCTCGATTCGCAAGTATTGGGACACAGGCGCGCTCGACGCGCAAGTGGACGGTGAGGATCTGACGTTCGAGCTACTTCCGCGTCCGGTGCAGCAACCGGCCCCGCCGATTTGGTTCGGTGGCCACACACCCTGGGCGCTGCGGACCACCGCGCGCCATTCGGACGGTTGGCTTCCTTTTGCGCTCACGTTGAAGGAGTTCCAGACGAAACTGCAAGAACTAGACACGGTACTCGCTGAGCTCGAACGTCCGCGACCGACTCTCGCCACCCAACACTTGATCGCCATCGATGAGGACGGCCGGCGAGCCGAGGAACGAGCCGGCAAGACCCTGACCGCAAGGTTTGGTGCGTTGGATAAAGGGCTCGAAAAGTCCCTGGTGGGCAGCCCTAATCAAATACTCTTGAAGCTCCGAGCCTACAAAGGCCTCGGCGCGGAACACGTGGTGTTGGGCTTCATATCCACCACGGTCTCTGAAATGCTGGATGACATGCGGCTCTTCGCCACGACGGTCCTGCCAACCTTCGAGAGCTGAGAAAAGAGGTCCCCTCCATGAGCTCGCCGGTAACGACCGAGCTAACCGAAGCGCAGTTCGAGACCCTGCAATCGGGTTGCGCCGGTCTCCTGGTGACGGTCGAAGCGAATCATTTTCCAACCACCGCCTTCGTATGGACGGTCGCTGCGTCGCACAAGAAAGTGCGGTTCGGGATCGAGGGGGGGACAACTCTCGCCAACCTCGAACGGGAGGGAATGGCTTCACTCCAGATCATCGGCGCCAGCAATCGTGTTTTTCTGATCAAGGGAACGACCACCATGGTGAAGCCACGCCTGGAGGCGGTGCCCTTCGAGAGCGCGATGATGAGCTTGAAGGTGGCAGAAGTTAAGGATCAGACCTGGCCCGAGGTCTCGGTGCGCGAGCTCGCCTACGAATGGACTTCCGATCGTCGTGAAGAGTGGAGCGGCATCGAGCAAGCCGTCTATCGAGAAATGAAGGAGTGGAAGGACTGACGCGACCGCGATCGTCTCAGTTTTGCGATGGTTCCCCGCTAGACATGACGCCGTCCCAGCGAGGCGCCTCGTCGAGATGAATCCCCAGCTGATCTAGGACCCGCATCACAGTCTGATCGACGATCTCGGCGACCGTTTCCGGGCGATTGTAGAAAGCCGGTACCGGCGGAGAAATAACGACACCCATCCGCGAGAGCTTCAACATGTTCTCGAGGTGCACCGCGTTCAGCGGCGCTTCACGCACGACCAGCACCAGCTTCCGTCGCTCCTTCAGGACAACATCTGCCGCCCGGTGAATAAGATTGTCGCTCACGCCGTTGGCGATGGCGCCGAGCGTCTTCACGCTGCAGGGAGCAACGACCATCCCCGAGGTTTGAAATGAACCGCTCGAGATCTTGGCTCCCTGATCGTTCTGGGCGCAGGTATAGCTGGCCATCTGCTGCACCTGCTCAACCGTGTACGACGTCTCGTGGATGAGGGTCCGCGCACCCCACTTGCTGATGATCAGGTGTGTCTCCACATTAGCTTGGCGGAGCATTTGCAGCGCCCGAACGCCGTAGATCGTACCGGTCGCACCGGTGATGGCGACAATGATTTGCCGGGCCGGCTCACTCATGGCAGCACAAGTTACATCAGGTCCATGGTTGAACGCGAACCCGGCGCCATTCCCCGCGGCGGCGGTTACTTGGTGAGATCGAAGCTCTTGGCGCCTCCGGCCGCGCGAGCGATGGCCTTGATGCCCTTGTTGCGGGCGGCCTCGGTCGGGTAAATCTGACTGGTCCCGATGACCTGATGGTTCTTGGCCTTCATGACGAAGCGGTGCTTGCCCGAAGCAGCAGGCTTCGCCTCGAAACATTTCGCGCTTCGACAGTTCTTCTTCACGGAAGCAGCGCCATTGTTTGCGCCGGCTTTTGATCGGTAGCCCTCGCTGGCGAGAACGATCTCGCCATTGCTTGCTCTCAGGCGAACCATGACGGCTGGGTGGCTGCCACAAAACACCAGACGCCGTGGGGGGCGGAACCGGATTGTCCGCTCGACCAGGACACATGGGAGCTGTATCACGTTGCCGAGGATTTCAGTCAGGCGATCGACCTGGCCGCGTCGAATCCGGACAAACTAAATGAACTACAAGACCTCTTCATGGAGGAAGCGATTAAGTACGACGTTCTGCTGCTGGATGATCGAACGTTCGAACGTTTCAACGCCAAGATTGCCGGCAGGCCGGACCTGATGGGCGACCGCACGTCACTCACGGCGTATCCGGGCATGACCCACATGACGGAGAACGCCTTCATCAATGTGAAGAATCGCTCACACACGATCACCGCAGAGGTCGAGATCCCGCAAGGTGGTGGAGAAGGCGTGATCCTGGCTCAGGGAGGGCGCTTCGCCGGCTGGAGTCTTTATATGAAGGACGGCAAGGTTTCCTACGTACATAACTGGGTCGGCAAGGAGCGCTACACCATCACCGCACCGGAGCGGCTGGCTCCCGGTAAGGCGACGATACGCTACGAGTTCGCGTACGAGGGCGACCAACCCGGTTCGGGCGGTACGGGAACGATCTCTGTGAATGGGCAGAAGGTGGCCGAAGGTCGGATCGGCAATACCACGCCGTTCCTCTTTTCTGCTGACAAGACCGCCGATGTGGGCATGGACGAGGCCACTCCCGTGACCGAAGACTATGCCGAGGGCGACAACGAGTTCACTGGAGAGATCGAGAAGGTGACGGTCGAGCTGAAATAGGCGGATCAGTGCGTGAGCGCGTCCGCTGTGTCAGCAAACGAGCGGTTACAGCGGACGCCGCTACCGGATAACCACGAAGAGAGCCAGACTACCAGGCGTCGCGATGACGCTGATTGGCTCGGGAAGGGCACCATTGGTGCCACTGATAACCCTCGCGGCAACGAGCTCCGCCTCGGGTCCATTCTGCGTGAATTCAATTCGAAGTCCCCACACCCTACCGTTTGAATCTCCTACGAGTCAAAGTTCAATTGCTGGTCTGGTCGATTCTGAGTACGGTGTGGAACAGCACGTCGGCACCGTTTGCCATATCTTGCGGCGAGGTGTATTCAAAAGGTGAATGGCTGATGCCATTCTTGCTGGGCACGAAAATCATACCCGTGGGGGTAATTGCCGCCATCTCCTGCGCGTCGTGACCCGCCCCGCTCGGCATAGATTTATAACTCAACCCGAGCTCTTGCGCAGATTTGGCAATCATGTTTTGTATGCGCTGATCCGTGATCGCTGGCAATATGTCAAGGTGTTGGGATTGAAAACTAATTGTGGTGCCGGACTCTTTCTCGATGGCCACCGATTGCTGCTTTATCTGGTCCAGAATTGAGAAGATCTTCTCCCTCGAAAGATCCCGTAGTTCCAGCACGAACACGGCCTTGCCGGGGATCACATTGGGCGCGCCCGGTTCGACCTTGATCTTACCCACGGTGGCCACTTGCTGGCCAAGTGTCGCACGGGTAATTTCGTTGATCGCGACGATCAGTTTGGAGGCGGCCAGCAGGGCATCCTCGCGTAGGTTCATGGGAGTGGTACCGGCATGATTCGCCATGCCCTTTACTGTAACTTCCCATTCCTCGATGCTCACGATCCCCGTGACCACACCGATGTTCAGGTTTTCGTTGTCCAGAACAGCTCCCTGTTCGATATGTAATTCCAGAAATGCCTTGATTTCAGCCGGTTCACGCTTGGCACCTTCCAAGGAGTCCGGATTCCCCCCGATGTCCCGTATGCCCTGGGCGATGGTTTTGCTGCTGTTGCTAACGCGGTGCAGATCGTCCGCCTGCAAGGTTCCGCTCATGGCCTGGCTGCCAGTGAGTCCACCTTCTTCGTCAGAGAACACAATTACTTCCAACGGATGCTCGGTTACAATCCCCGCCTCATTCAGCAGTTCAATGCATTCCAGGGAGCCGATCACCCCAACATCCCCGTCGTAGTTGCCACCATGAGGCACCGAATCGATGTGCGACCCGAAGAGGATCGAAGGAAGATTCGAGTTGTTACCTTTCCGTTTGCCTATAATATTGCCGGCGACGTCAACGTTCACTTCCAGACCCGCATCTTTCATTAGGGTCATGGCGTACTCACGGCCCAGGGTGTCGGCCTTGCTGAATCCCAGTCTGCTTACCCCACCGTCCGGATTGGCGCCATATTTGGATAGCGCCATGATCCGGGATTCCATCCGGGTGGCATCGGCACGTACTTCAACTTGGGCTAAACAAGGACAGGCAAAAAACAAGTAAACCAGGTAGAAGCAACTTTGGAATTCAGCGCTGTGTAACTTCATCGTGGATGCCCCCCATCTCGCCGCGGCTGATCATTCAGGACCCTATAGTGAGAGAGCCCGTCCAATTGCCGTCGAGGTTTCGCTAGCAGTGAAAATAGTCTCGCGCCACTTGGATTGTCAAAGGTTCCGAAGACGGAGGGCTCCGCTGGCCTACATCAGCCGCCAGCTGCCGCATAGCTCATCAGAGACTACGGGTTACTGTAGCTCACGCTGGTTTGGAACCAAGTTGGAACCCAACACCAACCTTCCTATCGCTGCCATCAATATGCAACACGCTTGACATCATGATGTCTACCTACTATCATCAATGCATGAGAACGACTCTCACTCTGGACGATGACGTTGCCGCCAAGCTCAAGGCGGAAACTCGACGTAGCGGTAGGACTCTCAAGGACGTCGTGAATGAGTATCTCCGCCTGGGGCTCTACGCGAAAAAAACTCAGCAGCCCCGAAGGCCCTTTCACGTCGAAGCGCGTGACCTAGGGGCACTTCGTCCCGGCCTCAGCTTGGATAACGTTGGCGATCTGTTGGAGCAACTTGAGGGCCCAGTCCACCGGTGATCCTCGTCGACGCCAACATCGTTCTCCACGCCTACCATCCCCATTCGGAGCATCATGAAGCTTGCCGGCTGTGGATCGAGGAAAACTACTCCGCGCCAGCGCCAATCGGGCTTCCCTGGCTCACCATCTGGGCATTCCTTCGTATTAGTACGAATCCTCGTGCGTTCGAAAAACCGCTCACCATGAAAGAGGCGGCAGCGATCGCGTCGTCATGGTTCGATGTGGCCGCCGTTCGAGTGGTGGTGCCGGGTGAACGTTACTGGGAGATCTTGAGGAACCTGCTACTCGAGGCCCAGATCTCAGGTCCCCTCGTAACCGATGCCGCTCTAGCGGCCATGGCCATCGAGCAAGGTGCGAGCGTCTGCACAACCGACCGAGATTTTGCTCGTTTCGCAGAAGTACAGATCGTCGACCCCTCGCGAACGTAGGCTAGGTTCTGCTCCGGAATGTCCCTCTTGTTCAGACAACTGGAAAGAGGGCATATGGGCCCGTGTTTTGCGATGGTTCAGTGGTAGCTGACTCTCCTGCCACGCTATGCGGCTTGTCCGCAACTAAGCTTGATCTTTATACATATGAAGCCTTTGCACATTGAAACACCGTTCTTCGAGTCCCGCGCGCTGACCATCGGCGCAGGCCGGACTGTCTGGCTAAAGCTCGAAGCAATGCAGCCGCCCGGTTCATTCAAGATTCGTGGGATTGGATTGGCTTGCCAAGAATACGTTCGCCGCGGCGCCGAGCGGTTCATTTCGTCGTCCGGCGGAAATGCGGGTATCGCAGTGGCCTACGCTGGGCGCCATCTATCCGTGCCAGTGGTCGTCGTGGTTCCCGAGACCACCACCGACAGAGCCAAGGCACTGATACAGCAAGAGGGCGCCGAAGTGGTTGTCCATGGCTCTTCCTGGCACGAAGCGAATGCACTGGCATTGTCGATGGTCAAGGAATCTGATGCATTTCTGCATCCGTTCGATGCCCCTCTTATTTGGCAAGGACATGCCAGCCTGGTTGACGAAGTAGTGCGATCGGGTGTGAAGCCTGATGTCGTCGTTCTCTCGGTAGGAGGCGGCGGGTTGCTAAGCGGCGTCGTGGAGGGGCTACATCGAAACGGCTGGACCGATGTCCCGGTGATTGCCGTCGAAACGGAAGGAGCCGACTCATTAGCTCAGTCGGTTCGAGCAGGCTACCCAGTCGAATTGGCCGCCATCACCAGTATTGCCACTTCACTGGGCGCCACGCGAATTTGCGAACAAGCGTTCAGTTGGTCAAAGAAGCATCCTCTTCGCAGCATCGTGGTCTCGGATCGGGCCGCTGTATTCGCATGCCAAAGATTCCTTGCCGATCACCGGGTAGTAGTGGAGCCGGCTTGCGGAGCATCTCTCGCGGTCGTGTATGACGGCGCACCGGAACTTGAAGAATTCAAATCCGTTCTGGTCGTCGTTTGCGGTGGAGTGACCGTAACCGTCGAACAGTTGCAAGAATGGTCGAAGGTATATGCATAACCCGTCGCTTTCTGTCGGCGTTTCGATCGCGCCGAGGTCCGCATCCTCGCCTACCAGGCGCTCACCGAGCAGCACATGATCCGCTGTCGTCGCTTCGCAGCCGTCATAACAATCCTGGCGCTCGCCGTCAGTTGCACCAGCCAGGACGACCCGCATGCCGGCGTGGAAACCGGGGACGACAACGCCGTGGTCGATGCCGTGTTCGCATCCTGGGATTTGCCGGGATCGCCGGGTTGCGCGCTCGCCGTGGCGCAAGATGGCGCCCTGGTATACTCGCGCGGCTACGGTTACGCCAACCTCGACTACGACATTCCCATCACGCCGCAGACGGTGTTCGACGTCGCCTCGGTGACCAAGCAGTTCAACGCCGCCAGCCTCAACATGCTGGCGTTGGAAGGGAAGCTGTCGCTCGACGACAACGTCCGCAAGTGGCTTCCGGAGCTACCCGAGTACGAGTGGCCGATTACCCTGCGGCACATGCTCTACCACACCAGCGGCTTGCGTGACTATCTGAACCTGTTCCCACTCGCCGGGCGCGACGACTACTACCCGATCTCGCACGGCCAGATTCTGGCGATGATGTCGCGGCAGCGCGCGCTGATCTATCCGCCAGGTGAACAATACCGTTACAGCAACACAGCCTACATGCTGCTGGCGCAGGTTCTCGAGCGCGCCGGAGGCAAATCGTTGGGCGAGATAACGCAGGAGCGCATCTTCGAGCCGCTGGGGATGGAAGACAGCTCAATGTACGAAAACCTCGAGGAAATCATTCCTCGGCGCGCCACCGGCTACGATCGCGACGCCGATGGCCGCCTGCGGATCGTGCACAACTACAACTTTGACGTCGCCGGCGACGGGCAACTGTACTCGACCGTGGAGGATCTGCTGCGCTGGGACAATTACCTGCACGGCGCCGAGAAGCCGGTGACTTATTCGATGATGCTGACCGAGGGGCACCTCAACAAAGGCGATCCGACCGGCTACGCCCAAGGCATTCGGCTGGATGAGTACCGCGGCCTGCGCACCGTGGGGCACCACGGCAGTTCCTGGGGGTTCCGCACCCAGCTCGTACGGTTCGTAGAGCCCGGCCTGTCGATCGCCATCTCCTGCAACGTCGACTCCGCCAAACCTGGAAACCTGGCGCAGCAGGTCGCCGACCACTACCTGGCTGACCAGCTCGGGCCCGAGAGCGGCGACGAGGCACCCGGCGACGACCAGCCCGCCGCAGGCACGGTATCCGAGCCGCCATCATTGACATCCGACCAGCTGGCCGAGTTTTCTGGTGCGTTCTATTCTGCCGAGCTGGACGCCACCTACCGTTTCGCGGTGGTCGACGGCGGCCTCGTGGTGCGCATCGAGCAGGAGTCGCTGCTCGACGTCGCGCCGGTAGCCGATGACCGCTTCGAGTTTGGTTTCCACCCTCAAGGGTGGTCGGGACCACAGCCGGTAAGCCTGGAGTTCGATCGCAACCGTACCGGCGCCATTACCGGGTTTGGCCTGAGCTCGGGCTCAGAGCGAGGCATCGTATTCGTGAGACGCTAGCGCTGGTTGCGGGATACTAGCTCGTGCCACGCCGCGAACTGTGTGATGAACGGCCGCAACCCAAAGCCGACATTTGCTCTGTCATCTCAGAAATGCAAGTCTGACTCTATTTTCTGGAGACGGTCGATGATCAAGAGATCCCTAGCGATTCTGCCCAGTGTCGTACTCGTGTTGACGGCCTGCGCCTCCGATGCGCCAGAGCCCACTGGCGTGGTTATCGTCAATGCACGGGTAATCGATGGTAGCGGTGGCCCCTCCCGGGACGTGAACGTGCGCGTCGTGGGGGACCGCATTGCCAACGTTGGGAATTTTGAGGCGTCGGCAGAGGACACCCTTGTCGATGCAGATGGTTTGGTGTTGGCTCCTGGATTCATTGACAACCACAGTCACCACGACAAAGGGTTGTTCGAGATGCCGGGGGCGCTGGCGGCGGTCAGTCAGGGAATCACCACTGTCGTGGCCGGGCAGGATGGAGGTCAGAATTATCCTCTGGCGGAGTTCTTTGCCAGCCTAGAAACAACGCCCGTCGCCATCAATGTCGCTTCCTATGCCGGTCATGGGACATTACGACGCCGGGCAATGGGGGAGGACTTTCAGCGACATGCGACACCGGAAGAGTTGGCAGAGATGGTGAGTCTGTTGCGTGCCGAGATGGAGGCCGGCGCATTGGGGCTTTCGACCGGGCTGGAGTACGATCCCGGGTCCTTTTCGGCAACCGAAGAGTTGGTGGAACTCGCCAGAGAGGCGGCTCTCCATGGAGGGCGCTATATCAGCCATATCCGGAGCGAGGATCAGTATTACTGGGAAGCCATCGATGAAATCATCAACGTCGGTCGTGAAGCCGAGATACCGGTTCAGGTGAGCCACATAAAACTCGCCATGACCCGTTGGTGGGGGCAGGCCGACCGACTGACAACCAAACTGGATGAAGCCCGGGCATCGGGCGTCGACATCACCGCAGACATCTACCCTTATCGGGCCTGGAATTCAGGATTCAGCTGGCTGACGACAGTGTTCCCGGATCGCGATCTGGAGCGACGGGATGGGGCGGAATACATCCTCAGCGATATGCTATCGCCGGAGGGCATCCTGCTCGCCACTTACCGACCGGAGCCCGCCTACGACGGCATGACCATCGCCGAGATTGCCGTTATCCGTGGATCCGACCCGGAGACAACGCTGATGGAGTTGTTGAAGGCGGAGATGGCCATGGGTGACAAGGAGTCTGGATCCCAGATGTTAGGTTTTGCCATGGACGAACCCGATATCGAGTCCATCATGGCCTGGCCACATACCGTAATCGGCAGTGACGGCGAACTCGCCGGTGTTCACCCACGTGGCTTTGGCGCCTTTACTCGGTTTCTCGGACATTACATCCGTGCGCGCAATGTGATCAGTCTCGAAGAGGGCATTCGGAGAATGACCTCACTCTCCGCCCAACACGTCGGGATCGCTGAGCGTGGCTCGATCCAGGTGGGTCACTACGCGGATCTGGTCCTGTTCGACCCCGAGAGGGTCAGCGACCGCGCGTCTCCCGAGGCCCCTCATGTGCCTTCCTTGGGTATCGAAAAGGTCTGGGTCAATGGGCAATTGGTGATTGAGGGCGGCCAGATCACCGGCAACCGACCCGGCAAACCGATTCGGCGGGCCAGCCCCTGAGTCTGACCGACGCCAAAAAAGGCTTCCGCGAAAGAAACACCATGGAAAAATCCTGGCAGCAACAGCTCGATGCGGACCAGATCGTCCTGACGACGGGGCCACTGGCACTGAACTTCAACGACGCGGCGTACCGATGGACAAAGTTGCGTGGAGTGGGGCTGCCGTGCTCACTCATCCAGATGTCGTACGTGAAACGCACGAGGACTATATCCGCGCTGGGGCGAAGGTTATCATTACAAACACGTTTGGATCGACGCGGCAAATGCTAGAGCCAGCCGGCTATGGAGACCAGGTCGAGGCGGTCAATCGGGGCGCTGTCAAACTTGCCAGGCAAGCTCGCGATAACGTGGCCCAACAAGCTGTGGCGGTGGCAGGTTCGATTTCATCAGAGCCGCCCGGCTTTGATCGAGACGCGTTTTTTTCACCCGAAAAGGAATTAGAGGCCTACCGAGAAGCGGCAGGCCTTCTGGCGGATGCGGGCGTTGATTTGATAGCGCTGGAGATGATGGTTGAAACGACTCATGCGTCCCGCGCGTTGCAAGCGGCATTAGAGACAAAACTCCCCGTGTGGTTGGGTGTTGGCTGTAAGAAAACAGAGGACGGCAAGATCGTGAGCTTTGACCACACCGGCCTGGAGTTGGCCACGGTGCTGGACGCTCTCATCCCAAAGGGACCGACCGTGGTTAACATCATGCACAGTGAAATCGGGGCCATTCCTCAGGCCATTGAATTGGTTCGGCAACGGTGGTCGGGACCTATCGGCGTGTACCCCGAAACAGGATACTTTACCAAACCGAATTGGAACTTTGTAGACGTCATACCGCCAGCTGATTTGGTAACCGAAGCGCTCGGCTGGGTTGCGGCGGGCGTACGTTTGCTCGGCGGATGCTGCGGCACAAGCCCCGACCACATCAAGGCTCTCCAGGCGGCGATGCCGGAGCTAGAAGCTGCTCGAAGCGCTTAGCCCGTGGCGATATCGGAACACGAGAATTCCGGCGACAAGAACAATTAGGGGCAAAACCTGGCCGACACTGGCAGCGTGAAAAGCGAAGGGCTGGTGCGTGTCATCGGTACCTGGGCACTGGGATTGAGTGTTGTCAACTTGGTCGTGGGTGCCGGCATTTTTGCGTTGCCGGGGCGAGTCGCGGCGGAACTGGGTTCGGCGGCCATAGTTGCCTACCTGGTCTGCTCGGTGGTGCTTTCCCTGGTCTTCCTTTGCTTCGCCGAAGTCGGCAGCCGCGTAAGTCGCAGCGGCGGCGCTTATGCCTACATCGAAGAGGCCTTTGGTCCGTTCGTGGGATTTGTCGCCTCGATCCTGTTTTGGTTCGGCTACATCGCAATGGCGGACGCTGGTCTCACGGTCATCATGGTTGAATCGATAGCCACAGTGGTTCCCATTCTAGGTGAGTCCATCCCTCGTGCAATCTTCATCATCGCCCTGCTGGCGTTCCTCACAGCAGTGAACGTCATTGGCGTTAAGGCCGGTGTCAGGCTATATGTCTTCAATACGTGGGCCAAGCTAGTGCCGCTGCTGCTGTTGCTGGTCGCCGGGCTGCTCTTAATCAATGTTGACAATCTCGCTGTTCCCGAGTAGCCCTCGGCCAAAGCCATCGGCGCAACTACGATCCTCCTGTTTTTTGCTTTCACCGGAGCCGAGTGCGCGTTGAACGCCAGCGGCGAAATCAAAAACTCTGCGAAAACCGTTCCAATGGGACTTATGTTTGGCATCGGCGCGCTGCTGGTACTCTACATCGGACTGCAAACGGTTTCGCAAGGCGTGCTCGGGCCGGAACTCGCCAACAACACCGAGGCGCCGCTCGTCGCTGTCGCAACCGAAGTGTTCGGCGACTGGGGTGGCAAGATGCTGCTGGTGGGCATGGTTATTTCAATCTATGGCGCGTTGAGCGGCGACATGCTGGGCGGACCAAGGATTGTTTTTGCCTCGTCGTTGGACAATAACCTGCCGAAATTTCTGTCCAAGGTGCATCCGCAGTACAAGACACCTTACGTCGCCATCATTTTCTTCGCAGTGATCGTGTGCGCGTTTGCGCTAACCGGCACGTTCAAGTACCTGGTTGTGTTCGCAACCGGCTCGCTGCTGCTTATTGATCTCGGTGTCAGCCTCGCCGTGCTGCGCTTGCGTCAGCGCGACGGCCTGCCCAAAGTCGGCGAGTTCAGGCTTCCGTTCGGCCCGCTTATTCCACTGTTGAGCTGCGGTATCGTCGGTTGGCTGCTCTTGCAGATGCCGCTCGAGGAAGCCATCAGTGTCGCGGCGCTCGTTAGCGCCTCTGTCACGGTTTACGTGATCCGCGCCTTGTTACGTCGCTCGTCGGGCAAATCTAAGCCGGCGGTAGCACCGCTGGAACCGTAGCAGCGATTCGAGTCAGAACTCATGCTCTTCTGCTTCCTGAGAATCGAGTGCCCTTCGATTGGAGTCGGAGGCCCACCGGGTATGCCCCACCCCCCTTGATGCCCCAGTGTTACCCGAACCCCGCCGCCCGAGGCCCGCTCCCCCGTAACCCATTGCCCTTGGAGCCGGCGAGAGGATTTGAACCTCCGACCTGCTGATTACGAATTTGCGCCCCTACGAACCAGGAAGACCCACCGTAACCTAAGAGCACCCGAACAAAGGAAGAAGGCGGGCGGATAGTTGCTCGTGGGTTACCGTAATTCACCCTGGTTTGGAACCAACTTGGAGCCACTCACGCAGTCCAGGCGAAGGGTCGGATCGTGATGCACTTCACTCACAAAGCTGACTGGCGTCGGACCCGCTCACGGCTAATCTCGGGCACCTCCCTCAGAGCGGCCAACTCTTCACCCGTAGCCAGCCGGCCCGCCCCGATCCAAACCATTCCATGCGCTGCCGGAGGCCGCTACAGGATCGCTGAGGGCCTCCTGCTCTTTGACTTTACAGCCTGTGCAGGGCTATTTTCACGCTCAAAGGGACCCAGCCGCGTCCTTCTTTTAGACCGGTCGGTTTCGCGAGCGGCCAGGGTATCGGGCGCGGGTGACGGTAGCCTTTGTCTGTGCTCATCGCTCTCCTGGGTTTGTACTGGTCCGTAGAGAGAGCTTTGTATGCCTAGGGCTTTGGACATCACGAGAATCGCCACGGTCTTTTTAGCGTTGGCTCTCGTGGCCGGCGAAGCATGGGCCCAGGCCGGCCCCACCACTTTTCAATTCAGCTTCTCCAACCCCGGCGCGCGCAGTCTGGGTCTGGGTGGTGCCTTCGTCCCGCTCGCGGACGACGCCACCGCGGCCTTCGCCAATCCCGCTGGTTTGCAGCAGCTGGTTCGAGCGGAGATTTCCGTCAAGGGAAGACTCTGGGGCTACACCACACCTTTTACCGTAGGAGGGAGACTATCTGGTCTTCCATCCGGCATCGGTCTCGATCAGACGGCGGGCTTGCGCGTCTCCGAATCTTCGGACACGCTTTCGGACCTGTCCTACCTCTCGTTCGTTTATCCCTCCGAGAAGTGGTCGCTTGCCGTCTACCGCCACCAGTGGGCGAGCTTCGAAGACTCCTCGAACACCCAGGGTTTCTTCGGCGACTCTCCCGACATCAGTACTCGCCCGCGCCGCCGCTGTGGCCCCGACACCTACAGGGTCCGCGACTTCACCGCTTTCAATGAGCTCGAGATAGTGAACTACGGTGTGTCCGGTGCCTATCAAATGTCGGAGAAACTGAGCATTGGAGGTGGCCTCTCCTTGTACGACGGAACGTTCGACAACGGAGGCGAGTTCTTTGCCCTCGTCGACGCGAACCTCCCCCAAGGCTGCTTCGGCCCGAGTATCTCCGCGCCCGAGGCGCGGATCCTCACGGCCAGCACCACCATCGACGACACGGCCTGGGGGTTCAATGCCGGAGCGCTCTTCGAGCTTTCGAGCCATTGGAAGCTTGGCGGCGTCTACCGTCGGGGCCCCAATTTCCAGTTCACCGAGGAGCGAAGCGGCCCGATACTGGATCTACCCGAAGGCACGATCCTTGTCAGCGAGACGGGCAAGATCCGCATGCCGGACGTATTCGCCATCGGAATCGCCTTCAAGTCGGAGAACGGAGCCGTGACCGTCGGCTTCGAGTGGGATCGGGTCATCTACTTCAACGTCCCCGATAATCTGGAGCTAAACGACGGCAACGAGCTTCATTTGGGAGGTGAGTACGCTTTCATCGAGTGGGCGCCCGCCGTGGCTCTACGATTCGGGCTCTGGCTCGACCCGGACCACCGCATCCTAGCCCTCGAGGGCGAGGCGCTCGACAAAGCCATTTTCCGCGGCGGGGAGGACGAGCTTCACGTCGCCTTTGGTTTCGGTTTGGCCTTCCAAAGTTTTCAGGTCGACTTGGGGGTCGATCTCTCGAAGCTCGTCGACACGGCTTCCGTCTCCGCCATCATCTTCAGTTTCTAGCTTTGTTCCCTCGCGAGCATGCAGCGTCCCGTGAGCGGACACCGCCGCGAAGGGTTTCTCTGCTGCCCCTATCTCGCCACGGACTATCTCAAGGCACAACGCTTGCGCCTCCAACTGCAGGGCGGATCTGGACGAGATCCTCACCGATGCCAATGTTCTCGTCTGCCCCACCGACCCTACGCTTGCATCTCCGACATAGCTTCGCGTCCCTCCGCCTAGCCGAGGGCGCTCCGCTGACCTACGTCAGCCAGCAGCTCGGGCATAGCTCACCAGACACGACGCTTCGCCATTACGCTCGGTGGATACCCGACACGAAGCACTTTGGAACCAAATCTGGAACCAGGGGCCCTTCCAACGAAGAACGATCCGCGCAAGTAAGTTGAATCCTAAATGGAGCCGGCGGGCGGATTTGAACCGCCGACCTGCTGATTACGAATTTGCGCCCCTCAGAACCAGGAAGACCCACCGTAACCTAAGAGCACCTAAACAAAGGGAGAAGCCGGGCGGATAGGTGCTGTGGGTTACCGTAGTTCACCCTGGTTTGGAACCAAGTTGGAACCAAGCCCTGCCTACGAGCAACCCTCGTGGGAGCCATTCGGACAAGAGCATAAATGCCCACAACTCCCAATCCGTCTAGTGGACTAGACAGATCGGGCGTTCCTAGCGTATAATACTAGGGTGACGGGGAACGACCTGTTGCGAAGGCTTCGCAAGCTCGGCTGTGAGGTCGTTCGCCAGCGAGGCTCTCATGTCAGGGTTAGATGCGCGAAGTGCTCGACGACAGTGCCGATTCACAAAGGCGAAGATCTGGGACCCGGACTCCTGCGAAGTATCGAGCGCGACTTGGAGCCGTGCCTCGGAAAGAAATGGTTGAAACAATGAAAGGTTATACGGTCCGGTACGAACGAGACGAAGGGGGTTGGTGGGTAGCCACCGTTCCCCGCATCCGTAGCTGCCATACGCAGGGGAGAACCCTCGATGAGGCACGACGCCGGATTCGAGAGGCTTTGGCGCTCTTCATCGACAACGCTGAGAGGGTTGAACTTCGGGATGAGATAGAGCTTCCGAACGACGTCCAGAAGACGCTACGGAAGGTGGCCGAATACCGGCACGACGTAGAAAAGCTTCAAAAGCAAAGCGCCGGGGTACTCGAGAAAGCAATTAAACAGCTCACCGAACGCCTAAAATTGAGCACACGCGATCAGGCTGACTTGCTAGGACTCTCCCATCAACGAATTCACCAGATCAAACAAAAAGCGGGATAAGCACTACCGTCGCTTTTCATGGATTGCCAGACGTCTGGAGCCGGCGAGAGGATTTGAACCTCCGACCTGCTGATTACGAAGCTGCATCCGCTGAGACGTAGCAGGGCCGTTCGGTACAAAGGGTCACAAAAAAAGGGGATTTCTGAAGGGCGACGCCTTGGCTAACGCCGTTGCCTTCCTCTCCGTTACTCCGAGTTCGTCACCGGTTCGTCACCGGAACTTTCGCAAACCGGCTTCCGGGACGCTCAACTCCGGAAACGGAGGGGAAATGGGGGACGGTCAATCGCTAGAATCGCGACCAAAAGCCATCCACCGCTTTCTTAATCTCAGTGTAATGGCCCGCGAAGCCGATCGTACAGGTAGTCGCTCACTGCAGTACGCCGTTTCTCGAACCCGGGAACCATTTTCGCGGCTCTATCGTCGAGGACCCCGAGGCCATACAACCGGCAAACGGCGGCGAACCAACGATTGGCACCAGCAATGGCCGGTTTTGTCAACAAGGCTGCCAGCGTATCGTAGCGGGTGTTGGCGATTGCGGCGATGCCACCAGCGTAGAGCAAGATCATTGCTGGATACCTCTGAAGCTCTATCCAGAGAGTGTATCCGCCGCCCTCCCTGGAATAGTTTGCCAGCCGTTCTATCGTTTCCACCCAGAGATACTGGTGGTGCGTATCTCCCCAATAGCAACCTGTCACCTGTAACGCCAGCAGAACCTCGAGGCTCCCGTCATAGAACTTCAACCTTCGCTGAACACCGTCAGCATTTACCGGAGACGTATAATCGAACTGCTCCATCGCAAGTCGCTGATGAACATGCTCGCGGGCCTCGAGAACCAAATCATGGAGACGGATCTTGTCTGTCGACGTTGGTAGATACCGCTTGAGTGTCGTGACCGTCGTTTGGATCGAAAGAGGATGGGGGCGCTCGAACTCTTCCAGACTCTTGATCTTCTCCGCGAGTTCTTCGAATAAGGAGTCCGCAGACGATATGTGTACTAGAACGGCCCTGCGTGATTCGGCGACTGTTCGAGCAAGTCCGCTTAGGTCACTTCGATGAGTCCAGTAGGTTGTAAACCTATGGGTCTTGCAGCGTTCCAAACTAGCTCGAAGCGCGTCGTCCCACTCTGCGGATCAGCCACAGATCAAGAGTCCGTACTCATCAAGGATACGATCCAACAGACGATTGAACTGAGGGGGATATTTGGACAACTCCGTAGAAGTGTTTCTGATTCGTGTATCAATGTAGTCACCATGAAGTTTGAGAATCGTACACACGTTGTGAGAAATCGGCAGCGCACCCTTTGCGGCGTCGGGCGTCGCGATCACGGTCGGCACAACACTTGTATCCTGGACCGCCTGCTCCAAGAGGCGATCGAAGTTGATGGTTACGATGACTTTGATGTGTTCACTGGATACTAGGTTTGCGATCGCTCGGTGGGCAGCGGTCGGAATTTTCTTCCCCTGTTCCCGGTCCTCGTCAGTGGGCTCGATATATCCGCTGAGGATCGCTCGGCGCTCGGCTCGTGTCGGGGCCAATACGGAGAGCAGCTTTGAATAATTTGGTTCTTCACCGAAGCTCTTGGCGTACCACTTCGCTGGGTCGGGGTCGCAGTCTTCCCTCTGTAGAGCTGCCACTCGTCGGATCAAATCTAAGACTATTTCCCAGCCGGTCGGTATTTCGGCTGAGCGAATCGAAAGTGTGCCAATCTTAGTTGGGAATTGAAACGGCTCCAAACCCCGTGGTTTGATGGCGTTGGACAAAACAAAATCAAGCCGCTGAAGTGACCCCGCTTTCGTGGACAGGTTAAGAGTTAGGGA
This sequence comes from Candidatus Marinacidobacterales bacterium, assembly GCA_965219415.1. Lineage (GTDB taxonomy): Bacteria > Acidobacteriota > Vicinamibacteria > Marinacidobacterales > DATDRI01 > CBDCNP01. The sequence continues at coordinate 1,928,798 of OZ244742.1, forward strand.
TCAAGCGTCGCGATAGTACCTCCTTTCGAATTGGATAGGCGAGCAATAGTCGATGGCGGAGTGTCGTCGTCGCGGGTTGTACCAGCCTTCGATGAAATCGAAGGTCGCCATGCGCGCCTCAGCGTGGTAGCGAAACGACCGGCGCTCGATCAGCTCGCACTCGAGCGTCGCGAAGAAGCTCTCGCACATCGCATTGTCGTAACAGTCCCCGACCGAACCCATCGACGGTCGCACCCCGGCCTCCCGGCATCGCTGGCCGAACGCTAGTGACGTGTACTGCGTGCCCTGGTCCGAGTGATGGATGACGTCGCCGGGCTTGCGTTGGAACAGCGCCATGTCGAGGGCGCTCAAGACGAGCGACGTCCGCAGGTGGGTAGCCATTGCCCATCCGACGATGCGTCGGCTGAAGGCGTCCAGCACGACGGCGAGGAACAAGAAGCCCGACCACGTGGGCACGTAGGTGATATCGGCGACCCACAGGCGGTCGGGCCGGTCCACCTCGAAATTCCTGTCGACGAGATCGGGGGCGGGACGGGCGTCGTCACAGCGAATCGTAGTGTGCGCCCTCTTGCGCCGGTGAACACCTTGAATGCCAGCCTCGCGCATTAGCCGCGCTACACGCTTGCGTGAGACGTGGAGCTCGTGTGTCTCTCGTAGCTCGTGGAGGATCCTCGGCGCGCCGTACGTGCTCCGCGACGCGGTGTGAATCGCCCGGATCTTCTCAAGCAACTCCGCATCCGACACCGCGCGGGCCGACGGGGCACGCTCAAGCCACGCATAGTAGCCGCTGGCGGAGACGTCCAGCAGTCGGCACATCGTGGCAACCGGTAGTGAATCCTGGTTCGCCCTCACGAATCGGAAGGCTTCGGTGGTACCGACTCGGTCTCCCGAGCGAACCAGGCCGCGGCTTTTGAGAGGATCTCCCGCTCCAACCGTAGTTGACGGTTCTCCCGTCGCAGGCGGCGGAGCTCCGCACGCTCCTCACTCGTCAGACCGTCCTGCCTGCGACCCTCGTCGAGATCCGCCTGGTTCACCCAGTTCCGGATCGTCTGGCCCGAGGGCTCAAACTCTCGCGCCAGCTCTTCGGAGCCGCGGCCAGCTCGCACCAGCTCTACCATTTGGCGCCGGAACTCGGCCGCGTATCTGTTTCCCTGCTTTGACATCGTGGACTCCTGTCTCCCAAAGGATTAGGTGTCCACGAAAGCGGGTCAAGTCCACCGCGAAGAAAGGAGCCGAGATGGGAAGTCTGCTACGTTCGGTCAAGAAACGCAAGAAGTCGCGTCGTTTGGGTGAGGTCGAGATGGTGAGGCACGAGGATTACGGGGAACTCGTGCTGGACGCCAAGGTAGAGATGATCCGTTGGTTGGTCCCCCTTGGTCTAATGCACGTTCACGAGTTGCTCGACGACGAAGTGAAGGCGTTGGCGGGAGAGCGATACTCTCGCAAGGACGAGCTGGAGCGCGGTCGCCGTCCCGGAAGCAACCCGGGCACGGTAGGGCTTGGCGGCCAGCGGGTACCGATCCGTGTGCCACGGGTTCGGAGCATCGAGGGAGGAGAGATTCCGCTTCGCTGCTACGAGGCGGTGAGCCACGGCGGTGAGGTGAATGATCTTCTGCTGAAACGAGTTCTCTACGGAATCTCTTGTCGCAACTACGAGGCGGCAGCGGAAGCGATTCCGGGCGCCATCGGGCTGTCGAGCTCAACGGTGTCCCGAGGGTTCGTGCAAGCGAGCGCTGCGAAGCTGCGGGAGATGCAGGAACGGGATCTGACCGGCGAGGATGTGGTGGCGCTGTTTCTGGATGGGAAGACATTCGCCGAGGCAACGATGGTCGTGGCTCTGGGCATCACGCTTTGCGGGGAAAAACGCTTCTTGGGCTTCGTGGAGACGGACACGGAGAACGCGCAGGTGTTGACGCCGTTCCTGCGTTCACTGCTCGAGCGGGGACTCGATATCTCCCAGGGTCTGCTGGTGATCATCGACGGCGGCAAGGGTCTCCAAGCGGCAGTCAAGAAGGCATTCCGTAAGCGGGCCCTGATACAACGCTGCCAGTGGCACAAACGTGAAAACGTAGTGAGCTACCTGTCCAAGGGCGAGCAGGCGTCATGGCGCAAGCGGCTCCAGTGGGCCTACAACAGGCCGGAGTACGAAGAGGCCCTCACTGCGCTCGAGCAACTCCACGGTGAGTTAGAAGAGCGGAACCAATCTGCAGCTGGCAGCCTGGAGGAAGGCCTCGAGGAGACGCTGACGTTGCATCGACTCGGCGTGCACGCGGTGCTGGGCCGTTCGTTCAAGACGACGAACTGCCTTGAGTCCGTCAATGCTCTCGTCGAGGAACGCTGCGCGAAGGTCGACCACTGGAAGAACTCGAGCCAACGCCAGCGCTGGTTGGCAACGGCGCTCGTAGACATCGAACCGCGCTTGAGGAAGGTGGTGGGCTACCGCCATCTTCCCAAGCTTCGCGAAGCTCTCAAGCGGGAACTGAAGATCGAGGCGAAGACATCAACCGTATCGAAGAAGAAGGTCGCTTAAACGTGAGCCGTGGAGAGTTTCAACTAAGAATGGGCTTGACTCCGCGAGACAGTCCAGACCCTAGCAGCAAAGCATAGGCACCCTTATTGGAGCGAACCGCAAAGGCCACTGAGACCAGCGGATCGATTTCCCAGCCTGGCACGCTCTCTCTCCCGGTCGGTAGCAGCAATTCTAGCCCAAGAGAGGGCCGACGACACTCGTCTTCTACCTGCTAATTGCGTCTCAGGTGACGGCGGAAAAGTGCTTCATCGAAGCGAAGTTGGAGGGACGGTGACGCCGTGGTGACCCGCATGGAGGCGGCCTTCCCAAAAGGCGACCTCGTCGGCAACGCAGGCGACGACGGAATAGCCGCGTACGCTCTTGAAGTTCGACGTATGGATCTCGATGTCGATCCCGTTCGTGAGGCTGATGGTCTCCTTGAGACGATCCGCGACCATGGAGGAGAGCAACGGGCTGCCGTCGAGGAGCCCGGTCACGTAGCGGAACAGTACGCGCGCCTGCCTCCGGTCCGCAGCGAGCAGCATCACCACCCCGCGCTCACCGGGAGCCAGAGCATTGCGGTACTCCCGGAAGCAAGCGAGGAAGACGGCGATCAGGGCTGCGATCCGCGACTTGCCACCGCGCCGACCGACAACGACCCATGCCTCTCTCGCAGGCTCCATGGGAGGCTTGGTCCTTCCCGTGGCTCCCGGTACAGCGCGACATCCTCGGTATCCATTCCGAGAGCAAAGAACGCCCGAAGAAACGCTGTCCAGCTTCTCCAGGTATCGAGGTCTGAGAAGGTTGATCGGAAGAGCCTAGGGTCTCCCAAGGCCGTAACGATATCGATGCCGGTTGTGGCGGCCCGTTTTCGCCCCTTGGCTCTCACTTCGCGGCCTTGCCGTAGGTGTCGGCGACGTAGGTTCCGAGCGATGGTACCGGCTTCGCTCTACGCTCCAGGCCAAGGAGCGAGAGCCGGCGCGTCAGGCCATCGGCTACCTTCTGGCGCTGGAGCACCACCGGGGGAAGGCTCTTCGTCCGCTTATTGACGAGGCTCGGTTGTGCCAGCTCCCACTCGGCGATCTGTACATGTCGAGCGTCACTGCCTCCACCATGGCCAGCTGCTGCTGGCTGAGGCTATCAGGGCCCCCGAGGTCCTGTATCAAGCCATCCCGCCATGTCAGCACTCGCCTACCGACCCTGGTTCTCGCGTCTATCGACGTGATACCGGCCTTGCGAACCTTCCGGGGGATGTCCCGGCCGCTGTTGAATTTGGTCGGGTAGCGGCGGCACCTGTGAATACTCTTAGGCAGCAAACTCATCGCTGTCAAGAGATTTCTGTTTGCTTCTAAGCGCGTGAACGAGAGCGCCCATATGGCGATAGCCTTTGATACGCCGGAACTTTTTCTGCGCGGTGACGACGCCAAGAGCGGTCCATCGGCGAACCATGGAAGGACTCTTCCAACGCTTGAGGTTTCTCGATACTCTGCGAATGGTTCCGTTGAGATTCTCAATGGCGTTCGTCGTGGCAAGAGACTGGCGAAGTAAGGCGGGCAGCGCGAGCTTCACGACCGTGAGTGTCTCTTCCATCCCTTCACGAAGGCTTCCGGCAGCTTCGTCGTAGCCGTTTCGCTCGAGCCACGACACCAATGCCTGAAGTCGCTTGCGCGCCTTGTCGGCACTCTTGCACTTGTAGGCTTCCTTCATCGTCTGGAGTACGTAGGCGTGACGAGACTTGGGAAGGTACGAGCGAAGATTCCGGAGTTTATGGATCTGGCACCTTTGGATGACCGCGAGGTCCCCCAAAACGTCGACGAGTGCCTTGCGGATGCCTTTGCCTCCGTCCACTACGCAGAGAATCGACTCATCGACGCGCAAGCCCCGCTCGAGAAGGTCCTGCAACATCGCGGTGCACACCCGAGAGTTCTCCGTCGAGCCCAGCCATATACCCAGGGGCACCTTCGTTCCATCTATTGTGATACCTAGAGTTACGACGACGGTCTGTCCGGCCACCTCAAGGCCATCCAGCATCAGTGCCGCAAGCTCGAACTCCTCTAGCCGCCGAGACAGGTATTCCTCGAGCTTCTTAGTCGTCTGGCTCACGAGGTGACGGCTGGCGGCACTCTTACTCGTGCCACGAGACTTCAACTTGGCCGCGGGTTTGTTCAGACTCGATTCGTAATTTCGGGTCGATACCCCCACCAAGATCTGATTCAACACTCGCTCTGGAAGCGGGTCTTCTTCGCGGAAGGCTTCGAAGTGTGGAAGCGACGCCTCCTCGCCCGACTTCGAGCGAACTCGAGGTCGCGACACTTGGATGCGACGACCACCGAAGCTCAGCTCTCCGTTCGTGCTCCCCCAGTGGTTATGAGTTCGCTCCTTCTCGTGCTTGCCCTTGAGCCCCGCGATCTCCTCGGCGTCCTCTCTGAGCAGTAGGTGCAGAGCTGTCAGTCCTTGCTCGTACACCCATTCCGTCAGTTCCGCCTTCGTGGCCGCGATCCCAGCTATCATCGGTAGCAGTATCTGACCGACTTGGCCAACTACCTTGCCCGTAGGCGAGTGCGTTTGCTTTCTTACTGGCTTCTTTGATTTCCTAGGCATTGGTGGCTCCTTGTCCCCCTCTGGAGACGGTTTATTGGCAGACCTATTCTTAGGCCGGCCAAGGAGCCGCCGCTACCCCAAATTCAACATCCGGCGGGACATCCCCACCTTCCGCACCACGGGCGTAAGTCTGTGTTCGTGTAGGATCGTCGACGTTTCTTTAGGTGTTTTGCCGCCGAGGGCGCAGCGAACCCCGACACCGAGGTTGTCAATGCGATCCGACCAGGGATGGCGTCGGTACCGAGTTCGCTGCTCCTTGCTATCAGCTCGCCGTATGCAAGGCGCGGGGCTCTGTGGAACGCTTACGACCAACACTTCGGGAGAGACGGTGATCCGGTGCTCGTTTGGCAGGCGAGCACGGGCTCCATGAACCCAACGATCGCCAGTGATGTTATTGAGAGGGCCCTCGTGGAAGACGAGAGCGCAGCGCGGGCGGAGTATTTTGCTGAGTTCAGGCGTGATATCGAAAGTTTCGTCTCCAGAGAAGCCGTGGAGCACTGCGTGATCGCTGGACGTCGCGAACTTCCGCCCGCATCCTCTATACGCTACGTGGCCTTCTGCGATCCCAGTGGCGGTTCCGCCGACTCGATGACCTTGGCGATCGCACACCTTGACGGTCAGAGTGGCAAGGTGATCCTCGACGCCGTGCGTGAGAGAAAACCACCCTTCTCTCCGGAGGATGTTGTCCGTGAATTCACGGAGACACTCAAGAGTTACCGCGTCTCGAGTGTAACCGGCGATCGTTACGGCGGGGAGTGGCCCGCCGAGCGATTCCGCGAGCACCGTATCGTATACGAACCATCACCGGTCCCGAAGTCGGACCTGTACCGGGAACTGCTACCCCTGCTGAACGGCGGTAGGTGCGAGCTTCCCAACCTTCGCCGGCTACTTTCCCAGCTCCTCTCGCTGGAACGGAGGACCAGCCGGGCGGGCAAGGACTCGATCGACCACCCTCCCCGTTGCCACGACGACCTCGCGAACGCGGTGGCCGGTGTTTTCCACGTCGCTGGGAGCGCGAGCCAAAGTTGTGGTGTCCTCCTCCCGACCGGTGAGCTGATCGCGTTTTCGTAGCGGCCAACGTGCGCACTTGCCATTCTCGTTTAGCCCAATGGAAGGGCCTCACGTAGAGGCCGTTATTGGGGCGGGCACCCCACTCCGCATCGAAACGAACCAGTTACCGCTTAAGGTCAGCGTTCACAAGAACGCCAAGCTCGGACTGGCGCTCGAAGTCGTCTACGAGAACACGCAAGCGGCCAGATTCTTGCTTAGTGATGCCGTTCTCATCGCCGTTGTGGTATCGACCGGTCATCACATGATTCTCCGTTGCTGAGTGATACCATCCAGCATCGGACTCCCTAACCTCGGGTCCTACGATACGGTCGAAAACCTCGGCCAGCCGACCGTTGACCAAGACTGTTGCGTACAGGTATTGGGTAGGTCCGTTCTCGTCACCCTTGTGCGGAATCCAGTCAACACGCCGTCGCCAGGAGCCACAACCCACCCATGTCGTGATTCACGAACTGCTTCGGTCCACGTTCCCGGTCGCTCGATGTCGATTGTCAAATTGGACTGTGACACCGTCGTGAGAGGGGCACATTTGTATCGCGTGTTGCCTCCTTCGTCCCCTCGGCGGAACCGGCCAACGAGAACCGTGTTCTCGGGGCAAACCGCCTCATGGTCGGAGGCCCTGAAAGACCCCAAGGTTATCGCTTGATCAGGGTATCGCTTGATCAGGGTTCGGTAGCAGTTCCTCCGAAGAAACCGGACCTTTGTGTCCCCTTTCTACTTCCCACAATGGGGATTCCAAATTGATGAAAATCACGCTCGTTTGATGTTTCGTCCAGCCGTTCTCGTCGCCTTTGTGGTATCGACCGGTGATTACTCTGCGCGGCGCGCTCTGATACCATCCGGATTCAGACTCTCTTACTCTCGGCCCCCTGAAATGATTGATAACAGTGGCTGGCTGGCCGTCAACGAACACCGTCGAATGGCGGTACCGCGTTTTTCCATTCTCGTCACCTCTATGCTGACGCCCGGTAAACACTTTGTTGGTAGGTGCAAGTGCCCAGCGGCTCGTCGATTCCCTTTTCCAGCGTGTCCACACATGGTTGCCGACAGTCACGGAGAGATATATGGGTGTTCAGATGGCAGAAAAAAAGAAACGTCGGCAGTTCACGAAGGAATTTCGAGCAGAGGCAGTGCAGCTGGTTCGGGAGAGCGGCAAGGCAGTGAGCGTGGTAGCCCGGGATATCGATGTGACGGAGACGTCGCTTTATGCCTGGGTGAGGCAGGACAGGATCGACCGTGGTGAAGGCGGTCCCTGAACCCTGACGAGCGAGGAACTCGAAGAACTGCGTGGCCTCCGAAAGGAAGTTCGGGAGCTTTCGAACTTAGACTCTTGGAAGCAAACCGGTTTGCATAGTCAACTTGTCCACCAAACCGGAGCAAGCTCAACCGGTGTATTCCACGTCCCATGTTTTTCCATGTACTCGGCTAGCCATGCACGGCTTTCAATATTCCCTTGCCTTCTTCCGCCGCCTCTCGTACTCCAGTTGTGCCATTTATCGAAGTCTTCAACGCAGTCGTCCACGGAGAGTTCCACCCCGTCCATGGCTTCTGGCCCGGGTACCTTGCGGAGCGGCCAAACTTCTTCCTTGAATTCAAGTGAATCCCATAAGAAGGAGTACGTATAGTCAGGAGAGACATCGAGGATCGGGCCGCCCAACGCTACATGAGCTAGGAGCGGCGTTGAGTAGAGCCACTCGACGAGTAGCTCATCGGGAAAATTCGGACGCTTTTTGCGCGCCTCCTCTAAAAACGCACCCAACTGCATAGTTGTCAAACCGTGGCAAACGCAGTGGAAGTCGTCCACAAGATGGAAAACCCCGTCGGGAGCTGCGGAATTCTAATCGTCGAATCGGGCGCAGACGGTTATCTAGTAACCTCGAACTTCTGCTTAAGGAACTGTCGCTGCTCCGGTGGGATTCTTTCGTTAAGATCCACCGCCATGCCCTTGTCCCGAATAAAGCCGTAGTCCTCAAGACATAGTGACGATATCTCCACACACTCGGGGACTCGCCTGGCAACATAACCGTCCTCATCGATACCGACGCATAGGTACTTCCGCTGATCATGCATTGGGCTTAGACGGTCAAACGTCATGATTTCTGTATTCTCTGGCCGGATCTGGCTTCTCTTGAGGTTCAACTCCGAAGTTCGATTCGCGTCCGCGCGGCGTCCGTAAATTAGAAGATACGACGGGGTCAACGCCCGAAAATCCAATCGGTCCGGGAAACGATAGAAACGTACGAACGCCTGCTGGTTCTCGGGCTTTGAGAACCATACTTTCCATTCAGCAATCTGATTGAGCGCTTGCGCCAGCTCCGCTGTCTGATTGCCATCGCCGGTCCACCATGCCTTGGATGGTCTTTCAATTTCTATGAAGAGTGGCGTTACGGTCGCACTGTCCGTGGCGAGCCACAAGAAATCGGGTACCCGCGACGTGAATCCTCCTAAGCGTGGCTGGGAAATCAACGCAGCCGGAAAGGGGGTGATGACCACTAGATCCGAGTCTGCCGTAGCCGAGAGTATGCGCTCCGGGTACCATGCAGGGATGGCACTCAAGGAACTCCTGAGTTCGGGCTTCTTCGGGTTCTGACTCAAGCAAGCTCTTCCACTCTTCGAGGACTCTCTCCTGATAGTCAAGCCATTCGACTGGACTAGGCCCCCGGTCGATGGTGAACCTACGTACCTTCATATCCGTGCTACCGCAGGGGGGAGGACGACTTGCTCGCCGAGGTGGGGTGAACCGCGCCGCCCGAATGGTTCCCACAAAATCCATCGCGCTCTGCGTCACGTTGACAGTGGTAGGTCTGTCCGCCGACCGGCTCCACGTACCGGCACTGATCTCGTTCAGTCGGCACCGGCTCGCGGACCTTCCCATCGGCAAGCCGCATCCTTCCAATGAACCCTACCAACCTTGAGCGTGAGGCTGTCCCCTTCTCCCCGGACTCGGAGCCAGGCCGCGGAATTCCGCGAGCATCCAGAACTACCGACACCAGTTCTGCCATGTCTTCGTCGTCAAGTCCCTCGAATGGTTCAAATGTATCCACAAGCATAAGGACAAGGAGGTCGCGGTCGACACGGGCCCAGTTTCGCAACTGGACCCGTTCTGCAACGGGCTCGTAACGGGCAAGGGTGCTGGCGGTATGCGTGGTGTTGTTCTTTTCTCTTGTAGCCGCGGGTCTGTTTGTCGCGGAGCAGGCGGTTCACGTCGCCACGCGTTACCTCGCGTAGAAGCTTCCGGCCGAGAGCGGGGAGCACATGATCTTCCAGGTTCCGCTCGTACGATCGGATGGTCTTCGCTTCGAGTTCGTGACGCACAGCCTCAAGCCATTCGCGCGCATAGTCCTCAAGCGTGACATCGGGGTCGCCATCAATCCCGGAGAGCTTCTCGACCAACTCGGTGCGCTCTTTCAGGATCTCCCCTAGCCTCGCGCGGGCTTGCTCCTCGGAGCTGCTCTAACGGCACGGGTACGCGGACCTCGTTGACGGCCTCACCGGGGCAGAACCCGCCACGGAAAACGTCACCACAACGTCACCAGAACTGTCGCCCGCAAAAGTTTCTCTACAAGTCGTTGAAGATGTTGGAGCCGGCGAGAGGATTTGAACCTCCGACCTGCTGATTACGAATCAGCTGCTCTACCACTGAGCTACACCGGCTCGAGGTGTGGCGACAGGCGGGGTGAGTGAGAATACCTCGTTTAGGCAGGCCCTGCCAACCTCGGACACCGGGAACCCGCCTCGATTCAGGAGTAATCGGACCAAGTTCCGTAATTTTACGGATTTCGCCCCGCTTCGAACTGTATTATCATGCCGGGTCTTTTGACATTTTCAGCGGCCGAACAGATTGGCCGCAACGCCTCAGGAAGAAGGAGAACGGAAATGAGAACGCTTCAAATCTTGGCTGCGTTGACCCTGGCCGTGGCGCTGGGAGCAGCCTGCTCATCACAGAAGATCAACCACGACTACGATCACCAGGCCGATTTCTCGCAATTCAAGACCTACAAGTATGCCAAGGGGACGCCGGTCGAGAACCAGCTCATGGATCAGCGGATCGTCTCCGCGATCGAAACTGAGATGGGTCAGGAGGGGTTCACCAAGGCCTCAGGGAATCCGGACGTTGTGGTGACCTACCACGCCCCCTCCAAGGAGAAAAAACAGTACGTGACCGGCAACTTCGGTTACGGCTACGGCCCTGGATGGGGCTGGGGCGGCTACGGCGGCGGCATGGGCACGTCGACCACTCGTGAGATTACGTACGAGAAAGGCACGCTCGTCGTCGACATGTATGATGCCAAGAAGAAGCAACTCATCTGGCGTGGCACGGGTACGGACACGGTCAGCGACAACCCGCAGAAGGTGGCCAAGCTGATCGCCGACATCGTAGACAAGATTTTCAGGGGCTACCCGCCCAAAGCAAGCTAGTCTCGGTCACTCGGTTGGGAGGCGAGGTGCGAGCACCCCGTCTCCCAATCAACCCATTCAAAAACGAAACGCCGCGCCGATGGTAAGCTCCGTGTTTCGGGGCCCGGCGACGTTGTCCACAAACGCCAACCCCTCCGAGACGATCTGATATCGAACGTCGAAACGTGCTCCCACCCACGAAGTAAAGAAATACTTCACTCCCCCACCGAAGTTCAGACCGGTACTGGAATCGCTCGCTACTCCGCTGACCTCGGTATCGAGATCGGATCGTATCCAAGCGAAACCGAGCGTTCCATAAGGGATCAAGCCGATTTCCAGCGGAAACTGGGCCACGAAATTGCCACTAATGTTTTGAACAGTGGTGGTGAATTGGTCACCCAAGTTGACAATGCCCACCTCGTCGTCGTTCACGGTAAAGGCAAAGGTCTCCTTCGTCCGTGAGTAGCTTACTTCCGCGCCGAGGTTGGGGCTGAAGTCATAGCTGAAACGCCCTCCCCAAAGATCTCCGAAGGGAACATTGTCGGCCGCTCCGGTGGTTGTGAAAAAGAGATTCGACACCGTACCGACATCGTGATTGACCGACATGCGACCGACGAAAGCACTAGCTTCGAAGCGTTTGTCTTGAGCTCGCGCCGGACTCGGCTTGAGCATGACGATGCCACAAGCCAGAAACAAGGACAGCAAGCCCGGCATCCACCACCGAGCGCTCACGGGTTCACCGCCACATCGATCCCGTTTGTTGTGCTGCCCACGGTGACTTCGGCACTGCCTGGGTGAAAGGTGACCTCGAAATCCAAGTCGGTCGTGAAGTCATTGAAGCCGAAATCGGAGGGCGAGGTGGGATCGGTGATAGGGTTCACCCGCACCACCACCGGGCCCGAAGAGAGGCCTTCTGCTCTGTATCGTCCGTCCTCATCCGTGAAGACCCCTATTAATTCGTCGGTAAACGGGTTGTAGACGGTTACCTGGGCGCTTCCCAGGCCGTCTCCGTTCTTGGTTACCGTCCCGGACATGCGTCCTTTGCTACTGAAGTTACCCGCCGGGTAGTTCACCGATGCGCCGGTGAGGTCGTCCAAAGTCAGCGTGCGTCCGAGGGTAGTACCTCTGGGAAAGGCAAAGGGATACATGATCGCGGAGTCTTCGAGCAAGAAGCGTCGCCCGGCGCGGGTCTCCATGACCCCCACGGCGGAATGGTCGAGACCAATGAAGTGTCCAATCTCGTGCAGCGCCGTCGACTGGTAGTCGAAACGTCCGGTCTGCCCGTTGGGAGACACCGACCACGGTGCATCGTCGTTAAAGAAGATGTCCGATTCCGCGATCTCTCCGGTCATCGTGAAAACGATGAAATTCGTGGCTGCCAGAATACCGCTCCCCTGAAGATCCGGGTCGGTGATAAACCCCAACGTGTTGATGAAGTCGAAGAAAACGAAGGGCTCGGCGTTGGTCGTTCCGGCGAATCGGAAGTTGATGCTGCTGGTCTCGACTTCCTCCCACGTATCGTACGCTCTCTCCGTCGCGTTGATGGCAGCGTCCAGAGAGAAGTCCTTCGGGGACGTGTTGTTGTAATGCCACGCCACCGGCGTATCTTGTGGCCTCCACTTCAGAAAAACTCTTTCACCATCCGGATTGACGAAGTCGATGACCTTGTAGGGTGAGCCGGTGCGAGAAACGGTGAGCACCAACAATAAGGCAAGCGCTAGTCTCAATCTCATTTCGCCGATCTCCTTAGGTTGAGCTAACGCCCGAGAGCGGCGAGGATACGCGACTCGACTTCGGAAAGTAGATACCGTGTCGGAGGCCAGCCTGCCTCTATTGAATCCGTGCGGTAGTTAACCAGGATGAGTCCGGATATGTCTCGCTTCAAGATCCTCTCTCCGGCGTCACTCTCAGTCAGCGTGAACTTGCCGAGGGCAAGGCCCAAGAGGGTCAGAACGCGAGCCCCTGATCCGACACAGAAAAGAAGCACTTGCTCTCCGTTCGTGAAGTCCGGAGTTCCGGGGACGACGGACCGCAAGGGTCCCAGTTGTCCTCCCCACAGCCGGATGGTCATCGACCGCTCACCGGCTCCTCCCTTGAGGAAGCGCTCGACCTCGAACGACGTGTGGGTGTAGATGCGGGTATGTTGGGCGTTCCAATCGGCTCGTGAACCGACGCTTCTCCCGATGAAGATCATGTCTGCGCGACGGGCCATCTCTTCCAAGGTCATGGCCTCGACCGTCGCCGCTTCCACCCGGATGTTGGGGACGAGTGCCAGCGAGATGACGCCGAGCCAATACCACGCCTGGTTCATACTTCGCATCGATTGCCTCCTCGTGTTCGACTCACGTTGTCAACACTTCGTTGTGCGGTCGCTGAGCTCGACGGCCATGCTCAACCACCGATAAGACTTCTTCGGCCGCTTTTAGTGAAGCCCCTCCCGCTCCCAATCGAGCTCTCACTTCTCGAAGGCCTCGACGCATAGACTCCCTCGCTTCGGAACTCTCGAGCAAGTTGAGGGTCTCGGCACAAACTCTGTCTTCCGTCATATCCTCTTGGATCAGCTCGGGCACCAGGGACCGCTCCGCTATCAAATTGACCATAGCGTAATGAGGAACCTGGACCAAGGGTTTCCCCAAGAAATAACTCAGCCCGCCGACTCGATAGACCACGACCATCGGCGTTCCACAGAGGGCTGCTTCAACGGTCGCGGTGCCCGAAGCCACGATCGCGACATCGGCGTGAGCAAGCGCCTCATAGATTGTCTCGCTCAGGATGTGCACAGAGGAAGAAGCTGTGCCCAATCCGACGGCCACTGAGGCGAGCTCGACGGTGGGTGCCTTCAGCAGAATAAACTGTAGATCAGGCCGACGGCCTTTCATCTTTCGTATCGCACCAGCCAAGACGGGAAGATGAAGCTCAATCTCTCGTGGACGACTCCCCGGCATTAGGGCGACGACCGGGCGGTCCGCTTCGAGCCCAATCCGTTGAAGGAAGCTCGAACGATCCTCGTGGCTCCGAACAATGTCGACCAAAGGGTGCCCCACGAACGTCGCCGCAATCCCCGCCTCTCGGTAGAAGCGTTCCTCGAAAGGCAGGATCACTAGCATCTTGTCGACGTTTTTCTTGATCGTCTTGAGACGCCCTCGGCGCCAGGCCCAGACCTGTGGGCTTACGTAATAGACAACCGGGATTCCCAGAGATTTGAGTTTTCGGGACAGACGAAGGTTGAATCCAGAAAAGTCGATGAGTACCGCGACGTCTGGCGCGCGCTCGGCGGCGGCTTCGACAAGCGTGGATTGGGCTCTCTTGAGCGCCGGCAGCTTTCCGGCGACCTCGACGAGCCCGATGACTGAGATCTCTTTGAGATCGACCAGAACTTCGGCTCCCGCCTGACGGAGTCGATCTCCGCCCAAGCCGAAACACTCGATCCCCGGCTCCAGGGCGAGCAGCTCTCGGACGAGTCCCGCCGCATAGAGCTCGCCGGATGCTTCCCCGCAACTCAGAAGCGCATTCACGCCTGCCCTGTTTGCCTTTTCCCTCGATGTCTTTGACAGTAGTAACGGACCGACTATAGCATAGCTCCATGCACTAGCGAGACACCCAACTCGATGATCGGACACGTTTTCAAGTTGCTCGGGAAGGCGTGCTCGGTACGGCCAGAGCCCGTGACGGACAGAGTCTACGAGTGCTATCTTCGCGGACGGCTGTTCGACTCCAAAGAAGTTCAGATCGCGGTAGGGGATCGCGTTGAGTTCGATCCCGTCGAGGAACCGAGCTCCCATGACTCTGTCGAACCGAGACCCAAGAAGGGAATCGGCGTCATCCACGAGATCCTCCCTCGAGAAACCGCCCTCCTACGCCCGCCGTCGCGAAGAGGCGGCCAACCGCAGGTGGTCGCGGCGAACATCCATCAGCTCGTCGTGGTATCGGCGATTAGAGAACCGCCGTACAAAACTGGACTCATCGATCGCTATTTGGTCATCACACACCGAGCGGGGGTCCTCCCCGCTTTGTGTATGAACAAGATCGATCTCGCCAATCCGGAGGAGCGCGATAAGGCTGACCGAGACTTGAAACTCTACAAAGAGTTGGGGCTGCCGAGCATCTTCACGAGCGCAGTGAGCGGCGAGGGGATCGAAACTCTACGGAAGCTGCTGAAGGACAAGCGCTCGGTCTTGGTTGGGCATTCTGGTGTAGGGAAATCGAAGCTCGCCGGTCGATTGCAGCCCGGACTCACACTATCGAGCTCGTCGGTCAGTCGCCAAGGCAAGGGGCGGCACACGACTTCGAGTTCCACGCTTCTTGCCCTCGACTTTGGCGGGGAGCTCGTCGATACACCAGGGGTCCGCGCGCTTTCGATCTCCGACCTAGATCAGAATGAACTAGGTTCACACTTTACCGACTTCGAGACTTTTTTGGGGAATTGCCGCTTTACGTCTTGCTCACACATTCCCGAGCCCGGGTGTGCGGTGCGAGAGGGAGTGGATTCTGGGAAGATTTCCCAGGCGCGCTACGACAGTTACCTGCGGCTATACCACGAGCTTCAACATCATCACAGAGGGCGTTGAGCTTCGGCCCTGGATTTCTTTCCGATGCGAGCCCCGATGAGTTTCACGAGACCCTCCAAGCCTTCCCCTTTGAGCGCGGAGACGGCAACGGCATCGGACCGTCCCTCGAATACCCCGCGGTTCTCGAGTCGGTCTACTTTGTTGAAGACGGCCAGCCTGGGAACGTTGTCGAGCTGAAGCGTCTCGAGAATCCCCTCCACCGCCTCCATCTGTTCACGATAGCGACTATCCGAACAATCTACGATGTGAAGAATGAGAGTCGAGTTCTCGATTTCTTCCAAGGTGGCGCGGAAAGCATTCACCAAGTCGGTCGGGAGATCTCGAATAAAGCCGACAGTGTCGGCTAGCAACACCTCTTGCTCCACCGGGACACGCAGTCGCCGGTTCGTCGGGTCGAGCGTCTCGAACATGCGGTTTCCGGCGGCGACCTCACTGTTGGTGAGGCGATTCAGCAACGTCGACTTTCCGGCGTTGGTATACCCGAGGAGCGAAACGATGGGAAGCCCACGCTCGACGCGCCTTCTTCTCCGAACACCTCGCTTGCGCCGAACGTCTTCGATCTCTCGCTCGAGCCTCGCGATGCGATCCCGTGCCCGCCGGCGATCCATCTCCAGCTTGGTTTCACCGGGGCCCCTCCCCCCGATACCACCGGTGAGCCGAGACAGCGCGGTATCCAACTCGGTAAGCCGAGGCAGAAGGTAGCGAAGCTGCGCTAATTCGACCTGCAACTTTCCCTCTCGGCTGGACGCACGTCGCGCAAAGATATCGAAGATGAGCTGTGTTCGATCCAGAATCTTGAGGTCGGTCGCCGCCGCGATGGAGCGGACCTGAGCAGGGGTCAAGCTCTGGTTGAAGATAATCATGTCGGCGCCGTGTTGCAGGGAGGCGATCACCAGCTCGTCGATCTTCCCCTTGCCCAACAGGAATCGGGGATCGAGTTTGGGCCTTCGCTGCACGAGCGTATCCAAAACGACCACGTCACAGGAGCCGGCGAGCTCGGCGAGCTCCACTAGGGTCTCGCGCTCGGTCTCGGCTCGGCCCGTCGTGACCCCGACTAAGATGGCACGATCACGGTGGTCGGAACGGTGCAGCTCGCCTCGCTGGCGGGTGAATTCGTCCTCGAGATCATCGATGAAATCCAGAAAATCGACGTCCAACTGACTGGGAGCGCGTGGCTCCATGAACTCCCAGGCGGGTGCCGGTTTGCCATCGCGTTGTTTCCCGTTGGAGCTGGCCGGCGAAAGGTAGGCGGCCCGAACCAAGCCCGGCAGTCCGTCCTTGTTGGCGTCGATGGACGCCATGAGATCCAGGCGGAGAAGCGCTAGGTCACTGAGGTCGTCATGCGTGAGTGGCTCACCTGCCAGATGGGTATGGAGGCACCGAAGTCCACGGAAACGCTGTTCTGCGACGCGGACCCGTTTCAGATCGGGGAGAACGATTCGCCGTGCGTCACCCACGATCACAGAATCAACTGTGCCTCGTCGATTCACGAGGACGCCGATCTGCCGATTGATCTCGCGGGAAAGTTCGGTGAGAACCCGGGCAAACTCTTGAGTGACGATGGCGCGGGGAGGGATTCGCCTCTGATAAATCTTTTCCAGGCGTTTGCGCTGCAAAGCCTTTAGGCCGGTGGAATTGCCTTGTAACTTGTGGATAGCTTTCTCTACCTCCTCTTCCCTCTATTATACGCTTGCCGGTGGAATCCTTGCGTGGCGTCGCCCAGCGTCCTCCCGGCCAGACGCCGAATAACCAAAAAGAGACAGGGGCGGCGTTGACCGGTTCACAGGCCCCTATTGTGCCAAGCGTTTACGGCCATCCGCCAGTGGTACCAGTCTTGCAAATCTTGGTATGTAGAATTGCCCTCGTGAGCTTGGAGGATCCCGATGAAGTGGTCGAGAGTCCCGCTCACCCTGCTGACCCCGCTGATCTTGTCTAACGTGTTGGCGGTCGTCGGTCCGACTCCGCTGGCGGCAGGCCCCCGCCACGGTTCCTTCTCCTTTGGCGTTCATGGCCCCCGATTCGGTTTCGGCTTCGGATATCGCTACCGGCCTTATTCCTACCGCCGGCCCTACGTCAGGCTTGGCTCGCCCTATCCCTATTGCCACCGACCCGTCTACGCGCGTGCGTACCCTCTGCCGACATACGCTCCCTACCAGGGCTACACGGGTACGGATCGGGCGCTATTCGAGCCCTCGTGAAGCCGAAGCGAGCGGAGGTCTATGTCGACGGCTACTACGCAGGCATCGTCGACGACTTCGACGGAACGTTCCAGAAGCTCTACCTTGCGCCCGGCGAGCATGTCATCGAGCTGCGGCTCGAGGGCCACCGGACCTTTCGGCAGCGTATTCTGGTCAGTCCAAGACACACACAGAAAATCCATCATGAGTTGGTTCCTCTCGGCCCAGGAGAGCCAGGACAGACTGACGAGACCGAAAAACCGGTGGAGCCTATTCCTGAGGGCCGCGAGGAGCGTCAAGAAATCCGCGCTCGACCCGCTCCCGCGCCTCCCTCTCCGAGCACCGCGCCGGCACCACCAACCTCTCCTGCGCCTCGCTCCGCTTCGCGGGCCCGTTTCGGCTTACTCACCCTCCGCGTGCAGCCGGCGGTGGCCCAAGTCCGGATTGACGGCGAGGTTTGGGGACATCTCGGTGGAATGGAAGAGCTCTCGATTCACTTGCCGGCGGGCACACACTGGGTCGAGCTCCTCCGGGACGGCCAACCTGTTTTCTCCTCCGAAGTAAGTATCCAGATCGGACAGACCACGCCGATGAACATTAGACTCGCCCCCTAATCAGGGGCGAGCGGCGCCTCGTCCCATAACCGGACAGCGGCGGAAACTTGCACTTTTCGAACCGGGCGCGTATCCTGACCCGATCGTGAAGTAACCGATCGACTCTTAGACCTATGGGAGGACAGTGTTTTGACGCATCAGTCTAAGCTCGTCAGCCTGACTATGGCGATTGGTCTGGCTTTGCTCGCGGGGTCGTCGGCCTTCGCCGACGGCGACAAGCTGAGCAAGGAAGACAAGAAATGGATCGAGGAAGAGGTTTCGGCCCTCATCACCGCCGAGGAGATCAAGATCTTCAAGGACCTCAAATCAAAGGATCGCAAGCTCTTTAGGGAAATCTTCTGGGCCCGCCGAGACCCCAACCCCATGACACCGAAGAACGAGTTCATCGATGAATACAACGAACGGGTCAAGGGCGTGGACGAGAGCATCAAGAATGTCGGCGTGAGGGGTTCTCTCTCGGACATGGGTCAAGTTGCCCTATTGTTGGGGAGTCCCGCGGAAAACAATCGTGACGGCCAGATCGTAACCTGGAGGTACGATCCCAGGCCTGGGTTGGGTATCCCCGACGGTCTCACGGTCCAATTTCGTGACATGGGTATGGGGTTGCGTAGGGTCGGTTCCGGTGACGTCGACGAAAAGCTCGAGCGCGTCAAGACGGTCTACCTCACGAACCGAGGCGTCACCTACTCTATCGACGAGGACGGGCGCCTGCTCAAACCCTCATCGGAATTCGATCCCAATAGCCCAGCCAAGAAGCTGCTCCAAGAGATGATAGAAACGCAAACCGAGAACGCCGCCATCCCCTTCGAAGCGACAAGCTCTTTCTTCAAGGCCGAGGAAGGCGCGGTTTATGTACCGGTTCTCTTCGAGATCAACGCCGAGGCACTGACCTGGAAGAAGGACAAGGCGACAGCGACAGCGACGGTCTTCGGAGCCGTACAAAACGCCGAGGGTCAGACTCTTTTTCCCTTCGAGGAACTAGTTGAGCTCGAGAACAAAAACGGCGTCGCGAGGTACGAGATGCCCTTGCAGGTTACCCCGGGCTCGTACACTGCTCTTTTCGGTGTGCTGGACAACGAATCCAATACCGTCGGGACAAGAGTATTTCCTGTCGAGGTCCCGGATTTTGTTGGCGGCGAAGGGATGATGCTCTCTTCGGTGCTGGTGTTCTCGGAAGAACTGGCGGTCGAGAGCGTTGCCGGCACACCTGGCCACGGTTTCCAGTTTGGGCAAACTCAATTCGTCCCCTCCAAAATGTACTCGACGAGCGGGTACATCGGACTCTTCTACTTCGTCTACGGTTTCGGAGTGGATGAAGAAACAGGTGAAGCCAACCTCACCGCCCAATACATCTTCTTCAGAGAAGGCAAGAGACGCGGGCAGACCGCGCCGGAGCCGCTCCAAGTCGAGTTGAGCCTGGCGGGTGGCTTGGCACAGATTCCCCTCGCTACCTTCGAGCCAGGGGACTACAAAGTCCAAGTCAAAGTGATTGACAAGGTCACGAAGAAAACGATCATCGAGGAGATCGAGTTCGTCGTGGAAGGTGCTTCCGAGTAGTAGCCGCCTTTAACTAGAACGGGAACGGCCTTTAAGCCAGGCCGTTCCCGTCTTGCTTTTTAGGGAGGATGAAGAGTCTGCCGCCCTCACCCGCCGTCTGACCGGCATCTGGCCACCTTGATAGTGGCACCGAGCTGTTTTGATGCCCAGCATGGTTGGCACGACGTATTTTGACGGCCACCCATGCCAAAGGGAGAGCGATTAAAAGAAGAGTCCTCTATCAGGCTGCCTTGCGTGCCTCCGACTTGGATAGGATTTCGATGGCCTTCTCGAGAATGGGGTCACCCTCACCGTTGTCTGCCTGAAACGAGTCCCCAACTTCCACAGTAGGCTCGAGGCCTTTGCCCAAGAGGGCGACTCCTTTCGGCGTCGAGTACTGAGCCACCGAAATCACCAGACCGGCACCATCGTCGAGACTGATCGTCTTCTGGACACCACCGCGTCCGGCAGTGCGCTCCCCGACCAGCTCACCCCTTTCCGCATGTTGGACAGCGCTTCCGAAAATCTCTGCCGCGGTGGATGTGCCGCGGTTAACCAGGACCGTGATGGGACCGCTAAAAACGACACGCCCCGACTCGATCGCCAGGTCGGTCTTGTCTCCGCCGCGATTCTCGAGAATGGCGGCCACACCACCCGAGATCAAGAGCTCAGCCACCTCAGCACCTTCGGCAGCCGTTCGACCGAAACTATTCCGCACGTCGACCACCAGAGAGGCAGCGCCGGAGGCGGTCAAGCTTCGAACGGCGCCGGTCACTTCTTCGTCCACCCCGGGTCGAAAGGCCGCGATCCGAATGTACCCGATGGAGTCGGTCAGCATCTTGTACGCAACCGAGTCACCGGAATAAACCTCTCGTTCGACGCTGACCTCAATCGGATCCGGCTGACGCCCTCGGATCACTTGCAAATCGACGGTGGAACCGGCGGGACCTCGCAACGCCGATTCGCCAATCGTAACGCTCAATTCGCGAGTGTTTCTACCTCCCACCGATTTCAGGAGGTCGCCCGGTCGAAGGCCGGCTCTTTCGGCAGCAGAACCTGGAAGCACACCGACTACCGACAGGTAGTAACGCTTGGTTACTTCGACTCCAATCCCCGCCGCATCCTGTTCTCCCGGATTCTGAAACCTGGCGAACTCTTCGGGCGACAGGTAGGCGCTATCCGGGTCCAGGGCTTCCATCATCCCGCGGATGCCACCTTCGAGTACTCCGTCCATCTCCACCGCGTCCACGTAGTTGTTCATGATCAGGGTGACGACATCCTGAAAGACGGACAAATATCGATAAGCGGAGTCTCGGGCCAGGGCCCGACCAAGGAACCCTCCCAAAACCGCGTAGAGGACGAAGGGACCGGAGAGCAGCAGGAGCAAGTGCCTGGCACGAACGAACTTCATGATGCGGGAGCCTCCTGGGAGCAGAGTTTTAGTGTGGCCCTCACCCGGCGTCTGGCCACGTTGACAGCGGCACGCCATTCCTTGACGCCGAACACTCCCAGGGGGAGAGGGAATATCGGATGAACAGCCATCATTTACATTCTGCCTTCGCGCCCGCCAATCGTCAAGGCGAAGGCATTTTCAGGTCGATGGTGCGTTTGGGTGGCTCGACCAACCACTCCTCCGGGTTTGCCGGCTGGCCGTCCTCGCGGATCTCGAAATAAAGGCTGGGGCCGGTGAGAGACCCGGTATCCCCCACCAGGGCAATCTCATCACCGCGTCGGACGGTGTCCCCCTCCCGAACCATGATCTCGGATAGATGCCCGTAGAGGCTATGCACTTGACGGGGGTGGCTCACAATGAGGAGCGTGCCGTATCCTTGGAACCAGGACGCAAAGACCGCTTCCCCATCGTAGACCGCCCGAACCGAGGTACCGATCGGGGCTTGGATCTCGACGCCGTTTTGCACGGTCACGGTGCGGAATCGAGGGTGCCGGTGCTTGCCGAAGCGGGCACCGATCCGTCCTTCGACCGGCCAACCGAGCTCGCCGCGAAAAAGACGGATCGGAAGAAATAGCGAGTTGAGCTGCGTCTCACCATCTACTTCGAGGTCGGTCATCAAAGTAGTGAGCCGCACCCGAGCGTCTTCCAATTCGAACTGCAAGGTCTCAGCCATCTCTCGGCGTTCGTAGATTTGTTCCAATAGCGCGGCCCTAGTGGCCCGGCGACCCTTCAGCGATCGCGTCGTCTGCTCGAGATCCTTCCGGGTCTCGAGCGTCTGCCTGGTCCCTTCGAGAAGCTCCGCTTTCGTCTCCTCGAGGGCATCTTGATCGGCCAGGAATTGACCGATCTTTTCCGCATCGACCCGAGCCAGTCGAGAGATGTAGCGGTAGGCGCGGGTCAGCTCACTCGGCTGTTCGACGGAGAGAAGCAGACGCATGTAGCTCAGCTTGCCCAGCTTGTAGAGACTCACCGCTCGGCCTGCGAGATAGGGCCTCAGTTCTCGGATAGACGCCTCGAGGGCCTGAACCTGCTTGAGATTGCGATCGATCTCCCGACAGCCCCGCTCGAGCTGAAGCTTCAGAAGCTGGAGTTTCTGATGCGCGACTTCTATCTGCACTTCCAGGCGATGGAGCTCCCCGACGATCGTCGTCTGCCGCTCGTCCAGGGACACGAGCTCTTTGTTCAGGGCGGCGAGCTTCTCGGATAGCAGCTCGAGCTTGGCTTCTTCCTCGGCAAGTCGGTCTTGGTCGGGGCCCTCACCAACGAGCACACTTGCCGCCATCAGACACAGAGTCAGAGCGCCTGAGACGAGTGTCCACGTTGCGAGGAGCCGGCGGCGAATCCGGGAAACGCTCAAGATAGTTCTCAGATAATGGAGGATAAGCTACGCTCATTATAAGCGTTTCGCCTCGGAGTGACAACGCATTTATGAGCCGAGAGCTCAGCGAACCACGACTCGTCCGGGCTGCCCCAGTTTCCCGTCAAGCTCGATGGTACGCTCGAGAAAGGCTTTGATCACGTCGATGTTTGTTCTGAGGTGCTCGGTTACCCGGACGGTCGTAAACTCCGAGGCGCCTGGTGCTAAGGCGAGCGGTAGTACGATCTGATCGGCGAGCCGCTCATCCACAGCACCGGGTCGCTCCAGGTAGAAGCGGAACTGCGCCGCCGCCTCCTCACCAACCGCTTCTGCCGACTTGCCCCGCGCCCCGAGCGCAGAGGTCGTGATCCACGTTTCATCGAAGCGACCGGAGATCGCCACCGCGCTCCCCGGGGAAGCGGCTTCGAGCTTCAAGAGTTGCACCGAGACTTCGTGCCCGGTCGCCTGTACCCCAGACCGCGCCCGCGCCGCTTGTCTCTGCTGAACGTGGGCGGGAAGACCGCACGCCGCTGAAACGATCTCGAGAGATCGCAGCGATCCGGGGTCCAGAAGTTGAAGAGGACGAAGCTGTGCTTCCCCCTGGATGCGAGCCGAAATCTGCCCGCCACCTTTTGGGTAGAAGCCAGCCCTATCGAGTTGAACGTTCATCTCGAGACCGAGATGGCGCATAAAGGGAAGCCAGCACGACTCGATGAAATTGAACGGTGGGCTCCAGGGTACGTGCGTGCCTCCGTGCAGAACGAGCTCCGACGGCCCCTCGGCGAGTGCCAAGGGAAGGGCGAGAGCCTGGAGCACCAAGGTCACCGACCCCGCGGTGCGGATATCCACCGAATAGGACCCTGGCCGCACCCGTTCGGGAGTAAAGACCACTTCTCGGGAGCCCTCTTCGTCGCCGCGACAGGACGCTCCGCTCATTTCGCGAAACGCTCGGAGCGCATGCAAGTGTTGAGGTGCTAGGCCGGGTGGGCTTCGCCGCGATCGAATCCCACGGATATGGAAGGGACGGCCGGTTATGACAGAGAGGCCCAGCCCGCTCCGAAGCACTTGGCCGCCGCCCTCATCGATTTGAACAAGATCAGCCATTTCTGTTATTTGACGGTCGTTTTAACCGGTGGCTATACTGTTTTTTCTAAAAACTCTCACACGATGCGATTCATGGGGCTCGATTTCGGCAGCAAGTACATCGGCATTGCTGTGTCAGACGAAGCGGGCCTCATCGCCTCGCCGCGCGAGTCGCTACGCCGCACCAACCTCGAAAAAGACATCGAGCACCTCGCTTCGCGGGCTCGGGAAGAAGAGGCCGGAGCATTCGTGGTCGGCATGCCGCTCTCCCTGGACGGAAGCGAAGGGCCGCAGGCGAAGAAAGTGATGGGATTCATCAACAGGCTCGGACAAGTGTCGGGAATCCACGTCACGCCCTGGGACGAACGTCTCACGACAGTCGCGGCCCAGCGATCCTTGATCGAAGCAGATGTGTCCCGCGCTCGCCGCAAGAAAGTCGTCGACAAAGTAGCTGCTGCCATTATGCTCCAAAGCTACTTGGACTACCGTAGTCTCAAGCAGTCCTCGGAAGAGTCGCTGGCCCGTCAAGCCCGACAGGCCCAGCCGGGCGAAGAATCCTAACATTGTTGATTCGATGAAGCGCGTCCTGGGGCTCCTTGTAATCCTTGTCCTTCTCGTCTGCGCTGCGGCAGGGGTCGGAGTGTATACCGTTTGCCAAAAGGCGACCGAAGCCTATAAAGGATACCCTGGAGACGAGATTTTTTTCATGGTCCAACCGGGGCAAGCGGGCGTATCCATTGCCCGGGCGCTCGAAGCCGAGGGAGTTGCACGCGACCACCGATTGTTTGTCGCTGCACTTTGGCTCAAGAAAGCGACCGGCCGCCTACAAGCCGGTGAATACCGATTCGCAAAACCGGCCTCCACCATGGATGTCATCGACCGGCTGGTCAACGGCGACATCTATTTGTTGTCGGTAACGATACCGGAGGGATTGACCGTTTCCGAGACCGCCGACCACCTGGCGAGAAAGGGCATCGGCGACGCCGACGCTTTTCGTGGCGTCTTCGGCCGGGGCGAGCTCATCGCATCGCTCGATCCCGAGGCCCGAGACCTCGAGGGCTACCTTTTCCCCGAGACCTATCGATTCCCACGCCAGCCCGCACCGGAGGAAGTGGCCCGCGCCTTGACCGATCGCTTCATTCAGCTGTTCGATGAAAAACGCCTAGCGAAGGCGGCCAGTCTTGAGTTAGATGTCCGCGAAGTCGTGACCTTGGCATCGATCGTGGAAAAAGAAACGGGCCGGGCCGAAGAGAGGCCTCTCATTGCCTCGGTGTTCTGGAACCGGCTAAAACGCCCCATGGCGTTGCAGTCGGATCCCACGATCATCTACGAGTTGAAGCGGCAGGGTCGCTACGACGGAAATCTCCGCGGGAACGATCTCAAATTGGACTCTCCCTACAACACCTATCGTTTTCCCGGGCTTCCTCCCGGTCCGATCGCGTCGCCCGGCCTGGCAGCCATCGACGCGGTGCTGTCGCCTGCGGAGACTAGGTATTTCTACTTCGTATCCAAGAACGATGGCTCACACCATTTCTCGCGCACTCTGAGAGAACATTCGAACGCGGTGAGGAAGTACCAGATCGAGTATTTCCGTCAGAAGCGCCGCGAAAGACAAAAGAAGAAGGCAGGCGTTTCGTGATCGGGAAGAGGGCGAGCCTCAGCCTCTCCCTCGTCCTTATCTACGCCGGACTCACCGTCCTCTTTACTTATCCCCTGGTCTGGTTCCTCACCACCCATCATGCCGGGGAGGCCGGCGGCGACGCGCGCGTCTACCTGTGGAACATGTGGTGGGTCGACAAAGCGCTGACCGATCTCCACACCAACCCCTTCGAGACTGATTTCATTTTTTATCCTCTAGGCATCGGCCTTTCGCTGCACACCCTCGGACTCTCGCAAGGCCTGCTCTTCATTCCCTTGAAGGCCTTGCTCGGTGAAGTCGCTGCGGCCAACTCGATCCTGTTGTTCACCTTCGTTGCCTCGGCCCTGGGAATGTATGCGCTCGCCCGGTATCTCGGCGCGTCGAGACTGGGCGCCTTCCTTGCCGGAATCGTCTTCGCTTTTTGCCCGTATCGGCTGGCTCGGCTGGCCGGACACTACGACCTTCTTGGCACCGAATGGATTCCTTTCTATACCCTCTTTTTCTTCAAGGCGCTCGGCGAAAAAAGCCTCGACGTGAGGCTCCTACTTGCTACGGGAGCTCTGGCAGCACTCTGCGGCTACACGACGCCCACCTATCTCGTTTTTCTCGCGTTGCTTAGTGGCCTTTATGTGCTCTGGCGGCTCATCCTTGACTGGCGTGACCGGCGCGACTTGGCGCCGATCGGGCGCTCGGCACTCATTGGCCTGGTGGCGACGGTGTTACTTCTCCCTCTCTTGATCCAGGTGAATCAAGATTTGTCGTCGTGGCGTTACCCCGCCTATCCCGGCTCCGATCGCTACGGCGCGGACGTTGCCGCCTACGCCGTGCCTGGCCCCCAGCAGAATCTATTGGGCGATTCGCTGGGGCGAAGCTTCGACTCGAACTTAACCGAGGCCACCATCTTCCCGGGCTACGTCCTGCTGCTGGTGCTGGTCGGAGCCTTGTCAACGCCCCACGTGCGTCGCGACTACGTGTTCTGGTTCGTCGCGGCGGGCGTCTTTTTTCTATTGAGTCTAGGAAGTTCACTCAAGATCGCGGGCTGGGAATCGGGGATCCCACTCCCCTTCGCGCTGTTTCAGGAGCTCCCTTTGCTCGAGCATTTGCGTGCCCCCTCCCGGCTTTCCATCGTGTTCATGCTATGTGCCGCGGTCTTGCTCGGCGCGAGCTGGAGTCTTTGGATGGAGCGCGTCCGAAAGCCATTATTACGGGTGTTTCTGACCGGCTTGTTGGCTATCGGTCTCGTCGCCGAATACCTGGCGATCCCGGTCCCCGTCTTCACCGCCGAGGTAGCTCCCATCCATCGGCAGCTCGCCGAGGAACAGGAACAGTTCACGGTGATGGAAATCCCTGGCATCGAACAAGTGCCGGAGCGCTTGATGTATCACCAGACAGTGCACGGCAAGAACATTTTCATTGGAACCGCGGCACGCGTCCCTCCCGAAAAGACGGCGTACTATTTCGGCCTACCGCTCGTCCGCCCTCTGGTCGACCTTCGCAAGGGGAAGATCGCTTTGAGCGCCGAGCTTATCAGCGAGCAAAGTGAGTTGGCGCCCGGCGTGGCCGCGTTTCTCGGCCTTCGCTACCTCATCGTGGAGAAGGCCTACGCCAAACGAGGCGTCCTGGAGTTTCTTGAGAAGACTCTGCCGCTGGATCGCACCTACGAGGACGAAGAGAGGATTGGGTTGCGCGTCCGCGAGGAGGAGCTCCCCGACGCGCCGCGATCGATCGATCCGGGAGCGCCGGACTCCCGTATGTATTTCGCGACCGGCTGGTCGAGGGCGGAGCGAGCGGAAGGGAGGAGCTTCCGGTGGGCCAGCGAGACTCAAACGACCCTTTTGCTAAGGCGCCCGGACGATAGCGTGACTGCGGTGGTGGTCGAAATCTCCCCGCTCGAAGGCAACGACCAGAGCGTGACGGCGCGATTAGATGGAACGCTCTTGGGAGAAGCTACCCTCTCGCCCGGCTGGAGCGAGGTTCGATGGACGCTTCCGTCCCGCACGCGCCGGGTCGAAAAGCTCGTCTTTCGGTGGAAGGTGCTGCGCCAGGCCTCCGAAGCGGACCCTAGACGACTAGCGGCAAGAGTGTCCTCCGTCCGCTTCGAGTAGAAAAGTAACGAAATGCACAAAACTAGATCCGACCCCGCCTAGCTGTTGAAGATTTCGCGGGCGATGATCACGCGTTGGATCTGGCTGGTTCCTTCGTAGATTTGATAAATCTTCGCGTCGCGGTAGAGCTTCTCCACCGGGTACTCCTTGTTGAAACCGTTTCCGCCGAACACCTGGACGGCGTCGGTGGCGACTTTGACCGCGGTGTCGGCGGCGAAGAGCTTGGCGAAGGCAGCTTCCTTCGTGTTACGGCGACCCTGGTCGATGGCCCAACCGGACTGCCAAACGAGAAGCCTCGCTGCTTCAATGGCGCAGGCCATGTCGGCGATCATGAAGCCGATCCCCTGGTGCTTGTAGATCGGAACCCCGAACGTCTCTCTCTCTTTGGCGTAGTTCACGGCGTGCTCGTAGGCCGATCGGGCGAGCCCCACCGCAGCGGCGGCGACCACCGGTCGCGAGTGATCGAAAGCGGCCATCGCCACTTTCCAACCCGCACCCTCTTCGCCCAATCGATTAACAGCCGGTACCTTGACGTCCTCGAAACTGACCGCGCGGGTGTCGGAACAACGCTGGCCCATGTTGTTCTCCTTCTTGCCCAATACGACGCCGTCTGAATCGCGGGGCACCACGAAGGCGCTCATGCCCCGGTAACCCTTCTCCGGATCGGTGTAGGCCAGCACGAAATACCAATTGGCGACACCGCCATTGGTAATCCACATCTTGCTGCCGTTCAGGACGTAGTCGTCCCCGTGTCGTTTGGCGGTGGTGCGGATGCCCTGAACGTCCGACCCCGCCCCCGGCTCAGTAACACAGTAGGCGGTGAAGAGGAATTCCTCAATCATCGGCGCGAGCCACTTCTTTTTTTGCTCCTCGCTCCCCGCAACGATGACCGGGCACTCCGCGAGAGTATTCGCCTCCATGGCGGTGCTGACTCCGGTGCAAGCCCAGGCCGTCTCCTCGGCGATGAGACATCCCTCGAGGACTCCCAGACCCAATCCCCCGTACTCCTCGGGGATGTGCGTGTTCATGAGTCCCAACTCCCAGGCCTTCTGACATATCTCGCGCGGGTACTCGGCCGTCTCATCGAGACGCGCGGCATGGGGAGCGATCTCTTTTTCGGCGAACTCATGGGCGAGATCGCGAAGCTGCTTCTGTTCCTCACTGAGCCTAAAGTCGATCATGGTGCCTCTCTAACGGATAGTCTGGTTCTCATTTTCCCTTGAACCGAGGGGGGCGCTTTTCTGCGAAAGCGGTGAGCCCTTCGAGAGAGTCCTCGGACTCGAAGCAAGCCGCTTGCGCCTCCTCCTCATAATCTAGCATCTGATCGAGGGAGGCCCCTATCGCATCGTAGATAGCCTCCTTGGCGAACCGGACCGCCTGAGGTGGTGTTGCGGCCAGCTCACGCGCCAGTTCCAAAACCCGATCGGGAAACTCGTCGGCCTCGACCACTCGATTGACTAGTCCCACGCGCTGGGCTTCATCGGCGCTCAGCATGCGCCCGGTGAAGATCATCTCGCAGGCCATGCCGGTGCCAACCAAACGAGGGAGGAAAAAGCTGCCGCCCCAATCGGGGTGCAGTCCTACACGGGAAAAGGTAGCGCCGAGCCGTGCTTCGCTTGACGCGATACGGAGATCGCAGGCAAGGGCGAGACTCAAACCCGCGCCCGCGGCAACCCCGTTGATGACCGCCACCGTCGGAAGCGGTAACTCACGCAGGAGCTCGACGACGCGGCGTCCGGACTCCATGAGCTGTCTCAGCGTCTCGGCGTCTCGGCGTCGCCCTCGCGCCGAAGCTCCGCCATGTACTTCACGTCGCCTCCGCTACAAAATGCTTTCCCGGCGCCGGTGATGACCAGGACGCGGGCCCGGCCGAGTGCCATGGCGATGGCCTGATGGAGATCGCCGCGCATGGTTCCGGAGAGGGCGTTCAGTTGCTCGGGACGATCGAGGGTGACGGTGGCGACATCGTCCGAGACCGCGAACTTGACGTGCTCCCAGCTCATCGCGATGTCAAACCTTCTCTACCAGCAAAGCGAGGCCCAAGCCGCCACTGATGCAGAGCGTCGCCAGGCCTCGCCGTGCGTCGCGCTTCTTCATTTCATGGAGCAGTGTGACGACAATCCTTGTTCCGGTGGCGCCAATTGGGTGTCCGAGGGAAATGGCCCCGCCGTTAACGTTCACTCGCTCAAGATCAAAGTCCAGCTCTTTGTGGCAGGCCAGCACTTGGCTCGCAAACGCTTCGTTCAGTTCGATGAGATCGATGTCGTTGAGCGTGAGGCCTGTTTTGTCGAGAAGCTTTTTGACCGCGGGTACCGGGCCAATGCCCATGATCGCCGGATCCACGCCCGCCGAGGCATAGCCCACGATACGGGCCATCGGCTCGACTCCGAGCTGCCGAGCCTTCTCTTCACTCAAGACAACCAGCGCCGCCGCGCCGTCGGTGATCCCGGAAGAGTTCCCTGCGTGAACCGTTCCGTCCTTCCGAAAGACGGGCGGAAGCTTGGCGAGGCTCTCCGATGTCACTCCGTCCCGCGGATGCTCGTCTTCCGCGATCGTCAACACCTGCCCTTTGCGACCGGGCACTTCCACCGGGACGATCTCGTCTTTGAATCGACCCGACTTCCGAGCCGTCTCGGAGCGCTGCTGGCTTTGAGAAGCGT
The DNA here is from genome assembly GCA_965219415.1 of Candidatus Marinacidobacterales bacterium. Taxonomy (GTDB): domain Bacteria; phylum Acidobacteriota; class Vicinamibacteria; order Marinacidobacterales; family DATDRI01; genus CBDCNP01. The sequence goes on from OZ244742.1 coordinate 1,958,566, forward strand.
ACCGATCGCTCTCTTCTCTGGAGATTCCGTACTTGTCCACCAGATTCTCGGCGGTGTCTCCCATCAGTTGATCACACAACGGACAACGGAACCCGTCTCGGTACATGCCGTCGACTATTTCGGAATGCCCCAAGCGGTAACCCCACCTGGCCCCGAGCATCAGATAGGGCGTGTTGCTCATGCTTTCGGTCCCGCCGGCAAGCACCACGTCGGCGTCTCCCAGGGCGATCGCCCCATAGGCATTCATGATGGCCTTCAGACTGGATCCACACGCCTTATTGATGGTGTAGGCGGGAGTCGTCTCTGGCACGCCGGCGCGGTAAGCGATCTGCCGTGCCACGTTGGGCCGAACACCAGCCTGCCGGCCGTTTCCGAAAATGGCTTCATCGACCGAGTCCGCGGGCGTCCCGCTACGCTCGAGGGCGGCCTTCGCGGCGGCCGCACCCAGGTCGGCGGCTTGGAGCGGAGTCAGCACCCCACCGAACTTCCCGATGGGAGTCCTCACCGCGCCGGCTAGGAAGATGTTCTTCGCCATGCTCACTTGCCCTTGAACACGGGCTTTCTCTTTTCGAGATGGGCGTCGAGGCCTTCTTTCGCGTCCTCGGAAATGAAGAGCTGTTGCTGAAGCTCTCGTTCCAGAGCCAGTCCTTCGGAGAACGGAACCTCGAGACCGGAGCAAACAGCCCGCTTGATTCGCCCAACCGCCTTCGAGGCCTTGGCGGGAGGCACGAACTGCGAGGCATACTCCATCACGCGCTCCTTAAAATCCTCCGCCGGCCAGACGTGATTCACCAAACCGAGCTTTTCCGCGTCGTCGAAGGTGAGGAGTCTGCCCGTTGCCATCAGCTCGATGGCCTTGGACTTACCCAGCAAACGCGCCAGGCGCTGGGTTCCGCCCGTTCCGGGCAGGACGCCGAGAGATACCTCGGGCAGACCGATCTTGCCGCCGTCTTTCTTGGCCAGGCGTATGTCAGCCGCAAGGGCAACTTCTAGCCCGCCGCCAACGGTGTGTCCATTCAACGCCGCAATCACCAGCTTCGACGTCTGCTCCAAGCGATTCAAGGTCTCGTTGGCATGCAGGCAGAAGTAGTACTTGAATTCCGGATCGGCTTCGGTGAGCATCTTGATGTTGGCCCCCGCGCAGAAGAACTTATCTCCCTTGGCGGTAATGACGAGCACGTGGACACTCTGATCCATGCGCGCCTCGAGGATCGCACCATCCAATTGCCGCATCATCTCGTAGCTGTAGGTGTTGGCCGGCGGATCGTTCAACTCGAGAATAGCGACGCCGTTTTCGTTTCGGTAGTCAACCAGGCGTGTATCAGAAGACATGATTTCCCTCTCGTGAAAACTCATCGACAACTACGAGGTCCAACACTTCAGGCCCTTCTCACGTAGTCGAAATCGAACGGTTTTCCTTTGACCCCAGATTGCGGGGGAGCGATCCAGTTGGCGATCTTGCCTGGCTCGTGGACCGGCTTCATCAGGCTTGCCACAAAGGCTTCGTCTTCCTTCGAGGGCAACCATTCGTCCCTTCGGGCGTTCCACTGATCCTCGGAAAGCATCTCTCCCTTCGGATCGAAGTAGTAGCCTGCAAAGGCTCCGATCTGTCGATTGAACCGCCGGTGGGGTAACGCCAGGCGATCGGAGATCCCGTGCTGCTCCAAGATTCGGTTCCACCGATCCACGCCCCTCTGAGCGTCTGCAACGTAGGCGTCACGGAGGATCTCGTTCATCGCGTTGCGAAGCGGCACTTCGGCGCGCGCAAGCTTCCCGTTCTCGATCACGTCCATCTCGTACGCACCCTCGAGGGCTTTGTGGTCAGAGTAGCCTTCCTCTTTGTGGCGTCCCTTTAGGCCCGCCGCGAAGAACTGCGCTGCGTTCGTCGAGACTTCCCCGCCGAAGAGATCGAGAGAGATGGTAAACCAGAAGTTGAGATACCTTTGAATCGTCTGCAGGTCGAACGCTCCCTCGCATCGAACATCGTCTTTTCCATCGCGCATCAACTGGGCGGCGCGCTCCACCATGCGTCCCACTCCGGTCTCTCCGACCGACATATGGAAGGCCTCCTCGGTCAACATGAACCGGCAGGTACGAGCCAGCGGTTCGAAACCGCTTTCGGCAAGCGCCAGCAACTGGAACTTCCCATCGCGGTCGGTGAACATCGTGAACATAAAGAAGTTGAGCCAGTCTCCACAGGGCGCGTTGAAGGCGCCGAGCAAACGGGGCTTGTCCGGATTGCCGCTACGTCGCTCTAACAAACCCTCCGCCTCTTCACGCCCGTCGCGGCCGAAGTATGAGTGCAGCAGGTAGACCATCGCCCAAAGGTGACGTCCCTCCTCCACGTTTACTTGGAAGAGATTCCGCATATCGTAGATGCTCGGAGCGGTCTTCCCGAGCTCACGTTGTTGCTCGACACTCGCCGGCTCGGTATCTCCCTGAGTGACGATGAGGCGACGAAGCTGCGTCCGAAACTCACCGGGTACACTCTGCCAAGCCGGCTGGCCTTCGAAATCACCGAACCCGATTTTCCGATCGGCCTCGCCCGGAGTCAGAAAGATGCCCCAGCGATAGTCCGGCATTTTCGTGAAATCGAAATGCGCCCAACCGCTCGCCTCCACCGAAATGGCGGTGCGGAGATAAACCTCGTCCGCCTGGAAACCATCCGGGCCCATATCCTTCCACCATTCGATGAAGTTGGGCTGCCATTTCTCGAGCGCCCGCTTCAGTTTCGGGTCTTGGGAAAGGTTGACGTTGTTTGGAATCTTTTCGTCGAGCTCCGACACTTTATGTTTTCCTCCAGTCAAACTCGGGCAAGCTTTGCTTGCCGTATAAGGTGAGCGCCCCTTTTTCTCCCACCGCGTTGGGACGCTGGAATATCCAGTTCTGCCAGGCCGTCAAGCGTCCGAATATTTTGGTTTCCATGGTCTCGGGGCCTGGGAAACGAAGCGAGGCCTCCATCCCGGTCATGGCGTCTGGGGAAAAACCCGCTCGTTCTTCGATCGCGATACGTACCTCGTCGTCCCAATCGAGCTCATCCGGCCTAAACGTGACGAGACCGTATTCTTCCGCCTCTTCGGCGTCGAAGAGTTCTTTGTGCTCCAGGGCTCGCTGGACTTTCGTGGGGTGTCCCAAGAATCGGGTTTCCAAGCGAGACAACCCATTACTCATCGGCCAGAGTCCGCCGTTCAAGGGTCCAAGACCGACCCTAACCGGCGGATCGGCTCCATCGAGCATGTAGCTTCGGTCCGCGGCGAGCGCGAGCTCCAAGAGACTCCCCGCAAAACACGAGCCCGGCTCGATGAGGGCGAAGAGACTTCTCGCCGTCAGATCGACCCGCTTGAGCGCTCGCCGAAGCTTCAGAATGATCTCGCGCGCTAGCCAATTGTCGGCGAGGCGAGCCAGGGCACGATCGAACGCCAGGGCTTGCTCGGGGTCACCGACTGTCTTTAGTATCACGAGCCCCACCGTCTCGTAGTTGAATCGTAATTGGCAAAACGCATCGTCGAGCTCGCGCGCCATGGCCAGTGTCCAGAAGTCACAGCCTGCTGCGTGCAATGCTTCCACGGACTCGGGAGGTTCTCCTTCCGGTCCGCGAACCACTAGCTCTGCGGTGCGTCGTTCCCGATCGATCGTCACGGTGACGTGCCGGTACGCCAGGCGGTTCTCGGTGCGCTCCGCATCCAGTGGTTTGAGCTCGATGCCCTTTTCTCCCGAGCCTCCACGACGCGAGGCTGGGGTCGCCGCCTCCACCATCGCTCGAGCCCGTTCCTGAACAATGGTGTCGAACTGGCTGCGGGGTGCAATGCGATCGACCAAACCCCACTCTACGGCACGCTTGCCTTTGATCCCTTCCACTAAGGTGGAGAAAACGTCGGCCCGATCGCGACGAACCTTTCGCTTGTCGACGAGTCGAGTCAGTCCTCCCGTTCCCGGCAACACACCTAGCAGGGGTACTTCTGGCAACGCGACCGCGGCGTTGCCATCATCGACTAGAATGATTTCCTCTGCGGCGAGGGCCAACTCGTAGCCCCCTCCCGAGCAGACGCCGTTGACGGCGGCAATATAGCGCTGACCGCTTTCGCGGCTTGCTTCCTCCATGGCCAAACGCGTCTCGTTCGTGAACTTACAAAAGTTGACCTTGAAAGGATGGGAGGAGCTCGCCAGCATATAGATGTTCGCACCCGCCGAGAAGATCCGATCCTTGCCGCTCTGCACCACAACCGCCTTGACCTCGGGATGCTCGAAGCGGAGACGCTCAATCGCGTCGGCCAACTCGATGTCGACACCGAGATCATAGCTATTGAGCTTCAACTGATAGCCCGGCCTGAGACCGCCGTCTTCTCGAATGTCGAGGGTCAGGGTGGCCACCGCTCCGTCGAACGTCAGCTTCAGATGGCGGTACGCGCCAGGGTTTGTCTCACAATCAATTGTTTTCATGGGCCATCAAGCATACTTGCCAGCCTGCCTGGCTGCAAGGGATACCCAGCATTATACTACTTGTTATTACATATATACTAGTACTATAATTCCAACAATGAATTCGTCGGATTCTTCGGATTTCCTTGTCCGATTGGGACGGCGGCTTCGCGAGTATCGGAACGGCCGGGGACTCAGTCAGATCCGACTCGCCGAGCTGGCCCGGCTGTCACCTCGTTACGTCTCACAGCTCGAGTCGGGCCGAGGCAACATCTCCATCCTTCGCCTGTGGGAGCTAGCACGGGCTCTGGGGGTACCGGTCGACGAGCTCGTGCGCCTCGATGAAGGCGAGAAAACCATTGCTCTCATCGGCCTGCGAGGCGCCGGAAAGTCGACCATCGGAAAGAAACTGGCTCGGGCTCTCAAGAGACCTTTCTATGAGCTCGACCGTTTGATCGAACAAGAGGCGGGCCTCCGCCTGGGCGAGATCTTCGCTTTGCACGGAGAGACTTATTACCGACGCCTCGAGAGAGAAGTGTTATCGCGGTTCCTGTCCTCGAGCCAGCCGGCGGTTCTCACGACGGGAGGAGGATTGGTCACCGATCGGACGACCTATGAAACTCTGAAGCGACGAGCGTTTGCCGTGTGGCTGAAGGCTAGACCAGAGGATCATCTCGATCGCGTCGTCGCGCAAGGAGATCGGCGGCCGATGGCCGGGGCCGCGGACCCCCTGGCAGAGCTTCGCGCTTTGCTTCGAGACCGTGGACCCCTCTACGCGGAGGCGGATCTTACCGTCGACACCTCCGCCTGGAGTCCCGAGGAAGTGACGCGCGCGATAGTGGAAAAAACCGTGGCTTAGACACGGGCTTACCAGTGTGCGTGCTAGGATGCGGATATGCGCTGGCTGCCTATCGCGCTCGGATCGCTATCGGCGATCGCCCTCGCAGGGGCTTCACCACAAAAAACCGAACCTACCAACCCACTCACTATCGAAGAAATCCTTCGCGTTCCCCGGATGCACGAATTCGATCTGGCACTCGACGGCGGGCGGGTGGCGGCCGCCATTTCGATTCTCGGCTTGGAGAAGATTTGGGTCATCGCCGATCCCGAAACAGTCGGCGTGCCGGTAGCGCACGGCGAAGGCGGCGATCGCGAGCCGGATTGGTCACCGGACGGTAAGGAAATCGCCTTCGCTTCCAATCGCACCGGAAGCTGGCATGTGTTCGTGACCGCCCCCGGGGACGAGGGAGCGCGACAGATCACGAGCCGGGATGACGGCGATGACCGCAGACCCCGCTGGTCCCCCGACGGACGGCGAATCGCTTTCCTGTCTCGCGCCGCGAATAGCAGCACCGGCTGGGATGTCTGGGTAAAACCGATCTCGGGTGGTGAACCGCTTCGACTGACGCGAGATCCCCTGGATGAACAGGATCCGCGGTGGTCTCCAGACGGAAAGTGGATTGCGTTTACGTTTCGGGGTGGCCGACACGTGAATCGGCGCATCGCGGTCGTTGCCGCTGCCGGCGGCAAATTACGCGAGCTCCTACCTCAGAAGTGGAGCGGCGACAGCCACTCCGCCCGCTGGTCGCCGGATGGAAAGCGCCTGGCCTTCGTGTCTGATGAAGGTGGCTTGAAATCCATTTTCATCGTTTCCATCAACGGAGGCGAGGGAGGCGAGCCCGAGAGATTCACGAATTCCAAGCACGAGCAGACCGAACCCGCCTGGAGTCCCGATGGAGATGTGATCGCGCACGTTTCAAATCGCGATGGAACCCAACGCCTCATGGTGACCTCGCTCGCCGATCGCAATAGCAGGACCTTCACGCTCGGTACCGGCGTCTACCAAAGCCCTCAATGGACCTCCGACGGCGAGACTCTGGCTAGCTTGTTCTCGGGCCCGGTTTACCCCCCGGACGTGTGGCTCTTCGAGAAAAATGCCGGGCGACGGAGACTAAGCGACACCCTCCCCTCGAACCTCGACGTCCGGAAGATGGTTCGACCGGAGTTGGTGCGTTATCCGAGCTTCGATGGCCGGACCATCACCGGCTACCTTTACTTGCCGGCCACCGCCAGCGCGGGAGAACCGGCTCCACTCGTCGCACACCCCCACGGAGGGCCGACCTCGCAGTGGTTGAACGGCTGGCATCCGTTCGTTCAACTTCTTGTGCAACATGGTTACGCGATTTTCGCACCCAACGTGCGTGGCAGCTCGGGTTTCGGCGTCGAGTTCGAGAAGCTCAACAACGGCGACTGGGGGAGAGGCGACCTCAAAGATCTCGTGGCCGGCGTGCAAGAGCTTATCCAGCGGCCCGAGATCCGCGACGACCGCCTGGGCATCTGGGGTGTGAGCTACGGCGGTTTTCTCACCCTCGCCGCAATCGGTCAGTATCCGGACCTATTCCACTGCGCGGTGGAAGCGGTAGGAATGCCCGACCTCGAGATGCTATACCGAGAGACGAACACCGACGGCTTGACCTACTTGGAAAGAGAGCTCGGCTCTCTTCGCGGTCACCAAGATCTCTATCGGGAGCTTTCGCCGGTCCGCCTGGTCGACGAAATGAAAACCCCTTTACTCACGTTTCACGGCGAGGATTACCAACTGGTTCCCTACTCGACCAAGGTGGGTATGTTGAAATCCCTTTCCGAGCGGAAATATCCCCTCGAAGAGTTCGTTTTCAAGGGCGATCAGGGCTGTGGTGTGTACCGATTCGATCTCTACCCGCAGGCCAGCGGCTTTTACATGGAAAAGATACTAGAAGTCTTCCGGGAGGAACTTACTGAACGTCCGGCGGTCCCGGCGGCGGAATCGGCGGCGCTTGCCTCCAAGCCCGGAAGCGGCCGTTGAGGTATTGGGCCTCGTAGACCAACCAGGTTCCCTCGAGCCGGTTTCCTACCAGCTCGGCATCGAGATGAATATTGAGTTTCTCGTCGTAAGTGACGCGGGCAACCAGGGATTCACCGATGGGGCTCACCCGCGTGAAAAGCCCCTCCAGCGATTGGGCACCGCCCTCGTTTAGAACGACCTTCCCGGCGAGAGATCCATCGGCCCCATCAGCCCCGCCAGATTGTTCGGTGATGGAAAAACTCACCGGATACCCCTGGGGCAACACGTAGCCATGCCAATCTCCGACTAGAGATATGGGCTCGTCCTCGTCGCCGGCTTCTTACAAGGTCGATGAGAACTCGACCAGGCACCGATTCCTTGGGCAGCACGCGAAAGAAATGGCCTTCGGGAACGAAGTGGTGGGTTTCTAGAAGCCCTTCCACAATCGGATTGGGCGGATGGAGACCGACCAAGAAAAGAGGAAGGTCTTCGTCGGCGACCCATTCTTGGAGCTGGCTTTCGTCTCTCGGGGTCAACCTTTCGTAAATCACCTCGGGTCCGGCCTTCTCCACCTCGGACATGTAGCGCAACGGAGCAAGAAACAACTCTCCATGCCTTGAAACGGCCGTGATGCGGGCGCGGTCCGGAAGCGACCGGAGCGCTTCCCTCGCGAAGGCGCGGGCATCGGGGCTCTCGCGGCGATCGGGATTGAGCAGATGGGCCAGAGGATCGAACGGCACCTCGAACTCCAAGGCCAGAAAAGATCCCGCCCGCGGCTTTTGTTCCAGGCGGTCGAGCGCCCAAGGTGCGGCGTGATAGAGAAGCACCGGCGATAGACTCAACACCAGGGCAAACACGTAGTCTCGCCATCCTCCATCGGCAAGTAGCTTCCACCAGCCGTAGCCAACCGCGATCGAGATGACCACCCAAGCCGGTACATAGGCGTTCATCGGGTCCGGCAACTTCAGGCTGATCGCCAAGGCCGAATACACCGCGAACAATGGAAACAGGAGCCCGAAAACGTATTTCTGCCTGCGGAAGAGCTCCAGCATCCCGAGGAGCCCGATGAAGAGGGTCCACGGAGGAAAGCTGTATAGCAGGGTCACACCAAAGCGAATGGCCGATGCCTTCAGGGGCTCGTCCCACGACAGCATCGTGTTGTCGCGCCAAAAAGTGACCCAGGCCCACTGTTCCGTTGGAATCTCGAAACCGGCCCTCGCCCAGTGAGACGCGGTAACCGCCAGGGCCACACCGGAGCTCACCAGCAACACGCCCAAACCGCGGGCCCTCACCTTTCCTATTTCCCGCACCAAAGGCGGGCGCACCACCCGTACCCAGATCGCAAAGACCGGGAGCAGAAAAACCATCATCAGGTTATTCGACAGCGACAGTCCGAGGATCCCCATCGCCAGATAGAAAAAGGGAGTCCGTCCCTCGTTAGCAAAACGCAACAGATAATAGAGGAGGGCGGCGAGCAAAAGAGCATCCAGCGCTTCCGGCCCCGGCGTCACGGCGCGTAGCCAAAACGTGTGCGCCACCGCGAGCGCGATCGCTCCCACGATACCCACTCGGCGCGCAACGAATTGCGGGGCGATCTGTAGCAAGAATTTCAAAAGAAGATAGACGTAGAGACAAGCCCCGGCCGCAAAGGCGGCGGACGCAACATTCGTCCGTCGAGGAAGCGAATCCCTCGGAATCATCAAGAAGGGCTGCGAGACCAGCACGTACAGGGGACGATCCCAGGGACCCTCTCCGATCTCTGCCAAGGCGACGCGACGCTGGTAGCTTGCCCCTTCGCCCCAAGCGATGTCCGGAGGACCGGTAAAAACGTAAAAGGCGAAGCAGCCGACGAAGACCGCTAGGGCCACGCCGGTATTGACCCAGACCGCGATACCAGTTCGGTCTCATAGCGGGGCCTTTTATAACACGCTTAGCTTAATTCGGGGAGAGCCGAGGGGGATCGCGGTAAAATGCGCGGCGGTGGATAAAGACCAATATCAAAGACTCTTCGAGCTGGAGGACCGATTGTGGTGGTTCGTCGGCATGAGGAAATTGAGTTTCGCACTCATCGACCGATTCGTGCGTGCGTCCCCACCCCTTTTCATCCTCGATGCCGGCTGCGGAACGGGAGGCATGATCCCGCATCTTCAATCGTACGGCTCGGTGGTGGGGGCCGATCTTTCCGGCGAAGCCCTCGCTTTCGCCCGGCGACGGCAAGAGGGGCACCTCGTCAAGAGCTCCCTTCCAAACCTTCCTTTCAGCTCTGGTGCTTTCGATCTCGTCACGTCCTTCGACGTCATCTATCACCAAGCGGTTGCCGACGACGAGGTCGCGCTTCGCGAAATGGCGAGGGTCCTCCGGCCGGGCGGTACCTTATTAATGAGGGTACCGGCTCACGACCGTCTGAGGAGCCGCCACGACATCGCGGTCCACACCCGCCACCGATACGGGAAACGTGAGCTCGAGGACAAGCTCGAACGTGCGGGCCTGGAGCCGGTCTACTTGTCCTACGTGAACTGCTTTCTCTTCCCCGTCGCCGTCGTCTCGAGACTCGCAGATAAGATCTTGCCGGGAGACCAGGACGCTTCCCAGCTGAGGGATGTACCTGCCTTACTCAACCGGGTGCTGACGGCGGTTCTCGGGCTCGAAGCCTCTGTCATCCGCCGCAGGCGGCCCGGGAGGCTTCCTTTCGGATTGTCCTTGGTTGCGGTGGCAGGCCGTAAGGGCGAGTGAAGACTGAAGAGTGAAGAGTGAGCTAGCGATGCGCGGCGAACGCGCTCTCGCCGACGGAGCCGGCTTCCATCGCGACACGGGCACCCGAGACACCGGGGCGATTGACGTGCACGCGGAGCACCAGATCCATTTCGGTAGCCCCGAGATAGAGAGAGCCCGAGGGATCGAAGGATAGAAAGTCCAAACTCTCGGGCATCAGCTCATCCGGAAGGCTCACCGAGCGTGATCGCGGCGCCTCATCACGCTGCCGCCACCAATCGGAAAGGCGAAATAACTCCAGCGGCATCTGCGACGGATCGCCCGACCACTGCGGCGAGACCTCCACGATGACCACGTCCCCCAAGCCTCCTCGAACCAAAGCGTAGAGAGAACTTCCTTTAGGATCCCAGGCCAGAGATAGACCTTGCCCCGGCAGCGGACCTATACGGGCCGCCACGCCCGCGGAGGCGGTTTCGTCAAAGGGTAGCTTCCACAGAGTTCCGCCGCCGTACTCATCCATCAAGAAGTAGATGTTTTGGTCTCGCCCGAGGATCATGCGGCCCGAACTGCCTGGGAGGGTGGCCACTTCTTCTGGATGCCCCTTCGGGTCACCGTTCGAATCGAAGCGGTACCGAAGGATAGCCCCATACTCGCGACGAGATAAGTATAGAGAGCCATCTGGGCCAAACGTCATACCACCGATCGGATCGAGTATCTCGGTGTTCGTTAATGTCAGCTGGCGAGCCTGCGGCGAAAGCCCACCGCCATTTTCGGGCAGCACGCGCACCAAGTGACCGGGCCCGGCCCCGAGAACGCGGCAACGAAGATGGAGCCCGCGAGGGGCCCGTTTTCCGGCCCGAGACACATTGCAATCGGCCCGCGAACACCGGGAAGAAGAACGACGCTTCCCCTCGCGTCGCCACCGCCTTGCCCCTCCATGGGAAATACCTGAAGCGACGCCGCGTCTTGGTCATTGGACAAGACCACGCGCTCGCCGGTCCGACTGCGGCCAACGAAGTCTGTGGGATTGGCGATCGGATGGACGATATGTGTGAGTCGTAGTCGCGGCAGACGCCCCGTCTCTAAACCCAAAACCACCGAGTGACGGCCAAGTGCGATGGCTGTCGTGAGTGACGAGGTCGACGTTTCAGCCTCGGCTGAAGGCAACGCGAGATGGACGCGAACCAGAGCTACACGCTCGCCGGCACCTACGCGAGCAGGCGCGATGTTCTCACCGCGCCCATCGAGGTAATCGAATTTCAATTCACGCACCCCGCGAGCCAACATGCGCGGCGTACCGCCGGAGACTTCCTTGACTAAGACGCTCCCTGCTTCACTGGGCCGGGGCTCGAGACGAAACCGAACCTCGCGAAGTTTCAAAACCCTCGCTCGCCGATAGGGCGAGTAAGTTTCGAGCAACTCACCGTCAGTGGAGTCGAGGGAGCGAAAAGCCAGAGCCTCGCGGGTGGCGATGACGACTTCGGCGCTCTCCGAGTTGCCGCCTCGGTCGATGAGAAGCACCCAGTCACCGACCTTAAAAAAATCGGCCCCGTCAACACGTACTTCCGCGTCGCTCGAAACGAGATCCTCCAGCAACACGCCGACCAATCCCTCTGGATTGGACCGGAGTGTAATGACATCCGAAGTGGCGGTAGGATCCTCGGCGAGAAAAGGTAAGACCTCGGTCACGCCCTCCATGCCATACCCAGCCCTCCCGATTTCGCGTACGATTTCATCGAAGGCCCAGGTCGCCGTTGCCGCTTCGGCGTCGTTGCGAACATCTATCCCGTTTAGAGACTCGACCATGCGGCTGCTGTGTAGGAAGAAGCCCACAACGACGAGTGTGATCGAAAGACTAATTGTCGCCTCGATGAGGCTGTACCCGTTAGTTACTCGCCTGCGTGTCAACATGGGGCGGGCATTTTACTTCAATGTTGACCCCCTGATGCAAGTCCGGCATCAGCGACAACGGTCCGAGCGTGGTCGCTCCCGCGGGCGGGTTCGACCAGTCTCTTCGCGGTCGGATTCGATGCCACATGGGAGATCGATGTCTTCGGGGGCATCAGGCGCGACATCCAATCGGCCGCCGCTGACGTCGGCGCCTCGGTCGAGAACTACCGTGACGTCCTGGTGACACTCCTCGCCGAAGTGGCACTCAGCTACGTGGACGCAAGAACGTTCCACCAGCGCATCGTCTACGCGCGCGGCAACGCGGAGACCCAAGAACGGGCGCTGCGGCTCGTTCGCGCCCGCTATGAGACCGGGATCAGTCCGGCCTTGGATGTCGCCCAGGCGGAGTACAACTTGGCCGTTACTGAGGCGTCCATACCTCTCCTCGAGATGGCGGCTCGCTGGTTCGCGTCCCATGTCGTCGACTCCCTGGTCGCCGACGTCGCGGCCTACGCGATGCTGGCCTGTTTCTTCGTCTATGTGACGACTCGAATCCTACGCTACGTGCTGACCGAGCGGCGGGTTACGTTCGAGACCGTATCGGCAGCGCTTTGTGCCTATCTCTTCCTGGGCTTCATCTGGGCAACGATCTATGCGATCCTCGAGAGCGTCCAACCCGGCAGTTTGAACCTGACCCCGGCGGAGACGGTGTCTCTTTTTCCCTCATCCATCTACTACAGCTTCGTCACCCTGATGACCCTCGGCTATGGAGACGTGACGCCGCGAACGATGCCCGCCCAGTATTTATCGTTCGTGGAGGCCGTTCTCGGCCAGCTCTACCTCGCCGTCCTGGTGGTCCGGCTGGTCGGACTGCACATCGCCCGCTCCATGAACGAGAAGTGTTGACATGCACCGGCGAGAATGGAAGCCAGAAGCGGCGTCCACTCGGGACAAATCCTCAGGAGAAAGGGTTCTCGACTCGAATGAAGTCGAACTTCTTGAAATCGGGATCGTTCGTATAGATCGTGCCGACTCCGTGCTGTCGGAGGAGGCCCGCGAGGTGCGCGTCGGGAACCAAGTTACCTCGTACCGGAAAGTGACTAGTGATCTCCCGATAGATTTCCAGGAAACCGTCTTCTTCCGAAATAAAGCGGACCTGCGGCAGGCTGGCCAGCATCTGCACGTTCTCCATGGCTTCCTTGGGAGACAGGGGATTCGTGAAGATCCTCGGATGAGTTGCGATACGGAGATAGGACATCAAAGTCATGAAGGCGAGGCATAAGATATCTCCATCGGAGAAGCACTCCCTCAGAAAGTCCGACGCCGTTTCGTGAAACGGGCTCGACCGGTCGGAGGCGTAGAGAAGGACGTTTACATCGACCGAGTAGCTCAAGACTCGCCCGAACGTGATGGCGTTTCCCCGCCGCCGTCAAGCACTGCGTAAAGCGCGTCCTTGTCAGCAATGTCGATGAGCGGTTTCATCGCCCCAGAGTTCCACTTGAAGGAGGGTAGCTTCCGTTTGCCCTGGCGCCTCCGGCTCAGGGATTCACTCAGGAGCTCGGTCACGAGCCTTCCGAGGGATTTGCCCTCTTTCTTCTGGAGGAGCTTCAGTTCCTTCAGAATCGGCTTCTCGATATCGACGGTCGTACGCGGCATGATCATCTGATGATACTTATCTATGCATCAGATGTCAAACTTCCGTCCGGCGCTGGCGGAGAACGACCTGGCATGCTGGCTGGCTGCGGATCCAACGGTACGGTAGCGAGACTTCGTGGCAGTCTGAGTACATTGCTCTTGTCCTGTGATAGATTTGACACGATGATATTGATCTTGCTAGGATGAGGTTATGAAGTCACGAGTGGCTGAGCCTGAGCTCGTCGATGTAGCGGAAGCGGGTCGTACTCTAGGGGTTTCGGTGGCGACAGTTTGGAGAATGATTCGAAGCGGCAGACTTACTAGCGTCCGGAAACAAGGCCGTCGGCTCATTCCCCGGGTGGCTCTACAGGCCCGGGTCCTTGAGCGACAAGCGGAGCAAGTTCCACCTTTTCGGAGAGACCATCCGATATTCCGTCTCGCCGGAGCCGGTCGAAGTGGCGGCGAGGCACCAGGAGCTAGGGATAAACACGCGATACTCGACCGATGAGACGGGCGGTACTTTGGGACTCGAGTGCGATCCTCGCCTTGCTCGATGCGGATGACGCAGACCATAAGCGCTCGGTTTCGGTAGCTGAGCGGATAGCGGAAGAAGAACAGCCCAGTTTCATTACCAACTACGTTGAAGTGGAGACGCACGCACTTCTATTGCGCAAGCTCGGTCGGGCCTTGGCGCGAGAGTGGCTCTTGAGCGGCGGCCTGCCGGTCGTCCGGGTTCTTCCCAAAGAGGAAGAGCTCGCCAAAGAGCTACTAGCGCGATACCAGGACAAAGACTGGAGTCTATGCGATGCGATGTCGTTCGCCGTTCTGGAAAGGCGCGGAGTCGGTTTCGCCTTCAGTTTCGATAGTCACTTTCGCCAATATGGCCGTTTCGAGCTATTTGGCCTTACCAGGTAGTCGGGCTGTGCGACGAACGGTTGTGAAGGATGGGGAGTTTCAAGTGCGTCAATCAATCGGCTCGTGAGCGTGTTGTACTCCCGATGTGTCTTCTTGGCCCCTAGGTCGTCGAGCCGCGTCCGGCCCCTTTGGGCCGCACGGCGTGAGACGACGCTGCGCCCACCCCGTTAAGCTGTTCTTGGCCAGCTTTACCTTGCTGTCTGGTGGCCCGGCTGGTCGGATTGCACATCTCGCCCGATCGTTGCAGGACGAGCCCTGACCTACAGAGGCCAGACCGTGACCAGCAGGGGGAGTGAGATCACAACGATGAGAATTTCGAGAGGCAAGCCCATTCGCCAGTAATCACCAAAGTGATAGCCGCCGGGCCCCATGACCAAAACGTTATTCTGATGCCCGATGGGCGTGAGGAAAGCACACGAGGCCCCGATGGCGGTAGCCATCAGAAATGGGTCGGAGTTGACGTCGAGCGCCGTGGCGAGGCTCGCTGCGATGGGGGCCATGATGACGGCCGTCGCCGCGTTGTTCATGAGATCGGAAAGGGTCATCGTGATAATCATGATCGCCGCAAGAACGGCGATTGGATGAACGGCCGTGCCGAGCCGAGCAATGACGCCCGCAATCCACTCCGTGCCTCCGGTCGCTTGGAGAGCCTGCCCGACGGGAATCATGGAGGCCAAGAGAATAATGACCGGCCAATCGATCGTCTCGTAGACCTGGCGCGGCGTGAGGACGTTGAAGACGACAAGCGCAGCGACGGCAGCTCCGAACGCGATCTCCACCGGCAGAACGCCTGCAGCAGTCACACCGATGGCCCCGAGGAATATGGCGACGGGCAAGAGGGTCTCCCGACGCTTTCCGAGCTGGAGCCCGCGCTCCGCCAGCGGGAGAACGTCGAGCGACACCACAGTGTCTGCGAGGGTCTCAGACTCCCCTTGAAGAAGCAGTACGTCTCCGGCGCGCAACTTGACCTTGCGGAGCCTGGTTTTAATGGGTCTCCCCTCTCGGGATATGGCAAGTAGGTTTGCGTTATAGCGGGATCGTAGTCTCAGGCTTCCGCACGTTCGACCTTCGATTCTGGCTCCGCCAGGGATGACGGCTTCTATCAAGGCCATCTCGTCGGGGCGCGGGGCCTCTTCGCCGTCGGCCTTCTTTCCCGCCAACTCGAGCCCAGCGGCTTTCATCAACTTGTTTAGATCTCCCGGATCCGCCTCCATCAATAGGATGTCGCCCTCTTCCAGCATCTCGTGCCTCGGTGTTCCGGGCAGGCGCTTTCGGCGGCGGATCAGGGAAACGGCCGTAACCTCCCCCTCTGACATTTTCTCTAGCTCCTCCACCTCCTTCCCCACCGACTTCGACCCCTTCGGCACTTTCACCTCAACGACATAGTTTGCAATCTCGAACAGATCCTGTGGCGGCTTCTGGCCACGGCGCTCTTTCGGGATGAACCTCCATCCAAGAAACGTGATGTAGAGAACGCCGACGATCGCCAGCGGCACGCCGACCGGAGAAAAGTCGAAGAGCCCGAACGCGGAGCCCGTGGCGTCCGCCCGGTAGGAACCGATGATGATGTTGGGAGGCGTCCCGATGAGCGAGGTGAGACCACCGAGAATCGAACCGAAGGAAAGCGGCATCAAGATCTGTGCCGGGGGCAAACCCGATTGCAGCGCCAACGGCATTAGAAGCGCGAGCGCGGCGACATTATTCATGAAGGCGGAGAGAAAGGCGGCCAAGACGGTGAGCGCTCCGATCATCAGAAGCGGACGCTGCTTGAACACGGTGAGACCTCGAGCCAGTCGATCGATGAGGCCCGAGCTCTGCAAACCGCGGCTAAGCACCAACGCCGCGGCGACTGTGATGACGGCCGGGTGGCCCAAGCCGGAGTATGCATCTTCAAACGGCACAACGCCGACCAATACCCCGGCCGTAAGGCAAACGAAGGCGACCACGTCATAGCGCCATCGTCCCCAGATGAAGAGAACGAGTGCAGCAGCGAGAATGGTGAAGGTGATTAGCATAGATCGGTGGTTGTCACCAGATGTAGTTTTTGGCGATTTCTCGCTTGTCACGCCCGGCCAAGAGATGCACGACGCGGATCCTTTTCACAGTGACCGGCGACATCGCGCCGAGAGGGATGTGGATGATCCGCTTCTTCTGTGAAGCGGCGTAACGGTGCATCACGGGTGATGGCGCATCTTTGGCCAGATGGACGACAAATTTTTCTTCACTATAATCCACCGCCGACATCAGCAGCACTTCCGCCTTCTCCTTGGCAAGACGATACTCCCGATCCTGCCAGACATCGAAGACTCGGCGTGGTGGGTACGTCATCATGAATCCACCGTATGTCGCGCGCATGATGCCGGGCCCTACAACCTGCCCCCCTGGATCGGTGGAGTAAAACGCCATGTCCGACTCTTGCTCGTCTTCACCGAGCCACGTCATACAGTAAGGAAACCGATCGCCCTCGCGGTCTCGGTCGAAGATCACCACCACCGATCCTGCATCCCCCAACGAGCGGCCCAGCTCCTGAACGTAGACGCGACCTTCGTGCAGGTTGCGAAGTGTTTCCCGCATATCGATGCCGTCGAGCATGGTGCTGGTAAAGGGCTCGGTACGTTTGCGCTCCGCGGAGAGAATGGCGACCGCCTTGCTCTGAAGGTATCGAGCGTAATCTTCAATCACGATGTCCTCGGGGCGATGAGAGCAAAGGCCCGTCGGGTCGAAGGCATCGAGCCACTTTTGCGGATCATCCGTCGTCGGTCTTTCCCGCACCGGGACACGGGTCGGACGTTGCTTGACGCGAAAGAAACGCTTGCGAAACGTGATCTTCCGCGTGCCGAGGTCGAGCTCATCCCCATCGATGCGCACCGTGGCCAGCTCCGCGGTCTCCTTTTGCCAGGGGTAGGTGCGCGCCACATCGAAAACCTCCCAAGCCAAGTTGTCGTCTCCAACCCCCCGCGCGGCGACCGCCCATTCGTAGAGCCCAGGGACCAAGACACCTTGAAGCCGAGCATAACGACTTCCAAAGTCCAAGAACGTTTTTCGCTGCCAAGGTTGAACGTTCTCGCGGGTCTGCCCCTCGTACGATGAAGCCCCGATGCGCCAAACGACACTTTGCAGTGCCCGACGATCCGCGAACCTCTTTTTCGTGAATGCGGTCCGATGTCCGTGGTGCGCGGCGTACCGGGCGACATTCATCGGCCGCTCCTTCGCTTGCTCGTCCTTCTCTCCGGTAATGACTCTAAGTCCGTATTGGACCCACGAGACCTGGCGCGAGCGTGTCGACTGCAGGTCGACCTCTTTGGGCGCTTCTCCATCCCGTAAGAGCTCGAAGACAGAATGAGCCAGCGGCGGATCGGGTAGGATCGCCGTGAGACTGTCCGGATGGAGGTGACGAATCTCGGCGTGGCTGCGTTTGGCGCGCACGAAAGGCTCGGCAGTCGGCTTCTCGAGAAGACGACCCACCGCGCGCACGTGCGCCGCACCGAGCAACGAAAGCAGTGATCCGGGGGGGCAAATCCCTCTCGCTTGCTTGATGCGGTGGGCGATGCCTGCCTCGCGCTGCCTATCCGCTTCGCTCGATGGCGCGTCCCTACTCTGCTCGACCAGCAGCTCGAAGTACTTTTGCGGTCCAAGGTTCCAGATCGCGTAGGGGTCGGGTACCGGATCCCTTCGACGCTCCTCGTACGGAATATCCGGATCTACGAAGAAGACTGATTTTTCGCGCTCGTTCGCCCATCGGAGCGCTTCGGCAAACGGATCGCCGGGAATAGAGACCCAAACGAGCGCGTCTTCTCCGCTTCGCTCGGAGAGGACGAGCGAGATTTTGGGCAGACGCCTGATCGCCTTGAGAACGATCTCGGTCAAGCTGGTTGGGAGCTCGACGGCGATGCCGGCGGGGTTCAGCTCGTCCAACACCGCCCGTACAACCGAGGCAACGTCGAGACGGTCGTGCACTACTGGAAGTACGTGAACGCCGGGAACAACCTCCGGAGCTAAAGACTTCAGGCTGGTCTTTTTCTTCCGGCCCATGTCGACAGCGTCAAAATATGTCGAACTGCTTGGCCTCCTCGGCTCCAATTGCCAGCTCGAGGGCTTTGCCTACGGCGGACTTGGCGTCCAGCGCGCGTTTTGTGTGCAACATCTTCATCGCGTAGCGCACGACGTTCATCCCGTCCCTGACGGTGTAGCGCAGATCGGCTTGGTGGGCGGCCTGCAGGTAGGTAAGGACGTAGTTCAACACATCGTCGTCGGCGAAAGGAATCTGTTCCTTCAGAATCGCGCGCTCTTCGTCTTCTTCGGGGAAGTCCACATAGATTTGCGGCATCAGGCGCGAATGGATGTACTCTGGAACCTCGTAGGTCGAAGCGTCTTCGTTCATGGTAGTGACGAAGCGAAACTCGTCATGAGCCGAGACTTTGACGCCGGCGACAAGACTCTCCGCGTAACGACGATGATCGAGAAGTGGAGCCAGAGAGGCCCAAGACTTCTCGCTCATGCGATTAGCTTCGTCGAGAACGCAAGCTCCGCCGCGAACCATGGCGCTTACCAGGGGGGATGCCATGTAGCGCACACCGCCGGTGGGATCGAGAACTGGTGAAACCAAAAGATCCTCGGGGCGCGTATCCATCGTCGCCTGCATGATATAGACGCCGAGGCCTAGCTCCCGCGCGGCGGCGCACCCCAGGGTCGTCTTGCCGACGCCGGGTTTTCCGAGAAGACGCGGATGAAGAGGTAGGTCCTTCTCATCCACGCGCGTCCAGGCCGCCAGAAGCTGCAACAAGACCTCGCGCTGCCCCACCCACGTCGTAACCTTCTTTTCCGGCGAAGTGAGGTGGAGAGTGACTCCTTCGATGTCGATGGTTTTCTTTCGCGCCATCGGTGGTCTGCCGTAGGTTATTAGTGGGGAACTTGGCCTGCGGCGTGATAGGAGCTTCGAACCAAAGGCCCGGATTCGACGTGGCGAAAGCCAGTCGCCTCCCCCACGCGCTTCAGCTCGCGAAACTCGTCGGGATGATAAAAACGTTCGACCGCCAAGTGCTTCTTGGTCGGCTGGAGATACTGGCCGATCGTGAACACCTCGACTCGTGCCGGTACCAGTTCCTTCATGACATCCACGATCTCGTCGAAGTCCTCTCCGAGTCCGACCATGATTCCCGTCTTGCTCACGACTCCTGGAGACAGCGTCTTGGTGCGCTGGAGCAGTTCTATCGACTGCGAGTAGTTCGCGCCCGGTCGGACTCGCTTATAGAGACGGGGCACCGTCTCGATGTTGTGGTTGAGGATTTGGGGTCGAGCCGCCAGGACTGCTTCTAGAGCCGCCTTCGAACCTTTGAAGTCGGGTATCAAGACCTCGATGGTAGTATCGGGATTGTCCCGTCTCACTGCTTCGATGGTACGGGCAAAGAGGGTCGCGCCCCCGTCGGGTAGCTCATCGCGATTGACCGAGGTGATCACCACGTGTCGCAAACCCATCGCCTTCACCGCCGCGGCAACGCGTGACGGCTCGGCCAAATCAAGCGTGGTCGGCAGCCCAGTTGTCACGGCGCAGAAGCCGCAAGCCCGAGTGCAGATGTCGCCCAAGATCATGAAAGTCGCGGTTCCCTGCCCCCAGCATTCGGCCACATTGGGACATCGAGCCTCTTCACAAACGGTGTGGAGATTGTGCTCCCGCATCACCGACTTGAGGCGGGTGTAGTTCTCGCCACCGGGAAGGCGGACGCGAAGCCAATCCGGCCGCGGTGATCTTGTAGCTACCATGGCTTCATATTCTACAAACAATTAGACGGGATTGACAGGCTGGCTTTCTCACCCTTGATAGCGAGCGGCCGCTATGGAGCTCGAGGCAGCGGTGACCTGGGCTCCGGCACCTCCCGACGCCCCCGCCTTTCATCAATCTTCCGCCTCTTATCGATCTTCCGTTGGATGAATTCCGCCCCGTAGACATGTTCGGCCGCCAATCGGTTGTGGGGCGGGCATAAAAGGCGAAGAAATCGCTCATCGTGGCTGCGAAAGATGGCAAACGGCCGCTCGTGTTCCACCTGAAGACCAGTCCGCGACCGACATCGCCTCCCATCAACGCTTTTGTATTCACATTGGTTGTTCCCACGAGCGTGGACCCGCTCGATGGCCTCAGAAGGAATGTATCGCGACCTGGCCGGCTGGTCTTCCACACCTGGCGCGACATCTCCCGACACCTGACCCGGACGAGCAAGGCCGCCGGCTGAGGCCGGCCCTATCAGGCGAGAAACTACCTGAGCTGATAAAAGGGTTGTCGGTGAAGGCCCCGGCAGCTAAACCCCGTAGCACCACTGGTGCACTAATGCCCCAGGACGAGCTTGGGTCCGAGCCGGCTCCCTATCATTGGCGAGGCTTTGAACGGAAGCACTCCCCAACGACACCGTCTTTGAATCAAATGGGGGATTGGCTCATCGAGCAAGGAGTCGAATCGGTTGCGATGGAAAGCACCTACGTCTATTGGATTCCGATTTATGAGTTGCTTGAATCGCGGGGTCTTGAAGTGGTGCTGGTAAATGCTCGACAGTTAAAAAACGTCCCCGGGCGTAAAACCGATATGCATGACTGTCAGTGGCTGCAGCTGTTACACAGCTGTGGTCTGTTGCGAGGCTCGTTTCGTCCTGGTGAGTCGATCTGCCGCCTACGCTCGCTTCACCGACAGCGTTGCAGCCTCATCGAGCAGTGTAGTCGAGCTATTCAATGGATACAGAAATCTCTGGACCAAATGAACGTTCAGGTCCATCGTGCAGTGACCGACATCACCGGCGTCACAGGCATGCTCATCGTGCGCGCCATCGTTGATGGTGAGCGTGACCCGTCAAAGCTGGCTGCATTTCGTGACCAACGCTTGCAAGAAGAGCGAAGAGGAGATCGCCGAGCATCTTACCGGCACTTGGCGTGACGAGCATCTTTTCAACCTCGCATCGGCTCTGCGTCTCTACGATGCGCTACAAGCCGAAGTCGAACTGTTCGACCAGCGTATCCTTGAAGTGCTCATCGAACTCCAGCCGCCACAACGCGGACACCACAACGTGCCAGCTCATCCAAATCCGCAAAAACGATACGACATGCAGCATCGGGGCGAGAGCGAACTGCGCAACGAGCTGTGGCGTTTTGCTGGATGCGACCTCACCAGGATCGACGGAATCAGTCCAACCACCGCCGCCATTGTCCTCACCGAGATCGGATTCGACCTCTCTGATTTCCCTTTCGAAAAATTCTTCGTCTCATGGCTACATCTCGCCCCACGTCGCCCTATCTCCGGCGGTAAACAACTCTCCAAACGCCGCAACGGCACCGGCTCCAATCGCATCGCCGGTGCCTTACGTATGGCCGCTGTATCTCTCTCCCGCTCCAAGACGCCCTAGGCGCTTACTATCGCCGCACTGCTCGCCGTAAAGATGGCAAAACCGCCGTCTTTGCTACAGCACGCAAGCTCGCCCAGCTCGTCTTCCGCATGCTCAAATATGGCCACGATTACATCGATATCGGCGAACGCGCCTTCGAAGACCGTTTTCGCCAAAACCACATCAACGGTTTACAAAAGGCAGCCGAAGCTCTCGGATACACCCTCACTCCCCAGGCTTCCGGAGGGTAGTTTCGGGTCAGGTGTGGTTTTGGTGGCCTTTTGCCTCGCCCTTCGCCGCTCGAGCTTCCTCTTGGGGTCTTTCTTATCGAGGGCAACGTCCAGAGCCTGCTCCAAGATCTCCGCCATATGCTTTTGAGCATTCTCGACGCCCATGACTTCAGCCAGTCGCTCGAACTTCTCTTTGAAGCTCCGGTCGGCCGAGAATCTGAAGTTAAACACGGCGGGGCGGGCTGGCTGGAGGATGTTGGCCGAGCTCGGTGACCGCTGCTGCGTCCTCATCGTCAACTCGCGCGGAGGGGGCGCTGGTCTTTCCGCTGGCGCTGCCTCCACCGGCAGCGGCCGGGCGGGGCGTCTTCGGATCGACGGCTCGAACACCGGTTTGGGCTCGATATGAACGAGATACTCTAGTACCTCCTTCTTGGTCATCCCGGCGCAGTCCGCAAGGAGCTTGTCGACATTACCCTCACTCAGATGAGGGGCCAGAAATCCCGCAACCGTGAGACTGATACGGTTCTCGGCCAGCGCGACGAGGAGCTGAGGGAAGCGAATGGAAACATTGGCCACGTGTATTCGCGATGCGACCGAGCCTTCGCTCAGATGAAGCCGTTCGACGCAGTAGTGAAACGTACTCTTGTAACCGAGCTCGAGCGCGACCTTTCTCCTGGACATCTCGGCGATATGGGCCATGAGCTGGGCAACGTTTTGTTTCTCGGCGCAGACCAATTTCTCGGCCGAACGATCCAGCTCGCCGTCAGACAGACGTTCAAGCTTTCCGAGGATCCGTCCCGCTTCCCGTGGAAATAAGAATGGCGTAACCTCCGGTTAAGCAAAACGAAACCGCGCCTGGAAAGGCGAGGAGGAGGATTACGCCATGAAGAAGCCTACCACCATATTGAAGGAGTCTGTAAGCGAGTACCGGGAGTTCGTCCAACTTCGGCTGCGCATGCGGGTACTGGAGGCGATCGAGGTTGTGCTCGAGGAAGAAGTCGACCAAGCGCTGGGGTGTTGTAGCTACGAGCGTGCGGAAGACCGCCGTGGATATCGCAACGGAGCCGAAACCCGTCGCGTGACGACGTCGGTGGGAACTCGCGAGCTCCGGGTGCCACGAGCCCGCGTGCGAGACGAGGAAACGGGAGAAACGACAGAGTTCAGGAGCGAGCTGTTGCCCCGGTACGCGCGCCGGACTCGTGAGATCGACGAGGCGCTCTTGGGGACGTACTTGTCGGGCGCGAATAGCCGCCGGGTCCGCAAAGCGCTGAAACCACTGCTCGGTGAGGAGCACCTATCGAAGAGCGCGGTGTCTCGCGTGGTTAGCCGGCTGAAGGAGCGCTTCGAGGAATGGCAGAACCGTGCTCTCAGCGAGGAGGTCTACGCGATCGTTTACCTGGACGGCTTCCACCTGAAAGTGCGGATGGCGAAACGTGTGATCAGCGTACCCGTACTGGCCGCGCTCGGGGTCGCGCCAGACGGGCACAAACGTCTGTTGTCATTGCGTCTGGCGGTGAGCGAAGCCTCGACGCATTGGGGCTCCGTACTGGAGGGACTCCAGGCTCGAGGACTCCGGGCTCCCAAGCTAGTGATCAGCGACGGCCACAAGGGGCTGACGAAAGCGCTGGAGAAGTGGCCGGGGTGCCGGTTGCAGCGATGTACCGAGCACAAGCGCGCCAACTTGCTCCAACATTGCCCGGCGCACGCACGCCGTGAGCTCCGGCGTGACTACAACCGGATCGTCTACGCCAAGAACGGGATCGATGCTCGCAAAGCCTATGACGAGCTCGTCGCCAAGTGGACGCCTCTCGCGCCGGCCGTCGTCCGAAGCCTAGAGGAGGCCGGTAATCAGCTGGGCTGACCTTCTACGAATTCCCTCGTGCCATGTGGAAATCGATTCGAACGACCAATGCTCTGGAGAATCTCAACCGCGAGTTTCGACGCCGGACGAAAACCCAAGCGTCATTCTCCAGCGAGGAGTCTGCGGTCGCTTTGCTGTTTGGGCTTATCGCCTCTGGCCAGATTCAACTACGACGCATCGACGGCTACCAACGTCTGAGCGAGGTTCTCGAACACGCGAAGGTTGCCGCCTGATATGATACTCTGATGACGGAGTGGAGGGCGCCGTTCTTTTTCCACGGACCTCGGGACACATCCGGCTCCAGCCGCTGGCGTGGCTTGTCCGGCCTAGATTCTTCCCTCGTAGTTTCGCCTCTCCGCTTGGCCTCGTGGATTCGGCTAGGCCCCGAACCCTAAAGAATCTTCTCATCCCAGGTTTCGAGCTTCTTCTTCACTTCGGCCATGAACTGGTCCCCGACCGCACCATCGATGACGCGATGATCAAAGGTCAGCGACAAGTACAGCATCGAACGGACCGCGATGGCGTCGTTCACGACGACGGGACGTTTGTGGATCGCGCCGAGGCCCAGAATTGCAACCTCGGGCTGATTGATGATCGGCGTGCCGTAGAGGGCTCCGAAGGGGCCAGGATTCGTAATCGTGAATGTCCCACCCTGAACCTCTTCGGGCTTTAGCTTCTTCTCCCGGGCCCGCGTCGCCAGATCGTTGACCGTACGCTGCAAACCGAGAAAGCTCTTCTCGTCGGCGCGATGAAGGACGGGCACGATGAGTCCCCAATCGAGGGCGACGGCGATGCCGATATTGAGATCCTTCTTATAAATGATGTTGCTTCCATCCAAGGAGGAGTTCACGATCGGAAACGACTTCAGACCGTGGAGCACGGCGCGGATGAAAAACGGCATGTAGGTAAGCTTCACGCCTTCTTCCTGCTCGAAGCGACCTCGTTTCTCCTGGCGCAGCTTCACGATTCGCGTCATGTCTGCTTCCCAGACGGTCGAGACATGCGCCGATGTCCGTCGCGACATGACCATATGCTCAGCGATGGACTTGCGCATCACGCTCATCGGCTCCGAGTGCACACGACCCGCATAACCAGCGGTGGGAGAAGGTACAGGGGCGGCGGCCAGAGGTGCGGCTCCGGTAGGCGCAGGAAGCGTTGGCGCGCTGGGTGCGGCGGCAGCAGGGGGCGCGCCCTTCTCCAAGAAACTCGCCATGTCCTGCTTGCTGATTCGTCCTCCGGCACCGGTTCCTGGCACCTGCGACAAATTGACGTTGTGCTCCCGCGCCATCCGTCGGACTAGGGGAGACGAGCGTTGGCGCTCACCGCCAACCCCTTGGGCGGGCGTTGGCTCTGGAGCCTCCTCTCGAACCGACGCGACGGGGGCGGTCACTTCCTTCGGCACCTCGACCGTTGGCTGCGTGGTAGCCAAAGAAGGCTCGGCGGCCGCAGGTTCTACGGCCCCCCCGCTTCCACCACCGATGACCCCCACCACGGTATTGATGGGCACGGTCTCGCCTTCTCCAACCTTGATCTCAGTCAGCACTCCTGCCGCCGGCGAAGGGATCTCGGTGTCGACTTTGTCGGTTGAGATTTCGAACAGCGGCTCATCTCGTTCCACTTGATCGCCGGGCTTCTTGTACCATTTGGTGATCGTTCCCTCGGCGATGCTTTCGCCCATTTGAGGCATGATGATCGGTGTCGCCATCGGTCCTGTTCCTCGCTTATTGTTTAGTAGGTTTAGTAGGCCGCCAGTTTGCGGGCCGCCTCGACCACGTCAGTCACTTGCGGGATAAACGCATCCTCGAGCTCGGCGCTATAGGGGACCGGCGTATCCGGTGCGGTGATCCTAAGGATCGGACCATCCAGATCCTCGAAGACCTCTTCGGAAATGACTGCGGAGATCTCGCCCGCCATCCCGCCGGTGCGGGTGTCTTCGTGGAGGATCATGGCTTTGTTGATCCGGCGTACCGATTCCAGGATCGTCTCCCGATCGAGCGGCACCAAGCTCCTGAGGTCAATGACCTCGAGGTCGACTCCTTCTTTCTCCAAGACCTCTGCTGCCTCGAGGGCGACGTGCACCATCGCTCCGTAGGTGATGAGGACGATGTCCTTGCCCACGCGGCGTACCGCCGCCTTTCCGATGGGCACCGTGAAATCGTCGCTCGGTAGCTCTTCCTTTATCCTCCGATAAAGATACTTATGCTCCAGGTACAGTACCGGATCCTCGTCCCGCACCGCAGACTTCATCAACCCCTTCGCATCGTGCACGGTGGCCGGCGCCACTACCTTCAGCCCGGGTGTGTGAACGAAGTGCATCTCGGGATTCTGAGAGTGAAACGGTCCCGCTCGCACGCCGCCACCCGCCGGACCACGTAGCACGATAGGAACACCCGCTCCCCAACGGTATCGACTCTTGGCGGCAAAATTAGTGATCATGTTGAAGGCATTGGCGATGAAATCGATGAACTGAAACTCTACGATCGGTCGCAAACCCATGTAGGCGGCGCCAATCGCAACGCCGGTGTACCCTTCTTCACTAATCGGTGTGTCGATCACCCGATCTCCACCGAACTTGTCGAGAAAACCCTTGGTCACCTTGAACGCACCACCGTAGACCCCGATGTCTTCACCTAGAATGAGAACGCGCTCGTCGCGCTCCATCTCCTCCCACATCGCTTGACGGATCGCTTCGAGGTACGTGATTTCGGCCATGATCTAGTTGGAACTGCTTTCTACCGAAGTCGACGTGTGATGAAAGACCTGGTCACTTCCCGGCGCACCCCCCGTAAGCATTGACGCGGGCTCCTGCTCGGCCCGGGCGACATCCTCCGCAATGACACTCGCGACCCGCGCGAGAATGACCTCTTGCTCCTCGCGTTGGATTTGAGCGTGCTCGCCGAGAAAGGCCTCAAACTGCTCCACCGGATCGCTCAATTCGTCATCCTCCGGCGCCATTTTCTGCTCGTCGTCATCGTCGTTAGCGGCGCCAGCTTCGCCCTGCAGGGGAAAGACATCCTCGCGCATGCTGAATCGGGATCGACCGGCTGTGCTAGCTTCGATCAGAGACGGCCCCTTTCCGGATCGCCCGCGTTCCACCGCTGCGTCTACGACCTGTAACACCTGCAGCACGTCGTTTCCGTCTACCATGACCGTGGGTAGGCCGTAAGCCTTTAGCCGCTCGTAGTGGTTCCGACCGGCAGGTGCGTGAGTGGCCGGTGCACGCAAACCGACAGGTTTTTTTTCGACCACCACCACCAGCGGAACCTCATGCACCGCCGCGAAATTGAGACCCTCGTGAAAATCACCGGTGGCCACCGCCCGGTCGCTCACCATCGCAAGTGCTACCGAATCCTTCTTCTGCATCTTGGCGGCATAGCCTATACCGGCCATGCCCCCCAAGTGCGTGGCCAGGTGTCCGCTCGGCCCTACCAGTCCCCGCTCCAAGTCCCCAAACTGTATCGAGCCATCGCGACCATGTGTCGGACTCGACTGCTTCCCCATGAAGTGCGAAAGGATCTCGTAAGGACGAACTCCACGCGCGAGCAGGGCGCCATTAGTGGGAATCGCGGAGGAGAAGAAGTCACGGGCCTCCAAAGGGTAGGCTGCTCCTAAACCGAGAGCCTCCTGTCCGGTGCTAATGGGAAGCGTGCCCACCAGTTTCCCGGCGCGGAAGAGTCGAACCAGCTCTTCCTCGAGGCTGCGATTGAGCTTCAGGAAATAGTAAAGCTCATGAAGTTGTTGCTTTCCAAACCTCGACATGAGATTCCTGGAGAAGGTTCTCGGACGTGCCGGCGAGCATCATTCTGTCGAAGACCCGCCCGAAATCGGAGCACAGTGCATCGGCCACCTCAAGGGCTGGCACCGTACCCCCCAGCACACTTTGCATCGAAGCGACTTCGCGGCCGACGATACCACACGGGACGATGCGATTGAAGTAGCTGAGATCGGTGGTGACGTTGAGAGCGAAACCATGGGATGTCACCCATCGCGAAACCCGCACGCCGATAGCGGCGAGCTTTCCTTGCTCGTGCCAAACGCCGGTTAAGCCCTGTTGACGCCGTCCCTCGATCCCGAAGCGGGCGACGGTGCGGATGAGCACTTCCTCGAGCCGCCTCAAATAGACATGGGCGTCGGGCTGGGACTCCTTGAGATCCAGGATCGGGTAGCCCACGAGCTGACCATGACCGTGGAACGTGATATCGCCTCCCCGGTCGGTGAGGACGAACGTGGCGCCCAGCCGCTCTAGCTCGCGCTCGTCTGCGAGCAGGTGCTCTCTCTTTCCGCCCCGCCCCAGGGTGTACGTGGGCGGATGCTCGACGAGAAGAAGAACATCTGGAATATCGCCAGTCTGGCGGCGTTTTACGAATTGGCGCTGAAGGTCCCAGACCTCGTGATAACTCCGACGGCCTAGATCGATCCGCCAACAGAGCTTAGGCATGAATCGGCAGATCCTCAGCAGCGTGCGCCGCTTCCATGACGGACTCCGAAAGCGTCGGGTGTGCGTGAACCGCGCGCATCAGCGACTCGGCGGTGGCTTCGTGCTCGAGGGCCACCACCGCCTCCGCAATGAGATCTGTGGCGTGTGGCCCAATGATGTGAACTCCGAGCAGCTCGTCGTATTTCGCTTCGCTGACGATCTTCACGAACCCTTCACGTTCTTCCAAGATGCTGGCCTTGCTGTTGGCGGCAAAAGGAAACCGACCGACTCGGACGTCGTAACCTCTTTCTTGGGCGGTGGCCTCGGTGATCCCGACACTCGCCACCTCAGGCGAACAGTAGGTGGCGCTCGGCATGTGCCCGTAGTTCATGGGCCGCACCTCGCGGCCGGCGATCTTCTCGACCGCGAGAATGCCTTCCGCCGAACCCACATGCGCCAGTTGTTGCGATGGAACAATGTCGCCGATGGCGAACACGTGTCTCGCAGACGTCTCCATGAAACCATTGACCGGAATAAAGTCTCTTTCCGTTTCGATGCCGACCCGCTCCAATCCGATCCCTTCGGTTCTCGGCTTCCGACCGACGGCCACGAGAAGCTTCTCGACGGTGCGGACCCCTGCCTTCCCGTCCGGTCCGGTGAAGCTGACGGTCACTGCGTTTCCTTCGTTCTTGACGGATTCCACCGTTGTTCCGGCAAGTGTCTCGATGCCCCGTTTCTTGAAGGACTCTGCCAAAGCGTCCGAGATCTCCTCGTCTTCGACCGGCAAGATGCGCGGCAACATCTCGATCAGCGTCACCTCGGTGCCGAAGCTAGAGAACATCGAAGCAAACTCAACGCCTACCGCTCCGGCGCCGATGACCGCGAGCGACTTCGGCTGTGCCGGTAGGGACAGTATTTCGGTATTGGTAAGAATGTTCTGGCCGTCGATCTCCATGCCAGGGAGACTTCGAGCTTCGGATCCGGTCGCAACAATAATGTTGCGCGCGTAGACCGTCTGGACGCCCTCGGCTCCTTTGATCTCAACCTTGCCCGCACCGGCAATTGCGCCAAAGCCCTTGACCGTCTCGACCTTGTTCTTCTTTAGAAGGAAACCAACTCCTCCGGAGAGCCTCTTGACGACTCTCTCCTTGCGTTTCTGGAGCGCCGCCCAATCGAGGCGAACATTCTCCACCACCACACCGAAATCCCGCGCGCGCTTGAGCTGGTCCAAAAGGTCCGCGGTATGAAGGAGCGCCTTGGTGGGTATGCAACCCACGTGAAGACAGGTCCCTCCGAAGACACCGTCCTTCTCCACCACCATCGTTTTGAGACCCAGCTGTCCGGCCCGAATCGCAGCCACGTAGCCGCCGGGGCCGCTCCCGATCACCACCACGTCGATCACTGTTTCTTGCGCCATACTACTCGTCCTTATCTTAGTGCTCGCTCGCTGGCCCTCGCTCTTCCATCAATGGCGCGGGGCCTCACCGCTGCCTGGCGAAGTCGACTAGTGGCACCGACCTCTTTGGGCAGCCGACACGAGCGAGCCGGCGGCCCTCACGGGCCGCTCCTCTCCTGCTCACTTGCGGGCCTATTTCTCTTTTTGTTCTTTTCAGAGTTGGGCTTTTTTCGCCCTAGCACCCTTCGATACGCCGGATCCCTCCAAGGACCTGACAGGGTTGATCTTTTGGCGCCCGGCGGGCAGTTTACCCCCGCCTGGCGGCTCCAGGCAACAGAAAAGCGGCTTTTTGGAGGGACACGGTCGGTATTTAAGAAATCCATTGCACCGACCGGCCCCTGTGTTAAACTACCACTTAGCCTGTCCGTGGGCATCTACGCCGTTTTGCTGGGCTTATACGACTCACTCGCCCCTAAGACCAGACTAGAGCCGGATGGAGATAGACCTCGAAGTGATACCTGCTTTTCCATCCTTCGAAGTTGCCCGAGAACGAGCGGTCGACGGACCCGAAACAAGTGAAATCATGAGGACCTATAAGAACTTCGTTGGGGGAAAGTTTGTGCCCTCCGAAAGCACGAAAAAAGTGCCCAACGAAAACCCTTCCGACACGACCGACGTGCTCGGGGAGGTAGTCCTCTCTACTCGCGAGGAAGCGCGTCGAGCCATCGAAGTGGCGGCGGAAGCCTATCCGGAGTGGCGGGCGACCCCGGCTCCGGTTCGCGGCAGGATGGTATCGCGTGCCGGCCAGATTCTGAGAGACAGCAAAGATTCCATGGCAGAGCTCATTTGCCGCGAAGAGGGCAAGACCGTGGCGGAGGCCGGAGGAGAGATCCTGCGCTCCATCAACGTGTTGGAGTTCAACGGCAGTCAGGCCGCCCGGATGAGCGGTGAGACCATCCCCTCGGAACTTCCGAACAATCTCATTTACACCATGCGTCAGCCACTCGGGGTCGTGGGAACCATCACGCCCTGGAACTTTCCGCTCGCGATTCCGGCCTGGAAGATCGCTCCGGCCCTTGTCGCGGGCAACACCGTGGTCTTCAAGCCGGCCACCTTGACGGTAGAAACGGCGACGCGATTGGTGGAGATCTTGACCGAGGCGGGAATCCCTCCCGGCGTTCTAAATATGGTCATCGGGTCAGGGAGCGATGTCGGCGACGAAATCGTCATGAATCCGTCCGTCCGCGCGGTCTCGTTCACGGGATCGAATCCGGTGGGTGTGAAGCTTTATGAGCAGGGCAGCCGGCGCGGACTGCGCGTCCAGTGCGAGATGGGCGGAAAGAACCCGATCGTAGTGCTCGAGGACGCCGACCTCGATCTAGCCGTTGCCTGCGCTGCCAGCGGGGCCTTTGGCTCCTCCGGCCAGCGGTGCACTGCCACCAGTCGGGCGGTGGTCGTCGAGAAGATTGCCGACGCCTTTGTCGAAAAGCTGGTGGAGAAAACCAAGACCCTCCGCGTCGGCCGTAGCGACGACGCCGCGACCGGCGTCGGACCTTTGGTGGACAAGCATCAGTATGATTCGGTACTCGGCTACATCCGTAGCGGCCGCGAAGAAGGCGCCGAGCTCGTATATGGCGGTGGTAAGGCCGGCGGACCCGGCCTCGAAAACGGTTTCTACGTCGAGCCCACTATCTTCGACAAGACGACCCCCGAGATGAAGATCATCCAGGAAGAAATTTTCGGGCCGGTGCTCTCGATTCAGCGAGTAAAGAACTTCGATGAAGCCCTTGAAGTAGCGAACTCGGTTCCCTTCGGTTTGGCCTCCTCGATTTTCACCAGTGACACGTCGAAGAGTCTCCGTTTCGTGGATGCAATCGGAACGGGTATCACCCACGTCAATTCTCCCACCACCGGTGGCGAGGCCCAGGTGCCGTTCGGCGGTATCAAGGCCACGGGAATCGGCGACCGAGAGCAAGGTTCCACTACTCTTGATTTCTACACTGAGGTCAAGGTGGTTTACGTTGACTATACCGGTACCAAGCGTACCGGCCATTTGTACTGAGGTTGGATTGGGAAGCAGGAGAGAACTAAAGAAATCGAAACCGCGGGTCGCGTCGGGTCGAACGAGAACCACCGCATCGAGTCGAACGAGGTCCAAGTCGAAAACCAAGTCCGCGACGGCGCTACGGCGAACCCGCACCAAGCGGGTGCGCCCCAAGCATTTGAAGGCGGTCCAGGCGGTGAAGAGTGCGCCCAAGAGCGCCTCGGCTCCGCCCCCGAAGCTTGTGCCCGTCCCCTTCCCTGAGGGGTTTCGTCCCCAGAAGGCGCCAGAGTCGAACGAGAAATCGGCTCACCTGGAGAAGCTGAAGCAACTTTTCGAGGGCGCCCCGATCAGCCATGCCCTGGGCATGACGCTCGGGTACTGCGAAAACGGCGTAGCACGGGTCCGTTTGCCGTTCCGCAAGGAGTTCGAAGAGGGCCACGGGGTCATACACGGTGGCTTGATCGGTCTACTGGCAGACACCGCCGGCAATTACGCGGTCGGCTCGGTGTCCCCGGGCTCCACCGTCAAGACGGTCGAGTTCAAGATAAGCCTCTTGGCCGGAGTTCAGGGCGATCTCTTGGCCATCGGGGAAGTCGTCCGCAAGGGAAGAACGCTGGCCACTTGCCGGTTGGAAGTCGTGGAAGGAAATGATCGCGTCGTGGCGATCGGCTTGGCCACCTACGCACTCCAAGCGGTGTAGACGCCGCGGAGACTCTTTCTTCGCGGTGCCGTACGTAGGTGGGGACCCGCCTACGGCTTCTCCAGCGTGCCCACGAATTCCCACATCTCCTCGAACAACATTTCTTTGTGATCGGTCAACCGATGATCTCCTTCGTCGATGAGTGTGAGCCTCGATACCTCGACCTTCTGAGTGAAGTTTTTGGAGAGTCGATGGGGGACAGCTTCATCATGAGTGCCGTGTAGAATGAGTGTCGGCGTCTTGAGCTTCCTCACTAGGGTCGCAATGGGATAGTGGGCTTCGTCTTCGACGAACCCATAACCCAAGTCGAACTCGGCGCTCTCGGTGACCAAATGGGTCTTCCCCTCCTCCCGCCACTTCTGCGCCTTGCCGCGCCCTAGAGCCAAGAGGAGACGACCGGCCATTTCGAACGCGGGGGCCACCACGAGGTTGGCGGCGATCTTCCCCGGGTTGAGCGCCGAGTACCAAAGTGCAGTGAGCCCGCCCATCGAGGATCCGACGAGACACACCGAAGCGAACGGGCCTTCTTGTTCGACGAAACGAAGTCCCCGCTCGATATCGTGCAGGTTTCGGCTCAGGGACAAGCCAAGGAGCCCGCCTTCCGAGTCACCGTGTCCCGTGAGGTCCAGGCTGGCGAATGCCTCTCCTCGCCGCGCTACTTGGCGGGCGAAATACAGGGCCTTCTCGCCTCGTCGATTGGAGTTGAGCCCATGGACGAAGAACCAAAGCCGGGATGACTTGCTGGCCGCGGGAACGAAATCAAGGGCAAGCCTCGCCTCGTCGTCCCTATCGGGCTCGACCCAGCGAGGCGGGCTCTCCTTCATGGTCGGTTCAACGTCCACTTCGACTCCTTGAACTCACACGTTTCTAGTAGAAGACCAGAGTATCGGCACTTTGGAAACGGAACGACGGCACACGGAAAAGAAACCGGATAACCTATTTGTAACGTGAGCTCTTGGCGGGGGTCAACGATCCCCGACTCGCCTTCGAAAACCTGCCGCGTCGAGCTCGTTCCTCAAACGATGTGGTTGCCTGGTAAGCGGGTCTCGCGTTGCGCCTACGCCTGCGGTGGGTCGGGTGGTGGCACTCTATCTCTCCGGCGGTTCCACCACCTTGCGACGACCGGCAAGAAGATGAGAATTAGAAGCCATCGCGAATGCTGCATCAGGGTTCTGCCGAAACCCACCGCGCTGGTCTTGACGTATTCCTGAGCTTCGGCGTCATTGGCGTGCTCGGCGATGGCGTGTCCCCCTAGCGCGTACTCTTTCGCGTAAGCTAGCACCGCCGAGCGCGCACTTCCAGCCAATGGCCATACCACCCATCGCGAGGTACCCGATCGCGAGCCCCCCAATCGCATAGCCTCCGATCGAGACACCCGCGAGCGAGATCAGGCCGAGACCGAACCCACCCAGAGCGATCCCACCGAAGGCAAGGCCCCCGACGGAGACGACACCGAAGGCGATGTCCCCGATGGCGATCCAGCCTCGCGCGACACCCCGCCGCACACGCCCGTCCACCATCTGTGCGGTACTCACATGGATAATCGGCAGACCGAGTATCGAGGCATTCGAGCGGTATTGCATCGGTTCCTCCTCTTTAAGACTTCAGGGTCTACGCGGATTCGTGTGGGTTGGAAACTGCATTTCTGGGTAATGGCGGAAGGAAAGTCGCCACGATCTTCAGCTTGAGATATTCCTCGTCGCGATAGCCGTAGGCGCGTCGTTGCAGAACACGGATTTTGTTGTTGACCCCTTCAACTAGGCCGAGACTGACTTTGTTCTCCGGATGACAGTAGGAGGCGATACCATCCCAATGGGACTCAATCATACCGGCGAACTTCTGGTACGGATGCAGGCGTTGCCATTTGAGGCTGTCTTTCCAACGAGTGAAAAAGGCGCGAGCGCCGCGTTCGGTGCGGTAACCCCAGAGTTGCCCGAAGGCCTCCTTCAAAATATAGGCGGTGTTCAGGCGCCGGTTGGCCTGGAGCAACTTTTTGAGTGCGCGGCGACCGTCTAGGCTCAGGTTCTCCCGCCGGGAAAGCAAAGTGTAACGCTGCCCCTTGATGTACGACCGGTCCTTGCCGCTGAGGCGTTTGTACTCACCGCGCCGGACCTCATCGAGGGCCTTTGACAGATGACGCATGATATGAAACTTGTCGGAGATGATCCGCGCATTAGGCGCGTTGTGAATCACCGAGTTCCGGAAGGGCTTCCACATATCCATGGCGGCCAGCTTGATACGGGCGCTTTTCTTTCCGCCCAGCGCCTTGAAGAACAAATCGATGTCGGTTTCTTTGCGACCCTCACCGCCCACCCAGATGGGACGCGCCCGCTCCAGGTCGCTGACAATGACGCGATAGTTATGTCCCTTGCGGATGGAGATCTCATCGACACCGATGGCCCGAGGCGCCGGTAGCCCCGCCCGGTCGACCTGCTCTTGCATGTAGAGCGTATCCAGAGCCTTCACCGTACCGTGGTGCAGACGTTCCATCTCGGCCACCGCCTTGTTCGGCATATCCCGGCACAGCTTGCCCACATGCGTCGCAAAACGCTGGGTGTAGCGCGAGTTGTTCGCCAGCCAGTCTAGGTGTTCTACATGCACACCGCCGCACCCAGAACAGTTGACGCGCCAACGCTCGTATTCCAGATAGATCCGCCAGCCTGC
Organism: Candidatus Marinacidobacterales bacterium; assembly: GCA_965219415.1. Classification (GTDB taxonomy): domain Bacteria; phylum Acidobacteriota; class Vicinamibacteria; order Marinacidobacterales; family DATDRI01; genus CBDCNP01. The sequence continues at coordinate 1,993,637 of OZ244742.1, forward strand.
CAACGACAGGTCGCGGACCCGGCACACTTGCTTGTCATAGCGCCCCCGGCACCGTTGCCCACAGTAAGAGCACACAGCTGTTTTTTTCGCCTCTTGAGCTGGATGACACGGGCGTATCGGTCACCGAATAGACCCTTCAATCCGGCACCAACCACGAAACCTGGCAGCGCAAACAGCGAGCGGATCGACTGGGAATTTTTCACTCGGTTAGCCTATCCTAAAAATGGACCACTTTTCAGCACCTGATGAAGTACTCGATACCTTTTCCACACAATGAGTTACACTGTTTTTCCGTCAGAACTTACCCACACGAAGTCGGGATCCGTCCCGCTTCCCGTGGAAATAAGAATGGCGTAACCTCCGGTTAAGCAAAACGAAACCGCGCCTGGAAAGGCAGGAGGAGGATTACGCCATGAAGAAGCCTACCACCATATTGAAGGAGTCTGTAAGCGAGTACCGGGAGTTCGTCCAACTTCGGCTGCGTATGCGGGTACTGGAGGCGATCGAGGTTGTGCTCGAGGAAGAAGTCGACCAAGCGCTGGGGTGTTGTAGCTACGAGCGTGCGAAAGACCGCCGTGGATATCGCAACGGAGCCGAAACCCGTCGCGTGACGACGTCGGTGGGAACTCGCGAGCTCCGGGTGCCACGAGCCCGCGTGCGAGACGAGGAAACGGGAGAAACGACAGAGTTCAGGAGCGATCTGTTGCCCCGGTACGCGCGCCGGACTCGTGAGGTCGACGAGGCGCTCTTGGGGACGTACTTGTCGGGCGCGAATAGCCGCCGGGTCCGCAAAGCGCTGAAACCACTGCTCGGTGAGGAGCACCTATCGAAGAGCGCGGTGTCTCGCGTGGTTAGCCGGCTGAAGGAGCGCTTCGAGGAATGGCAGAACCGTGCTCTCAGCGAGGAGGTCTACGCGATCGTTTACCTGGACGGCTTCCACCTGAAAGTGCGGATGGCGAAACGTGTGATCAGCGTACCCGTACTGGCCGCGCTCGGGGTCGCGCCAGACGGGCACAAACGTCTGTTGTCATTGCGTCTGGCGGTGAGCGAAGCCTCGACGCATTGGGGCTCCGTACTGGAGGGACTCCAGGCTCGAGGACTCCGGGCTCCCAAGCTAGTGATCAGCGACGGCCACAAGGGGCTGACGAAAGCGCTGGAGAAGTGGCCGGGGTGCCGGTTGCAGCGATGTACCGAGCACAAGCGCGCCAACTTGCTCCAACATTGCCCGGCGCACGCACGCCGTGAGCTCCGGCGTGACTACAACCGGATCGTCTACGCCAAGAACGGGTTCGATGCTCGCAAAGCCTATGACGAGCTCGTCGCCAAGTGGACGCCTCTCGCGCCGGCCGTCGTCCGAAGCCTAGAGGAGGCCGGTAATCAGCTGCTGACCTTCTACGAATTCCCTCGTGCCATGTGGAAATCGTTTCGAACGACCAAAGCTCTGGAGAATCTCAACCGCGAGTTTCGACGCCGGACGAAAACCCAAGCGTCGTTCTCCAGCGAGGAGTCCGCGGTCGCTTTGCTGTTTGGGCTTATCGCCTCTGGCCAGATTCAACTACGACGCATCGACGGCTACCAACGTCTGAGCGAGGTTCTCGAACACGCGAAGGTTGCCGCCTGATATGACACTCTGATGACGGGAGTGGAGGGTGCCGTTCTTTTTCCACGGACCTCGGGACACATCCCGAATCCGCGTAAACCCAGGCTTCATACTATAGCTCCGCTAGGCCAAGGTCTTGCGCGCCTTTCGAAACACGCGGTGAAACATCGCTCGGGTGAGCTTTCCGGTGAACGTGTTTTGTTGGCTCGGATGGTAGCTTCCGAGGAGCAAGATCCCACCTTCCAGCGTGGTTGCGCTACCGTGACCGAACTGCGGCCTCGGCTTCATCGCCGGGTGTCCCGCCTCTTGCCAAGCAGCGAGAAACGCGTCGAAACCAATTCGGCCGAGCGCGATGACCACCCGCACTCGTGTGAGCAGAGCGAGCTCCGCGACCAGATAGGGCCGGCAGCGGATGAACTCTTCTCGCGTAGGCCTGTTGGCCGGAGGAGCACATCGTACCGCCGCGGAAATGAACGTGTCACGGAGCTCGAGCCCATCGTTCCGTTCGATCGAGCTCGCTTGACTGGCGAAACCGAAACGATGCAAGGCCTCATAGAGCCAGTCGCCACTTCTATCACCGGTGAACATTCTTCCGGTTCGATTCGCCCCGTGGGCCGCCGGAGCCAGCCCGACAATGAGAAGCCGCGCGCGCGCATCTCCGAAACTGGGCACCGGTTTGCCCCAGTAGTCCTGGGTGGCGAAACGGCGCGTCTTGACACGCGCAATGTGCTCACGGTGATCCACCAGTCGGGGGCAGAGTCGGCAGTCGACGATCCTTCGTTCCACCGTGGCGAGAGATTCTTTCTTCATAGGTCAGCGTTATCTTAGCGCCGGGCAACGACCAGTTGAAGTACGAGGCCATTTTAGGCGAAGCTGGCCAAAGCAGATGAGCGACTCTTCCGATAGATGGAGCGAAGACGACTCGGCGCTTTACCGAGAGCTCTCTTCCGTCGCCGTTCCCGAAAGTGTGCCAATCTTAGTTGGGAATTGAAACGGTTCCAAACCCCGTGGTTTGATGGCGTTGGACAAAACAAAATCAAGCCGCGAAGAAAGGAGCCGAGATGGGAAGTCTGCTACGTTCGGTCAAGAAACGCAAGAAGTCGCGTCGTTTGGGTGAGGTCGAGATGGTGAGGCACGAGGATTACGGGGAACTCGTGCTGGACGCCAAGGTAGAGATGATCCGTTGGTTGGTCCCCCTTGGTCTAATGCACGTTCACGAGTTGCTCGACGACGAAGTGAAGGCGTTGGCGGGAGAGCGATACTCTCGCAAGGACGAGCTGGAGCGCGGTCGCCGTCCCGGAAGCAACCCGGGCACGGTAGGGCTTGGCGGCCAGCGGGTACCGATCCGTGTGCCACGGGTTCGGAGCATCGAGGGAGGAGAGATTCCGCTTCGCTGCTACGAGGCGGTGAGCCACGGCGGTGAGGTGAATGATCTTCTGCTGAAACGAGTTCTCTACGGAATCTCTTGTCGCAACTACGAGGCGGCAGCGGAAGCGATTCCGGGCGCCATCGGGCTGTCGAGCTCAACGGTGTCCCGAGGGTTCGTGCAAGCGAGCGCTGCGAAGCTGCGGGAGATGCAGGAACGGGATCTGACCGGCGAGGATGTGGTGGCGCTGTTTCTGGATGGGAAGACATTCGCCGAGGCAACGATGGTCGTGGCTCTGGCCATCACGCTTTGCGGGGAAAAACGCTTCTTGGGCTTCGTGGAGACGGACACGGAGAACGCGCAGGTGTTGACGCCGTTCCTGCGTTCACTGCTCGAGCGGGGACTCGATATCTCCCAGGGTCTGCTGGTGATCATCGACGGCGGCAAGGGTCTCCAAGCGGCAGTCAAGAAGGCATTCCGTAAGCGGGCCCTGATACAACGCTGCCAGTGGCACAAACGTGAAAACGTAGTGAGCTACCTGTCCAAGGGCGAGCAGGCGTCATGGCGCAAGCGGCTCCAGTGGGCCTACAACAGGCCGGAGTACGAAGAGGCCCTCACTGCGCTCGAGCAACTCCACGGTGAGTTAGAAGAGCGGAACCAATCCGCAGCTGGCAGCCTGGAGGAAGGCCTCGAGGAGACGCTGACGTTGCATCGACTCGGCGTGCACGCGGTGCTGGGCCGTTCGTTCAAGACGACGAACTGCCTTGAGTCCGTCAATGCTCTCGTCGAGGAACGCTGCGCGAAGGTCGACCACTGGAAGAACTCGAGCCAACGCCAGCGCTGGTTGGCAACGGCGCTCGTAGACATCGAACCGCGCTTGAGGAAGGTGGTGGGCTACCGCCATCTTCCCAAGCTTCGCGAAGCTCTCAAGCGGGAACTGAAGATCGAGGCGAAGACGTCAACCGTATCGAAGAAGAAGGTCGCTTAAACGTGAGCCGTGGAGAGTTTCAACTAAGAATGGGCTTGACTCCCGTTCCCGCACGTGAGGAGCAAATCGCGACGGTCTTGACGCTCTTGCCGTTCACACCCGCAGACAAGTTCCGTGCGGTGGAGATCGGCTCGGGGTCGGGAACGCTGAGTCATGCGCTGCTCGACTGTTTTCCCGAGGCAACGCTGGTTGCACTCGACGGCTCGGAAAGCATGCGCTCCCACGCAACGACGCGGCTCAGTTCATTCGGTGACCGGTTTTCGGTCCAAGCGTTCGAGCTCGGCGCCAGCGATTGGCATCCTTCCCTGGACTCCGCGGACGCGGTCGTCTCTTCTCTATGCATCCATCACCTTTCCGGAGAAGACAAGCGGCGCCTTTACGCAGCAATCTCCCAGCGAATCTCGCCGAGAGGAGCGCTCGTCATAGCCGACCTCGTGGAGCCTCAACGACCCCAGGGCCGTGAGGTCTTCGCCGCAGGTTGGGACCGCGCCGTGAAGGAAAGTGCCGCTGGGCGATCTGGAGCGCTCTTCGAGCGCTTCGTGACCGAGGAGTGGAACTACTACCGGTTCCCTGATGCGAGCGATCAACCCTCGTCCCTGATCGACCAGTTGACATGGCTGAAGCAGGCGGGATTCGAGGTGGTCGATTGCTTCTGGCTCCAGGCTGGCCATGCCATCTTCGGCGGCTACAAGTCCCGCTCCGGCGCCGACTCGTCCCTGGAGTTTTCCGCGGCACTCCGCTCCGCTCGAAAGGCCTCCAACAAAACAACTTAACCCGGGGTCAGATCGGCGCCTGGCCACGTTGATTGGTAGCACCTCCGTGTCTTGGCGCCCCCACGGCAGGGTCTGGCGCCCCCACGGCAGGGTCGGATCCAAAAATGTGACACGGGTCTGACCCCGTTTGCGGACGCCCATTTGCGTTTTCGCCTTCGGCTGCTTAATCTGGTGGCAAGTAATCAGCGCGCCCCAAAGGTCGGGCCTAACCCGCCTGTAACTGCCCTCTTCCGGGAGAAGAAGTCTCGTGGATCTCGTAGGTCAATTATTGGGGTCGTATCGCCTCCAAGCGCTGATCGGTCAAGGCGGCACCGCGGAAGTCTATTCCGCCCAACACCCCTCCCTACACCGCCAGGTCGCCATCAAGGTACTGGCTAAGGAAATCAGCGAAGACCCCGACTGGGTGCGTAGATTTCGCCAAGAAGTCAACCCTTCTGGAACGCCTCGACCATCCGAACATCCTCCCGATCTACGACACCGGAGAGTTCGACGGACGCCCGTTTTTTGTCATGAAGTACATCGAGAACAGCGAGACGTTGCGCCAGCAACTCGACGGCGCTCCGTGGCCTCTCGACCGGGCGGTCAGGGTACTCCCGCAGGTTGCGGAAGCACTCCATGCGGACCACGAAGCGGGCGTCGTGCACCGGGACGTCAAACCCTCGAACATCCTAGTGACCCCAGAGCTACAAGTGCCTGGTCTTCGATTTCGGGATTGCGAAACCGATGGAGCGACGGGATCCTGTGACCGGAAAGGGCCTCATCATCGGCACGCCGGAGTACATGTCACCCGAGCAGTGCCAGGGAAGCCGAATCGATCACCGTACCGATATCTACTCATTGGGTATCTTGGCCTACGAGTTGTTCACCGGCGATGTTCCCTTCACCGGAGAGACCGCGGTGAGCATTCTGATGAGACACGTCACCGAGCCGCTACCCCCGCCAAGCGAGGAGCTGGCCTTACCGCCGGCTCTCATTCGTGTCATTCGGCGCGCAACGGCTCCGTCCCCCGACGATCGCTATTCATCTGCTCGAGAGATGGGCCGGGCCATCCTTCGTGCGGCGGAAGGTTCCCCCACCGTCACGGTCCGCGCGAAGTCACTCGTGGGAACGATGGCGCGGTGGCGAAGACGCGCCCCTCGGATCAGCGGCCGTGCAGCACTTTTCTTCTTCTCCGCCCTCGCGCTGGGTGTTGTGGGGACGATCGTAGTCGAAAGCCGATTGCCCGCTCCGCCCGAACCACCGCCGACGAGACAGACCCCGGCGCAGTCCGGCACCGATCTTTCGGTGAAGCGGACCCACCCTGCGGAAAGTCATCGGCCAGCAGAAAAACCCTTCATCCCTCCACGCGAGAATCGGGTCTTCAACAAAAGTACCGAACCGGGCTCGGGCTCGAACGGCCCCACGCGGGAAGCCCAAAGGCAGCGCAGAGCCGGGGTCGGCGCCCCGGTTTTCGAGTCCACCGCCACAAACACCATCAATTTGGAGCCACCGCGACGATGGCAAGGTTTCCTAACCGACAGCAACTGCGCCGAGAAGGGGGGGCAGCAAGGCGCGCTACACGTGAGGTGCGCCGAACGCTGCGTTCGCGAAGGCGCGCAACCGATGCTCTACTCTCGCGGAAAACTCTACAAGATTGAAGGATTCTCGAACATCACCGTCCGCTGTGGAGAACCGTTATCCTTCAAAGGTTGGTTGACTCCCGAAACCAACACCATTATCGCAGCTCCCGATTAGCCACACCTAGAACGCGACCTCCGCCTGCAGCCCGACCAGGTTCGGGCGGCCGCGGTTTCGAAATCCAAGCTCCAACGTCAGTTTGAAGTTGGAGTGGATCCATATCATGCCCCCCGGGAACACACCGACGAAAGTCTCGTTGGGCAATGCCGTTTGGCCGGGCGGCCGGCTAACCAGATCGACCCGGGTAGAGAGATTCAGGAAATCGCGGACAAAGTAGTTTGCCTGCAGGAATCCCCCGGTGAAGCTGAGAGTTTCGCCGGTTCCATCGGGGCTAGCCGCATCGGCGATGGAGTTGGAGTTGCTGCCGTACATGAAGACCCCATACAGGTTCCAGTCACCGAAGTAGAAGGAACCGTCTAAACCAAGCCTCAGCAGATCGTCCTCCCAAACAGCCACCTGATTCGGGATTTCGCGAGCCAGAGTATTGCCGGCAAGATATGCAAACAGCCCCACCCGGTTCTCGCCGAGATAATGAGCGAAACGACCAAAGGCGGCCGGATCGAATCCGTCGCTCTCACCGGCGAATTCCTCCGCGCTCCGGGCGTCGACCACGCTCACCGACCAGTGAGTCTCATCGTCGACGAAGCCGCCGACTTCGGCTCCGTCGTGATGCTCACCGACGTTATCGACTTCGAACCCGGTGTTAGCCAAATAGATGTCGTATCCGAAAAGGTTGGGCGTCCGGGCCTGCGAGAAGGGGAGATCGAACTCTATCCTCCCTCCTCGGACGTACAGATCCTCCGGTAGGACATCGACGCGCACCCAGGCGTTGTCCATCCCCACGCTGTGGAATCCATCTCCATCCACCGCTCAGATGTAATCGACCCAGTATGCGATGTGGGAACCCATGCTGCCGGCGGCGCTTACCACGTCGATGAACCCGTCGGTCGTTGCGTCCCCATCCTCGACGAATGTCTGATTCGCCCCGGCCCTCAAACTGACCGGTACCGACTTCAGCCAGTCGTTGACGGTATTCGTTTCGTCCTCCAGCCGGAAGCCCCGATCACGGAAACGCTGACCGATCGGACTCAACCGGGGGTAGCCGTCGTGACAAAAGTGACAGGGCAAGCCGTATTGACGCGCAAAGGCGGGTATCGCCCCGACCGGCGGAGCTTCCGACCAAACCAACCGGGATTATGCACTTGAAGCAAATTAATTTGCTTCAAGTGCATAATCCTGAAACCAACAGCGCCAGCAGCACCACCCGAAGAATGGTCCAGCGGTTCCTGGTTGGAAGGTTGAGAGCCTCCCCCTCGGAGGCCGCGCTCCGCCCCTGCAATTTTCTCTGTCTATTCACGCGATCCTTCTCAAAAGAAGGAAGTTGTCAGGTTAATTTTGACTGGAGATCACGCTACGATTATAGCAGGTCAGGCGCCCGACGCCATCTCGGTCGGGCCATTTGCAGAGGGAGGCCCACGTAAGACACAATGCCCTCACAGAATAACCGGAGGGTGCCATGAGTTTATTGAAAATCGCGAGTGTACCCGCAGCTACTGTGTCCCCCCAATCGACGGTCACCGAGGCCGTCCAAATGATGAACGACAAAAGGGTTGGCGCGGTGGCAGTGGTCGATAACGACAAGCTCGTAGGGATATTCACCGAACGGGACGTCATGATCCGCGTCGTCCTCGCTAGCAAGGATCCCAAGGCAACCGTCATGTCAGACGTCATGACGCGGGAAGTAGAGACCGCGGCGGCAGACATGCCGTATGGGGATTGTTTGCGTGTCATGGTAGAGCGACATTTCCGGCACTTGCCGGTCATCGACTCGGGCAACCGCGTTGGCGGGATCCTGTCGGTGCGGGATCTACTCCAGCACGCGGTCGAGGATCTGAGTGAACAGCTCGATTCGATGGTGAAGTACTTTAGCGCCGACGGCGCGGGAGGCTAACGACGGGATAAGCACGATCCGATCGTAGCCTCGCCCCTTCCCCCGTCCCGCCCGTTTGCACGATCGCTTTGCCCAATTGGAGGTGTTCGCTTGAAAAGCCACACAACCCATCTCACTATGAATGTTCCGGCTCGCATGGACTTCGTCAACATCACAAGAGATGTGGAGAATGCCGTCACGGAGAGCGGCGTTCAGGAAGGTCTGTGCCTAGTCAACGCCATGCATGTAACGGCGTCGGTCTTCATCAACGACGACGAGCCCGGCCTGCACGAAGATTACAAACGTTGGCTCGAGTGGCTCGCTCCTTTCGACGCGAGCCCCGAGAAGTACCATCACAACCGTACCGGCGAGGACAACGGCGATGCTCACCACAAGCGTCAGGTCATGGGCAGAGAAGTGGTGGTAGCGATCACCGAAGGCAAGCTCGATTTCGGCCCGTGGGAACAGATCTTTTACGGTGAGTTCGACGGCCGCAGACCGAAGCGACTGCTCGTCAAGATCCTTGGCGAGTGAGGCGTAAACACAAAGGGCGCACGACCCTCGGCCGTGCGCCCTCTTTTACTTTGTAGTTGGCTGAACCGCTATCTCAAGCCTTGCGTAGCTGTTTTACCGCCAGCACGACAAGAACCAACGCTAGAATTAAGAGACCTACCATGAGGCCCGGGCTCATGCCGGTCTCCGCAGCCGCCGCTTCAGCAGTTTCAGCCGCGGACTCTGCCATCTCTCCCGCGGACTCCGCCATCTCTCCGGCGGTTTCAGCCACGGCATCTGCCATCTCCCCGGCCGCTTCCGCGACGTCCTCTGCTGCCCCGCTCATCGCTTCCGCAGCCGCGGCCGGCGCCTCGGCTACCTCGGCCATGATCTTGTCTATATCTTCCTCGGCGACTGACGTGGCACCGCCCGTGGTGCGGATCCTCACACCTGTGAGCTGGTGGCCGGGGCGGAGATCGGCCACGGTGATCTCTTGTCCCTCATGTTGGAATTTGAAGTCACTCGGTACGACGAACGTTTTGACTCCCTCACCTTCGACGCGCACGACGACCGTGTTGTTGAGAACGCGCAACACTTCACCCTTCTTGATCTCGACGACTTCTGTATCCTGCGCTGCGATGGTGTGGGTGAAACCCACCACTAGTACAATCGCAACTACCGCAGCGAAACTGGCTGTTTGTTTCGTCGCTTCCTCCTATAGAAACCCCCGTGTGAATATACCAATTGCGACGTCGATGCAAGCGCCAAGGAATCGCGGCTAGGGCAAGGGCTATGCGACTTTCCCCTCAGGGTCTGATGTGCTAGTTTCACCGCGTCATTTCTCAATCCTCTCGTTTTCGACAGTGTGAACCTTTGGTTGCCGTGAAAAAAAAGGGAGTCCCAATAGGTCCTGCGGCACTTGTGTGTCTGGCATCGACTTGAAATGGTGGAATTCAATGGGAATGACTTCCGCTTCCACGACCACAGGCTCCCCGATTGACTCCGAAAGGTACTGGCGCAGTACGTCTGCCATTCTCTGCATGTCGGGAATCTCTTCCTTGGGTATCACACCGTCGATACCCACGTGCAACAGGCCGTCCCGGTATGTCACATGGAGCGAATCGATCCGACCTGCTCGAGAAAATAGATCGGGGCGTTGCACGGGAAGCGTTGAGATCAGCCTCATCGTCCTGCTCTTCACACGAAGTCTGTGTAGGGATTCTCCCAACGGCTCGAGCAGCAAGGCTGAACAGGCGGCGACGACCACGATCCCCACGCTTGCCTTCTTCCAGTGTCCATAGCCTTGCGACAGAAGGACTGCACCGGCGACCACGACGATGCCCGCCAAGTTGGCCAGGAAAAGAACGAAGGCGCCCCTCGCAATATCGCTTCCTCCGGAATAAAGCCCTAGCTCAGAAAGGGAGAGCCCGACATCCGCGGTTGCCTTGCGACCCAATGCCAAGCCGACGCCGCATACCGCAAGGGGCGGTACGAGTGCCACGGCGATGGCAACGCCGGCGATGGAGTTCATGATGCTCCGGTGGCTGTACGCGAAGGCGGCGGCGCCGGCGGCCATGGCTACGCCAAGGTCGAGGAGCGTCGGCATGGTTCGGCTAAGGATCTCCGAGCCGGCGATCCTCCAGCCGATCCATTCTGTCGTGAGATAGGCGAACAGGACGACAAGAGCGGCCCCGGAGGTCACGGTCAAAATCGAGCGACTGATCTGGCCCCATCTGAAAATGACGATTCCGTAGGCGAGCCCCATAATCGGCCCCATGAGGGGCGCGATGATCATCGCTCCAATGATCGCGGGGGCACTGTTAGAAAGCAGTCCGAAGGTCGCGATGGCGCTCGAGAGAATGAGCATGAAGAAGAAGCCCCACGAGGGAATCGAAGCCTGCTGCATCACAGCGTCGAGCTCGTCGGCCGGAAGTGGTTTCTCCACGAAGGGCTCCCAACCCCCGGTGAGACGCCGCCATTTCTCGAAGAAGTAATCCCAACTCTTGCGCAAAAAGTCTTTCATGAGTCAAAGCCTCTGATCAATAAAAAAGAAAAACCCACCGGCGCTCAACGCGCCCGTGGGCTAGTCCATAACTTCGACGGTCTGTTTACTCGCTGCTTGTTGAGGACGGCGCGTCGCGGCTGAGGTCGGGACGGCCCGCGATGACGAAGAGCTCCCGGCTTTGGTAGCAGTTCCGCAGAGTCTCCCGGAGGGCCTGCGCCTTGGCTTCTCCGTGGTGCTTGGCCACGTTCCCCCAGACATCGCTCGCCTCTTCAAGAATGCTTCTCGACGCCTTCATAACTACCTCCTGGGTTGGAGAAAGGGAGGTCAAGCTATGCCCGACCCGCCGGGTTGTCAAACGGGCCGATCGTATCTGCTAGTGGTAAACGACGGGTTGCTCGACTCGGAGGGGCCCCAAGCCGGCGGTGGCCGCGGCGATGCCCTCGGCAAGCTCGGGATAGTGGGACGACGTCCATGGATTTGTATCACGCCAAGCCTCGACGAAGTCACCGGCTTCCATGAGCGAATAGATCGGAAGCATTGTGTCGGATAGATCTTTCTCGTAGGAGGCGAGCAGCTCCGGCTCCTCCTTGCAGAGCACGTCGAGGGCCAGCGCAACGGGGGCCACGTCTTCAGGGAGAATCGAAAAAGGCGCCGCTATCGCGAGGTAAACGAAATCCGGTCTTCCCGCCCAGCGAGCACGTGACTCGAGCGTTCCCGCGAGCCAAGCGTTAGGGTCACGCCCCGGCCACAGGGTCTTATTAAAGGTGAAGCCAACTTCGGTCTGCGAAACGGACAAGGCCCCTTCCGCACCCTTCAAGATTCGATTCTTGTCTCGGGTGGATATCAATGGTGCCTACCTCCTCGGTGGCGTAGGAGAGCAAGTCACGTGCCAAACGCGGACTCGAGTATTTCCAGACAGTTAGCGCATTCCGATTCGCTCGTAACTAACCGATGAGATAGCCCGGTCTATCCTTTTGGAGAGCCTAGGAAGAGAGTTGCCTCCGCCGGGACTTTGCTGCAAGCTATGATGGCGGGTGCCGATAGCCCGATCTTCCATCATCAACGTCAAAGAGGTGCGCACCGAAATGCAGGTCCGTGAGCTTGTCCATCCACATCGCCGAAACGGGATCCACTTAGTTTTCACACTGTCTCTTGGGGTGGCGTTGGCCGCCTGTGGAGGAAAAAAAGAGGTCGCCGCTCCCTCGCCGACCCCCACTTCGCAGGCTGCCAAGACGCCTCAGCGGAGCTCAGAAACCTCACCGCCACCGCCCTCGGAAGAAGTGCAAACGCTCTACAGAGGGCTCGACCAGGTAGAGGATGAGTTCGGAGCGATCCTCGAGCGGCTGTCTGCCGGCGAGACGGTCGGGGACGAGGAGCTCGTAGCGCTCGGGCAGCGTCTGCAAGCGGGCGCGCGCCTGTGCGCGGAGACGCAAGGCTGCGACACGCTTCGCTTCCTCGACGTCATGGGCAGTCTCGTCGAGGAACAAACCGTGGCCCTCACCGACCAGGCTTCTCAACTCGAGGCTCTGAGCAACGAGGCCGACACGATCGACGAAGAGCTTTCGCTAGAGTCTGGAAGTTCTTCCATCGTGAATGCGATGCCGGAGCTCGGCGACACCGTGTCGCTCCTGCGCGGCAACGACCTTCGCGAGATGATCCATCTCAACGGACCGGTCAAGGCCGCCCTCGACGATTGGCTCACTTGGAACCGCCCCATGCTCATGAACTCCTACGAGCACTACCAATATCTCAGCGACAAGATCGCGCCCATCTATGAAGAGGCGGGGCTCCCGGAAGCGTTGCTCTTCGCGATGATCGCCACCGAGACCGGTGGAAGAGTCCATTCCTATTCTCACGCCGGTGCGGCGGGCCTTCTCCAATTCATCCGCTCGACGGGAAGGCGCTACGGGCTCCGAGAAGTGGACGGTTTCGACATGCGGCTGGATCCCGAGGCCGCCACGCGTGCCAACGTCGCCTACCTGAACGATCAGTTCGAAGTTCTCAATGACAGCCTCGAGTTGACCCTCGCCGCATACAACGGGGGCGAGTATCGCATGAAGCGTCTACAACGGCGGTACAAGACGGGCTTTTGGGATCAGCGGGTTTACTATCGCGTGCCCAGGGAAACACGCGAGTATGTACCTCGTATTCTTGCCGCGGCATGGCTTTTTCTTCACCCCGAAGACTACAACCTCGAGTTCCCGGCCCTCGAAAATGAGCTGGCCGAGCTCGCCTTGAAAAACGATGCCTCACTCGGGGAGCTCACGATCTGCTTGGGTCAAGTCGAGAGCCACAACGGTTGGTTTCGTACCCTTCGAAACCTTAACCCTCGCCTCAGCCCGGGGGAACGGGCCGAGGCCGGCGATACCATCACCATCCCGAAACTGCTCGTGCCTTACTACGAGGAGCGATGCGTTGAAGGGAGTTTGGTCGAGACGGCGTTCGAGCTCCACGAAGCCAACTATCCATACGGCAAGATGGACGTCTACGTCGTCCGCAAGGGTGACACGTTGGGACGTATCGCCTCCCGCTACCGGTGTGTCACCACTCGGGAGCTCGCCGAAACCAACAACGTGCGTGCCCCCCGCTACCTTATTAGGGTGGGACAACAACTGAGGATCCCAGGCTGCCCCTAGAGCGGTAAGTGCCCGGACCCGACTCGAGCCTCCCCCGCGGCTCCGCGTTTCTTTCGAAAAAACCCTCGACAAAACAGAAATTTTCGGTACAATCTGGGGCCATCCAATGAATTATTAGCTCCCTGAGCGGGAGCCTGTGTGGGGTTTGGGGGGTACGCCGATGCCCAAACTGGCCCAGGTGCCGAAAGTTGCGCCATGAAACCGTGTCCACTCGTCCTGCCGGCGTGGCCGGCATGAGTGGAGCCGCCTGCCGGCCCGGTCCCATCCCCTACGTTTCAAGGGGGCTTCGTGTCCGACTCTGAGAACAAAACCCCGGGGTCAGATCGATTCAACGAGTTACCCGATCGGGACGGCGAGCTCTTCGACTGGGGAGTCTGGAGCTCTTCCGATGAGGCTCCAGAAGCGTTGCTGCCTGGCGAGAGCGAGCAAGCGGAAGAATCGTGTCCACCGCGTCGGCCTCGACCTTCGAGATCCCCCCATCCACCGCAACCGCGGTGGATGGGTCGCACTTCGCAGCGAGGATTTGGGCGGACGATCCACTGATGGCGGTGACCGTGTACTTTCGTAAGAAGGGAGACGGACTCCAACTGGTAGGCCTCGAGCGGCACTGGCCGGGAAAGGTCATCGCTACTCCGGAATTTGAGATCGACACCGGGCGAAGCCGCTATACCGACCTTCAGGACCGGCAAACAGAGCTCTTCGACGTTTTCACGAAGAATTACAACGAAGAAACGGAAAAGAACTTGACCGGGCAGGAGCATTTCGACTCTTTACCCATCTCCTACCGCACGACCTACGATGCGGTCACCCACGCATTGATGAACTCCCAGTTAACGGACGAGGAGGGGAACTCACTGGACACTGCGATCGATCTGGTCGAGCGTGTCGATCGGATCGCCGGTCAATACTACGGAAGATCCGGGGACGAGCAATTCCGCATCTACGCAGATCTCGTCCCGAACGCCAGGGAGACCCTCGACGAGTCCCAGGAGTTCTTCCGCGACAAGGAGAACACCGTCTACCACGTTGGGTACCCCACTAGTTTCCGTCAGATCGGGAGGGTTCCGAACATTCAATTCTCGGTTTCTGGCAACGGCACTCGGGCCGATATCGATGTCGACTACCGCTCGAGCAAGATGCCGCAGGCCATGTTCAACGGTCACCTCACCTCGGCCAATTCGGATGTTCGGGCGGGCGACAACTCTGTCCGCCACGCCGCCCGGTGGGAAGGTTTCGTCGCTTGGTGGAGAGAGGTCTTCGGCGGCCTGAAGAAAAGGAAAGACTCGCGCGGTACGGACATCCTGGCCCAGGAGCTTCCGGAGCCCCCCACGCCACTACCCGCCGATCGACCCCGAGACGCCGAGCCCGCCGAGATCCATGAAGCGGCGCAGGAGTTCCTCACCGATTGGTTGGTGCGGAGAAAACCCGAGGAAGCGCTCAAGTTTCTCTCGGATCGCGCGTTGGCCTGTTTGAACACGGACGATGACGTAACGCTCGAGCTTCTTCGAGAGAACCAGGCTCGCGATGTCGTTCGGACGCTCATGGAGTACACCAATGACGAGTTGGGGGACCGCGACAATTTGACGGAAGCCATCGACATCATCCTTCCCTGGGATCCGACATCGCTGGTGGTCGGCCAGCCCTACGAGGAAGACTTCGCGCTCGTTGAAATGCCCGATGAGAAAGCCGTTCAATATCTCTGCGACCGCAAGCCTACCCGTCAAGAGGCGGAATCGACTGAGGCGGGCAACCTGACCTACGGCACTTACTACGCAGTCGTGTTTCGCTTCAAGGCCGAGGGGGGCGGCGTCCTAGGGCTCCTTTGGGAACGCGAGGGTCGCGGTTGGCGTATCGTGTCCTATCGAAGCTTTCAGCAATGAGCTAGAGCTCCGACCTCTGCGCGGGCAGGCATCCGGATCCCAAGGTTGCAATCACCGTAATCAAGGTTGAGAAGCGAGGGCGGAGAGGTCACTATACACTTCCTCCCCACCGACTAGAGTGAGAAGAACGTGAGCGTCCTTGATCTGTCCCGGCGGGATCTGGAAGAGGTTATCCGACATCATGACGAGGTCGGCGTACTTCCCTACCTCGATTGAACCGCGGTTTTCCTCGAGGAAATTCGCGTAGGCGCCACCCAACGTGTAGGCCTCGACCGCCGTCTCTACGTTCACCCGTTGCTCCGGGATCCAACCGTCGGGAGGTTCGTTGTCCAGACCACGACGCGTTACCGCGGTGAAAATCCCTACCACCGGCTCCATCTCCGACACGTCCCAGTCGCTGGCGAAAGCAAGCCGAGCACCCGCATCATCCAGGCTCCGCAGAGCCCAAGCGTATTCCGATCGCTGCGGCCCGATGCTGGCGGCCCAATACTCGCTGATGTCGGGTGCGCAGTGTCGGGGCTGCATGCAGGCGGTCACATCGAGCTCCTTGAAGCGCGGAATGTCTTCCGGAGACAGGATCTCCACGTGCACGAGCTGGTGACGGCTGTCTCGTGGTCCGTTGGCGCGGCGCGCGTGTTCCAAAGCGTCGAGTGCGACTCGAATTCCCCGGTCACCGATGGCGTGAATGAAGAGCTGAAAACCCCGCCCGTCCAGCCGGGTGACGGCCTCATTGAAGGTCTCCGGGGCATAGAACGTGTCTCCTCGCTCCCCGGGAAGATCGGCATAGGGCTCGAGCAGCGCCGCGGTGCGTGGCTCGATCACATCGTCGATGTAGAGCTTGATGGCGGATACGCGGATGCGCTCATCGTCGTAATCTCGCCTCGCTTCGACAAAGCGGTCGACTTCCTCCTCGGTCGTTCCCGGCGGGTGATAGAGCGCGATTTGAAGTCGACTCTTCAAGTGTCCTTCTTCCAAAGCCTTCTCGTACATCGAGAGCCGCCGGACGGAAGCCTGCGGCTCGACGATGGTCGTGATCCCGTATCTGATCGCATCGGAGAGGTTCTTCTTCAAACTCGCGTAGCGATCTTCTCGGTCGCGACTCGGGACGTGCTGCCACAGGCTCTCCTCGGCCTCGCCGGTGATCCCCATCGTGCCTCTGAGTATTCCGGTCGGCTTACCTTGCCCATCTAGAACAAGCTCCCCGAAAGGAACTCTTTCCGTGTCCGGCGTGATGCCCACGCTGTCCATCGCCGCGCGGTTGAGCCAGATGGTGTGGGCGTCGTAAGAAATGAACAAAGCGGGACGGCCTCCGGTCAGCCCAGCGAGGTCGTCCGCCGTCGGGAGTCCCCCATCAGGAAACAGGTTGTACTCCCAGCCGTCGCCCTGAATCCACTCTAGATCGGGTCGCTCCTCGGAAAACGCGCGGACTGCTTCTTGAAGCTCGGTCAGGCTTCCAAATCCAAAGAGGCTGACCGCGTCGGGGTTCGAACCGGCCCATATGTGGTTATGGCTGTCTATGAAACCAGGTAGAACGAGCCGGCCCCCTGCGTCGATGACTCGAGTGCTCTCACCCACGTACCCTTCCGCACCATCGTTGGATCCGACATAGGAGATCTGCTCCCCTTTCACTGCAACCGACTCCGCCCAGGGTCGATCGGAATCCACCGTATAGACCCGGGCGTTTCGGATGACGAGGTCAGCAGACTTATCTGTCGTCTCTTGACAGGACCAGCAGATCCCAGAAAGAAGAAGTGAGATTACTATTTTCCGCATTGGACCCTTTCTTCGGATCCGTGAAGAAGTTCCACCGCACGTGGCCGCCCTGCCCTCGCTTCACTCGAGTCAATTCGCGCCGGAACCGCAGAAGAACTGCGGCCTCAAGTCGTCGAAGAGAGTCATTTCCTGTGGCTAACTGTTTTCCATCGGGTTATCTCGAGAACGCTTTGGCGCTCAGCTGTGGTCAGCGTAGCTGGGCGTCAGTTGCAGTTCCTTCCGAGGCGCCGCGTCCAGCTCCGCCCCAGTTTCGAGCACGAATGTTGACCGAATGCTGTCCTTGGGAGCCGGCGCGGGCCAAATCGGGAGGCGCTCGCCAAGCCAGTGCGACAAGACGCAAACGCGGAAGTACTTCTCGTGCTCCCACTCCACCTCGGCCATGGTGAGGAGGCAGTCCACCCATTCTCGCCGCCCACAAGCCCACGCGTATCGCGCGGCGTCCTCATATTCCCGAACGTTCCGGCTCTCGAGTTTTCCGGCTCCATACATCGGAGCGAGCCAACCCGAGATGTGGCAGAGAAGGCCGAGGGTTCGACCGATGAGAAAAGCCCTTGCCTCGCGGAACTTGCTCGGCGAGGCGCCCATGGCCCGCAGCATCTCCCCCACCTGGCGCCGATGCTGCCACTCTTCTTCCTCGATTTCCTTGATGTGAGCTCGCTCCGCCGGGTTCGAGACGGAACGCCAGTGCCCGCGGTAAGCGTGTGCGGCTACGAGTTCGCCCGAGTAAGCGAGCCTCAGAATTGCTGCGAGATTTCGTGAACTGTTTGTCCTGTCACTTTCCACGAACTCGCGCTCCACGATCAGCATTGTAGACAAGAAGCGCTTCGATTTTCAATTAGTCAACGACGATTGGATCGAACGGAAGTCCTGGAGCCGCGACAATGTCAGACAAAAGTCTTGCCTGGGCAAGATTCTTTGCTAAGTCGCTTACACTCCTTCAACGGAAGTTCGTTTCTCGGGGGAACCCTTCTCACGCCCGCGGACCCCAAAGAATGACGGCGGCACCGATCAGACAGATGAGCGCCCCCGCAATGTCCCAAATGTCGGGCCAGATGCCTTCCACGATCCACAGCCACAGGAGGGAGCTGGCAATGTAGACACCTCCATACGCCGCGAACGCCCTTCCTGCATAAGCCGAGTCCACCCTCGTCAGACAAACGGCAAAAAGCACCAGGCTCCCAATTCCAGCAACGGTCCACCAAGGCGTGCGCCCAAGGCGAAGCCAAGCCCAAAACGCGAAGCACCCAGCGATCTCGAAGAAAGCGGCGAGCACGAAAAAACCGTTGGCGGGAAGCAGCACTGTAGGCGAGGATACCATACGGTTATCCTCACCTGGCGTCCCCACCAACCTCGCGCATGCTGCGGTGAGCTCATCACCGAGCGTTCTAATTCGGCTAGGTCGTCCCTTCCATCCGCTGCAGCACGTGCTCCCGCACCCACTTGGGGTCCCACCATTCGAGTGGAGTCACCTGAACACCCCGGAGCAAGATCGAAAAGTGCAGGTGGTCTCCCACGGCAAGGCCAGTTGTCCCGGTCCGGCCCAGCGTCTGACCTTTCGACACGGACTGGCCGTTCTTCACGTCGATGCTACTGAGATGTCCGTAGAGCGAGAAAAGCCCTAGCCCGTGATCCAGGATGACGCAGTTCCCGTAGATGCCCAGATAGTCCGCAAAGACTACGTCTCCGCCGTTGGCTGCCTCCACCGGACTGCGGGCGAGCGACGCCAGATCGAACCCCAAGTGGGTCTGCTGGTCGACCTTCTCACCATGGTAGTAGTAGCTGCGACGATCGGCGAACGAAGACTCCACTTGAGAGTTGCTGAGCTGCTGGAAAGGTTCGTTCCACAGGCGGGTCGATTTTGAGGTCGAGGTTATCTCGCCGATGCGCTCCTGTGTGATCGAGCGCAGCTCGCTGTTGATGGCCAGGAAGGTCTCGCGCGGCGTCTCACCGTGTTCGATATCCTTCGTGTGAGAAAGGATCTTTGGCGCGATGTCTTCAATGAGGCGATCGCTCACTTCGATACGGCGCTGGCGGAACTCGCGCGGAAACGTCTTGATCCAAAAGCCTGTCTCACTGCCGTTTCCGGCACGGTCTTCGGCCCATGCCACGATGGGGACGTCGGGTGACTCGTCGTAGGGCAAACCAAAGAGGCACACATGAGTGCCTTCGGGTTGACCACCGAGGGGAAATCCCGAGAAAACACGATTCCCGACCCGAACCCCCGAGGCTCCATCGCCCTCCGATACGTGGTAAATCACGGCCTCGGAGCCCCCTTGTCGCAGGTAGTGTTGACTCGAGAGCACTTCGATGCGCGGCGGCGTCAGGTCGAGGGTGAGAGCGCGCACGTCCACCACCCGCCTGCGGAAGAACCAGAGGTTCGCTTGATCGGCGACCGCCACCGCGACCTCGAACTCCCCTTCTTGCAGTGAGGCCTTCTCCCTCAGGTCCTTGGCATCGATGACAATCTCCTCCCGCCCCGGGCGTTGCTGCCAGGGAAGCCAGCTCGTCGAGTACACACGGGAGAACACGGTCTCGACGTTTCCATTCTGCCTCACCTCGACCAAGATGCTCCGCAGTCCCCTCCCCTCGTCTTGCACGGTGAGCCCCAGCTCGGAGCCCTCTCCGAGAAACTCCGGACCGATCCAGTTGACCGTCGGCGGCGAAACATCCCAGAACCAGATGCTCACAAGCAGCAGAATCAAGGCGGCGGCAAATCCGAAATATTTCATTACTCTCCAGAACCTCACTTCACGAGGTGACCGTCTCTTACCCAGATTTCACCGTCGACGGTCACCGTCGTATCGGTGAAGAAATTCCAACGCACGTAGCCGCCCCCAACGTTGCCGCCGAGCTCGGTGTTGTCGCCCAGAGACAGCCGCACGACTCCGGCTCCATATCCGTAATAGGGGATCCAAGGGGAGCGTTCCGGCACCGCCAGCTCGGGATTGAAGCCCAGTGCGAACTCACGAAAGGCCCGCCCGGCATTTCCAGCTTGGCTCATCTCGGCCTCCACTACTTCGCGACCGCTGTCGGCGTCGATGCTGACAACTTTGCCTTTCTCGAAGCGGAGCTTCAAACCTGTAACCGCCCGTCCATCCCACTGTGGGGGTGGAAACGCGATCGTGCCTTCCACCGTTTCCTCGAGTGGCGCTACGCGAACCGCACCCGAAGGGAGCTCGATCTCGCGATCGATGAGAATGACCGCCCGGCTCGCGCGCTCACGGGAAGCATCACCGTTCTGAAGACTGACCGGACGTTGGCCAATACGAAACCTCAGATCGGTCCCGAGCGGTGACGTCACGCGCACTTCCCCGGAACGCATGGCGGCCTCGAAGCGTTGTTGATTTTCGTCCAACGCTCGATAGTCCACATTCAGCAGCGCATTCTGGTACGTCTCTTCCATGGTCCAGCGCCGTGGAAGCGGCTGGCCTGGTATCGCGACGGCACTGCGATTCTGAAGCCAATGGAAGTGGGATGGTTCGGCCTCTGCCCTCCTGAAGCAGATCCTGAATGGCGGCGTAAGCGGGTTGAGTGGGGATGGCTCCCGGGAGCATGACCGAGGCGTCGACCTCGCGAAACATATCACGGTAAGCTTCCCTGGCCGACCGAAGAGCGGGAGTCAACAGGCTTAGATCCCAGTCAGAGGGTATGGGTTGTTCTAGTGCATCTACGATACCCAAATCGATCGCTCCGGACTTCATGACGGCATAGCGGAAGTGGGGGATCACTTCGCGAAACGTCCCGGGGTGGGCAAGCGCAACAACCTTCTCACCCGGCTGAAGATCTAGCCGTTCGACGATCTGCTCACCAATCGCCTTCCAGTCCAGGGTGAGCTCGAGAGGAGGAGCCTGCGCAAACGTTGACGAGGTCGAAACGGCAAGCACGGTTAGAAGAAATACTTGGAGGCGCATGGGGGCTCCTTACTCTGGTTTCTTGAGGGCGATTAGCCAGCCGACAACGAAAGCGAGGGCCCCCGTACCGGTCATACCGAGCATCGCTTTCATCTCCGCGCTCCCAAAGAAGAGGAACGCCGAGGCCGTTACCAGGAATAGCCCGAAGAGCTGGAAGCCCCGACCGATGTAGTAGCGGGACCAACCCAGATAATTGACTTCTTTTCTGACCACCAACGCTACCTTCCGAAATTTTTCTCGATTTGCTCGCGATCGAGCCTGAGGGTGGTGGGTCGACCGTGGGGGCACACGGTTGGCTGCCTGGCTCTCCATAGCCGATCGAGGATGAAACGAATCTTCTCCTGGGCGAGCGGGTTGTTGACTTTGATCGCAGCGTGGCATGCGATGCGAGCGGCGATTCTTCCCTCCGCTTCGGCGATCGAAGACCCTCGGCAATCCTGTTCTCGCTCCGCGAGGGCGGAGCGTATGAGCTTGCCGGCATCCAAGCCGGAAAGGGGCGCGGGAACCGCTCGGACGACATAGCTTCTGCCACCGAAGTGCTCGATATCGAAACCGTAGGATTGAATCCGAATCATCTCTTCATCGAGCGTAATCTGCTCGGCCACCGAGAACTCGAGCTGCAGTGGAGTGAGAAGAAGTTGTTGTTGCGGCCGCTCCTGGTCCGGTCGTGCCAGAAGCTCCTCGTAGAGAATGCGCTCGTGGGCTGCGTGCTGGTCGACGAGCCATACGCTTTCGTCATCGATCGCCAGGATAAAGCTTTCTCGGAACTGACCGAGTGGCATCGGGGGCACATCGGCAAACTCCGTGAATGTCTGCGGCGTGGCCTGCTGAGCTTTACGAGCTTGGTCTGCCCCGAGAACGGCCTCCGCGAGTGCCATTCCCCCCATGTAAGGTGTTCCCCGATCCGCGACCTGCGTCGTCCGCCCCGGCCACCCACCGATTTCCGTAGGCGCTATCGGTGCGGTCGTCGGCGCCCAATCTCGGCCTACCGCCAGCTCTGGTGCCCTTCCCTCCGCGTGGAGCACGTTTCGCACCACCGAGAACACTGAATCGTGCACGAACTGCTGGTCGACGAAGCGGACTTCCGTCTTCCCCGGGTGCACGTTCACGTCCAGCTTATCGGGCGGGAGCTCCAGGAAAAGATAGAGCAACGGCGTGCCCTGTTTAGTCGATACCTGCCGATAGGCCTCGAGCACGGCGTGTGTGAGGATTCGATCCTTGACGGGTCGCCCGTTGACAAAAACATGAAGGCGGCTCGCGGCCCCCCGCGCTTCGGCAGGTGGAGAAAGCCATGCGGTCAAGTGAAGTCCTCCTACGGACTCATCGAGAGACACCGCGCCTTCCACCCAGCCTCCTTCGAGCTGGAAGATTCTTTCCCTCCTCGCCGCTACCGGTGGGGTGTCGAGCACCTTCCGACCGCGATGCTCCAGACGGAAATGAACCTCGGGGTGAGCCGCGGCCAAGTTCGACATCAACGCTGCAATGTGTGACGACTCTGTGACATCGGTGCGAAGAAACTTCCGGCGCGCGGGCACGTTGAAGAAGAGGCGGCGGACCTCCACGATGGTTCCGCGCGGCATGCCGATCTCGCCCTCGCTGACGATACTTCCCCCCTCCACAACGAGTTCGCGGCCGGCGGCACTCTCCTCGTCGCGCGTGCGGATCGAGAAGTGAGAAACCGACGCGATAGCGGGAAGGGCCTCTCCGCGGAAACCCAAAGTATTGATTTGCGAAAGCTGTTCTGCCGTCTGTATCTTGCTCGTGGCGTGTCGCTCGAGCGCGAGCCGGGCGTCTTCCGGAGCCATTCCGACGCCATCGTCGACGACCCGGATCCGATCCTTACCGCTTTTTTCGATGAGGACAAAAACGGAGCGCGCCGAGGCGTCGAGAGAGTTCTCGACGAGCTCTTTAACGACCGAGGATGGCCGTTCTACGACCTCACCAGCTGCGATCTGGCTCGCCAGTGCTTCGGGTAATACTCTGACCTTGGACACGCCTACTTCGCGGCTTTCTCGATTTTCACGGCCTTATCTTTTTCGGGATGTTTATCACTTGGGCGGTCCGTTTCTTCGCTCTTCACTTCCCTCTCAGCCTCCGCGGCCTCTTCCAGAGCGGCTTGGGCGGCGGCCAACCGTGCTATCGGCACGCGGTACGGCGAGCAACTCACGTAGTCGAGTCCGATACCGTTGAAGAAGCGGATGGAGTCTGGCTCGCCGCCATGCTCTCCGCAAATACCGACCTTCAGGTTGGGCCGGGCTCCCCGACCCCTTTCGGTAGCGGCGCGCACCAAGGTCCCCACCGCTTTAACATCGATACTCTCGAAAGGGTCCCTCTCCAGAATACCCATCTCAAGATAGATAGGGAGAAACTTACCGACATCGTCGCGGGAGAAACCGAAGGTCATCTGCGTCAGGTCGTTGGTGCCAAAAGAGAAAAACTCCGCCTCCGCGGCGATTTCATCGGCGATCAAAGCCGCCCGCGGCAACTCGATCATGGTTCCGACTTGGTAGTCGACATCGATCTTCTCCGCCGTCATCACCTCCCGGGCCACCTCTTCCACGATTTTCTTCTGCTGCTCGAGCTCCTTCACCATCCCCACCAGCGGGATCATGACTTCCGGCTTGGGGTCGCCGCCTTCTTTGGTGACGAGACAGGCCGCCTCGAAAATCGCACGTGTCTGCATGCGGGCGATCTCAGGATAGGTGATCCCCAGGCGGCATCCTCGGTGGCCAAGCATGGGGTTGAACTCGTGGAGCTCCTCCACTCGAACGAGTAGATTTTCGAGCCGTTCCACCTTTGCGCGATCCCGAATCTTTCCCAAAGTAAGCTCAGCGATCTGGCGCATGAGATTCTCGCGTTTGGGAAGGAACTCATGGAGCGGCGGATCGAGTAACCGGATCGTGACCGGCAAGCCCTTCATCACACGGAAAAGGCCGACGAAATCGTCGCGCTGGAGAGGCGCCAGTTGGTCGAGATGTTTCTTCCTCTCCCTGGTCGTGGTGGCCAGGATCATTTTTTCTACGATCGGAAGCCGAGCCTCGGCGAAGAACATGTGCTCGGTGCGACACAACCCGATACCGCGGGCGCCGAATGCCAAGGCGGTTGCGGCATCCGTCGGCACGTCGGCGTTGGCGCGAATGCCCAAGCGCCGCTCCCCGTCGGCCCAGTCGAGGAGGGTGGCGAAATCTCGGTACATCTTGGATTTCTCCGGAGCGAGCTTTCCCTGCACGACCTGGATGATCTCGGAAGGCACGGTCGCCACCTCGGCAAGCATCACCTCGCCGGTCGAGCCGTCGATCGATATGACATCGCCTTCATTGATGGAAGTGCCGTTGATCTCGAGCTGTCTGGCGGCCAGATCGATGCGGAGACCGCCGCAACCCACCACGGCGGGCTTTCCCATCTGCCGGCCTACCACCGCGGCGTGAGACGTACGCCCCCCGGTCACGGTAAGGATCCCCTGGGCAGCGCTCATTCCGTGAACGTCGTCGGGAGATGTCTCGGTGCGAACCAGGAGCACGCGCTTCCCCGACATGGCCCAGTGCACGGCGTCGTCGGAATCGAAAACGACCTGGCCCGAGGCGGCACCCGGTGAGGCGGGAATTCCCTTGGCCGCCGGCTGGATGTCCCGGCGCGCTTGTGGATCGAAGAGCGGATGTAGAAGCTGATTCAAGGACCTAGGCTCGACTCGAAAGAGCGCCTCCTTCCGCGTAATGATCCCTTCCTCCACCATGTCCACCGCGATGCGAACCGCCGCCGGCCCGGTGCGCTTACCGCTTCGGGTCTGGAGCATGTAGAGCTTGCCTTCCTCGATGGTGAACTCGAAGTCCTGAACGTCTCGGTAATGCCGCTCGAGTCTCTCGCCGATACCCATCAGCTCTTTGTACGCTTCCGGTAGGACGTTTTCGAGCTCGCGCATCGGCTGAGGGGTGCGGACTCCCGCGACCACGTCCTCTCCCTGAGCATTCACCAGGAACTCACCGAAGAACTCTTTCTCTCCGGTTGCCGGGTCTCGGGTGAAACCCACGCCCGTCGCGGAGCGCGGCCCCAGGTTTCCGAAAACCATCTTCTGGACGTTCACGCCCGTTCCCAGGTTTTCGGGAATGTGGTAAATCCTCCGGTATTCTTTCGCCCGCGGGTTGTTCCAACTCTTGAAGACCGCGTCTCTCGCCAAAACGAGTTGCTGGCGAGTGTCCTGCGGAAACTCTGCGCCGGTATCTTTTTTCACCAAAGCCTTGAAGCGCTCGACGACTTCCTTGAGATGCGACGCGTCCAACCCCGCGTCGCTATCGACGCCGGCCGATCGCTTGACCACCTCGAGGAGGGTCTCGAAGAAGGAGGATTTGATGCCAAGTACGACTCCCGCGAACATCTGGATGAAACGCCGGTAGCTGTCGTAGGCAAACCGGCCGTCACCGGAAGCTTGCTGCAAACCCTCGACGGTGGCGTCGTTCATACCCAGATTGAGAATGGTGTCCATCATTCCCGGCATGGAGAACTTGGCGCCGCTGCGAACGGAAAGGAGGAGCGGTTTCTCCGGGTCACCGAGCCTCTGTTCCGCCGCGTTTTCGAGGCGGGTCAAGGCAGCGAAAAACTCGCGCTCAATCTCGTCGGGCAGCTTCTGGTGCTGCGAGAATATGCGGCAGGCATCGGTGGAAAGCGTAAACCCGGGCGGGACAGGCAGGCCGGCGTTCGTCATCTCAGCCAGACCCGCACCCTTTCCTCCCAGGACGTCCTTCATGTCCCGGTGACCGTCGGCCTTGCCGTCGCCGAAGTAATAGATGTATTGCGACATGGGTGCGTCTTCTGTGACTCAGTGCGCGCTCACTCCTCGCTCGGCTGCCCGTCGTCGGCCCATTCGAGCCGGGCTCGCTCCGCTCGCGCAGGGTGCCGTGAGCTCCTTGGGCACCCTGCTACTGGCCTGGGCCCGGTCCGGTCATGATCTCGGAGAGGTCCGCCACCCGCGTAAACAGGCCCTGGAGGGCATGTAGAAGCGCCAGGCGGTTCTCTTTGAGACGCCGGTCCGGTGCCATGACCAGGACTTTATCAAAAAAGGTGTCGACTTGCGGACGCAGCCGGGACAACACTCGCAGTGCTTCCTCGTACTGACGGGCGGCGATAAGCTCGGACGCCCGAGGCTCGACCGCCTTGAACGCGGACCAGAGCTCCCTCTCCGCGTCTTCCGCAAACGCGTCGGGAGAGACAGCCGGTGGCTTCTCGTCCGAGAGGATGTTGCGTACTCTCTTGAAGGCGACGGAAAGAGCTTCGAAATCGTCTGACCCACGGAGCCCCGCTACGGCGGCCAACCGACGCTCGAGGTCTCCCACCGGAAGATCGAGAGCCCCCACCGCGAACACCGCACTGATTTCATCGAAACGAAAGTCGCGGCTGAACACGTAACGGAGTCGATCCTTCAGAAACTCCTCGAGAAGTTCTGCCGCCTTCGGGTCCACGCCGTCGCCGATTTGCTTCTTCACGATGCTGAAGGCTTCATCCAGTAGCTGCCGCAGGGTGACGTCGGGCTTCAAGCCCACTCGCTTCTCTCCTTCTAGAAGCATGCGAATGACACCCATCGCCTGTCGGCGAAGCGCGAAGGGATCTCTCGAACCGGTTGGGACGACCCCAGCGGAAAACATTCCGGCCAGACTGTCGAGCTTGTCCGCCAGCGACAAGACCGCGCCGGTGGCGTTGGCGGGAAAATCGGAGCGGCCTTCGAGAGTCAAGGGGCGATAGTGAGAGCCGATCGCCTCGGAGACTTCCGGGGGCTCTCCTTGTTCCCGAGCGTAGAGCCCGCCCATGATCCCTTGAAGCTCCGGAAACTCCCCCACCATGCCGGTGGTCAGATCGGACTTACCCAGACGCGCGGCGCGCTCCGCCTCTTTCACCGAAGAGCCGGTAGCCTGGGCGATCCAGCCAGCCAAGGGGACCATGCGGTCCACTTTGTCGCGGTAGCTTCCGAGCTTCTCGTGGCACAAGACCCCGCTCAGCTTATCGAGCCGACTTTCGAGGGGTCTCTTGAGGTCCTCGTTCCAAAAGAACTGAGCGTCCCGCAAACGGGCTACCACCACCCGCTCACTGCCCTTGCGGATATAGCCTGTTCGATCCGACGGCATATTGGTGACGGCGATGAAGGCGGGGGTCTTCTTTAATGGGATGTATTTCTGATGGTGAATGAGGACGGTGTACCTTACCGCCTCCGGGAGGGCGGTGAACTCCTTGGGGTACTTCCCGAGCACCGCTCCCGGCCACTCGACGAGATCGGCGAGTACTCTGGTCGTCAACGTTCCCAAGTCCGAAAT
Source organism: Candidatus Marinacidobacterales bacterium (assembly GCA_965219415.1). Classification (GTDB taxonomy): domain Bacteria; phylum Acidobacteriota; class Vicinamibacteria; order Marinacidobacterales; family DATDRI01; genus CBDCNP01. The sequence goes on from OZ244742.1 coordinate 2,020,967, forward strand.
CCTTTTGGCGCCCGCCTTCTTCTCGAGCTTGCCGATCTCCTTCTCGAGCCGGGTTTCTCGATCGTCGGGATCGAGCAAAACGGAATATTTCTTCAGTCGCTGGGTGAGATCACGAAACGAGCTCACCGGGAAGGGCGCGTTCGGTTTCTTGCCTTGTGGTGCTAGAAAACGATGCCCGCGCGTCTTGTTGCCCGCTCGCAGGCTTCCGTTCCCCAGGGTCCGGATCTCGAATGGAACCACCTTTTGCCCAAAGAGGCACACCATCCAACGGATGGGCCTTCCAAAAGGGAAAGCACCTCGACCGTCGGCAATCTCCGCGTCCCAGTTCATGAACTTGGGGAAGCTCAGGTTACGGAGCGTCTCCGCCATGATGGAAGGAAGAAGCTTGAGCGTCTTCTTTCCTTTCACCTCTCGGACGAAGCCGACGTACTCCCCCTTCTTGGTCGTCAAGAGCTTGAGCTTCGCTGGCTGGAGCTGGTTCTTGCGGGCGAAACCAAGGGCCGCCTTACTCCATTCACCGCTTTCGGTCTTAGCGATAGAGACTGGTGGTCCAGTGACTTGCTCCCGGCGGTCGAGCTCTTTCTCTGCGAGCTTCGGTACGTGAACGACCAGGCGACGGAGCGTCCCGCTGACTTCGACCTCGGCCTCCCCGAGATCATGCTGCTGCAGTTGTTTCTGGAACTCTTTACCTAGCTGCGCGAGAGTGTCCGGCAGCCAACCGGCAGGAAACTCCTCGCAGCCGATTTCCCAAAGGAACGGGACGTTCTTCATGACGCCGCTTGATCGAGGGTGGCCACGTTGGGGGCGGGCGAAGTGGCATCGACATACACTTGGGCGACGCGACAGGCTAGGTCGCGTACCTTCAGGATGTGTGCGGTTCTTTCGCTGACCGAAAGTGCACCCCGGGCATCCAAGGTATTAAAGATGTGAGAGCACTTTAGAACCGCCTCATAGGCGGCCACGTAAAGCCCCTGGCTCAGTAGGCGTTCGCCCTCGATGCGGTACTCCTCGAAGTGCCGCCGGAACAGCTCGACGTTCGCTACCTCGAAACTAAAGCGAGAGCCTTCGAACTCGTCGCGATGCCTGACTTGACGGTACGTCACGCCGGGAGCCCATTCGAGATCGTAGACGTCGTCGACTCCTTGGAGATACATGTCGAAACGTTCGAGCCCGTATGTGATCTCGACCGAAATGGGAGCCAGCTCGATACCACCAGATTGTTGGAAATACGTGAATTGAGTGATCTCGAGTCCATCGAGCAGTACCTGCCACCCGATGCCCCAAGCTCCCAGAGTCGGCGACTCCCAGTTGTCCTCCTCGAAACGAATGTCGTGAAGGCGGGGATCGATCCCGCATGCCTTGAGGCTTTCCAAATAGACATCCTGAATATCCGCCGGTGCCGGCTTCAAGATGAGCTGTAGCTGGTAATGCTTGTAGAGACGGTTGGGATTCTCCCCGTAGCGCCCATCCGCCGGCCGGCGAGACGGCTGCACGTAGACGACGCGCCACGGTTCGGGGCCCAGGACCCGAAAGAAGGTCTCCGGGTGCATCGTTCCCGCACCCATCTCTTGATCGTAGGGTTGGTGCACCACGACGCCACGCGACGCCCAAAAGCGTGACAACGAGAGAACGAGATCCTGAAATATCACCTTCTCTTCTCCAGTCGCAGCATATCGTCGAGTACCTGTAGGGAGTTCGGCTCTCTGTCGAGCTGCTGTCCGATCAGCCTGCGATTCAGCTTCGATATCTCATCCAACACTTGCTCTGCTTCCTGTGCAGGCGGTGCGTGCAGCTCTCCGGGCGCTCGGTGCCAGATCTGCTCCAGATATCGAAGCGAGCCGGGAGACAGCGGGACTCCGTTCCGAGCTCCGCGTCCACAGCGAGTACATCGGAGCTGGTGCTCATCGATCACGTAGTGTGCACCGTCTTGGATGAGCTTCGTCCCGCAGGCCGAGCAAGTCTGCCCCGTCGGGTAAAACCCTCCCAGTCTCAGCACCCAAGCCTCGAAGTAGCGTGCGAGACCCGTCGGGTCGGTGCCGCTGGTGAGCGAAGCAGCAGCTGCCTTCATCAGACGGTACAACTTGGCGTTCGGTTCCCGATCGGGCGCGAACGAATCGACCAAGTCTGCGAAATATGCCAGTGTGCACGCGTGGAGTGGATCTCCTGCATGGGAGAAACCGGAGCGAATTATATCACAGCGATCGACGCTCACCACTTCACGACTCTCTTTTTCAAAGAACGTGAGCTCGATCTCGGTCCCGATCTCCAGGCTTCCACCGAATTTCGAGCGCGGTCGCCGTGCCCCTTTCGCACGGCCTTGGATCTTCCCATGCTGGCGGGTCAGGAAGACGACCAACTTGTCCGCCTCACCGACTCGGTAGGTGCGAAGGACGATCGCTTCGCTGTGACGAACGGGCATGACTCGCTCAGACGATACGTCCGAGAAAGCGCGCTCCAAGCCCGAGGAAAAATAGGAACCCAAAGACGTCGGTCGCGGTGGTGACGAAGACCGAGGATGCGAGGGCAGGATCCACCTTGAGGGCTCGTAGCGCTAAAGGCACGAGCGTTCCCATGACCGCCGCCACCAGGAGATTACCCACCATGGCTAGGCCGATGACGAAACCGAGCACGGGACTGCCTTTCCAGAAGAAGGCGACCAAGGCCACTAGCGCCCCGATCACAATTCCGTTGATGAGCCCGACCAGCATTTCTTTGACCAGCGCCTTCCGGCTGTTCGACCAACTCAATTCCCCGAGAGCGATCCCTCGAACCATGACGGTCAGCGTTTGGGTGCCAGCGTTGCCCCCCAGAAGGGGCACGATGGGCATGAAGACGGCTAGCACGGCGAATTTTTGAATGGTGTCTTCGAAAAGACTCACCACCAGCGCCGCCAGGAAAGCGGTGGCCAAGTTGAGCCCCAGCCACGGAATCCGCATGCGGACCGAGGTCCCGGGTGAGCTGAACACTCTTTCATGGGCGTCCAAGCCAGCTAGGCGATAGATATCCTCGGTGGCCTCTTCCTTGATGACGTCGATGACGTCATCAACGGTAATCAGCCCGACCAACTTGTTCTCTTCGTCCACGACGGGCATGGCCAGGATGTTGTACGAATCGACGAGCCGGGCAACGTCCTCCTGGTCGGTGTCGGTCCGAACGCTGATGACGGTCGGGACCATGATATCCTTGAGCCGCCTCTCTGGACGCTTCAGCAAGAGCTGGCGCAGCGATAGGACACCCACCAGGTGGTTCCGATCGTCCACGACATATATGTAGAAGGCCATCTCCACCTCACCCATGGTTTGGAGCCGGGTGATGGCCTCGCCCACCGTGGTGTCCTCGTGCAACGAGAACACGTTCGGGTTCATGATGCGGCCGGCGGTCTGCTCCGGATATTGGAGTAGATCCTGAACTTCTGCGGCGTCTTTCTGCCGCATGGCCCCGAGGATCTCTTCCCGGCTCTCCGCCGGGAGATAGCCCACGAACTCGGCTGCGTCGTCCGGATCCAGCTCCTGGAGAAGTTTCGAGATCTCCTCGGGCGACATGTCGAGCAGCAGCTCGGCGCCCCGGTCCACGCCCAGCTCGGAAAGGGCTTCGCTGGCTAGACTGAGATCCCTTTGGACGAGAAGTTCGAAAGTGACCTTGCGGGAGTTTTCGTGAAGCTCGCCGAGAAGCTCAGCGATGTCCGAGGGATGGAGCTTGCTCAGGATGTTGTAGGCGTTGGGTGTAGCACCACGCCCGACGAGCTTCCGGACCGTTTCGGCGAGTAGAGGGGTCTTGGTCAGAGGCATCGATACAACCCGATGGCAAGCATTCAGACATGAGCGGCCCAGCTTACCATACGGAGTATGGCTTGGCCAGCACTGTGGCCCATATCCCGCGCATCATGTATGATAGAGCGATCCTTCTCACAACCCTTTGTTTCCCGGTAACGGAGTAACTGCGATCGATTCCTGGCGCAAACAGCTCGACTCCCCGTGGCTTGGGCCAGGGTTGGGTGTGCTGGCCGGACTCACGTATGGGCTGGTCGCCCGGTTTGCCTTCTCGGTGTCTGCCATCATGGGCGTCTGGGGCATCATGACCCTGGGCTTCATCTTCTGGCTCCCGATGGCCCTCGGTGCGTTGACGGTTTTCATCGCGCAGAGGAAAGCCGAGAGGACATGGATCTTTTCGATCTTCCTTCCCTGGATACCAGCACTGTTGGGTATCGGGTCCGCCGTACTCTTGGGCTGGGAGGGGACGATTTGCGTCGTCATGGCGTTGCCGGTCTACCTGCTCATGGCCAGCCTGGGTGGATATCTCGTTTGGCTCGGAACACGCCGCACTCTCCCATCAACCCCCAGCACCGTTCTGGTGGCGACACTCGCGATCTTGCCGTTCCTCTCTGCGCAGATCGAGCAAAACTTCGAGCTTCCGATTACCCACCGCCAGGTGAAGACCGAGATTCTCATCGAAGCGTCCCCGTCGACGGTTTGGCAGAACATCATTCGGGTTCCAACGATCCGGGAAAGCGAGCAACGGAGGATTTCGTTTCATGTGCTGGGTTTTCCGAAACCCGTGGAGGCTACTCTCAGCCATGAGGGAGTCGGAGGCATCCGACACGCGAGCTTCGAGGGTGGGCTGGTCTTCGTCGAGACGATCACCGAGTGGGAGCCGGAGGAGAAGTTGGCCTTCGGCATTTACGTTGATCCCGAGTTGGTTCCCGCAACGACCTTGGATGAGCATGTCGTGGTGGGTGGGCCTTTCTTCGAGACGCTGGACGGCCGCTACCGTATCGAGCCTTTGGAGGAGGGCGGAGTGATGCTTCATCTGGAGAGCACCCACCGTCTCTCCACACGGTTCAACTTCTACTCCCAGTGGTGGAGCGATCTAATAATGAGGGATATCCAAGATTACATTCTGGTGATTCTCAAGGAGCGGTGTGAGGGTCAAGAGGAAGGAGTCTGAGTATTCACGATCACGCACTCATCTGTTCGAGCGGTCGCACCTCGCGCTAAATCTTCGCGAATTTCTTTCTCTCGGTTTCCTCCAGGTCGTAGTCCATCTGGAGCCCAAGCCAGAAACGGCTCGAAGTACCAAAGTAGCGCGACAACCGGAGGGCCGTATCCGGTGTGACCGAGCGCTTGCCCAACATAATTTCGTTGATCCGCCGCGGTGGCACGCCGATCTCCCTCGCTAGACGGTTCTGGCTAATCTCCAGGGGATCAAGGAACTCCTCCAAGAGTACCTCGCCAGGATGAATATTCGGTAGCTTCCTCGTCATTCCATACCTCCGTTATCGATGGTAGTCGACGATCTCGACGTCGTGCGCATTATAACGTCAACCGTTATAAAGCCGCTCCGTCCGGACCAGATGTTCACGCCGCCACCCACGTTGAGGGTGGCGCTAGAACCGCCTTCCGTGCTGATCGCTCCAACGCCGCCCATGACGAAGGGGACGATGCGACGGGATTTCGGAATGAAGTGGTAGGACACATCGAGTGACGGGAAGACGGCGGCACCGGCTTGGCCTCCCGCGATACCGAGGCTGGCCACGATACCGAGCCCTTTGTAAACGAGGTAGTCGAAGCCGCCGCCGAACTCCAGAAGCGTGCCGCCATATGTGACGCGCCCCAAAGGTGGGGATGTCCCGGCCGCTGTTGAATTTGGTCGGGTAGCGGCGGCACCTGTGAATACTCTTAGGCAGCAAACTCATCGCTGTCAAGAGATTTCTGTTTGCTTCTAAGCGCGTGAACGAAAGCGCCCATATGGCGATAGCCTTTGATACGCCGGAACTTTTTCTGCGCGGTGACGACGCCAAGAGCGGTCCATCGGCGAACCATGGAAGGACTCTTCCAACGCTTGAGGTTTCTCGATACTCTGCGAATGGTTCCGTTGAGATTCTCAATGGCGTTCGTCGTGGCAAGAGACTGGCGAAGTAAGGCGGGCAGCGCGAGCTTCACGACCGTGAGTGTCTCTTCCATCCCTTCACGAAGGCTTCCGGCAGCTTCGTCGTAGCCGTTTCGCTCGAGCCACGACACCAATGCCTGAAGTCGCTTGCGCGCCTTGTCGGCACTCTTGCACTTGTAGGCTTCCTTCATCGTCTGGAGCACGTAGGCGTGACGAGACTTGGGAAGGTACGAGCGAAGATTCCGGAGTTTATGGATCTGGCACCTTTGGATGACCGCGAGGTCCCCCAAAACGTCGACGAGTGCCTTGCGGATGCCTTTGCCTCCGTCCACTACGCAGAGAATCGACTCATCGACGCGCAAGCCCCGCTCGAGAAGGTCCTGCAACATCGCGGTGCACACCCGAGAGTTCTCCGTCGAGCCCAGCCATATACCCAGGGGCACCTTCGTTCCATCTATTGTGATACCTAGAGTTACGACGACGGTCTGTCCGGCCACCTCAAGGCCATCCAGCATCAGTGCCGCAAGCTCGAACTCCTCTAGCCGCCGAGACAGGTATTCCTCGAGCTTCTTAGTCGTCTGGCTCACGAGGTGACGGCTGGCGGCACTCTTACTCGTGCCACGAGACTTCAACTTGGCCGCGGGTTTGTTCAGACTCGATTCGTAATTTCGGGTCGATACCCCCACCAAGATCTGATTCAACACTCGCTCTGGAAGCGGGTCTTCTTCGCGGAAGGCTTCGAAGTGTGGAAGCGACGCCTCCTCGCCCGACTTCGAGCGAACTCGAGGTCGCGACACTTGGATGCGACGACCACCGAAGCTCAGCTCTCCGTTCGTGCTCCCCCAGTGGTTATGAGTTCGCTCCTTCTCGTGCTTGCCCTTGAGCCCCGCGATCTCCTCGGCGTCCTCTCTGAGCAGTAGGTGCAGAGCTGTCAGTCCTTGCTCGTACACCCATTCCGTCAGTTCCGCCTTCGTGGCCGCGATCCCAGCTATCATCGGTAGCAGTATCTGACCGACTTGGCCAACTACCTTGCCCGTAGGCGAGTGCGTTTGCTTTCTTACTGGCTTCTTTGATTTCCTAGGCATTGGTGGCTCCTTGTCCCCCTCTGGAGACGGTTGTTTGGCAGACCTATTCTTAGGCCGGCCAAGGAGCCGCCGCTACCCCAAATTCAACATCCGGCGGGACATCCCCCCAAAGGTCCGCCGTACAGATAACCCTGCTGCTTCAAATCTCCCGACGGGGCGCCGTCAGACGCGTCCGCCGCCTTGGATACAAACCATCGAAAACAGAACTACTAACAGTGTGCCGCGCATTGTCTTGCCCCCCTATCCCTTGGTTGGAGGTTGTCGTTTACGGCCTTTCAATTGGACGAGCTTGGTGTTGGCCAATCGTAACTTCGATTGGCTGAATAGCAAGCGCTGTGCCACCGTTACATTGAAGGAAAACGCGGTATTTCACTGGCCTTTGGACGTTTGCGGAGCCTCGGACCGCTATCTAAGAAGATAGGGCGTATCCGTTACGTTAGCCGTGACGCGCCAAGAACAACGTACTTCTACGGATAGACCCTGCCCCTCGTGATCGAGTAAAAAGGGCCACGTCGGGCCGCAATGGCAACCTCTGGAACGAAAACCCAACGAAGGAGAACCAAATGAGGAAGAGACTCTTTGTTAGATTTGTCTTGGTTGCGGTGCTATGCGCCGGGGCGTAGGTTCTGACCGGCCACGCTCAGCAACCCGAGATTCCCGAGCCCCCTGAGATAGAGGGCTTCGATTTCGAGAAAGATCCCGACATATTCAAGGCCGTCGCCACCGGCGGCGTGCCGATGGGTCGTTGGAAGGAAGGTCTGCTTTTCGACGGCATCGAGCCTCTGCCGTGGCTCGCCAGTGCCGCCAACTGGTTTCCCGGCACGGAGGAGGTCCAACCCGAGGAGATCCGCGTGACCTTCATGGGTACCGCGCCGATGATCCGGCCCGGCCAGATGAACACCTCGGTCTTTGTCGAGCTGGGTAACGGCGACAGCTTCATCTTCGACATCGGCGAGGGCTCGGTCGCCAACTACATCGCCGCCGGCATTCCGCTCAACAAGCTCAACGACATCTTCATCACCCACCTGCATGTCGACCACTACGGATCACTTCCGTACGTCTACGCGTTCGGAGCCTGGTCCGGGCGATGGCACGAGCCACTGCGCGTGTATGGCGCTTCAGGGCGAGGTCCGGAGGACGGGATCGCCCACATGATCAAGGGCATGAAGATGATGATGAAGTGGCACATCGACGCCTTCAGTGTCTTCCCGATCAGCGAAGGCTGGGATATCGAAGTCAACGAGTTCGACTTCCAGGACGACGGTGGCGTCATCTACGACAAGAACGACGCTAAAGTCACCCATTGGCGACGTTCGCATGCCAAGGACGGCGCCTCCGGCTATCGACTCGACTGGAACGACATGTGCGTCGTCTGGACCGGCGACGGCCGCCCCTCGGAGCTCGACATCAAGTACGCCAAAGGCTGCGATCTCTATATCACCGAGACCCAGGCGGAGTTGATGTCGATCAGCTCAGGCGTGGCAGGCGTTCCGCCCTTCGTCGGTCGCTACACGATCGACACACACCATACGCCGACCTATGCGCTGGGCTATTTGTGCGACAAGATTCAACCTCGACTCTGCATGAGCACGCACATGCAGCATGATCCCTACCAGGACGCCGAGGTCATCGCCGAGGTTCGGGAACACTGGGATGGACCCTACCACCCGGGCGCTCCCGACATGGTCGTCGTTAATATGACCAAAGACAAGATCTGGGCACGCGACGGCGTCATTGCCGACTATCCCAACAACAAGGCACCTAATGCCGACCTCGCGATCACCAGGTTCGGTGGCCTCATCGTGCCGAAACCACAGTACTCAAGAAAGGATCTTCAGGAGCAGTTCATCCGCGACGCCCAGATCGATCCGAAGCTGTACTATCCCGAAGGCTATATGCCTCACCTGATGGAGGAGTGGCCGACCGACAAGGACCTGTACCTTCCAGAGGCACTCGTTCCCGATTCGATGAAGCCTGAAACGCTGAAGAAGAGGAGGGCGGAGAGTCAGTAGCTCTCTCGGAAACACCGCCGTGGACGACGAAGGGGAGCTGGGGCGTTAGGACGCGTCGCGTCCTAGAGGTCCTCCTGTGTGCAGAAGCACTTTGCGGGTACGCATTAACACCGGCGTTCGGAGACGGTCCGGAAACCGACGGCGGTTACGTGCGAAAGGTCGCGGAGCGGGACGGCTGGAAATGTACGCCGGGGTGCAGCAATCGAACGGCGTTGACTGCAAACCACATGATGCCGCGTGCTCGGGGTGGTTCCGATGAGACTTGGAATCTACACACGGTCTGCGCAGTCTGTCACGCGGCGATCACTGAGGGACGTTTGAGAGTCAAAGGCCGGGCTCCCAACCGGCTGACTTGGGAGGGTTCATTGGGCGTCATCGAAAAGCCCTTGCCCCTGCCCAGCGTGCAGAGACGTTCTAAAAGAAAGGCGTCGGGTGTCCAGCCCTCACAGCGATCCGGTGGCGCCATGATTTCCAGAGACTCGGAGCGTCTTATGGCGTGCCAGCCTTTCCCAACTTTGGATCACGTGATCCAGCGTCCGGCAAGCCCGGCGGCCCGACGCAGTACAGCACGTTTTCAGCAACACTCGCGACCTCCGGCGTGACAGGCCGGGGAAAGCGTCCAAGCAGTACAAAGGGAGGAAGAAGGAGCCTAAGGAATCAGGCAGTTAGACTCTCGGGTTCAGGCTCCTTTGGTACCTCTTAGGACAGCTTCACTGCACAATTCCAGCACAGTGGGTCGGAACGCTCCGCTCCGGTGCAACGCTACTTGGGCTCTTCCTCCTCTTGCGTGGCGAACACGTTTGGAATCTCGATGTCTTCCGTTAGAGGCCACTCACGGACCAGTTCCTTCGGAGCGGGGAACGTGATCGATCCTCCAGAAACCGGTTGCCCCAACTAAGCCCTGCGCGTCAACCAGCCCAACCCGAAGCCGGAACCGAACAGCCAACAGGACGGTCTTTGGGCCTCGCTCGGCGGGCCAGGCTGCGAGTCCACATCTTCAGCAGACGGTGGCGGAGGCCAGGCAAGTAAGTCGGCCTTGGTTTGCCGGACGACGATCTGATCCGGCGTGACATTGATCGTTGTCAGGTCTTGCAGCAACAGCACAGGACCATCGTAGGTCGTTCGTCAGCGCTCGAAGGAGTGGGTCGATCAACTCGTCGTCCAGCGGAAAGTGCATCCCCACTCCCAATCGAGGCTTGGCGATCTCGAACACGCGCCCGAGTTCCGCCGATGTGGTGTGCTCACTCATGACGGCTTGGCCGTGTTCAATCGGCATGTGGTTCTTTTCAGCGAACTCCTCGCCAGATGGCATGATCTCGTGGATGAATACGTCCGCACCCTTGGCCTGCTCGGCCTCGAAGGTGCTCGGCTGACTGTCGGCGGTGTAGGCCAGAGAGAGCCCGTTCCACTCCAACCGGTAGCCCATCGCACCGAAGATCACGTGGATCACAGGGAAGGCGTAGATCTTGACGCCGCCCTCGTCGTACACGAGTTGGCGCGGCTGCTCGGGGCTGAACTGCCGCGCGTCATACTCATGGGGAATGATCTTCGTTCCACCCGTCGGGAGCACGTGCTGCTTGCTCTGGACGTGCCACTCGGCTGCCTTCCTGACGTTCTCGGTGAATGCCGCAGTGCCGAGGTCCGGCGTGTGCCCCGAGGAACCCCACACATGAAGGGGGGTATTGCGAGCCCACCCCATTGCATCGAAAAGAGGAAAAATGCCGCCGACGTGATCCAGATGAAGATGCGTGACGAAAAGCCTGTCCAGGTCGGCGGGATGCACGCCTAGGGCGAAGAGGTTCCCGACCGTTCCACTCCCAACGTCGAAGATGAAGATGTCACCGTTCCCCAGCTGGACCAGAAGACAAGATGCCCCCTGGCCAATGCGAAGCGGAGCAGGGCCAAAGGAGCCGCACGCCGTGATTCTCATCTCGTTCTCAGCAAGGCTCTCTTGCCCTGGGATGTAGTGCTCCGGGTACTTCTTCAAGGAAGCGCCTTGTGTCTTGGCGATTACCGGTGTCTTCGTGATGGGTTTTCCGGTGAGAGGCAACGGGTAGCCACCTTCCGTGGTTCCCGGTTCTCTAGGAAAGCGGTAGTCCTCCGGTCCACCGGCGCTCGCCGTGAAGGGCAGGATCAGGGTGAGCGTGAGCCCGAACAGCCAGTAATCTCGCATCGCTTTGCAAAGGTTCACGGTTAGTCCCTCCAATTTGATTTTCTTCCCAGACTGCCCCCGTCACGAGCACAGGAGCTAATGTAAATCAGGTGCCGGAGATTCCACCCCCTGAGCCGGAACAGCGATGATAGCCTTGACCGTCTCCCAGCTTTGGGTTAGCGGCTTTCCCACATTTCCACCCGACTCCCTCGTCCTCGTCGGTGTCCTCGTCACTGCCGTAGCACGCGGCCAGGTAGCTCCGAAGGTTTGTGACATCCTTCTGGCGGCGTTCCATTCCTAGCCGGGTCAGCAGGGACTCGACGAGGTGCCGGGCCAGTTCGCCACGCTCTTCATGACTGGAAGAAGTCGCTTCTGCTTACCACGTCCGGTGAGAATGGAGTCCTGAGCCATGATCCACTCCGCAAACACCCAGAGCCCGCTCCCACGATGATGCGAGAACAAGAACGACCGGGAATCGTATCATGCTCTAACGACCGCCGTTACCCGGAAAACTACTGGTTTTGACCGCAAGAACTACGAGTACGCGGCGGTCTTACTTAGGGGTCGATCCAAGCGCCCCAGTGCGGTGGACCACCGGCCTAACGCACCGGCGTTCCATCCGCCGGAAGCTCGAATCGCTGGCGTCACTGGCGGAGATGTCCATGTCGGACTCTTTTCTCTTGTTCAGTCCCGGGGAGGGTCCATACCCAGCTCGGAGAGCATCCGAAGATTCTCTCGCCAATGCTCTCGCACTTTTACATGGAATCCGAGGTAGACATGGGTGTTGAGGAATTGTTCCAGGTCCGTTCGGGCGGATGAACCGATCTTCTTCAGCATGCTGCCCTTTTTTCCCACCAGGATGCCCTTCTGCGAGTCGCGTTCGACCAGAATGGACGCCTCGATGCGGATGAGCTCTTCCCCGTCTTCCCAAGAATCCACTCGTACTGCGGTCGCATAGGGAACCTCCTCTCGTATGAAGAGGAGTATCTTTTCGCGAACAATTTCGGCGGCGAAGAACCTCTCGGGTAGATCGGTCAGCGTGTCCTCTGGAAAAAGAGGCGGCCCTTCCGGCAAATGCTGCTCGAAGAGCTCCACCAGACGGGGCACGTTGTCTCCGGTCAGGGCGGAGACGGGAACGATCTCGGCGAATTCGTGAAGCTTCCGATATTCCTCGATGACCGGAAGCACCTCGGTCTTTGGGACCTGATCGACTTTGTTGATAACCAAGAACCGGGGAGCCCGGACCTTCTTCATGAGCTCTAGTACACATCGATCGCCGCCGCCGAAAGGCTGGGTGATGTCCACCATCAGAGCGACAAGATCCACGCGGTTGAGACTCGAGACCGCGCTTGCCACCATCAGTCGGTTCATCTGATGCTGGGGCTTGTGGATCCCGGGGGTATCGAAGAACACGATCTGTCCCCGGGAGGTATTGGCGACCGCCAGAATACGATTACGGGTGGTTTGGGGTCTTGGTGTAACGATGGCGACCTTTTGGCCAACGACTCGATTGATGAGCGTGGACTTCCCGACGTTGGGGCGGCCGACGACGCTGACGAAACCGCTATGTGTCAACGAGAGTTCTCACGCGGTCCCCTTCTGACGAAGCCGGATTCGCACTTTGTTGATTCGTTGACCCTCGGCATCGACGACTTCGATGGTCAGACCCTGATAGTCGATCGCTTCTCCGGATTGCGGCACTCGGCCCAAAGCGGCAAGCACCAGGCCCGATACCGTATCGAAACCCTTTCCGTTGACGTCGAGATCGAGCTTTTCCTTGAGCACATCGACATCGGCGCGGCCGCTCACCAGGAAGACCCCGTCGCCCTCGCGTACGAACTCTTCCCCGACCTCGTCGTCGAATTCATCGTGAATCTCGCCCACGATCTCCTCGATGATGTCCTCGACCGTCAGGAGCCCGGAGGTCCCGCCGTACTCATCTGCCACCATGGCGATGGTAGAACGGCTGCGCTGGAACTCTCGCAGCAAGGCGGAGACTTTCTTTGTCTCGGGCACGAAATTGACGGGCCTGATGAGTGAATCGATGGAGTCGTCAGTGCTTCGGTCCGCGTACGACAGAACGTCAATCGCATGAACGAGGCCCACGATATGGTCGAGGCTCTCTTCGAAAACCGGAACCCGCGAATATTTCTCGTCCATGAACAGCTGGCGAAGCTCGGCGAGATTTGCCTCACGGCGGACTCCCACCATTTCCGGACGGGGCGTCATGATCTCACGAACAACCTTGTCGCCTAGATCCACGATCGACTGCACCATGCGGCCCTCGTCCCCTTCGAGGATCCCTTCTTCCTCCCCGGTCTCGATGAAGGCCTGGACTTCCTCTTCGCTCACACCCTCGTCTTCCGTTTCCTCTTCGTCCTTAACAAACGCCCGGACCAAGTGGGACAGAGGGCGACTGACGGGCCAGATCAGCGCGTCGTAGATTCGAAACGCGGGAAGCAAGGCCAAAAGGACACGCTCGGGGCTGATCCGGGCGATGAAGTTCGGCAGAACTTCACGAAAAATCAAGTAAACCGGCAGCATCGTCACGAACGACAAAACGACGGCTTGTGCGGGGCTTCGGTCGATGTAGAACTGAGTGAGCAAGACAGTTGCCGCGATGAGGCCGCCCTGGATGCCGATGCGAAGCGGCAGCAAGAGACGCATAGGGTCTTCCAGGCAGCGGTTCAAAAACTCGGTCTTCCAACCTTCCTCGCTGAATTGTCGGATGGTGATCTTGCTGAAGTAGTGAAAGGCGACATCGATGGTGGACAAGAAAAGCGCTAACACCAGAAGGCACGAAATCCCGATCGGCGTTAGGTCCATCGCTCTCTCAGCCTCCTAGCGGGTCGCTCGACGGCGTGTAATGTCATATTTCCTTCTCATGCGGTACTCGATGCGCCTCATCTCTCCATGGTCGGTCTCGTGGTCGTATCCGAGTAGATGAAGTAGTCCGTGCAGTGCCAGAACTCGTAACTCACGAGGTAGTGTCGACCCTCGCCGGCGTGCCTGCCGACGGGCGGTCTCGACGGAAATCACGATGTCACCGAGGTAATCCGCTTCGTCGGGGAAATCTCCATTGCTAGCGGGAAAGGCTAGAACGTCGGTCGGTCGGTCGTAGCCACGGAACGTGCGATTGAGATGCCGCATCCGCACATCTCCCACCAGAACGAGGCTCGCGGAGACTCCCTCTGGAGCAACTTCTCCCGCGACCTCCCGGAAAAACTTGCGGAGCGGACGACTGTCGATCTTTACTCGACGCTGAAGATTCTTGAAGAGCAGTCTGGGCGTCCGGTTCCGTGATGCCGTGGGGTTGAAGATCTTGAGGGCCCGGGGGGCTCCCGGGTCCGGGTCTTCGCTTGTGCTCATCGGCTATCTTGAACCACTATCGGCTCGACTCGCTTTTCGAAATCAAAGCCTGGGTAGCTCACCCGATGGTGGTAGATACCCATGAGCACGCGTAGGAAGCTCTGCGAGATCCCTTCCAGGTCACGCAGCGTCAGATCACATTCATCGAGCTGCCCGTCGAGGAAGATGTAGTCGATGATCTGACGAATAACGCCTTTGAGACGGGCGGGGCTCGGATCTTCGAGAGTTCTCGATGCCGCCTCCACCGCGTCAGCGACCATAATGATGCCGGCTTCTTTGGTCTGCGGCTTGGGTCCGGGGTAGCGAAACTCCGCCTCCCTCACTTCACCAAGCGCCGGATCGTGGCTTTCCTTCGCCTTTTCATAGAAGTACGTGATGAGCTTGGTACCATGATGTTGCGGGATGATATCGACGATCTCGGGCGGAAGACTGATATCCTTCCCCATCTCAATGCCTTCCTTCACGTGGCTGGCAATAATGAGCGCACTCATCTGGGGGGAGAGTCGATCATGTCGATTGGCTCCTCCGTACTGGTTTTCGACGAAATAGTCCACTTTACGAAGCTTGCCGATGTCGTGGTAGAGAGCGGCGGTACGGCAAAAGACGGCGTTTGCGCCAATCGACTCCGCCGCAGCCTCGGCTAGCGATCCAACCACGACGCTGTGGTGGTAAGTGCCCGGCGCCTCGAGAGCTAGCTGTCGCAACATCGGAATGTTGTTGTTCGAGAGCTCGAGGAGCTTGATGTCCGTCGTGCGGTCAAAAAGCGATTCGAGCGCCGGCAGCACGAACGAGACCACGATGGCGACTCCGGCGCCGCTAAGAAGTGCGCAGAGCAGATCGAAGCCAAAGGTGGCGGCCGGCGCGAAACGTTCGGTGAAAAGATCGATGGCGAGCACAATCACCAAGTTGACGCTGCCGACAAAGGCGCCGGTCTTGATGAGCGCCGTCCTTTGCTTGTATTGAACCATCCCCAAGATGGCTCCGAGGCAAGATAGAAGACTGAAGACACCGAGCTCCAGGTTCCCGGTCATGAGTCCATGCGCAACGGAAAAAACTACCGACGCGACCAACGCGGTAGAAGCGTTTTCTAGGAGGGAAACGAGGACGGCTACCGCGGCGAGGGGAACCAGATATTGGTAGGACGAGACGTTGTTGAACGGTGGCGTGACGATCCCCTCCCCCACCGTGCTGAATACGAAGAACAACACCCTCGCCAAAGCAAGCTGAAGGGTGATGACCAATCCAACCAGCGCAAAGCTCCGCCGCTTCCAGGAAAGAGCAGGTCGGGCGGGCCTCAAGAGCTGCCACAGGCAGTAGAACAAGATTGCCGAAAGGATGAAGGCCCCGACGACCCCCGCCAATTGCCATCTCTCGCCCGCAGCCTCGGAAAGAACTTCGAGCTGCCGCAACACGCCTTCATCGATCTCATCACCCGCCCGAACGATGACCCGTCCTTTCCTAATGTGGAAGAAGACTGGCGCCACTTCCTCTCTGGCCATTCTTCGGAGCTCCTGGGTCTCCGCGAAATTGAAAGTCAGGGTTGGCTCAAGGAACGGTGCGCCTATTCGCGCAACTTTCTTCCGCAGCGCAGGCTCGAGGTCGGTAAGAAGGGCCGCCCGTTCCTCCAACTGTCGCTGCACATCATCAATCGTGAAAATCCGGGCAAAGTCCCGCACCAGAGTTCCGGTATCCGATATCTCGTCCCGGCGCGTGATCGGCCGACCCGCCGCGAGCAGCCGGTCTTTACTCTCGACGATCTCTCTTTGAAGCATGTTGGCAACGATGTCGCCTAGCGCTTGCTCGATCTCGGAGCTGAACTCATGCTCGAGCAAGAACGCGAAATCTGCCTCGGTCAACAGAACTTCGAAGATCGCTCGGACATCGCTCAACAGTGCCGAAAGCACCGCTTCATCGGTGGGCTTTTCCTCTTCGAGCCCCCGACCTAACTCGAAGCCGGCTGCAATTTTCGTTCTCGCAGAAAAGGCGGCTCGGTTATTGAAGTCGTAGACTTCGGACACTTCCGCCTCGGCCTCGTCGCGGCGGGCGACGGTTGTATCCTTGTCTTCGTAGCTGAAATCGTACGGCGCCTTCAGATCGACTGTGGCAATCGCCCCTAGCTCGTAGCGGGGAGGCCGGAAACTGAGACCAGGAGCGATGAGGAGGGTAAGCAAAATGCTGAACAACAAGCCCCACAGCAAGGGTGAAGAGAAAACGAGTTCCATTAACTCGCGGCGGCGGAACCGACCCCTCGGGCGGCGAATCTCTTTCTTGGGACCGTTCTCGCCGTTCTTAGGGTTCAGAGCAGGCACTCTATGAGTCCCCTTCTCGCCGCCTTGGATCTTCGACCGGCACCGGAGTGGGGCCGTTCGCCACTCGTTTGGTCCTACCGTTGGTGTGACGCTCGTAGGCCCGGATGATCGATTGAACCAAACGGTGACGGATAACGTCGGTCTCGTCGAAGTAGGCGAAGACGATACCAGTGATGTCGGAAATGATATCGATGGACTCCACAAGCCCGCTGATCTTCCCCGACGGGAGATCGATTTGAGTGATATCGCCGGTCACGACCGCTTTGGAGCCGAACCCGATGCGAGTCAAGAACATCTTCATCTGTTCCGACGTCGTGTTTTGTGCTTCGTCCAAAATAATAAAAGAATCGTTGAGCGTACGGCCTCGCATGAAGGCGATGGGCGCAATCTCGATGGACCCCCGCTCGATCAGGCGCAGAACGCGCTCGGCATCCATGAGATCGTAGAGGGCGTCGTAGAGAGGTCGTAGGTACGGATTGATCTTCTCCTGGATATCTCCGGGGAGGAAACCCAGCCTCTCTCCGGCCTCCACGGCCGGGCGCGCAAGAATGATTCGGTTGACCCGCTTCTCGTTGAACGCGGCGACGGCCATCGCGACGGCGAGATAGGTCTTGCCAGTTCCGGCCGGCCCGATACCCATGACGATGTCATTCGATTCAATAGCCTGCAGGTATCGAAGTTGGTGGGAACTTCGCGGGACAACGGTCTTCTTCGTCGAGGGGTGAGCGATTCTGCTACCGAAAAACTCGCGGAGAGAAACTCGCGGATCTTCCTTTATCAATCTGACCGCAAATCGGAGGTCGGCCGGGGAGACCTTGTGGCCTTCTTCGATCAAACCCGAAAACTGCGTGAAGATGTTCTCTACGAGCTCGACTTGGTCGGGCTCGCCATCAACCATGACCTCCTGTCCCCGAGTCACAATCTTGACGTTCAGAGCGTTCTCGATGGATTTTAGGTTCTCGTCTTGAGTGCCAAAGAGTGCGAGGGTTCCCTCTACCGGGATGCTGATTTTTTTCATAGAGTGAGCGGCGTTACCCCCTTGCGGAATACTCTTTTAGGGACGGGGCTGCCTCCCGTCTAGACGGCACGATTCTTTCTCTAATTAGGCTAAATTAGGCAATGGGAAAAATTCGAGTGCCGGGGACTGGTGGAAAGAAGGGGCCAGGACGGGACGACAAAGAGCCTGAACAAGCTGAATCATCTCCTGAAAAGGATGCTAGCACGGGCCTCTAAACCCCGTCAAATAGTGACGCCTGGCCAAGTCGCCTCGTGGCAACCAACTATTTTGGCGTCCGCAAGTGGAGATCTCGGCGGTTCATTTCAGGGCGGCTCTCTACGCTCAACGGGATTCAGCCCTTTAGGCCTTATAGATGTTACACATGAGCCCTTTGAGGTTGGTGGCCCCCATCCCGGGGTCGAGGGGTGGCCCGTCCATCGTCAGGACATTAATATTGGATACCTTCCAGCCGTAGTCGGGAGGCCCAGCCTCCGGATACCACCACCCGTACTCCGCGCTAACGACTCGCGGATGAATGCCGTCGAAAAGCTTCGCCCGGAACTTGACCTTACCTCTCGAAGTTTCGATGTATACCCAGTCCCCATCGCCGATGTTCCTTTCGCCGGCCGCGTCGGGGTGGATCTCCACCAGCGGGTCTCGATGCTTCCTCCTCAAGTACTCGGACTGCCGATGCTCCGACCCGAAGAACTCGAAGATGCGGTGTCCGGTGGTGAGTACTAGCGGGTACTGCGAAACGAATTTCGCTTCAGCGTTTGGGCTTTCGGGAGGCTCTACGTAGCCCGGCAACGGGTCATAGCCCCACTCCTCGTATTGCTCGAGATAGAGCTCCAGTTTCCCAGAGCTCGTCCGAAAGCCGTCTCGCTCATACTTCTTATATGTCATCGGTGCTTCGAGATAGGGCATTTGTTTGAACTGCTTCCACGTGAGACCGGCGGGCTCGAGGATGTAGTCGAACGAGCCTTCCACGTCTTCCCAAAAGTACTCTTCGAAGCCCAGCTTCTTTCCCAACTCATTCAGAATCTTGTGATCGGACCAGGCTTCACCTCGTGGCTCCACCACCTTGTTGCGAGGGAAGACATGACCGTGGATCTTCCAATAGTCCGCGATGTTGTCGTGCTCCAGCCAAGTCGCGGCGGGAAGCACGATGTCGGCGAGCTCGGTCGTGGGAGTCCTGAAGATATCGGTGGCGACGAAGAACTCCACCTTTTGTAGGGCATCATAGACACGGTACGCGTTTTCCCTCGCCGTCAGGAGATTGCTGGCAAACATGACCAGAGCGCGAACTCTGTACGGTTGTTCTTCGAGAATGGCATCCCAGACCGCATGAGGCGTAATCCGGCTGATGTAGGCGCCGAGCTTGTAGCGGTCGCCGCCCAACATCTTGGCTCTTTGCGCCTCGGGGAGTTTGTCGAAGAAGGAAAAAGTGGCCCGGGGGAGAACCGGAGGCAGGCCGAATATGGCGTTGCCACCGGGGACGTCCAAGTTGCCGGTGAGCGCGACCATATAGAGAAGCGCCCGATCGGCGTCGACGCAATTGATGTTCTGCTCGATCCCAACGCCCCATTGAAGCGCTGCCGGCTTGGTCGTGGCGTAGAGTCGCGCCGCCTCGATGATCTTCGATGACGGGACCCACGTGATCCGCTCCACTTCCTCCGGCGGGAACTTCTCGACCCGCTTCGAAAGCTCTTCGAAACCCACGGTGTACTTCTCGACGAACTCCCGGTCGTATAGACCCTCCTTGAGGATGACGTGGAGCATGCCGAGAGCCAGTGCCGAATCGGTAGCGGGGCGAATTTGAAGCCAGAGATCCGCGCGCTCCGCCAAACTGTTTCGTCGGGGATCGACCACGATGAGCTTGGCGCCCTTGGCCAACGTTTTGGCCATGTTGATCGCCTTGTTCTCGTCAGGGTTCGAGATCAAATGGTTGCTTCCCCACGCGAGCACGCACTGGGGATCCCCGCCATAGTCGCAAAGCGGGAGCTCCATCCCCATGAGGCGCGATATCGCGACCCGCGGGATGTAGCACATGTGGCCGGGAGACATGATGTTCGGGGTCCCGTAGAGATTGGCCAAACGATAGAGAAAACGGTGGAAGTCCCGCCCGGTACCATGCCCGAAGACGGCGGCCTCAGCGCCGGACTCGGTCTTGACCTGTCCGAGTTTCTCGGCGATACTCGTGAGGGCTTCGTCCCAGGAGATACGCTCCCACTCCCCTTCTCCCCTGGCACCGGCTCGCTTCATCGGGTGAAGCAGTCGGTCCGGGTGTTCCTGAAGCTCGAAGGACGCGTACGCCTTGCTGCATGTATAGCCCTTGCTGATGGGATGCTCCCAATCGGGCTCGAGCCCCACCGCCTTTCCGTCGTGGACCTTTACGTAGACCCCGCATCCACCGTGGCCGCAGGATCGGCAAACCGTGCGTACTCTCGAAGAGCCCTTTTGCATGGATGTCGCAGGTGTTCTCACTTTTTCTCTCGCTCGCCTGTTGAGCTTGATGCCCCCTGACCGATGTAGCCGAGCGCTTCCAATCGGCGTCGGGTCTCTTCGTCGAGCTGCAACTCGTTCTCGGTGTACGATTCCATCGCCGACGACTCGCAGCCAGCCAGCCAGGATTGGGCGAAGTGTAGCATGTCCCCAACGAGCTCTGGCTCGGCCGCGCTCATGTCTTCGCTCTCCCCCGAATCGCGCCCCAGATCGTATAGCTCGAGGGATTCGGTCTCCGCGTTCCAGATGCCTTTCCATTCTCCCTGCCGAATCACTACATTGAGATCCCCTCGATTCTCCTTGTGAGGTCGGTAGAACTTTTTCCTGTTGGCCCGCATCGCGGTCACGCGCATCAGATTCTCGTCGGCCTGACCTTCGATCCAAGGGAGGAGGCTCCGTCCTCGAAAACCGGCTGTCAGCTCGGTAGCGCCCAAGTAGTCGACGATGGTGGGCGCGACGTCCAGCAACGTTACAGGATGAGTCACGCGCGTGCCGGCGAACTCGTTGCGAGGAAAACGAATGACCAGCGGCACGCGAATGAGCTCTTGGTAGACGGATTGATCGTGCTGCCAACTTCCGTGCTCACCCAGTTCTTCACCATGGTCGGCGAGCAGAACGAAAAGCGTGTTATCCCAGACACCGGCTTCCTCTAGAGCTCGGACGATGGCTCCCAATCGGTCGTCGGCCTCGGCTACGGTGGCGTCATAGAGCACGTTGATTCGAGATCCGAGCGTCGACAAGCGGCGACCGAGCTCGTCCTGCTTGGCGGCGTTATCGACCGTGCCGCGTGCCTGCTTCTCGTCGTAGTCGATGCGCGTCAGGCGACGGTAGAGTCGATACGCCTTCTCCACCTCCTGGCGAGTCTCCCGCGAAGCTTCCCCGAATCGTTCGACGAAGGCTGGCTCGGCCCGATAAGGATTGTGAGGCTCGGTGTTGTGAATGTAGAGAAAGAAGGGCTCGACCGGTTCGGCATCGAATGTGCTTAGCCAGTCATTCACGACCTCGTCGTCCACCTGCGTATCCATGGCGCGAGCCACGTCATAGCCTCGCTCGAGGCCGCTCAAAGCCCCCGCGTAGGGGTTGGCAAAGAAAGACGCGGTGTTGTAGCCCGCCTGATGAAGTCTCATCGGTAAGGTGCGCGCCGTCGCCGCCACCTTGTCTCCATCGATTAGTACGTTGTGCTCACAAGGCAAGGCGGAGAGAAGGAGAGAAACAACGGAAGGAAGCGTCCAAGGCGCTGGCGCACTCGCGTCCTCGAAGAGAACGCCGTCCGCAACGAGGGAGTCGATGTACGGAGAGGTGGGCTTGGTGTAGCCGTAGGCACCGATACGATCCGCACGCAGCGTGTCGATCAAGAAGATGACGACGTTCGGAGTACGAGCGAGGGTGGTGGTTCGGTCTGGCGGGGCATCATAGGGCCCGCATGCAATTGTGAGCGGCAAGATGCCAAAAGCCACCGCTAGTCCGAAGAATCGTCTCCCCATCCGGTATCCGCGGTCAGTCTACACGCCAAGCGTAGGGCGTTCAACTGGAAACAGAAAGGAGGCTCACGCCGCCCGGAAGTGGAGCAGCGAGATCACTTCGTGTTGACCATAGCTGTTACTTTTGGCTACTCGGAACGTGAGCAAAAAACTCACCCCCTGGCGGAGGCTGCCGGGCGCTAGAAAACGGCTCGGGGTGCGGCGCCGTCCTTGGTTTCGAGTTGCACGGCAGCACGAAGGGCCGGCGATTGTTGAACTCTGTCCGGAAAGAGTGGAAACGACGGCTTCGGTTCACCGACCCGGTCGGCGGAACGGCGGTACCGCTCCATCTTGTCTTTGCCGTAGTCCATCTCCGCCATGTAGAGATTGTGCGGACGACACAAGAGTCTGACATTGTTGGCACTTCGATCGCCGCCGAGCCCGTGGGGATCGTCGTGATGGAACTGCAGCCCTAGGCGCTCGGGACATCGTCTACCGTCGCCGCTCTCAAACGTGCATTGACCCTGGTCTCGCTTCCACACGAAACGCCTCACCGGAGCGGGGATTCCCCGCACTCCCGGGGACGTGTCGGCTTCTTCGAGTCTCTTTCTCGGATTCTTGACTTTGCCGAGGCGCTTGGCCTCGAGCCGTTCGAGCTTCTCCGTCACCGACGCTTCTAGCATGGAAGTGAGGTCGACACCCGGCATGAGCGCCGCGAGCCGTTGGAGCTTGTCGTGAAGCTCGGCGCTCGCCGTGAACTGCACGCGGTACCGCGCTGGCGCCAGCGGCTCGACGACCGGCGGCTTGTCAGCCGCTTGGGGAGCCGGGGCGGGGGCAGGTTCAGGGGCTGGACTCTTTCCGGACGGAGTAGTTTCGGCACGGGACGTACGTTGTTCGCTTTCCGGCTTCTGTCGCCGCTTCGGAAGCTTCCGGATGGAGGGCGAGACATCCGGCTTCGGCGCAATCTCCGCCACCAACACCAGGAGCTCACGCTTGGACTTGTGGGTTGCTCGAGCCAGAAGCTCCTCGCAATTGGTGTCGGTAAGATGCGGCGCTAGCACCGCGATGCCGCTCAAGTGAAGACGCCCATCGTCGAGCATCGTCAGCAGCGCCGGATGCCGGCGCGACGCCCGTGCCGCTGCTATGCGTAGGTAGGCTTCTGCCTCGGACAAGTGCAACACGTCGACGCAATACTGAAACATCGATGACGATGCTTCACGGGCATACAGTCGGCGTGCATCGACTTCGGCGATATGCGCAACGAGAACCGACTCGACACGCCGCGACTGTTTCAAAACGTTCGACAGTCGAACAAGAAGCTCGTCATCCGACAGTCGGGAAAGTGATTTCAATTCGTCTTTTTTGTTCATACGCCATTTATAGCATGGACTTTTTCGACGCTCTGTGCGCGCGGGTGTTGAACGCGAACGCATCGAGGGTCACCCGATGCACCGAAAATGACCATGATGCAGGGGTCACCGGGACGATCACACATCGGGTCGTTCGCCGTACCTGCTGTCCGAGCCGAGGTTCTCGCCCGGCCTCTCATGCCTCCGACGTCGCCTTTTCTCCTGACATGAGGTGAAGAATAGAGTCGATGGTTACCTCCCAAGCCCTCGCCAACTCGGGCGCGTACTTGTCGCCCAACACGTCCTGGATGGTGTCGAGCAAGGCGCGTCGCACGAGCGCATAATGTTCCCGAGAGACGCCGTAACTCGCGTGTTGACGGCCCAATGACTGAAGTCCTATTAGGAATGCCGGCACAATTCGCACTCTACGGCTCCAAATACTCATCCGAGCCACCAAAAATTTCAAGTGTCTCTGAGAGCGCGAACTTGCTTTTGCACCCCCGGTCCAACTAGCATTCCTTCCTCACTACAACGCCCCGATGCCACGACAGCCTGTCTCAGACGCCTTCGGCCGCAGGAGCGTACGGAAGGCTGCCGTCACCAACCTATGCCGCGCCCTCGCGCAAGACGTGCGGGACGAGTGAGCCGATGACTCGCCGCACCGAGCAAATGGGCGTCCTGTTCGCTGATATTAGCGACAGCACCTACTTTTACGAAACCTTCGGTGATGAACGCGCCCGACAGATCGTCCTAAACTGTCTAGACGTTGTCGCCGACGTGATCAACAGACACAGCGGCCAGGTCATCGATCGTATTGGCGATGAGCTGATGTGTACGTTCCCCTCGGCCGACCAAGCGGCACGGGCAGCTGTCGAGATGCAGGAAGGGGTAAACGACGCGAGTTCCGCCCGGCTGCCCCACGAAATCTGCATTCGCATGGGCTTCCACTTCGGTCCGGTAGTGCTCGATGGAGACAGCATCTTTGGAGAGACCGTTTACATTGCCAAACGCGTCTCTCGTGTGGCGACGGGCCGGCAGATCATAACGACCGGTGAAACGTTGGACGCGCTGGCCGATGAAACTGACCACACATCCAAGTTCCTCGAGACGACGGCGCTAAGGGGGAAGAGCCAGAAGTTCGATCTTCACGAGATGCTCTGGAATGACCCGTCCGATACACTGCACGGTCCAGAGGGTGCCAAACCCGTGGTCACCGAGAGCGAGCTCCATATAAGCCATGACGCCGCAAGAATCACTCTGACTGAGACCCGCCCCACTTTCTCTATCGGGCGGGACAATCGATGCGACCTAGTCGTGAACGACAAAGGCGTGTCTCGCCTGCACGCCCGTATCGAGTCTCGTAAAGGTTACTTCGTCCTCGTCGATCAGAGCAGCAACGGCACGTCGATCATCAACGACGACGGTGACATCGTTCGGGTTCACCGGGATGAGCTTCGGTTGAGTGGAAACGGCAAGATCGGAGTTGGCAAGAATCCGGACGCGATCATAACCTTTGAATGCCACACCAAGGTCCGCGAGGACTAATAGCTAGAACAACTCTAAATGCCGATGCAAGACGGGCGTTTGCATTCCTGACCGCACGCGGGTAATAGACTCGCCGTGCTCCAGTCTGCCTTCTTCCGCAAGTACCTCCTCCCCGGTTTCGTGCTTCAATCGATGGTCATCGCCGGCGGTTACGGAACCGGTCGCGAGCTGGTCGAGTTTTTCATGAAGTTTGGTCCCCTCGGCGGACTAATGGGAATGTGGCTGGTCTCGGTCGTTATCTGGTGTGCGGTGTGCGCGGTAACCTTCGAGCTCGCGCGCCTGCGCAAAACCTATGATTACCGAACATTCTCGCGAGAGCTCCTAGGCCGCTTCTGGTGGTCATACGAAATTTGTTACTTGGTCATGATGCTCATCGTCCTCTCCATCATTGCTGCCGCGGCAGGAAGCATCGTCCAGCAATTGTTCTTGGCTCCCTACTTTGTGGGCGTGGTTCTCATGATGGGAGCGGTGGGCTTCCTCGTGCTGAAGGGCACCTCTCTTGTCGAGCGCGCACTTTCGTTCTAGTCGCTAGTCCTCTATGCGGTCTACGTCGTGTTTCTCTTAGCCCGCGTCGCGAAGTTCGGCGATGACATCGCATCCAGACTCAAGCAAGGAGAGATAAAGCCGGAGTGGTTCGTCGGCGGTCTGGAGTATGCCGCCTATAACCTTGCCACGCTTCCCGCGGTCCTATTCGCGGTGCGGCATATCGAGCGGCGGAAGGAAGCGTTTATCGCCGGTGTCCTTGACCCGGGCCGATCACGATGCTGCCAGGTTTCTTCCCTTTTTTATCTCACCATGGTCGGCCGCTACCCGGCCATCTTGGAGGAGACCGTTCCCTCTCTCTTCCTTCTGGAAGAACTCGGCTCGCGCCTCTTTCTCTTCGTCTTTCAGATCACGCTCTTGGGTACGCTGGTGGAAACCGGCACCGGCATGATCCACGCCTTCAACGAGCGTCTCGCGACGGCGCTCAAAGAGAAGGGTCGGAAACTTGCGACCGGGCTTCGGCTCGCCGTAGCCGTGCTACTCCTTTTGTTGGCGACCGTCGTCGCTCAGGTAGGGCTCGAGAACTTGATCGCCAAAGGCTATGGCACCGCGACCTACAGCTTCTGGATCGTGTTTCTCATTCCGGTCTTGACGATCGGGGTCTACAAGATCGTCACCATCAAGGAACCTGCACCCGCGAAGTAACTTCGCCCGGGCCCGTCCGCGTCCGTTTTGCGGTAGAACGGATCCACCCAAGGCCAACCCACACGGGAAGCTCAAGTGAGCATGTTTCGCCGTTTACTGTCACTAACTACCGGGATCTGTCTCGCCTGGACTGCAGGTTGCAGTACTTCCACGTCACCGTCCCCCACCAATGAGGTCGAAGCGCCGCCCGCACAAACGGCGGAGCCGGAACCGAGAGCTCAGTACACCGTCACCTTCGATGCAGCCTGGAGCGCGGCAACCCATTCGGAAGACTTCCCTGGCAACCCCCACTTCTCAGGGTTGATCGGCGCCACTCATAACAACGAGGTCCGCTTTTGGAGAGTCGGGAGAAGAGCGTCCGACGGCATCAAGGCCATGGCAGAAAGGGGGAGCAAGACTCCTCTCGACGAAGAGATCCGCGCCGCAAAAGCCGACGGCACGGCCGACAAGCTATTGTCGGGAGACGGCATCGCTCGATCGCCGGCAAGTGTGTCCCTCGATTTCGTGATCCGCCGCGACCACCCGTTGGTGACGCTCGTCTCGATGGTCGCTCCGAGCCCCGATTGGTTCGCCGGCGTTTCGGCTCTCAGCCTTCTCGAAGAGGACCGATGGATCGACGAGCTCACGGTGGAGCTCTTCGCCTACGATGCCGGCACCGATAGCGGAACGACCTACGCGTCTGCCGATCGACCAACCTCGCCGCGCGAACCGATCCAGCAAATAGAAGGCCGCCCCCTTGCGGTGGGAGGCCAGGTCGCTCCCGTGGGCAGGTTCACCTTCACCAGGCGCTGAGCAACTACACGGGCCAGCCGCGCCAGGTTCGGGCCACGCGACCATCGGAGTCTAGCTCGCTGCCACAGATGTAAGTCTTGATGTTGTATATCTTGCCATCGCGGACTTTGTCGACCACCGCGAAGTAAAACTGAACGCGACTCCCCGGCGGACCTCCATCCCTTGGATTATTGCTCCGAGTACCCAGACCCTCTCCTTCCAGCACGACCTGGTTCCCCTTCGCGAACAGGTTGGTAATCTCCCACTTCAGATCGGGAAAAGTGTCGAAGTACATTTTCATTTCGTCTCGGATCTGATCCTTGCCTTCTCGAGGCTCCTCACCCAGATCGAGATCGAGGATGTCATCGGATAGTGGCGAGACCGCCTTGTCGATATCGTGCTCGGACATCCCTTCTATGTTGGTACGCACCAGCTCCATGTTTGCCAATTCCTCTTCGGTAAACGCGCTCATATTCGCCTCCTCTAGGGTGTCGTGACCGAACGTGCCATGGAGCTCTTCCTTCGGTCCCGGAGGATCTCGCCATCCTTGATGACCAAAATAGGTCGCGTCACGACCGTGATGTCATCGAGCGGATTGCCGGGGACCACGATCACGTCCGCAAGCTTTCCGACTTCCAGCGTTCCGACCGAATCGCCCAGTCCGGCCGTCATCGCACCCACTTGGGTCGCCGCCTGAAGCACTTCTATGGCAGAGTAGCCCCAAGCCATGAATTGCTTCAGCTCGGCGTTGTAGAAGCCTGCGATCTTGTTTTGGTACTGACCCTCGACGTCGGTTGCAACCGCCATCGGAATTCCGGCCTGGTGCATCTTGCGGAAGCGATCCTCGTAGTGCTTGCCCGAAAGCTGGAATCGATTGTCGTCCTCGGAAGGATGGTCCCAACTGTCGCGGGCACCGCGCCTCGATGTGCTGACCGTGGGGACGATGATCGTTCCTTGTCTCTTCATCATTTCGATGACCTGGGCCTCGTTCTTCATCGGATAGAGATGCTCGATGATATCGGCGCCCGCGGCGACCGCCCATTCCACCATCATCATGTCCCAGTCCGCGTACCATCCGGAGGCAACCGGCTTGCCGCCCTTCCTGCCACCGGCGTGAACGGAAATGAGCGCACCCAGGCTATGGGTCGTCTCCACGGCTACTCCCACTTCCTCGGCAGTGTACGGAGGAGTCACCTTTGTGAAATCGGCCCCGAGCGCGAAGTTCTTGCGGATGTTCCTCCGCCACTCGCCGGGCGAGTCCGACGGCACCATGACTTTCTCGGGAAGCATCAACTCGAACTCTCCGCCGTGCGCCCCGGTGGACGCCATGACCTGATTCGCCACGACGAAGCGGGGGCCTTCCAGATACCCTTTCTGAATCGCCAGCTTGAGGCCGATGGCCACGTTATGGCGCGCTCCCAGATCGCGAACCAAGGTGATGCCGCCATCAAGCGCCTGCTTCAGGATCGCAGCCCCCCGAAGCGCACACAACGAATCGTCCTCGAAGTCTCGAGGATGAGGAAGGTAGAACGCCGGGTGGGTATGCGCGTCGACGAGACCGGGAAGAACGGTAGCGCCCCGGACTTCGATAACCTGGGCGCCGTCGGGAACACTTACCTGACCCTTAGGACCGATTTGGGTGATGCGGTTGCCTTCGATGACGACCGCATGGCCCTTTTTCGCCCGCGCTCCGGTCGAATCGATCAGCGTCTCTCCAATCACGACGAGCGGCGGACGCGATTCGTCCTCTTGTACCGGCATAGCGGTGGAGCTAGCGACAGTTATAGACATCATTATTAGTAGACATGGCACTCGTAGTACCTTCATTTTTATTTCTCCGTTTCCGCGGGCTGAGCCTTGCGCAGCGCGAGCCCTAGCTCGCGGAGCTGCTCGTCGGTGACCTTGGAAGGCGAGCCGGTCATCAAATCGAAGGCCGAGGTCGTTTTGGGGAAAGCGATGACATCCCGAAGGCTCGTGCCACCGGCTACCACCATCGCCAACCGATCGAAGCCGATCGCAATACCCCCGTGGGGTGGAGCACCGTACTGGAGTGCCTCCAGGAAGAAACCGAACTTCGTCTGCGCCTCTTCCTCTCCAATTTTCAGCCCTCGAAAAATTCGCGACTGGACGTCGGCGCGATGGATACGGATGCTACCGCTTCCGAGCTCGTAGCCGCAGCCGACGAGGTCATAGGCGAGAGACCGTACCGATCCGGGATCCGACTCTAGCCTCTCTAGATCATCGGGGTGCGGCGAAGTAAAGGGATGATGGCTCGAGCCCCATTCCTTTCGTGCCTCGTCCCACTCGAAGAGAGGGAATTCAGTAACCCAGCAGAGTCCCCAGGATGACGTGTTCGCCAGCCCCTCTCTCTTGCCGACCTCGAGCCGTAGCGCTCCCAAAACAACGGCGGCCGCTCTCGGCTCGCCCGCAATTAGAAGCAGAAGATCGCCCGGACCGCCCTTCGCTTCCTTGAACGCTTCCTTCAGACGTTCCTCGCCGACGTGCTTCGCCAGAGGCGAGCTCAGCTCGGAGTCGGTCCATCGCGCCCATCCCATCCCGGCTGCCCCCTGAGCCTTGCCGAGCCTCTCCAAACCGTCGATGTCTTTTCGAGAATAACGGGCACATCCTGGAGCGGCGATCGCTTTCACCGCGCCACCGCCCGATAGAACACCTTCGAACACTTTGTACTCGGAGCCCGAAAAGACCTTGGAGACATCAGCGATCTCGACCGCGAAGCGCAGATCGGGTTTGTCGATCCCGTAGCGGTCCATCGCCTCCGCCCATGTCAACCTCGGAAAGGGGGCGCCGGCTGAAATCCCGACCTCGCGAAGCACGGAAGTCAGCATACCCTCGACAACCTCGAAGACATCATCCTGTTCGATGAATGACATCTCGATGTCGATCTGTGTGAACTCCGGCTGGCGATCGGCACGGAGATCTTCATCCCGAAAGCAGCGCGCGATCTGAAAGTAACGATCGAAGCCGGCCACCATCAGGATCTGCTTGAAGAGCTGCGGCGATTGAGGTAGCGCATAGAAGGAGCCCTTTTGAGTGCGGCTCGGTACTAGGTAGTCTCGCGCTCCCTCCGGTGTGGACTTGGTCAGGAACGGAGTTTCGATCTCGAGGAAGCCCTCTTTTTCCAAGTAGCGTCGCGTCGCCAAGGCCAGCCGGCTGCGAGTCGCGATGTTCCGAAATAGGCCAGGGCGCCGCAAGTCTAGAAAGCGATACCTCAAGCGAAGCTCCTCGCCGACGTTCCCCGCTTCGTCGGGAAGAAACGGAGGAGTCTTCGATTCCGAGAGGACCCGGAGCGCGCTGGTTGCCACTTCAATTTTCCCGGTGGCCAAGTTCGGGTTGATGGACTCCTTGCCCCTCAAGACGACGGTGCCGCGGGCCGCGATCACCCATTCCGAGCCCACTCGCTTCGCCAGCTCGGACGCTTCTTGACTCGCTTCCGGTCGTACCAAAACCTGAGTGACTCCTTCGCGATCGCGAAGATCGATGAACGAAATCCCTCCCAGGTCACGAACGCCGCTCACCCATCCCATGAGCACGACTTCGCTCCCGGAATCCGAGGCACGAAGCGCGCCGCAACTGTGGGTACGTCTCCAGCTGGTCATTTAAGAGTTGGGGGAGAAGTCGGAAGGTATTTGTTCTTGAGCTCGACGTAGTGCCTTGCCGAGTAGACGAGGTGCTCGAGCTCGGCTTCGGTCAAAGATCTCGCCACCCGGGCGGGAACTCCGCGAGCCAGACTACGAGGTGGGATCTCCGTTCCCGGCCCCACCACGGCTCCCGCCGCCACGAGAGACTCCGGACCCACCTTGGCATCGTCCAGGACGATCGCTCCCATGCCGATGAGGGCACCTTTCATGACGTGACAACCGTGCAAGATGGCACGATGCCCGACGGTGACATCGTCTTCCACCACGGTAGGGTGAGTTCCTTCGTTGACGTGAATCACACTCAGGTCTTGAATGTTCGTTCGTGCACCGATGCGAATGTAATGAACGTCACCTCGCATCACGGCTCCGAACCATACACTCACATCCTCGCCGAGCTCGACGTCTCCGATCACTTGAGCGCTCGGCGCAACAAACACACTCTCATCGAGCCGGGGGTGCTTGCCCCCGAAGGACGTAATCAATCGCTAGCCTCCTTCGACCGGACGAAGCCAGAGGAGGCCTCGCGGAAAATCGTAGGTAACGGATAGGTGGCGGAGGATCGGAGTCCCGAGCACTCCCACCGGAAGCCCGGGGTAGGGCAGCTTGTCCATCTCGCCGAGCTGGAAGATCACCTTCTCGGTCGTAAACCCCCCCACGCTCAGTTTGCCGAGCTCCACTCCGGTCGCCTTCTTCTCAGCCAAGCCCTGCTCGCGGGCCCATTTGGAGTCGAGAAAGTTGATGGGGGCGGTGGCATCGACTACGAAGTAGGCCGAGATCGAGTCATTAATCGAGATCGAGTCATTAATGATGACCTCTACATTAATAGTAGTCAGTCCTTCTTCGAAGAAAATGCCGCCCGCAGGCACATCCGGTCCTTCCGGAGAAGGCTCCAGTAGTAGGAGCTCGCGAGGGTAGTGGATCGTGAGGCGAAACGGGTTGAGGAACGCCCTTCCGATTCTACCGTAGGTGGGATAACCGTCGGCTCGAGTGATGTTGTCCCCTTCCACGAGGAGGGCCCGAATCCCCTTGATGCCGACGTTGCCGATTTGGAGCGTCTCCAAATACACCACCGGCAGCTTTTCCTTCTCGCCTAGGTACTCGATCTCTTGCTTCTCCTCTCGGCTGGCAAGCTGCATCCCGCTACCTTCGATGAGAAAACCATCGAGAAGCACGTCGGGAATCGCCGGATCGATGAGAAGCGGAAACCCCTCGCTGCCATTGACGTGTACCGGCACTATCGGAACGGCCAAGTTCGGGATCATCTCGAAATTGATCCAAGTCGGAGCTTCGGTTTGTGCTCCCGACATCGCCATCGCCGCGAGGACGAGGCCGGCGATGGTGCAGGAAATTTTCTTCCTCATTGCCCGGACGTTTCCTTCTTTGGGTGCGAAATAATCTCGACCTCGGTCAAAACTTCGTCGACCCTCATTCCCCGCTGGCACTCGAATTGAAAGGTCGTGTGGTTGATGTTGAATTGCTCTTTCAAGAACTCCTCTGCTTGCTGCGCGAGCTTTTCGGTCTCGCTTACCCTCAGGTCGTCGACATCCACGTGAGCCGAGAGGGCATACATCCCAGAGGTGATGCACCAAACGTGCAAGTGGTGCACGTCCCGGATACCCGGGATTCGCCGCAAGCTGTCGATCACATCCCGCATCTCAACGTCGCGCGGCGTGGCTTCGAGTAGGATTTCTACCGAGTCCCAGACGAGACGGAGAGCCCAGAAAAGGATCACCGCGCAAATAACGACCGAGAGTAGAGGATCGATGACCGTCCATCCGGTCAGCGATATGACGACTGCACCCGCGATGACCGCCACCGAAGAGAAGGTATCGGTCAGTAGATGGAAGAACGCGCCTTTGATGTTGAGATCCTTGTGCTCGGCGCCGCCGAGTATGACCGCCCCAATCAAATTGACGACCAGGCCCAAGACCGCAATGGCCAGCAATGGACCGGTGGAGATCGGCACCGGGTTGAAGAAACGGTCGTAAGCCTCGTAAAAGATGCCGATCGAGATCGCGAAGAGCGTGGCACCGTTGAAGAGAGCGGCGAGTATCTCCAGGCGGTTGAGACCGTAGGTGCGCCGTTCCGTGGCGGGCCGTTCGGAGAACAAAAGCGCTAGGTAGGACACCCCCAGAGCCAGCAAGTGGGTAAACATGTGGCCGGCGTCGGAAAGAAGGGCTAGGGAGTTGGTGAGAAAACCTCCCACCGCTTCGCCGACGAAGGCGACACCGGTGAGGACCATCGTCCACAACAGGCGCCGGCGGTTTTGCACGCGGTGGTGGTGGGTGCTAAATCCGGGGCTCATGGGGGTGCTCTCGAGGAAACGATAACAGACTGGTTGCCGACCAGCCAGTGGTTTTCGATGCCGGCCGGACAGCCCTGAGCCCGAGCGCAGGTAGAGTACCGGCTCGGTCGGCCGCCGGCGAGATCCCGCCCGCAACTAATCTGAATGGATGAGTTTCAGTGCGAAACGGTCGATGCCGGTTCTTGATACCAGCCGAAGTCCTGAAGTGTGGATCGCCTTTTGACGCGGGGGCAATTCGGCGAAGGGGCGTTCCAGTTGTTTCGTTGCCGCAAAGGAAGCGGGGAGTTCCCAGAGCCAATGTTCCACCAGGAATTCCAAGTAAGCCGTGCGTGCGAGGTTTTCTTCTGCTTCTAACCAGTCGCGCTTCGGAACCGCTTGAGCCATCGCTGGACCTCCTGCCACTTCGCCTTTCACCCATACGTAAAGCAAGACATATGCCAGACGCGAAAAATGGCAGGGCAACTCACTACAATCCCTTGAAAACAAAGGGAATTATATACAATCTTAGCCACGCCTGCCAGTGGTCCGATTCCGACCACCAGGCGCTACTTCTTCTCTACCTTGGCTCCCGAGCCGGGCTTGAGGAAGTCCCAGTTTTCGGCCGGCGGCCCCTGCATACACGCCCGAGCGATGTTCTCCGGCGTGTCTGGGATAGGTTCTGGCACAACGTAGATTGCAGGACGGCCGCGCCCACGCTTCTTCTTTCGTTCTTTTCGCTTCATCGTCAATTCCTCCTCCTGGGCTGGGTT
The DNA here is from genome assembly GCA_965219415.1 of Candidatus Marinacidobacterales bacterium. Taxonomy (GTDB): domain Bacteria; phylum Acidobacteriota; class Vicinamibacteria; order Marinacidobacterales; family DATDRI01; genus CBDCNP01. Next base: position 2,054,305 of record OZ244742.1, read on the forward strand.
CGATTCAGCAACTTGATTGTTTTTTCTTTGCGAGTCTATATATAATCCCGTTCGTGTAGATGCGTTTTGGATCTGGTTTGCCACTTGCGCCGATTTCTCCCGTTTTACGAAGGTATTGGTGTATTCGGACGACCTCGTTGCCATCCTGGGAACGGTATGAGACCATTTGACTACGGGTGCAAAAAGGCTCATTGGCTGCATTTAACGTGGGGTGACGATCTCTGAGGATAGTTGACGTAAGTTCTCCACTCTGGAGTTTGGTGGTGTAATGCCCGTCGTTGAATATACGACGCATTTCATCTTGCGTAATTCGTTCGACCGGAGGAGATTTCGACATGGTATCAATTGAGCTAATTCGTGAATACGTCGATCAATTACTTGCGAACAACTGTTCGCTTGATGAGTTCGAAGATTGGTTGGTTGGCGCTAGCTGGAATATGCACCAGAATGCCGACAGCGAAGTTCAGCAGCTCGTCGGATTTCTGGAGTTGCACCTTGCGGAGTATTCGGCGGGCCATCTTGACTATTCCGATCTTATCGTTGAACTTCGTACGCTCCAACTACACGGGGCTACTCAAGCTCCATTCCAGGCTGTGTTCATATCATTTGCTGATCCATCATCGGTACCTAGCTGTGTTGTTCCTCTGACGACAGAGCGTGATGTGCCTGACTACCAGTTGAGATTTGATAGGCCACGAACCTCCCCTGTGACAACCACAGGCTCGGCCAAAACGGTCGTGCGAGAGCGCACAGCAATCCAATCACGAACCTGAATCTGCTAGTGGCGGCGTCCCTCCATTGGCTGGGAGCACTGTAGTTGTGTTCGCGACCGTCAATCCAACCGTTTTAGCAAGCGCGCCTCCGAGATAGAGAGAAAAGGAGTATAGGCCAAAATCCGGCAATGGTACGCCCTGTAGGTTTGCAATGATATTGACCGTACCTGCAAGGGGAGTCTTGAACTTGCCTCCTATGGAACCAAGCGTCCCGCCAGTTGGTCTAGTTATTTCAACCTTGAACTCCACTTCTTCGTTTGCGTCGCCCATGACTTTGAACACAAGCGACGCTTGATGATGCTGGGAAGGAACCGCTTGCGTGAAGATACGATCAAAAATGCCGATAACGCAGGTCTTACGGCCTTCATCCTTAAAAGCGTAGTCGCACAATATCGCCCATTCACATTCCGCCATTGCATTCTCCGTTTCGCCTTGTTATTGCCTGAACATAACTTGATGGAGTTACGCGATGAGATCCCTGTAGCGCAGACGCTTCCCGTCCATGCCTCGCGCCATCGCTCGCATCTGGTCGATGGTGTCGGCCGTTCGAATGTTGTGACGGCCTGAGAATTCGTCTACGTAGTGGTGCAAGTGCTTCGGGCTCATCCGGTGGTACGTGCCGACGTATCCGCGCTTGAGCATCGCCCAGAAGCTCTCAATCCCGTTGGTGTGCGCCTGCCCGTTGACGTACTCCTTCACAGAGTGTCGGACGGTTTCATGGTTCGGCAATCCCTCGTAGCCCCCGTGGTCGTCGGTGTAAACCTTCGAGCCAGGTGCTACGTTCTTGGCGACGAAGCCCTGTAGGGTGAGCTGACCGGTGTCCTCAATGACCTGGGCGCTTACGCGGTTGGTCTGGCGGTCCTTCGCACCGACGACGGCGGTCTTGCCTACGGCTCCACGGCCCTTGATGACCTGCTGGCGCTTGTGCGCGTGCATATTACGAGCCTTGCCACCCACGAACGTCTCGTCTACCTCAACCGGACCAGCGAACGGTGCGCCCCCCTTGCCCCAAGTCTCACGGATTCGGTGGGCAAGGAACCACGCCGTTTTCTGGGTGGTTTTCAGGTCGCGGTGAAGCTTCATGCTCGACGTACCCTTGAGACCAGTCGCCAGCAGGTAGAACGCGATCGCCCACTTCTGAAGGCCGAGGTTAGAAGATTCCATCAGGGTTCCAGTCCTTACGGAGAAGTGCTTCCGGCAGCTTCGGCAGCGGTATGGCTGTGGCTTTCGAGTCCGCACCGTCTCGACGTTAGGAGATTCGCACCGAGGGCAGGTTGGGCCATTGGGCCATCGAGTCTCTACGAACCACTGTTCGGCTTTTGGGTTGTCGGGAAACAGTTGGGTGAGCTCGACGAGCGATAATCCTTCTCGGTAGTGCTTGCCAGGTGCCGTGTGCGCCATCTTGATATCTCCTATTTACTGACTTATTCTAGCCAGAATACAGGGCGATGTCAAGCTAAAAGTGGCTAAGATCGTATATAATTCCCTTTTTTTTACATTCAACTACAGAATATTGGATGTTTAGGAATAGAACCCTCTGCCGGACTTCGCCCTCCGAACTAAGGAATCCGGAGGCCGAAAGCGACTCCCGAAACTTCCCTCCCGTGCGCGGAGTCTATCCACGAGGGCGGAAAGACCTACCGAGTCCGCGTAACGGAGCAGTCCCCCGCGGAACGGCGGGAACCCGATTCCCATGACCATCGCCAGATCGAGCTCCTCCGGGCTTCTCACCACGTTCTCATCGAGCGCGAGCGCTGCTTCGCTGATCATCAGGTCGATGGAACGTTCCACCGCCTCCTCGGTGTCTACCGAGCGACGTGTTTCGATTCCGAGCAGCTCGAGCACTTCGGGGTCCGGTTTGGGTTTCTTATCCTTATACGTATAGAGACCGCTTCCGGTCTTCTTCCCGAGCCTTTTCGAGGCTGCGAGCTTGCCGATGACTCCGGCGGGCGCCGCTCGATCTCCGTAGGCCGCAGCCAATACTTTGCTCGCTTTCTCCGCCACGTCGATTCCGACTTCGTCTAGCAAGCGAAGAGGCCCCATCGGCATACCGAACTCGACCAGCGCTCGATCGACCCCCTCGATATCACCGGTCTCTATTAGAAGGTGACAGGCCTCGTTCAGATAAGGTCCGAGCACTCGATTCACCAAGAACCCGGGCCCGTCGGCGACTACCACCGGCGTCTTGCCCAATCGTTTGGCCAAGGCGACGAACGCGGCAACCGTCTCATCGCTCGTGGCTTCGCCACGGATCACTTCGATCAACGGCATGCGATCGACGGGGTTGAAGAAATGGAAACCGGCCATGCGTCCTGGCAGACCCAACGCACTCTGCAAGTCGGATATCGGAAGCGTCGAGGTGTTGGACCCGATGAGGCAGGTATCGGGGATCTCGGGCTCGAGCTCTTCGAACACCTTCTTCTTGATTCTTATGTCTTCGATGATCGCCTCGAGAACGACATCGGCCCTTGAAAACCCGCTCCAATCAAGCGTCGGGCTGATCAAGCTCATCTTCTTGTCGAGCTCCCACGTACTCATGCGCCCACGTTTCTTTCGACGATCATAGATTCGACGGGCCGTGGCCAAACCGGCTCCCAGGGCCTCCGGATGCACGTCTTTGACTCGGACCGGTATGTCTTGAGAGGACAGCGCCCAGGCCATGCCTCCGCCCATGGTTCCCGCACCGAGAAGTCCAGCCGCCCGGACTTCCCGGACGTTAACGACAGACTCGACCCGCTTCTCGACTCCCGAATCCTTTTTCGCCTTCTCGCTCAGGAAGAAAAGATGAACCAAGTTCTTCGAGACCGGTCCGACCAAGAGCTCACCCAGAACCTCGGCTTCCAACTCGAACGCTCTTTCGAGCGTCATCGTCAAACCGCGGCGGATCACTTCCAACGCCTTGAGCGGTGCGGGATAATGTCCGTGACTTCGTGCGAGAACTTTCTTGCGAGCCTGTTGGAAGACGAGGGCACGTCCCAACGGGTTTCCCTCGAGCAGCCATCCGCCGAGTCCGCGCGCCCTGCGCACGCCCTTCTTTCGAAAACGCCCCTGTCGACGAAGCTTCCGAACCAGCTCCACCGCGTGCTTGTCGATCTCGGTGTGCGGCACGGCTCGATCGATGAGACCGATTCTTGCGGCTTTTTTGGCGTCGATGTTTCGACCGGTGAGAATGATCTCCAACGCCTGTTGGAGCCCCACCAAGCGGGGAAGGCGCGTCGACCCACCCCAACCCGGAATGATTCCCAGGTTGACCTCGGGAAGACCCATGCCGAACCGGGGGTGATCCGTCCCCAAGCGCCCGTGGCAGGCGAGCGCGAGCTCCGTACCGCCACCGACACATACGCCGTTGATAGCGGCAACCGCAGGAAACGGCAGATCCTGGATCTTTTGGAAGATCTCGTGGCCGACGCGGGAGGCTTTGGTGGCCTCCTCTCGGCGAGTGATCTCCCGGATCTCCCGAACGTCCGCTCCCGCAATGAAGATGCCGTCTTTCGCCGAGCGAATGACGATGCCTTCGAGGTCGTTGCGTCGTGCGAGCTCGCTCAAGGTCTCGGAGAGCGACGTCATCACGGCGGACGAGAGCTTGTTGACCTTCTCGCCAGGCAGGTCCAGAGTCAGCCAGCCGATCCCATCCTCGACCGTCAGCTCGAGGGCCCCACTCGCGGCCTTTGATGTAATGGAGCTCATTTCCCTAGAACGACTTCCCGCTATGCAATTGGAGAGTATAGCAGCCTGCCCACCTGTGGTGAGGTTCCCTTGCTCGGAAGCGGATGCGGGTGGATAATAGAAGACACGGCGTTTTGCCCGTCGCAGCAATGAAAAAATCCCGCGATTCCCCACGAATGATCAGCCCCATCACGGGCGAGCCCGTCGACGGCCTGCTCTCAGAAGAAGAGCAGACGCGGCTGGCGAGATTCGGCTCGATCCTAAGAGGGATCGGCCCCGAACTCCTCCGCTGGGTGAAGAACCCTCGTTCCTCCGATGTGGCGCTGAGCCCCCTCACCGGCGACCGGATGGATGAGCGCCGCCCGGTCGAAGACGAGACGAAGGGACTCGCCCGCCTGTCCGAGATCGTCCAGGAGCTCCGCCGATGGATCAAGGATCCGCACGGGTCTGATCCGGCCCCCAGCCCTCTCACCGGCGCCGCCCGGGAGGACCTCTTCGGGGTCGAGAACGAGAGCAAACGAGCCCTCGGATCCCTGGGCGGAGTTTTCGGCGTCTACCTAGGAGTGGCGTTGTTCTACATCCTGTTGCTGGTCGTACTTCGATGGATGCCGGACGGGCCGAACCGTCCGAACGAAGTCAATCTTCCCAACCTCGTGTTCCTGGTCGAGCCGGGACCCGGGGGTGGTGGAGGCGGGGGCGGCAGTGAGTCTCCCGAACCGGTCTCCGCTCTGAGAATTGAAGGAGAGGACCTCGCCAAACAGGCGATCAATATCGAAGACGAGGACAAGCTGGTTTTCGAGAAGCTGGTCGAAGAGAAAGAGGAAGAGCCGCCGGTAGAGGAGGAAGAGGAGCCAAGAGAGATCAAGGCCCCCATCGTGGAAATGTCTCCGAACGATACGGACCAGACTGGAGAGGTCGATTCCCCCGAGCGGCTCGTGGCGTCGGCGGGACCGAAGTCAGGCAACGGTATGGGAGAAGGCGTGGGTCCCGGGATCGGCGAAGGCGAAGGGGGTGGTTTCGGCGGCGGCGCCTATCGTTTAGGAACCGGTGTCGTACCTCCCACGCTTCAACGCCAGGTGCGGCCCTCCTATACCGACGAAGCGCTCGCCCGTAAGATTCAAGGCAGCGTGGAGCTGGAAGTGGTTATCCTCGCCAACGGGACGGTAGGCCCGGTCCGGATCATCCGAAGCCTCGATCGCGGCCTCGATCTCAAGGCCATAGAAGCGGTAAGACAGTGGAAGTTCAAGCCGGGTCTATTTCAAAGCAAGCCGGTAGATGTGCTGGCGGTGATTACCGTCGACTTTACTTTGTTGTAGGGCCCTCACCCGCCCTTCCGGACGCGTCTCACTGCCGATATCGACGCTCCAGCAATGAGATGATCGTTGGTCCATCGTGCTGAGCGGCGGCGTCCGGACGAGTCTCAACGGCGCCGTCTGCTCCAGCACGATTTCCTTAGCTATTTGTAGCGCACTCCCCCCTTTACAACCACGAATACCCGCTTCATCGCCCTTATGTCGAGGAGCGGATTTCCCGCGACCACGATAACGTCTGCCAGTTTTCCCACCTCTAGCGTACCCAATCGGTCGGTCAGTCCCAGGGCCTCGGCTCCGATGCGCGTCGAAGCCTCGATCACCTGCATCGGGCTCATACCCTGCTCGATCATGTACTGCATCTCATTCCCGTTCGGGTCCTCTTGTTGAAAGTTCAGATAAGCGGGGGTGTCGGTTCCCATCGAGAACTTCGCCCCCGCGCGGATGAAGCGGCGCATGTTCTCTTGGGATGTCGCTCGCTTCTTCATCATGTCGTTGTACGACGGCCCGCGGAGACCAAACGCATCGTCGCCGGAGTCATCGGACGGCCGAACGCGACGCTCGTAGGTGGGGAGCCCCGACTCATCCGGGTGCCTCTGGTTATAGACGAGCTTGTCTCGGTAGCGCATCAGAATGCGGTACTCCTTGGGCTCCATCGACATGATGTAGAGCGTCTCGTCCCACCGATGCGGATCGGCGGCGCGGTTCGCGCCCGCCACCATGACCTCGAGCAGCGTGTCAACGATGACCCCGTTCTTGACGTACGCATCGATGATGTCCTCTTCGATGAGCGCGCTCCCATAGAAAGGATGCTCGAGGGTGTCGATATCGAAAGCGGTCATTCGCCTCAGGCCTTCGTTGTGACCGCCGCAATGGACGTCGATGATCTTTCCGTTCTTGTGCGCCTTGTCGATGATGAAGCGAAGCTGTTCGTCGGTGAAGTCGTTCTTGCCGTTGTAGACCTCGCCGGACATGTAAAGCTTCCAATAGTTGAAATCCGGACCGAGGAATTTGTCGGTGTCTTCTTCGAGGTCGTCTACGACGTTATAGGCGAACTCGTTGCGCATCCATTCGATGGCATCGGCCGGCGTCTTGGCGGTCTTCGTGTAATGCGCGAAGTGCTCCGGGCTCGTGAACAAAGCCCCGCCGAGGAAGACTCGAGGTCCCGCCATCTCACCGCGGTCGATCGCTTGCTTGATCGGCAACAACCTCTTCGAGGGTCCGCTGGTCTGTCTTTGGCTGGTGATCCCTTGCATGAGATAGACCCAGGCTCGAAACGGCATCCGCGCGAACGTTTCTTCCCACCTGGCCCGGATCTCGTCCATGGGGAGATCGGCGGTGGGGGCGGGATAGATAGGGTTGAGCTGAATGTGCTGATTCGAATTAATGAGTCCCGGCATGATGGTCATACCGGACGCATCGATGACCTCGGCGCCTTCCGGAATCTGAACCTCTTTCATGGGACCGACCCACTTGATGTGCTCCCCTTCGATCACGATCGCATAGTCTTGTTTCGGGGGTGCGCCGGTGGCGTCGACGAAGGTCCCGCCCTGAATGACGATGGGTCGCTCCGGACGAAACGGCGGCTCTTGCGGGCCGAAGAAGACGGGCGTCTGCTGGGCACTGAGAATCATCGGAAGCAAAAGAAAACTCGTTACGAACCAAATCAGGGGCAACAAAGCGGCGATCGCATAAGACGCCTTCTCCATCGTTTTCCTCCTCGCGGCATAGACAAACCGACATGGACTATCTCAAAACTTGGCCGATGGGGCAACGCCTTCGCCCAAGGGCAGTGGCAGGATAATGCCGATCTAGAAGAGTGAGGATTCGCGTGGTTGGATCCTGCATCCAAATGCTTGGATGGATTTGGGGTGACGGTATACTGTGCCCTGATGTCCAAGATACGAACAACCTTTGATTTACAGCAACTTACGGTGAATCTCTCTTTCCCGTGCCGATGGCATCGAACTTGCTCTCTTGGCGCGCGGTGGGCTGTAGCTGTCACGGTCATCCCGACAGCCAGACCCGCCAGAAACTTCGCCTGGGGGCGCTGAGCCGAGAACCCGACAAGCCCTAAACTTTCTTGACTCTTGGGCCCATTCTGGGTTACAAGAGCCGCTTGGAGCTTAATGTACACTGTGTACCGCCTGTCATATCTGAAGCAACAACTAGATATCTGGGAGGGGTATGAAGAGCTCTGGCTAGTAGTGCCCCCTATTCAAGGAGGAAGATGATGAGATCTTGGTGGGCCTCTTCTATATTACTGTTTCTCTTTCTCGCAATTGTCGCGGTACCGGCTTCCGCTCAGATCGGTATGACCGAGATGACCGGAACTGTCAGCGACGGAACTGGGGCTGTCTTGCCCGGCGTGACAATTACTGCGACCCAGATCGGACAGAGCTCCACCGCCGGAGGAACTACCGGCGTCGTAAGGACCGCCGTGTCCGGTGCTGATGGGAGATATGCGTTCACGCAGTTGCCTGTCGGCAGGTGGACGTTCGAGTTCGCGTTGGATGGCTTCGACTCCGCGCGGCTCGAGGTCATGGAGCTCAATGTGGGTCAACGGCCAACGATCAACGTCACGATGCAGGTGGCCGGCGTCGCGGAGACGATCACCGTCCAGGCCGAGACTCCGGTCATCGAGACGACACGCTCGGAGCTTAGCCATACCGTTCAGGACATCCAGGTCGAGGAGCTTCCCGTCCTCGGGCGAGACTGGTTGGGCTTCGCTCTACTCGCACCGGGCGTGAAGTCGGATGGCGCCGAGGGGAGCCAGGACTCGGCACCGGTGGCTGGCATCGGAATCGGTCGCCAGGACAAGGTCCTCATCGACGGGGCGGACGTCAACAACCGCTCGACGTCCACGGGTATCGACATCAAGATCTCCAAAGAGACCATCGCGGAGTTCGAGGTCAAGACCAACCAATTCGACGCCCAGCTCGGTCAGAGCGGCACTTCGGTTACCCAGGCGGTGACGAAATCGGGAACCGACTCCTTCCACGGAAGCGGCTTCTACTACCGTCGTGATGGCGGCTGGAACTCCCCCGACTTCTTTACAGGGGTCAAGGACGAGGCGTTCGAGCAGGATCAAGTCGGCGGCGTCATCGGGGGCCCCGTGGTCCCAAGCAAAGCGTACTTCTTCTTCAGCTACGAGTGGCAGAATACGCCGCGTACATGCTCATCGAACAGTGGGATCGTCGCCATCGACAGTCAGCAGGTAGGCTGTGGTGATGAACGGAACCTTTGGTTCATCCGGGGTGATGTTCAGATCAACCAGAACCACCGAGCGGCGATTCGCTACAACAAGGCCACGCGACTACGGCCGCATGGCACGGTCGGCGGCGGCACGGTGCCGGGCCACTCGATCGACTTCGATTTCGACTTCGACCGCTTCAACTTTTCCTTGGACTCGGTCATCGGCGGAAACAAGGTCAACCGGTTCATGTACAACAACCTGAACACCGACCGCTTTTTCTCCAAGCGCGGCGAGACCCTCCCAGAGTCTCGAGTTCAAGGAGGGATCACGACGGCAGGTCCGACTCAAATTTTCCCGGGCGCTCGGCTCGGAGGCGCTATCGGCTCTGGCTTCGAGAACCCCGACTACTGGTCCATCCGGGACGACTTCTCCACGTTCTTCTCGAAGGGTGGAGACCACAACCTGAAGTTCGGCGGCTACCTCGAAAGGGCCAAGCTCCAGGGCTTCTTCCTCCAGTTTCAAAACGGCGCCTTCACCTACGATCAGGACCCTGCGAACCTTCAGACCTGCTGCACCTCGGAGATCCAGGCCGACTGGGACAAATCCCAGTTTCCGGAAGCCGTCCGGTTCCAGCAGAAATTAGGTGACCCGGACATCGATACCACCCAGAATTTTTACTCCCTGTATGTCCAGGACGACTGGTCGATCAATGAAAGGCTCACCCTCAATCTCGGAATGCGCTACGACCTGGAGAAAGGCTCGTTGTTCAACGACCAACCAGACGCGATTCTCCAACCCGAGTTCAGCGACGACACCGATAACTTCCAGCCCCGAATCGGCTTTGCTTATGACATCAAAGGCGACGCAAAGACCATCATCCGTGGCGGGCTTGGGAGATTCAGCTCCCAGGCGTTTCTGAACATCGCGCTCCTGGTGCAACAATCGAATCGCCGGGAGGAGCTGGAGGTCTCGGTCACCAACGACGGCACCAACCCCAACTTCAACGAAGATCCGCTGCAGGGTCGCACGTTCGAGGACTTCCAGGCCGCCATCGGAGAGGTCCCCATCGATATCGCGATTTTCGAACCTGGCACGGAGATTCCGGATCTGTGGTCTTTCACTATCGGAGTCGCTCAAGAGGTAGGACCTTCTATGGCTGTCGAGATCGACTACACCCATCAGAGGACCAACAATCAGTTCCTGACTCGGGAAACCAATATCTTCTTCGACGAGGCCAACAACCGGCCGTTTCCGGTGGTGAGCGGAAACTTCCCCGAGCTCGGTGGGGAAGTTGTGGGCATGGGTCGACCGGATCCCGCCTTTAACTCCATCCGGGAGTTTAGGAACGAGGCCAAGGCCCGCTACAACGGTCTCTCCATCGCCTTCACCAGGCGCTTCATCAACAACTGGTCCGCGGGTGCGACTTACCTGCTCTCCGGGAACAAAGACAACGCATCCCAGTTCGACCGGCACCCGAGCAATCCGTTCGACGTCGAGGACGAGTACGGCACTTCCCTGCACGACCAGCGCCATCGCTTCACCGCAAACTGGGTCTGGCGGTTACCGTATGAATTCCTCTTCAGCGGGATCGTCTATAGCGCCTCCGGGCAAGCCCAGCGTGCCATCTTGAGCGGTGCGGATCTCTACGGTGTGGCTCCGCAATCGCGCGGGCTCATCCCCAGGCCGACCTGCGGTCTCGAGCCGAGGATCGCCGCCGCCTGCGCGCAACTCGGAATTCCCGACGGCACGCGCATACCGCGAAACTCCATCCGGTCGGACAGCGTCTTCCGAGTCGACTTCCGGTTCGCCTGGCGGGCTCGTATCTCCGACGGCGCGGTCTCCATCGAGCCGAGTTTTGAGGTCTTCAACGTCTTCAACCGCGAAAACTACGATCCGCGGGCCTATGGCACGAACCTGGGAAGCGGCGCCTTCGGTCAGCCGGGCCGATCGTCGAACCTGCCTTACCTGCCTCGCAACATTCAGCTGGGCGTTATCGTGCGGTTCTAGGCCTCCCGAACCCGCGCGAACCAGAGCCCCGGCCCTCACGGGCCGGGGTTTTTTTTCGAGGAGCTACTATCTGGCGAGCGTCTGTCGGCGTTTTGCTGTGGCGTCGATGTCAACCTGGAGATCCTCTCCGTTAAGGGTAACCGCATAGAGTTCCTTCGCAGCTTCTCGGCTGACGTATCCGTCAAGTACATCCTTACGTACAAGTTGCGGGTCCCGTTCGAATGGTGACTTGCGGTATCGAGCCGGCATGTCCACCAAACAATCCCCACTGCGGCGTCTTCGTCCGCTCGAAATGGGCCTGAAAGGTAACGTCTATTAGTGCTCCATACTCCTTGATAGTGTTCAAGCCGCCTCGCCACTTGCCAGCCCACCGGTATCTACGCCCATCTGGAGGCGTCTAATCAGTATCGGACTACGACTTTCCTGGGTTTCAACAGGGCTGTTGCGAAAATCTCCCGCCACAGAATGTGTAATCGCGCTCACCCCGTCCACACCCGAACTGGCACCCCAACCACCGTTCATCGACTCACCACCCATCCAGAATTCTCCAGTATCCGGGTCTCTTCCATAGACCTCAAGATTCCAGGAATCCCCCGGCAACCCTGCCACGACCCGGTCCGGGATCGCCGGAGCAAGGGCCTTAAAAATCAAATCAAGCAGCATCCATGACTGGTATGGGTCGCATGCCTCCGGCGGGCTCTTGTGCCCAGAAAATGGATGCCCGTTCAGCGATCAGATGAACAGGAATGAAACTCCCATGATTTACTTCAGGAACAGGACTCGGATAAAGAAAGGCAAGCGCCAGTTTTGCCATTGCCTTCGTCGATGGAAGACCAGTGTTGATGTTGGGGGATGTCCCGGCCGCTGTTGAATTTGGTCGGGTAGCGGCGGCACCTGTGAATACTCTTAGGCAGCAAACTCATCGCTGTCAAGAGATTTCTGTTTGCTTCTAAGCGCGTGAACGAGAGCGCCCATATGGCGATAGCCTTTGATACGCCGGAACTTTTTCTGCGCGGTGACGACGCCAAGAGCGGTCCATCGGCGAACCATGGAAGGACTCTTCCAACGCTTGACGTTTCTCGATACTCTGCGAATGGTTCCGTTGAGATTCTCAATGGCGTTCGTCGTGGCAAGAGACTGGCGAAGTAAGGCGGGCAGCGCGAGCTTCACGACCGTGAGTGTCTCTTCCATCCCTTCACGAAGGCTTCCGGCAGCTTCGTCGTAGCCGTTTCGCTCGAGCCACGACACCAATGCCTGAAGTCGCTTGCGCGCCTTGTCGGCACTCTTGCACTTGTAGGCTTCCTTCATCGTCTGGAGCACGTAGGCGTGACGAGACTTGGGAAGGTACGAGCGAAGATTCCGGAGTTTATGGATCTGGCACCTTTGGATGACCGCGAGGTCCCCCAAAACGTCGACGAGTGCCTTGCGGATGCCTTTGCCTCCGTCCACTACGCAGAGAATCGACTCATCGACGCGCAAGCCCCGCTCGAGAAGGTCCTGCAACATCGCGGTGCACACCCGAGAGTTCTCCGTCGAGCCCAGCCATATACCCAGGGGCACCTTCGTTCCATCTATTGTGATACCTAGAGTTACGACGACGGTCTGTCCGGCCACCTCAAGGCCATCCAGCATCAGTGCCGCAAGCTCGAACTCCTCTAGCCGCCGAGACAGGTATTCCTCGAGCTTCTTAGTCGTCTGGCTCACGAGGTGACGGCTGGCGGCACTCTTACTCGTGCCACGAGACTTCAACTTGGCCGCGGGTTTGTTCAGACTCGATTCGTAATTTCGGGTCGATACCCCCACCAAGATCTGATTCAACACTCGCTCTGGAAGCGGGTCTTCTTCGCGGAAGGCTTCGAAGTGTGGAAGCGACGCCTCCTCGCCCGACTTCGAGCGAACTCGAGGTCGCGACACTTGGATGCGACGACCACCGAAGCTCAGCTCTCCGTTCGTGCTCCCCCAGTGGTTATGAGTTCGCTCCTTCTCGTGCTTGCCCTTGAGCCCCGCGATCTCCTCGGCGTCCTCTCTGAGCAGTAGGTGCAGAGCTGTCAGTCCTTGCTCGTACACCCATTCCGTCAGTTCCGCCTTCGTGGCCGCGATCCCAGCTATCATCGGTAGCAGTATCTGACCGACTTGGCCAACTACCTTGCCCGTAGGCGAGTGCGTTTGCTTTCTTACTGGCTTCTTTGATTTCCTAGGCATTGGTGGCTCCTTGTCCCCCTCTGGAGACGGTTGTTTGGCAGACCTATTCTTAGGCCGGCCAAGGAGCCGCCGCTACCCCAAATTCAACATCCGGCGGGACATCCCCTGATGTTGCCGGCGTGTTGTTTGTCTGAGCCTCTGGTGTCAACCGTTATTTCATCACCGTTTATTGTTACCTTTACCCTTACAAGCACGGGATCATCGGTAACCCCATCGTTGTCTATATAGCCTTCTTCTTCAGGGTCTACGCGGATTCGTGTGGGTTGAAAACTGCATTTCTGGGTAATGGCGGAAGGAAAGCCGCCACGATCTTCAGCTTGAGATATTCCTCGTCGCGATAGCCGTAGGCGCGTCGTTGCAGAACACGGATTTTGTTGTTGACCCCTTCAACTAGGCCGAGACTGACTTTGTTCTCCGGATGACAGTAGGAGGCGATACCATCCCAATGGGATTCAATCATACCGGCGAACTTCTGGTACGGATGCAGGCGTTGCCATTTGAGGCTGTCTTTCCAACGGGTGAAAAAGGCGCGAGCGCCGCGTTCGGTGCGGTAATCCCAGAGTTGCCCGAAGGCCTCCTTCAAAATATAGGCGGTGTTCAGGCGCCGGTTGGCCTGGAGCAACTTTTTGAGTGCGCGGCGACCGTCTAGGCTCAGGTTCTCCCGCCACCCAGATGGGACGCGCCCGCTCCAGGTCGCTGACAATGACGCGATAGTTATGTCCCTTGCGGATGGAGATCTCATCGACACCGATGGCCCGAGGCGCCGGTAGCCCCGCCCGGTCGACCTGCTCTTGCATGTAGAGCGTATCCAGAGCCTTCACCGTACCGTGGTGCAGACGTTCCATCTCGGCCACCGCCTTGTTCGGCATATCCCGGCACAGCTTGCCCACATGCGTCGCAAAACGCTGGGTGTAGCGCGAGTTGTTCGCCAGCCAGTCTAGGTGTTCTACATGCACACCGCCGCACCCAGAACAGTTGACGCGCCGACGCTCGTATTCCAGATAGATCCGCCAGCCTGCCAACGACAGGTCGCGGACCCGGCACACTTGCTTGTCATAGCGCCCCCGGCACCGTTGCCCACAGTAAGAGCACACAGCTGTTTTTTTCGCCTCTTGAGCTGGATGACGCGGGCGTATCGGTCACCGAATAGACCCTTCAATCCGGCACCAACCACGAAACCTGGCAGCGCAAACAGCGAGCGGATCGACTGGGAATTTTTCACTCGGTTAGCCTATCCTAAAAATGGACCACTT
>CBDCNP010000001.1:0-284250 GCA_965219415.1 Candidatus Marinacidobacterales bacterium
GAGCGGTGCAAGCTGATTGCCAGGAAGCTCCGGGCGTGGATACCCAAGCGCTCCATCGACGAAGTCGGGGTGCGGCCACATGATGAAGACTACGACCCGGATGATCTGTCGCCCGGCGACGACCTCGATGCCGAAGAATAACTGTCGACGAAGCGTTCGTAACGTAAGTGACTGAGCGGGAAAGACGAGCTATCAACAAGCTAGCCTAATATCCCAAGGGTCGAGGATTCAACTCCCTCCCGTCCTGTCCAAAAACACAAACGAACTCAAGACCGGCTCGCCGGGACGTTTCGGAATAGACGGTGTCTAGGCTTGGTTGGCAATGGAAGCTAGAATCCCCGGTCATGAGGACACCGATCCCGTCCTGTGCCAAAACTCGGCCCTTTTGAAATAGACCATAAATCAGCAGCTTAGCGACTGGGCCAAGGGCCCCCTAGGCTTTACAGTTACCCAACCCGCGGTCGACCTTCGAGAGAGCCGCGGCCGTTTCACCGGACGGCAGAGGACGGCGAACTGCTGCCGAAGAGCGACATTGTCGAGAGCCAGCTCGCGATGAGCCTTGAAGGCGGAGATGAGAGCGCGAACAAACGACGAAATCAAGCAGGTATGGTGCCGACAGACCGGAGACTAATCAAGTTCGGGGCGCCCGGATGAATAAATAGAAGGCACAATGGGAAAGCTTCTTTTGCTGTTCGTCATCGTCCCCGCCGCGGAGCTCGCTCTTCTCATCCAAGCGGGAATCTATCTCGGTACGTGGCCGACGCTCGCGTTGATCGTCTTCACCGGCATCGTGGGCGCGTATCTGGCACGGCGGCAAGGTCTCTCGGTTTTGACCCGCGCTCAGGAGCAGATGGACCGTGGCGAGCTCCCCGCAGGCTCGCTCGCGGACGGCGTCATGATCCTCGTCGCGGGCGCACTGCTGATGACACCGGGGATCCTCACCGACGCATTCGGCTTCTCGCTGCTCGTGCCCGGCTTCCGCAACCTCATCAAAGACACCTTGCTGGCGCGCTTCCGTAAAGCGGTCGAAGAAAATCGATTGCACGTGCACGTCTCCGGGATGGGATTCGACGCCCGACTCGGGCCCGGTGGTGGACAGCCGACCCGAGAGCTTCGAGCCCGATCCGCCGAAATACAAAGTGCATTGACCGCGTCGTGTCCAAAAATACAAACGAACTCTAAGACCCACGCGACGGGCCGTCGCCGAGTTCATCTATCATTATCATGGAGAGCACAACCATCAAGGGCTGGGCAACGCGTTTGTGTTTTTGGACACGACGCGCAAGGTAGATGAAGCCCGAATTGTTCCTGACGTGGCCGTCGTGTCCAAGAATACAAACGAACTCAAGACCCTTGGGCCGCCTTGGCCCGGTCGCGAACACAGACACTAAGCTGCTGATTTATGGTTTATTTCAAAAGAGCCAAGTTTTGGCACAGGACAGAGTAGATTATCTTTTTCCAGGAGGTGCGACATGCGCAAGAACCTCAAACCCGAAGAGCTAGGCGACCTGCTCACCGGCTCGACCGTGGCGATTCTCGCGACCCACATGCAAAACGGCCACTCGTTGTTGTCGCCGGTCTGGCACGAGTTCAGGGAGGCGGGTTCACGGTGATGACCTTCGCAAAGGATGTGAAGACCAGGCACCTCGACCATAACCCCATGGCATCCGTCGTAGTAGCCGACAGCCAGCCGCCGTATCGGGGCATTGAAATACGAGGAGAAGCCAAGGTTTCGCACCCGACTGACGACCTCGACATCCTACGACGCCTTGCCATCCGCTATCTCGGTGAGGCTCGAGGAAACGATTATGCCGATGGTATGAAGGAAATCGACTTTGCGATGATCCGTCTCGAGCCGGGAACACTTCGCACCTGGGATTACAGCGACGAGGAGATGCTGACCTCGTCCTGTGCCAAAACTCGGCCCTTTTGAAAGACCATGGCTGTAATTTAATGCACCGTAAAGTCTTAGCGTCATTTTACCAACACTTAATGGCGGAAGCACCCATGAGGTCTGTGTGAGCAGCAGGGCTGCCCGATCGAACAACGGCTGCCTGACCAACAGTAGGATTTGCACATGGTACGTCATGATGGATCCGAAGATAACACCCTCGGGCCAGACGATTGTAAAGTCCACAGCCCCTGGCAACCGTCCCAAAACACAGACGCTAAGCTGCTGATTTATCGGCTATTTCAAGAGGGCCGAGTTTTGGCACAGGACGGGATTAAGCGAAGAAGTGAGGAACGCCGCCTGACTTTGAAAATTGATCCACAACTCTTGACAATATCTCCGCACGAACGGATTCATGCACCAACGCTGTCCAAAAGGCCAATATCTCTTACAGCAAATTGAAAGATCTGCCTTACGCCCTCGGTATGACGGCCCGGATTGAGAAATTGCAGCGGCGTCGGGTAAATGATTTGTAGATCTTCCAAAACCCCGCGCAAAATGCCGATTGCAACTGCCTGCATCTTGCTGCCAGTTGGCGCGATTACGATTCGATCAAACGCCGAGTGGCGTTTATACAGATCCAGAATCAAATTCAGGGTTTCCCGATAGTCGAAAGTGCTAGCCTCGTGAACCTCTACGCGCTGCAGTGTCTTCACTGTCGAATGGTTCATCTGATCAATTGCAGCGGTACGCCAGGCCATTTCTTCACGTGGTGATTTACCACGCACTACATCGTTGTGGGTCGGTTGAACCTCTTGAACAAGATTCGACAGCTGACTTGGATCAAATGATGGAAACGAAATGAGACGAATAGCACTTCCTAACATAGAGACCGAGCTCAACTCTGGGCTTGAGACGATCTCGAAAATTCCACTGGAAATGAATGAAGGACTTGGGCTGTCACCTGTACGCGCCTCTACGTAATCTCTTTCAAGCGGCGGATAGACTTCGGCTTCCGCGTACAAGACGTGAAATTCCTTTACCTTTATGTTCTGCACCAAAGCCACGATGGTCTGCACAATCAGCAACCGCGACATTCCGGAGATATCTACATACACTCTATCAAAACGCGATCCGTAGTCCGCAAGCAACGAGCCTATGCCTGAGGGGCGCTCTCGGTCATACTCAAACTCCTGGACGTCTAGGCCGCACGCTATATTGAGAAATGCCGCTTCTTGGTTCTCATCCATTTTTAACAGATATCGAACCAAAGCGACATGAAAATCCGACGACGCTTCGCGCGCTCGCTTAAGCCCGGCCAGCGCTCTTTCCTCAAAACCCATTGCGGCGACAAAGCAATCCCCCGAACCAAGTACGACCTGGTCAATAGGTTCCAAGTCTGGCCAATCCATCGCGGATAGTTGTTCATCTGACCTGCGCAATACTTCTGGAATTGTCTCAGTCCCCATCGCTTACTCCTCATCGAATAATTCGCCTTGGTTTTCAACTCTCCGACTTCTCACTCTCGGGTCACCTACACCTTTGAGCCGCTTTCTCTCTTGAAAGGTATTAGGATCAGTCAGGAGCAACTCTATCTCCCTATTTTCGAGCTCAAGAGAGTCCCTTTTGCTAAACGTAAGATTGAAATGTGGTATTAAATATCTCCTCAGGTAAAACCGGGGAACGACTTCCCCGCGACGACTCTTGCCGCGAGGGTCTATCAATAGGATCGAGAACCGAATCAAATCATTCAATAAATCCTGTGCATCCTCCGATAAATGCAGCGCTTCATACGGTTCGATCCTCGACGCTTGATGTGGCGGATTTCCTGTCACGTTGGCTGCGTTGCGAAACCGCATGTAAGAACTGGCTACGTTTCCTATTGCGCTAACGATCCTAGCCAGCTCTGTTCCACGGCGCGGCAGGTTACGCACCGATTCCATGAACTCGCCAGCTGCCACCCGAATGGTTTTCGATTGTTTTGCTAGTGGTATCCGCGGTGTTTCGGAGTGGGAATTCATGAACCCAACACCACCCACGTCTTCTACCATCTTTCCTACGAGTCGGATCATGTAATGAATGTCGCCACTACACATCGCCGTCACAGTCTGAACTCCATAAAAGGTGCTAGACGTCGTTCTTTCTCTGAGTCTCCTCGCCGCTTCGTTTTCGTTCCTCGTATTATCGCCGAGCAATTCTTCAAGAGATTTGCACGGAAAATCGTTAACCTTTTGAAAACGACGATGAAAAAGATCTCCCAGGAAAGCCTGCACCTGTTCGCCATCATTCTTGAGGTAGCGCAACCCCAAATTTAATAGGTCGTATTCACGCTGTTCGACGTATTGCTTGCCGTCAATGTCGCTCCGTTCAAATGATATTGGGCTCTCCGTTGATAATTTATAAAATACGTCTGCGCTTCGATGCATGAATAATCTGTTGAGGTTACGCTGCAACGGTTCCGTGATTTTCGGTGTCGAATAGTCATCAATGAAATAAAAGAAAGGCCGCTCCCTCAGGAATGAAAATGTTGATCTGAGTTCTGTACAAAACTGGAACAACGCATTCGGACCGACGTAACCTTCGATTGGTTGATCCAGAACATCGCAGACACGCTGTTTGTTAGCCGCGCGTGCGCGTTGTTTCAAAAGCCTAGAAATCAAGGGCGCAAACCGGTTGGAAGTGGGTTCAGTAGGCTGCCGAAGCCCCATAATGTGAAGTGACCCCGCTTTCGTGGACAGGTTAAGAGTTAGGGATCAAGCGTCGCGATAGTACCTCCTTTCGAATTGGATAGGCGAGCAATAGTCGATGGCGGAGTGTCGTCGTCGCAGGTTGTACCAGCCTTCGATGAAATCGAAGGTCGCCATGCGCGCCTCAGCGTGGTAGCGAAACGACCGGCGCTCGATCAGCTCGCACTCGAGCGTCGCGAAGAAGCTCTCGCACATCGCATTGTCGTAACAGTCCCCGACCGAACCCATCGACGGTCGCACCCCGGCCTCCCGGCATCGCTGGCCGAACGCTAGTGACGTGTACTGCGTGCCCTGGTCCGAGTGATGGATGACGTCGCCGGGCTTGCGTTGGAACAGCGCCATGTCGAGGGCGCTCAAGACGAGCGACGTCCGCAGGTGGGTAGCCATTGCCCATCCGACGATGCGTCGGCTGAAGGCGTCCAGCACGACGGCGAGGAACAAGAAGCCCGACCACGTGGGCACGTAGGTGATATCGGCGACCCACAGGCGGTCGGGCCGGTCCACCTCGAAATTCCTGTCGACGAGATCGGGGGCGGGATGGGCGTCGTCACAGCGAATCGTAGTGTGCGCCCTCTTGCGCCGGTGAACACCTTGAATGCCAGCCTCGCGCATCAGCCGCGCTACACGCTTGCGTGAGACGTGGAGCTCGTGTGTCTCTCGTAGCTCGTGGAGGATCCTCGGCGCGCCGTACGTGCTCCGCGACGCGGTGTGAATCGCCCGGATCTTCTCAAGCAACTCCGCATCCGACACCGCGCGGGCCGACGGGGCACGCTCAAGCCACGCATAGTAGCCGCTGGCGGAGACGTCCAGCAGTCGGCACATCGTGGCAACCGGTAGTGAATCCTGGTTCGCCCTCACGAATCGGAAGGCTTCGGTGGTACCGACTCGGTCTCCCGAGCGAACCAGGCCGCGGCTTTTGAGAGGATCTCCCGCTCCAACCGTAGTTGACGGTTCTCCCGTCGCAGGCGGCGGAGCTCCGCACGCTCCTCACTCGTCAGACCGTCCTGCCTGCGACCCTCGTCGAGATCCGCCTGGTTCACCCAGTTCCGGATCGTCTGGCCCGAGGGCTCAAACTCTCGCGCCAGCTCTTCGGAGCCGCGGCCAGCTCGCACCAGCTCTACCATTTGGCGCCGGAACTCGGCCGCGTATCTGTTTCCCTGCTTTGACATCGTGGACTCCTGTCTCCCAAAGGATTAGGTGTCCACGAAAGCGGGTCAAGTCCAAATGTTCCAAAGTCGTCGCGTTATCATCGGTTCTTTTTGTTCGAACTCCGGTTGAAAATGTTTCTTCGCCCAACTGCTCACCCATTGCAAAGTCTCTGCCATAAGGCTAGATATAATAAAGTGCATCGGTATGTCGACGGCGGCTGGCCTTTTCGGCAATGCATAACGTGGAAATGAAAAATACAAATCATCGCAGCGATAGTAGATGCCAATAAATTGGAGATTGCATGGTTCATCCGCCTCTACGGAGATTAGGTAGTCCAAGCTCAACGCTCTAAATACTGTTGTTTTTCCGCAGCCTCGTGGCCCAGTAAGTACTAGATTTGACCGCGCCCTAATCTCGGTCAAACCCAGCAATCGATCAGAATATAAACTTCTGAGTAGCAGATGGGAGTCTCCCATTTGCTCGCAATTGGGATAATCGAACGGGGTCACCATTTGAGTTGATGTGTGCTCGCTCTGAACGGTGAGAAACTCGTCATCAATCCCAAGTAATTTCTCATACAACTTTCTCGGGTTGCGGGCGAGAGGATCAGCAATAGGATCGGTTTCGATCAAATGACGGCCCAGGAAATCGAGTCGCAGAATGTCGAATACGTAGCGGTCCCGAGATTGCTGCTCCTGGTAGTTAATGCACGCCAGTAAATCTTTGAGAATATGGGCAACGAACAGATAATCGCTATTGTGCTCCATTCCCGTTACTTCGGTAATGCCGAAGTCAGTAACCCTGAATGCTATTTCTCCACTCAAATCATATCTTGGCTTGGAAACCAACACGTTGCCTGCGTGGAGGTCGCCGTGAGCCATGCGGCGCTCGTCAAGTTCAAAGAGTAAACGGAACATCGTGTTCAGGAATCGCTCTACAAACGCTATGCCGATATCATTGCGATTGTTTTTAATGAACCGTGCTAGAGACGAGCCCGCTACATAGTGGCAAATGAACACCACAAAGGTCCTACCCAGAATGTCATCCTGCCAAGGCCGAACATCGATACACTGGACGACAGAATTGTTCTCCAGGGAGTTCGCTTTTCTCGCCTCTGCTAAGTAGAGTTGGCGTTGCTCTGGGTCCACCGGAAGATTTTCTGTCGGCACGAATTTGAAGGCGAGATCGCTTTTGATATTCTCGGCGTGCGCGCGATATACGTGACCATTAAGGCCAGAGCCGATGTGCTCTACGATTTTATAATTCGAAAACCCAGGTAAAGTCTTTCCCAAAAAGTGCCCTGGATCGGAGAGGTGTTTCCGCATGCTAGTGGCGTTGCTCATAAACGAGTATGTGTTCCATCTTCACGCCGCCGAGATGGCGCCTTGAGCGGCGAATGTCAGGAATACGGTCACTGATAGTCTCTTTAATTTTTAAACCCGGTGCAAACTCGTCGATGACCTCTGAAATTATCTCCGAGGGGAAGCGCTCATTTTGCCGTTTGGTTTTCTCGCCCACAACGAACACACATTGACCCGCCTTGACCAACGTCGCGGAGAGCATTCGAGCATAGCATGTCATCATCCGACGAAATCCCGCGTCGCCATTAAGTCGTGTGTCAATGCGATCTTGTATATCCCCTGATAAGAACCAATTGCGCAGACGGTTATCCCGTCCATAGTCAAGCGCGTTCATGTAGGGCGGACTGGTGATAAAACAGTTGACGGAGCGCGGCGGGGTAAGGAGTTCGACTGTTGATCGTCGAATCCCGACGACCAAACTTCTGTCCATTTTTTTATGCCGTTTCAACGCGCGCGCAACCTTCGCCCTGATGCGGGGCTCCACACTTCGATATTCATACATCTCGGGATAATCGTCTCGAGGGAATTTTCTCGATCGAAGATAGGGTACGAGGTGACTGCTCGGAAAAGATAAGAATCCGGGACGCTGATGGTGAGAAATACCCAGTAGGCAGGCCAACAGAAAATGGTGCCGACGCTTACGCAATACCGCTAACAACTGCAGCGCCTCTTTGAGTGTGTCTGGGTGATAAAAATCACGCACCCACGTTGGAACGCTGCGAAGGTCGACTTGGCGCGATTGCGCGGCGACAAGGCTGCTGTCAAGTGCCGCGTACGCCTTGGCGAGACTACTCGGCGCTCCCAATTTACCTTTGGTTAGGGTTACCGCGTAAAGGCTCGCATCGGCGGCAAATGCCCGCCGCCCCATCTGCACGGATTCCAGCGCCACCGTACCACTGCCGCAAAAAACGTCCGCAACCAGTTCGCCTCTTCTGGAGTACTCCGCGATCAGGTCGTGCGCGATGGAACTCTTCAGCTTGCCAATGTATGGCGAAAGCTGATGCAACGTGGATTCGCTGTGAGTGCACGCCACCTGCCACCCTGGTGGCGCGTATTGAGGTTGGCTGATCAGGCTTTGATACGACCGCACTACTCAACCTCCAAGACGGAAATGGATTTCACAGCCGCGGGCTGTCACATCGTTGACGACGGGTTCCTCCGGTTCATCGCGAGCCATCTAGTCGAAGATATGAAACGTTCGCGCGCGTTCCCTGAAAGGGCGGACGGTGATTCGGGCAACTCCACGCGGCGATCCTTGAGACCTAGGCGGGTTTCTGCGCGTAAGTTCGAGATCGGCTGGTTCTCGGTCAGTGGGCCTTCCCCGTCCTGTGCCAAAACTCGAATCTTTCGAAATAGACCATAAATCAGCAGCTTAGCAAGTTCGGTGTGCGCGGATGAATAAATAGAAGGCACAACCGTCTCGAACCGAAAAGGCGCCCTTGTCAATCCCGATACCGCCTCTTCCACGACAATCGCCGCCCAAGAATGCCCTCCAGTTTGTCGAGGTATCACAGTAACGACACCGTGCTGAGGTCTGTCCAGTTCAACTTCTGTAGGTCACCAATTAGCCAAGCATGTGCGAGATCCGTCACTGGTCGTGTAGTGTCTATGGCCGGTAGTGAGTCTCCCACGATCGGGCATGGTGTTGCGTCGATCCCGGATCGAACCGATCTCAAATTCTCTTCTTCTTCTCGCCAATAGGACAGCAGATCGAAGTCCTCGGACGCGCCCCACTCCAAGGCCACCTGCGATGCGCCGTCTCGAGGTAGCGCCCTCGCACACCAGGTCAGACTAGGTGCCCCCTCCCAGTGGGACTGTTGTGACTTCGTCAGCCGACCCTCCAGTCTGATGGGAAACAGCCGGGCGAACCGAAAACGGTTCCGAAAACCGCCGAACCACCGATCGACCATCTCCATGTAGAGCTGCAAAGCGGACGAGTACACGGCGGTGGCGCGTTGTAGCAACCGCTCATCGCTGTAGAAGTCCCAGGTGTGGAGTCCACGCGTACCCTTTGAAGGTCTCCGGTCAAACCCCGGCCAGGGATCACGAACTACGTCCTCGCCTTGCTCCAGTAGGCGTTCGAGTTTACCCCTCATGAGGTCAAGTTCGTACGGCGCTATCTCCAGCTGACGAATCTTGAACACTATAGTTTTTCGTCTCGCCTGCGTGGCCATCTGCCTGAACGGTCTCAAGCACCTCCCGCGCGCCCATCGGTCTCGGGCTGAACTCTCCTTGTCCGGCTATGGCCAAAGCAAACGCCCACACGAGTTCGCGTGTCGTGTGGTCGGACGGCAGTGCGAGCCGTCTCGTCAATATTGTCTTCGACAAAGAGTCTACTAGATAGCGTCTTGTTCTCTTCCATGGCCATTCCGCACCAAGTGGGGTCATTTCTGTATGAAGGATCGCCCAACCCGGGTCAAGATGCCGAAAACCAGTCTTCGCACCCTCTGGCAATTGCACGACGGGATGAGATAGCGTTCTCCCGCCGCTGTACCAAGAAGTCGTAATCGTTGTGGAGTCCATTCGGATGCCCACGGCAGCCGTGCTATCGTCAGCAGCAACTGGACCGATTTCTTGAAACAGCTTGCCCAGACCGCGGCGCCACGCGTCCATCGCGTTCCAGAGTTCGGACCCTAGCTGCTCGGCAGACGCGGGGGACCTATCGGTAACGTCCTCGTCGCCCCCTGCCGTGGCAGTGTCTTGGATCAGAA
The DNA here is from genome assembly GCA_965219415.1 of Candidatus Marinacidobacterales bacterium. Lineage (GTDB taxonomy): Bacteria > Acidobacteriota > Vicinamibacteria > Marinacidobacterales > DATDRI01 > CBDCNP01. The sequence goes on from CBDCNP010000001.1 coordinate 9,860, forward strand.
GAGCTGCAAGGCCGGGATCCGAAGAGGCGAGTTTGTGACGCAACGCATCTCGGGTATTTTCGTTTTCGGATTCAATAACGAGTTGGAAAGCCGTCATCCAACGGTCCGATGCGGGAACGATTTCGTCTATAGGGACGTTTTCTTCGATAAGCGCTCGCGCTGCGTACCACTCCCTCAACACCTCGTGGTTGAAATCGAACGTGTCTCCAGACTCGTCGATGAGACGAGAGTTTGCCAGCAATCCCTGTCCAACGTGACTGAGCGTCACGTCCGACTTGCGTACACGTCTTCCGGTGCTGATCGCCTTTACGGCCAGTCTCTGCAGTAGGCAGTTGAGTCCCTCTCCTTTTTGTCGGCTCTGCTCGACGACTTGTTGGGCCAGCCGGTTGATTAGATCCACTGGACGGTCGAGGCCTATCGCCCGTCCGCGGCGCAATTCAGCCCCGATCATCACCGCGAACAGTGGGCGTCGAGCCGCGTTCCGAAGGGATTCCGACCAACTGTATAGTTCTCCCAGTTGGCATTTCCTGCAGGCGATCCTGCTGATCAAGTCGAGGGTCTCATCGTCATTCAACGCGGGAAGTATAGTGTGTTGCTCAGGTACCTTCAGGCCGGGTAGTGCGCTGCTTGTGGCTAGAACGCGTGATTTCGGGTGCGCGTCCATGTAATACTTAATCTGAGTAATCAATTCGTTTGCTTGAGACACTCCTGTTTCGTCGAGGCCGTCGAGGATCACCAATGTTGGTTGATAGTACGGCTGAACTAGCCCAGCGGTGCGCTTTTCGATGTACTCTTCTAGCGGGTCGGTCAGGTCTCTTGCATGCACAAAAAGTGGGAAGGGCTGGGTTCCGTCCTGTAGCGCGATTTCAATGGCGCGCTGAAAGAAGCGTGAAGCGGCCAGAGACTTGCCGGATCCAGTGGCCCCGACCACCATCTGGAAGTGGAAATCTCCTGCGGTCAGGACGTCGCCGACGGAGCGGTCATTGGCGAGTTCGGTAGCAAGGTCACTGGGGACGTCCAGTGTAATCCACAACTGCTTGCACTTGGCGAAGGAGGAGTCGCGCCATTCTCGTAGCTTCTGGCGGCGAGCGGGCGGCGCGGGGTCTCGCAGGGCCGTGGTGATTTCATCAGATAGCGAAGCGGTAAGCGCTTCGTGGAGCGCCGGGCCGGAGTTGACGTTCCGCCATTTGCAATACCCAGACACCGTGGTGAGGAGCTCTCGGGTTAGCGGGTCTCGGTTTTCGGCCGGCAGCTTGAATACGAGGAGACGGCGGCCAGTGGCTATGCGTGCATTGATTTCGTCGACTACAGGTTGGGTAGTCTGTGAACCTACGAGCCACACGAGAAGGTCGGCGTCTCTCGCCTTCTTCAAGTAGGCATCGACCGCAGATTCCGAACTCGCGGGAGTGAATTCAAATGCCCAGGGTTGCGCGCATGGAAACCTATCGAACGTCCGAACTGCCTCGTCCCGCGCCCACTGCAATTCCTCCGTCACGCTGCTGATGAAGACAAGGAGATTGGACTCGGAGCGCAACAGGATGTCGTCGGGGGTTTGCTGAGACTTAGGCACAACAGTTAGTGAACCGCCCCGGGGGATGTGTCCCGAGGTCCGTGGAAAAAGAACGGCACCCTCCACTCCGTCGTCAGAGTATCATATCAGGCGGCGACCTTCGCGTGTTCGAGAACCTCGCTCAGACGTTGGTAGCCGTCGATGCGTCGTGGTTGAATCTGGCCAGAGGCGATAAGCCCAAACAGCAAAGCGACCGCGGACTCCTCGCTGGAGAACGACGCTTGGGTTTTCGTCCGGCGTCGAAACTCGCGGTTGAGATTCTCCAGAGCATTGGTCGTTCGAATCGATTTCCACATGGCACGAGGGAATTCGTAGAAGGTCAGCAGCTGATTACCGGCCTCCTCTAGACTTCGGACGACGGCCGGCGCGAGAGGCGTCCGCTTGGCGACGAGTTCGTCATAGGCTTTGCGAGCATCGATCCCGTTCTTGGCGTAGACGATCCGGTTGTAGTCACGCCGGAGCTCACGGCGTGCGTGGGTGCTTGCGCTGTTTGCTGTTGGTGATGTGTACGTATCCCTTTGCAAAAGAGGCGCTTAAGCTCCATTTAGCGCGCGGCGAAGGTCGTGAGCGCCATTTTGGCTGTAATTTAATGCGCCGTAAAGTCTTAGCGTCATCTCACCAACACTTAATGGCGGAAGCTGAAGTGACCCCGCTTTCGTGGACAGGTTAAGAGTTAGGGATCAAGCGTCGCGATAGTACCTCCTTTCGAATTGGATAGGCGAGCAATAGTCGATGGCGGAGTGTCGTCGTCGCGGGTTGTACCAGCCTTCGATGAAATCGAAGGTCGCCATGCGCGCCTCAGCGTGGTAGCGAAACGACCGGCGCTCGATCAGCTCGCACTCGAGCGTCGCGAAGAAGCTCTCGCACATCGCATTGTCGTAACAGTCCCCGACCGAACCCATCGACGGTCGCACCCCGGCCTCCCGGCATCGCTGGCCGAACGCTAGTGACGTGTACTGCGTGCCCTGGTCCGAGTGATGGGTGACGTCGCCGGGCTTGCGTTGGAACAGCGCCATGTCGAGGGCGCTCAAGACGAGCGACGTCCGCAGGTGGGTAGCCATTGCCCATCCGACGATGCGTCGGCTGAAGGCGTCCAGCACGACGGCGAGGAACAAGAAGCCCGACCACGTGGGCACGTAGGTGATATCGGCGACCCACAGGCGGTCGGGCCGGTCCACCTCGAAATTCCTGTCGACGAGATCGGGGGCGGGACGGGCGTCGTCACAGCGAATCGTAGTGTGCGCCCTCTTGCGCCGGTGAACACCTTGAATGCCAGCCTCGCGCATTAGCCGCGCTACACGCTTGCGTGAGACGTGGAGCTCGTGTGTCTCTCGTAGCTCGTGGAGAATCCTCGGCGCGCCGTACGTGCTCCGCGACGCGGTGTGAATCGCCCGGATCTTCTCAAGCAACTCCGCATCCGACACCGCGCGGGCCGACGGGGCACGCTCAAGCCACGCATAGTAGCCGCTGGCGGAGACGTCCAGCAGTCGGCACATCGTGGCAACCGGTAGTGAATCCTGGTTCGCCCTCACGAATCGGAAGGCTTCGGTGGTACCGACTCGGTCTCCCGAGCGAACCAAGCCGCGGCTTTTGAGAGGATCTCCCGCTCCAACCGTAGTTGACGGTTCTCCCGTCGCAGGCGGCGGAGCTCCGCACGCTCCTCACTCGTCAGACCGTCCTGCCTGCGACCCTCGTCGAGATCCGCCTGGTTCACCCAGTTCCGGATCGTCTGGCCCGAGGGCTCAAACTCTCGCGCCAGCTCTTCGGAGCCGCGGCCAGCTCGCACCAGCTCTACCATTTGGCGCCGGAATTCGGCCGCGTATCTGTTTCCCTGCTTTGACATCGTGGACTCCTGTCTCCCAAAGGATTAGGTGTCCACGAAAGCGGGTCAAGTCCAAAGCACCCATGATTTTGTAGTTTGTTCGCTCTCTCATCTCTGCCTTCAAGGCTCGTCGCGAGCTGGCTCTCAAGAATGTCGCTCTTCGGCAGCAGCTCGCCGTCCTCCGCCGTCGGGTGAAACGCGTCGTGTCCAAAAATACAACCGAACCCTCCAAGACTCTATCCACCAAGGGCCGAGTTTGGGCACAGGACGCGGTGCGCCGTCTCATCCACACCACCGTGGCCGGTCCGGTGCGGTCACTCTAGAATGTGATCGCACCTACCCTCAGCAGATTAGTTAGGTAGGCGATCCCGTTCGACTTGCGTCTTTTGAAGTAAAAGACCGTTCCTTGCTCATGCCCACTGACGTGATAGCACTCCCACCGCTCTCGTCCCATCTTATTGAGCCGCTCGTCCACGCCACCGAGATCAGCTTCTGTCACCTCGAGTGACGTGTATTCGATCGCCCAGAGGTCCTCGAGTTCTTCTGCTGACAGTTCGCGCACTTCCTCTGCCCTCGTCCGCGCGTCGTCAAATACCTCCTGAGCATCTTCTTGCAACTCAGCCAACGGGTTCTGCCGACATCCAACAGAAAGCGCCGCCATTGACACGACAATCAATATAGTTCGCATGATCTCATCCTCTGTAGCTAGTGACAGCGAGACACCCGGCATGTGGCCGATGAGCAACATCCCCCGACGCACCGGCACCCCTGCCCGAATGAGGTCGCCTCCCGTCGTCGCCCACCTGGGTCTCGTCGCAGGTTCACTGACTCCGCCCACGCTACCGCCACGCATGGTACCCTGTGCCTTCTATTTATTCATCCGCGCGCCCCGAACCTGATCGGTCTCCGATCTGCCGGGACTATGCCTGCATGATTTCGTCGTTTGTTTGCGCTCGGCCCTGGGCACGGCCGCAAACACAGACTCTTAAGTTGCTGATTTATGGTGTCCCTCCTATAAATTCCGTCCGGTGCAGAAATCCCGGCCTTTCAGGGTGATGCCCGATAGCGTTGGTGGCATGCACACGATCCTGCTTCACGGCGTCGTTTCGGCGAGCCAGTTGCGTCTGTCCGCGCCCGCCTCTCTCGTCGGCGCAAACGCTCCCCGTCCTGTGCCAAAACTCGGCCCTTTTGAAATAGGCCATAAATCAGCAGCTTAGTGTCTGTGTTTGCGACTGGGCTAAGGCCGTAGGCTTTACAATCGTCTGGACCGAGGGTGTTATCTTCAGCTTCCATGATGACCTACCACGTGCAATTCCTACTGCTCGTTGTGGCTGGCTGGGTCAACCGCCAGCAGCAGGATGTGATCGACTACCTGCAAGAGGAGAACCGTGTGCTCCGAGCCGGGCTTCGGGGCAAGCGTCTCAGGCTCTCGGACGACGACCGGCGCAGGCTCGCCGTCAAGGCCCAGGCTTTGGGCCGCGAGGCGCTGGCCCAGATTGCGTCGGTTGCCACACCCGCTACGCTTCTGCGCTGGTACCGCTACCTCATCGCAGCTAAGTACGATGGCAGCAAGAAGCGGAGCCCAGGCCGACCTCCGACGGCGAAGGATATCCGTGAGCTCATTGTACGCGTGGCGCAGGAGAACCCGACGTGGGGATATACGCGCCTGCGGGGTGCACTCAAGAACCTCGGACATGAACTCGGACGCAACACCATCAAGAGGCTCCTCGCCGAGCACGGTATCGCGCCGGCTCCGGAGTGGGGCAAGAGCATGTCGTGGAGCACTTTCCTCAAGGCTCATTGGGGCGCTATCGCTGCGACAGACCTGTTCACCGTCGAGGTGGTGAACCCGTTCGGGCTCGTCCGCTACCATGTCCTGTTTGTCATCGATATCGCCACTCGCTGCGTGTGCATCGGTGGGATGACCTCGGACCCAAACGGGGAGTGGATGAAGCAGGCGGCAAGAAACCTCACGGACATGTGGGATGGTTTCCTCCTTGGCAAGCGGTACCTCATCCACGACCGGGACCCGCTATTCACCGAGGCGGTACGTGGGCTCTTGAGAGATTCAGGTGTGAAGCCCCTCCGCCTTCCAGCGAACAGTCCGAATCTGAACGCATACGCGGAAAGATTCGTTCTCTCCATACGTCGAGAGTGTCTCGACCGCTTCGTACCTCTCAGTGAGCGACACCTGCGCACAGCGGTAACCGAATACGTAGTGCTGTGCCTTCTATTTATTCATCCGCGTGATGGAGATCACGGATATACTCAGCCAGAACGTGCCCCTGGAGGACGTGCAGTATCTGGCCGGACACTCCAACCCCTCGGGCCACACAGTTCTATGACCTGCGTAGACAGCACGTCACTCGCAACATCGTGGAGCGTGTCTCGATATGAAAGAAGGACCAAGGAAGAGAGACATCCTTTCGAGGCCTGCTAGCAAGAAAGCCGCTGCACGGCCTCGTTCGGCTCCCCGCAATGAACCCAAGCCGGTGCCGGTTCCTCTGCCCGAAAGTGTCCGCCACCAGCGGGCGGGTGAAACGACGGAACGTTCCGCGCATCTCGAAAAACTCAAACAACTCTTCGAGGCGGCTCCGATCAGCCGCTACCTGGGCATGACACTCAGCTATTGCGAGAACGGCTTGGCGCGCGTGCGTTTGCCGTTTCGGGCCGAGTTCGAAGAAAGGCATGGCGTCATCCACGGGGGTCTCATCGCTCTGCTGGCGGACACGGCGGGTAACTTCGCGGTGGGTTCGGTCTCGCCGGGCTCCACGGTCAAGACGGTGGAGTTCAAGATGAGCTTGCTGGCGGGAGTCCAGGGAGACCTGCTCGCCATCGGAGAGGTCGTCCGCAAGGGACGCTCGCTCGCCACCTGCCGGCTCGAGGTCGTTGGGGGCAACGACCATGTGGTGGCCATCGGGCTGGCCACTTATGCCCTCCAGGCTGTTTAGCCATCTGCACCTGCTTGTTGCAGTCCAGGCGAGTCTTGAGTTCGTTTGTGTTTTTGGACACGACGCCTTATAGGCTCCGGGAGTCTCGTCGAGAACCCTCACGTCCTTGCGGCACTCGACCCCGGCTGTCGCCGCGGCGTGATCGTCTAGAGTGAAGCGCTTCTTGGCTTCGTTGCGGGACATGACGCGCCCGGCACCGTGACTGCACGACTCGAAGCTCTCACGGTTTCCTTTCCCCCGGACGATATAGGAGCGCGCCCCCATGCTTCCTGGAATGATACCCAGGTCGCCCCGTCCAGCCCGCACCGCACCCTTCCGCGTGACAAAAACCTCCGACCCGTAATGGTGCTCCTTCGCGACGTAGTTGTGGTGGCAATTGACGACTTCTTTCTTGAGCCGAAACGCGGGCACGAGGCCGGTATCGTGAACCGCCTCGACGATCGCCTCCTTCATCAGTCGACGATTCGTCGCCGCGTAGCGCTGGGCCCAATCGATGGCGAGGTGCTTCCGCCATCAAGTGTTGCTACGCCGTGTTTGAATGCTAATGTCAGCTGGCCTGCCTGTGTCGGCGAACGCCATCAATAAGGATGTCGGCGTGCACACGAAGGTGTCCCTGAACGTCAGGCACCGTGTGGTCAGCCCAGCCCGCATCGCCGAAAGAACTGCGTGTGCCTTCTATTTATTCATCCGCCAGCCCATGGGTCGGAAGTCAGCCCTGCGGCGCGAAATACCCTGGATTCTGCGCGGATTCCAAGGACGTCTAAGCTGCTGATTTGTGGTCTATTTCAAAAGGGCCGAGTTTTGGCACAGGACGGGGTCTATAAGCAAAATGTGGGAAGCGGAGCGACTGGCTTTCGAAGCGCTGCTTGACGACCCGGACTGGCGCATTGGACGTGTCGCTAAGAGCGGGGTTGAGTACGCGGCCGAACGTGAGCGGCAGGCTGCGAGAATCGAGCGCAGAGGTGCACGGCTTGGGATGAAGAGCTGGCTTTAATGAAAACAGGGTCTACGCGGATTCGTGTGGGTTGAAAACTGCATTTCTGGGTAATGGCGGAAGGAAAGCCGCCACGATCTTCAGCTTGAGATATTCCTCGTCGCGATAGCCGTAGGCGCGTCGTTGCAGAACACGGATTTTGTTGTTGACCCCTTCAACTAGGCCGAGACTGACTTTGTTCTCCGGATGACAGTAGGAGGCGATACCATCCCAATGGGACTCAATCATACCGGCGAACTTCTGGTACGGATGCAGGCGTTGCCATTTGAGGCTGTCTTTCCAACGGGTGAAAAAGGCGCGAGCGCCGCGTTCGGTGCGGTAATCCCAGAGTTGCCCGAAGGCCTCCTTCAAAATATAGGCGGTGTTCAGGCGCCGGTTGGCCTGGAGCAACTTTTTGAGTGCGCGGCGACCGTCTAGGCTCAGGTTCTCCCGCCGGGAAAGCAAAGTGTAACGCTGCCCCTTGATGTACGACCGGTCCTTGCCGCTGAGGCGTTTGTACTCACCGCGCCGGACCTCATCGAGGGCCTTTGACAGATGACGCATGATATGAAACTTGTCGAAGATGATCCGCGCATTAGGCGCGTTGTGAATCACCGAGTTCCGGAAGGGCTTCCACATATCCATGGCGGCCAGCTTGATACGGGCGCTTTTCTTTCCGCCCAGCGCCTTGAAGAACAAATCGATGTCGGTTTCTTTACGACCCTCACCGCCCACCCAGATGGGACGCGCCCGCTCCAGGTCGCTGACAATGACGCGATAGTTATGTCCCTTGCGGATGGAGATCTCATCGACACCGATGGCCCGAGGCGCCGGTAGCCCCGCCCGGTCGACCTGCTCTTGCATGTAGAGCGTATCCAGAGCCTTCACCGTACCGTGGTGCAGACGTTCCATCTCGGCCACCGCCTTGTTCGGCATATCCCGGCACAGCTTGCCCACATGCGTCGCAAAACGCTGGGTGTAGCGCGAGTTGTTCGCCAGCCAGTCTAGGTTGTTCTACATGCACACCGCCGCACCCAGAACAGTTGACGCGCCGACGCTCGTATTCCAGATAGATCCGCCAGCCTGCCAACGACAGGTCGCGGACCCGGCACACTTGCTTGTCATAGCGCCCCCGGCACCGTTGCCCACAGTAAGAGCACACAGCTGTTTTTTTCGCCTCTTGAGCTGGATGACGCGGGCGTATCGGTCACCGAATAGACCCTTCAATCCGGCACCAACCACGAAACCTGGCAGCGCAAACAGCGAGCGGATCGACTGGGAATTTTTCACTCGGTTAGCCTATCCTAAAAATGGACCACTTTTCAGCACCTGATGAAGTACTCGATACCTTTTCCACACAATGAGTTACACTGTTTTTCCGTCAGAACTTACCCACACGAATCCGCGTAAACCCTGAAAACACATGGGTCGATTTGGAGGTTTTGGGCATGGTTCGGATGGTAGCTTCTGGTCTGGAAATTGCGGGACAGTGGCCGGCTGGCGCGGTCTTCAAACCACTGTCCAGGAAATCGGGACCGGTACAAATGAAGGCTCGGTGAAAACGAAACTGGACGCATGGAACGTGTTTGGAGCGGTGATCCCCGAAGCAGCCTGTCCCCAAGCGAGGGCTTCATCTTCCCTTTGGTCCTTGGATGCGAATGAAGTGACGGACGAAGGAGGCGAGGACGCTATGATCAGCAAAACGGAAGCGAAGGAACTGAACAACGGACCTCTTCGAGAGGGAGGCTTTCGTCATTGGTGGCCTGATCGCAGTCCACGAGATGGAGGACGACCTCGGCTGGCGGCGGTTTATTGCGGCCAAATCCTCACCCGCTGGCAAGCCTATGCGAAAGATGACGCCGAGCGGCTGGTGGATGGTCGGCCGGTGGACGCCCGGTGTCCAGACGCGGCGGAATGAGTAGCGACCGCAACACTCGTCTGCCCGGTCGCCCCCACGACCACAAAGTCAGCTACGGCACGCCGCCAACGGAGCACCGCTTCAAGAAAGGCCAGTCCGGGAATCCGGGCGGCCGGCCGAAGGGTGCGAAGTCCAGCGAACCTGCGCTACCTGGAGAGCGGCTGAAGGCCATGGTGTTCGAAGAAGCGTATCGCTCCGTCACCGTCAGCGAGGGAGACCGCAAGGTCACGCTGCCGATAGCGCAGGCTGTCATCCGCAGATTGACCCTCCAGGCCGCCAAGGGCGAGCCCCGTGCCCAACGGCTCTTTACCGAGATGCTGACCGTGACCGAGCGAGAGAGCCAAGCGGAGTACGAGACGTTCGTCAAAATGGCCATAGACTACAAGAGCGCTTGGGAAGACGAACTCGAGCGCCGCAAAAGGCACGGCATGACCGATGCCCCGGCGCCCTTGCCGCATCCCGATCATATCGAGATTAACCTGCAGGCCGGCACCGCACGGATCGTCGGTCCTTCGACGAAGGAGGAGAAGGTCGTCTACGATCTTTGGGTTGCGCAAAAGCAAGAATTGGTAGCGAAACTTGAGAAACTGCAGAAAAGATTGAAAGCCGCCCAAAAATATGCAGTGAAGAAAAAGCTGAGGAACGAGATTGATCTGACTATGGCGAGGCTGCGGGAGAACATCGAGAATCCACCCAAGCAGATCGGCATAGGTGGAACTGTTGTTGCTGTTCCTGCGGCCACGCCGAATACAGAGATTCGTCCACCCACGACAAAGGCTGTGATGTGGCTCTTAGCGCGACGGTTCCCGAAGGAGTGGGAACAACAGGAGCAAGGAGAAGCTCACGATGGAGGACCCCGGGTCGTATACTAACATACTGGATAATGGGCGTATGCGGAAAATGCCGGGGGTCGAGATCGTGCAATTGCCAGAAGAAAAGCGAAATGGCTCAACGCGGTTCGAAGGAGATGAATGACGAATGAGCCAACCGGCAAAATCCCGCTTTGGTGGCCAGAATCCCCGCCAATCCTCACTATTGTCCAAAAAGTAGCAAAATGCTGAAGGCACCCGATATGCCCGCGGAGTATTCAGAAGGCGCCATTCGCGGCGAGTCATCCAATAGACGAGTTCGGGCATCCGCGTCCGACTGCATAGAGTCCGTGTCCACCCCGCCTATCGCGGAGCGGCCGTGGCCGAATCACGGCGGAGGACAACGATGGAGCCTGACCAGAAGCCCGCTGCGCCAGACGGTTCCCCCACTGATGCTCAGGGTGCCGACTATAGTAATGATGAAGGACACGCAACCGATCCACCGATGGGTGCTTCCGCAGTCAAGTGTTGGCGGCCGCTGCGTAACCTGTTCGCGTGCTAGAGTTTTGCCTGATTTCGATAGACACAGTTCTTTCGTCGATGCCGGCTGGGCCGAGTTTTGGCACAGGACGGGGTGCTTACGCTGTTTCCTGTTGGTGATGTGTACGCATCCCTTTGCAAAAAAGGCGCTTACGCTCCATTTAGCGGGCAGCGAAGGTCACGAGCGGTATTTTGGCTGTAACTTAATGCACCGTAAAGTCTTAGCGTCATCTCACCAACACTTAATGGCGGAAGCACCAACCCTTCATATCATATGCTGCTAGGATGAGCTGTTATCTGTCTATCGCTGTTTGACAGATAGGAGCCATTCGCGACACCATGCAGATTACTGGCAAGCAGCTTGTTCGACTCCTGACGCGGGACTTCGGCTGCGCAGTGCTGCGCCAGAAGGGGTCTCACGTGACGGTCGAGTGCGGCGCGTGCCGAGCGACGGTGGCGCTACACGCAAGGGAAACGATCCCGGCCGGGACGCTGCGGAAAATCGAGCGAGACCTTGCGCCATGCCTTGGGGCAGGGTGGCTGTGTCGGCGATAGATACGGGGAGGGTTCTGATGGCACGGAAGCAGTATCGGGCGGTGTATGACCGCGACGCGGACGGGCGGTGGAACGTCGAGATCCAGGACGTGGCAGGCTGCTACACCTACGGGCGGACCATCGCTCAGGCGCGCGAGCGGATCCGGGAAGCCCTGGGGTTGTACGTGCAGAACGCGGAGCACGCTACGATCGTGGACGACATCAAACTGCCAGCGCGGGCGCGGAAGCGGCTCGAGCGCTTGGCGCGGGCGCGGGCCGACGCTGAGCGGATGCAGCAAAACCTCAACGAGGAACAGCGCGCCGCGGCGCGGCAGCTACGAGAGGCGGGGTTCAGCTTCCGGGATAGCGGCGATCTCCTGGGCTGCACACGGCAACGGGTGGAGCAGCTGACCCGTAAGGCGTAGATTCCTCGGAGTAGATCACTCAGGACGGTACTGTCAAGTTTTCCACGGCCTGACGGCCACCCCGAATGAATGAAACGCGGTAGTCTCTGGAGGTGGCACCGGCTCAGAGGTCGGCTCAACGTTGGTGCGACTGAGCCCGTTGTCAAGTTTGGCTGGGAGTCCTGCGCGTACCCCAAATTGCGTTTTCTATCCCGGTAGGGTCGAGGGCTGGCGCGGTGCTCCGTAGGCGCGGCCTATCTGTTTCTCCCCGTTTGGTGCTTCCGCCATCAAGTGTTGGTGAGATTACGCTAAGACTTTACGGTGCATTAAAGTTACAGCCTAAATAGCGCTCGTGACCTTCGCTGCGCGCTAAGTGGAGCGTAAACGCCTGTGCCTTCTATTTATTCATCCGCCAGCCCATGGGTCGGAAGTCAGCCCTGCGGCGCGAAATAGCCTGGATTCTGCGCGGATTCCAAGGGCGTCTAAGCTGCTGATTTGTGGTCTATTTCAAAAGGGCCGAGTTTTGGCACAGGACGGGGTTAAACTAACGCGGACCTATCTCGACGTTTCGGTAGACCGCACCCACGATCGATTCCCGTCGCTCCTGGATGCCGAGTTCCACGTAAAGCACTGCCGTTTTGTAGGCGCGTCTGTAATTGATGCGGATCACGCTCTGCCCTTGCAAAAAAACGCGGACCACATGACCATCGCCTTCTTTCCCCCATTCGAGCCGCCAGCGGTACACTGTGTTGGCGTTCCACTCAATGAAATTGAATCCTCGATCAGATTCTTCGCCGTTGGAGATCCAGCGGAGGCGAACGAACGGGGGACTATGCCGCCGGTCCAGCTTCTGTAGGTGCACCCGAAACGGGTTAGTGCGATACCGTCCCTCGGTCGGATCCCACATTCCTAACAGCATGAACTGATCCGGAGACGCGTTGAGTGGTTTGAGCCCCAAATTCTCCCACTCCACGAAGCCTTTCACCAAACTCGAGAGTTCGTAGCGGATGAAATCCTCGCTCCCGGTCACTTCCCACCCTCGAGGGGTGAACTTGCCACCACTCACCTGACCCAACGAGGTGCCGTTGGTGAGGGGGTCCACGATCTCCCCCGTCACCTCTGGCTCGGTTGGTGGCGGGGGCGGCGTGGCGTTCGGGTTTACGGTGAACCAAGAATTGCTGAACGGTCCCTCTCGATTCTCGAGATGTGCCTGAACCCTCCAATGATAGTCGCCTTCTGGAAGCGCCGACGGCACACGCCACTGGGCACGCCCATTTCCGCGCGGCTCGACCCTGCCCGAAGCTGCGATCAAACCGTCGAATCGGGAGTTTCGGGACACCTGAAACGTGTAGACCGCTCCCGGGGCATTGGTCGCGTCGCCAGCGATCAGGGTTGGGCGGATACCCACTTCCTCGCCGGCATCCGGCTTGTAAAGGGTTGGTGCGCCGAGGACGGGGCCCGGTTGATCGTCACCCGGAGGGGGATCACTGCCAATCGGGGTTTCGCCGCCCAAGCAGGACAACTGAAAGAGCAAAAGAACGAAAGGCGGGAAAACGTATTTCGGTTGCTGAAGTAAGAAACCTCGTTTCATGATCGACATCATCCGGCAAACGATGCGCGGCACGCGTGTATCTAGCGCCGACACCCCTGCACTCGTTTGTCAGGGGCTAAAAGTGCAATCCGAACTTGATAATGCTGGAGTATCCTCGGTTGTTGGAACCCAACGCCGCCAACGCCGTCCACGCTGTCACTTTCGCACCGACCGAGAAGCGGCTCTTCCGATAGACGCCGTCCAGCCCCAGCAGAATCCCGTCTTCAGGGGATTCCGTGCTCAGCCTCTCTGCCGATACCCAAGCGACAGTCTCCGTGCCACGGAACGTCCGCTCGATGTCCACTGAACTCCGCAGCGAAAGCTGTCCTCCACGCCCCAGACGCGCTCGGGCTTCTGCCACTGCCCCAAGGCCACCGATGAGACGATGCGCATGCGGGAACGAAACTCGAGAGTTCACCGCATCCGTGAAATTGTCTACGGCAACGCTGGTGCGAACCAACCACGCCCGAGGTGTCAGACTTATGTTTCTGTTTCTACCTAGATCGAAGCGGCGGCCCAACTCGGCACCCAGAGAGTAGCCATCTCCGTCGACGCTCCCCTTGAGCAGGCCCGGTCTGTTTGATGAGAAGTTGATGTTGTAATCGGTCAAAGAGCCGCAGCCGACCGCATAGAAGTTACTCCTTCCCCTCCAGGAAACTCCGACCGAGGAGGCTGTCCCCGTCGCTTCGATCTCTCCGCCTCCTGTAGGTGCGGAAACATCCGCGGAACCGAGCACGCGGCGCACGGAAAACCAACCGTCAATCCCGCCAAGAGGCACGTTGATGCCAACATCCACCGTGCGGCGCTCAAGACCGTATTCGGTGCCCACGCTCGAGCGCACAGCCTCATACGCTACCTTCCCACCCGACAACTGGACCCAGACTGGCCAGCTAGGTGATTCGGGTGGTCCCGGTAACAAGAGACAATTCCTCGTTGGTCCCATCAGACGAAGCAGGAAATCCGGGACGGCCTCATAAAGGGCTGCTCGGGGTGCATACACTTCCATAAGGCTGGTGAATTCCTTAGGCTCGGGTTCTGGCTTAGGTTCCGGTTCGGGCTCCGGCTCAGGCGATCGCGTCGATCGATCCTCGTTGAAGTCCTCCACCGAGAAATCCCGATCGGCGATGATGCTCGTGGATCTAGCAGAGAGGGTCCATGGGTTCGTGCTGGTATCCACGGTAACACCATCGTCTCTCACCATGACATCCCACGCCCCGTTCGGAGCCGTCAAACCGGTGCTACCCATCGCACCGTCGTGCAGTTTCACGTCGTTGACGACGATCGTAGTCTCACCGCCGTCGTTGATGATCCAGTCGTCACCGATGACTTTTTCCACTCGACGGCTGCGGAGAATGAAGAGTTCGTACGTTCGATCTCCGAAGATTGGCATCCCGCGCTCATAGAGGTGCCCGAGCTCGTAAACCTTGTCCGATTTGACGAGATGGACTGCCTCAAGGATCTTCTTCGGCGTGATCCAATTGGAGCCTCCCGCCTGATCGCCTTCTCCCCCAATAGGGTGGGGCCACCAGCGTTCCGTTTGCGCTTCGAGCGGAAGTGCCGTCCACACAACGATCAAGAAGCCTAGTCGCGATAACCCTTTCTTCAAGGCGTCACCTCCATCATCGAATCCGTCGCTCGCCGATCCCGGACGATTTTCCCGCCCTGAATCACCAGAAGCGGCCGGGTGAGCACTTTGATGTCCTCGAGAGGATTGCCCGGGACCACGATGAGATCCGCGAGCTTTCCAGTTTCCAAAGTGCCGAGAGAGTCGGCCAAGCCGCACGCCATCGCTCCCACACGAGTTGCGGCCTCGATCGCTTCCTGGTGCGTGTACCCCCATTTGATGAACTGCTCGAGCTCCTGGATGTAGTAGTTACCGATCTCACCCTGCCTGCCGCCTTCGACATCCGTGGCGATCGCCATCGGCACCCCGGCTCCCTGGAGTGCGCGAAATCGATCCTCGGTATCGGCCGGCGTCAACTGGAAGCGGATATCGGATTCGGTTGGCTCACGCGTTCTGCGGCCCACCCCTCGGATTGTCGGTACCACGATGGTGCCTTTTTCCCTCATCATGGCAATCACTGCGGCTTGGTTTTTCATCGGGTAGAGGTGCTCGATGGTGTCAGCCCCGGCCGCCACTGCCCACTCCACCATCATCATTTCCGGATCGGAGTACCAGTTGGGTGCCACTGGTTTTCCGCCTTTTCGCCCGCCCGCGTGAACGGCGATCATCGCTCCCAAGTTGTGAGTTTCTTCGATCGCGACCTCAATCTCTTCGCGGGTGAAGGGCGAGGTTACCTTGGTAACGTCCGCACCCAGCTTGAAGTTGGTGCGTATGTTGCGTCGCCACTCGCCCAGCGAGTCCGAGGCCAGGAGCCACTTCGGCTCTACCATGAGCTCGAACTCGGAGGCATGCGCCCCGGTCTGCCCGATCACGCCGTTCGCGACGATGAGGCGCGGTCCTTCGATGTAGCCTTCGGTCAACGCATGCTTCAGACCGATGCCTACGTTATTGCGCGCTCCGAGATCGCGCATGAGCGTAATGCCGGCATCTAATGCCTGTCTGAGAATCGCGGAAGCGCGAAGGACGGAAAGAGAATCGTCTTCGAAGTCTCGCGGACCGGCGAGATAGAAAGCGGGATGGACGTGAACATCCGCAAGTCCAGGAAGAACGGTTGCTCCCGACGTCGCGATGATTTCCGCGCCCGGGGGAATCCGCACGCTATCCTTGGGCCCGATCCCGACGATGCGGTCTCCCTCAATGACCACCGCATAGTTTTCTTTGGCGCTGGCACCGGTCGCGTCGATCATTCGGTCGCCGATAACGACGATCGTGCTCGTTTCGGTATCCTGCGCGGCGGAGTTAGTGGCCAGCAGGAACGAGGAGAGAAGAAGCGTACCTGGTTTCATGGAATCCTCCGTTCTGATCCGGAGGATCATATCTCCACTTCCGACGCTACGGAAGCACAAGGGGAAGTCTATTCACCGCCCGCTCAACAGCCGCAAATCTGACGGTTGAGCTGAATTTCTCACTCCCTGGACTGTGAGTCACGCGAGTGCTCGACATGATCGTGACCCGACCCCGTCCTGTGCCAAAACTCGGCCCTTTTGAAATAGGCCATAAATCAGCAGCTTAGAGTCTGTGTTTGCGACCGGGCCAAGGGCCGTAGGCTTTACAATCGTCTGTCCCGAGGGTGTTATCTTCAGATCCATGATGACGTACCACGTGCAATTCTTACTGCTCGTTCTAGCTGGCTGGGTCAACCGCCGGTGCTTCCGCCATCAAGTGTTGCTACGCGGCTGCGGGCAGTGGTACAGGCGCGGAAGAGACCGGGTTGCGCGCCCCAGTGAGCAGGAAAACCTCGATCCGCGACCACAAAGGAATCGTCGTCGCCAAGAAGATGTCTCGAAAGGTGAGCCGTCGCGTCGTCAGACCAGCCTGCATAGCCGGAGTTCGGATCTCACGTCCGAACTTCAGAGCTCCGTGCGGTCGGACGAAGTTGTAATAGCAACGGAGCAATTCCATGTGCTCATCGAGCTTCTCCGTCGAGCGAGCGTGGGAAAGCGTTCGTCTCGAAAGGTATGCCGAGCTTTGCCGGATGGTCAGATTCAACCGCTCGATGAACGACGTGTTCAATGTCGAGGAGTCCTCGGAGTTATTGAGCGCGTCTTCGAATCGCCACGCGGCTCCGTGCAGCGCTCTGCGTTCGACCTTGATGATGCGATCGTTCCTGCGCGTTTTTAGGACCTGGCCGTAGAGACACGCTGGACCGAAGAAGCGACGGATGACCTTCTGGTAGAATTCGAATCCATCCGTGACGATCAGGGGAAGACGTCCGAAATTCATCCGCTTCGAAAGGTCGCGAAACAGAGCGTGAGTGTTCCGGTAGCTTCGCCTTCCCGTCACCGTCGATGGCCAGAGCCGAGACCAGACCTCGATCGTAACGAAGACCCAACTCGGCGTCTTTTTGTTGCCCGCGAACGTGCGAATCTCGTCGGCTTGAAGCTCTTCGGCAGCGAAGCCGGCGATCCTTGTGTGGTTGAATCGACGACACACTTGGGCTGCCTTCTCAAGCCAGCGGGCGACGGTATTCCAGGCAATCCCTTCGATCCGGGAAATCGCGGAAATGCTGACACCCTCGACTCTGAGAGCGATGACCCCATCGAAAGTAGCTCTTCGATGTTGGAGACGGTAGTAGGGCGTGCCTTTCGTCGAGGAGAACGTCTTTCCGCACTCGCCGCACCGGTATCGACGGCGTTTCCCGGACCTCGTTCTGTTAGAATCCGTGGCGAACGATGTTTCCGGAACTGACTTTGCCCCGCAACGGACATGCGAGATTGAGACATCTGCGATTCTTCACTTCGGCTCGGCCCTGACGATGAGAGAACTGTGTCTTCGGAATTTTGGTTCTAACTCTAGCACGCAGACGGGTTAGGGGTTGGCCGCCAACACTTAATTGCGGAAGCACCCGGTGCGTCACCGAGGCCGGTCTCTTCCCAGGCTTTCTAGAAGTTCCACAAGTCTCTCGGCAAGGCCCTTGATGCCGTGCAAGCGCACGACCCGCTCGCGAAGGTAGAGCCCCATGTGCAGCCGCTCTTCCTCAGGGAGAGTCAGCAGCTCTAGCAGGCGAGAGGATAAATCGTTCGGATCTCCTGGGCGGAAGAGTAGCTGGTCTGAGTACTGGCCGAGCGTTTCGCGGAAGTCCTCGTTCGCGGTGAGCGTAGGCCTCGCGCACGCCTGTGATTCCAGCGCGACCTTGTCCCCGAAACCCACCCCGGTCAAGTTCACATGCACAGCACACCGTCGATACCATGTCGGAAGCTCTGCTGGCGTCACGCCATCGTGAAAATGAACGATATCCTCGATGTCGAGATCACGCGCAAGTTCTTTCAGAGAGCTCCGATAGTCGACATCCGACGGCCTCGCCGGGTTGCCGAGAATCACCACCTGGAATTGCCCTTGAAAACGTTGTCTGAGCATCGCGACCGCTTTCAGCAGCGTAACGTGATCCTTCACGGGAGAAAGTCGTCCCGCGCAAAGGATCAGGGCAGGAAGCTGTGGCCTAGTCTCGTCGGGCGCGAACCAATCGGTATCGATCCCGTGACCGAGCACGCGGAGCTTGTCCGGGTCGTAGGGATAGCTGGAAGGGAGGCTGGTCACCATCTGATCCGAGAGACGATGGGCGAGCCTCAACTGCAGCGTGAGGCTCGGGTGCGTGTACCAGGTGACGATCGGAACGCCCTTGGGCCGGAGCAGGGGCGCCGCTAGAACTGTGAAAAGTGGAAACATGTGCGAAAAACAAGCGTCAATCGGCTCGTTGCGGAGGACCTCTAACAGGATCCGGTAGAACTCCACGATGCGACGAGGCCGGCTATAACCCGCCTCCTTGCCGACGGAGTCACACCGGACGTTCTCAGGAAGCTCGATACGGCCTGCACGCATCGTGATGACGTGAATCCGCTCGACCTTCGTCGCAATCGCCTGAATCCACCGACTGGTGAAACCCAGCACCGGATCGTCGACGTCGGTGGCGAGATTGAACCACAAGAGTCGCACAAGTCAGTCGGTTGCAACGCCTGATTGGTGCGAATCGAGAGCCAGCGAGAAGGCCTGCCGGTACCCCTGGACATAGCGGTGGGTCGAGAAGTAAACCCGCGCGAACTTTCTGGCGTCTCGCCCCATCTCAACGGCGCGATCTGGGTGGGCAAGTACCCAGCTCATTCGGGCCGCGAGTTCTCCGACATCTCCGGGCGGCACCAGGAATCCGGTCTCACCGTCGGAGACGAGCTCCACGATTCCTCCGACGCGGCTGGCTACGACGAGGGTCCCGGCCGCCATCGACTCGAACACGACCCGCCCGAGGCCTTCGGACAAGGAAGGAAGAACCAGTGCCGCCGCTCGTGCCATGTATCGGGCCAGCTCGGACTGAGGCATAGGCGGCAGGAAGGTCACGCATGTCCGCAGATGGAGCTGCTCGACCCTGGCTGTGAGCAAGCCGACGTACTCGGGATCGTCGATCCGACCTACGATACAGAGTCGCGCCTCGGGCGCCTGCCGGGTAACGAGTGCGAAGGCCTCGATGAGCCGGTCCACCGCCTTTCCTGGCGTGAGCATTCCCGCGAAGAGAATGAGCTTCGAATCCTTGGGCTCCTGCGCGTAGGCTGCGAGGAACGTTGCCATGTCGGTCCAGGCGGGAAAGCTCACGATGGGCTTTCCCGGAGCCCATCGTGAAAGCTGTTCGCTGGTGGAACGCGAGACGGCGCGAAGTGCATCGGCACGACGTAGCGCGAATCCGGATATTCGAAGAATGAGCCATCGGAAGAGTCCGGCGAAGCGAGGCCGCCTCTGCAAAAAAGGGGCCTGCTCAAAGTCACCGTGGCTTTCGACAAGAAGAGCTACATGCCTGCCAAAGAGCCGTGATATCCGCTTCGCAACCGCCCCGCAGAGACCTTCGTAGGGGCCTTGCGTCACGATCACTGTGACTCCATGAACGAGGATCCAATTCAAGGTGACAACAAGCCCCGCGGAATACAGCATGAGGTATCGAAACACGGGTGACACAAGGGAAGGAAGCAGGAAGAAGGAGGCTCCATCCTTAAACCACACGGGTCGAAGGCTTGTCGCGAACCCTACAACGAAGATTCTACCAATGGTCTCGAGTGATCGAAACTTCTTCGCGCTTGTCGCGTCCAGCGGCTGGCTGTAATAAACGCTGCTGACGAAGCACACCTGGAACCGGGCGTCGGAAGCTTCTGCTTGCCCGTCCTCGCTTTCCACGAGGGGGGCCTCGCTGCAGGTGTGGTCGAGAGAGTGGTTGCTTTGAGGTGAGCCATCTCCTAGCATATCGGCTTCGCTATGATACCAGGCTCGACTCTAATGCGTCACTGGGTGGCGGCAGCGATTCTCCGTTCTTGAAGACCCCTTTTTCGGACTCCTCAAGCGAAGAAGCCCGCAAGGTTTCCTCCGAGCTGGAAAGTCTGGCGCAAACGACATCCCGCGCCGTCGCGTGGAATGTCGCCCTCGTTCCACTCCTGGCGATTCTCTCTCTTGAGCTCAGTGCTCGTAGCGCGAGCAGCCATCAAGTGTTGGCGGCCGCCGCATGACCCGCTTGACACTAGCATTCAAATGCCTCTAGCGGCGTAGCAACACTTGATGGCAGGAGCACCCCCTCAATGTTAATCTTTGTGCCTCAAATAGCCGGAGGAGGATGTTAGGAGGAAGGGCAGGAAAATCAAGGCAGGAACTGCAGGAACACAGGAAAACGAAGAATCACGGGGAGCGCGCATGACGATTCCCTTTTTCCGTGATTTTCCTTTCCTGTGATTCCTATCGTTCTTGTGTTTCTGCCGGACTTCAATTCTTGCTCCAGGGGAGGATGAATGAGAAACGCGACGATAAACCACGCACTGGTCTTCATGCTGGCTCTGGCCGCCCACGCTGCAGCGCAAGCGCCAAGCGCCGCAACCAAAGCGGTGGAGGGGCTTTGGGCCTATACCACTCCCAAGCCGTGGGGAAATGAAGAGTTCGCTCTCACCGGAATGTTCGTCTTCAAGGACGGGAAGTTCGTCCAGCAATCCATTAACAACGGAGAACCCTTCGAAGCGCAAGGAGCGATGGCGCATGCGGGGACCTATCGCGAGGGGCGGCACGGGATCGAACTGTTCGCCGAACAAACGATCAGTGTCTCGCCCGACAAGACACCGCCGTTCTCAGAGCTGGGTAGAACAGAGCACAAGCTATCGGTGGAGCGTTTTGGGGAAACCCTGGTGATCACGTTCGGCAGCGAAACGGTGCAGACCTTCAGGCGGCTCGGAGACGCCGAGGGTGAGATTTATTCCCTCGACGGTGGGATGCTGGCTCTTGTTGATGGTCGCTTCGTCTTGGTTGCAGCCCGAGACGACGGCGTGGTCACTGGGTGTGGGGCCTTCGAGCGTGAAGGAGACTACTACACTCTGGAAGTTCTGCGCTGGGCGGAAGCTCAGGCAACGAAGGTGTCCTACCGGCGCAACGACACGACGACCGCGAGCTTCGACGGTACACAACTCACATTGTCGGATGGAGAGAGCTTCCGAGTGAAATAGACCGACCCCGTCCTGTGCCAAAACTCGGCCCCTTTGAAATAGGCCATAAATCAGCAACTTAGTGTCTGTGTTTGCGACCGGGCCAAGGGCCGTGGGCTTTACAATCGTCTTGGGCGGGCGGGTCGTCACCATGCAGATGACCACCTAGCCGAGAGCGAATATCGAAGCGTGTGCCTGAAGCTGTTTCCACGCTACGCCGGTAGAGCGCACCGAGGGGCTACCGTCGCCGGCGACCATCTACGCAGCACGGCAGTAGTAGTTGAGAATGCCCCCAAGTCGCTCTCGCGACACGATGGGGCCAGCGTCATTCGCACTTGCCTACAGAGGTGTGAGGAGCTTGTTGCCGAGAGAGGAGGCTCTCGCCGGTCTTACTTGCTCAAGGCCGGCACTCCGAGCCTCTTCAATCGCGCCGCGACATCCGCTCCCGCGCTGTGCGTGTTGACGCTTCTGTCGGATCTTGCCTTCGGCGTCGACATAGTAAGTCCAGCGGTGCGGCAATTCACGCTCCGCCGTTACGACCCCGTCCTGTGCCAAAACTCGGCCCTTTTGAAATAGACCACAAATCAGCAGCTTAGACGCCCTTGGAATCCGTGCAGAATCCAGGGTATTTCGCGCCGCAGGGCTGACTTCCGACCCATGGGGCTGGCAGATGCGCGGCATTGCTCTCCGCATTCCGACGATCGAGTATTTTCGAGAACTCGTCGCTGTAACCCATGGTGTAGGAAGACGGGGGAGTATTCAGGTTCTGATTACTGTTCATTGTTTGTTCCCTCTTGGTCCGTTGCGCCCATTGATCCGTGCGTCAGAATTTGAACTTCACCTCGCCCAACACGGTCCGCAGCAGCAGGTCGCCGAAGATGTGCTGCTGGACGGTCTGGTTGAACAGGTTGTTTACCTTGACGGCCGTCGTGATGGCGCCTCCCTGCCACTTCACCCCGAAGCTGCCGTTCACCGTGGCGTACCCCTCGGTGTAGCCATGGAACCCGGCCGTGAGCACGTCGCTCCAGAACGCGCCGGTCGCGGCGTTCACCGAGGCAGAGCCCAGTAACCGCGACCCGTTCCAGCTCATCTCCGCGTTGAACCGGTGCGTCGGGGGCAGGTTGAGCTCCGCCGGCAGATACGGGTTCGGATTGTCCAGGATCTCCGGTTTGGACTGCCATGAGTAGTTGATGGACGTGGCTAGCAACCGTGAGACCTTTTGATCGAGCCACAGCTCCACACCGGTCTGGCGGATCGGACCCAGATTCAGGTACGTGAACGCGGTTCGAGGCAGAAAAATCCCTAACTGCGCCATCTGCGTCAGCACGAACGGCGGGAGCTGCCATCCGGGCGGTGGACTCGCCGCGGTATATGGGTCGAGTGACTGCGGCAGTGCGGTGAAATTGATGGAGTCATCCCGCCGATTGACGAAGAACGAGCCGCCGAACGTCGTCCCGCGCGGGAGTACGCCGGTGTAGCTCACTTCGTACGCCGTCAACGATTCCTCCGTCAGCTCGTCCTGAGGCATCCGGCCGATCGGGATGTCGCTGCCGACCGCGTTGACGATGAGCGGAAACGGCTGGGCGACCGCCGGCTGCAGCACCGGCGGCAGAAGTGGCGCCAAGCCGCTGAGATCCACTGGGGTAACGATGCTCGTCTGCAGGGCGTTGTTGATAGCCGACGGTGCGCGGTATGCTTGGTTGAACGACAGCGTGATGGAGTGGTCCTCTGTCGGCTTGACGATGAACGCGATGCGCGGTGAGAACTTCGGGGCAGACAGGTTGCCGAACTTATCGACGCGTCCGCCCAGAACGAGGCGGAACCGTTCCCAGAAGATTTCGTCCTGTAGGTACCCGCCTACCTCAAGGCGGTTCTCGCCAAGCGGTGTGAGGGTGATGTCGAAGTTGTTCTGTCGCACGTTGCCGCCGTAGCTTAGCCGGTGCCGGCTTCCGAGGAACACCGAGTGGCCGATCTCGCCGTCGTACGTCTGTGTTTTGAAGTTGAGTTGCAGCGGCATCCCGGTGGCGACGTCCGGCAGCAGCAGGTTCGGCGCCTTGCTGTCCCCGAAGTTCGTGAAGAACTGCAGCCGCAAGGCGCCCCGCGTATAGTTTACCTTGGCGTATCCCATATACGATCCCCGCTGGATATCGAATGGACCGATACCGCTGTGGATAAGCCCCTCCGTGCCAGCCACGCCGCCGGAATAGGTGATGGTGGCGTCGGACAACTCGTGGTCCACCCGCACATCGAATTTGGGCTGGCTGGTGCCCCGGTTCGCGAATCCGGTCCCAAAACCGACGGCAGCCGAGTCGAGCGGATAGAATGACCCGCCCACCGTCTGGCCCGGCTGCCGCGGGTCGTCACTCACCGGGATCCGGCCGACCGGCCGCGAGAACGCGTCGGATGTGAAGTACCCGGCGCTGACGCGGTACGACAACCGGTCGCTTGGCGCCCGCGTCACCGTCGCGTTGGCGCCGAACATCGACCCGGCTCCGAGTCCGACGCCCGAACCGTCGTTGCGGTCGATATACCCGCCGCTGAGGGTCACCGTCGTGCCGACCGATTCCCGCGGCGGCTTGGTGATGATATTGACTGCCCCGGTCATCGCGTTAGCACCCCACACCGCCGAGGCTGGCCCGCGCACCACCTCGATCTGCTCCACGTCTTCGAGACTCGTCGGGACCAAGTCCCACATCACGAGCCCGAAGAAGTCGAGGTAGGCGCTGCGCCCATCCACCAGCAAGAGTTGCGTGTTGGTCAGCGTATTGCCGGCGCTGCGGCTAGCCACCTGTACGTCGCGCGCCGAGAGCTGGATGACGTTGACGCCCGGCGTCGCGCGTAGGAGGTCGCCGTAGTTTTGCGCCGACGTGGTTTCGAGCTTGGCCGCCGAGATGACAGACGTCGATACGGGCGCATTGAGCAATCGCACCTCATTGCGCGACGCGGTCACGACCACCGTCTCGCCAAAGCTGGTGAGCTGCAGTTCGACCGGCGCCAGCTCCAGCGCCCCGCCAGAAACCGTCACGTCCTCGACCGTTGCGTCGGAGAAGCTGGCCAGCGAAACGGTAAGCGTGTAGTTACCGGACGCGACCTCGTCTAGCTCGAAGTTGCCCTGCTCGTCGGTATACGTGGTGCGCGGTACCCCTTTGCCGCGTAATGTCACGGTGGCACCCCGCAACACCAGCCCGGTCTGGTCTATCACGCTGCCGGCAACGCTGCCGGTCTGCGCCGATCCGGACGCCGGCCATATGACGAACAGGAAAAGGCACAAAATTCCAACGGGACGAATCATCAAGTACCTCCACTACGATCCCGGGCGCATGACAGATGTGATCTCGCCATGACCATTACCTCGGGTTGTGTACGTCAAATTGTGCAGAAGCAGATTCATGGGTGCTTGCTCCATTTACTGTTGCGGGCTCGTCCACGTCGTCGTGCGAGGACGGCACTTATGCACAGCTTGGCGCAAGCTGAAGCCCGGTGATATTAGAATCTGATGTAACCTACTGCAATACAAAATCTTCCCCTTATGCGTCCCCGGCGCGTGGGTCTTGAGTATGTTTGTGTTTTTGGACACGACGCGATCGGCAAGTTGGTCGATGGAGATGTTGGTGTGTAGCCCTCGACCGCGCGAGCCGCTTCTCCCACACGTAGAAAAAGCTTCGAACCAGGGACATCGACGAAATGCGGAGATGGCTAGTCGGTGCCGGACGCCTCGCTGTAGTCGCGGAGCATCTTCTTGAGCTCCATCTGGTGAAGCTCCTCTTGCCCGACCATGGTGCGCGCGAACTCCTCTAGGTAGATACTGGAATTCTCTACCGCTTCGAGGAGCTCGATATAGAGCTTCACAGCGTTTTTTTCGTGGTTCACGCTTTCCTGGAGAATCGCTTTGAGCGAATGCTGAAAGGTCTCCTTGAGAGGTGCCACACTGAGCGATGGGTGGCCACCAAGGCCGGTCAGAATCTCACCCACCTGTTGAGCATGGTCCAAGGACTCGGACGCCTGTGCCTTCATGAATTCCACGATCGGCAGCCGATTGGGGCCGGTCACCATGAGCGCATAATGCGTGTAGCGAACAACCCCCGCGAGCTCCTGCTCCAAGATCGTATTTAGTATTTTGACAGTCTTTTCGGTGTCGAGCTTTTCCATACCCGCGCATTCTATCAAGTCCGGGGTCTTCCCGTCGTATCCGAAAACGCGAACGGAGCCGAAAGCTCGAATCCTGGAGGTGTTCTCGGAATTCGCGGAGACCAGCCGACGCAGCACTGGCGCTGCGATAGGCGACCCCGAGCAGATCTCTCCTCCAGACCATCCGTCCCGTCCAGCTTGCGTGCACGAACTCCTATGCGGCAGCGCGTGGGTCTTAGAGTTCGTTTGTATTCTTGGACACGACGCGTTCGCGTCATTCAGCGCTGCCGCGAGTTCCTCGCCTTTTAGCTGTGGTGCTTCGTCGATCATGTCGGTCGCCGATTCAGCCGGTTCGACCCGCGCCGATGAGGAAGCAGGCTTTACCGGACTTCCTGGATGAGCGATTCGACTCCGAATCTGTTGATGGGCATTTGACTAAATCCTAGCCTCTGCCCTATAGTCTCTCCTGCCAGAACAATCTACGGCTGGTCCGAAACCATCGGGCCACCCGCTGAATAGAACACCTATCCTTACCGGGAAATAGGCGGGAACCTACAAGCAGTCGTAGGTTGTTCTGGCGAACGGCCCGGTGACCAATCAAAGTTGCCGGGAAGCCAGGAGAAATTTCAAATGCCTAACCTGCGATCTGACGCATTCACAATTGCTCTCGTTTTCGCTGTTGGCTTGGCACTGGTGTTCGGCGCCCACCTATACGACCGTTCTCACGAGTTACCAACTGAGCCAATCATCAGTGCTGACGTCCAAGGCGTTGGGCAGCTCGATATAACCATCACGGCCATCGTGTATGTCGTGACGGCTCTAACCGTTTTGGTACTGGCTGGTGCGGCAATTACTGGTCGTCGAACATGAGCCCAGTTGCACGTTAGTGAACCGCACCGGGTTTTCCGGAGACTGTTTTAGTTGAGTCTCGCCATCTCTAGCGAGCCTTCCTGCGACCGATAGTAGTTCATCTCGTACTCGACGGGGGAGACATTTCCGATCGGCTCCAAGAGTCGTTGCGTGTTGTACCAATGGACCCCGTCCTGTGCCAAAACTCGGCCCTTTTGAAATAGGCCATAAATCAGCAACTTAGTGTCTGTGTTTGCGACCGGGCCAAGGGCCGTGGGCTTTACAATCGTCTTGGGCGGGCGGGTCGTCACCATGCAGATGACCACCTCGTCCTGTGCCAAAACTCGGCCCTTTAGAAATAGACCACAAATCAGCAGCTTAGACGCCCTTGGAATCCCGCGCAGAATCCAGGGTATTTCGCGCCGCAGGGCTGACTTCCGACCCATGGGCTGGCGGATGAATAAATAGAAGGCACAGGGCAAATATCTCGCAGCGCTGCCATCCCGGTCGGCCTCGGATTGATGCCGAGATTTGTCGCGTCGTCCGCACGATGGCGCAAGACGGCTGGGGGGCGCCACGCATCCATGCTGAGCTCACCAAGCTCGGTTTCATCATCTCCGAGAGCACGGTGTCGCGATACCTGCCGCGGCGTCCCGCGGAGCCCGACCAGCTGAAACGATGGATGGCTTTCTTGCGCAACCATAAAGACGATATCGCCGCCATGGATCTGTTCACCGTGCCCACCGCGTCGCTCCGGCTGCTGTACGGCTTCTTCGTCATCGAGCACGGTCGCCGGCACATCGTTCACTTCAACGCCACGTTCCACCCGACGTCTGCTTGGGTTATTCAGCAACTACGCGAGGCGTTTCCCTACGACACCGCTCCGAGATATCTCATCTTCGATCGCGACTTCATCTTTAACACTGCGGTCATCGAGTTCATCAAGGCAACGGGCACAAAACCCGTTCGCACTTCGTTTCGCAGCCCATGGCAAAACGGAACCGCGGAGCGGTGGGTCGGCAGCTGCCGTCGCGAGCTCCTTGAGCACGTCGTGGTTCTCGGTGCATGTCATCTCATCCGGCTCGTGCGAGCTTACATCAGCTACTATCATGAGGACCGTTGCCACTTGGGGCTGAACAAGGACACACCGAGCTTGAGAACGGTCACGCACCGACCGTCTCCTACGGCGAAAGTAGTCGCACTGCCGCGAGTCGGTGGACTGCACCATCGATACGAGTGGCGAGAGGCAGCCTGAGTCCGCTTGGTCGCTCGCGTTACTCGGCTGGTCGCCGAGAAGTTCGTCCTCAGCACCTTCCCTCGCGCGCTGACCACGCTCTCCAGCATGTGCTCGAGGGCGGTCCGGGCCCTAGAGTCCAGTCCCGGATTAATAATGATGATGGACAGGGAACGGGTCAGCCGGTCGACCTTGTAGACCACCACGGATTCTGCGCGGATTCTGGAGGGCTGGGCTGGTCGCCCTATTCTCTCGGTGACGACTTCTGCTTCTTCTTCGCCCTGGCCTTGGCCTCTCTCTCGGCCAAGATCCGGCGAGCGGCCTCATTAACCTCCTCTACAGTCGGCCCCTCATCTGCTGCTCGGATTCCCTCTGCGGGCTGGATAAATCGCTCCAGTCTCTTCTGCAGCTCCTTGCGACGCTCCGGGACCAGATACGGGTACTCCTTGGCAAAGTGGTCGTACGTCGTCTGGTCTCTCTCCGAGAGTTTTTTGCCATCGGCTTTGGCTTTCTCGGCCTTCTCGAAGATCTCGATAGCGCTCTTTCGGAGTGTTCTTTCTACCACCAGTCGGATTTCGGCCTGGCTCGGCGATGTGGCCGGATCCGCGATTTCTCGCGGGTCCAAGACAAAGCGATTGTACTTTCGCTTAGCCATTCTTACTCCTCTTCCTGCGCGAGCCGCATTCGCTTTGGCCTGTGCCTCGGCAGCAGTCCGAAGGGCAACCGCATTGATCTCTGCGGTCGTGGGGCCCTCCTTCGGTGTCAACTTCTGCTTCTGCTTCTTCTTCGTCCTAGCCTTGGCCCCTGTCTCGGCCAGAACCCGGCGAGCGGCCTCGTTGACCTCCTCTGTGGTCGGCCCCTCACCTGCCGCCCGGATTCCCTCCGCGGGCTGGATGAATCGCTCCAGCCGCTTCTGCAGCTCCTTGCGGCGCTCCGGGACCAGATACGGGTACTCCTTGGCAAAGTGGTCGTACCGATCCTGGTCTCTCTTCGATAGCTTCTTGCCACTGGACTTCGCCTTTTCGGCTTTCTCGAAGATATCAAGCGCACTTTTCCGAAGTGTTCTTTCGACCGCCATCCGGATTTCGGCCTGGCTCGGCGATGTGGCCGGATCCGCGATTTCTCGCGGGTCCAAGACAAAGCGATTGTACTTTCGCTTAGCCATTCTTACTCCTCTTCCTGCGCTTGCCGCATTCGCTTTGGCCTGTGCCTCGGCAGCAGTCCGAAGGGCAACCGCATTGATTTCTGCGGTCGTGGGGCCTTCCTTCGGCAAGCGGATCTCCTCGGCTCGTCCCCCATGGCCTCCCAGATCCGTTTGGCCGACACAACTGAGCACGACGCCGCTGGCCTTGAATCAATTGGCCTTGAATCAATCCGCTGGCGACACACTGATCAGCTTGTCCAGACGCTCGAGCAGTGTTTCGTAGTCTTGCACCCACGAGGAGATCGCTTCGGCCGTAGCCGCCGGCAACGCCATTCGCCCCGCCAGGTCGTCGAGATACTGCCGTTCTTCAGCGCTCATCTCATCATCGACAAGAGCCAGCGTGACGGCATCGCGATAGACGAGAACCCGTGTGGCCCACGGGAGCGCCGACAAGTCATCGGGTGCTTCCGCCATTAAGTGTTGGTGAGATGACGCTAAGACTCTGCGATGCATTAAATTACAGCCAAAATAGCGCTCGTGACTTTCGCTGCGCGCTAAATGGAGCGTATGCACATCTTTTGCAAAGGGATGCGCACACATCACCAACAGTAAATAGCGCAAGCACCCATCGTGGGACGTCGGCCCGTACGCCGTGCAGGGCTTCGTCTCCGGCTCCAACGGCTTTCCCGGATTTCCCGACTATACGGCCGGCACCTGGACCCGCAGCAACGTCGCACTCTACGGCGACGTCGAGCTGCGGGACCCCGATGACCGGTGGACGGTCGGCGGTGCTGTCAGGTTCGAGCACTTCGACATCTTCGGCGCCACAACGAACGGCAAGCTGTCAGCCCGCTACGGACTGGGCGACGCCGTCTCGGTGCGTGGCGGCGTGAGCACCGGGTTCCGCGCGCCGACGCCCGGCCAGCAGAACACGCTCAACGTACAGACGACTATCGACCCTGAGACACTGGAACTGGTTGACAGCGCCAACGTGCCGTCCACCTTCAGGGCCGCGGAGTTGCGGGGCGGCCAGCCGCTCCAGCCCGAGACGTCGTTCAACTCGACGGTCGGGCTGGTCGTCGATACCGGGCCGTTCACGTTGACCGCCGACTACTTCCGCGTCGATGTCTCCAATCGCCTCGCCCTGTCGCAGACCTTCACGCTCACGACGGACGAACGCGCGCTCCTTCTGTCAGAAGGTATCACCTCGGCGGGCACTCTGGCCTTCTTCCGGTTCTTCATCAACGACTTCTCGAGCCGGACTCAGGGGATCGACCTCGTCTCGACCTACACTCCAACCGCATTCGCCGGCGACACGGTCTTCAGCGTCACCATGAACTACACCGACACGGCGGTGACGAAGGAATCGGACCTGCTCGGCCCCGGCGATATTCTTGGCCTGACGCGAGGCGTGCCCAAGACCCGCTGGAACGTCGCCCTCAGCCAGCGCGTCGGGCGGGTGGGCCTGCTCGGCCGCCTGAACTATTACGGCTCCTGGGTCGACCACTTCGACGCACGGTTCGTCCGCGGCCCGGCCGCGCCGGTTCTGGACGGCCGGTACATCGTCGACCTTGAGGCCAGCATCCCACTCGCCAACGAGGTGACGCTGGCGGTCGGTGGCCAAAACATATTTGACGTCTTCTCGGACCGGATGGACCTTTTCGCTGCCGAGTTCGGCCTCCCCTACAGCCAGTTCACGCCTTGGGGTTTAAGTGGCGGGTACTACTACGCCCGCATCAACTACCAGTGGGGCCACTAGCTGCCATCACGGCCGATTCTTTCACTGTCCTTGGGGATACAGAGCCGGGCGAGGTTCCCGCCTAATCGACTTCTAGGCACCAGCCCTGAGCTAGTCTCGTGGGGGCTTCTTGGTCGTGCGACGGGCAGAATGAGAGGGGCGTTGCGCGTCGCGTCCGGGCGCCAAAACTCGGCCCTTTTGAAATAGACCATAAATCAGCAGCTTAGTGTCTGTGTTTGCGACCGGCGGTAGGGTTGAGGGCTGGCGCGGTGCTCCGTAGGCGCGGCCTGTCTGTTTCTCCCCGTTTCCTGTGGGAGTGCCTCACTAGCCGCACCGTAAGTCCGTTTCCAACCCCCGCCACATCGCACGCAGCGTGCGGCTTTCCCGTTCTGTGCCAAAACTCGGCCCAGCCGGCATCGACGAAAGAACTGCGCCTCTTGAAATCAGGCTAAAACTCTAGCACGCGAACAGGTTACGCGGCGACCGCCAACACTTGACTGCGGAAGCACCCATCGGTGGATCGGTTGCGTGTCCTTCATCATCATCATAGTCGGCACCCTGAGCATCAGCAGGGGAACCGTCCGGCGCAGCGGGCTTCTGGTCAGGCTCCTTCGTTGTCCTCCGCCGTGATTCGCGTCCTGTCCAAAAATACAAACGAACTCAAGATCAGACCCAAAATGGCCCCGAATTGCCTGTTTTTCGGTGCTTGCGCTGTTTACTGTTGGTGATGTGTACGCATCCCTTTGCAAAAGAGGCGCTTACGCTCCATTTAGCACGCAGCGAAGGTCACGAATGCTATTTTGGCTGTAATTTAATGCACCGTAGGGTCTTAGCGTCATCTCACCAACACTTAATGGCGGAAGCACCGGTCACGCTGTAGCCAACCAGCGATGGCGACGACCAACAAGGTCAAGGGCTGGACCGGCGTGCTCATGACCGAGGATTCTAGCTCCCATTGGCCAACTAAGCGTAGACACGTTTATTACGAAACGTCCGGGCGAGCCGGTCTTGAGTTCGTTTGTGTTTTTGGACACGACGCGATAGCCGCCTGTTGGTCACGCTGGATCCAACCAGCGATAGCGACTAGCAACAGTGTCAAGGGCTGGATCGGCGTCCTCATGACCGGGGATTCTAGCTTCCATTGGCGAACCAAGCCTAGGCGCCTCTAATCCGAAACGCCCCGGCGCGCGGGGTCTTGAGTTCGTTTGTATTTTTGGACACGACGACAACTATGTGATACAGCATATCGCTCCGGTGGGCAAGCTCGCGGCGACACTCCGAAGCCTAGGTCCCGGCCTTCTCGTGACCGCAGCCTTCATCGGTCCGGGAACCATCGTTACCTCCTCACGCGCCGGGGCACGCTACGGCTTCGCGTTGCTCTGGGCCGTCGTCTTCTCGGTCATCGCTACTGCCGTTCTGCAGGAAATGGCCGCTCGCCTGGGGATCGTCCGCCGCTCGGGACTGAGCGACGCAATCCGTCAGAGCTTTCGTCGACCACTCCTGCGCTACGCGGCACTCGGGCTGGTGGCGCTCGCCATTACGGTTGGCAACGCCGCCTACGAGGCGGGAAACCTGCTCGGCGCCTCGCTGGGGCTCGAGCTGACGCTCGGCTGGACACCCAGAGCCTGGGCGGTCGTGATCGCGGTCGCTGCGACCGTCCTCCTCGGCTCGGGCACCTATCGCGTGATACAGAGCGTCTTGGTGGCGCTGGTCGTGGTCATGAGTGCCGTGTTCCTCTTCACCGCGGTCATGGTCGGGCCCGCTCCGGGAGAGCTCCTCGAGGGCATGCTGGTCCCGCAGATCCCAGCCGGCTCGCTCGTCACCATCATCGCCCTCATCGGAACCACCGTGGTCCCGTACAACCTCTTTCTGCACGCGAGCGCCGTTCAGGAGAAGTGGTCCTCGGAGGTTCCGGCCGACGAAGCCCTCCCGGCCGCTCGGCTCGATACATATTTGTCCGTGACCCTCGGAGGTGCGGTGACGCTTGCGATCGTCGTGACCGCCACACCACTTTTTGGCCGAGGCATCGAACAGGCCGACGCACTCATGGTGACGGGGGTACTCGAGCCCATCCTAGGCTCCGCCGCGAAAACGTTCTTTGGCCTCGGCCTCTTCGCCGCCGGCCTCACCAGTGCGATCACAGCACCTCTGGCAGCGGCCTATGCGACGACGGGCGCGCTCGGCATGGACCGCGACATGAGGTCCACCGCCTTTCGCAGCGTATGGATCCTGGTCATCGTCGTCGGTGTCGCCTTGTCGCTCTCGGGCGGCAGCCCCACCGAAGCCATCCTCCTCGCGCAGGCTGCGAACGGGCTCCTGCTGCCGCTCATCGCCATCTTCCTGCTCGTCGTCGTGAACGACCGGTCACTGCTCGGGCGCCATCGGAACAGATGGTTTGCCAACCTGCTCGCGGGCACAGTGGTGCTCGTCGTCATTGGGCTGGGAGCGTTCCAGCTGTTGCGCGTGTCCGGCGTCGTTTGAGTTGTTTTCGCGTCTTCCTGGCAGCGGTTCTAGCCCAGATCGCCTGCATACGGGCTGTCGTCCGCAAAAAAGAAGTCGCAAACTCGCTGCGACAGAACCGGGAGGGCGATGCTCGTGAAATCGATCTCGAGGCGTCGTTGATGTCTGAACTCTCTTCCTGTCCTGTGCCAAAACTCGGCCCTTTTGAAATAGGCCATAAATCAGCAGCTTAGTGTCTGTGTTTGCGACCGGGCCAAGGGCCGTAGGCTTTACAATCGTCTGTCCCGAGGGTGTTATCTTCAGCTCCATGATGACGTACCACGCGCAATTCCTACTGCTCGTTGTGGCTGGCTGGGTCAACCGCCAGCAGCAGGATGTGTCGACTACCTTTGCAAGAGGAGAACCGCGTCCTGTGCCAAAACTCGGCCCTGGACTTGACCCGCTTTCGTGGACACCTAATCCTTTGGGAGACAGGAGTCCACGATGTCAAAGCAGGGAAACAGATACGCGGCCGAATTCCGGCGCCAAATGGTAGAGCTGGTGCGAGCTGGCCGCGGCTCCGAAGAGCTGGCGCGAGAGTTTGAGCCCTCGGGCCAGACGATCCGGAACTGGGTGAACCAGGCGGATCTCGACGAGGGTCGCAGGCAGGACGGTCTGACGAGTGAGGTGCTTCCGCCATCAAGTGTTGCTACGCGGCTGCGGGCAGTGGTACAGGTGCGGAAGAGACCGGGTTGCGCGCCCTACTGAGCAGGAAAACCTCGATCCGCGACCACAAAGGAATCGTCGTCGCCAAGAAGATGTCTCGAAAGGTGAGCCGTCGCGTGGTGAGACCGGCCTGCATAGCCGGAGTTCGGATCTCACGTCCGAACTTCAGAGCTCCGTGCGGTCGGACGAAGTTGTAATAGCAACGGAGCAACTCCAGATGCTCATCGAGCCTCTCCGTCGAGCGAGCGTGGGAAAGCGTTCGTCTCGAAAGGTATGCCGAGCTTTGCCGGATGGTCAGATTCAACCGCTCGATGAACGACGTGTTCATCGTTCCTGCGCGTTTTTAGGACCTGGCCGTAGAGACACGCTGGACCGAAGAAGCGACGGATGACCTTCTGGTAGAATTCGAATCCATCCGTGACGATCAAGGGAAGACGCTCGAAATTCATCCGCCTCGAAAGGTCGCGAAACAGAGCGTGAGTGTTCCGGTAGCTTCGCCTTCCCGTCACCGTCGATGGCCAGAGCCGAGACCAGACCTCGATCGTAACGAAGACCCAACTCGGCGTCTTCTTGTTGCCCGCGAACGTGCGAATCTCGTCGGCTTGAAGCTCTTCGGCAGCGAAGCCCGCGATCCTTCTGTGATTGAATCGACGACACACTTGGGCTGCCTTCTCGAGCCAGCGGGCGACGGTGTTCCAGGCAATCCCTTTGATCCGGGAAATCGCGGAAATGCTGACACCCTCGACTCTGAGAGCGATGACCCCATCGAAAGTAGCTCTTCGATGTTGGAGACGGTAGTAGGGCGTGCCTTTCGTCGAGGAGAACGTCTTTCCGCACTCGCCGCACCGGTATCGACGGCGTTTCCCGGACCTCGTTCTGTAGAATCCGTGGCGAACGATGTTTCCGGAACTGACTTTGCCCCGCAACGGACATGCGAGATTGAGACATCTGCGATTCTTCACTTTGGCTCGGCCCTGACGATGAGAGAACTGTGTCTTCGGAATTCTGGTTCAAACTCTAGCACGCAGACCGGTTAGGGGCTGGCCGCCAACACTTAATTGCGGAAGCACCCCGCGCTCAGCCTTTCTGTACCCCAGCTCATCACGAATGCCGTGAAGGCCGAGCGGGAAGGGGTGGATGGAATCGTCGTCAACTGCATGGCCGATCCCGGCGTGCGGGAGATGCGCGAGAATGTTGCCATCCCGGTGCTCGGGCCCGGCCAAACCTCGATGCATGTGGCCACCTTGGTGGGGCGACGGTTTAGTCTCCTGGTGACCAGCGAGTTCTCTGCGCGTTATTTCGAGGAACAGGCGGAGAAGGTAGGGCTGGGCGCGCGGCTTGCATCCTGCGAAGTAGTTGGTATTCCGCCCGATGAGATAGGGGCCGATCCGGGACGAACCACAGCTTTACTGGTCGAAGCGGCCCGGAGAGCGATCTGCGGAGCGAATGCTGACACGCTGGTGCTTTGCTGCACGGGGTTCGCGTTTCTTGCCAGAGATCTCCGGAAGAAACTAGAGGCCATGAAGTTGAGCGTGCCCCTCATCGACCCGCTTGCCGTCACCATCCATACACTGGCGGTTCTCCTGGATGCCGGGCTCACCCACAGCCGAGTCGCTTACCCCGGTATTCGTGCGTCCCTGACCTCCAAAACATAGGGCCGGAAGCAAAAAAGCCAGCCCTTTCGGGCCGGTGCTGTGAT
Organism: Candidatus Marinacidobacterales bacterium; assembly: GCA_965219415.1. Lineage (GTDB taxonomy): Bacteria > Acidobacteriota > Vicinamibacteria > Marinacidobacterales > DATDRI01 > CBDCNP01. Next base: position 44,990 of record CBDCNP010000001.1, read on the forward strand.
CCGCAAAAAAGAAGATCGCGCATATCAGGGCGTCACTGCCACTTGTGAGCGACGGTGCCGCCCTGCCCTTCTTTCTGCGCCCGTGTGCCCGTCTTCATCCACGCGCTCAAACGGCTGTATCGTTGAACCACAGATGGGCTTGGATCTCGTCCTGTGGAACGCCCTCGCCGGGCGATGTCGTACTGTGCCAAAAGATGAATAGATAGAAGGCGCACCGCGGCCGACAACTATCTCAAGCACACCACCATCGGTGATCCCGAGCTCGACCCGATCATGGAGGAGCTCTCAGCGGAGTTGTCTCCAAGCGACCTGCACCGGTTCATCGGGGCCGGCATAGAGCAGAACGAGGAGGTTCTGCGCCTCGCGCCGCGTTCTCTGCGCGATTTCTTCAAGAATTTCAAGGAGCCTCCCTGGCTCTACTACGAAGGTTTTCGTTCCGGGATTCGCGCTTTTCATGAAAACGTAGACCTGATGCTCACCGCCTTCGTCACGGGAGTGCTGGTAGAAGGCTTTTCGACGCTCATCGCCAAGTCTTTCAATATTACCGGGCGAGTGGCGTCCACCAGAAGACGCCTCCAGCAGAACAACCGCCACATGCTGGAGATCTTCTTTCCCGGCAACTTGCAGAGAAACGGCGAGGGATGGAAGCTGTCCACGCGCATTCGGTTCGTTCATACTCGGATACGGGGCCTGCTGGCGAAGTCAGATGACTGGAATCACGAAGCCTGGGGCACGCCGGTAAGCGCGGCGCACCTGGGTTTCGCCATCTCCGTCTTTTCCAAGCGCCTGCTGGAGTACTCGACGATGCTGGGCGCGAAGTTCAGCCAGGAAGAACAGGAGAGCGTTCTCGCCGTCTGGCGCTACGCCGGCTACCTCATGGGGATACCGGAAACCATCCTCTATAAGAACGGCGAGGAGGCGGAAAAAATATACGAGATCGGTTACCTGTGCGAGCCGAAGCCGGACGCCGATTCGGTAGCCGTGGCCAATTTGTTGATCCAGTCCATTCCAAAGGTTGCGGACGTCAAGGACCCGGCTGAGCAAAAGCAACTGGTGAAACTGGCCTACCGTCTGTCACGCGCCCTCATTGGAAAGGAGCTCGCGGACAGTTTCGAGTTTCCACCGGATCCCAAGTGGGCGACCCTATTCAAGTACCGGATGAAGCAGCGCGTTCTGCGATTGTTGCGAACCAACAAGATGATCAGATCGGACAATTTCACCCAGCTTCTCCAGATATCGGTGTACGACGGCGAGGGACTGAGCTACAAGAGGCCGGACCACGTCTACACGTCGAAATCGAGCCCGTGGTAACAATCGAATAGCCCGTCGCTTCCAGTACGAGATGGTAGAGGCGCTGACTCCTTCGCTGCTGGGCCGCTACGCCGCCGCCACTGTGCGCTACCGGTGGGTGGTTGTTGCGCTCGCTGCCTTATTCATGCTGGCCGTGACGGCCGGCGCCCGCTTCATCGTCGTTACGAACGACTTGTCCCTTCCATAAACTCGAGCTGTATGAGATTGGCGAACTGCCCTGCTATTCGCACGACCCCGTCCTGTGCCAAAACTCGGCTCTTTTGAAATAGACCATAAATCAGCAGCTTAGTGTCTGTGTTTGCGACCGGGCGAAGGCGGCGCAAGGCTCTTGAGTTCATTTGTATTTTTGGACACGACGAGGAACAACTGCTCTGGGTTCGCCACTTCCAATCAATTCCGGAACTGCTCGAAGCCCTTCAGCACTTCCGCGAACTCTACAACCAGAACTGGCTCATAGAGCGTCTTGGCTTTCAATCGCCCGTTCAGGCAAGACAACGCCTTGCTCTCGAACCGGCCGCTTGATTATGATGAGTTCAATCTGTCCAAGAAATCAGGGGCGGTACAGCCGCCAAAAGGTGCCGTGCGCGCACGAAAGGATTTTTGCACCAACACTTCAATACGCAACGATTTTCGCGACATTGTGATTTTGGAGCTGGCGACGAATCAACTCGCTGGAGACGAGAAATTCTTGTCCGAGCTCGTCAATTTGTTCGGTGTCTATGTATTCACTCGAAATTCGCTCGCGTAGCAAGTCAGCAGGGGCTAGGAATTCTGCCGCGAACGCCCGCGACTGTGCCTGACGGTCCGTTGCCAGAGAACTGAGTAGACCGTGATTGGATACAGACCGGCCCAGGTAGTCGCCGAGCGCACGAGCAATGAGAAACCGGGTACCGGTTGCACCTCGTGGCGCCGTCATGCAGGCGGGCGTATCTGTTCCCACGATCCCATGAATGCGCGACGACGGCGGAGTTGTTTGGCGCTGCGGGATCGTCAGCGACCCGAGTTGGTCGAAATCGATCCGCCCACCGTTGATGCCGATCTTGTCGCGGGCTACACGCGCCAGTTGGTAGCCCCGAGCCCACGGTTCAACCTCAAGGTGCGGCGGCAACGTCTGGCGAATCTCCGACCAGTGATTGTTTTTTTGGCCTTGCGCAAGCGTTTCTATAGCGTCACTCAACCAAACGCCGACGGGGTCCAATGAATCTACCCTAGCGAGGGCCAGAGCATCCTCTCGGACAGACGAGTCTGCGTTTTCCCAGAACATCACGATGGAATCGGCGACATGATCCCTCACGTCGAAAGGATCGACTCCGAGCAGGGCGGCGGCGCGGCTGAACTCAAGTTCGTCAGCATCCAGATCGTTGATCGCGTTCCAGACGCGACCAAGGTTTTCCGCTGCTTGGCCGGTCTCGGGACAGCTGCGGAGCCGTTCTAATACAGCGTCGATGAGGTTTCGGAATTGCAATTCCAGTTCCTCCCGCTCGACGCGATGCTGTCCCTCATCGACGAATTCGATCCCGGCGTACTGTGGTTTGTACCGAGTCCACTCCAGATCCATTCGCCCTGAAACGGGGATCATACTCAGACGCGGTAGTACGAAGCCGTCGGCGGCGAACGCCAGGTTGTGGCGGGACTCGAATTCAGGCCGTTGCTCGCTCGTGTCCCCGACCTCGTACCAAATGTGCCACCAGTTGGTGACCAGCCACTCGGCTACGCTGAACAGAGGAACGACGACCTCCTTGCTGTATATCCCGCTCCGACGATCCAGAACGGCAGTGACAGTCGTGCCGTCGGCTTCGACGGAGAGTGCGGCCATAGTCGTTTGGGCCAGCTTGTCGGGTGACGGTCCCGCATCGACCCAGTTGAATCGAAAATCAACGCTCATCCGAGACCTTGTACTCGCTGCATCGGTTCCAGTGGATATCCATGGTACTCGCCAGAACCAGGAGAGCCCTGCCGTGCTTCGAAAATAACGTCATCTTCGCGGTGCCAAACGTAGCGCGGAAAGCGTCCGTCCCACGCGCCGACGCGACCGGATCTCACCGCATCTCGGAGCCACCCCTCAACAAGGTCCCGACAGTGCACCAGCTTGCTAGGACACAAGCTGGCGGTGGGCCGGCGGCCGCGAGGCATCCCGGCAAATCCCAAGGCATCCTTATGGTAGGGACTCCCGACGTACCGACAAGATTCGGCTACCTGTGTCAAGTCAGTGCCGTTAGGCGGTGCCTGTACCTTGCGCACCTTCGGGTTGTCACGCTGGAATCTCGGTCGCCTCACGACGCTTCGTCCGCATTATACGCATCTTTCCGCGACAAATTGAACGCCACGTGTTGCTCGTGACACTTCCCTGATTGACCCACCTCAATTCCCTGTTCGCCTATTGTAAATCCCCTGTTCGGTCATCTCAAATTCCCTGTTCTTTTGGAACAGGGAATTACCTGCTAACCATTTGAAATTTGGAAGGTTAGCACGTGAAAAAACAGCCCGATCGGCGCAAAAAAGGCCCAAATTCCCTGTTAATTCCCTGTTTTTTGTGGTTTCCAGCCGAGACCGGGCCTGCCTGGAGTCCCTCCAGAACGGCCCCCAGGGTTACACATTCGTCCCGTGGCCGATCCGATCTCACTTCTCGCGTTCGGGCCACGAGCGAACGAGGGTTATTCGAACGAGATCGACGGCCGGGAGGAAGCAGAGCCCTGTTGATCAAGAAATCGCTTTAGAATCCCCCGCCTGTTTCAGTTGTGTCCAGAGACGAATGCCTTCGCGAACGGACTCGCCTTAGGCGAAAAACGCCCTTCGCCTACAAACGAGCTCCACAGTCCTTGCAGAACTTGACATCGGTATCGTGGCCTTCGCTGGAGCAGATGGGACAAGCCTGCGTGCTCACCGCAAGCCTTGCCGCCGCGTGCATCTCGACGCTCACGATCCCGGTCGGTACGGCGATGATTCCGTAGCCGAGGATCATGATCACAGTGGCCAAGAACTTACCCAAAACCGTTTGCGGGGCAATGTCTCCGTAACCCACCGTGGTCATGGTCACGATAGCCCAGTACATCGCCTGCGGAATGCTGGTGAAACCGCGCTCTTCTCCCTCGAGCAGATAGATAAGCGCCCCGACGATGAGAGCAATGGCGAGGATCGCACCGATGAAAATGACGATCTTGCGCGCGCTCGCGTGAAGCGCAGCGCTGAGCTGAGCCCCTTCTCCGACGAACCTCACCAGCTTCAGCACCCGAAAGACCCGGAGGAGCCGAAGAGCACGGATAACTAAAAGCGACTGAGCCCCGCCGAAGATCAGGCTCAAGTAGGTTGGCAGAATGGCTAGGAGATCGACCACACCGAAGAAGCTGGTGGCGTATGCAAGAGGTCTTCCCACCGAATACAGCCGTAAGATGTACTCGATGGTGAAGAGAATCGTCACCAGCCATTCGAATCCGCGAAGCACGGTCCCGTAGTCCTCGCGGACGGCGGTCACGCTTTCCAGCATCACCGCGACAATACTCGCCAGAATGAGAACGAGCAGTGCCAGGTCGAAGACTTTCCCCGCAGGCGTATCCGCCTCGAAAATGATCTCGTGGAGCTTGGCTCGATGCCGCGTCTTGAACATCCTCCCAGCACAGGCCATGGATCCTCGTGAGCGAGAAGCGCGCCGAAGGCGGTCGGATCAGGAACGACCGCAACACCACAATACGGCCGTCGCAGCCGACCGCGAGGCCGACCGCGCATGCGCTGTCCCGTCGGTGATTGGCCGTCTCGAAGTCGATCGCCACGAAGGTGCTCATTGCATCCGGCTCTGTCATACTCCATCATAAGGCAGATCCGGCGACGGAAAGGTCAAAGCGTTAGCCGCGGGAGACGTTGATCCATGGACAGGTGGGGAAAGCCGGATGCCTTCGCTCGGCCCCTGCGGAACGTCGTCGGCCATCGCAGGGCCTACGGGTACGGCATGCTGCTCGTACGACCGCCGGCGGGGACGGCCTGTCGCACCTCACCATGTTGAAAGGGCGTCTCGGCCTTGACACGGCCCGGATCCCCCACACGGATCGGGCCGGGCTTCTCTGGCTCTCGCGCGGCGCGCTGACCGCGCGGGACGGAACCCTCACCTTCGAGCGCGGCCCGTACGGAACGGAGAACGACCCCCTGGAACCGGGTCACTACGCCATACCGTTTCAGGGCGTCTCCATGATCTTGCTCGGTCCTGGCTCGACCGTGAGCCATGACGCGCTACGGCTTCTGGCCCGGCACGGTACCGCGCTCGCCGCTGTCGGCGAGGACGGAGTGCGCTGTTATACTGCTCCACCGTTGATCGCCGACCGGTCGGGCCTCGCGCGACGCCAGGCGCGCGTCTGGGCTGACGCCAAAACTCGGCTCCAAATCGCGCGACGCATGTACGCATGGCGCTTGGGTGACGTTCTTCCCCGCAGCGACCTCGCGGTGATGCGCGGCATTGAGGGCGCCAGGATGAAGGAGACCTATCGTCTCATGGCTACGACGATCGGAATCGAATGGCGGGGACGGCGCTACGATCGGTCACGGCCGATGGCGAGCGATCTGCCGAACCAAGCGCTGAACCACGCGTCGAGTGCGGTTGAAGCCGCTGCCGCCATTGCCGTCTCCGCGACGGCGACCGTGCCGCAACTCGGTTTCATCCATGAAGATGCAGGCCAGTCCTTTGTGCTCGACATCGCTGATCTGTTCCGCGACTCGGTGACCATTCCCACTGCGTTCCGGGCTGCGAAGAAGGTCTTGGCGGCGCCCCGTGCGAACATCGAGCGCGTAACGCGGCGCGAGACCGGGTACGTCCTCAGCCGGGAGCAAACGATCCCGAGAATGATCGACCGGATTAAGGATTTGTTTGGAGATCCGAAGCCAAATAAGGAGTCGCGGTCATGCCCATGACGGTCGTCGTCACGCGGGACGTCGAACCCAGATATCGTGGCTTCCTCGCCTCAGCGCTGCTCGAGGTCGCCCCGGGCGTCTACGTGTCGCCCAACCTCTCAGCCGGGGTGCGCGAGCGCATCTGGTCAGTGATCGAAGACTGGTTCGGTGCGCTTGGGAACGGCGCCATCGCCATAATCTGGCGGGACAGCACTGCCGGAGGCGGCCTCGCACTCCGCCATCTGGGTGACCCTCCGAAGGAGATCCGTGAAGCCGACGGCGTGCTGCTCGTCAAGAGGTTGTGAGGTGCGGAAGTCTTGTCTTGCTAGCTCTTTGACAACTGAATAGAATTGTTTCTTGACAGGCTTCCCTTCTGTTTCGAAGAGGTAATTTTTACTCAGAGGGTTCCCCCGCATGCGCGGGGATAGACCGATTACAGCCAAAATAGCGCTCACGACCTTCGCCGCGCGCTAAATGGAGCGTAAGTGCTTTTTTTTTGCAAAGAGATACGTACACATCACCAACGGCAAACAGCGCAAGCACCGCCAGATCGCATTCGCGAGGACGCACTCCGCATCCACGCGCCGTTCCGCTTGCGTCGACGCGGCGTCGAGACCAAGCTCGTTCTGGGCAACCCCACGAAATCCGTTGACCGCACCCTCCTGCGCAATATCGCCAATGCCGTCCTGTGCCAAAACTCGGCCCTTTTGAAATAGCCCATAAATCAGCAACTTAGAGTCTGTGTTTGTGGCCGTGCCCAGGGCCGGGCACGAACGAACGACGAAATCATGCAGGCATGGTGCCCGCAGACCGGAGATCAATCAAGTTCGGTGCGCGCGGATGAATAAATAGAAGGCACAACCCAATGGGCGGTGAGAAACGTGCGCCACGGCGTCCGCTCTCCTCGTTCCGGCGCGGGCTCGATGCCTTGTTCCCGCAGAATACTTGCGATGGTGCTCCTAGCTACGGCATGGCCGAGATTCGAGAGGGCACGCCGCGAATCCTAATCTATCCCCACCGCGGATTTTCCTTCGCTAGACGTAGGACGAGCTCCGTACTCTCGACCATCACCCAGGGTCGTCCAAGCTGTTTCCGCCGTGTGCTGTAGTCCCACTTCCGCGCAATGAGCCTTCGGTGCCAAGCCAGAAGGGTTTCCGGTGTGACGATACCGGCAACTTCTGCCAAGAGTTTCCGGCCAAGCGCCTTACCCTTTACCGCGAGCCGACGTCGCTCGTCGTCCGTGAGGCGAAGCTTCCTCCCGCGAAGCCGAGCTTTGAGGACTCTGTTCTCCTCAAGCAAGTAGACGATAGCGGCTTGTTGGTCACGCTGGACCCAACCAGCGATGGTGACCACCAACAATGTCAAGGGCTGGATCGGCGTGTTCATGACCGAGGATTCTAGCTTCCATTGGCGAATCAAGCCTAGACACCTCTAATCCGAAACGTCCCGGCGCGCCGGTCTTGAGTTCGTTTATATTTTTGGACACGACGCCATCCGTTCCGTCTAACTGGCGCGACCGAACTCCTATGCGGCGGCACGGTGGTAATAACCCGTGCTCCGCAAAAAGTCGATCCAGGGTCTTGAGTACGTTTGTATTTTTAGACACGACGGGAATTACCAACGAAAGGCGCCATCCGTGCGGTAACTTGATTCGTAGGTACGACTACGGCAGAACCACCAAGCACGGCTGGGAAATTGACCACATCCGCTCTGTCGCCAAGGGCGGCACTGACATTCTCAGTAATCTTCAGCCCGCCGTGTCCAAGAACACAAACGAACCCGAGACTAGCGCGCCCGCCTCAAATCAATGCTGGATCGACTTTTTGCGGAGCACAACACGGGTCACTCAACTGTCTTCCGCCCAATCGAAGTGGACGTTCAGTGCCCGAAGCATGGCGAACGTGTTGTCGCGCCGCACTCCGAACTGATCGCATACATCGGGCAGCTTGATCTCCTTCCTAGACTCCGGCGCACTTTGCTCGTTCGTCACGACGGTGGCGCCGTGAACCTGTGCGTAGGCGACGAGCCAGCCGTCCGCACCCGTCGCGAACTTTGCCTTCGCATAGTCGAAATATTTCGGGTGACGTTGAACCCACATCATGACGTCCGTATAGGCGCGCACCACCACGTCGGTGTCCACTTGGACGAAGAACCCTTCCGGGACTTCATCCCTCACCCACCGAACGAGATCCTCCGTCCTGCGACCCACGAGTAGTTCGCTACGAACTCTGTCGACGCTAAAGACTCGGCCCTCCCGGTGGTGATGAAGCACGCTCTTCCAGAAGCCGGGGCAGATGTCGAATGAGTAATACAGGTTCTTCGCCGTGATGAAGACGTCCGAATCCACAAGGTAGGTCCGATCCACCATCATGGGATATCCACCCCCAGCCGCTTGGCGTACTTCTGGAAGCTTCCTCCACGCAGCCCTGTCAGGTCATAGGCTTCCTTGAATCCGATACGGCCCTCCATCGCTGCGCGCAGCACCTGGATCGCAAATAGCTCGCCGACACGCGTGTTCTGGTTGTTATAGAAATCTCCCCCGCTCGGTGTCGTGCCACCCTTGCGTTCCCGATTGACGTAGCGCTCGTAGAAATCGAAGAAGGTGCTGCGGTCAACGAGATTCAGGTCGAGAGCTCGGCGGGCAGCGACTACGGGGCTCACCTTGAACGTCCGGGCGAGTGCCTCGAAGGGACTCGCCCTCCGTCTGACTTCCCCCCAGCGCGCTCTGAGCTCCCGTGCTGGCGCGAGGAGCTCCGCCGCCGCTCGGTTGCACCAGTCCTCCACGTCCGTACCGCCGGGGAGTAGGACTTCGAAGCCGGAAAGCCCCTCTGTGCCGAGCCAGATGTGCGCCAACTCGTGAGCGAGCGTGAACATCTGCGCCGACTTCGAATCCGCACCGTTCACGAAGATCAGCGGCGCGTAGGGATCGGTGAGCGCAAAGCCGCGGAACTCTTTCACGCTCAGCGGGCGATGGGTATTGTTCCCCACCACACCGTTGATCACCGCCATCACGCCGAGCTGCTCGATCGCGCGACGCAACTCGCTCACGGCATCCTGCCAAGTACGGACTCCCGCGGCCCATCCACCATCGAGGCCGAGCGCCCGTCGCATCTCGCGACCCACAGCGCCCGGCTCATCGCCAAGACGGGCGCTTGCCACGAAGGCCAATGGTTCCACCTCGTTCTCGACGAGGGAGTCCCGCAGCCACACCTGTCGGCGTTGCATCGTGTACAGCGTGTCGAGCAGGTCGGGGCTCGGCTTTGCTTCCGCAGCGCCCCCCACGGTGCGATAGTCAGGAACCGGGAGGCGTTCGTCGGGGGGCTCGGGGAGGAACAGGTAGCCGAGCGGCGTATGGGTGAGTTTGGCCAGCTTCTCCAGCTGCTTCAGCGTCGGCTGTTTCTCACGTCGGACCCAGGCCGGGAGCTGTGGCATGCGCTCCGCAACGTGCGCCACATCGTAGCCGGCGCGTTCGCAAGCCCAGCGAAGCATCTCAGGGTGCACTGGGACGCGGGTCATGGTCTTATCCTCGCGACACCATCCCGGCTGGGCCGAATGTGGGGTACTGTGCTCCGTAAATAGTCGATCCAGCGCTGATTGTGCATTTTAGACTCGCTATGGTCGGCTGCTTCTGGCCGATCTTCTTTTTTGCGGATCACAATTGAAGGAATCAGGGGAAAGGACCAGTGCGGGGCGCCTCTTGGGCGACGTGAGGTCGGTGAAGGGGAAGGAGACCAGTACGATGTCGCCCTGTCTATAACCTGTCGTAGACGGCATCCTCCTTATTCTTCCAGAACTCGAAGCTCCGCTCCGAGCCCTTCAGCCACGGCAGGTCCTCGGTGAGCCGCTTCAGCTCATCCTCTGAAAAGACTTGGTAGACCTTTCCCGAAGCGGCGTCGATCTCTTTCTCCAGTGGTCTGAAGACCCCATTCCTGTACTCGACCTTAATGCTCATTATCCAGATTATATCAGGCAAAGCTTGACCGCGTCCTGTGCCAAAACTCGGCCCTTTTGAAATAGGCCATAAATCAGCAACTTAGTGTCTGTGTTTGCGACCGGGCCAAGGGCCGTGGGCTTTACAATCGTCTTGGGCGGGCGGGTCGTCGCCATGCAGATGACCACCTAGTCGAGAGCGAATATCGAAGCGTGTTCCTGAAGCGGTTTCCACGCTACGCCTGTCGAGCCCGCCGAGTGGCTACCGTCGCCGGCGACCATCTACGCGGCACGGCAGTAGTAGTTGAGAATGCCCCCAAGTCGCTCTCGCGACACGATGGGGCTAGTGTCATTCGCGCTTGCCGGCAGAGGTGTGATGAGCTCGTTGCCGAGACCTTGGTGGTTCCGTTCTGTGTGATAGTGCACTACGTATTCGGTTACCGCTGTGCGCAGGTGTCGCTCACTGAGAAGTACGAAGCGGTCGAGACACTCTCGACGTATGGAGAGAACGAATCTTTCCGCGTATGCGTTCAGATTCGGACTATTAGCGGGAAGGCGAAGGGGCTTCACGCCTGAATCTCTCAACAGCCCACGTACCGCCTCGGTGAATAGCGGGTCCCGGTCGTGGATGAGGTATCGCTTGCCAAGGAGGAAACCATCCCACATGTCCGTGAGGTTTCTTGCCACCTGCTTCATCCACTCCCCGTTTGGGTCTGAAGTCATCCCACCGATGCACACGCAGCGAGTGGCGATATCGATGACAAACAGGACATGGTAGCGGACGAGCCCGAACGGGTTCGCAACCTCGACGGTGAACAGGTCTGTCGCAGCGATAGCGCCCCAATGAGCCTTGAGGAAAGTGCTCCACGAACATGCTCTTGCCCCGCTCCGGAGCCGGCGCGATACCGTGCTCGGCGAGGAGCCTCTTGATGGTGTTGCGTCCGAGTTCATGTCCTAGGTTCTTGAGTGCGCCTCGCAGGCGCGTATATCCCCACGTCGGGTTCTCCTGCGCCACGCGCACAATGAGCTCACGGATGTCCTTCGCCGTCGGAGGTCGGCCTGGGCTCCGGTTCTTGCTGCCATCGTACTTGGCTGCGATGAGGCAGCGGTACCAGCGCAGAAGCGTAGCGGGTGTGGCAACGGACGCAATCTGGGCCAGCGCCTCGCGGCCCAAAGCCTGGGCCTTGACGGCGAGCCTGCGCCGGTCGTCGTCCGAGAGACTGAGACGCTTGCCCCGAAGCCCGGCTCGGAGCACACGGTTCTCCTCTTGCTGGTAGTCGATCACATCCTGCTGCTGGCGGTTGACCCAGCCAGAACGAGCAGTAGGAATTGCACGTGGTACGTCATCATGGATCTGAAGATAACACCCCTCGGGCCAGACGATTGTAAAGCCCACGGCCCTTGGCCCGGTCGCAAACACAGACGCTAAGCTGCTGATTTATGGCCTATTTCAAAAGGGCCGAATTTTGGCACAGGACGAGGTGGTCATCTGCATGGTGACGACCCGCCCGCCCAAGACGATTGTAAAGCTCACGGCCCTTGGCCCGGTCGCAAACACAGACACTAAGTTGCTGATTTATGGCCTATTTCAAAAGGGCCGAGTTTTGGCACAGGACGCCATCGGACTTACAGACTCAATCTTTTTCGGTAGCCGTGACGAGGCGCTCGGCGCTTCGTTGAGCGGCTCGCATCAACTCGCTTTCACGCCATCCACGCAGCTCCCCGCCCTCAAGTAGGATCTTTCCGTCGACCAGAACCGTGTCCACGTCGCTGCCGTGTGCCGAGAAGACCAGCAGCGCATAAATGTTGCTGTAGGGCCCGCCCACGATGAGTGGACTCCAATGAGGCTTGCCCTCGGTGTCTAAGAGAATGATGTCCGCCTTCTTACCAACCTCCAAGGATCCAATCTGTTCCTCCAAGGCCAAGCCGAAGGCACCGTTCCGCGTGGCCATTCGCAGCACCTGCCGAGCAAGAAGCGCCTGCGGGTCCCGGTACCGGATGCGCTGAAGAAGGGCAGCCAACCGCATCACTTCAAACATGTCCACTTTGAAGCTGCTCACCAAACCATCGGTCCCTAAGGAGACGTTCACCCCGGCGTCTATTAGCTCGCGCACCGGTGTAATAGGCATTCCTTCCTTGGAGACGCTTACCGGACAGTGAACGATCGTTGCCTCGGACTTCGCCAGGGCGGCGATGTCCTCTTCGTTGACCCAGACTCCGTGGGCGAAGCTCACCCCTTTCCTGAGAAGCCCGATACGCTGCAGCATCGGGAAGGGTCGCTCCGAAAAATGCTGTGAAAAGAACTCAAGCTCTAGCAGGATCTCCAGCAGGTGGCCGTGGAAGCCGGTTCCGTAAGTCTTTGCTGCTTCGGAGACGACTTGGTACATGGGCGTGGTGCCCGATTCCTCGAACGGCTGCTTGTAAGACTCCCAGGTGAACCAAACCTGGACTCGATCATCGGTTTGCTGCTCGTGGCTTTCCAGATAACGAACCGTATCGTTATAGTCGCCGTAGCCTTTTTCGTCCCGATGTAAAGCCAGTCGGGCACGGATTCCCATGTCTTGCGCCGCCTCGATACAACCGTCGAACAAGGCGGGCATGAGCGCGGTGGTGGTCGTTCCCGAGCGGATCGATTCCGCCAAACCGAGCATGCAGCCCGCGTAGGAGTCTTCCCGCGTCATGCTGTAGGTGATGGGGTCCACGATACGCACATGCCATTCCTCTTCGGTCATGCCGTCGCCGAAGCCCCGTGCCGGACGGGAGTGCATATGCCCGTTGACCAAACCGGGCATGATGATCTTTCCGCTGGCATCGATGCGCTGGGCATGCTGCCACTGGCTCGGCGCCTCTCCTTCGCCTACGGCAACGATACGGTCTCCTTGCACCACGACATAGCCGCGCTCGAACAAGCTGTCTTGGTCGTCCAGGGTAACGATGATGCCGTTGGTGAAGAGGAGGCCATTCTCTTCTCCCGCCTCTTGTGCTTCGAGAGGTCGGGAGCCGAGCCAAGCGATCGCCGTGACGAGCAGTAGGATTGACGTAGAGACAACCCAGTGCCGAGTGGATCGAATACTTTCGTTCATCATGTCATCCTCATCAAGTTCGGTCTTCAAGAGTGCAGCATCAACGGCCGTCAGAACCGGAGAGACGTCGAGAGATTGAACCGTCGCGCCGCGTTGAGTCCCAGGATCTTCGCGATGTCCCCATCGCTGAAACGCTCGTAATAAAGACGATCGGCCCAGAGGTTGATATTGCGAACTTGGCCGACCACCGTCCCCGGATCGCAGATGCTGTGCTCGCTTCCAAACATCACCTTGTCCATGCAATCCACGTCACGGGCCAAGGCCAGCATGGCCATCAATTGTTGCGGTGGATAGGCGCACCATGAGGAAAGTCGAGAGAGAAATTCTCGTGCTTGGCCGTGACGAGTACTGCCTCCGGCCACTGGGCCGGCCCACCTGCATGGGCAACGTTGACCTTCAGCTCCGGGTAGCGCCGACCCAATTGATCTAGGCTATGGATCTCCGCGAGAGATCCATACTCGAGGGGCGCAGCGGCAACTGGCGCCCAGCCGGTGTGGAAATCTATCAAGATCTCGCGCTCCATGGCCCTCTCATAAAAAGACCAGATTTCCTCGTCGTAAGGATCATAACCTTCATAGGCGGCGAGGAGTTTGACCCCCTTGAAGCCCAAGTCCGCGATCTCATCCACAAACTCTGGTCCCCGCCAGGGCTCGAAGAGAGGGTCATACATGGGAACTCCCACCAGCCGGTCGGGATACTTTTCTAGCTGTTGGGCCAAGTACGCCAGCAGATTCCCGCGTCGCCCGCGTCTTCGTGAACCGCTCGTCACCATGACCAGCGAAACGTCGACTCCCCCTTCGTTCATTCGCTCGATGATCTCTTCGGGAAGATACGAGTACTTCTTCGGATTGGGATGGCGCTTGCCCTCCCCATCATAGATAGCATCGAAATTCTTGAACAAAATGTCGCGATAAGCCTTCCCCTGTTTGGCGCCCTCCGGGTCACTCATGTGGACGTGCATGTCGAACACGAAGGGGCGACTCGACGCACTTTGAGCAACGGGAGGCCCAGGCTGCGAACCGCTGTCGGCAGCGACGGCTGTGACACCACCGGTGGTTAACAGAGCACCTTTCAAGAATTCTCTCCGACCTACTACACTCATCGCAGTTCCTCCTTTACCCGTGTTTCACTCCTTCAGGGGCGACGCCACTTGGCGATCCTGCTTCTGAACGCCTATGCACCTCCCCCGCACATCGGTATCCGGACTCGAGCGCACCGTTCATGTACGCATGCCAGAACGAGGTATGCTCTCCCGCGAAGTGCACTCGCCCCTCCGGTTTGACGAGCGCTGGCAGATGCGTCGTCATTTGCCCGGTCTCATACACCACGTAAGCCCCACGGTTCCATTCCTCGGCGTCCCAAAACCAAATCTGATGATCTTCGGCGTGCTTACCGACGTCGGGACTAACCCGGGCGATCTGATCCAGAATCTCTTCCCTTTGTCGCTGACCGCTCAGTGCGAAAATCTCCTGGGCGGCCGGGGCGGTCGTGTAGTTTCGCAGGATCCCTCGCGGTCCCGGCTGGTTGCCGGTCTCGTGGGACAAGATCCCGATGGGAAGATCGCCCCATAGGCTTCCATTCCATCCTTGCTCCTCCCAGTACCGTTGACGGAATTGAAGGAAGAGCTTATGCAGTGAAACGTACGGGACTTCCTTGATGGCTCGGGTCTTCTTCTCGCTGAATGGCGGGAGGACCTCTACCAGCCGTAACGTGGGCAGCGGTAAGGTGCAGACCACGTAGTCGACGGAAATGCTTTCCAGAGCGTCCCCCTGCCGGACCACCACCCTTGCCTCATTGGCATCCTGTTCGATCCGAACGACCGGAGTGCCATAACGGATCTTGTCCGAGAGTCGCTTGGCGAACGCAAGGGGGAATTGATCGTTGCCGCCAATGATCCGAAACTTATGACCGGTGCGAAGCCCGATGGCGTCATCCATCAATAAGTAGAGAGGGGAGATCCGCTCCAGGGCGTTGCCGTTGTAGTAGTTGTCCAGTGACCGACCGAAGATCTCCAACAGCCCCTTCGAGGCACCTCGCTGCTTGAGGAACTCGCCGACCGGGACCTGGTCGAGATCTTTGAGATCTGCCAAATTGGGAATATCCGCGTTGACCAGCCGCGCGTAACTTTTGGAACCGAAGTGGTAGGCGTTGAAGTCCACGTAGGCGAGGGTCCCTATGGGGGGTGCACTTCTGAGAAAAGAGATGTCTTTTGAGGTCAAGTCGTACGGCAGAATGCTCGGATCGGCTTCGACTTCGGATTGCCGATACGCACGTCCTTTAAGATAGAGTATTCCAGTCGTTTTCTTGACCTGGGCGCGCGGGAACATCGGCTGCAGGGGCATGTCAAACTCCATGCAATAGTGCACGGAGTACCGGTGCATGGTGTAGAAGTTGGCCGCTCCCGCCTCCACATAGAGCCCGTCACTGAATCCCTCTCGTAGGGTACAGACCCGGCCGCCGGGCCGGTTTCGCGCTTCGAGCACCACGACGTCGTGACCGAGCCGGGCGAGCTCGTAGGCGGCGCACAATCCCGCCAACCCGGCACCCAAGACCGCCACCTTTCTGGGCAGCTTTGCTCGCCGCGGGAGAATCGGAGGAATGTCCTCGAACAGGTGCTGGAGCGCCATCAGCCTGGGTGCATACCAGTGGGAGCTTGCTCCGGCGATGGAGCTGGTAATTAAGGCGGTAAGAAAACGCCGCCGACTCCAATGAGGCATGAGTGGCCTCCTTGCTACACGGTACAACCGTTCCCTGTCAAGCTGAATGTCGTCGACCCGCGTCAGATGGCATCTTGGTCGGCCTGAGTATCCGGCCGCGGTTATTGAAGTCGGAACGGTGCTTCCGCCATTAAGTGTTGGTGAGATGACGCTAAGACTTTACGGTGCATTAAATTACAGCCAAAATGGCGCTCACGACCTTCGCCGCGCGCTAAATGGAGCTTAAGCGCCTCTTTTGCAAAGGGATACGTACACATCACCAACAGCAAACAGCGCAAGCACCAAGACCGGAACATCGACCAGCCGGAAGAAAGTGCGGTTTCCGAACCCGTCCTGACGGACGATGGCAAGCCCCTCCGGCATTGGCTCCTCGTCTCCGCCGGAGTCGTCGGGATTCCTTTTGTCGTGGGGATCGTCCTGTACTTTCTCCTTACTGGCGGAGGTATCGACGAGACCGGGGAGGCTCCCGACGCACTTGAGGCGCCGACAAGCACCGTGGCAGAGTCGGCTGCGCCACCGTCCGGCGAGACGGAAGCTCTACCCGAGGCGGCGCCGATCGTTCTGCCACCGCTGTCCACCAGCGATGACTTCGTCCGCGCGATAGTCGAGAAGCTCTCCGCACATCCCGTGCTGGCGTCGTTTGTGGTGACCGAGCAGCTCATTGGTGCTTCCGCAATCAAGTGTTGGCAGCAGATGCCTAACCCGTTCGTGTACTAGAGTTTGAGCCTGATTTCGAGAGACTCAGTTCTTTCGGCGATGCCGGCTGGGCTGACGATGCGGTGCCTTACATTCAAGGACATCTTCGTGTGCACGCCGACATCCTTGTTAATGGCGTTCGAAGACACAGGCAGGACAACTAACACTGGTATTCAAACGCGGCTTAGCAACATATCTGGACTCCTCTAGTCAAGCCCCTTTCTTTCTAGTCACGCCCCTTTCTTAATAAATCTTCCATCGAAGCTGCGCATCCATCGCGTCGTGACGAGTGGGTCAGACTGCAAACGTATCTTCGGCCTCAGTGAGGAGCGTCTTGGGTGCTCCGGGCCATGATGGAAAATCCGCGCGCGAGGAGCCAATCACTTTGAACGACCTCTTAGGGCCAGTGTTGCTATTGGCTTGACCCCGCGCCGGTCCGACCGGTACGCCATCAGTTGGATGGGTATCGTCGCAGCCTCTTTTGGAAGGGAAAAAGGAAAACACGAAAGTGGAGCCTCTAAATCTAAGCGGCCACCGGCGACTGGAATTCACTCTCGCGGGTGGAGACGGCCCAGACGATCCGGGCGAGTTTGTTGGCGACAGCAATCACGGCCTTGTTGTGTCCCCGCGAGCGGTGGACCTTCCGAGCCCAGGCGCGGAGCTTGTCGGGCGGGCTCTTGCTGACGTTCGCCGCGCGGAGCACGGCGCGCCCGCCCTGGGTGAGGAGCATACGGAGGTAGGAGTCGCCACGCTTGGTGATGCGTCCGAGGCGGCGAATGTCGCCACTGGAGTTTTCCTTGGGAACTAGGCCGAGGTAGCTCGAGAAGCGGCGCCCCGATGGGAAGCGGCGAAGATCGCCGACGAAGCCCACGATGGCGGTCGCGGCCAGAAGTCCGATGCCGGGAATGGCGAGAAGTCGTTGGACTTCAGGAAGCTGCTTGGTGAGCGCCTTGAGCTCGTGCTCGATGCTAGCGCACTTGTCCTTGAGTTCTCGAATCTCGGAGCAGGCATCACGGAGATGCGAACGGAGCACGTCGGGCAAATCAGAATCAGCGTCTTCGACGAGTTCGAAGAGGGCGGGCACGACGAAGTGAGCGCCCTTTGGGATGATGAATCCGAGTTCGCGCAGGAGCCCGCGTACGGCATTGATGCGTGCGGTCCGTGTGGAGAGCCATCCTGAGCGCAGGCGATGGAGCGCAGCGAGGGTGTGCTGGTGCACGGACTTGATGGGTACGGGAAGAAGCTCCTCGTTCCTGTAGGCCTCGAGCAACGCCTTCGTGTCGGCGCGGTCGTTCTTGCTCCCGCGTCGATACGGCCTCACGAGGTGAGGTGGGAGCAGGACGACGTCGTGTCCCAACCTTCGGAACGTCCTTGCCCAGAAGTGAGCCGAGCCGCAGGCTTCGAGAAGCACGGTGGCAGCGCTCTGTTTGGCAAAGAACGACACCAATTTGGGTCGACTCACACGGAGTTGCTTGGACACCTTCCCCGCTTCTCCCGAGATGGCAATCTCGAAGACGTTCTTTGCAAGATCCACAGCGATTGTCGTATCTTTCATTTGGACTCCTCCTTTTCGATGCGTATTCGACTGACTTTGGCACATCGATGCCGTCTATGTCAGTGGAGGAGTCCATTCCATCACTTGATAGCGGAAGCACCAGACAGCGCGAAATGGAGTCGTGCATCGAACTTGGAACTGTTTCAATCCACTCCCCCCGCCGAAGCGAGGGGAGACGGCAAGTATTCCGACTCAATGTCACCGGGGGCGGAGAGTTTCAATCCACTCCCCCCGCCGAAGCGAGGGGAGACAACAAGTCATTCCGTTCCCGTCAACGCCACGTGAGTTTCAATCCCGTCCTGTGCCAAAACTCGGCCCTCTTGAAATAGCCGATAAATCAGCAGCTTAGCGTCTGTGTTTTGCGACGGTGCCAAGGGCTGTGGGCTTTACAATCGTCTGGCCCGAGGGTGTTATCTTCGGATCCATCATGACGTACCATGTGCAAATCCTACTGTTGGTCAGGCAGCCGTTGTTCGATCGGGCAGCCCTGCTGCTCACACAGACCTCATGGGTGCTTCCGCCATTAAGTGTTGGTAAAATGACGCTAAGACTTTACGGTGCATTAAATTACAGCCATGGTCTTTCAAAAGGGCCGAGTTTTGGCACAGGACGGGGTCCCGGTCGTGGATGAGGTATCGCTTGCCAAGGAGGAAACCATCCCACAGGTCAGTGAGGTTTCTTGCCACCTGCTTCATCCACTCCCCGTTGGGGTCCGACGTTATCCCACCGATGCACACGCAGCGGGTGGCGATATCGATGACAAACAGGACATGGTAGCGGACGAGCCCGAACGGGTTCACAACCTCGACGGTGAACAGGTCTGTCGCAGCGGATAGCGCCCGTCGTGTCCAAAAACACGAACGAACTCACGACCTCGGGCCTTTGGGAAAGTGCAAACTGCTGACCCGCTGGGCGTTCGAGTATTTGGACCAGACGAGATCGAGAGCAGCGACGGAGTCTACCGCTAGTCTTCCAGAGCCCGTTTCGTGGCGGCGAGATTCTTCTCGTGCCCGATCACGACCAAGGTATCTCCTGCGCTCAGTGCTTGCTCCGGCCCAGGGTTGAATACCATCTTTCCGTCGGTAGGTTTGACAGCGCGACGACCGTAACGCCGAAGCTCGTGCGCAAGTCCGCCTCGCCGAGGCTTCGCCCCGCGATTTTGGCGTGTTCACCGATACGCGCCTCACCTAGGTTTATCTCAAGCGTGGCTCGGTCGGCGACGTGGTCCATGAACTGCAGAATCGTCGGAGCCATCGCCGCCTGAACGATTCGATGGCTCGCGAGCCGGTACGGGGAGAACACCTCGGTCGCACCGGCGCGACGGAGCTTCAGCTCACCACGCTCGTCGAGCGTCCGCGCAATGATGCGCACGGACGGGTTTAGCGCCTTGGCCGTCACCGTGACGTAGAGGTTGTCGGCATCCGAGGGGAGTAGGGCAAGGACGGCGGCGGCCTTCTGGACGCCGGCGTTGAGGAGAGCCTCGTCCGACGTCGCGTCCTCCAGAAGATACAGGTAACGAAGCTCCCGGAGCGTCGGCTCTCTCGAAGCGTCCGACTCGATGATGCAGAACGGGTGGTTCTTATGATCGAGATCCTCGGCGACGGACCTCGAGAAACGGCCGAACCCACACAATACGTAGTGATCGACGAGTTCGTTCAGCTCTTTCCGCATTCGTCTCCTTCCTAGGTTCCCAAACAGCTCTCCCTCGAGGACGACCTGCCCCAGTTGGGTGAGCGTATAGATGGACAACGAGAGCCCCCCTACGATTAGAAAGCTCGCGAAGAGCTTCCCGGGTGCCGAAAGGGGTTGCACTTCGCCGTATCCCACCGTGGAAATTGTGATTACCGACATGTAGAGGGCGTCTGTCCAACGCCAGCCTTCGATCCAGGCGAAGCCCAGTGAGCCTACGAACGTCCAGATCAGCATCGCCATCACGCCGATGACAAGACTGCGCTGGGTCCATTCGATGCTTCCAGCAGACTTCAATGGCGGTTACTCTGGTTCGTGCGAATACCGCCACAGGTACTGTCAAATTGAGGTCTTGAACTCGAAGCGGGCCGCTCGATAATGGGGCTCGAGCGCACCGCGTTGCCAACATCTTGGGGTCGGATCGGCTGTGCCTTCTATTTATTCATCCGCGCGCCCCGAACTTGATCGGTCTCCGGTCTCCCGGGACCATGCCTGCATGATCTCGTCGTTTGTTCGCGCTCGGCCCTTGGCACGGCCGCAAACACAGACACTAAGTTGCTGATTCATGGGCTATTTCAAAAGGGCCGAGTTTTGGCACAGGACGGGGAGCAACGGGACTCGGGGGCAACCACCAAGCCTCGCCACGACGTCTGGGCCGTGGCGGGGTTGTGCCACGAGCCCGTGGCGAGCACAGCGATCCATACGGGAATGGGGAAGTGTCGCATCTTATCTTACCTCTCACAGGCTATGCCGTCGTTCTCTCGGTCGATTGCGCGCGATGGAGACGCGCATATCGCGGTCCTCCACCTAGTAGCGTACAGCGGCGAAGAATGGAACTCGGGTGCTTCCGCAGTCAAATGTTGGCGCCTGCCGTGTAACCCGTTCGCGTGCTAGAGTTTGAGCCTGATTTCGAGAGGCGCAGTTCTTTCGTCGATGCCGGCTGGGCCGAGTTTTGGCACAGGACGGGAAGACGCTCGAAATTCATCCGCCTCGAAAGGTCGCGAAACAGAGCGTGAGTGTTCCGGTAGCTTCGCCTTCCCGTCACCGTCGATGGCGTCGTGTCCAAAAACACAAACGAACTCAAGACCCGCCTGGGCTGCAACAAGCAGGTGCAGATGGCTAAACAGCCTGGAGGGCATAAGTGGCCAGCCCGATGGCCGCCACATGGTCGTTGCCCCCAACGACCTCGAGCCGGCAGGTGGCGAGCGAGCGTCCCTTGCGGACCGACCTCTCCGATGGCGACCAGGTCTCCCTGGACTCCCGCCAGCAAGCTCATCTTGAACTCCACCGTCTTGACCGTGGAGCCCAGCGAGACCGAACCCACCGCGAAGTTACCCGCCGTGTCCGCCAGCAGACTGATGAGACCCCCGTGGATGACGCCATGCCTTTCTTCGAACTCGGCCCGAAACGGCAAACGCGCGCGCGCCACGCCGTTTTCGCAATAGCTGAGTGTCATGCCCAGGTAGCGGCTGATCGGAGCCGCCTCGAAGAGTTGTTTGAGTTTTTCGAGATGCGCGGAACGTTCCGTCGTTTCACCCGCCCGCTGGTGGCGGACACTTTCGGGCAGAGGAACCGGCACCGGCTTGGATTCATTGCGGGGAGCCGAACGAGGCCGTGCAGCGGCTTTCTTGCTAGCAGGCCTCGAAAGGATGTCTCTCTTCCTTGGTCCTTCTTTCATATCGAGACACGCTCCACGATGTTGCGAGTGACGTGCTGTCTACGCAGGTCATAGAACTGTGTGGCCCGAGGGGTTGGAGTGTCCGGCCAGATACTGCACGTCCTCCAGGGGCACGTTCTGGCTGAGTATATCCGTGATCTCCATCACGCGGATGAATAAATAGAAGGCACACCCGCCCGGAGTTGCGTCTGATTCCCAAGCTCAGGCGATACACCCATCAGGGCAACCTTGTGCCATTCCTCGGAGGAGGCGTGGGTAGCATCGCCCAGCTAATGCACCGCTCGGCATCATCAAGCCAACTTGCCGCACCGGGATCCTTAAGCAGGGGTAGTCCAAGCTTGACCAGACAACAAGGCAAGTCCAACTCCTCCGGTAGCTCCGTCCCCAACCAGCGCACGCCCTTTGCTGCGCCCTCAATCGTCCAGGCTGTCACGCACTGAACCATGACCCGGTGCTCGGGTCCCTGGATGAGCCACCCCACTGCGCCGACCCAGGTGTTCCTGATGCTTAGAAAGTATTCAGGGAATCCGGGTAACGGCACCGCTTGCCCGCCGGTGGCCACCTTGATGATGGACTGCAACGCAGCCAATGTCTCGGAGCTAACATCCGAGCGTGGCATCTGGAACACGTGGTGCGTCGATAGGTTGTAGTGGTGCATCATCGACTCGCTGGCGAAGGAATGTCCAAGGGTAGCAACCCGTTCGCCAACATCTCCCTCGCCCGTTGGCTCCTCCGGCCGAATTGGTGGGGGCTCTGGAACCTGCAATGCTTTGGTTTCCGTCGGATTCTCAGTGTCCGCCTTCGCCCGCTTTTTACGCCGGGCACGTCGCCAGCGTGCATCCGTCGTTCGGTAGGACATTCCGAGGCGTCGCTTGTGAGCTACTTCTTCGGTGAGACGACGGCGTCCAGGCAAGCTTTCGCTACTCGAAACTTGACCACCGTCTTTTTCGGGATTCGAATCTGTTCGCCGGTCCGGGGGTTGTGTCCCTTGCGCGCCTTTCGTTGCGCCTTCACGAGTTTTCCAATTCCGGGAATGATGAACTGGCCCGTCCGCTTCGTCTCCTTCGCCGCGAGATCCGCAATCGACTGGTGCTTCCGCAATTAAGTGTTGGCGGCCAGCCCCTAACCGGTCTGCGTGCTAGAGTTTGAACCAGAATTCCGAAGACACAGTTCTCTCATCGTCAGGGCCGAGCCAAAGTGAAGAATCGCAGATGTCTCAATCTCGCATGTCCGTTGCGGGGCAAAGTCAGTTCCGGAAACATCGTTCGCCACGGATTCTACCGAACCAGGTCCGGGAAACGCCGTCGATACCGGTGCGGCGAGTGCGGAAAGACGTTCTCCTCGACGAAAGGCACGCCCTACTACCGTCTCCAACATCGAAGAGCTACTTTCGATGGGGTCATCGCTCTCAGAGTCGAGGTTGTCAGCATTGCTGCGATTTCCCGGATCAAAGGGATTGCCTGGAACACCATCGCCCGCTGGCTCGAGAAGGCAGCCCAAGTGTGTCGTCGATTCAATCACAGAAGGATCGCCGGCTTCGCTGCCGAAGAGCTTCAAGCCGACGAGATTCGCACGTTCGCGGGCAACAAGAAGACGCCGAGTTGGGTCTTCGTTACGATCGAGGTCTGGTCTCGGCTCTGGCCATCGACGGTGACGGGAAGGCGAAGCTACCGGAACACTCACGCTCTGTTTCGCGACCTTTCGAGGCGGATGAATTTCGAGCGTCTTTCCTTGATCGTCACGGATGGATTCGAATTCTACCAGAAGGTCATCCGTCGCTTCTTCGGTCCAGCGTGTCTCTACGGCCAGGTCCTCAAGACGCGCAGGAACGATCGTATCATCAAGGTCGAACGGAGAGCGCTGCACGGAGCCGCGTGGCGATTCGAAGACGCGCTCAATAACTCCGAGGACTCCTCAACATTGAACACGTCGTTCATCGAGCGGTTGAATCTGACCATCCGGCAAAGCTCGGCATACCTTTCAAGACGAACACTTTCCCACGCTCGCTCGACGGAGAGGCTCGATGAGCACCTGGAGTTGCTCCGTTGCTATTACAACTTCGTCCGACCGCACGGAGCTCTGAAGTTCGGACGTGAGATCCGAACTCCGGCTATGCAAGCCGGTCTGACCACGCGACGGCTCACCTTTCGAGACATCTTCTTGGCGACGACGATTCCTTTGTGGTCGCGGATCGAGGTTTTCCTGCTCACTGGGGCGCGCAACCCGGTCTCTTCCGCACCTGTACCACTGTCCGCAGCCGCGTAGCAACACTTGATGGCGGAAGCACCCGAAGCCTAGCCGCAGTCGGTTCCGGATGGACTCGCCGGTGGCCTTCCAGGCGTGCTCGAAGTCCTGTTCCGGCGCCTCTCCGTCGGGAATCGGGGCATGCCACCACTCCATGTGCCGGTCTCGAACCGCCCTCGGGAGATCGTGCACCTTCAGATAGGCGAGCTCCTCGTGGGTGATCAGGCTGACCACCGCAGTCGCTCCTCAGTGCTGAATCGCGTCGAGGTCGGCGTCGAGATCCCGCTTCCAGGGCCCTTCGAACAGGCGGCCCCGAACTTGGGCCTCCTGGACCGCCAGCGCGCCCCGGCAAAAGGGGGCGTGGTTCCAGTACCCGCGCTTGAGCGTGCCGTAGACGAAGAGTCTCAACACGCCGGAAGAGTTCTCTTTCGGGGATTCTCTGGGTTTCACTCAGGAGTTGTCCTCCTGTTCATGAAAGGTGACCTAACCCCACGGTTAGTACCACGTTGTATCTCAGTCATTCGGTGCTGACAATGGCTGGTTGAAGCCGGCGGAGCGGAGAAGGATCTGGACCCAGGCCTGAGGAATGATGGACATAAAGGGAGTCAAGCCCATTTTTAGTTGAAATTTTCCACGGCTCCCGGTTCGTTTAAGCAACGTTCTTCCTCGACGTATTCTTTTTCGCGGTCTCGATCTTCAGTTCACGCTTGAGCGCTTCACGCAGCTTTGGAAGGTGTCGGTAGCCCATCACCTTCCGGAGGCGCGGCTCGATGTCGGTGAGCGCGGTCGCGAGCCAGCGTTGGCGTTGGTTCGAAGTCTTCCAGTGATCGACCTTCGCGCAACGTTCCTCGATAAGCGCATTGACGGACTCGATGCAGTTCGTCGTCTTTAGTGAGTGACCGAGCACCCCGTACACGCCAAGACGATGCAAGGTCAGGGTCTCCTCCAGCCTCTCTTCGAGGCTAGAGGCCGCAGACTGATTCCTCTCTTCCAGCTCGCGGTGGAGTTGCTCGAGGGCCTCAAGCGCCTCCTTGTGCGTCGGCCGGCCGTACGCGCGCTGCAGCCGCTTGCGCCACAACGACTGCTCGCTCTTGGACAAATAGCTCACGACATTCTCTCGTTTGTGCCACTGGCAACGGCCCACGACGACCCGCCTGCGAAAGGCCTTGGTCACGGCTCCTCGCAGCCCCTTGCTGCCGTCGATGACCACCAGCAGCCCTTCAGAGATATCGAGACCCCGCTCGACCAATGAACGCAGGAACGGCCTAAGAACACGCTCGTTCTCAGTGTCTGTCTCCACGAAGCCGAGGAAGCGTTTGTCCCCGGATAACGTGATGCCGAGAGCCACCACCATCGTCGCGTCGGCGAACGTCTTGCCGTCCAGGACCATCGCCACCACGTCCTCACCCGAGAGATCACGCTCCTGCATCTCACGCAGCTTCGCTGCGCTTGCTTCGACGAAGCCGCGCGACACCGACGAACTCGACAGACCGATCGCGCCCGGGACCAATTCCGACGCCGACTCATGGTTCCGGCACGAGATCCCGTACAGCACTCTTCGTAGAACCAACTCGTCCACCTCTCCGCGGTGACTCAGACTCTCGTACGAGCTCAACGGGATCTCTCCGTCGCGGCCGCGAACACGGGGAACGCGGATCGGAACTCGCTGACCCGCGAGTTTCACCGTGCCCGGATTCGTCCCGTGACGTCGTCCCTGCACCGTCTCCGATTTCCGAACGTATCGCTCTCCCGCAAGCTCACTGACCTCGGCGTCCAGCAACTCGTGAACATGCATCAGGCCGAGAGGCACCAGTGCGCGGATCATCTCGACCTTCGAGTCCACCTCGAGCTCCCCGTATCCCTCTTGCTCCATGACCTCTACTTCACCTAGACGACGCGTCTTCTTGCCTTCCTTGACCCTTCGTAGCAGACTTCCCATATCGGCTCCTTTCTTGAGCGGCTTGATTTCGCTTTTGACAACGTCATCAAACCACCCGAGAGGGAGCCGTTTCAAATTTCAACTAAGAGTGGCACACATTCCCCATCGAAAGTAGCTCTTCGATGTTGGAGACGGTAGTAGGGCGTGCCTTTCGTCGAAGAGAACGTCTTTCCGCACTCGCCGCACCGGTATCGACGGAGTTTCCCGGACCTCGTTCTGTAGAATCCGTTGTGAATAATACTTCTGGAACCGACTTTTCCATACGACGGACATGCGGGATTGAGACATCTGCGATTCTTCACTTCGGCTCGGCCCTGACGATGAGAGAACTGTGTCTTCAGAATTCTGGTTCAAACTCTAGCACGCAGACGGGTTAGGGGCTGGCCGCCAACACTTAATTGCGGAAGCACCGGTTGATGGCGAAAACTTTCAGTGCGGGCACGTTATTGGCCTCTCCGAAATCTTCAACCATGGTCGCCAGATCGCGGAGCTCGGACAGCCGGACGGGTAGTGTGACACGTAATTCATCAGACATAGTGTTGGTTGCTCCTTGACGATTTAAGCCGTTCTAACCTCCACAGCATTCCGCGTGCGATCACGCAGGGAAACGAACCTTCACGATTCCGTGAAGCTCAGCGGCGCCGCAGGACGAGGCAGGTCATGTCGTCGTCGGCCGCGGTGCCGGCCGAGAAGTTTCCGATCCGGTCCCAGACATTGTTCACGATGTGCTCCGGCGATTGCCGCGAAGAACCGTCCAGCGTTCCCTCCAGCCGCTCCTTGCCGAACAGCTCGCCGTTGCCGTTCGTGGCGTCGGTGAGGCCGTCGGTATACATGAACAGTGTTTCTCCCGGCTGAAGGACCTCATGTCCGCTCGAGTAGTCAAAGTCCTCCAACAAACCCATCGCGAGTCCGCCGGTCAGGGCGAGCGCCCGCCTGGAGTCGTCGGCACCTATCACAAACGGGGGCTCGTGCCCGGCGCAGACGTAGTCGACCGCGCCGTTTTCGAGGTTGACCATGGCGAGCATGCAGGTGACGAACATACCCATCGGGTTCTGGCTGCACAGACGGCGGTTCGTGTCCTCGGCGATCGCGGCGACCTCGGCGGCAATCGTGGCGATATCGGCGCGCCCGAGGAAAGCGGACTTGACCGCCGACTGGGACGCCGCCATGAACAGGGCCGCGGCCACCCCCTTGCCCGAGACGTCGCCGATGGTGAAGAACAGCATCCCGTCCGACGGCCCCACGACATCGACGAAATCGCCACCCACTTGCTTCGCCGGAGTCATCCGCGCGTAGGCGGAGAAGGGGCCCAACTCGGCGCCCCCTTCCCGCACCAAAGCGTGCTGCACGAGCTTCGCCATCGCCAGATCCTCTTCCATGGCTTCATGTGCCATGCGCAATTGATGGTTGCTATGTTGCAGCTCCCGGGTCCTTTCCGAAACCAGCGTCTCGAGCTGTTCCTCACGGTTGAAGACCTGGACCGTCATGTCGCTGAAGACGCGCGCCAGGCTGCCGATCTCGTCGGATCTGCGCATCACCGGTTCCATGACGCCGGAATCGGGTTGTTCTCCGGTTTCCACCTGCCGAGCGGCGTCGGCGATGATTTCGATCGGATGCGTCAGCAATCGCGAGCCGAAGAGCGCAGCCACGGCGGTGAGACCGAGCAGCGCGAACGCAATCAGGGCTGTGTTTCGCGCTTCGCCGCGCACCGCGAGCGCGATGTCGTCTAGACTGACGGCAACGGCCAGGCCGCCGATCAGGATCCCACCGGTGTTGACGATCGGGGATGCGACCACGATGCCGCGGTCATCGGGTGAGAACAGACTCAGACTCGCCCTGCTGACCACGCTTTCCTGGGCCAGCGCATTTTCCATGATCCCTTCGCCGCGGCGCTCGAAGATCCCCGCCGTGTCGACGATCTCGTCACCGGTTTGCATCTCGGCGCGCGGCGCAACCGCGGCCAGCTCACCCTCGAGATTGACGATCCAGAGCGCCTGGAGGTTTCGGGAACGGACCAGGATGTCGGCCTGCTGCTGGTAGACCGAGTAGAGCAGGTTGCCCGCACTGCTTTCGATGGGCACGCCGACCTGGATCAGGCGCGACGAGTCCCGGCTGGCCCTTGTGACGTACTTGTAGACGGTGCCGTCGGAGGCGCGCGGCGATGTCGGGTGCTCGGCCACCGGCTCCAACCCGTCCAGCAGGGCGCCGAGGTCCTCGAAATGCGGCGTGTCGGCCAGAGACCGGTCCGCCCCGCCGGGAGGGAAATTGGAATAGATTGTGCCGCGCCTGGAGTCGACGATGCGAATCTCTCCGATGGTGGTGGTGTCGACGATGCGCCGCAGCCGGAGGTCGATCTCTTCGGTCGTCCACTCGGCCGCCTCCGCGGTGGAAATAAAGTAATCCAGAATCGTGGTCTGCACGGTCATGTGCTGGCCCAGGATACCTTCGATCACGGCCGAGACGTCAGGTCGCTGCGAGGCATAGACATTCCTCAGGAGCTCCTGATCGCCGAACACCAGAGCATCCCCGACTTGCACGATCCTCGGCTGGTCGACGCCGCCGACGCCGACGTACTTGAAAACCTGTTGGTTGATCTCCCGCACCTGCGCCGGCTGCGTGATGAAGTCATCGCCGTCGAGGGGCGCCATCAGCAAAGTGTAGAACTTGGATGCCTGCGGCTGCACCGCGGGATCGGGATCGAACTGGAAGGGCACCAGCGCGCCGGTTTCATCCCGGACATTAGTGAGATAGGAGAAACCCTGATCGTCGGTGATCCAGAACTCGTCGAGCACCGTGTCCCGGACGATCGCTTCAAGGATCTCGATGATCCGGGGCGGGTCGTATCCGGCGGCTTCGGCGGCGTCGACCATGTGAGCGACAATGCGCGCCTGGGCCGTCATCGGCTCGTCGAGCGTGGAATCCAATGTCCGCGCGACATTGGCCAGCGAGATCTCGCCCATTTCGGCAAAGGTTCCCGAAATCAACTCGGCCAGATGCACGGCCGCGATTTCAGCTTCGTCGCGCAAGGCCGTCCCGGAATTGTAAAGCAGGGTAGCCGAGGTCGTCAGGATCGCGACCGACAGCAGTCCCGCCAGGGCGATAAACACGCGGACCGCCAGGCGCAGATCCTTCATGGGTGCCGCCGGCCGCGGGGTTCTCGATCACTCGCGCCCATGTCCTGTATCATCTTCATTCACCCCAGGACTAATATGCTGCAACGGGCACGTGCATCCCGCAGCAGCCCCTAGCGAACAAGTAGCCGGATTATACTTTATCTTGCAGCTTCTTTTTCCGATTTGGATCGGTTTGACCTTCGCTGACACGGCTACCCGCCGGACAAACAGGAGAAGGCGACCCGGACCGTGCTCGAACAGGCGGAGGTGTTGTCCACTGGCTGGGCCGCTTGAATCGGTGCAAGAACACCTTCGTCGGGGTACTGTCAAGTTTTCCACGGCCTGACGGCCACACCGAATGAATGAAACGCGATAGTCTCTGGAGGTGGCACCGGCTCCCTCGAGTGGGTCCATTGGTACAACACGCAACGACTCTTGGAGCCGATCGGAAATGTCTCCCCCGTCGAGTACGAGATGAACTACTATCAGTCGCAGGAAGGCTCGCTGGAGATGGCGAGACTCAACTAAAACAGTCTCCGGAAAACCCGGGGCGGTTCAGTCCAATGGTGTTCGAACGGATTCATGATTTCAAAACTGCTCATGCGAGATAATCAACCTGTCTACTTTTCCTGGGCAAGGTTAAACTATCAGAGAAGCCATTAAGGGTATCGTCTCAAGGGGAGGACCGTCTATTTCAAAAGGGCCGAGTTTTGACACAGGACGGGAGACTAACAATGAACACTATCAGCACATTAGAGCTTTGTGCCGGAGCCGGCAGCCAAGCGCTCGGCCTGTTCCAGGCCGGCTCCCTTCGATCTCTTCATCAATAAGGGGGAGAAAGCATGGCCATATGGCTCATTCGTGCCGGTAAGCACGGTGAAGACGAACAGAAGTTCCAGGACGAAGAAAAAGTGTATGTGATGTGGCACAACCTAGATGTTGACCTCGCCAAGCTGAAGGACCGAAGCGAACTCACCAACGCGCTGAGAGAACGTTATCCGGATTCCAAGCCGAAAACGATCACGAGTTGGGTGAGCCAAATCTGGCCATTCGCTTCTGAGATAACGAAAGATGATCTCGTTGTGTTGCCGCTGAAAACTCAGCGCGCTATCCGAATTGGCAAAGTGGTGGGGGATTACCACTTCGAACCCAACGGACCGAACCCGTCCTGTGCCAAAACTCAGCCCTTTTGAAATAGCCCATAAATCAGCAACTTAGAGTCTGGTTTGCGGCCGTGCCCAGGGCCGAGCACGAACAAACGACGAAATCTGAAGTGACCCCGCTTTCGTGGACAGGTTAAGAGTTAGGGATCAAGCGTCGCGATAGTACCTCCTTTCGAATTGGATAGGCGAGCAATAGTCGATGGCGGAGTGTCGTCGTCGCGGGTTGTACCAGCCTTCGATGAAATCGAAGGTCGCCATGCGCGCCTCAGCGTGGTAGCGAAACGACCGGCGCTCGATCAGCTCGCACTCGAGCGTCGCGAAGAAGCTCTCGCACATCGCATTGTCGTAACAGTCCCCGACCGAACCCATCGACGGTCGCACCCCGGCCTCCCGGCATCGCTGGCCGAACGCTAGTGACGTGTACTGCGTGCCCTGGTCCGAGTGATGGATGACGTCGCCGGGCTTGCGTTGGAACAGCGCCATGTCGAGGGCGCTCAAGACGAGCGACGTCCGCAGGTGGGTAGCCATTGCCCATCCGACGATGCGTCGGCTGAAGGCGTCCAGCACGACGGCGAGGAACAAGAAGCCCGACCACGTGGGCACGTAGGTGATATCGGCGACCCACAGGCGGTCGGGCCGGTCCACCTCGAAATTCCTGTCGACGAGATCGGGGGCGGGACGGGCGTCGTCACAGCGAATCGTAGTGTGCGCCCTCTTGCGCCGGTGAACACCTTGAATGCCAGCCTCGCGCATCAGCCGCGCTACACGCTTGCGTGAGACGTGGAGCTCGTGTGTCTCTCGTAGCTCGTGGAGGATCCTCGGCGCGCCGTACGTGCTCCGCGACGCGGTGTGAATCGCCCGGATCTTCTCAAGCAACTCCGCATCCGACACCGCGCGGGCCGACGGGGCACGCTCAAGCCACGCATAGTAGCCGCTGGCGGAGACGTCCAGCAGTCGGCACATCGTGGCAACCGGTAGTGAATCCTGGTTCGCCCTCACGAATCGGAAGGCTTCGGTGGTACCGACTCGGTCTCCCGAGCGAACCAGGCCGCGGCTTTTGAGAGGATCTCCCGCTCCAACCGTAGTTGACGGTTCTCCCGTCGCAGGCGGCGGAGCTCCGCACGCTCCTCACTCGTCAGACCGTCCTGCCTGCGACCCTCGTCGAGATCCGCCTGGTTCACCCAGTTCCGGATCGTCTGGCCCGAGGGCTCAAACTCTCGCGCCAGCTCTTCGGAGCCGCGGCCAGCTCGCACCAGCTCTACCATTTGGCGCCGGAACTCGGCCGCGTATCTGTTTCCCTGCTTTGACATCGTGGACTCCTGTCTCCCAAAGGATTAGGTGTCCACGAAAGCGGGTCAAGTCAAAATCATGCAGGCATAGTCCCGGCAGATCGGAGACCGATCAGGTTCGGGGCGCGCGGATGAATAAATAGAAGGCACAGCCGAGTTTTGGCACAGGACGACGTCGTCTACTATCACCACGAGAGGAATCATCAAGGCAAAGAGAATCTGCTGCTGTTCCCAGCCAGCGACCAGTTACCTCAGTCCGAGCGCAAGGTGCGCTCCCGTGAACGGCTTGGCGGGCTGCTACGTTTCTACCATCGGGAAGCCGCATGAGTATTTTGACCTCACGGGTTCGGATTGACCGATCGGTCCGCCGCCTGCTAGCCTCCCACGCGATCTACGTCGATCCGGACACAGGGACCCGCATGCGGGGCGGAGCAGCGGCGGTACGCCATTGAGCAGGACACCCACTTTCGTCGAGCTACGCTCGGCCATTCGCAAGGGAGCGTTCTGCGAAACGACGTCCGGGCTCTGTCCCGACCGGGTGCAGGCGAATCTGGTGGTGCTGGCCGCGGGCGAAGCGGCCGATTTCCGGCTGTTCTGCGAGAAGAACCCGAGGCCCTGCCCGTTGATCGAGCAAACCACGCCCGGCGAGCCGGTGCCGCATGCCAGTGCGCCGAGAGCCGATCTCCGCACGGACGTGCCGCTGTATCGCGTCTATCGTCGCGGAGAGCTCGCCGAGGAGACAACGGATATCTCGTCGCTGTGGCGCGACGATTTCGTCGCTTTTCTGCTCGGCTGCAGTTTCACGTTCGAGACCGCTCTCGCGCGAGCGGGCATCCCCCTGCGGCACCAGGAAGAAAACAAAGTCGTCCCGATGTACATCACGAACCGCGACTGCGTCGCGGCAGGTGTCTTCCGAGGCCCCCTGGTCGTTTCGATGCGGCCCATCCAGCAGAGCCAGGTTCCTCGGGTCGTGGAGATTACGTCGAAGTATCCGGACGCCCACGGCGCCCCGGTGCAGTTGGGCAGACCAGAAGCCCTGGGCATCCGCGACGTCGATAACGTCGACTATGGAGATGCCGTCACCATCCACGACGGCGAGATTCCGGTCTTCTGGGCCTGTGGTGTGACGCCCCAGGCGGTGGCGGTGCAGGCCAGGCCGGAGTTGCTGATTACCCACGCTCCCGGACACATGTTCATCACCGATCTGGAGAATGTGTGCGCGACCGATAATGTATAATTACCAAAACCAATTGCATCTGTACGAGAATGACGCGCATCGGCCTCACCCGTTCTTTCATCCTGTCTCGCCGTCGCCCGCGGCGGGCACGCAATCCCTGTGCTCCGCAAAAAGTCTATCCAGCGGTGATTGCGCGTTTTAGACCTGCCATGGCCGATCTTCTTTTTTGCGGATCACACGCGCCCGAGCCTCGCCGGGTAGAGTCACCGGCGATGGGCAAAGTCAGTGCCATTCCAAAGGTCGGTGGTCTCCATCATTATTGCACTCGACGCGCTGCTTGAGCCGATCCGCTCGGAACGGCTGCCGGACTTCGCACCCCGTCCTGTGCAAAAACTCGGCCCTTTTGAAATAGGCCATAAATCAGCAGCTTAGTGTTTGTGTTTGCGACCGGGCCAAGGGCCTCAGGCTTTAATGTGGTTATATTCAACCCCACTATCATGCTCACAGTCGTAAGTGATTGGGCGGGCTTGCTCCGTTACTACCACCGCGACGCCGCATAGGAGTTCGGGCGCACCAGTTGGACGGAACGGATGGTCTGGAGGAGAGCTCTGCTCGGGCGCGCCTATCGCAGAGCCAGTGCCGCGTCGGCTGGTCTCCGCGAATTTCGAGAACGCCTCTAGGGTTCGAGATTTCGGCTCCGTTCGCGTTTTCGGACACGGACGGGCGTCGCGCTTATTATGAGCAGGTGCCGATCGCCCGCTCCACGTCGCGCCCCGACGGACTCTGGAACACTCGCAGGTCGAACTCCGGTACCACCGCTAGCAGGTGGTCGAAGATGTCCGCCTGGATCGCCTCGTAGCGGCTCCAGACCTGATCGCGGCTGAAGACGTAGACCTCGATCGGGAGCCCGTGCTCGGTTGGCGCCAGCTGCCGGATTAGGAACGTCATGTCCTGGTGCACCATCGGGTGGTGGCGGAGGTACGCGACGACATAGGCGCGAAACGTCCCGACGTTCGTCAAGTGGCGGCCGTTGGCCAAGCTCGCCGGTTCGACCCCGCGCTCCGCGTTCCAGCTTGCAATCTCCTCTCGTTTGGCTTTCAGATAGTCGGCGATGTACTGAATTTTCGAGAAGCGCGCCAGCATCTCCTCGTCACAGAAGCGAATGGAGCCGACGTCGATGTAGAGGGCTCGCTTGATGCGCCGGCCACCCGATTCCGCCATGCCGCGCCAGTTCTTGAACGATTCCGCAATCAGCGCGTAGGTGGGAATCGTGGTGATCGTCTTGTCCCAGTTCTGCACCTTCACTGTCGTCAATCCCACATCGAGCACGTCGCCGTCGGCGCCGTGCTTCGGCATCTCGATCCAATCGCCCCGCGAGACCATTCGGTTCGCCGACAGCTGGATGCCGGCGACGAAGCCAAGAATGGCGTCCTTGAAGATAAGCATAGTCACCGCGCTCATCGCGCCGAGGCCGCTCAACAGCAGCAGCGGCGAGCGGCCGAGGACGAGCGACAGGACGCTGATGGCCGTTACGGCGTACACCACCAGCTTGAGCACCTGGGCGATGCTCCGCACCGGTAGCTCCCGCGGGAGCCGCGAACCCCGGACGATTTCGATCCCCACGTTCACAACGCTGTCGGCCGCCAGCGCCGCGATGACGATCATGGAGATGAGCGCCCCCTGCCGCACGACGGCTGTCAGCTGGTCGTATCCGGTGAGCACCGGAGTCGCGAAGTGGTAGATCACCAGCGCCGGCGCGAGATGTGACACCCGTTGTAACACGCGGTGCTGCATCACGACGTCGTCCCAACTCGAGGTCGTCCGTCGCGCGAGCCGCGCGATACCGCGAACCACGACACTCTTGGTGATACGGTTGGCGATCAGGGCGACGAACAGGACGAGCAGGACGCCTCCAAGCTGTGTCAGCAGCGTGGCGCCCGCCTCGCTCATCCCCCACTTAAGCAGCCAGTCGTGCAGCGGGCTAAGCACGCAACGTCTCCATCATGTGATTTTACGCTACTACTATATCTCTTGGTTGGACCGCTCACTAGATGTCGTGGTCTTGTCGTACTCGGCTAGGAAGGTGTCTAGCGCATCCGCAACTTCCTTGCCCCGCGTGTACGCGATTAGCTTCTCGGCCCATCATCTCGTGGGTCCAGGGCCTGATGCAGCACATGGACGATTGCATCAACATTCTGAGGGGCTTCACAGTCGACCGTCGAGACTTCGACAAGAGCCGCCATGTGAAGGTCTATCGTCGGGCTGTTGACCCATACCGATCCCACACTGGCAAAGTGGCCGATCGAATCAAGCATCGGCAGGGTCGTCTCACCCTGCTGACTGCCCGACTTGGCGCAAGCTCTTCCGCAGGGTATTTCGTCGCCGTCGGTCTCGCGGACGGGGGAGTTGGGCCTGATCCTGACATTCATAAGCACGGATTAATGGCGTTCTCGTTTAACCGCGACCTCCGCTTCCATCTGTGCCACGTCCTCCTGACATCTGCCCGCCTTGCTCAAGCGGTTGAGGGACTAACTGGCGCCAGCCCGGTTGAAGTCGAACCCGTCCATGACCCACTGACCGACTCAGTATCCGGCCGTCTGGTTAAAATATTCGGACGCCCAGCGGGTCAGCAGTTTGCACCGTTCCAAAAGGCTGCTTGAATCCGCCATTGCGGTCGGATACGTATTCCAGTTCAGCGGAAGGAGTTGCGATGGAATGGAAGACCATGCTGAGCTACATCTCAGGGTCCGTGGATGAGGAGTTGCTCCTGCGCAACGAGTATCTTGTGGCCGAGAATCGAGTTCTTCGCAATCAGCCCCAGGGTTGCTTGCGCCTGACCGATGGCGAACGGCGGTCTCTGGCCGAGCTCGGAAAGCGTCTGGGTAAGCAAGCCCTTGATGAGATCGCAAGTATCGTGAACCCCGTCGTGTCCAAAAACACAAACGAACTCAAGACCCGCTCGTCGGGACGTTTCGGAATAAACGTGTCTACGCTTGATTCGCCAATGAAAGCTAGAGTCTTCGGTCATGAGCACGCCGGTCCAGCCCTTGACGTTGTTGGTCGTCGCCATCGCTGGTTGGCTCCAGCGTGACCAACGGACCGCTATCGTCTACTTGCTTGAGGAGACAAGAGTCTTCACAGCTCTGCTTGGCGGGAGGAAGCTTCGCCTCACGGACGATCTCCCTCTCATGCCTGTCTGCCCGTCGATACGCGATCTTCTTTTTTGCGGATCACAACCCGCATGGAGAGAGAAATGGATTCAAACCCAAAAAAACTCAATAAAGATCACAAGACAGATCCTCTCCGAAGTGACCTTAAGGACGGAACCTTCAAGGCGTCCGGGGTTGAGCGTGTTCCCAAGTCCAAATTTAGGGAGGTTCTCGACCGTCTAAAATATTGGGTATTATACCGAGTATAACCGGATGGTGCTGCTGATTTGTGGTCTATTTCTAAAGGGCCGAGTTTTGGCACAGGACGGGATGCCGAGCTGAACCACCAGAAATGCGAGGTTCGCGACCACGAGCAAGGGAAGGATCGAGAAGCCCTTCTTTGCGCAGAGCTCACCCAAACGTCCGAACGCCAGGTAGCCGAGGGCCATACCCATCGCCATCGTCATCAAAACGCTAGCAACTTGAACTCGATCGAGGCCGGCCACATCGCGGAGCCACGGGCCGGCCCACAGGCTTTGAATCGAGAGATAGGCCGCCTCCTGGGCGACCGAGAAGGGTGCGATGCTCCAGAAGACGCGGCTCGTGAGGATCGATTTCACTCCCTGGAGTGATTCGCCGAGGTCGGGGACGTGCGATGGCACCTTCTTCTCGGGCACCGTAACGAACAATAACCCGGCCGCTCCCAGTGTCACGACACCCAGAGTAAGGAAGAGGCCACGCCAGTCCATGAAGCGAAGGGCCCACTCGACTGGCAGAGTGGCAGCCAGAGCGCCCGCCGAACCGACCGCCATGACGGCGCCGTTCAGGAAAGGGACGCGGTGCGAGGGTGCCCAGACGACAAATGCCTTGAACGACGCTACGAGACAGGCGGCCATCCCGAAACCGATGAGCGCCCGTCCGAGTATCAGACCCGTCGGGCTCGCGGCTCTAGAGAACACGAATGCGCCGCCGGCGGCCACAACAAGAAGGGCCGCTTCGGTTCGGCGAGTGCCCCATCGGTCGAGCGCGACACCAATGGGAAGTTGCGAGACGGCGAAAGCGAAAAAGAAGGCGCTGGTGAGAAAACCGATCATCCAGGCGTTCAGCCCCATCGTTTCGATGAGATTCGGTGCCGCGATCGCGTTCACCGAGCGAAAGACGTGCGACAAGAAATAGCCGGCAGCGAACGGGAGAAAGACGCGGAAAACGGACATTCGATTCTCGAACATCATTATCATGGAGAGCGCAACCATCAAGGGCTGAGGAACGCGTTGCTCGAAGCGGAACAAAGCATCGGCAGTCCCCACGGGAAGGTGCGATGTCGTAAGCGATTGGGCGGCTTGCTCCGCTATTACCACCGCGCTGCGCGGCAGAGGAGTTCCGGCGCACGAGCTGGACGGAACGGATGGTCCAGGAGGAGAGCTTCTGCTCGGGCTCGCCTACCGCAGAGCCCGTGCCTCTTCGGCAGGCCTCCTCGAATTTCACCAACGCCCGTGAGGTCAAAATACTCATGCGGCTTCCCGATGGTAGAAACGTAGCAGCCCGCCAAGCCGTTCACGGGAGCGCACCTTGTGCTCGGACTTGAGGTAACTGTTCGCTGGCTGGGAACAGCAGTAGATTCTCCTTGCCTTGATGATTCCCGTCGTGTCCAAAAACACAAACGAACTCAAGACCCACGCGCCGGGCCGTTTCGTATTAGACGTGTCTACGCTTGGTTCGCCAATGGAAGCTAGAATCCTCGGTGATGAGCACGCCGAGCCAGCCCTTGACATTGTTGGTCGTCGCCATCGCTACATCCATAGGAATCTGGACCGTGTCTCAGTTCCAGTGTGGCCGTCTGCTCTTTTAGGGCAGCGATACCGTTCTGGTTTGTCAACTTCGTGTAGGGCCATTAGAATAGCACCGTTTGAGTATCGCTCGAAGCTCAACCACCTAATACGTCGAGTTAGCTGCAAACGAAAAAGGAGACTTGAGGAATGGCGAAAAAACCCATGACCAAAACCCAAATCGTGGCTCAGATGTCGGAAACGATGCAGGTTCCGAAGAAGCAGGCCGCTGCATGGTTCAAGTCGATTGCCGATCTCGCGGTAAAGGAAACGAAGCGAACGGGCCAGTTCGTCATTCCCGGAATCGGAAAACTCGTGAAAGCGAAACGAAAGGCTCGCAAGGGACGCAACCCCCGGACCGGCGAACAGATTCGAATCCCGAAAAAGACGGTGGTCAAGTTTCGAGTAGCGAAAGCTTGCCAAGACGCCGTCGTCCCACCGAAGAAGAAGCTCACAAGCGACGCCTGAGAATGTTCTTACTGATCGACGGATGCACGCCGATGATCTATGCGTAAAAAGCGCACGAGGAATCGGGCAAAGGCGGACACTGAGAAGCCGATGGAAACCAAACCATTGCAGGTTCCAGAGACCCCACCAATCCGGCCGGAGGTGCCAACGGGGGAGGGAAATGTTGGGTTGTGCCTTCTATTTATTCATCCGCGCGCACCGAACTTAATTAGTCTTCGGTCTGCCGGCACCATGCCTGTATAATTTCGTCGTTTGTTCGCGCTCTCATCTCTGCTCGTCGTGTCCAAAAAAAGAGAAACCAACTCCAGACAGGTGCACCGGGCCGTTTCGGATTAGAGGTGTCTAGGCTTGGTCGGTACGGAGTCGTGTGCTTGTCCCGGGGACGCCCACCCGCATTTGGCGGCCCATGGCGAGCTCGCGATAGAGGCGTGTCAAGCAGAGATGCGGGTTTCCGTGAATCGTCGAGCGCCGATGGATGATGTTCGACCTCCGTCCACCGGTGGGAGTCTCGGCCAACACGGGCGAACCGGGCGTCCTGCGCGCGCCGGTGACGGTTAGTGCTAGAACGGCAGTCGTGGGAGGCGACAATTCGAACACCCAGACAAGCAAGCGTCCGCGAGACGGGCTCAACTTCACATAACGAGGAAAGGGACATGACGGGTGCGCCAATCAAGTGTGCAGCGACGCTCGGATTGGTCGTTTGCATGATGGGTGGGGCATCCGCCGCCGCGCAATCCGGTCAGATCGCGGGTGTGGTCGTCGATGCGACCGGCGCGGTGTTACCCGGCGCGACGGTCACTCTGAGTGACGCGCTGGGTACACCGCGCGAGGTGCAGGCGGACGCGCGCGGACGGTTCGAGTTTACAGGCCTCGCTCCTGGCACGTACACGGTGATCGTCTCCCTGAGCGGCTTCGGCGCGGTGACGGTCGCTGGCGTCGCTGTCGAGACCGATCCGGTAGAGTTGCCGGTGCTTCCGCCATTAAGTGTTGGTGAGATGATGCTAAGACTTTACGGTGCATTAAGTTACAGCCAAAATAGCGCTCGTGACCTTCGCTGCGCGCTAAATAGAAGCGTAAGCGCCTCTTTTGCAAAGGGATACGTACACATCACCAACAGTAGACAGCGCAAGCACCCTACCACGCTGAGGCGCGCATGGCGACCTTCGATTTCATCGAAGGCTGGTACAACCCGCGACGACGACACTCCGCCATCGACTATTGCTCGCCTATCCAATTCGAAAGGAGGTACTATCGCGACGCTTGATCCCTAACTCTTAACCTGTCCACGAAAGCGGGGTCACTTCACTAGAGGCATTTGAATGCTAATGTCAGTGGTGTGCTCCGCAAAAAGTCGATCCAGCGTTGATTGCGCGTTTTAGACTCGCCATGGTCGGCTGCTTCTAGCCGATCTTCCTTTTTTGCGGATCACAACCCTTGCGAGAGCTAGCCGTCGCCCTGCAGGAACCCGCGGCGCTCGAGCCCTAACCGCGGTAGGTAATCCTCCAGATCTTCCCGCCACCGTCGTCGCTCACGAGAAGCGATCCGTCGGGCAGTTGCAGCAAGCCGACGGGACGGCCCCAAACCTCACGCTTCGCCGGAGCGAGCATAAAGCGGTGCTTCCGCTATTAAGTGTTGGTGAGATGACGCTAAGACTTTACACTGCATTAAATTACAGCCAAAATAGCGCTCACGACCTTCGCCGTGCGCTAAATGGAGCGTAAGCGCTTTTTTTGCAAAGAGATACGTACACATCACCAACAGCAAACAGCGCAAGCACCTGATTTTGTCGTTTGTTCGCGCTCTCGTCTCTGCCTTCAAGGTTCGTCGCGAGCTAGCTCTCGAGAGTGTCGCTCTTCGGCAGCAACTCGCCTGTGCTCCGCAAGAACTCGATCCGTCGTTGATTCCGCAGTTTAGAGCTGCCAGGATTGGCCGTTTCGCGGCGAACGGATGAGGTGACCCGACGTCATTGTAAACGTCGAAAGGTTCGCTCTTGCGGTCTATTTCAAAAGGGCCGAGTTTTGGCACAGGACGGGGTGCCACGGGTCAGGCGAAGACGTCCAGAGCCGCTTGCCGCGCCTCCTTGATCATGATGATCCGGTCGAAGCCGCTGATTCGGAAGACTTCCTCGATGTGTTTCCTCATGGCGCAGAGGACAATTCGCCCCTTGACCGTATGCAGCGCCCGGGTGGCGAGCAGGGCGACCCGTAGACCAGCGCTGCTGATGAAGTCGAGACGGTTGAAATCGATGATCAGATGCCGCTCGCCGCTGTTGATGTGCTCCATGACGATCGATTCGAACGCGCTGGCGTTCCCGCTGCCTTGGTGCACAACTCTCGATCTCGGTCCACAATTGTCCTGTACTCGCGGATACGAGGTTCCCCATGAGCATTTTCAAACGCACTCAGCGGAAGTATGTGAAGAAGGCCTATCGCGTGAGGAATTGGCGTGAATATGAGGCGGGTCTACGCAACCGCGGGAGCCTGACCGTCTGGATCTCGCTCACCG
The DNA here is from genome assembly GCA_965219415.1 of Candidatus Marinacidobacterales bacterium. Taxonomy (GTDB): domain Bacteria; phylum Acidobacteriota; class Vicinamibacteria; order Marinacidobacterales; family DATDRI01; genus CBDCNP01. Next base: position 85,397 of record CBDCNP010000001.1, read on the forward strand.
CCGGCAAGCTTGTGAACTGGGACGCGCCCCGGCCAAGGAGGAGGAAACCGGGCCGTCAACGCAAGTACTCGAACCACGCCATCGAGACGGCTGTCACCCTGGGCATGGTGTTTCATCTGTCATCTAGGCAGAGCGAGGGATTGCTGCGGTCGTTGTTCGCTCTGATGAAGCTAGACAGTGATGTGCCCGATCACACCACGATCTCGAGGCGCAAGCCGAAGCTGGGTAAGGTCCCCTTCTACCCAGTCAAGCAGAAGACGCCGTTGCACATCTTGTTCGACAGCAGCGGTCTCGCTGTCCACGCCGGCCAGCTGCGCAGAGCACAAAAGAGCAGGGACTATCGCAAGCTCCATCTGTGTGTCGACGAGCAGAGTGGCGAAGTCGTCGCCGGCGAGCTGACGAGCAAAAGAGCCCGCGATTCATCGCGGGTTGCATCGCTTGTCGGACAGATCGACAGTCCCATCTCATCGGCCAGAGCTGACACCGCATACGACGCCGGCGGCGTCTATGAGGCAATCGAGAATCACAGCGCTCATCGCTCGCCGAGGGTGCTGATACCGCCGCGCAAGGGCGCCCTGCTCGCATCGGGGCCGGCGAGCAGCCGACAGCGCAATCGCAACATTGCAGCACAAGCTCGGCTCGGCAAACGAAAGTGGCACACAGAATCGGGCTACAGCAAACGGAGCAAAGTCGAGACAACGTTCCATCGCTACAAGGCTATCGTGGGCTCAGCGATGCGAGCGAGAGGGTTGGCGGCACAGAGAGGTGAGGCAAGGATCGGGTGCAAGATTCTCAACACCATGACGGCGCTCGGGATGCCTGATAGCGAGATGATCGGATGATGGGAGTCGGGGCCAAGCGAGCTCTCGGCCTCTATCGGAGTTGTGCACCAAGGCACGTGTTGGCCGAGACTCCCACCGGTGGACGGAGGTCGAACATCATCCATCGGCGCTCGACGATTCACGGAAACCCGCATCTCTGCTTGACACGCCTCTATCGCGAGCTCGCCATGGGCCGCCAAATGCGGGTGGGCGTCCCCGGGACAAGCACACGACTCCGTACCGACCAAGCCTAGACACCTCTAATCCGAAACGTCCCGGTGCACCTGTCTGGAGTTGCTTTCTCTTTTTTTGGACACGACGGGCAGAGATGAGAGCGCGAACAAACGACGAAATCATGCAGGCATGGTGCCGGCAGACCGGAGACCGATCAAGTTCGGTGCGCGCGGATGAATAAATGGAAGGCACAGGATGCACGCCGAACTCGCCCTCGAGAACGCCGCAATCAAGGATGTTCTAAGCCGAAAACGGTAACGCCGACCGCACGTCGTCAGGCCATTGACGTCCTGACGACAGAGCATCGGCTCTCGGGGTCGAGGCATCCCTGTTCACGGAGGCGCGCAACCCGCTCTCTCCCGACATCGTGCCTCTGCCCGCAGCCGCTAGCAAAACTTGATAGCGGAAGAACCCGTCAACCACCAATCCCGTCGGCGGTGATGTAGGCTTCGAGTGACCCCACCTCGTCCGAGAGCTTCTCGATAGTCTGTTTCATCAGAGGCTTCGTTGTGGCGAGGCCCACAACCTTCGATTCGGAGTCGATGACCGGGATGTGGTTGAAGGGTCGTGCCACCATCATCTTCAGAGCGTCACCCAGCTCGGTGTCCTGGGAGAGGACTTCGACCGGCGACGTCATGACCGACGAGATCCGAGTCGACTCGAGAGACAGCTTCTCGAGCACCACGCGCTCGATGGCATCTCGGCGCGTGAACATGCCAGCGGCCTCCTCGTTCTCAAGCACCACGACCGCGCCGACTTTCTCTTTCGTCATCAATTCAAGCGCTTCTTTGACCGAAGCGAGGGCTGGGACGATGACGGCGGGTCTCCGACAGAGGCGATAAATCTTCATCGCGAATCCCCAGGGAAAGGATGCGCTATCGTAGCGAATCCGGAAACTACTGTCAAGTTGAGGCATTCAGGGCCGACCGCGTCGTGTCCAAAAACACAAACGAACTCAAGCCCGGCGCGCCGGGCCGTTTCGGATTAGCTCTACGTCCCGAACTCTCGGTCGACGAACCGCGTCGTGTCCGAAAATGCGAACGGAGCCGAAATCTCGAATGGGCCGGGCTCGCTGAACTCCTCGGCGATCACGAGAGTGTCAGGTGACACCTCAGTCACTTGATCCCGCAACAACCTCTGCAGGTCCGCCCGCTCTCCGAGACCAGCTGTGCCGAAGGACGTTTCCTCGACCTTTCTCAACTTGTCTGCGCTCACTTCGTAGATGGCCATGGATTTCTAGAGGCATTTTAAAGCAGCCTGCTGCTAGAATGCTCGCGATGTCGAGAGGGTAAAGATGAACAAGAAGCTCGTTGGGTACTGGGTGACGACCGCTTTGTTCTGCTTGGTCATGACGGCCGACGGCGTCGCGAGCCTGCTGCGTATCGAGCAGCAGCAAGCCATCATGGAAGTCCTCGGCTACCCGCCATATCTGATGACGCTCCTCGGCATCCTCAAGCTCCTGGGAGTCGTCGCTCTTCTCGCACCTGGTTTCGCGCGTCTCAAGGAGTGGGCCTACGCTGGATTCAGTTTCGACCTCATTGGAGCCGCGTTCTCGTTTGCCGCGGCGGGAGATCCGACCCCGGCGGGCATCGCGCCTCCCTTACTCATCCTGGCCGTGGTAGCTGTGTCCTACGTCCTGCGACCCGAGTCGCGGCGGCTCTGACCACTGTCTCGGCGCTCGCTTCGACGCCGTCCAGCCGCTAGAATTTTCCCTCCACCCGATTCCGCCGATCTTCTTTTTTGCGGATCACACCAGAAAAAGACAGTCCAGCCGTGCATGAAGTCGAGATCCTCTCGGCCCACCCAGTTGCTGAGAGGTCCGATCGCCGCGAGATACTGGCCGAGACTGGTCACGGTGCCGGTGACAATGTCGAGCGTCGTCGGTCCGACCGTCAGCATGAACGCCAGCAGTAGCAGGGCGAGCAGCAGGTTGGCCTCTCTCAGCCGCTTGACCCCCTTCTCCTCCCGCTAACAACCGACGCCAACGCCATGCTGGTAATGCCGACGATCAGCAGCACCTGGGTGGTGGTGGTGTTGGTCGCCGGCGCGCCCAACAGGTGGGCCAGCCCCGCCGCCGCCTGTTGGGCACCCAGGCCGAGCGACGTGGCCAGCCCAAAGAGCGTGGCGAAGACGGCGAGGGTGTCGATGCCGTGGCCGAACCGGCCCCACACCGCATCCCTGTCCCTTCCATAAACTCGAGCTGCATGAGATTGGCGAACTGCCTGCAACCAGGATGCTAGGGTCGTCTTCATGTAGGACGTTTTAAGAGCCGGCGTCGGCTCTACTCAGGGGTAGAGGTGTAAGCTGGTGCGAAGTCCGGCAGCCGTTCCGAGCGGATCGGCTCAAGCAGCGCGTCGAGTGTAATGATGATGGAGACCACCGACCTTTGGAATGGCTCTCACTTTGCCCATCGCCGGTGACTCTACCCGGCGAGGCTCGGGCGTGTCCTTCTCAAGCGACAAATGAGTCCGGCACGAATGATAGTAGTCGACGTATTTGCGTAGGATTCGCCTCAGGTGCCGCTCGTCGAGGACGATCACATAGTCGAGACACTCACCTCGAATGGAGCCGAGCATCCTTTCGACCAATGGATTCTGCCACGGGGAGCGCGGTGCGGTAAGGACCTGCTCCATCCCAAGACCGTCGACGCGACTGTTGAAGTACGCTCCGTAGGTCTGGTCTCGACCCCGTACCAGGTACTGAGGCGCCGTGTCCCATGGAAAAGCATCGACCATTTGCTGCGCCGTCCACTCGGCAGAAGGATGTTCGGTGACATGGAAATGAACGATACGGCGACGCTCGTGGCGAAGGACGATGAAGACGAACAGAACTCTGAAGGTTGCGGTCGGCAAAGTGAAAAAGTCGAGCGACACCAAGTCCTTTGCATGATTATCGAGAAAGCTCCGCCAAGTATGGGACGGTGGTGTGCGATGGCGAACCATATACTTGGAGACGGCAGCCTGGGAAATGGAGATGCCCAGCTTCGCCAGCTCGCCATGCACGCGGGGAGCTCCCCAGAGTGGGTTGGCCCTGCTCATGTTCCGTATCAGCTCACGTATTTCGGGAGCGACGCCTGGTCGTCCAGGCCTACGCCGTCGGCTCTTCCAAGTCCAATATCGTCTGAATCCACAACGGTGCCAGCGGACGACCGTCTCAGGTTTCACGATGACGAGGACGCTCTCCCAGTCAGTCCAGATTCTGCGCAACAGCACCCAAAACCCGCGGTCGACCTTCGAGAGCCGCGGCCGTTTCACGGACCGGCGGAGGACGGCGAGCTGCTGCCGAAGAGCGACATTCTCGAGAGCCAGCTCGCGACGAGCCTTGAAAGCAGAGATGAGAGCGGGAACCAATGACGAAATCATGCCGGCATAGTGCTGGCAGACCGGAGACTAATCAAGTTCGGTGCGCGCGGATGAATAAATAGGGTCTACGCGGATTCGTGTGGGTTGAAAACTGCATTTCTGGGTAATAGCGGAAGGAAAGCCGCCACGATCTTCAGCTTGAGATATTCCTCGTCGCGATAGCCGTAGGCGCGTCGTTGCAGAACACGGATTTTGTTGTTGACCCCTTCAACTAGGCCGAGACTGACTTTGTTCTCCGGATGACAGTAGGAGGCGATACCATCCCAATGGGACTCAATCATACCGGCGAACTTCTGGTACGGATGCAGGCGTTGCCATTTGAGGCTGTCTTTTCCAACGGGTGAAAAAGGCGCGAGCGCCGCGTTCGGTGCGGTAATCCCAGAGTTGCCCGAAGGCCTCCTTCAAAATATAGGCGGTGTTCAGGCGCCGGTTGGCCTGGAGCAACTTTTTGAGTGCGCGGCAACCGTCTAGGCTCAGGTTCTCCCGCCGGGAAAGCAAAGTGTAACGCTGCCCCTTGATGTACGACCGGTCCTTGCCGCTGAGGCGTTTGTACTCACCGCGCCGGACCTCATCGAGGGCCTTTGACAGATGACGCATGATATGAAACTTGTCGAAGATGATCCGCGCATTAGGCGCGTTGTGAATCACCGAGTTCCGGAAGGGCTTCCACATATCCATGGCGGCCAGCTTGATACGGGCGCTTTTCTTTCCGCCCAGCGCCTTGAAGAACAAATCGATGTCGGTTTCTTTGCGACCCTCACCGCCCACCCAGATGGGACGCGCCCGCTCCAGGTCGCTGACAATGACGCGATAGTTATGTCCCTTGCGGATGGAGATCTCATCGACACCGATGGCCCGAGGCGCCGGTAGCCCCGCCCGGTCGACCTGCTCTTGCATGTAGAGCGTATCCAGAGCCTTCACCGTACCGTGGTGCAGACGTTCCATCTCGGCCACCGCCTTGTTCGGCATATCCCGGCACAGCTTGCCCACATGCGTCGCAAAACGCTGGGTGTAGCGCGAGTTGTTCGCCAGCCAGTCTAGGTGTTCTACATGCACACCGCCGCACCCAGAACAGTTGACGCGCCAACGCTCGTATTCCAGATAGATCCGCCAGCCTGCCAACGACAGGTCGCGGACCCGGCACACTTGCTTGTCACAGCGCCCCCGGCACCGTTGCCCACAGTAAGAGCACACAGCTGTTTTTTTCGCCTCTTGAGCTGGATGACACGGGCGTATCGGTCACCGAATAGACCCTTCAATCCGGCACCAACCACGAAACCTGGCAGCGCAAACAGCGAGCGGATCGACTGGGAATTTTTCACTCGGTTAGCCTATCCTAAAAATGGACCACTTTTCAGCACCTGATGAAGTACTCGATACCTTTTCCACACAATGAGTTACACTGTTTTTCCGTCAGAACTTACCCACACGAATCCGCGTAAACCCAATAAATAGAAGGCACACCCGACGGATAGAGGCGTTAAGATCTACACAGGGGTTTCCCCGCGCACTTGGAAGCGCACCAAGGTCAGCAGTCTGGTCGCAGCTCCGACGACAACCCAGGAACTCAGGGACGACGACTCCTCGACCCTCAGCCACGCGGCCAGTGTCGCGGCAGCCAGCCCGAAGGCAATGCCGTGAGCCATGCCGGGCTGTACGCGGTATGATGCTCGGTGCCGACCTCTCCGCATCATCGACAGGTCCCATTCCAGAGTCCGCATCCGAACTCGTCGAGTCGGTCTATGGAGGAACGGTGAAATGGTACTGCGATGGGCTGCCCGCAGGAAACGCTAGAGAGAGAACCTTACTGTGCTTAAGGCGGAGTTGCGAGCTAAGATGTTCCAGCTCGATCCTGACTGGGCCAAAGTGGAGGACATTCTGACAGGTGACTTGTTCGGAGCACTCGACTACCTACCGCGTAATCTGAACCGCCCCGGGCTTTCCGGAGACTGTTTGAGTTGAGTCTCGCTATCTGGGGCGAGCCTTCCTGCGAACCAATGGATTCTGCCACGGGGAGCGCGGTGCGGTAAGGACCTGCTCGATCCCGAGACCGTCGACGCGAGTGTCGAAGTACGCTCCGTAGGTCTGGTCTCGATCCCGTACCAAGTACCGAGGCACCGTGTCCCATGGAAAAGCATTGACCATTTGCTGCGCCGTCCACTCAGCAGAAGGATGTTCGGTGACATGGAAATGAACGATACGGCGACGGTCGTGGCGCATGATTATCGAGAAAGCTCCGCCAAGTATGGGACGGTGGTGTGCGATGACGAACCATATACTTGGAGACGGCAGCCTGGGAAATGGAGATGCCCAGCTTCGCCAGCTCGCCATGCACGCGGGGAGCTCCCCAGAGAGGGTTGGCCCTGCTCATGTTCCGTATCAGCTCACGTATTTCGGGAGCGACGCTTGGTCGTCCAGGCCTACGCCGTCGGCTCTTCCAAGTCCAATATCGTCTGAACCCACAACGGTGCCAGCGGACGACCGTCTCAGGTTTCACGATGACGAGGACGCTCTCCAGTCCAGATTCTGCGCAACAGCACCCAAAACCCGCGGTCGACCTTCGAGAGCCGCGGCCGTTTCACGGACCGGCGGAGGACGGCAAGCTGCTGCCGAAGAGCGACATTCTCGAGAGCCAGCTCGCGACGAGCCTTGAAGGCAGAGATGAGAGCGGGAACCAACGACGAAATCATGCCGGCATGGTGCTGGCAGACCGGAGATTAATCAAGTTCGGTGCGCGCGGATGAATAAATAGAAGGCACAGGGTACCGATCCGTGTGCCACGGGTTCGGAGCATCGAGGGAGGAGAGATTCCGCTTCGCTGCTACGAGGCGGTGAGCCACGGCGGTGAGGTGAATGATCTTCTGCTGAAACGAGTTCTCTACGGAATCTCTTGTCGCAACTACGAGGCGGCAGCGGAAGCGATTCCGGGCGCCATCGGGCTGTCGAGCTCAACGGTGTCCCGAGGGTTCGTGCAAGCGAGCGCTGCGAAGCTGCGGGAGATGCAGGAACGGGATCTGACCGGCGAGGATGTGGTGGCGCTGTTTCTGGATGGGAAGACATTCGCCGAGGCAACGATGGTCGTGGCTCTGGCCATCACGCTTTGCGGGGAAAAACGCTTCTTGGGCTTCGTGGAGACGGACACGGAGAACGCGCAGGTGTTGACGCCGTTCCTGCGTTCACTGCTCGAGCGGGGACTCGATATCTCCCAGGGTCTGCTGGTGATCATCGACGGCGGCAAGGGTCTCCAAGCGGCAGTCAAGAAGGCATTCCGTAAGCGGGCCCTGATACAACGCTGCCAGTGGCACAAACGTGAAAACGTAGTGAGCTACCTGTCCAAGGGCGAGCAGGCGTCATGGCGCAAGCGGCTCCAGTGGGCCTACAACAGGCCGGAGTACGAAGAGGCCCTCACTGCGCTCGAGCAACTCCACGGTGAGTTAGAAGAGCGGAACCAATCCGCAGCTGGCAGCCTGGAGGAAGGCCTCGAGGAGACGCTGACGTTGCATCGACTCGGCGTGCACGCGGTGCTGGGCCGTTCGTTCAAGACGACGAACTGCCTTGAGTCCGTCAATGCTCTCGTCGAGGAACGCTGCGCGAAGGTCGACCACTGGAAGAACTCGAGCCAACGCCAGCGCTGGTTGGCAACGGCGCTCGTAGACATCGAACCGCGCTTGAGGAAGGTGGTGGGCTACCGCCATCTTCCCAAGCTTCGCGAAGCTCTCAAGAGGGAACTGAAGATCGAGGCGAAGACATCAACCGTATCGAAGAAGAAGGTCGCTCAAACGTGAGCCGTGGAGAGTTTCAACTAAGAATGGGCTTGACTCCGTCGACGGACTAAACGAAGAAGCGAGGAACGCCGCCTGACTCAGAAAAGTGATCCACAACTCTTGACAATATCTCTCCATACACCCAGAAGGGGGGTTTGGCCGCGAGATACACTGAGACTCTGGCCCTTCCGACTAAAGAAATTGGGTCAGTCCTTAACTCTTAAATAGTGCTGAATAGAGCTGCTAGAAGGCTAGACTAAAGGCGACTCCGCCCCAGAGTGTATCGGCTGAGTTTTTGGGATCGCCTGCCGTACCCTTGTAAACATCTCTGGGATCTAGATACTGGAGATCGCGGAACTCCCCGAGCAGGGCGCTGTAAGAAACAAAGGCGCTCGCCGACCACTCATCGTTCAGTGTGAACGGAACACTCACCGTCAGGTTAAAATCGTGAATGCCCGTTTCGGACGCGCCATAGTAGTACTCACCGAAACCGCTATTGGCCAGGGATAACGAAGCGGAGAGGTCGATGGCCGAGACCACATCGCTATTCGTGGCGAAGGAATGCCCGGCGGCGAGCAGGAAGTAGAAACCCGTGCGTCCCCCATCCTGTCCGGTTTCATTGACGTCGATGTAAAACGTTCCCGAGGGCGCCAGCATAATGTTGTCGAACGTCACGCCCGCGTATACCTCAGTGGTCGAGGGCAGCGAGGCGGACCGCTCGGGAAAAGTATAGAAGATGACTCCTCCATCGATAGAAACGGACTCGAGCGAATGAGAGTAGGAGAACGTGTAGTCGATCTCTGAAAACTTACCCTTCAAGCCGCTTGCACCATCAGGCGCGAACGGATTCTCGGGTATGGGAAGCGCATCCCCTTCGTTCACCGCCGTGAGATCCAAGCTCCCCCACGCATTGAACGAGAAGTTGCCGATACCCACCGTCGCGGCCGGCTGGAGACTCCAGTCGTTCGTCAGCCTCTGACCCCGCCAGATGTACTTGCTCGCAAATGCCGCATCGCCACCGAACGAGTATATCGAGTCTTGCGCCGGAGCCGCAGGGACGATACTCAGAGAACCCAGGATCAAAGAAAAACTCACTAGGTATAGCCTTAACTTCTCGAACATGGACACATTTCTCCTCTCGATTCGCAGTCCAAACGAACCTATTGTGTTAAACGAACGTGCCAAGGCGTGCCCCGCCGATGACTTTTCGGCTACTGGCTACTTGCTCCGCCCTAGATGTCATAGTGAAGAGCGAAATCGGCCGGATGCGGACACAGACGGACATAGTCGACTTCCCGCTCGCTTGAAAGAGTTGCACCTTCCCTAGTTCCACCCGTCCATGCGATATAGGCGACGACAGGTCTACCGCTCGAGAGCGACAACCGGGCCGATTGCAGCATAGCCATTGCGGCTTACCCTCCCAATGTGCAAGTCCACCCTTGTTTTATGCTGTCCCCCACCGGTCCCACTACGAGGTGTAGCCGCGCTCTCCGTGGGACTCGAAATCGAGACCTTCGGCTTCCTCCTTCTCACTGACCCTGAGTCCGACCATCGCACGCGTCAGGAGAACGATCAACCAGGTTGCCAGCACCGACCATACGACCACCACAACAACTCCCGTCGCTTGAGAGATAAACTGAGAAACGATGCCGTTTTCGAGGCCCAATCCGCCAAACGTCTCGGCGCCCAGCACCGCCACCAGGAGCGTGCCGAGTATTCCGCCCACGCCGTGGACGGCAAATACATCCAGGGAATCGTCCACTAATAATCGGCCCAGGACAAACCGGGTCGCATAGTAGCAAAGGATACCGCCCAGTATCCCGCAAACAAGGCCCCCGGCAGGCCCTACGTAACCCGCTGCCGGCGTCACCGTGGCGAGTCCCGCTATGGTGCCGGTTGCCGTTGCGATTAGACTGGGCTTGCCGGAGTGGCACCACTCCAGAGCCATCCACACGAGAGAAGCGGCGGCGGCCGCAATAAGGGTCGCCACTAAGGCTAGGCCCGCGTTGCCGTTCGCTGCCAACGCGCTTCCAGCGTTGAATCCAGACCAGCCGACCCAAAGCAGTGAAGCGCCGATCACGGTCAAGATGGGATTATGGGGCGGCGTCAGCTTATCCGGAAAACGGAGCCGTTTACCCAGCATCAAGGCGATCACGATCGCCGAAACGCCGGCCGTGGTATGAACGACAAGCCCACCCGCGAAATCGAGCACGCCGCGCGTTGCCAGAAAACCTCCGCCCCATATCCAATGGGTCACCGGCGAGTAGACTAGAATCCCCCATAAGCCGCTAAACAGCATCACATGGGCGAACTTGATCCGTTCCGCGTAGGCACCTGCGATCAAGCCGAGCGTAATGATGATGAATGTCATCTGAAACGTGAAGAAGACCGACTCCGGGATCGTTCCGACTAAGGCATCGGCACCGACACCGGCGAGAAACGCTTTTTCCAGCCCGCCGATCCAGGCGTTGGCCTGCCCTCCGTCTCCGAACGCTAGGCTGTAACCGACAGCGAACCATAGTACCGACGCGAGGCATGCAATCGCGTAACAATGGATTGACGTGGAAATTACGTTGACCGAGCGGACGAGACCAGCATAAAACAAGAGCAGCCCCGGCAACGTCATCATCAGCACCAGTACGGAAGAGACGATGACCCACGCGGTGTCCCCGCTGTCCAGCCCTTCAGCTGCCAGTGATAACCGGGGGAACAGGCAAACGGCAAATGTGAGAATAAAAATCCGGCAACACCATCGGCTCAATATAGCACTCATTTGACTTCCTTTTCGATGTCGTTTCCACGCTCAGCACTGGCTCCAAGAGTATCACTGGTTCCAAGGGTATCAAAAGAGGGCCACTGAAAGCAACTTTGCCGGAACCGAACGGGAAAGAGCACCGCGCGCCCACAAGGGCGTAGAAAAACGGGTGCCGTTGTAAAGCGTGGGTGATATCGTGGAGTGGCTACGCGAGCGGGACGCCGTGAAGCTGGAACGGCAAAGACGCGCCGTGATGCTCCTAGTGTCGGTATCCAGCCGCGACATTCGTGAGTGCGACGTGCGTCACTTCCCCAGCAAGATCCGGCCCGACACGTTTCCTCTCGAATGTCATCATCGCGATTTCGGCCGCATGTCCGAGTTCGTTCCGCGATCGAATCGCAAGGTCAAGAGCCGCAGGTGATGTCTTGCCGGCTGAATCGCGCGCTGCAGAATAGACCCAGACATGCTGGCTCGAGTTTATGGAAGGGACAACCCACCGGCCGCTCATCGCGGGCTCGTTGAGGCTCGTTCGCCTACGGCGTCAAAGAGTCCGTGAGTGTGGCCCCATACTCGCCGAGTTGGGCCCACAGCGCTGCCAGGTCGATCCCAGACGTGGTCGCCAGAAGGAGAGCGATTCCGACCGCTGCCAACACCACCAGTCCGCGCCACCTCAGCGCTACGCCGAGTACAACACCTGCCGCCACTCCCGCGAGAAACATCGCCATGGACTTGCCCACTTGAGCCGATCGCTGGCAGTCTACACTCATGGTCAGAGCCACGCCAAACTACCCGTCTGGTCAAAATACTCGAACGCCCAGCGGGTCAGCAGTTTGCAGCTTTCCAAGGACCCGTCGTGTCCAAAAACACAAACGATAGCGGCCTGTTGGTCACGCTGGAGCCAACCAGCGATGGCGACGACCAACCATGTCCAGGGCTGGCTCTGCCTCCTCATGACCGAGGATTCTAGCTTCCATTGGTCCAACCAAGCCTCAGACGTCTCTGATCCGAAACGTCCCGGCGCGCTAGTCTTGAGTTCGTTTGTGTTTTGGACAGGACGGGATGGAGGTGTATTCCCGTGCGCCCGAGAACGGGTTCGTGAGCTTGCCATACTGATAGTGGAATTCGGCTTGTGCGGCTGCCGCCGAGGCGGACGCCAGAACCAGGAACGCGCCCAGGACGCATCGCAGCAGGCCCGGTAGATGGGAGTGCACGGTCATGGGTTGTGCCTTCTTCACATTCGTCATTGTCCGAGCCTGATAATCGACGCTATGGTGCCGGGGTGAACCCGCAACGGATCCAGTTGCAGGCAGTGCTTGGAAAGTTCATCGAACCGGTTTCGTTCACGCCTATGACTGTGTCTCCGCCTTCCTCTGATAAGCCGCCGCACTGTGCAAGGATCGGGGTGCGGTCAGAACAAATTCATGGAAGCCTTACGGGAGTTCTGGATCGGGATGAGCTGATCGAAGCCGCTGATCATGAAAACTTCATGGATGTGCCTCATGCATGTCGCACAGGACGAGCTTCCCCTGGGTTGCGCTGAGCTTCTTGGCCGCGATGAGAAGCACCCTCAGACCGGAACTACTGATGAAGTTCAGACGGCTGAAATCGACGATCAAGCGCTGTTCGCCTTTGCTGAGGTGATCTATGACGATGGATTCGAATGCGCGTGCGTTCGTGCTATCGAGCCGGCCGACCTGGTTCAGGCCGATGAGCTTGACTTCCAGCTCCGCCGCGGCGTCCACGATTTCCGATAGTAGATGGAGGTTTCCGGAAGTGAGGGTCGTGTTGATGGACAGTGGCAAGCCGAGCCCGCGTGCGGCGAAGACTTTTCGCAAGCCCCGAATATTGTTGGCCGTTTTGTCGAACGCCCCCTTCTGGCCACGGATCTCGTCGTGGAAGCTTTGTGGACCATCGATGGATACGCTGATGTGGCGCAGGAACCCCGACGCGACTAGCTCTGCGAGGGCTTCCGCTTTGTCGTCGCCGATCACTGTCCCGTTGGTAAGTGATGTACTTGCTGTGCAATCCCTTTTTCTGGAGCTGATGGAAGACCTCGATTAGGTTCTTGCGTACGAAAGGTTCTCCGCCTGTGATGTTGACGGATTTGACGCCTCCCTTCACGAAGATACGATCCAACTCGTCGAGGCTAAGCTCCTTGGAACGCCAATCTTCTGGGTTCAGGATGTCGGCAACGTAGTGCCTTGGTGCACAACTCTCGATCTCGGTCCACAATTGTCCTGTACTCGCGGATACGAGGTTCCCCATGAGCATTTTCAAACGCACTCAGCGGAAGTATGTGAAGAAGGCCTATCGCGTGAGGAATTGGCGTGAATATGAGGCGGGTCTACGCAACCGCGGGAGCCTGACCGTCTGGATCTCGCTCACCGCCGGCAAGCTTGTGAACTGGGACGCGCCCCGGCCAAGGAGGAGGAAACCGGGCCGTCAACGCAAGTACTCGAACCACGCCATCGAGACGGCTGTCACCCTGGGCATGGTGTTTCATCTGTCATCTAGGCAGAGCGAGGGATTGCTGCGGTCGTTGTTCGCTCTGATGAAGCTAGACAATGATGTGCCCGATCACACCACGATCTCGAGGCGCAAGCCGAAGCTGGGTAAGGTCCCCTTCTACCCAGTCAAGCAGAAGACGCCGTTGCACATCTTGATCGACAGCAGCGGTCTCGCTGTCCACGCCGGCCAGCTGCGCAGAGCACAAAAGAGCAGGGACTATCGCAAGCTCCATCTGTGTGTCGACGAGCAGAGTGGCGAAGTCGTCGCCGGCGAGCTGACGAGCAAAAGAGCCCGCGATTCATCGCGGGTTGCATCGCTTGTCGGACAGATCGACAGTCCCATCTCATCGGCCAGAGCTGACACCGCATACGACGCCGGCGGCGTCTATGAGGCAATCGAGAATCACAGCGCTCATCGCTCGCCGAGGGTGCTGATACCGCCGCGCAAGGGCGCCCTGCTCGCATCGGGGCCGGCGAGCAGCCGACAGCGCAATCGCAACATTGCAGCACAAGCTCGGCTCGGCAAACGAAAGTGGCACACAGAATCGGGCTACAGCAAACGGAGCAAAGTCGAGACAACGTTCCATCGCTACAAGGCTATCGTGGGCTCAGCGATGCGAGCGAGAGGGTTGGCGGCACAGAGAGGTGAGGCAAGGATCGGGTGCAAGATTCTCAACACCATGACGGCGCTCGGGATGCCTGATAGCGAGATGATCGGATGATGGGAGTCGGGGCCAAGCGAGCTCTCGGCCTCTATCGGAGTTGTGCACCAAGGCACCGTATCTGCCCCGCCAGATCCAGCTCGGGATCATGTTGCGTTTCTAGGTAGGCGAATGGTTATCGCTGTCGTGAAGGCTCCGACAGCACTAGGACACTTACCACCGCCGGAGCCGGCGCTGCGACTTTGTCCTTGATTAACGAGGCAGATATTGCTGCCGCTAGATTTCCAGTGAAGGCCTGCGCCGCGCGCTCGTCAACGGGGAGCTCCAAATCGAGCAAGGAAACCTCCTTGAGCTTGGCGGCCATCAAACCTTCCGCGGCGTGTGCCGCCGTTTCCGGAGCGACGGCGTGGATCACTTCGTGGACCACCACCGAGCTCATTGCCCGGACAACCCGTTCGCGCTCGAGCCACGCGAGCTTCTTCAACCGTTCGAGCTCAGGAGTGTTGAACGCGGGGCCGCGCCGGGGCAATCCCCCGACCTTCCTCGGTTGTTTCCGTGGGTCCACGGCTCAAACGATGGTAGGGAAGAAGATCCAAATGTTCGCCAGGTTGTCTCCGGTACCGAACACGATCCCCATGGCCTGCAGGGGGAATCCCAGTTCGCCGGGCTCGGACGGTCTGAGGTGCACGGTGAACTCTCTTTCCTACGAGATCACTTCGCTTCTCGGCGCGGGTGGGATGGGTGAGGTTTACCGGGCGAAGGATCTCGAGCTCGGACGCGAGGTAGCGATCAAAGTGCTCCGCAAGAAGCTCGCTTCGGAACCAGAGGGGTTGAAGCGCTTCGAACGAGAGGCCCGCACCGCATCCGCGCTCAACCACCCGAATATCACCACCATCTACCACATCGGTGAACACGAGGGCACGCGCTACATCGTGATGGAGTACGTGGAGGGGAAGCCCCTTCGGGAGATGCTTCTCGAAGGACCGCTCCCCTCCAAAACCCTGCTCGAGCTCGCCACCCAAATCGCCGAGGGCCTGGACAAGGCTCACTCCGCGAGGATCGTGCACCGGGACCTGAAGCCGGAAAACCTGATGGTGACCGACGACGGGCTGGTGAAGATCCTGAACTTTGGGCTGGCGAAGCTGACAGGTCCACCGGTGAAGATGGATTCCGACATGGCCACAGCGACCAAGGCGGGCACGCAGCAAGGAACGATTCTAGGAACAGTGCAATACATGTCGCCGGAACAGGCGAGCGGACGTTCCGTAGACTATCGGTCCGATCAGTTTTCGTTGGGATTGATTTTGCATGAAATGGCGACGGACAAACCGGCGTTCAAGCGGGACACCGCGGCCGCGACGCTGGCTGCCATCATCGAAGGGAAGGCCGAACCGATGACCGGGTTCGATCCAAAACTCCCCGAGAGTTTCCGGAGTGCGGTCGGGCGGTGCCTGATCAAGGATCCCGAAGGTCGTTACGTATCGACCACCGACTTAGTAAAGGAGCTAGAGCAGGCTCGGGCCGCATTCTCTTTCGGCGATCCGCTCTCGGCTGCGATTGCTCGCGGGGAAACACCGGCTCCGGAGCTCGTCGCCGCGGCGGGAACGTTCTCGGGTCTGTCGCCTGCGGTGGCTTGGACGTGTTTGTCCTCGGTTGTGCTCTCGCTTGCGGGAGCCCTATGGATCTCGAGTCAGTCGCGACTGAGTCAGATTATTCCTCTTCCCAAATCCCCCGAGCTTCTCATTGCCGATGCTCGAACGATACTCGAAGACTTGGGATTCCCAACGCCGCAACGCGACAGCACCTACGGTTTTTCCCGGCGAGTCGACTATATCGATGAACTGATGTCGACGGATCGTTCCAAGACGTGATGGGAGCTTCTAGCGCGGGGCGAGCCGAGCGTGGTTCGATTCTGGTACCGGGAAAGTCCCGAGTATCTCATACCGCACCGCATCACCGAGTTCTTTGCCGCCGAGCGCGATCCGCCTGACTCGCTCCCGGGCATGGTCAGCCTCCAGCTCGACACCTTTGGGCGGTTGCGCCAGTTGGAAGCTTTTCCTCCCGATCTCACCGACTCCGCCGGTGAGACGAAGGAGCCTGATTGGAGCGCGCTCTTCGCCGCTGCGGGGTTCGACCGGGAAGGATTCACGCCTGCCGAGCCGCTGTGGTCCCCCCCAAGGTTCGCGAGTCGCCGCGCCGCGTGGGAGGGAACGTATCCCGACGCTCCCGAGATTCCGATTCGCGTCGAGGCGGCCTCCTTCGCTGGGCGACCCATCGCCTTTCGCGTCGTCGAGCCGTGGAGTGAGCCCGCCGGCGATCGGGAAAACCCCTGGGTGCGCCCTTCGGACGTGGTGCCCAATCGGTGAGCTAGCGTCGTTCACGTGGGCTTACATTTACTCTTCATGTTTACCCTCGCGATTTTAGCGCGGCGCAATCTGAAACTGGGACGAGGGGATCGAAAGCTAGCCTTCCGGCTGGGCAGCGTCTTATTCGCCTCGGTGATGCTGCACTGGGTCTTTGGAGCGCACCATGTTCCGGAGCGCGCGCAGCTCCAGATCTTCTTCGGCGCGCTTTATCATTCCTTCTTTTCGTTCGGGTTAGCCTGGCTCTTTTATATCTCGCTCGAGCCCTACGCGAGAAAGCTCTGGCCACGGAGCATGATCTCCCGGGTTCGCCTCCTGGACGGGCGATTTGGGGATCCATTGGTCGGACGGGATGTTCTAGTTGGCTGCGTTTGGGGGATCGGGATCGCCTTATTGAATCCCGTCCTGCGGCTAGCACCCGCCTGGCTGGGACACGGCCCACCGCCACGGCCGGACCTTCCGCGCCATCCCGCCGAGCTCATCGCCTTACGCGGTGTGAGCGAGTCCCTTTCCGAGATCTTCCTGATTTTCGTCAATATCTCGACCCACATCCTGTTTCTCATTGTCGCGCTTCTGCTACTGCGGTTCGTCTTCCGCAAGACCTGGCTCGCGGTGAGCATTCACGGGGCGTTGTACGTATTCATCTATTCGTCTGGCTTCGGGTTTCTGGGAATCACCCTTGTAATCTGTACATGGTATGTGGTTTTCTTCCGGTTCGGCTGGGTCCCGATCCTGGTGGGCACGTTCACAGCCGATCTCCTGCGCGGCTTTCCGCTAACAACCGACCCAACGGTGTGGCACGCGCACGCACCAATCCTCGCGATCCTCGTGTGTATGGTGCTTGCCGTCTACGGCTTCAAGGTGTCGCTCGGGCGACGTCCTCTCTTCAAGGACTTGCTGCCGGAGGCGTGAGTCAATCTATCGTTGCCGGGAAAGCTGGCTGGCGGTCAGCACTAGGACACTCCTCACCGTCGGGGACGACCCTGCGCCTTTGTCCTTGATGGGGGAGGACAATAATGCTGCTAGATTTCCAGTGAAGGCTTGGGCCGCGCGCTCGTCAACGGGGAGCTCGGAATCGAGCAAGGACACTTCCTTGAGCTTGGCGCTCATCAAACCTTCCGCGGCGTGTTCCGCGGTTTCCGGGACGACAGCGTGGATCACTTCGTGGACCACCACCGAGCTCATCGCCCAGGCCACCCGTTCGCGCTCGAGCCAGGCGAGCTTCTTCAACCGTTCGAGCTCAGAAGTTTCGAACGTGGGGCCGCGTCGGGTCGATCCCGCGACTTTCTGTGGTTGTTTGCGGGGATCCACGGCTCGAACGATGGTGGGGAAGAATACCCAAATGTTCGTCGCGTACCCTCCAGCACCGAAAACGATCCCCTTCGTCTGTTCTGGGAATCCTAGCCCGCCGGGCTCGGACGGTCTGAGGTGAACGGTGAACTCTCTCTCCTCCGGGGTCGATGCCAGCGTCGGATCGTCCTTCCACTGAATGCGAGCGCCGAGTCTCTCAAAGGAAGCCCGTACTTGGGCCTGAAGGGTCTCCGAGCCGACATCAAAGAGCCCGTAGCTATCGACCCATCGGATGGTGAGGTCGTGCGCTCGGTCCTGAGCTTCTGAAGGCGCAGCGAGAGCCAGCGTCAAAAGGACTAACCCTATCCACCTGCCGCGAAGACAAACCTCTCCTGTCATTTCGACCCCCTTCTTTTTTGCCAACTCGGTGTGTGAAGGCCCGGATGCTTGTTGGTTATGAAATTAGCAGGGGGGCTCTGAAGAGTCCTGACGCGCGGGTAGAGTTTTGTGACGGCTCCATGACGGGATATGACGGGGTTCCGTCATATTGCCTAAGTATTTGGAAAATAAGCTTGTTCGGGGAGCCAGCTTGAATCCAGGGATGCAACCTGTTACCTATGTTCCCGGCCATGTTTCCAAGAGAGCTTCCGTGGGTGTGCGTATGTTTTCTGGGGGTAGCCTTCGGCTGCTCGCCCACAGTCCAAGCACCGGTTGAAGAAGCCGCGACCGAACAGGCCTCCGAGTCCCGCGACAAATCCTTCGACTCGGATGGGGTGCAGATTCGCTACACCGACCAGGGGGAGGGGGATCCGCTCATCCTCATCCACGGATTCGCCATGAGCCACAACCGATGGGAAAAGGCGGGGATCCTCGATGCGTTCGCCGACCGGGGTTACCGGGTTCTCGCCATCGATGCGCGAGGCCATGGTCAAAGTGACAAGCCCCACGACCCGGCGGCTTATGGTGAACAGATCTCGCTCGACATGGTGCGGCTCATCGAGCATCTGGATTTGGAGCAAGCCTATGTAGCCGGCCATTCGATGGGGGCCATCGTTACTAATAAGATACGGGCGCTGGCGCCGGAGAAGGTTCGGGCCGCGGTCTTGGGTGGTGCGGGGTGGCAGAAAAAAGGTGGGACTGCGCTTCCGGGTATTACCGCGCTCGAGCTGGCCGAGGCGCTCGAGGAAACGGGCGACTTCAAATGGATGCTCCGGGAGTTCACCAAGGATCAACGGCCGCCTACCACGGAAGAGGAAATCGAGGGGCACAACAAGAGAATGATGGATGGCAACGACCCCTTGGCGCTGGCCGCCGTGCTGCGCGGGTGGGACGGCCTAGCCGTTACCGAGGAGAATCTTCGCGCGAACGAAGTGCCGACCCTCGCCTTGGTGGGCGGGGACGATCCGCTAAAGGAAAAAGTGGATGACCTGAACGGGGTCATGAGTAACCTGCAGATTGTCGTGATCCCAAACGCCGATCATTTCCAATCGCTCACCGATCCGGCGTTCGTGGAGAATATAGATGCGTTCTTGGGCCAGCACCCCATGGGGGGGAGTGAGCCAGAGACCGAGGAGTAAATGAATGTTCACAACAAAGTCGTTTTCTCTGTTCCGAATACTCGCCGCCAGCTGGCTAGGGTTAGTGCTCGTTGGCTGCTCGTCGCCGGTCGAGGCACCGGTTGAGCCGGTTGAGGATGTTGCAACCGAACAGGCCCCCGAATCCCGAGACAAGTTCTTCGACTCCGATGGAGTCCAGATTCACTACACCGACACGGGAGAGGGCGATCCGCTCGTTCTGATTCACGGCTTTGCTATGAACTGGAAGCGGATGGAGAGCGCGGGCGCCGTCGGCGGTCTGGCGGAGCGTGGATACAGGGTCCTCGCCATCGATGCGCGAGGCCATGGCGAGAGCGACAGACCCCAGGACCCTGCCGCCTACGGTGAGGAGATTCCGCTCGATGTGGTTCGGCTCATCGATCACCTCGGTTTCGAGCAAGCGTATGTGGTCGGCTATTCGATGGGAGCCATCGTTGCGAACAAGGTTCGAGCGCTGGCGCCTGCGAAGCTTCGCGCCGTGGTCATGGGTGGCGCAGGCTGGCAGAAGGAAGGTGGTACCGCGCTTCCGGGCATCACCTCACTCAAACTAGCGGAGAAGCTAGAGGAGACCGGCGACTTCAAATGGATGCTCGAGGAGTTCACCAAGGATCGGCAGCCGCCTGCTACCGAGGAAGAAATCGAAGAGCGAAATCGGCGCATGATGGACGGTAACGATCCGTTGGCGCTGGCCGCCGTGCTGCGTGGATGGGACGGCTTCGCGGTGTCCGAGGAGAACCTCCGAGCGAACGAAGTCCCCGCCCTTGTCGTCGTGGGTGCGAACGATCCGCTGAAGGTCAAGGTCGACGACCTTGAGAAGGTCATGAGCAACTTGGAAGTGGTCGTGATTCCAGACGCGGATCACGGGGCGCTCTCACATCCAGATTTTGTGAAGCACGTGGATGCTTTCCTCAGTAAGCATCCTCTGGCTTCTGAAGAGCCAGAAACGGATGAATAAGGCGGCGGTTTCACCAGGAGAATGAGATGAAGGCGATCATCTGCCACCAGTACGGCTCGCCGGATGTTCTCGAGCTCCAAGAAATCGACAAGCCGGTCGTCAAGGAAGATGACGTGCTGGTACGAGTTCACGCGGCGTGCGTGAATCCAGCCGACTGGCACTTTCTGAAAGGCACGCCGTACCTCGTACGGTTAATGACGGGTGGGCTGCTCAAACCAAAACACAACATCCCGGGAATTGATATGGCCGGGCAGGTTGAGGCCGTCGGCGGAAACGTGAAGCAGTTTCAGCCAGGCGATGAAGTATTCGGCGGGGGTGGCGGGGCCTTTGCGGAGTATGCCTGCCTTTCCGAAGATGCCCTAGTCCTGAAACCGGCCAATCTGACGTTCGAGCAAGCTGCGGCCGTACCTATCGCGGCGTACACCGCCCTGCAGGGTCTTCGTGACAAAGGACAGATCAAGTCAGGGCAAAAGGTTCTGATCAACGGTGCATCGGGAGGCGTGGGCACGTTTGCGGTGCAGATTGCCAAATCGTACGGGGCCGAAGTGACGGGCGTGTGCAGCACGAGGAACGTCGACATGGTCCGATCGATAGGCGCAGACCACGTCATCGACTACACCCAAGAAGACTTCACCCAAAGTGGGCAGCGCCACGATCTGATTCTCGATGCAGTGGGGAATCGTTCGTTGTCAGACAGCAGGCGCGCATTGAAGCCCAAGGGGGTTTATGTAGCAGCCGCCGGGGGGCTGGAGGGTGATTGGCTCGGACCTCTGATTTGGATGTTCCAAATACTCCTGGCTTCGCTGACCGGGAGCCAAAAAATGGTTCTGGTGATGGCGGAACAAACCAAGAGCGACCTCCTTGTTCTGAAGGAGCTTCTCGAAGCCGGAAAAGTCACTCCGGTCATCGATAGACGGTACAAGTTGAGCGAGGTCCCTGAGGCTCTCCGGTATCAGGGAGAAGGGCACGCCCAAGGAAAAACCGTCATCACCTTTTGAGGCAAGGGGTCAGACCCCCCGTTACTTTTGGTTACAAAATGCCCACTTTTAGATCCGACCCCAGTAATAGTGCCGGGGTCAGACCCCCGGTTCTGTGATGTGGCGGGCGGTTTGGGCGGGGGTCAACTCGAGGCTGCCCTCGTGAGCTTTCAAGGCATGATGGGGCATCTCGCCTACGAGGCAAGTCTCTCTTTTCTGCACGATGACGGATGCGCCCTCGCGTGCCAGGAGCTTGACGCCTTCGACGCCGTCTCTTCCTTCTCCGGACAGGACGATGGCGCACGAGGTCTCGGGTCGCGCCGCTGCGGCGGAACGAAAGAGTGCGGCGATCGAGGGTCGGTGCCCACCCACCATCCGGCCTCGTTGGGGCGCGACGGAATCGGGGCCATCGACCACTAGGTGAGCGTCTTCCGGCGCGAGGTAGATGGTTCGTGGCGCCAGCTTCTGTCCCTGCTCACAAACCTCCACGCGGAATCCTGTTTCCCCCGACAACCAGCGCACGTATCCTTTGAGGAATCCGGGCGCCAGGTGCTGGACCACACAGATCGATCCGGCGAACGACTCGAGTAGGCGGCGAAGAATCTCGGTCGTGGCCTGAATGCCTCCCACCGCGCCACCGAAGAGAATCAAGGATGGCGTGGCTCGAGCCGACTGGGTTGCGGCGAGTGGCGTCGGGCGGGCGGGCACTCCCATGGCGAGGCACGATCGAGCGGCGAGCTCGATGCGCTTCACCAAGCCCCGGGTCACGTCGCCCTCGCACTCGGGTGACGCCCGCTTCACTAGATCCACGGCTCCCTCGTCCAGGGCGACGAAAGCCAAATCCTCTTCGTCCGAGCTCGGCTGCGTGGTAATCAAAATCCGAGACGGAGCGTGCTCCATGATCTGACGGGTGGCTAGAGCCGCACGCAATACCGGAAGGCCCGCGTCCATCAAGATGACATCCGGCTTCAAACGATGGGCGAGCACGATCGCCTCTTCTCCGTTACGGGCCACTCCCACCGACTCGGCGACGCCCGATTGCTTGAGGGCGAGAGATAGGAAGTTGGCTTGGAAAGGAGAACCCTCTGCTATCAGCACTCGTATCATATCGGCACAACACGAAATCCCCATGGGGGGGTGGGGTGCCGATAGTAGGCAAGGTCGGCCCCCCGAGTCAAGGACGTCTCAAGGGCCTTTATTCGGATTCTTCTTCTGGCTTGGATAGGCCAAGGTGTGTCCAAACGTCGGTGCCCACCCTAGACTCGAAAACCGCTGCTTGAGACTTGATTCCCCCGATGTTTTCGTCGAGGCCGATCCGTTCCACGCGGTGCATGGGGAAGAACACCGTCGATAGACCCATCGTTCCTTCGCCCTTCGCCACTTCACGGATCCAATCTTCGAAGGAATTCAGATCGATCCCCCTGACGTTCACGCCGGCGCCATCGATGGAGAGCATGATGCCCCAATATTTCTCGCGGGGGTTCTGGAGGTTGACGACGATCGGAGCGTGCTTCTTCACGACCGGTTTCCCTCCTGGCGTTTCTTGAAAAACCGATGCATGCGCTGGATTCCCTCTTCGATCTGCTCGCGTGAAGTAGAAAACGAGACCCGGAAGTGCCCTTCGCAATCAAAAGCCAAGCCGGGCACGACGGCGACGTGTTCCTCTTTTAAGAGAAGCGCTGCGAGGTCGGTTGCGCTCTTGACCTCCCCACCCAAGAAGACCTTGAACGAAGGAAAGAGATAGAAACTACCCTTCGGCTCGACACAAGTGACTCCCGGGATCTCGAGGAGTCCGGAGCGCAGACGGTCTCGCCGCCATCGGTATTCGTCCAACATCGTCTGCAGCGCGGATTGATCGCCTTGGAGAGCTTCGAGTGCCGCTCGTTGCGAGATCGACGAAGCGTTCGAGGTCATGTGGCTCTGGAGCTTGGCGCACCCGGAGATAACGTGTTGGGGACCCATCGCCCAGCCCAGCCGCCAACCGGTCATCGCATACGACTTCGAAGCCGTGCCGGCGATGACAAAGCGGTCCCCTACTTTCTCGCGCAGCGTCTGCAGTGCCTCCGAAGGCATGGGCTCGTAGCTGAGCTTCCCGTAGGTATCGTCCCAAAGAATGTAGAAGCCACGTTCGGCGGCGAGCTCGCCCAAGGCCAGGAAGTCTTCCGCTTCCAGAACCGCCCCCGCGGGGTTCGAGGGAGAGTTCAAGAGAATAACCTTGGTTTGTGGAGTGACGGCCGCACCGACCAGCTCCGCAGAGATCCGAAAGTCTTCCGATTCTCTCGTCTCTACGAACACCGGCTTGCCCTCGACCAACCGAACTTGCTCGGAGAACGTCTTCCAATGAGGATTGGGAATGACCACTTCGTCTCCCGGGTCGAGGAGCGTCATCATCAAGCCGAAGAGCGCGTGCTTCCCGCCGTGGGTGACGATGACTTCCGAAGGCTCGAACTCGAGGCCATAGTCGCTCCGGTAGCGTTCGCAAATCGCCTTCCGAAGCTCCGGGATGCCGGGGTTGACGGTGTAGCGGGTGAAATTCTCGCGTATGGCTTTTTGGCCGGCTTCTTTGATGGGCTCCGGAGTGGTGAAATCGGGCTCGCCGGCTCCGAAGTCAACGACCTTCACGCCTTCGGCACGAAGCCGGGTTGCCTCCGCCATGACCGCCATCGTCGGCGAGGGCGAGAGGTGAGAGAGGCGACGAGCCAGGCTCGGCCCGGTGAGTTTCATGGCCGTCTTACCGCTGAGCCAGCCTGTCGATCAGGAGGCGTTCGACTCCAGCCGGCACCAGACCGGTGACCGATCCACCCAACCCTGCCACTTCCTTCACCAAGCGTGAGCTCACGTAGGAGTACTCCTCGGCAGGCATCATGAACACAGTCTCGATCGAAGGGGCGAGTCGACGATTCATCAGCGCCATCTGAAACTCGTACTCGAAGTCGGAAATGGCCCGGATGCCTCGAACGATGGCGGTCGCGTTCTTGTTCTTCGCGTAGTCCACCAGCAAACCGCTGAACGCATCCGCTTCGACGTTGTCCCGATCGGCGAAGGTTTCTTCGATCATATCGATCCGCTCCGCGACCGAGAAAACCGGATCTTTTTCCGCGTTCTCCAAGACCGCCACCACGATCTTATCGAAGAGCCCGCTCCCGCGGGCGATGATGTCCACGTGCCCCATCGTAAGTGGATCGAAAGAGCCCGGGTATATCGCGGTTCGAATCGCCATGTGGGGAAACCCGGCGCAGTCTAACATGGCCCCGCGGCCCGGACAAACCAGCGTTCAAGGCGCGGGTTCAAAGAACGTCAGGCAGCTTTCGCCGGCCCTTACCTCACGGACCCTGGCGAGGCCCTCATAGGAATCGGCTAGCGGCGTCTTATGATGATGCTCCAGGATGACGAGCCCCCCTGGTTTCGCAAGAGACGCGGCGCCGATCTTCTGTAGGAGCTCGGCGTGGACGTCGGCCCGGTACGGAGGATCGAGAAGCACCAGGTCGAAAACCTCGTGACCGCCGGCGAGGAACTTGATCGCCGACTCGGCGTCCCGTTGCAGGAGCTCCGCCTGTTCTGTGAGCTGGAGCCTCTCGAGATTCTTCCGAATGGCGTTTGCCGCGGCGCGATTTCGCTCGACGAACGTG
Organism: Candidatus Marinacidobacterales bacterium; assembly: GCA_965219415.1. Taxonomy (GTDB): domain Bacteria; phylum Acidobacteriota; class Vicinamibacteria; order Marinacidobacterales; family DATDRI01; genus CBDCNP01. Next base: position 110,311 of record CBDCNP010000001.1, read on the forward strand.
ACGTGAGACGCCCCTCGAGATAGAGCTTCCAGGCCAAGCGCTCCCGCTCCCGCGAAGAGATCCAAGACACGCGCATCGGGAAGCTTGGGCGCCAAGATATCGAAGAGCGATTTCTTGAGCCTCCCGCCGGTGGGTCTCGTCTTCCTGCCCGAGGGAGCCGCGATGTGCATTCCGCGAAACTTGCCGCCCCCGATCTTCATGACCTTCATGACCTCTATGTCAGCCGGCGGTAGCCAACCCAAACTTTTCGCCCCAGGCCGCTACCACATAGTTCACGATCCGATCGGTTTCCTCGGTGCGCGGAGAGGATAGAAGCTCTTCGGCTTCCTGACGCGCCACCTCGAGAAGCTCTCGATCCCGAACCACGTCGGCGACTCGAAACAAGGGAGCGCCCCATTGGCGAGTCCCGAAATAATCCCCTGGCCCGCGAATATCCAGGTCGCGCTCGGCGATCACAAAACCGTCGTTGGTCTCCGCCATCGCCTGGAGGCGGCGCTCGCCTTCCGGAGTCAGGGGCGGGTGGTAGACGAGTACGGCGGCGGATGGAGCCGTGCCTCGGCCAACGCGACCCCGGAGTTGATGGAGTTGGGAGAGACCAAAGCGTTCCGCCTGCTCCACGACAACGAGTGTCGCATTGGGCACGTCGACCCCGACCTCCACGACCGTCGTCGCCACGAGGATGTCGACTTCGCCCGCGGCGAAGGCGGACATGGCTTGCGCCCGCTCGGCGGAACCCAGTTTTCCATGAGCCAAAGCCACCCGGCGATGGGAAAAGGGGCCTTTCTGCAGGAAGCCGTGGGTCTCGACGGCCGCCTCGAGGTCCATCTTCTCGGACTCTTCCACCATCGGACAGATGAAGTAGACCTGATGGCCGGCGGCCACCTCTTCTTCCATGAGGCGGTGGACCTCCCCCAGCTGCCCCTTCTTCATCAATAGTGTGCGCACCGTAGGTCGACCGGGGGGCAGCTCGTTCAAGACCGAGTGGTCGAGGTCCCCATAAAGCGCCATGGCCAAGGAACGCGGTATGGGAGTCGCGGTCATGACCAGCAGGTCGGGCGCGTAGCCCTTGGCACGTAGCTCCGCCCGTTGCAGCACGCCGAAGCGATGCTGCTCGTCGACGATGGCCAGTCCCAGCTCCTTGAACCCGACACTTTGCTGAATCAACGCGTGCGTGCCCACGACCAGGTTCACCGCGCCGCTAGCGATGTCGCCCAGGAGCTCTTCGCGATCCGCTCGACCGAGAGCGGAAGTCAGGAGCGCAACGCGGTATCCACTTCGCGCCAGAACCCGCTGGATATTAGAGAAGTGTTGCTCCGCCAAGACTTCGGTAGGAACCATCAGAGCTACTTGAGCGCCATTCTCGATCACGATGATCGAGGCGATGACAGCTACTATCGTCTTCCCCGAGCCTACGTCGCCCTGGAGCAGACGCTGCATGGATCGTTCTGATGAAAGCTCGTCGGCAAGGGTCTTCGACACCTTCTTTTGCGCTTCAGTTAGGCGAAATGGCAGGCTTAGCCGCACCTTTTCCCGGATACGGTCGTCCACTGGAAAGGGGCGCGGCTTGGAGAGGCCGGATGCGGCTCGCCGGCGGAGCCCCAGACCCAAGGAAAACAAGAAGAGCTCTTCGAAGATGAGCCGCTTCTGTGCCGGAGCACGGAACTCATTGTAAAGCTCGAGCGGAACACCTTCCTCGGGAAAGTGCGCGAGCGTCACCGCTTCCCGCCGCGGCGGAAGTTTATGACGTTCACATATCGAGTCGGGCAAGAGTCCGGGCACCTCGGGAGGCAGGCTCTCGACCAGCGAATGGCAGATCCGACGAAGCATTCTCGGGCTGAGCGGCCCGACTCGTTCGTAGACCGGCACGATGCGGCCGGTGTGGGTCGGTTCGAAATCGCCTTCCTCGACGAGCTCGTATTGAGGACTCTTGAGCTCGAGGCCGCCGCCACGGCGAGAGAGCTCCACTTTGCCGTAAAGGAGAACCTGCCGGCCCGGTTCAAGAATGTCTTTGAGGTACTCCTGATTGAACCAGATCGCTCGAATTGGACCGGTGTCGTCCTCGACCATGGCCTCCAACACCTTGAAACGAGGACGGCGGGTCCGCTTTACGTGGACACCGACCACCGTCGCTAGCACCGTGGCGTCTTCTCCCGGTCGCAGTTCGCCGATCGGCCGGACACGGCTGCGGTCCTCGTAACGGAAGGGCAAATAGAGCAGGAGATCGGAGACCGTTGTGATCCCGATCGCCGCCAGTGCCTCGGCTTTGCGAGGGCCGACCCCTTTTACGAACTGAACCTTGGAGGAAAGCTCAAGCATTCTTCGAGCTCCCCATTCGGGGAGCGATGTGGTCTTGGTGGGCGGGTCGGTTCGACTTCAATGAGCCGACGAACCAAATTGTGTCGCCTCGTCTACCCGCATCGGCCCTTGTCTCAGGATGAGCTTCCCCTTTCGAACCCTGGCACTGACTATTCCGTACGGCAACGGAAAGGGGTCGTCGATGCGGACACCCTCGGGCAACGCTGGATTCTTGGAGTTGGCGGCGACGAGCCTCTTGACCAACGACCTGGGGACGGGAATGCCGGCTAGCGTCATGCGCTCCAACTCCACCTGCCCGACGCCATTCTCGGCGAACACTTGCATCAGCACCCCGACCTGGATCGGCCCCTCGAGATAGCGCGCCAAGTAGGAGTCTTTCAAGTACGCACCCAGGAGGCTTCCGTCTAGCAGGGCTCCCCCGTGGATCTGATCGACGTCGAAACGAACCCAGGGATTGGTCACCTCCGGGGGTAGTAGCTCAGCTACTCGATAGACCAGGTAGGCGTTCGCTTCTTCTTCGCTGACGTTGAAACGCTTCGGGGTCTCCGCGCCATCGGCGTGCCGGGTGCGCATTTGCTCGAGCTTCCGGTTGAGCGATTCGACGGAGGAGGGATCCGGGTTTTTGGCGTCCTTGGTCGCGTCTTCCGTGGATTGCCGAGGCGTGGATTGCCGAGGCAGAATCGAGGCTCCCGCCAGACCCATGGCCGCGACCATCACGAGTGGGACGAGTGGTGCCCCCCGAATCCTCATGGGCCATACTACTCAAGGCTTTCCAGGATGAGCAAACCGCTGGCGGGGTAATTGAGGTTGGCTTCCTTCCTTTAATCCCTCTCCTCTAGGTGAGGACTAGGGATGGGTCGCCTTCAGCCTTTCGAGAAACTCCTGAGTGTCCTGGTCCTCTTGATCCAGCGACGCCGCTTTCTCCGCGTGGATGAGAGCCATATCGTGCTGGCCCTTGGCTTCGTAGACCTCGGCGAGCCGGAGATGGGTCGAAGCATCCTCGCGGTTCCACAGTACGACATGGAGCTCGGAAGCGGCCTTGTCGAACTCACCGCCCTCTCGGTACAACCTCGGCAAGCTCTAACCGGACCTCTGCCGAGTGAGGGGCGAGGTAGACGGCCCGCGCCAGCTCACGGGCGGCCCCGGGGAGGTCGCCCGACTCTCGAAGCGACCTTGCTTCCTCCAGTATTTTTTCGGGATCGTCATCCTGAGGTTCTTCTGGCTCGGCGGCGGCCACCGGGGCATTTTTGATGGGCCCACTAGCATCGATAGGCGCAGTGGGCGGCGACGCCGGAAAACGGTAGCTCGCAAGTGCGTGGGTAACCGCTCGACGACGCGCTCCACGCTTCCGACCGACTCCTCATCGATTTCGGCGAGCTCGGGAGACAAAGAAAGCGCCACACCGCGTTGCCTCGCGGCCTCCTCCGGGTCGTCCGCGTCCGCGGCTATTCCGGGTCGTCCGCGTCCGCGGCTATTGATGATAGAAGGAGAAAAGCCTCTGCGTCCTCGGGCTCGATCTGCGTCGCCGTCGTCAGCCAATGACGCGCCTCGTGCTTGCGGTCGAACCGCCACGCGCGCCAGCCCATATTAAAAGGATAGGGATCCGTGTATGGCTCGAGCTCCGCCGCTTCACGAAAGGCGTCCACGGCCTCTTCGAGCTCTCCCCTTCGGAAATAGGCGACTGCCAGGTTGTTCAGAAAACAAGCCACTTTCTCCTGCTCGGCCAAGCGGCTAAAGATGTCGACCGCCAGCCGCGTTCGATCCGCCTCCAAGTAAGCAACCCCCATCGTGAAGATAGGCCTCACGATAGGTGGGGTCTTCAGGGGGGTATCGTTGAGAGCACCTCGACGGCTCGCTCGACGTCATTTTGTTCGAGTAGGACCTGGCCCAAGAGAAGCGCCGCATCGGCGAAGTCGGGAGAGATGGCGAGTGCGCTCTCCAAGAGCTCCCGGCGCTTCGTCGGAGAGTCGACTGTTTTCGCGCGGATATAATCCTCGTACGCTTCGACCGAAAGCCCCTTCCTTCGTTCGACCGCCAACCCGTGCGCCTCGGGGACCCGTCCTCCGTCCAACCGCAGAAGATTCTTCGCGAGCTGATTCTCAACCTCGAGCAAATCCCTGAGTTCCCCGTAGTCTTCGATCACACCCAGCTTGTCGCCCGTCGCGACCTCGATGACTTGCGCCGTGACATCGAGTCGTCCGTCTTTGTCCCGGAAAGTTCCCCGGACCACGCGGTCGGCGCCTACCTCTTCGCCCATCTCCATCAATACCGCCAACGTCAGTGGCGCGCCGTTTTCTATTCCTTTTTGACGAAGGAATTCCTGCCAATCCTTGGGGCTGACGACGTCGTGACCAGCTAAACCCAGATGAGACGACAAAGATTCGGCGATCGCGTCACCCACCCAGCCGTGGGTTCCTTCGGAAGAGAGGTTGTCGAAGGGCACTACCATCGTGCGGATGGGTGCAGCCAGGAGAAGCGTAAGCGTTAAGGGAAGAGCGAGCGAGATGGACCTCCTCGTAACGTCAATCTAGTCTCTGTCTTCGAGTCCCTTCATTATACATGTTGGTCCCTGCGGGGCGAACGGAGTGGCGGGTAGCCAGAATACGGATGGGGATTTATAATTAATGAACGCGCTCATGTCCGAAGATCAATCCCTTGAGAAGCCTATTGGTGTCTACTTAGCCACGTTTTATTTCGTGGTCTCTGGCTTTCTGGAGTCCATCCAGAAGTACAGAGAATGGGACACGCCGCTCATCTTGAATCCCCTCTCCGAGCACTCCGTCTGGCATCTCGCAACGCACGTCGCCATCTACCTAGTGGTGGCGTACCTGATCTGGCAGCTGACCTGGCTAGGGAGACTCGCGGGGTTGGTCTACGGGTATCTGACCCTAGCCACCTATGCCGGTGCATTGATTCTGTACCTCAAGGGAACCCAGATGGTCTCAACCCCCCTCTTCCTAATCCTCGGCATCTACCACGTAGTGGCCCTGGTTCCCCTGGTCGCCTTTTTGCAGCCGAAAAGCCAGAAAAAGCTTTTCCACGTAGGACTTCTGGAGATTCTCCTCCCCCCGGATTGAGCCAGGTCACCCCTCGAGAGGAGGGCGAATGCCCGGTTGGAGCCCAGGGGCGATTTCTGCTACCATTGCCCTTTCTACGCCGGCTCGCCATTATTGGCGTTGCTTCGTTAAGGGTCCCCAGCCCCCCCAAGGAACTTGCCGGCCTCTTGTACTTTGGAAGCGCGCATGGAGAAGTTGCAGGATCGCGGGGATTTCTGGCAGAACCTCATCAGGCTCATCGAGCAAAGTAATTCATCAGATACCTGGAATTCTTGCTTTCAACGACTACTAGAGCACGACAAAGAGCCCTACTCTTCTATCATCCGGCTGCTCACTCATCTCGAGTTCGAGGAGCAAGAGGCCCGTGGCCACTGGCACGGGATCGAGGCTCACCAGAAAGAGCTCGCCCGACAGCTAGCCCGGGACGTGGGCCTTCAGGTCACCGCACTCGACTACTTCTACAACCTTCACGACGAGCTCCATAATCCGAAGCTCATCGAGATCGGTTCGTACCTCGCTACCGAAAAGAATGCGGTCACCGACGGCCTCACTGGCCTCTACAACCGCCAGTTCTTCGACTCCAGCATGAGGCGCGAGATCAAGCGTGCCGACCGGTACGGTCTGACCTTTTCGCTGGTCTTGCTGGACCTCGATAACTTCAAGCAGGTTAACGACCGTCACGGACACCGAGTCGGTGACGAAGCACTTTCCGCCTGCTCCGAGATCATTCAGGACAGCCTGCGTGAGATCGATGTCCCTTGCCGCTATGGCGGCGAAGAGTTCGCTCTCATCCTCCCCGAAACAGATCGGACCGGGGCTCAAAAGACCCCACTACCGGGAGCGCCGTTGGCTTGACACGGCCCAGGGAGATGGCTACACTACATTCCTTCTGTTGACGCGGGGTGGAGCAGTCCGGTAGCTCGTTGGGCTCATAACCCAAAGGTCGCAGGTTCAAATCCTGCCCCCGCCACCAACTTTCTTTCCGATCCCACCTATTCGAACTTCCCGAGAAAAAATCTTGCCCGGGCAAGTTTTTCGCGCGGGAGTCCTCGTCGAACGGCCACGCCAACTCCTCGTAACCGGAGTCCTCACGCGTCATTGGTTGCCGCAAGTGATCGTCAAACTCGGTCTGGACCGGCGTCTGATTTGTCCTGAGGTTGGCACCCACGCTCAATGACGCCAGAAGTACAGCATGGGAGAGCAGCGTTTCTGTGGACTCGTGTACTAGTTGGTGGGGACGAGTCGCTTCAATTCCTCGAACCAGTTCAGGACGAGGATGAACTCCGTCGAGGAAGTCTCGTCGCTCCCGCTTTCCTTGATCATCAGGAAGCGCTCGCCATCGGGGGAGACGTCGTAGGTGCGTCCGACTGCGCCTCCACCCGGCGCGTAGTACCCCCCGAAGACCTCCTCGGCGGCACCGGGAGCGAAGCTAGGCTCGGTCTGAACACCGACCGCCATCAGTCTTCTGCCGGGAGTCAGATAGAACAACTCGCGGCCGTCCGGAGCCCACAGAGGCCGCGCACCACCGCCCCTTGAGATCAGCCACTGTCCATCCTCGACGTTCGGGAACGGCCGCACGTAGATCTCGTATTGGCCCGAGGCGTTCGACTCGTAGGCCAGCCACAGGCCGTCGGGAGAGATCTCCCCGTTCCGTTCTGAGAACTCAGTCGCCAGAAGGGGCTCCGGAGAGCCCTCGAGGGAAAGCACGACGAGGTCGTAGTCTTGCTCATCCATTTCGAGAAACACCAACTGCCTCCCGTCCGGGGTGAAGGCGTATGGAAATTGCTGGTTCTCGCTTTCGGTCAGTCGCTCGACCGCGCCCGTGCCGTCGGCCGCTTTCAAGTAAAGGTTCGGTGTTCCGTCACGGTCAGAGGCGAACGCCACCTGCCTCCCGTCCGGCGTCCAAACTGGGTTGAGGTCCTGGCCGGGAGCGAGCGTGAGCCGGGTCAGTGTCTCGTGGGCGAAGTCCCAAATCCAGATGTCGTGCTCCTGGTCGGGCAGAAAGACGGCGAGACGGCCCCCATCCGGAGAGATACGTGGGTACACATAGGCACGCGGCTCGGCTGCCAGTGCCTCTTCTCTTCCGTCCCGATCCACCCAGACAACTGTGCGGACCGCTAGAGCACTACCGGTCACATAGACCAAGGCACCGGTGTCCGAAACGCTGAACTGTGCGGCAGCCAGTACAGGAGCGGTCATGACGCCCTCGGCCATGGGTACGGGACCGCCCGTCACCTCGAGCTTGTCCACATCAAACGGCACGGCCAAAAGCGTTCCATCCAAGACGTAGACCAGGTGCCCCGTGGGTACGTAGCGGGCGTCTTTGCCGCTTTCGATCAGAACCTTTCTCTCACCGGTCTCGAGAGAATGCACCACGATCTGGGCGTCGTCCCATCCCGAACCGTCCCCGAGGGTAAAGAGCACGGCTTTTTCGCCCGGCAAGACCTGCGGGCCATGGCCGACCTCTTCCGTTGTGTCCAGCGGGATGAGAACCTCGGGCGCGCCTCCATCGGCGGACACCTGCATGATGCCAGCCCCACGTTCCCCGAAAACAATGGTGTCGTCGGCTCCCCACCGAGCGCCCAGAACGCCCCCAAAACCTCCAGCGTCACATAGGCGCACGGATGCGCCACCGCTGATGGCGACCTTCTTGAGCTGGCGCTCTGCCGAGAATCCTACCCACTCACCGTCGGGAGAAAAGAAGGGACCTCGAGCATTCTCGGTGCCCCGGATGGGAGTCGCCTCCGTTTGGTCCATGGCACGGAGGTAGAGCTGCTGGTTGGCACTGTACACGAGGCGGGTGCCGTCCGAAGAGAAGAGCCACGGCGGGACGACCCGTACCCGTCAGCCCGACGCCCGAGGGCAACGGAAGCGAAGACCGTACGACGGGTCGTGGCGTTTCCGCAGGACGCGTCACTTGCCAAACCGCGACGCCAGTGACGACCACCGCGAGCAACAGCGACAGCCCCCAGGCGAGGTCACGGCTTCTCGGCCTTGCCCCCACCGGCGTGGACACGCCCGACTCTGAACCGACCTCGGCGATCCAGTTCAACTCACGCTCCACATCACCAGCACTCTGCCACCGCTCATCCGGGTCCTTGGCGAGACAAGTCCGGACCACGTGATCCAGCAAAGGCGGCGTCATCGTTTGAAGCGTCGACATGGCCGGAGGCTCGTGCTCGAGAATCGCAGCGATGAGACTTGCCTGACTCTTTCCTTCGAACGCTCGGCGGCCCGTCACCATCTCGTAGAGCACGGAGCCAAAAGCAAAGATGTCCGTGCGGGCGTCGGCTTCCTTGCCCTCGAGTTGCTCGGGAGCCATGTACTGGAACGTGCCGAGGATAGAGCCTTCTTTCGTAAGCGGCTGCGCTTCAGTGGGCAACGCCGATAGACCAGCGGCATCCGTTTCCGCGACCGACATCTTGGCAAGACCGAAGTCGAGAAGCTTTGCGCCGGACTTTGTCAACATGATGTTCCCGGGCTTCAAGTCCCGATGCACGACGCCTTGGCGGTGGGCTTTGTCGAGAGCGTCGGCGATTTCAATTCCGTACTGCAGAGCCTGGTCGAGAGGAAGAGCGCCTTTCTTCAATCGGTCGGCGAGGGTGTCTCCTTCAATGTGCTCCATGACCATGAAGTCGATGCCGTTCTCGCTGCCGATATCGTGAAGGGTGCATATGTTGGGATGGTTCAGGCTCGAGACAGCGCGGCTTCCCGCTCGAATCTCTGGCGGACTTCGGGATGGCTGGCTACGTGAGAGGGAAGGACTTTGATGGCGACGGTGCGGTCGAGCCGAGTGTCTTTGGCTTTGTAGACCTCACCCATACCACCTGCACCGAGAGGTGTCAGAATGGGCTTGATCCAGTTTCGTGGACACTTTCTGAAAGGCGGATACGATGTCCACAATGGCAAAGACAACGCAGCCCCGGCGACCCCGCCGGGAGTTTGATGACGAGTTTAAGGCAGGCGCGGTCCGGCTGGTGCTTGATGAAGGCCAGAGCGTGGGTCGGGTGGCCCGGGAGCTTGACCTCACCGAATCGGCGTTTCGCAACTGGGTCCGTCAGGCCCGGGCCGATCGGACGAAGGGCCGGACGGGCTTGACGGGCGTGGAACGCGAGGAGCTTCGGCGGCTCCGCAAAGAGAATCGGCGGTTGCGGGTGGAGCGCGACGTTTTAAAAAAAGCCGCGGCCTTCTTCGCGAAGGAGAGCGAGTAAGATTCGCGTTCATCCAGGCGGAGAAGGCCACCGTACCGGTCGTTCACCTGTGTCAGATTCTCAACGTCTCTCGGAGTGGCTTTTATGCCTGGGTACGTCGGCCGCCGTCGGCCCACGCGCGCCGGGACCGCCAGTTGCGCGTGTTGATTCGTGCCTCCCATGAGGCGAGTCGCCGCACCTATGGGAGTCCGCGGATTTATCACGACCTGCACGAGCAGGGGTATCGAGTGAGTCGGAAGCGGGTGATTCGGTTGAAACAGGCAGAAGGCCTCATTGCTCGAGTACGCAAACGCTTCAAGCGCACGACGGTAAGCGGTCATGGCCAGCCCGTCGCGGCCAATGTGCTCGGGCAAGACTTCGTCGCCGATGCGCCGAACCAACGGTGGGTCGGGGACACGACCGAGTTCGTGATCGGCAGCGGCGGGAAGCTTTATCTCGCGGCGCTCCTCGACCTCTACTCGCGATTCCTCGTTGGGTGGGCCGTAAGTGCTATTAACGACCGTCACCTGGTTATCAAGGCGTTGCGGATGGCACTGAAACGTCGCCAACCGGCCGCGGGGCTCTTGCATCACTCCGATCAGGGCAGTCCGTATGCCAGCAAAGACTACCAACGTCTCCTTGAGACGCATGGCATGACCGGGAGCATGAGCCGACGGGGCAACTGCTACGACAACGCCGTCATCGAGAGCTGGTTCTCCACGGTCAAGCACGAGCTTGGGGAGCATTTCCTCAGTTGCGGCGAGGCCAAGATGGCCCTCTTCGACTTCATCGAGGTATTCTACAACCAGAGACGACGACACTCGACCCTCGGCCAGGTCAGTCCGGCCGAGTTTGAACGACGGATGAGGACTTCGCCAGCTTAACTAAACCGTCTACGAAACCGGATCAAGCCCAGAATCTCATAGGGATCCAGCTTAGTGCCGGGATTGAGTGCCATCACATCAGAGCCCCTCACCCTACCCTCTCCCCAAAATGGGAGAGGGTATAAAGGAGGGAAGCCGTCGTTATTAAGCGTGAAAATAGCCCCGTACAGGGTGAAAAGTCAAAAGAGGACGACGGCCTTGGATTCAACGGCTCGGGAGGATCAACTTCCCTGCTGTGCGGGAACTGTGCGGGAACTGGTGGCAACTCAGGGCTACTGAGAGCAAAAGAGAAAGAGGGAAAGCCGCGTTTTTGTTGCTGTACGTTGCTCTGGGTGGTCATACGTGGCTCCTCCATCCCCCTCATAACCCAAAGGTCGCCAGCCTTCGCGCACGGAGTGACCGAATCTTGCGCTACGGCCGGCAGGCAGGTTCCCGCCTTCGCTCACGACTCTCATCGTGACGTGAGCTACGGTTGGCAAACCATCCCTCCCGGGAAAAAACTCGCCCGGGCGAGGTTTCGCGAGATCTGGCGATATTCCGGCTCCTACATTCCTCCAACTTCTCGTGGAGGCCGCCTCTTTTCGTCGTCAAATTGGGCAATCTTCGTCATGAGCCCTCGCCGATGAGATTCACTCCCTCAATCTTCCATGGGGACGAGGCGCTGGAGTTCTTCGAAGAAGCCCTCGATGATGACGACGCGAAAGTCCTCACTGTTCTCGACCATCAGAAAACGCCCGTCGGGGGCGACATCGTAGCGCTGGTGCCCCTCGAGGTCGAGAGTGTAAGGGCCATCAAAAAGCTCCACCGGGGAACTGATGCGAAGTTCCTGGCCGGGCTCCACCGACGCCATCATCACCTTGCTGCCCCTGCGAAAGAAGATCTCTCGGCCGTCCGACGACCAGATAGGCGAGAGACCGCCATCGAATCGACACGGGTATCTTGGGCCCCGGTCCCGGAAACGGCACTACGTAGACCTGGAACTCGCCGGTCTCGTCGCTCACGTACGCGAGCCAGTTGCCGTCTGGTGAGAACCGGGCTGTTCTCTCGTTGTCCGAGCCCTCGAGCAGACGCTGGGGCTCACCGTCCCGGGGAAGCACCCATACGTCAGAGGCGGCGTCGAAGTAGGCAAGGTACTCCCCGTCGGGCGTCCATGATGTCGGCACCGGGTCCACCACCGCGCCGCTTGCGAGCAGCGTCTCCTCCTCGGCAATGCCGTCGGCCATCAGTGCGACGATCGTGCCACTTTTGTGGTACGTCGCGCGCCTACCCTCAGAATCCCAGATTGGGAAGTGTGTGTCCCCCGACGCCACTAGGCTCCGACTCCCTCGAGCGAGGTCGCCGGAGTAGACGTCCTCGTCGATGTTGAGGAGCGCGTTCCTCCCGTCACTGGACAGATCGATGTGCGAGTAGTTGCGGCGTTCACCGGGGATGGGAGTGGACCGCCCGTTACGATCTACCCACACCAGCCGTGCGGTCCCGTCGCTCCGTTCAGCGACGTAGACCAGAGTCCCGTCGAGCGCGAGGCGCGGACCGTAGGCGATCCCGTTGAGGATGGAAACGGCCGCACCCCTCATCTCGAGACTGCGACGTCAAAAGGCACGGCCCAGAGTTCATCCTGCTGGCGGAAGAGAAGGTGGCCCGAGGGAGAGTAGAGCGGCATCCTACCCCGCAACGGAAGTTCTTTCCATGTCCCGGCGACGAGGTCGGCAACAGCCAGGCGCTCTTCTTCAGGGCCGAGGATCGTGAACAAAGCGTGGCGACCACTCGGAAGGTGCGTCGGAAGAACGTGGCCTACCGCGTCATCCTGCGTATGGGTTAAAGGCTGCGGGGCACCCCCATTCGCGGGGACCCTGCTCAGCCCGTGGACGGAGGAACCGATCAAGATGCTGCCGTCGGAGCCCCAGCTCAGCCCCGCCGCGAACCACGAAATCTCACAGACCGGGTCGGGCTGCCCGCCCTGTATGGAGACGGTTCGCAGCTCGCTCCCGGAAAAGTAGGCCAAGCGCTCGCCGTCGGGGGAAAAGGCGATATTCCATGGGCCGGCAGGCCCAGAGAGGGGCGAAGCCTCGAGGCTATCGAGAGGTCGCAGGTAGATGTCGACGCGGTTCTCGACTCGTCCCGCGTAAGCAAGATGCCTCCCTTGTGGGGAGATCGTGACCCGAAAATCCGTCCAGTTGGGCACCGTCTGCCAAGGCAGATCGAGCGCAAAGCGACGCAGTGTGCGATCACCCTTTGAAGGGTTCGGTCCCCACAACAAAAGCCCTAGCCGAAACGAGTCCCAACCCGGCCGCGAGGACCCAGGGCAGTGCTTGCCGGACTCGAGCGGGGGTCGACTTCTCGGTCAAGCCGCTCGCACCCTCGCCTTGCTCGGACGTCTCCTCGAGCTTGAGTCGTACGTCGCCGATATCGCGCAGGCGTCGGCGCCGGTCTTTCTCGAGGCATCGCCTCAAGACTCTTGTCGTGCTCTGAGGCGCATCGGCGGGCAATCGATGCCAGTCCGGCTCATTCTTCACGACCGCAGCGAGAATGTCGGTCACGGTGTCGCCGTCGAACGGCCTTCGACTCGTCAACGTCTCGTAGAGACAGCACCCGAATGCCCAGATATCGGTTCGCTTGTCGACCGCTCTGCCACGAGCCTGCTCCGGGCTCATGTAAGGCGCCGTGCCCATGATGGCGCCGAGCGCCGTCCCCTTCGTCAGCGTGGGAGACCGTGAAATGTCGTCTGCAGATTGGTCTTCGACCGCCAACGCTTTGGCGAGACCGAAATCGAGAATCTTGACGTCGCCGTCGGGAGTGATCTTGATGTTGGCTGGTTTCAAGTCGCGGTGTACGACGCCCTTCTCGTGCGCGGCCTCGAGTCCTGCGGCGATCTGGCGAAAGATGGATAACGCTTCTTCGATCGCTAACGGTCCCCTGGTGATGGCTTCGGCGAGCGTTTCACCTTCGACGAGCTCCATCACGAGAAAGCTCTGATCGCCCGACGACTCGAGGCCGTGGAGCGTGTCGACGTTCGGGTGATTCAGACTCGCGAGAAGCCGCGCTTTTCGCTCGAACCGGGAAAGCCGCTCGGCATCTTCGGCAAACTCAGGCGAGAGTACTTTGATGGCCATATCGCGGCCGAGCTTACCGTCTCTCGCCCTGTAAACCTCTCCCATCCCGCCTTTGCCAATGGGATCGAGGATCTCGTAGAGACCTAGCTTCTGCCCGGCTTCGAGTGCCATCAGTCAGTTGGTGGGAACGAGCCGCTTCAATTCCTCGAACCAGTTCAGGACGACGTTGATCTGTGAGGCACCGCCCGTTGCCGACTCGACTGGCTGCAGCATTAGGAACCGCTGACCGTCCGGCCTGACATCGTAAAATGGGTAGCTGAAGCGGGTCGGCAAATACGGTCCTTCAAAAAGCATCTGAGGCTTTCCCGGCCTAAAGTCGGATTCTGCGTCCACTGCCACAGCCATCATGCTGCTCCCACTGCGGTAAAACATGCCTCCTTCGGGGTTCCAGACCACCTCGTGGCCTCCATTGGTCGAAATCTGCCACTTCGCACCGGGGCCGGGATATGGCCGCACGTAAACCTCTCTCCGGCCCGACTCGTCCGAGGTATAGGCCATCCATTTCCCGTCCGGGGAAAACTTCGGTGCAGTTTCTTCGTAGCGTTCCTGCAGGAACGGGTGCGCCTCCCGATCCGCGAGATTCAGTACCCAGATGTCGCGCCCAGTCTCCGGGTTGGGTACGGTAAAGGCCAGCAGTTGCCCGTCCGGGGAAAACGACGCCGGGGGAGTTTGACGATCATTTGTCGTCAGCCGTTCCATGTCACCGCTGCCATCGGCCATTTGCCAGAACATGTTCAATGGGCCTTCACGGCTTGAAACGAACGCGATCCGCTGCGCGTCAGGCGACCAGACAGGAACAGTATTACGAACTCCCTCAAGAGTCAGTCGAGTAAGGGCGTCTCGGGAAACGTCATAAACCCAAACATGAAGCTCATTCTCTGCGATTCCGACGGCTACACGCTGACCGTCGGGAGAGATCTGAGGGTACTCGTAAAGCCGAGGGGGGGCGGGCAAGGACTCAGCCACACCCTGGCGATCCACCCAGACCAGTGTGCTCGCGAATTCCTCCACAGTGCCGGGAACATAGGCGAGTGTCCCCGTTCGGGAGAGGGCAAACTGCGCACCGCCACGGAGTGTACCGGGAGAACGAATACCTTCTATGACAGGCACCGGAAAACCAGAGATTTCCAGCCGACCGGGATCAAATGGAACGGCCATCAAGGTTCCCGCCTGGTCATAGACCAGATGCCCCGTGGAAATGTAATGGGGGAACTTGCCCCGCTGCACGAGGAGCTTAGCCTCACGCGTATCGAGCCGCTGCACCATGATCGCCCCACCCAACACGAAGAGCACCGCTTGCCCTCCGGGCAGAATCTGCGGCCAGCTAGGAATGCCCTGGGCACTCGCATCCGAGGCCGTGAGGACCTCGGTCGTCCCGCCGTCTGCCGATACCCGAAGGAGGCCCAGAACACTGACCGCGCTGAAAATAATTCTGTCATCGGCTCCCCAACTTGCCCCCTGGGGACGTTCACTCGTCGAGGAGATGGTCACGACTGCTCCGCCGGTGATCGAAACCTTCTTCATTTCTCCTCCCGCAAAAAAGCCCACCCACCGCCCGTCGGAGGAAAAAAATGGGTTGTCACCGCCTTCAGTACCCAAAAGCCCCTCGTCTTCGAGGCTATTCATGGGACGTAGGTAGAGTCGCGGTGGATCGTTTCCCTTTTGCGCCGAGTAGACCATGTGGGAACCATCCGGTGAAAGAGCCAGGGGCGCGATGGTGGTCGGCGGAATTACTTCGTCGGCTTGCAAGGCGACTACCGTGCGCGTAACCGGCAAGGACGGTACTGGCCAGAAATTCCATGCGGCAACGCTCGCAAAGATGGCTCCGACTCCAAGAGCGAGGGCCAACGGAATCGCACCTCGCCAGCTAGTACGGGACGAGACCCCTGCAGCGTCTCTTGCCACGCCTACTTCTGACCCACCGTCGGCAATCCACCTCAATTCATCATGCAAATCCTTCGCGGATTGCCATCTTTCCTCTTGCGCTTTCGCCAGGCATTTCTTCACCACGCGGTCCAGAGCCGGGGGCGTCATCGTCTGGACTTCAGTCATCGGTTCCGGCTCGGAGTTCATGATCGCGCCGATCAAACTGGCTTGACTCGTCCCTTCAAATGCCTTCCTCCCCGTCGCCATCTCATAGACCACGACACCAAAGGCGAAGAGGTCCGTCCTCGCATCGGCTTCCTTGCCTTCCAGCTGCTCAGGCGCCATGTACTGGAACGTGCCGAGAATTGAGCCTTCCTGAGTAAGAGGTTGTGCCTCAGTCGGCAACGCGGATAGCCCGTTGGCGCTCGTTGGGGTGGCCGACATCTTGGCGAGCCCAAAGTCTAGAAGTTTCGCCCCGGACTTCGTGAGCATGATGTTGCCGGGCTTCAAGTCTCGATGGACGACGCCTTGTCGGTGGGCTTTGTCCAGAGCGTCGGCGATTTGAATTCCGTACTGGAGAGCCTGTTCGAGGGGCAGGGCACCTTTCTTCAATCGATCGGCAAGGGTGTCTCCTTCGATGTGCTCCATGACCATGTAGTCAATGCCGTTCTCGCTGCCGATATCGTGGAGCGTACAGATGTGTGGATGGTTCAGGCTGGAGACGGCACGGGCTTCTCGCTCGAAACGCTCCCTTAGCTGCGCGTTATCCGAGAGGTGAGACGGAAGGACTTTGATGGCGACGGTGCGGTCGAGGCGAGTGTCTTTGGCCTTGTAGACTTCGCCCATGCCACCTGCACCGAGAGGTGCGAGGATTTCATAAGGACCCAGCTTGGCGCCGGTGGTTAATGACATGGCTAGCCCGTTAAACGTGAAAATATCCTTGCACAGGCTGAAAAGTCAATGAGTAGAGAGGCCTCGCCTCGCGCGCGACGCTGCTTGAACGACGACATCGTTCCATCACCTCTTTCCCGTAGTCGCAGTCGGCCATGTAAGCGTTATGGGTGGGGCACATCATTTGGATCTTTTCTGGGCTGTGGTCTCCGCCACGGGCATAGGGCGGCCGTCATTGAAGGTGGTTGCGAAACGGCGGTGATGGAATTGCAGTGCCTGCCGCTCGTTGCAGCGTCTACCTTGTGCGTCTACGAAGGTGCACTGATTTCCGTCCCGCTCGCTGACCGCGCGCCTCACCGGGGCCGGGATGTAGCGTGAGGATGGAGAGGCATCGGTTTTCTCGAGATCCCGTCTCGGCGCCCGCGTCTTCCCATAGCGCCTCGACTCCAACCTCTCCAGCTTCTCTGTCACGGCTTCGTCGATGATGACCGCTAGATCGCTGTCGGGCATGAGCTGGCGCAGGCGTTCGATCTTGTCCTTGAGCTCGGCGCTAGCTGTGAATTGGACTTTGTAACGTTCAGGTGCCAAGGGCTCCATTGGTCTCGGTCCGGGGGACCTCGGCGATCCAACTGCGTCTGGACGCAGTTGGGCTGCGGGCGCACTTTGTACCTTTCGGCCGGGAAGCTTGCGTATCGCTGGTGCAACATCGGGCTTCAGCGCAATCTCCGCCACCAGCTCTTCGATCTTTGCCTTGGACTTGTGCGCAGCGCGCGCCAGAACCGCTTCCCGATTTGCCTCCGTGAGGTGCGGAGACAGCTTGGCCGCGCCGGTCAGATGGATACGCCCGTCCTCCAGCATCCGAAGGAGCCCCGGGTGTTTTAGCGATGCGCGCGCGACTCGGATTCGGAGATAGGCCTCGGCCTCCGACATATGCAAGACTTCGGTGCAATAGGTGAACATCGACGAGCAAGCTTCACGTGCGTAAAGACGCCGCTGGTCCACTTCGGCGATGTGTGCGACGAGCTCTGACTCGACGCGTCGTGATTGCTGCACTAGCCCAGACAAGCGCCGGAGCAGTTCATCATCCGAGATCGATTTCAATACCTTGCTAAACATCAGTCATCCTCCTAACCAGTAATATAACAACGCACTTTTTTTGGCCTTGAGTCGACGTGAGTCGGGAGGAACGTGCTCCGAGGGAGATTTTGTCTCGAAATGTGTGGGCGTTGGCTAGAGAGTCAACACGCGTGTCAGAGATACTGCGAAGATACTAGTAAGGTCTACAAAATTTGCTGTGGGATCTTGTCAAGAGAAAATTTCACCTTTTTACTTTGGGCTTCAGAGAGTCAAATCGGGCTTCCCGCCGTCTGCGGTAGGTTACCTGAGCCCCGTTCGTTTCTGGATCTCCTCGAACTTTGGGTCTCCTTTCAGGGATTCCCCTACCGGGGTCCAACGGAGAAAGAGAAACTCGCCGGCGCGCTCGGCATCGGCTTTCTGGAGCCACTCGTAAAGCTTATCGCGCTCGACCGGGTAGTCGCGTTACTCTTAAGTGTCCTTCGGGAAGCTCCCGACGGGAAAGGCCTTGACGTCACCGTTGGCGTGCGAGAACTCGAACTGGTTCTGGTAGAACTTCGGGTTCTTGCGCGTCCGCAGCTCCATCTCTATGACCTCGCCCGGCATGAACTGCTTTTGGTGCGTTCGCGAACCACTTCTCACCGCGTTGCCCTGCTCGTCGTACCAGTGCTCCGTCACCATAAACCGCGTTATCCAGTCCTTCGACACATTGCGCACCCGGATGGTGGTGATCACCTCGTCGCCTTCGACCTTTGTCTCGGGGGTGAGAATCTGAACTCTAGCGAGGCCGCGTAACTCTCGAGGCCGGTACGTTGGCTCGTTCCGGGCAGGCTGCTTGCTCTCGGCGGCGCCTTGGTTGTCGGCAACCTTCGAGGGCCCGGTGGCGTCTGCCGATTCTGAGGATGGTTCACTCGCCTTGGCAGGCGCGGATGCCGCGGCCCGAGCCTCCGGGGTTGTCCCCTCGATGTCGAGGATGACCCAACGCGCGGGCTCGATGCGATCGCTCTCCGGCTCAGAGAGTTTGTACTTTCGAAGCACAACCCTATAGGGCAGCTCGTCGCCATCCCGGGGTTTGAGGCGGAGCAGCATTTCCGTCACCGCGACGTCTCCGTCTAGGTTCTCGACGTTCACCTGGCGCATCACCGACTTGGTGGCGAGTCCGGTTTCACTACGTACGGCCCGTTTGAGCTCTTGAAATGTGCCTTCCTTCTCTCTGCGCTCCTCAACCAGCCTCAACCACTCCTCTTGAATCTCACCCATCTTTCCACGGAACTTGTAATCTGAACCCTCTCGCAGCTTCGAGATGATCCGTTCGAGAGCATCCGGCTGGTCGCTGGCATACTTTTGGCCTGCCTCCACCGCGGCGTCTCGTTCCTTCGTGGCGGCCTCAAACCGGTCGAGGAGCTCCGGCAACGCGAAAGGCTCCGTTGATCGGGAGCTAACCTCGACCACCTTCCACGACTCTACCTCCACGGGAGGGCCGACGGCCGACATGGAAGCAAGCGTTGTAGGGTCGTTGGTCCGGGCGGCACGGAAGAATTGGTCTATGGTCGATTGCTCCGGACTGCCGCAGGCCCAGAGGCACGCAAGGGTCGCACTCGCGATCCATTTCTTGAGTTTCGTCATCTGATCCTCCTTTCGGAAACAGACAAACTCCGCACTTCGTGCGGGCACATTATCGTCGATGAAATCCGGCGGGTGCTGTGGGGCTCCTGGGGAGAACTCGCAGGAAGCTCCCGAGAAACAGGCGCAGCCCGAGCCAGCCTTTCCACCTGCTGACGACGTTCGGTGGCCATGGGAAAGCCTCCGACTGGTTTATGCTGGCCCAGTCAGAGGGAAAATAGCCCCGCACGGGCTGAAAAGTCAAAGGGGTCTCTGTCTTCAGACTGTCCGTGTTTTGTCCGTGAACATGGAACTAAACCCGACAAAGCTGAACAAACAAAAAGCGGGAAAAGGCCTTAATTTGTTGGGATTCTTTGTTGGTGTTTGTTCCCTTTGGCAGCTTGGAATGGGCCCATAACCCAAAGGTCGCAGGTTCCCGCCTTCGCTCCAACGTAGCAACATTCGGAGCTACGGCGGGCAGGCAAATCCTGCCCCCGCCCTACAAACGCCTGGAACCTGTTTTTGCATCCTTCTTGTTTCTTGGAAAGGCACGTTGGGCTACCCACCCAAAGAAATATCTCAGCAAGAGACTCGCGTGGATGTGTCCCCCCTCGGCGTCGCTGCCCGGATCTGCCCCGAAACGGACCAAGAACGCCCTGCTCAGAAGGCCGTGAAACCGAGCCAGCCACCCCGAGCGATGAGCAGCAAGCCCGTTACTCTTCCGACCGCGACGCCAGCGAGCATCACCTTCTCCATGAGAACGAACAACGCCAGGCCAACTATCCAAATTAGGTTCATTGCGCCCCCATAGAACAGGAGTGAAGTGACCCCGCTTTCGTGGACAGGTTAAGAGTTAGGGATTCAAGCGTCGCGATAGTACCTCCTTTCGAATTGGATAGGCGAGCAATAGTCGATGGCGGAGTGTCGTCGTCGCGGGTTGTACCAGCCTTCGATGAAATCGAAGGTCGCCATGCGCGCCTCAGCGTGGTAGCGAAACGACCGGCGCTCGATCAGCTCGCACTCGAGCGTCGCGAAGAAGCTCTCGCACATCGCATTGTCGTAACAGTCCCCGACTGAACCCATCGACGGTCGCACCCCGGCCTCCCGGCATCGCTGGCCGAACGCTAGTGACGTGTACTGCGTGCCCTGGTCCGAGTGATGGATGACGTCGCCGGGCTTGCGTTGGAACAGCGCCATGTCGAGGGCGCTCAAGACGAGCGACGTCCGCAGGTGGGTAGCCATTGCCCATCCGACGATGCGTCGGCTGAAGGCGTCCAGCACGACGGCGAGGAACAAGAAGCCCGACCACGTGGGCACGTAGGTGATATCGGCGACCCACAGGCGGTCGGGCCGGTCCACCTCGAAATTCCTGTCGACGAGATCGGGGGCGGGACGGGCGTCGTCACAGCGAATCGTAGTGTGCGCCCTCTTGCGCCGGTGAACACCTTGAATGCCAGCCTCGCGCATTAGCCGCGCTACACGCTTGCGTGAGACGTGGAGCTCGTGTGTCTCTCGTAGCTCGTGGAGAATCCTCGGCGCGCCGTACGTGCTCCGCGACGCGGTGTGAATCGCCCGGATCTTCTCAAGCAACTCCGCATCCGACACCGCGCGGGCCGACGGGGCACGCTCAAGCCACGCATAGTAGCCGCTGGCGGAGACGTCCAGCAGTCGGCACATCGTGGCAACCGGTAGTGAATCCTGGTTCGCCCTCACGAATCGGAAGGCTTCGGTGGTACCGACTCGGTCTCCCGAGCGAACCAGGCCGCGGCTTTTGAGAGGATCTCCCGCTCCAACCGTAGTTGACGGTTCTCCCGTCGCAGGCGGCGGAGCTCCGCACGCTCCTCACTCGTCAGACCGTCCTGCCTGCGACCCTCGTCGAGATCCGCCTGGTTCACCCAGTTCCGGATCGTCTGGCCCGAGGGCTCAAACTCTCGCGCCAGCTCTTCGGAGCCGCGGCCAGCTCGCACCAGCTCTACCATTTGGCGCCGGAATTCGGCCGCGTATCTGTTTCCCTGCTTTGACATCGTGGACTCCTGTCTCCCAAAGGATTAGGTGTCCACGAAAGCGGGTCAAGTCCAGGAGGGCCATTAGAAACCAACAACACCCGAGACAGAACACACCATGCTCGATGCCCATCCTGAATGCCCCCCCGACCCCGGGCCACCAATGCGTAGACAGAAAGCTAATCGGGGACCTGCAATGGCGCAGGCATACTGTTTTTAGTGGGGTTAGTTGCCAGACACCGGCGGCTAGCAACAAACCCGAACCCAAGAGGTTGCTGAAAGTGTGCCAATCTTAGTTGGGAATCGAAACGGCTCCAAACCCCGTGGTTTGATGGCGTTGGACAAAACAAAATCAAGCCGCGAAGAAAGGAGCCGAGATGGGAAGTCTGCTACGTTCGGTCAAGAAACGCAAGAAGTCGCGTCGTTTGGGTGAGGTCGAGATGGTGAGGCACGAGGATTACGGGGAACTCGTGCTGGACGCCAAGGTAGAGATGATCCGTTGGTTGGTCCCCCTTGGTCTAATGCACGTTCACGAGTTGCTCGACGACGAAGTGAAGGCGTTGGCGGGAGAGCGATACTCTCGCAAGGACGAGCTGGAGCGCGGTCGCCGTCCCGGAAGCAACCCGGGCACGGTAGGGCTTGGCGGCCAGCGGGTACCGATCCGTGTGCCACGGGTTCGGAGCATCGAGGGAGGAGAGATTCCGCTTCGCTGCTACGAGGCGGTGAGCCACGGCGGTGAGGTGAATGATCTTCTGCTGAAACGAGTTCTCTACGGAATCTCTTGTCGCAACTACGAGGCGGCAGCGGAAGCGATTCCGGGCGCCATCGGACTGTCGAGCTCAACGGTGTCCCGAGGGTTCGTGCAAGCGAGCGCTGCGAAGCTGCGGGAGATGCAGGAACGGGATCTGACCGGCGAGGATGTGGTGGCGCTGTTTCTGGATGGGAAGACATTCGCCGAGGCAACGATGGTCGTGGCTCTGGGCATCACGCTTTGCGGGGAAAAACGCTTCTTGGGCTTCGTGGAGACGGACACGGAGAACGCGCAGGTGTTGACGCCGTTCCTGCGTTCACTGCTCGAGCGGGGACTCGATATCTCCCAGGGTCTGCTGGTGATCATCGACGGCGGCAAGGGTCTCCAAGCGGCAGTCAAGAAGGCATTCCGTAAGCGGGCCCTGATACAACGCTGCCAGTGGCACAAACGTGAAAACGTAGTGAGCTACCTGTCCAAGGGCGAGCAGGCGTCATGGCGCAAGCGGCTCCAGTGGGCCTACAACAGGCCGGAGTACGAAGAGGCCCTCACTGCGCTCGAGCAACTCCACGGTGAGTTAGAAGAGCGGAACCAATCCGCAGCTGGCAGCCTGGAGGAAGGCCTCGAGGAGACGCTGACGTTGCATCGACTCGGCGTGCACGCGGTGCTGGGCCGTTCGTTCAAGACGACGAACTGCCTTGAGTCCGTCAATGCTCTCGTCGAGGAACGCTGCGCGAAGGTCGACCACTGGAAGAACTCGAGCCAACGCCAGCGCTGGTTGGCAACGGCGCTCGTAGACATCGAACCGCGCTTGAGGAAGGTGGTGGGCTACCGCCATCTTCCCAAGCTTCGCGAAGCTCTCAAGCGGGAACTGAAGATCGAGGCGGAGACATCAACCGTATCGAAGAAGAAGGTCGCTTAAACGTGAGCCGTGGAGAGTTTCAACTAAGAATGGGCTTGACTCAGGTTGCTTGTCGACATCATCATGGTGGATAGAAGTTCTTCGCGCTCGAGCCCCCATTGCGCAACTACCGCAACCAGACTGAACGCTCCCCACATAGCCAAATAGCCGGCGATGAACGCTGTCGTGGTCGAATGAAGTCGGTGTGGACCGGAGGTTGGCCCCGCGTTTTCACCACGCTCCAGTCCCTTTCGGGTTACCGCAGCGTGCAAAAGCACCATAGGCGCTGCGCTCGGCAGCATCATTGCAATCATCATGAGCCACCACATCGAAAACATGACAAGCGCATAGCCGGGCGTCCACGTGACCGGTGACATCAACGTGTCTTCGGTGCGCGAGCGCCCGATCGACGCCGTCATCGTCTCGTGGCCGGGCATGCTGGCCATGCTCGGTATCGATGGGTCCATACTCATTTGGGACGGAATAAGTACGGCCATCTCGTGGGGATACATGCCGGTGCCCGCCCCGGCTAAGAGATACGGATGTGTCCCGAGGTCCGTGGAAAAAGAACGGTGCCCTCCACTCCGTCATCAGAGTATCATATCAGGCGGTAACCTCCGCGTGTTCGAGAACCTCGCTCAGACGTTGGTAGCCGTCGATGCGTCGTAGTTGAATCTGGCCAGAGGCGATAAGCCCAAACAGCAAAGCGACCGCAGACTCCTCGCTGGAGAACGACGCTTGGGTTTTCGTCCGGCGTCGAAACTCGCGGTTGAGATTCTCCAGAGCTTTGGTCGTTCGAATCGATTTCCACATGGCACGAGGGAATTCGTAGAAGGTCAGCCCAGCTGATTACCGGCCTCCTCTAGGCTTCGGACGACGGCCGGCGCGAGAGGCGTCCACTTGGCGACGAGCTCGTCATAGGCTTTGCGAGCATCGAACCCGTTCTTGGCGTAGACGATCCGGTTGTAGTCACGCCGGAGCTCACGGCGTGCGTGCGCCGGGCAATGTTGGAGCAAGTTGGCGCGCTTGTGCTCGGTACATCGCTGCAACCGGCACCCCGGCCACTTCTCCAGCGCTTTCGTCAGCCCCTTGTGGCCGTCGCTGATCACTAGCTTGGGAGCCCGGAGTCCTCGAGCCTGGAGTCCCTCCAGCACGGAGCCCCAATGCGTCGAGGCTTCGCTCACCGCCAGACGCAATGACAACAGACGTTTGTGCCCGTCTGGCGCGACCCCGAGCGCGGCCAGTACGGGTACGCTGATCACACGTTTCGCCATCCGCACTTTCAGGTGGAAGCCGTCCAGGTAAACGATCGCGTAGACCTCCTCGCTGAGAGCACGGTTCTGCCATTCCTCGAAGCGCTCCTTCAGCCGGCTAACCACGCGAGACACCGCGCTCTTCGATAGGTGCTCCTCACCGAGCAGTGGTTTCAGCGCTTTGCGGACCCGGCGGCTATTCGCGCCCGACAAGTACGTCCCCAAGAGCGCCTCGTCGACCTCACGAGTCCGGCGCGCGTACCGGGGCAACAGCTCGCTCCTGAACTCTATCGTTTCTCCCGTTTCCTCGTCTCGCACGCGGGCTCGTGGCACCCGGAGCTCGCGAGTTCCCACCGACGTCGTCACGCGACGGGTTTCGGCTCCGTTGCGATATCCACGGCGGTCTTCCGCACGCTCGTAGCTACAACACCCCAGCGCTTGGTCGACTTCTTCCTCGAGCACAACCTCGATCGCCTCCAGTACCCG
The DNA here is from genome assembly GCA_965219415.1 of Candidatus Marinacidobacterales bacterium. Lineage (GTDB taxonomy): Bacteria > Acidobacteriota > Vicinamibacteria > Marinacidobacterales > DATDRI01 > CBDCNP01. Next base: position 134,691 of record CBDCNP010000001.1, read on the forward strand.
CATACGCAGCCGAAGTTGGACGAACTCCCGGTACTCGCTTACAGACTCCTTCAATATGGTGGTAGGCTTCTTCATGGCGTAATCCTCCTCCTCGCCTTTCCAGGCGCGGTTTCGTTTTGCTTAACCGGAGGTTACGCCATTCTTATTTCCACGGAAGCGGGACGGATCCAGAGATACAGCCAACATGTTGTAATGACAGTCACGAGAACGCACGTCACTACTTGCCGGTCTCGACGAAGGACCGCCTCAAGCACGTTAGAAGAATTCACGGGAGCGCGGACTCATGCGCCAAGCCATGCTGTGAGCCTTGATCTTTCGCGGACCAAGCCATCCTGATTGAAGTGGTGAACACAATAATGCGCCCATGAATCTTCGAACGCCATCTCCATATCACCCGTCACCGAGGTCGTGCCTAGTCCGATCTCTGCGTAGGTAAACTCGAAACTGCCACTAGGGCGTGCCAACGCAATGTGGAACGGTTGACCATTAAAGTCGTTGATTATCGGTCTGCCGCTGCTTCTCATGATGCCCGGTATATCAACCCTTGCGGTTCTGAGTTCCAAGTTCGCTTCGAGACCAATCGGCAGGAACAATGTCTCGCAAAATTCCGAGCATGTGGAGGCGAATACGGAGAAAAGATTGCTCAATGGTTCGCATGCGCCGCCCGAGATAATTGTTTCAAGTGCCGCCCGTTGAGCTTCATCCGCGCGTTCTTCGATAACGATCTGGCGTTTTCCGTTTCCCTCCATGATTTCCCCAGGCCACTTATACAGCGCCGCCCAATTCAGCCCGGCGAGCGGCGTATCGTTGAAATGGCCTTCAACGATGTTGCCGACGAAGGCCGACTGACAATAGCCGTGGGTGCTCGGCAAGTTGAACTGGCAACCGCAATTCACAGCGCAATTGCAGTTATCATAAGTTTCGCTCTTGAATAGCCATTGATCAGCCATGTCGCCGAGCCTCGCCTGACCGATGTCCGCAGTCTGAATTGTGTGCAAAGTGATTACTCCTCAGAAAAGTCAAAGGGGGCGACGACCACATGGATTCAACTTGCCACACTGTGCGGGAATTGTGCGGGAATGGGATGCCTCTCGTGCCAATCGGTGGCCTGTTCGTAGGCATGGCCAACGCGCAGAGCATCGCTTCGCTCAGTGGCACCAACACAGGCTTGGCCTTCGCCGGAGTGGGTAGATCGACTTTCTGGCGTCATCGAGCGTGGGTGCCAACATCAACCTAGCCAGACGCCGGTCCGGACCTAGTTGAGGTGCCGGCGGCCGTAATGAGGAGCAAGCTTCACGTGCGTAGAGGCGCCGCTCGTCCACCTCGGCAATGTGTGCGACCAACTCCGGCTCGACGCGTCGTGATTCTTGCACCAGCCCCTATAGGCGGCGGAGCTCTTGTCAATAGGTGTGTAAAAAAGTTCAGGCAGCAGCAACCTTCGACGACTCCGTTACCCTGTCTCCATCTTCAAATCGAACGCCCAGGTGAACCTCTCGCATCAGCTCCGGTGCGTTGAGCCGGCGAAAATTCTTCTCCGCAACCAGAAGCAGTTTGAAGATTGTCGCAGTGGCGGACTCGACTTTCTTGAACCTTTTGGCCGCATCCGTTCTCAATCTCAGTGCAGCGAACGGTGATTCCACGACGTTGCTCGTGCGAAGGTGTTGCCAGTGAGGCTTGGGAAAGGAATAGAAGCTGACCATCCGCTCCCAGTCCTCGTCGAGCACGTGCGCGGCCCCCGGAAGACCCTTGCGCAAGCACCAATCCTGGAACTTGGCCTTCTTCGTCTCGCACTCCTGCAGGCTGGTGGGGTAGGGGATCGCCGTCAACAGCGGCTTGGCCTGCGCCTGGTCCCTTTTCGGAATCCGGTCCAGTACGTTGAGGATTCGGTGGTTCCAGCACCGCTGCTCCTCAGCTTCTGGAAATACGTTTCGGGTCGCGGCCCAGATGCCGAGATGACCGTCACCGATCACCAAACGGGGACATCTCAGACCGCGCTTCTTCAGTCTCCGTAGCAGCGACGACCATGACGCTTCGGATTCTCGATGCCCGGCCTCCAGCGTCAGGACGATTTTCGTCCCGTCGGACAGGCCACCAACCGCAACTAGCACCGCCGCCTTGTCCTTCTCAAGGCCGGCCTTCACGTACACGCCATCTACCCACAGGGACACGAGCTCGAGTTCGTCCAGTGGGCGAGCTAGCCACTGCTCGTACTCTCCCTGCCATTTCTGTTTCAGCCGCGACACCGTGCTGGGAGAAAGTGGAGCGTCCTCCCCTAGAAGCCCGCGGAGCGCCAAATCGAAATCTCCGTGAGCTAGTCCATGCAGGTACAGCTCCGGAATCAACTCGCTCACCGTTTCGCTCCGACGCTTGAACAGCGGAAGCACTCGACTTTCGAACCTCTCCTCCACGTCCCGTACTCTCGGCCGGCGAACCGTCACCGTGCCCACGCTCATCGTCAGCTTCCGAGGCTTACCGTATCCATTTCGATAGCCCGCCGTTGTGTCCACGGGCTTCCGTCTCTCCGATTTCTCACGCCCGAGAAGCTCCGTGACTTCGGCTACCATCAGCTCCTGCACCCAATCCTGGATCTCGAGCCTCGCCCACTTCTCCAGCGACTCCCAAGCCACCCTTGACGAGCTCCGTCGTCCTGTGGTCTTTTCCTTCATGGCGGTGTCTCCTTCCGTTGGCCCCTTCACGCCGTGTTTCGTGACGCGGAAGGTTACTCCGCCTTTACTTTATTTCCACACCTTCTGAGGGTAGCTCAGGCGGCGAAGGAGCTCATCATCTGAAATAGTCGAAATCGATTTCAATATTCGGATGGAGTTGCCTCTAAGGATCTGACTCCAGCACCACCGCTCTGCTCAGCGCAGTTTCTGAAAGTCATCGAGCGACATGCCCAGCTGCCGCAGAATCTTCTGGAATAGGGGTGGGCCGATTTCTTTGCCACCGTGGATTGGAATCGTTACAGCGCGGCCATCCGGATGATTCCACCGTTCGTGGCCACCCGTCTGGCGAGACTTGGTGAATCCTAGCTTGCTCGCTACCTTCCGGAATTCCCGGGCGGTAGCGCTAGGCATTTACGATTTCGGTAGTATCGTCTGGGAGGGGTTGTCCCTTATCCCGGTACTCCTCTGCGATCAACTCGAACACGTGTGCCAACTCCGACAAGGCCTCTGCTCGTGTCGGCATGAGCGCATAGCAGCCAGGAATTGCAGGAACCTCCGCCACCCAGGAGCCGTCTTCCTGCCTGTAGAGGACCGTCTTATAGTCATCGAGAGTCATCTGTCTCTCAGCATAGCATCGCTTTCGGGCCCTCTCAAACAAGGCGCCCTTATGGCCCCCCCATAACCAAAAGGTCCCTGGGTTCAAATCCTGCCCCCGCCATCAACTTCTTTCCCAAACAAAACAAAGAGTTGCGCGGGTTTGCTCGGAGGGATTTTTTCTACGGCTTGCTGCGCTTTTGTGCAGTCGCGATTCCGGGCCGAGCCTGCTCGTCGTCCCGCGGGTTCTCTCTAGCTTTCGCTCTCCGTGCCTTCGTCCTTCGGGAACAGCGTCTGAAGCATCAGGTGCGTTCGGTTTCTCCAGCTCGACCAGCCAGACCCGTCGTGAAACTCACCGCCGACGTAGGCATAGCCCTTTTGCTCTAGCACGTCCGCAAAAGCCAGGCCGTCACCTCTGGTGTCCCATCCTTCTTTCTCGCTCTTGGCGTCATACTTGATCCAGTCGAGATAAATGGTGAGCGGTTGCCTCCCTGGACTAGACATCAGGGCGGAGTTCTGCTCCCGATAGCCCCTCTCCCAAACGATCGATTGCAGTCCGAGCTTGCCGAACATCCCGGGATGCTTCACCGCGGTATAGAAACTCATAAAAGCGGTATGTTCGGTACCGACTAGCGCCCTCGAGCCGGCGCCGTCCGATACCGGGTAGCGCCCCTCGACCAGTGGAACGATCTCTTCGACCAGCATTCTCTCGTAGAGATCCTTCTGTGCGCCGGAGTAGGTTTGATAAAAAGTTCGAAAGTTGTAGCCACCGTCGTCCCGCTCGCCTGGAATCGGAATGAAAACGACGAGGATCGGCTCGATGCTATGGCCGCTCAAGTTGTCGAGGGTGTTCGTCAATCTGCCTAACTGGATCGCCTGGTTGCCGTTGTGTACGTAGGCCACGGGGTATTCCCTGTCGGGCTGGTAGCCGGGTGGCAAGTAGATCTTGAGGGGCAGGCCCATGTCCAGGTACCGGCTCTCGAGCGCAATCTCCTCGAGCCGGCCGCGCGATTCGGCAGGGGGCTCATCGAGATGGATCGGCGCGACCCATTCGGGCATGGCCACATAGGACATCGTGTCTTCGTAAAAGACGAGGGTTTCCATAGGATTCCGCGGATCTTGCAAACGAGTATCGAAATCCTGAATGAAGCCGTAGTCGACGCGGGCGTCTGACTCCAAGCGCACCGAGTAGTAGAAGAAATCGGTTTCCTCGACCCGGTTCATCGGGCGATCCGTTCGCCCGCCGAACAGATCGCTAAAGAGTGCCATGTCCTCGCCCAATCCCCGGTAAACGAAGTGCACCATGTCGGTCCCTTCGACAATCGGGAACTGCCGTTGCGATGCCAGGAACTCGTCGAGCAAAATCGTCTTTTGGTCGGAGGCCTCGACGCTGGCGATGAAACGCCCGAACTCCGATTCGGAGATGGCTCCTTGTTGCTCCCGGTCGAGGGTCATCCGTTCGTCCACCTCGACGACGTCGACGCGGGCCCATTCCCCCATGCTGCGAAGATAAAGGCTCTCATTGGCGAAGCTGGCCGGCGTCCACACTAGGTCGTCGAAAAGGTGAACGCGGGCAATCTCGTTGTATCCTTCGGGGGATGCCGGAGCCATGCTGAGGTCACCGTCCTTGGTGACGATCACCAGATGGCCATCGAGCAGAATCGGGAAGCCGTCGCCCGGCGGCCGTGATTTCCAGACGAGCTCGCCCTCCTCTTCGCTGACCGCGCTCAGAATACGGCTGTTGTAGCCGTAGAAATAGCCCTCGTGATAGACAGGAACAACGTAGGTGTTCTTGATGTAGCGACTCTGCCAGACTTCCCTAGCGCCGGGCTGGTCTCCACCGTTCAACTCGAAGAGCTTCGAGCTTCCGTGGTGATTGTTGATGAAGACGTGGTCGCCGGAGCCTTTGACGATGTTGGTGCTCCGGCTGCCGATGTCCCTCGTGTCGCCGCCATGCTCCACCGTCCAGAGCAACTCGCCTGAGGCGGGATCGAGCCCGAGCATCTTTTCATTTCCGATACCCAGCAAGAGCGGCCGCCCTTCGACTGTCGTCAGTAACGGCGACTGGTAGTCGATCGAATCATGGCCCGCCGTCCAGCGCACATTACCGCTTGCGGCCTCGAACGCCGTGACCGCCCTACCCTTCGGTCCTCCAGTTTCAAGAATGACGGTGTCGCCGAACGGGATCGGCGCGGTCGCGAAGCCATAGAAGGGAACCACGGACTCCCGATCTTCGGGGCAGGTCTAAAGACCACAGCTCCTGCCCGGTCGCAAAATCGAAAGAGAAGAATTGTCCCGAGGTATCCAGCACAAAGACGCGCCCGTCGGCGATCATAGGTGTGGAGATAGGGCCGTCCTGCGAGCCCCAGTGGCCGGGATAACGCGGCCCGAGTCTGGATCGCCACAGCTCTTCTCCGCTCTCGGCGTCGAAGGCGGCAACATAATCGGAGGTGGCGTCGGCAAACATGGTTACGGCGACACCATCCACCACTGAGATCCCGGAATAGCCAGAGCCGAGCGGCCTCTTCCAAACGACGTTCAACCGATAGTTCCCGCCGGGCTGCAGTTTCTTCGTTCGAGTGGCGGTCAAATCCATATTGACGCCCCGCCAGACGGGCCAGTCCCTTTCAGTATGTTGGGAGGAGGCTAGTGGCGAGAGCGCAAAGGCCAAAGCGAGCGAAGCCAGAATGGTTGTCCTTCGTCGAAGATAGCAAACGCGCCGTTTCATCAGTACCTCCTTGAGGAGTGTGAAAATAGCTCCGCACAGGTTGAAGAGTCAAAGGGGTCGTCTGTCCCCGCACCATCCGTGTTTTGTCCGCGAACATGGAAAAAAACCCGACAACACAGACCAAACCGGCTAAGGCTGAGGAGGAGCGCGGGATACTTTATCTCGTCTATCCCTCTTCTGCGATGCAGTAGAGGTATTGCTCCCCGCGCAAGAACAGCTCGCCGCTGGTGATTGCGGCCGAGGCGCTGAAGCTGTCGTCGAGAAGGTTGAGTGCGAGGGCCTTGGGGTTGTCGTCATGACTGAGCACTAGTGTCGCGCCATCCAAGTCGGTGATGTAAACGCGGCCGGCGGCGCCCACCGGCGAAGCATATACGTTGCCGATGCCGTCGAGCCGCAATGGGCCTGGGCGGTCTTCGCCGGTCTTTACACGCAGGCGTGTAAGGATTCCTTGGTAGTGATAAAGGAAGTACAACGCGTCTCCGTAGAGCAATGGCGACGGCACGTATGGAGTGCCTCTACTTCGCGTCCACACGACCCGGTTGGTTCCGGTGATGTCGCCCCTGGCGTCGTCGAGACGTATGGCCAGCAAGTTCCTCGTGTCGTAACTGCTGCCGGCATAGACCATGCCGGCCGCGGCCACCGGCGAGGCAACGATGTTGGCCGACAGCCCGGCGCATTCCCAGATAACCCTACCGGTGTCAAGCTCGTAGCCACGCACACGCTTCGTGCCGCTGATGATGACCTGGTGCTTCCCGCCGTGCTCGACCACAACCGGCGTCGCCCACGACGTGGGCTCGTCACGCTCAACCTTCCAACGCTGTTTGCCGGTTCGCTTGTCAAACGCAACCACAAACGACTGCCCTTCGTGATCCCAGTTGATGATCAGAGTATCGCCGTGAAGCACGGGCGAGCCGCCCTCGCCATGCCCGTGCTTGGTCTGCATGTCGCCCAGGTCAGTCTCCCATAGCAACTCACCGTCCAAATCGAGGCTGTAAAGGCCGTAGGAGCCGAAGAAGGCAAACAAGTGTTCACCGTCAACGACCGGAGAGTTCGACGCAAAGCTTCCCGTGTAGTGAATGCCTTCATTGGGTATGAGCTCGCGAACCGTCCTTTGCCAAACGATCTTGCCGTCGAGGCGGTTGACGGCAAGCACGGCGAATGATTGGCGCCGCACCACCGGTAGACCGTCGTGCGCACCGGGGCGGCGGCCAGCCGGCGGGGGGACTTGCCTTCCTGAAGGAATGGCAGCGGTCAGGAAAATGCGATCGCCCCAGACGACCGGCGTCGAATGCCCTTTGCCAGGAAGCGCGAGCTTCCAACGGATGTTCTTGTCCTCGCTCCACTCCAACGGCGGGTCGGCGCGCGGCGCGACGCCGGTACCCAGGGGCCCGCGCCACTGCGGCCAGTAGTGATCGGGGTCGGCACCGCTCTGACTGGGTGCGGCCCTTTTTTGTTGGGCTATTTCCTGCGGGCTCTCCGGCCGCTCTCTCGAACCGAAGACGCCCGCGATGCTCATCGCCGCAAGCGTCCCGCCCACGGACAGGAGAAGCCATCTCATTGCACACCGAGAAACCGCGCCGGATTGGTCTTGCTTTGCCGCGTGCGAACTACGAGACCTTCGTGCCCTCGGATCCGAACCGCAATGGTGCGCCACGTACCATCGAGAACCTCGTTCTTTGGTGTGTAGGCAACGCGATAGCTCGTGTGGAGCTCCTGCCCGATGGCGGCGAAGCTTCGGTGGAGGTGGTCGACGTTGACGGGGTAGAAGGCGCGACCGCCGCTCTCACTCGCAAGTTGGGTGAGAAAGTTCCGGTTGACGCCTCGCCCTTCGCCGATGAAACCGACGGTGTAGATCGTCACCTCGGACATCTTCCCCGCTTCGACCACGTCACTCGCAGACCTCTTGCTACCGCCGTCCATAGGTCTCGAATCACTGCCATCCGTAAACACCAGGAGTGCTTTTCGTCCGTCGATCCTCGCAAGCCTATCGAGAGAATGCAAAATTGCGTCGTACAGGGCTGTCGATCCTCGAGCGTGGAGAGAGCGAATCGCCTTCAAGAGAGGATCATGGAAAGCTGTGAAATGCGTACTTTTGAGGATCGTATCGCTGAAGATCACGACCGCTGCCTCGTCCCGCGAGCTCATCTCGCGAACCAAGTTCGACGAAGCCTTCTTGATCGCACCTTCGCTGCCCGTAATACTCGTCGAGGCATCGAGAAGCAAGACAAGGGTAACCGGAGTTAATTCGTCTGAGGAGAAGAGGCTCACCTCCTGGCGCACACCGTCCTCCAAGATCTCGAAATCGTCGGCGGTCAACCCAGGAAGAAAGAGCTGACTCGGGCCGGTCACGACCACCTCAAGTAAACCGAACTGACGTTGGTCTTGAACCGGGGCGTGGGCCTACTTTGGCCTTGGAAGTTCTGCGGCGGCAGAAACGCGAGAGCGTGCGCAGACGCCGAGACAATGAGAAGAGCTATCGCGTTAACGGTACTGGTCATGGCGCTCGCCTACCATTTTCACCCGGCCATCATGGCCTGCAATGAGGCCGCGGCAAAGGAGAAGGTGTTGGCTGACCTAGGCCAGGACGGGCTCATCCGTGTAATCCCAGGTTCGAAGCGTCCCGGGCTCGAGCCGGATCACTTCCAGGTCGACGCCCTTGTACGCATATCCTCCATGGAAAGCGCCAGTGTACTAGATCCGGCGCCGACACCGACAACAGAAGAGGCGGGTTGCACGGTGCAAGTGCGTCGTGCTAGATACCGCTAACAGAGAGGTAAGTATGAAAGAGAAACGGAGAGTCCACGTGGGGGTCTTATACCTGTTTCTGCTGGTCGGCCTTCTTGCTCAGTTTCAAACCACAGCACAGGCTCAGGAATGGGAAGCTGAATCTTCAGTCGATGAAGAGATAGATATGAAGGAATGGAATAATCGGATTCGCCGAGACAAGTTCGATCTCCTTCTGCCACAAATCATGAGGGAGCGCGATATCGACATGTGGATCCATGTGATGAGACTAGCCATTCCTGATTCTTTTGGTGCAGAAGAATTGGGCGGCACCTCCGGCTTTTTCGTCTTTACCGACCGTGGCGGTGACAGGATCGAACGCGCGATTCTCGGACGTCGCTGGGGAGATACGCAGCGTGAACGGGGAGAGCGGGAGACCTTGGTTGAAGAAAGTGGGGCCTACGACATCATTGGCGAGCCCGTCCGTGTGCAGGAACCGGTGGGAGGTCCGATGACCGAGTATGACCATCGATTCGAGGGCCTGAGAGAATTCGTAGAAGCACGTGACCCCCAGCGCATTGCGATAAATTTCAGGCATGATCTGGGACCGTGGGAGACCTACACCGACTTTGGGGGCGCGAAAGACGGTTTGTCGCATACAGACTACGTCCTATTGACCGAGGAGCTCGGTGACAAATATGCGGACAGGCTGGTTTCGTCTGAGTATCTGATGATGGACTACATTATTAGAAAGGTCCCGAGCGAAATTGAGCTACTAAGGAAGATGCGTAAGCACAGAGTTGAAAGGGTCAAGAAAGCCTTTGCTGAAGTCGTGCCGGGGGTTACTAAGAGTCGCGAGGCCAGAATAACTGTCTTTCGCCGGATGCGCCCAGGACAGTCACAAAGAGGAAGGAGCAGAGGCTGGGAAGGCAGTGTGGTCCAGGGAGGCGACATCCTTGCCGCACCAGGCGTGGGAATGTACGCCTACGTGCTCCGTGAGGGAGAGACCGAACCGCCTCCAGACATCCAAAGGCTCTGGGCAGAGTATCTGAAGATCGACGAGATTCTGGCAGATACTATCAGGGCGGGGCTTACCGCTCGTGAGATCATTCAAAACTACACGCGGAAATTCGAGGAGGAGGGGATTATTCTACGGGACAACCAATTGCATATGATTCAGCCAAAGAACGATTTCTCTGCCTACTCCAAAGGATTTGATCCTGAAAAAACACACCTTAGTGTCGACGCTCATGGCATGATGAAAGGAGCGCGAGAAAGGGACGACGAGAATTATCTTGGTCCCAGGATCGGCTCTCTTGGTCCGGATTGGACGAAAGACATACCACTCCCACCCAATCACCACTTTGTTTTGGAGTATTTTTTCTATATGCCGTCGTCTTCCAGCGAAGGCGAAGACCAATATCTACTCTGGTGGGATCATGAGTCGGTGATTGCCACCGAAAGTGGAGTCGAGTATTTTTTTGCACCGCAAAAGGAGCTTTATCTGGTTCACTAATGGTTCGCAAAGATTAGCGAATCAACAGGATTCTTTGGTCGTGCGGGTACAGAAGCTCGACTCCGTTTGCGGTGACGATCGCGTTGTCCTCGAAGCCGAGCCGCAGTCGGACCCCGCCGAACGACGGCAGCGCGGTGTGAGTGAAGTACTCGAAGGCGAATAGGTTATTGGGCTGGACGGTGAGGTGGGCGCGTCCCGGCCGGAACGGGGCGATTCCGGGCCCAACCGCGACGTCACCACTTCCGGTGTTGCCGAGGGTGTGCAAATCCATCGACACACCGGTGACGTTGGGTTCATCGAACTCGGCGATCATTTGCCGGTCGATCGACCCGATGTCGGTGAACGGTGTGTAGGCGAAGCCCGCCGCTTCCAACGCGCCCGCCATCGCCTCGAGCGATTCCGCGGCGGTGTCTCCGGCGCGGACGCTGCGCCGCATGACCTCGCCGGCGCGCAGGCCCTCGCTCCAAGCGTGCTAGATATCCGCCGGAACTGAAGTCTCCCCCTCGCGCAGGATATAAGCGGTGCGCTTCAAGTCGGTGGCAAAGTTCAGGTATTTCACGCCCAAGTCGAAGTAGATGAGATCACCACGCTGGAACGCGTATTGGTCCGACCGATACTCGGCCGGTTCGGCCACCGCCGAGTGGATCACCGACGGCTTGCTGGCTGAGCCGCCGGGTTGATTGTCGAAGGAGTAGTCGAGGCTCTGCTCCAGCAGCTGGTCCTTCGCCCACCAACCGACGTCCTCTCTGGTGGTAGCTCCCGGCGTGATCACTTCGCCCGACAAGGCGCGCTCAAGAATCCGGCGAGTCATCTCGCCGGCGTCCGCGAATGCAACAATTTCACTCTGAACACGCCGGACACGGAAGTCGGTGATGACCTTCTCGCTCGACACGAGGCGGGAGGCGTAACGCTGGCCGAGCCGGTCGACGAGCAGCTCATGGCCAGAGTAGGAGAGACCGTCAGCGGCGGGTAGCCACGCCGAAGTGTTCACGGCGATCACCTCCGGGTCGCGCTCCTGCACGAACCGACGTAGATCTGTGCTGGCGCCGAAGAAATCGTAGGGGTCGCCGTCGCTGGCGCGAATTCCCTTGTCGTGTCCGCCGAGCACGGCGCGCTCGATCCTATCGCCACCCCGATCGGTGAAGATGAAATAGGAGGTGGTGCCACGCAGGTCGAGTGGTGTGCCCAAGTCGAGCGCCAGAGGGTCCGGGTTGCCATCGCGGATGACATGTACCCACATGTCGACGCCGTTGTCGCGCATGGCGCCCGGCAAAACGAGATCGAACTTTTCGCGCTGGATCAGCTCGAGCAGCTCGGCTCGAGCACGGGCCTCCTGGGCCCTGGCGTCGACTCCCACCAGAGCGGCGGTGATAGAGGCGAGTGCGAGGATTGAGCCCCTCTCCCAAAGCGAGAGGGAATAAAGGAAAAGAAGCCATCAGTCCACCCTCACCCTACCCTCTCCCAGAGGGAAAGGGATAAAAGAAGGAAGCCAAAGTCATTCGGTGAAAATAGCCTTGCACTGGTTGACAAGTCAAAGAGGAGAACGCGTCGCAAGTCCTCGAGCACGCCGCGAGCGCTCCCCTTTCTAACTCGGATATGCTATCTTGCGCTCCCGGAGGATTGAAGAACGCAGCCAGCGCCTGCGGCCCGTGCGAGGCGCGACCCTCACCCATCGAACGACAGCTCGAAATCCCGTTTGATATGCCGAAACCCGTTCTGCTCACCGTAGACGACGATGCCGATGTCCTGAGCGCGATCGTTCGAGATCTGCGCAAGTGGTACGGTCGCGACTATCGCATCCTGCGTACCGACTCCGGGCTCGCGGCCCTCACCCTTCTTCATGAACTGAAAGACCGGAGCGATCCGGTTGCGCTGGTACTCTCCGATCAACGGATGCCCGAGATGGATGGGGTGACCCTGCTCTCCGAAGCCATGACGCTCCACCCGAGAAGCAAGCGGGCGTTGCTCACAGCCTACGCGGACACGGAGGCGGCCATCGGGGCGATCAACAAATCACAGGTCGATTACTACATTCTGAAGCCGTGGGATCCCCCCGAAGAGAAGCTGTATCCGGTGCTGGACGACCTGCTCGATGACTGGCGCTCATCGTTTCGCCCGGGGTACGGTGGCGTTCGCATCGTCGGCGATCGTTGGTCGGCCCGGTGCTACCGCCTTCGCGACTTTTTGGCTCGCAATCAGGTCCCGTACCAATTTCTCGACGTGGAGTCTTCCGACGAGGCACGGGCGCTGGCGGCTGACATCGAACCGTCCCAATTGCCGCTAGTCCTTCTTCCCGGCGGTGCACGCTTGATGGCGCCGGAGCTTGCCGACGTGGCTGAAGGGATCGGGTTCACGGCCAAGGCCAAGGAGCGCTTCTACGACCTGGCGATCGTCGGGGCGGGCCCCGTCGGGCTGGCGGCCGCCGTGTACGGCGGCTCGGAGGGACTGCGCACGGTCCTCATCGAACGGGAAGCACCAGGGGGGCAGGCCGGCACCAGCAGCAGGATCGAGAATTACCTCGGGTTTCTCGGGTGGCGATCTCGCGCGGCGCGCGGTGGCCCAGGCACGCAAGTTCGGGGTGGAGATCCTGACGCCGCAGGGGGCAACGGCGCTGCGAGTGGACGGACCGTATAAGCATCTGCGGCTGTCGGATGGGTCCGAGATTTCCTGCCACGTGCTGATGCTGGCCATGGGCGTATCCTGGAACCGACTTCCCGCGTCCGGCGCGGACCGGTTGACCGGATCGGGGATCTACTACGGCGCGGCCGCCACGGAGGCTATGCACGCGAAGGATCAGACGGTCTACATGGTGGGTGGCGGGAACTCTGCAGGCCAGGCCGCGATCTACTTCAAGGATTTTGCCAGCAAGGTCGTCATGATCGTTCGCGGAGACTCGCTGCACGCCAAGATGTCGCACTACCTCGTGAGTCGCATCGAGTCCACCGACAACATCGAGGTGCGACTGAACACGGAGATTCGAGCCTGCCAAGGAAGTGAACGCCTGGCAGCGCTCGAATTGTGCGAGACCCGAAACGACCGCACCGATGTCGTGCCGGCTACTTATCTGTTCGTGTTTCTCGGCGCCGCCCCGCGAACCGACTGGCTCAGAGACATCGTGGCGTGCGATACACGCGGATTTATTCTGACCGGTCCCGAACTGGATCCGAAAACGCACATGAGCGACTGGCCGCTGGAACGGCCGCCTTTCTTGCTAGAGACGAATGTCCCCGGGATCTTCGCCTCTGGTGACGCACGACGTGCGTCGGTCAAGAGGGTCGCGTCAGCGGTGGGGGAAGGATCGGTCGCGGTGTACTTCATGCATCAGGTGCTGGCCGCACGCTGAGGCCTGGTCGTCTCGTGCCCTCCCGAAAGCAACGATGAAGTTTACAGCCGACGAGCTGCGCGCGATCACCATCCTCGAGGGCCTGCCCGACAGACAGATCGCATGGTTCAGCGATCACGGAGAGAAGATCGACCTCGCCCCTGGCGATCGAATGTTCGAGCGCGGCCAGCCCTCCGACTTCATGTTCATCATCGTCAAGGGCACTATCCAGCGATACGAGGAGATCGGGGGAGCAGTGGTTGCTCGCGGCCACGACCCAGCAAGGCGAGGCAACGGGGGTGCTGCCCTATTCGCGCATGACTCAGTATCCGGGCTACACCGTGGCCGCCGAGGCCTCGCAGGTCCTCCGCGTCAAGAAGAGCGATTTCCAAGAAATGCTCGTGGTGAGCCCGGAGGTCGGCCGACGGCTGGTCGGCGTAATGTCGGACCGGGTTCGCGGTGACGTCTCGATGCGGAGCTCGCCGCCGTCATTCATGGCGTCGAGGGCGTTGTCAATGAGGTTGGTCCACACCTGGTTGAGCTCACCGGCATTCGCGGGGATCGCCGGCAGGTCTTGTTGGTAATCGCGCGTCAGCCGGGCGTTCTTCTTCTTGAGCTTGTGGCTCAGCATGATGAGCGTCTTGTCCACACCCTCCCGAACGTCAATGGGCTTGTGCTCGGAGGAGCGGTCCATGTGCGAATACGTTTTGACCGAGGCGATCAGCTCCGAGATGCGTGCGGCCGAGGACGCGATTTCTGCGACCATGCGATCCGCACCGAGGCCACCCGCGACCCAGGCGAGCGCCTCGGCGACGACGGAGGCGGGAGTCTGTCCCTCGAACTGGTCCAGATCGTCGATGCCCAACCCGGCGTCGACGAATGTCCCGGCGATCTCCCAGGCGTCCGCGACGCCATGATCTTCCAGCCAGCCGCCGAGCTCCTCTTCGCGTTCGGCGCGCGCGAGGGGTGAGAGGTCGGCGGGATGGTGCTCGCGAACCAGACGCTGAAGACGATCGATGGCCTGGACGGCCGTCTCGTCCATGCGGTGTCGAATCATTCCCAGGACGAGCGGCGACAATTTCGCGAGCTGCTCCGACACGCTCGCGGCGGCGCGGCCCACGGCCGCCGCAGGGTTGTTCAGTTCGTGTGCCAACCCGGCGGAAAGCCGCCCCAGGGCTGCCATCCGTTCCCGTTGCTGCTCGAGACGGAGAAGTTAAGTCCCAGCCGCGACTAACATCGCCTCGATCCTCTCCTCCGAGTAGCTCAAGAGCCGGCCCATTTCCCTCGCAATGTTCAGGCGCGCCTCTCCTTCATACTTCCCGTCGGCAATGAGCTTTTCTGTTTCCGCCTTCAGCGCCATGTATTCCTCTTTGACCGGATCCTGGTAGATGAGAAGCACGTGCTTTCCTTCCGTAACGGACGCGGGAAAAAGGTCGGTTACCAAGAAATCGGTCTCGCGATGGAGCTTAACGCGGTTCCGAGCGGCGATTTTCGTCGCCTCATCCATCAAGGCGTCCATCTCTTGAGACGTCATGGGGGAGCTCAAGGCCAGCTTCTTGACGCCCCCGCCGACGACCTCGGAAAAGGCCCCGATTCCACCCAATCGATAGGACCGCTTGTCGATTCCATCAGATTCACCCTGGTGCTGGGGCGCCGTCAGACGCACGAACCCGAGAACGAGGAACGGCACTAGCAAAGTTATCGTCTTCATAACTTCTCGACCTCCCTAGGGATCGACTCGCGACAAGCCGATTCGGGCCCAATCGTAGCACGCGCCCTTATTGGAGCTGTGCCCGGACCAAACTTGGGGGAGGGAACGCCGAATGCCGAAGTTGGATTAACGAGGTAGGCTTTGGGCTACCAGACGATCCGATTGGGCCTCATTCCTCCGCAGCCGTTATTCGCGAAGGACCTGCCGCATCCGCCGGTGTAGCAAGTGTCACCGCTGAAACCGTCCGGGTTCACGAAACTGGTCCACTTGATAACGGCTGCACGCACCGCCGGTGCGTCGAAGCCACGCTCCGCAATAAGGTGGTGGGATAAGCCCCAGACGGTCCGAGAAAGGTTGCAGACGCAGCAGCAGGTGTACGCCGAGTTGTTCGTGCAACACGCGGCGGGGAGACTGGAGAGCGCTTCCCTCTTTACGGCTTCTTGCTCGGGGGTGAGCTCGATGGTCTGGAAGTAGCCCATAAACTCCTTGGTGTGTTTGCGGGCGTCGGTGAACTCGACTTCGTCGCGCTCCTCGTTCCGAGCCTGAGAACTACCCATGGCGACTAGCACCAACAGCGAGCTCGCGAGCAAAACCCGTAGCAATCCGAACTTCATCGACTTTTTCCTTTCCTTCAGGGAAGTTATCTAGGTATTGTCGCACGAAACGGCGACGACGCCCAACTCCTCCCTTGACGTAACCCCAGGCTTCCCCCCCCATGAGTTTTTTGGGCTAAGATACGCGGCTCGAAACCGAGACTCGAATACTCTTAGCACTCTTAGCAGGGAGAAATAGGTTGAAGCTCACGATCAGAAATATTTCCTCGTTTGCCCTAATTGCCTTCTTATATGTCAGTTGCGGAGATGACACTCCCACGGGGCCTACACCCAGCACCTCGCCCGCACCCACGGGGAGCGACGGCGCCCTGTCCGGCCCGATCGGGGCCCTTGCGCTGCAACCGCTAACCACCATCGCAGAGATCATCGAGGACTTCGATAATCTCCGCAAGACCGAAGTCACCATACAGGGACGCGTGACCGAGCAGCTTGCGAACGGCGATTACCTGATTACGGACGGCACCGGGTCGATCCCTGGGGATTTCAGCGACACACCCCCACCACCCCTGAACACCCAGCTCCGTTTCATCGGTCAGGTGATCAATGGTGGCGCCAATTTCCCAGCCAAGATCGATGTCGCCTATTGGGATGACCTGAAGAATTTCAACTGCGACATTCTCACCGACGCTCGGCTTCGTTTCACCGACCCCGGCTTCAAGCTGGGGAACATCGTGGGAGCCTATTTGAAGTATTCAGGGGTGCCGGCGGGAGAAAAGATCTTAGAGATGATCTGGGACGAGGGGAATCCGAGCGGAGACGTGGACAAGTTTCCAGTAGGCCAAGGACAGCCCCAAGGGGACGGGACGTTCTTGTTGGAAGGCATCGTGACGCACGAGTACCCGAACGTCACGAAAACAGAAACGAAAAAGGTTCGCGCGAATCTTACCATCGAGGGCGTTGATGGTCGATGCTCTCGCGTCAGAGACACAACCGTCAGTCCTGGCGACGGACCGGATAGTGCCGCGGGTGGGTCGCTGCGAGTGCAAGTCGACAATCCAGTGAAGTCCGGAGGCGAGTTCGAGGTCCGCGCAACGGTCAAGAACCTCGTCACGGTGCCGATTAGTGTCGACCTCTTGTTTAGAACGCCGAACGACTCGACGTACAACGCTCAAGCGCTGGCTCCCGATTGCAAGGGGATCAATGGCGATCTCATCGAGTGCACCATTGGGAAAATCGATCCCGGAGATGGTCTGTCGAAAGTCGTGACTTACGAGGCGCCTGAGGTATCGAAGGACCGTGAGATCAAGGGCTCGGTGACGCTCGTGGTCGGGGAGTTCGCGCCGATCGTCAACTACTTCACCGTGGTCGAAGTGCCAAAAGCCTCGCCGGCCAACTGATTCAACGAATTGAAGCGCGCG
Organism: Candidatus Marinacidobacterales bacterium; assembly: GCA_965219415.1. Lineage (GTDB taxonomy): Bacteria > Acidobacteriota > Vicinamibacteria > Marinacidobacterales > DATDRI01 > CBDCNP01. The sequence continues at coordinate 151,924 of CBDCNP010000001.1, forward strand.
CCGAAGGGGGCGGGTCCGCCCGTCCCTCTAGGATGGCACGATCTGTCCACCTTCATGGACAAAGCGCTTGGGCTGGGCGCTTTAACCCCAACAACGGGTTGACCTACTCAGACGGTCAACCTGGCATCGGTGATGCATAGGGGTACCGACCAAAGGGGGTTTTAGCCATGAGATGGGTTCTTTCGATCTGCCTGGTCCTCACATTCAGCGTCCAAGCCTCTGCCCAATTGTCTTTCAGCAAGGTCGAAGCGCGCACCGGTTTCGGCCTGGCCGAAGAGGGTGACAAGGGCAACCTGGTGCTGGACAACGACACGATCCGCCTCGTCAAGAAGAACGGGATGGAGTATTTCTCTCTTCCCACCGATGCGGTGACCGATATGTTCTATTCGCGCGTCTCGGGACGGCGGATCAAGACCGCGATCTTCGTGTCGCCGCTGCTGCTTCTCACCAAGGGTCGGAAGCACTACGTGACGATCACGTTCGATGATCCTCAGGCGAGCGGGGCCGTCGAGCTCAAGCTCGACAAGAAAAACTATGTGGGCATCCTTCGGAGCCTGGAACAGGTGACGGGCATGTCCATGCAGTACGAACAAGAAGGCATCAAGGACACGGAACAAGGGGTCGCCGCCCGCAAGCGGGCGGTGCTCGACATCTCTTCCAACCCAGAAGGGGCCGACATCGAGATCAACGGTGGCTTCAAGGGGAACACGCCGGACATGACGAGCGTTCAGGCGGGCGAGTATACGGTCCGCGTGATTAAGGCGGGCTACGAGCCTTGGGAACGCCGCATCGTGCTCGATCCGGGGGAGAAAGTTAACATCCAGGCCGATCTAACAAGACAATAGTTGGGAGTACCGGCCGCGTCGAGAGTGCGCGGCCGGCACAACCTAGTGAGCCCGGATGTCGTAGCTGTACAGCCGGCCCTGCTCGCGCAAATAGAGGCGGCCCCCACTCACAACGGGGTGAGGCCAGCTGGGATCATCCACGTCCGGGATTTCGAATGAACCACACTCCCGGTATTCCTCGGGCGTGGCGTCGATAAGTAGGACTAGGCCGTTTTGGTAGCGGAAATACAAACGACCGTCGGCATAAGCAACGGCAGCCGAGTCGCGGCCTTCATTTCTTACCGGACCCCAGGCAACTTCTCCGGTCTCCAAGCGAACACTCAACGGATAGCCGCGATTGTGGCCGGTGCCGGTGTAGATGTATCCGTCGAGAAGAATGAGCCCTCCATGATGGTTTTGAAAGGTGTCAGCGGGGAGGAAGTACACCTCTTCGGCGCGGACCCCTTCGCCATTTCGCGACAGCTTCAAGAGTGCGGCGCCGGTTTGGTAGCCGGTCGACCCAAATACGTAATCACCGGTCACGATGGGAGTGGTGATGTTGGCGACCTCGTTGGCGATTCGGTTATAGCCCCATAGAAACTCGCCGTCCTCGGCGCGAATACCTACGAGGCCGCGTCCCATGAGCTGAACGTACTGCTTCACACCAGCTCCGTGCGAGATCACAATCGAACTGTAGCCGGCGCCATCACTTCCCTGCTCACCGATTCCGGGCATCGATGCCCGCCAGATTTCTTCGCCACTTGTTTTGTCCAGTGCCACCATGACCGCGTTCGGCGCGCCCGGCGTCACGACGACGCGATTGCCATCGACGAGAGGTGATTCTGCGAATCGCCAGTTCACACCCCGGGCAATCATCATGAACCCACCGAAATCTTCCGCCACGTTACGTTGCCACACCACCTCGCCGCTATCCGCCTTCAAGCAGGCAAGGGTTCCTTCCGTGCCGTAGGCGTATACCCGGTCGCCATCGACCGTCGGCGTCGAGCGCGAGCCTGGATAGAAACGCGAGTCAGACCAGCTTTCGCCTATCGAGGTTTTCCAAAGGAGCGTCCCGTCATCATCGTTGATGGCAATTACGAATTGCTCATCGCCGAAGTCGCCCATGGTGAACACACGACCGTTGGCAACCGAGACACTCGAGAAGCCGCGACCCAGACCCTCCGCCGTCCAGACACTTGGAGGACCACCCTCGGGCCACTCCTCGAGCAAGCCGCTCTCGGGCGATTTTCCATCGCGATTCGGTCCGCGCCATTGGGGCCACTCTGCAAGAACGGAACCGGACAGGAACAGGCTAAGGCAGACGAGGAGGATGCCGCTCGGGATCCAACGCTTCATGTCGGGGTCTCCTTCGGATCTCCCATCACGGCACACGGATGTTAGCGCAGGCGGGGGCACTTCGAAAGGCTCAAGGAGCCTAGGGACCTAGGCAGCCAACGTATTGAAGTAGGCGAGACAGCCGAGAATGGCGAGAAAGTAGACCGCCAAAAACACGTACCACGGTAGCCAGCGTCCGATTTCCAACCCGCTTTCAGACAAGATATGGCCGGCGACTTTTTCCGGTGGCGCGGGCACGAAGGTGCTGACGATCCACGAAACGATGGCAGCGACCACGAATCCGAAAACGTTCCACCACATCCAGAAGATGTGTGAAAAGGCAATGGCTACTATGAGGTTGACGCCAACACCCGCGATGACGCCGATCGTCATCCCCACCCCGCTGGCCCGCCTGGTCAGGACACCCATGATGAACGCGGCGAGGATGGGCCCATAGAAGAGTGACCCGATGGTGTTGATGCCCTCGATCACCGTGTCCGAGATTGAGCCGACGGCAAACGCGAATGCCGTGATGACGACTCCCCATACGACCGTGGTCACCTTGCTCATCACGAAGAATTGGCGTTCTGGGAGCTCTCTTCCGCGTTCGATGAAATCGCGTACGGTCGCCGCGGAGAGCGAGTTGAGTCCGGAGTCGATGCTCGACATGGCGGCCGCTAAGATGGCGGCAATGACGACCGCGCGGACCCCTTGCGGAAGGTGTAGGAGAATGAGATTCGGAATGAGGGCATCTAACTGGTCATCGGGCACCGCGGCGCGGAGCTCGGCGGAGTGGAGGTAAAGGGCGCTGGCGGCGATACCAAGAAGCACGTACCCGAGCGTGAACGGGAACCGCGCGATCCCGTTGAAGACCAGTGACCGTCGCGTATCATCGAGTGACTTGGCGGAAAGCTCTCGCTGTACTTGGCTCTGATCGACTCCGTAGTATGAGGCGTATAGAAAGAGGCCGCCGATCAAGAATCCCCAGAAGGGTGTCCCACTGTCGCCGAATCCGGTCCTCATGTCGAGCGCCCTCCATCGCTCGGCCGGAAACAAGCTGAAGACTTCTCCCAGACCGCCCACTCCCCCGGCGGCGACCCACACGCAGGCGATCACACCGGCCAACAAGATCCCCATTTGGATGACGTCGGAGTAGACAACGGCGGTTATGCCGCCGATCGTGTCGTAGACAATGGTTGCGGCGCCGATGAGAAGAATCGTTGCCCAGAGTGGTATCCCCATGCATATCGAGAGGACCAGCGAGGCAGCATAGATCGCAACCCCGGTTGCGAGACCCCGACTAATAAGGAAGACGCCGCTCAAGAACTGCCGGACCGATCTGCCGTATCTCAGCTCGAGGAACTCGTAGACGCTGATGAGCTCGAGCTTCCGGAAGAACGGAATGAGGAGCGCGATGACGACGATCATCGCGAGGGGAACCGCGAGCTCGTACTGCAGCCAGGTCAGCCCGCCGCCTTCTCTGAGCGCCACGAAGGCCGGAATCGAGATGAAGCTGATGGCGCTTGATTGAGTCGCCATGGTGGAAATGCCGACCGCCCACCAGGGTAGGTTGCGACCGCCGACGTAGTAATCGGCTTCGCTGGTTTGGCCTCGAGCAAGATAGACGCTGAGCGCAACCATCCCGGCGAGATAAAGGAAGATAATGATCCAGTCGAGAGGAGACGGGTTCAGGCTCCGGCTCCTCAATGAATTCCACCGGCGGCGGGGCCGGCGCTTCAACCGGAGCAGGTTCAGGTGCGGAACGGTTCTTCCAGAAAAAGAAGTAGAAGCCGAGGGAGAACGCCAGTAAGCCGACAATCGCGGCGATGGGCCAAAGTCCGGGACCCTGCGGCCCGGCGCCCCGTGGAAGCTCCTCCTGTTCGATTTCGACGTCGTCCCATTCACTCATACGCAACCCACACGCGCGCGCTCCCGGGCGGTTTCAGTATATTTCGGGACGGGAAGAGATTCCAGGCTATGGCTTGCTTCGTGCGCCTCGGCTATCTACCATGGGTGGAAGCTCGCCGGGGACACCTGCTACTTTTGGTTACGACTTGTCACATTATTGGATCCGACCCCTGTACTATTTTTGGATCTGACCCCAATGATGGCGCGGCAGGGGAATCGGGAGTCCCAACCTCGCAGGGCCTCACCAAGAGGCCCCACCTCCCGGCTCTTCCCGCCAGGGTTCCCATAGGCAATTCCCAGGCCATGCGGGTCGATGCCGCGATCACCCCACAAGACAAGGACTTACGTGAGGCGCATGGCGCTGGGTGTAGAGCGTCGGCGTGGGGAAAGGTCTACGCCGAATCGGTAAAAGGCAACAGTCGACTTTAATGCTTGATTTTAGATGTCTTTTTCACGAACATGAGGGCCGGCGGTTCAGCCCCAAACCCTGAACGTGGGGACCGGGAGCAGAGCCTGTAAATTCGGCCCCGGTCTCCACCGCCTGTAGCAGACCCCTCCTGCGAGAAATTGCCCTAAGCCGTGGCTACCGAGATCGCCTTTTGGCTTTTCGGGAACAGGATGACCTTACGCCATTCGCTTCGGTGGCGTCAAGCCGGCGGCTGGCTTGGTAGTGTCCTAATTAGGACACTACCGCTGGCTTTGAGTAATGATGGAGGGCTAGTGAACGCGCAGCTTCCGCTTCAGTTCTTCGCTGCCGGGGTCTAACTCGAGCGCGCGGGCGAACATCGTCCTCGCCCGGCTGGTCATTCCCGCTTCTTCGTAGAGCTCGCCGAGGCCCACCAGACAGTCCACGTCGAACGCGTCGATTTCGAGCGCCGCTTGAAAGTGCTCCTCGGATCTTCTTCTCCACTTGAAGTTCTTTGCCAGTGCCTGAGCAAGGAGTTTGTGGTAAGACGGCTTGCCGGGATCGAAGCGGACGGCCTCTTCCATGAGCTCGATGGTCTCGTGGTAGTGCAAGTCACCGAAGTTGTCGTTTCGCCTCCCGATAATAGCGGGCGGCGATGTGCTCCACGGAGGATGGTGAAGTTTCTTTGGGTTTCTTGCGGAGGAACTCCCTGGGCCTCAGATCCTCCCCGCGCACCGCTTCGGTACGCAACGAATTATCGAAACGACGGCGCTCGACGGCGTTCATGAGAGTCTTGTGGGCTTCGGTCAACTTCGACAAGATCTCTCCGAGATCGCCGCGAAGGTAGGAAAGTCGCGTCGAGCGAAGACGATCCGGATGGTATCTCTTGACCATCGTGAGATACGCCTTTCGGATCTCTTCCTGCTTCCGTCTTTCCTTGGACCCGCGGAGACTACCGATTCAGCGAACACATCAGCCCGATTGCGGAAGACATCGCCCTGACCCTGCCGACCATTCCGGTGATCCTCGAAGGGGTCCGCCATATGGACGACCCCGAAGTGGTCCGACGCGCTCTGGGCGACCCGAAGAGCATGGTCAGCTATGCCAAGAACTTCTCGGTCGTTTCGCCGGACTTCACCTTGACTCCCGAGGAGAGCTTTGTTCTATCTCGCGTAGATGGTCAGTCGTCGACCGCGGACATATTGTCCATATCGCCGCTGGCCGAGGAGGAGACGCTTCGGTGCCTATATGCATTGGTTTGCGGGGGGTTCTTGGAGCTCGGGGGGAAGAAGCCACGAAGCGAGCGCAGGATGCGAGGACAACTGCCCGACTAGCCCTCGCAGGTAAGCATCGCTTTCACCGAGCGGCGGAAGCTCGATATCAGTAAATAATGGAAAGCACTTGCTCCGCCACCCTTACCTCCACCTCACTCTCGGTCATCAGCCCCATGTCGACGAAGGCCTCTCCCAGCCTCGTTCCCGTGTCTTTCACCTTCTGAGAGGCGAGCGCCAGATGCGAGTTCGTCATCTTCTTGCTCCGGACCAGGAACTCGCCCAATCTGTCACCGCGGTGGCTGGAGTTGGCGAAGATCATCGTGCCCTCGCCGAAGTAGATCCGCTTGCTGATTTTGTCCCGAGACAAGCTGAGGATCCCGGTGTCCCGAGAGTCGTTGATCGAGTGAATGATCTCGGGAAGGAAATCTTTGCTCAGGCTTCCCCGCACGAAACACCTCCTACGTCGTAACAAGACTTCTTCAAACCACCGCTCGTGAGGACGAGCCGGCACCATTGCGTTTTCGGGCAGATGAGGTGTGTCTGATTCGATACGAAGCCGTCGCTATAAAGATTCATCGGAGTCGTTGCTCTGAAGTCATAGTAGGAGAATGACAGGGGAAGCGGTATACGTCGAAACACGGGGCTTTCCCGACATCAAACGTAGGGAAAACCCCATAGGGGGGTGGGAGAACAAAGGGCTCTCCGGCAGTTGCCGAAGAGCCCTAGATGGGTTTAGGGAGCTGGAGTCCCGAGCGGCCCCGGGAGGCGCACCGAAGCGATGCCACGCTTCCCTTTTCGCCGCGCCACGATCTGCCGAAGAGGAGTCTCGAAGAAGAACTCCTCCTCACCGAAGGCGGGCTCGAGCTGATCGAGCCAGGTAGCTCCGGGATCGAACCGGGCGAAGAAGGGCCGCCCGACCCAGCGTGGATCTCGTGCTTGGATGAACTTGAGGACGATCACCTTCTCTCCATGAACGGTCGCGATGCCGTCCACGATGACCTTGCCCGGAGTCGCGGACATCGACGGTCCTCGAACAGTCCGCGCGAGGCCAGAAACCTGCCGGTACGCGTCGTTGAAGATGTGAAACGCCTCGACGAGTGGAAGCTCGAAGTACTCCTTGGCACCGGTATCCCGCTCCACGAACATGTAGTACGGAATCGCACCCAACCGTACTTGTTTGCGCCACATGGTGGCCCAAGTATCGGCGCTGTCATTGACCCGGCGAATCAATGGTGCTTGGCAGCGAACCACCGCACCGGCGCTTCGGATCCGGCGCACCGCCTCCTCGGCGACCGGCGTGGAGAGCTCTTTCGGGTGGCTGTAGTGCGCCATCACTCCGACGCTCCGCCCGCTTTCGCGGATCTCCTCGAACAGTGTGAGGAGCCCGTCCGCGTCCTGGTTGCCAGCGAATCGGTACGGCCAGTAAGCGGGTGCCTTGGTCCCGAAGCGGATGCTGACCAGACTCTCGAGAGAGCGATCGAGCAAAGGCTCCACGTACTTCCGGAGGACCTGAGTCTTCATGATCATCGGGTCGCCGCCCGTGAACAGGACGTTGGTGACCTCAGGATGCGCGTGCAGGTAACTCACCAGGGAATCGGCCTGGCGGGCCGCGAACTTGAGTTCGTCGATCCCAACGAACTGTGCCCAGCGGAAGCAGTACGTGCAGTAGGCGTGGCACGTTTGGCCCGCCGCCGGAAAGAAAAGCACCGTTTCGCCGTACTTGTGCTGCAGCCCAGAGATGGGCTCGCCATCGACACGCGGAACGTTGAGCTCCATTTGGCCGGCCGGATGAGGATTCAACGTCTGCTGAATCTCGCGGGCTGCGGCGTGGATCTCTTCTTCTGTGGCCCCACCCCGCACCAGGGCGAACATTCTTTCGAAGTCCTCCCTCCTCAGCATTTCCGGCTGGGGAAACGTCAGCTGATAAATCGGATCGTCGGGGATGTTCGACCAATCGATCAAGTCTTCGAGAACGTAATTGTTGACCCTGAACGGAAGGACCGCGGATACCGCCTTCATAGCGGTGACCTGAGATGGAGAGAGGCCCTCCAGTTGTGGGATCTCGTCGATATGTCTGCGTGTGAACACGCGGAACTGGCGATCCTCCAGGGCTTTGGCCTTCTGGGGGGCTGAGTCGTCCAATTTGCTTGCTTTCTTCTTGTTGATAACGCCCTCCTTTCGTTATTCCGATCCCGACACACCTACAGCGAAGCGCTTCCAGCGCAAGCCATTGATGCGCACCTGCTGGAAGGGAATCTCCAGCTTTCAGAGCCCAGACGCCGGAACGCTCACCTCAAGCGCTGATGGCAGCCCTTCGAAAGGGTCGAGTCCGGCGGTTGGCGCTGGATGCCCTCCCCCTCAGTCGAGGGACTACATTATACCAAAATCGCCGTAACTGTTCAAGTACAAGTACAAGAACTTGGAGCGTGGCACCCGCTCCTTCCTCGACTGTGTTATCCTCCTCAACCCAGTGGTTGCCTTTTCGGCGCCCACCGTCCTTGGAGACAACGCTGCACCGTATCATATTTCTGATTTCCCTGCTCTCCGTTTCCCTGGCCGCCAACTCGCCGGCCATCGCCTCCGCTCAAGCTGAAACCAGCCCGCTGAAGGCGGAAGCCTTCACGGGGTTGGCCCTCCGGTGCATCGGTCCCGCTCGAATGTCGGGCCGCATTGCCGACATCGCCATCCATCCTCGGGATCGCAGTACCTGGTACGTGGCCGTCGGCTCGGGGGGCGTCTGGAAAACGACCAATGCGGGGACCACGTGGACGCCCATTTTCGACGGCGAATCGTCGTATTCCATTGGCTGCGTGGCGATCGACCCCCAGAATCCGGAAATCGTGTGGGCAGGGAGCGGCGAGAACGTGAGCGGTCGCCACGTGGGCTATGGGGACGGCGTTTATAGGAGCCTCGACGGCGGAAAGACCTGGAAAAACGTGGGGCTCAAGGCATCGGAGCACATCGGCAAGATCCTCATCGACCCCCGCGACTCGGATGTCGTCTATGTGGCGGCTGAGGGCCCCCTGTGGGCGGCGGGCGGCGAACCGAGGTGTGTCTACAAGACCGGGGACGGTGGGGAGGAGACCTGGGACCACGTCCTCGATATCAGCGAGAACACCGGCGTGACGGATCTGGAGCTCGATCCGCGGAATCCCGACGTCTTGTACGCAGCCGCATACCAGCGCCGGCGACACATTTGGTCGCTGCTGGCAGGGGGTGAGGAGTCGGGAATCTACAAAACCACGAATGCAGGGGCGGACTGGAGGGAGCTCGACAACGGTCTACCTTCGGGAGACATGGGGCGTATCGGCTTGGCGGTGTCCCCCATCGAGCCCGACATCGTCTACGCCACCATCGAGGCGGGCGAGGATGACAAGGGATTTTACCGCTCGGCCAACGGCGGGGAGGGCTGGGAGAAGAGGAGCGACTACATCAGCGGTGGAACCGGCCCTCATTATTATCAAGAGATCTACGCCTCGCCGCACAAGCTCGACCGTATCTACCAAATGGATCCTTGGATCCATGTCAACGAAGACGGGGGGAAAACGTTCGACCGACTGGGCGAGCCCTATAAACACGTCGACAACCATGCCTTGGCCTTCGACCCGGATGATCCCGACTACTTGCTTTCCGGATGCGACGGGGGGCTGTATCAAACGTGGGACCATGCCGAGAGCTGGAGCTTCGTCGCCAACCTCCCGGTGACTCAGTTCTACAAGATGGCCGTCGACAACGACTATCCGTTCTACAATGTCGTGGGCGGCACTCAGGACAACAACACCCAGGTCGGACCGTCACAGACCGGGAACCAGAACGGGATCCAAAACAGCGATTGGTACGTCACGGTTGGTGGTGACGGGTACGCCTGTCAAATCGACCCGACCGACCCCAACATTATCTACTCCGAGTCGCAGTACGGGGGCTTGATGCGCTACGACCGGCAAAACGGCGAGCTTCTGGATATCAAGCCTCAGCCGGCCAAGGGCGATCCCCCAGAGCGATGGAATTGGGACTCACCGATCCTTTACGTGGGGACCGATGACGGCATCATCCAAGTGACGGAAGATGGCGGCGGGAGCTGGCGGCGTATCGACACGTTTCCGGGCGTTCCCGATCTGGCGTTCGTCAGTGAGGTCAAGGCGTCGGTCCGCAACGCAAACACGGTCTTCGCCGTTCTCGACAACCACAAGGTGGGAGACTTCAATCCGTACATCTTGAAGAGCGCGGACCGGGGAGCGACGTGGACTTCGATCTCGGGTGACATGCCGGCGCGCCATATTGTCTGGTCCATTGTTCAAGACCACATCGATGCAAACCTGCTCTTTGCGGGGACGGAGTTCGGAATCTTCTTCAGCGTCGACGGTGGTGCACACTGGGTGAGGCTCGAAGGCGGAGTGCCGACGATCTCGTTTCGGGACCTCGAGATCCAGCGGCGGGAGAGTGACCTGGTGGGCGCGTCGTTCGGTCGCGGTTTCTACATCTTGGACGACTACTCTCCCCTTCGCAGGCTGGACGCCGCCACGCTGGCCTCGGACGCCCATCTCTTTCCGGTCAAGAACGCACTGCTTTATGTCCCCTCCATCCCACTCGGTTTGAGGGGCAACGCGAGTCTGGGCGGCAGTCATTTCACGGCTCCCAACCCACCCTTCGGGGCGGTTTTCACCTACCATTTGAAGGAGTCACCCAAATCCAGCAAGGAGCTTCGAAGGGATGAAGAAAAGGAAATTCGGGAGAAGGGTGACGACGTGCCGTTTCCGAGATGGGAGGCCCTCGAGCGGGAAGATCGCGAGGAGGAGCCCTCGATCATTCTTACGGTGAAGGACGACGGCGGAAACGTCGTGCGACGCATCTCGGGACCTTCGGGCAAGGGTTTTCATCGGATCGCTTGGAACTTGCGGTATCCAGCGCCGAACCCGACCGACGTCGATCCACCCGCGGTGACCTCGCCGTGGCAACGTCAACCCCAGGGCCCGCGGGCTATGTCTGGGCAGTACTCGGTGGAATTGAGCAAGTTGGTGAACGGGAAACTCGAGTCCTTGGGGGAGAGCCAGACATTTCAGGTCGTTCCCTTGGAGAACTCGACCCTTCCTCCGCAGAATCGTGAGGCGGTGCGCGCTTTCGAGAAGAAGACCGCCGATCTCGTGCGAAGGGCGTTGGGGGCGGTCGATGCCACCGAGGAAGCGCTCAACCGGATCGAGCACTTGAAGCAAGCCATCGTCGATACGCCGGGCGCATCGCCGGAGCTTCTGTCGCAAGCGGAGGACATCGAGCTGCGACTCAAAGACGTCCAGAAGAAACTGGAGGGCGATCCGGTCGTCCGGCGGCTGCGAGAACCGCAGACGCCCTCGATCGTCGGGCGTATTTCACAGATCACGTACGGTTCGTGGAAGTCGACTTACGGGCCCACCGAAACCCATCGCCAGAGCTTAGAGCTTGCCGCCGAAGAATTCGCGGAGGCGAGCGCCGAGCTCCGGCGACTCACCGAAACGGACATCAAACAACTCGAGTCAGTATTGGAGCAAGCCGGTGCGCCTTGGACACCTGGTCGAGCCGTTCCGCAAGACTAGCGGGGTCGATTTCTAAATGGAGACCCTGAAGAACCTCCTCCTCACCTGGGGCGTTCCGGGTTTGTTTTTCATCGCGCTCTTGGACTCCGCCGGAGTCCCCCTTCCGGGTGGCCCCGATGCCGTAGTCATGCTGCTGAGTTGGCAGCGCCCCAACTCGATGCTTTTCATCGCGCTTGCCGCGTCACTCGGCTCCACTGTGGGGAACTGGCTCCTCTACCAAGTTGGGAGAAAGGGTGGCGGAGCCGCGCTCGCCCGCTTCGACCCAAAGAAAAGAGACTGGGTGACGGACAAGCTCAAGCGGAACGACTTCTTGGCGATCCTGATCGCGATGCTCGGCCCGCCGCCGTTCCCCACCAAGATCTTCATCCTCATGGCCGGCGCCTTCGAGATGCGTATGGGGCGGTTCCTCCTAGCGGTGTTCAGTGGACGCCTTGTTCGCTTCCTCGGCGAGGCCTATCTGGGAGCGCGATTCGGTGACGAGGCGGCCGAGGTCCTCGCGAACCATTACGGGACGATCGCTGTCGTCTTGATTGGGGTGGTCGTGGGTTCCCTGCTGGGGCGGTACTTTTGGTCTAGAAGGCAAGCGCCTGCGCCAACGCCTTGACGCCCTTCTTGATATCCCTCTCGTCCAGGCAGGCATAGCCCATCACCAAGCCCGACCGCTTGCGAGGACCGAGGTAATAGCGAGAAAGCGGAGCGACATCTACACCTAGCTCGGCTGCTTTCTTCTCAACCCACTCGTCAAGCTCGGCAGGCTCGGGGTCGGATCCAGTTTTGTGCCCGCACAGAATTGGATCCGACCCCTGTGGCGAAACGAGATCCGACCCCGGTTCTTGCAGCTCCCCAATGAGGTGCATTCCGGCGTCTGCGGGCTGCACGGACAGGCGTCCCGCGAGATGGCGTCCCACCTCTTTCACTAGCATCGCTTGTCTCTCGCGGTAGAGCCGGCGCATGCGGCGGATGTGGGATCCGAAATGACCGCCATCGATGAAGTCGGCGACTACCGCTTGGGTAAGCGTGGAGCTGTGGCGGTCCACGAAACTGCGGGCCGCGATGAGCGGGTCCACGAGGTCGGGAGGTGCGACAAGGTAGCCAAGCCTCAGCGAGGGAAACAGCACTTTCGTAAAAGTCCCGACATAAATCACGCGCGCCGTGTTGTCGAGACCTTGTAGAGCGGCCAGCGGCCGCCCCTTGTATCGGTACTCGCTATCGTAGTCGTCCTCGATGATCCAAGCACCTGCGGAGCGTGCCCAATCGAGAAGCGCGAAGCGGCGAGCAAGACTGAGAGTGGAGCCGAGTGGATATTGGCGAGACGGAGTGACGTACGCAAGGCGCGCACTCGGAGCCAACTCGATTCCGGTTTCGACTTGTAAACCCTCGTCGTCGACAGGAACCGGTACCAAAGAGAGTCCCGCCGCGGTGAAGGCTCCCCGCGCGCCGAGATAGCCGGGCTCCTCGAGCCAGACGGCGTCTCCGGGATCGGTTAGAACTCTGACCGCGATGTCGAGAGCTTGCTGCGAGCTCGTATTGATGATGATCTGTTCCGGCTCACACTGAACCCCACGTGCCCCCGCCAAGTACGTCGCGATGGCTTCGCGAAGCGGTCGGTAGCCAGCCGGATCGCCATAGCAAAGATTTTCGCGACTCACGCGACGACTGCGTCGAGAAAGCAACCGATGCCATAGATCGACGGGAAACTGATCGACTGCCGGGACACCGGCAGCGAACGGCCGTGGGTTCATCGCATCTCGACCGATGGGTGTCGCGCTGATGGCTTTTCCCCGGTCTGAGATCGATCGCCCTTTCACCGGTCGGGCGGGCTTGGGTTTGGTGTCGCGCCGGGCGATGGTTCCGACGTCCTCTGCGATCGAGGACGCGACGTAGGTACCGTCCCCGAGTCGGCTCTCGACATATCCCTCCGCGACGAGCTGATCGATCGCGACGAGGATCGTATTTCGCGAAAGGCTCAGGTCATCGGCTAGAGTCCGGCTGGAGGGGAGGCGCGCTCCTCGGGGAAGTTTGCCCTCGAGGATCAGCTCGCGGATACGCTGATAGACCTGTTGGTACAAGGGCTGGGACGAGCTCGGGTCCACCATGGGGGCCGCAAGTAATGCTCCCATTGGACTTTTGGCCATCCCGACCCTCCGGAGGACGGCACCCAGATTGGCACCGTCGTCCCCATAATAGCGGATCTCTCGAAGGTACCACTTGCAGCCTATCCTCTACCCAGCATGCTATTCTGACGCGTGCTAGCGAAGCACCGACTCGCCATAGCCTTCTTAACCCTCCTCTTCGTCCCGGTCGCGACCGCCAGCGCTCAAGTCCAGCTTTCCACTCCCCGTGATCGCTCGGTTCACGATTTCGCTGGCGTCATATCACCTCAAGACGCCGCCACGATGGAAAGACTCCACAAAGCGCTCTTCGACCAGACGGGCGTCGCGATCGTTGTGGTTACCGTTCCGCGTCTCGAGGGGGAGCCCATCGCAGACTTCGCCGTTCGCGTAGGCCAAGACTGGGGTGTGGGAAGAAAGGGCGAGGATCGTGGGATCGTTTTGGCCCTGGCCACCGAAGACCGGAAAGTGTTCATTGCCACGGGCTACGGCGTAGAGGGTTACCTCCCCGACGGTCGTGTTGGAAGGATCCTCGATCGGTTCGCGATGCCTTCCCTCAGACAAGGCGACTGGTCCACCGCGATGCTGCAAACGAGTACCGCGCTGGTGCAAGCCAGTGCCGAGGAGTATGGCGTTGTGGTCGGTGAAACCAGCAGCGTCGCACCCGAGAGGAGCAGCCCAAGGACTACCGCCCCAGGCGGGGCCTCACAGCGCAGACGTCCGGGGCTGCTCGGTTTCGTGTTTCGGATTCTCTTCTTTATCTTCATCGTGTACATGATCATTCGCCATCCGCAGCTATTATTTTGGCTGCTCCTCTCGGGCCGCGGAGGAAGGGGCGGATTCGGCGGTGGTGGTGGATTCGGTGGCGGTGGTGGTTTTGGGGGGTTTGGCGGAGGAGGCTTCGGCGGCGGCGGCGCCGGACGAAGTTTCTAGCGCTCAGGAGGGATTAGCATGGCTTCGGAATTGAAGGACCATCCCACACTAAAGAAGATCCTCACCGATCTCGAGGAATCCGTGGGTGACCGACTCCACAGCGTGGTGCTCTACGGATCGACGGCACGCGGCGACTACGAGAAAGCCACTAGCGACCTCAACTTGATCGTCGTCCTCGAGAACCTAGATCCGTCCACGCTCGAAGCACTCGAGCCTGCGTTCACCCATTGGCGCAAAGCGAATCAACCCGTCCCTCGCATCTTCTCCCCTACGCTCATTGCCGAGTCGGCCGACGTGTTTCCCATCGAGTTCTTCGATATCAGCCGGCGACGGATCGTCCTTCAGGGGAAGGACCCGTTCGACGAGCTGGAAATCCACGTGAACCACTTGCGCCATCAGTGCGAAAGAGAGCTTCGCGAAAAGATGATGCGCCTCAGAGAAGCCTTCATCGAGACCCGAGGCAAATCGAAGGCCTTGAAGCTTCTAATGACCGAGTCCTACCCTTCTTTCGTCGCCCTCTTCCGGGGCTGCCTCCATCTCATGAACCAGGAAGTACCCATCCACAACGAGGAAGTCGTCGCCGCCTTCGGTGAGCAGGCCGACCTCGACACGGCTCCCTTTCTCGAGATCGAGCGGCTACGGGGCGGTGAAACGATCGACAGCGACCCCCGAGCCCTTTTCGATCGCTATTACAAAGAGCTCACCAAGGCCGTCCACCGTGTGGATCGCTTCTAGCCCCCTCCTCTTGACAATCTACAGAGCTCGGCCTATTCTCCTGTAGACCGTCTAGGAGAAAGAGAACGTGGCCGAAACCAAAAGCGACCTCTTACAAGGCACCCTCGACATGCTCATTCTCAAGACCCTGAGTCTGGATCCGATGCACGGCTGGGGCATCTCGCAGCGCATTCAGCAGATCTCAAAGGACGTGCTACAGGTCAATCAAGGCTCGCTCTATCCCTCGCTGCATCGCCTGGAACGACAGGGATGGATAGCCTCCGAGTGGGGAACCTCGGAGAACAATCGCCGGGCCAAGTTCTATCGCGTGACGAGGGCAGGGCGGAGGCAGCTCGCCGAAGAAACCGAGAACTGGGAGCGATTGTCCGCAGCGATCGCCCGTATCATGCAGACCGCCCAGGCAACTCGATGATGTCATGGGGTGAGTGGTGTTAAGGAAGATCGGCATCGCACTACGTAGCCTTTTCCAAAAGAACCGGGTCGAAAAGGATCTGGATGAAGAGCTCCGCTTCCACCTCGAGATGCAAACAAAAAAGAACATCGAACGCGGTTTAGATCCCGAAGAAGCTAACTACGCAGCTCGTCGTAGCTTTGGAGGGTTCGAGCAAGTGAAGGAGGAGTGCCGAGACCTGCGGGGTACCGGCTTCATAGAGACTTTCTGGCAAGACACGCGGTTCGCAATCCGAACGTTGATGAAGCGGCCGGGCTTCACCGCCATCTTCGTGTTGACGCTCACACTAGGCATCGGAGCGAACACCGCCATCTTCAGCGTCATCAACGGCGTCCTCTTGCGTCCGCTCCCCTACCAAGATGGCGAACAGCTGGTCGTCCTTCGTCAGCAAGCTCCCTTGGCCGACGTCGACAACATGCCTTTCTCGGTGAAAGAGATCTTCGACTATCGAGAGCAAAACCAAACGTTGGAAGCAATCGTCGAATACCACACCATGCCCTTCATCCTGCTCGGACGTGGGGAGCCGGAGCGCGTCCAAACCGGGGTGGTCTCCGCGGAATTTTTTGACGTCTTGAGAGTCCAACCCTACCTGGGCCGGACGTTCCTGCCTGGAGAGGACGAAATCGGTGCCGATCCGGTCCTCGTGCTGAGCTACGAATTCTGGCAGAGGAACGGCGGCAATCCCGACATCGTGGGCCAGACGTTCGAGATGAACGACCGAGTCCACACCATCATCGGGGTCCTTCCGCCGGTGCCTCAGTTCCCCGACGAAAACGACATCTATATGGCGGTTTCATCCTGCCCGTTCCGCTCCTCGGACGCTCTACGCGACAATCGGAACGGCCGCATGATGCGGGTCTTCGGAAAACTCAAGCCCGAATTCTCCCTGGAAGAAGCCCAAGCCGATCTCTCGACGATCGCCCATCGGCTGGAGGGCGATTACCCAGAGTCCTACCCCAAGGCTCGGGGCTACGCGGTTGCCGCAAACTTTCTACAGGAAGAGCTCACCCAACAGGCACGGCCAACGTTGCTCGTCCTTCTGGGTACGGTTGCGCTGGTTCTTTTAATCGCCTGCGCCAACGTGGCCAACCTCACGCTGTCTCGCCTCCTCCGTCGCGAACGGGAACTTGCGGTCCGTTCGGCCATGGGCGCGAGCCGGGGTCGGTTGCTTCGGCAACTACTCACCGAGAGTACCTTGCTGGCCATTGTGGGCGGTGCCTTCGGTCTGCTTCTCGCCGCCGGTGCGCTCGATGTGCTGGCCGCCTTTACCGCCCGGTTCACCGCGCGTGCCGGCGAGATCGCCATCGACGGGCCAGTCTTACTCTTCACGGTCCTGGTGTCGATTGCCACGGGCGTCGTCTTCGGATCGATCCCCGCGTTTACCGCGAAACAAAACCTCGTAACCGCACTCAACGAGGGAAGCGGACGCACCACGAGTGGCACCGGCGGCCATCGCGTTCGGAGCGTGCTCGTCGTGTCGCAGATCGCGATTTCTCTGATTCTGTTGACCGGTGCCGGGCTCATGATGCGTAGCTTCATCAAACTGCAGCAAGTGGACGGGGGTTTCCAGACGGAGCGAGTTCTAACCCTACTGCTCGATCTCAACTGGTCCAAATACGACACGGCGGACAAGCAGCGCGATTTTCATCGTTCTCTCCTCACCAAAGTCCAATCCCTGCCCGGGGTGACGTCGGCCGCAATTACTCGGACCTTTCCGCTCAACGAGATCGGGCCCGTTCACTCGGCGGCTCCAAATCGAGGGTCGCCTCGTGGAAGAAGGACAATTGTTGCCGCAAGTCGACATCCACACCGCGAGCCCGGACTACTTCCAGGCGATCGACATACCGTTGGTTAACGGGCGAACGTTCACGACACTCGACCATGCGGAAGCCCCGAGAGTCGCCATCATCAACCAATCGATGGCCCGCCATTATTGGGAACGAGAAGACCCAGTTGGGCAGCGCTTGTCACTCGACGGCGGAGAAACCTGGACGACGATCGTTGGGATTCTAGGCGACGTCAGACAGTATGGCCTGGATACCGACGTCGAAGACGTCATCTATCTGCCTCTCGAGCAGTTTCCCAATCGCGTCACGAGCCTAGTCGCACGCACTGCCGCGAGCCCGCTCGCGATGGGACGTCAGTTGACCAAGGCGGTCTATGAGGTGGACCCCAACCAGCCCGTTGCGAGAGTGCGGACGCTCGAACAAGTGCGAAGCGATTCGATCGCCGCGCCACGCTTGACGACTCTATTGCTTGGTCTCTTCGCGGGGTTGGCGCTCCTAATCACGGCGGCGGGCATCAGTGGAGTCTTGGCGCTTTCCGTCACCGAAAGAACGCGCGAGATCGGCATACGCATGGCCTTCGGCGCCACGCGCGCGGACATGCTCAAGATGGTTCTAAAACAAGGAATCGTCCTCGTGCTGATCGGACTGGCGTTTGGGATCGTGGGCGCCTACGCCTTGGCTCAGCTCCTGTCCGGTCTACTCTTCGAAATCGAACCGACCGACCCGATCACCTTCCTCGCGGTGTCTCTCCTGCTGGCGGTTGTGGCGATCATCGCTTCGGCCCTGCCGGCGCGGCGTGCCACTGGGATCGATCCGATGAGCGCCCTGAGAAGCAACTAATCATCTCCCTCTCCCTTTGGGTGAGTACGGCGTCAAAACACAGCGTGCCGCTATCAAAGTGGCCAGACGCCGGGTGAAGGTCCTAATACCACTCCAGCAACCGCACCTCGATCTCCGGCCGCTCCTTCAAGGGCGCGGCGAACTCGCTTAGATCCGACCCCCGATAGTGGTACGGGTAGACGATCTTCGGAGCGAACGCCTTCACACAATCGGCCGCCTCATTGGGAGGCATGGTGTAAGGCAAGGTTCATCGTGATGAAAGCGACGTCGATGTTCTCGAGCGCGCGAATCTCCGGCACGCATTCGGTGTCGCCTGAGAAATAGATTCGCTTCCCCCCGAGCGTGAGGATGTAGCCGTTGCCCCGGCCCCTGTCGTGAAAGAGCTTACCCTCCTCGGGGCCGCGGACTAAGTTGTACATCGGAACACCTTCGATCGCGACGCCAGCGACCATCCTGGTCTCGCCGTTCGCTAGGACAGTCGGATTCTCAATTTTCGAGGCCGCCGCGGCAGGCGCAACGACTGGCGTGCCCGATTTTCTGAGCTTGGTGATCATCTCAGGATCTAGGTGGTCCCCATGAATGTCGGTTACCAGAATGAGATCTGCTGGTGGTGCGCCCGAGTAGTCGCCGCGGCTCCAGGGATCAACGTAGATGACCTTGCCGCCGTACTCGATCTGGACGCTGCCGTGCGTGATGGGAGCAATCTCGATGTCTCCCCCACTGGCGGGGACGGTGTCGGAATCCCCAGCTATTGCCACGATGGCTTGGCCGAGAACGAATGGAAAGACGGCCACGAGAAACGCTATCCCTATCTTTTTGGTCATCATTTAGTCCTCCTTCAGGCAATTACTCGCCATTGTACTGTCCCTCTGTTTGCCATCGCATTGCGCGACTTCGGTCCAAAGCCTATAATCGGTGACCCTTGAGCCAATGACCCGATGACAGTTGCCCTACTTACCTTGAACGTGATCTCGCTCGCCACCATCGCGGCGACGGTATTCTATGGCAACATCATTCCGCAAGGAGGCGGAGCGCTCGGGCGCCACCTGACCTTGGGGCTCATTGCCATCCTCCTCGCCTTGTTTGCCCACACCATGACGTTCTTCTACTTCATCGGTGTCAGCACTTCCATTCGAAACGCGGTCCAAGAAACCGGCGTCGGTGCGGACCAACTCCAGCAGGTCCGGCGCCTGAGGAGCCAGGTCTTTCCATGGGCGGGCGGAGCGATGTTGACGCTTATGATTGCGTTCATCCTCGGAGGCGCTGCGCACACCATGGCGCTACCGAGCTGGGTCCATGGCGGGTTTGGGTACTTTGCGTTCCTGAGCGGCCTGGTCGCGTTCATCGTGGAGGCACTCTATCTCATGCGCCAGAACCGGGTGGTGCACGACCTGGAGGGGCAGCTTCGGTCCAAGACGTCTCATCCGGAGCCGACGTAGTTCACTTTCCGATGGAAGAGTAGTCCAAAAACAGGAAAGCCACCTCCGCAGCCTGCCCGCCCTGGCGATTTGCAAGTTGGCAATTGAGCCAATTGATAACCGACTGCTATTCCCCATAGAATCGGACCGGAAACGGCCTGCGGACCTTGCGGTCGATATTGGATATCCAGGCGAACGCTGGTCGTACAACTTCGCACACTCTCACCTTCTACTGCCGCTGCTCGCTGGCTACGAACCGGAATGAGAAAGCATGCCTCGCCGTAAGGATCGCGCGGTAGCTTGGGTTGGTACCTTGGTCGTCGCCGTGCACGGCCTAGTCAACGCAGCACACGGGTCGGCTCATTTGGAACTAGGCGTCGAACTGTCGAAGTGGCAGGAAACATTCGTCCTGGTTGTCATTGGACTGAGTCCCCTAGCAGCTGCGGTGCTTCTTTGGACCTCCCATGCACGGCTAGGCGCAGTCATCCTGGGTGGCTCGATGGCGGCGGCACTCGTCTTCGGAGTCTATTATCACTACGTTGCGGTTTCGCCGGACCATGTGGAGCATTTGCCTCCGGGGGATGCACGGGGGTTGTTTCGAGCAAGCGCTCTACTTGTTGCCGCATCGCAGGCTCTGGGCACTGGCGTGGGCCTATGGGGTATCCGAAGACTTCGAGGAGCGTTATAGACGCTATCGTGCTGTGGGAGATCGTTGCAGCCCGCCAACCTCGGCGGAGCAGACGGCGCCCGATGGAAGAAACGTCGACACCGCTGTTCGGCTCGACTGTAAGGCATCAATCGACATGATGGCAGCTGTCGTTCATCGCCCGGGCAAACCCGAAGTGCTTGAGCTAAGAGAAGTGCTAAGACCCAAGTCGCGATCAGGCTGGGTGCTGATAAAGGTGATGGCCTTTGGTCTGAACCGATCGGAGCTTTTCACCCGTCAGGGCCATTCAGGTTCGGCCGTAACGTTTCCCCGCATCTTGGGCATGGAGTGCGTAGGTGTAGTCGAGGCGGCGCCGGACTCTCCTCTTGAGCCGGGGCAAAAGGTTGCGGCAGTCATGGGCGGCATGGGGCGGGCTTATGATGGGAGCTATGCCGAATACACGTTGGTCCCCGAGAAATACGTGATGCCCGTGGCGACGGCGCTCCCATGGGAAACTTTAGCAGCCATACCGGAAGCCTTTCTGACGGCCTGGGGTTCTCTCGTCACATCTTTGAATGTCAGAAAGGGAAACACGCTTTTGATTCGGAGCGGCACATCATCCGTAGGGATGGCGGCTGCGACACTGGCCAAGAGCCTCGGTGTAACAGTCGTCGCTACGACACGGAGTGCAGCAAAGAAGCAAGCGCTGATCGCGAACGGTGCCGATCATGTCCTGATAGATGGGAGTATCTCAGACGCTGTCCGCGAGCTCTTCCCAAATGGTGTCACTCATGTTCTGGAATTGATTGGCCCCGCGACTCTTCTCGACTCCCTGAAAGCTGCGGCGCGACAAGGAGTTGTCTGCAACACCGGAATCCTGGGAAATGCTTGGGTGCTAAAGGAGTTCGAGCCGATGGCGGCGATCCCCTCCAGCGTTCACTTGACCACGTTCCTCAGCGAGACGGTGGACGCCTCGACTTCGACCTCGCAGCTGCAAAGGGTTCTGGATGCAGCGTCGGATGGGCACTACCCCATAAACCCGAATAGAGTATTTCGCCTGGACGAGATCGTCGAGGCCCATCGCTACATGGAAGCGAACCAAGCGACCGGCAAAATTGTAGTTAGAGTCTCCGGGTCGTCTTCGGAGATTGCAGCGAATCGCGAGGACAAGGTGAGATCGGAAGCATGACACTGCAAGATGTCCGCAAGACCTCAGCCGACAAGCTGGCAGGAAGTATCAGACTGCTGTTGGGCGTGCTCTTTCTGATGACGGGAGTCATGAAGCTGGTCGTTCCCATGCTCGCGGAGGCGTGGTCTGGGCAACTCCTGGCTGCCGGGCCCCGTTGTATTCCCTGACGAGGTGGAGTGTACCCTTCCTTGAAATATTCCTGGGTATGGTGCTCTTGTGGGGGGCGTTTGCGAGAGTTGCCGTCCTGGTGGTCATCGGCATCATGCTCGTCGCCACGTACGTACACGTGGTAGTCGATGATCCCTTGCTGTTTCCGCTCCAGCCGAACGAGCCCGTTATCCCGATCGTCGTCATGGCGGCGAGCGGGTACATCCTTTGGCGGGGGGCAGGAACGTGGAGTCTGGACTTGGCCGCCACACGGCGCGCTCCAGCGGAGGGTTGAGTCTTCTTATTTGACGAACATAAGATGATTGCGAGGCAGCGTCGATGACGACAGAAAATCCTCCTTCGCGAAAGAAGACGGCGTGGGCCCGCGCCAAAGATCTCGCTGCGCGAACTCCCGAAACGCGAAACAGGTACGCCGATTTCCTTCGAGCCGCCTCCATCACCGTCGTCGTCATCGGTCACTGGTTGATCGCTGCCGCGCACGTAGAAAACGGCCAACTCAAGTTGGGCGACATGTTGCGGTTGGCACCCTGGACGCAGTGGCTCACTTGGCTTTTTCAGGTCATGCCCATCTTCTTCATCGTTGGAGGCTATTCGAACGGAGCGTCTTGGGCGGCCGCCCGCCGGTCAGGCAAGGACTACGGACTCTGGCTGGGCACGAGGCTAAAGAGACTCATTGGCCCAGTGGTTCCTCTCCTCATCGTGTGGTCGGTAATTGCGATGATCGCACATCGGTTCGGTGTCCATCCGCAGATGATCAAGACTGGCTCTCAAGCAGCGCTCATCCCCACCTGGTTTCTCGCGGTCTACATCATGGTCGTGATCACCGCGCCCGCCACCCATTGGGCGTGGCGCCGCTTCGGGATGGCCTCGTTTTGGGGGCTCGTGCTAGGCGCGGTGGTGGTGGACACGGTGGCCTTCAAGACCGACTTTCCTGCCATTCGTTGGGCCAACTACGTGTTCGTGTGGCTTGCGGTGCATCATCTGGGCTACGCGTGGCGAGACGGAAAGATCGCCGGCGCCGCCAGAGCACTGCCATGGGCCGTCGGAGGACTGGGAGTCTTGATTTACCTCGTGACCATGGCCTCCTATCCGATCAGCATGATCACAGTACCCGGCCAAGAAGTATCGAACAGCAGGCCGCCCGCACTGGCGCTTCTTGCTTTGGGGGCATTCCAGGGAGGGCTGGTGCTGGCATTCGAAGCGCCGGCTCGTCGATGGCTGGCAAACCTCCGGCCTTGGGCGGCGACGGTTCTTGTGAACGGCACGATTATGACTCTCTACCTATGGCATCTCACCGTCATGGTGGCTGGTCAGAGGAGAGGAGTCGCGGCTTCCATTCCGACCTGGCGAGCGATATCTGGCGCGTTGGGCATGTGCATCGGGCTCGCGCTTCTCGCTCTGAATGGGATCGGAGACCAGGGACTGCTGGGAATTCGGATCGGAACTGTAGCCATGGCGATCGCTGGCGCAGCACTGGTTCTAGGTTTGCCCCAGCGTCAGAGGTCATCGGGTCCTAGCGACCCACGTGAAGCCAACTGACGCTATGAACTGGCGGGCGTCCCCGACATGGGCCACTACTTGCGCAGCATATGGAATCCCGATAAAGACGCCGACGACATCCTCGAGGAAACGTCAGACATATTAGGCTGGGACACCCGACTCTCCGAGGTAGGATACTCTCACGACGATGACGGAATATTCGGCAAATACACAGACTACCTCGCGCACAGAGTCGATTTGACGTTGTTTACCGAGCTTCACTTTGCGCTGCCGAACTAGCATGATCAAAAGAACGCGCCTCCTCCTACTGCCGCTGGTGTCGTTGCTTGTCTCGTCGAGCATTAGCCCCGCTGTCCTGCCCGAGGCCGCCTCGCGAGAGGCTATCTACGATGTGTACTTCCGCGGTGTCCAGACCGTCGAGCTGACCGTGGGTCCTGTCGAAGATGAATCTACGGCTTTCACCATTCGGCGCAAGAATTGGCGTACCAACCAATGGGGTACTTCGACTTCGGCAACCGGTGACAAAGCTGCGGACGACGAGAGGTTCGAGCTTCCCGGAGCTCTCGAGAAACTCCCCGCTCATATAACTGAGATCGGGCTCATCGATTGGAACGCTCACCGGGTTGTGGCTTGGCCCGATAGCACATCACTCTACGTGCGAAACCGAGTTATCGAATCCAAGATCGATGGCCAGTCCGCAAAGGCGACGCATTGGGCACTACAGGACGCAACCTTGCCCATGGACCTCGTGATCGGAACGGACAATCAGTTTCTCGCAGCGATCGACGTGACGAGGGACGTGGTGCTAGTCCGCCGTGGATTCGAGTCGTTCACGATCGTAGGCGATTGGAACGCTCCATCCGTATCACCTTCTCGCTACGCGGTTCGGGAGCTGAATGGCGTTGCCATGCACGCAAGGGACGGCGTGAAACTCTCCACCCTCGTGTACTTGCCGGAAGGGGAAGGCGCGAATGGCCCTTTCCCCGCCATCTTCGTTCGGACGCCATACGGCATAACGGATCTCATCGATCGATACTGGCCGTACGTCGCGCGGGGGTACGCGGTCGTGCTACAAGCCACACGTGGACGAGCCTACTGGGATCCTACGAATCGGTCTGAGGGTGATTGGACCCCTATGATCGACGAACCTTCTGATGGAGCCGATGCTTTGGCTTGGATTGCTAAACAACCCTGGTCGGACGGACAAATATGCATGGAAGGCGACTCCTACGTGGGGTACACGCAGTGGACCGCGACGATGGCAGGGAACCCCGCGCTCAAGTGCATCATCCCCGAAAGCTCGATGGGCACAGCGTTCAGCGACCAACCCTATCGCGGCGGCGGCATGCTCGAAGGCATGGCCTTACTACGTCTTTTGGATGCTCAACAAGCCGATCCTGCCAGGTCGCAACTGGACGGACATTGTCCATCATCGTCCACTCGTAGACATCGACGAGTTCGCAACCGGGGAGGATATTCCGGAGTGGAATACCTTCTTCGAGCACTCGGTTAACGACTCTTACTGGCAAAAGCAAAACTGGTACCGCTCGACCGAACCCCGGGAGTTCGGGACACTGCAGATCAGCGGCTGGTTCGACGACGACGTGACGGGCACGCAAAGCAACTGGGAACTGATGAGGCGTCGCGGGACGCGACCGCAGCGGCTCATTCTCGGCCCCTGGAGGCACGGCTATAACCAGGATCGGAAGCTCAATGGTTTCGCTTTCGGAGCCAACGCAGTGCGGGACGACATCTGGCTTACTAAACAGCGTTGGTACGATCACTTTCTACGCGGCGCCGACAATGGGGTCGAACGGCCCCAAGTCGAGTACTTCGTCCTTGGATCGAATGAATGGCGACGGGCATCCACCTGGCCGCCCGCGGAGGCGAAGCCCGAGGCATGGTACTTCCACAGCGACGGGCAGGCGAACCGCTTGACGAACCGGGGCATCTTGAATCGAGCCGCGCCCAACGGCGCTGAACCTTCCGACGAGTATCGTTACGATCCTGCCCATCCTCCCACGAACTGGATGAGCTTCGACCTCCTGAAATCTTGGGGTGACTATCAGCGTTATCCGTACGACTTTAAAGACATCGAGGGTCGGCCGGACGTGGTGACGTTTACATCCGCTCCTACAGTTCCATCCGCCTGACGACCGGGATGTTGCGCGCATGTTTCCGAGGCCTCGACGACCCGCTTCATCAAGCTTTCGCAGCGAATTTCGAGCGTGAGGAACTTCTCAGCGAGGAGCTCGAGGATGTCGTTCGGTACCGCTTCAGCATCCCGGCAATCGCCAACATGTTCAAGAAGGGGCACCGCATCCGGGTTGCGGTCTTGAACGCTCTCGACAACTACTACTTCCCCAACTCCAACACCGGGGGGGACGAAGGCACGGCCACGCGGACGGTGATCGGCACCATGCGGATACACCGTAGCGCGGACTATCCAAGCCATGTGTCGCTGCCCGTTCTGCCACATTGAGGGTAGGCGTGCTGGAGAACCACCTGTTTATCTGAAACGGAGCAACTATGGCCGACGTTTTTCATGACTTTCCCAATCAAAGCCTCACCAGAAAAAGTCTTTCAGGCGGTGACGAGCCCCCCCGGATCGATCAATGGTGGACAACGTGAGTAGCGAAACCGGCGATATCGTCGCATCTATCGAAAAGACACGCGCTTCTGTACTGGAATCCGTTGCCGATCTGACCGAAGCCCAGGGTGCATTCAAAGCCTCAGAGAACGAGTGGTCGATCGCCGAAGTGATGGAGCATCTCTACCTCGCGGAGCTAGCCGGCATCACCAAGGTTTGGTCCGCACTCGAGGACGTACAGGCAGGTATACCTTGGACCAAGGAGCTCCCGAATCAGGGCAAGACGATCGACGAAGTGGTCGCCGAGACTTGGAAGCCGAAAGAGGTCGCACCACAGGTAGCGACCCCCTTCATGGGTGGGCCGCTCCGGTCCTGGTGCTCTGCCTTTGACTCGCTTACACGAATTCTGGCAGACCTCGTCGCCGAGCTCGAAGGGGAAACGCTCGATGAAATCGTCTTTCCGCATGTTCTTTCAGGTCCGTTTTCCACGTCGCAATGACCCCAGAGGAACTAGGGAAGGCAGGACTGGAGGATCTTGGCAAAAAGTGGGCGTAGGCTCGGATAGCGGCCGGCAGGAAGAATCGCACCGCCCCGATTTTTTGGGCCGCCTGGCAGCAAGGGGGAGGTTTGTCCATTGAGCTACTTCATGGTCGACATCGAAGCCGATGGGCCTATTCCGGGTGACTATTCGATGGTTTGCTTCGGGGCGGTCATCGTGGAACCGGGGCTGGAACGAACGTTCTACGGCCGGCTCAAGCCCGCGACCGATTTGTGGATTCCCGAGGCGCTCAAGGTAAGCGGTTTTACCCGCGAAGAAACGCTGTCATTCGATGACCCGAAGGCGGTGATGCGTGAGTTCGGGGATTGGGTGAAAAAGGAGACCAAGGGACGCTCGATGTTCGTCTCGGACAACAACGGCTTCGACTGGCAGTTCATCAATTGGTACTTCCATCACTTCCTTGGAGAGAATCCCTTTGGACACAGCTCAACCAACTTGGGCTCGTTATACAAGGGATGCGAGCGGGACATGTTCAAGAACTTCAAACATCTCCGGCAGACCGAGCACACGCACGATCCCCTGGACGATGCGAAGGGGAACGCCGAAGCCCTGCTCTCGATCAAAGAACAATACGGATTGCGGATCAGCCTATAGGCCCGATGGAGAAGAAGGCGGGTCGAGGAGTCCTGGCTCGGCGATGACCCTTTCGATGTCCTCTGCCTCCATCGGAAGAATCTTCGACAGTACCTCATGCCCGCCCGGCGTAACGAGGATCATGTCCTCGAGGGTGACGCGGAAGTTATTGAGATCGGGCAAAGGGGTCGCCCCGTCCCGTGACGGGCAATATAGTCTTCGGCTCCTCGAACTAAGTAGTCCTCTTTGAGATCCGGTAGCTGCTTCTTCATCGCTTCGACCGAAGCCATCGCGATGTCCTTCTGCGTGACGCCAGGCTTGATGGCCGCGAGAGCCGCGCGGTAAGCGACCAGATATATATCGTAGAGAGCGCGCTGCTGCGCGGTGAATTTACCTGAGACCGGCGCGGTGCGTGCGACGTCGGTCTTGAAATAGTCATACTCGCACGAGAGATCCACCAGCATCAGCTCACCGGCTTGCATGACTCGATCCAGCTTGTTGTAGTGGTTGAACATCTCTATGAAGCTCTTGACGAAGTTAGGACCCGACTGGAGGTCTTCCGAGTACGCCAGCCGTTGCGCGCCCTCTTGCCGGCAAGCGAATCGCGAAACCCCCGCGAGCTGGCTTTCGCGGATGCCGGGCCGAACCGAGCGGAGTGTCTCCAAGAGCGCCAGGCTCAAGATCTCGACCGATCGGCGAATGGTCTCGATCTCGTCAGCGTCTTTAACTGCCCTCAATTCGGTGAGTATGGGGTCCAGGTTCTCGAACTCCATCCAATCGAAGCGGAAAGACTGGTCTTCAGGTCTTGCTGGCGATCGGTCGGTTCGTCCAGCCCCTCGGGGAAGATTCTTTTCGATCCAAATGGGATCTCTCCAGGTTTACGCCCTAGCAAGAGAAAGATCGCGGGACGACGCTCGGCCAAAGCGTCTAAGTCCCCGAGCAGCGAAGTCATCGGAGCAACTCGCTCGAGGCCTGCCGAAGCAGGCACGGATGACTTCTTCTTGGCCTCGTCCCGTAGATAGAGCGTGGTCTTTCGCGTCTTGCCGTCGACAAGGAGAACCGCGCTCTTCACGCCGAGACCGGTGAGGTAGTAGAAGTGGACTTCCTGCTTGAACTCCTGTGGAAAGTAGGTGGGGTCGTAGCGATGGGCCTGCCAGGAGGTGCCGAAGTCCGGCTCCGCCAGCAGCAGCGCGACGCCCCCGTCGAGCTTGTCGTAAAGCGCGGCGCGGCGCCTGGTTGGTTGGGCGTCGGCCAGAGCCGCAGAGGTTAGAACGACAAGGACAACGATGGAACAGACTTTTTGGGATAGCATGTTTTCCTCCTTAGCCGTCGACCTCGACTTCCATGGATTGGAGCTCACGCAAAATCGTCTCCACCTTCTCGGCGGGCAGGCTGTGTCGCTCTGCCACTTCCTCGATCTGTTGCATCTTGATGCGGCGAGGAGAAAGGGGCACCGTCGGCTCGAAGTCCTTGTCTCGGATCTGGAGTGAGACCACATCCCACCGACTGTAATGTCCCATGCAATCGAAGACGTTCTTGGCCACGATGCGATCGGCAAGATCCAAGTCGGCGACCACCAGCTCCTCGCGATTGAAAACCGGCTCCGCTGCGTAGGCGCCGAACGGGTTCACGATCGCGCTGCCACCCATAGCCCACTTCCAGCTCGCGGTCTTCTTATAGGGGAAGTCGTCCGGCACCGAGTCCTCCGGCAGGTAGAGGCTGGCACTGACCACGAAGGTCTGAGTCTCGAAGGCGTATTCCCGTATCGCGCAGTCCTGATCGGAAGCGTGGAGCGGTCCCTCGGAGCCCGTCATGTCCCGCACCGAATTTCCCTTTCCGCCATAGCTCCACCAGCCCGGCCAAACCGCGGCGTGTACCTCCTCCCCCTTGATGGCCATCGCAGCCTTCAAGAGAGTCATGTGGTTCTCGAAACAAATAAGCCCGCCTAGTCGACCAAAGCTGGTATCGAAGACTCGCAGGTCGGATGCGTCACCCCGCCCCCAAAAAAAGCGCTCTTGATGTGTGGGCATGAGCTTGCGATGGCGGCCTAGAATCTCGCCATCGGAGCCGATGAATAGAAGCGTGTTGTACAAAGTCGCCGAGCCCGCACGGTCATCCTGTTCGTTGAGGCCGATGACCGCGACCACCCCGGCGCTCGCCGCCGCCCGACACAGAACGTCGGTCTCTGGACTGGGTATGCGGACCGACTGCTCGTAGAAGTCGACCACCGTATCTTTCCAAAGCACCGCCGAGTCGGGTGACGTGTAGCCGAAGTTGTTTCGCCAATACGGGTAGGTCGGGATCCCGGTCTCGGGCGTCACCAGAAGTTTCACGCCCTGTCGTCCCGCCTCAACGATGGTCTCTGCGTACTTCTCCACAGACTCCCGTTTCTTCATGAAGACGGGCGAGATTTGTGCTGCTGCAACGCGAAGAGGTCTTTTCATGATTTAGTCCCGCGAGGCTCCTCGCCTCGCGGGCGCCCTCGCTCTTCCATCAATGGCGCGGGGCCCCACCCCCACGCCTCATGCTCCGTCGCTCCGCGACTGCGCACGGGCTCAAGGCTGCGCTCGCTCACGGGTCGGTGCCTGGCTCGTAGGTCTCCATGGGCGGGCAGGTGCACATCAGATTGCGATCCCCATAGGCGTTATCAATGCGGGCAACCGGAGGCCAGAACTTGTGCTCCCGAATCCAAGGCGCGGGGAAGGCTGCTTGCTCGCGGGTGTAGGGACGGTCCCAATCGTCCGCCGTCACGGCGCGCGAGGTGTGGGGGGCCTTCTTGAGCACGTTGTTCTCACGCTCGGCGCGGCCTTCTTCGATCGCACGGACCTCTTCGCGGATTCCGATGAGAGCATCGCAATAGCGATCCAACTCGACTTTGGACTCGCTCTCGGTGGGCTCGATCATGAGCGTCCCCGGAACCGGCCAGGACATGGTCGGCGCATGGAATCCGTAATCCATCAGGCGCTTGGCGATGTCTTCGACCTCGACACCGGCACTTTTCTTGAAGGGACGGCCATCAATGATGAACTCGTGCGCCACGCGACCGTTCTTCCCGGTGTACAGGATTCCGTAGTGCTCTTCGAGACGCTTGGCCATGTAGTTCGCGTTCAAGATCGCGACTTGCGTCGCCTTGGTCAATCCCTTAGCACCCATCAGGGCGATATACGCCCAAGAGATCGGCAAAATGCTGGGGCTCCCATAAGGAGCCTCGGAGACAGGGCCGATCGCTTGCTCTCCCCCGACGTTCGCCATGGGATGTCCCGGCAGAAACGGCGCGATGTGCTTCTGAACACAGATCGGCCCCATTCCAGGCCCGCCGCCGCCGTGTGGAATGCAAAACGTTTTGTGGAGATTCAGATGACAGACGTCGGCACCCATGTCGCCCGGTCGCGTCAATCCGACTTGAGCGTTCATGTTCGCACCGTCCATGTAAACTTGACCGCCGTGCCTATGCACGATCTCGCAGACCTCGCGGATGCTTTCCTCGAAGACACCATGCGTCGATGGATAGGTGACCATCAACGCGCCGAGCGACTCGGCGTGTTGCGAAGCCTTGGCCTTCAGATCACCGACGTCAATGTTGCCGCGGTCGTCGCATGCCACCGGAACCACCTTGAAGCCAGCCATCACCGCACTCGCTGGATTGGTTCCGTGCGCCGACGCCGGTATCAAACAAATGTTCCGATCTCCATCACCGCGGCTCTTGTGGTAGGCATGGATAACCAGGAGACCCGCATACTCACCTTGTGAGCCCGCGTTAGGCTGCAACGACACAGCGCCGAGACCGGTGATCTCGGCCAGCCACTTCTCGAGCTGATCGAAGAGCTCCGCGTAGCCCTCCGCTTGATCGGCGGGCGCGAACGGGTGCAAGCCGGAAAACCCCGGCCAGGTGATGGGAGTCATCTCGGTGGTACCGTTGAGCTTCATCGTGCAAGAGCCGAGGGGAATCATCGACGTGGTCATCGACAAGTCCCTGGCCTGAAGTCGGTGGATGTATCGCAATATCTCGTGCTCGGAGTGAAATCGGTGGAAGACCTGGTGGGTCATGAAAGCGCTGCTGCGCACCAAGTTGGCCGGAGGCGCGGGGTCGATATCATCGGCGAGGTCCCCGATGGTGAACGGGATCGTGTCCGAGCTCGAAAACACTTCGAACAGCGCCGACAAGTCATGGGTCGTCGTCGTCTCGTCGAGGGAGACGCCGAGCGATCCGTCTTCGAAGCGGCGCAGGTTCATATGGCGGGCGCGCGCCGCTTGATGAATCCTTTCGGAACGCTCAGGCGGCAACGCTACCTTCAAGGTATCGAAGAATGGTCCGCCACCCACATCGAGCCCCAGGCGCTCGAGCCCACGGGCGAGTATCGCGGTCAAAGCCTGAACCCGACGAGCGATTCGCGAAAGCCCTTCCGGCCCGTGATAAACCGCGTACATGCTGGCCAGGATCGCAGGGAGAACCTGCGCGGTACAGATGTTGCTCGTCGCCCGGTCCCGGCGGATGTGCTGCTCGCGCGTCTGAAGAGCCAATCGAAAACCTGATTGTCCGTCGGCATCTTGCGAAACGCCCACGATGCGCCCTGGCACCCGGCGCGCGTACTCTTCACGAGTCGAGAGAAACGCCGCATGCGGCCCGCCGAATCCGAGCGGGACACCGAAACGTTGGGTCGAGCCGACAGCGATGTCGGCGCCGAGCTCTCCCGGCGGGCGGATAAGGGTCAGCGCCAAGAGGTCGGTCGCTACAACTACGGTGGCGTTTCCAGCATGTGCACGCGCGATGACTTCGGAGTAGTCCGAAATCACTCCGTCCGTCGCCGGGTACTGGAGGAGTACGCCAAAGAGCTCGGGATCACCGAAGTCGGCATCTCCCGGAGATCCCACCTGGATCCGAATGCCCAGAGGTAAGCCACGCGTCTCGAGCAGCGCGATCGTCTGAGGATGGCAACTCTCGGCAACGAAGAAGACCTTTTGCTTGGCACCATGAATGGCCAGGCACATGCTCATCGCTTCCGCTGCTGCCGTCGCCTCGTCCAGCAAGGAGGCGTTGGCCAACGGCAGCCCGGTGAGATCGGCGACCATGGTTTGGAAATTCAGAAGCGCTTCCAGTCGTCCCTGCGCGATCTCCGACTGATACGGTGTGTACTGAGTGTACCAGCCTGGATTCTCCAAGATGTTTCGCTGGATGACGGGTGGTGTGATGCAATCGTAAAAGCCCATCCCCAGGAACGAGCGGAACACCCGATTGCGATCCGCCATCCGGCGCATCTCGCCCTGGAGCTCGTACTCGCCTCGCTCCTCGGGGATATTCAGGGGGGCTCGAAGGCGGATACTCTCTGGAATCGTGGCGTCGATCAGATCCTCGAGCGAGGAGACACCCAACGTCCCCAACATCGCCTCGACGTCTTTGTCGCTCGGGCCGATGTGCCGCCGGGCGAACGTATCAATCGTGCCAAGTAGATCTTTCGCTTTCGAGGCCTTGATCATCTACCGCACTCCGCCAAGCTCAATCCGCTCCCTCCTTGTCGACAAGCTCCTGGTACTGCGTCGCTGTGAGCAACTTACCAAGCTCCATCGCTTCATCGACTTTGATGATCATGAGCCAGGAATTCCCGTGGGGATCTTTGTTCACCATCTCCGGTGAGTCCACCACGCTTTGGTTGACGTCCACGACTTCTCCCCCCACCGGGCTGAAGAGCTCGGAGACCGCTTTTACCGACTCGATGGTGCCGAAGACCTCGTTGGCGGTCAACTTGACGCCAACGTCGGGCAGTTCGACATAGACCACATCACCGAGTTGTTTCTGGGCGTAGTCGGTGATGCCGACGCTGCCACGGTCACCCTCCATCTTGATCCACTCGTGCTCTTTGGAATATTGGCGATCGTCAGGGTACATATCTGTCTCTCCTAGCCTTGGTCATGAACATCCGCGCATCAATCTCTTCCTATTCTAGTCTTCGCCTCAGGTGTCAGCGCGCACTTTTTTGCGTTTGTAGAAAGGCGTGGGAACCACCCGCGCTCGGACGCGGCGGCCCCGGATCTCCACCTCGAGATCCGTACCATCGGCCCAGGCCGAAGCCGGCAGATAGCAGAGGCCGATGGCCTTCTTTAAATAGGGAGCGAAACTGCCACTGGTCACAGCACCGGTAGCGTCGCCATCGACGAAAACGGGATAGCCCTTGCGCGCGATCCCGCGGTCCACCATCTCGAAGCCCACGAGCTTCTGCGAAACACCCTCTTCTTGTTGCCTTGCGAGGACTTCGCGGCCAAGGAAATCGCCTTTGTCGAGCTTGATCATCCAACCCAAGTCCGCTTCGAGTACGGTGTGGTCCTCATCGATATCGTTTCCATAGAGCGCCATTTTGGCTTCGAGCCGCAGCGTGTCGCGCGCTCCCAAGCCGGCAGGCCTTAGCCCCGATGATTGCCCCGCCTCCATCACTTTTTCCCATAGCGCCTCGGCGTGTTCGGCTGGCACCAAAAGCTCGAATCCATCTTCGCCCGTGTAGCCGGTGCGAAAGATGGTGACAATGTGTCCGGCGACCTCTCCCCCGACGAAGTTGTAATACTTCAGACCATCGAGCTTTTCGGCAGTCAAGGTGGAGAGAATGTCCCGAGCACGCGGCCCCTGGAGGGCGATCAGCGCGTAATCATCACTCACGTTCTTCACTTCGCCTTCGCCGCGGCGATGAGATTCGATCCAATCGAAGTCCTTTTGAATGTTCGCGGCATTGACGATAGCCAGGTAGCTCGAATCACTCCAACGCGAGATGATCAGATCGTCGATGAAACATCCTTCGGGCGTTGTGAGGGCCGAGTAGTGCGCTTTTCCCATTGTGAGACGCGATACGTCGTTGGGTGTTAACCGTTGTAGGAGCTCCAGAGCTCCCGATCCTTCGAAAAGGAACTCGCCCATGTGGCTCACGTCGAACAACCCAGCGGCGTTACGAACCGCAAGATGCTCATCGACGAGGGCGCCGTAATCCACCGGCATGTCCCAGCCGGCGAAATCCACCAGCCGTGCATTCAGCTGTCGATGTACGGAGCAAAGGGGCGTTCTCTGCGGCGGGGAGCTAGGCATTCATACCGTTGGGGCAATAAAAATGAAATGGCCGGCCCGAATTGACCTCGCTACGGGCGGCCACGCTATCATAGGGCTCTTCACGGTGTCAAGGAAACCCTTGCCTTGCGTGGGCAAAGCTTCTTATAATAGAGGAGGTTAGGGCGTCCCCTTATAGTTAGTATTTCCAGGGCAAAATGGCCAAAGTCAGCCAAGCATACGTCGTTCGCTGCTGGAACTGTCTGAACGATTTCGAGGCGATCGAAGCCGTTTGGTGCAACTGCGATCCCCGCAAACCCAGCAAGCTGTGCCCGTTCTGCCTTCAATGCTTTTGCCCCGCTGACGACAATTACAAAACCAACTTCTGGGACCTGGCACCCGAGGCGCTGAAGGAAGAGGTCGCGCTCCTCGAACGGAGCCAGGATCGCTTGGGTGAGATCCTCGTCCGCAACCAGAAACTCACGACCCCCGAGCTGCTCCGCGCCCTGGTGGAGCAGAAACGGACCGGGGACCTGCTGGGCAAGATCCTGGTCCAGAAGGGGTGGGTGAGCCAGAACGATATCGAGGAGGGGCTCCGCTACCAGGGCTACAAGCCGCTCGTCGATACGGACGGCGGCGAGGTCCATGCGACACCGGGCGCGGACCAATCGGTTCCCCAGGAAACACTGAACTACCTTCTTACGCTCGGTGCGAAAAAGGGTGCTTCCGACATCCATATCGAGCCCGCCGGCGATGAGCTGGGGGTCAAGTTTAGAATCGATGGGTACTTCTACAAGCTGAAGCCGCTTCCGAGGACCGCCCTCGAGCCGTTGTCGGCAAAGATCGGCTCGCTATTTCGCCTCGATCCGACCCGCGATGGAGTACCCCAAAAGGGTCGGGCCGTGACGCAGCTCATGGAGCGCGAATACGACCTTCTCGCTCAGACTCTTCCGACTCAAAAGGGAACCAGCACAACGATAAAGCTCGTCGACCGCCGTTTCTTCCTGAAGAACTTCACCGCGCTAGGACTAACCCCGGCGAACCAGCTGTTCTTGGTCCGGGCGATGGACGCTTCCGCCGGCCTGATACTCGTCTCTTCGCCTCCGTTCAACGGTGCCATGACGACGTGCTACTCGCTCATGGACCATTTGGCCAAGTCGGAACGCAAGGTCGTAAGTCTCGAACCGTCCATTCAGTGGCAGGTTCCTTACGTCAACCAGATAGAAGTAAACGAAGAACGAGGATTCGGTTTCCCCGAGGCGATGCGCTCTGTCACAACCGTAAAGCCCGACGTACTTTTCGCACTGGACTTGTCGGATCGGCCAATCGCCACACAAGTCTGTCAGCTCGCCACTTCGGTACTCGTAATCGCTACACTACCCGCATTCAACGCGGTAGAGGCTCTCTGGCGACTCTACGAGTACGGCGTGCCGCCGTCCGTTATCTCCCGGTCGCTGTCTTTGGTCATGAACCAACGATTGGTTCGACGCATTTGTACGAACTGCCGCGAAGGAGGAAATCTGGCCGACCCGAAAAAACTCGCCCCTCATGGCGTCAGTGAAGAGGAGGTCGCCGGCGTAAGGCTCTATCGCGGCAAGGGCTGCGCAGCCTGTAACCGCATTGGCTATCGGCGTCGCAAGGGAATCTTCGAGGTTATGATTGTCGACGAAGAGATGAGGCGGCTCCTCGCCAAGCGACCTGCCCTCCCGGGCATCGAGGCCGCAGCGCGGCAATCCGGCATGGAGTCGCTACGCGAGCGGGCCCTCCGCGATGTGTCCGACGGCATTACCTCCATCGACGAGTTCATTCGTTGGAGACTCTGAGCGGTGAAGATCGCTTTCATCGGCACGCACGGAGTCGGAAAGACCACCCTCTGCTATCACCTGGCGGGGATTCTCAAGAAGAAGCTTCCTAGCGTCGATATCGTCAAGGAGGTCGCGCGCGCCTGTCCCTTGCCGATCAATCGCGACACGAACTTGGCGGCCCAGTCCTGGATTCTTCACTCGCAGATTGCGATGGAGATGGCAGCCCAGGATCAACACCATACGGTGATCTGCGACCGGAGCGTTCTCGACAACTATGCCTACCTCGTGCACGCGGAGGGAGCGCATCCGGTGCTCGATCAGCTCGTGACCTACTGGATGGAGACCTACGATTTTCTCTTCAAAGTCCCGGTGGGTTTCGTACTGCAACAAGACGGTGTGCGCGACACGGACACCGAGTTTCAACTCGAGATCGACCGGCTGGTTGGCGATATGCTCAACGAGCGGGGGCTGCGTTATTACAACCTTTCAGGTAGCAACCGTGAAATATGGATCGCCTTCGTCGTCGGCGTCGTCGAACGAGGCGATTCTTCACCAAAGTCCACCACGGCGCTCGGCGCCCCACGCCAAATGTCGCTGCCCATGACGAATGACGGGTGAGTCAGACCGAGAACCGACTCCGGGCAGCGAACCTCCCAAACTCTACAAAACTTTACATAGCCGACAAACTCCTGAAACCACGAGTGGCTAGTTTTGGGGAGTGAGGATCGCAATGGAGCGAGGCCTCACGAACAAAGGAGCCACAAAATGAGTCCCGAGAATAAACATGAGGTTAAGCGCAAACACCGCTCGACAGGGTTCTGGGTATTCGTCCTGATCGCCGGGCTCGTGGGCGCGGTCCTGGTAGGAGGGGCGTTCGTTTCGACACAGGCCTCCGGCTTTTTCGGCCACTCCGGTCACGAGCGCCGGGGACACTTCACCAGAGATCCGGAAATGGCTCGCCAGCACGCCGAGTTCGCGGCGTCCTGGGTGCTGGGCCGTATCGATATGCCACCGACGACCAGAAGGAGCAAGTACAGGCGATCGTCGGCAACGGTGTCGAGGACCTTGTCGCGCTCGCACAACGGCGTGGGGAGAATCACGAGGCCTGGCGAGCTGAGCTCTCCAAACCCACCATCGGATCGGGTCGCGCTCGAACAGCTTCGGACAGAGGGAATCGAGCTCGCCGATACCGCTTCGACCCGGCTGGTAGAGGCCCTCGCCGATGCGGCCGAAGTACTGACACCAGAGCAGCGGGCCGAGCTCATGGAAATGGCCGACCGCTTTCACGAGCGCTAGAGTGGGTTGCTGTCATCGATCAATCTGGGGGGCCGCAAGCGGCCCCCCGGATTCCGGCTCTGAAGCCAGGAGTGTGCGGTGGGGTCGGCGCCTATCCGATCGCCCGGCGCATCACACGCCGCGTGGAGCGGCTCCAAAGCCGTGTGGACGAGCTGGGGGCGGGAGACCTCTCGGCGCGCGTTACGGTGGAAGGGAACGATGAAGTGGCCAGCCTCGCGCGAAGTTTCAATCAGGCCGCCGATCGGATCGAGCGCCTGGTCAACGCGCAACGCCATACCTTGGTTAGCGCGTCTCATGAGCTTCGCTCGCCGCTCGCACGTATGCGAATCGCCGTCGAGCTCTTGGGCGACGGTGATCGCCCGGATGTGCGTGCTCGGATCACGAAGGACATCGCCGAGCTCGATGGGTTCATCGAGGAGCTGCTGCTCGCAAGCCGCCTGGACGCTCTGGATCACCTCGAAAAAACGGAAGAGGTCGATCTCCTGGCGCTATTGGCCGAGGAGGGAACCCGTGTGGAGGCGTCGATCACCGGTGAGCCGGTTCGCATCCAAGGGGACGCGCGCATGCTCCGGCGCCTCATCCGTAACCTCCTCGAGAACGCACGGCGCTACGCCGAGGGTTCTCCCGTCGAAGCCTCGGTCGCTCCAATGAGAAGCGGCGCCCGCCTACTCATCGAGGATCGAGGGCCCGGGGTTCCAGCCGAGGAGCGGGAAAACATCTTCAAACCGTTTTACCGACCACCCGGCATGCGAGAGACCGCTGAGGGTGGTGTAGGACTTGGGCTCGCGCTGGTCCGACAAATCGCGCATCGCCACGAAGGAGAAGCGCGCTGCCTCCCACGGGAGGGCGGTGGCACTCGCTTCGAAGTGACCCTGCGGACCTAGAGAACCGGCAGTCTCGTCCACGCCTAGAAAGGCGGCACTAATGGGTCTTCAGAAGAGTCGGGCGACGAGTCGGGCTCCGTTCGCTTCGCGTCGCTAGAATTTCCCCCCGCGAGCTCACCCTCTTTCCACCGCTTGTAACTCTCGAGAAGGTCGGCGAGCAAGCGATCGCTGATCTCTGGGCTCTCGAACGTGACCTGTTTCCAGTATCTCTGTTCGCCGTTGACCCTCACCGGCTTCGAAGGAACGGCCGCGAACACTCCGTTCGCGCCGTCGACCACTCGGAATCCGCGGACGATAACAACCTTCACCAACCGTGACGTCGGCGAAAGCCAGAATCTTGGTATCTCTCCCCTTCGGAAAACTGAATTCAACCTTCATGTCATCCCTCCATTTCTTCTTGTTGACTCAAAAACCCTTTAAGGCAGATGGCTCCCATCGGCCGGCTCGGTATCGGGCCAAGCGGACCCGTCCCGATGTACCGAGGACGATCACCGCATAGATAAATCCCTGCTCGTTGCTGAGAAAGAGCGTTCCGCTGGTCGAAGTGCCGATCGGCGAGAACGACAGAATCCTGCCTCGGCCGAACCGAAGCGGTGGAAAGCTGGGCTGCTCCCGAGCGCTTGCAGTACCGGCAGTACTTGGCGGACTCCCGTACCGAACGCCGGAGAAGTAATCGCTGAGCCTCCAATAGTCTCGGATCCTTCGATCCACCCCAGATCGGATATCCGCGCGACGTACTCCGTTGCTGTTTCCATTCGATGTAGAGGGAAAGCACCGGCTCTCTTTCGACCTCATCGAATACGATCGCGGTGTAGCGACCCTTTGCGGCGGCCTCAGATCGGACCTGGCGGATGAGCCCCCTGAAGTAGTACGCCGCCCCACGGAGCCGGTACTCCTTCGCCAAATCCCAACCTCGAGGAATCGACAGCCCGGCCACAATCGTCATGAGTAGAACCACGATCATCAACTCCAACAACGTGTAGGCCGATTCGTTCGGACGCATGGTTTGGTGCTCCCGTAAATAAGGACTGGCCCCGAGGTGTGTTACTGGGGGCCTTCCGTTACTCCCGGTGAGGATGGTTCAGCACCCCGGGACCAGCCCTCTGGTCCTACGCTCCTTACTTGGTGCGCTTCCCGCTCGCCTCGACGAACAGGTAAGGCCGCAGACGCAGAAACGTCTTCTCGCCGATGCCCTTGACGTTCATGACTTCCTCGACCTTCGTGAAGCTCCCGTTCTTCTTGCGGTAGGCCACGATCCGGGAGGCGACGATATCGCCAATCCCTGAAAGCGCGGTGAACTCCTCGCCGGTCGCGGTATTCAAGTCGACCCGGAGCTCAGCGGCGGCCCCGGATTTCTTGGACGTCTCGTCCACAGCAGGCGCAGCAGGCGCGGCAGGCACGGCAAGCGCCGCAGTCGGGACAAGCGCGGCAGGCGCGACCCCGAGGAAGACCATCGAGACGACTACCAACATTGTTCGTTTCGTCGTTCCCTCCCTAATAGATGTCCGTGGGCGGCTGAGAATGGGGTGCCGTTTGCCCTCGCGAACCCGATGGCGGCCGGCCCTCCGCCCTCGTCGACCGCCCATCCGCGACGAGGACATCAAGAAGAGACGGAAAAACGGGAGGAGAACCCTCCCCGGCTTCTTGAAAAAAATGAATCTCGTCGACGCAATGCTGAGCCTCAGGGGTTTAGAATCGGATTAAGGTAGCTAGAAAGAGGGGTTTATGGTAAGCTTTAAAGTGGTGTGTTAACTTTGGCAGGCTTTGGTCTGCCCAAGGCTCACCTGATCAATGGGTGTACAAGACTCCGGAAATCTGAATCAGAGAGCATTCCTGGCGCTGCTCGTTGAGCTCCACCAGAAGAGCGCTACGGGTTCGCTCAAGCTCGAGCGGGCCCCGCTTCAAAAGGCTGTCTATCTCCGCGACGGCCAGATCCTCTTCGCCGCCTCGAACGATCCGCAGGATCAGCTGGCATCCATCCTGGTCGATGAGGGGAAGCTCTCCAAAGATCAAATGCAGGTGGCACAAGCCCGTGTATCGGCCGGAAACCCCCTAGCCAAGGTTCTTACCGAGCTTGGTTACATCTCGCAAAGAGAGCTGGCGGACGCAGCACGACTCAAGGTCGAGAAGATCCTCACCGATCTCTACGGGTGGAAGGAGGGGACCTTCCAGTTCGTGGAACGATCGCTGCCCAAGGGTGCGATCGATTTGGAGCTATCCACGCCGCGCTTGATCTTCAACAGTGTGCAACGCATCGAGGACCGAGAGTGGATCTTGGAACAACTGGGCTCCCTGGATTCGGTTCTCTCTGCGACCCCTTTGCTGGAAGGCTTTCTCGCCAAAGCGTCGCCCGATCCGAGTGCTGGCGACGTACTGCGCTTGGTCGATGGTGTACAGTCCATCAAGCAGATCGGGGCGCTCTCCACTTTGGGCGAATTCGAGGTCTGCAAGATCTTAACTGCTGCCCTACTGACCGGAGCGCTAGAAAAGTCTTCGGCAGGTACCCCCTTCGCCAAGGAACCGGCTTCCCCAGCCGCACCGCCACCCAGCGAAGCCAGTTTCCCTTTTCCAGCGGACGCAGGAGAAACAACCGCTCTCAATATCGGAGGAGGCGAATCGAATTCCGCAGAGGCCGGGTACACCGACCCGCCGGCGGTTCCGTTAGCGGAGATCGAGCGGGCATCGGCCCCTCCAGCTAGCCAACCGTCCGGAAATTTCGTCTTCGACGAACCGCCGAGCACCGATTCGCCTGAGCAAAAGAGAATGCCCCCGCGTCCTCGAAAGATGAACCGCGGCGGCGGACTAAAGAAAGCACTCACGGCTGCGGCCGCTCTCTTGGCGATCGGAGGAGTTGCCGGAGCCGCGTACTACTTCTTCTGGGGGCAGGAAGAATCGTCGGCCGGAACCAATGGGTCTCCGCCGGTTACCACACAGGCGGGCCAAACTCCGAAGCCACCCCCGACGGCCACCAAGAAGCCACCGACTTCCACAACGGCTCCGCCGACGACAACGCCTCCTCCATCGGGTCCGACTCCGACGAGCCCATCGACGACCAGACCGCCGAGGCCGACGACCGGGCCGCCGCCCACCGCGACTCCTTCTCAGCCCACACAAAAACGGCCTGCAGGGAACAAGACGAAGACTCCGCCGAAGACCGCTTCGTCGACCAAGACGCCTTCCCCGCCTCCGAGGACCAGGACGACCACCACCACCGCTCCACCGCGGACATCACCGTCTTCGAACCCGAAACCAACGTCCACTGGTAGCCGGCCGGGCACCTCTTCCGGACAATCCTTGGCCCAAGGACAACAACAGCTCAAGAGCGGCAACTACCCTCAGGCGGCAGCCACGTTTCTTGGCCACCTTCGAAAAGTGGGTCCTGACAAGTTCACGATTGCGGTGGGTGTTTTCTGCGACGCGAGTAATGTAAACCGCGTCGTCCAGAACTCAGGGGGATCCGAGCAGCTACTCGTTCTTTCCTTCGACAACAAGGGGCGCTCGTGCTACCGAGTATTCTGGGGAAT
This sequence comes from Candidatus Marinacidobacterales bacterium, assembly GCA_965219415.1. Lineage (GTDB taxonomy): Bacteria > Acidobacteriota > Vicinamibacteria > Marinacidobacterales > DATDRI01 > CBDCNP01. Next base: position 193,271 of record CBDCNP010000001.1, read on the forward strand.
CTTCAACTCGAGGGCGGAAGCGCAGCGGGCGATCGCATCGGTCCCCGCCAGCGTACGAGCGCGTGACTCGGCACCGGTCGCTATAGCCCGCCTCATTTCCTAACTCAGCTCTCGGTATGGTGCCGGCTCTTTTCTCCCGACGCACCCTTCGCCGCTTTCGCGAATTGAAACTCGCGCCGCCGACGGCCCTCCTCCTCCTCGTCGTCCTCCTCGCCACTCCCCTTGGCGCGGAGATGCTCTATTTGACGAACGGCCGGCAAATCCAAGTGGAGCGTTATTGGGAAGAAGGCAACCAGGTCTTCTACGAGAGAAACGGCAGCATCTTCGGGTTTCCTAGTTCGCTCCTCGAGCGAGTGGGGCACGGCGAGGGACGCGCCGCCACCAAGAAGAAGTCAGAATCGGCGAAAGACGCCGTCGAGCCCGGATTTCGGAACCAGCCCTACGCGAAAGCCGTCGAGCAAGCACGGGCTTCAGCCGACGAAGGCGATCTCGACAAAGCCTCACACTACTACCGTCAAGCCTTACACGCCGCTCCCGAATCGGTGGTCGCCCGTGTCGAGCTTGGGGAGCTCTACCTGGAACGCGGCGGTCTGTCGGCGGCGCAGATCCAGCTGGAGCTAGCCCAAACGTAGTGCCCCAGAAGACGCGACCATTCGAGAGCTCTTGGGGGACGCCTACTACCGGCGAGGTCGCACCGCGCTCGCAATCCGAGAGTGGCAAAAGGCACTCGAGCTCGACCCGGGAGCGAGCATTCTGGACAAGCTGAAACAGGCCCTGCGGGAGAACGACCAGGACATCGACTTCGACGAGATGCGCCGGCCCCACTTCCTCATCCGCTATGACGGCGCGGTGAACCAATCCATCCGGCGAGAAGTGGCGATGGCTCTCAAGTCGGAATACGAGGAGCTAGCTCAGGAATTTCGCTTCACTCCCCAAGCTCCGGTGAAAATAACTCTTTACACGAACCGTGAGTTCAGCGAAGTCACCCACGCACCGTCCTGGGTCTCCGCTCTCAATGATGGCGAGATACGGATCCCCGTTGAAGGGCTCGACGAATTGAACCCCAAGGTGATTCGGCTGTTGCGACACGAGCTGACCCACACCTTCATCAATGCGCGCACCGGAAACAACTGCCCGACCTGGTTTCACGAGGGTTACGCCCAGTTGCGAGCGAACCAAATGCCGGACGGGATGTACGAGTCTCTCAAGGTGGCGAAGGAGTCGGGAGCGCTGCTGCCGCTTTGGAGCTTGGAGGGCCCGCTCCTCAGTTACTCAACGGAACAGGCGAGATTGGCCTACTATCAATCGCTTGCCGCAACGGAGTACCTCGTGAAGCGGAAGGGGAAAAATTCGTTGACCCGGATCATGGATCTGTTGGCGCGGCGCTACACCATGAACGATGCGTTGAACAAAGTCATTGGCCTCGACTATCAAGAGCTTCAGACCGCCTGGGAAGCGGACCTCGGCCGTTACCGTCCGGGGATGCAGTAGGGGTCGGGTTCTGTTTCGCGTAGCGACGCCGGGTGCAAGACGGTGCGGACCTGATGCTGTGGAGAACTTCCGCCGAGGGCTTGGCAAGGAGGTCGAGAAAATGCAGAAGTGGTTGAAGTTTTGTAGCGCAGCGGTTGTTGCGCTATCGCTAGCGGGAACCGGCTTCTTTTCTGTCCATGTCCTGGCCCAGTCGATGGGCAAGGACGCGACCTACGTCAGCCCTACCGGTGGAACCAAGCTTCGAATCCTCCTCGACGACAGCAACCTAGGCGGCTCCGAAGTCGAGGTGGCGGAGATCGAGTTTCCTCCGGGAGTCGACTCCGGCGCTCACGTGCATGGGGCAGTGGAAATCTTCTATGTCATCGAAGGCGAGCTCGAGCACATCGTCAATGGAAAGAAATACGTGCTCGGACCGGGCATGATCGATCACGTCCGTCCGCCCGACGAAGTGATCCACCGCGTCAAAGCGGACGGTCCTCCTTGTAAAGCATTGGTCATCTGGGCTCCCGGCGGCGAAGGGACCCGTATCGCCGAACAGTGGGAGGCCGAGAACTGAGAGCGATTGATGCTCCATGGAATCTTGTCCGGGCGAGGTTCGGATGTACTACCGTCCCCCCGATTCACTAGGCGTCGGGGTCCGCACTCGGCGGGCCGCGCGGTGGGTGGCGCTCGATGGCGCCATTCTTTCCGCCAGCTCTTTTATTCTCTCGAGGTACGCGTCCATGTACTCGGCCGCGATCGGTGGGCCCGGAGGGAAGATCTGCTTGAGCGGATTCACTGGCTTCCCGTGACGAATGAGCCGGAAATCCAAGTGAGCACCGGTCGCCAAGCCGGTGGATCCCACGTAGCCGATCACTTCTTTCTGGCCCACGCGCTTGCCGGTCCGTAGCCCCTTGGCGAAGTGAGACAGGTGTAGGTACTTGGACTGGTAACCCATCGCATGGCGGAGGGTCACCATGCGGCCCGAACCTCCTTTGGTGGAGATACCGGTCACGGTGCCGGCGGCGACCGAATGCACCGGCGTCCCCCGCGGAGCCGCATAATCCACACCGAGATGCGGCATGCGGCGTCGATGCACCGGATGAAGCCGACTATAAGAAAACCGCGAGCTGATTCGCTGAAACTTGAGCGGTGCTCTGAGGAAAGCCTTACGCATCGACTTACCGTTAGGGTCGAAGTAACCCTTCTTCTTGCCTTCCGGATCCACGAAGAGAAAGGCGGAGAGATCGGTCGCCCCGGAAACGTAACGGGCCGCCAGAAGGTCACCGTAGCCGGCAAATCGGTCGTCGCGGTATAGCTTCTCTACGAGAAGTTCAAACCGATCCCCAGGCCGACTCTGGGTGTAAAAATCGAAGTCCCAAGCGAAGACTTCGGCGAAGGCGACAACCAAGGGCGCCGACTCTCCTAACGACCCCAGGCTTGCGAAGAGACTTCCTTGCACCGAACCCTGGTGCGATACCTCTCGATGCTCGATGACGATGGTGAGTTGGTCACCCACCCAACCACCGTTCTCCGGGCGAACCTCATAAGTCTCGAGGGCTCCGCGATGAATCCAAATCGCTTCCACATCTGCGGCGCCGGTGTATCGGATCTCGACTTCGTCCCCGGGACGCAAGTGCCGGAGATTGACATGAGGCGTTAGGGCCTCCGCCATTTGGTGTACCTCGAGCGGAGCGAACCCGTTGCGCTGGAGAAGCGTGGCCAGCGTTTCCCCGCGACGCACACGATCGGGTACGACCACCCACGGGTCACGTTCGGTAGACGGGAGGAAGCTGACTTCCGCTAGCTGGGGCGCTTGGAAAGTCGGCAGGTCGACAGGCGAGAAACGCTCCCACGCCGCCAAACCGACGACGCTCATCCCGTAGAGGCCAACCGCGGCCAACAAGAAGCGTCGCAGTAGGCGAAGTTTCCTACTCGGGCGTGACTTCTTCACGCTTGCGCTCCCGGAGCGACTCCGTAAAAGGCCAGGCTCTTCTCGAGACCTTGAGAGAGAGAAAAGCGCGGCTTGTAATCGAGCTCCTCGGCAAGACGTGAGATATCGGCTTGCGAGTGGCGAACGTCACCGGCGCGGGGAGACTCGTAAACGGGTTTCGCCTTGTTCCCCACCAGTGTCGCCATCGTCTTCCAAAGATCGTTCAAGGAGATGCGATCCCCGCACCCGACGTTGTATATCCGACCCCCGGCGCGCGGTGAGTGGCAAGCGGCCAGGTTCACGTCCGCCACGTTGTCGACGTAAGTGAAGTCGCGGGTCTGTTCACCGTCGCCATAGATAGTGGGTGGCTTGCCCGATACGATGGAGTCGATGAAGCGACTGATGACGCCCGAGTACGCGGAGCTGGGATCTTGGCGCGGACCGAAGACGTTGAAGTATCGCAAGGCGACCGTTTCCAGACCGTACAATCGGTGAAACACCATGCAGTACTGTTCCCCAGTCAGCTTCGAGACCGCGTAGGGCGAGAGTGGCTCGGGCCGAACGCTTTCTTTTTTGGGAAGCTCCTCGCTGGCTCCGTATACCGAAGAAGAAGACGCATAGACGACACGGCGGACCTTGGCTCGACTGGCGGCGTGAAGCAGCATCAACGTTCCGGTGGCATTGGCGGCATGGGACTCGAGCGGTCGCTCCACAGAACGAGGAACCGACGGGATCGCCGCTTCATGGAAGACGAAGTCGACACCGGTGACGGCCTTTTGGACGTCCTCCGAGTCGCAAAGATCCCCCCGCTGGAGCTCGATCTGGCCTTTTACCTCCTCGAGGTTCGCCTCTCTACCGGTTGCGAAGTTATCCAGAACGCGAACTTTCTCCCCGTCCTCGAGCAATCGGCGCACTAGGCTCGAGCCAATGAAGCCTGCACCACCGGTCACCAGAAAGAGCCCCACTCGCCTCCTCGAAAACGCATCGCTAAGTCAAAATTGACCGACCAACAGTGTAGGGGAGCTGCATGTGCCTCGTCAACCGTAACTTACGCCGTTGGGCCTGGGGCAGTCCGTTTCGGATACGCTCAGCCTATGTTAAGATAAGTGTTGGGAAATACCTTCGCCGAAGAACCCAGGAGCTATTTGTGCAGGGAGACCTTAGCCAGGATACCCTCGCTGGGGTAATCCGCGGCCTGTACCTCGACCGCAAGAGCGGCATCTTGCACCTCGAGCGGGAGGGGATCGAGAAGCGGATTTACTTCAAGAAGGGGTCCATGATCTTCGCTAACTCGGACGTCAATGACGACCGAATCGGCGAGTTCCTGATCCGCAACAACGCCATCGATCGTGCTGCCTTCGAGATGGCGGTCAAGGTCGCCAAAGATACCCGGAAGCATTTCGGTAAGACTATCGTCGAGATGGGTCACATGTCCGCCGAAGAGATGGAGACCCAAGTTACCGGGCAAATCGAAGCCATCATTTACTCCTTGTTTCTGTGGGAGTCGGGAGACTGGAAACTAGAGCCACACGAAGATCCGGTCGATGCGGATATCGTGCTGAACCTCTCCACCGCGGACATCATCCTGGAAGGCATCCGTCGGATGACTGACTTCGAGGCGATCGGCGGACGCGCAAGGCATGCTGCGACACTCCGAAAATCCTCTTCTGCTTTACCAAAAGATCAGCTTGACGCCTTCGGAAGGATTTGTGCTGTCACGTGTGGACGGCGTATCCACGGTTGCCGATATCGCGGCTATTTCACCATTGGGCGAGGAAGAAACACTTCGTTGTGTCTACGGGTTGGTTTCCGCCGGAGTTCTCGACGTCGTGGGCAGTAGCGCACAGCCAGCCGCGGCGCCGGCAGCAGAGGACAAGGTCGACATCCCGGCGCCCGAGGCCGAGACCTTGGAACGCAAAGAGGATAAGTCGGTTGCTCCACCGACACCATCGGGACCCACGCCCGAAGAGCAAGAGATCCGAGACGACATCATGGCCCGGCGCGCTTCTCTAGAGACTGCAAACCTCTACGATCTCCTAGGACCAACCTCAACGCGGGTGGCCCCGAAATCAAAAAAGCCTATTACAAGATGGCGAAGAAATACCATCCGGATCGCCATCACTCGCCACATCTTCACGACGTGCACGGCCAGCTGGAGGAGCTCTTCGTGAAGATCACCAAGGCGTATCAGAAACTCTCCGACCCCTTGGCTCGTCGACGCTATGACGCTTCTCTGCGGACCGAGGCTCCCCCGGGCGGTGCCGGCGTTGGGGCGCCGGGAACACCGTTACGCGACGGCGGAACGCCGTCCATGCCGGAGGGGCCGACTCATCAAGAAAAAATGGCAGCTATGCAATTCCAGGAGGGCAGACGACACTACGTGGAGTTGCATTTCTTTGATGCCATCCAATGTTTACGCGAGGCGGTTCGACTCGCTCCGCACAAGGGTCCGTACCACAAGCTACTCGCGCAGGCCTTGATCAAGAATCCTCATTGGCGGAAGGAAGCCGAGGAGCATTTCCACGAGGCGCTCAAAACGAGTCAGTTCGATCCGGAGTGTTTCGTCGGACTGGGTGAGATCTACGAAGGCGAAGACATGACCAGCCGCGCCTTGAAGATGTACCAACAGGCGCTCAACTACGATCCCAGCAACGAGTTCGCGCAGGAAAAACTCGATGCACATAAACCCAAGAGCGCCATGGAGGGACTCAAAGGCATGCTCCGTCGAAAGAAGGACAAAGGAGAAAAAGAGGAAAAGGTTTCGGAAGAATAACGTTCACTTTACGCCTCTTTGCTCTAGTTTACTCGCCTCCCTTTTGATCTCCAGGTTGAGCTCCAGAACATCCCGCCGGATCTTGTCCACGTCCACGGTTCCTATTACGCGATTTTCCATAATGATGCGTCCGTGAATAACGGTGGTCGTCACGTTGGCGGCCGACGCCGCGTAAACCAGCGCTGAGTAGACGTCGTACATCGGGATCATGTTGACCGCATCCTTGTCGACGATGATGATGTCGGCGAACTTGCCGACCTCCAGGGAACCGATCCGGTCTCCCATGTCGAGGGCCTTCGCCCCCCCGATGGTCGCCATTTCGATGACGTCGACCGGCGGCATGACGGTACGGTCCTGGTTGACCAGCTTGTGTATCTTGGCCACGTAGCCCAACTGGGTAACCATATCGAGCGTGTTGCCGCTCATCGCACCGTCGGTGCCCAAACCGACGTCGACTCCCCGTGCGAGCATGGTCAGAACCGGCGCCACGCCTTTCCCCGCCTTGATGTTAGAGACCATATTGTGACTGACGCCGACTCCGCGGCGTTTCAGTAAGTCGATATCCGACTCGGTGACGAGGATACAGTGGGCGGCCACCAGGCGAGAACTCAGCAGACCCACCGAGTCCAGATACTCCACGGGCGTCTTGCCGAAATCGCGGCGGATTTGCTCGATCTCGGCCTTCGTTTCCGAGAGGTGGGTCAGGACCGGCACGTCGAGCTTTTCCGCCCATTCCGCGATCAACGCGAGTTGCTCCTTCTCAATGGAGTAAGGCGCGTGCGGGGCCAACGCGGGGGTGATGAGCTCGTTCCCTTTGTACTCTTCGATGAATTTGATAGCGTACTCGAGCCCGCCGTAAGGCTCCTTCGCGTCGGGGGCGGGGTACTTGATCACCGTCTCGCCGGCGATGGCACGCATGCCGACTTCGACCGCGGCGCGCGCTACCTGATCTTCGAAGTAATACATGTCGGTGAACGTCGTCACCCCGCCTTGCACCATCTCTACCGCGGCGAGGAGAGTCCCGCTATAGACGTTTTCGGGATCGACGACCGTTCTCTCGAGCGGAAAGATGAAACGCTCAAGGCGATCGGGTACGTCGTCGGCCAATCCGCGGAAGATGGTCATGGGGGCGTGGCTGTGGGTGTTCACCATGCCGGGCATCACGATGTCCCCGCCGGCGTCGATGACCTTGCCGGCGGTGTAGGTGGCGGCGAGCTCCGCCCCGCCCACCGCGATGATCTTGGAGCCGCGGATGACGAGCGTGCCTCGAGGGATCACCGCCTTCTCCTCGTTCATGGTGACGAGGTGGGCGTTCTTTACCAGAATGTCGGCCGATCGTTGTGACTGAGCGGCCACGAATTGTGGTGTAGAGACGGCCAGGGTCAGAACCCAACAAAGAATTCTCAAGAGTCCTCCTCAGACGAGCGAGGTAGCGACCTTACGGGGAGGGAAGTTAGCATATTGGGGCCCACCAGCGATAAAATACTAGAGAGCGCGCCGGAGGCGAAATATGAGAAATATACCCTCTTGCTCGAAACCGGCTTCTCAGACCGCCCTCGCGCTACTGGCGTTCGTGGCCTGGGTCGCCTGCAATACCTCCAATGAAGATAGTCCTTTAGCACCGAGTGAGCCCGTTCCTACTCAGGTCGAGCCCACCAAATCCGAAGGCGAAACTCAAATCTCGTTCGTCTCCGCGGACCCGCCCCCCGGATCCACCATCGCAGGATGCGGTCCTCAGATCGGCGGTTGCACCGGGAGAATCGGTATGAGGTTCCGGCTCGTTGGGAGCGCCGATGGGCACGTCCAATCGTTTGACGTCTACCTTCACAGCACCGGGCTGACGGCGTGTCTCATGGCGACCGTTCCCTCGTTCGAAATTGCAGCGGAACAACCTACTGATGTCGACGTGCGATTCGACGACTCTGATGACTGCCCAACGCCGACGAACGTCGACAACATGTCTGCCGTGCTCAGCGGCGGCGTCGAGCTCGGTTCCCGACAGGAGTGGGCTCTCAATTATATGTTCAACCCCTAGCCGGCTGCCGGCTCTCCCGAGCCTGGTAGCGCTCGATCGCAGTCCGCCAGGACTCGATGTAGTCCTGATAGTGGGTCTCGGTGAAAACCGCTAGGTACTTGTTGCCCGCTTCCGACAGAGCCGTAAACGTGTAGGTCGCGCGCAACCGGGTCGTCCCCTCGGCTGCCTCTTCGCACTGGACCTCTACGATCGCGACGCGGGAGCCCGGCGTCACTCTCGCATACTTGGCCCGAAACTCTAGCGGGCTCGCATTCCATGACCGCCCAAATCGTGTCCGGCTCGCCATCCTGACTCGTCGTGAAGATACCGCCCTCGGCGAGCTCACCGGAACGAGGGTGGTGGAAAGTGGGATCCCAGCCCGGGACCCAGTCCGTTTCCCCCAAGGGGGTAAACAAAGGAAAGATCTCTTCGCGCGAGCCGCGGAGCTCGATGGTGTGAGACCTCTCGATATGGTCTGCAACGAAAAGTGTTTGGGGCATCTGACTATTCTCCTCTATTACTCCGGCCTTCCCGGAGCCGGTGGCTTGCCGTGGCACCGTAGTCCATTCCATAGACCGTCTTCAGCTGGCGGACTCGCTTGAGGGTCTCCTTGCCGAAAGGCGGCTTTCTCTCGAAGGCGTGCAAGACGACCCCCTCGAGAAGGTCTCCCAGCGACAAGTCGAGGTACTCGGCCAGTGCCTTGAGCACTTTGAGCATTCTCTTTTCCATCCGCACGCCGGTCTGAACCCGCTCTACTTCTAGTGAGTCCCCTTTTTTCGTTGCCGGCATTTCGCACCTCGCTGTTATCTATGTACCATGGTACCAAAACGGGTGCGGGGTGTCCAACGGGTGGGATTAGGAAGACGGCTGGCCGAGGCTAGGTAGGGCTCTACTTCGTCGGGACCAACCGTCTTGTCGAGGGCGATGTCCAGGGCCTGCTCCATGATCTCGGCCATGCGTTGGTGGGAGTTTTCCACACCGAGGACCTCAGCCAAGCGCTCGAACTTCTCCTTGAACTTGCGGTCGGCGGCGAAGCGGAAATTGAACACCTCCGGTCTTGCCGGCTCGAGGATGGTCGGTGACACCCGGGGAGTTGGGCGTGGGGTCTCAGACACCACCCGAGGTTGTACAGTCGGAGGCGGGGTCAGAGCCGACCGAGAAGGGGTCTTTCGAATCGAGCGTGCAAAGACGGGCTTTGGCCGGAGCGCGACCAGGTACTCCTCGGCCTCCCGCTTTGTCATTCCAGCGCAATCCCCGAGAAGTTTCTCGACGTTGCTCTCCGTGAGAACGGACGCGAGGAGTCCCGCCACGGTGAGACTCAATCGATTCTCCGCCAGCGCAACGAGGAGCTGGGGAAAACGCATCGATACATTGGACACCTGAATCCGCAAAGCAACCGAGCCTTCACTCAAACGAAGTCGTCTTACGCGGTAGTCGAAGAGATTCTTGTAGCCACGCTCGAGATGGCCCTTTCTTCTCGACATCTCCGCGACGTGAGCGATGATGAGCGCCACGTTTCGTTTCTCAGCGCGGACCAGCTTCTCGGTTGAACGGTCGAGCTCTTCGGTGGAGAGACCTTCAAGCGTTTCAAAGTACGTCTTAACTCTTTCGATCATGGCCGTTGCCCCCTCTTCTAAATATAGCAACGGACTTTTTCGCGGCCTCAGTAGCCTCGAGCGAGAAACAAACGGAGCCGGTTGAAAAAAAATTCAAGGTAGTGGCGAAAAAATGCGAGAGGGCGTGTGTGCGTTACCTGAAGGTATCTGTGCTAGTAACTGTTCACTTTTCGATTTTGTCTTGCGGAACTTGTCAAGTGTTTTTTCGTTTTTTTTCGCTGCCTTGCTCTCCGAATCTTGCCCGGGCGAGTTTTTTCGTGGGGAGTCCTAATCATTGACTTCCGATCCTTCGGAGGACTATTTTTCAGCAACTATGGACATGGACGATTTCCGGAAGGCAGTTCGCTATCTCCTAGACCGGACCACTGCAGGTTCGGCGATCCCAGATGGTCCAAAGAGAATGTGCGTGCACTTTCTCGAGCGACTACAATCGAAGCCGGGATCGCCGGCACGGGGCCAGGCCGATCGCTTTGGCATCGAGACATCAAATGGCGAGACGTCGCATCGCTATTCCTCGAGGGTTCAGACATCATCGAGGCCGAGCTGGCCAATGCCGAGCGTCTCGAGCCCGATCTGGGTGTGCGCCTATCCCGCCTTGCGTCGTCGCTGCCACTCCCCGAAACACCAACTACCGACCCACCGGCGGAGCTCATCGAGCGCTTCTGGGCGGTATTCATGCCTGACGCCGTCGGCGTTCGCAGCAATTGGGAACAGCGGACCCGGGAGCTCCGGCAACGACGGATGGTGAACATCGAGTCCTTGTGCTCCGAGCCAATTCAAAGTCCAGGGCGCGAGCTGCTGTGGACATCCAACGTGCTTCTTACCTTGCCCGATCCCGGCACGCCGGCTCGAGACCTGAAGCTCAAGCCCGATATTCGCCGGCGGATCGAAGCCATAGACCCCGACAAGCAGACCTACTGGTATGACCATCCGGTGCCGATCGGAGTCGCACCCGAGAAGAACGAGCTCCTCTATGGTCTAGGCGGTATCGCCGAGATGTTTCGTTTCGAGAAGGAGCGCGGGATGGCCGGTCCCGTTGATCGCCTCGCGGTGGCTCTTTCGGTGAGCGTGACCCACAGCGGACTTGAATCCGTGGCGCGGGAGTACATCCAGGGCGCATTGACTCAAAAACCCGGACTCGGAGACCTCGACGTCTACGTATTCACCGAGGCGGATACGCGCCGACTGGTGGAAGAAGTTTCTAGCTCCCGCCGCTAGACTCTTCGATCTGGATGAACCGGAGCCCGATTCCTTCGCCCGCATCTTCGGCGTCGATGGACCCTATGCTCGACACTACAATTTTCTCAAAGCGATCAGCGCCCTCTGGCAGACTGTGCGCGATCCAGCGCTCAAGGCGACCTACAAGTTCGATCTCGATCAAGTGTTCCCTCAGGAGAACCTGGTTCGAGAGCTCGGCCGGAGCGCCTTCGAGCTTCTGACGACCCCCATTTGGGGCGCGACCGGTAGGGACCAGGAGGGCAACGCGGTGGAGCTCGGCATGGTGGCCGGTGCCCTCGTCAATCAGTCCGACATCGACCGAGGTCTCTTTACTCCGGACGTCACGCTGCCTCACCTGCCGCTTCCCTTCGACCGGTGGGTCTTCCCTACTCAGGTGCCCCAGGCACTCTCCACCGTCGCGGAGATGATGACACGCGACATCAATGATGCGGATGAAGGGGGTGATGGGCCGGACGGAAAGCGCACCTGCTCGAGTCGTTTTCACGTTACCGGCGGGACGACCGGTATTCGAGTGGACGCACTCCGTCAATATCGACCGTTCGCGTATTCTCGGATAAGCCGAGCTGAGGACCAGGCGTATATCATGCCCGTCCTCTACCAGCCGGGTCCTCCCTATCTCCGATACGCCCACGTGCCGGGACTGATCATGCGCCACGACAAGCAAGGGCTCTTCGGCGATGCGATGCGAACCGCCGCGGCGGGAAAGACGGCGGGGGACTATGAGCGAATGATCCTGTTCTCGCACCTTGTGGAAGCGCTCCCATGGTCTCGCGACCGAACGCGCGACGCCCTGGCGCCTTTCACGGGAAGCTTCATCCAACCGATAGGTGTGACTTTGGCGCTTCTTGCCTTCGCCCCTCGGATCTTGAGCCTGAAAAACAAGGAGCAGGCCGAAGAACTTCTTCGGGTGGGCTCACGGAGATTGGGGCCGCTGCTCAGAGATCTGCAGACCGATCCCGACTGGGTTCGGCGAGCTCATCGGGAGGAGCTGGGGGCTTGGAACGCGTTTTACGACGTTTTGGATCACCTCGAGAAGGGGCTCGAGACCGAATCGGCGGAAGCCCGACAACTCTCCCGTCGAGCCAACGCCATCTTGGAGGCCACGAAAGTCGACGTCTCCTGAAGATGAAGCTATTCTTCAGCCGCCAATTCCAGAAGCCGTGCCCTGGTTTCGGCCGACCAGCCGGAGTGGGCTTCGATGACGCGGCCCGCCTCGTCGACGAGAAGGGTCAACGGCACGGTGAGTTGCGGCGACGCGTAAACCTTCATGATGTCCTTCTCATCGAGCAGGACATTCGTATAGCGGATCGAGCGCTCCTCGAGGTAAGAGAGCGCGGTATCCCGCTGCCCGAAATCCAAGCTGATACCGATTAGATCGACGCCGGCGGCGGAGAGTTTATCTTGAAGCCGCGACAGCTCGGGCATTTCGACGGAGCACGGGACACACCAAGTCGCCCAGAAGTTCACGACGGTCTTTCGCCCTGGCTTCAAGAGGGAACCGAGCGTGACCGTGGACGGCGACGACGACGATAAACCCGTCAACGAAAGCTCGGGCAGGACCTCGCCTTTTCGAAAGGCGAGACTATGGAAAAGTTGTTCCGACGCCGGCTCGGGGTCGGGCAAGCTTCGGAGTCGCTCCGAAACCACCTCGACCGTCCCGGTTCCCTCCACGAGCCGCAGGCTTTGACCGGCGCGGACATCACGGTACGTCTCCACCAAGCCGGAGGGCCAGGTCACCGCAAGCTCGTAGCTTTCATGCTGGCTCGAGGGAGGGCCGAGCCCGAAGACCAGCCGTGGATCGCCAGCGGAAACGAATCCGCTACCCCCCGACTTGATCTTGGTTTGGGTTCCTAGTGGCGTCCGCACACGGACCACGGTCCCGAAAGCATCTCGAGCCGACTTCGTTCCCACTAGACTCACCCGGAGGAAGCCGTTTTCTTGCCCGACGTTGTTCCGATAGAGAAGCCGCCCTTCGTTTTGAACCGGCACCACCACGACGTCCAGATCTCCGTCGTTGTCGAGGTCCGCGAACGAGCAGCCCCTGCCATCCCCGATGGAGTCCAGACCCGAAACGCCAGAGATCTCGAGGTAGCTCCCGTCTCCCCGATTCAAATACAAACCGTCGCGCTCGAAACCACTGAATGACAGGCCCTTTTCGAAGAGCTCGGTCATGTGATGGTTCTGGTAATCAGCATTCCCCGCCTGCTCGACTTTAGCCGCGGCCGCCACCACGTGGCGCCAAAACAGACTTCACGTGTCTTTCATGGTCTTGCCAGACACGAAGCCGTTGACGGAGAAGGCATCTTCCCAGCCATCGTTGTCCAAATCGAAAAACCCGCCCCCATATGCCCAACCAGCGCCAAACCCTCCGGCACGCTGCGCGACGTTCTTGAACGTACCGTCACCTTGATTTTCGAAGAGCGAGTTGCCGGCGGCGAGTTTCTTGAGAACCACTCCATCCGGGGTGGCGTCGGGCATGAGTCTCTTCAGAATGCGATTGCCCGCAGTCGAGGACATGTTCGTCACGTGGAGGTCCAAGTCACCGTCGTTGTCGTAGTCCCCGAAGGACACACCCATGCCGTTGCCGGGATCGACTACACCTCTTTGTACGGCCTCGTCGCGGAAGTGGTCGCCGTAGTTCACGTAGAGAGCGTTCTCGCCGAAGTCGTTCGCCACGTACAGATCCTGGTGCCCGTCGGCGTTCACGTCGGCAAACGCGGCCGCGTAGCCCCATCGCGAATCATCGACCCCCCACTTCGTCCCGTCCTCTCGGAAACGGCCGTTACCCTGATTAATGAAAAGAAGATTGGGCGTTCCGTTGCTTGCCCTGCTCCAGGAGTTGGGCATCACCTGGCCGTAGAGATTGTAGGAAGTGACATAAATGTCTGTCCACCCGTCTCCATTTACATCCGCCGCCACAGCGCTGAAACCTACCGCTCGGTGGTCAACGCCCGCCTCACTGGACACATCCAAGAAGCGAAGCTCCCCGGTGGGCTGCAACTGGTTTTGAAGCAAGCTCTGTTCTCCGACGGCGGCAAAGAAAATGTCCAGGTCCCCGTCGTTGTCGTAATCGAGGAGGAGCGTTCCCGTTCCGTCCCGGCTATACCCGACGAGCGTTTCCTCAGAGACATCGCGAAACGGACCCTCCCATTCGTTCAGAAACAATCGATTTCCCAGAACCCCACTCGTCACGATGTCGAGCAAACCGTCGTCGTTGACATCGCCCACCGCCGCACCATGAGCCTTGAAGCCGTCGTTGGGAGGCTCGCCGAAGGCAGGCACGCCCTCCCACAGCCCGGCGGGTCGAGTCACATCAGAAAACAGATCCTCCTCGGACAGCATGCTTTCAAGCGACTCGAACGACCAACTCCGAACGCTCCACAGCTCTTCGGGCGCTCTGTCTACACGGAGCCGAATCCATCCACGTACCCATTCGCGCCGGCCCTTCCCGTCGCAGCCTACCACAAAGAAGAAGACGCGGCTTTCGCCGCGAGTCGGCGTACCGCTGTCGAACTCTGCCGCTTTCACTTTGAGGCGGACGTCCTCGATTTCGGTGAAATGAGACAGAAACGCTTCGATACCTCCAAGGAAGTCGGCGCGGTCGATTATCTTGGGAACCGTGTTGAGATCCCAGCCGTGCCGGCGGATCCACTTGATGTCGTGCTGAACGGCACCCGACCGAGTGGGGAATAAAGTGGCCTCGAACTCCTCGGGAAAGTATTTTGCGGCCTTCCCGAGGTCTTGTCGGCGAAGTACGACCGACAAATCCAAGAGCTGGTTCGCGAGCGACTCTGAATCGTCCTCGATCTGCTCGAGCGCGGCGCGATCGAGCTCGAGAGAAGGCCGTTCCTGAGCCCCGACATCGCTGGAACGGAGGCAAACGAGGAATGCAAGTGCTACCGCCGCCGGAACGGCGACGCGGCCTCTCCCACGGAACGACGCGCTAGCTAACATGGATGTTCATCAGTTTAGACAATCCCCTTGCGCGTGCCAATAGAGAGTTAGTTTGGATTTTTGACCCCGCCGGTGGCATCCAGACCGTGACAGATTCTACAGCAAAGCTGATAAGCCTTGCGGTTGGGAGGAGGAGCCGCAGAATGAGCACCACTATATCCGTCCACGGTTTCCTGTACTTCATTATTTCTGCTCCTTGATTAGAAAAGACACGGCTTGCGTCGCATTCGGTCCGGTCAAAATTTGTAGTTAAAGTCGAATCGGAATCGGCTTCCATCTTGGATGGTGGTGATGGCATCTACAATGTACAGGCGCGCGAGCAAGAGCATGTTCTTCACCGGCGCATAGCCGCCGCGGATCTCGTGACCCTGGAAATCACTGGCCGCGGTCTGCGTCTGGTTTCCGAATCGAAGCCAGTCGTCTTCGGCATACGAGGCGTGCACGGCAAGAGTCTCTATCCACGCGTAGTAGTAGCCGATCACGAAACCTCCGAGCTTGCTAGGGTTGCCAAACCGGACCGACGCCACCGCCCCAGTCTTTTGATCATGGTTCGCCGCGGTAAAAGGATCCGGATCATTTGGAGAGTAGCTCTTGAGATTGTACGCTAGGTCGAGCCCCAGCGTCATTGGAATCCTAGTTGCGAATTTGGCTTGGATGTCACCCGTCCACAGGTCGTAGTCGCGCGCGCCATTGCCATCGAGCAGGTTTCGGGCGCCCTTCTCACCGAGTAGAAAAAAAGGCCGGTCGCGAAGTTGAAGTTGGCACTGTTGCACTTCCTGCCGTAAACGACCTGTCCCGCTACCATGTTCCCTACGAAATGATCCATGCCGTCGGCGTTGAAGTAGAAACCGCCAATCAGCGAGAGTCGAGCGTTTTCAGGCTTGAAGTCATGCCGGCCGGTGAACCCAGCCACCGTGACGTCGTCGTCCCAGAAGAGCTCGTTCTGTTTCCAAAACGGCTAGCTATTTCGGCCCAACCAGGCCGAGCTCCGCTCGCCCTTGATCTGAAAGTAGTACTTGTCGAGGAGCAAGTCTCTCGGCCCTTTCGGGCTGCCTTCGAAATCGTTGGATGGTGATATGGGGAGACTGCTGAATTTCCCAGGCGCCCGTTCGGAACCGCACTCCAAAGGAGAACAAGGGAGCCGGTCGGTAGTCGAAGCCGATGCGAGCCCGAATCCGGAGACGCTGGCGATCCGCTCTCTCAACCCCACTCACGCGTTCGGAATCGAAATCGTCCTCGAACCGAAAACGAAAATCTCCATAGAGGCCGATCTTGCCGGCTTCATCCAGCTTGATCTCGGCGAGAGCCGGGCCGGGCATGAACAGAAAAAGGAGGCCCGCCGAGAACCATGTCCAGAACATGATTCGCCAGGCGAGGAAAATTTCAGACCCTCTTGTCTTCCCTGCAGTCTCCCCCACAATGTGGCTCCTCCAGATAGTTGTCTGCTCTTTCGGGGCGCGGCTGGCCCCTGCGGGTTAGCTTGTCACGCTTTGTCGCCCTTTGGCCAATGAGGAGCAGACGCTCTTCGTCATGCACCTCGAGCACCGCATGCGCGCCTTCCAAGGCACGTTCCACGCCAGTCCCGATTGCGCCCTGTGGTATGGGTGGAGCGACATGGTCCGCGATCCGGCCGAGAGCAAAGAGCGCGCGGCGGACTTGAGGGAGCGACACCAAAGGGGCGACCGATAAGAGTCTGCTTGGACGAGACACCGCCTTGGGTATTGTAGTCAGCGGCGCCCGAGACGTGAGACAATCCGCGGACTTGGATGTCTCACGTTCGGGAGGTGCCCCTGATGTTACCCAATCGTTCGAGCCGTATCGCCCTCTGGGCTGGTCTTTTCCTTAGCTTGGCGCTCATTCCACCGGGCCTGGCGCAGGAAACGCCAGAGGAAGAGCCAAAGGAAGAAGACAAGGGCCTACCCCTCGAGCCGACCCGTAAAATCGAGTTCGTCACCGACGAGGCCACTTGGCTGTCTCTCGACGTCTCGCCGGACGGCCAGACGATCCTCCTCGAACTGGTCGGTGATCTCTACACGTTGCCGATCGAGGGTGGAGAGGCGATCCCCATTTCCACCGGTCTCGCCTTCGATAGCCAGCCAAAATACTCTCCCGCAGGTGACCGTATCGCGTTCGTAAGCGATCGCGACGGGGCCGAAAACGTTTGGACCGCTCGCGCCGACGGCAGCGAGCCCAAGAAGCTCAGCCAGGACACGCGCGCCGACTTCGCCTCTCCGACCTGGACGCCCGACGGCGAATGGGTCGTGGCCTCCCGCTCGTCCTGGGGCCTCGGAACGTTCGAGATCTGGATGTACCACGTCGACGGAGGGGCCGGCGTGCAAATCACCAAGGCCAAGCCGAAGCCCGAGACGCCACGCAATCAACGACACAATGCCATCGGTGTGGTGGTGTCTCCAGACGGGCAACATTTCTACTACGCGCGAAAGATGGGCGGCTTTCAATACAACGCCAACTTCCCACTCTGGC
This sequence comes from Candidatus Marinacidobacterales bacterium, assembly GCA_965219415.1. Classification (GTDB taxonomy): domain Bacteria; phylum Acidobacteriota; class Vicinamibacteria; order Marinacidobacterales; family DATDRI01; genus CBDCNP01. Next base: position 210,754 of record CBDCNP010000001.1, read on the forward strand.
AGATCGCGCGCCGAGACCAGGTGACGGGCGACGAAGACATACTGACGCAGTCTCAAGGTAGTGCCATCCGCCCGCTCTTGTCTCCAGACGGAACCAAGCTGGTTTATGGCACGCGTTTCGATGCCGAGACCGGTCTACGCCTCCGGAATCTGACGACGGGCGAGGACCGGTGGCTCATCCATCCTGTGCAAAGAGACGACCAGGAGTCCCGGTTCACGCGCGACCTGCTTCCTGGATACGCCTTCACTCCCGATGGAAGCGAGATCATCGTGACCATCGGCGGCAAGATCCACCGCGTGAATGTCGAGAGCGGTAACTCACGCGTCATTCCATTCAGCGCCACGGTGTCTCAGGAGCTCGGGCCGAGACTTCATTTTCCACGCCGCGTCGAGGAAGGGCCGGTGCGTGCCCGTATCATCCAAGACCCCGCAACCTCGCCGGATGGGGAGCGGGTCGCGTTTTCGGCGCTCACCCGGATCTACGTCATGGAGCTCCCGGACGGCTCTCCACGCCAGCTCCTTCCCGGTGAAGCTCGAGGCTTCCAGCCCGCTTGGTCGCCGGACGGCCAGTGGCTCGTGTACGTGACCTGGTCCGGCGAACGCGGTGAGGGAGGGCAGATTTGGAAAGTGCGAGCCGACGGAACCGGCAACCAGCGACTTACGACCGTCCCGGCTTTCTACAGCGATCCGGTTTGGGCCCCGGATGGCTCGCGAATCGTTGCGCTTCGGAGCACGCTTCACGAGCGGCTCACAAGCCCCGTCGATTTTGGGCAAGTCACGGGATTGGACGTCATCTGGATCCCGTCTGGCGGCGGCGATGCGAACCTCGTCATTCCCGCGCGGGGACTCGGCAAGCCTCACTTCACCGGCGACCCGGAGCGGATCTTCCTGTACTTTGCCAGCACTTTCGGAATGAACCCAAAACATGGTCTCGTTTCGCTCCGATTCGACGGCACCGATCGACGAGAGCACCTTCAACTGACTGGCCCGGGTCCTTACTTTGCCGAGGAGCCGGTGGGCGCAGACGACATGCGTGTCAGCCCGGACGGGCGTTGGGCTCTGGCGCGCGTCGGCAACCAACTCTATCTCGTAGCGGTGCCGCCGGTGGGCGGCGCTGCTCCGAAAGTCAACATCGAAAAACCCGCCGTTCCGCTCAAGAAACTCACCAACATGGGCGCGGATTACTTCGGCTGGTCCGACGACGGGAAGACCATCGCCTGGGCGATCGGATCCACCTTGTTTCGCCGCGCCCTCGACAGTGTCGTCTTCGATCCTCCCAAGCCTCCCAAGAAAGAAGAGGAAGACTCGGAGGACAAGGCCGACGAGGAGGAAGAGGACGACACACCGCTGGAGGAGGAAAGTGAAGTCGTCGACCGGATCGACATCGTCATCGAACGGCCTCGACACGCCCCTAAGGGGACCGCGGTGTTACGCGGCGGCACCGTCGTCACAATGAAAGGTGACGAAGTGATCGCCGATGCCGACATCGTGGTCCGCGACAATCGCATCGTCGCCGTCGGCGCGCGCGGCGAGGTGGACGTCCCCGCGGATGCCAACACCATCGACGTTAGTGGTACGACCATCGTTCCGGGGTTCATCGACACGCATGCCCATTGGTTCGAGATACGCCGCGGCGTGCTGGACGTCATGAACTACAGTTTCTTGGCTAATCTCGCCTATGGCGTGACCGCCGGCCTCGATGTCCAAACGAGCTCGAACGATATGTTCGCTTATCAGGATCTCGTGGACATCGGAGAGGGCAAGGGCCCCCGTGCCTATTCGACCGGCCCGGGAATCTTCTCCAATAACGCCTTCAAGAACGTGAAGGAGGCCAAAGGGGTCATCTCTCGCTACAAGAATCACTACCGCACGAGGAACCTCAAGTCCTACGTCGTGGGCAATCGGAAGCAGAGGCAGTTGATGGTACAGGCCGCCCACCAGCTTCAGATGATGCCGACAACGGAAGGTGGACTCGATCTAAAGCTCGACCTCACTCACGTCCTAGACGGTTTTTCCGGCAACGAGCACAGCTTGCCCATTGTGCCGCTGTACAAAGATGTCGTGGAGCTCGTCGCGCGTTCGGGGATCGGCTATACACCGACTCTTCTCGTGGCATACGGCGGCCCGTGGGCGGAGAACGACTTCTACACGGCAACTGAGGTGCATGATGATGCGAAGCTGCGCCGCTTCCTACCGCACAACATCGTGGACGCCAAGAGCCAAAGGCGCCCGTGGTTTCGCCGCGATGAGCACGTTTATCCCAAGATCGCGGCGGCAGCGGCCGAGATCATACGGGCGGGCGGCTACGTCGGTATTGGAAGCCATGGCCAGCTCCAGGGCCTGGGCTACCACTGGGAGATGTGGGCGCTGGCGAGCGGTGGCTTGAAACCGATGGAGGTGCTCCGCGCCGCGACGCTCCACGGTGCCCAGATCATCGGCCTCGCGGAGGACTTGGGAAGCATCGAGCCGGGCAAGATGGCCGACCTGGTGGTGCTGAACAAGAATCCTCTCGAGGAGATTCGGAACACGAACAGCGTGCGGTATGTCATGAAGAACGGCGAGTTGTTTGATGGCGACACTCTTCATCAGATCTGGCCGAAGGAAGAAAAGCTCGAACCAATGTGGTGGTGGGATGCCGAACCAGTAACGGAGAGTGGAGGGTTTTGATGAGCACAGAAGCGAAGTCCGATGCGGTTGGCTATCGATGGGTCATTATCTTCTTGATATGGCTCGCTAACACCAGTGGCGCCCTCACCCAGTTGTCGGGCGGTCCGGTTCAGTTCTCGGTTGCCAAAGAGTTCGGCCTCAGCGCCGCCCAGTTGGCAACGTGGATCAATTTACCCCTGCTGGCCATCGGTCTCTTCTCGATCCCGGCCGGGATGCTGGTCGATCGCTTCGGAGCTCGCGTCGGTGTGGGGCTCGCGTTGTTCCTGATGGGTGTCTTCGCCCTTGGGCGCGGCGTCGCTCCCAGCTTTGCATGGCTTTGTATCGCAACCTTCGCGTTCGGGATCGGCTACGCCTTCCTCCTGAGCGGCATGCCGAAGGTGGTCTCAGAGTGGTTCCCGCCTCAAGAGCTAGGACGAGCCGTCGGATTCTATACGTCCGGGGCTTCCATGGGAGTGCTGACCGTCTTCTGGTTCGCGATACCTCTCTTCGGGGAAAAATGGAGAGACCTGTTCTTAGCGGCGGGTATCATGATGTCCGCTGCCTTTCTTGCCTGGCTCGTCCTCGGGAAGAGATCGCCCCGCGCGTCGTCGGGTCATGGAGCTCCGCGGGGAGTCGGCGACATGCTCCGAAGCTTTCGATCGGTGGCGAGCCAGCGCGATGTGAGGCTCCTGGTAGGACTCTGCGCCATGACGCAGGTCGGTGTCTTCGGCTGGCTGGCTTTTGGTTTTCCGTACTTGGTGATCGCCAAAGGGGCTCCGGAGGAAACGGCGGGCCAGGTGGTGGCGTTCACCATGGTGGGCTTCCTCTTTGGAGCACTCTCCGTATCCGGACTCTCCGATCGAGTCGGCAAGAGGCGACCCTTTCTGATCGGTCCCGCGCTTCTCACTTGCCTGCTCTTCTTCGGCCTGATCGTGGTTCCCCTGGGATGGCTCTTCTGGGCCATGGTCCTTTTGATCGGGTTTTGCCTTGCGGCGATTCAAGTTCTGCTATTCGCGTTGCCGCTCGAGCTTCCGGGGGTTTCGAAGGATCAGGTGGGCGCCTGCGAAGGTCTCATCATTTCAGTGGGGTACTTCTTCGGGATCGCGGCCTCTCCGGTCTTGGGATCCATCCTGGGAAGCTACGAGGAGACGACACCCGAGCAGTTCTTCGTCGTGGTGGGCTGCATGGGAGCGGCGTTGGGCATCGGGACCGTCCTATCGATGTTGATGAGTGAGACGGGACCGGCCGGTCGAAAGGCTTCTTCCGCATAGGACCCGTCATCATCATGGACCGTAGGCAGTTCCTGAAGGCCGGCGCGCTCGCCGGCGCAGGAGCCGCGTACTTCGGCGGCGCTCATCTCTACCTCTCGGACGAGAGGTGGACCCCCAATCGTTCCTACTGGGTCGCGCAGGGACGCGCGCCCGTGAACCAAGCTCTTGAAGGTAACCACTCGGTCGATCTCGCGGTGATCGGTGGTGGCGTCACGGGTCTCTCCGCTGCGATCCACGCCCGGGAAAAGATGCCGAAGATGCAGGTGGCGCTCCTCGAAGCCGAGTACGTCGGCTACGGAGCGACTGGCCGAAGTGGCGGCGTCTTGTCGGACGGGACGGAGATGGGTCTCCGAGAAGGCACCGAGGACAACGCGCGCTTTGCGATCGGCCTCATCGATCGCCTCGGGATCGAATGTGATCTCCACCGAGACAACGAGGAGTTGGATCCTTACAAGTACGCCGTGGGGTTGAAGGCGGGGGCGGAACGCGCGGGCGTTCGAGTCTACGAAGGCACGCGGGTCGTCGATCTCGATAAGGGGAATCCCGTCAAGCTTGCGGGCAAAGGATTCAGTCTTCAGGCGCCGCGAGTCGTCGTCGCAACCAACGGCTACATGCCGAAACTCGGTGTCGCAGCCGATCGGATCTTCCCGGTTCACACCGGCGCGGCGGTCACGACTCCGATGCCGGAGGAGGTGCTTTCTGGGTTCCCCGCTAGCCTCCACCTCATGACCAACCGCGAGATGTACACGTGGGGTCGAAAAGTTCCTGGGAAACGCATGCTCATGGGGTCGGGTGCCGAGTACTACTACGACAACGGCCTTCGTGACACGAGTGACCGCTATCTCTTCCCGGCGCTTCGGCGATTCATGACGAAGGCGCATCCCGTGCTCGCCGACTATCCGTTCGAATACGCGTGGACCGGCCCGATGGGAGTGACCGGGGATCAAGAACCGGTGATGGGAACGGAGGGCAAAGACGGCAACATCCTCTACTGTGGGGGGTACACTGGCCTCGGGATCGCGATGGGCACGCGCGCCGGTCAGTGGTTGGCCAGGATGTTGGAAGGGGCCGCCCCTCCCGACTGGATCCTCCGCGATACGTTCCGCTTTCCCGGTGAGCCCTTGCGCTACATCGGCGTCAACGGCACCATCAATCTCATGAACCTCAGCCTGCTGAGCATGAAGAAACATGAGTAGCGCGGGCGGCCTTCCCGACTGGCAAGTTCCCAGAGTCGGCCCGGCGTCTCTCGTGGTGCTCGGAGTCAGTTCGGTCTTGCTCTTTTGGGTACCTTTGTTGGCGCCATTGATTCAACTCGCGACGGTCATGCAGTGTCTTCGAACGGCGCGATGGGGATTGGCGGAGCCCTGGAGCCTGGCGATTGGGATCGGCGGCGCGCTCTTTGGGTTCAGTTTATTTCTGGCGCTCGAGTTTCTTTGGGTGATCTAGCAGCGTAACCCCCTGTTTCACAATAGAATACGGTCCCGTCTTTTCCGATTCAACTAATATTTTTAGTGTAACCGACACATTATAAAGGACTTGTTTACCAGCGAAACTTGACATCGACCCATACTTATACTTAATATACACCCACTAGTGCTGGGCGGAATCCCCGGATTGCCATCCGGCCCGCACACGTTTCATCCCGCCCGCGGGCGCGGAGCATAAGCTTAGGAGCCCAGAGTACCAACCCCATTCTCATACTTGCGGAAGAAGTGTCTTCCGCCCCAGGAGGTGTGCGCTATGTCAGAGAAAGAGATCACCGTTTCCCAGGAGCTTTCGATCGCCGAGCTCGACGAACGACTCGAAAAATCCGTTGAGGAGAACGAACGCTCGGAGAGACTCATTTGTGAGGACCTGTTCGAGATGCGCAAGCGTCGCGGACACGAGAAGTTCGGCTTCGCCAGCATCTTCGATTACGCCTGCGAACGATTCGGTTTTTCCGCCCGGAAGACTCGCTATCTGTTAGGCCTCGGCTTGTCTCTCCAGAAACTTCCCGAGCTTCGTGCGGCGCTGGCCGAAGGGCGGCTCGGTTGGAGCAAGGCGACCAAGATCGCTCAAGTCGCCACGCCGCAGGACGAGGTGCGGTGGCTCGACTCCGCACTATCCATGTCGGTCCGGGACTTGGAACAGAAAATTCGTGAGGACATGGGACGTGACGGAGCCAGGATTCACATCTGGCTTTCCGAGGATCAGAATACGGTCGTGGAAAACGCTTTCGAAGTGTGCCGGCGGTTGAGTGGTGCGCAGTTGGAACCGGGCCAGTGTCTCGATCTTATTTGTGGAGAATTTCTGGGCACCTACGCTTACTTGGCCCATCAAAAGGAAGTAAGAGCCGGTGAGGAGCCGGAGGAGGACAAAGCGGCTGAGGTCGAGGATGATGCCGCGGTAGAGCGGACCGAAATGCTCATTTGCCCGGAAAACGACGACCCTCCGTCGCTCGGCGTTGCCAGCTACGGCAAGACCTGGCGCGGGGTGCTGGAGCGGGACCGCTACCACTGTCAGTACCCGGGTTGTGCGGCCCGCGCACAGCTTACATGTGCACCACATCGAGTTCAGGAGCCGTAGCGGCAAGAAGAGTCGGGCGAAGAGCAACTCCCCTGAAAATCTATGCTGTCTCTGCGTCTTTCACCACCGGGGTGTGCACGCGGGAACGATTGGCCTAAAAGGCCGAGCGCCCTTCGACCTCGAATGGCGTCGCCCGGAGTTGATGCAGAAAGTATTCGAGCGTCAAGCCGAGAGACCCAGCGCAGCCGAACGGGTGACCGTCGAGGCGAACGAGGCCGTCGACGGGCTCTGCGATCTGGTCGCGGCGCCGGCTGCCGTTTAGTCGGAGTTTATCTAGCATGAGCGGTTGTTCTTGGGATTCGTATGTTGGGGGCACGGGGCGATGAGGAAACCAGTCATCAGACGGGCCGGATCGAGAGCCGGCCGAGGCTCCGGAACACAAGAAGCTCGGGGTCTTGGAGGAGGTCGTCAGTTCATGTTTCCTTTCTACCCAGATTCGCGGGTGGCAAACGTTTGCCGGTTGCTTGTCGCAACCGACCGGCCGCTGGCGTAAGATAGCGCCCAGAAAAAACCTCAGATAGGAGGGTAGCCATGCCGGTCCATGACCCGAGCGAAGCCGACACCGCCGAGCACCGGCCCATCGCCGACGATGACGAGGTCGCTGTCGAGCATCCTCCCCTCTCTTCACTAGTCAGCATCGACTTCGGGGCCGTTTCCGACCGAGGCAAGAAGCGGTCCAACAACGAAGACAGCTACCTGGTGGCGCGCGGCGGCCGGGCCCTGGAATCCCTACTAACCAATCTCCCCGAAGAAGAAATGCCGACAGAATTCCGTGAGACCGGCTACGGGATGATCGTGGCCGATGGCATGGGTGGCGCGGCGGCCGGAGAAGTCGCGAGCCGTATGGCCATCAGCACCCTCGTGAAACTGGTCACGGAGATCCCCGATTGGATCCTCCAGTTCAGAGACGAGGAGCGGGAAAAGGAAGCGATGAAGCGCGCCGACCGGCACTTGCGGCGCGTCCACGAGGCGCTGACCAAGCGCGCCGAATCGGATCCCAAGCTGGCCGGCATGGGGACCACGATGACTCTCGCCACTATCTTGGGCGCTGACGGGATCGTCGCCCACGTGGGAGATTCACGGGCCTACCTCTTGCGCGACGGCAAGCTTCACCAGCTGACCAAAGATCAAACCCAGGCTCAGCTACTCCTGGACGCCGGCGTTACTAATGAGGACGAATTCTCCAAGCACCGGTACCGCCACGTGCTACTCCAAGCGATCGGCGGAAGGGGCGGATTGGTGGACGTCGAGATACAGCGGATGCGCTTCCGCAACGACGACCGACTCCTGCTTTGTACGGACGGGCTGACCGACATGGTCGACGACACCAAGATCGCCGACGTACTGAGTCGCGGAGCCTCGTCCCAGGAGGGATGTCAGGCGCTTGTCGATCTAGCCTTGGAGGCCGGCGGGAAAGACAACGTCACCGTCGTCCTGGCTCATTTGAGCATTCCCGATTAGCTAGCCGCCCGATTCGCGGCCTCCCCACTCGAGTCCAAGGGCCCGTCCAGGGCACTATCACACCTTCCAACCCGTCCAATCCTCAGCACTAACCACTCTGCACCAAAGAGTTACGCCAGATAAGGCGCGCTTAAGGTAGCGATAAGCCCCCGTCCATGGAGTGTTTTCGCCCCTGCCCCACATTCGCCTCAGTGACACGGTAGTATCGGAAGCAACCTCTCGGCGTTCTGTGCTAATTTGAGCCCGTTCTGGAGGTGTGAGCCATGAAGTCTTCTCTCTACATTTTCTCGCTACTGTTTTTTCTGCTGCCGAACGCGAGCAGCGCGCAGGATAAGTCCACCTACTACACCGTGATGCATGCCGATGAGTTCACGATCGATTGGGCGGGTTGGTACCAGAAAGGGGATGAGCTGACCGCGGAGCTGCGTGCGGAGTTCCCCCATCATTTGGATCTAGCCTACGGCGAAGACGCCAAACAGAAACTGGATCTTTATCTCCCCAAGGGCGACCTCAAGGATGCCCCGGTGTTCCTCTTTCTTCATGGGGGCGGCATGCGAGAGGGAGATCGGGCTCACTACGGCTACATTGGTCGTCCCTTCGTTGAAAACGGAATCATCGCGGCGATCGCCAGCTATCGACTTACACCCAAGAACATCTACCCCGATCAGCCGAACGACGCCCGAGACGCGGTCGCTTGGCTCTACAAGAACGTCGCTTCTTACGGAGGCAATCCTCAAGACCTCTACGCGGGTGGCCACTCGGCCGGCGGACACCTTTCGGGCTTCATCTGCGCCAATACCGACTGGCTCCCCAAGCGATCCGTTCCGAGCGACGCGCTCCAGGGCTGCGTCCCGATGAGCTCAGACCACGGTTTCGAGGCCATCCAGAAGCGCACGACGTACCTTCCGGACGCCTCGGATCACAAAGACGCCACCCCCATTCTCAACATCAAAAATCCACCCCCCTACTTCGTCGTGACCGCGGGTGGTGACGAAGAGCGCCTAATCGAGCCGACCAAGGAGTTCGCCGCGAAACTCCGTGAGGCGGGAAGCACCGCGGTGGTTGTGTTCGGAGAGGACATGGACCATGCCGAAATCGTCTTCTCCCTAGGAGACCGCGACAGCAAGCTCTTCAAAGCTGTCCTCGAGATGATCCGGTCGGCTCAGCCGGGGACCTAGTTCGAACGCCGGCTCAACTTGCGAGTTCGAAAAGCCGCGTGAATTTCTTCAGGGCGGCCGCCGTGCCGGTAAGCGCCCACTTCCCGGTTTTCTCGAGATCGGCTGGGTCGTCGCCCGACTCGAAGCGGCGAAAGACTTCGGGTGTGGTCGTGACCACGACGTCGGGATCGAGTGCCGATCCTGCGCCGCTGCGTAACTCTCCATCGCGGACGACGGCGTTCAGTACCTCGTCCCCAACCCGAAATTCACACGAAAGCCTCACTCCCCGGGCGCGCTCGGGTCGAAAGAAGGCTCTCATCGCGACAGCCGTCCACGTAGCGCGGTAGGTCGCGCTTTTTCTCGCCTTCCGCTGATAACGCTTTCCCCAGCGAACCAGCTCGAGAAGCACCGGTTCCAGGCGTTTGCCCGCCTCGGTGAGCTCGTAGACGGAAGCCGCGGCCGGGGGGGGAAGCTTGCTTTGGGTGATAAGCCCATCGTTGGTGAGGCTCTTCAGGCGGTCGGCGAGCAGATTGGTACCGATTCCCGGCAGGGCATCGAGAAGATCGTTGTATCGCTTCGGCCCGGTCAAGAGCTCACGTACGAGGAGCAGGGTCCAACGCTCCCCGAGGACGTCGAGCGCACCGGCCACCGAGCACGTTTGGTTGTAAGTGCGCTTCCTCATGACGCTCCAATCATACCACAGTTTTTTAAAGTTATTACTTGAAAAAAATATAGTATTCGATCTATATTGGCCTTGGAGGTGAAACATGACTTGGCAGAAGGCGGTTCTCGGTTTGGTTCTCATTCTCTTCCTGGCGATGACGGGTGAAGTGCTCTACGAGCACGGCTACTTGGGCTTCTTCGCCATCGCCGTCTCCAACTCCGCCACCCAGCTAATGATGTTCGACCTGGTGATCGCCTTGACGCTCGTCACCCTCTGGATGGTTGAGGACGCCAATGCGAAGGGAAAGTCCGTCGTCCCCTTCGTCCTCATCACCCTATTCTTCGGAGCAGCCGGCCCGCTGCTCTACCTCATCACTCGCAGCGAAGGGAAGGTTTTTCAGCGTATCGCGGACAGTGCGGTACTGGCGCTTCTGATGGTCGCAGGGGTGGCGTTATGAGCTGACGTCCAAGGGAGGTAGCGCCTGCTCGAGCCGTCCGTAAGCCGAGTTCTGTTCCCCCCCTTGGTTGCCCGCAGGAGGGCGACGATCATTTATCTAGCCGCGACGATTGCTCGCCGCAGTCGAGCGACCTACCCGGAAGCTTCGGACGGGCCGCCCTCGAACGCTTCCCTATTTGGTCTTGCTCCGTGCGGGGTTTGCCGTGCCTCGGATGTCACCACCCGAGCGGTGCGCTCTTACCGCACCATTTCACCCTTACCTTCCCCCGAAGGAAGAGGCGGTATATTTTCTGTGGCACTTTCCTTCCCGTCACCGGGACTGGGGGTTGCCCAGCGCACTGCCCTGGGGAGTTCGGACTTTCCTCCGGCCCGAAGGCCGGCGATCATCTGGTCGACTCGAACAGGCGAGACCATTATACGGCACGCGGCAAACTGGACACGGTCCGCCGGTGCTTACTGAATGTAGCCGAGCGAGCGTAACTGCTGCAGCTGATCGGGAGAGAGCGCCACGTCTTCCGCGGCTTGGAACTGGGTGGCGAGCGCCTGATGCGCCTCCCACTGAACTTGGAGTCGCTTGCGGTAAGCCTCGACGAGCTCGGGGTAGCGTTCGTTGACGTTGTGGAGAGCATAGGGGTCGGAGAACAAATCGTACAGCAGCAGGCGCGGGGCCTCGGCAAAGTACGGATGCGTGGCACCCCAGCGACCCCCCGACGGGATCGCATGACGGCCGAGGTTGGGATCGGCGCCTTCCTTCACCGGGCTTACCTCTAGAGACGCCCCCCAGCGGCCATCGATCATTTCGATGTTCCCGTACCATTCTCCAGTCTCGGCATCGACCCGGAACTCGTCGAAGACGACGGGACGTTGCTCCCACCCGTCTTCCCCGGCAGGTCCGGCAGACCCGCGCAATAGGGGCGCTAGCGATTGCCCTTGCAAGACGTCCGGCTGCGGCAAGCCCACCAGGTCGAGCACGGTGGGCAACACGTCGATCATGGATACCGGCTCCGCAAAGCGTTGACCGCCCGCGTGGCGTCCGGGCCAAACGAAGATGAGCGGGATGCGACTATTGAAAGCTCCGAGGAGCGCCCCTTCCCAATCGGGAGGCTCTTCCTCGAGCATTCCTCTTCCGAAACGCGAGTAGCTGCCGGCGGGATGGCCATGGTCAGCGGCGATGATCAGAAGCGTCCGCTCCCATTCGTCACTTGCCTTCAGCCGGTCGACCAGACGCCCGAGCTGATAGTCCTGGTGCGCCATGGTCTCATCGTAGAGACCGCGGTGGCGCTCGTAGAATGTTTGGCGAGGAATGCTCTCTCGTTCCAGAGCGTGGCGATACGCGGCGAAGATGCTCGTAAGCTCCAATTACTTGCTGAACATCTTCCCCTCCCACCTGGGAGAGCTCGGCGCTTTGCTCCGGCGAGACGTACAGGCCGGCGAAGGGAGGCACCGGTCGATAGGGCCAGTGGACGTCGGTCGTTTGGAAGTGCGCCAGATACGGCTCGGCACCGTACCGTTCGCGAATCCGCCAGAAATCTTCCTGAAGATCCTTGGAGGATTCTGAATGATGACCGCCTAGGTGCTCGACAAGAACGTCCATCCCGCGTTCCATGCCGATCAGCCGGCCGGCGTTAGGGTTGGTGGTAAAAGAAGACGTCAAGTATCCGGCGTCGTGCAAATGCTCCGCCATGGTCGTAGCACTCGGCGGCAACGGGGAAGAGTAGACGCCTCGGCTCAGCCCGCCCAGGACGCTGTGCTGGAGCGAGGTCATGAACGATGCGGTCGACGGCTGAGTCCAAGTCGAGTTGCTGAAGGCGCGTTCGAAGACCGCCCCTTCCGCAGACAGGCGTTCTATGTTGGGCGTGGTGCGGCGGTTGTATCCATAAACGCTCATGAAGTCCGCCCCCGCACCGTCGATCACATAGAAGATGACGTTCGGATGGTCGGATCCGTGATCGCCGCCCAGTGTCGGGGCACCCCAAAGAGCCACCGTCCCTTCGCGGGCCGCGTCGGCTTCGAGGAAGAGCGTTACCGGGCTTCCTTGGTGGGCCTCATAGCTCGAGAGATCCACACTGATGGGTTTCCAACTAGCGGGGTCGGCGTAGGAGTCTTCGAAAACGACCCCGGCCTCTTCTCCATCGGCCTGTACAGTGATCTTGAAATCGACCGGAATGTCGGAGCGCACGACTCCCAGTTCGAGATCCAATCGACCCCCTGGCGGCACGTTCACGCGATAGCTCAGGCTCGCCGGTGTGTGTGCAAAGAGAGTCCGGCGCACCGAGTTCGCCCGCGCCACGCTCTTGACCCCGTAGGGGTCTCGGAAGGTGCCGCCCGACGGGACGGCGCTTATCGAAACGATTTCGAAGCTCGCTTCTTCGAGCGCGCCAACCGCAATGCCCAGATGCTTTCAGGGCTTGTCTTCGCTCACGGATTCGGGGCCCACGGATTCGGGGCCCATCGATCCGGGACGGGTCACCGGGAAGACGTAAGTCTGCAGCTCACCGTCGCTGAATACCGGCGTCGCCTCGACCATGCCTGCCAAGTGGCCAAGCATGTCGGAGGGCATGACGCCACCTTCGAACTCGAAACCGATCAGCATGCCCCAAACCGGATCCGACGTGCGGGCGCGCAGCACGATCGCTTCCCAATCATCGAAATCCCAATCGTCGAGCTCGGTGTAGAGTCCCCCGATGACCAGCATGCCGGCTCGACCCACCTCGAGGAGGGATAGGCGCAAGGCGCCGTCTATACTCGCGAGCTCCGTGGAGTGGCGGTTTCCCGATCGGCCCGGAATCGCCAAGGGCTTCCATTCCGGTCGCGGCTCGTCGAACTTCCACTCGATTTCTCGAAGAGCCTCGGTGGAAGGCCCGGCACTCTCGATCTCCGCCGACTCGAGATGCTGCTCGAGGTGGAGTGCAGTATCCGAATCGAGAGGGCCAGGCGAGCTTCCGCATCCCCCGCCGAAGACTGGCAATACGAACGCGGCAACGTAGGGAAGGTAGCGCTTCGGCTTCATCAGCGGCGGGAACTAACCGTCGGTCTCTTGTGCGATCTTGTACTGTTCGAGCTTCTTATAGAGATTGCTGCGAGGGGTTCCGATGATTTGGGCGGTTTGGGAGATGTTCCAGTCGTTTTCCCTGAGCTTCGCAACGAGAAACGCCCTCTCGCTCACCTCCTTGAACTCCTTCAGGGTTCCAACGCCGAGGTGGTCAGCCTGAACGAGCTCGCCGGGGTAGCGGATGCTCTCGGGAAGATCCTCGACCCCGATCACATCGCTGTTGGACATGATGAGTAGATGCTCCACGGTGTTACGCAGCTCGCGGATGTTTCCTCTAAAAGAATACTTTTGGAGTCTCTCCAACGCCTCGGGGGAGAATTTCTTCTTCCGCAAGTGATCTTCGGTCGAGAACGCCTCCATGAAATGCGCTACCAGGGCAGGAATGTCCTCGTTGCGGTCTCGCAGAGGAGTCATCTCGATGGGAATGACCGAAAGGCGGAAATAGAGATCCTCGCGGAAGTTTCCGGCGGCGATCTCATCATCCAGCTTCTTGTTGGTGGCGGCGATCACTCGCACATCGACCTTGTTCGTCGCCGCCGAGCCCACCCGCTCGACTTCGCCTTCCTGCAACACTCGAAGCACTTTGGCCTGCGTGCGTGCACTCATGTCCCCGATTTCGTCGAGAAAGATGGTGCCGCGATGGGCTTGCTCGAACTTCCCAACTTGCTTATTGGTGGCTCCGGTGAAGGATCCCTTCTCGTGTCCAAAGAGCTCGCTTTCGATGAGGTCCTCGGGAATAGCGGCGCAATTGACTTGGACGAAGGGAGCGCGGGCTCGATTGCTGTTGCCATGGATGGCGCGTGCCACCAACTCTTTTCCGGTTCCCGACTCCCCGGTGATGAGAACGGTCGCGTTGGTGGGTGCGGAGCGGCGAATGGCTTCACCGACTTTGTCCATGGCCTTGCTGGAACCGACCATCCGATACTGGCGCTCAAAACGAAGCCGCAGCCGGCCGACTTCTTCCTCCAACTCCTTCCGCTCGGCGGCATTCCGGACCGCGAGCAAGACCCGCTCGGTCTCCAAGGGCTTTTCGATGAAATCGAACGCCCCGAGTCGGGTGGCCTGGACTGCGGTCTCGACGGTTCCGTGCCCACTGATGATGATCACCTGGGTGGAAGGTGATTTCTCTTTCAGCTGCTCCAGGACTTCCAGACCGTCGATGCCAGGCATCTTGATATCGAGGAAGATCAGATCGGGAGGATCTTGCGCGACGGCCTTGATCGCCTCGACCCCGGACGGAGCCTCGGTGACTTCGAAGCCCTCGTACTCGAGGGTCATGCGCATCGTTTTTCGGATGGACTCCTCGTCGTCTACAACGAGTATTCGGGGTCTCACAACTTTTCGCCTCGATGCGCGCCCTGCCCTGTAGGGGATGCCGGGATGACGGGACGTCGGGACGTCGGGACACCTGGCGCGGGCTCAAACGGGGCCCACTTCTCTCCAAACTTTCAACGCCTGTCAGGTCCAGGCGCGCCATCCCCTTCAGCCCGGACCTTCGCAATAAAAGCGAAGTTTGCGCTCCGCACAACGTACAGCAGCAGCAGCTCCCCCGGACCGGCCTGCCCGATCGCTTCCCGATAGCCACTCGGGTCTGAAACGGCTCGGCGGTTGACCTCAGTGATGACGTCCCCGCGCTGCACGCCCTCGTCCGCAGCCGGGCTCAGCGGTTTGACCCGCGCCACCATCACTCCCTGGATGTCTTCCGGCAAACCGTATCGCTGTACAGCAGCGGGAGACAGCGGTTGCACAGCGAGGCCCAAGTCATCGACGGTGTCTGGTTCCTCCGTCGAGGGTTCCGCCTCTCGTGTCGCTCCTGCCACGGCCCGTTCGTCCAGAGTGGCCCGGAGCTCCAATCGTTTGCCGTCGCGGTAGACGGTAACCTCGACGGGGGTCTCCGGAGCAGAGGAGCTGATCGCCCTCACTAGATCCGCTCCGGTTGATACCGGCTCCCCATTCACGGCCACGATCACGTCGTAGCGCTTGAAGCCCGCCTTGTGCGCCGGGGAGTCAACGGTGACACTCGTGACTACCGTGCCGCGGGGCTCGGGAAGCCCGAGCTGTTCCTGAAAGTCCTCATCCGCGTCGTCGAGACTGACTCCTAGATAGCCACGCGACACCGCGCCGCGCTCTCTCAGTTGACTCAAAATGTCCTTTGCGGTGTTGATCGGGATGGCGAAACCGATACCCTGCCCTTGCTGGCTTACCGCGGTGTTGATCCCTACCACCTCGCCTTGGGAGTTGAGCAGCGGCCCACCCGAGTTTCCAAAATTGATGGCGGCATCGGTCTGAATGAAGTTGTCGAAACTCGGATTCCAGAGCACCCGGCCTTTGTAACTCACCACGCCAACGGTCACCGTGTGGTCGTACATGCGCAGCGGGTTGCCAATGGCAACCACCCACTCGCCCACCCGTAGAGCATCGGAGTCACCGAGAACGATGGCAGGATACTCTCCTGGCTCGTCCACTTTGAGAAGCGCCAAGTCGGTCTCCCGATCACTGCCGATCACCTTCGCGCGCAGGGTCCGTGAGTCGAAGAGCGACACATCGACGCGGTCGGCACCCTCGATGACATGATGATTGGTCAGGAGATAGCCTTCCTTGTCGATGAAAAAACCCGAGCCGGAACCTCGCCTCGGCAACTCCAACCCTTCATGGGGATCGGACTCACCGAAGAAATCGAAGGGATTCTTCGATGAGCCACCGCTTCTGAGTCCCATGGTGTCAGTACCGGTAGCGACGATGTTCAAGACCGCGGGATTCACCTTCTCCACGATGTTGGCGAAGTCAACTAGCCCGGCCGTTCCGGCCATTCCAGAACGTCCGCTGTTTCCGGTTGCCGGGGATGGGCCGGGATCGGGAAACGAGGGTTTGTTATCGGAAGAGGATCGGGCGGCGTTCGGAGCGATCGCCCCTGCCAAAATCAGGCCAAGCATGAAAGCGAATGCGGCTGCAACGGCCGCAGCGATCAGGAGTTCCTGCTTTTTCATGAACAAGCGGAGTATAGCACAGGGATGCCGGGGCACCTTTTTCCGTGGCAACGCCGTATCTTGGCGTCCGCCATGCAAAAAAGCCTTTGGTTATTGTTTCTCCTGATTGATCGCGAGCTCGATGACGGGGGGGGGTCCGGTTTCAAGGAACGACTCCACGGCATCGGTGAACGCGACGACATCCAGCCCCATGAAGCGCCCGTCGATACGGCGCAGTTTGGCGATGCCCTTTGTTGCGAGTTTCCGAGCCCCTTCGGCTCGGCCGGCGCGATGTTGGACGAGTGCCGCGGCGACTTGGATCAGACCTTGAAGAAACGAAGCAGCGGTTGCGCTGCGGTCGGTGACTTGCCAGAGCATCTCCCACTCGGCGTGGGCTTCCCACCAATAACTTTGATTGAACAAGTCTACTCCGTAGAGATAGGGCTCGTTCTCCTGCCAACGGTCGGCATCGAAGAGTTTCGGTGGAGATTCTGTTCTTCCATACATGTGACCGGCCGGATCACGCTCCGGATGTGGCGTTTCACCTGGTTGGTGTTGGTACGGAGGGAACGCTCGCCGGGAATAGCGCCGAACAGCGCGAGGGGGCAATTACAGATTTCGCTCGATGACGTAATCGGCCAAAGCGATGAGCGAATCCTTGTGCGGCGAATCGGGTAGAGGAGCGAGGGTCTGCTTTGCTTGGTTAGAATAATTCTCCGCCACGCTTCGGGCCTTGTCGAGCGCACGATGCCGGCGGACCAATTCCAAGATCTCTTTACCACTCACCTCGTCGACCTCTTTGTGGTCGATGACGGCTTGCACGGTCGGCGTCGCTCGGGGCTCAGCCTGCAAAGCATAGAGGATCGGTAAGGTGACGTGCCCCTCTTTGAGATCTGCCAGGACAGGTTTCCCTAGCACTTTTTCGTCGGCCATGAAGTCCAACATGTCGTCGACCACTTGGAACGCCATGCCCAAATTCAGCCCATACTCTGTGAGGATGTGCACCTCCTCTTCTCCCGCCTCGGCGAGCACGGCACCGATCCGGGAACAACCGCTAAACAAGTAGGCCGTCTTCAGCCTCAAGATCTCCAGATGCTCGTCCTCGGTGATCTTCAAGTCGCCGCCCCGATTCAATTCCAAGATCATGCCTTCGATCATGCGGAGCGTGACATCGCAGATCACCTCCAGGATCTTCAGGTTCCCGAGCTCGATGGCTAAGCCCATCGAGCGTATGTAGAGGTAGTCACCTAGCAGTACCGTCACATCGTTGCCAAGCAACGAGTTCACAGAAGTCTTCCCGCGCCGCAGCGTCGCCTCGTCGATGATGTCGTCGTGGATCAAAGTCGCGGTATGGATGAACTCCATAACGGCCGCGTAGTAGTGAGCCTTCCCACCACGGTAGCCGCAGAGCTTGCCGGCGAGCAGTAAGAGCGCAGGGCGGATCCGCTTGCCTCCGCTCTCATAGACGTAGCGGCTGCTCTGCTGGATCAGCTCGACGTTGCTGTTGATCTTTTCTTCGATGAACTTGTCTACCTGCGTAAGCTCCTCATGCACCTCGGCGAAGATGTCGTCGAGGCCAATCGAAGGCCAGGCGGGGCGCGTGGATTCGGGAACCTGCATGGGTCGTCCTAGCGGTAGTTCGTGAACTCCATGTGAATGTCCATGTCGGTGTCACGTAGTAACTGCATGATTTTCTGCAGATCGTCTTTGCTTTTGCCAGTCACCCTCAACTGATCGCCCTGAATCGCAGTCTGCACCTTGAGCTTGGTGCCCTTGACCATCTTCACGATCTCCCGTGCCTTCTCGATCGGGATACCACTTTGGAGATCGACGCGCTGTTTGACCGTACCTCCGAGGGCGGTTTCGATTTCTCCGGGTTGGAGCGCCTTGAGGGAAACCTTCCGCTTGATCAATTTCCCCTTCAAGACCTCCATGGCACTCTTCAATTTGTACTCATCGACGGAGGTCAACTCGAGATGGTCCTCCCCGAGCTGGATCGCCGTCTTGGAACCCTTGAAATCGAAGCGGTTTTGGATCTCCTTGCCTGCCTGCTGGACGGCGTTTTTCACCTCCTGCAGATCTACCTCGGAAACTACATCAAAGGAATGGCCTGGTGGCATAGGGCCCTCATTATCGCGGAAATCGCCCTGTCAATCAATTCAGCGGGCGATTCCGGGGCGGCGGGCAGGCAGGGCGCAAGCGATTGAAAGGAAAGGGGATTTAGCGACGGAAGAAACGGCGGAAGTTGGCGTCGGTCGCGTCCTCGACTTCATCGAGGCTGATCCCCTTGAGCTTCGCCAACGCGGCGGCGGTATCCCTTACGAACGCGGGCTCGTTCCGTTTTCCTCGATGCGGCACCGGTGCCAAATAGGGCGAATCCGTCTCCACCAGGAGCTTGTCCATCGGGAGATCCTTGGCGACCTCCCGTAGGGACTCGGCGTTCTTGAAGGTCAGGATGCCGGAGAAGGAGATGAGGAAACCGAGCTCGATCGCCGCCTTGGCGGTCGCGAGATCGGCCGTGAAAGAGTGCAAGATCCCGCCGACTTCACGCGCGCGCTCCTCCCTCAGGATGGTGACCAGGTCCGCCTCCGACTCCCGCTGATGGATGATGATTGGGAGACCCAGTTTTTTTGCCACCCGTATCTGCCGCCGAAAGACGTCTCGCTGGATCTCGGGTGGGGACAAATTATAGTGATAGTCCAACCCGATCTCCCCGATGGCCACTAACCGAGGACGCTGACTCAACCTCTCGAGCGTCGTCTCACCATCGGCTCCGAACGCTTTGGCGTCGTGGGGGTGGCAACCTATCGCGGTCAGAAGCGCCGGATGCTCGTCTACGAGCTCGAAGGCTTTGGTGTAGGTGGCCCCTTCATCCATGAGGCCCAAGGAGAGAATGGTGTCGATCCCGGCCGCCTTGGCTCGTCGTAGAACGCCGGCTCGATCGTGATCGAATGCGTCCATCTCCAGGTGGGCATGTGAGTCAATCATTCTTTTTCTTCTTACCTTCCATGTACTGCAGATAGCCCACGCCGCCGAGATAGCGCCCCAAGTCTTCGGGGACCAGCGCACCTTCCGGCTGCGGTGCTCCGGCTCGAAGGTGCTCTTGTTCTCGGAGCCAATGAAATATCCTTTGACGCCAGAATCCAGATGAGACTCTTCGTTCGGCGGCTATATTGACCTGCTCTCCCGGATCGCTCGAGCGATCGTAGAGCTCCTCGGCCCCGGTTCGACTGTCCCAGATAAACTTGTCGCGGCGATCTTGAACCGAATAGCGCGGCTTGTTCCACAAGGTCCGCGAGAAGGCGGAGCGTGGAGGAAGACTCTCTCCATACAGAAGCGGCGCAATACTCCGACCCTGCATTTCCTCCACCGCAGGCCCCTCACCCAACCCGACCAGCGCCAAGATCGTGGGGGCCAAGTCGATGAGCTCCACGACTTGCGACACCCTTTGCGCTGCAACTCCCGGCACCCGCATCGTTAGCGGAACCCTGACGCTTTCATCGTAGAGCTGCGTGTTATGACCGATGAAGCGGTGCTCGAACAAGGCCTCGCCATGGTCGGCGGTCAGAATGACGATGGTGCGCTCGGAAAGCCCGAGTGAATCCAACTCTGCGAGAATCTTTCCGACGAGATGATCCGCGAAAGCCATGTTTCCATCGTAGAGGGCGCGTATGCGTGAGAGCACTTGGGCCGGGACTTCCTCGTCGCGGGCCGCGGCGTCGTTGAAGACGTTTACCTGTTCCCACTCGCTGATCCCTTCTGGAAAAAGGTCGCCAGGACCGAAGCGTGTATCGAACGGCGGCGGCGGATCATAAGGAAAGTGGGGCTCGCGAAAATGCACGTAGGCGAAAAAACGTCGCTCCGCGTTCTCCTGCAACCAGCTTGAAAAAGATTGCAGCACGGAGTCCCCGTGTCCGGTGTAATCTTCGCGCTCCCGCGCCAGCTGGAACTCCTGGTATCCCCGATCCAACCCGAAGGTCGACGATACGACGGCGTTGCCCGAGAAACCGGCGGAGGCGAAACCCTCGAGAGTCAGAAGACCGGGCAACGTCACGGCGGACGCCGGAAGCCGATCGGCGAAGGAGACGCTCTGGTGTCTTTCGGGATATTGACCGGTTAACAGCGAGCCAATCGACGCGATGGTGTAAACCGCTTGGCTCACGGCGTTGTCGAAAACCACGCTCTCGGCGGCGAGCCTCTCGATCTCGGGCGTGGTTGGCTTTTCGTAACCATAGGCACTCATGCGGACGGCGCTCGCGCCGTCGAGGACGATGAGAAGGACATTGAGCTCTTCGGGGAGCTCGTCGGGGATTTGCGCGTGAGACGGGGCGGGAGGCTCGGCGCGCGCATAAGTGAGGACGGGCCTCGCAAAGAGATCGGCCGACTCCGCGCGCAGTGAAATCTCCACCCGTTCACCGCTCAAAGAATCGAGCGCCAGCTCACGGCTAATGACTTCGCCACTGGGGGCCGTCGCTTCCGCAAGATCTTCGATTTCGCTCTCGCTATCCGTGGACCGCACGTGAATGCGAAGCCTCGCACCCGCGGGAGCCAAGAGACGCTGAGGCTCGTGAGCCCCTACATCGACCGCGAGGCGCGCCTCCTCGGGAACTCGCAAGAAGTAAGAGAGTCGCCCTCCTGCAGGCAAGTACACTCCGGGAGATTCCGAGTGAGGCTCGACCAAGGCGAAAGGCCCCGGCTTGCCCTCGACCGGCGGCGTCCCAGGTGGAGGCACATCGAAACGATAGAAGGCTACAGCAAGCTCGCGCCGATCTTGACTATCCTCACCCGTATCCCTGGGAGAGCGTGCGTAGCGGAATCGAATCTCCATCGTGTTCTCGCCCTCGACCAGAGCGAGCTCGAGGGGATAGCGGCTTCTTCCCTCGCGTAGGTGGAGGGTGGGTAGCACCCGACCGTTGTGGGCGATCTCGAGAATCTGCGCCGGTGCTCCCGGGAAGCGGTGCGGCTGACATTCGACCCACGCCAGGCGCTCCCCCGAAGTGTCGCTCTCGAAACGAAAGGATGCCTGGTCGCCGACCGCCCAGCGAAACGCGTTGCCGTCCGGCGCCGTCTCCCCGAAGGACCACCCGTCACCGAGAAGTGGAATCGCGGAGGGGGCGCCGAACTCGACGAGGATGCCTTTCCAGTCCTTCGAAGCCACCGGCGTCTCCCTGACGAGAGCAAGGGTGGCGCAGGTCACATCATCGGAACTCTGACATCCGACGAAAGCCAACAACACCGCGACCCAGACCGCGTGGCGTCCGGGTTGGTTCACGCTTATCGGACCTTGCTTCCAGGAGGAACGCTTTCGTCGAAGGTCGCGAGGATAGGTTTTCCGTCCGGCGGTTGCGCCGCCAGGAGCATGCCGTCGGATTCGACCCCCCGAAGGCGGGCCGGCTTGAGGTTGGCCACCACGATAATCGTGCGTCCCACGAGCGATTCCGGTTGGTAGACCTCGGCGATACCGGCAACGAGCTGCCGCTTCTCGCCACCCAGATCCACGATGAATTTCAAAAGCCGCGTGGTCCCGGGGACCGCTTCCGCTTCGAGAACCTTCGCCACCCGAAGGTCTAAGCGGCCGAACTCGTCAATAGAGATCTTCTCCGGGGAGCTTTTCTGCGGCGAGGCCGGGCTAGCCGCCGCGGGTTTCGAGTCGTTATTAGTTTCGCTCATGCCTTTTCCTCTGCCTTGTTACTTCTTCGAGCGTCCCTCCTGCCAGGCTGATAGGGCGGCGTGCTGCACTTCCTTGAGCGAAACACGCTTTCGAGATGCGATGCGCCGGCAGTCTTCGAACTCGGGGGCCACGTTCAAAACACGGCCACCCCTCAACCCCAGCTTGACCGCTACTTTCCCAAACCGGGTCGACACTTGCACTACCTTGCGCTCGAGCACTTGCCTCTCGACCTCATGACACCGCAGACCCAGAGTCGTGCTCTCAGAGAACAGAATCCCCGCCATCTCTTCCCGGAGGTTCGTCGGCGCGATGACCGTGACGTTCACCCCAGGGCGACTCTTCTTCATGGTCGCCGGGGTGAAAAAGACGTCGAGCGCCCCGGCTCCGAGCAATCTCTCGAGCAGATAGCCGGCAAGCTCAGGGCTCATGTCGTCGATAGTGGCCTCCATGACCAGCACCGTCTGGTCGGGACCCCTCCTCCCAGCGGTCTCGCCCAAGACCAGCCTTAGTGCATTGGGCCGTCCATCTCGCGGATCCTTCGTCCCCAGTCCGTAGCCGATTTGTTTCAAGGTCATCGCCGGCCAGGGACCGTATCGCCCCGCTAGCGACGTGACCAGAAGGGCTCCGGTGGGAGTGGTTCGCTCGAAGCTCGAGTCATCCGAAAAAACCGGCGCGCCGCGGAGCAGCAAAGCGGTCGCAGGCGCAGGGACCGACATCCGCCCGTGCTCGATGACCAACTCTCCTCCCCCGACGTTGACCGGTGAGCTCTCTACGGTCTTGATATCGAGGAGCTCCAGACCGATGAGCGTCCCGACCACGTCGATGAGAGTATCGAGCGAACCGAGCTCGTGAAGGTGGAGCTTGTCGATCCTCTTCCCATGAACCCGCGCCTCGGCGGCGTAGATGCGACGGATGAGATCGATTCCACGCTCCTTGAGCTCCGACGAGAGTCGGCTCGCCTCTAGGATCTCGGAGAATTCGGAGAAATGACGGTGCCCTTTGTCTCCTGGCGTCAGGACTTGGACACGAGTCCCCCGGATCCCTTGCCGCGTCGCCTTAGATGCCTTGAGCTGAAATCGCCCCGTGCGAAGCTTCTTGAGCTCCGCGGTCAACTTCGCGAGCGGCAAACCGAGATCGACCAGCGCACCGAGAGTCATGTCGCCGCTCACTCCCGCCGAGCAATCGAAGTAGAGGATTCGCTCCGCCACCGGTTAGAGATTTCCCTTCTCTTTGAGACTCGTGAAGCGCCCTTGTCCAAGAATCACGTGGTCGAGAACCTCGATACCCATGATGCTGCCCGCCTTCTTGAGCCTTCGGGTCAGGTCAGCGCGAGATCTTCATTCGATGGCGTGGGATCACCCGACGGATGGTTATGAAACAAAATCAAACCCGCGGCCTGAAGTGCCACCGCCTCCCTGAAGACCTCGCGGGGGTGGACCAGGCTGCCGTTGAGGCTTCCCCGAGAGATGACTTCGAGACGCTTCAAGCGGTTCCGCGTATCGAGTACCAGCACGCCGAACTCTTCCACCGGCTTGGCCCCGAATCGAGGCAAGAGATATCTCCCCGCGTCGTCCGGAGTACAGAAGATAGGACGGCGCTCGGGCGGTTCGGCGATTGTGCGCCTTCCCAACTCGAGCGCCGCCACTAGTCGAGCCGTGCGCGCCGATTTGAGTCCTCTTAATCTCGTCAAGCTGTCCGGGGTCGACCGGGCAAGCCCCTCTAGTCCGCCGGTAGAAGACAAGATCTGGTTGGCAAGCTCGAGCGCGAAAAGATTTCGGGTGCCGGTTCCTAGAACCACGGCCACGAGCTCGTTGGTCCCTAGTACTTCGGCGCCTCGCGCGAGGAGCTTTTCCCGCGGGCGATCTTCCGGTGCTAGCCCGTTCATAGCAAACTCGGCTTAGCCGATCCCCGCCGCTTGCATGAGCTCTGGAAGACGAACCGCCGAGGGACCGAGCAGGGTCACATCAGCCATCGAGCTCAAGGGCGTTTCCTCCATATTCACTTCGATCACCATAGCGCCCGCTTGCTTCGCCACCACCGGTAGGGAAGCCGCGGGATGTACCAAGGCCGAGGTCCCAACGACCAGTACCGCGTCGCTGCTGGACATCGCGCTCACCGAACGACTGAGAGGCTCTTGGGGCAACATCTCCCCAAACCAAACGACGTCGGGCCGGAGCAAGCTGCCACAAGTACATCGCGGAGGGAGCTCGGGCAAGGGCACCCGGAAATCCTCGGCGTTGTGCGAGCAGCTCGTGCAACGAAGCCGCCAAACGTTGCCGTGAAGCTCCTGCACGTTACGGCTTCCCGCGGCACGGTGCAGCCCGTCGACGTTCTGGGTCACGAGCGTGAACTCGTTCACGCTTTGCTCGAGTCTCACCAAGGCGTCGTGCCCGGTGTTCGGTTTGCAGGCCGCCAACTTTTGTCGCCTCCAGTCATACCACTCCCAACTCATCTTGGGATCGCGCGCGAAGGCCTCCGGCGTGGCCAGTTCCTCCGGCCGGTGCTTTTTCCAAAGACCCTGAGGGCCTCGGAACGTCGGCACCCCGCTCTCCGCCGAGACGCCGGCACCGGTCAATACGCTGACCCGCTCGGCGGCGGCGAGCCTCTTCGCCGATTCCCGGACCGCTTGCTCATCATGTTGCACCGTCAGAGTTTATTCCAGCCCCTCCATCGAGGCAACGAAGCCTCTTAGTATGGACGAAAAACAAGCCTCACCTCCGCCGTCGAGCGGCCACTTTGTCCCGAAAGCAGTGGATTCGACCCGTGGCCCGAGAAGGGAGAAATGTCTCCAAAAGAAGCCGTCATGTCCTTCATAGGATTGGGAGAAAGCGGCCGCACCGACACTTCCGAGCGGCACGACGACGCGCTCGACGAAGCCTTCCACTGACGAGGAAGCTGACAATCCTGCCCCGGCTGAGAAGCGTCCAAGTCGGCGAGATGCCATAGGGAGAGCCTGCCCCGAAACTACGTCGCGGAAGCATAGGGAGTGGGCGTATATACCAGAGCTTCGGCTGTAGCCGATTAGTGACGCAAAGCCCGTAGAGCAAGTATCTTTTTATCAATAAGTTAAGGGGGCGTACCCGGTTCCGAGGGATCCGTTTTTTTGTCTAAACCATTTGTTTTCAATCAGTTAAAGTACACACTCGGACTTGACTTTCACCTAATCTACTCCTATATTGAGACTGAGGTTCTTGCAATAAGCCATTCATTCTAAAAGGAGTTTGCCATGTCCTTGCCTGCCGAAGCCGCTCTCGAAATGAAGAAAGGTCTTCCCGCGAACGAAGTCGATCGACGTCTCGTCGCCGCCGCCCGTGTGCACCGCCGCGTGGAATCGGTCCTCTGCTTCTATCTCCAGGAGGTCGGGAACCGCGTTCTTTACCGGAAGTACGGGTTCGCGTCAACGGTGGACTACGCGCGCGAGCGGTTAGGATTCGAGGACCGCAAGACCCGCTCCCTGGTGAAGATGGCGGAACGTTTCGAAGAGCTGCCAAAGTTGAAACATGTCGAAGTTGTATGCGCGCACCAGAGGATCGACTTCGATCAGGAGCCGGCCGGTCTCGGCGTCGAGCACGGCGTGCTTGTAGTAACGGGCCGAGTGCTCGAGAACCTCTTTCACGTCCCGTCCCGTCACTTTCAGAACCACCAGCGTGTTGTCGTACGGATAAAAGGACAAGAGCTGCTGCACGGTTACCGGCCCCGCCGGGATTCCTTCGAAACGATAGGGTAATAGTGCGGCTAGAGATAATTGTGCTCCGCTTTCCTCGAGCATGACTTGCTGGAGGAGATCCATCAGCGCGGTATCTCGAAAACGTGCGCGCTCCGCGCTGAACGGGTCGACCGCCTCGCCGATGACGCCACTGATATAAGCCATCGTCCTTTCGTGATAGGGCCGACCGAGCTCTAGCACTTTCTCGTCGGACTCGAACTCCGATGCCGAGAGGAGCTCCCCCTCCCAGCGGCTTACCCGCAGCTTTCCAGAAGAGTCTTTCTCGAAGTGCAGATCGACACGGCACAGTGAATCTCCCCAGCGGCCCGGCTCACAGAGGATCACTCCGTTCAGCTCTTGCGGTGGGACCTTCCGGTGGGCATGGCCCATGAGGATCACGTCGATACCCGGGACTTCCTTCGTCAACCGATAGACTTGGTTCTCATACTCCGACTTGTTGGACTCGCCGTTTACGAGGTCGCGTTCGAGCGCTTGATGGGTCACGACCACGACGACATCGACGTTCTCCTTTTCTCGCAAGATCGGGACATAGCGCTTGCTTGTTTCCACAGTGTCCAAGAATTTTATGCCGGCATAGTGCTCAGGCGTCTCCCAAGTTGGGACGGCGCGCGTCGTCAGCCCCAGGATTCCTACTTTGACGCCGTTCAACTCCTTAACGAGATAGGGCTCGAAGAACGGCTCTCCCTCTTCGGTCACAACATTGGCCGAGACCCAAGGGAAAGAGGCGTCGTGCCTTGCGCGCTCGATAGCCTCGAGACCAAAATTGAACTCATGGTTGCCAACCGTCATCGCGTCGAAACCGACCCGGTTCATGGCCAGCATGGTCGGCTCGGATGGACCCGGGTGCTTCCGTTGATGAACGTAGGCAAGGGTCGATCCTTGGATGGTGTCGCCGGCATCGAGCAAGATTACCGGTCGTCCTTCCGCGCGAACGGAGGCGACCATCGTCGCAACTCTGGCCACTCCGATGCCCGCAGGTCGATTTCGGAAGTAATCGAAGGGGTAGATGTACCCATGCAGGTCGGACGTCTGAAGCAAGGTGATTTGCTGGGCGTATAGGGGAGCGGTGAGGAAAACTAGGGCCACGGTAGCCGTTCGCATCATCGTCCTTAAGTAATACCCCTCTTCCGGCCACCATGCTAGCATCTGCTCGATTCAATCATGAAGTACCGACGCCTTGGAAGGACCAACCTCCGGGTCTCCGAAATCGGTTTCGGGGCCTGGGCCATCGGCGGTCCGGTCGACGTGGCGGGGAAACCCTTCGGCTGGGGTCCGGCGGACGAAACGCAATCGACCACTGCCATCCGGCGGGCGCTCGATCTGGGAGTCAATTTTTTCGACACCGCCGACGTCTACGGTCTCGGCCGCAGCGAAGAAATCCTGGGACGCGTCCTCAAAAGCCGAGACGTCATCATCGCCACCAAAGCCGGCAACATCCGAAACGAGTCGGGGCAAGCGGGCAAAGATTTCAGCCAGGACTATCTGCTCGCGGCGGTGGAGGGAAGCTTGAAGCGGCTGCGGCGGGAGACCCTCGACCTCTTCCAGCTCCACAACCCTTCCGCGGAGGAGCTGCGGCGGGGAGATTGTCTCGAAACCTTGGAACAGATTCGGCAAACCGGCAAAGTTCGCCATACCGGCGTCTCCATCAATAACCCGGAAGAAGGGCTAGCGGTGCTCAACGGTCCCCTTCCGGTGGATAGCCTTCAGCTTGTCTACAACTTGCTCAAGACCCAGATGGCGGAACGCGTGCTTCCGCTGGCTCTCGAGGAAGATGTGGGGGTCATCGCGCGAGTGCCGTTTCAGTACGGTCTGCTAACCGGGAAATTCGATCGTGACGTTCGCTTTCGAAAAGACGACCATCGAAGCTGGACCCTTGCCCCAGAGCTCATCCAGAAAGGCGTCGGCTTGCTCGAAGCGCTTTCCCCCCACCTCGAGCAGCACAACGTAACGGCAGCCCAGCACGCTCTGAAATTCGTCCTCGCCCATCCGGCCGTGTCGCTCACCATTCCCGGCGCACGCACACCGGACCAGGTCGAGGTGAACGCCTCGGCCTCCGATGGAACTCCCCTGGCACCGTCACTGCTGCGCGCGACCGCAGAAGCGCAGCAGCCCAAAACACCTAGCTAGAGCCCGGTTTGCACCCGCAGTCTGAATTGGGCTAGATTCATCCCAGCTTCCTTGCCCTAGACTTCCTAAGACTCGGTAGCCATATGTCCGAAAACGACGCCCCTAAGGAGTTGGCCGCCGGGGAAACCCTCGCTCTAACGTTGCTGGTGATCGTAGTGGGAGGCCTCCTCTTCGCCGCGTTTTCATTCGTTACCTTTGGAGTGCCCCTGCTGGTCGTTGCCATCGCGGGCATCATTTGGATGTACGTCGGCATCATGAAGTGGGTCGATCGCGCTCTGACGAAGCGGACCGCTTCTCGGGCGTCTCCTCCCGAGGGAGCCGGCGGGGCAGGAGGGGGCGGCGACTCTCCGTGAGCCTCAAGGAAATTCTTTCGGGACGGCCCAAGATCATCGCCCGGTCCCGAACCGGCAAGTGCTTCAAGGGCTACCTCCGGGACGGCCGATTCCTATCCCGAGGCCGGCTGCGCATGACCATTCTCGAAGGCGAAGAGCTGCCGGTGGATCTCAGTCAGCTGAAGGGTGTGTTCTTCGTGCGTGATTTCAAGGGCAACGAGAACTACCTGGAGACCAAGATCTTGACCACCGATCCCGATGAACCAGGCTTGAGGGTAAGGCTACGGTTCGAAGACAACGAGACGATGGAAGGTATCGTCGAGAACGGTCTCGATCTAATCCAGGCGTCCGGCTTCTTCTTTTGGCCCGCCGATCCCGAGGCCAACAACAGCTTGATCTTCGTGGTTTCGTCGGCCTTGTTGGGTTTCCGAGTCATCGGCGTCAAGGGTTGAGAATCCGAATCTACCTCCTTGTCTTCCTTGGGGGGCTTATCGGGCCCTTCTGGCTCTTTGCCATAAGTTGTTCCAAGGCTGCTCACATGGAAGACCTTCGGGTACCGGAAACCGTTCCACCGGCGGCATGCGTTGTGGTGGGGTTCTTGGGTGGTCACGATGCCCGGGACGACGCCACCAAAGGGGTCCGTCAGTTGGCCCTCCGACTGCGAGAGCCGGGGCACATTTACACCGAAACGTTCTCCAACCAAAGCCGGAAGCTGGCGGAAGCGTATCTCTTCGCGATACTGGACCGGAACGGCGACGGGACCATTGGCATCGACGAGCGCCGGACCCTCGTCGTTTACGGGCAAAGTTATGGCGGGGCGGCGGTCGTCAAGTTCGCGTGGCGCCTCGCGCACCTCCAGGTGCCCATCCACCTGACCGTCCAGATCGATAGCGTGGGGACGGACGATGCTCGCATCCCTCCCAACGTGACGTTCGCCGCCAATCTGTACCAGAAAAACGGTTGGATCATCGCCGGTGAGAACCCAATCCGTCCCGTTGACCCCTCTCGAACCGGGATCCTCGGCAATTGGTTGTTCGATTACGATTCTCCTCCCGGCTCCGAGATCAACATCGACGATTTGTCCTTTTGGAAGAAGCTCATGAGGGTTGCCCACGCCAAAATGGATCGCGACCCGAGGGTCTGGAAGCTCACCGAAGGCGTGATTCGCGAAGCCTGCAGGATGGGGCGGTTGGAGACTATAGGATTCGGGCTGACCGAGCCATAACCACGCCCCCCTTTATTAAAAGGACCCTACTTAAATGGGGAAGCGGGAGGAAAAGAGCATGAAAAAGCCCAAGGTGTTACGACTTCGACCCGACGGTCCCATGAAGGAAGTGCTCGAGGGCTCGGCGTCGATGAAACACGCCTTGCTCGACAAGATGAGCATTGCTCTCTTCAAGGTCCCCAAAGGCAAAGGCAGCCAGATTCCCGAGCATTTCCACCGACACGCGGAAGAGATCGGAATCCAGTTGAAGGGGACGGCGAAGGTCTTCGCGGGCGGCGAGGAGTACGTGGTCAAGGAGGGGGAGGCCATCATCATTCCAGCGGGAGTCGAGCACACGGGGATTTTCAGTGACGATGAGGAGTGCTGGCTCCTCGCGATCGCGAGCCCGCCGCGCACCGATTATGGCCCGCCCAACTGGTAAGTCGGACTCAGTTCAGCAGGGATCGAAACTCTTCTCGCTTGGAATCGAGACCCTTGCCGTTGGTCGAGAGAGCGACGACAACGAAAACGATCAAAGAGACCCCGAACGCCCATGACGCCGCGCCGAGCGGCGTCGGAAAGAGCTCGCCCCATGGAGAGAACTCCTTGAGCAGGAGAACGAGGAGTCCGAGGAATAGAGACCAAAAGGCCGCCACTGCGCTCGACCGCTTCCAGTAGAACATCCCCAAAACGCTGGGGACGAAGATGACATTGACACCGATACCCAACATTATTAGTGACAAGACCGACCGCCACTCCAACAGGAGGCTCCAGGAGTAGATACCCAGAAGGAGCGCCAGCGTTGCCAGTCGCGCGAAACGGAAGTCCGAGCTCGCTTTTGTTTTTCGGGGAAAGAGCGGTCTTAGGTCCTCGGAAATAATGGAGCCGGCGGTCAACATCTGGCTGTCCACGGTCGACATACCGCCCGCAAAGGCGGCTACTAGAACGAACGCGCCGAAGACCGGGGCGTGTCGGTTGAAGATGGCACCGAGCACGCTATCTCCGTCGGCCAATCCCGCGGGGAACATCGTGATGCCCGCCGTGCCAATGACCCAGGCCACGAAGAAGAGGGCAAGGTAGATGATAGGAAGCACTACCACGATTCTCGCTACCGATAGCGCCGAACGCGCCATGTACATGCGCTGCCAGACGTAGGGGAGAAAGGGAAGGCCGAGGGCGATGATGAGGTACTCGTAGTAACCGATGCCGATGCTCTGGAAACTCGCCTTCTCCGGAGCGCGCACCACGAGATTCTCCATGAGCACACCCCAACCCCCGGCCCAGTGAACCACGAGGAATCCGGACACCAAGAGGAACGTCCCGAGAATCGTGCCCTGCACCACGTCGGTCCATATGACGGCACGGGCGCCACCGAAGTAAACGTAGAGTCCAATCGCGAAACAGGCCAAGGACACGCCAACCGAGTACGGTATGGCTCCACCGGTTAGGGCCTCGAACGTCTTTCCCACCGCCACCATCTGGGCGGCGGCGTGGGGGATCATGCTGAGCAAGCCCGCCACCGCGGTGACGATCATCACCCTCTTGCTCCCATAGAAATCTTCGAGCAGTTGAGCCGGCGTGACGAACCGCTTGACCCTCCCCACCTTCCAGAATTTGTCGACGACCAGCATCATCATTACTGGAACCAGGATGAAGAAAAATACCCAGAAATAACCGCTGCCCTTGGTGAAGAACTCCGACGGCGAGGAAACGATAGTCCCCGTCGAGAACAGGCTCGCCATCGTGGTGACCACGAGCGCCAGCATCGGCACCTCGCGCTTCGATAGAAAGTAATCCTCGGTATCGGTCCCCGAGCGTCGGTAGGCGAAGAGCCCCACGAGCTTCAAGAAGACCAGATAAACGACGAGAACCAGGAGGGTGAAGGAGGTGATGCTCATGGGGAACGATCCAAACTCAGAGCGCGTTGCTTGTACCAAAAAGCGTAGACGAGGAGGATCCCGACGACCATCGCGACGGAAGCGAACAGGATCCCGAGCAGGGGGCCAGGGATCCCCCAGAGCGCCCACCCGTCAAGCCCGCCAAGATCAACGACGTCGAGGGGTATTAGGAGCTGGAGCAGGAAACCAACCCCTACGAGAGTCCATCCCAGTCTGGTCATTCCGGAGAGTCTAGTGTGAAATGAGAAGCTTGGGCATCAAAGGATCACGCGCTCGCTGCCCACTCTCCGCGTCACGTGCTCTCGGTCCAACCACTCCAAGAGTGGAATGGCGTGCTTTCGAGTGACGCCCGCCAGATCCTTGAAGAAGGCGACGTCGATCTTGGGCCTTTTTTCCTTCTGCTGCTGCACGGATTGCTTCAACTCTTCGAGGGCGTCGCGATGAAAAACCATGCCTTCGGCTACCTTGACCAGAGTCCCTTCTTGGGTGAGGAGGCGTGCGATCCGCTGGAGAAGTTTCAGATCGCGGCGGTTCTTGGAAGCGATTTCCGCCAACGCGGGCGGTTGATAGCGGGCCTTGAGGAACGTATCTCCGAGGAACGACCAAGCCTCCGCTTCCTCCGAAGACAGCTCGATACGATGGTCACTCGTTGCCACCCAATCCTTGACGGCTCGAAGCTTTCCGTTCTCGACCATACGACCGAGCGACCATTCGAAAACCTCCAAGCGTGCACGCGCCGTCGCCTTTTCTCGGAGCTCGCCCCGGGGCATTCCCTCACGCAACGGGTTGGCCTTCTGAAACGACTTCAGCTCCATTAGTATTTGCGCCGAGATTTGCTCGGCCGTCTCCGGTGCTAGAAACAACAGCGGTTTTTCCGAGACCCGAAAGACTCGTTCGTTCGAAAGCAGAACTTCGACGAGCTTCGCCAGGGAGGCGTCGTCGATACCGAGTCGTCGCGCCAAAGCGGCACCATCGAGACCGCGCGGACCCGATGTGGCTATGAACAGCGCGCACGCTTCGACTCGATCGCCCGACCGGAGCGCAGCGAGCCGCTCCACCACATCACGGCTAGTCACCGAGTGCTTCGGGGGGGATGGATCGAGGACTCGACCTCCTCCCAACGTCTCTAGAGGTGAGTAGCGTCGAATGATGAATCGATCCAAAGCGGCGGCGACCACCGGCGTCTCGAGACGAAATTGAACGAGTGCGTGCGTCCCTGGAGCAACCGTGCCTTGGTTCCCTAAGACCCTGACCCGGGCCACGGCGACGGCGGTCCCGATGTGGAGATGCACCCTCGCCAGATCTTTGACAGGGGTCGGAGACGATGCCAGGACCTCGAGCTCCGCATCCAGCATCAGACTGGGGAGCAGAGTACCGGGGCGCGCCAGAGTGTCTCCCCGCACCACTTCGCTCATCTCGATGCCCTGCAGATTGACGGCAGTTCGTTGACCGGCGAGCGCGCGATCTTCGGCGGCACCGTGTACTTGCAACCCGCGCACGCGGGCCTTCGTACCACGGGGCAGAATTTCCACCTCCTCATCCACCGCGAGGCTGCCCGAGGTCAACGTGCCGGTAACGACTGCCCCGAAGCCCTTCATCGTGAAGACTCGATCCACCGGTAGACGAAAGAGACCGTCGGCCGGACGGCTGTCGACTCCGGCGGCGATATCGAACAAGACACGTTTCAGCTCATCGATGCCCGCACCGGTTTTCGAAGAGACGTAAATCGTTTGGGCTTCTTCGAGGAAGCTACCTTTGGCCAGCTCACTCATTTCCATGGCCGCGATCTCCCGGAGCTCCGGTTCAACCAAGTCCACCTTGGTAATCACCACCACGCCCTTTTTCACCCGAAGGAGACGGCAAATCTCGAAGTGCTCGCGAGTCTGAGGCATCACCGATTCGTCGGCCGCCACGACGAGCATCACCATGTCGATGCCGCCGGCACCCGCCAGCATGTTTTTTACGAAACGCTCATGCCCCGGAACATCGACGAACCCGAGGGTAATTCGTTCGGGGTCTGTTAAGAACGCGAACCCCAAGTCGACAGTGATTCCCCTCTCTTTTTCCTCCTTCAACCGGTCGGGGTCGGTGCCGGTGAGGGCGCGCACCAACGCACTCTTGCCGTGATCGATATGTCCTGCGGTACCCACGATGACATGTTTCATGGCGTCTCCACGACATGATAGCCGACCGGCAAGGGCGGTTAAACCCTGTGCTATCATGGGATCACAAAGAGGTGTTCATGACCCAATCGAATCTCCTGTTCTTGCTTCTGTTCGCTTTCTCCACGTCGGCGGTTGCAACGACCGGTGCGGAAACCGTTCAAAACACCAGCAGCGACAAAGAGGACTCGGACGAGAACGAGATCCTTAGGGAGCTCGGCGAGATTCGCAAGGAGATCGAAACCTTGCGCAGAGAAGTAGGAGATTTGCGGAGCAAGGTAGGCGACATCCACCGTGTTGCGGTGCGCCCCGCCCCCACCGCCCCGCCTCCACCGGACAAGGTTACTTTGGACGAGAGCCGTGCCCTCGGGAGTGCGGATGCACAGATCGCGATCGTGGAGTTCTCCGATTACCAGTGTCCGTACTGTCAGCGCTTCTTCTTACAAACGTTCCCCTCACTCAAGAAAAACTACGTCGAGACCGGCAAGGCTCGCTTTTACTTTCGAGACTTCCCTCTCGAACAGATCCACCCTCAGGCCAGATCGTCTGCCATCGCCGCCAATTGCGCGTCGCGACAAGGCGCTTATTGGGACATGCACCACGGATTGTTCGAGAATCAAAAGAGACTTGGCCCCGAGCTCTACCAGGAGTTGGCAAAGGAGATGGGGCTAGACGTAGCTGCTTTCGAAGCCTGTCTCGAAGAGCCAGACGAGGACAAGAGAGTCGATCAGGAGCTCGCCTACGGCCGAAGCCTTGCCATTCAGGGAACGCCACACTATTTCGTGGGTCGCATCGAGGACGGTCAGCTGGTCGACGTGACGCGCGTGAACGGCGCACAACCCTTCGCGGCTTTCTCGAAGGTAATCGAGCCATATCTTCAATGACAACTCGGCCGTGACTCGCCGTACCCAATCCCTCGCGCTAAGCCGGAGAACGTTCCTTGCACTCACCGCAGGCTTCGTTCTTACCGGCGCGGAGCGTCGAGGAGAGGGTGTCGAAGTAGAAGTCCTCGGCACGGCGCAGGATGCTGGACTCCCTCATCTGGGCTGTCGAGAGGATCGCTGCCTGCGAGCCGTAGCCGATCCTTCCTTGCGTAGGCGCGTCGCGTCGATCGGGATCCGTACTGGCGGGATCCGTGCCGGCGATTTTTTGTTCTTGGTAGACGCCACCCCGGACATCGTCTCGCAGATAACGGATTTGCAACGAGGGCCCGACCGTGGACGGAGGCCGGTGGATGGCATTCTCCTCACGCACGCCCACATCGGGCATTACCTAGGTCTCGCCTTTCTCGGCAAAGAGTCGATCGCCGCCGATCGAACTCCTGTCTATTGCACCGAGTCCATGGCCGACTACCTGTCGAAAAATGCTCCGTGGAGCCTTCTGGTGTCTTCTGAGCAGATCGTGCTCCGGTCGCTCGGCGGCCCGACGACTGGCCCGATGACTGGCAAGGTCCGGCTCGCCGACAATCTCGAGGTCGAGGTGCTCGATGTTCCTCACCGGGAAGAATTCACCGACACCCTCGGTTTCATCTTCACCGGCCGCGAAAAGAGTCTTCTCTACATTCCGGACATCGATCGGTGGGAAGAGCTCGAGCCATCGATCGAGGAGCTGGCGGAGCGGGTGGATATTCTGCTTCTGGACGGTTCTTTTTGGGATCCGGGCCGGGAGTTATCGGCGCGAGATCCTTCCAAGATCCCGCACCCGCCGATGCCGGAGACGATGCGGCGATTGGGCCGCTTCACCAACAAGCGAAGGATCTACTTCACCCACCTCAACCACACCAACCCGGCCTGGGATACTGGCTCTCCCGAGCGCGCAAAGATCGAAAGGGGAGGGTTCGGCATTGTGGAGGAGGGCGACCGATTCGAACTCTAGCCCGCTCCGACAACGATCCTGCGCTGCCGTTAGCGACGCCTTCTCTTCCTTCCGCGCGGTGGTTTCGAACGCTCCGACTTCACGTGGCTAGATCGGGAGCCGCCGCGTCCCTGTTTCGGCCTCAGGCCTTCGATGGCGAGGTCGATCTGGCGCTTTTCCTGATCGACGCGCACGACTTGCACTTCTAGTTGATCGCCGAGACGATACATCTTGCCGGTGGACTCGCCTCGCAGCGTGTGGGCTTTTTCGTTGAATCGGTAATAGTCATCGGCCAGCGTGCTGATATGAACCAACCCTTCGACAAAAAACTCTTCTAGCTCCACGAAAAGACCGAAGTTCATCACGCCGGTGACATAACCCACGAAAACATCGCCTAACTTGTCGGCCATGAAGCGTACCTTTTTCCATTTCACGAGCTCGCGCCCGGCATTCTCCGCCCTCCGCTCCGTACGCGAGGAGTGCTCGGCGATCTCGGGAAGACTCGCCTCTCTCTCCTCCTGAACTTTGGCAGTAGGCACGCCCCTGGTTCGTACTTCACGAAGCAGGCGATGGACCACCAGGTCGGGATAGCGTCGAATGGGCGACGTGAAGTGTGTGTAGGTCGGGGACGCCAAGGCGTAGTGACCGGTGTTCTCCATGGCGTAGCGAGCCTGCTTCATCGTTCTCAGCATCAGGAAAGAGATGAGGCGCTCCTCCGGCTTTCCATCGATTCTCTTGAGCAGTTTCTGAAAACTCTTGGGCTTCAATGCCTCGGAGCTCGCCCGCAAGCGATAACCCAATCCAGAGATGAAATCTTCGAACTCCTCGACTCTATCTTCCTCCGGCTTGTCGTGGACACGGTACAAGCTAGGCACGTCTAGCCCCGACAAGTGCACAGCCACAACGTCGTTCGCCAGCAACATGAACTCTTCAATGATGTGGTGGGCCACGTTTCGCTCTGCGGCCACGATCCCCGTGACCAACCCCTCGACGTCGAGGAGGATCATTGGCTCCGGTAAATCGAAATCGATGGAGCCTCGTTTCTCGCGACGAGCACGAAGGATCTGGTAGAGGCCAAGCATGCGTTCGAAGAGAGGAACGAGCTTTTTATTGCGCCGAATGACGTCGGGATCTCGGTCGACCAGAATCTGCCGCACTTCGGTGTAGGTCATGCGCGCGGCGCTACAGATCACGCCGTCATAGAGCTCGTAGTTCTCGACGCGGCCCTTGGGACTCACTTCGATACGCACCGACTGCACCAGCCGGTCGACCCCGGGATTGAGACTACAGATTCCGTTCGAGAGCCGCTCCGGGAGCATGGGGACGGCGCTCTCCGGAAAGTAGACGGACGTCCCGCGTTCGAAGGCTTCTCGATCTAGCGGGCTCTTCTCGCCGACGTAGTGAGCCACGTCGGCGATGTGGACTCCCAAGAGAAAGTTGCCGTTTTCGAGGAGCTCGACTTGCACCGCGTCGTCGAAGTCACGGGCCGTCTCTCCATCGATGGTCACGATGTCTTCGCTCCGGAAATCGGCACGGTTCGCGATCGCTTGTTGAGGCACCTCGGTTGGAATGCTCTCTGCTTCTTGGAGCACGTCCTCCGAAAACATGTTCGGAATCTGGTACTTTGCGACGATGACCCGCACGTCGACACCCGGTTCATCGACTTGCCCCAAAACCTCGGTAACTTTTCCTAAGGGAGCGCGAAAGGGACTCGGATAACGAACGATCTCGACGACGACCATCTCACCCGGTCGAGCTCCTGCCTCTTCTCCGTGTGTCACGAACACTTCGTAGAGAAAGTTGGGATCGAACGGCACGACGCGCGCACCCGCGTGGTCTTTTTCGAACCGGCCCACCATTTGAGTCGACCCGCGTTCGAGCACTTCGACGATGCGACCCTCCGGCTTCCCGAAACGGCCCTGGCGCTCGATATGAACCAACACCCGATCGCCGTGGAGCGCATCGGCGAGCGCCGCACCCGCAACATAGATGTCGGGCTCGGGCTTTCCCTTCTTGCCGGTCTTGCCGGTCTTTCCGGTCTTTCCTGGCGGGCCCGGCGGGCGGTCCGGCCGCACGAAACCGAAGCCTCCCGGCTCGCAGGAGAGTCGGCCCGCCACCAGGTCCATCTTCTCGGGCAGGCCGATTCGATCGGAGCGCGTGCGCGCCAGCTTTCCCTCCGCGACCATCTCGCCCAAAATCCGCTTGGCGGCGAGGCGAGCATCTCCCTTGGCGCGAAGCATCTTGAGAATGTCTTTTTCCGTGGTAGGACGCCCGAGTCGAATCAAGATCTCCTGGACCCGGGTTCGGATCTGGCTATCTGTCTTTTCTGTGAGAGGGGGCACCGGCGGCAATCTTAGCGCCGTTCCCAATCGAAATCGACTCGTTGACAGGACCCGGCGGCGCTCCTATCATGGCGTTCGATTGAGGCCTTCCCAGTGCCGAAGTGGCGGAACGGCAGACGCGCTGCGTTCAGGGCGCAGTTCTCTTCGGGGAGTGGGGGTTCGAATCCCCCCTTCGGCACCAAAAAATAGTCCCTCCATTCCAACCGTGTTCCTCGGTCCCTGCGGGAATAGCTGACAATCCTTCGATTGCCGCCAAAACCACTTGACCCTGTACCTGGGTCAAAGGTTTACAATGCGGGTAGGAGCAATCGAATGGAAAACGACTCGTTTCTCATCGGCGAACTAGCCCAGCGGGCCAACGTCAATCGCGAGACCTTCCGTTACTATGAACGGCGGGGACTCCTCAAACCGAGCCGCCGCACCCCCTCCGGCTACCGCGTCTACCGTCCGGAAGCCGAAGAACGGCTAGGTTTCATCAGACGTGCCCAAGCTTTCGGATTCACACTCGATGAGATCTCAGTGCTACTCGGACTGCGGCCCGACAATCCTCGGAGCTGTCGTCGCGTCTTGGGGATCCTCGACCAGAAAGTAGAAGAGCTCGCCCAACAAGATTACCGAAATGAAGCGCTTCCATCGGCAAATGTCCAGCTATCGCGACCATTGCGCTCAGACGATTGACAAGGGTTCGAGATGCCCGGTGATTGCAGACGTATCCAACGTGAAGATCTGAGGAGATATCATGTCCAAGTGGACCGGTTTCGGAGCCGTTGGCGCAAGCCTCGGGGTAGCTCTGAGCTGGTTGTGCTGCCTCCCTTTCGCGGCTGCATTGGGGGCGGGAGTCGCGGCGGCAGGAGCCGCGCTCACACCACTTCAGCCCTTCATGGCTCTTGCCAGCGTTTCGCTGCTCGCCATTGCTTTCGTTCAAACACTAAGGGCGCGGGGGTGCGAGGATGGCGAGACCTGCAGCGCCCTATCGAAGCCGCGTCGTTGGCTCTTTCTAGCGGCAGTCACGGTAGCGACGATCCTCCTGATCACGGTGCCGTACTGGAGCGCCCATCTCATTTACTGGACCCTGTGACCGCCTGGAGGTGCACGCCATGAATCGACGGATTCTAGTAGGAAGCTTAGCTGTGGCAACGCTCGCGGTTCTTTCTGGCGTCGCAGTTCTTCGGAGCTCAGGCGGCAAATCCAGTTGGAAGGAGCTCGGCTCCGTTAAAGAGCTTAGAGAGCAGTTCAACCAAGACGAGGGTTCGATTCGGATCGTTCTGCTGTTGTCTCCGACGTGACCGGTTTGTGTCGCGGGGGCCCGGTGGGTCCAATCCAATATTCTCGAGGCTAATCCGGACGCCAACGTCAAGGTCTATGCGGTCTCCTTTCGCATGCTCGCGAGCGACCGCATCGCCAAATGGATGGTCGAGCCTGACAATCTTCTCTCGGATCCGCGCACCTTGCATTACTGGGACGAGGAAAAACTCGCTGGACGATACTACGAGGAGCGCGTGACTCAACTTGGCGATCCCGGCAACGGACGCATCGAATGGGATGCCTATTTTCTCTATTGTCCCGATGCCACATGGGGAGAGGAACCACCGGAACACATCAGCTGGGGTCGAACCATCGTAGACTCCCGCGAACGGCTGCTCCGAGACTTCACCGCTCTGCTGCACTCCCCTGGAACGACCGAGACCCGTCGCCAAGAATGAAGCCTGATGGATTGCTGTCAGCGTGAAGGCGAATCAGTCGACCGCACCTGCCCTCGATGCGGCTCAGTGGGGGCGATCCGTCCAGCTGGTAACGGTCAACAGCCTTCTAACGGCTCGCGCCCTGGAAAGACTCACTGTGAAGGAGCACCGGTTCTGCGCGACGCCGGACTGCGAGGTCGTCTACTTCTCCGAAGTGACACTCTTTGGGCGCGAAGACGTTCGAGTACCCGTGTTTCAGAAGGAGCCGTCTGGCCGCCGGATGGTCTGCTACTGCTTCGAGGTTTCCGAGGATGACGCCGACGCCGCAGCGGAATCGCGTATCCGCACACACGTGCGGGCTGGGCGCTGCGCTTGCGAGTTGCGAAACCCGGAGGGTAGATGCTGTTTGGGCAACCTCTGGGCCGTTACCCGTACCACGGTAGGGGAGACCTCACAGAATGGTTGAGACCTGCTCGGCTTCCGACAACGATCTGGCTGGCCGCTGGTCGAGCTTGATCTCGATCTGGTGGCTCCCTGTAGCGGCGATGATCGCTGCGATGTTCGTAAACTCGCCGCTGCGAACCGCGACGTGGACAATTGCCCTGGGCTGGACGGGGGGGCCTGTCTCTTGAACGCATACCGCTGTGGTCGTGTGCACTGCTACTTCACTGGTCCGGCCTACATTCTTGGAGCCCTGACGTCTTTGCTCCACGGACTGGACGTCGTGTCGCTCGGGTCCCATGGCTGGGCGTGGATCGGCTACACACTCATTGCCGGAAGCGTGCTCTTGAACTACGTTCCGGAGTGGGTCTGGGAAAGTGTGCCAATCTTAGTTGGGAATTGAAACGGCTCCAAACCCCGTGGTTTGATGGCGTTGGACAAAACAAAATCAAGCCGCGAAGAAAGGAGCCGAGATGGGAAGTCTGCTACGTTCGGTCAAGAAACGCAAGAAGTCGCGTCGTTTGGGTGAGGTCGAGATGGTGAGGCACGAGGATTACGGGGAACTCGCGCTGGACGCCAAGGTAGAGATGATCCGTTGGTTGGTCCCCCTTGGTCTAATGCACGTTCACGAGTTGCTCGACGACGAAGTGAAGGCGTTGGCGGGAGAGCGATACTCTCGCAAGGACGAGCTGGAGCGCGGTCGCCGTCCCGGAAGCAACCCGGGCACGGTAGGGCTTGGCGGCCAGCGGGTACCGATCCGTGTGCCACGGGTTCGGAGCATCGAGGGAGGAGAGATTCCGCTTCGCTGCTACGAGGCGGTGAGCCACGGCGGTGAGGTGAATGATCTTCTGCTGAAACGAGTTCTCTACGGAATCTCTT
The DNA here is from genome assembly GCA_965219415.1 of Candidatus Marinacidobacterales bacterium. GTDB lineage: Bacteria > Acidobacteriota > Vicinamibacteria > Marinacidobacterales > DATDRI01 > CBDCNP01. The sequence continues at coordinate 251,310 of CBDCNP010000001.1, forward strand.
GTCGCAACTACGAGGCGGCAGCGGAAGCGATTCCGGGCGCCATCGGGCTGTCGAGCTCAACGGTGTCCGTCGATGATCACCAGCAGACCCTGGGAGATATCGAGTCCCCGCTCGAGCAGTGAACGCAGGAACGGCGTCAACACCTGCGCGTTCTCCGTGTCCGTCTCCACGAAGCCCAAGAAGCGTTTTTCCCCGCAAAGCGTGATGCCCAGAGCCACGACCATCGTTGCCTCGGCGAATGTCTTCCCATCCAGAAACAGCGCCACCACATCCTCGCCGGTCAGATCCCGTTCCTGCATCTCCCGCAGCTTCGCAGCGCTCGCTTGCACGAACCCTCGGGAACATGGACTGGTATTGTGGTCGCATCATTGTTCCTATTGCTAGACGTGACTGCGGGGTCGGCGGCTCCCATTGTCGCCATCGATTTGGATCGGACTACCGCCGGTATTCAGTCCTCACTGACGGTGTCGCCGGGTGCGATGATACTGGTCGACGTGGTAGCGTTCGACGACGGGAGCCCACCAACCCCTGTCGCCGTCGACTCCGTGATCCTGGATGTGTTGAACTCCGCCCCCGGGGTGGCCTCCCTTGGCGGGTGGTCCAGCCCTGGCGGGGACATTTGCCGGTAGCCTAATCCTGCCGTTTGATGCGGCGGCCCTGGTCCTGGTGGCACCCGGAACACCGCTGTTTCCATTTTTGGCGCCTTCTCCGGGGACACTGGGTCTGGTCGGGTACTTCAGTCTTCTCGGCCCCGGTGGCGCCGGGCTGCTTCCGATCGGGCCGATGTTCGTGGACCTCATCAATCTGCCGACGATCACCGCGGGTAGCCTCGGGATGAGTACCCTGAGCATCATGGGCTCTCCCCCGGGAAGCGAACTCGGTTTCGCGACCGCGCCGCTCTTTCCCACCTTGGCGTCTGGCACGATCACGGTCACGTCAGCGGTTCCCGATCCGGCGACCCGTATTGCTGCTCGGCGTGGGATTGATCGGCATGCGCGGTGGCCACTATCTCAGAGCGAGAGGCGATCGGTCCGGACGCTTACGAAGCTGAGTTGTTGCCGCCGAAAAATCTATGAACACATAGGCCCGAACATCATCGATCGGCCGTGGGCCATCGAGTGAGGGACAAGCTGCAGGGGCAACAAGCTTGCGACCCGTCGGACGTCGAACACAACGCCGATAGACGAGGCGCTTTGTTAGTGCGCCGCAATGAGGAAAAACGGAGGGTTCCCCATGTACAAGCCAATGTTGAAACAGGTTCACCTCGCAGTCGCGCTGCTGGTCCTCACGGGTTTGCCGCAGCCACTCCATGCTGAGTCCGCGGTGTCCGATCTCAACGACGATGGGGTGGTGAACGTTCTCGACCTCTTCCAAATAATCGGCCGATTGGGAACACAGGCGGGTGAAGTGGGGTATCGGGAGGACCTGGACCTGGTCCCCGACGGCGTGATCGACATCAACGACTATCGAACCTTGTTACCCGATTTTGGGCAAGCGGCGGCCATATCCCCGACGACTCTCACCGGCAGAGTGTTCGACGGCTTGGGCAATCCCCTGCCCGGCGTGACGGTACTGGTGGGGGCCGAACCTGTTGAGTGACACCACGGATCAGAATGGCGTGTACAGCCTGGGTATTCCTGTTGGTGAAACTGGCGATACCGTGATCACGTTCGATGGTTCCACCGCGATGGACCCCACGCCTGGCTTTCTCAGCGGCCAATACCCCACCATTCCCAACAAGCCGATCTTTATCAACGGTGGCACCGAAAACGTGTTTCGGGCCATGTCCCTGCCGGAGCGGGATCTGGTCGGTTCTGTGGATCTGAGCGTCGGCGGCGTGGAGACCAATACTTTGGATTCAACACATGGTTGCTTAACCAGAATGTGGAGGTGCAAAACGCGGGGGTCACGTTGGAGGTGCCCACCGGCTGTGAGGTCACCTTTCCTGCGGTAGAGGATCCGGTGCTTTCCATTACCCGGGTCGACCCCGCCAGGTTGCCGGTGCCGATGCCGCCCGGACTGTCGTCCTCCTTGTTTGTGACCTATCAGCCGGGGGCCGCCGAGATCAACTGTCCCGCGGGTGTCGAGTTGTTCACCGAATTCGACAACGACGACGGCTTTCCCAATGGTCCGGGTAATCTCCAAGACGGCCCGTTTCTCGCCGGTATCACCAACGGCGTGTTCCAGGAACTTGCGGCTTGTGAAGTGTCGGGGGCAGTTGAAGGCCCCACCGGTTTCTTCACCGGCGGCACGGTGCGTTGCGGTCCGATACCCTTGCCGTTCGACTTTGCCTGGTACCACAGCGACATTCGGCCGCCGACGCCCTGTCCGCGTACCACGGTCGTGGGTACCGTGCGGCTCAACGACGTCCCGATGACCCCGGTCTCCGGGGCGACGGTCTCGGTGCCGGTGCCGGGAGTAGGCCCGGTGTCGACCGCAGCCGATGGCACGTTCCGCATTCCCAATGTACCGGCCGGGCCAAATGGCACTCGATGCTTCGTCAATCCCTTTAGCATTCGCGCGTCCGCGTCCAAGGGTGCCGATCTAGGAGTCTCGAAGTTCACCCCGGCGGTATCCGGGGGCATCACCGATGTGGGGGATATCAAGTTCGGCATCTCGGGAGTCGTGCAAGGTCAGGTGATCAAGCTGACCAGTGTCGTTCCCTTCGTGGTGACCCCGCTAGAAGGGGCGGAGATGTCTGTCGATACCGTTCCCTCCCCTGGCTGCTGCCCGGTTGCGGACTTCACTGGTCGTTACAGCCGTCTTCGATGTACCGTCAGGGGGCTATACCGTCGAAGCTTTCTTCGTCGGCTTCCTTCCGGATCCCGGCGGGGGTTTCGCGTTCAAACAATTCAGCGGCTTTCAAGAGGGCAGCATCAATTTTGACGGGGCGATCCAGGTCCAGGATTTCCGTTTCACCGGTAACGGCACGGTCGATGTACAAGTGCTGAACCAGGACGGCACCCCCGCACCCTTCATCGATGTCACGCTCGAAGCACTCGGCGGCGGCCTGGGCGGTGGCTTCGTGGCGCCGAACGAATTCTTCTTTGGATTCACCAACTTCGAGGGCCGGCAGACATTCGAGGAGGTGCCGCAGGGACCGTGCGAGATCACCGTGTCGGATTTTGACTCTGAAACCGAGGACCCCATCGTAATCGCGACGTTGGGGCCCGAGGACGGCTGCTTCGTCAACCAGCACGGGGAGGTCCTGGACCTCACTGTGAACTTGCCGAATGGCAACGGGACCTAACCCAGGTTTGCTCAGCAGATGACGCCGGTCCGATAATGGTCTGCCGAGGTCCTCTACACCGAGAGCTCGTGGCCCGCTCCGGCGCCTCTTGGAATCCGAATGTCTTCAACGAGCTTCTGCACCTCGGCTGGAGGAGGGGGAGTGAAGCGAGCCACGCTCCCCGCGACGACGAAGTTGATGACCATTCCCAGGGTTCCAATCCCTTCCGGCGACACGCCGAACCACCAGTGGTCCACATTGTTGAGCTCGGGGTGAAGGAACTTGAAGTAAATGATGTAGCCAAGCGTGAATCCGATCCCGGCAATCATGCCGGATACCGCCCCGTAGTGGTTCATGCGTTTGGTGAAGATGCCGAGCAGGATCGCCGGAAAGAACGACGCGGCAGCCAACCCAAAGGCAAGAGCCACCACCTGGGCCACGAAACCGGGCGGGTTGATGCCGAAGTAGCCGGCGACGACCACCGCGAGTCCGGCTGCGATGCGGGCTGCACGGAGCTCACCTTTCTCGGTGATCGAAGGGCGAATGGTCTTTTTCAGCAAGTCGTGGGCGACCGAGCTCGAGATCACAAGCAGTAGCCCCGCTGCCGTTGAGAGCGCGGCGGCAAGCCCTCCGGCCGCCACGAGGCCAACGACCCAGTCGGGTAGCCGAGCAATTTCGGGATTGGCGAGCACCATGATGTCCCGATCGATCACCAACTCGTTGGGAACGGGCGATTGGGGCCCGGTGTATTGAATGAGACCATCGCCGTTTTTGTCCTCGAAGCGAATGAGGCCGGTCGCTTCCCAGTTGCGAAACCACTCGGGCGCACCGGCGTAAGGTTGGTTCGACAAAGTGGTCAGTAGGTTGGTGCGGGCGAACGCCGCCACCGCTGGCGCCGTGGTATAGAGAAGCGCAATAAACAGGAGCGCCCATCCAGCCGAGCTTCGCGCCTGCCGGACCAGGGGCACTGTGTAGAAGCGTACGATCACGTGGGGCAATCCCGCGGTGCCAACCATGAGCGCGGCGGTGATGAAGAAAACGTCGAGTGTTTCTTTGCGTCCTGCGGTATAGACTCCGAAACCCAACTCCTGGGTGAGACCGTCGAGCCTGTCGAGCAAGAAGACGCCGGAGCCGTCCGAAACCATCGAGCCGAAGCCAAGCTGAGGAATGGCGGTGCCGGTCATGAGGATGGAAATAAAGATCGCCGGAACCAGATAGGCGAAGATCAGCACGCAATACTGGGCGACCTGGGTATAGGTGATCCCTTTCATCCCGCCCAGTACCGCGTAGGAGAACACGATCATCATTCCGATCAAGACCCCGACGTTGATGTCCACTCCGAGGAAACGGGAGAAAACGATGCCAACGCCCCGCATCTGGCCAGCCACGTAAGTAAAGGAGATGAATAGAGCGCAGACGACCGCCACGACCCTGGCCGTTTGCGAATAGTAACGATCTCCTACGAAGTCGGGTACGGTGTACTTTCCGAATTTCCTCAAGTAAGGCGCGAGCAGAAGGGCTAGTAGAACGTAGCCGCCGGTCCATCCCATGAGGTACACCGAACCGTCACGGCCCATGAACGCGATGAGGCCCGCCATGGAGATGAAGGAGGCGGCGCTCATCCAGTCAGCGGCGGTGGCCATTCCATTGAGAACCGGCGGCACCTTGGCGGCGGCCACGTAGAAGTCGCCAGTAGAACGTGCCCGCGACCAGATGGCGACCCCGATGTATACGGCGAACGACAGCGCCACCAAGATGAACGTCCAGGCTTGGACGTTCATCGGTCTTCCCGTTCATGCATGTTGAACTTGTGATCCAGGCGGTTCATGAGTTGGACGTAAACGAAGATGAGAATCACGAAGACGTAAATCGACCCCTGTTGGGCAAACCAAAAACCCAGCTGGAATCCCCCCACGCGGATTCGATTGAGCGGCTCGACGAGAAGGATCCCGAACCCGTAGGAGACCGTGAACCAGATTGCCAACAGCACGAACACGTAGCGGAGGTTGCTTCGCCAGTACTTGGTCTTGTCGCTATGTCTGGTCATCTTCTCCTTTGCTAGCTCCCGAAGCGCGCGTCGAAACATAGCAGATCCTTTGGATTGTGTCGCCCCCTTCGGCCGAGGTGTTCGCCCTTTCAACCGGGAGCAGCGGAAAGGTTGAATCAAGGACATATCATCTCTTGACAATGTACTTTAGTGATGTATTATCTCTAATATATGATTAATAAAGATGAATCGTTCCACAAATCTAGATGCCTTGCACTAATCGGCGTGCCCTCGAGCGCCGGCGCGCGTCGAACCGGGCAGGAACGGGCGCCAGCAGCTTTTCGGAACGCCCGCCTACTCGAGCGTCTCCGGGATGCGGGGCTGGACGTCGCAGACCTAGGCGACCTACCCTCCGTCTCTTTCCAGCCGGACCTCGATCACCCCCGACAACAGAACTGTGACCTCGTCTTGGATGTGGCCCGGAATGTCGCCGATCGTGTCGACGAAGCTCTGGCGGCCCGGCGCTTGCCTCCGGTGCCGGGAGGTGACTGCAGCTTGAGCCTCGGGGTGATCGCGGGCCTGCTTCGCCATCAGGATCGTCTCGGCCTCCTGTACTTCGACGGGGACGTGGACATCAACACGCCCGAGACGACGCGTTCGGGCGTCTTCGACGGAATGGTGATAGCTCACGTGCTCGGTAGGGGCGTGCCGCAGCTCGCCGGGATCGGGCCACGGGGTCCGCTGCTGCGCGAGGAGGACGTCGTTCTCTTCGGGTACGACACGGAATCCGGCTGGGTCGATCCTCCGGAGCTTGAGTTACTCGAGCGCTCGCGCATGTCGAAGTACTCGCTGGCCCGGGTCCGCAACGATCCGGACGCGGCGGCGAGGGATGCGCTCCTTCACTTGGAGAGCAGGTCGGACGCAATACTCGTCCACTTCGACATCGACGTGATGAACATCCCCGCCGTCGACGTGCCCCATCCCGGCGGGCTCGATCCCGAATCCGCCTTCGCGGCACTCAGGGTCTTCTTGAACACTCCGGCATGCGCCGGGCTCGTAGTGACGGAGCTCAACGCGGAACAGGATCCGGACGGCGAACACGCCGACCGGCTGGTGGGTGGCCTCGTGGAGGCCCTCGGTGTACGAAAAGAGTCGGCAGCATGATGCAGACCGCCACGCTGTCCCTGGATCCCGTCGATCTGCGGATCCTCGCTGTACTCCAAGAGGACGCCCGTACGTCGAATGCGGAAATCGGCCGACGGGTTGGGCTAGTGCCCTCGGCCATCTTCCAACGCCTGCGCAAGCTGGAGCACCTGGGTGTCATTCTCGGCCACCAAGCCCGGATCGATCCGCGCGCCGTCGGTCTGGACCTGACCGCTTTCATCTTCGTGACGGCGGACGAGCGCGTCGGGAGTCTCGAAACGGCTTCCCTCCTCGCGAAACTTCCCGAGGTGCAGGAGCTGCATCACGTCGCCGGAGAGGACTGCTACCTCGTCAAGGTTCGGGTGGCAGACGCGGCGGAGTTGGGGCGGTTCCTGAGGGACAAGGTCGGCGCGATCGAAGCTGTGCAGTCGACTCGGACCACGATCGTCCTCGAGACGATCAAAGAAACCAGCACGCTCCCACTTCGCGACGCGCAGCAAGGGACCTGACCGAGCCTGCCCGACAGAGGAGCCAAGCGTGGACTGGACAGTCTGGACCATGTTCGCTCTCACCGAGCTCGCCTTGAGCGCTACCCCCGGTGCTGCGGTACTGTTCGTCGTCTCGCAGGGTCTGCGGTGCGGATCCACCAATGCGCTCTGGTCGGCGGTGGGGATCCTCGCCGCTAACGCCCTGTACTTCGCGGTTTCGGGGACCGGCGTCGGGGCGTTGCTGTTCGCCTCGGGCACCCTCTTCACCGTGGTCAAGTGGGCCGGCGCAGCGTACCTTCTTTATCTAGGCGCAATGGCCCTGCTCGGTCCGCCGCCCCTCCCCGGAATCCGCGCGACCGCGGAGCGATCCGACTCCGAACGCCGGACACTCTTTCTCCGAGGCTTCGTCGTACAGCTCTCGAATCCGAAGGCGCTACTCTTCTTCGTGGCCATCTTGCCCCAGTTCATCGATCGGGGTGAACCGATCGTCCTTCAGCTCGTCGTTCTCGGGGTCACTTCGATGGTGCTGGAGTTCGGGGTGCTCACCGCGTACGCAACCGCCGCGGCCCGAGCGTCGCGGGTCGCGATGCAGCCTCGCTTCACCACGGCAACCAGTCGGCTCAGTGGCGCCCTGCTTGTCGGTGCGGCCCTCGGCTTGGCGCGCCTCGAGCCGTAGTGTGTCGCCCCAACAATCCCAACCGGCACCGAAAAAAAGGCGACCCCTCGCGTGCCCCCGACTTCCGGGCGAAACGTTCTAGTCGCTTGACTCGTCCTGTCGGATCGCTTCGAGCTCGAGCTGAACCTCATCACCGACAACGAGGCCACCGGTGTCGAGAACCTTGTTCCAATTCACGCCGAAGTTCTTCCGGTTGATCGTTCCGGACGCTGAGAAGGCGGAACGATAGTTGCCCCAGGGATCCTGGACGGCACCGCCATAAACGGCGTCGAGCACCACGGGCTTCGTGACCCCGCGGATGGTGAGATTGCCGTGGAGCTTCACTTTGTTGTCCCCTACGACCTCGGCCTTGGTGCTGACGAACTTCATCTCCGGGTGATTCTCGGCGTCGAAGAAATCACCGCTCCGTAGATGGTTGTCCCGTTCCTCGACCTCGGTGTCGACGCTCGCGACATCGATCACCGCCTTCGCCTTCAGCGTCGAGAGATCGCTCGGATCCAGATCGAAGCTGGCGCTAAAATTCTTGAACTGACCGGTGACAAGGCCGATGATGGATTCAGCCAAAGCGTAATCGTAAGAGTCGCCTCGGCTGCCGACGGACGGCTCAATGCCCGCCTCGGCGAGCCGCTCGGTGTAACGGGTCGAGACGTACTGCACGCCGCGATCGCTGTGATGCACCAATGGATCTTCTGGGTTTAGTCGGCGCTCGTGCAGCGCCTGCTCCAACGCATCGAGAGCGATGCCGGCAGTCAACGATGTCGTCGCTCGCCAACCGACGATGAGTCGAGCGAAGACGTCGATGACGAAGGCGACATACACGAAGCCACGCCACGTGGCGATGTAGGTCAGGTCCGAAACCCAGAGCTCGTTCGGGCGTGTGGCGTTGAAGTCGCGCTCCACGAGGTCCATCGGGCGAGCGCCGCTCGAATCCGGCTTCGTCGTCTTGAATCGACGTCCACGGACCGCCCCCTGGAGACCCATTTCACGCATCAGACGGGCCACCGTGCATCGAGCCACGTCGCGGCCCTCACGGCACAGCTGACGCCAGACCTTGCGCACGCCATACACGTCAAAGTTCTCTTGCCGTACACGACGAATCTCGCCGCGGAGTTGGACGTCGCGCTTCGCTCTCGCTGGCAGGCGGCTTGGGTCCTTCTCTCGCGCTTTCTGCTCGTAATAGGTCGACGGGGCGAGCGGAAGCATCCGGCAGATCGGCTCGACCCCGTCCTGTGCCAAAACTCAGCCCTTTTGAAATAGACCATAAATCAACAGTTTAGAGTTTGTGTTTGCGACCGTGCCAAGGGCTGTGGGCTTTACAATCGTCTGGACCGAAGGAGTGAGGGTGCATCGATGACACGGTTGTTCAAGATAAACGGTGTGGGGTGTCTCATAGTGTTAATCGTCAGCGCGATCCTGGTCGTGCTCAATTGGGATCGGATCACCTTCGTCGCCCGGAATCTCGGAGCGATGTTCGATGGGGTCGAAGCTGCCGAGACGCTGCGCTCGGTCGACGGGCTGCTCGACTTCATCGACGCCAATCGCTCCCACGTTTCGCTGGTTGCCTATCGTCTGGACGACCCTGATTCGGCGATCCTCCTGAATCCCGATGTCCCCCGGCCGCTGGCCTCCACGATCAAGATTCTGGTGCTCGCCGGCTATGCGCAGGCCGTGGACCAAGGTCGGTGGTCGCCTCACGAGCGGGTGCCGCTCGCCGCTGTCGAGGCCTTTTCCCTGCCTAGCACCGACGGCGGCGCGCACGATCGCGCGGTGGAGATCTATCGAGAGCGAGGATGGCTCGACATGTCCGGCACTGTCTCTCTGGGACATGTGGTATGGGCGATGATGACCGTGAGCGACAACGCTGCCACCGACTACCTGCTGGACCGGCTGGGCCCGCGAACGAGCCGAGTCGCTCGCGGCTCGGCTCGACGCTATCGACTCAGACGCGCCGCTGCCGATCAGCGGCGTCTTTCTGAGTTGGGCCAGCGCGGTCGAAGAACCGCTCGCGGACGCCGCCTGGGAACTGGCGGATCGCCTGCGCGGCGATCCCGAGTTCCGGACGGCCTCGCAGGACAATCCGGTAGCGAACCAGGTCACCCTTCGCGAGCAGGCCAGCCTTAGCGGCACGCGTTCTCCCAGGGGCACTGCGCGAGACTACGCCAGCCTGATGGAGCGGGTTCAGCGCGGCGACCTGATTTCAGGCGCCGCGTCGGCCACGATGCGGGAGTTCCTCGAATGGCCGATGGAGAACGAGCTCATCCGACGGGAATTCACTGCATTCGGCACCAAGGGCGGCAGCCTGCCCGGTGTGTTGACCGAGGCCACCTACGCGGTGCCGCGTGATGCCGCGGTGGGCGGCGGGGTCGCAGCTCTGTTCCTCGACGAGTTGCCCCTAGCGGTCTGGTTCACGCTGGCTGAAAGCTACCTACACCAGGAGCTTCTTCGCCAACTGCTGTCGGACTTCGAGTTCTTCGAGGGCGTCCGTCAGCGTCTCGAATCGCCGCGCGCGGTCGGATAGCCCCGCGGATTACCACGCAGGGCTCAACACTGCCGCCGCAACCACATGGTGAGGCGTTTGTCCCTCCCCGGCCTGTGCCAAAACTCGGCCCTTTTGCAATAGACCACAAATCAGCAGCTTAGACGCCCTTGGAATCCGCGCAGAATCCAGGGTATTTCGCGCCGCAGGGCGTGCTTCCGATCCCTGGGTTGCGGGTGGCGGGCGACAGGCCCACCGGAGGTGCACACTGTGGGGCGAGCTGCAGGCAGCGACCTGCGCACCCAGGAAGTCCCCATTGGACTGGACTTTACCTGGCGAAAGAGCGAACGTTCGGTGATGCCGAAGGATACAAGAGTTGGCCGGAGGGTCGTTCTGGATACTTCCGCTGAGTGCGTTTGAAAATGCTCATGGGGAACCTCGTATCCGCGAGTACAGGACAATTGTGGACCGAGATCGCGAGAGTTGTGCACCAAGGCACCCCTTCAGCCCTTCTAGCGCGTCTCTGGTGCCACCTACCCCTGCAAAACCCCGCCAACGGCGCGGAAAATCTCATCCGTCTCTGCAGTGCCACAATTGGGCAGACTGGGTGGCGGATGGTGCAGGCTGGAGCCATCCGGTCTCTGTGAAAGGTATATTGCGAGTTTTCCAAGTCTTATGGGGCCGCGCGTGGTGGGGCAATGTAGCGAAAACTCAGAGAAGCCCTGATGCCCACGTCGTTCTATCCTATTGTCCTGCAGTGATTTAAAGCCATCCGTCACGTGCTGGTCCCCGCACGCCTCATCGACGGGTGGTCGTTCGATCTTATTTTTGAATTGGCGTTAATCCGCTTTTCTATGCGGCAATCTCAACCTTCTTGACGCCTGAAAGAGGGCCGTGTCGTAAACCCTCCGACAGAGGCTCCGCTCGTAAATCATTGTAGTGAAAAGCTCTTGCGCCTCATCGATGGTCGCGTCGTCGACGGGAACACCCCTCCGACTATCGCAGTCGTAAGGCTCAAGTGGGGGCAAGTGGAGCTATTCGGATCTTGGCAGCAAACGAGCAGTAACAGAGCAAAACAGGTTCATCAAAATGCAATTGGAGGCCATTTCGGGGCTGAATCGAGCGCCAATCGCTCAGCTAATGGGAAGACGCCGTCGTGTCCAAAAACACAAACGAACTCAAGACCCGCACGCCGCCGATATCATCAAAGCGTTGCGATGAAGGGCGCGCTGTTTCTCCCAATCGTCGGGGAGTGGATGATGCAAGAGGTAGCTCGAGGTCAGCCCAACGGGCTGGCGGCCGTCGACAATGGTGCGGACGATGTCGGGCGCCAGAAAGGCATAACGGATTGCCTTGCGCACGCGGGCCTTTGGGATGGCGTCTTCGGTGGCAATCTCCTCATAGGTTTTGCCCGCTTTGATTCGGTCGAGCCAGGAGAGGGCATTGGCGATATTGCGCAGGAGGGTGCGGTCAACGGATTTCATGGGGTTGCCCAGAACGAGCTTGGTCTCGACGCCGCGTCGACGCAAGCGGAACGGTGCGTGGATGCGGAGTGCGTCCTCGCGAATGCGATCTGGCTCCATAGACAGGCAAGCAGCGAACGCATCTCGGTCGAGCAGGATGGACACAGAGCCGGGGCTGATATCGACCCGCCGGATGAAACGGAGCAGGCTGGCTGCCAAGGCACTATCATCATCATCATCATCATCACTATTGCTACCTGGACACAGCCCGTCTAGAACGTGACGCACCGAGGCGAGTTCCTGTATCGTCGGAGTGTGGGTCAGCGAGGCCGAGAAGGTCGGTGCCCCCACATGCTGTTGGACGAGATGTACGACGGTCCGTTCCAGCGTGGGTGCAGGCAGACGCCAACCGGAGAGGTCCTTGTTGCCACTGTGCTGGATGAGGTGCCGGGAGACGTAGTAGCCGGAACCGTTGCCCGCTCTTCTTTTTCGTATGGCTCGGCGTCAGCCGATCCCCGTTCTCATCGAAGAGCTTGCCGGCGAGAGGGGAGGGAGCTGCAAGGCCCTTGGTCGTGCGTTTCCTCGGTTTGGTAGCCCCTGCCTGCAGCTGCGTCTGGACCGCGCTCCAGAGCTCGGGAGCGATGATCGGTGGATGCTGGCCCGGGTAGACCCGGCCGCGGTGCCGGATGCGGCCGGCGTAGAGCGGATTGGTCAGCAGGCAGTGGAGGTGCCCGCGGCGGAACGGTAGACCGCCTGTCTGCGTTCCATCAGCGGCAAGCCGTTGCTTGGTTCGCAGTCCCAGACGGTCCGCCTCGGCCTTCACCTGCCGGAGCGTTCCGTGCTTTCGGTACAGCGCATAGAGAGTCTGGGCCGTTTCGGCCTCAGCCTCGTTGATGCGCAGCGTGCGCCCGTCCTGCTCGTAGCCGAGCGGTACATGGCCGCCCATCCATAGTCCCTTGCGCTTGGAGGCAGCGACCTTATCGCGGATCCGCTCGGCCGTGACCTCTCGCTCGAATTGCGCGAAGGACAGCAGCATATGCAGCGTCAGTCGTCCCATGCTGGTCGCGGTGTTGAAGGACTGGGTCACCGAGACGAAAACCGCGCCAGCCGCCTCCAGCCGTTCGACGAGCTTCGCAAAGTCGGAGAGGGAACGGGTCAGCCGGTCGACCTTCCCCTTCTACCAAGTCAAGCAGAAGACGCCGTTGCACATCTTGATCGACAGCAGCGGTCTCGCTGTACCAAGGCACTGAAAGGGCCTCATTTTCGGTTTTGGTCTCGAATCTCGATTTCCGAGGGACACGTTTGCGCCAAAGAGGCGAGCGGCGTCTGACCGGGCCGTGCGGCGGCGGAAAAGAGACCACCCGAGGGGGCCAGAATCGAGGCCTGGGCTAGCGCGCCGCTTAGCTGGCTAGCACGTTCTGGTCCAAGTGCGCCTAGACCTCCTTGATGTCTTTACTTGTCTCGAATTTGGCCTCAACTAGGGTCCGGACCTCGACAATACCGTTCACGGGAGAGAAGGCGAAGCGCGGCTGACGTGAACGGGTGGTACTATTCCCCAAAACATGGCTGGACGGAAAACTGAACCGCCCCGGGTTTCCCGGAGACTCCAACTCTTGAGAGGATGGAGTCATGACAAGACGAAGGAGGTATTCACCGGAGGTGAAAGAGCGCGCAGTGCGGATGGTTTTCGACCAGCAGGCTTAGCACGAATCTCAGTGGTCAGCGATCTCATCGATTGCGTCGAAGATTGACTGTACGCGGGAAACGCTACGCACGTGGGTGCATCGAGCAGAGCGTGATGCTGGGAAACGAGCGGGACTGACGACGGACGAGGGTCAGCGGCTGAAGGAGCTTGAGCGAGAGAACCGTGAGCTAAAGGGGGCGAACGAGATCCTTCTCAAGGCGTCGGTGTTTTTCGCCCAGGCGGAGCTCGACCGCCGACCGAGGTGAATGTGTTGTTCGTGGACGCGAACCGTGAAAATTACGGGGTCGAGCCGATCTGCCGGATGCTTCCGCTCGCCCCGTCGACCTATTACGAGCAGAAAGCGAGAGAGAAGGACCCAAGCCGCCAGCCAGCGAGAGCGAAGCGCGACGTCCAACTCCGCGGCGAGATTCGTCGTGTACGGCAAGAGAACTTTGACGTGTATGGCGTGCGCAAGGTCTGGCGTCAGCTGTGCCGTGAGGGCCGCGACGTGGCTCGATGCACGGTGGCCCGTCTGATGCGTGAAATGGGTCTCCAGGGGGCGGTCCGTGGACGTCGATTCAAGACGACGAAGCCGGATTCGAGCGCGGCGCTCGCCCGATGGACCTCGTGGAGCGCGACTTCAACGCCACACGCCCGAACGAGCTCTGGGTTTCGGACCTGACCTACATCGCCACGTGGCGCGGCTTCGTGTATGTCGCCTTCGTCATCGACGTCTTCGCTCGACTCATCGTCGGTTGGCGAGCGACGACATCGTTGACTGCCGGCATCGCTCTCGATGCGTTGGAGCAGGCGCTGCACGAGCGCCGACTAAACCCAGAAGATCCATTGGTGCATCACAGCGATCGCGGCGTGCAGTACGTCTCGACCCGTTACACCGAGCGGCTCGCCGGAGGCGGGTATTGAGCCGTCGGTGCTTCCTCCATTAAGTGTTGGTGCGATGACGCTAAGACCCTACGGTGCATTAAATACAGCCAAATTAGCGTTCGTGACCTTCGCTGCGCGCTAAATGGAGCGTAAGCGCCTTTTTTGCAAAGGGATGCGTACACATTACCAACAGTAAACGGCGCAAGCACCCAACGGACGTGAACGTAGCTTGCTGCTATACTGCCGCCCATTCGGCACGCACCTCATATCGTTTCTAGAGGAGGAGTTCATGAAAAAGATCACGACGGTCTGTCGCTTCGCAGCGGTGGTGTTTCTCCTGGCCGGCTCATCCGCAGCGCAGTTCGAGAACGTGGGCTCACTCGATTTTCCGACGTCGGGATCGCCCGAAGCACAGACGCACTTCCTGCGAGGCATCGCCATTCTTCACAGCTTCGGGTGGAAGCAGGCCGTCGAGCAGTTCCACAAGGCGCAGGAGCTCGATCCCGATTTCGCGATGGCGTACTGGGGTGAGAGCCTATGCTACAACCACCCGTTGCACCAGGACCAGGACCTCGAATCTCCTCGCGCGGTGTTGAAGCGCCTCGGCGAGACTCGAGAGGAGCGCCTGTCAAAAGCTCCTACCGATCGCGAGAAAGGGTTTCTCGAGGCCGTGGAGATCCTCTGGGGAGAGGGTGACGTCGTCGAGCGCAAAGTCGGCTATATGGAGGCCATGCGCCGCCTCTACGAAAGATACCCCGACGAAGACGAAGTGGCGAGCTTTTACGCGCTCTCGACGATTGCGGCGGTGCGGCCGTCCGGCGACACGACGTTTCGCTTGTATGTTCAGGCCGGCGCGCTGGCGATGCAGGTCTTCGCGAGGAATCCGAACCACCCCGGAGCGGCCCACTACATCATTCACGCGTTCGACGATCCCGTCCACGCGCCGCTGGCACTTCCCGCCGCAAGGCGTTTTGCGGAGATCGCTCCCGCCGTCTCGCACGCACGCCACATGCCTTCACACATTTTCATCCAGCGGGGAATGTGGGAGCAGGTATCGAAGTCGAACCGTTCTGCCTACGACGCGGCGGTCGAGCTCTGGGAGCCGGGTGACAGCGTCGGCGACACGGTTCATGCGCTCGATTGGGGGCAGTACGGTGACCTGCAGCGGGGAGATTACGAGCAGGCGGCCTCGTGGAGGAAGGCGCTCGACGAGGTCGTCGAGAAGAGCGCGGCCGCCGAGCGGGCCGTCTCGAGCGTGCCGCTGCTCCGCGCCCGATACATCGTGGAGACGGAGAGTTGGGAGACCAAGCCCGTCGCTGTGGAATCTCCATCTCACGAGCTTTTGGCAACCGGGATCAGCGCGTTCAAGCTCGGAGAGGGGGATCTGCTCAAGAAGGCGGCGGCTCAGCTTCGGGCCACCGCCGACGGTCAGGCGAAAGACTCCTCGGTCTATAACCGGGATGCCAAGCCCACGCGCATCATGCAGCACGAGGTCGAAGCGCTCGCCGCGCTGACCAAAGGAGACGAGGACGGCGCCATCGAGCTCTTGAAGCTGGGTATCGAAGTGGCGGAGAGCATGCGCCCGCCCAACGGCGCCGCGAATCCGGTCAAGCCGGTACACGAACTCGCGGGCGAAGTGTCCCTCGAGATCGACCGGCCGTCGGACGCCGTCAAGTTTTTCGAGAAACAACTCCTTCGAACCCCCAATCGACCGCGCTCTCTCCTCGGGCTCGCGCGAGCCTACGCCAAGCTCGGAAACCGGCCGCTCGCGAGCGAGCAGTACGAGAAGCTTCTTAATGCCTGGAGCTCGTTCGACCTTCCGGAAAAGGAAGAGGCGACTCGGTATCTGACAGCAACCGATGCCGACGATCGCTGACGCCCCGGTGCTTCCGCCATTAAGTGTTGAGTGAGATGACGCTAAGACATTACGCTGCATTAAGTTACAGCCAAAATAGCGCTCACGACCTTCGCCGCACGCTAAATGGAGCGTAAGCAACTTCTTTGCAAAGGGATACGTACACATCACCAACAGCGAACAGCGCAAGCACCCTTTGGTGACCTGTTTTGCTCTGTTACTGCTCGTTTGCAGCCAAGACCCGAATAGCTCTACTTGCCCCCACTTGAGCCTTACGACTGCGATAGTCGGAAAGGAGTTCCCGTCGACGACGCGTCCATCGATGAGGCGTAAGAGCTTTTCACTTACAATGATTTACGGGCGGAGCCTCCGTCGGAGGGTTTACGACACGGCCCTCTTTCAGGCGTCAAGGAGGTTGAGATTGCCGTATAGAAAAGCGGATTAACGCCAATTCAAAAATAAGCTCGAACGACTACCCGTCGATGCTTCTCTCCTAGACAGTCCGGCGCGTGAGCGACGCGATCGTTCTCGGCACCGATACCGACGTCGGGAAGACGCCTTCGCCCTCCTTTGGATGGCCGCCTTCCCGAAGGACTTTGCCTATTGGAAACCGGTAGAGACCGGGCCCTCCGACACCGAAACCATCGAACGACTCGCACCCGAATCGCGAGTTCACCCTCCCCTCGCCCGCTTTCGTGACGCGGTGGCTCCAGAGGTCGCCGCGGAGCGCGAAGGACGTTCGGTACCCGATGTCGGCGAAATCTTGGACGCCGTTCCCGAAGACACGCGTTCTCTCCTCATCGAGACGTTCGGGAGTCCGCTCTCGCCCCTTGACCCGAAACTACCCTCCGGAAGCCTGGGGAGTGAGGGTGTATCCGAGAGCTTCGGCTGCCCTTTGTAAACCGTTGATGTGGTTTTGGCGAAAACGGTCTTCGAAGGCACGTTCGCCGATATCGATGTAATCGTGGCCATATTTGAGCATGCGGAAGACGAGCTGGGCGAGCTTGCGTGCTGTAGCAAAGACGGCGGTTTTGCCATCTTTACGGCGAGCAGTGCGGCGATAGTAAGCGCCTAGGGCGGTCTTGGAGCGGGAGAGAGATACAGCGGCCATACGTAAGGCACCGGCGATGCGATTGGAGCCGGCGCCGTTGCGGCGTTTGGAGAGTTGTTTACCGCCGGAGATAGGGCGACGTGGGGCGAGATGTAGCCATGAGACGAAGAATTTTTCGAAGGGGAAATCAGAGAGGTCGAATCCGATCTCGGTGAGGACAATGGCGGCGGTGGTTGGACTGATTCCGTCGATCCTGGTGAGGTCGCATCCAGCAAAACGCCACAGCTCGTTGCGCAGTTCGCTCTCGCCCCGATGCTGCATGTCGTATCGTTTTTGCGGATTTGGATGAGCTGGCACGTTGTGGTGTCTGCGTTGTGGCGGCTGGAGTTCGATGAGCACTTCAAGGATACGCTGGTCGAACAGTTCGACTTCGGCTTGTAGCGCATCGTAGAGACGCAGAGCCGATGCGAGGTTGAAAAGATGCTCGTCACGCCAAGTGCCGGTAAGATGCTCGGCGATCTCCTCTTCGCTCTTCTTGCAGCGTTGGTCACGAAATGCAGCCAGCTTTGACGGGTCACGCTCACCATCAACGATGGCGCGCACGATGAGCATGCCTGTGACGCCGGTAATGTCGGTCACTGCACGATGGACCTGAACGTTCATTTGGTCCAGAGATTTCTGTATCCATTGAATAGCTCGACTACACTGCTCGATGAGGCTGCAACGCTGTCGGTGAAGCGAGCGTAGGCGGCAGATCGACTCACCAGGACGAAACGAGCCTCGCAACAGACCACAGCTGTGTAACAGCTGCAGCCACTGACAGTCATGCATATCGGTTTTACGCCCGGGGACGTTTTTTAACTGTCGAGCATTTACCAGCACCACTTCAAGACCCCGCGATTCAAGCAACTCATAAATCGGAATCCAATAGACGTAGGTGCTTTCCATCGCAACCGATTCGACTCCTTGCTCGATGAGCCAATCCCCCATTTGATTCAAAGACGGTGTCGTTGGGGAGTGCTTCCGTTCAAAGCCTCGCCAATGATAGGGAGCCGGCTCGGACCCAAGCTCGTCCTGGGGCATTAGTGCACCAGTGGTGCTACGGGGTTTAGCTGCCGGGGCCTTCACCGACAACCCTTTTATCAGCTCAGGTAGTTTCTCGCCTGATAGGGCCGGCCTCAGCCGGCGGCCTTGCTCGTCCGGACGTTCTGCAGATCGAGCTCGTCCGCCTTTTCGAACGACCGAGTCTCCTGATCGGCTCGACGGCGGTGGGTGCGGTGGGACGAGCCCTTCAGTCCGTCGAGACGCTTCGGGCAAACGGCATCGAGCCCCGCGCACTAGTACTCATCGGGCCCACCGACACATACGCCGAGTCCAAGATTCGCCAGCATGGGGGGCTCGACGTTTTCACGCTAGAGCCACCGGCAACGTTCGACGTGGAAGGCGTGCTTCTTTGTGTCGAGAAACAAATCGATATCCTGCGCTCCTTATACGAAAAGCTCGAGTCCGAGCCATCGATCGACACAAACTGGGTTGGGCGCGATCGACGCTCGGTGTGGCATCCCTACACCTCTCTCAGAGATCCCGATGAGCCTCTGAACGTCGTCGACTCGCGCGATGAGTTCCTCATTCTGGAAGACGGCCGGCAGATCATCGATGGCTTCTCCTCGTGGTGGACGATCCAACACGCACACCGTTACCCGCCGCTTATGAAGGCCCTCCGCGACGCCGCGCGCCGATACGACCATGTTGTCTTCGCGGGCGTCACCCACCCGCCCGCCATCGAGCTCGCGGAACGAATGCTCGCCAGCATGCCCTGGTCGGGTGGCCGCGTCTTCTACTCGGACAACGGAAGCACCGCAGTTGAAGTCGCCCTCAAGATGGTCTATCAGCATTGGTGTCACCGCGGTGAGCCGGGACGGCGCTTGTTCGTCGGCTTCGAAGGCGGCTATCACGGCGATACGTTCGGCGCGATGGCGGTGAGTCGCGATCCACTGTTCTTTGGTACCTTCGAGCCCTTGCTCTTCGAATCGCGGATCGTCCCGCTTTCACCGAAGAGCCTGGATAGGCTACTCGTGCGAGAAGGTAGTCGGGTCGCGGACGTGATCATCGAGCCGCTGGTTCAAGGAGCCGGCGGAATGCGTATGCACTCCGGGGAAACGCTTGCCGCGCTCGCGGACGTGGCGCGCAAGCACGGCGTGCTCTTCATCGCCGACGAAGTCATGACCGGAGGTGGTCGCACCGGAACCCTTTGGGCGCACGAGGCCACCGGTATCACACCCGATCTGGTCTGCGCCGGGAAAACCATCGCCGGGGGAATTCTTCCCATCGCCACGACCCTGGTCGCGCCTCACATCGTCCAGGCCTTCGACACCGAGGATCGGTCCCGCACGTTTTTCCACGGACACTCCTTTACGGCGCATCCGCTTTCGTGCGCCGTGGGCGTTGCCAACTGGCGGCTTATGGAAGACGGGCTCGGCGAAGAACCGCGACAGATAGAGAGCTTTTGGCGAGAGCGAATCGAGCCAATGCGATCGCGTGAGGGCGTCAAAGACGTCCGCATCCAAGGAACGATCGCCGCCATCGAGCTCGACCTCCCGGGAGGTTATCTCGCCGACGCGGGCCGCCGCATGCGTCGCGTGTGTCTCGAGAAAGGCGTCTGGCTGCGACCCCTAGGGAACGTTCTCTATGCCTTACCCCCTTTTCGCACGTCTCGAGCCTCACTCGAACAAATAGCCGACGCCATGGAAGCGGCGCTCGCGGACGTTCTTGCCTCCGAAGGTCATTCGGACTAGGTTCAGGACCGGGCACTTCCAGACACGGCCTTGCTCGTGTAGGGATAGCTCCCGAAACTTTCTCGAGCGGTAAGTCACAAGCAGAGCAACATCTTGGCCCGACGAGGCCAAATTACGAAGGAGCCATATCATGGAGTACAAGCTCTGGATCGACGGGGGATGGACCGATAGCGAAGGGACAGAACGTATGCCCCTTGAGAACCCAGCCAATGGGCAGAAGTTCGCCGACGTCGTTGACGCCAGCACGGAAGATATAGAAAAAGCTGTGCAGGCTGCTAAAACGGCCTTTTACGACGGTCGCTGGTCGAAGAAGACGCCCGGTGAACGTTCGACGATTCTCGGGAGATTGGCCGACCTGATGGAGGCCCGCTCCGCAGAATTGGCCCGAGCCGAATCCGAGAACACCGGAAAGCCGTATCAATTCGCCAGCTTGGGTACTGACATGCCCTTTATTATTGACAACATGCGGTACTTCGCGGCCGCCGCCCGTGACACACACGGCTCGAGTGCCGGGGAGTATATGGCCGGGTACACCTCCATCCACCGTCGGGAACCAGTCGGTGTAGTGGGTCAAATCGCCCCGTGGAACTACCCTTTGATGATGGCGGTTTGGAAAATAGGGCCGCCCTTGGCGGCCGGGTGCACTGTGGTACTGAGACCGAGCTCCAGAACACCCATAACCGCATTAATGTTGGCCGAACTTTCGACAGAAGCCGGCCTGCCCCCAGGTGTGCTCAACGTCATCACCGGTGGAAGCAATACCGCGCAGGCTCTTGTGGAGCACCCGGATATTAGGATGATCAGTATTACCGGATCCACGCAAGTTGGCCGACAGGTGATGAAAACTGCTGCCAAGACGGTCAAACGTTTGCATCTGGAGCTGGGCGGCAAAGCACCGGTGATCATTTTCGATGACGCCGATCTGGAGCTGGTGGCTTCCAAAGTCACGTTCGCTTCCACCTACAATACGGGTCAGGACTGCACCGCGGCCACACGCCTCTACGTTGACCAACGACGTTACGAGCAGTTGAAAGACGCCATGGTCGAAGCGACGAGACGAGTCAAATTGGGCGATCCCTTCGACGACGAGACCGAGGTGGGGCCACTAATCTCAGGGGCGCAGCGAGAGAGTGTGCATGGCTTCGTAGAGCGCGCGCGCGCGGAAGGGTCCACCATCCTCACCGGCGGAAAAGTCCCAGCCGGTTTTTCGGAAGGATACTATTACGAGCCAACGGTGATTGCAGGACCGGCCCAGGACTCTGAAATCGTTCAAACAGAAGTCTTCGGTCCGGTCTCGACGATTCAACCCTTTCGAAACGAGGAGGAGGCTCTGCGGCTAGCTAACGACGTCGCTTTCGGTCTGGCGGCGTCCGTTTTTACCAGGGACGTCGGCCGAGCTATGCGAGTTGCGGCGAACCTGGAATTCGGTGTCGTGTGGGTTAATGATCATATGGTCTTCGCCTCGGAGATGCCGCACGGTGGCTTCAAGCAATCTGGGTTCGGAAAGGATCTTTCCATCGAGTCCATGCATGACTACCAAGTCTCGAAGCACGTGATGATCGCCCAGTGATCCCGCGATAGCTCTCGATAAACGGATGAGCCTGCTTTGCTGGAGCTCGTGATGAGCTCCCGGAAGAGAAAGAAACCGCCTCCGTCTGCAGCCGCTAGTGCGCAGAGACGCTGGCCGACCCGGACCCGAATTCTAAAGGCAGTAGCAGCGGCCGGCGTTTCCGGTCTGATCCTGTGGAGTGTGATGCACGATTGGAATGCCCCCAGTTGGGTGCATTCGTTGCCCCGGGATTTGTCACCAGACCAGCTAAACCTACTAATCGTAACGTTGGACACCACACGCGCGGACAGGATCGGAACTTATGGATACCGCGCCGATACGACACCCCACCTCGATCGTCTGGCATCGGAAGGCGTCGTGTTCGAGAATGCCATGGCGGTTGTGCCCCTGACGCTCCCGGCTCACTGCACCATTTTCACGGGCCAACCGCCTCCTGCCCATGGCGTTCGGGACAATGGTGGTTTCTTCCTGGACGACAAGGCACTGACGCTGGCCGAGGTGTTGGAGGCACAGGGCTACGCTACCGGAGCCTTCGTCGCCGCCTACGTCTTGGATTCCAAGTGGGGACTCGACCAAGGATTCGGCGAGTATTACGACGAATTCAAACTCGGCGAGAACCGCGTTCGATCTCTCGGCGATATCGCTCGCCCCGCGGACGAGGTCATCGATCAAGCGCTGCCTTGGCTCGAGGAGCAAGCTAATTCGAAGTTCTTCGCATGGATCCATTTCTATGACCCGCACTCTCCGTACGATCCTCCGGAACCCTTCAAAACCCGTTTCGCCAGGCGGCCCTATGCGGGCGAGGTCGCGTTTGCCGACTCGCAACTCGGGCGCGTCCTGGAGTGGCTCAATACGAAAGGCCTAGCCAACCGCACGGTAGTGATCGTCATGGGAGATCATGGAGAGAGTCTTGGCGAGCATGGCGAGGCAACCCACGCGTTCTTCATCTACGAGGGGGCGCTGAGGATTCCGCTGGTCATCAAGACCCCTTACACCGAGATGGCGGGAAGGCGGATCCGCCGTCTCGCCCGGCAGAAGGACATATTTCCAACCGTCCTCGACCTTTTGGGGATCCAAGTCCCGGACGGGCTAAACGGCAGTTCGTTCGGGACGAGCTTAGCCGGGCTTATGGCGGGGGCCGGGGAGGAGGAGGGAAACCGGGAGGGCTACGCGGAATCTTTTTACCCGCGGTATCACTTCGGCTGGAGCGAGCTTCGGGCGTTGCGGATGGGATCTCTGAAATACATCGAAGCGCCTCGACCCGAGCTCTACGATCTTAGCCAGGATCCTCTGGAGCTAGACAATCTAGCCGCTGCCCGGCTTTCGCTCCTGACCGAGATGGGCGACCGCCTCGCCGACATCGAAGAGTCGATGGAACGGCCGGACGCCGATTCGGCCGTTCACCAGGAAATAGACGCCGATACGAGGGCACGATTGGCGTCGCTGGGATACATCGGCACGTTTGCCGAACCGAAGAACGACCTGGAGGACTTGGCGGATCCCAAGGAGAGAATTCATCTATTCAATAAGCTCTCCGACGCGAGGGAAAGGCTCTCTGCGGATCCACCCGATGCCGAGGCGGCGATAGCACTGCTCCACCAGATCATCGAAGAGGACCCGACGGTGATCGACGCTTGGACAACGCTCGGACGAGCACACTTGCGACAAGAACAACCGGAACGAGCAGTAGAGGACTTCAGGCAGGCGCTGAAACTGAAACCAGACTACGACGTGGCAGTGATAGAGCTCGCCAACGCGTATTTCGCGCTCGGCCGGAGCGAGGAAGCGCTGGCTGCGTACATGGCTTACCTCGGAACGAATCCCAAGGACGCCGGTGTCCATTTTCTCGTGGGGCAGTTAAATCTAGACCTCGAAAACCTGGACCAAGCGGCCGCGGCTTTCGAAAGGGCGCTTGAATTTGGTCCCGAGCTGGCGACGGCGCAGGTCGGCCTGGGGGTCATAGCTTACGAGCGCGGTGATCTCGAGGAGGCACAGCAGGCCTTCGAAGCGGCGTTGGGCACCGAGAAAGACGTCGCCCTAGCTCATCACAATCTCGCAAAGATTTGGGAGGATCGGGGTGTCTTCCAGCGCGCCCTTGCGGAGTACCGCCGGGAGATCGAGCTCCATCCGGCGAGCCACCTCACGCACTTTCAGTTGGGCCAACTCCTGGATAACTTGGGGCAGCGCGACGATGCCACTTTTCATTATCGGGAGGCAGTCGATGCGAGCCCGGATTTTGGCGAAGGGTATCTCTTGTTGGCCAAGGCCGCTCTCGACTCCGGCGATGTCCAGCAGACGATATCACTCGCCAAGAAGGGTCTGAGTCTTTCACCTCGCTCCGACTTTTCGGCTCTCGGCCACTTCCTCCTCGCCGATGCATACAGTCGTCTCGGACGACCCGAGGAGGCGGCTCGCGAAGCCACCCTCGGCCGCGAGCTGGAGGCGATGCTCCAGTCGCATTGACTTCTACTGCTGATCCCTGGTCTCGTGCGGCGGCCGATTTGCTTCTGGCCGTACACCCCATCCCCAGCGAGCGGCCCGCGCCCTAGATCTCTTGAGCAACTCGGGATCCAACCGGTGCGGGAATGTTAGCGCCGAGTCGTTGGCCAGCCGCCCGGCAACCATCGCACCTAGCAGCAGGCCACCCTCCAGGCCAACCGGGGAACACCACCTCAGGTCGTCTTTCGGAGTGTGTCCGGTAGAGGGCCCTAAGCTTCGCCCTATCGACATGGCTGGCACTTCCAACGCCGTGAAACTGTTTGCTTCGTAGCCGACCGGGGCCAGGCCCCCCTGCGCCTCCAGACCCGACTTCTCAACGACCTGTTTGAGAAATCGGATGAACTCATCCGGCCCAAGTGCTCGCCAAGTGTCCACCCCGAGAGTCGAGCCCTGGCTATGAAAACTAATGACCGCGGCTAGCCGGTCGGCCTCGGGGTTCGCACGAAGGTAAGCCTCGCTCCCCATGAGCCCCGGCTCGTGGCCGCCCCAGGAGGCGAATCGGATGGTTCGTGCCGGCGGAGGAATTTCGGAGAAGGCCCGCGCCAGCTCCATGAGCACGGCGGTCCCGCCAGCGTCGTCGATGGCGCCGGGGCTCGTGATGGCGGAATCGTGGTGCGCGAATAAGAGAACAATCTCGTCCGGCTTGGATCGGCCCCTGATGTCAGCGATGACGTTGCGGGACTGGCCCCAGGTGACGTCCGCCTCCACCGCGATCCCGACCCGCCGCGGTCGGCTCTTCAAGAGCGCCAGTGCTTCCTCATACGTAATCACCACCGATGGCGGCGTCTTCTCTTTGAGCGAACGCTTGTAATTGTAGTAAGCCGTGGTAGCCCCGCCGCCCCTCGCCGAGTAGAAAATCATCCCCGCGACCTTCTGCGGCAGCAGTCGTTCCGTGAGCCAATAGTCGGGATAGTCGATATAGACGTCCCGCTTGACGAGCACGATCTTGCCCGTCAGGTCTTTGCCTTCGAGATGGCGCGGGCTGGCCGTCCCCACATCCACCAGTTCGCCGACGACGCCTTCGACCGGCGTGGTCCCTCCGAAGGCAACGGCATTGGCCTGGACGGACAGCGGCTCGTCCCCTTCAGTCCAGATTCGGGCTACTTTCGGGTGCCATATCGCTATAGAAAACGGCTGGATACGTACCTCGAGCCCCCACGACTTGAACGCGTTGTGAAGGTACTCGACGGTTCGCTCCTCGGCTGGTGAGCCGGCCGTGCGTTCTCCGATCGCTCCGGCCAAGTGCACCATGTGCACAAACGCCTTCTCTGCAGAAACCGGGGGAAGCTCCTTCCGTCCCGCGCCACCTTGACCCCCGGCCGCGGGAGCCATTGTTGCAAGTACGCTCCCGAGAATGGCGCATCGATAAAAGGGAGTACGCTGGTAGAATCCCATCTCATCACCTCTCGACAGTATGAGGCCGCGAACTGGAGGCGAAGCTCCAGTCGCATTGACTTCCCTTTCCGCTACGGCTGATCTCTAGTCTCGCGCGGCGGCCGATTCGCTTCCGGTCGTATACCCCACCCATAGCGCGCCGCGTAGTTCCTTACCCGCTCGATCAGGTCACCGGGGAATTGATGCGGGAAAGTCAGCGAGGTATCCCTCGAGATCTTCTCCAGAATCATGGCGCTCATCAGGAGCCCACCTTGCAGACCCACCGGAGAAGTCCACTTCAGATTGTCTTTCGGCGTGTGACGACCAATACGGCTCAGCCCTTTGTCGAAATTCACGGTAGGCACTTCGAGCGCCGCGAAGTTCGTGTCGTCCGAATAGTACGTGCCCACCGCCCACTCTGGCTCGAGGTCTGAGTCGTCCGTCACCGCCTTGACGAAGCGAATCCACTCGTCGGGCCCGGCGGCTACCCAAGAATCGGTACCTAGAGTCGTTCCGTGACCGGCATCGAAATTAATGACCGCGACAATGTTCTCCACTTGCTCCCGATGGGCGCGAAGATAGGCTTCACTTCCGTGAAGGCCGGTCTCGTGGCCGCCCAAAGCGATGAACCGAAGCGTCCGCGCCGGGGCCGAGGCTTCCGCAAACGCCCGCGCCAACTCCATGACGAGAGCGACGCCGCCAGTATTGTCGGTGGCTCCCGGGCTGGTGTAAGCCGTGTCGTAGTGCGCTGTGATTAACATTAACTCTTCCGGCTTGGCATGACCCTTCAGGTCGGCGATGACGTTCCGTGACTGACCCCAGCCGACTTCCGCATCCACTACTATCCCCACGCGGCTCGGGTTGTTCCTCAGCAACTCCACGGCGTCTTCGTACGTGATGACAACAGAGGGGGGCGTCTTCTCTTCGAGCGCTCGCTTGTAGTTGTAATACGCCGTCGGCTTGCCGCCGGCGGGCCGTGAGAAAAAGATCAACCCCGCCACGCCTCGCGGCACCACGCAGTCGGTCAGCCAATAGTCGGGGTACTCGATGTAGACGTCTCGCTTCACGAGCCCGATTCTTGCCGCGAGGTCTCTGTCCGCGAGTTGCGCTTCGTTCGCCGTCCCTAGATCCACCAGCTCCCCGATGACACCTTCGGGTGGGGTGGTTCCGCCAAACACGACCGATTTGGCGGACAGGTACAGGGGCTTTTCTCCCTCGGTCCAAATGTGCGCGGACCGAGCGCGACAGACGGGTTGGCGAAACGTCTGCAGCCGGGCATCGAGACCCCAGGACTCGAACTTCCCCAGGATATACAGCGCGGCACGCTCTTCTGCCTCGGAGCCCGCCGTCCTCTCCCCGATGACGCCCGATAGATAGACCACGTGCTCGTACGCAGTCTCGGCCGACGTGGCAGGGAGCTCGCCCGCGTTCGCGTTGATCCCAAGAGCAGGTATCAAACAGGGTAACGAGGGTGCACCCTTGGAGCCTAAGGTGTCTTACCATCCGGTAGATCGACAAAATCGGATCGTCTTCGTTTTGGGAACGCCCTTGATAACTCTCCGTTCGAACCTTAGTGTTTTGTGGGATGGTCCTGTTATCGGTCTGTTCCCGGTGGGGGCTCATTGGCTTCGGGCCTGATTCCCCAACCCCAGCGAGCCGCAATATCCCTCACACTCTGCAGTAGATCGGCTGGAAAGGGCTGGGAAAAGGAGAGCGACGGATCGTTGGCGAGCCGGGACACCAAGAGACCACCGAGCAGGAGTGGGTCCTCGAGTCCAACCGGCGAGCACCATTTCAGATTGTCCTCGGGGGAGTGGTTGGCGCCGACGCTGTGCCGGTTCCCAAAGCTCACGCCTGGGATCTCCAGCGCAGAGAAATTGGTCGCGTCGTTCCCACCGCCGCCCCGGCGCCACTCTGGCTCCAGGCCCACGTCATCGCCGAGCTTGCGGATGAATTGGATCCACTCCTCGGGTCCCGCCGCGGACCACGCTGGCGTGCTGAGGGTTGCTCCGAGTCCGCCGTCGAAGTTGACTACCGCCACGACCTTGTCGATCTCTTCGGGATGCGCTCGCAGGTAGGCTTCGCTGCCCATCAGCCCCGGCTCGTGCCCACCCCACCCAATGAACCTGAGCGTTCGCGCCGGCTGCGGAAGCCGTGAGAACGCCCTCGCCAACTCCATAACGATGGCGACTCCGCCTCCGTCGTCGTTCGCCCCCGGGGTGTTGATGGATGTATCGTTGTGCGCGCCCACTAGGATGACCTCATCAGGATGGGAGGAGCCACGGATCTCTCCGATAATGTTTCGCGATTCCCCTTCGGCGACGTCGGCCTCCACCACCATTCCGACTTCCGCGACCCCGCTCTTAAGTAGGTGGACCGCATCTTCATAGGTCACGACGACGGCCGGTGGCGTATCTTCTTTGAGGGATCTCTTGAAGTTGTAGTAGACCATGGGGGGACCGCCGTGCCTTCCGGAGCGAGAAAAGAAGATCATGCCCGCTACTCCACGAGGAATGAGGCGCTCGGTGAGCCAATAGTCGGGATAGTCGATGTAAACGTCCCGCTTGACGAGGACGATCTTTCCGTCGAGGTCCTTTCCCTCGAGGTGACGGGGGCTCGCGGTGCCGATATCGACGAGCTCGCCGGTGATGCCTTCCGGTGGGGTGGTCCCGCCATAGCCGGCGGCCATGCTCGGGAAGTAGAGAGGCTCCGCCCCTTTGGTCCAAACGTGAGACGAGCGGGGCTTCCATATTGGCAGCGGAAAGGTTTCGATCTTCGAGTCCAAGCCCCACGCCGAAAACTGCGCGTGAATGTAATCGGCTGCACGTTTTTCGCCCTCCGAGCCAACCGGCCGTTCGCCAATTGCTCCCACCAGGTGAACGAGGTAGTCGAAGGCCCTCTCCGGCGAGGCTGGCGGCAGCCCGGTCAAGGGGGCTAGTGGCTCATCCTTCAGATCGGCTGGTGGTGGCGCGTTTGCCTCGGGACGCACGCCCCAACCCCACCGAGCAGCATAATCGCGAATATCTTGCAGCAAGTCTGGAGGGAACTCCTGTTTGAAGGCGACCGTCGGGTCCTTTGCCAAACCACCAATCAGCAGAGTAGCGAAGTGGAGCGGATCTTCGAAACCGACTGGCGCGGACCATTTCAAGTTGTCTTCCGGTGTATGACTCGCTCCTGCACCATGAGACAGCCCCACACTGACCGCGGGCACCTTCAAGGCTGCGAAATTCACCGAGTCGAAGCCGAGAGCGGCGAGACCGCCATCCGGCTCGAGGCCCGATTCGTCGCCGACGCGACGTAGGAACTCGATCCATTCGTCAGGCCCCGCGCCGAACCAAGTCAAGGTGCCGAGCGTCGATCCGACGCCGTCAAAGTTGATCATGGCCACGACGTTTTCGTCCGCGTGCGCGCGAAGATAGGCTTCGCTGCCCATCAGACCTAGCTCGTGCCCGCCCCATCCAATGAAACGAAGCGTCCTGGCAGGCCGGGGCGAACGGGAAAAGGCTCGTGCCAGCTCCATGATCAACGCTGTCCCACCACCATCATCCGCAGCGCCCGGGCTGTTGATCGAGGTGTCGTTGTGCGCGGTGATGACGATCAGCTCGTCGGGATGAGAAGCTCCTCGAATGTCACCAATGACGTTCCGGGAAGTCCCTTCAGCCACCTCGGCCTCGGCGACGATGGTGACCCTCTTAGGACGGCTTTTGACCAGCCGCACCGCATCCTCGTACGTAATCACCGCGGCGGGCGGCGTGTCTTCCTTTAGAGAGCGCTTATAGTTGAAATAAGTCATGGGCGGGCCGCCGTGTCGTCCGGAGCGGGAGGAGAAGATCATCCCCGCCACTCCGCGGGGGATGAGTCGCTCGGTGAGCCAGTAGTCGGGATAGTCGATATAGACATCCCGCTTGACAAGGACGATCTTACCCGCCAGATTCTTCCCGGCAAGGTGGCGTGGGCTGGCATCGCCAACATCCACGAACTCGCCACTAACGCCTTCCGCAGCCGTCGTTCCGCTGAACCCGATCGTCATGCTCGCTAGGTATAGCGGATCCTCGCCCTCGCTCCATACGCGGGACGACTTGGGTTCCCACTTGGGTAGCGGAAAAGACTCAATCCGGGAATCCAATCCCCACTCGGTGAACGATCGGTGGATGTACTCCGCCGCTCGTTCCTCACCGGGTGACCCCGCCGAGCGTTCTCCGATCTCACCGGAGAGGTGCAACAAATAGCTAAACGCTCGCTCGGCCGAGGGAGTCGCCTCCTCGGAGGCTCTCAAGCCGACGGAGCATAGCCAAAGCGTAAGAAGGAAGACTGCCACCACCAATACGCGATCTTGGCAGATGGTCTTCGCGCGGGCCCTCATTGCGACACCTCCCGTCGGCACACCACGAAAGCGGTCGGTGCACCTCAAAAAAAGAGAATCTGTGGTATGCACCGCATAACAACGGTCGTGGCGTCTATACCTTTGTTTAGGCGGGGATGTCAAGGGAACTCCGGGTGTTCGGGGCGCGGGGGCCACTCCGCAAACCAGACCGCCGGCCTAATCCGTTAACCTAAAACACAAAACGGTTTATAGTTTCGCGTCACTACGGAGTCGCGGGCGGACACAGGAGTCTGGACGAGCGTCGAAAAGAAAGGTCTTGACAGAATTTACCGAAGAGTGATAAACGATGGCCAAATGGCGTTCTGCCTAATAGAACACATCTCAAAGACTGAATCTTAGGGAGGTTTCCGATGCCGTCCAGGTGGCTATCATTGCTGATCGCTACGTTCCTCCTCGTCTGGGGGAGCTTACCGGCCGACGCACAATCGCTCGTGGGAGCCATCACCGGTACCATAAGGGATCAGACCGGGCTCCCCTTGCCGGGTGTTATGGTCGAGGTATCGAGCGCGTCCATGATCGGCGGGGCACGTTCCGCCACGACAGACGAACGGGGTGCCTACCACTTTCTCGGCCTTCCCCCCGGTTCCTTCGTTTTGACCGCGTCTCTCACCGGGTTCAAGAGCTACCGGCAAGAGGGGATTATCGTGACGATGAGTGGAACCGCGACACAGGACCTGGCGATGGGCCTTGCGGATGTCGCGGAAACCGTTACCGTCATCGGGGAAACGCCCCTCATAGACGTCGCGAGGGCCAGTCTGTCCAGGGCCTACACAGAAACGGAGATAGAGAACCTCCCGTTCTCCCGCAACTCTTGGCTGGACGTCTTCGCCACGTCTCCGGGTATTGCGCTCGAGAGTCCGTTGTCGGGAGCGACTTTTGGCATCCAGGGGGCGAGCAATATCATTGCATTCGGCTCGGATCGTTATACGAACACCTTTAGGTTCGATGGCGTGGACGCGAGCGACGTGGACACCGGGGGGGCGCGTATCCAGCCCATCCCGGGGGTCTTCCAAGAAATCCAGGTGATGTCAGTGGGTGCGTCTGCGGAGTTCGGAGGGTACCTGGGCGCTGCGGTCAACGTGGTCAGCAAATCGGGGGGGAACGAATTCAGTGGTAACGTCGACTACTTTTTCCAAACTGGCGGGCTCACCGGCGAAAATGCCGGCGAGGGAACAAGCTTC
Organism: Candidatus Marinacidobacterales bacterium; assembly: GCA_965219415.1. Lineage (GTDB taxonomy): Bacteria > Acidobacteriota > Vicinamibacteria > Marinacidobacterales > DATDRI01 > CBDCNP01. Next base: position 282,050 of record CBDCNP010000001.1, read on the forward strand.
ACGAGGGACATTTACCACGACGTGAGCGGCACCGTCGGCGGACCCATCTCTAAAGACAAACTTTGGTTCTTCGTGGCCTATCAATACCTCAAGGACTCTTTCAGCGAGTTTGGTGGAGATCCTGATTTTCCGTCTGCTCTGAGAACGGATCGCGTTTTCGGCAAGATCACCTGGTCCATCAACCAGAATAACCAACTTTGGTTCTCGTTTCATAACGAGTTCAATGACTTCCCGGACACGCTGACCCCGGACCGGACCCCAGAGACGCTCTCCAAGCGCGAGCGCCACTATCCGACACCGAGCGTCCAGTGGACTTCCGTCCTGTCCAAGAACACGGTCCTCACCGCAGGGTTCGCCGGCTGGTACATGTACGACGAACAGGTACCACTCAACGGCGATTTAACCGAATCCGTACACTTCGACGCGGTGACGGGCATTTTCTCGAATGCTCCCGTGTTCTGGTACGAATGGGATCTCAGTCGAACACAAGTAAAGGGCGACGTCAGTCACTATGCCGACGATTTCATGGGCTCCCACGATTTGAAGTTCGGTGCCCAATTCAACCGTGGTTACTCAAACGCTCGAGTAGCATTGACCGGGGGCGGCTACTATTACGACCTCGCCGGGGAAGAGTACTTAGCGTTTTTCCAAAGGCCCCATCATTACGGAGGAGTGAACCGGTCAACCGGCGTGTTCGTAGACGACGCCTGGTCCCCCAACGAGCGACTCTCCGTCAACCTCGGCCTGCGCTTGGACCACGAGGTGGCCGACGTTCTTGGCAATCCAGAGCTCGACGATGATGCGAACGAGATCGGGTTCATCGAGGGTATCGACCGAGCCGCGGTGTGGACCAACCTTTCTCCCAGAGTGGGTTTGGTCTATCAGCTGACAGCCGATCACAAGACGGCGCTCAAGGCGAGTTACGGCCGCTACGTGGACAATCTGAAGGTTTCCCACCTGGAGGGTTCGGCGCCGACCATTGCGCCGCTATTCATTAATGGTTTCAACCCCGACACCGGAGAATACGACATCATTTTCCAGGTTGTCGATCCCGTGTCGAACACAGCTATCAGTCCCGATCTGCGCGCTCCTCGGGCGAATGCCTTTTCCGTCGCGTTCGAGCGGGAAATCTTGCCCAACCTGGCGGTGTCGGTGACCGGCGTCTACAAGCGCACCAGCAACATCGTCTCCTTTTGGAACGATACAGGTGTCTACGAACCCAGACAATCCGGGACGAAGTTGGCAATACTGATATTCAGGTGTTCAACCAGATCAATCCGATCGATGAGGACCTCTACGTCGTCACGAATATCGACGAATACAAGCAGAAGTACCGCGGCGTGGTGCTGGAGGTTAAGAAACGCCCGTCAGACAACTGGTATTTGACGTCCTCGCTTACCATCTCACGTTCCGACGGGCTCGGTGCCACAAGCCGTACCCGGCAGGGGAACACCGCGCTGCCGGCGCCGACGAGTTCCGCGATCCCAACATGCTGGTCAACAACGAAGGACCACTTCAGGGAGACCGAACCTACCTATTCAAGCTGTTCGGCGGATATGAATTTCCTTACGGGATCCGAGCCGCAGTCAACCTCACAGCGCAAACGGGATTCCGTTTGCACGCACGCTCGTTTTGACACAGGTCAGTCAACCGTCGCTGTCCATACTCACGGCGCCGCGTGGCGGCCTGCGCATGCCGTCCCAGGCCCTCCTCGACATTCGGCTGGAAAAGGTGTTTAACCTGGGAAGCGATGCGAGGTTCGCGGTCCGAGGAGACTTCTTCAATCTCTTCAATGAGGATGCCGCATTGGATGTAATCAGTAGCGTTGGGGATTCGGAGAACTTCCTGGTGCCCAGTTCGATCTTCAGGCCGCGGCGCGTGCAGATCGGTCTTCGCCTCGAGTTCTAGCTGCCCTGCCATATAAGCGGAGCCGTCCAAGGGCCCAGGTGGGCGGCTCCCGGGTGGATATGAATGAAAATCGAAACGATTAATCCAGAAGTTTTGCATGAGCCCTTCGACAATCTCTATGCGCAGATCGTGCGGTGCGAGGGGAAGCGATTTTATCGAATCTCGGGGCAGGTGGCGGTTGGGCTTGGTCGGGAAAACGTTGGCAAGGGGGACATGAAACGCCAGCTCGAGTTCGTTTACGACATGGCCAGCAAAGCCTTGGAATCGGTCGACCTCACCTGGACAACGTTATT